>NZ_CP036533.1:4145000-6545000 GCF_024585265.1 Bradyrhizobium sp. WBAH42
CCGAGCAGCGCGATCGCGGCGAGGAACGCAGTGGTCTGCTCCGGCGCGACGGCGAAGCCGTTGGCGCGCAGCAACGCGACGAATGAAACAAAGGTGCGGGCGGCGCGTGGGAGCTGCAGATCGGTGCTCATGCGGTCGCCTCCGCGAGCATGGCATCGAGCCGCGGCGCGATGAAGTGCAGATCCTCTTCGTCCTTCAGCGCCACCCCGATCGAGCGCTTGAAAGCATCAGGCCAGCGCGCGCCGCCCTTGTTGAGGAGGGTCGCGGCCTCGGCCCAGTCGACGGCTTCCGCGATGCCAGGCGCCTTGCTCAGCGGCTCGCGCCGCAATCTCTCGACGGCCGCGACGACGGCGCGGGCCGTGGCTTCGGCGACGCTGGATGCGCGCATCATGATGATCCGCGCCTCCCGCTCGGCGCTGGGATAGTCGATCCAGTGATAGACGCAGCGGCGGCGCAAGGCTTCGTGCAGATCGCGGGTCCGGTTCGAGGTCAGCACGACGACCGGCCGCTCGGCGGCGCGGACCGTGCCGCGCTCGGGAATGGAGATCTGGAAGTCGGAGAGGAATTCGAGCAGGAAGGCCTCGAACTCCTGGTCGGCGCGGTCGATTTCGTCGATCAGGAGCACGGTGGAATCGGGCGCGCGCAGCGCGGCCAGCATCGGTCGTTCGATCAGGAACGTCTCGCCATAGATGTCGATGCTCTCATCGCCGGCCTGGCGGATCGCCAGCATTTGCCGCGGATAGTTCCACTCATAGAGCGCGGCAGACGCGTCGATGCCCTCGTAGCATTGCAGGCGGATCAGGCGGCGGCCGAGCACGGCGGCAATGGCTTTTGCGGCTTCCGTCTTGCCGACGCCGGGCGCACCTTCCAGCAGCAGCGGCTTGCCGAGGGCGAGTCCGAGATAGGCGGCGGTCGCGAGGCCCTCGTCGGCGAGATAATACGCTGCCCGCAGCGCCTTCTCCAGCGCCTCGGGGCTGTCGATGCCGACGATGTTGCTGCGAACCGCCACGGCCGAGCCTCTAGCGCCGCGCCTGCGGCCGCGCGCCGCCCTGGGCCTTGATTGCGCGCAGCACCTTCTCCGGCGTGATCGGCAGATCGTCGATGCGGACGCCGACCGCGTTGAAGATCGCATTCGCCACCGCCGGCAGCACCGGATTGGCGCACATCTCGCCAGGGCCTTTTCCCCCGAACGGCCCATCGGGGGCGGGACGCTCCAGCACGGCAATGTCATGCGGGCAGATATCACCGGGACCGGGCATCAGATATTCGACGAAGTCGCGGGGCCCGTGGACGGGATCGGGATAGTAGGGCTCAGGCGTCTCGTAGAGCGCGTGGCTGACGCCCATCCAGGCACCGCCGACCAGCTGCTGCTCGACCAGGCGCGGATTGAGCGCGCGGCCGAGCTCGTAGGCGGAATCCATCCGGACCATCGCAACTTCGCCAGTCTCGTCGTCGACCTCGACCTCGGCGACGAGGCAGGCATGGGCATAGCAGGTCGCCGGCGACATCTCGCCGGTTTCAGGATCGACGTCCGACAGCGGGACGAGGAAGATGCCGCGGCCCGAGATGGTCTTGCCCTGCTTGAACTGCGCGGCAATGGCGACGTCCTTGGTCGAGATCGAACGGTGCGGCGCGCCCTTGACGTGGATGTTGCCGCGCCCGTCGGTCTCGAGATCGGCGGCGTTGACCTCGAGCTCCTCGGCCGCGGCCTCCATCATCACGCCGCGCGCCTCGCGGGCGGCAGCCATCACGGCGTTGCCGACGCGATGAGTGCCGCGCGAGGCGAACGAGCCCATGCAATGCGGGCCGGTGTCGGAGTCCGCCGTGTCGACGTAGACGTCCTCGACCGGCACGCCCAGGGTCTCGGCGCAGATCTGCCGAGTCACCGATTTCATGCCCTGGCCGAGGTCGATCGACGACAGCGCCACCGTGAACTTGCCGCTGGGATTGGAATGCACGAGCGCCTGGCTCGGATCGCCGCCGAGATTCATGCCGATGGGATAGTTGATCGACGCCATGCCGCGTCCGCGATGCCTGGCCATCTAGCGCCTCCTGGTGCCGAACACGGATGAGAACCGGGTCGCGCCGTGCGATGGTGCGGCCGGGCGCGGCGGGGGAGGAGGCGGCGCCGGCGGCGGTGGCTCGCGCGGCGGCTCCCGCGTCGTCGTAGGCGGCGCGCGGTCATAGCTCGTGCGCTGCTGCGCAGGCGCGGCCGGCCGCGCCCGCGAATCCGTCGGTGTCGGCGGGATGACGGCGCGGCTGCCGCCACCGTCCTTGCGCGAGGAGGCGCGCCTGAACTCGTCGCGGATCGGCCATTTGGCCTTCTCCGCCGCAACCTGGACGCATTCGATCAGCGCGGTGTTCTTGGCCTCCCGCCGGTGCGCCTTCATGTCGCCGTCGCGATAGGCGTTCAGAATCCGGAACTCCATCGGGTCCATGCCGACGAGGCCCGCGAGCTTGTCCATCTGGCATTCGATGGCAAAATCCATCGCGGTGACGCCGAAGCCGCGCATGGCAGTCGCCGGCGTGCGGTTGGTGAAGACGCAATAGACATCGCCATAGACGTTCGGGATGGTGTAAGGGCCCGGCAGGTGGGCGGCGCATTTCACCGCGGCATAGCTCGACAGCCGCGTATAGGCACCGCTGTCGAAAAAAGCGCGGATCTTGCGCGCGACGATGCGGCCGTCGCGCATCACGCCGTCCTTGATGTAGATGCGCTCGGCGCCCCGCGGCGGGCCGTATTGCATCTCCTCCTCGCGGCCGAATACGTAACGCACGGGACGCCCCGTCAGCATGGCGCCGAGGATCGCGAGCGGTTCGGTCAGGGTATCCACCTTGCCGCCAAAGCCGCCGCCGACGGTGCCGCCGATGAAGTGGAAGGTGTTGGAGGGCACGTCCAGGATCTTGGCGCAGGTGTCGACCGAGAAGAACAGCGCCTGCGTCGAGGTGTAGACGACGTAGCGGCCGTTGGTGTCGGGCGCGGCGATGGCGCCGTTGGTCTCGGTCGGAGCGTGCTCGATCGGCGACATCTGGTAGCGCTGCTCGAGCACGTGGTCCGCGGTTGCGAGCGCGGCATCGGCATCGCCAAAGCGCAAGCGCTGGTGATCATAGACGTCGTGATAGATGAAGGCGTTCTTCGGATAGGTCTCGTTGACCACGGGGGCGCCGGGCTTCAGCGCATCCTCGACGTCGAACACGGTCGGCAGCGGCTCGTAGTCGACCTTGACTTTTGCGATCGCCTCGAACGCCTCGCGCTCGCTGTCGGCGACGATGGCGAGGATCGGTTCGCCCTTGTAGCGGACCTTGTCGACGGCGAGCGACGGCTCGTCATCCTTGCCGAAGTTGATCAGGCTGAGCAGCGTGTTGAGATTGCGTGGGACGTCGGCGCCGCGGATGATCCGGCGCACGCCGGCCGAGCGCTCGGCCTCGGTGGTATCGATCCGGCGCAGCCTTGCATGGGCCTGGGTCGAACGAACGACCTTCAGGTGCAGCATGCCCTGCAACTGGTGATCATTGAAATAGCTGGACGTGCCCGTGATGTGGCCGAGCATGTCCTGCCGCTGCGTGCCCTTGCCGATCTCCTTCAGGTTATCGTCACGCTCGTCGGCGAAGATGTCCTTGCGCAGTTCCAGCATGGTCTGACCTCAGGCGCTGGCCCGGCCGCCCGCGGCGGCGAGGATGGCATTGATGATCGGCTCGTAGCCGGTGCAGCGGCAGATGTTGCCGGAGATCGCCTCGACCACGTCGGCCCGGCTCGGGGTGGGATTGCGGTCGAGCAGCGCCTTTGCGGCCATCAGCATGCCCGGCGTGCAATAGCCGCATTGGGCGGCAAAGTTGTCGGCGAAGGCGCGCTGCAGCGGATGCAGGTTCGGGCCTTGCTTCATGCCGTCGAGTGTCTCGACCGAGCGGTCGGCGACGGTCTCGGCGAGCGTCAGGCAGGAGAGGTGAAGCTCACCATCGATCAGGACGCTGCACGTGCCGCAACCTCCCTGGCCGCAGCCGAATTTCGGCGTCATATCGCCGATCAGCTCGCGCAGCGCGACCAGCAGATTGGTGCCGCCGTCGACGAAGATCGCGACGTCGCGGCCGTTGTGGCGAAATTGCAGGGGGATCTTTGTCATGGCGAGCTATTCCTGTCCCGATAGCAGGCGTCGCAAATGCACGCCGACGATCTCGCGGCGATACCAGGCGCTGCCGAGCGCGTTGTCGGATGGCGATGTTCCTTCCGTGGCCGCAGAGGCCGCGGCTGCGATGGTCGCGGCATCCAGCGAGCGGCCCTCCAGCGCGCGCTCGGCGGCGCGGGCGCGGATCTGGGTCGGGGCCATCGAGCCCAGCGCAATCCGCGCACCTGCGATCCGTCCGCCGCTGACCGGCAGATGCGCGGCGAGCGTGATCACCGAGCCGCCCTTCGGCTTGATGCGCGCGATCTTGCGATAACGGAACGCCTCGCTGCTGGCCGGCCGCGTGCAGGACACCGACAGCACCAATGTCCCGGCCTGGCGCTCGCGCCCCTGCAGAAACTCCTCAATCGGAATATCGCGCGAGCCGAAGCCGCCTTGCACGGCGACTGTGGCATCGAGCGCCAGCAGCGCCACGGTGAAATCGCCGTAAGGGTTCGGCGCGAACAGATTGCCGCCGACCGTGCCCATGTTGCGCACGGCAGGACCGCCGATCGAGCGGGCAGGGGCATGCAGGAAGGCGAGATCGCGCTCGGCGAGCACGCGCGCGAAGGTGACGCCGGCGCCGAGCGTGATGCGCGGACCCGAGGCATCGATCCGCGTCAGTGCCTGGTCCTGCGCCCGGACGATCGTCGAGATCGATACGTCGCCTTCGTTCAGCGCGCGCATCACCAGCGTGCCGCCGCCGAGATAGCGCGCGCTACGGTCCGACGACAGCGCACCGGCCGCCTCGCTCGCATTCGTAAAGGTCTTTACCGTCACGGCCATGGCTCAAGCGGCCTCCTTCAGATGGCGGCGGATCGCTTCGAATCCGGCCTGATAGATGTCTTCGGCGACCATGTGGGTGATGCGGTCCTTGTCCTCCGGCTTCGTCGTGAATCGCGACTCCCAGTGCCAGAAGGTGCGGTCGCCGTCGGTCACCGGCAGCAGCCGGACATGGGCGACGTAGTTGAACATCGGGACCGGCGTATCGAGCAGGCAGTAGCTGAAGGTCTGCTCGAGGTCGGACAGCGCCAGCAGCTGCTCGCGCAGCTCAGAGCCGTCCTTGAGCTTGAATCGCCTGACGCAGCCGATCTTGTCCGCGGATTGCGCGCGTTCGATCGAGGAGGTCGCAACCGCCGGATGCCAGCGGTCGTGCCCGTTGAAATCGCGCAACACGTCCCACACCGCGTCGGTCGGTGCGTTCAGGATCGTGCTCTTGACGATATGCGGCACGGCTAGCCTCCGAACACACGCTTCAGGGCGTCGAAGCCACCCTGGAATACGCCGCCGCCGATATTGCTGACGAGCTCGGTCTCCCGTTCCGGCGCGCAGTCGAATTCGGCGGTCCATTCCATGAAGGTCTGGTCGCCGTCGGTGACAGGCGTGAGCCGCAGGGTGGCGACGTAGTTCTCGACGCCCATCGGCGATTCCAGGATCGAATAGGTGCAGAACATGTCGTAGTCGGAGAGGCCGAGCAGCTTCTCGCGGATGCGGTCACCGTTGCGCAGCCGGAAATCCCTGACACAGCCGATCTTGTCGGCGGGCTCGCCGCCCTCGATCCGGCTTTCGGCGATGGCCGGATGCCAGTTCGGCAGGCCGTTGAAATCGCGTACCCGCGCCCAGACGCGGTCATTGCGGGCGTTGACGACAGTGGAGACGTAGACGCGGGCCATCGCTCAAGACCTCAGCTCTTCTTCCGCGGCCCGCGCTCGGCCGGCGGCTCGCCACCCTCGGCCGCGGGCGAGGAGGCCGCCGGCTTGTCGCCACCGCCACCACCTCCGCCGCTACCCTTGCGCGCGGCCTCCTTGATGCCCTGCATGTCGCGGGCTTCGCGGATCAGCCCCGGCATCTTGGCGAGACTGCCGCCCTCGACACCGATGTCGGACAGGATGGAGTCGATCAGCGGCGCCTGGACGCGGTAGCGCAGCGCCGAGTCGATCACCTCGTCGGTGGCGCTGCGGCCGCCATTGCCGTTGCCGTGGCCGTTGCCATTGAGGCCGTCGACCTGGAGGATACGGATGCCCTCGATCTTCTCCATCGGCTTGACGCTCTCGCGCACGATGCCCTCGATGCGGTCGAGCAGCTTGCGGCGGAACAGCGAGTAGCGCGCCTGATCGGTCAGCACGTTCTCGGCCTCGTTCAGCATCCGCTGCGCCTCGGCTTCGACCGCCGCGCGCACACGCTCGGCCTCGGCCGCGATGCGGGTCTCCTCGGCCTGTTTCTCCGCCAGCAGGACCTCCACGGTCTTGCGCCGCTTGGCGATCTCGCTCTCGCGGGCGGTGACGACGCGCTCGGCGGCTTCGGTCGCCCGGATCCGTGCCTCCTCGGCGGCGGCGCGCGCGGCGGACTCCTCCAAGGACTTCTGATGGATGGCGATGGCCTTTTCCATCAGCACCGTCTCGACGTCCTTCTCGCGATTGACCTCGAGCTTGCGCAGCTCGCGCTCGCGGCCGATGCGCGCCTCGTCGAGGCCGCGGTCGGAGGCGATGCGGGCACGCTCGACCTCCTCGCGCGCGGCGATCTCGGCTTCCTGCAGCGACTGCACGCGGGCGACCTCGAGTTGCTCGATCGCACGTCGCCGCTCGATGCGGGCGGCTTCCAGCGCCTGCTCGCGCGAGACGTCGGTGGTCTCGACCTCCTTGCGCGCGACGATCTCGGCTTGCCGGACCTGGCGGTCGGCGTCGATCCGCTCGGACTTCTTGGTCGACAGCGCGATGACGCGGTCCTCGTCCGCGATCTCGATCGCCTTCTTATGCTCGATGTTGAGCACTTCGCGCTTCTTTGAGGAATTGATGCGCTCGGCCTCGAGCGCCAGATCGACCGTGACGCGCTGCCGCTCGATGGCGTCGCGCCGCTTCAGCTCGGCGGCCTCGAGGAGGCCGGTGCGCTCGATCTCCAGCGCGCGCGTCTCGCGTTCGGCCTGGATGCGCTCGGCCGCAACCGCCTTCTCTTGGGCGATGCGGGCCGCCTCGATCGCCTCGCGCGAGGCGATGTCGGCTTCTTCGACGGCGCGGTTGCGGGCGATCTCGAGCGAGCGCACGCGCTCCTCCTGCGCGATACGCGAGGCTTCCGTGGTCTCGCGCGCGGCGATGCCGGCGACGTCGAGCGCCTGGTTGCGCTCGATCTCCAGCTGCCGCGTGTTCTGTTCGGCGGCGATGCGCTCGGCGGCCAGCGTCCGCTCCCGGGCGATGCGGGCGGCCTCCACCGCGCGCTGGGCCTCGATCTCGGCCTCCTGGATGGTCCGCACCTGCTGGATCTCCAGCGCGCGGGTGCGCTCGTCCGAGGAGATGCGCTCGACATTGACAATCATGGTCTGAGCGATGCGGGCTTTTTCGGTGGCCTCGCGTGCGGCAATCTCGGCTTCGTCGACAGCGCGGGTGCGCTCGATCTCGCGGCGGCGCGTCTCTTCCTCGTTGGCGATGCGGGCATCGGTGACGACGCGGTCCTGCTGGATCCGTGCCTTCTCGATGGCCTCGCGCGCGGCGATCTCGGCCTCTTCGACCGTGCGCATCCGCTCGATCTCGCGCTGGCGGACTTCGCGTTCGGAGGCGATGCGGGTGGTGTCGATCGAGCGCTGGTTGGCGATCCTTGTCTTCTCGATCTCCTCGCGCGCCAGCAGCTCCTTCTCCTCGATGGTGCGGGTCCGCTCGATCTCCTTCTGGCGGGTCTCGCGCTCCGAGGCGATGCGGGCCTCGGCGATCGCCTGCTCATTGGCGATGCGGGCGCGCTCGATGGCCTCGCGCGCGGAAATCTGCGCCTGTTCCGCCTCGGTCTCGCGCAGCGCCCGCTCGCGCGCGACTTCGGTGCGCTGAAGCGCACGCCGCATCTCGATGTCGCGTTCCTGCTCGAGGCGCGCGGTTTCGCTCTCGCGCTCGATCTCGAGCGCCTGCCGTTCGGCCTCCAGGTTGCGTGAGCGGATCTTGATCATCGAATCCTGTTCGATGTCGTTACGCAGCTTGCGTCTGGCCTCGATGTCCTCCATCAACCGGGTCAGGCCTTCGGCGTCGAACCGGTTCGAAGGGTTGAAGAACTCAAGGTCAGTCTGGTCGAGATCGGTGATCGCGACCGATTCCAGCTCGAGGCCGTTCTGGGCGAGAGCTTCCGCCGCTTCGGTCTTGACCCGCGCGACATAGTCGCCGCGCCGCTCGTGCATCTCCTCCATGGTCATTTCGGAGGCGACCGAGCGGATCGCGGAGATGAACTTGCCGGCCAGCAGTGCATGCAGCTGCCCGGGTTCCAGGGTGCGGCGGCCGAGCGTCGCCGCGGCGATGGAGACGGCTTCCCGGGTCGGCTGGACGCGGACGTAGAAGTCGGCCTCGATGTCGACGCGCATGCGGTCGCGGGTGATCACCGCATCCTGCTTCGACCGCACGATGCCCATCGGCAGCACGTTCATGTTGACGGGCGTGTAGTCATGAATGAAAGGCAGCACGAAGGCGCCGCCATTGATCACCACGCGTTCGCCGAGGAAGCCGGTGCGGACGAACGAGGTCTCCTTGGAGGAGCGGTGGTAGAGCCAGTTCACGATATAGACGCCAACCACGATCACGATGATCGCGACGATCAGCCAGAGGATCAATTCACCGACCAACATCCCTGACATCTTTCCCTCCCTCGAACCTATCAGGCGTCATCGCGCGCCGATCGCCTTGAATTGCCGCACCTGTTCCGTCAGCGCTCGTTCCACCGGCAGCCGCTCCATCGAGGACGCCCCGTAGAAGCCGTGGCAATGACGGGTGTTCTTCATGATGAAATCGGCGTCCGCGGGATCGGCGATCGGGCCGCCATGCGCCAGCACCAGGATGTCCGGATTGACGCTGAGCGCGGCGGTGGCCCAGGTGTCGATCCGCGCCGGGCAGTCCCTGAGCTTTGGCGCGGTCTGCGCACCGATCGTGCCGCCGGTCGTCAGGCCCATGTGGCAGACGATGATGTCGGCGCCGGCGATCGCCATCGCCGCGGCTTCCTTCTCGCTGAACACGTAGGGCGTTGTCAGCATGTCTTTGTCGTGCGCCTTGGCGATCATGTCGATCTCGAGCGCATAGGACATGCCGGTCTCTTCGAGATTGGCGCGGAAGGTACCGTCGATCAGGCCGACGGTCGGAAAGTTCTGGACGCCGGCAAAGCCGAGCGCCTTCAGCTGGTCGAGAAAGACGTCCATGTCGCGGAAGGGATCGGTGCCGTTGACGCCCGCCAACACCGGGGTCTGGTCGACCACGGGGAGCACTTCGTTCGCCATTTCCAGCACGATGGCGTTGGCATCGCCATACGCCATCAGGCCCGCGAGCGAGCCACGCCCGGCCATGCGGTAGCGGCCGGAATTGTAGATGACGATGAGGTCGACGCCGCCGGCTTCCTCGCATTTGGCTGAGAGCCCGGTGCCGGCGCCGCCGCCGACGATCGGCTCACCGCGCCTTGCCATGTCGCGAAACCTCTTCAGCAGCGCCGTGCGTTCAAACCTGGCCATCGGTCACCTCGCGAGTCTCCGCCGCCCACCGGTGCGCCCGAACAGGGTTCGAAACGTACTGACGATGGCGGCGGCGAAATCGGGATCGTTGATGTTCTTAGGCGTGCGAATGAGCTGGCGGTTGCCGGTCTGGCGCACGGTGCGCTCCAGCGTGCGGAACAGCGCGGCGTCGGCGTCCGGATCCCAGAACGGCTGTCCCCGCGCGTCGAGGGCGGAGACGCCGCCCTCGGGCAGGAAGAAGCGCACCGGCCCATCCATCTGGTTCAGCCGCTCGCCGATCCAGCGGCCCATGCGCTCGTTCTCTTCCACAGTGGTCCGCATCAACGTCACCTGCGGATTGTGGACGTGGAATTTGCGGCCGCGATAGCGTTCGGGAATGGTGTCGGGCGCGCCGAAATTGACCATGTCGAGCGCGCCGACGGAGCCGACATAGGGCAGGCGGCTGCGGATGACCGAACCAAAGCGGTCTTCGGTGGCGGGAAACACGCCTCCCATCAAGAGGTCGCAGACCTCAGTCGTGGTGAGGTCGATCACCCCGGCGAGCTGGCCGGACTCGACGAGCTTCTCCATCGAGCGTCCGCCGACGCCGGTGGCATGGAACACCAGGCACTCGAAATCCTCGCGCAGGTCGCTAGCGATCTTCTGCACGGCCGGCGTGGTGACGCCGAACATGGTGATGCCGATTGCGGGCAGCCCGCCGGCCTCGCGCGCCGTTGCGGCACGCGCGTCGAGCCGCGCCTTGACCATGCCGGCGAGCGCATTGGCACCGTTGGCCAGCACCGCGCGCGAGATCGAGTTCAGCCCCTGTACGTCGGTGACCGAGTACATCATGGTGATGTCGGCCGGGCCGACATAGGGCCCGACATCGCCTGATGCGACCGAGGAGATGATCAGCTTGGGCACGCCGACCGGCAGCGCGCGCATGCCCGGGGCGACCAGCGAGGCCGCGCCCGAGCCGCCGGCCGAGATCACGCCGGCGACATTGCCCTGGCGCCGCAGCCAGTTCGCAAACGCATCTGCCATTGCGGTCACCGCGGCACCACGGTCAGTGCCGAACACGGCGGAGCCACCGCGGCCGTGGTTCAGGGCGATCTCCTGCGCGGAGACATCGCAGGAAGAATGCTTGCCACTGGTCGAGACGTCGACTAGCCGCGTGCGCAGGCCGCTTTCGGCGATGATGTCGCGGATGTAGCGCAGCTCCTGGCCCTTGGTATCGAGCGTGCCGACGACCAGCACCACCGGAGGGCCCGAGGCCTGCGCCGTCACCGGCTCGCGCTTGCGCCGCGCCGTCTCGTCGAGCCGCGCGACTTGCGTCGAGAGCGTCCGCGCCGCGGCCTCGATGCGCGCGATCGGTACCGGTTGCGACCATCGCGTCGGCAGCGTCGGGTTGGAGATGTAAATGCGCACCGGCCCGTCGCGGCGGGGCACCGGCGTCGGCTTCGTTTCGGCGGCGGATGCCGCGACGTCGATCTCCGGTTCGAGCTCCGCATGAAGCCCGACGCCGAGCAGGCGCTGCTGCAGTTCCCGGTCCGCCGCAAGGCGCGCGGAGTCGATGATGCGATTGATGCGGCCGTTGACCATGATCGCGACGTTGCGCGAAATCGCGGTGGCGACGCCGATGTTTTGCTCGATCACGAGCACGGACATGTCGCCGTCTTCGCCCAGCCGCAGCAGCATCTCCTCGACCTGCGCGACGATGACGGGCGCGAGGCCTTCGGTCGGCTCGTCCATGATGAGCAGATGCGGATTGGTGAGCAGCGCGCGCGAGATCGCCAGCATCTGCTGTTCGCCGCCGGACAGCTGGCCGCCGCCGTGATCCCGACGCTCGGCGAGCCGGGGAAAGGTGTCGTAGATGCGCTCGACGGTCCAGGCGCCCGAACGCAGGCCGCCGGCGAGCCGCAGGTGCTCGTCGACGCTGAGTGAGCGCCACAGACGGCGGCCCTGCGGCACATAGCCGACGCCGAGCCGCGCGATCTGGGCCGGCGGCCGCCGCGTGACATCCTCGCCGCGCACGCGGATCGATCCGCCGCTCACGCCGACCAGCCCCATGATCGCCTTGCACAGCGTGGTCTTGCCCATGCCGTTGCGGCCGACGACGGAGAACACACCGCTCTCCAGCGTGAGATCGACGCCTTGCAGCGCATGCGAGTGGCCGTAATAGACGTCGAGGCCGCGGACCTCGAGTGCGGCACCGCTGCGGCGGACCTCATTCATGGCCGCCTCCGAGATAAAGCTCCTGCACTTCAGGGTCGGATTGAATTTCTTCCGGCAGGCCCTCCTTGAAGATGCGGCCGTTGTGCATCATCGTGACGCTCTCGACGACGCGCAGAGCAACGTCCATGTCGTGCTCGATGATGATGTAGCCGATATGGGCGGGCAGGGAGGTCAGGATCTCGATCAGCTCGGCCCGCTCCGTCGGAGAGAGGCCGGCGGCCGGCTCGTCGAACAGCACGAAGCGCGGCGCGCCGGCGAGCGCGAGCGCGATTTCGAGCTGGCGCTGCTGGCCGTGCGCGAGCTCGGCCACGCGCTGGTCCTTCACGGCGGATAGATGCACAGCCTGCACGAGATTGTCGGCCGCATGCATCAGCGCATCATTCTGTCCCGGACGCAGGAACGAGAAGCGTCCGCGCGAGACGCCGCGGCAGGCGAGATAGACGTTGTCCTGTACGGTGAGGCCGGGGAACAGCGCCGAAATCTGGTAAGTGCGACGCAACCCGCGGCGGATGCGCTCATAAGGCGGGAAATGCGTCACGTCCTCGCCGAAGAAGCGGATGGTGCCGGAGGAGGGCGGGAAGTCGCCCGTGATGCAGTTGAACAGCGTGGTCTTGCCGGCACCGTTCGAGCCGAGCACGGCGCGCCGCTCGCCCGGTCGCACGGTAATGGTGACGTCGGTCAGCGCCGCGAGCGCGCCGAACAGCCGCGTCACGCCGCGCAGCTCCAGTGCAGCGCCGGCACCGACGACGGAGAGGCGTTGGGCGACGCTATCCATGGTGGCGCCCTCCGCCGGAGCGGCTCACCTCGCGCCGTTGATACTGACGCCAGCGCTGCCAGAGGCCGATGACCCCGTCCGAGGACCAGAACACGATGGCGAGGAAGCCGAGCCCGATCAGCAGGCGGAAGCGGTTGCCGTCGAGCCCGAGCCGGACCAGGAAGTCGAGCGCGAAGGTGCGTAGCAGCACGAAGATCAGCGCGCCGATGTAGGGACCGATCGGGCGCGTGATGCCGCCGACGACGGCGATGATCAGCACGTCGATGCAGGCCCCGACGCTGACCGAGCCCGGCGAGATCTGGCGATAGTTCCAGACCTGGAGCACGCCGGCGAGCGCGGCGACGAAAGACGCGAAGGCATAGGCTGCGACGCGGTGCGCATTGACGTTGAAGCCGAGCGCCGCCATGCGCCGCGGATTGTCGCGCACACCCTGAAGCGCGAGGCCGAACGGGGCGCGCGAGACATATTCGACCGCGAAGTAGCAGAGCGCGGCGACCGCGAGCACGACATAATAGAAGGGGATGTCGGCGCGCCAGTTCACGCCCCAGAAGTGCGGCGTCGCCACGTTGTTGATGCCGGTATGGCCGTTGAAGATCGCCCAGTTCTGGTTGGTGAAATAGTAGAAGGCGGCGCCAATGGCGAGCGTGATCATGATGGTGTAGATGCCTTCGGTGCGCACCGCGAGCGCGCCGCCGAGGGTGCCGAAGGCGGTCGCCAGCGCCAGCGCCATCGGCACTGCGAGCCACCACGGCCAACCCAGGCTGATATTGGCGTTGCCGCTGACGCCGAACACGGCGACCATGTAGGCCGAGAAGCCCGCAATGGTAAGCTGCATCAGGCTGACCATGCCGCCATAGCCGGCGAGGAACATCAGGCTCAGCGCCATGGTGCCGAGGATCAGCGTGGTGGCGAAGATCTCGATCAGGAAGAAGCCGCTCGCGATTAGCGGCATGACCAGGAGGATGGCCGCGACGGCCCAGGCGGCGGGGTTGTTGATCTCCGGCCATGTCCGGGTCGGCCGCTGCGCCTTGGTGGCGCGGCCTACGGCGACGGGGGCTTCGTGGGCGAGCGACATCTCAGCGCCTCGCCAATAGGCCTTGCGGCCGGATCGCCAGCACCACCACCATGATCAGGAAGGTCACGACGATGGCGTAGGTCGGGATGTAGACCGAGCCGAGCTGCTCGGCGAGGCCGATGATCACCGCACCGAGCGCCGCGCCCGGGATCGAGCCCATGCCGCCCACGATCACGACGACGAGGGACGCCAGCAGGAAGCGGATGTCTTCGCCGGGCGATAAGGACTGGAATGTGCCGCCGACGACGCCGGCGATGCCCGCAAGCCCCGCGCCGAAGGCGAACACGGCGACGAAGACGAGTTGGATGCGTACGCCGGTCGCGGCGAGAATGTCGCGATCGTCGACGCCGGCGCGGACGATCATGCCGATCCGGGTGCGGTTGAGCGCGAGCCACATCGCGACGCCAATGACCACGGAGGCCGCGAAGATCACGAGCCTGACGAGCGGATATCTGAGATAGACCGGCTCGCCCGAGGATTTAATCGCCGTGACCAGCGGCAGCTCGATCGGACCGATCAGCCAGTTCGGGGTCTGGATCTGGTAGAAGTCACCGCCGCAGGCCCACAGCATGAGATCGGCAAACACGATCGACAGTCCGATCGTCACCATGGTCTGCCTGAGATCCTGGCCCTCCATCCGGCGGAACACGATCACCTGCAGCAGCACGCCGACAAAGGCGGTCAGGATAAAGGCGACGATGAAGCCGAGGATCCACGAGCCGGTCGATGTGCTGATGGCGTAGCCGACATAGCCGCCGAACAGATAGAGCGAGCCGTGCGCGAGGTTGACGTTGCGCATCAGGCCGAAGATCAGGGTGAAGCCGCTGGCGACGAGGAAGTAGAGGCCGCCAAGCGTGATGCCGTTGAACACCGCGTTGAGGAAGACGCGCTTGCGGCCGATCGCCTCTTCCAGCCCCGGCGGCCAGACCGCGAAGATCAGCCAGAGCACGACCGCAATCGCGATGATCGTAATCAGCGCCCAGGCCGGATGGCGTTCGACGAAGCGGCTCATGGCTTCACCTCGCCCCGCTTGCGGCGGAGCAATCGCATATCGGAGGTGGAGGCTCCGCAGCCCATCCTTCGAGACGCCCGCTTTGGCGGGCTCCTCAGGATGAAGGCAGAGTATGCGGCAGCAGTTTCAGCGGGCCCAATGCTGATTAGCCTCATCCTGAGGAGACCGCGGAGCGGTCGTCTTGAAGGACGAGGCGCTTGCGCAGACCCTTCCAAGCGGTCGTGTGTGATAGCTTTTGCGCGTGCGTAGAGAGGTCGCGCCGAAGGCGCGGGTTCACCGCAACCCTCTCCCCGCAAGCGGGGCGAGGGGGCATGCAAGCCGTTGCCGGCTGCTGGCCCTGCCATGGACGAACGTCCTCCCTGGACTCGCGATCCTCTTTCGGGATCGCGTTGCCGGCATCCTAGCCAGGCGGCGAGGGCGACGTTTGATCGTGAGTATCTTTTCGTGGCCTGCGCTCAGGCGCGCAAAACCTTGGCGGCGCGACGATAATCGGTCGGGGCCATCCCGACATTGGCAGCGAAGAAACGCGTGAAACCGCTCTGCGAGGAGAAGCCGAGGTCGAAGCCGATGTCGGCGATCGGCGTCTCGCTCGCCACCAGCGCTTCGAGCGCCTGTTCCATGATCAGCGTGTTGAGATAGAGGTTCGGCGTGACGCCGGTCTGCACGCGGAACAGCCGGTAGAAATGCGGCCGCGACAGGCCGGATTCGCGCGCAATGGTGTCGAGCTCGATTTCGGCGCCTGGACTCTCCGACATCATCTTGATGCACTTGCGCACGCGAAAGTCGGTGACGCCGCCTGCGCGCGGATCGCGCGCGATCTCGGCCTGCTGCCAGCTTTCGTCGTAGCAGATGTCGATCAGCCGCCTCAGCTCGGAATCCAGGCTGGAGAGCGATGGTGCGCCGCACACGAGCGCAGCGGTCCGCCTGATGTGCTTGTCGAGCGCGGGCGTGCGCCTGAACTGGGTGCGGCCGAAGCGCAACCGGTCGGAGCCGGAGGCATCCGGCGCAAACCATTCGGCGTTGACGTAGAGCACGAAGAAGATGGCGCCGCCGTCGAGATCGGTTGGCAGGAAGTTGTGCGGTTCCCAAGGATTGACGGCGACGACCGACGTCTCGGTGAGATCGTAATGCCCGTCGGAGACATCGATGCATGCGGGCATGCCGCCGACATGGAAGATCAGATGACCTTCGCGATGGGCGTGGATATTGAAAGGGCGGTTCAATTGATAAACCGTCGCCCGGCCGAAGCGGCCATGGAAGACGGCGAGCGCACGGCTCATGCCTTCCCCTCCCGAACGTTCTTGTCTTTTCGGCCAGCCTTCAACAACACCGCCAAGATTGCAAGAGCGGAGAGCGACCGCGTCAGCGAGTCGCTCCCCGGTTGCGTGCCTGATGTGATGCGTCAGTACTTCTTACATTCCGGCACAGTGCGGCTCGGCAGGCCAATCTTGGAGAACACGGCCGGATCGTAGCCGAGCGTCTGGTTCACGTTCGGGATCACCTTCACGACCTTGCTGAACAGTGCGCCCTTGCCGTCGTCGACGACCTCGGTGACGAAGTTGGTACCGATCGCCTGGCGGTTGGAGTCGAGCTTGATCTTGCCGTTCGGCGCGTCGAGCTCGATCTTAGCCAGTGCTTCCTTGTACTTGGCCTGGTTGTTGGAGAGGTCGCCATTGACCTGACGCAGTGCGAGGATCAGCGCCATGGTTGAATTATAGTAGTTGGTGGCGAGCAGCGACGGGCTCGGGAAGCGCTTGTTGGGCGGGAAGGCGTCCTGATAGGCCTTCACGAACTTCTGCCAGCCCGGATCCTCCCAGGTGTCGGCCTGGCCGCTCGCCGCGATGGTGCCGATCAGGGCATTCTTGGCGTTGCCCTTCGACGACAGGATGGTCTGGTCGATCATGATGGAACCACCCATCAGATGCGCCTTGCCGCCGGCCTGCTGATACTGGTTGAGGAAGTTGACGGCATCGGCGCCGCCGAGCCCGAGATAGATGGCATCGACGTCGTCGGGCAGAGCGGCGATGACCGAGGCGAAGTCCTTCGTTCCCAGCGGCACCCATTGCCGGTTGGTGACCTGTCCGCCGGCGCCGCAGAACTCGAGCACCAGCCCGAACACCTGGGTGTAGATGAAGGAATAGTCCTCGCCGACGGTCGCGATCTTGCGATACTTCTTTTCCTCATAGGCGTATTTGCCGAGGCCGATCTGCCACTGCGCGCCGTCCATGTTGTAGCGGAAGAAGTTCGGGGCAGGGTCGACATAGGTCGTTTCCTGCGCACCGGACGCTGCATTGATGAACGTCAGCTCGGGATGGGTCTTGGCGAAATTCTTCACCGCGATGCCTTCGTCGCCCGAGAGCGGCGACAGCAGGATCTGCACCTTGTCCTGCTCGATCAGCTTGCGGACCGCGCGCACGGCCGAGTCCGGCGTCGCGTCGGTAGAGGCGACGATGAATTCGAGTTCCTTGTCGCCGACCTTCTTGCCGAGCACGTTGAGCGCGGTCTGATGGCCGCGCATGCCGTCCTCGCCGAGCACCGTGTAGGTACCTTCGAGCGTCGCGGTCACGCCCACCTTGATCTTTTCCTGGGCGATCGCCGCGCCCGAAAGAAACAGGCTGCTCAACGCGAGCAGTCCGATGCTGCATTTCGACATGTGCTCCTCCCCTGTGTCATCGCTTGTTGCCGCGACGAACCGTGCATGCCCGTGGCTCTTCAAGCCCGCGGCTTTGGAGGAAAGCTAACCGAAGTCGGATGCGCTGCACGCATCGCGGCCTCCTTCGGCTTGACTGGCAGTCTCATTTTTGAATGTTGCGGCGCGAGTGATTTCGCGGTGCAGCAGGGGCCCGCGCCGCAAAAGTGTCCCAGGCGGAAGCGAGGAGCGCGTTAACAATAATCTTCGGCGAGAAACTGGTTGATGGCGTCGAACGCCTGCAGACGGTTTTTCTCCAGGAGAACCATGTGCGTGCCTTCGCCGATCTCGATCCAGCGCCGGTATGGCGCATGTTTCAGTGAAAGGAAGAAGTCCTGCGCCGAGGCGATGGGCACGTCCTGATCCCATTCGGCGTGAACCAGCAGCACGGGGACGCGAATGTCGCCGGCATCATAGAGCCTCTTGCCGGCGGCCCAGTATTCGCGAATGTCCAGGATCGGGCCATTGACCGCACGCATGATCGCAGGCGTCTGCGCGCTGCCTAACGGGTCGGTCGCGAGCGAGATGCTGGCCCAGTGCTCGAAGCCGCCCGCCGGGATCAAGCGCGATCGTGCCGCTTCCGGCGCAGCCGAAAGCCAGCGCTCCCTGAAGTCCAGCACCGGAACCTTGCGATAGCCGCCGAGGCGCCCGCCTGCATCGATCGGAGCCGGACCCTGCAGCAGCCAGAGCGGCGCGACCAGCGCAAGCTTGATGATCTTGTCGTTATTGCCTGCGGTGTAAGCACCGGCCACCGAGCCGCCCCAGGACATGGCAACCAGATTGAGGCGCGCGATCTTGCGTTGCTTGAGGATATGCGCGACGGCGCTGGCGAGGTCACGCACACCGACCTCGGTGCGCACAAGCGGTTCGGACTGCTCCGGCGGCGCGTCCATCTCGGGCGGGCGGGTCGATTGGCCGTAGCCACGCACGTCGAGCGCGAAGACGTCGTACCCTTGGGCGGCGAGATAATCCATGAAGGAGCGGCCGCCGAGTGGCGTATCGAAGAGGCTTTCCGATGAATAGGTCGCGCCGTGCATCATCAGGATGGTTCGCTCGGCGGAGAAGGTCTCGAGCGCCGCGGGTCGCTTGTTGCGCAAGTGAAGCGAGATTCCGGCCGTGTCGCTCGGGATCATGAGATCCTCGACCACGATCTCGGGCCTGTCGGCGCGCGCATTAGCGTGCTGATTCATGATCGTCTCCTTTCAGACGAATTGCCAGGTAAAGCGTCCTCCGGTCCGGCTGATGCGGCCGACCGATGACTGTGCGAAATGGGTGGTGAAGATGGCTGCGCCCCGCTCGGCAGCATCCTCCAGCACGAAGGCGCGCGAGCGCAACGCGGCCTCCGGGAATTCGCAGAAGCAGGAATTGAGCGAAGGCTCATACACCTGGAGCGGATGGTGCATGACGTCTCCGGCGAACAGCGCCTCCTCGCCGCGCGAGACGAGGCGGATGGAGGCGTGATCGACGCTGTGGCCGGGCGTCGGAACGAACGAGATGCCTTCGATCAGCTCGCTTCCGTCTACCGCGATGAGCCTGGCAAGCCCGGCCTCGATCACCGGCCGGACGCTGTCGTCATAGACGCGGTCGGCCGGCTTGCGCAGCGCGGGCCCGAGGGCCGGGGCAGGGCGGGCCGGTCCGGTCGGCTCTGCGCCTGTCGCGAGACTCTCGCCATAGGCCTGCTCGATCGCGGAGAACACGTAAGTCGCATTCGGGAAGGTCGGGACCCAGCGCCCGTCAATGAGGCGGGTGTTCCAGCCGACGTGGTCGGCATGCACATGCGTGAGCAGCACGTAATCGACCTGCTCCGGCGTGACACCCGCTGCGGCCAGCCGCGCCAGGAACGGCTCGTTGAGCCGGTGAAGCGGCGGGATCTCCGGCCGGTTCTTGTCATTGCCGGTGGCCGTGTCGATCAGGATCGTGTGGTGCGGCGTCCTGACCAGCCAGCTGTGAATGCTTTGGATGAAGGTGCCGGTCGCAGCATCGAACGAGCCCGCCTCCAGGCGGTCGCGATGACGCTCCAGCGCCTGCGGCTCGCTTCCCGGAAAGAGCGCGTCGAACTTGAATGCGGCAAGCCGCAACTCGTCGATCCGCGTGATGGATGCTTCGCCGACTTGATAGGTCTTGGCCGCGTGAATCATCAAGATGTCCTCCACTGGACCGCGGCTTGGGCCCTGCTTGCCCGGGCCGCGGTGTCCGTGAGGTACGAGGCGCGCCGCGCCTTGGGGAGAGCCGCGGGTTCGATAGGTCCCATCGACATCGTCGATATCGGAAGGCACGATAGGCCAGCTTTTCACGCCGCCGTTTTGGCCTTAACCCTCGCATCGCGGCCCGTTCGAGCCGCGATGTGCCCTAGACGGAGGTGGCTCCGATGCAGGATGCGGAACACGGCCGGGGTCGGCCGGCCGACGACAACGATCTCGCCGAGATCGACCTCGGTCTGTTGCTGGCGCTGGAGGCTCTCCTGCGCGAGCGGAACGTGACGCGCGCGGCCTCCCGGCTCAATATCGGGCAGCCCGCGCTCTCGGCGCGGCTGAACCGGCTGCGGCAGATCTTTGCCGATCCGCTGTTCGTCCCCGCGGCGAGCGGGCGCGGCGTGGTGCCGACGACGAGGGCTGTGGAGCTCCAGACCGAGCTTGCCGACGTGCTCGGCAAGCTCCGTCGCATGGTGGAGGGGCCTGCTGTGTTCGACCCCGCCCGGAGCCAGCGCACCTTCGTCGTTGCCATCCACGAGAACCCGGCCGTGACGCTGGCACCCGGCTTGGTGGCAAGCTTGACCGCGATGGCGGAGCGGGCGCGGCTTGCTCTCGTTCACCCCGCCCGCGATGTCGTGGATCAACTCGAAAGGGGAGAGATCGATATCCTGGTGACGGGAGCCGACCGCGCACATGGCGAGCTGATGCAGCGGCCGCTGTTCGAGGACGGCTTCCTGTCCGCACAGCGCAAAGATCATCCCCGTGGCAACGGCCCGCTCGATCTCGACAGCTTTTGCGCGCTCGACCATCTCTTGATCTCCGCCGATGGCGGTGGCTTCTCGGGCCTCGTCGATGACGCGCTGGCCGCGCTCGGCCGCTCGCGGCGTGTCGCCGTCTCGATCCAGACCTATGCGTTGGCGCCTGTTATCCTCGCGCACAGTGACTGCATCTGCACTCTGCCGCGGCGCTTCCTGATCCGCTTCGCCCACGAGCTCGATCTCACGCCCCCGCCGCTCGATTTGCCGCCCGCTCGCATCGTCGCGCTGTGGCATCCGCGCAATCAGGAGGACAAAGGACACGCCTGGCTTCGCGAGTGCTTGTACCAGGCGGCTGCGGCTTGATCTCGATGTGTGTCCTCACATCGAGCTGATGGCGCCCTGCTGTTTCGTTCGCCTGTCAAGGCCTCTCGGCAAAAACATTCTTCTTTACCGAAATTCGGAAATATCGTATGCGTCGCTCATCCCGGCTCATCCAAGAGGGGCGATCGTGATGTCGTCATGTTCGTGAGCCGGGCTTGCGGTGGACGCGGCAGCGTCGGGCGCGAGAGGTGCGGGCAGGGAGGGTAGTCCCCGGTGAGCCCGCGGCCGCGCGCAGACGAACGGCGCTGCTAGGCTTTGTCTCGTCTGTAAGTTTCCAGCTTTGTCGACAGGGCTCGGGAATACTGCGGCGAAATGGCGGGCCGTGCGTACGGCAAAACCGTGTGGTCCTGGCCGTCGTTGCTACGGTCAAGCCTTGGCGAACGTGACATTGGCGTCAACCGGCGTCGTGTCAGCGACTTTCGCGAAGGTGAGGGAGGCCAGAAGGAATTCGGCTCCTGGGAGAGCGCGGCATAAGCCGTCCGGCCATCGCGCAGGGAAGGCCGAGTGTTTGGCTACACCTGTATGCTGCTGCGCGGTTCTTCCTGCGTGTGCTCTAGCGCAGCGGACCGCGGGTGCCAGTCGGCACCCGGTCTTCCCTGCGCCCTCTTGGATATGAGGGCGGCGAGATCAAGCAAATCTCGGGCGAAATGCGCCGCGAGAACGCGAAGGCGTGTCGGACGACGAACAATTTTCCGAACCGATGAGATCACCAAGTTTGCATTCCTCGCGCCCGGTATACCCGCCTGCCGCCTTCCTGAGCTGCCGTGCCGAGATGAAATGCAGTGAGTCGAGTCATTAGTCGCGCTTATGTCGCGAATTTTTACTTCCAATTTTACTTCGCAAAATCCCGCCCATAGCCTCAAGCGCAACTGATCACATCCGCAGGGATCGCTGAAGGTCGTTGCGGCCGCTCATTGTAACCAACGAGGGTTGCCATGCTTGACAGGGATAAGGGGAATGCTGCTGCCGGCCATGCCGGAACGAAGCCGGGGGAAGCAAAAAAGCTGAGCCGCCGCACGCTGTTGAAGGGTGCTGCAGCGGTTGCAGGCGCGGCCGCGGGAGCGGATGCGATCCGCGGATTCCCGACCATCTGGGCGCAGGAGATCAAGGACATCGAGCTGCGCCATGTCGGCGTCTCCTATTCGGTGGTGAAGGCGATCGGCGACCAGGCCGCCAAGGACCTCGGCTTCAAGGTGACGATGCAGAATCTCGACACCTCCGCCTCCATCAACCGCTTCATAAGCCAGCCTAATACGGTCGACATCGCCGATCTCGAGGGCTGGCAAGCCAAGCTGGCGGCGAAGCGCGGCGTGATCCAGGGCATCGAGGTCAAGAAGATCAAGGAGTTCGACAACATCCTGCCGATCTTCACCAAGGGCGAGATCGACGGCCACAAGATCCCGCGCCAGGGCATCTCGCCCTATGAGGCCATGTACATCGCCAAGCCCGACGCGACCGACCTCAATGACGGCGTCACCGAATGGGCGACCTTCCTGCCGCAGGTCTACAACGCCGATTCCATCGGCTATCGCCCCGATCTCGTCGGCCACGAAGTGACCGAGTGGAAGGACCTGATCGATCCCAAGTTCAAGGGCAAGGCTGCGATCCTCGACGTGCCCGCGATCGGCATCATGGACGCCGCGCTCTGCTTCGAGAGCGCCGGGCTGATCAAGTACGGCAACAAGGGGAACATGACCAAGGAGGAGATCGACTTCACCTGCAACAAGCTGATCGAGCTGAAGAAGCAGGGCCAGTTCCGCGCCACCTGGACCACCTTCGACCAGTCGGTGCAGCTGATGGCGGCGGGCGAGGTCATCATCCAGTCGATGTGGTCGCCGGCGGTGGCTGCCGTCCGAGTCAAGGAAATTCCCTGCGTCTACGCGCCCGTCAACGTCAAGAACGGCAAGGAAGGCTATCGCGGCTGGTGCAACGGCATGGGCCTGATGAAGCATCTCTCGGGCAAGAAGCTCGATGCCGCCTATGAATATCTCAACTGGTACCTCTCGGGCTGGCAGGGCGGCTTCGTCGCACGCTACGGCTATTACAGCCCGGTGCCCTCGACTGCGAAGAAATTCCTCACCCCCGCGGAATGGGCGTTCTGGTACGAGGGCCAGCCCGCGCCGGAGGTGGTCAACGATCCCTATGGCGTTGCGATGGAGAAGGCCGGCACCAAGCGTGACGGCGGCTCGTTCCTCGACCGCGTCAAGAACATCTCCTGCTGGAACACGCTGATGGACGAGGCCGCCTACATGAACAAGCGCTGGAACGACTTCAAGGTGGCCTGAAACCTGCTTTCCCTGACGAAAGGCGCCGGCGCGGCGACGCGCCGGCGGATGAGATTGACGTCGAGGCATTCGCTGACATGCAGCCGAGTTCTATTCCATCGCGATCCAATCTGGCCGGCTGGCTCTACGTCTCGCCGCTGGTCCTGGTGCTCGTGCCGTTCTTCGCGGCGCCGATCCTGGTGGTGCTGGCGGCGAGCTTCTTCGCCACCGACGGCTTTGGCGGCCTGACGCCGGGCTTCACGCTGGCGAGCTATGTCGAGGTGCTGCACTCGGCGCTGACGCTGAAGCTGTATCTGGCGACGATCAAGTTCACGGTGCTGACCTGGATCTTCACCCTGATCATCGGCTTCCTCGTTGCCTATTTCCTGGTCTTCCACGTCCGCAACCAGCTGCTTGCGATCGGCCTGTTCCTGCTCTGCACGGTGCCGTTCTGGACCTCGAACATCATCCGGATGATTTCGTGGATCCCGCTGCTCGGCAAGGAAGGCCTGATCAATCAGGCGCTGCTGGCGATGGGCGTGATCCGCCAGCCGCTGGAAGTGCTGCTGTTCTCCGACCTTGCGGTGGTCATCGCCTATGTCCATCAGCTCACGATCTTCATGATCGTGCCGATCTTCAATTCCATGGCGCGGATCGACAAGAAGCTGATCGAGGCCGCAATCGACGCCGGCGCCAGCCGTTTCGATATCATGCGCCTGATCGTGGTGCCGATGTCCAAGAGCGGCATCGCGCTCGGCACCATCTTCGTGGTCTCGATCGTCATGGGCGATTTCTTCGTGGTCAAGGTGATGTCCGGCGGCGGTTCCGCCTCGGTGGTCAGCGCCTTCTACGAGGACGTCGGCGTGCTGCAATATCCGACCGCCGCGGCGAGCGCCGTGTTGCTGACGCTTGTGCTGGTCGCGATCGTCTCGCTGATCCTGCGCACCGTCGACGTCAGGCAGGAGATCACGTGATGAGCGCGGTTCTCGCCGACATGCCGGAGACGGTTGCGCCTGCAACCAGCAAGGCGATCGCGCCGAGCAAGGGTGGGCGGCCCTGGACGTTCTATGTGCTGTCGGCGCTGTTCACGTTCTACGTGCTCGCGCTCTACGGCCCGATGTTCTGCATCTACATCCTGTCGTTCCAGGACATCCGCGGCGGCCTCGTCTTCCCGATGAAGGGCCAGTCGATGCACTGGTTCGTCGATCTCTTCACCCAGGTGCGCACCGGCGACGTCAAGGGCTCCTTCGACCGCTCCATCAAGCTCGCCGTGATCGTCACCGTCATCACGGTGGTGGTGTCGTTCCTCGCCGGGCTCGGCTTCCGCAAGCGCTTTCGCGGCGACACGTTCGTCTTCTACATGATGATCGGCAGCCTGGTCGCGCCCGGCCTCGTGCTCGGCCTCGGTACGGGCCTGTTGTTCCAGGCGCTCGGTCTGAATGCCAGTTGGTACACCTCGGCGCTCGGCGCGCAGCTATCCTGGACGCTGCCGTTCGGCGTGCTCGTGATGTTCGCGGTGATGTCGCGCTTCAATCATGCGTGGGAGGAGGCGGCTTACGATCTCGGCGCCAGCCGCTGGCAATCGATCTGGCTGGTGATGATCCCGGTGCTGGCGCCTGGCCTCGTCGCGGTCGCGCTGTTCGGATTCACGCTGTCCTATGACGAGTTCGCCCGCAGTCTTCAGACCGCGGGCTCACTGAACACCCTGCCGCTGGAAATCTGGAGCATGACGCTGAACGTCACATCGCCCTCGCTTTATGCGCTGGGCACCGTGACCACCGTCGTCTCCTTCATCGTGATCGGTGCCAGCCTCGGCACCATCGTGCTGATCCAGAAGAAGCGCGGCAGCCGGGCAAAGGGATGGGAATGAAGAACGATCGCGGCGATATCGAGCTGGCAGGCGTCTGCAAGAGCTTTGACGGCATCACCAACGTCGTTGACGGCGTCAATCTGAAGATCGCAGACGGTGCCTATTGCTGCTTCATTGGCCCCTCCGGCTGCGGCAAGACCACCATCCTGCGCATGATCGCAGGCCATGAGGACCCGACGGCGGGCGAGATCGTGATCGGCGGGCAGAACGTCGTCGGCCTCGCGCCGGTGCAGCGCCGCACCGCGATGATGTTCCAGTCCTACGCGCTGTTTCCGCACCTGACGGTTCGAGAGAACATCGCCTTTGCGTTGCGCGTGCGCGGCCAGTCCAAGGCGGATCGTCTGCGCGCGGCGGATGCCATGATCGAAAAGGTCCGGCTGACGAGCTTCGCCGATCGCCTGCCGGTCCAGCTGTCCGGCGGCCAGCAGCAGCGCGTGGCGCTGGCGCGCGCGGCGATCACCGAGCCGCGCGTGCTCTTGCTCGACGAGCCGCTGTCGGCGCTCGACGAGCAGCTCCGCGTCCAGATGCGCCAGGAGCTCAGGCGGATGCAGCGGGAGCTCGGCATCACCTTCATTCACGTCACCCACACCCAGCTCGAGGCGATCGCCCTTGCGGATCTCGTCGTGGTGATGGAGCAGGGCAGGATCAAGCAGGCGGGGGCGGCGCGCGAGGTCTATGCCCATCCGCACGATCGCTATGTCGCCGAGTTCATGGGAGGCCAGAACGTGCTGTCGGGCAGGGTGGAGAAGGTGAACGGTGCGAGCTTCACGCTCGCGCAGGCCGCGCCTGATGGCATCGAGGTGCCGCTCCAGGCCCGCCCGACCGTGAGCGTCGGCGACAAGGTCGATATCGCCGTGCGACGCGACGACGTCGCGCTGGTGAGGCCCGGCAAGGCGCTGCCGCCGGGCTGTACCACGTCGCTGCCGAGCCGCGTGCTCGCGATCGAATACCAGGGCTATTTCGTCAAGGTCATGCTCGACACCGTGCCGGACGACGAGTTCGTTGCCTATGTGCCGGAAAAGACCTTCTTTGCAGATCCCTTCACCGTCGGTGATGTCGTGATGGCCACATGGGCCACCGGCAGCGCACTTCCACTCGCCTAAAGACCCGTCGCGCACAGGAGCATGACCGTGCAGATATCCTTCACCCTCAACGGACGGCCAACAAGCGTGGATGTCGAGCCGGCAACACTCGTCGCCGAGCTCCTGCGCGAGCAGCTCCATCTCACCGGCACCCATATCGGCTGCGACACCAGCCAGTGCGGCGCCTGCGTCGTGCATCTGAACGGCCTGCCGGTGAAGAGCTGCACGCTGCTCGCGCCCGCGCTCGACGGTGCGACTTTGCTCACGATCGAGGGCCTGACGGGCGCCCCCGGCTCGAACCAGATGCATCCGATGCAGGAGGCCTTCCGCGAGCACCACGGGCTGCAGTGCGGCTTCTGCACACCGGGCATGCTGATGACGGCCGTCGCGCTTGCCACCGAAAAGCCGGACCTGACGGAGGCCGATGTCCGCCACGGCCTCGAAGGCAATATCTGCCGCTGCACCGGCTACCAGAACATCGTCATCTCGGTCATGGCCGGCGCTGCCGCCATGCACGCTGCCAAGGGAGAGTGACCATGGGCAATGTGATCGGCATCGGTGCAGCGCCAAAGCGGAAAGAGGACCAACGTTTCCTCACCGGCCGTGGCAATTACGTCTCCGACATCAAGCGCTCCGGCATGGCCGCCGGCGTGTTCGTGCGCTCGCCGCACGGCCATGCGGTGCTGCGCGGGATCGACAAGAGTGCCGCTCTGGCGTCGCCCGGCGTCATCGCGGTCCTGACCGGCGACGATGTCGCCGATGATGGGCTGGGCTCGTTGCCCTGCGGCTGGGGTATCACCGACGCCAAGGGCGTGCCGATGAAGGAGCCGCCGTTCCCGATGCTGGCGCAGGACAAGGTGCGCTTCGTCGGCGATATGGTGGCTTTCGTCATCGCAGAAACCCCGGAGCAGGCCAACGCGGCGGCCGACCTGCTGAAGGTCGACTACGAGGTGCTGCCCTCCGTGGTCGGCGTGCTCGAAGCCATCAGGCCCGACGCGCCGCAATTGTTCGACGACGTGCCGAAGAACATCTGCTGCGACTGGGAGCTCGGCGACAAGGCCGCGGTCGAATCCGCGTTCAAGAAGGCGGCGCATGTCGCAAGACTGAGCCTCGTCAACAATCGCCTGATCGGCAACCCCATGGAGCCGCGCGCGGCCATCGCCGAATACGAGCCGGGCACGGATCGCTACACGCTGTGGACCACCAGCCAGTTCCCGCACGTCGTGCGCTTCCTGATGGGTGCGCTGGTGCTGAACATTCCCCAGCATAAGCTGCGCGTGGTCGCGCCCGATGTCGGCGGTGGCTTCGGAGTCAAGCAGTTCCATTACGGCGAGGAGGCCGTGATCACCTGGGCGGCCAAGCGCGTGCGGCGGCCGGTGAAATGGGTGGCGAGTCGCTCGGAAGGCTATGTCTCCGATCGCCATGGCCGCGACCATGTCACCGAGGCCGAGCTCGCGCTCGACGAGACCGGAAAATTCCTCGCCTTCCGCGTCAAAACGCTGGCCAATATGGGCGGCTATCTCTCGACCTTCGGACCGAACATCCCGACCAATCTCTACGGGCCGCTGCTCAGCGGCGTCTACACCACGCCGGCGATCTATTGCAACGTGAAGGTGGTCTTCACCAACACCGTCCCGGTCGACGCCTATCGCGGCGCCGGCCGGCCCGAGGCGACCTTCGTGCTGGAGCGCATCGTCGATGTCGCCGCCAGCGAGATGGGAATCGACCGCGTCGAGATCCGCCGCCGCAACATGATCCCGAAGGAGGCCTATCCTTATCAGACGCCGGTGCTGGTGCAGTACGATTCCGGCGATCCCATGGGCTGTCTCGACGGCGCGCTGGTCGCCGCCGACGTCAAGAACTTTGGCGTGCGCAAGGCGGCGTCCGCCAGCAATGGCAAGTTCCGCGGGCTCGGCTACTCCACCTATGTCGAGGCCTGCGGCCTCGCGCCGTCGCGCTTCGCAGGACGGCTAGGGGCGCGCGGCGGCCTTTATGAGAGCGCCACGGTGCGGGTGCATCCGACCGGCCAGGTGACGGTGATGATCGGTACCCACAATCACGGCCAGGGCCACGAGACCACCTTCGCGCAGATCGTCTCGGACAAGCTCGGCGTTGCCTTCGAGAATGTCGACATCGTGTTCGGCGATACCGACCGCGTGCAGTTCGGCATGGGCACCTACGGCTCGCGCTCGCTGGTCGTCGGCGGCGCCGCGCTGTCGAAGGCGACCGACAAGGTGATCGTCAAGGGCAAGAAGATCGCCGCACATCTGCTCGAAGTGTCCGAGGCCGATATCCAGTTCGAGGCCGGCAAGTTTTCCGTTGCCGGCACGGACCGCATCAAGACGTTCGAGGAGATCGCCGGCGCAGCTTACGTGCCGCACAATTATCCGCTCGAGGTGCTGGAGCCGGGGCTTGAAGAGCAGGCTTATTACGACCCCGTCAACTTCACCTATCCCGGCGGCTGCCACATCGCCGAGGTCGAGGTCGATCCAGAGACGGGCACGGTGACCTTGGTGAACTATACGGCGGTAGACGACGTCGGCACGGTCATCAACCCAATGATCGTCGAGGGCCAGCTGCACGGCGGCATCGTGCAGGGCGTCGGCCAGGCGCTGTTCGAGAACGCAGTCTATGACGAAGGCTCCGGCCAGCTGCTGTCGGGCTCGCTGATGGATTACTGCATGCCGCGCGCCGATCATCTGCCGATGATGAAGGTTGCGACCCACTCGACGCTCTGCACGCACACGCCGATGGGCGTGAAAGGTTGCGGCGAGGTCGGCACCATCGGCTCGCCCGCCGCCGTCATCAATGCGGTGGTGGATGCGCTATCGCATCTCGGCGTCACCCATGTCGACATGCCGGCGACGCCGAACCGGATCTGGCGCCTGCTGCAGAACGCGTCGCTGCCGGTCGCCGCGGAATAGGGAGGATAACAATGAAGCCATTTGCCTATCACCAGCCGGACCAGATTCCAGATGCGGCCAAGCTCCTGACCTTGATCGAGGACAGCAAGCTCGTCGCCGGCGGCATGACGCTGATCCCGACACTGAAGCAGCGGCTGGCCAGTCCGGCCGCGCTGGTCGATCTGTCGAAGCTCGGAAGCCTCAAGGGCATCACCGACGACGGCGCCACCATCACCATCGGCGCCATGACGCCGCATGCGGTGGTGGCTGCCTCGAAGCTGGTGCAGACCAAGATTCCCGGGCTCGCCGCGCTGGCCTCGATGATCGGCGATCCCGCCGTGCGCAGTCGCGGCACCATCGGCGGTTCGGTCGCAAACAACGATCCGGCCGCGGATTATCCCGCGGGCGTGCTCGGCTTCGGCGCCACCATCGTCACGAGCAAGCGCGAAATCGCGGCAGACAAGTTCTTCCTCGGCCTGTTCGAGACCGCGCTCGAGCTTGGAGAGATCATCACCGCGATCCGCTTTCCCGTGCCGGTCAAGGCGGGGTACGCGAAGTTCAAGGCGCCTGCGTCGCGTTACGCGCTGGTCGGTGTGTTCGTCGCGAAATTTGCCGATGGCGTTCGTGTGGCGGTCACTGGCGCCGGGCCCGGCGTGTTCCGCGTGCCGCCGATGGAGGCGGCGCTGTCGAGCCATTTCGATCCGTCCGCGATCGCGGCGATCAAGATCGACACCGACGGCCTCACCTCCGACATCCATGCCGAAGCCGATTACCGTGCGCATCTCGTCACGGTCATGGCCAAACGCGCCGTCGAAGCGGCGCTCAGCTAGCTCTCTTAGGGTTCATGATGACTGATGGTTCCGGCCGAACGGCCTTCCCGCCGGCGCCGACTGGCCTTGGCGCGCTCTCTGCAACCGAGATCGTAGCCGGTTATCGGCGCAAGGCATTCACGCCGCGCGATGTCGTCGACGACACCATCGCCGCGCTGGAGGTAACGAACGAAGCCTGCAACGCAGTCGTGACTCCGATGTACGAGCAGGCGAGGGCAGAGGCTGATCGTCTCACCAAGGAGATGCGCTCGGGCGAAGTCATGGGGCCGCTGGCCGGCGTGCCCGTCACGATCAAGGATCTCGTCTTCGTCGCGGGCGTACCGGCCTATGCCGGCTCGCCGATGAACAAGGCGTTCGTGCCCGAGGTCGATGCCGCCGTGGTCTCCGCGTTGAAAGCGTCCGGCGCCATCATCACCTGCAAGACCACGACCTGCGAGTCCGGCTACAAGCTCACGGCGGACAGCCCGGTCACCGGCACCACGCGTAATCCCTGGAACCCCGGCCGCACCAGCGGCGGATCGAGCGGCGGCGCGGCGGCAGGCGTTGCGGCCGGCTGCGGCCCGATCGCGATCGGCACCGACGGCGTCGGCTCGATCCGCGTGCCGTCGTCGTTCTGTGGCGTGTTCGGCCTGAAGCCGACCTTCGGGCTCGTCCCGCGCTCGCCCGGCTTCTCGCCGCCGTCCTGGGCCTCGCTCGCGCATACCGGGCCGATTACGCGTACGGTGGCAGACGCTGCGCTGACGCTGGAGATCATCGCTGCTTACGATATGCGCGATGCCGCAAGCCTTCCCGTGCCATCCCGCCGCTTCGATACCGACGCCGCAGCACTGACCGGCATTCGCATCGCCGCCAGCGTCGATCTCGGTTATGCCGCTGTCAGTCCTGACGTGACGGCTGCATTCGGCAAGGCGCTCGCCGTTCTCGATTCCTGCGGCGCGCAGGTCACCATGGATGGCCCCACGCTCGACCCCGGCATTCTGGAGCATACGCTCAAGCCGATCGCCTTCACCGAGCAGGCGGCGGCCGTTGCCGGCAAGACCACGGCCGATCTCGCCGGCTCCGAGGCGGCCTATCGCGATGTCGTCGGCGTCGGCCGGCGCTACAGCGGGACGGACTACGTCGAAGCAGGCTATCGCCGCGGGCAGGCGCGCAACGCCTTCGTCAAACTGTTCGAGCGCGTCGATGCGCTGGTGACGCCGACCGTCGCGGTGACCGCGTTCGAGGCCGGCCAGATCGGCGTCGGCAAGATCGACGGCCGCGAGGTCGACCCGCATCTCGGCTGGTCGCCCTTCACCTGGCCGATCAATCTCGCCGGCCTTCCGGCGGCGACGCTGCCTTGCGGCTTCGACCGCGACGGAATGCCGATCGGGCTTCAGATCGTCGCGCCCTGGCTCGACGAGCCCACCATCTTCCGCATCGCCGCCGCCTTCGAAGCGGCGCAACCCTGGGCAAAATTCTGGCCGCAGCTGGCGGTGCGGCGCTAGGACAGCTCGATTGGCGCGCCGCGGCCGCTCAGCTCTTCATCGAGCCGCAGATAGTGCGCGAGATAATCGTGCAGCGCGGTCGCTGCTTTCGAGGTCGCGCCGCTCGACTTGTAGAGCAAGAGCTCGATCTTCGGCAGCGGAGGCAGGCCTTCGTTCGGCCCGATCTCGCGCATCGCCGGCACCAGCGCGCTGCGGCCGAGCACGGTGACGGCCATGCCGGCGAAGGCCGCGGCCTGGAGGCCGCCGACGCTTTCGCTGACGCAGGCGATGCGCCAGCGCAAATTCGCCCGCTCCAGCGTGTCGATGGCGTAGTCGCGATAGATGTTGCCGGGCGGCAGGAGCGCCAGCGGAATCGGACGCTCCTGATGCGCGGCGGACTGTTCGCCGGTCATCCACACCAATTGCTCGCGCCGCACCACCTGGCCGCCGGTGAAATCATTCATGCGGGTGACGAGCGCGATGTCGACATCGCCGCGCTTGACGAGGCCGACCAGCGGCGTCGACAGCGCGCAGTTGAGCTCGACCTGCACGCGCGGAAAGGATTTCCGGAACACGCTGAGGATCGACGGCAGCATGAACGCCGCATAGAGGTCGGGCGTGCCGAGCACGACCTGGCCCTCGATCTCCTGCGACGCAAGCTGCGAGATCAGCTCGTCATGCAACCTGAGGATGGACTTGGCGTAGGTGAGAACGGTGGTGCCGTCGTCGGTCAGCGTCAGCCTGCGGCCGCCATGCTCGAACAATTGCTTGCCGGTCAGCTCCTCCAGCCGCTGCAATTGCAGCGTGATCGCCGGCTGGGTGCGGCCCAGCCGGCGCGCGGTCTCGGTGATGCTGCCGGTCTCGACCACCGAGATCAGCGACCGGAGCATGCGGATGTCGAGGCTGATGAGGTTCATGCGGCGTCCATGTCGCCCAGAATTTATGCAAGTTCCGTGCTACTGGCCGCCGAGCGGCGGTGGCCGGCACTGCGATCTGAACGCGCATCCCGGTCGGATGATAACTCATTGTAGTATCAGCGCTATCGCTTCTCCATGGCGCCCATCACGGAGCGCGAGTCCGACATCATCAGTTGATCAGACGGTTACGTGTGCGCGGTGCGTGCGCGGGGACATCAAGGCGGCGCTTGCTTGTCAATTCGTCGGCCCATCCCCACGGATCGCAAACGTCGTCGCCTTCAACTTGGTCATGCCGAACTTGTCGAACAGCTTGTCATAGGTGCCATCAGTGCGGATCGCCGTTAGTGCCTCGGCAACGGCCTGGGCCAGCAGCTTGTCGCGGAAGGCGAAGGTGATGTCGGTGCCCGCGATGTCGCGGACCCAGATCTTGGCGATGCCCTTCTGCTCCAGCGAGTTGGCGGTCTCGTTGATGTTGAGCGCGGCTTCGAGCTGCCCGGCGCGCAGCGCCGCGGAGGTGGCGGTGACGGTGGTGAAAGTGCGCAGCTCGATCGGCTTGAGGCCCTTGGCTTCCATCGCCGTGCTGAACTCACGCGCCTTGCGCTCGGTGTAGGTCGCCGATTCCACACCGACCACGCGGCCGGCGAGGTCCTCGAATTTCTCCAGCTTCAGGCTGGAGGAGGGGTCGGTGTAGATGCTGATCGCCTGCTGGGCATAAGGCACGAGGTAAAGCATCTTGGAGCGCTCCTCGGTCCAGAACAGGCCGGTGTTGATGGCATCGAAGCGGCCAGAGCGCAGCGCCGGGATCATCGGCGGGAAGTCCATACGCAGGAACACCGGCTCGACGCAGATGCGCTTCGCGATCTCGCGGGCGAGCTCGACGTTGAGGCCCTGCAGCTCGCCCTTGTCGTCGACGAATTGCTGCGGCGGCAGCGTCGGGTTGATCGACATCTGCCATTTCGGCGCCTCGATCAGGCTCGAGGCCGGCACTTTCGGCGTGCAGGTCTGGGCTCCGGCGGCCTGCGTCAGGCCGGCCAGCAGGACGAGGGCGGAGAAGGTTTTTGCAAATCGCATCTGAATACTCCGATCAAATCGTGGATGGCAGAGGAGCCGTTCTCCGGCCCAAAGTCTTCTTCATTGTCTCGTCATGTGGCCGCCGCAGCACCGGCTTGCCGGGTCAGGATCAGCGAGATGTGGCGCGCCGCGGTCACCACCTCGTCGCGCTGGTTGAGGAGATCGAGCGTCTCGACGACGATGCCGCGCGCGGGGTTTTTGGTCGGCCGTTTCTCGATGAAGCGGAAGCGCACCCGCAAGCGATCGCCGGCGACGATGGGACCTCTAAATTTGACCTCGTCCCAGCCGAGCGAGGCGACCGAAGTCTCCTCATACAGCTTCAGCTCCGACTTCAGCCCTTCCATCAGCGACAGGCCGTACAGGCCATGGCCGATCACCGCGGGAAAGCCGCGGGAGCGCGCATAGGCGCCATCGACATGGAGCGGATGATGATCGCGCGTGACGTCGGCGAAGGCCGCGATATCGGCCTCCGTCACGGTGTGCACGGCGGTCTCGAACTCCGCGCCGAGCGCGATATCTTCGTAGCGGAGATTGGTCGGGGCGCTCGTGTCCATGCTGGTCCCTCAGGCGACCTTCCGTGGCCGCGCCGGGAGCGCCTTGAAGCTCTGCGCAATCCCCATCGGCCCGGAGCGGAAGATGCGCGGGTCCATGTCTTTCAGTTGCGGGCTGATGCGTGGGCGAAAGCCCATATGGGCCAGAATGTCCTCCTCCAGCCGTACGCCCGGCGCGATCTCGGTCAGCGTCACGCTGCCGTTCTCCAGCTCGAACACGGCGCGCTCGGTGACGTAGCTGACGTGCTGGCCGCGCTGAGCGGCAAGCGTGGCGCTGAAGCTGATCTGGCCGACGTGTGGGACGAACTTGCGGAAAGCGCCGTCGCGCCGGATCGCGAGGCGGCCGTTCTCGACACCGATGTCGAGCTTGCCGCCGGTCATGGTGCCGCTGAAGATCAGCCGCTTGGCGTTCTGCGTGATGTCGATGAAGCCGCCGGAGCCGTCGCGGCGCTCGCCGAAACGGGTGACGTTGACGTTGCCGGCTTCATCCACCTCGGCGAAGGAGAGGAAGGCGCAGGAGAGGCCGCCGCCGTCATAGAAGTCGAACTGATAGGCCTGGTCGAGAATGACGCGCGGATTGATCGCGGTGCCGAACTCGCGGGCATGACCCGGCACGCCGCCAACCACGCCGGATTCCACCGTCAGCGTGATCAGGTCGGAGATGCCTTCCTCGGCGGCGACATTGGGGATCATCGCGGAGATGCCGACGCCGAGATTGACGACGTCACGCGGGCGCAATTCGAAAGCGGCGCGGCGGGCGATCACCCGCCGCTCGGTGAGCGGATCGGGCGTGATCATCGCCTCCGGAACCCGCGTCTCGCCGCAGCGCGCCGGGTCATAGGCGGTGCCGTAGGTCTGCATCTGCTCGGGCTCGAGCACGACATGGTCGATCAGGAAGCCCGGGATCTTCACCATCTGCGGATGGATCGAGCCGCGCTTCACGATGCGCTTGACCTGGCAGATCACGGTGCCGCCGGCGTTGTGCACGGCCTGCGCAATCGACAGATCCTCGCGCGTCGTGCCCTCGTGCTCCATGCTGATATAGCCGTCCTCATCGGCCGAGGTCCCGCGGATGATGGCGACGTCGGGCGGAGCGGGGACGCGGTAGAGCAGCCAGGACTGGCCGTGCAGCTCGAGCAGGTCGACCAGCGGCGCGGTGGTGCGTTTGTTCATGCGCCCGCCGTCCTGGCGCGGGTCCATGTAGGTGTTGAGGCCGACATGGGTGAGCACGCCGGGATGCTTGGCGGCCACGGCGCGGCAGAGCTGGCTCATCACGCCTTGCGGAAAATTGTAGGCGTCGATCAGCTCGTCGCGGACGAGGCGCATGAACGGCACCTGGAGCCCGAAATTGCCGCCGATGACGCGCGCGATCAGGCCTTCATGGGCGAGATGGCAGAGGCCCTTTTCGGTCACGGCGCCGACGCCGGTGATGTTGATGAGCGTCAGATTGTGCGGGCCCTGACCGCCGAGGAAACGCTGCTCCAGCGCATCCAGAATGGCTTCGGCGGCACCGGTGCCGCCATTGCCACCGACGATCAGCGTGTCGGTGTCGCGGATCAGGCCGGCGGCCTCCGCCGCTGTGATGATGCTCAGCATGCCCTCACGCGGCCTCCTTCTCGACCTGGCGGGCGATGATCAGCCGCTGGATCTGGTTGGTGCCTTCGTAGATCTGGGCGAGGCGAACGTCGCGGAAGATCCGCTCGATGCGGTACTCGCGCGAATAGCCGTTACCGCCGTGGATCTGCAGCGCGTTGGAGACGTGCTTCATCGCCATGTCGGTGGTGAACAGCTTTGCTTGTGCCGCTTCCTTGGCGATCGGCTCGCCAGCATCGTGCAGGCGCGCGGCGTGATGGATCAGCAGGCGCGCAGCCGCGATGTCGGTCGACATGTCCGCGAGCATGAACTGCACCGCTTGATAGCCGATGATGGCCTGGCCGAACTGCTTGCGGTCCTTGGCGTAAGTCGTGGCGTCCTCGAACGCGGCCTGCGCCATGCCGAGCGCCATGGAGGCCATCATCAGCCGGCTGAAGTTGAAATTGCTCATGGCCATCTTGAAGGCCTGGTTCTCCGGCCCCATCACGCTGTCCGATGGCAGGCGCACGTCGGAGAAGGTGATCTGGCAGTCGTCCAGGCCGTGCATGCCGAGCAGCTCCTCGTTCTTGCCGCGCGCGACGCCGGGCAGGGCGCCGTCGACGAGAAGACAGGAGATGGCGCGGTGGCCCGCGTCTGCGCCGGTGCGCGCGAACACCATGATGCGGTCGGCGACGCCGCCGAGCGTCACCCAGGCCTTGGTGCCGTTGAGCCGCCAGCCATAGCCCTCCCGTACCGCGTTGGTGCGGATACCAGCGACGTCGGAGCCGTGATCGGGCTCGGAGACGGCGGTCGCGGGAATGATGTCGCCGCTCAGAATTTTTGGGATCAGCGCCTTGTGTGCCTCGGTGCCGTGATGATCGAAGAACAGCACGGCCTCGACCGGAATCGCGAAGGCGTTGGCGACCGCGCCGGAGCAGCGCGCCAGCTCCTCCATCGCGATGCAGGCCGCCACCGCATCGAGACCGGCGCCGCCGGCGCCCTCGCGCAGGCAGATACCGAACAGGCCGAGATCGGCCATGCCCTTGTAGAGCACGCGGTCGAAGCGGTCTTCGCGATCGATCGCCGCAGCGCGCGGCAGGATCTCCGCTTCTGCGAAGCGACGGGCGGTCTCGCGCAGGGCTTTCTGGTCTTGGCTGTAGAAGCGGTCCATGGCGTGCTCCCCGTCAGTCGCTGGCGAGCTTGGAATCGTGGGAGACTTCGCTGCGGTCGCGATCGCAGAAGTAGACCGCGACGTCGTCGCCCGGCACGCCATAGGCGCTGCATACGGCGCGGGTCAGCGCGATGGCGGCAGCGCGCCGCTCGGCCTCGCTGCGGCGGAAGGCATGGACCTTGAGCAGGATGCGCTGACCGGTGGCCTCCGCGCCGAACCTGCCGGCGTGGGCGTAGTCGTCGGGCGCAATGTTCAGGAAATAGAGCGTGACCGTATCAGCGGTGACGCCGAACGCCGACATCAGGCCGTCGGTCACCGACCGCGCCAGCGCGGCCTTGCGCTCGGATGGGACTGGCGGGGCGAGCACTTCGACATAGGGCATCGATCAGACCTTCGCGGACTTGGCTGCAGACGATTTGGATGAAGACGATTTGGACTTGCCGGATTTCGCAGGAGCTGGTGCGTCGATCTGGCGGCAGGAGTCGCGCTGGACCAGCCGCGCGCCGACGCGATATTCGCGCACGCCATCACTGCCATTGCCCCTGCTATTTCCCTTGGCGTCCATGCGATGCAGCAGCCGGTCGACGGCGAGATTGGCAAGATCGCGCGCGCCGTTGTCGACGATGCTGATGGCCGGGCGATGCCATTCGAACCACGGCATGTCCTCATAGCAGAGCAGCGAGAGATCATCGGGAACGGCGATGTTCCGTTCCGCGGTGACGCGCAGCACGCCGAGCGTTGCCTCGTGATTGGCAACGAAGATCGCGCTGGGCGGGCGGGGGAGGTCGAGCAGCTTGCGCGCGCAGGTCGCGCCGGTTTCGGGCACGTAGTGGCCGGCATGAATCAATGTGTCGTCCCTGGCGATGCCGGCCTCGCGCAGGGCGCGGACATAGCCGGACAAGCGTTCGCGGCCGGACGTGGTGTCCTGACGGCCGACGATCAGCCCGATGCGCTTGTGCCCGAGCTCGATCAAATGACGCGTGCCCAGATAAGCGCCTTGCGGATCGTCGGCGAGCACGGTCTCGAGATCGGTCGCATCGTCGCGCCGCACCAGGCAGACGATCGGCACGTCCTTGGAGAGCGTCTCGAGCTGCGCGCCGTTCTTGCCTGTAGGCACCACGATCAAGCCATCGATGCGATGATCGACCAGCGTGGTGAGGGTGTCGCTCTCGGCTTGCGGATCGTCGCCGCCGATGCACAGAAGCATCTGATAGCCCAGCGCCTTCAGGCGCGCCTGCACCACTTCGGCCATCACCTGGAACGAGGCGTTGGTGAGATTGTGGACGAGAAGAGCAACGAGCCGCGACTGCCCGGTCTTCAATCCGCGCGCGATCGGGTTCGGCCGATAGCCGAGCTCGCGCGCGATGCGCAACAGGCGCTGTTGCGTACGTTCGCTGGTCAGGCCGGTTCCCGTCAGCGCCCGGGAAGCCGTGCTGACTGAAACGCGGGCCGCCTGTGCCACATCTTTGAGCGTGACGCTCATCCAACCTGCCGATAGACTGCAAACGATTGCAGAAACGCTATGAGCATATTCTACACGGATCAAGCTCAAAAAATGGATGGTGTTGCCCAATGCAGAGCCATTTATGCAAACGTTTGCATAAGAACTGCGGATATTCCGCAGTCTGCCCGCGGCGTCTGAATTCACCCGAGCGCCCGGCAGTACCGCGATGAAGACGTTCCGCGGCACCTACACCGTCATGATCACCCCGTTCACGGCAGCTGGCGAGGTCGATGTCGCGGCATTGCGCGCCTTCGTCGACTGGCAGATCGCGCAGGGGATCCACGGGCTGATCCCGCTCGGCTCGACCGGCGAGTTCCTGTCCATGGACGACGAAGAGAAGGCGCTGGTTGCGGAAGTCGTCATTCGCCAGGCCGCCGGGCGCGTGCCGGTGCTGATCGGAACCGGCGCGGAGGACACGCGCGAGGTGGTGCGCCTCAGCCGCCGTGCCGAAAAACTGGGCGCCGACGGCGTGATGATCATCCCGCCGTTCTATTCGACGCCGACCGACGACGAGCTCGTCCATCACTACAAGACGGTTGCCGATGCGGTCTCGCTGCCGATCATGGTCTACAACAATCCGGCGACCGCGAATGTCGATCTCAAGCCAAAGCTCGTGGCGCGCATCGCCGAGATCGACAATTGTCTTTATATCAAGGAGTCGACGCTGGAGGTGACGCGGGTGCGCGACATCATCCGCCTCTGCGGCGACAGGATGACCGTGTTCGGCGGCATCCTCGGCTTCGAGTCCTTCGTCGAGGGCGCGCAGGGCTGGGTAGCCGTGGCCTCCAACGTCGTCCCGGCGGAGATGGCCCGCATCTTCAGCCTCGTGGCCGACCACGGCGCGATCAAGGAAGCGCGCGAGCTCTATCTGAAATACCTGCCGGTGATCGAATTCGTCGGCGGCCAGGCCTATGTCGCCGGCAGCAAGGCGCTGCTCAATCATATGGGTTTTGCGGCCGGCCTTCCGCGTCCGCCGCGCCTGCCGCTGCCGGCTGCGCAGGATGCGGCCGCGCGTGCCCTGGTCAAGACATTCGATCTGGTGTGGCGCGGCGCGCCGGTTGCGGCTGCTTGAGGTGTGAACGGATGAATCTGCTCGACGGTGTCAAGATCCTCAGCTTCAATCATTACCTCGCGGGCCCGCTGGCCGCACAGACGCTGGCCGATCTCGGCGCCGATGTCATCGCGGTCGAACCGATCGAGGGCGCGTTTCAGCGCAACTGGGCGGTCGCCAATCATTTCATCGCAGGCGATAGCGTCAATCATCTGGCCACGGGGCGCAACAAGCGCAGTCTCGCCGTTGATCTCAAGCATCCCGATGCCATTGCCGCGGTGAAGAAGCTGGTCGCGACGTCAGATGTCGTGATGGAGAATTTTCGCCCGGGCACCATGGCCAAGCTCGGTCTCGGCTACGACACACTCAAGGAAATCAACCCCGGCCTGATCTATGCGGTAGCCACCGGCTTCGGATCGGAAGGACCGTACAAGGATCGCCCGGGGCAGGACCTGCTGCTTCAGGCGATGTCGGGCCTTGCGATGCGGACAGGGCGCGCGGACGGCGAGCCGACGGCGGTCGGCGCCGTCATCGTCGATCAGCATGCCGCCTCGCTCTACGCCATGAGCATCCTTGCGGCGCTGTTTGCCCGAACGAAGACCGGGAAGGGCCAGCTCGTCGAGGTCAACCTCTATCAGGCCGCGCTCGATCTCCAGGTCGAGCCGCTGACGGCCTGGCTCAACGGCGCGCCATCGCCGACGTCGCGCGGTCCGTCCGGCATCGCGGCCTGGTTCAGCCCCGGTCCCTATGGCATTCACGCGACGGCAGATGGTCACATGGCGATCTCCATGGCCACGCCCAAGGCGCTCGGCGTCGCGCTCGACAGCGAGGAGCTGAAGCAGTTCGGCGAGGGCGATAGCTTTTCGAAGCGTGAGGAGATCACGCGGATCGTTGCGGCGCGCCTGAAACAGAAGTCGACGGCAGATTGGCTGCCCGCGCTGGAAGCCGCACGGATCTGGCACGCGCCGGTGCAGGATTATCGCGACCTCGAGACCGATCCTCAGCTTAGGCATCTCGGCGTGTTCAAGAGTGCCGAGAGTGCAGGCGGCGCGCCGATCCGCATGGTCGCGCATCCCGCGCGCTATGACGGGCAGACGCCCGAGGTGCGGCTGGTGCCGCAGCGGCTCGGTGCGCAGACGCGCGAGGTGCTAGGCGAGATCGGCTACGACGCCGCGGAGATCGACGCGATGGTTGCCGGCAAGGCCGTCGGAGTGGCGCGATGATCGATTTTTCAATCCCCGAAGAGACGCGCCTTCTGGTCGATACCGTCCGCTGCTTCGTCGAGACGGAGGTGCAGCCGCTCGAAGACGTCGTGGAGCAGACGGCCACGGTGCCGGCTGAAGCGCTTGCGGTCACCAAGGCCAAGGCACAGAAGCTCGGCCTCTATGCCATGAACATGCCGGCGGATGTCGGCGGCGGCGGGCTAACTTGCGTCGAGCATTGCCTGGTCGAGGAAGAATTCGGCAAGACTTCAGATGCGCTGATCCGCCGCGTGTTCGGCCAGGTCTATCCGATGCTGATGGCCTGCAAAGGCGATCAGGTCGAGCGCTATCTGCTGCCGACGGTGAAGGGCGACAAGATCTGCGCCATGGCGATCACCGAGCCCGGCGCCGGCTCCGACGCGGCGTCGATCAGCACCTCGGCGCATCTCGACGGCGACGAATGGGTGCTCAACGGTACCAAGCACTTCATCAGCGACGGCGACATCGCCGATTACATCATCCTGATGGCGCTGACCGACAAGGACAAGCGCGCCCGCGGTGGCATCACCCTGTTCCTGGTCGACCGAGCTACGGCCGGCTTCAAGGTCGCGCGCACCCAGCCGATGATGGGTCATCGCGGCTATGGCCACGCCGAGCTGAGCTTCGAGGATTGCCGCATCCCGAAGGCGGCCGTGCTCGGCGAGGTCGGTGGCGGCTTCAAGCTGATCATGCGGAGCGTGCTCCAGATCCGGCTTGCCCATATCGGCGCACGCGCGGTCGGCATGGCGCAACGTGCGCTGGAGATGATGCGCAGGCACGCCGGCGAGCGGCGCCAGTTCGGCCAGCTGATCGGCGATTTCCAGATGGTGCAGAAGCTGATCGCCGATTCTGCCACCGAGATCTTCGGCGTGAAGATGATGGTGATGAACGCCGCCTGGGACATCGATCAGGGCAAGGATGCGCGCGACAAGGTCTCGATGATCAAGGTCGCAGCGTCGGAGATGCAGGGCCGCGTCGTCGACCGCGCCATCCAGGTATTCGGCGGCATGGGCTTCAGCAAGGACCTGCCGCTGGAGCGGATGTATCGCGACGCCCGCGTCACCCGCATCTATGACGGCACCTCCGAAATCCATCGCATGCTGGTTGCGCGCAGCACCATCAAGAACGGCTTGCAGCTTTAGGGAAGCGATCGATGTCTCACGCACCTCTCAAGCCCGGCGCCGCCTTTGCCTTTCGCAAGACCATGACGGTGGCCGAGCAGGCGATGTTCACCGGCATCAGCGGCAATCTCGGCGGTCTCTATGTCGATGTCGTCCGCGCCAAGAAAGCCGGCGCGTCGAACATGGTCGCCTTCGAGCTCGCGGTCGGCGGTCTCGCCACCACCTGCCTCAGCCAGCTCGGTGGGCCCACGCGGCGGATCGGCAGCATCGTGCTGAACTTCGCTGCGCCCGTGATCGTCGGCGACTCAGTCGAGGCCAAAGTCGAGATCGTCTCGGTCGACGGCGATGACGCGGTCTGCCGCGTCACCTGCACGCTGTCGCCCTCCGGCGCGACCGTCGTGGACGGCACTGCAACGCTGGTTCCCTTCGCGAAGGGCTGAGCCATGTACGAGCCAAAATCCTTCGACGATCTCAAGGTCAACGAGAGGGTCAGCCTGAGCAAGACCATCACCGAGGCCGATGGCGCGCTCTACATCGCCGCGACCGGCGATTTCGGCCCCGTCCATGTCGACGAGGTCTATGCCGGCGCGACGCGCTTTGGCCGCAGGCTGGCGCCGGGGATCATGGTTGCGGGCCTCTGCACCAGCATCCTCACCTCTGAGCTGGTCGGCACCATCGGCGTGTCGGTGGAGGACCGGTTCTGGTTCACAGGTCCCGTGTTCTACGGCGACACGCTCACCTTCGATGTCTGGATTGCCGAGCAGCACGACGAGACCCGCACCATCATTTGGGAAGCGAGCGCCCGTAACGAGGGCGGCCTCGAAGTGCTGAAGGCGCGCGCTAGCCTGAAATTTCCGCGACGGAAACCGTCATGAGCAAGGCGAGGAAGAAACCGGATTTGCGCGGCGTCACGGTCGCGACCGTGCTGCCCTTCAGAGACGACAGCTCGATCGACTGGGACGGCTACGCCCGTGTGCTCGACTATTGCGCGTGCCCGGACGGAATCGCGGCGGTGTTCGTCAATGGCCACGCGGGTGAGGGCGGGTCGCTGTCGGACGACGAGCGTCAGGCCGTGATCGAGCGGACGCGCAAGCAGATCGGCGCCAAGCCCTTGCTGGCCGGCATCATCGCGCATTCGACCGCGGAAGCGATTCACCAGGCCCAACTCGCGGAAGCGGCCGGCGCCGATTGCGCCGTGCTGTTCCCGCCCGCGCCGCTCGGCGGCGGCGCCTCGGCGACCTCACGCGCGCCGCTGGCTTTCGTGCAGGCAGTCAGCTCCGTGATCGGAATTCCGGTCTCGATCTTCCAATACCCGCTGGCATCCGGCTTCGGCTATTCGCCGGAAACTCTCGCCAAGATCGCCGCACTCGACAGCGTCATCGCGGTCAAGGAAGGCAGCGACACCATGCTGGCCTATGACGAGAACCGGCGGGCGGTGAAGCAGGCCGATCCCTCCGTCGCGATCCTGCCGTCGAACTTCAACTGGTTCCTGCCGCAGCTCGCCGTCGGCGGCGACGGCATTCTCTCCGGCCTCGTCAGCCTCGCGCCGGATTTATTCGTAGCGCTGTGGCAGGCCTCGCTCGCAGACGACCTCAAGGCCATGCGCGCCGTCAACGAGCGGCTTTATCCGATCGTCCGCGCCATCTACGGGCCTGCGCCGATCATGGACATGCACACCCGCATGAAGGTCGGGCTGAAGGCCCTTGGCCTGATCCGCAACGCCGATCCGCGGCCGCCGCTGCTGCCGGTTCTGCCCGCGCTCTGCGATGCCATCGCAGCGACGGTCGGCGCGGCGCGCGCGGCCGGCGACATCCGCACTTAGCGTGAGGGGCGAGCTGATGCCGGACGAAGCCTTCATCCATATCGTGCGGGTCGACATCGATCCCGAGCACGAGGCTGCGTTCAACGCCTGGTACGAGCAGAAGCATTTTCCCGATCTGCTCGCTTGTCCCGGCTGGCTCTCGGCCAAGCGCTTCGTCTCGGTGGGCGACGGGCCGAAATATGCCGCGATGTACGAGGTCGCGGGCAGGTGGGCGTTCGAGACGCCGGAATTCCTGAAGGTGAAGGGCTTTGGTCCGTTCGAAGCCCTGGTGAAGAACTTCATGCGCATCCAGCTCAGGCCGATGTCGGGACCGGCTTGAGCAGGTCGAAGCCGATGCTGCCTGCCGTGTCGCGAGATCCGGCCGGCCGCATCCAATAAGCGTCGAGGGGAATCCCGAGCGAGGAACTGTATCGGTCATTGGCGTCTTACTGGAGGTATCCATGGTCTCGACATTGCTTCGCTTGGGTGCGGCTGCCGCACTCGTTCTCGCATCCACGGCGGTGCATGCCGCCTGCACGCCCGCGATCACCGACGACAATCTGATCGCGCCGGGCAAATTGCAGCTCTCCATCAACCCCACCAACCCGCCGCAGCAATTCGTCGACAAGGACGGTCAGCTGCAAGGTCTCAACGTCGAGCTCGCCGCCGAGCTCGGCAAGCGGTTGTGTCTTCCCGTCGAACTCGTTCGGATGGATTTTCCGGCCATGATTCCAGCCTTGGGCGCAGCGCGCATCGACGGCGTCAATACCGGCATGTTCTGGACCGAGGAACGCTCGAAGCTGATGTACATGGTGCCGTATGCCATTCAGGCGATCTCGGTCGTGGTCGCCCCCGACAGCGGCACAAGAATTGCTACCGAAAACGATCTGATCGGAAAATCATCCGCAGTCGAGGTCAGCAGCTACCAGATGAACTGGCTCAAGAAGCTCAGCGATGCCAGCGTGGCGAAGGGCGGAGCGGCCGTCGAGATGCGGACGTTCCCGACCGCGACCAACGTCATTAGCGCGCTGCTTGCGGGCCAGGTCGACAATGCGCTGCTGGTCGACAGCGTGGCACGCGATCTCGTCGGCCGTGGTCGCGTGAAGGAAGTCCTGAGTGGGCTCGGCACGGCCAGGACCACGCTTGGTTTCCGCAACAAGACGGTCGCCGATACCGTCGTCAAGGCGCTCAACGCGATGCGCGCCGACGGCTTTTATCAGGCGCTGTTCGACAAGTTCGGTCTGACCGCCATGCCGGCTGACCAGCCGCTTGCGATCGCCGGCCCCGGTCCGGCCTGAAACCTACGGAGACGAGCCGATGAGCCTTTTCAGTCCGACGGCCGCCGTCAGCTACTTCTTCAACTACTTCCTCATGAAGGGAGTGCTCGTCACCATCGGCTTGACGGTGGCGGCGGTCGTCGGCGGATTGATCCTCGGCATGGGCATCGCGCTATTGCGCATGTCGTCCAATCCGGTGCTCGCGGGTGCCGCGCGCTTCTACATCTGGTTCTTCCGCGGCACGCCGCTCCTGATCCAGCTCGTCGTGATCTACAGCGGCTTGCCGCAGCTCGGCATCAAGTTCAGCGTGATCACCTGCGCGCTCGTTGGCCTGATCCTCAATGAGGCGGCCTATCTCGCCGAGATCGTGCGCAGCGGTTTCATGGCGGTGTCGGCGGGGCAGCGTGAGGCGGCCTGGGCGCTCAGCCTGTCGCCCTGGGTGACGTTCCGCCGCGTGACCCTGCCGCAGGCGTTCCGGCTGATGATCCCGCCGCTCGGCAACTCCATCAACTCGCTGTTGAAGGCGACCTCGCTTGCCTCCGTGATCTCGGTCGAGGAGCTGATGCGCCGCAGCGACATGCTGATGCAGGAGCATTTCCAGATCCTCGAAGTCTATGCCGCTGCAACCGCGTATTACCTGATCCTCACCTCGGTCTGGGACGCGGTTCAGCGCCGGCTCGAAAAGCATTTCGGTCGATCGAGTGCCGCAAAAACCAGGCGGGTCGCAGCGAGCGCGCCGGTTGCGCAGGCGAGTGTGGAGGCCCGGGCATGAGCGAGACATCGATGGCGAGGGCCGAAAGTGCAACAATGCAGCCGCAGCTCCGTGAGGTGCCTGCGGTCCGCATGGAGGCGGTCTACAAGCACTATGGCGACTTCACCGCGTTGAACGAGGTCGATCTCAAGGTCGCCAAGGGCGAGAAGATCGTGGTCTGCGGTCCTTCAGGCTCGGGCAAATCGACGCTTATCCGCTGCATCAACCACATCGAGAAGCACGACGAGGGTCTGATCTACGTCAACGGCGTCGAGCTCGATCATCAGCGCAAGAACATCGATGCGGTCAGGCGGGACACCGGCATGGTGTTCCAGAGCTTCAATCTGTTCCCGCACATGACGGTGCTGGAGAACTGCACTCTGGCACCGATGACCGCGAACGGGATGAGTGCGGTCGAGGCCAAGGATCTCGCCATGCATTTCCTGACCAAGGTGCGGATTCCGGACCAGGCGGAGAAATATCCCGGGCAACTCTCCGGCGGTCAGCAGCAGCGCGTCGCCATCGCACGCGCATTGTGCATGCGTCCCAAGATCATGCTGTTCGATGAGCCGACCTCCGCGCTCGACCCCGAGATGGTCAAGGAGGTGCTGGAGACTATGAAGAAGCTTGCGGAGGAGGGCATGACCATGCTGTGCGTCACGCACGAGATGGGCTTTGCCCGCGAGGTCGCCGACCGCATCGTGTTCATGAACGAGGGCAAGGTGGTCGAGCAGGCTGCGCCGGAGCAGTTCTTCAAGCATCCGAAGTCGGAACGGGCACGGACGTTCCTCGATCAGATCATCCATTAATCGGCCAAGATGCGGACATTCAGCGACCGCCTGCGCGGCATTCACGCCGCCACCATCGTGCCGATGACGCCCGGTTTCGAGGTCGACGAGGCGCAGCTCGCAAGCCATCTCATCTCGGTGGCATCTACACCTGGAATCAATGGGCTCCTCGTCAACGGCCACGCCGGCGAGAACTTCGTGCTGTCGCTGGCTGAGAAGCGGCGCGTGGTGGAGCTGGCGCGTCAGCACGCGCCGAAGGACTGCCTGATCGTCTCCGGGGTCAACCATGAATCGAGCCTGGAGGCCGCGCGCGAGGCGGCTGCGCTGGAACAGGCCGGCGCGGATGGGCTGCTGGTGTTTCCTCCCAACAGCTGGGCGCTTGGCCATGCCGATGATTGCGTGATCGAGCATCACCGCCGCATCCGCGATGCCACGACGGTGCCCTTGATGCTTTACGCCGCGCCGGTCGGCGCGGGAGCCATGGCCTACGCGCCGCCGCTGCTGACGAGGCTGGTCGCCGATGCCCGCTTCGTCGCGGTGAAAGAGGGCAGCTGGGAGGTTGCGGCCTACGAACAGAATCTCAGGCTGATACGCAAGCTGCGACCGGACTTCGTCGTGCTCGGCTCGGGCGACGAGCATTTGCTGACAAGCTACATCGTCGGCTCGGCCGGTAGCCAGGTCAGCCTCGCCTGCGTCGTGCCGGAACTCGTGGTGGGCCTTTGGAGTGCTGCGGAAGCCGGCGATTGGGAGCGGGCGCGCGCCGCGCACGATAAGCTGTATCCGCTTGCCGTTGCGATCTACCGCGACCCGCCCGGAGGACGCGCGACCGTGCGCCTCAAGGCCTGCCTGAAGCTGCTCGGACGATTGTCGTGCGACGCGGCGCGGCCGCCGCAGCCGGTGGCGACACGCGGTGAGTTGCAGGCGCTCGAGCAGGCACTGCGCGTCGCCGGCGTGCTCTAAGCCGCGAAGCGGCCGTCGTCGGATTTCGGACGACGAGGGAGCTATTCGCGCCGCCGAAGTTGCTTCATTGAACATTCAGTAAAGTAGTTTGCTAAACACGCGGCGAGGGCCGACCTTCCGACTCTCCTGCTGTTCGGATGGGCTGGATTGCTCCTGGCAGGCGACAGCGGCGGTCGCATTCGGCAAATCTTCCGACGTTTTCGCTGCGACTGCGAACATCTCGCTTACACGCGAACGCCGTAAGCCTTTCGCCAGACTCGCGACCAACGGGGCTTGACGATCTCTGAAATTTAGTAATACGTTTAGTGTTACAAAAAAACTAAACATCACGCATCGGGCCGATGTGTGGGAGGAGCCCAAGCCATTCCGGAGCCGTCTCCGGAAGCGGTCCGTCTCGTCCTTCATTCATCGCTCCTCAAACTCGGTTTCAGGGTCTTGGCGTCGTTCCGGCAGGACGCGCCGAGCGGGTTAGATGCTTCAACGAGAGAGGAAACGGATATGCGGACATTCAATTGGTTGAGAGGCTCGGCGGCCACCACGGTTCTTGGGGTGGCGCTGCTGGGGGGATTTGGCGGAGGCGAAGCTGCGGCCCAAGGTAAGCAGCTCACGCTGTGCTGGGCGGCATGGGATCCGGCCAACGCGCTGGTCGAGCTCGGCAAGGACTTCACGAAGCAGTCCGGCATCGAGATGAAATACGAGTTCGTCCCGTGGACAAGCTATGCCGATCGCTTCCTCAATGAGCTCAACTCCCATGGCAAGCTCTGCGACCTGATTATCGGCGACAGTCAGTGGATCGGCGGCGCCGCCGAGAACAAGTGGTACGTGAAGCTCAACGATTTCTTCGACAAGGAGAAGATTTCGATGGACGACTTCGTCCCGGCGACCGTCGTCGGCTATTCGCAGTGGCCGAAGAACTCGCCGAACTATTGGGCGCTGCCGGCCATGGCGGATGCGGTCGGCTGGACTTACCGCAAGGACTGGTTCTCGCGGCCCGAAATTCAATCCGCGTTCAAGGCCAAGTACGGCCGCGACCTGGCGCCGCCGAAGACCTATGACGAGCTGAAGCAGGTCGCCGAGTTCTTCCAGGGCCGCGAGATCGACGGCAAGAAGGTCTATGGCGCCTACATCTTCACCGAGCGCGGCTCCGAAGGCATCACCATGGGCGTGACCAACGTGCTCTACAATTTCGGCTTCGCTTACGACAATCCCAAGAAGCCGTACCAGATGCAGGGCATCGTCAATTCGCCCGAGGCGACCAAGGGGCTCGAGTTCTACAAGGAGCTCTACAAGTGCTGCACGGCGCCGGGCATGACCAACGCCTACATGCAGGAGGGGCTCGACGCCTTCAAGTCCGGTCAGGTGGCGATGCAGATGAACTGGTTCGCGTTCTTCCCCGGCCTCTACAAGGATCCTAATGTCGGCGGCGACAAGATCGGCTTCTTCGTCAATCCGGCCGGCCCGAACGGACACTTCACCCAGCTCGGCGGACAGGGCATCTCGGTCGTAGCGACCTCCGATCGCAAGAACGACGCGCTGGCCTACATCAAGTGGTTCGCGCAGCCCGCCGTGCAGCAGAAGTGGTGGCAGCTCGGTGGCTACTCGGCGCTGAAGGCGGTGGTCGACGCGCCCGACTTCCCGAAGAGCGCGGCATTCGCGCCGCAATTCCTGGAATCGATGGGCATTGTCAAGGACTTCTGGGCCGAGCCGTCCTACGCGCAACTGCTGCTCGACATGCAGAAGCGGGTGCATGACTACGTCGTCGCCGACAAGGGCACGGCGCAGCAGGCGCTCGATCTCCTGGTCAAGGACTGGACCAAGGTCTTCAAGGAGCAGGGCAAGCAGGTCGCCTCGCAATAGGTCTTAGGCCTCGCCTCGACCGAAACGTTACCCCGGGGCGTATGCGCCTCGGGAACCCGAGCCAGCCAGCCGATGGACAAGATGACCACGATCCTTCAACCCGACGATGCTACATTTCCCGGCATGAGCGAGCCCGTCAAACCTCGCACTGCGCGACCTGTCCGCGGACTGTCGGACCGGACCATCGCCTGGCTGTTCGTGGCGCCGACCATCGCGCTGTTGCTGGCGATCAACATCTTTCCGCTGGTGTGGATGATCCGGCTGTCCTTCACCAGCCTCAATCTCAGCATGTCCTATCTTCCGCTGCGCTTCGTCGGTCTCGACAATTTCACCGACATCCTCACCGACGAGGACGTCTGGTTCCGGCTGCAGACCACGGCGCAGTTCGTGATTTGGTCCGTCGCGTTTCAGGTCGTCATTGGCTTCGGCCTGGCGCTCCTGATCAACCGCCAGTTTCGCGGCCACAGCTTCTGGACCACGATCATCCTGCTGCCGATGATGCTGTCGCCGGCCGTGGTCGGCAATTTCTGGACGCTGCTGCTGCAGCCGCAGATCGGGCCATTCAACTATCTGATCAGTCTGTTCACTGGCGTGCCGCCGAGCTCGTTCAGCATGACCGGGCAGGTTTCGCTCGCACCCTGGACCATCGTGCTGGTCGACACCTGGATGTGGGCGCCCTACGTCATGCTGATCTGCCTCGCCGGGCTTCGCTCCATTCCCGACTACATTTATGAGGCGGCCGAAGTCGATCGCGCCTCGGCCTGGCGGCAGTTCTGGTCGATCACGCTGCCGATGACGGTTCCATTCCTGATGCTCGCCGTGCTGTTCCGCGCGATCGAGAATTTCAAAATGTTCGACATGGTCAATTTGTTGACGTCCGGAGGCCCGGGCTCGACCACCGAGCTCGTGTCGATCACGCTGAAGCGCGCGGCGTTCGAGAAGTGGCGCACCGGCTATTCCAGTGCGCTCGCCATCATCTTGTTCGTCACCGTGTTCGGTGCGGCGAACATATACGTGAAAGCGCTCAACAAGGTGAAGCAACGATGACCGCCGTCCTCACCAAGTCCTCCGCGCACTCCATCGTCGAAGCGTCGCCGCGCGCAAAGATGGTGGCAGGTAGCCTCGTCATCCTCTACGCCGTGATCACGATCCTGCCGCTGGTCTGGATCGTCGCCACCGCCTTCAAATCTCAGAGCGATGCGATCGCATATCCGCCCAAGGTTTTCTTCGAGCCGACCCTCGAAGGCTATGTGAACCTGTTCACCGTGCGCACCCGGCAAACGCCGGACTTCATCGCCAAGCTGCCGCCGCCGGAAACGTGGTACGACAAGCTCGTGCGTCAGCGCGACATGGTCATTGCCGGACCGTCGAAGGTCGTGCCGCGCTTCGTCAACTCGCTGATCATTGGGTTCGGCTCGACCTTCCTGGCCGTCTTTCTCGGCACGCTCGCGGCCTACGCTTTCTCGCGCTTTCGCATTCCACTGGCTGACGACCTTCTGTTCTTCATTCTCTCGACGCGCATGATGCCGCCCGTTGCCGTCGCAATCCCCATCTATCTGATGTACCGGCAGCTCAATCTGACCGACACCAGGCTCGGAATGATCCTGCTCTACACTGCCGTGAACGTCTCGCTCGCGGTCTGGCTGCTCAAGGGCTTCATCGACGAGATCCCGCGCGAATACGAGGAGGCCGCTCTTGTCGACGGCTACACGCGGCTGCAGGCGCTGCGCAAGGTGGTGTTGCCGCAAGCCGTCACGGGCATCGCAGCCACGGCGATCTTCTGCCTGATCTTCTCCTGGAACGAATATGCGTTCGCGGTTCTCCTGACCAGCGGCGAGGCGCAGACCATGCCGCCCTTCATCCCCTTCATCATCGGGGAGGGTGGGCAGGATTGGCCGGCCGTTGCCGCGGCCACCACCCTGTTCGTCGTGCCGATCGTCCTGTTCACCGTGTTGTTGCGCAAGCACCTGCTGCGCGGCATCACCTTCGGAGCTGTGCGCAAATGAGCGGTTCTGCTGCAGTCGCCAAAGGCGTGGTCTCTCGCTGGTTCCGACGCGGCCCCTGGGAGACGGCTGCGATGACCCTGATCAGCGGAGGCATCGTCATGCTGGTGCAACCCTGGTCGATCGATCTCTACGGCTATTCCTTCGTGACGATCCTGGCCGGCACGCTCGGCTACGTCGTCGTGAGCCATTTTCCGGAATAAGGCGGCAGACATGGCACAAATCCGCGTCGAAAACCTGCGTAAGTCGTTCGATCAGTTTACCGCCGTACAAGGCTCCAACTTTACGATCGAGGATGGCACCTTCTTTGCGATGCTCGGCCCCTCCGGTTGCGGCAAGACCACCACCTTGCGCATGATTGCGGGCCTGGAGCTGCCGACTGAAGGCAAGATCCTGCTCGACAATGAGGACGTCACCTTCCAGCGCGCATCCGCGCGCGATATCGCCTTCGTATTTCAGCTTTTCGCACTGTATCCGCACATGAACGTGGCCGAGAATATCGGCTTTCCCCTCAAGTGCCAGGGCATGGCCCGGCGCGAGATTTACCAGCGGGTGCAGGAGACAGCCAAGCTGCTGCGGATCGAGCATCTGCTGTCGAGCAAGACGTCGAAGCTGTCTGGCGGCGATCGGCAGCGGGTTGCGCTGGGCCGCGCCATGGTGCGGCGGCCAAAGGCCTTTCTGATGGACGAGCCGCTGGGCGCGCTCGATGCCGAGTTCCGTCATCTGATGTGCAGCGAGCTCCGCGACCTGCACGATCGCATCGGGGCGACCACGGTCTACGTGACGCATGACCAGCTCGAGGCGATGTCGATGGCGGATCGGATCGCGGTCATGAACCAGGGACGCGTCGAGCAGATCGGCCTGCCGCAGGAGATCTATGATCGGCCCGCGAGCATGTTCGTGGCCGATTTCATCGGCTCACCGCCGATGAATTTTCTGCGCTTCGATGCAGGTCTGCGCTCTGGCGATCGAACGATCAGCTTCCATGACACGAGCATCGCGGTGCCGGAGATCCGGGAGGATCGTGCCAGCGCCCGTATGGCACTCGGCGTTCGTCCGGAGCATATCCGCTTCGCCGACGCGGCGCCCGTCCGCGGCGAGGTGTTTGGCGCCGAGTATCTTGGGACCACGCAGATCGTCACCGTCGACACCGCGCATGGGCGCATTGCGGCGCGGTTGCCTTCCAGCGCGCCCGTGCGCATCGGCGAGCGAGTCGGCCTTGAATTCCGTTCGGAACGACTCGCCTTGTTCGACGTCGCCAGCGGCCTTGCGATACGAACGGCCAACGAGGGGAGCGCAAACCATGGCTGACGTCGCCCTACGCAACATCAGCAAGCGGTTCGGCACGGTGGCGGCGGTGCGCGAGCTCTCGCTCTCGGTGAACGACGGAGAATTCATGGTGCTGCTCGGACCGAGCGGTGCCGGCAAGACCACGACCTTGCGGCTGATCACCGGGCTCGAGACTCCCGATTCCGGCTCGGTCATGATCGACGGACGCGACGTGACGCTGGCTCCTCCGGGAGCGCGCGATATTGCCTTCGTCTTCCAGCAATATTCGCTCTATCCGCATCTCACCGTCTATGACAACCTTGCGTTCCCGTTGCGCTCGCCCGCGCGACGGATATCGGAGCCGATCATCAAGAAGCGTGTCGAGCAGACGGCGGAGTTGCTGCATATCGCGAGCAAGCTGAACAATCGCGCAACCCGACTTTCAGGCGGCGAGATGCAGCGGGTGGCAATCGGTCGTGCGCTGGTCCGCGATCCCTCGATCTATCTGATGGACGAGCCGCTGTCGTCGCTGGACGCCAAGCTCCGTGCCGAGCTTCGGCTGGAGCTGAAGCGGATCCAGCTCGAGCTTGGTGCGACCATCCTCTACGTCACCCACGATCAGGTCGAGGCCATGACGATGGCGTCCCGGATCGGGGTGATCAAGGACGGCGAGCTGCTCCAGCTCGGCAAGCCCCGGGAGATCTACGAGAGTCCGTCGTCGAGCTATGTCGCCTCGCGCCTCGGCACGCCCCAGATCAATTTCCTCCCCGCGCGGCTGTTGTCGGACGTGCCGCTGCCGCCGGGAACGGAGACTGTCGGCATCCGCACCGAGCACCTCCGCCTCGCGGCGCGCAATGGCGGGCCGATGGTCGGCCGGGTGCACCGGGTCGAGCACCTCGGCGAGCAGAATCACGTTCACCTGGACTATAAGGGAGAGATGCTGGTCACGCTTGCGGATCCGCATCAACCGCTGCATGCCGGTCAGGAGGTCGAGCTGGATCTGGTGCAACCGCTCTGCTTCGACGGCGCCGGGCAGCGCCTCCCGGCGGTTCATTAGAGGATCAAACGCGATGTCGTTGCAACCCGAGACGTTCAAATCGCTGGTCAGGGTGGCCGCAGAGCGGGTCATTGCCAGCGCGCCCGAGCTCACGAGCCTGGACCAGGCGATCGGTGACGGCGACCACGGATACAATATGAAGCGCGGGTTCGAAGCCGTGCTCGGCAAACTCGATGCGATCTCCGAACAGCCGTTCGACGAGGCTTTGAAGACGATCGGAAAGACGCTCGTGATGACGGTCGGCGGTGCTTCCGGCCCGCTTTACGGCAGCTTCTTCCTGGCCGCAGGCGAGGCCCTCTCGCACGACAAGCACCTGCCTGAGGACATCGCCGATGTCTTCGGCAGCGGCGTGAACGCCGTCTGCGCCCGCGGCCGTTCGCACGCCGGCGAAAAGACCATGCTCGACGTGCTCGTTCCCGTGCTGGAGACGCTGAAGAATGCGGCCGGCCAATCGGACCTGATCGCGCGAGTCAGCACAACGGCCGCAGAGGCGGTCGAGCGGACCGCGCCGATGCAGGCCACCAAGGGGCGGGCGTCGTTTCTCGGGCCGCGCAGCGTCGGTCACATCGACCCCGGCGCGCGCTCGAGCTGTGTTCTCGTGCAGGCGGTATGCGCGAGCCTGGAGGGAAAGCAATGACTGATGCCGTGGGAATCGTGATCGTCTCGCATTCGAAGGACATCGCCAAAGGCACCGCCGACATGGTGCGGCAGATGGTCGGCAGCGAGGTCAAGGTGGCCTTCTGCGGCGGCAATCCCGATGGCGGGCTCGGCACCAGCGTGTCGCTGATCGTCGATGCCATCAACGATGCCTGGTCGGCGAAAGGCGTCGCGATCCTCGTCGATCTCGGCGGCGCCGAAACAAACAGCGAGATGGCGGTCGAAATGCTGGAGCCGGCACGCCGCGATCTCGTTGTCGTATGCAACGCGCCGATCGTCGAGGGCGCCGTGATGGCTGCGACCGAAGCGGCGGGCGGCAGCTCGCTGGCCCAGGTCAAGGCCGTGGCCGAGGAACTCTCTGCCGACTGACGCGTCGGCGAAACGATGATGGAATAAAACGATGCTGGATAAAGCGGACGGCCAGATTATCACCGAGAATGTGCGGCTGGTGCACGCGGTTGGCATGCATGCACGCCCGGCGGTCAAGCTGACCAAGCTGGCCAAGAAGTTCCAGGCCCAGATTTCCGTCCGGGTCGCGGGCGCGGCCGAGTGGATCAATGCCAAGAGCGTGGCCAAGATCATGGCCATGCGCGCGGCTTACGGCAGCACGATCGAGATCAAGGCGTCGGGCAGCGACGCGGAGACTGCCGTCGCCGCCCTGGTCAACCTGATCGCAACAGACTTTCCGGACGAGGCGTCGTAGCATGCAGGGAAGCGCTGCCGGACTGGCTTATCGCGGCAGGACCGCCTCGATCGGCTTTGCCCACGGCCCGCTCGTCCGTGTCGATGCGGGCACGAATGGCGAGCGGATCGCAGGCTCGCTGGTCGAGGAGGCGCTCGATCTTCGCAAGGCGATCGACGCGGCGAGCGGGCAGATCGCCGAGCTCGCCGCGATCGCGGGAGGTGAGGCCGCGCAGATTCTCGAGTTCCAGGTCGCGCTGCTGGAGGATGAGGATTTCATCGAAGCGATCTTCACGGCAATAAGCGAAGGGGATGCCGCCGACGTCGCGTGGCGTTCCGCGCTCGACGAGCAGATTGCGGACTATAATTCGGCCGAGGACGAGTATCTGAAGGCGCGTTGCTCCGATCTTGCGGATCTGCGCGACCGCATCATCAGCATCTTGCGCGGAGGCGGGGGCGAGGCCCCCAAGATCCCGAGCGGTGCCGTCGTTTGCGCCGACGATCTGCCGCCCTCGCGTTTCCTGGAGATCGACTGGTCGGCCGGCGGTGGTCTTGCGCTCCTGCGCGGTAGCCCCACGAGTCATGTCGCGATGCTGGCGCGCGCGCGGGGCATCCCCATGGTCGTGCAGCTCGGCGCCGTTCCGGAGATCGGCGCGACGGCGCTGCTCGATGGCGAGGCCGCTACTCTCGAGCTCGATCCCAGCGTCGAGCAGCTCCGGCTATTCGAGAAGCGGCGCGAAATTCATCGCAAGAGCCGGGCGTCCGCGCGGGCGATCCTGCGACGGCCGACCGCATCTTGGCGCGGGGAGCGGATCAAGCTGCTCATCAACATCCAGCGCGTCGAGGATCTCGATCATGCCGACGCACAATATGCTGACGGCATTGGGTTGATGCGCACCGAGTTTCTGCTCGCCGAGCGCGGCGGCCTGCCGGACGAGGAGACGCAGTATCGCGCCTACGATGCCGTTCTGCGCTGGGCCGATCGACGCCCGGTTACCATTCGCACCTTCGATGCCGGCGGCGACAAGCCGGTACCTGGATTCACCATCGACGGTGAGGCCAATCCCTTTCTGGGCGTGCGCGGCCTGCGGCTTTGCCTCGCCCGCCCCGAGATCTTCAGCGTGCAGCTCCGCGCGCTGGCGCGTGCGGCCGTGCATGGAAATCTCAGGGTCATGTTTCCGATGGTCACGGCGCCGGACGAGTTCGAGTCCGGACGGAAGCTGTTCGCCGAAATCGTGCAGCGCTTGCAGGCCGAGGGCATTGCCGCGATGCTTCCGGAGCTGGGAATCATGGTCGAGGTCCCGGCGGCGGCCCTGGCGACCGCGACCTTCAAGGCTTCCTTCTTCTCGATCGGTTCGAACGATCTCGCGCAATATGTCTTTGCGTGCGACCGTTCCAATGGAGCTCTCGCCCCCTTGATAGACCCCTTGCATCCGGCCCTGCTCGAACTGATCGCGCGAACCGCGGAGCACGGACGCCGCACTGGCACCAGCGTCAGCCTGTGCGGCGACATGGCGGGCGATCCGCGCTGCCTGCCCGCGCTCCTGAACTGCGGCCTGCGCGAGTTGTCGGTGAATGCATCGGCGCTGGCGCAGATCAAGCAGACCATCGACCGCTTGAGCAGCGGAGGCGGGCTTGGCTGACATGGCGATCGATGAACCGGCGGAGGCCGGCGCCGTTGCGGTTTACAAGCGCATCTTCAAGGAGGTGCTCGAGAGCCGCCCGTCAGGCATGCGGTTGCGGCTGGCCCATGCCATGGGCAAGAACCGCAGCTTTGTCAGCCAGATCAGCAACCCGGCCTATCCGGTGCCGATTCCCGTGCAGCACCTGAACACGATCTTCGACGTCTGCCATTTCCCGCCGCAGGCGAAGGCGGCGTTCCTTCGCGCCTACACCCGTGCGCACCCGCGCCGGATCGGCCGCCTGACGGAGGGGGCGCATGAACGGACGCTGACGCTGCACCTGCCGGACCTCGGCAGCTCGAAGCGCAATGCGGAGCTCGATGCGCTGCTGCAGGAATTCGCGCGGCGCTTGAGTGCGATCATACGGGAAAAATGAGCGCCAAGCTCAGGGAGACGAAGCGGGGAGGAGACCATGAAAAAATTCATCAATTCGGTTGATGGCGTGCTCGCGGAGAGCCTCGACGGGTTGGCTGCGGCGCATGCCGATCTCGTGACGCTCGGGCCCGAGCGGAAGTTCGTGCGGCGCCGCGAGCTCAATTCGCGGAAGGTCGCGCTCGTATCGGGCGGCGGGAGCGGGCACGAGCCGCTGCATGCGGGCTTCGTCGGCTATGGCATGCTCGATGCGGCCTGTCCGGGACAGGTCTTTACCTCGCCGACACCGGACCAGATCGTCGAGGCGGCGCAGGCCGTTTCGGGCGAGGCCGGCGTGCTCTTCATCGTGAAGAACTATGCGGGCGATCGCATGAATTTCGAGATGGCGGCCGAGATTTCCGAGGGACACACGGCCACCATCGTCACCGACGACGACGTCGCGGTCGAGAATTCCACCCACAGCATCGGCCGCCGGGGTGTGGCCGGGACTCTGATCGTCGAGAAGATCGTCGGCGCGGCGGCCGAGAAGGGGGCCGACCTCCAAGCTTGCGTTGCACTCGGCGAGCGCGTCAACGCCCGGACGCGCTCGATGGGGGTGGCACTAACGAGTTGCACGGTTCCGGCTGCAGGCACGCCGACCTTTGTGCTCGCCGACGATGAGATGGAGGTGGGTGTCGGCATCCATGGCGAACCGGGACGCCGCCGCGTCAAGCTGGAGCGTGCCGATGCGATCGCTCTTGAGATGACCACTGCCATTGCCGGGGATCTCGACGCCCGCGAGGGCAACGAAGCCCTGCTTCTCGTCAATGGATTTGGCGGAACGCCCGCGATCGAACTCTATCTGATGTACAATGCGGCGCGGCGGATGCTCGAAAAGCGCGGCTTGCGCATCGCCCGCTCGCTGGTCGGCAGCTATGTCACCTCGCTGGACATGGCGGGGTGCTCGCTCACCGTGAGTCTGCTCGATACCGAGACCCGTGCGCTTTGGGACCATCCCGTGCGCACGGCCGCGTTGAAATGGTGACGGCGGCTGCTAACGACTGCTGATGATTTCGATCGTGCTCCGGCGGATGATTGGCTGGGGCCACGCCTCACGCATGCATCGGGAATTTTCCCGGTTCACCCTCCCTGAAACTTGCCGTGTCCTTCGGACACGGCTTCTTTTTGAGGCGGTAGAATATTTCCCTGGCCGTCCCAGGCGCGGGGTGCATAGCGGCTGAAAAGGACTCCGTGTCGGCCGAGCATCCAAATCGATCCATCTCGGTCCGCGCCGATTGCTGCTCGTGCTTGGTTCCGAGGGTCTTCATGGTCAAGTGGGCCGCGCCTGCCGGGTAGCGACAAGGAACAAGATGCCGGCGATCACGCCCAAGATCCCCGGAGATGGGACCAGCAGCAACGTCAACAATGCGAACCAGATGGTCACCGTCCAGCCGAGCCACGCCCCAGGCGTGATGCCCCTTCCGGCAAGCGTCCACTGGAGAACGCCCAGCAACATCGAGGGTATCGCAAAGCTGCCTATGCTTGCCCAGAAGACGACTGCGTTCTGCAATGATTCGATACTGGGCTGCGTGCCCTTGAGCGGCACCGCCGCCCAGAGGCCCTGGGTGACCCAATCAAGCATTTTTGGCCCTCGGAAGATGATCATGAGGATGAGGTGACCAACGCCCAGTGTGATGAGGAGTGCCGAGCCAATTCGTTGCAAAACCTTCGTTGCCATCATGGAATTCTCTGTGTGTGGGTCGCTCGCATTGTCCAGTCGGAATTTACGCGCGTGTTGGATAGTTTTGTGATGCATGAATAAAAGCACTGGCTCGCCCACATCCGGTGGACACGAAGGCGCAGCGATTGGCCTGGAATGTTGCCTCCGCGAAATGGAAGCCGAGGCGACCATGCGCCCATGCGCATTCATAGGAGATTGACTGGGCATCGATCACGGGGCGGTGGGGCGACGTGCTCCGGTTAGTTCAGCGTAGGTTTCGCGCGTTGCGCGAATGCTCGCTATTGCTGCCGCGCGCACGAGATTGTCGATCTCGGGCGGCGGCGCTTCACCGCGCGAGATGTGCGGGCGCACCCCGGCATAGGGGATGTCAATGATCGCGAATCTAGTCGCGCGTCTCAACGTGGGCGAAACCTCGCCAAATAGCCGTCGGGTTATGTCGTCCAGGACAACGTCAAACTCCTTTCCCAGGCGCCGTGCTTCGCGCTCCATATCTGGCGGCCAGCCACCTCCTACAAACTCCTCCCTCCGATGCATGATCGCGATCCGAGCACCTGTTCGATCCGACCTGACCCACTGAGGAACGAACAGACTGGCGGCGATGGCGGCCTCGTTAGGATCGTCGTGTTGGAGCGCCGCTGAAAACCCCCGGTGAAATGCCGCAATCTTACCGAGCCACAGGCGGCCCAGCAGTTCATCGCGTGATTGAAACCGGTGATAGATCGATCCGGACGGCGCCCCAAGCGCATGGGCGATCGCGGACATCGTGGCGGCGGCTATGCCAGAGTTCGCTATGATACGCGCTGCGCTATCCAGAATCTGATGTTCGGTGAACTTCGATGGCCTGGGCATCCGAATTAGATACTAGATTCTATAATTAAAAACAAGTAGAGTCGCGAACGCCGTGCAGACCAGGAGGTTACCGATGACCGTCGCCGTCACGTGCTCATTGGCAGATCAGGTCAGACACGACAGAGTTCGCTGGTCGATCGGCCCTAACGCTAACTCGCGCAGTCAGCCGAATGCGTCAGAGCACAGGGCGTCTCACGCAAGCCTTCGAGGTCACGGGCGATGACCTTGCCACCTGGCCAGCGCCCGATCGCTTCCTTTCCGCGTTTCGGTTTACCGCGCTTCGCGAAGCGCTTTCCCAGGAAACCAGACACGGTGCGATTTGAATTGAGCAGTGATGGTCGTGTCGTCGGCGAAGTAGGGCCGGATCGTTGGGGAGCGTTGCCGCGAACGATCCAGCTCAGCGACTTCCATTGCGTCACAACCTGGAGCAGTCTCGGTCACCGCTGGGAAGGCGTTGGCTTTCGGGACTTCTGCACCGCGTTCGCTTTAACGCGAGCGTGCGAAGACCAACTGGTTGTGTTCCGCGGAAGCGATGGCTACCACGCCGCTTTGCCGCTGATCGACCTGTTGCAGCCGGACGTGCTGCTCGCCGATCGTTTGGACGGCGCGCCGCTCCCGGTGGCCCATGGAGCGCCGCTGCGGTTGGTGGCACCGGCCCACTACGGGTACAAGAACGTCAAACATATCGAGCGAATAGAGTTCGGCGTCCATCCGCGTCGCTATCGCCCGGCAGGGCCTGGCTTCATATTCCATCCGCGGGCTCGTGTCGCGATGGAGGAGCGCGGTGTCGGGTTTCCGGGGTGGCTCCTGCGGCGTGCATATCGGCCTTTGATCGCCCCCACCATAATGCGTTGCGCGGAAGCGCTCGAAATGTATCAGGCGAAGAATCATTCGCCAACGACGTCGGAGCATACGCCGAGACAACCTGCGTCGAAGTTGAGGTCAGGCGGTCAATGACTGATAACGGCCCGACATGAACGCGTATAAAACCTAATACCCGGAAGGCCACGTGAAGTTCGTCGCCGTCACCTATGGCACCGAGGGCGATACGCGCCCCATGGCGCTGCTTTGCCGGGCACTGATGGATGCCGGCCACCGTGTCCACCTGCTGGCCGACGTCGCCACGCTCGGCTACGCCGCGGCCCTCGGTGTACCGGCAACCGGCCTCGCCGGCGACATTCGCTCCGCGCTCCGGCAGGACACGATGCTTGCTAAAAGCGGCGGCGGTTTCGCCGACACGGCGAGCGCATTTGCCCGCATCGCCACCGCCAAATCCGAAGCGTGGCTCCGCACCGCGGCCGCCGCCGCAGAAGACTGCGACGCCGTGGTTCTCGGCGGTCTGGCCGCCTTCGTGGGCCTTTCTGCTGCGGAGGCCTTCGGCATTCCGGCCATCGGCACCGGGCTCATCCCGATTACGCCGACGCGTGAATTCGCCTCACCATTCGTGCGCCCGGGTACTGTGCCGCGCTGGCTGAACCGGACGAGCCACAGGCTGGTCAATGCATTGCTCTGGCGCATCTTCAAAACGTCCGTCAACGCGGCCCGCGCTGCCGTGTGCGGGCTGCCGCCACGCCGCAGTGTCTGGACCGACCATCCGATGCTCTACGGCATATCCCCAAGCCTCGTGCCGCAGCCAGCCGACTGGCCGCCAACCGCGCGGATCTGCGGCCAGTGGCTGGCGCCCGTGACCGACTGGTCGCCACCAGCAGCGTTGGGCGAGTTCCTCGCCGCAGGCGAGCCGCCAATTTATTTCGGTTTTGGCAGCATGGGGGGCCTGGGCGGCGCGCAGTTGATGCGCGAGGCGCTGGCGGCGCTACGCGGTCGGCGCGCGCTGTTCTACCCCGGCTGGGGCGGCGCAGTGGCCGCCGACTTGCCTGTTAACGTCCATCTGTTGGCGGACGTGCCACATGGGTGGCTATTTCCCCGCGTGGCGTTGGCGATCCATCATGGCGGTGCCGGCACTACCCACGCCGCGGCCCGCGCCGGCGTGCCCTCGGTGGTAGTCCCATTCGCGGGCGACCAGCCTTTCTGGGCCGATCGCCTGCACAAAGCTGGCGCTGCCCCATCGCCTGTCCCCGCCAAAAGCCTGAGTGCGGATCGGCTTGCGCGCGCCATCGACGAGGCGAACAGGGACGCTCCACGCGCCAGTGCCACGGCGCTCGCCGTGTCCATCGCGCGGGAGGATGGGTTGAAGGCGGCCGCCACGGCGATCGTAACTCTGGCGCGGCGCGACGTCTGGGGACGCCGCGGCCTTCAGTGAAAATCGATTTGTATCGCTAGTGGCTATGCCCCTCGGTGACGCATAGGTTTGTGCGCGCCAGGTTGTGTCCCGAGGTGAGGGGCGCCGGTCCGAGTTGAAAAGTCCGTTGGACCGCGGCTTACCAGACGCGATCCATTCAGCCCAGCAACGCTGATTATCCCGCTGCCCCCGGGAAGTAGGTAAGGTCGAGCGCTGGCGGCGTCACGGCCGTCTGCGAAAGCAGGGCGTGGACCTGTCCGCGATGGTGGGCGTGATGCAGGAAGAGCTGCGACAACACGAGATGGATCGGCATCTGCCTTGGCGTGCCGTCCATGCTGTTGAATGACAGGTTCCCAGCGCAGCCATCCTTATCCAAGATGAGGTCGGTAGTTTCGACGATCCGCACGTCTTCCACGAAGCGGGCATCGCGGAGGCTGGAGAAATCGACGCAGACCTCATAATCGAGCGATGGAATGTTGTGCGGCTCGCCGGTCAATCGAGCGAGCCAAATTCTGTCTGTGGCCAACAGATGGTTCAGCGTGCGATGGATCGATCCAAATGCACAAGCGCGGGGGCGAAAGTATTCGGTCGGATCTAATTCGGAGCACGCGGAGTAAATCCGCTGATTGGCCCAGCCTGTCCAGCGTGCTAACGTTCGGAAGCTGTCGAACATCACTTACCCCCAAGTTGCTGAAAGCTAGCCAGATCAGACGGGGTGTGTCGAATCGATTTCCCTAATCGAGAGAGAAGCCTCGCTAATGCCCGTGCGCCGCGACCTTTCGCCGACCCATTTGCTGCGCGCTTTCTCCGTATTGGCCCGCACTCGGAATTTTGGACGGACGGCCGCGGAACTCGGACTTACCCAGAGCGCCGTAAGCCAACGAATTGCGGCGCTGGAAGCTCGTCTCGACGTCCGTCTGTTCGACCGTCAGTCGAGCGCCCTCACCAACGCGGGCGAGGCCTACCTTGAGGCGGTCGTGCCTCTGCTCGAGCAACTGGCAGCCGCGGAGGAACGCGTCGCGTCCGATTGGTCGCGAAGTCGGAAGAACGTCGTTCGGCTAAGCATCGTGCCATCCTACGCGCGCTGCTGGTTGATGCCTCGTTTGTCAGCCCTGACCATGGAGTTGCGCGAAATCTCCCTCTACGTCCACGCCACGGACGCCCGAGTCTCCCTTGATGACGGAGAATTCGATCTCGCGATCCGTGTGCAGCCTGCCAATGCGGCGGCGGGCGACCGGATGACCCGAGAGGAAGACGTATTGGTTGCGGTCGCCCCGCCGACAATGGTCAAGTCTGCTCAAGCAGATCCTTTTCAAGACACCGTTTTGTTTGATGATGACTGCGGCCTTTTGGGCGTAGCGCCCGGTCATTCCTGGCAGGAATGGTACAGTGCGACAGGATACGAACGTCGAGAGACTGGTCGCATGGTTCAGTGCAGCGACGCTGGATTGATCGTGGAGGCGGTACGCAACGGTGCGGGCGCAGCGCTGGTCCGTCGTTCACTTGTCCAGGGAGACCTTGAGTCCGGCCACCTCGTTCAGGTCGGTCCTTCCGTCGCCAGCGCGGGCCAGACTGTTTTGCTGCAAAGGCCAAAGCAAAAACGAACCAGAGCTGCTACGTCGGTTGCGCGTTGGCTCTCCGAAGAGGCCCTCAGCACCTCAACATAGCGGGGCACCTGTCGCCGATCGCGCTAGCGACCGAACGCCTGGCTTGATCTGGATCAAGCCTCCGCGGTGGCCGCCCCGCTAGCTGCTCAGCAGCCGTCTGCCGGCCCGGAGGCAATGAGCCTTGAAGACGCTTCGTCAGCTTCTGTCCGCGGAGGACGTTGTCCAGCTCGTGATCCGGTTGGGCTTGCTCGGGCTGCTGATCTTCTGGACCTTCCTCGTGATACGGCCGTTCGTGCCGATCCTGAGCTGGAGCGCCGTGCTGGCCGTGGCGTTTCATCCCGTCTTCGCCTGGCTCGCCCAACGCCTCGGTGGCCGGCCCCGGACAGCTTCAGCCGTTCTCACCCTGGTCACGCTGGGCACCGTCATCGGTCCCGCCGCCTGGCTCGGCCTCAGTGCAGTCGAAGGGATCCGGGACCTCGCAGGCCAGATCGGCAGTGGCGATCTCGCGCTCCAGGCCGCACCGGAGCAGATCAGGAGCTGGCCGCTGATCGGTCCTCAGCTCTACGCGATCTGGAACGAGGCCTACACGAACATCCGTGCGGCGTTGCGCGAGGTGACGCCGTACTTGAAACCGCTCGCCGGAATGATGCTGTCGTTTGCCGGTGACACCGGAATTGGAATGCTCCAATTCCTGCTGTCGGTGATCGTCGCGGGTTTTCTGCTTCCGCACGGTGCGCAGTTCGTCGCCGCGCTCCGCGGCTTCCTGTTGCGCATCGTGCCCGGCCAGAGCGAGCACTTCCTCGAGCTCGCCGGCGCCACCATACGCGCCGTCGCGCAGGGCATCATCGGCGTCGCCATCCTTCAGGCCCTGCTGGCGGGCATCGGCTTCAAGCTCGCAGAGATCCCGAGCGCGGGACTGCTCGCGCTCGTCGTGCTCCTGCTGTCGATCGTCCAGATCGGCGCCGCCCCCGTTCTTCTCCCCGTGCTGGTCTGGATCTGGATGGACAAGGACGTGACCGTCGCCGTGCTGTTGACGGTCTATCTCGTCGTGGTCGGCCTGCTCGACAACGTGCTGAAGCCGCTCCTCATGGGGCGGGGCCTGACGACGCCGACGCTCGTCATCCTGATCGGGGTCATTGGCGGTACGCTCGCGCATGGGATCATCGGCCTGTTCATTGGGCCGATCATCCTGTCGGTGGCCTGGGAGCTTTCGACCGCGTGGATGGGGATCGGCCGCGCTACGCCCGCACGCGTCGATCAGGCGACCGTTGTCGCGAAGGATGCCGTCGAGGCGCGATTGACCTAGATTGAAAGGTTGACTTCAACCCGATGATGCTCCAATTCCTTGTCGGCACGCTCGTCAGCGTGATCAATATCGGAATCCACGCGCTCGTGACGGTGGTCGCCGTCACCATCGCCCGCAGTGCCGTCCCGCGCCATACCAGGCGGCCGCGATTGCACCTGATGAGCGCCATGATCGCGGTCGCCGTCGTGTTGAAGGCCGCCCACATGCTCGAAATTCTGACATGGGCGGTGACCTATCATGTCGTCCAGGCCGCCGCCGCCGACGCGGATATGCTCTACTTTGCGTTCGTCAACTACACCACGCTCGGCTATGGCGACATCACGCCGGTACGCGAATGGCGGCTGATCGGCCCGCTGACTGCCATGAACGGTGTTCTTCTGTTCGGCTGGTCCGCCGCCATTCTGTTCGAAGTCTTGCTCAAGACGCTCGACCGTCTCGGGCTCACGGAAAAACCCGGTGCGGACCTGCCGCGCACCTGATACTGTCGCCTCGGTCAATCGCGACCTTGCGGATCGTGAACGGCCTTTCGCCGGCTCAGGACTGCAGATCGAGGCTTGCGAGCTGGTGCCGGTCGAGCAGAACGATCTGGCGTTGGGTGTTGCCGATGAAGCCGAGAACGCCGAGCTCATGCAGTCGCGACAGAGCCCGCGAGACGGTCTCCAGCGTCAGGCCGAGATAGTCGGCGATATCGCGTCGCGACATCGGAAGCGCCATGACGCCGGCGGCCGTCAGGCGCTTGTCCATTTCGAGCAGGAACGCGGCGACGCGCTCCAGGGAGGTCTTGCGGCCGAGAAGCAGCATGTGGTCTTCCGCATGCTGGAGGTTGCTCGTGGTCATGCTGAGCAGGTTTCTGGCCACCATGGCATCGCCCTCGGCCACGGTTTCCAGGCTTTGGCGTTTGATCAGCCGCACCGTGGTGTCGACGATGGCTTCCGTCGTGAACCGATGCTCGCTGCCGTTCTCGAGCCCGAAAATGTCGCCGACGAGGTGAAATGCGCCGATCTGCCTGCGGCCGTCCGACAGCAGCTTGTAGCTTCGCACCGCGCCGGACTTGACCTGGTAGACATACTCGGCCGGCTCCTTCTCGCCGTAGATCTCGGAGCCTTTTCGGTAGGAAAATTCGCTTAAATTGACCAGTGCATTTGAATGACTTGCCATGCCGAGGTCGCGGAGAGTATTGGGACGCAGCGTGGAATCCGTCGTGATGCGAACGAACATAGGCCAACTCCTCAGCTTTTCCGCCTTTTCCGCCGAATTGGTCTGGCAAACGAAATGCTTTGCCGAGAATGCGCCGCGCAATCCCACTCCCGCCGAAGTTGATTTTCGACCAAGGAAGTATTCTTATCCATTGTCCCGAGGTTCATTGTACCAAAGGACAGCACTGGCGATTGCTGCGCTGGCTGAGAAGCCCAGCCACAGGGCAGATGCGACATATTGCGAAGCAGATATTTCGACCTTCAAACGTGAAGATCGATTTGAAAAATGAGTAGGACGTCGAGCGTCCCAATTGATTTTTGGCGAGAGGTAGAGTTGCCAGGCCTTGTTCACGTTGTTGACGACGACGCGTCCTTTCGGACCGCGATCGAGCGCCGGCTGAAGCTCGCGGGATACGAGGTAGCGACCTATGCTTCCGCAGTGGAGCTGCTGGACTCGCTGTCGGATGAGGAGCAGGTCGGGTGTATCCTGCTCGACGTCCGGATCCCTGGCCTGAGCGGTCCGGACCTGCAGGCCCGGCTGGTCGCGTCCGGTTCGATGTTGCCCATCATCTTCCTGACCGGTCATGCCGACACGCCAACGACGGTACGTGCGATCAAGGCCGGTGCGGAAGACTTCCTGACCAAACCGGTGTCGTCCGAGCAACTGCTCGATGCCATTGAGCGGGCGCTGGCCAGTCAGCGGACGGCGCGCGCCCAAGCCAGCAGGCTCGATTTGCTTCGTCGTCATCTGGCCGCGCTGACGCAGCGCGAGCGGCAGGTGTTTGATCTGATCGTGCGCGGCCGGATCAACAAGCAGATCGCGCATGAGCTGGGGACCACAGAGCGCACGGTGAAGGCGCACCGCCATCAAGTGATGGAGAAGATGCAGGTTCGCTCGCTGGCGGAGCTCGTTTCGATCGCAGAGCGTCTCGGAATGCTCGATCCGGACGAAGGCTGACGGCTTCAGGACGGCGTGAAGTTCCCTCAATCTGCCTGTCCCAAAGGACAATGCCAAGACGTGTTGACAGTGCGCGGCGAGCTGTGTGCTATAATGCACATACACCCGCGCAAAGAACGCGGAGCGATCGTATCCAATATCCCACCGTGGTCTTCCAGAAAGGCAAGTCGCCTTGCCCCTGCGCGAGTCCGTCTTTGTCGTAGACGACGATCTGTCCATGCGTACCAGCATGGACAGGCTCCTGCGAGGACACGGCTTCGCTACCACCCTGTTCGACACGGGTAGCGCCTTGCTCGATCACGGCAGGTTCCACACCGCGATCTGCATCATCCTCGACGTCAATCTGGGTGCAAAGTCCGGCATCGAGGTGCGGCGAAGCCTGGCTGAGAAAGGCATCGCGGCGCCGGTGATCTATGTCACCGGCAATGACAGCCCGGCAAACCGCGCCGCGGCGATTGCCTCAGGCTGCATCGCCTATCTGATCAAGCCCTTTGCGGCGCAGTCCTTGATCGAGTCCGTCGAGCGCGCCCGCGTCTTTTAGCTCCACGCCGGCCGTCATTCGTCGACATATTGCTCGAACGTCCTGGTCGGCGCCCCCGTGTGGGCGGAGGCAAATTGCGCCAAGGGAATCGAGGCCGTCAGGGCAAGAAGATTGGAATCGACGAGTTCGAGCAGAAGCGTCTGACCCTTTTCCATCTCCTCGACGATTGTTGGCGCCACGACGTCGGCCGCGATGCATAAATTGGTGAGACACCAGGTATAGGGAATGCGGAACGCGGCGCCATGGTCAACGGCCAATTTCGGTGATTGTTGCAGGTACATCCCGACCGGTACGAAAAGTTGCAGGCGGGCCGTGGGCGCGTCCTCCCGCTCGATCAGATCGATGCGCACGGCCGTCTGCCCGGTCGCGAACCGGCCGGTGATCGAGGTTCGGCAGAGGGTGGGCGCGCCGCCGGCCTTGAAGCACAATTTTTGCCAGCTGCCATAGCTGATGTCGTTTGCATCGCGCTGGCCGCGCGTTGCGAACTCGGGGGGCTTTTCGGATTGTGCCGCCTTGGACGAAGCGACAGCAGCGATCGTGGCGGCCCCGACTGCTGCAACAACCAGAAGGCCAGAGAGACAATCAAGAGCACGGGCCATCGCTGCAACTCCGAGATCGAGACTCAGTTCTGCGCATCGAGAAATTTGGCAACCAATGGCGACCAGAGCGGAACCGCGTCCGGCGAACCGATGAAGAAATGTCCCTCGTTGCCGAACGGCGGCATCAGGTGATATTCGGCCCGGCCGCCCGCGGCGATGAAGGCAGCGTGCATGCGCTTTGACAGCTCGGGACCGAAAAACGTGTCGTTCCCGATGTAGATCCACAGCATCGGCACGCGCGATGTGCGGCCGAAATCGGCGGTGGCCTCGACAAGGCGGTCGGGCGCGCAATTGTTGTTCGGCTTGCCGTCGACGCGTCCGCCGCGGCCCCCGGCAAAGACAATGATGGCCTTCACCTGAGTCGGATTCACGCTCGACAGGGCGATCGAGGCCCAGCCGCCGGCAGACTGGCCGACCACGATCACATCCTTCGGGATGATCCGCTTCTCGGCGGCCAGATAGTCAATGATCCAGAGATCGACCTGGGCGACCGCGAGGCCGGCATCACGGAAATTGGGATTGGTGCACTTTCCGATCTTCGAGAAGAACGGGCCGAACATCCCGCGTTCGGGGATGTCGATCGCCTGCGCGCCATAGCCGCTGCCCACTGGCGCCACCACGAGATAGCCGCGCTTCGCAAACCATTTGGCGGCGTCGCGAAATTCGACCAGCGGGAAAAGGCTGCGCTGGGTCGCGTCGAGCGAGACGCCGTGATTCATGATGACGAGCGGAAACGGTCCGTCGCCGACCGGGCGCACCAGATAGGCGAACATCGGCAGCGGCAGGGGCAGCGCCCAGATTTCCTCCTGGATGCGGACCTCGTCCCCGGCGCGCGTGGGCGATACGGCCATGAAGAGGGCGAGGAAGGTGATCGCGAGAGAATGGAGCAAGGCAGGTCCGCGTCGCATCCCCGCCTCCCTCAACCTGCGTAGGTTGCGGCCACGACGATCGGGCCGAGTACCGTGAGCACGACATTGCCGACCGCGTAGGGGACGGCGACGCCGAGCACCGGTGTCTGGCTCTCGGCAACGTCGCAGGCGCCGGTGACGGCGGCATCGACCGTCATCGCGCCGGCGAGCGCACCGCAGGTCACGACGGGGTTCATGCGCAGCAAATAATAGGCAACGAGCGTTCCGACCACCATCGGAACCAGCGTGACGACGATGCCCATGCCGACCAGCAACAGGCCGTGGGCCTGGATCGCCGACCATGCGGCGAGGCCGTTGCCGAGTCCGATCGCCGCGATGAAGCCGCCGAGGCCGATGTCGCTCAGGGTCTGCTGCGCCGCCGGCGGCATTGCGCCGATGCCGGGCCGGCGCGTCCGCAGCCAGCCGCAGACGAGCCCTGCGATCAGCGCGCCGCCACCGCCACCCAGCGCCAATGCGACAGTCCCGACTTTGAAGCTGGCAAGGCCGGCCAGAAGACCCACTGCGATGCCTGCGGCGAGATAGGCGATGTCCGTGCGGTCGCTCGTATTCAGGGCGTGTCCCACTTGCGCCGTTGCCCGCGCGATATTGCTGGTGCTGCCGACCAGCGTCATGACGTCGCCGAGGTAGACCCGCGTGTCGGGACCGAGCGGCACTTCCCGCCCCATGCGCGTCAGCGCACGCAGGAATACGCCGCGTGTATTGTCACCGAGCCGGTCAACGATCTCGCGCAGCGAGCGGCCGTGCATCTGGCGGTTTTCGACGAGCACCTCGATCACGTTGCCGGGCAGGTTGCGCAGCAGTTCCCCCGCGTCGATCTCGGCCCCCAGAATCGGCTTGGCTGCGACGATCGCCGCGGTCGGACCGGCAATGACGATGTCGTCGCCGGCCTCGAGCACGGTGTCCTGCTGCGGCTTGATGTCGGCCCCGCCCCGAACGATCCGCTCCACGACCGTGCGGCTGCCGATCTCCGCCTCGATGGCACCGATGGCACGACCAGCGCCGGCCGACACGCGATAGGCGCGGGCCTGGAATTTGCGATAGGACAGGTTTTCCGTCTTTGGCGGCGCACCGCCGGCGAGCTCCGCCTCGAGTTTTTTCGCCTCTGCCTTCAGATCGATCCGCATCAGCCGTGGCGCGATGAATGGCACGAAAAGGAGCGTCAGGATGTAGCCGAGCACGTAGGTCACTGCGTAGCCCGCCGCGATGTTGGCTTCCTGCTGCTTCAGCACGTCGCTAGGCAGGCCGAGCTGCGCCAGGGCGCCAGATGCGGTGCCGATCACTGAGGATTGCGTCAGCGCCCCGGCCGTCAGTCCCGCCGCTGTCCCTGTATCCAACGTGAAGACACGAGCGAAGATGAGCACCAGGACGAGCCCGGTGGCGCCGATCACCAGCGCCAGCACGACCTGCGTCAGGGTCCGCAGGCTCAGCGAAGCGAAAAATTCCGGTCCAGAACGGTAGCCGATGGTGAACACGAACAGGCTGAACAGGATCGCCCTGAGGATCGGCGGGAACGTGAAACTCCCGAGTTGTCCGATCAGCACGGCGACAATCAGGATGCAGGCGGTGGTTCCGATCGAGAAGCCGCGGATCCTGACGCGGCCGAGGATGGTGCCGATCGCAATCGCGAGCAGCAGGAAAATTTCCGGTGCGGTGGCAATGATCCACCTGACGGTTTCCATGGCATTCCCCGGCGCTTTGGCGTGATTTGATTGATGGCGGCGGGGGTGTTGCTTGATCCAGATCAAGCCTTCGCGGCAACGTGGCGGCGCCTATGACGCAATGGAATGTGCGCGACAGCCCGTATTGCCGACATGAGTACCTTTGACGTCGCAGCCGGCGCGATCCGCCGCGATGAGACAGTCGAGATCGTCCTGCTGCTCGCCTTTGCCGGCGGCTATATCGACGCTTATACCTGGATCATCCACGGTGTGATGGCGAACGCCCAGACCGCAAATCTGGTCTTCCTCTGGGTCTATGCGACGGCCGGCAACTGGGCGAAGGCCTTGCACTTCGTTCCGCCAATCCTGGCTTTCGCGATCGGAATCGTGCTTGCAGCCTGGCTGCGCCGCGTCGCGGGCGAGCGGGCCAGCGCGATCAGCACATTGATCGAGATCCTGCTCTTGATAGCGATCGGTATCCTGCATAATCGGCTGCCCGATCTGGCCGGAACGCTCGGTATTTCCGCCGTGGCGGCGATGCAGGCCGCGATGTTCCTCAAGGTCGAAGGCACAGCGTGCAGCACGGTGATGATCACCGGCAACATGCGTCAGGCTATCGAGAACGTCTTCGCAGTCGCAGCAGGGGGCGCGCCACTGGGAACGCTGCGGCGTTCGGGCATCTTCTTCGCACTATGTGCCGTGTTCGGCTTCGGTGCCGCGGCCGGCGCTCTTGCCACCAAGAACATTCCCGATCTCGCGTTGGGCCTGCCCGTGGTCGCGCTGTTGATTGTGTTGCTGCGCTGCGAAGCGTCCCGTTCGGAGGACGGGCGATGAACCGCTCGATGTCCGTCAGGAGTTTCTGGGACTGGGCGCCGAACCTCGCGGCCGCCTTCGGCCATGGCTATCCCGTTGCGGGCGGCCTGTCGCGATCGGCGCTGAACGACAATGCCGGCTGACGGACGCCGCTGGCACTGGTGACCTGCCCGGCGATGATCAGGCGAGTGTCGCACAACGAACGGCCTGATGTTGTCGTGTTGCGCTGCGAACGCATGGCATCGGGTCGCATAATGCATGCGACCGTTGACTTGGATCAACGGAGCGAGCAGCGCCGCACCCACCATCCCGCATTACCTTCGGTAAAAAGGATCGGGAGAGAGAGATGTCCAAAGACGCCAAGCCCGCACAGAAGCGTATCGACCAGTTCTTTTCCGGCCCTGGTGCACGGGCAGACGACTGGCGCGACCTAGTGGAAGCAGCAAAGACCTGGGCGCGCGTCGGCAATCGCACAGCCTATGACGCGGCACTGGCCGATCTTTCGATCACCGAAGAGTTTCACGGCTATCCCGGTCCGCACCTCATGGCGGCGCTGCGGGAAGCTGCGGCCGCCGGCGACGGCGCGTCATCGTTCGCCCTTGCGACGAGAATTGCCCAGGCGCTGGCGACCCGGTCCTTCCGCCAGCATGCCGGCGACTGGAACGCCAAGGACGACGGCAATGGTGACGCACCCGAACTGGTGCCGCCGGCCTTTGGCGCGCACGGCGCGCGCAGGCCGTATTTCGAGACCCTGATCGTCACCGGCGTATCATCCAGCCAATGGCCGGCGCTGGCCGCCGAATGGCGCAAGCTGCGGCGCCCGGTCGACGCATTCATCTATGAACCCGTCATCGTCGGCAGCCTGGAGGACGCCTTCTGCGCGACGATGCTCAATCCGAACATCGGAGCAGTCATCATCAACGAGGGTTTCGGCCTGCGTTCGCGCCACGATGCGCCGGTGTTGCGCTCGATCATGGCCACGGCCGGTCTCAACGACGAAACCGATGCCTCGGCGCTGCGGCTCGCCCAGATCATCAAGCGCGTCAGGCCCGAGCTCGACCTTTATATGATCTCGAACCGGGACGTGGAGGAGCTCGCCGGCAATCCCGAAGCGGATGTGGTCCGCCGCATCTTCTATTCCGTCGAAGAGCTGCTGGAACTGCATCTGTCGATCCTGGAAGGCATCCAGGATCGCTACGACACGCCGTTCTTCGACAATCTCAAGAAATACGCGCAGCGTCCGATCGGCACCTTCCATGCGCTGCCGATCGCGCGCGGCAAGTCGATCTTCAAGTCCGACTGGATACGGGACATGGGTGAGTTCTACGGCCCGAACCTGTTCCTGGCCGAGAGCAGCGCCACCACCGGCGGTCTCGACAGCATGCTGGAGCCGACCGGCAACATCAAGAAGGCGCAGGAGAAGGCGGCGAGGGCGCTCGGTGCCGATCGCGTCTTCTTCGTCACCAACGGCACCTCGACGTCGAACAAGATGGCGGTGCAGGCGCTGCTGGCGCCCGGCGACATCGCGATCGTCGACCGCAATTGCCACAAGTCGCATCATTACGGCATGGTGCTGGCCGGTGCGCAGCCGCTCTACGTCGAAGCCTTCCCGATGACGGAATATTCGATGTACGGCGCGGTGCCGCTGAAGACCATCAAGCAGGCGCTGCTGGGCGCCAAGGCCGACGGCCGGCTCGACCGCGTCAAGATGGTCGACCTGACCAACTGCACCTTCGACGGCCATATCTACAACACAAGGCGGGTGATGGAGGAATGCCTCGCCATCAAGCCCGATCTGATCTTCCTCTGGGATGAAGCCTGGTTCGGCTTCGCGCGGTTCTCGCCGTTCCTGCGCCGCCGCACCGGACTTGGCGCCGCCAACGAAATCGAGGCATGGATGCGCCATCCCAAGTCGGTCGAGGCCTATGAGAAGCAGCAGGCCGAGCTCGGCAAGAACCCGTCCGAGGAGGCGCTGCTCAAGACCCGCCTGATCCCGGATCCCAGACAGATCCGGCTGCGCGTCTACCAGACCAACTCGACCCACAAGTCGATGTCGGCGATCCGCCAGGGCTCGATGCTCTCGGTCAAGGACGTCGAATTCCACACCGTCGAGCAGCAGTTCAAGGAGGCGGTGTTCACCCACGCCTCGACCAGTCCGAACCAGCAGCTGATCGCGAGCCTCGACATCTCGCGGCGGCAGATGGAGCTGGAGGGCTATGGCCTCGTCGCCAATGCAATCGAGATTGCGTTCGCCATCCGCCAGGCAGTCAACAACAATCCGCTGATCTCGAAATACTTCCGTATCCTCGGTGCCGACGCCATGGTGCCGGCGCACTATCGCCAAAGCGGCTTCACCGACTTCCTCGCCCCCGGCGTCAACTGGGCGAATACGCTGAAGAGCCTGAACGAGGACGAGTTCTGCCTCGACCCGACCCGCATGACGCTGGTGTGCGGCATGGCCGGCTATGACGGCACGCAGTTCAAGGGCATTCTCGCCAACGAGTACAACATCCAGGTCAACAAGACCTCGCGCAACTCGGTGCTGGTCCAGTCCAACATCAACAACACCCGCAGCGACGTCGCGCATCTCGTCCGTGTGCTCGCCGAGATCGCGGGCGAGATCGATCGCGGCCTTGCCCAGGGCGGTGCCAATGCGCGGAAGGTCTTCGAGGCACGGGTGACGAGCCTCATGAAGGACGTGCCCGACCTGCCGAACTTCTCGCATTTCCACCCGAGCTTCCGCGGCGACGCCGGCACCAAGACCAATGAAGGCGACATCCGCAGCGGCTTCTACGCGGCCTATGACGTTGCCGGCTGCGAGCACATTCGCCTCAACGACCCCGAGATCGACCGGCGGCTGAAGGCCGGTCCCGAGCTCGTCTCGGCCAATTTCGTCATTCCCTATCCGCCGGGCTTCCCGATCATGGTGCCCGGCCAGGTCATCACCCAGGAGACCATCGACTTCATGCGCAAGCTCGATGTGAAGGAGATCCATGGTTACGACGCCAAGGAAGGGCTGAAACTCGTACGGACGGAAGCCTTGGCCAAGCTCGGCAAGCCAAAGCCCAGCGCGCAGCCCAAGCTCAAGGCCGCGTCATAGGCCGGGAGGGGACGAACATGCAGGCATTTTTCGAGTTCTTGCGGCAATACCCTTATTTGCTGCTGTTCTTCGTGGTCGGTCTCGCCGTCTATATCGGCCGGGCCAGCATCAAGGGTTATGGCCTCGGCATGGTCGCCGGTGCCATCGTGGTCGGCGCGGGCCTCTCGGTCTGGGCATCCAGCTATGGCGTGAAGCTGGAGCTGAATAACTTTGCCAAGAGCTTGTTCTACTATCTCTTCATGTACGGCGTCGGCCTGCGCGTCGGTCCCTCCTTCGTCAACAGCCTGAGGGGCGACGGCATCAAGTTCCTGTTCCTCGCCGTGGTGTCGAGCGTGATCGGCCTGGCGCTCGTTGTGATCGGTGCAAAGCTGTTCGCGCTTCCGCCCGGTGCGGCCGGCGGCATGCTGGCGGGTTCGCAGACCATGTCGGCGGCGATTGGTTCGGCCGAGCAGGCCGTCACGTCGGGCGTCGTGAAACTGCCTGCCGGGATGAAGCCAGAGGATGCCTCCGGCATGATCGCCTTGTCCTACGGTATCACCTACATTTGGGGCACCGTCGGCATCATCCTGATCTGCAAATATCTCCCGCGCTGGTGGGGCGTCGATGCCAAGGCTGCCGCGAAGCAGTATGAGCAGGAGTTCGGCGTCAAGGATCTCGAAGGCGGCGCTCTGACCGGCTATCGTCAGTTCGGTCTGCGGGCCTACCGGCTCGAAAATCCCGCGACGGTGGGGATGAGCATCGCCAAATTCCGCGCGGTCAATCCGGAATATCGGATCGTCAACGTGGGGCGTAATGGCGAGCCGCAGGGTGCTGATCCCGAGCTCGTGCTGCAGAAGGGCGATATCGTCGCGCTGGGCGGCTCGACCGAGCATCTGACCGAGAAGATGGGCCTGATCGGTCCGGAGGTCGCCGACGCCAAGACGCTCGGTATACCCATGGACCAGGCTGAAATCGTCGTCTTCAACAAGGACGTCGTCGGGCGTACTTTCGAATCCTTCCGCGACACGGCCATCGCCGGCCAGCTGCAGGTGACCAAGGTCGAACGGGGCGGCGTGCAGATCCCGGCCGGTCTCAAGACCAAGCTGGAACGCATGGACATCGTCTCGGTGGTCGGCCTGAAGTCGGCGGTCAACGAGCTCGGCGAGATGTGGGGCCGCATCGCGCGCGCCAACACCTCGACCGACCTGCTGACCCTGTCGGTCGGCATGATCATCGGCTTCCTGATCGGCATGATCGAATTCCCGGCCTTCGGCGCCAAGGTCGGCCTCGGCAATGCCGGCGGCCTGTTGCTGTCGGGCGTGATCGTGTCCTCGGTCGTGTCGCGTCTGCGCTTCTTCGGCAATACGCCGAATGCGGCGCGAAACGTGCTCGAGGATCTCGGCCTCGTCGTGTTCGTCGCGATCGTCGGCGTCAATGCCGGCGCCGGCCTGTTGGCTCAGCTCACCGGCGCGCTCGCGCTCAAGATCTTCATCGTCGGCTTCATCGCGTGCACGATCCCGCCGTTCATCGTCTGGGCGATCGGATTCCACGTCTTCAAGATCAATCCGGCGGTGCTGATGGGCGGCGTTGCCGGCGCGCGCTCGCATTCCGGCCCGTGCCGCGAGGCCGCGGTCGAGATCCAGAGCTCCGTGCCCTGGATCGGATTCCCGGTCGGCTATGCCGTCTCGGGCATCCTTCTCACCATCTTCGGCTACTTCGCCATGATCCTGGCTCAATAAGGGGAAGACACGTCATGAGAAAACTGATCTTCGGCGCCGTCCTGGTCGCCTCGCTCGCAACCGTTGCCGGCTTCAGCACGCCGACGCATGCCGATACCGGCCAGGTTGCGGTCGTCTTCACCAAGGGTGGCTTCATCGTCGGCGCCGGTGGCGGAGAGGGCGTTTTGGTCTACCGGGGCAAGAAGTATCCGTTCACGGTGTCTGGCATGAGCGTGGGCCTCACCATCGGGGCGTCGACGACGAAGTTCGTCGGTCGGGCGCTCAATCTGAAGGGGCCGGCATCCATCGAAGGCTCCTATGCCGTGGGAGGAGCGGGTGGGGCAATCGCCGCAGGTGCTGGCGCGGTTCAGTTGCAGAACAGCAATGGCGTCATCCTCCAGCTCAGCGGTCCCAAGGTCGGCGCGGAAGTATCGGCTGCCGTCGGTGGCGTCACAATCCGCCTGAAATCGAGCTGAACGAGCCGCGCAGCGCGCCCGTTCACGTGCGCGCTGCAGGAGCCCGCCTCACAAAGCCTTCGTCTTGTTGATTCAAATCAAGCTCGAATCGGATCGGTACCCGACCTTATCGTCGGGTGCCTATCGCGGTCGTGCGGCGGCATCATCCAACAGCGAGTGATGGCACCCCAATCTTCGGAGGAGATGCCATGTTTCGTTATCTTCTGGCTGCTCTTGCGGCCTTTGTCCTGCTCACCGTCAGCCTCATTCCCGACGATGCTTTCGCTCGTCGCGGTGGTGGCGGCTTTCATGGCGGCGGAGCGCGTGCAGGTGGCTTCCATGGCGGAGGTTTCCGCGGTGGTGCTGTACATGCGGGCCGCATCCATGGCGGGCATCGCGTCGCCGGAGGTGTGCGCCCTGCTCATCCGATAGCCGGTCGTCCCGGCCGCTATCCAGTCGCGGGTCGTCCGGGTCGTCCCGTCGCCGGTTATCCGGGATATCGTCCTGGCTACGGCTACGGCTGGGGCCGCGCGGCCGGCGCCGCCGCAGTTGGTGCTGCAGCAGCGGGCGCTTACGGCGCTTACGGCTACTACAACAACAGCTGTTATCAGGACACATACGGCAATTGGGTCTGTCCGCAGCAATACCGGTATGGCTATTGAGCGATCGACGGCGGCATCAGGGCGCCTAGCGGCCTGATGCTGCTCAATAGCGCTGCGCGACGAAATTCATCCCCTTGAGGCTGGTCTGGTCGTTGTAGCGTCCCTTGTCGGAGCGCTTCGGCAGCTTGATCGTGTCCTTCTTGATGCGCTTGTAGGGGATGGCGCCGAGAAGGTGGGCGATGCAGTTCAGCCGCGCCCTTCGCTTGTCGTCGGAGCGGACGATGTGCCAGGGTGCTTCCTTCGTGCTGGTCTTCTTCAGCATCAGGTCGCGCGCCCGCGAATAGTCGTACCACCGCCGGAAGGATTCCAGGTCCATCGGACTGAGCTTCCACTGCCGGACCGGGTCGTCGATACGGGCCTTGAAGCGGCGCTCCTGCTCGTCCATGCCGACCTCGAGCCAGATCTTGATCAGGATGATGCCGCCGTCGATGACGTATTTCTCCATCTGCGGGCACAGGTTGAGGAAGCGCTCGTGTTCGGCGGGGGTGCAGAAGCCCATGACGTATTCGACGCCGGCGCGGTTGTACCAGCTCCGGTCGAAGATCACGATCTCGCCGCCGGCCGGAAACCGCTCCATATAGCGCTGGAAGAACAATTGCGTCTTCTCGCGGTCGGATGGCGCGGGGAGGGCGACGACCCTGAATACGCGCGGGCTGACCTTCTCGGTGATCGCCTTGATCGTGCCGCCCTTGCCGGCGGCATCCCGGCCCTCGAACAGGATGATGACCCGGAGCTTGTTCTCCCGCACATAGTCCTGGAGGTGGCACAGCTCGACCTGCAGCTTCTCGAGCTCTTTCTCGTAATCCTTCCGCTTCATCCGCTCTGCAGCTGCGTCCTTGGCCATGCCTAGCCGTCCTAATCGTCCCAGGATATGGTCACGCCGATGTCGCCCGGCACGCCGCCGGGAAAATCGATGACCTGATAGGCGATGCGATAGCCGCGCGGTTTCAGGTAATCGGTCCAGAGCTGGAAGATCTCCTTGGGGATCCCGGTCAGAGTGTTCTCCCAGCCCTTCTCCATCTGATTGATGGCGCGGCCCTTGTCCGTGCACAGTGAGTTGGGGAAGCGATAGACCAGCACTTCCGTCAGGCCGTTTCGCACCGCGCGCTGGATGATGGTCGAGGCGAGCTTGATCTTCTCTTCCTCGGTCTTGCCCGACGGCTTGCTCAGGCGCTCGATCAGCGCACGCTTCTCGGCCTCGGCGGCGGCTGCGAGGCGGACATATTCCTCCGCCTTTTCAGCCTCCTTGAGGGCGGCTTCCTTTCGGATCTGGGCGGCGTTTGGGATGAGATCGTCTAGGCCGGGCATGGCGGGCGGCTCCTGATGGTTATCCAATCAGCACGCAGAAAACGCTAGGTCCGGCGCAAAAGCGTTCCCTTGATTCAAATCAAGCAAACGCGGACCTATCCGCACACAGTGCTGCACATGCATGTCTTGACCGGGAGAGACGCTTGAGCGACCAGCTTCATCCGATGGCCCCGCATCATCTGCCGTTCTATCTGGCGCCCGGGAGCGGGACCGACACGCTGATGGTGGTGATGGGCGTATTCCTGATCGGGATCGTGCTCTGGGTCGGCACGCTCTACTGGAAACTGCACAGCCTGCCCGAGCGGATGGCGCACAAATCGCAGAAATTGCAGTTCGAGCTCGTTGCGGTGCTCGGCTTGATCTCGCTGTTCACGCATATGCATATCTTCTGGATTGCCGGACTGCTCCTTGCGTTGATCGACATCCCGGATTTCGGCACGCCGCTGCGCAGCATTGCCGGATCCGTCGAAAAGATCGCGGATGCAACGCCGGTTTCCGATGGCGGGGATGTCTTGCCCGAGGCCGCTGCGACGCCGCTTCTGCAGGATAAGCCGGGACCCGCCAAGGAGAAGGAGCACAGCCATGTTTGAGCTGATGTTCTGTTCGCTGCTGACGATCCTGCCCGATTACCTCTACCGCCGTTATGTTCAGGGCAAGCGGTTCGGCAAGGAGATCACCTTCTTCTCGATCTGGTACGAGTTGCGCTGGGGCATCACCGCCTGCCTGATGCTGACGATCTCGTTGATCACGATGATCTTCTATTTCCATCCTGCAACGTCGTCCGCGACGCTGTACTTCCGCACCGTGCCGATCCTTCCCGAAGGCTCGGGCCGTGTCGCAGAGGTCAAGCTCGGCTTCAGCGCGCCGGTCAAGAAGGGCGATGTTCTGTTCACGCTCGACAGTTCGAAGCAGCAGGCTGCGTTCGAGACGGCCAAGCGGAAAGTTGCAGAGGTCGATGCCGCCATGCAGACGGCGCAGGCCGATGTGGTCAAGGCCGAGGCGCAGATCGGCGAGGCGAAAGCCAACTACCAGCAGGCCAAGGACGAGCTCGAGGTCAAGACTGAGCTCCAGCGCCGCAATCCGGGCATCGTTCCGCAGCGGGATATCGAAAAGCTCCAGGTCCTGGTCGACCAGCGCCAGGCGGGCGTCGACGCCGCAACGGCCGTGAAACAATCCGCATCTCTGCAGGTCTCCGTCCTGCTGCCGGCCCAAAAGGCCAGCGCCGAAGCCGCGCTCGACCAGGCTCAGGTCGATCTCGACAAGACCCTCGTACGCGCCGGCGTCGACGGGCGCGTCGAGCAGTTCCTGGTTCGCCCCGGCGACGTCGTCAACCAGCTGATGCGTCCGGCCGGCGTTCTCGTTCCGGAGGGTGCGGGCCGCAAGGCGCTCCAGGCCGGTTTCGGCCAGATCGAGGCGCAGGTGATGAAGACCGGCATGGTCGCGGAAGCGGCCTGCATCTCGAGGCCATGGGTGATCATCCCCATGGTGATCACGACAGTGCAGGACTACATCGCGGCCGGACAGTTCCGCTCCGGCGAGCAGCTCATCGATCCGCAGAATGCCGTCCGCCCCGGCACGATCCTCGTGTTTCTGGAGCCGCTCTACAAGGGCGGCCTCGACGGTGTCACGCCCGGCTCGAGCTGCATCGTCAATGCCTACACCAGCAACCACGAGGAGATCTCGGCCAAGGACACCCCGACCAGCCGGAAGATCGCGCTGCACGTCGTGGATGGCGTCGGCCTCGTGCATGCGCTGCTGCTGCGCATTCAGGCGCTGTTGCTGCCGATCCAGACACTCGTGTTGAGCGGCGGCCATTGAACGAGAGAAGCGGACGGAGCAGACTATGGGCGGGTCGTCACGCGCTGCTGAGGCCCGCCTCGGGGCTGTCCGTGCGCTGCAATCCGCGCTAAAATTGCCGGAGATCGCAGCCGGCGAAAGCTGCGGGGAGTGGAGCTGAGCGGGCGCATGTCCAGGGATGCGGTCAGGCCGGTTGCGGCTGCGTGGCTTTGTCTCGGCCTCTTGCTCGCCGCGTGCACGCTATGCAGTCCTGCGCGCGCGCAACCGGCACCGCGCAGCGAGCCCAAGCGTGTGCTGATGCTGCATTCCTTCGGGCGCGATTTCTTGCCCTGGAGCGAGTACGCACGCAGCATCAAGACCAATCTCGAGGAGCGCTCTCCTTGGCCGCTCGATATCCAGGAACATACGCTTCTTACCGCCCGGTTCATCGCGCCGGGTCCTGAGGGGCCCTTCGTCGAATATCTTGGCTCGCTGTATGAAGGGCGGCCACCTGACATCGTGATGAGCATTGGCGGGCCAGCGGCGGGATTCGTGCAAAGGCATCGCGAGAAGCTATTTCCGAAGGCGCCAATGGTCCTTACGACAGTCGAGGAACGATTGATCGACCGCTCACGCCTGACCCGGAACGACGCGGTAGTGTCAGTCCGTAACGAATTTGTCACGGCCTTCCGCAACGTTCTGCAGGTGCTGCCGGACACGCAGACGATAGCCCTCGTCATTGGCGCGTCTGCGTTGGAGAAATTCTGGCTCGAAGAGGTCAAGAGGGACGTCAAGCCGCTCGAAGGCCGGGTTTCGTTCGTTTGGTACGGCGATCTGTCGTTCGAGGACATCCTGAAACGGGCATCGACGCTTCCCCCGCACACGGTTCTGTTCTGGGGGTTGATGTCGGTCGACGCGGCGGGTGTCGTTCATGATGGAAATCTCGCCCTGCATCGCCTTCAGGCCGTCGCGAACGCCCCAATTTTCTGCTTTGAGGAGTCGTTTTTCGGACGCGACATTGTCGGCGGTCCGATGCATTCAATTCCTGAACTCGGCCAAAAGACCGCCGATGCGGCACTGCGAATTCTGGGCGGGGAAGAGCCTGCAAACGTCAGAATTGAACCGATCGCGTATGCCGCTCCTAAATATGATTGGCGGGAGTTGCAGCGCTGGGGCATCAGCGAGAGTCGCCTGCCGCCGGGAAGCACCATCCTGTTTCGCGAGCCGAATATCTGGCAGCGCTATCACTGGCAGATGTTGATGATCTCGGCCGTATTCCTGGTCCAGGCCGGACTCATCAGCGGGCTCCTGCACGAGCGTCGCCGCCGGCGGGTTGCCGAAGTCGAATCGCGTCAGCGGCTGACGGAACTCGCCCACGTCAACCGCTACTCGGCCGTTGGCGAGCTGACGACCTCGATCGCGCATGAACTGAACCAGCCCCTCGGATCGATTCTGACCAATGCCGAAACGGCAGAGCTCATGCTGAGGGCTGCCCAGCCCGATCTGGTCGAGCTCCAGCAGATCCTCGCCGACATCAGAAGGGACGACCAACGGGCGAGCGAGGTGATCCGCAGGCTGCGCAGCGTTTTGAAAAAGACCCCGTTCGAGGTCAAGGACATCGAGCTCAACGATACGGTGCGCGAAGCAATTGGTCTGGTGAAGGCGCTCGCCCAAGGGCGCCGGATCACGTTGAGCTATCTGCCGGTCATGGCCGGCCTTCACGTCAAGGGCGATCCGGTCCAGCTTCAGCAGGTCCTCCTCAACCTGATCATCAACGCGTTGGATGCGATCTCCGATGCGGACACCGGAAAGCGGGAGGTCAGCGTCGCGACTCTGCATGCCGGCCATCAGGCCGAAATCAGGATCAGCGATACCGGGCCTGGAATGGCCGCCTCCGACGTCGCGAACGTCTTCGATCCATTTTTTACGACGAAACCGCAAGGCATGGGCATGGGACTGGCGATCGCCAGGACCATCGTCGAGGCCCATCACGGCACGATCGCTGCTGCGAACCAGCCTGCGGGCGGCGCGCTGTTCACGATCCGGCTTCCGATCGCGCGCTGAGAGATGATGCGCGTTTCTCAGGGGCGGGCTGTCTCGACCGAAAATCCTTGTCGAATGCTCGTGCGTCCTTGCGCTGCAGCAGCCGCGACGGCCTGGTTTCGTTGATCTCGATCAACAAATGCTTGCGCCCCGGCTTGATCCTGCCGCACTGGAAGTCAGACGGAGGATGTGATGTTTCGTTGCGGCAAGACCCTGATGGCGCTGGCGCTCTTGATGGCGACTTCGGTCGCTGCAACGGCGCAGACCACAACGACACCTGCAGCGCCGGCGCCGCAGGCGCAGCCTGCCAGTACGCCTGCGCCGACGGCCGAGCTCTTGAAGCCCGAGCAGCTCGAAGCCCTCGTCGCGCCGATCGCGCTTTATCCCGACGAGTTGCTCGCCAACGTACTGGCCGCCTCGACCTATCCGCTGGAAGTGGTGCAGGCCGACCGCTGGCTGAAGGAGCGCAAGAGCCTGAAGGGCGATGCGCTGAAGACGGAAGTGGAGAAGCAGGGCTGGGACGACAGCGTCAAGGCGCTGGCCAGCACCGCCGACGTCCTCGCGATGATGAGCGAGCAGCTCGACTGGACCAAGAAGCTGGGCGATGCCTTCCTCGCGCAACAGCCCGACGTGATGGACGCGATCCAGCGTCTGCGCAACAAGGCCTATGACAACAAGAAGCTCGTCACCACCAAGCAGCAGAAGGTCAGCGTCCAGTCTCAGGAAGGCAAGCAGGTCGTCGTGATCCAGCAGGCCGATCCCGCGGCGATGTACGTGCCGTATTACGACCCGGCGACGGTCTACGGCAGCTGGCCCTATGCGGAATATCCGCCCTATTATTGGGGCTACCCGTCCTATATCGGCGCCGGCATGGTCGCGGCCGGCATCGCCTTCGGCACGGCCTGGGCGATCGGACGCTGGGGCAATTACTGGGGCGGCGGCTGCAACTGGGGCAACCGCAACGTTTATGTCAACCATCGCACCACGAACATCGGCAATGGCTGGCAACACAATCCGGCACATCGCGGCGGTGTCCGCTACAACAACAGCAATGTTCAGCAGCGCTTCGGCAACAACAATCTGAGGGCCGGCGTGTCGGACCGGATGGATTTTCGCGGCCGCGACGGCAACCAGGTGCTGCGCCCCAATCAGGGTGCCGGGGACCGTGCGGGTGATCGCGGCGGTCCAGGTGATCGCGCCGGCAATCGTGGCGACCGTCCGGGCGCGGGCGATCGCCCCAGCGCAGGTACGCGCGACCGGCCCGGCGGCGGCGATCGTGCCGGTGCGGGCGATCGCGCCAAAGGTGCGAACAAGGGCGCGAGCAAGGGCGGCGGCGATCGCGCCAAGGCTGCGAACCGCGCCGGCGGCGGTGCGGCCAATCGTGGCGGCGGCGCCAATCGCGGCGGTGCCATGAACGTTTCCTCCGGCCGCTCGGCTGCCGCCGCATCCGCGCGCGGCCGCAGCAGCATGGCGAGCATGCCGCGCGGTGGCGGCGGCGGACCAAGCTTCGCCGGCCGCGGTGGCGGTGGCGGCATGGCGATGCGTGGCGGCGGTGGAGGAGGCGGCTTCCGCGGCGGTGGCGGCGGTGGCCGGCGTTCCGACATCGCGTTGAAGCATGATGTCGTCCTGCTCGGTCATCTCTCGAACGGCCTTGGCTATTATCGGTTCAGCTATATCGGCAGCGGCAAGGCCTATGTCGGCGTGATGGCGCAGGAGGTCGAGCAGGTGATGCCCGATGCCGTGACCCGCGGCAGCGACGGCTATCTGCGCGTCCATTACGAAAAACTCCGCCTGACGTTCCGCACCTATCGCGACTGGCTCGCTCGCGGCGCGAAAATTCCTGCGGAGGTGATGCCATGAGTGCTCTGAAATCGTTTAACCGTGCGCTGCTCCCCGGCGTGCTCGCGCTCGTGCTGCTCGGATCGGCCTCTCTCGCGCAGGAATCCTACAAGACACCGGAAGAGGCCGCCTCTGCCCTTGCTGCCGCGGTCAAGAGCGGCCCGAAAGACATTTTGAAGGTGCTCGGCAGGAACGCGGAGGACATCGTCTCATCCGGTGACGAGGTCGCCGACAACGACATCCGTCAGCGCTTCACCTCCATGTATGACGCCAAGCACGGCATCAAGGCGGAGGGCAACAAGACTGCCACCTTGATCCTCGGGCCCGACGATTTCCCGTTCCCGATTCCGCTGGTCAACAGCAGGACGGGCTGGGCGTTCGACACCGACGAGGGACGGATCGAGGTGCTGCGCCGTCGCATCGGCCGCAACGAGCTCGACGCGATCCAGACCGCGCTCGCCTTCGTCGACGCGCAAAACGAATATGCCGAGAAGGACCGCGGCGAGGGCGTCGGCGTCTACGCGCAGCGCATCGTCTCCTCGCCCGGCAAGAAGGACGGCCTGTTCTGGCGCGACGACAGCGATCCGAGCCCGCTCGGTGCGCTCGCGGCCGAAGCCTCGAAGGAGGGCTATCGCGGTAACGATGTCGGACCTGAACCTTATCACGGTTATTACTTCCGGATTCTCAAAGGGCAGGGGCGGGATGCGCCCGGCGGCGCGCTCAACTACGTCGTCAAGGGCAAGATGATCGGCGGCTTCGCCCTGATCGCCTGGCCCGCGGAATACGGCAATTCGGGCGTCATGACCTTCCTCGTCAATCATGACGGCGTCGTCTATCAGAAGGATCTCGGCCAGCGCACCGAGTTCATCGCGCAGCGCATCACGCTGTTCGATCCCGACCAGACCTGGAAGAAGGTCGATGCCGCAAAACCCTGAGCCGCGCCTGCGCGGGCGCGCATTTCGCCTGATCGTGTTGCTTCTGCTCGCACTCGGGCTGACCGCGCCGGCGACGCCGTCCTTCGCGCAGGCAGCCGGTCAGGTCAGAGTGAAGATCGTCAAGGCAGGCCTCCTGGTCGGCGGTGGCGCCGGCAGCGGCGTGTTGACGTACCGGGGCAAGACCTATCCCTTCAAGATCAGCGGCCTGAGTTTCGGCATCACGGTCGGTGCAACTTTCGGCCGTCTCGACGGCTGGGCATCCGGCATCCGGGAGGTCGGTGATTTCGCCGGCACCTACAGTTCCGTCGGCGGCGGCTTTGCGCTGGTCGGCGGTGCCAACGGTGTGCACCTCCGCAACGAAAAGGGCGTCACGATGGTGTTGCAAGGCCCGAAGGCGGGACTCGAGCTGGCGGCCAATATCAGTCAGATCACGATCGCTTTGAGGTGAAGGCTCAGGCCGGGCGCGCGGATGCAAGTGAGAGCGACAGGCGCACCGTTCTCGGATCTTCACTCCGTCCAGGCCTGAATCCCGCCTTCGCGAACACGCTGCGCATGGGCGTGTTGTCGGACAGAACCTCGGCCGTGAGCTCTCTTATGCCTTGTTCGCGCGCGATGTCTGTCAGGTGTCTCAGCAGCAGCGAGCCTACGCCGCGACCTTGCCAGGCATCCACCACGACGAAGGCCATCTCGGCCTGACCGGGCTCGACGACAACGTACCGGCCCCCGCCGATAATGGCGTATCGACCCTGTTCTTCTGCGAGAGCGGCCAGCGCAACGTGATTGCTGAAATCCACGTCCATAAAGTAGGCGCGCTCCTTCTCCGAGAAGTGCCGTTTCAAAACGAAGAACCGGCTCTGCAGCGACTGCGGGCCGGTACGCGCGATGGCAGCGAGCATATCCGCCTCGTCGCTGGCGCGAAGCGCGCGGATCTGGATCGGAGTGCCGTCCTTCAGGACGGTTTGGACGCTGTAAGTTGCAGCTTGTGACATGACGATGTTGCTCGTCCAAACCGTCCAGCCGGGTCTCATGCCTTGTGATGCAGGATAGAGGCCTCCCAAGCGTGCAGATCATCTTGACCTAGATCAACGTTCGTCCTCCCCCAGCGCCGTCAATTGGCGAGGGCGACGGAGAGGTCGAGAACATGTCCATGGACAACGTACAAATTCCGGGCGGTCCCATGTCGGGGCTGGTCGCCTCGGCAGTCGAATACCTGGTCGACGCGGGACAGCGCAGTGTTCTGTTCCTAGATATCATGCGCCGGCGCGGGGATCAGTACAGGGAGCATGTCGCGCAAACCGCCCCGCATGTTCTGCAATATGCGGCCGAATTGATCATGGACGGGCGCCAGCTCGCCGAACCCGTCAATTACGCGCTGGTACGCATCGTTCCGCCTGCCAACGTCGAGATCGACATGAACCGGCGGCCGTTCGTCGTGGTCGATCCACGTGCGGGCCACGGCCCCGGCATCGGCGGCTTCAAGGCCGACAGCGAGATCGGGGTGGCGATGAAGGCAGGCCATCCCTGCTACTTCATCGGATTCCTGCCGGACCCGATGCCCGGTCAGACCATCGAGCGCATCGCGCGTGCCGAAGCCATCTTCATCGAAAAGGTCATGAGCCTTCACCCGGATGCCGACGGCAAGCCCTGCGTGATCGGCAATTGCCAGGCCGGATGGGCCGTCATGATCCTGGCCTCGCTGCGTCCCGAGCTGTTCGGCCCGCTGATCATCGCCGGCGCGCCACTGGCCTATTGGGCCGGCGTGCACGGAAAGTATCCGATGCGCTACTCGGGCGGGCTACTTGGCGGAAGCTGGTTGACGGCCCTGACGTCTGATCTCGGCGCCGGCAAGTTCGATGGTGCATGGCTGGTGCAGAACTTCGAGAACCAGAACCCTTCGAATACGCTCTGGACCAAGCAGTACAACGTCTATTCCAAAGTCGACAGCGAGGCAGATCGCTACCTCGAATTCGAGCGTTGGTGGGGCGGCCACGTCAATTTGAACGCCGAGGAGATTCAGTTCATCGTCGATGAGCTGTTCGTCGGCAATAACCTCGCCGCCGGCAACATCGAAATGTCCGATGGCCGGAAGGTTGATCTTCGCAACATCAGATCCCCGATCGTGGTGTTCTGCTCGGAGGGCGACAACATCACACCGCCGCAGCAGGCGCTGCATTGGATCCCCGATTGCTATGCCGATGTCGATGAGATCAGGGCCTACGGCCAGACCATCGTCTACACCGTGCACCAGAGCATCGGCCATCTCGGCATCTTCGTCTCCGGCGGCGTTGCCAAGAAGGAGCACGCGGAATTTTCCAGCAACATCGACCTCATCGACGTTCTGCCGCCCGGGCTCTATGAAGCAACATTCGAGGCTAAGGACGAGGAAACCGCAAGTTCGGATCTGGTCGTCGGCCAGTGGGTGATGCGATGCGAGGCACGGACGCTCGACGACATCCGCGCCATGGGCGGCAATTCGCCCGAGGACGAGCGACGCTTTGCCACCGCCAAGCGGATTTCGGAAATCAACCTGGCGGCCTATCAGAAATTCGTCCAGCCGTGGGTCAAGCGCATGGTGACGCCAAGGATGGCGGAATGGGCTCACAACATGCATCCGCTGCGGCTGCAATACGAGCTGTTCAGCAGCCAGAATCCCTATATGGCGGCGGTGAAATCATTGGCCGAGAAGGCCGCCGAGGAGCGCAAGCCGGTCGCTGCGGACAATCCGTTCCTGGCGTTCCAGGAGCAGATCTCGAAGCAGGTCGTTCACGCCCTCGACAGCTGGCGCGATTCACAGGAGGCACTCAGCGAAGCGATGTTCCTCAGCGTCTACGGGTCCCCGGCGCTCCAGGCGGCGGTCGGGATCGACCCGACGTCCACGCCGTCGCGTCGGCGTGAGATGTCCGCCGAGCATCGCGCCATGCTCGAGAAGCGCATCGCCGATCTGAAGTCGCGGATCGGTGAAGGCGGCCTCCGTGAAGCGGCGCTGCGCGCTTTGCTCTATGTCGGCTCGGCACGGGGGATGGTGGACGAACGCAGCATCGAGGCTCTGCGCCAGGTTCGCAGGGATCATGGCGGCGCACGCATGTCGCTTGCCGAGTTCAAGATGCTGGTACGCGAGCAGTTCTTCATGCTGTTGCTCGATCGAGAATGGGCGCTCGCCGCAATACCGAAATTGCTGCCTGACGACATGAACGTTCGTCGCGCAGCATTTGAAGCGATCGAGCAGGTGCTGTCGGCCAGTGCGGACGTCACGGGCGAGCGCGCAAACCGGCTGCGGCAGATCGCTGGCCTGTTTGGCCTCGAGACCGCGGAAGGTTCCGAAAGGGCGTCGAACGTTGCCCCTTTCGACCCTAAGGCGAAGGCTTCGTAACGCGGGTTGTGAGGATCGGGAGCGACATCATGTCAGCAGATGCGACGGCCACGCAGTCTCCCAGCAAGTATGACCGCCTGATCGCCGCGGCCAAGGCGATCCCGCCGACGCCGACCGTCGTCGTGCATCCCTGCGATGAGACATCCTTGCGGGGCGCCGTCGACAGCGCGTCTGCCGGCATCATCCGGCCGCTCCTGGTCGGGTCGGAGCGCAAGATCAGGGATACGGCTGCCAGGTTCGGCCTGGACATCGCGGGTTGTGAGATCGTGGATGCCGCACACAGCGACGATGCCGCCGCGAAGGGTGTCGAATTGATCCATGCCGCGCGCGGCGAATTGCTCATGAAGGGCAGCCTTCACACCGACGAGCTGATGCGAGCCGTCACGGCCAAGGTCGGGGGATTGCGGACTGATCGGCGCATCAGCCACGTTTTCGTCATGGATGTGCCGGCCTACGCCGAGACGATCTTCGTCACTGACGCCGCCATCAACATCTTCCCCGATCTGGACGCCAAGCGGGACATCATTCAGAACGCGATCGACCTCTACAATCAGGCGGGCTTCGGCAAGTCGCCGCGGGTGGCCATTCTTTCCGCAGTCGAAACGGTCACGTCGAAAATTCCGTCCACGATCGAGGCCGCGGCCCTCTGCAAGATGGCGGATCGTGGCCAGATCACGGGCGGCGTACTCGACGGGCCGCTGGCCTTCGACAACGCGATCGACCTCGACTCGGCGCGGATCAAGGGCATCAAGTCCGAGGTGGCCGGCCGCGCTCAGATCCTGGTCGTGCCCGACCTCGAAGCGGGCAACATGCTGGCCAAGAACCTCGCCTATTTCGCCAAGGCCGACGGCGCCGGCATTGTGCTCGGCGCGCGTGTGCCTGTGGTCCTGACCTCGCGTGCGGACAGCCCAAGAGCGCGAATGGCGTCCTGCGCAGTTGCTGCACTATATGCTCACGCGCGGCGCCAGAAGGCGCCGACTATCGCGGCGTGACCGCCATGGACAGCATCCTCGTCGTCAACGCCGGCTCATCGAGCGTCAAGTTCCAGGTCTTTGCGATCGAGGGCGAGGGCATTCTGCGCCGCCTGATCAAGGGGCAGGTGGACGGCATCGGCAGCCGGCCGCGCTTGCGGGCAAGTAGGCCAGGCAACGATCCCATGGCGGATCGGGCCTATCCCATCGAGGCCATTCCGGACGTGCCGGCGGCGATGGACATCGCGGGGACATGGCTCCGGAACGAAGCGCGTATCCATCCGTTGGCGGTCGGGCATCGCGTCGTCCATGGCGGGCCTGATTATGAGCGGCCGGTTCTGATCGACCACGGCGTGGTGGCGCGGCTGGAGCGTTTCGCCACGCTGGCGCCGCTGCATCAGCCGCACAATCTGGCGCCGATCCGCTCGATCCTGGCCAATTTCCCGGCGATCCCGCAGGTCGCTTGCTTCGACACCGCGTTTCACCGCACCCACGGTCCGCTGGCCGATCATTACGCCATCCCCCACCAGCTCCACGCTGAAGGTGTGCGGCGCTACGGCTTTCACGGGCTCTCCTATGAATACATCTCCAGGACCCTGCCGCAGATCGCGCCAGACATCGCAAAGCGCCGGGTGATTGTCGCCCATCTCGGCAGTGGCGCGTCGATGTGCGCGATGAAGAATGGGCTGAGCGTCGAGAGCACGATGGGATTCACCGCGCTCGACGGGCTGCCGATGGGCACGCGCCCGGGCCAGCTCGATCCGGGCGTCGTGCTGTATCTGCTGTCCGAGAAGGGGATGACGGCATCGAAGGCGCAGGATTTTCTCTATCGCGATTGCGGATTGAAGGGGCTTTCCGGGATCAGCAACGACATGCGCGAGCTGGAGGCGAGCCTTGACCCGCAAGCGAAGCTGGCGGTGGACTATTTCGTCTATCGCATCGGCCTCAACGCCGGCATGCTGGCGGCGGCGCTGCAGGGGATCGATGCCTTCGTCTTCACCGCCGGCATCGGCGAGAACTCGAGTGGCATCCGCGCACGTGTGGCGGAGCAGCTCGGCTGGCTTGGCGTGGCACTCGACCCTGCCGAAAACACGCACCATTCGCGGCTGATATCGACAAGGACGAGTCTCGTTCCGGTCTACGTCGTCCCGACGGACGAGGAGCTCATGATCGCGCAGCACACGCTGACGCTGTTGATGAACAGGCAATCGCCCAACCCCAGACAAGAGAGGGTGTCATGATTCCAGTATTTCCGGACAGCAAGGTCGCTCTGAAGGGGAAGAAGGGCCTGGTCGTCGGCATCGCCAACGACCAGTCGATCGCCTGGGGCTGCGCCAGGGCGTTTCGCGCCCTCGGCGCCGATCTCGCCGTCACCTATCTGAACGACCGCGCCAAGAAGCACGTCGAGCCGCTGGCGCAGGCGCTCGAAGCGCCGATCTTCCTGCCGCTCGACGTCATGGTCGAAGGCCAGACGGAAGCGGTGTTCGAGCGGATCAAGTCGGAGTGGGGGCAGCTCGATTTCCTGCTTCATTCCATCGCCTTCTCGCCGAAGGAAGCGCTGCACGGCCGCGTCGTCGATGTCGGCCGCGACGGCTTTCTGAAGACCATGGACGTCTCCTGCTGGTCGTTCCTGCGGATGGCTCATCTTGCCGAACCCCTGATGAAGAACGGCGGCACGATGTTCACCATGACCTATTACGGCAGCCAGATGGTGGTGGAGAACTACAACATCATGGGCGTCGCCAAGGCGGCGCTCGAGGCCGCGGTTCGCTATGCCGCGGCCGAGCTCGGCCCCAAGGGCATCCGCGTGCACGCGATCTCGCCCGGACCGCTAGCGACCCGCGCGGCCTCGGGCATTCCGGAGTTCGACGAGCTGATGGACAAGGCGCAATCCAAGGCGCCGTCGCGCAGCCTCGTCAGCATCGATGATGTCGGTAATGCCACCGCGTTTCTGGCGCTCGACGGCGCCAAGCTGATCACCGGCGGCGTGCTGTACATCGACGGTGGCTATCACATCATCGATTGACCCGCGCGTTGCCGCCGCGCTGAGCGGTCCGGCGACCCATAGGCTGATGGTGGCATATTGCAGGTGTTTTGCCCGACGGTGCAACCGGGCTCTGGAGCGAAAAAAGAAAACCGCAGTCAAATCAACCACATGTCTACTGTGCATGGGGTTGTTTTTCGACTTTTTGATTCACCGATAGTGCAGTGCGATCAATTCGGCCACGCAGGCCGGCTTCTTGCCGCCCTCGATCTCGATCACGAGGTGGTAGTTGACGCGCAGCCCGTCCGGCGGCACGTCCTCTGCTTCCGCAATCGTGACCCGGCCGCGCAGCTTCGAGCCCGCCGGCACTGGCGCGAGATATCGGATGCGGTCAGCACCGTAGTTCAGCGTGTTGCGCAGGCCCTTCAGGCCGATGACCGAGCGGATGAATAGCGGGGCAAGGGCAAGCGAGAGCAGGCCATGGGCGATGGTCTTGCCGCCCGGCATCTCCTGCTTGGCGCGCTCCTGGTCGACATGGATCCATTGCTCGTCGCAGGTCGCCTCGGCGAACTGGTTGATGCGGTCCTGCGTAATCTCGATCCAGTCGCTGGCACCGATCTCGGTGCCGACCGCGGATTTGATCTCGTCGAAGTCGCTGAATATCCGCATGGGCTGACCCGTTTAGATCCTCATTTCCGGAACATTGTCGGGAATGGCGAGGTCGGCTTCCGTCAGCGCCAGAACCTCGCCGACGCTCAGGCCGGGCGCTGTTTCCAGCAACGTCGGCTTGCCATCGGGAAAACCGATCACGGCGATGTCCGTCACGACGAGGTCGACCGGGCGTGCCGAGGTCAGCGGCAGCGAGCATTTCGCCACGATCTTCGACTTGCCCTTGGCGGCGTGCTGCATGGCGACGATCACGCGCTTGGCGCCGGTGACGAGGTCCATTGCGCCGCCCATGCCGGGAACCATCTTGCCCGGGATCATCCAATTGGCGAGATGGCCATGCGCATCGACCTGGAGACCGCCGAGCACGGTGATATCGACGTGGCCGCCGCGGATCAGTCCGAACGACATCGCGCTGTCGAACGTGGAGGCGCCCGGCAGCGCGCTGATCGGGCGCCCACCGGCATCGGTGAGTGTCGGATGCGCCATGCCCTGCTCGGGGATCGGCCCGGTGCCGATCAGTCCATTCTCCGACTGGAAGAAGATCTTCAGGTCCGACGGCACGTAATTGGCGACCAGCGTCGGAATGCCGATGCCGAGATTGACGAGATTGCCGTTCCTCAGCTCCTTGGCGACGCGCCGGGCGATGATGATCTGGGGATCCATGGTGTCACCCATTGGTGATGAGATAGTCGACGAGCGGCGCGGGGGTGACGACGTGATCGGGTGCAATCACGCCGACCGGGACGATGTGCTCCGCCGTCACGATGACGGTGTCGGCCGCCATCGCCATGACCGGGTTGAAATTGCGGGACGTGAGCGCGTAGGCGAGGTTGCCGAGGTAATCGGCGAGGAAGGCGTGCACCAATGCGAATTGCGCCCGCAGCGCCGTCTCCAGCAGGAACGGCTTGCCGTCGACTTCGATCTGACGCTTGCCTTCGGCCACCAGCGTTCCGACGCCGGTCGGCGTCAGCACGCCCCCAAGACCGCATCCGCCGGCGCGGATGCGCTCGACGAACGTACCTTGCGGCACGAGATCGACGGCGATCTGGTTCGCCAGCATCTGCTGCTGCGCCTTCGGATTGAGACCGATATGCGTTGCCGTCAGCTTCGACACCAGGGCCTGATCGAACAGCTTGCCGACGCCCTTGCCGGGCGTGGCCGCGTCATTCGAGATCAAGGTCAGACCTGTCTTCCTCTGGCGCACGACTTCGTCGAGCAGCCGCTCCGGCGTTCCGACTCCCATGAAGCCGCCAACCATGACGCTGGCGCCCGCCGGGATCATCGCAACGGCTTCTTCGACGGATACGGCCTTCATGATCGAAACTCCCGGTCGGCCGACGATGGCTGAAGGGCGGTAAAGTGCGGATGTTGGCGGGTGGGGGGCGGGCTCCCTTGATCTGGGTCAAGGCTTCCGGATCATTCCGCTCCGGCTGCGTCGATGCCGAAGCTTTCTCGAGTGCCGCGCTTACCGCAGCTCGGCATGGAGCGAGGTCGGGGCTACGCAGCCGCGCTGCACAGAGTTGCTGCATGGCGATACGAATTGCAGCAATCTGCGCTACAATAACGCGCTTCGCGGCGCTCGCGATTGGCGCGAGACCGCGGCCTTGAGACGCCGGGAGCGCCGAACTCCCCTACATCAACGAAGATCCAGAAAGAACGCTTGCAATTCCATGCTGGTCTTCAATTCCAGGGAGCATGGTCGTCAGAAATGCCTTGAGCTGCGGATACCTTGCGTGTGATGTCTCATGCTCGGGCCCTTCGGGCGCGCGATGCCGACGCTGATCGTCGTCTTTGTCCGGAGCGCCGTGCTTCCGCCCTTCGTACTCTCTCGCGGAGCCGCCTCAATTGAGCCAGCAGGCTCACGAGCTTGATCTTTGTGTCACGCAGAACGGCCAGGCTGCAAACCCCACTACTCACTACAACACCCCCAAACAGGCCCTTGCCGAATTCCTGACGGAAGCTCGGATTGGTGGCGACATCCCAACAACGTCTAAGCGATGGCCGCCGGAGGCGTCGGTTCGCTTTGCGACAATGCGCGAAAATATTCTCAGTGGTTGCAATGCGTTGCAGCAGCAACGCGCTATCGGAAGGAGCATTTGGATACGCTCTCCGAAGCGCGCGCGTCATTTGCATCAGCACGTTGGCGCCGTACCAGCGGCCGCTACCGTTCTGACGATCGCCTCCTCGACCCAGGCCTCGCGGGCAAACCAGTTGTGATTGGCCCGACAGTCCGGACAAAGAGTATTGCCGAAAAACACGATGCTTCGCAGGAAAGTCTCACGATCGGATTTGATGCCGGTAGGAATCGCGCGGCCGGATTGCGGACACTTGACCATGATCATGCCCATACGAGCCTCCCTGAAACACGCATTTGTCGAGCAAAAGGGCCGGCCGGCTGGAGTGCGCTCTCGTCGGTGCGGGTGACTTGGGGGGGCATCGCACCTGGGGTCGTTGTTCGAGCAAAGGGCAGCTTGCTCGTGACGACGCTTCTCCAACCGGCCGGATTCCTGCTTGGCGAATTCTTGGGATACTGCCGGCTTTCGCCGCAATACCGAATGATGTCCGACCTCAACCGAAAGCTTCTGGGAGGCGCCAAATAATCGTCGTGTCGAAATAGCCGCGACTTCGTGCGGAACGTTCCCCCTGCAACGAAACCATCAATTTCCCCTCGACGGACAGGTCAGCCAACCGGATCACTGGTGTCACTCCCCTCGGTGCAGTTCGTTAACTATTCTCTTTTTCATTTAATGTGCAAATTAAAATTGGCGTTGTCGGTCTGATTTGCGACTCTCGGCTGATTTATTCTATGCGCGGCGCGATGCATTGCCGAAGAACGTCAATCCTTTTCTCCAGGCTTCAGCAGCCCTCATTCTCAAGTCAGTTCGGCGCGTGCTGCGCTTTACCGGTTGTGCTGAATGGTCGCACCAGGTTCAAATATGAAACAAATTTTGATTATAAGAAAAATCAGTAAATCTCGTTGTTAATTGCTGCCGATCACGTAAGCTAAAGTCGTCCAGGTTTCTTCGGCTGGAGGAGACGATGTGGGAATTAATTCTTAACGAGTACAACCTCACCTCGGAGCCGCTGCAGTTGGCTCAGATGCGCGCAGAATTGGTCAACATTGGCGAGAAGGAGCGTATTCTGAGAGAACGAAGTGCCGATCGCGAAGCTTATCGGTACCTCTTGGATGCTCATCGGTTGACCGCCAGAGCGAGCCTCCCTGGAGAGCAGGGGTTGAACATTTCTCCTCAAGACGGGGGCAAGGACGGTCAGCTCGCGGCGTGAGCGGCCGGATTGACGTGTCGAAGCGAGCCGGACCGGGTGGCGTGTGTTCGGGTGAATGGAAATCGCAGCGTCGCAGGCCGGGCTAGATTGAATGTCGCAGGCGGCGGCCGTTCGCTTGTCGGGTGCCGCGACAACATCGCATCCCGGAGGCTGTCGCCGCCTCGCCGGCACAGGCGCGGCAGAATGGGTTCACATTGGTGGAAGGCGTGCTGGAAAGATCGTCGGCAGAGATAGAGATAGTGTTGAGACCGGCTCCGGATGCAGTATTCGCGCTGTTGGATGGCCGAGCAATGATCTTCAGCGAAGCCGGGCAGAAGATCTTTGAACTCGACCGAGTAGGGGCATTCATCTGGTGTAAATTGGGGGAAGGCGCCTCGCTGGGAGACGTTTATCGGGCGCTCGCAGCGCAAGGCATTGACGAGCACGCGGCACGCCAGTTCACGCGACAGGCCGTAGATGTCTGGATCGATCGAGCGTTGCTCGAAGTCGATTGGCGAATGCCGACCGATTGCGTCATCTCAGCTCATCTGGGTCGGCACAAAATAAGCGTCCGGGCTGCAAATCGGGACCTCTTGAGACGGCTGCTGTCGCCATTTTGTGTTTCGGACCAGAGTGCCGGCGGCGACGGCGACATCGCGATCGAGGCAATGATGCTGGATGAGCAAGTGTTCCTGCGCGCGGAGGATTCTAGCATTTCCAGATGCGAAGTCGAAGCACTGGCCCCTATGCTCAAAGCTCACGTCACCGAGCGGCTTATTCGAAGCGATCGTTGGGTGTTCTCCCTACATGCCGCTTCTCTCGTGAAAGACGGCATGGGCCTGCTGTTATGCGGCCATCCGGGAGCTGGAAAATCTACCCTCACGCTGCAGCTGGTGGACGCCGGATTCCGGTACGCAGGCGATGACGTCGCGCTGGTTGGCGCCGACGGAACGATCTGCGGAGTCCCGTTTGCGATCACCCTCAAGGAAGGATCGTGGGACTTGCTCTCGCGACTACATGGCGACCGCTACGACGCGACGCATTGCCGCTCCGACGGCGTTCGGGTGCGGTACGTACCCATTCCGGATGCGCAGAACGAATGCTTCTCCACAGGCTGGATCATCTTCTTGAACCGGGTCGCGAGCGGGCCGGCCGAACTGACCGCAATAGATCGTTTGGATTCGATGAAGCGGCTCATCGAGAACGCATTTTCCAGCGATGGTAAACTGTCGCAGACTGGCTTTTATGCTCTAAAGCGGATGGTCGCGGGCGCGAAATCGCTTCAACTAACCTACTGCGAGGCTGGAGAGGCTCGGCATCTGCTTAGGGAATTGTGCAATGGCAAGGCATAGCAGCGCGCTCACGAGCCTCTGCAATTGCTTGCGGGGCATGCCGCCGGTCGAAGTAGAGTGGACGTCCGTCATCGGACTTGCAAATCAGACCCTGACGACGCCGGCGCTCATCGACTTTGTCGACAAATTCGCATCGATGCTGCCGGAGGACGTCTGCGCCTATATTCGCCATATCCACCGCCGAAATGGGTTGCGCAATGACCGCCTCGTCGTTCAACTCGAAGAGGCCGTCGTTGCTCTGAATGGTCACGGCATTACGCCGGTTCTACTCAAGGGGGCATCGACACTGGCGACCGCGCCCGAGGCGCGAAGAGGCGTTCGGATTATGTCCGATCTGGACATCATGGTCATGCCGGACGACGCCAGAACGGCAGTCGCCGCGCTAAGTGGAATTGGTTACGATATTCATGAGCAGACCCCTCCCGAAAGCCGGAGATGGCATGTCGATCTGAATCGCCCGCAGGACGTCGGGTCCATCGACCTGCAAGAGGCAGCTCCAGGGCCTGCGTACCTCTACCAGAACTTCGGGCATGTGCTGAACCATTGTGTTCCTGCGCCGCTCGGACGGGCAAGCGTATATATCCCCACGCCTATCTTCCAAGCGGTCACGTTGATCGTCCACGATCAGTTTCAGGACTATGGTTATTGGCTCGGCGACCTCGACCTGCGGCACCTTGTTGAATTGCGCGATCTAAACGCTTCCGCCGAACCTCTCGATTGGGAGAAGCTGACCTCTCTTGCCTCGAGCGACTTGATGAGGAACGCGGTCGAAACTCAGCTGATCGCTCTTGCCGAGCTGCTTGGCGTCGACATTCCGCATGCGTTGCGCTCCCGACTGATTCCTCGCCTCCAGTTCATGCGACAGGTGATGCAGGCACGTTTTCCGGCTACACGCGTTCCCTTCCTCGCAATGATGGTACTGGATCTCGGAAATCATCGGAAAGCGGCACGCGGCGCCGGGCAAGCCGCTGTGCATCCGCGTGGACTGTGGTCCCTACCGAGGGTGGACACCGTGCAGTTCCTGTTGAAGGCGGCCTTCGCGGAGCGCGCAGGGAAGGTCTAGATCACAAATGCGTTCGGTCGGGCGGCAGGGCCATCAATGCTCGTGACCACCAGCATTCCGGCTCGGCGCTTCGCCGTTCTCGCGAATCCTGAACTCCTCCAGCGTGTGCCCTGATTGGAGCGCTGCGACCAACCAGCGCGGCTGTTTGCCACGCCCAGACCAGGTCTCTGTGGGCTTGAGGGGATTGAAGTATTTCGGAACGACCTTCGGGTATTTGCGACGAGGGGGCTGACTTGAGCCAGTCGTTGTCGCCCCGCCCTCCGCCCCGGCGAATTGATCCGGCTGATTGAGTTGCGCAAGGCGCTTTTCCAATTCCCGCTTTTCGGCTGTGATCTTTTCAGCAAGAATCTTCGTCAGCTCCTCGTGGAGGAGCCAAAGTTCTTCAAAATCCATGGCTTCGAGATCCTGCCTGCGCATAAGCATTCTCGTCACCGTTCGACCGGCACCTTGCGTACCTGTCTGTCACCTACGTCGAAGATCGCGGCGAACAATGGGCAGGGGAGCAAGGCTTGGTCTTCAAAATTGCCACGACAATAAATAAATAATATATTATTTAATATATATTGCGAGGATTATTTTCATGTATTTATTGCGGGCGAGAAAACCTTGCCTGAGCCTCGAAGAGAAGCATTGGAGATTCGCGACTGTCCACTGATCCGTCCTCAAGCGGCGATCAATCGGTTTATCGCGCCCTCGGCCGCAGCGGCCGATATCGAGGCGTCGAAGCTACAAATGCTGACGTTGCCGACGGGGCGGCGGAGCAGAGCGAGCTCGCGCTCCGCTTTCCGTTTAATGAGACGCCCCTCGCTTGAACCGCGTCTCGATACTCGCGCAGCGCGTGTTGTTACTGCAACCGCTATTAAATTCAGCGGATAATCACATTTTTAGTCTTGATTGGAACCGGCGACGCAGCTATGTGGAGCACCGACCATTCGGTTCCACGTTTTTTTTACACCGACCCAACCTAGCTTCTTGATTACTAGGCCGGGATTGTATTAAATGGGCGCAACCACAGGATGCCAGTATGTCGACCAAGAAGCTCGAACTAGAAGCGATGTCCCTTGATGATCTCTGGTCGCTTCATGAGGAGATTAGCGGCATTTTGTCGGATCGGATAAAGGCGGAAAAGCAGGAACTTGAGAAGCGTCTGGCGGTTCTCGGCGGCGGAATGGCTGCGTTAGCCGAAACGAGCGGGTTGGGCGTCTCTCCCAACGGCAAGCAGAGACGAAAATATCCGCGTGTACTGCCGAAATATCGTAACCCGCAAACTTCCGAAACTTGGTCGGGACGCGGCAAGCGACCGCGTTGGCTGGTTGCTGCCATGAAATCGGGCCGGCGGATCGAGGAGTTTCGCATCGGAGAGGCGGCTCCGAAGCTTCGGCAGCGGGCGTGAGAACTTGCTGCGCCACGAACTGGTGCAGCTCGGCGCCTTACGTCGAGATCGAGCCTAGTAGGCATTGCGCCCTCGCAATACTTCCATAGGAGTTCGCAACAGGATTGCGAGATCCAGTCGAATACTCCAATTGTCGATGTACCAGAGGTCGTACTGGACACGTGTTTCGACCATGACTGCTGTAGGGGTGGGGCCCCGGCACCCATGGACTTGGGCCCAGCCGGTCAATCCTGGCCTGACCCGGTGGCGGAGCGCGTAGTTTCGCACGAGCTTGTCAAATTCACTGTCGTGAGCCACGGCATGAGGACGCGGGCCCACCAGCGACATGCTGCCGTCGAGAACATTTAGGAGCTGTGGCAGTTCATCGAAGCTCGTCCGGCGCAGCCATTTGCCGACGCGGGTAACGCGTCGATCGGCGCGGTTGGCCTGGAGGATTACAGGCCCGTCCTCGAGCACATGCATGGTCCGGAATTTGCGGATCAAGAATATTCGGCCGTTGAAGCCACAGCGTTGCTGCCGAAAGAATATAGGGCCGGGAGAATCCAGCTTGATCGCGACTGCAGCCAGCGCAAGCAGCGGGGCGAGCATCGCCAGGCAGAGGCCAGCCCCCATAATGTCAATCGTCCGCTTAATCGCGCGCTCCAGCGGCGTCAGGGGGCCACGCTGGAGTTCTACACAAACGGCACTTCCAAGACTTCGCTTAGGGTGTCGAAGCAATTCGGACGTTGTGCCGACGGGCACGAAAATGATCGGGAACGGCAAAACGCGCAAATCGGCAACAAAGGCTCGCAATTCGGGCCATCGCTCCGGGTCAGCTTCCACCACCACCTGATCGAGCCGGTAGGTGCGGATGTGGTCGATGACACGGGCCGTGAGCCGCCTTCGGCAGGCAGGACCGAATCCGAACGGAGGCAAGCTGAACCTTTCTTTGACGAGATACCCGTGCATCGACAAGGTTTCGGACAATCCCACGTTCTTCGACAAGGGTTGATCGCTGATCAGGACAATATTCGTATTGGCGAACTTCCTGCCGCTCAGGGCCCTCCCGAGAAGCACCTTAACTCCCCACCGCTCACCCAAAAGTAAGCCCAGGGCCAAGACGGCGAAGAGCAGGCCTCGGTGCAGAGAGCTCTCCGGGCGGATTGCGAAGCCGAACACCGCCAAAATGAAAAGCACCGAAGACATCCAAGCCAAACAGACCGCGCGGATCTGATTTCGGAGCGCGAGGAGTTCAACCGGCTGATAAAGCCCGTAGGCCTTCAGCAGGCAAACGAGACAAACCGCGCTAACCAGCGCCAAGCCAAGCGCGTTGCCCAAGTTGGCCGCGGCTTGGCCATTCTGCGCTTGGTACAGCAACGTGGAGACGATGCTCGCAAATAGGATGGTCGCAATATCAGCACCCAGCACTACGTGCTCGACCGCGTCATAACGGAGGGGCCATTTGGGCTCGGGGGATACTGTCGCTTCGGGACTGATACGATCCGTAACCTCCCGATCGGGGAAATGTCGGTTCACGAAATTCATGGCCGGGGCTCTGCGATTTAATATTAATTATTTATTAATTAAAGGGGTTTATCAAGTAAAATCCGCAACTCCGCCTATTTAATAACGTGTGCCCCTTTGTCGCCGATCTGCGATCGTGGCTTGGGCTGAGCTCGCGGCTCTTGAGATTATCGAGAACCCATGCGGGAACTCCGCGCGTGCACCTGGTCGAGGAACGCCGGATCGAGTTCCGAAATCAGGCCCTCGAGATAGATCTTCCCATCAGCCGAGGCTGACCGGTAAGCGGTCACAAGGGCTGGCTTGAGGGCAGGCCGATGTCTAACGACGAGGCTGACGTCCCGTTTGATCAATTCACGCAGGTCAGTGTCCCGCACCATGGCATCTGCGGCGAGCGCGACCGATACGCGCAACGGAAGCAGGTCCAAATCATTCGGCGCGGTATAGTATGACATTCTGAGCATCGCTGCCGTGCTGGGCTGGGGCGAACTGTGCTTCGACGTCGCCGCGAGCAGGAGCCAAATGTCACCGCGGAGCGGCGAAGAGCGCAATGCACGAGCAAACTCGTCCGAAGTCATGGGAGGAGCCGTCCTTTGCTCGTCGGCAGCCAGAGCCGAATCCCGGGTAAAGCTTGGTCCCCCGCGGATCCATAAGTCTTCACGCGCTGCCGCGAGGGAAACCGTCTTCGACATCGCGTTCGGCCCTGCCGCTGCAGTCGAAAGAACTGACGGCAAAGACGATCTTGCACCGAAGTACCGGTCGGGGAGCGCCATCCATGCTGCCTGCACGATCAACACAATACCAAGCACCATCAGGCTAACGCGGGGCCAAATGGTGACTGACGCTGAGGTCAACCTTCGGCGAGGCGCAGGTGCTTGATTTGCAATTTGGTCGGACGTCGCTTTCGTCTCAGACGATATGGCGTCACGTTCTGCGCCGGAGAGGCTTTGACCGAAGGCCAGGCCAAAAAGCGCAGCGACCAGAAGCGATGCTCCTAAACCAAGAATTCCATGATCGGAAAACGCGAGTATCGTCACTGCAATCAAAGCGCCGGCGCCCAGCGCTGGGAAGACGTAATCGTAAGTACGTGACAGAGCACGTCTGATCAGAATAGAAGCGCAGAGCAACGCAGCAACCACCAGCGCGCAGAGAAAAGTCCACCCCATGTCTATAACGATCGTGGCGGCGGCGGTTGGCCTTTCTGGCGATTCGCCAACTCCAGCGTCCTGGTAAATCGGCAAAAGTACCGTCGAAGCACCCGCACCGGATCCTGCCGGCGCGACGTCCTGCAGCATCCGTTCTGTTGCGGCCTGACTGCTCGTTGACAAGACGATCGTCAGATCGGTGTTCGTTCTGAAGGGAATGACCGTAGCCGTGGCAATGAAGATAATCGTGGCAGTTGCAAGGACGCCAGCAGTACCCCACAATCCCGGGAACCACCTGCGAACCGCGAACACCGAGAGCAAGATTTCTGAGCCGAGGAGGGCCGCGACGACTGCAGTTGAGTTGGCTCGAATGAGCAGCGCGGCCATGCAGATAATCATTGCGATGATCGCGGCGGACAGCGCAGGGAGCGGGCTTAGCGCAATTGTTCCTGGCCGACTGCGTCGGAGTACCTGATCGACCGCACGAATTGCCGTTGCGCAGGAGAGCAACACACCGAGCACCGCGATGGTTGAGCCGTCGGGCCCAGCCACACCAGCTATTTCCCTGCCGAACCACATGGCGGTAACGATTGTGGCTATCGACAGCAGAATATGTAGCAGTTGCGCTGCGCGATATCGGTCAAGCGCAATGGCTGCAGCAATGAGAGCTGAAGCGAGCACAGCGCAATACTGCACGAGCGAGAACATGGTCGCCGTGGTGTCGACTGTGATTTTTTCAGCGAGGGGCTCGTTTAAGGTCGCCGATGCAGTTGCCCAAATGGGATTGCCGAGTTTGCCAATCGGCATCGGCACCGCCTGCAAGGCCATCCAGAGCGCCGGAGCCGCGAGTACAGCGACGAGACTAGGACGGAGCAGTCTGGCAAGCCCGAGGGAGGAGGGCGGTAGAAAGATCGCGACCATTAGCGCCGCCGTTGCGAGTACCAACGACATCAACACCCAGCCTTGCAGGCTTTCCGGCATTGCGAACGCCGCGGCAATCGCCACCAACTCGGCCAATATGACAAGCCGGACCATCATGTAAACACCGTGGTGTGGTGCGGCCACTCCGCTGGTCCCTTGGGCCAGCTAACGGGTAGGCCGCTATGAACCAGCCTCAAGAGCCAGAAAGACCATAACGGATGTAATGGCTATCATGGTAATAGTAGCTCCGATGTCCGTCATATCGAGCCATCGCCTTGGTATCGGTCTTGCTGAGAACTGCCCCAATCAGAGATTCGTGAATGTTTGGTGCCGTGTGCAGTGCGTGTTGCACTACATCAATTTTGGTCCGGCCCCATTCGACAACGAGAATGTAGCAGTCAATCAGAGATGAAGTGGCTCGAACATCCACCAACGGTGTCAAGGGCGGAAGGTCGACGATGACGTAGTCATACTCGGCCCGTAAACGGTCGAAGAGTTTGCTTATCGAGTCCGCGCAAAGAATTTCGCTGGTGTGGAGCAAAGGTCCCCGACGCACGGCGGGCAGAAATGCAAGATTGGTCGTCGGGTCCCTCCAAACAGCGTCGGCGAGCGACCGGCTACCGTTTGCAACTTCGATGATGCCGCAGGCCGCCTTGGGCGCAAAGATGCCGGTCAGCGAGGGATTCCTGAGGTCGCAATCGACGATAATGGCTCTCTTTCCGGTGTGTCCGATCAATTGCGCGAGCGAAGCTGCAATCGTGGTCTTTCCCTCATTCGGTAACGCAGAGGTAATGCCGATGACCTGGGAAGAGATTTTCGCCGGATTGTGGTCGATGGCTAGCTTTATGGAACGAATGGCCTCCGTATATCGAGATAGCGGCATCCCGACCACCGTCTGATGAATTGCGGCTGGAGACGAAGAGATCCGTCGCTGAACATCATCGTCGGTTTTCTGGAGGCGGATTGGTGGCTTGGGAGATTTGCGGGCCGGCAACAACGGGACCAAAGACAGACAAGGCAACTCCAGTACGGTTTCCACCTGTGAAGAGGTCCGAAAGACGCGGTCCATGAGGTCTCGGAGGAGCGCCAAGCCGATGCCCAGCGCGAGACCACCGAGAATGCCAAATGCCAGGATCAACCTTGTTTTCGGCTTGCTCTTGCTCGCCGGTGGCGAAGCCGGAAAAAGTACCCGCGTATCCGAGGTGGGAAACGTCTCCTGCTGTGTGGAGCCCATGTAGCGCTGAAGGAAAGTCTCGTACAAGCTATGCAGGCCCTTTGCCCTGCTTTCCAAGTCCTTGATGGTCAGCTCAGCAGAATTGACCGAACGGGACTGCGAAACGGCTTTGGATAATTGCTTTTCGATTTCTTCCTGGCGCTGTTTGGCCAGTTCGAATTCGCTTCGGCTGACCTCGGCAAGTCGCCTGACCTCGTCAAAAATTGAGACGCGGAACTCTCGCGCGCGGTTCCGGATATTGACGACTGCCAAGTGGTCACGACCGACCCTCGCGGCCAACTCGGCCTCACGTCTGGTGAGCTCCAGATATTGCTGGCGCAGCCCCGTGATGATCTGGCTGTTCAGCGCATCGGTCCCGATAGCATCCAGATTGTCTATCGAGGACGGCTTTTTCGGGTCGATGGCAAGGAGAGTTTCATAACGAGCCAACTTGGCCGTGGCTTCAGATGTCTGAGCACGTGCGGCGGCCAATCGATTGTTGATCTCCGTGATCTGCTGCTCGTCGATGGGTTTCCCACCCAGAGAAACAATGTTGTTTTGAGCCTTGTAGACGTCGACGGCACGTTGCGCGGCGAGGGCTTGGTCGCCCAGATCACGCAGCCTCTCCTGCAGCCAGCTGGTTGCCTTGCGATTGGCCTCGAATTTTGCATTGAGCTGGTCTGCAACATAAGTGTTGGCAATCGCATTCACGATCTCCGCGGCTCGAGCTGCGCTGCTCGAGCTGAAGCTGATCTCAATGACGTGGCTGTACCCGACACGTCCAGCGGAAAGCCGACTGAGGAATGCGTCTACGAGAGTGTCCGATGGTTCGCCATTCGTCTCGAGTGGCGCATCCTTCTTCGATTTAGTCGAGGCCCATGGCCAAACTCGTTGCCAGAGCGCCTGCAAAGAGAGGCCGGATGCACTAAAGTCCGGATCGTCGGCCAGTTTCAACTGCTCGATTACCGCAACCGCATTGGCCTTTGATCTCAGGAGCTGAAGCTGGGTGTCGATTTGACTGAGATCGAAGGCCGGCTCGGCGACGAGTGACTGCTGCTGGACAAACTGAGGCCTGGGATTGGCCAACAGGATCTGAACCTGTGCCGTATAGGTTGGAGAAACCAAACGGAGATAGAGCAGGCTGGCCGCAGTGGCGAGTACGGCAGTAACAAGGATCACGAGATACTGGCGCCGTAGAAGCCCGATGCCGAAATTGATGACGTCGGTGATTCCTCCGCCGTCTGCCTGGGCGGGTTGAGCCGGTCCGTTCACCGGCAGCCGCATCCTATCCGCATGTTGAAGATTGTTCTGAAGCATCACGTACCTGTCCGACGATTGGTCACGTTGCGGCCGCCCGCCCGCAGGCGGCATTTAAAGCGATCTGCGAGATAGTACGAATTATATACCTTATAAAAACTCACTTGCCAAATTAAATAAACAATATATTAATCGAGGCGGAGATGGAAAATGCAGGTCCTGGCGGTTTTGCTTAGGCGTGCGTTCGCGAATTCCCAAATTCTTCCGTGACTTACATCTGGTCTAATGGCTTCCGCCGAAATCGTGCGACCGTTTTCGTGGTGGATTGTGAGGGTGGAAAATTAATCTCGACGGGGATTATGGTCCACCTTATCGAAGCCCGATCTGAATTGAGAGGGCAGAAGGGTACCCAATGTTGGAACTGCGATCCTTGGCGATCCCTGATGTCAAAGTCATTCGCACAGATCGGTTTTCCGACGCCCGCGGCTACTTCTCTGAGACCTTCCAGCGATCAGCGTTTGCAGAGAAGGGAATTCTCCATGACTTTGTTCAAGACAATCAGTCCAGCTCGGATCGGATCGGCACGGTGCGCGGCTTGCACTTCCAGCGGCCGCCCTTCGCCCAGGCGAAGTTGATACGGGTGTTGAGTGGGGCGATTCTGGATATTGCAGTTGACCTTCGGCGTTCATCGCCCAGCTTCGGCAAGCACATCGCGATCCAGTTGGATAGCGAAAGCGGCGAGCAGGTGTTCATTCCGAAGGGATTCGCGCACGGCTTCTGTACGCTGCAGCCCAAGACCCTCGTCTTATACAAAGTCGACCAGGTCTATGCCCCAAGTCACGACGGTGGAGTCTATTGGGCCGATTCAACGTTAGCGATCGAGTGGCCCGTGAGGCCCTCAGAAGCCCAGGTGTCGCCAAAGGACCAGGCCCTTCCTACGCTCAGCCAGCTCGGTTGCGTTTTCGACTAGTGGAGGCGGTAGTATGCGTATCTTGGTGACCGGCGGAGCGGGATTTATTGGTTCTGCGGTCTGTCGCCGTTTGGCGCTCCAGGTGGGTGCCGCAGTGATCAACATCGACAAGTTGACATACGCAGCCAACCTGACGTCGCTCGCGAGCATCGAGAGGCTGGAGACCTATGTGTTCCTGCAATCCGACATTTGCGATCGCGAGACTATGGATTGTGCGTTCGCCGACTACGAGCCGGATGCGATCATACATTTGGCCGCCGAAAGCCACGTCGACCGCTCGATTAACGGACCTCAAGCCTTCGTCAATACCAATGTGGTTGGCACCTACACGCTATTGGAGGCGGCCAGAGCCTACTACGAACGTCAACCAGCTTCGAGGCGGAAGCATTTCCGCTTCATCCACGTGTCGACGGACGAAGTCTACGGCTCATTGGGACCGGACGACTTGTTTCGAGAGGATACGCCCTACAGGCCGAGCTCGCCCTACTCGGCGAGCAAGGCCGCCTCGGACCACCTCGCGCTCGCGTGGTTTCGAACCTACGGCCTGCCCGTGATCGTGTCGAATTGCTCGAACAACTATGGGCCGTATCAGTTTCCGGAAAAGCTCATCCCGCTGACGATCCTCAATGCGATCGATCGGAAGCCTCTGCCGGTCTATGGCGACGGAAGGAATATCCGCGACTGGCTTCACGTCGATGATCATGCCGCTGGCTTGATACGACTTTTGCACCAAGGAAGGCCCGGCGAGAAGTACAATTTCGGCGGAGATGCCCAGCGATCCAACCTGGAAGTCGTCACCCGGATCTGTGACGTTGTGGATCGATTGTCTCCGGGCGCGGGGTGCAGACGTTCTCTGATTACGTTCGTGCCGGATCGTCCGGGCCATGATGCGCGCTATGCAATCGACGCATCGAAAGCACATCGCGAGCTCGGCTGGAAACCGACCAGAACCTTCGAACAGGGCCTGTTCGAAACCGTCGGATGGTATCTCAAGAACCGAGCGTGGTGGGAGCGTGCTCGCAGCGGTGTCTATGACGGCTCGCGTCTGGGTCTCCTGGCGGCCCAAGGCTGAGGTGAAGATGACAGATCGACCAATCCTCTTTGCTGGACGGAATGGTCAGCTGGCAATGTGCCTTCGTGATCTTGCCACAGTGCGCGGCTTGCCTGCGGTGGCTCTCGGGCGCCCAGAACTCGATCTAGAGAACCGGGAAGGGATCGACAAGCTCATTGCGTCGATCGGGCCGTCTGCAATCATCAACACGGCCGCCTATACGGCGGTAGATCAGGCCGAATCTGAAGCAGCGAGGGCCTTCAGCATCAATCGTGATGGCGCGGCCGCGCTGGCGGATGTCGCGTGGCAACTGAACATTCCGCTCATCCATCTGTCGACCGACTATGTCTTCGACGGTGCGAAACCGGATGCGTACGACGAAAGCGACATTCCAGCGCCGTTGAACGTCTACGGCGCTTCCAAGCTTGCCGGGGAGGCTGCTGTATTGGCAGCGCACCCGCTCGCGACCGTGATCAGATGCTCCTGGCTTTACAGTCCCTATGGCAGCAACTTCGTCCGAACGATGCTGCGGCTATGCGAGACGCAGCAGGTCGTAAGGGTTGTCAGTGACCAGCATGGTAACCCGACTTACGCGTTCGACCTTGCAGACGCCGTCCTCCGGATCGCACAACGGTCAGTAACGGACGATCGCAGGGCCACGGCCGGCATCTTTCATCTCGGTGGCCAAGGCGAGGCAAGCTGGCACGATTTTGCGCAGGCAATCTTCCACGAGTGTTCCCGTCGCGGTGCCCGGATTCGGGCGCTCGAGGCGATCACGACCGAGCAATTTCCGACCGCTGCGCGTCGACCTCGGAACTCGCGCCTTGACTCATCCAAGGCCGAACGCGTGTTCGGGATTCGCTTGGCGCCTTGGCGCCATTCACTTCAAGCTTGTCTGGACCAGCTGGTCGGAGAAGGAGAAACCGATGCTGAAGGGAATCGTGCTGGCTGGCGGCAGCGGAACGCGCCTCTATCCGATCACGCGCGTGGTCAGCAAGCAGTTGCTCCCGATCTATGACAAGCCGATGATCTACTATCCGCTGTCGACGTTGATGTTGGCAGGGATCCGCGAAATTCTGATCATCACCACGCCTTCAGACCGGTGTCAGTTCGAGCGATTGCTGGGCGACGGCAGCCAATGGGGTATCCGGCTCAGCTACGCGGAACAAACCCGACCCGCCGGTCTCGCGGACGCGTTCATTGTCGGTGCCGACTTCATCGGAAACGATCGCGTAGCGATGGTGCTTGGAGACAATATTTTCTTCGGCGACGGCCTGAGCGAATTGCTTGCCAGGGCAGCAGGTCGCGAAGAAGGCGCAACGGTTTTTGCCTATCACGTGCGAGACCCAGAACGATATGGCGTGGTCGCGTTTGATGAAGCGGACCGCCCGGTGTCGATCGAGGAGAAGCCCAAACGGCCGGCTTCGAACTGGGCGATCACGGGGCTGTATTTTTTCGACAACCGCGTCGTTCGCTACGCTCGCCGCGTCGAGCCATCGGCGCGCGGCGAGCTCGAGATTACCGATCTTCAGATGCGTTACCTTTCGGCCAATGCGCTCCACGTTGAACGCATGGGGCGGGGATTTGCGTGGCTGGATACCGGCACGGTCGAATCTCTCATCGATGCAGGGACGTTCGTGCAGACCTTGGAAAAGCGACAGGGAATGAAGATTGCCTGCCTCGAGGAGGTCGCGTTCAGGCTCGGCTTCATCAATCGCGATCAACTTCTTGCGCTGGCGCAACCGCTGGAGAAGAGCGGCTACGGCAAATATCTCAGCGAAATCATGCGACTGCCGCAATTCGTCCCGCGCTAGCGCCACTCAGTCGATATTCGAAACCGAGTTAAATTATGTGTATTGAATTGACCGCAGTTTAAAAGGCAATTAAAATATAGAGAGGCGATTATTTATTTAATCGGTATGGTCATGCTGGTTCAAAAGGCGAACGCCTTCGGCCGGGGAACTCGGTACGTTTGGGGGGAGGATATTCCAGCCCTTTGGCCGGAATCGCCGTTCGTGAGCGCTTTCGCGGGTTTCGACGCACTTGGCCTCTGGGCTCCGCGGCTCGTTGATCGGCCAGTAAGCGGATCATTCACTCCCGGGGGGGGCGCCTCGTTCTTCGAACAGACGTTTCGGACCGACTCGGGTGATCCGTCGGGCTTGCGCGGCGCTATGCCCGCTCTCTTCGCCGCACCTTCCCGGTCGCGGTTGTCTGCGCTTCTGTCTTCGACGTCTTTGACGAGCGGTCATAATGGCCTGACGCCAACGTTCTCATCTGTGGCGAACGAAGCGGCGCAGAAATCTCAATCGGTTTCCACTCCTGGCGCCACTCACTGGGTCCATCCGACTGACGGAGCCTGGAATGTCGCAACGAATTGGAGCGCCGGGCTTCCGGGGATCATCGATGCCGCGTTCCTCGATGCAGCAGGAACGTATGTCGTCACGAGCTCGGCCGGTGTCGACATTGGGAGCCTGGTCCTCGATGCAGGTGCGACGCTTTCGTTGGGGGCCGGCTCGCCGTTTGTCGTCGAAGGCGATGTGCTGAACAATGGGACAGTCGAGGTTGGAGCGTTCCTTGGCAATCGCATTACGACCGGGGAGTTTAGGGGTGACGTCAGCGGTACTGGATCTTTCGAGATTGCAGACAAGGCGATCCTGGAGATCGGAGGGTCGGTTTCCGGCCAGTTCCTGAATGGATCGTTCTCCGGCATAACCGTGTCGTTCGAAACGGGAACTGGTACGCTTGTCCTCGATCAGTCGGCCAACTTCGCCGGGTTGATCACAGCTTCATCGCCGGGAGCAGCGCTTTCGCCGGGGAATCTAGTCGACCTGAGGGATCTGCCCTTCACATCGTCGATGTCGGCGACCGTCTCCTACGATAGTAGCTCGAATATCAGCACGGTGGATTTCAGCAACGGTGCGGCCAATGTCACCTTGCTGTTCTCAGGGATGGACTTGAACTGGAATTTCAAGAGCGATGGGCTGGGCGGCACCATCGTCTCCGATCCTCCGACGAATCCCACCGTATTGGAAAACCAGAAGCCAGGCACGCCGAGAAGTGTTTGGGAGATCCAGCCGGGCGACAATTCGACTCTGACCCAGGGGTTTGCGACAGCAATCAGCACCAATGTCGGGGGGACGGTCCAATTCAAGATCAACAACCTGACCGGAAATCCGAATTATCGCGTCGATGTTTACCGGCTGGGCTATTACGGTGGCAATGGTGCCAGACTGGTTACGAGCCTGCAGCATCAGGCTGCAGCCGCGGTCGTCCAACCCGCTCCCTTAAGGGACGCGTCGACCGGTCTCGTAGATGCAGGCAACTGGAGTGTAACCGATTCCTGGAGCGTGCCAACCGATGCCGCCTCGGGCGTCTACATCGCCAACGTCATCAACGGTACCGAGATTTTCCAGATTCCATTCATCATAAGGAACGATGCTTCGCACAGCGACATCGTCCTGCAGACAAGTGATCAGGATTGGCAAGCCTACAACGGTTGGGGAGGGGCCAACCTGTATTTCGGGAACGGCCCCGGCATCAATGGATCGGCCTACGCGGTCAGTTACAATCGCCCCCTCGTGACGCGCGACGGCACCGGAACCTTCTCCGAGGGGGGAGATTCCCCCTTCACGGCTGAGATCGCGGCCATCTATTGGCTCGAGCAGAACGGGTACGATGTCTCTTACATTTCTGGGATAGATGCTGCGACAAACGGCTCGTTATTGCTCAATCACAAAGTCTTCATGGACGCGGGGCATGACGAGTATTGGACCGAAGCTCAGCGCGCCAACGTAGAGGCCGCAGCGCACGCCGGCGTGAACCTTGCGTTTCTCACAGCCAACGAGATCTTTTGGAAAACGAGGTTAGCGCCCAGCATCGATGGCAGCGCGACACCCAATCGCACGCTCATTAGCTACAAGGATACGCACGCAAATGCGCTGATTGATCCGTCAGGACAGGCGACCGGAAACTTTTCCGACCCGCGGTTCGGGGCTCCTCTTCCCTCGAATCAGCTGACCGGCACATTGTTCGCGGTCAACGCGTTTCGGTACGATACGATCACGATACCGTACCCGATGACCCAATTGCGCTTCTGGCGCAATACGGCCGTCGCGCAAACCCCAGCCGGGCAGACTGCCTCGCTCGTACCTGGCTTATTGGGCGTTGAGTGGGACATCGCGCCGGACAATGGATTCCGTCCAGCCGGGTTGGTCAGTGTCTCGTCTTCCACAATCAATGTGGACGGGAAGTATCTGCTTGACTACGGCAACACTTTCGGAGCGGGCACGGCGACCCACAATCTCGTGCTGCATCGTGATCCTGTCAGTGGTGCACTGATCTTCTCGGCCGGTTCTATCAACTGGCCATGGGCGCTTGCTAGCGACCACGACGGACCGGCGACGCCTGTTGATCCGAACGTTCAGCAGGCGATGGTTAATCTTTTCGCCGACATGGGGGTTCAGCCGGCGACGCTGCAGGCGAGCTTGACTGCCGCAATCCGGTCGACAGACGCTGCGGCGCCGAACTCCAGCATCACCAATCTTTCTGCCGCCACTGTTGTCGAGGGGCAGTCGATCACGGTGACGGGGACGGCCAGCGACGCGGGTGGAAAGATTGCCGGCGTCGAAATTTCCACGGATGGTGGAACAACCTGGCACCCAACCAACAGCAATGTTGGCGCGACGAACGTGACGTGGTCATATACGTTCGTCACAGGCGCGCAGGGGACATATGGTCTCAAGACCAGGGCGGTCGACGACAGCTTGAACCTGGAAACACCTGGTGCGGGCACGACCTACACGGTCACGCCATCTTCCAACCTGACACTCTTCAGTCCGACTGATACGCCTGCGGTGATCTCAAACAGCGATTCCGGAGCAGTCGAGGTCGGCGTCAAATTCATCCCCGCTGTGTCGGGCAAGATCACCGGCATACGTTTCTACAAGGCGTCTGATAATACCGGAACTCACATCGGTGACCTCTGGACCACCAACGGGACGCTGCTTGGGAGCGCCACGTTTAGCAACGAAACAGCGAGCGGCTGGCAGCAGGTTGATTTCGCGACTCCTGTCAATGTGCAGGCGGGCGTCACGTATGTCGCTTCCTATCACACGAACACTGGCCACTATTCGTCGACCGACTACTACTTCATCGACTACGACGGCCTGACGAAAGGTGCGCTCACCGTACCTGGTAGCAGCCTCAACGGCGTCTACGCCTATGGGAGTAGCCCCGTCTTCCCCAGCAACGTTTCCTATGTCAAGGCCGCGAATTACTGGGTCGACGTCGTTTTCAGCGATTCAGGCCTGACGTCGCCGCAAGCTCACGAAGACAGCGGCTTTACAGTCAGCCAAAATGGCGTGCTGAACATTCCGGCATCGACGCTGCTTGCGAACGACACCAACCCGTCCGGGCTCGCTTTCTCCATTACCAGTGTCGGTAACCCGGCCAACGGAAGCGTAAGCTACAATTCACAGAACCAGACGGTGACCTTTACTCCCAGCGCCGGTTATGCCGGGGCGGCCAGCTTTACCTACACGATCACGGACACGAGTGGCCAAAGCGGGTCCGGCCAGGTCTCGCTCAAGGTCAACTATCCGGCCTCTGCACAGAGCCTGTTCGGCACCAATGATGCACCGAGCGCGCCTAATTCCGGCGACACCAGTCCTATCGAGGTTGGCGTCAAGTTCACCGCATCCGTGAGCGGAACGATAACCGGCCTGCGATTTTACAAGGGATCGTTGAATACCGGTCCCCATATTGCGAATCTATGGAGCTCGACCGGAGCCCTGCTTGCGACTGCCACGTTCACCAACGAGACAGCCAGCGGCTGGCAACAGGTCAGTTTTTCCAATCCCGTCGCCATCACGGCAGGGGCAACCTACGTCGCCTCCTATCACACCAACGGCAACTATTCCGGCACTCAGAACTACTTCGTCACATCGCTTGCCAATGGCCAGTTGACGGCTCCGGCTGGCGCCAACGGAGTCTACAGCTACGGATCCGGAAGCGCGTTCCCGACCAACACGTACAAATCCTCCAATTACTGGGTCGATGTCGTCTTCAACGGCTCCTCCTCGACCAGCGTGCCGCAAGCCAACGCCGACGGCGGCTTCACGGTTAGCCAAAATGGTGTGCTGAACATCCAGGCATCAGCGCTGCTGGCGAACGATACCAACCCGTCCGGGCTGGCTTTCTCGCTTACCAGTGTCGGCAATCCAGCCAATGGAAGCGTAAGCTACAATTCGCAGAACCAGACTGTGACCTTTACCCCCACCGCTGGCTATGCCGGGGCGGCGAGCTTCACCTACACGATCACGGACACGAGCGGCCAGAGCGGGTCCGGCCAGGTCTCGCTCAAGGTCAACTATCCGGTCTCCGCACAGAGCCTGTTCGGTACCACTGATGCGCCAAGCGTCCCCAACTCCGGCGATACCAGCCCGGTCGAAGTCGGGGTCAAGTTCACCGCATCGGTGAATGGGACAATAACCGGCCTGCGGTTCTACAAGGGATCATTGAATACGGGTCCCCATATCGCCGATCTCTGGAGCTCGACCGGAACCCTGCTTGCAACTGCCACGTTCACGAACGAGACAGCCAGCGGCTGGCAGCAGGTCAACTTCTCCAATCCCGTCGCCACCACGGCAGGCGCCACCTATGTCGCGTCCTACCACACCAATGGCAATTATTCCGGTACCCAGAACTATTTTGCGACGTCGCTTACCAACGGTCAGTTGACGGCTCCGGCTGGCAGCAACGGAGTCTATGCCTACGGATCCGGAAGCACGTTCCCGACGAATACATTCAAATCCTCCAACTACTGGGTCGATGTCGTCTTCAACGGCTCCGCCGCCAGCAACAATACCCCGCCAACCGCCGTTGCTGACAGCGCGGACGCCATCGAAAAGGGTGGCATGAACAACAGCACTGGCGGTTCGCCCGCGACCGGCAACGTGCTGGCCAACGACACCGATCCCGATTCTGGGGATACCAAGACCGTCACTGCATTCAGCTTTGGCACGACCAGTGGGACGTTCCAGACGCCTCTCGCGGGCGCGCACGGCACGCTCTTGCTCACTGCCTCGGGTGCTTTCACCTATACGGTGAACGAGAACGATCAGGCCGTGCAGGCCTTGCGGCAGTCGACCAATACGCTGACCGATGTCTTCAGCTATACGATGCGGGACGCCGTGGGCGCCGCCTCATCGGCCACGCTTACTGTCACCATTCATGGTGCCAACGACGCGCCGGTACTGGCGATCCAGACTAGCAACCAGGCCGTGACCGTTGGTTCGGCGTTTTCGCTAACGTTACCCGCCGGCACCTTTACCGATGTCGATGCCGGGGACTCGCTCACCTACAGCGCAACCGCTGGCAGTTCAGGGCTTCCGGGCTGGCTCACGTTCACTCCATCGACCCGAACCTTTACCGGCACGCCGACGTCCGCGGACGTTGGCACGATCAGCGTCACGGTGTCCGCTGCCGATCTCGGCAACCTCACGAGCAGCGAGACATTCAATATCGCAGTTTCGGCGGTTCCTTCGACCGTGAGTCTATTCTCGAGCACCGATACTCCGGCGATCCGATCGGGGTCGGACACTTCCCAAGTCAACCTCGGGATGCAATTCACGTCGTCCGTCGCAGGCACGATTACCGGCATCAAATACTACAAGAGCGCGAATGACCCCGGAACCCATACGGGCTCGTTGTGGAGCAGTACCGGCGCGCTACTGGCGACCGCGACTTTCACCAACGAGAGCAGCAGTGGTTGGCAGACAGTCACGTTCAGCAATCCGGTGTCCATCACAGCCGGCACCACCTACGTCGCAAGCTATCACAGCAACGGCCACTACGCCTCCACCACCAGCTACTTCACTGCCGCTCGCACCAATGGGCCGCTCACGGCTCCCGCGAACGTCAACGGCCTTTATACCTATGGAACGAGCAATCTGTTCCCAACCAGTACCTATAACGCGACCAATTACTGGGTTGACGTCGTGTTCAACAGCTCCAGCGGCGGCCCCAACCGGTCACCCGTCGCCGCGAACGACAGCGGCTTCGACGCCACGCAGAACGTGCCCTTCGGGATTCCGGCCTCGGCACTGCTCGCCAACGATACCGATCCGGACGGCAATACGCTTACGATCACGGGCGCGAGCGGCGGTGTGAACGGCGTCGCCAGCTACAACGCCCAAAGTAACAGTGTGGTCTTCACACCGACGACCGGCTACACGGGGCCGGCGTCGTTCAACTACAGCATCTCCGACGGCCAAGGTGGCTCCGCCAGCGCATCCGTCGCCCTCGATGTGAATGCTGCGTCTTCAACGGCTGTGCGCCTGTTTAGCGCAAGTCAGGAGCCTAGCATTGTGGCGGCCAATGATCCTAAGTCTGTGGAGCTGGGCGTCAAATTCCAGACGTCGACCCCGGGCGATATCATCGGCGTTCGCTTCTACAAGGGGCCAACCAACACGGGCACTCACGTTGCAGATCTCTGGAGCAGCACCGGGACTTTGCTGGCAACTGCGGTCTTTACCAACGAGACGGCCGACGGCTGGCAGCAGGTCAATTTCGCCACGCCCGTGACGATCATGCCGGGAACCACCTATGTCGCCTCCTATCACACCGCCGGGAACTACGCGGCCGATCCAGGCCTGCTCGCCAATGCAATTACCAACGGACCTCTGACGGCCCCATCCTCGGGCTCGATCGGCGGCAACGGTGTGTTTGCGTACGGGACAGATAGCCTATTCCCGACCAACACCTACAACTCAACGAGCTATGGCGTTGATGTTGTTTTCAGGCCTCAGCTAGCAGCATAGGAGACGTAAAGATGCACGCCGAACTTTATACCGATGGAATCGAAGAAATTACCGTCAGCGGAACCATCGTCCGCATCGATCTGGTCAGTCTTTCACCGACAGAGCGTGACGCCAACAACGCCCCGAAGCGCGTATTTTCTCAGCGGCTGATCTTTTCGGTCGAAGCTTTCGCCAATTCGGTCGACGTGATGCAGAAGGCGCTTCAGGGCCTGGTTGATGCGGGCGTGGTCCGGCGGAACCAGCCAGCTGGATCGCAAAACGGTGCGTCGGGAGTACGTGATGCGCTGGCGCCCAACACACGGTCTCTGAATGTCTCTTCGAATTTCCGCTGAAATCGATGCCGCTGGCGGCGCGAAGGACCGGGTTGCTGACGCGCCCGCACCCGGATTGTCAACCCAGACGGCATTGGAATGCCTGTCCAAGGTATCCAGTCACCATGGCATAGATCTGCCGGTCGAGCGCTTGAAGCACGCCTATGCGGTAGCCGGCCCGCTCTCGTTGAATCTCCTGTTGCGCATGGCGAAGGATGCAGGCCTGCGCGCGAGAAGCACGAAGCTCGATTGGAGCGCACTGATTCGTCTCGGAGAGGCCTATCCTGCGCTGGCGAGGCTCGCCAATGGCAACTGGATCGCCGTCCTTGGTGCGGGGCGGCGAACTGATGGCACCGAGGTCGTCAGCATCTTCGACCCGCTCGCCGACCGCAAGCACGAGGTCTTGGTTGTCGACCGCGATCGCTTCTGTGCGCAGTGGGCCGGTGACACGATCCTGATCAAGCGCGAGCAGTTGACACAGGATGGTCGAAGGAGTTTCGGCCTCCGGTGGTTCGTGCCGGAACTGCTTCTTCAATGGCGGCTGTTCAGGGACGTCGCCATTGCCGCCATCCTGCTCTATGCGTTGGGCCTCGTCGTCCCGATCTTTTTCCAGCTCGTCATCGACAAGGTTTTGGTTCACGAGAGCTTCACCACTCTGTACGTACTCGCGGCAGGCGCGGCCGTGGCGCTCGTCTTTGACGCGATATTCGGCTTTCTGCGGCGCTACTTGCTGCTATATGCGACCAACAGAGTCGACATTCGCGTTGCGACGAAGACGTTCGGTCATCTCCTCGGGCTGCCGGTCACGTTTTTCGAACATATGGCCGCGGGGGTTCTGGTCAAGCACATGCAACAAGCGGCGCGGATCCGTGAGTTTCTGACTGGCCGCCTGTTTTTGACGACCCTCGATGCGCTCTCGTTGTTCGTCTTCCTGCCGGTCCTTGCGCTGTACAGCGTCAAATTGACTTTGATGGTCCTGGCCTTCACCGCCGCGAGCGGCGCTGTTGTCGGCCTGCTCATGGGTCCATTTCGGCGACGACTGTACGATCTATACCAAGCGGAAGGTGCGCGGCAGGCTCTCCTCGTCGAAACAGTTCACGGCATGCGCACCGTGAAATCGCTGGGGATGGAGCCAGCGCAGAGCAGGGTTTGGGATAGCCGCTGCGCGCAGTCCGTGACCATGCGATTTGGTGTCGAGAAGATTTCCGCAGGCGCCCAGGCGCTCACCGGATTTCTCGAGAAGATCATGACGCTTGGAATCATTTCTGTCGGAGCACTCGATGTCTTCGCTGGAGAAATGACCATCGGCGCTCTGGTTGCTTTCAACATGTTGGCCGGCAGGGTCTCCGGACCGCTGGTCCAGCTCGTGACCATGGTGCACGAGTACCAGGAAGTGGCTCTTGCCGTGAAAATGCTCGGCGAGGTGATGAATCAGAAGCCTGAGCGCGACGGTCGGAAAGATGGGCTGCGGCCCAACCTTGCCGGCAAAATCGAGTTCGAAAGTGTCTCTTTTCGCTACGGATCCGACGGATCGCCGGCCCTTGATGATGTCTCCTTCACCGTCGAGCCAGGATCGATCTTCGGGATCGTGGGACGGAGCGGCTCAGGCAAGACGACTCTCACCAGGCTGATTTCGGGCATGTATCCGGTGCAGCAGGGGCTCCTGCGCATCGACGGATATGACTCGAGGGAGCTCGACCTCGCGCATCTGCGCCGAAACCTTGGAATCGTCCTGCAAGATAACTTCCTGTTTCGCGGGACGGTTCGCGACAATATCGCCTGCGTGAAACGTGATGCCACCTTTGCCGAGGTCGTCGCTGCAGCGCAGCTCGCAGGCGCCGACGAGTTCATCGAACGGTTGCCGCGTGGCTTCGACACCATGCTTGAGGAAGATGCCTCGAACCTGTCCGGCGGGCAGAAGCAGCGGCTCGCGATTGCGAGAGCTCTGATCGTCAATCCAAGGATCTTGATTTTGGATGAAGCGACGAGTGCCCTCGATTCCGAAAGCGAAATGATCATCAGGCGCAATCTCCGCCGCTTGGCGGCAGGGCGTACTGTCATCATCGTCTCGCATCGGTTGTCGATGCTCACTGAAGCAAGCCAGATACTGGTGATGGACCGCGGCCGAATCGTCGATGTGGATCGCCACGACCACCTCCTGTCGAAATGCACAATTTACAGGCACTTGTGGAATCAACAGATGAAGCAGATTGCATGAGGGAGACAGGGCCATCACGCGCGGATGTGAAGCCGACCGCTCTTGTTCCGGCCAGGCCGGTCGAGCGCCGCCGCAAGCTATTCAGGCCAGGGCCGAGGCGAGCGCCAGTCATCGCCGAATTCCAGTCCGATGCCACCGAACTCGAGCAGCAAGCGCCACCGCGGCTCGCGCGTTTCACCCTTTACGGCGTACTTGCACTGATTGCTTTCGCGGTCATCTGGGCTTCCGTTTCGCAGGTGGAGATGATCGTCACGGCGCAGGGAAAACTCACCACGACGCGTCCCAACCTGGTTGTGCAGCCGTTGGAAACGTCGGTCATACGCGAGATCCACGTCAAGGCCGGTGATCGCGTCAACCGCGGCGACGTTCTGGCGACCCTCGATCCGACGTTTTCGCAGGCGGATTTCGACCAACTGCGCGGCAGAGTGGCTGGATTCGATGCGTCGATCGATCGTCTGAGCGCTGAATTGAATGGAATCGAGTACGCCGTCAAGGAGCTGACGAATTCGGATCAGATCCTGCAAGGCAAGTTGTTCTTGCAGAGGAGAGCCGCCTACGAGGCGCAGATCCAGAACTACGACGCACAGATCGCTTCCGCGCAAGCCAATCTCAAGACAGCACAGAATGAAGAGGCGGTTCTCCTTCAGCGGCTCGACACGATGCGTTCGATTGAAGCGATGCGAACCACGCTGATGGACAAAGAGGTCGGTTCGAGGCTGAACTTCCTACTGTCTCGCGATGCACGGCTCGAGGTCGAAAGCAATCTGGCGCGTGTTCGCGGCAGTATCGCCGATAGTACCCATCGGCTGGAGAAGGCACGCGCCGATCGGAAAGTATTCGCCGAGGAGTTTCGTCGCACCACCTATCAGGAACTGGTGGAGACGCTGCCGAAGCGCAATAGCGCAGCAGAGGAATTGAAGAAGGCCGAGCTTCGTCGACAGTTGATCGTCCTGCAGGCGCCGGCAGATGCCGTGGTGCTGGATATCGCGAACCGGACCGTCGGCTCGGTGGTTCGCGAAGCCGAAACGCTGTTCGTCCTGGTTCCGCGCGACGTTCCGCTTCAGGCGGAGGTCAACGTCGAGGGCCGGGATATCGGTCAGGTGACGCTCGGACAGTCGGTTCGGATCAAGTTCGAAGCGTTTCCCTTCCAGAAGTATGGAACTGCAACGGGAGAAGTCCGCGTCATCAGTCAGGATACGTTCTCGCCGGATACGAAGGCCGAAGGTGCGCGCCGCGCGCCAGCTCCCTATTACCGCGTACTGGTCGATTTGTCGGACACGCACCTTCGGCTTCCGGCTGAGCGCATCCAACTGATTCCGGGTATGGCGGTGACGGCCGAACTGAAAGTCGGCAGGCGCACCGTGATTTCGTACTTCCTTTATCCGCTGCTGCGCGGATTGGATGAAAGCATTCGAGAATACTAACCCGGCTTGGAATGGCGATCGACCATGATGATTAGTCCGAATTTTGGAGTGAAGCTCGTGGTGCCTACCGTGGAGAGTAAGCTCTCGCGAAATGCACCATTGGTGGACTACGCGCTCAAGGGGCTGGAACGTTGTTGGTTGCCTGAATACCGCCGGTGGTCGCACATCTACCATCTCGATCGACGTTCTTCACCAAACGAATCGGTACCGAGCAGCGACGTATTTTATACTCTCAATGTGCTTCTTGGAATGTCGCGCGTTGCCGAAATCCCAAGTGGCATTGATATACCCGAGATATTTCATCGCAACGTTCTGCAACTCACGAAGCTTCCTGTACGCAAGTATGCCTTCGGTATGGCGCTATGGAGCGCGGCCGAGCTCGGGCTCGAAATTCCGGACCCGGTTAAATGCGAGTTGAGAGCCATTCTTTCCGATGAATCCCGGTGGAGGAGCTTCCGTGCGCAGGATCTTGGCATGTTGCTCACGGGAGTCGTGACTCAGGCGAGGGCAGGCGAGAACGAGTGGTGGCGCTATGCCAAGCCGCTTTATCGACTCCTGAAGGAACGCTTTCACAGCGAATCGGGAATGTTCTTCGATGCACCGTTTGGGCTTCGTCGCCGTTTCTCGTCCTTTGCGACGCAGACCTACCTCTCGATCGCCTGCTATCAGTATGGCGAATTTTCCGGTGATGCGTCCGCACTTGTCATGGCCGATACTTGTGTGCGCAATCTGATCGCGCTTCAAGGCTCGCAAGGCGAATGGCCTTGGTTTTTCGACGCGCTGAGCGGCCGCGTCATTGACTATTACGAAGTCTATTCGGTCCATCAGTATGGAATGGCTCCGGCGCTGCTGGAATGGGCCGAGCGCTTTGGGCAGAGGCAATCGCGGGATGCCTTGGTCAAGGGATTCAACTGGGTCCTTGGGTGCAATCAACTGCGCCGGCCCATGCTCGTCCCTGAACTGAACCTGACTATCCGCTCGCAAGTTCGCAAGGGTGAATTGACAACAAGGACGCCGAGGGTGTTCCGCGCCCTCAAGAACGCCTGGCTCGGACACGGCGAGCGGCTGATCGACGCTGCGGATGTGGAAGTTCGGCTTGAGTGCCGCAGCTACGAGCTGGGCTGGATTCTGTGGTCATTCGGCCGGCGCACCGACTTGCCGGAACTGACTCACAATGTCGCCTTTGGCGGCCCCTGACAGAATTGCCGTTGCGCTAACGATTCCAGGCTACTGCTCGCCTGCTCCGTAGGTGCGAGAGCATCGTCATGGCGCGGTGCGCCCGGACGGCACACAATACGGCAATGGCTTTGAGGCGGACGCCGCTGCCATGCAGACGGTCGCTGGTCAGCACGGTCACAGCGTTTGGCGCGAGAGATGCGAAGACGAGCAAGGCTTGCGCGAGCCAGCGCAATTGCCAAACAGGTTTGCCTTCCGCCATGTTGCGATAGTGCGCGATGTGTCGATCCCATTTGGCGTAGAGCTCCTGCAGAGAGCTCCGGGCCGGGTGGAAGACGATCATCTCGGGGGTGTATCGAAACCGAAGCCCCGCACGCAACGCACGCTCTCCCCACTCCATATCTTCGGCGACCTCGATGCCAGCAAAAGGGCCGACGCGATCGAAATCGCGGCGAAACACCGCCATGTTGCCAGTGCCGGAATAACCGTGGCGCTCAATATAGAGTTTGAAGCGATAAGCGAAGACGCTCTCGTAAGCCGCAATGGCATCGAGCTCCGCATTTTCCGCGCGCCAAATGCGAACGTCGCCCCCGAGAACTGTGCCCGCCGGCGACAAGTTGGACCATTTCACCACGCTGCTCAGCCAATCCGGATGCGCCCTGCAGTCGGCATCGATGAAGGCGAGGATCTCGCCGTTGGCCGCAGCGACGCCTGCGTTTCGCGCCGGTCCCGGACCCGGCTGCGATTCGTGCTGCAGCCGTACACCAGGATGGCCGGCAACGATGTCCGTTGGGGGCGTTGACGAGCCGTTGTCCACCACGATGACCTCGAACGCCTGACGAGACAGGCTCTGCGCGTCCAGGGTGCGCAAACAGACTTCCAGCGCATCAGACTGGTTCAGATGCGGAATAATGACTGAAATCACTAGTTAAATCCTCTATTTAATTTGCGTTGGGTTGTGCCGTCCGTCCTCTAGCGCTGGAGCCCCGATATCCCGCTTCCAATGATGCAGTCAGTCCCATTTAAATCTTGCAATTAAATATCTCGCGCGTATTATCTAGATAATAATCTTAAATGCAAACTTAAACAGGTCATATTTTCCGAGAGGTAACTCCAATGCGCGCCTCGTTCCTGGGATGTCCCGTCGACCTGCTGACAATGGCAGAAACCGTGGATCTTGCGCGCGGGGCGATGCACAGCCGGATAAGGCTGCAACATGTGGCGCTGAACGTCGCCAAATTCGTCAATATGAGGGCTGATCCGGTGCTCGCGGCCGACGTCGCCAACAGCGATATCGTCGGCCTGGACGGCATGGGAATCGTTTGGGGCGCTCGAGCGCTGGGGCTTCCGGCCACGTCGCGCGTCGCGGGCGTGGATCTCCTCGCCGAGTTGCTCGCAGTATGCGCGCGCGAAGGCTTCAAACCTTATTTCCTGGGAGCGACTCCCGACGTACTGCACCAGGCGATGCAGAACGCGCGCGAGAGCCATCCCTCACTTGTCTTTGCGGGCTGGCACGACGGCTATTTCAAGCGCGAGCAGGAGAATGACGTCGTGCGGGACATCCAGTCCAGCGGCGCCGATTGCCTTTTCATCGGCATGCCGACGCCCCGGAAGGAGCGCTTTCTGGCCGCTCACCGCGACAATCTCGGCGTACCTTTCATCATGGGCGTGGGTGGTGCATTCGACGTTCTGGCAGGCACCGTTCGGCGCGCGCCGGTCCAGGTTCAGAAGCTCGGCCTCGAATGGCTGTACCGGATCTATCAAGAGCCTGGGCGGATGTGGTGGCGATACGCCAAAACGAACACGCTGTTTGCGGGCGTCCTGGCGCACGCGCTCATCAGGCAGGGGCTTCGGCACCCGCTCGGTGCGCCCGGCGCCGTTCCCCCTGGTCCGAGCCGGATCGGGGGGTGAAGCGTGCGCAAGCATTTTTTCATCCTTCTGGGAACCCGTCCGGAAGCAATCAAGCTCTTTCCGGTCATCAACCGGCTCAAGGCCGAGAAGCGTAAGGACATCTCCGTAACGATATGTGCGACCGCACAGCATCGGCAGCTGCTTGATCAAGTCCTCAAGTTGGCCAATGTGGTTCCGGATTTTGATCTCAACGTCATGACGACAAATCAGACGCTGGATCATCTGACCGCCCGGCTGCTCGGACAAGTCGGCGAACTCCTCGAAAAAGTGAAGCCCACCAGGGTCATTGTCCAGGGCGACACCGCGACTGCTATGACGGGTGCACTGGCATCCTACTATCACCGTATACCGGTCTCGCATATCGAGGCCGGACTGCGCAGCGGCGACATCTTCGCTCCATGGCCGGAGGAGGTGAACCGCAAGATCGTCGGCTCGATCGCCGATCAACATTTTGCCCCGACAGAGCGCGCCGCCCGAGCGTTGCGTTCTGAGAACGTCGCCGACGATCGCATTCACGTCACCGGAAACACGGTGGTGGACGCTCTCATCCTCGCGAAAGCGATGGTCGAATCCGATCCGGGACTGGCGTGCCGCTGGGACGGCATCAAGCAGCGTCACGGCAATCGGCGCATCATCCTGGTGACCTGCCACCGCAGGGAAAATTTCGGTGGCGGCGTGACCAACATCGTGAACGCGTTGGAGACCATCCTGCAGCGGGAGGACGTCGCCGTGGTGCTGCCCGTGCACCCGAATCCGAATGTCCGAGACCTGTTTGCGTCTCGGTTGTCGGATCACCCGCGGGTTGTCCTCATTTCTCCTCAGGAATACACGGATTTCGTGAGCCTGCTCTCGATGTCATATCTGGTTCTGACAGATTCAGGCGGCGTCCAGGAGGAGGCCCCCACCTTCGGGAAGCCGGTCCTGGTGATGCGCGAAACAACCGAGCGTCCCGAGGGCGTGGAAGCGGGAACGGCGCGCCTGGTCGGCGCCAATTACGACAGGATCGTTGCAGAGACATTTCGCCTCCTTGACGATGACGAGACCTATGCTGCCATGGCGCGTTCGCACAATCCGTTTGGTGACGGGCACGCGAGCGAGCGGATCGTGAAGGTGCTTCTCGATGCCTGAATTCCAGAAGATAAATGTCGTTGGGCTTGGTTATATCGGGCTGCCGACCGCGGCTTTGATCGCGAGCCGTGGACTGCAGGTGGTTGGCATCGATACAAACGAACGCATTGTCGACACCGTTGCGTCTGGCAAAATTCACATCGCCGAGCCCGATCTGGACGGTCTCGTCTCCAAGGTCGTGTCAAGCGGTGCGCTCACGACGTCCAGAAAGCCGCAGCCGGCCGACGTGTTCATCATCGCGGTGCCGACCCCGATCGACCACGAGCACCGTCCAGACTTGGCGAGCGTCAACGCCGCAGTCGAAAACATCATAGATCTTCTCGCGCCAGGTAATCTTGTCATTCTTGAATCGACGTCGCCGATCGGGACAACCGAAGCCATCGCAAAGCGGATCGTTGAACGCAGGCCAGAGCTGCACATAGGCGTCAACGGCAGGGACGACGGGGCGATCTACGTCGCATACTGTCCAGAACGCGTGTTGCCGGGAAGGATCCTGACCGAGCTCATCAACAATGACAGGTGCATTGGCGGGATCACGCCAACCTGCACGCGGCGTGCTCAACGTTTCTACAAGATGTTCGTTCGCGGCGCTTGCGTCGGCACCACGGCGCGCGCGGCCGAGTTGGTCAAGCTGACTGAAAACGCCTTCCGCGACACCAACATAGCATTTGCCAACGAACTCTCGTTGATTTGCGACCGGTTCGACATCAACGTCTGGGAGGTGATTGATATCGCCAACCGTCATCCTCGCGTAAACGTACTGCGGCCGGGCCCTGGTGTGGGCGGGCACTGCATTGCGGTCGATCCCTGGTTCATCATTGACTCTGCGCCCGATCTCGCGCGTGTGATGCGGACAAGCCGCGACGTGAACAACGCCAAGACACGGAAGATCATCGAGCACGCAGAGGCGCTGATCGACGATCATCCCTACGCGAACGTTGCCTGTTGCGGATTGACGTTCAAGGCGAATGTCGACGACGTGCGTGAAAGCCCGGCTTTGGAGATTGCTATGCATCTCGCGGCCAAATACGGCGAACGGATCAAGGTTGTCGAACCGAATCTGCGCCGTCTGCCGTCTCAGTTGGCCGATTATCGCGTCGCATTCGTGACCATCGACGAAGCCCTGCGCAGCTGCGAAATTGCGGTCCTGCTCGTTGATCACGATGAATTCAAAATGGTGCCATTGGCCGAGCGCCGGCACCTCGACGTCATCGATACGCGAGGCATTTGGCAGGATATGCCCGCGCGCACCTAACCAACAAAATCGAAGTTTCCCGAATGGATCGAGGTCAGTATGCGAGATAGTCAGCTGGGAATCGGGGTCGTCGGCTACGGCTATTGGGGCCCCAATCTCGTTCGCAATTTCTCGATCAATCCCGCCGCCCGCGTTGTCGGCGTCAGCGACCTTGATCCAGGTAGGCTGGCCGCCATCAGGCAGCTGTACCCAGGGGTAGCGACCACCGCTCGATATGACGATCTGCTGAAGGACTCCTTGATCGACGCAATCGCCATCGCTACGCCGGTGCACACGCATTACGAGCTGGCAATGGCGGCGTTGAGAGCTGGCAAGCACGTGTTGGTCGAGAAACCACTTGCGCCGAGCGCGGAGCTGGTGTCCCGCTTAATCGACGAGGCGGACCGGCGCGGATTGACGCTGATGGTCGATCATACCTTTCTCTATACTCCGGCGGTCCAGAAGATTCGTGAGCTCCTGCTGAAGAGAGAGCTCGGGGACATCTACTACTACGATAGCATACGCTCGAGCCTCGGACTGTTTCAAAGAGATGTAAACGTGATCTGGGATCTGGCGGTACACGACATCTCGATCATCCATCATATCCTCGATCAAGAGCCGGTTGCGGTCTCGGCGACGGGCTCGTGCCATGTTGTCGGTTCGCCGGAGAACATGGCCCATATCACTTTGTTCTTTGCCAACGCATGCGTGGCTCACGTCAGCGTCAACTGGCTCTCGCCTGTCAAGGTGCGGCAGACGTTCATTGGAGGCAGCAAGAAGATGATCGTCTACGACGATCTCGAGCCGACCGAGAAGGTTAAGGTCTACGACAAGGGAATTACACTCGATAGGCCTCCCGAGAGTGCACATCAGTTCCGGATCGGATATCGCGCTGGTGACATGTGGGCTCCGCATATCTCGCCCAAGGAGGCGCTGCAAACGGAGGTCGAGCATTTTGTCGACTGCGTCCGCACGGGGACGAAGCCGATTTCCAGTGGCATGTCGGGGCTGCGGGTGATCGAGGTGCTCGAAGCAGCTTCTCGTTCGATCGCCAAACAGGGCAGGCCAATCCCGATCAGGCAGTTGCCGCGTATACTACCGGAGGAGACCCGGGCCACGGCTTGATTGGCGCCTTGGCCGTGGCTGTTGGCCAGCCGAGCCCCGCGACGGAGTCTCGATGAATTCAGTGCATCGTTCGGTTCTATTTTCTGGGGTGGACCGCTATGCCGCCCTTGTGCTGTTCGTTGTCTCGACCGCGGTGCTCTCGCGTCTGCTGACGCCGAGCGAGTTCGGGGTCTTTGCGGTTGTCAACGCGCTTACCGCTATTGTCGCAGCCGCATTTCAGGAATTTGGAGGGGCGAACTACCTGATTCAGAAGCATGAGTTGTCGCGCGGAACCATTCGCACGGCGTTCACTGTGATCTTGGGGGTCTCGCTGGCAGTTGCCCTGATCCTGTTAGCCTCGGCCGACGTCGTATCGCAACTCTTTGGGCAGGACAGCCTGAGGCGAGGTATCCAGGTTTCTACGCTTAACCTTCTCCTTCTGCCGGTCTCCGGAACTTTGATCGCCTTGTTTCGCCGTGACATGCAGTTTGGGACGCTCGCGATCTGCAATCTTGCAAGCAACATGACGGTTGCGCTGGTTTCGATCGGACTGGCGGTATTGAACTTCAGCTATATGGCTCCGATCTGGGGTGGTGTGGCGGGGAGCATCGTTCTCACGGCTACGCTGCTGGGCTCCTATCAGGATTTCGGCGTGTTGCGCCCTTCGCTATCGGAATACCGCGACGTCCTCAGATTCGGTCTCTATTCCAGCGGCGTCAGTGCCATCAATATCTTCTACAACCTCGCCCCCCAGCTCTTTCTCGCAAAGATTCTCGATTTTTCTGCTGTAGGTCTCTATAGCCGGGCCACCAGCCTTACCCAGGTTTTTGACAGGCTCGTCACGCAGGTGCTGAACCCGGTCATCATGCCGGCGATCGTGACGAGGCGTGCAACCGGGGCAGATCTAAAGGGCGTATATCTGGACGCGGTCCAACTGCTTTCCGCAGTGCAGTGGCCGTTCCTCACATTCGTAGCGATTATGGCAAAACCGATCGTTTTGATCTGGCTTGGTCAGGCTTGGCTGGAGGTCGTGCCGTTAGTGCGCATTCTCTGCCTCGCAAATCTGGCATTGTTCGCTGCGTGCCTGACTTATCCTGTGTTCCTGGCGGTTGGTGGCGTGCGTGACGCGCTTGTCTCGTCCTTCATCTCGCTGCCACCGTCGCTCCTTGCGCTCCTGGGCGCGTCCTTCTTTGGCGTGGAGGCAGTCGCGGCGTGCGCGTTGCTAACCTTGCCGTTCCAAGCGGCAGTAGCGATATACTATCTCAGTCGGCATCTTGCGCTGCGGCCGCGCGAGTTTGGCCGTGCCGTTCTGAAGAGCGGTGTCGTCACGATGGCGACCGCCTCGGGCGTAGCCGCCTGTGCGGTGTTGATCGAGACAGGAATTCTCAATTTCTTCGTCGGCCTTCTGTCAGCGTTTGTGGTCGCCGCCTTCTGCTGGGGGTGGGGACTGATCGTCACAAGGCACCCTCTGCTGCAGCACCTTCGTCAAGCGGCCGCGGGTCTCGTCGAGATGGCGCCCAGGCTGCGCCCGTCACGCTCAGTACTGTAAGGGTTTTGCCGGACTGTAGAGACAGGGAAACTGACATGCCAATAAAGGATACCCAGCTTGGTCGCGATGTCCGCATCCTGCATCCGGACCTGGTCAATCTGTATGGTTGCACCGTTGGTGACGAAAGCAGGATCGGAACTTTCGTCGAGATCCAGGCGGGGGCGGAGATCGGTGCGCGTTGCAAGATATCGTCGCACAGCTTCGTCTGCGAGGGCGTCACGATCGAGGACGAAGTGTTCATCGGTCATGGCGTGATGTTCACAAACGACAAATACCCGAAGGCAACAACCGCGGACGGTCGTCTTCAGCAGGCGTCGGACTGGACGCTTCAGCGCACTCACGTCGGCAAGGGGGCGTCCATCGGTTCGAACGCCACCATCCTCTGCGGTGTGACGATCGGAAAGGGAGCCTGCATAGGCGCGGGTGCAGTCGTGACGAAAGACGTTCCGGACGGCGCCATCGTCGCGGGAGTGCCCGCTCGGGTTCTGTCCGCAGCTGAGGAGACGGTCCTGGGTGCCCTCGGCTCATTCGAGGCGCAGCGGAAAGAGCGTCGTTAATATTCATCCCGTGCGAATTTAATGCTTGATTTAATATGATGATTATATTTAAATGTGGATATAATTTCAATCCAATCCAAGGTCTTGAATCTTGATACCCTTCCTGGATCTGAAAGCCCAATATAGCCAGATTAAGCCCGAAATCGACGCGGCTGTGGCGAGGGTCATCGGGAGCGGGCACTTTGTGCTCGGGCCTGAGGTGACGGCCTTCGAAGGACGCTTTGCGGAATATTGCCGGACTGCCCATTGCCGCGCGGTGAACAGCGGAACTTCGGCGCTTCACCTTGCCTTGCTGGCGGCGGGCGTAAGGCCCGGTGACGAAGTCATCACGGTCTCGATGACCTTCGTCGCGACGACCGCGGCCATTCTCTACAGCGGCGCCAGGCCGGTGTTCGTCGACGTCGACCCTGTGACGTGGACAATGGATCCCGGCTTGGTCGAAGCTGCGATAACGCCGCGAACCAAGGCTATCCTGCCGGTTCATCTCCACGGGTTGATGGCCGACATGGATCCCATCATGGAGATCGCGCGTCGTCACGGCCTGGTCGTCATCGAAGACGCCGCGCAGGCGCACGGCGCGGAGTATCGCGGACGTCGCGCAGGCTCGATCGGCGATCTGGGATGCTTCAGCTTTTATCCCGGCAAGAACCTTGGAGCGTTTGGCGAGGGTGGGGCGGTCGTCACTGACCGGCCTGAATTTGCACGCCGCGTGTCCCTGTTGCGGGATTGGGGGCAGGAGGCGAAGTACGACCACGTCATTGCCGGATACAACTATCGCATGGACGAAATCCAGAGCGCGGTACTGAATGTCAAGCTGGACTATATTGAGCATTGGACCGATGCACGTCGGTCGCTGGCTGAGCGATACAATGCACTGCTTTCTGGTCTTCCATTCGCGCGTCCCCAGCCGCCCCAGTACGCCCGCCACGTGTATCACGTCTATGCGGTCAGATTGGAGCGCCGCGACGACGCGCTGAAGCTATTGCGTGATGCCGGAATTGGCGCCGGGATTCACTATCCCGTCCCGGTGCATCTGCAGAGGGCGTATGCAGAACTCGGCTATCGCGCCGGTGATCTCCCCGTCACTGAGATGCTCGCGAACGACTTCCTTTCTCTTCCCATCTATCCCGAGTTGCTGCCGGAACAGGCGGCCGAGGTTGTCGGAATATTGAGGAGTGCGACGGCGCTGCAGCCTAGCGTAGCCATCAGCACCCGGTCGGAGCATCCACAAAGCTTCATGACATGGTCCCACAACAGGAGAGCGTCTTGATTGATCTCAAGGGTAAACGCGTTCTGGTCACCGGCGGGGCCGGATTCATCGGCTCCCACATCGTTGATCTGCTCTGCGACGAGGGCTGCATCGAGATTGTTGCCCTCGACAACATGATCAGAGGCCGGCCGGAAAATCTCCGGCGCGCGCTCGGGCGTGGGCCGGTGAGACTGGTTCATGGCGACATTCGCGATCGCAAGCTGATGGAAGCGTTGGTCAAGGCGGCCGATATCGTCTTCCACCAGGCCGCGCTCCGCATTACTCATTGTGCGGCCGAACCGCGTCTGGCCAAGGAGGTCATGGTGGATGCCACCTACGACCTGCTGGAACTGTGTATCAAGCACGATATTGAGAAGATCATCGCGGCCTCTTCGGCATCGGTATATGGCATGGCCGAGGAGTTTCCGACGACAGAGCGGCAGAATGCCTACAATAACCGAACTCTCTATGGGGCCGCCAAGGCGTTTAACGAAGGGCTACTGCGGGCTTTCAACGATGCATGCGGCCTCGACTATGTGGCATTCCGGTATTTCAACGTCTATGGCAGCCGGATGGACATCCACGGACGGTATACCGAGGTCTTGATCCGCTGGATGGAGCGGCTGGAAGCTGGATTGCCTCCCGTTATCTTTGGAGACGGCCGTCAGACCATGGATTTCGTTCACGTCCGCGACGTCGCGCGTGCCAACATCCTTGCCGCCAGGGCAAAGATTACCGATGAGGTCTTTAACGTCGGGAGCGGCACTGAAACAAGCCTGACCGAGCTGGCTACGGTGCTCGCGTCGGTGATGGGACACCGCGGCCTCACGCCCGAATTCGCGCCGGAGCGCTCGGTCAATCCAGTACCGCGACGTCTGGCCTCGACGGGCAAGGCAGAGCGCTTGCTGGGCTTCCGCACCACGGTTTCGCTGGAGCAGGGGCTCTCCGATCTCGTGAAATGGTGGCGATCCGAGCGCGAGCTCGCTTCGGATCATCATCGGCAGGCGGCGGCATCGTGATTCCGATCGCTGCGCCGCTACTTGCGGAGGAAGAGGCTGACGCTGCGCGCGCGGCCGTGCTGTCGGGCTGGGTGTCGCAAGGTCCGCAAGTGGCCGCGTTCGAGCGCGAGTTCGCTGCGCTTGTCGGCGCTCCGCACGCCTGTGCCGTCGCGAACTGCACGACGGCCCTGCAACTCGCCTTGGCGGCATTGGACATCGGCGCCGGCGACGAGGTGATCACGGTAAGCCACTCCTTCATCGCGACCGCAAACGTCATCCGACACCAGGGCGCCACCCCGGTTTTCGTCGATATTGATCCCGAAACGTACAATTTGGATTGCACTCGGCTGGTCGAAGCCATCACCGAGCACACGCGAGCGATCATTGCAGTTCATCAAATGGGCATGCCCTGTGACATGGCCGCGCTTCTGCCGATAGCGCGCCGCCACGGCATCGCCGTGATCGAAGACGCGGCCTGCGCCGCCGGATCGCAGATCCGGATGAACGGGGAATGGGAGCCGATCGGAAAGCCGCATGGAGACATTGCTTGTTTCTCCTTTCACCCGCGAAAAGTGATCACCACGGGTGAGGGGGGGATGCTCACCACCGCGAATGCCGAGCTTGACCGCAAGTTCAGGCTGCTGCGCCAGCACGGCATGAGCGTTCCGGACACGGTGCGGCACAATTCGTCGTCCGTGATCTTCGAGGAGTACGTCGTTCTGGGTTACAACTACCGAATGACGGATATGCAGGCCGCAATTGGCCGCAAACAGCTCGAGCGGCTTCCGGAGCTGGTAGCACGCCGGCGGGCCGTTGCCGCCAAATATGCCGAACAGCTTGGCAATCTGGAAGGACTGCGGTTGCCAACCGAGCCGACGTGGGCCAGATCCAACTGGCAGAGCTATTGCGTGCGTCTTCCAGATCGGCTCGACCAGCGCATCGTTATGCAACACCTCCTCGATGATGGCATCGCGACCCGGCGAGGCATCATGTGCGCCCACCGTGAGGCGCCATATTCGGATGTCACGCAGGGTCAGGATCTGCGTCAATCCGAGCTCGCCCAGGATCGGGCCATTTTGCTGCCCATCTACGCACAGATGAACGCAGAAGATACCTCGAGGGTGAGTGCTGCGTTGCGGGCAGAGTTGGAGCGATGACTTCGGGGATCGCCGAGCGAAAGTCATTGCGACTTCTGGTCGTGATCGCGAGCTATGGGACTGCAAACAATGCCTACCTGGATCGGGTGATCCAGGAGTACCGGTCCATGTCGTTCGATGTGGACATCGTCATCATATCAAACATTGATAAAAGGCCCGCTGCAGACGTCGAATGCATCGTTGGCCTCCCCAACAAGAATCCGTGGTCGCTCCCCTTCGCGCACAAGGAGCAATTTGTAGCGCGAGCTGATCAATACGACATCTTCATATATTCCGAAGACGACATCTTGATAACTGAAAAGAACATCAGAGCGTTCCTTGACGTGACTTCAGTGCTGCATGAAGACGAGGTTGCCGGGTTGATGCTCGTCGAGAAAGCTTCAAGCGGCGAACTGAATTATCCGCAGGCCCATGGCTCCTTTCATTGGGATTGCACGTCGGTAAAGATCAGGGGGGATTACTGCCTCGCCCAATTTACCAACGAGCATGCCGCTAGCTATATACTCACTCAGCAGCAGCTTGCGAGAGCGATCGCGTCCGGCGGATTCCTGGTCGGACCGCACGAAGGCAAGTACGACCTGCCTTGCACCGCTGCAACTGATCCATACACCCAGTGTGGTTTCAAGAAGCTGATACCGATTTCCAACATCGATGATTTCTCGGCCCACCATTTGCCGAACAAATATATTAACCGGCTCGGAGTCGATCGCCAGCAATTGGACGCTCAACTCTCGGTCCTGATGCAGATTGCGCGTGAGGGCAGCAATGCGGTCCCGCTATTCAGCGCCGAGACCCGGCTTTGGCATGGCATGTATTCAAAGGATTATTACGAGCCGGCCAGGGATGAAGTGTTGTCCGGTGTTCCGGAAGGCGCGGTGGTATTATCGATCGGATCATGCTCGGCTGCAAACGAGCGTCGACTCCTGGAACGAGGACACCGTGTGGTAGCTGTCCCCCTCGACCCCGTGGTGGGCAGTGGCTTGGCCCAGTTCGGGGCTGAGGTCGTGTTGGGCGACGTCACGACGGCACCCGCGAAAATCGCAGCGGAACATTTCGACCGGTTGCTCTACGTTGATGTTCTGCAATTCGTCCGTGATCCGGCCTATCTGCTCAGGCTATTTTCCGGTCTCTTGGCTCCGGACGGCAAAGTGATCATCTGCGCGCCCAATCGCCCCAGCCTTCGTTACGCCTGGGAATGCGCGAAATCCGGCAAAGTCCTTCGGCCGTGGGGGACGTTCGAGGCTGTAGGGATTCACGATACGACAATCGGTAGAATTCAAAGGTGGTGCGCGGAGGCCGGTCTGGTGATCGAAAAGATCGAAAGATGCGGTCCAAAAAGAACTGGTCCAATGTTGCAGCTCCTGTCGCCTATACTTGCGACAGACCTGATTGTAACCGCCAAGAGACACGAAGCGTGGAAGCCTTTCTTTCGTGGCGGGCACGAGATGGAAAGAATGGAGGTTTCCAGAAGGAGCGTCGCTCAATGAGTTTGGAGACCGCCAAAAGAATCGAAATGGGTGACATGCAGGGACACAGGGGTCCTGCGCAAGTCTCGGCTGCGAAGGACTACTATAGCCGCTCTCGCCGCGAGATACGGTCGTTGCTGCCCAGCCGCGCCTCCCGCATACTCGAAGTGGGACCTGGCGCAGGCTTCACGCTTCTGTGGCTTAAGTCGATCTACCCTGATGCCACGACGTTCGGGGTCGAACTCAATCAAGCGCTCGAGGCCGACCTGCGAGAGCATGCCGATGTCGCGATCATCGGAGACATCGACGAGTTGATATCCCGAGTAGGCAGCAAGTTTGACCTAATTCTGTTGCTTGATGTGCTTGAGCATGTCCCGGACCCAACTCGCACGCTTCAGGCGATCACCAGAAAGCTCCTCATGGACGGTGGTCGCGTGATTGTTTCTGTTCCGAATATCGCGCATCTGAGCGTGACCGTTCCGCTGCTTTTCCAACGTCGATTTGCCTACACGGATTCTGGAATTCTTGACCGCACCCATCTGAGGTTCTTTGTCGAAGACACCGCCGTTAAGCTTTTCAACGACTCAAATCTGGTGGTCAAGGATGGTCTGATCACGGGCCTTGAAGGTCCAAAGTCCATGATGTTGGACCGATTGACCCTCGGACTCCTGACCCACCACTTGGCAAAGCAATACATCATGGCGGGTGAGCTGACTGGTGGGCCTGTCGCACAGCCAAGAATAGATTGGAAGAAGAGCCGGCTGATCAGCTAGAAACACGATAGGTAAGAGGTGGACTGCCTTGCTTCCCGAAGGTGCGCAGTACGCTCGGGACCATCGGCTATGGGCGACCATAATCGGCGAACTGACTTTCGGTCGCAGATCGTGAAATCGCCGAAAGAAGGACTTCCGCGTGGCGTCTGGAACATATGACGGGATCGAAGATGCTTTGTGAATCCGCGGATAGTTGTTCGCGTACTGCCGACCAATGATCTCGACGTGCGAGCACTGACTTCATGGCAGAGACGAGTTCTTCCTTATTCTTCTGTGGCCGAAATCGCATAAGACAGGAGCGATGCCAATTCGCCCTTTCGGGATCGCCGACGGGGTTCGCCACAACGAATCCGCGGCTGCCGTCCATACCGATTTGCTCACGCGCGCCTCCGACATCACTCACGATTGCGGGCAGCCCCGCGCTCAAGGCTTCCATAGAGGCCAGAGACCATCCCTCGAAAAATGAGTTTAGAACAAAGCAGTCGGCGGCGGCTAGCAGGATCGAAGGAGTCGGAAACGACTGCCGGAGGTGAATGCGGTCCTTGCAAGGCATCGTGTCGCGAAGAGTGCGCACTTGACGCGTGTACACTGCATCATCCAGGCGGCCGGCGATCAGCAGATGTGCCTTGCGATCATTCTCGGCGACTTCGGCAAAGGCCCGGACCAGGCCGTAGGCATTCTTCTGAACCGTATGACGACCGAGCGAGAGAAAGAGAAACTCGTCGTTAAGGCCTAGCCAAGCTCGGGCTTTCGAGCGGTTCACCGCCGGGCGGTGTGTCTGGTTGAACGCGTTCGGGATGGTGATGACCGCGGAATCGGGATAGGACGGATTGCCTGAAAGGTACTGGCGCCTCACGAGCTCGCTTACCGCAACAAAGCGGACAATGAACTTCGATCTCCGGCGTTCTTCCCTCCAATTCGTGCTTATGGGCGTTGGAATGCCATGGAGCGTTTCCACGACCGGAATGCGGGCAGCGCTGGCTGCCCGCAAGAGCCAACCGGGCGGATCGTGCGCGCTGATGACGTCAGGGCGGTTCGTCTCGAACCATAGACAGGCGTCGTTTGGCGAGGCGGCAACCGCTTCGGTTCCCTCTCTCTGCAAAGTTGTGAACAGTTCTCCGGCAGGCGCCGCCGATTGATGTGCGCACATAACCGTCACGCGAAATCCGAAGTGAGGGAGGCGTCTTGCAAGAAAAGCGACAAATTCATCAAGCCCGCCGGCGTCGAGCACGGGAGTGACGATCAGGCAGTGCACACTCCCTGGCGGTACAAGCAAGTCGTCCCGCTTCCACACGCCGCCGGTCGGAATCGAGGCGGGCGCAACCGGTGGATTCGGTGCCACGCTCGTATCGTGTGGCACGAGGGGTCTGGACCAGTCGTCAACAATACCGTCACTTGCGGAAGCCAGCTGGGTGCTGATCAAAAGCTTTTTTGCGATACGTCTCACGCCTCGCGGCACCCGCCAGGAGTTTCGTTGGGCCCAAAGTGTCACGCGTCCGCGCAAAGAGATGTCGTTTTGACTGAGGCCCATGGGTTCGAATGCCGTTGTCTTGTGCCGTCGGGGAATGGCAGTACGTCAATTAAAAAGAATAATATATTGCCTAAATACAAATATCCAATTAAATGAGGGTGTTTTTATTTTGGCTGCCACTTTGGGTGTGCGCGATCGTATGTCGGTTCGTGACCTGATGAACAGCCGACCTAACATCGTGCGCAACCGAGTTTCTCTTGCAGGGCTCTGAGACCAACCAAGCCGCTTCCCCGGAGACCTTCATGAGTTCCGTCGATGCGATCATTCCTTGTTATCAGTATGGGCATTTCCTCAGGGAGTGCGCTGAAAGCATATTGAAGCAGTGCGGGCCCGAGTTGCGCTTGCTGATCATTGATGATGCGTCCACGGATAGTACAGGTCAAATAGCGCAAGAACTGGCCCGTTCAGATCCTCGGGTCGAGTTTCGCAGGCATGCCACTAATCGCGGCCATATTGCTACCTTCAATGAGGGGATCGACTGGGCCGCTGCCGACTATATGATTTTGCTCTCCGCGGACGATTACTTAATGCCCGGCGCGATTGAGAGGTCAGTGAGGCTGATGGATGACAATCCGTCGGTCGGCCTCACGTTTGGCGGGGCGATCGCACTCCAAGAGGGGCGGGAGGAGATGCTGGCACCGCCGGCGGAACTTGGGCCCGGAACAAGGATACTGTCTGGCCACGATTTCATCAGAATTAGCGGCGCCAGGAATATAGTGTTGGCGCCGAGCGTGGTGGTGCGAACGAGCCTGCAGAAGAAAGTGGGGGGATACTTACCCGATTTGACGCACAGCGGTGATATGGAAATGTGGCTCCGGTTCGCAGCGCATGGTCCCGTCGGGTACATCGATGCCACCCAGGCTGTGTATCGGCGACATTCAACTAACATGTCGGGCGGATATTCCGCCGAGCAAGACTTCCATCAACGCAAATTGGCGTTTGAGCGGTTTCTGGATCGCTGTGCCGCAGTGCTTCCCGACGCCGATGAGCTCAGGTTCTGGCTGATGCGCCATTTAGCGCTCGACGCGATCAGTTGTGCGAGCCGTGCCTTCAATGAGGGAGACGTTGGGTTATCGGAACGGCTCTCGGCGCTTGCGTCGAAGCTGGACCCGGAGGTTACGCGATCGCGTCGTTGGTGGCTTCTCGCCTGCAAACGGCGATTGGGATCGCGGGGATGGCAGTTGCTGCGGCCGGCTATCGAGCGGTTAAGGACGCCGTGATCGCCTCCGAGCTTCTGGGATTGCGTCAAGATCGGCATTCAACGCCGATCGCAAACGGCTCACGGTGCTGCCGCGGGAACATTCTGGCGCGTTTTCCGGGTTCAAGCCTGGTACATCGAGAACTCGCGCAGCGACGCCCTGATGCCGATGCAAACTCCCCAGAATATCCAGAGATAGTTCCAGTAATGAACCGTTAGCCCGGTGAACATGAGCATCACCACCGCGATGGTGAAGGCGATGCGCAGAGTTGGCGCGCTGGGATCCTCCATGACGCCGTTGAAGCGGCGTTTTACCGGCAGGACGCTCGCTATATTTGTCAGGGCAAGAAGGAAAATCATCGGAAGTCCGAACCGGAGCGCGAATACCAGCCACACAGAATCGATGGTGGTATCGAGAATGTCGTGATTGAGGCGGTCGAACGCGTATCCGGTGAGAGGAGACTCCATGATCTTTTGGGTGGCCGCGTCCCAGATCAACATTCGAAAGTATCCCGACACTGGATCGAAGGTCAGGTGCGAGATGATCCAGCCAAGCGGGTGATTGGCGACGGCCATTATCACGACAACGATGGTAGCGAGACACATCTGGAGCGCGGACCAACGCCCGGAATATTCCTTCAGTGCCGCATTATAGAGGTAGAGCATCAGGACAATGAGACACGACAAAAGGGGCGCGGAGGACAACGACAAGAGGCAGCCGAAAACACAAAGTCCCGCCCAGAGCAGTTTTGACAACGGGCGTTGCTCCGAAAACAGAAAGATGCCGCAAGCAACGGTGCAGTAGGTGCCCAGCAGAATTGGGTGGTCAAACGTCGAGGCAGCTCTTACCCAGTACAGCCTGAAGTCGGGCGAGAGTGGCGCTTGGCCGCCGAAAGCGGCAGAAAACGCTTCTTGAACAATGAGCCGGCCCGAAAGGTTATCGAAGAGCGCCAGCAGGACGACGTAAGCAGTCACGATCCTGAATGGTTGGATGAAGCTATAAATCGCCGCCGGGCCAAAGAAGAAGCCGCGCGCCACAAGGTAGCCCCCAAGAAACTCGAGGCTCTCGGCGCCCGTCGACGAGAGCGCACTCGGGCCGCTCGTGTAGTAGGCTGCCGCGAACATCCATGTTGCCACGCCGAATGCAAGATAGTCCGAGGCGAGCATGTGACGACCGGCCCTGACTAGCCTTGCCACCGCAGGTACTATGAGGAGCAGGATTCCGATCCGCCCAATCGTCAATTTCGCATCGGCGAGGTATAGCTGGACTTGCGCCGCCGGCAGAACGAGTCCGATCAACAGCAGCCAAGCCGGCAGCGTACTGGATCGCTCGTGAACTCTCGGAGAGGCTGTTCTCGTCAGCCCGAACTCGCCGCCCGTAACCGTGACGCTCATGAGAGGGTCGCCTTGCCCGGCGATGCGGTTTCGATCTGAGCGCGGCGTCTGTGATCGTCAGTCAAATACCACGTGAAGGTGACTGAACGCGGCGCCAGCCCCTTCACGAAGCGTCGATCCTGAAAGACGTAAGGCCGATAGCCGATGTCGGAGACGAAGTTAGAAATCTCGTCCGATGCAAATGCGCACATCAGTGCTGGTTTGTATCGGCCTAGCGTGTGTACTGATCCTCGCAGGATGTCCAACTCAGCCCCCTGAGCGTGCACCTTGATCAGGGAGGGTGCCATCGCAAAGGAATCGAGGGTGCGACATTCGATTCTGTGTTCGCCCACGGTCAACTTGGACTGATCGAAGCGGTACATGCGGCCGGAATCGCTCAGCCATTCGGTCGCGGCCTCGCGGGAGGTGGCCGCCATACCATCGCACGCCCACCAACCGTATGATGGAACGAAGAATGTAATGGTGCCCGGCCTGGCCCCCAGCGCGTAAGGCAATACCGAGATGGACCGATCTTCGGAGAATCGAGTCTTGAGCCGCTTGGCCGAGAGGGGTTCCGGCTCGAAAGCGACGATGCTCGATTGCGGTCTAAACCTCTTGAAGGCCTGAATGCTTTGTCCGCGGTTCGCCCCGATATCGATAATCAGACCGTCTGCTCTGGCGGTCCACGTGACACCCCTATACTCGGGTTTCGGGAGGTATGAGGCCGCCGCGTCCTTGAAGGCAAATCGCGCCGCCGCCACGCCGGGGATGTTTGCATATGCAAAACGGGCAAAAGGCTTCAGATTCATCAGGATAGGACCTCGGCCCCATTGCGCGGCAATCACTGCGTCAGATTAAACAAAATAAATCCAATTGCAATAAGTGGCATTTAAAGATATCGAAATATATATAATAATTTAAATGTCAGCGCGGAAGTTCCCATGGCGATCGGATTGAACGCTACCGAAATGGATGCCTCGTATGGGTTGGCGGAAAGTCTCGTTTCCGAGGTCGCGGTGCTTATCGTTGGCTATCGCAACCCGCATGACATCGTCGAATGTCTACTGGCATTGTCCCGTGCGACCACTTCGCCGGCCTTCGACGTCTTCATTTGCGAGAATGGTGGCGAGGATGCCTATTGCCAACTGGTCTCAGCTCTGGTCGGCGAGGGAGGCCCTTGCCTGCGGGGCGAAGCTCGCGGAACCGGAATAGATGATAACATCAGCCGATTTACCGGCGTGGAGCGCCTGGTTCTGCGAGCGAGATCGTCAAATGTCTGGGTTGCGTGCGCCTCCGACAATCTTGGCTATGCCGGTGGGATAAATGCGTGGTTGCGCCCACTCTCTGCAATTCCCACTTGGCGGGCGATCTGGATCTTGAATCCAGATACCCAGCCGACCGAGTCCGCGCTGGCCGCGCTACACAAACGGGCGGAGTCCGGTCGAAAGGCAATGGTGGGCAGCACTATTCTCGACAGCCTCGATGCGGATCACGTGAGATTCCGCGGTGGGCTCTCCTGGCAGAAGCTGGCCGCGAGAGACGTTGCCATCGGCCTGGGAGACCTTCTCAATGCATCCTGCAACACCGCGGCCGTCGAAGACGCGATGGATAGCCCTTCGGGGGCATCGATGTATGTGACCCGCTGGTGCATCGAGCGGATTGGTCTCATGGATGAGAGCTATTTCCTGTTTTACGAGGATATGGATTGGGGACTGCGCGCAAGACATTTGGGACTCGGTTATGCCGCCGACTCGATCGTCGTTCACAAGCGCGGCACCACGACGGGATCCGCCAAAGGTTCATCGGCCATACCAGTGCTCTCCGTTTACCTCCAGCACCGCAACTGCGTTCGCTTTGTACGCCGACATTTCCCATGGTCGCTGCCTCTTAGAGTTGCGGTCTCCGTCCTTTATGCACTCAGGTTCTTACTGCAGGGAGCCCCAAGCAACAGCCGTGCAGCGATCGAAGGGCTCGTCGCTGGATTGAGAGGCGAGATGGGCCGGCCGAAGGAGCGGATGGCACAATAACGGACGCAAGGGCACCTGCGGATGCGACGGTCGATCTTCATTCAATCGCTCTTGTTGCTTTTAGTCGTGAGCGCCGGGGAAGACGACATTGTTGCGCGCGCGGCGGAGCGCGACCCGATACCCACGGCCGAATGGCCCAACCCTACGAATACGGGGGTGCGTCCGCATGTCAAGCTAACGCGTTCCGGCGACGTTGTAGCGGACCAGGCCGGCGTCACGATTTCGGGCCTCGATATTGAAGGCCGCGTCTATATCAAGGCACCGAACGTAACGCTGATCGATTCCAAGGTGACTTCCGCCTCCTTCTACATCGTGAGAATCGAGCCCGGTGTCACTGGCACAGTGATCAAGAACTGTGAGATCAACGGCGGTGGCTCCGGCAATGATGGCTCCTATGGCATAGTAGGTCAGGGTACGTTCATCGCAAACAACATCTACAATGTGGAGAACGGAATCGGTGTGTCTGGGTCTGATACGCTCATTCAGGACAACTACATTCATGATCTCCTTGCGTCCGGCTCTCCGCACTATGACGGCATTTCGATCGATGGCGGCAACGCCAACATCGTTGTCAGGCACAACACGGTCATCAACAGGCACACGCAGACATCCGCGGTCATGATCGACAATTATTTCGGACCGATCTCCAACATCGAAGTCGACGGCAACCTGCTGATGGGCGGTGGATACACGGTTTACAGCTCGGCGCAGTTCAATGGCGGATCGGTCGAGGGGGTTTCGTTCACCAAGAATCGCATGGGCAGAGGGAGGTGGGGCTATAGTTCGATTGTGAAAAACCTCCCGGTGTGGCGGGAAAACGTAGATAGCGCGACCGGGCGCACCATTGGTCCTCGGTAGATCATCTGCGGCCTCAGGTCGCCTATTTATCCACACGCCGGAACCAGAATGATCCTGGCTCCCGCCACGGTTCGCGCATCAGAACCGGACATGCGTTGTTCAGCCTAGCCTTGTGATTGCGTGCAAGCCAGTTAACTGCGCCAATGATCTCGAAATGTGCGTTGAAACTCAGGAAGGCCTCCAGGAGATATTGCTCATTCCATAGCCAGCGATCGCGAAGGAGCCATTGAGCAGGGTAATCGTGCGGCGTGAAGACGTCGTGGACATGCACGATCACGTTGGGACGGAGGAGGCCGAGTACGTGCAGGTATTCGTGCAGGACGTCGCCCTGCGGGCGAATGATGTGTGAGGAGTCGATGAAGAGAATGTCGTTCTCTTCCAGCGCCTCAAAAAGGCTGTCTGGGCAGCACTCGACCTTTCTTCTCAGGACCGTGACACCCGCTGATTCGAGCCAAGGTTGCTCAAACGGTTCAATACAGATCTGCTCGCATCGATAGCCCGGGCTGTCCCTCCCGTTCGCCTCTATCGCGAGGCGGGCCATGAGGGTCGAATTGCCACTCCCGACCTCGACGATCCGTTTGGGTTTGAAGTGACGTATCATGTTATAGAGAAATTCGGCGTCTCCAGGCTCGAACGAGCCGTTGTGGTATCCGAATTCGTCGGGTCCCTTTTGAACGGTTGGAATTTTGAGCAGTTCGTCGCGGTACTTAAATTGCTCGACCAGCTCAAGCTGTGTCGCTTCGTTTAGATCCAGTCCAGCGATTTCTCGCGGAAGATCTAGGTCGCGCTTCAGGTCTTTCGCGAGAACGATCGGCTCATAGTAGTGATGCCGCACGATGGCGAACTGAAATCTGTCACAGATTGACCTCGACAAGGGAGCTCGATCACGGAGGCGACCAAGGAGGACTGCAAGTGGAGCAAAAAGTAGAACGACCGGCGTCAAAATCAGATCGAGTACTCGGTAAACGGACTCGCGGAAATAGTGCATGGATCATCACTTCCGATCTGTAGAAATGGGACAATCTTCGGCCTAGCAAGGCTCCGCTTCGATGCACGAATATTGTGGCCCATTGCCATTCCGCCGTCCAGACCAGATCGCTCGCATGTGAGGTCGTCCAGGGCAGTGGAAAACCGGCGTCTTCACCGGGAGGGAATGGCTGTATTCTCATTCGTTACCGTGTCGCGACTACGCGGCGAGCCTCGCCTCAGCGGCGATCGATTTCCGGGCATGAGGACTCGCGCGCTTCAAGGGCTACGGATACGCAACCGAATTGATCTCCCTCCAAATAGCTCCTCGACAGCCTTCGACTGCCACACCTCAGAAGAGCGCCTGTGTTCCGCTGTCCCCGGCAGAACTCTGCTGACGAGTTCGCGCGAGATCCGTCGAACGGAGAGAATCGATTCCCACCCAATCGTGGTCTGGCGGTCTTTTTGAAGCGAGCCTTTGGTGAAGTTGTTAAAAATATATATCCGCAATTAAATTGCGAAAATGCCAAGAGGCGATGAGAAGCTGCGCGCTCGTTGCCGTCTGCGAAGATAAAGGTGAATAAGTCGGCAGTGTGCTCTTGCGGCAACGCGCGAACACTCGCACTCTGTCGCGGCTTATATCGCGGTGTTACTTCGGGTTTTTTTAATCGCGTTGAATTTGGTCGCGCGTTGCACCCAAAAAATGACCCAAGTGGCGCCCCCATCTTGTCCCAAAAAAGCCCCCGCCGATGGAGCATGACACCGGCCGTGGCGCGCCTTTGGGGATGGCGCACCTGCGTGCGCTGCACGTTCGATTTAACTGCGAAGGAGAAAAATATCTTGGCAACGACGACTGCGTGGCCTGATGCTACGAACACTGGAGTGTCGGCGGGCGTGACCCTCACTCCTTACTACGGGGACCTCGTCATCAATACCGCGGGAGCCGTGATCAGCGGCCTCGACATCCATGGATCGGTCTACATCAACGCTCCGAATGTCACCTTGGAGAACTGCAAGGTCACGACGGATGCGTTCTACGCCGTGAGGGTTGCGACGGGGGTAACGGGTGCGGTGATCCAGCACAATGAGATCAATGGCGTCGGCTCGGGCAACGACGGCGACTATGGAATCATGGGTCAGGGAACGTTCATCGCCAACAACATCTACAACGTTGAGAATGGGATCGGCGTGGATGGAGGGAATACCCTCATTCAGGACAATTACATCCACGACATGATCGCATCGGGATCCCCGCACTACGACGGTATCTCGATTGACGGGAAAAACTACGACATCACGATCCGCCATAACACGGTCATTAACGACCACACTCAAACGGCAGCGATCATGATCGACAATTACTTCGGACCTGTCTCGAACGTCGTTGTCGACAACAATCTATTGTATGGTGGTGGCTACAACATCTACAGCTCGGCCCAGTTCAACGGCGGTTCGGTCACGGGAGTCTCGATCACGAACAATCACATGGGCGGAGGTTATTGGGGCCCAACCGCATTCACCGGCAACACCCCAGTTTACACCGGCAATGTGGATGACAGCGGGAGCCTTATCGCGACCCTCAACACATCGGCGAACAGCGGCTCGGGCTCGACGGCCCCAACTGTGCCGGATGCTCCCATCATCGCGTCGTTCTCGACCGACAGCGGCACCGCCGGCGACAAGATCACCAACGACAATACGATCGAGCTCAAGGGATCCGCTGCTGCCGGCAGCACCGTCAAGTTCTACGACGGTGCGACCCAGATCGGTTCGACCACTGCGGACTCGAGCGGCGCCTGGGATTACATCACAAAGGTCCTGACCGACGCCAAGCATACGCTGACCGCAACGGCAACCAGTTCGTCGGGTCAGACCAGCGTGGCGTCGTCTGCGTTGGCAATCACCGTCGATACCAAGGCTCCGACTGCACCGACCATTGCTAGCCATACGGTGAATACCGCCAATCAGGTGGTGATGTCGGGCAATGCCGAAGCGAGCAGCGTCGTGAAGGTGTTCGACGGCACGACCCAGATCGGGACCGCGACGGCAAGCAGCACTGGCGGGTGGAGCTATACAAGCAGCGCCCTTGCGGCCGGTTCGCATAGCCTTACCGCGACGGCAACGGACGCAGCAGGCAATACCGGCGCGGCGTCCACCGCCTTCACGGCCAGCATCACCGGCACCTCCGCGCCAGCCACACCGACCTCGCCGACGTCACCCTCGTCGCCGACTGCCGGCACGGTCGTCGAGTCAGCTGGCGCCACAACTCTCGTTGAGAGCGGCGGCAAATATTACCTCAAGGGCAGCACCGGATCGGGCCCCACGCTGAAGGATAACGGTGTGGAGTTTGTGAACGGGTCGGATGGCACCTGGGCACCGATTGGTGCTGAGAAGACCGCGACGGGCTATGAGGTTGTCTGGAAGGAGGCGAGCACCGGTCAGTACACGGCGTGGAATACTGACAACAATGGCAACTACGTGTCCCATGTCGACAGCCTGACCGGCTCCACGTCGGGTGGTTCGGTGTCGGGTACGGACTCCGGCCTTAAGTCGCTCGAGACGAGCTTCCATCAGGATCTTAACGGTGATGGGCAGATCGGTACTTCTACTGCAACCACCCCGACATCGCCAACGCCGACGACTGGCAAGGTCATCGAATCGGCTGGTGTGACAAGTCTCGTTGAGAGTGGCGGCAAATACTATCTCAACGGCAGCACCGGATCGGGCCCCACGCTGAAGGACAACGGTGTGGAGTTTGTGAGCGGGTCGGATGGCACCTGGACTCCCATTGGTGCGGAGAAGACGGCGACGGGTTATCAAGTTGCCTGGAAGGAGACGAGCACCGGTCAGTACACGGCGTGGAACACCGACAACGATGGCAACTACGTCTCCCATGTCAGCTCCCTGACCGGCTCCACGGACGGTGGCTCGGTCTCGGGTACGGACTCTGGCCTCAAGACGCTGGAGACCAGCTTCCATCAGGATCTGAACAGTGACGGGCAGATCGGTACTTCCAGCGTAGCTACGTCGTCCACCGCAACCAATACCACCGCTCCCATTGCGGGCAGTACGTTCGTCGCTTCGCCGGGCAACACGACCCTGACGAGCACGTCCGGCGATGACACCTTCGTTGGCAGCAGCCAGGCCGACACTTTCGTGTTTGGCGCGAACTTCGGCAACGACGTGATCAAGGGCTTCGTTGCTCGCGGACCTGCTCACGACACGATCGAGTTCAGCAAGAGTGTGTTCGACAGTTTTGCCAGCGTTCTCTCCCACGCGACCCAGTCAGGTACCGATGTCGTGATCGCGACGGGGAGCGATACGCTCACGCTGAAGAACACCAAGGTCGGCGCGTTGACCAGCAACGACTTCCACTTCGCGTAAGGGACGGCATCCACACAGAGTAGTCTTCAACAACTGCCTTGGTGATCTCTTGGGGGATCTTCCAACAATGGCGTAGTTCAAGGGCAGCAGCCATGATTGACTTTGGATGGCGGGGGGTATTCCCCCCGCCCGCGAATCTCTATCGAATTCCACTTCTTCACATATCAGCACTCTGGACAGCCGGACGGCAGCGGGCAGAAAACGCTCAACTGCAGACGCCACAGCTGATCGGCTGGGCAAAGGACCTGCTCGAAGCGGTGCGGCAACGGATATTCGCTGGTCGACCCCGGCCAGAGGATCACTATGACGAGTCGCAGTCAGAGTTGTCCGCTTTCCTGCGGTCTTGCCGCCGGATTTTCTGGGCACTCGCGGCCTTCAGCGGCATGAGCAATCTACTCATGCTCACCGGCTCGTTCTTCATGCTGCAAGTCTATGATCGGGTGCTGCCCGGACGCAGCATACCGACTCTGATCGCCTTGATTGCTCTGGCGACGGTGCTTTACCTGTTTCAAGGCGGGCTCGATCTCGTGCGGAGCAGGATTAGCTCCCGGGTCGGTCGGTATTTCGATGAAAGTCTCGGCATTCGCATCTTCGATGCGCTTGTTCGCTTGCCTTTGAAGACCAGAGCGGATGGCGACGGCCTGCAGCCGGTGCGGGACCTCGATCAGGTCCGCAGCTTCCTGTCGAGCGGAGGGCCGACGGCGCTCTTCGATCTGCCCTGGATGCCGATCTATCTCGGCGTCTGCTTCTTCTTTCACTTCTGGATTGGCGTCACTGCGCTGGTTGGCGCGCTGGTGCTGGTCGGCATTACGATGCTCACGGAAACGCGTACCCGAGGCCCAGCGAAGGCGAGCTCGCGTCTCGCCGTTTCGCGAACTGCCCTCGCGCTCGAGGGACGGCGCAATGCCGAAGTTCTGCAGGCCATGGGCATGCGGCAACAAGCGGCCTTGCGTTGGCGGGATGTCAACGCGAAGTACCTCGCGGCCCATGAACGGGCCAGCGATGTCGCAAACGGACTCGGTGGTGCCTCGAAGATTTTCCGGGCGATCTTGCAATCGCTGGTTCTTGCCGTTGGCGCCGTCCTCGTCATCAACCAGGAATCGACGGCCGGCATCATCATTGCCGGATCGATCCTCACCGCGCGGGCCCTTGCGCCTGTCGAAATGGCCATTGCGAACTGGAAGGGATTCGTCGCCGCGCGACAATCGGGGCAACGGCTCGATCACTTGCTGAAGCTTCTGCCTCACGAGGAGGAGCGGTTGGCATTGCCTGCGCCTGTTGCAACCCTTACCGCCGAGAACCTCTATATCGGTGCTCCGAACTCCGAGAGACCCACTCTCAGCGAAGTGTCATTCCAGCTGCGGAGTGGGCAGGCGGTCGGAATCATCGGTCCGAGCGGATCCGGCAAGTCGACGCTGGCGCGTGCGCTGGTTGGGGTGTGGCCGTGTATTCGCGGCAGGATTCGGCTCGACAACGCCGCCCTCGAGCACTGGTCTTCGGACGCCCTCGGCAAGCACATCGGTTATCTGCCCCAGGACGTAGAATTGTTCGACGGCAGCATTGCGATGAACATTGCGCGCTTCGACCCGAACGCAACCGCCGCCGCTGTTCTGGAAGCCTCTCATGCCGCGGGCGCACACGAGCTCGTCCTCTCCCTGCCGGACGGGTACAGCACGAAGATCGGCGAGGGAGGGCTGGCGCTGTCGGCGGGGCAGCGGCAGCGTATCGGGCTTGCGCGCGCCTTTTACGGCAAACCCTTCCTGGTCGTGCTTGATGAGCCCTCTTCCAATCTCGATGCGGAGGGCGAGGAGGCCCTTACCGAGGCGATCCTGAACGTGCGACGCCGCGGAGGGATCGTGGCCGTTGTCGCGCATCGGCCGAAGGCGCTGGAAGGTGTGGACCATGTCTTGTGCCTCGGCGAAGGCAGAGTTCAGTCCTTCGGCAAGCGAGAGGAGGTTCTCAAGAGAGTGTTGCGGAATCCGGTACCGCTCAAGGTCGTCGCGGAAGCTCAAGGAGGCGGCCGATGAACGGTCAGGTAGCGCCGGCGTTGCAGTCGATCCAACGTTACATGATCGTCGGAATGATCATGCTCGCTCTGGTGACCTTTGGGGTCGGCGGCTGGGCGACGACGACCCAGTTGTCTGGCGCGGTCATCGCTCAGGGCGTGGTCGTGGTGGATTCGAGCGTCAAGAAGGTCCAGCACGCCACTGGCGGAATTGTGGGAGAACTGCGTGTGCGCCAGGGCGATCGGGTTAATGCAGGCGACGTTTTGATCCGCCTCGACCAGACGCAGACGCTCGCGAATGCGACGATTGTCACCAACAGCATCGATGAGCTGCTGGCGCGGCAGGCTCGTCTCGAAACCGAGCGCGATGGTGCCGAGCAGGTCGTGTTTCCCAAGGTGCTGCTCGACCGGGCCAAGGAGAGCAACTCCGAGGCGAGCCGTGCGATCACTGCGGAGCGGAAGCTGTTCGACCTCCGCCGCCAGGCAAGGAGCGGCCAGAAAGCGCAGTTGCAGGAGAAGAGCGCGCAGCTGGAAAACGAGATTAAGGGCTATACGGGGCAGTCGGAGGCCAAGCAGAAGGAAGTGGAATTCATCCGCCAGGAGCTGGAGGGCGTACGCAGCCTCTGGCAAAAGAATCTGGTGCCGATCACGCGGCTCAATTCCCTCGAGCGCGACTCCGCCCGCATCGAGGGCGAGCGCAGCCAGCTTGCAGGGATGATCGCGCAGTCGAAGGGCAAGATCTCCGAAATTGGACTCCAGATCATTCAAATCGACCAGGACCTCCGGACGGAGGTCGGCAAGGACTTGATTGAAACGCGCTCGAAACTCTCCGAGCTAGGCGAGCGCAAGACTGCGGCGGTGGATCAGTTAAATCGCGTCGATATCAGAGCGCCACAATCCGGTCGCGTCCACGAGCTCAGCGTGCATACGGTTGGGGGGGTGATCTCTCCCGGTGAGCAAATCATGCTGATCGTCCCTGATGCGGACTCGCTTGCGGTCGAGGTCAAGATCGCGCCGAAGGATATCGACCAGGTCTATGTGGGGCAGACCGCGACAATGCGCTTTGCAGCATTCAACCAGAAAACCACGCCCGAAATCGATGGCGAGGTCAGCATGGTCTCGGCAGACATCACGCAGGATCAGCGTGCCGGCACCAGCTACTACACAGGCCGCGTCCTGCTGAAGCCGGAAGAGCTGGCGAAGCTCGGCTCGGCCAAGTTGCTGCCCGGCATGCCCGTCGAGGTCTTCATCAAGACTGCAGGGCGGACCGCGCTTTCATACTTGCTCAAGCCGCTGCAGGACCAGGCGGGGCGGGCGTTCAAGGAGCGCTGAGCTCGTGCAAGATGGCAGCAGCGCTCGACTGCATGTTTTCGGGACCGGCGCCCTTTCCCTGGGCGTCGGTGTTGCGACCAGTTCCTGAAAGCAAGGCCGGACGGTCGCAAGCATGAGGGGCGGGCGTGTCGGCCCGACGCGCGCGCGTCCCAAACCGGACCCGCGTCTGCACTCCGATTTGAAGGATCCGCCGTAGCATTTGGGCGATCGGCGCGCCGTGCCAAATCCGGTGGAACGAACGTGACGAGATCGCCCACCTCGCGGTCAACCCCACTAAATTGCGTACCTTTCGATCGGGCGAGCGCGGTGGTTGCCCGTTCCCTCCATGCGGGACGATGGGGCGCTCGAACGATCGTCCGCTCAGAACGTCCATTCGCTTGGCATGCAGGGTCATGGCGGCGACGAAGCCGAGTATGGAAGCTTCAGCTCCCAGAATGACGAGTAGCTCGACCGGCATGCGAATGAGGTCCTGTTCGAGAAGGCCCGTTTGGCGCGCATAATAATTTAAAGCAATGATTAAAAATATTTGGTGGCAAATAATTGTCCACCGGTGCGCAGAGCGCGACTTGGGGCGCGCCGCACGTCAACGACTCTCGCCGAGAACAACTGGGCGTCGATTGAGGCCGTCTCGCTCCATCCCCTTCATTCATTCTGCTCGTCTGCCCCGAGTGTCACTGCTGTGCACTCGCGGTCGGCGGCTTATTTAATATTTATTGTCATTTAAATATATTTGAATTATAAACGATGCATTAAATCGGTTTGTGTGACTCGGCGCGCGCCGGGGTGGACACGACACGGATTGGCGTACGGAGGGGGATCCGCAGATGCAGCGAACCTCGGGCCCGGTCATCGCGGCAGCCATAGCAATTGTGATCGGTGGCGTTCAGTGGGCGCGTGCGGCATTGCTGGTCATGCCAAGGGCCTCCCAAGCGGACCTTGCGCATATCGAGCTGGGGCGCCCCGCTCTTCCGCCCCTCACTTACACGGTGTTTTGCCTGCGCTATCACGCCGAATGTCGCCCGCGCCGCTTCTTCCGCGGCGGGCCGGTCCGGTTGACGAGGGAACGATGGGCAGAGCTGAAAGCAGTCAATCGCGCCGTGAACCGCGCCATTGTTCCGCAGCCCAATCAACTAGGCCTTGCGGGTGAGGAGTGGATCGTCAACCCCGATCGCGGTGATTGCAACGACTATGCAGTGAGCAAGCGTCACGAACTGCTGCAACGCGGCTGGCCGGCGCGGGTCCTGTTATTGAGCGAGGTGGTCACCAATTCTGGAGATCATCACCTTGTGCTGGTGGTGCGCGCCAGGAGCGGCGATCTGGTGCTCGATAATCTGACGTCCGAGATCAAGTCCTGGTCGCAAGTGCCATACGGCTGGGTCCGCATGCAGATGCCGAGCGATAGCCGGATGTGGGCGACGATTGGCCGCCCGGGAGCTTGAGCATGCCTCCTGCCATGCCGCCGGAATCACGCTGGGCTGCGCCGGCGGGACGCCTGAGCCAAGCGTGCAAGTGCGGTGTTGGCATCGGCTCTGTCGTGCCCCGTTGACCTACAAAAGTCTTTCAAGCTGCACCTTCTCCAGGCGCGCCCGCCATCATGACGCCGCGAGGCCCAGCGCGTTGGGGGCGGCCGAGGGGTCCACCCAACGTCGGATCGTGCCGTCGTATATGTCGGCGCCGTAGAGCCAGCCGTCGGGCCCCTTCTGCAGATCTACAATGCCCGGCACGGTGTCCACCAACTGGACGGTTGCGACCTGGCGGCTCGCATTCAATGTCGCGGCGAAGATCGTTCCATTGTAGACGTCATCGAAGAACATCGTGTTCTGATTGTAGAAGTCTCCCGCGGTGATCACATGGGCATTGTCTGGCGCCCCGTGGCTGAGAGGCAGGATCGGGAACACGGCAGGCGGATCGGACAAATTATTGCGGTTGCCATTGTTGTAGAAGGTGATCGCCTGAGCGAGATTCTGATAGCTGGCTGTTCTGTCCGGACCTTCAAAGTAGGGCCATCCGAAATTGGAGCCGGCGGGACCGGTATCGATCTCTTCCCAATTGTTCCAGCCGACGTCTCCAAGCACAGGCAGATTCGTGACGGGATCGAAGCTGAAGCGGTAGGCGTTGCGGACACCGTAGTAGAACACTTTCGATTGATTGCTGTTTGGATCGCTGGCCTGATAATACGGATTGCCCGGCGCTCCCTCGCCCGTGACGGGATCGATCCGCAAGAGCTTGCCCGAGAGATTGTGGATGTCCTGGACCCGCACTGCGCGGGGATCGACGAAGTTGTACGACGTGCCATCCCCGACCGTGAGGTAGAGGTAACCGTCGGGCCCGAAATGAACGGCACCGATCGAATGCGAGTCGCTGTCGGTCGCAAGATAATCACGGATGTTCTGGTTCTGGATGCCGGACCTGTCGGGATCGTTGTCCTGCGCTCCTGTCTCGATCTGGCTCACGGGAGCCGTGATTGTGGTGCCGTTGACGATCCCGGAAGGAGCGATGCTGGGATCACCGCCGCTGTTTGCGTCGGGACGGCTGGTATAGGCCCATACGCTGTTCTTGCCGACCAGCACCACTTTACTGGCTGGATCGGCAATCATTGTGGTGGGGTCGACGGTGACTCTCACCAGACGACTGGGTCGGTTGCCGCCCCCATCGGCCGCCGCGAGACCGCTCTGGGTCGCCGTCTCGGGCGGATCATAGGTGTAGAGCAGGTAGACGTAGTGGTTACTTGCGAAATTCGGATTCACCGCGATTCCCAGCAGCCCGCGATCGCCGAAATCGTTCACCTCACTCGCGAGGTTGATGAGCGGAGTCGATCGCAATGTGCCGTTGTCCACCACGCGCACCACCCCGTCCTTCTGCGCGATCAGCATGTAGCGGCCGTCGGGCGTCCAGTCCATCGCCGCAGGCTGGTTCAGACCCGTCACCGCTGTCTCGCCCACCAGGTTGCCGAGAGCGGGGTTGTCATTATCCAGGATCTTCACTGTCGTCGTCGCCTGGGATCCGAGAGTGGCGCCCGTCGGGTTGCTCAAGGTGACGGTGAAGGTCTCGTCGTTCTCCGGAGTCGTATCATTGACGATCGGCACAGAGATGGTCTGGCTCGCCTGTCCGGCGGCAAAGCTCACCGTGCCTGATGTGGTCGTGTAATCGGATCCCGCGAGTGCGCTGCCGCTGCTCGTCGTGAAGCCGACCGTTGCTGCTTGATTGACGGGCCCGCTGCGCAGCAGCGTGATCGTCGCGGTCGGACTAGTCTCTGCAACACTCAGCACAACGTCAGCCATTGCGATTGTAGCGGGTGAGTCGTCGTCGATGATGGTCACGAGCACAGTGCGTGGAGCTCCGAGGGATCCGGAGCCGGGATTTTGAAGTCCGACAGCGAACGTTTCGTTGCCCTCGGTCAGTTGATCGTTGACGATGGGGATGGTGAAGCTCTTGGTGCTCTCTCCCGGTTGGAACACGATCTGGCCGGTGTTCGCCCGACCATTGAAGGTGGGCTGGATAAAGTCCGATCCAGCCGTCGCACTTCCGCCTGCGCCGACTTCGTTCGTCGTGTACTCAACGGTGTTTTGAGACTGGAGGTCGCCGGAGCGGGTGACGGTGACGGTGACCGTGCCGGCCGCTTCGCTGACGTAGATCGTGGAAGTGTTGAGCAGAGCGATGACGTTGGACGGGGCGAACACGACGTCGCGGAAGTAATTTGCATTCTGATAGACGTTGGTGGGGAAGACGCCCGCGCTGTAGTCGAAGACGCCGGCGCCGACGGGCGCGTTCAGGCCGCCATTGCTGATGCCCGACGCGAAGCCCTGGGTGGTGGAGACGTAGTAGCTGTTGATGTTGACCGAGACCACGTAGGTCGTGCCGGCCGCGATGGTGAGCGGCGTGGCCAGCGCCTGCTGCTGCCAGCCCGATGTGCTTTCGTTGGTGAACGTGACGGTCGCCAGTTCCTGGCCCGTGGCCGACCAGATGTGGCCGACATGGGGGCCGGTCTCGTTCGAGGCCTTGTAGTACCGGATCGCCTGGATCACGCCGGACGTGTCGGCGGTGAAGCGCATCCCCAGCTCATAATCCGCCCCAATGCCGTCGGTGGCATTGGTGTTGGCCGGCGTCTGGGTGGTGAACAGGGTGGTGGTGGCACTGGCGGCTGCAACGATCGCCGTGGCCGCGCTGGTTGCGTTCTCGTTGGTGCTGAGCAGATCTGTATAGGTGGCATTCACCCGGATCCGCTTGCCGACCAGGCTGCTGTCGAGGGTGAGGCTCGCGGTCGTGGCGGACAGATTGGTCCAGGTGGTGCCGTCAGGGCTGCTCTGCCAGCGATAGGTGATGTTTGCCGGGACGCCGTCGGGGTCCGTGACGCTGGCCGTCAGCGTCTGGTTCTGGGTCGCCGTGCCGCTGATCGTGACGACACCGACGTCGTTGACATTGGCCACTTTGGTGGCGGTCGCAGCGCTCACTGGGGTCTCGCTGCTGCCCAGCTGGTCCGTGTAGAAGGCGGTGACACGTACGAAGCTGCCGACCTGGGCCTGCCCGAGGGTCAGTGTGCCCGCCGTGGCGCCCGTGATGTTGCTCCACGTGGTGCCGTTCGTGCTTTGCTGCCATTGATAGGTGACGGTGGCCGGCACGCCATCGGCATCGCTCACGGTCGCAGTCAAAGTCTGGTTCTGCGTCGGGGTCCCGCCGACGCTCACCGTACCGGGGTGATTGTTTGGCGTCGAGGAGCTCGCAGCGAACACGACGTCGCGGAAGTAATTTGCATTCTGATAGACGTTGGTAGGGAAGACACCCGCGCTGTAGTCGAAGACGCCGGCGCCGACGGGCGCGTTCAGGCCGCCATTGCTGATGCCCGACGCGAAGCCCTGGGTGGTGGAGACGTAGTAGCTGTTGATGTTGACCGAGACCACGTAGGTCGTGCCGGCCGCGATGGTGAGCGGCGTGGCCAGCGCCTGCTGCTGCCAGCCTGATGTGCTTTCGTTGGTGAACGTGACGGTCGCCAGCTGCTGGCCCGTGGCCGACCAAATGTGGCCGATATGGGTACCGGTCTCGTTCGCAGCCTTGTAGTACCGGATCGCCTCGATCACGCCGGAGGCATCAGCTGTGAAGCGCATCCCCAGCTCATAATCGGCCCCAATGCCGTCGGTGGCATTGGTGTTAGCCGGCGTCTGGGTGGTGAACAAACTCGCCATTTTGTTCTCCCGCGCAGTCGAATTCCCGAACTTGGTGATTTACAAACCAAACGGCAGACAGTGCATTTAAACCAAATTAAGATTAAATGTGTCTCATTCTTTATTGCACTTGGGAAGCAGCCAGCGTGAGCAAGGATGTCAATTTCTCTTGAAGGATGTAGTCGCTGTCGGCCTCTACTCAAGAAAAGCTGGTTGGCGGGCGTCCGCTCGCTCTCAGACGAGCGGTCGCCGGGGCGGCTTTGCGAAGCGGTGCGGAGTACGCCGACAGATTGGGGTGCGAGACACCAAAAGCGGCGGTGCGCCACGTATTCCCGCGTTTTACCCTCGAGGTCCACCTTTTATGGTTCCATCCGCTTCGCGATCAGGTCGGCGAGCTCACCCAGGTTCCGCGCCGCCTCGACCTCGCCAATGCGAAAGCGGACGCGAAACTTCTGCTCGACGGCGATCACGAGCGAGATCTGCATGAGCGAGTCCCACTCATCGACATCCGCCGCCGAGAGCTCGGGCGTGGCCGCGACCTTCTCGAGGAAGATGCCGTCGAATACCTCCTGCAACTTCGCTAATACTTCAGCCTGCATCATAAGCTCTCCGGGCCACATCTATCTTTGTCGAACGCAACTGATACTTTCTCACCTCCAGCTCGAACACTTTTCGGGCTGCGGAGTCTTCCGTACGCGCGAAACCAAACTCCTCGTAAATTTCCGCGACGATACCGTTCTTGGTTGTCGGAAGATAAATGCCGCGTACTGTCGTGCAACCAGCCACCTCTGCGAGCCGAAAAATCTCATTCATGATCTCGTCCTCGACCTGGCGCTTCAGCACGCGGCAGCTCATGAGCCAGGTATCGAGAACGAAGACGCCGCCCTCGATCTTTGCAATGACTACGGAGATGAGCCCGGAATCACCGAACCTATCCTCGAGCCGCATCGTGAAGCACCGGTAGTCCAGCCTTCCTAGGAGTGCCTGGATCTCAGTCTCGGACCGACGGATCGTCGTCAGGTTGAACTGGTTGCTGCGCGCGATCAGCTGGGCGATGCGGGGAACGTCGAGCGAGTCGAACTCTTTGATCGTGCCTCGCATCTCAAGCGAGGCGAGGTAGGCAGGCATGTCGGTTACGCTCGCTGCGAGCTCCGTACGTCGCCGTTCTTGCCTGTACTGCGCCGTCCGTTCGAGATCCTCCTCGGTGACGGTCCGTGGCTCGAAATGACGTCCGGCCTGGATGCGAACGATGAATTCGGCGGGGTCCGGCCCGAGGAGTACACCTGTAACCAAGGGCTGAAACTGGCGCACGATCTCGATTTCCGCCGGGTTGTCGTCGGCAAACACGAAGCTGTCCAGGCCAAGGCGGAGTTCCTCCGCGATCCTCTGCAAGTTGTCGGACTTCGGGTCCCAATTGGCTTTGAAGGCCGCGAAGTGCTCCAGCCGGAGAACCATCTCAGGATGCTTCTCGAATACCTGGATTGCGCGTGCATGGTCGTTCTTGCTGCATACCGCAAGCAGGACGCCGCGTTGGGAAAGTCCAAGCAGGTATCTCTGGAAAGCCTTGAAAGCTTCACCGCGGGGGGACGAGTCGCCAAGCTCGATTCCCTCGATACCGTCTTCCGCGATCACGCCGCCCCATAGCGTGTGATCGAGGTCGATTGCCAGGACCTTCTTGGGGCCCTGCTTCCGGGAGGCGATCAGATGGCTTAGCTCTTGCGCAATGTCGACGAGAAAGTCAGGTGAGCCGAGCTGCTTCGATTCATACCACGCTCGCGCATCCGCCGCGGCTGAGATCCCCCGGCGCGCCGAGAGGAACTCGACGTCGCAGATCTGCACTTCAGCTGGGGCCCGAAGCCCGAGCTCGAGATTGACCGCCTTTCGGAAACTCCAGTCGGTGCCAAGCGTGCGTGAACGAAACGAGCCGAGATCGAGGTCGCCGGGCAGCGCAAGGTTGGCGAGGATCGCCGCCGCACCGGAGCGCGCGGTGAAAGTCTGCGCGAGGTTGAGGAGGTGCTCGGCGGCGCGGACTGCGGCTTCGCGCTGATGTTCGACGGCATCGAGGAGCGAGCCGGAAAACCGGGAGTGGCTCGCGTTCGGCAGTATGAAGGCGAGATCCGGCCTGAAGGCGTACAGTGAGCTCGAGCCGTCAAGGATCTCCGAGACGAAATTATCGTACTCGCCGAGGAAACGTTCGCACTCGATCCCACGAATGGCCAGGAGATGTTCAACCAGTTCGTGCAACGGATAAAGGTTGTAGCCGCCTATCAGGGCGAGGCGGAGTCTTGGCTGGACGCTTTCGGGTGCATAAAGCTTCGCCTTTTTTCGAAGCGTCGACAGAAAGAGCAGCTCGGAGAAGCTCGTCGCTTGCCGCGAGCGCGCGACAAGATGCCCCCAGAACGTGGCATCGCCCGACAACGCCCGGGACTTGAGTTCGGCATCATTGATGGGCCGGTCCGGCACGGGTACTGCAGCGAGAATGGCGAGCCTCCGTCAGAACAGCGGCATCATTTGATTGTCCTTCACATTAAATGATGATAAGGTTCTGGTCAATTAAATGTATTTAAATTACACATTATTAGGGTGTAATAAATAGATGGTGGCGAATATCAGACCGAAGCCGGTGAGCCCAAGCACGCTTTCCACCAAGGCTGAGAATCTCAAGCAGCTTCCCGGAGGAAATAACCTGCTTCTCCGAGAGGTCCGGCTGGAGGACTCCGCGCAAATCATCGCTTGGCGGAATGATCCGGTTCTCGGCAAGTTCCTGACCCGCGAGAAGCTGACCTTGGCTCAGCAGGAAGAGTTTTTCCGGAAATATCAGGCGAGAGTGGACGATTACTATTTCATTGCCGAATTCAAGCGCTCGAAGAAGCCGGCTGGCAGCATCGCGCTTGCGAACCTGGATTTCGCGGCGGGACAGGGCGAAGTTGCGCGGTTGATCGTCGATCCTGGCGCGCGCCTCTTTTTGGCAGAGATATTCGACCTTTTACTCGAATTCGCGTTCGAGCAGCTGGAGCTTACGGCCGTCGTGGCCAACGTTCAAAGCAGGAATAAGGCCGCGAAGAACTTTCATATCCGCCTCGGCTTCCAGATTGAAAAGGTTGCGCCGAAAGCTTGGTGGAACGGCGACGACGTGATTACGTTTCGGATGTCGCGCGCAGACTATCCACCGCTAAAACAGGTCTGGTCGGCGCTGCTCCTCGATGCACGAGAAAGTTAACTGTCGGAGCAACCGGCCAGATTCCGTTCGACGCCGCCCGTCTCCTTTGGCCGGCAGGGAAGGGAGGAGCAGCGCATGGACTTGCGCTTTCATCACGTGGGAATGGCGTGTCGAAAGATCGCGGCGGAGCTGCCCGAGCTCGCAGTCGTTGGTTACAGTGCTGAAGGCCCCATGTTCGAGGACCCGATCCAGCAGGTTCGGATTCAGTTTGTATCAGGCGGCGGTCCGCGCCTGGAGCTCATTGAGCCGGCCGGCGCACAATCGCCGGTGGCGGGTATCTTGAAGCGCGGCAGCAAATTCTATCATCTTGCTTACGAAGCGGCTCGCTTCGACGACGCGATCGCCAGCTTCAGGGCGCAGCAGTATCTTCCTGTATCGTCACCCGCGCCGGCGGTCGCGTTCGACATGCGCCGCATAGTGTTTCTTGCCTCCGCGACGCTCACGCTCGTTGAGCTCATCGAGGCGAGGACCTAGCGCGAATTAGCGATTGATCCGGATGCTGGGGTAACGATTTGCGCGAATCCGTCAGACGAGACAGATCCGCTGCGCCGAACCCATTCAGCAGCGCGCAGGCCGCCGGCCTGCAGTCTCACGACCGGCTCGGGGCCAAGCTCCGACAGTAGAATGCCCATGTGCCCCAATCCCGGAGGCGTTGTTGGCCAAACGCCCAACCCGTTTGCTGACAATACGGTTCGATCCATGTCGCCCCAAAACTGCACGACAATGGCGCCAGCGGGCGCGCACGCAGCGAGGTGAGCTGCTTCCGGCGAACCGATGCGAGGCTCAGCCGTCGGTCTCAGCGCGACGATGATTGCGTCCCATTGGTCGCGATAGAGGGTCTGGACGTCCTCGAAGACGTCCACGCTCGCTCCGGAGCTCGCCAGACCGGAGCGAAGCGAGCCAATGAAGTCGTTGTCGCACAGCAGAGCAATGCGATTCTTGTAAACGGATAAACCGCTATCGTGCAGTTGCTTCACGCACAGCGGACCGAGAAACGAGAAGACATCGACTGACGGGTGACGTTCGTTCACGCCGACGATTGGAATTCCGCGCCGCAAGCATGCGTCCATGTCGAGGTCCTCGGAGCGAAATTCCCAGGCCTCGAACATCAAGGCGATGACGGCCTCCCTTGGCAGCTCATCAATAAGCGCGGCGGTAAGAGGCCGAAGATGGCCGCTGTTGGTTATGATGTCCGTTTGATGGAGGATATCCGGGGTGATCTGCTCCAGGATGTCGATGCGATTGGCCACACCGACCGAATCTGCGAGCTTGAGGGTCTGTTCCCTGGCCTCAGCTGAGGTGCCGTGCCGCGTAGTTTTCGTAAAGGCATAGACCTGCCTGGCTCCGGCCATCGCCGCAAGAACGGCCGTCACGGCATACGCGCCGGTCGCAGCCTCGGTGAGAACCGTTAGTTCCGAAAGGTCTAAGAGAGTTTCGGTGAGGGCGCGGCCCATCAGGGCGCCCAGACGTGGCAATGAGAAGCCTGGTCGGAAGGTGGTGTCGAAGCGAGACCGCAATTGCCCGAATGCTACACCGGCCTCGGCTCCGATCATGAACTGCCCCTCGTTCTCGCCAGTTGGGAAGTGGTCGTTTGGGCGCATGTGCCGGGACTGCTCTAGCCTCGTTTTGTGCCGAAGCGGCGGCTAAAGAGGTGCCGTATCATTTAATGTATTTAAAATTATAATAGCTCTAAGAGCGCCCTGTGCATATAAGGCGTTTGGTATAAGCTGCTTCCGAATCTCGCTTTGCGCAGGAGCTCACCTCAACGCTCTGCGCGCGACGGGAGCGTCGGCACGCGATAGCTCTCAAGATGTCGTTTGCGGGCAAACAATTTAAACGGGGATTAACATATTTAACTTGCGACGCATCCAAATCAGCTTATTTTCTATCCTCGACCATCGCAGGGATAGCGCCGATGAACCCGCTCGACTCCAACAGTGAAGACCGCCGTGAGTTCTTGAGAAGCTGCGGAAAATTTGCCGCCGTCACTCCTCCCGTGATGACGCTGCTGCTTTCGACCTCTCTGACCTCGACCGCCATCGCTAGTTCTGGCGGAAAACTTGTGCAGGGCAACAATGGCAAGGGTAACCTTGGTAGCGACGGCAGTCCTAACGGGAAAGAGGACGTTACTCGCTAAAGTGGCGCCTGCGGCCCCGGTCCCGCCACCGCCGTCCCGGTGACGGATTGGAGGTTCAGCCGGCCCGGCGGCGCCTTTGCCCGGACGGGCGGTCAATCAGAAGGTCATTCAGCTTCTTGCCGGCTCGAAGCTGGGCTTTCAGCCATCGGGGTTGCTTACCGCGACCGGACCAAGTTTCGGACGGATTCTTGGGGTTCTGGTATTTCGGCAACACTGGAGGGTAGGGGCGCCGAGGACGTTCCCCGTTCTGGGCCGAAGCGGCCGTCCCCTCAATCTTGCGAAGCCGCTCTTCGAGCTTGGCTTTTTCCGCGGTCATCCTGCGACTAAGAACAGCAGTGACCTCATCGTAGAGTCGCCACAGCTCAGCTGTGGTCATGGATGCCCAGTCATCGTTCTCCATGGAAGCCGTCCCCACTACCTCCGAACCGAAACAGGAGGGGGGATTATCAGGTCAAACCGGGGTCCGGCAAGCACGATCCACCCGTGGCGCTGCGCCAGCGTGCAACGTGGTGGTCGTAGTTACCGGCTGGGCCCCTGCCTCCGAACCAGCGGTCGCTTTGCCCTCCGCCCCCGGACTCGTCGCCTTGGCGCAAGCAATCGCTGCTCGGCCTTCAACACGCGGCTACGTAAGTTCTGCAATTCAGTGAATTGAACGATGAGAGCCTGATGAGTTTGACGCAAAACTGCTGAAGAATACATGTGACCACCTTACTCATTGCCAACGATGCCCTCCATGACCGCTCGTTGAAGTTGCCGACGAATATGCAGCTCCAATTTGGGTGACCGGTTTTCATCGTTGCTACACACTTGGCTGCGCAACGCAGCCATTTTCCTGCTTCATTGCCCGGCTTCGCCTTGATGAATAGTATTACTTTTCCTCCTTTCAGAAGCGCGGCTTTTGAACGGTCTCGCGTTCGTCGAAATTTCGTCGAATGTTAGATTTGAATCGTGAATAGCCCAATATATCGTTGGTAATAACGGTGCCAACGAAGTTAATTGAATGTTGACCATCATGACACCTTAGCTGATCGGTGCCTCGACGACATTCTCTGGGGGAATTTTCTGATTTAATCTATCAGGCGTTGTCGAAAGTGCGTCGCTTTCGTCGAGGAGCTTGCAGCCTTGAATTTTGAGCACCGCATTCTTACGGTGCTGCGCGCAATTGCCGGTCAAGTTACCGTGGCGCAGTCGTCGAATGTTAGGCTGTCCAGGATTTGAGGCGGTGTGACGCTTTGGCCGAGCGGACTGGTCATCTTCGCATTTCGAAGAAATTGCTGGATTAAACGGCCGCACGGGGGGTTGTTAGCGATAGGCAGGGGAAGCATGCACCGCACCAGAATTGTCATCGCGGATCGACATCCGATCGTTTTGCAAGGGATCAGGAGCGTTCTTGCGACGCAGCGTGATTTCACGATCGTTGCGTCCTGCAGCGATGGTGCAAGCTGCAATGAGGCAATCCGATTCCTTGTGCCGGACGTCGCACTTGTCGACTCTGCACTGCCCGATGTCGGCCGGCAGCTGATCCTCGCTCGTGCGAACGATTCAGGCCCAGGACCCGCGGTAGTCTTCTTCGCCGGTGTCGCGGCCGATTGTGAGTTGCAAAGGCTGGCCTTGGAGGGCGGCTGTATCGTCCTCTCGAAGGATTCGGATGCCGAAATGCTGGTCTCAACCCTGCGGAAGGCCGCCCAGGGCCAAGCAGCGGTCTCGCCGAGCGCCTGGCCAGCCAAAGATGAGGCCCGCCCCGATGAGAAGCTCCTGACACAACTGACGGACCGGGAGCGGCAAATCATGCGGCTCGTGTCGGAGGGTCTATCGAATAAGGAGATTGGACGTCGGTTGAACCTTGCCGACGGTACGATCAAGGTCCACCTTCATCATATCTTCCAAAAGCTGGACATCAGCAATCGCACGGTTCTCGCGGCATTGGCGATTTCGCGAAACGAGCTGCATGCCGCGTCACGTGAGATGGATCTCCCTGATCTGTTGCGTCAGGATCCGGCGAGCGTGAAATGATGAGGGTGTCTGGCTTCTTCCGGAGTGTGCGCGGGGGGTGATCGTGGCGCCAGATGCCCAGCCATGTCGCTGCAGGCCTCTTCGGCCTCGGCTAACGTTCGAAAGGGCGAGCCGCCAATCTTGATTGCGGCCTGGTTTTTGTGGAGCGGACGCCAACTCGCCAAATAGCCGGCGCGTCCATGAAAGCCGGGGCCTCTCGGGCTTCCGAAGCTGATCACGAACGAGAAGCCGTCGCTGGTCGCGCTCCAGATCTCCATGTCCCGGACGGACCGATGGAATTGCAGTGGCATCGTCATGATCCGTTGCAATCGAGCCCTGCGCTCGACTTCCGTTAAACACAAATTAATCGCATTAAATGGCGAGCGCAACTCCGAAACGGCACCTGACAGGCAGGAGTGAGCCAGGAAGTGCAAGAACGAGCACGGAAATTGCCGACGATCAGTGATGGCGCACGTTAAATAACGTCAGCGGCATAAAGAAAATTATCGGTTGAAAGTGTATTTAATATATAATACCGTAAATAGAATTTTAAACCAAGGAGAGCGTGTTGTGACCCGGGACGGTAACGAAGATGACGACCGGCGGGCGTTTTTGAAAACCTGCGGAAGGTTTGCGGCCGTGACACCCCCAGTGATGACCCTGCTTCTGTCCACTTCCCTGACCTCAAGAGCCATTGCAAGGTCGGGGGGGCTGCATGGAGTGACGCAGAAGGACGCGAGGCAGTCGTCGTTCTTTGACAACGACCGGTCGTCCGTATCAGGGCCGGGGAGCTCCAGCGGCGGGTCATCTGGGGGCGGGGGAGCCTCTGCTGGATCATCTCGCGCCGGAGGAGCAGCCGGCGGTGGCGGATCCAGCGGTAGCGGTGGGTCTGGCGGTGGCGGAGGCAGTGCGAAAGGGCCCTTCGCAACCGGCGGCTCTGGAATTCCAAACGCAACTGGAGGGCTCGATTGCGCAGACGAAGAAAACGAGGAAAAGCGCAAGGCCGATTGCCCGGGAGCTAACACGAGGATTTCGAGTGCGACCGAGTCCGGCCGATAGCAGTCTTCTCAGCCCATGCGTGAGCCTGCGGGCCACCGCATGGTTGGCAGGGCTGGACCCTTTCTCCCTGCCTAAATGCCCGGCCGAGTGATCCCTTGTTGCGCCGCAGCAACGCGTTGGCGGATGCAGCATGCCAAATGTTTAGTGCTGTTAGTGCGATTGTGCCGCAATTGCATAGTTTTCCCGACTCGTCAGTGGGGGACTGCTCCTCAAGACGTCGATCAGGAGGCGTGTCATGAATAGCCGCGTTCGAGCGGAGGGGCCTGCCGCTATGCTGCGCGAGCGTCTCGAGGCGCTGGTCGCACAGCTCGCGGAACTTGAGAGGCTCAGAGAGCGGGTAGGTCGAGAGGAAAATCTTCAGCGCGAGCTGCGTAGGGCGGGCGGCGCCTATAACCGAGCTCGGACCGCGAATGGGCGTTCCAGCTTCGCATAGGCAAAGCTCATGCCTGTGCTGCTTAGTCGCGAGAAGTCGGGCTGTTGTGACGAGCATCCCGAGGCGAATGGGTGACGGACTTCTCGTCCATCGTTCGCTTCGGCCGGGGAGCCCGGCCGCAAAGCTGCAAAAATCTTGAACTCGCTTCTACGCAGGATTGGGCGTTTGCAGCGGCCGAGCCTCACGCGGTTTTGCCGATTGGCGAGGGTACATGCGGTGTGGTTCGCGAAAACGAACCGGTTCACCGGTTCTAAGAGCCTGTCCCGGCTATTCGGCTGCCAGGCGAGCGGGAGGCGCTCCGCGCTGAAGGCCTATGAACGAGCCCGACCGTGCTCTGCGAGACTATTCGATCGATTCTGCGGCTCATGACCTTGTAGCATTCGCATGCCATGGCTTCGAGCCGCGGCCGATCGATTTCGAGTTGGCCGCGTCGATTGGATCTTAGTGCTCTTGATGCCCGCATTGTGCTCACGACATGTGTGACGGTGGTGCGGCGGACGCCCAGCAATTCCGACAACGTTTCCTGGGTCAGCGGGAGGAGATCGCTGCCATTTGCCCGATCGTGAATGTGAAGCAGCCAGCGCGCCAGGCGGGATTCGACGGAATGTAATGCGTTGCAGGCCGCCACGTGCTGGAGTTGCGTCAGCAACGATCTCGTGAAGACCTGCACCATGGCTCCGACGGGGGCGCTGCAATGTTGCGCCGTGAGGAATTGCGCGGGCGATATTTGCAGCGCGGCCCCCGAGATGCGAACAACGGCCGTCACGGGCGAGTGGGATGCGCCAAGCGCTGTGGTCAGACCCACAGCCCCTTCATGGCCGACTATCGTCGTGGCGACCGTCTGCCCGTTCGGCAGCTCCATGATAGTGGCTATCGCGCCGCTCAGGGGGAAGAGAAGATGCTCGATCCGATCGCCTGATCGGACGAGCACCGAATCGCGCTCGATCACGATCTTCCGCAGATGAGGCGCAAGCAAAGCAAAATCCGCTGGCGGCAACGCTGCTAACAACCGATTACCAACCCTGGTCGCGTGGTCCATCATGGGATCGACCCCCGACGGATGCCCGGCGCGAGAACTCATGCCGGCTCGTCGAACTGCTCGCCTGCGTGCAGCTCAACAGCAGTTAACTGGCAACCACAGATATGGTTCCCAGGTTGAAGGCGGATGCCAATCGCACGGACGGCCTGCGCCCGCGACTCCAGCTTGCGTCAATGCAGACCTGTCGCGGACGCGCAATCAATGCTGTCGACTCGCCGACGGCAGCCTGCGCGGCGGCTGAACAGCGTCCCAGCCAACGATCATTCTCCGAACAGCTGATAGGCCGCGAGTTGTGAAGCGCGCCAGGTGCGGATCGCGAGCGCGCTCTGAAAGTCTCGTCTCAGGTCGAACAATTTCTAAGGTGGTGTTCTGGCCCCGGGACCAACAGTGTTGGAATGACGGCCGTGACGCGTTCGAGGTGCCCATTCGAAGCCAACCAACGGCGTGGCGTCGCTATACTGTTCGGCAAAATGAACACATTCGGCAAATGTGCACATTTCCCGCTCGAAACTAACGATTTTAGATATGGTTAAACTAATTAAATCTCTTTCTTTATTCGATTAGTTGTATTTTAATGCCCTCACTCGGTCTCGGCTATATGCCGAAGGACATAGACGGCCGGGTCGAGGCAGGGTCCATGTTAGACACGTCTGCGAAAGAGCGGATATTCAAGCGCATCCGGCTTGTGATCGTAGACCGACAGCCGATCGTTCTGCAGGGGCTTAAGTCGGTTCTCGGGGCACAGCCGGACTTCGACGTTGTCGCGTCGTGCAGCGACGGGACAAGTTGTATCCAAGCGATCCGGAATTTGACACCCGACGTTGCACTTCTTGCCGACACCCTGCCAGATCTGACGGCATCCGAGATCCTCGCCATTGCGAAAGCTGAGCGCCTGCCCACGCGCCTGGTGTTCTTTACAGATTCCGACACGGACCACGATCTAACCTCGGCCATCGCTGCTGGCGCGTGTCATGCAATCGCGAAGTATGTCGCACCGGACGCTATGCTGCGATCACTGCGACTGATGACGAAGCGTAGCTTTTTGGAGCAGTCCGACCTCTCACCAACCGCAGAGGAAACTGACAGCGGCAAAAACGAGAACCTGCTGGAGCTATTGACGCCGCGCGAACGTCAAATTGTACGACTTGTGTCAGAAGGAATGTCGAACAAGGAGATCGCGCACCAGCTAAACGTTTCCGATGGAACCGTTAAAGTACACCTGCACAACATATTTCAGAAGCTTGAAATAACCAACAGGACGGTGCTCGCCACCCTCGCATTGCTACAACGCCCGTCTGGGTTCGGCATGCTCTCGCTGGCTCTCCTGGCGGTCGCCATTGCGGACGAACTTAAGGCGTCGGAGGCGAACGACCTGCTTCCGCACGACGACAGTACCGGCTCCGCAGCGGAGCATGCCGAATATGAGCTCTGGAAGCGAGCTATTCTCCGTCACGTCATCGTCGCGGACTCTGACGAAAAGCCGTCGCTCACTCAGAGAGGTGTCCTGGTCGGGGCGAGCCAAATCTCGACCGCGGCATCGGCAATAGAAGCGCTTCGCACCGCCGAGCAATCCGCAGGCGTGAAATCGTGGAAGGACTACAGTTCTGTTGGATCAAGCACGCCCGGTTCGGCCACACCTTCCCTGCGAGGAATGAACGACGCGCAGATTGGCGGTGAGTCCACCGCGGAACATCTATTCTCGCGGCTTACATCCAATCCGACGTTGGTTCACGGAGGGTATGGTACTTTCGCCACTCTCACCGGTGCGTTGATCTACGCACTCAGCGATCCCCATTTGGCATTGCTGTCGCATGACCCGGCCAAAGCGCCGCTCGACAGCTTCGTGGACGTTACCGGATACAAGGCGGCCACCAAACTGGCTGCGATCAGCAATGCCGACGATAATCATGTAGACGATTCAGTCCAGGGTTTCCGTGCGCACGATTCTCGCCTGTCTTCCGCGTTTGTGGCCGCTGAAAACGAAAGCGCCGCCGGAGAAGGGGAGACCCTCCAAAAACTTGCTGGCCTCGTGCACTTCGGTCACGATGCCGGGAGTGGCGGATATAGTGGCGATAAGCTGATGGGCGGCAACGTCGCTGAAAACGTCGTTCATCGCGACCCGACCGATTCCGATTCTACCTCTTCCGGCTCTGTCTTCAACTTCGCGTCTGGGCCGAGCAGGATCAATCTTGCGGCCTTCGGAGCCCTTGCCAGGCTTCATATGACAGCAGCAAGCAAGTCCATACCGCCACACACCATCGCTTGGATCTTCGACTCCGCAAGCAATGAAACGATCGTCTATGTGAATGCGACCGATCATGTTCTGAAGATCGGAGATCGCGACCTGTTGGAAATCCATCTGCAGGGGGGTGTATCCATCGCAGAATCGGATTTCGTCGGCCAGCCGACGGCCGCGGCCGCCGCTCTCACCTTGGAGCAGCTCGAAGAAGCGCTGACATCGGTGACTGCAACCGAAACTGTTCTGAGTACGGACAGTGTCCATACAGTTATCGGTACGAGGGAGAGCGCATTCGGGACCGCTGGAGTCTGGGACATTCTGGCTGATGTCGACTGGAGGACCGAATTCGCGCCGGCCCGCACAACGGAAGAGAGAGTCGATCGGGCCGACGGGTCGGCTCGAACATCACCGATCGTGCTTGCTCATGCTGCGGCAGTCACGGCAGTTGAAAGTCTTACATTTATGAGCCAGCGGATCGATGCAGATACCGGTCCTAGCATAGCCGGTAGCGCGGGCGGCAGTAACTCACAGCATGTTCTGGAGCCATGGCCTGCAAAGGAAACGGGGGCGGAGCAGATAGAAGCTGGCTTCATACCTGGGAGTGATGTCGGTGATGAGAACGCGAATCAATCCCCGGCGTCGGACCCTTCGGGAAGGTCAGCGAAGACGGCAGAAACAGACCGCGTGGAACATGGCAATTCGGTGCATTCAACCTCTACAAACGCACCAGAAGCAGCCGAGTTTGGTGAATCGAGCCCCGCGACAGCGCACAGGGACGACCGCGAAGGGGCGCGGCACGCTCCCGAGCAAATGTCTGAAAGGGCGGGCGCCAGAGATGTGGCTGAACTGAAGTCCATGCCGGGTAATCGCGCCGGCAATGACAACGCGCATGATTCAGTGGCTTCGGACGATTCGTCAGGGCCAGCGAAAACGGCCGAACCAGGCGGCCTGGACCACAGCAACCCGCACGCATCGGAGCGAGAGTCTGCAAAGGCAGCCCCGGAGACGGCCAAAGTGAAGTCCATGCCGGGCAATCGCGCCGGCAATGACAACGCGCATGATTCACCGGCTTCGGACGATTCGTCAGGGCCAGCGAAAACGGCCGAACCAGGCGGCCTGGGCCACAGCAACTCGCACGCGCCGGAGCGAGGGGAGGCAAAGGCAGTCACGGAGACGGCCAAAGTGAAGTCCATGCCGGGCAATCGCGCCGGCAATGACAACGCGCATGATTCAGTGGCTTCGGACGATTCGTCAGGGCCAGCGAAAACGGCCGAACCAGGCGGCCTGGACCACAGACCAGGCGGCCTGGACCACAGCAACCCGCACGCATCGGAGCGAGAGTCTGCAAAGGCAGCCACGGAGACGGCCAAAGTGAAGTCCATGCCGGGCAATCGCGCCGGCAATGACAACGCGCATGATTCAGTGGCTTCGGACGATTCGTCAGGGCCAGCGAAAACGGCCGAACCAGGCGGCCTGGACCACAGCAACCCGCACGCATCGGAGCGAGAGTCTGCAAAGGCAGCCACGGAGACGGCCGAAGTGAAGTCCATGCCGGGCAATCGCGCCGGCAATGACAACGCGCATGATTCACCGGCTTCGGACGATTCGTCAGGGCCAGCGAAAACGGCCGAACCAGGCGGCCTGGACCACAGCAACTCGCACGCGCCGGAGCGAGGGGAGGCAAAGGCAGCCACGGAGACGGCCAAAGTGAAGTCCATGCCGGGCAATCGCGCCGGCAATGACAACGCGCATGATTCACTGGCTTCGGACGGTTCGTCAGGGCCAGCGAAAACGGCCGAACCGGGCGGCCTGGACCACAGCAACCCGCACGCATCGGACCGAAGGTCGGCAACGGCGGCCACGGAGACGGCCGAAGTGAAGTCCATGCCGGGCAATCGCGCCGACAATGACAACTTGCATGATTCAGTGGCTTCGGACGATTCGTCAGGGCCAGCGAAAACGGCCGAACCAGGCGGCCTGGACCACAGCAACCCGCACGCATCGGAGCGAAGGTCGGCAACTGCGGCTACGGAGACGGCCGAAGTGAAGTCCATGCCGGGCAATCGCGCCGGCAATGACGACGCGCATGATTCACTAGTTTCGGACGATTCGTCAGGGCTAGCGAAAACGGCCGAACCAGGCGGCCTGGACCACAGCAACTCGCACGCGTCGGAGCGAGGGGAGGCAAAGGCAGCCACGGAGACGGCCGAAGCCATGGCCATACCGGGCAAGGACGTTGGCAATGACAATGAGCATCATTCCTGGACTCCGGCGGATACGCCTGGGTCCGCGAAAATGGCAGAGCCCGGCGGCGTGGAGCACAGCAACGAATGGGAGCACTCGGCCTCTGCCCACGGGCCGAAAGATGACGAAAATGCTGCAGCGGCCGGTAGCGCGGACCGAGTTGGCACGCAAAATGTCGCGGAGCCGGAGCCTGCAAAGGCGGCGGCAACCGCCGAGTTACCTGAAACTCTCTTCACATCCGAGAAGGGTGTCGGCGATGGCGACAATCATCGTGCATCGAACGCAAGCATGTCGGCAACAGCGGCCACAGCTGACCTGCAGCACAGCAATTCGGGATACAATTTACCCTCGACCTCTCCAAACGCATCAGCAGCAACCGAGATTGCCGAATCGAGCGCCACAAGAGGCGATGGCGCAGGGAACGGAAACCCGCAGCACGCTACGCAACCTGCTGCGATCGCATTAGCGGCCGCACAGCCGGCTAACGCTGCGTTCGAGACCGGCGGCGCCGATCAAGAACGGGTGTTCCGATTCGATAGCGACGCAACTCCTTTCACTCTCATCGTCAGAGCTGAACCTAGCGAGGTCCACATTCCGCTCGATCCACCCGTCCAGCCCGGTCAGGTGGCCACCCCCGATATCCTCGTCAAAATCCTCCCCAATGCACTGGACGAACATGCGGCCAACCACGGCAATAACGGTCCGCATCACGCCACTGTACCTGCGCATCATGACCTGCTGATTTGAAGTGTTGCATTGTCGTCGACTCAAACCGAGCAGGACGCAGGGCCGATGTTGAACAGCCTGTTCCGTATATTGGTCTGTTGATATGCGGCCTGGATCCTTATCCGAACTATTCGCACTGGGGCTTCGATGATGAGCAGAAGGAAGCCTCTCGCATCGTGTTGCGACCGCATGGCGACCAAATTCGATGAGCCGCTCCACGGCTTCTTCGACGGAAACGGCCGTCATGATCGAAACTCCCGTCGGCCGAGATGGGCTGAAGCGCGGTAACGTGCGGATGTTGGCGATCTGGGTCAAGGCTTCCGGATCATTCCGCTCCGGCTGCGTCGATGCCGATGCTCTCGAGTGTCTCGCGCCAGAGCTTGCGAACACCGACGTGGCGCTGCTCGAGGGCCGCGCTCACCGCATCCCGGTATGGAGCAAGGTTAGGGCCTCTCAGGAACAGGATCTGCGCTTGCAGCAGCCGGCCGCTCTCGAACTCGATGCGGCGCAACGCCATGACGAAAGGATCCTGCGGATTGGCTTCGACCGGGACCAGCGCCGCCGGCCGGATAGCGGCGTGCACGGCATGGGCGAGCGTTGCGAGGTGAACCGCCTGGGCGAGGGGAGGGTCCGTGATCTCTGCGATCGGCGCAGGAAGCCAAGCGGTCTCCCAGGTCATCAGCATGTATCCCAGGGCAACATCCGGGACCCAGGAGGTGGCGCGCATCAACAGGGAGACGATCTCGGTCTCGCGATAGAACTGCGCGTTCAATTCGGTCTGCCAGGCCGCTTCAAGCCTCGCCGGCAACGCGAGGGCAAATTGCCGCGCGAGGGCACCATGCGCCGAGATCAGGAGCGCCGCGACCCGCGTCTGCTGGCGCGGCGGGATGCGGCCGTCAGGATCGAGCGGGCCGAGGAAGCCGCTCATGGCATCGCTCTTCTGACCGGGATGGCACGCAGATGGTCGTAACCGTCTGGAAACGGTGTCAGCTCCCCACCGGGCTCGTCCGACGCCACCCAGACGGTCTTGTTGCCCTGCCATCGCCCAGCCAGCACGTCATCGGCGAAGCGCGCCAGCAGGTCCGCCGTCAGCGCGCCCTTCTCCAGCGTGAACGCGTGATAGGCCTTGGGAATGATCACCAAAGAGCTGTTGGGAATCTCGACACGCAAGGTTTCGTGGAGACCCCGCGGCGTGAGAAAGTCGAACTCGCCGTTGAGAATCATGGTCGGAACGGCGATCGCCGACAGCCGCGGCGTGAGCGGCTGGAAGTCGAGGAAGGATTCCATCAGGTTCTGCAGCGCGTAGACGTCGTTGACCAGCCAACCTTGCCGCTTCACGCTATGGATCTTGTCCAGCAGCGGCTCCAGCCATTGGTCCGAGAGGTTCATGGGCAACAGGAGGTCCTGGAGGTAACTTGTGCCGCCGAGGATCAGCGCGGTCCGCAGCGCATTGCCGAGCAGCAAGAGTTGTGGCGACAGCTCCGCAAAGCAGCTCATCGGCACGAGCCCGGCCAGTCGCTTGCCCTGCTCGATCGCATATCGCAGTGCAATCAGGCCGCCAAAGCTGATCCCGCTCAGAAAAACGGGACCGTCCCCCAGCTCGTCGATCAGGAGGCGCAAGGCGGCGACCTGGTCGTCCTGGCTGATGAAGAGCCTCGGCTTGTCGGAGGCGCCCTGGCCCAGCAGATCAAAAGTCGCAACGCGAAAGCCTCGCGCCGCCAAGGCCTCGCGATAGGCGCCCCACAATTCGGAATATTGCGTCAGCCCGTTCACGAGGACATAGGCCGGCGCGCCCGCCGGCCCGTCGAGCTCATAGCGGATCCGATATGAGCCGAGGCTGAGGAAGGGCATCGCGAGGGTACTGCCGGTGTTTTGATGCCCGCGATCCTCGATCCCTCCGAACGGATTCCATTGAGTTAGATCAAACCTCGCCCGGCCGCCCTGCCTAGCGTTTCAGAAAAATCTTCCAGGGAGGACTGCGTCATGGCCGGACAAGACGCGATGAAGCGCTGCTTCATGAGCCTGATCGTGCTGCTGCTCGGAACGGCGATTGCAACCGCACAGCCTTTCACGCGCCGCTCGTCGCAGGTGCAGCATGATGGGCTGAAGAAGACCTACGAAATCGCCAACTTCCGTCTCGGCGGCAAGTACGACCTGTCCGATCCCTCCAAATGGGAGAACGGCGGCGAGGGCGGCGTCACGCTGGAATCGCTCGGCGCCGGCAAGCTGCGCACCGCTTACATCGCCGTCGGCAACGCAAGACGCAACGCCGCCGGCGAGATCACCAATGCCATCGTGATCAACTCCTATTATTCCGGCGATTCCACCGACATGTATGAACAATGGGTCAAGGGTGCGGCGTTGTCGGGTGGCGTGCCCATCATCGGTCCGGGCCGGCCGATCGACACGGATCGCTATTATGTCATCATGGTCGATCCGCTCGGCACTTGGGGCGCGAGCAAGCCGTCCGACGGACTCGGCATCAAGTTTCCGCAATACAGCTACTACGACATGGTGCAGGCGAACTACCGCCTGCTGCGCGACGAGCTGAAGGTCGCGCGCGTCGCACTGGTGACCGGCGTCTCGATGGGCGGCACGCAGACTTACGTCTGGGGCGTGATGCATCCGGAATATGTCAGCGCCTTGATGCCGATCGGCGGCACGACGCAATCGGATGGCGACGATCCCGTCGGCAACTGGACCTTCCAGATGATGACAGCCGCGATCCAGGGCGATCCGGTCTGGCAGGCAACCAAAGGCGACTATTACAAGCTCCCAAAGGAAAAGCATCCGGTGCCTGGCGTGGCCTTCGGCTGGTCGATCCTCGGCATGACGGGTTATGACTTCGCCTTCCGTACGACCCAGAATTGGGCGGCGGTACAGCCTGAAATCTTCTATTGGGATCCGCCGAACGAGAAGGCCGGTCTCAACGTGACCAACCGTGCCAAGCTCTACGATGCCGTCGACCTCGTCTGGCGCAACAGGGTCGGCGAGACCCATAACGTCAATCCCTATCTCGGCCGCATTCAGGCCCGCACGCTGGTGATGCACATCACCAACGACCTCTGGCTGAACTTCAAACTGGCGCAGAAGGCTGTCGATCGCGTGCCCGGCGCTGATCTCATCGCGCAGGAGAGCCCGGTCGCGCATTATGGCGTGTTCCCGATCATCAACCAGCGTAAGAACGATCCGAAGTTCGTCGCCTTCATGGATGACGTGGCGGCCCTCGATCGCGCCCAGAAATTCGTCGACAAGAATTACCGAGTGCCCGACGTCGCCCAGACCATCGATCCCAAGAAGTCGTTCTGGAAGGCCTATGTGACCTATCCCTATCCGGTCAAATTCGGCAGTGCCAAGGACAAGAGCGGCAATTCGTGGGAAATCGGCTACATGGACGAGTATGCCGGCACCGATAAGGATCCGAAGGTGCTCGTCATCATCCACGGCAAGGGCGCGTTCGGCGGCCATTACGGCAACATCATGCAGTACGCGCTGCGCAGCGGCCTGCGCGTGATCGTGCCTGACCTGCCGCATTACGGCATGTCGGGGCCTGGCAATCTCGACAAGAACCCCGCTCGCACCATGCAGGACATGCGCGAGGTGATCTACGACCTCGTGGTCAACCAACTCGGCGTCAAGAAGGCGTACTATCTCGGTCACTCGCTCGGCGGCCAGTTCGTCGTGGGCTACGCCCTGACCTGGCCGGATGCGGTGCAGGGCCTCGCCTTGGAAGCGCCGTCCGGCCTCGAGGAATATCCGCGCGAGATCACCATCGCCAAGGACAACAAGGCGCCTCTCTTCGCCGACGGCCTCGGCCGCGACTTCGACAAGTGGAAGCAGGTCTGGGACCAGACCGGTATTCTCGCCGCGGAAAAAGCGCGGAGCGAGCAGAACATCCGCGACTTCTTCTACTTCAAGAAGCGTGATCCCGACACCGGCGTGGTGTCGGCTGCGAAGAGCGGTTACTTCTTCAGCGACAGCGAATATGCCCGCTTCCATACCGAGCAGCGTGTCGGGCTGACCAAGGGCAACCCGAAGGAGCTCGATCAATGGTGCAACGTCTTCATCTTCGACATCTACACGATCGGTGCCGAGCTCCAGCAGGATGACCCGAAGAACCTCTATGAGCGGGTCACCCAGATCAAAGCGCCGATCTTCCTGGCGTTCGGCGACAAGGAGCCGTTCATTCCGACGCCAGCGTTCAACGGGCTGACGGACCTCGGCCGCGACGTCATCACGCCGTTCATGACTCGTATGACCAATTCCGGCAACCGGCCGATGCTCAAGGTCTATCCGGAGACCGGCCACTTCATCCACACCGACAATCCGGTGGAATACGCGGCCGATGTCGTGGATTTCGTGACCAAGGGGGCGATCGACACATCATCGCCGCTCGGTACCGATCGCATGATCAAGGGCGCCGTCGTCTCTGCCCTGCCAGTGGCGCCGACTCCGCCCGGAGCGGCGCCGACGGCTGGCCTCAACAAGTAGGGCCCGGCGATGCCGAGGGTGCAGGCGGGCGAAGTCCAGCTCGGCTGGCGGGAGTGGGGAGGAGGCGACGTCACCGTCGTCTTCATCCACGGAAATCTCGCCAGCAAGGACTGGATCGAGCTCGCCGCGCCGTTGTTCCCGACCGGTCTGCGTGTGGTTGCAATCGATTGGCGCGGCTGCGGCGATAGCGACCGGCCGAAGCCGGCGGCCGACTATTCCAACTACTCCATGGCGCAGCACGCCGAGGACATGCTGGCGGCGCTCGATGCGCTCGAGATCGGCTATTGCCATCTCGCGACGCATTCCACCGGCGGCATCATCGCGGCCAGGATGCTGCTCAAGCAGCCGCAGCGCTTCGGCCGTGTGTTCGCGCTCGATCCGGTGACGCCGCTCGGCATGGCCTTCAATGCCGACCAGATCGGATTGTTCAGGGCCATGATGGCAAGCAAGGAGCTGACGCGGTCCGTAATGGCGACAGCCGCTTCTTCGCTGTTTGTCCCGGAGAGCATGGGGCCGAACATGACCCCCCGCTTTCGCGAGGGGCTAGGGGAGATCCAGGCGCTGTTCGACCGGATCATCGAACAGACCTTCGGCGTATCGGACGGGATCTGGATAGGCACGCCGGTGAACCTGACGCGGGAGAAGGAGAGCCGTGAGTTGGAGCGCCGTATGCCCGAGATCCGGCACCCGCATCTCGTGCTGTGGGGCGAGTGCGATGGCTGGATTGCACCTGCTGACCTCCGCACCATGGCCGAAGCGATGCCGGTTTGCCGGCTGGTGATCATGCCCGGCATCGGGCATTCGATGAATCTCGAACGCCCGGCGCTTTATGCCGGCTATTTCGGGGCGTGGTTCGGCGGACTTGCCGCGTAGCAGCCGCGCCAGAGAGGCAGTGGGATCGAGCGATGCTTGAGGATGATGTTAGAAAGCGCTAGGAGGTGCAGGTAACATGCTCAAGTCGCACCTTCTTCGTCGCAGGTAAATCGTTGAGATTTCGATATAATCGCTTCTCCGTCGCCCCCATGATGGATTGGAGCGAGAGTTCAAGTTTTTCAATCAGTTAGAAGAACGCGTGTGCACGACGTGTGCACCGGGAGATCAAGAAAAATCTTGTGAGAGCCAATGTGAGCGGGGCTCCGAAGCTGGCGGGGCGCGTCTGATCAGCAGTGGGCATGGGCGCTCGAGCCACTGAGGGCGCCCGTTCCGTTAAATTAGATGGTTTAGGGGCGCAAAGCGGACGTTCGCGACGGCGCGAAATGGCGCCGTCTAGCTGAAGCTATTGGGACAGACCCGATCTGTAGCGGCAGTGTGTATTAGCCCGCCTCAGAGATCTGCCTCAATTTGAAGATCGTGCCGCGGCAATGCGTGGTGGCCAATCGACGAATCACCGCTCCTCCAAACGGGAATGACCAAGGCGTTGCGGACTCTAAATTTTCGGCGGGGTGAGGCGCGGCTGACGTTAGTAACTACGGTTACAAGCTACAGATTTGCTCCCCGCTACGAGCGGACCCGAAGGGCAGGGCACTACGTATTGCTCAAATCGCAGAATTCGGCCGAACGCTTTCGATAGCGTTTCGATATCAACCAAGCAGACGATGGCTGCTTGCAGCGCATTGCCGAAGTCATCGGGAGTGACTGCCCCGTCTTCCGTCACCCCCGGCAAGACCCGCCGCAAACTCCTCTCCGCCATAGCGCGACGCCAGCCGTCCCGTGTTGGCAGTAGCATGGTCGCCGACGCAATACGTCTGCTGGCGCAGCTCCGCTAGCCCATTTCAATGACTGAGTTGCAGAGGGCGAGTGGATGAAGTCCGGAAAGATCGAGACAAGGCTCGTTACCTTCGAGCGGCCATAGGGGGACGCCAAACAGCTGTCAGATAAAACCCTCGATGTATGCTCTGACCGCCCAAGTGTCCCCAACCGCGGCGGCACAGATGCCGAATGCATGGATCTCACGAGGCATCGAGCAGCTCGGGCTTTTGAGGATATCCATCATCATCGATAAACAGCCTCGCGTATCCGGCCGGCGCTCAGAAGCGCGAGAGCGTTTTCCTTGCTCTGTTCAAGATATTCTTCTCGCGTTAACATCGAAGCCTAGACCCAAGGCGAATGACGTAAAACAGATTGTTCTTTAGTGGCTTGGCGGTCAATCCCTTTAGAATGCCAGCGGCCGAGCCCCCGACGGATGCTGCCGCGCGATGTCTGCTTTAGGGTCAACCTGAAGAATTCAGGTCGAGCAAATTTGGTCCGCTCTGCCGTCATGAGCGGACCTCCGTCAGGCGAGGCGCGACTTCGCAGATGGGCCCAATAGGAGACATCCGCACCGCAGAGGAAGTCAAAGAACTTGCCTTCTTAGTCGCCCGTTGGGGTGATGCGAAACTCAACTACTTCGGTTAGGTCGCGCAAATGTTTTGCGAGTCGTTCGGCGTTGAGCCTGTCGCGGCTTTTGATGGTCATCCGGTACTCAAACTGCTGCCCACCTTCGCTTAATCGCGATGATAAGTTGGCAATCGTAAAACCGTGATCGCCGATCATCTTGTGGACCTCGCTTTCTCCCATCACCCGATCCCGCGCAAAACGCAGCATGTGGTGAGCATAGAACTCGCTCGGCAGTCGCGCCTCGATGAGCCTGAATAGCGCGAGCACCATGAGAGTCGCCAAAGCGCCTACGAAGGCAGCAAACCAGAACCCAATTCCAACCAAAATGCCGATAGCGGCCGTGACCCAAATGGACGCGGCCGTCGTTAGTCCCCTGACAGTCAATCCCTCTTTGAAGATGACGCCCGCGCCCAAAAAGCCGATGCCAGTCATGATGCCTTGGGCCATGCGGGTGGGATCGGTGCGGATCGCGTCATGCTCGAGCAACGTCATCCACTGATGCTGGTAAACCGTGACGATCATCAGAATAGAAGAGGCAATGCAGACAAGGGAATGCGTTCTAAAGCCTGCTGGACGTCCGTGAAACGTGCGCTCGAAGCCGATCATCGCGCCAATCGCGAGGGCTCCGGCCACTCTGACAATAATCACCAGTTCGTCGTGACCCATGGCTTTAGCATCTTGGCCGGCAGGCTTACACAACCTCATGTTCATCTCGATTCAGATGCGAGCTCTCGGCGGGCCGTCGATCAGCCACGCAATCGTTTTGCGCGTACCCAGGCCTGCCGTAGATATCGCTTTCGGGCTTTAGGGGCATCAACTTTGACGCCCCAAACCCTCACCACTTGCTTTGAACAGCCAGAAAGCTCCGCGATCTCTTTGTAACTCGCGAGGCCGTTCCTGAGCATGTAAAGCGCAGCGGACTTCGTAGCGTCCCAATCCGGCCTGCGCGTTTTCACCAATAGCCCATGGAGAATATCCGACTGGATAAGAAACCAGCCTTGTGGCGGGAATTCAAAAGGCGAGAAGCAATCAAAGCCACAGAGAGGTGCGGCTCCTGCCGCCCAAAGTAACGCTAACACACTGATCGTGCACGCCAAAGCGCTATTGACGGCCAACACCATGAGCCAATCCGCAGGGAACATCATTTCGCACTCGCAAAACGAAGTGCTAATTCTCGACCCAGAGCCTGCTTCCAGGCAGAGGCTGCCTTTGCCAGCCGGCATGATTCTGTTCGGGCCACCTTCAGCGTTCGCCAGAACGGGAAAGTTGTCACCGGCGACCTCGGCCGCTTGGCCACAGGATGATGACGCCGATGACGATCGGAGCCAGCCCAAAAGCCAAGGCCACCCAGAACATGGGTTCTTGGACGATGTAGAAGATCTCGAGCATGCGTAAGCATAGCTGCGCCTGAACACGTGGTCACGACGTGTCGGTTGGCGCCGCGACCTTCGTGGTCCTTCGATCTGCATGCGGAAAAACCCCGCCTCCAAGAGGAAGCGGGGTTTAAGTTAGAGGAAGGTACTTGCTTGGCCAGCGCGTACCCCCGCGCCAACGCTACCATAGGGTATGCATCAACTGCCAGTTTGACAGCGAAAGCCTGTCAGTGCCCACTGCTCGGGATGCGCACACAAAGGCCGCGCCCTTCATTCGTCTTGTCCATTGCCATAGCCCGTCAGGGGCGGCGCACTTCGAAGTATGTTTTGCAGCCGCGCTCGAAGCCTGCCCCTTCATAGAAGCGCAAGGTTGTTTCACGCTTCGAACCTGTCGCCAAATGAACCTTATAGCAATCAGCACGCGCGGCGAGATCAAGAGCGTGCGCAAGAACCTGTCGACCCAGCCCAAGCTTTCGGTATGCTGCGTGGGTGACCACATTTTCAATCACCCATACGGTCTACCGCCGCGAGACAGGTTCGGCACAATGGCGAGAGTGCACGAAGAGGCGAGCAGATCTGCTGTTTGCGCGACAATCACGGTCATGAAGCTGGAAGCAATCAGGGTCGTCCAAACGCGCTCGGCTGTTGCCGCCTCCGGTTGAGCCTCATGCGGATGAAGGTGCTGATAAAGTTTCAATACCGCAGGTAGATCGCATTGCGTGGCGGCACGGATAATGATTTCGTTCATTCAATGACCACACAGGCAGGAGTTTGCCGCCGCAGAACGAGGCGCTCACTGAGTCCGCGCGTTAACCCCGCTATTGAGGAGGTGAAGGGCCTCTTCATGAAGTCCGGCAGTTGCTGAAGCTAAGACTGGGCCACCCTCCTCGGCCCTTTCCCCGTCAATCCGCGTCACCACTCCGCCCGCCTTTTCGATGATCGGGATCAACGCGACGATATCGTAAGATTGGAGCGAAGGTTCGACTGCGAGGTCAATACGGCCAGCAGCGACCATCGCAAAGGCATAGCATTCGCCACCGTAGCGAGTCATCCGAACCGAGGCGGCAAGGCGCTCGAAGCCCTGCTTGAGCTCACCTTGATAACGCTCAGGCGAATTCGTATGCAGGATGGCCCGCGAAAGCGTGCCGACGTCTCGGGTGGACAGTCGCTGGCGCTTACCTGCATATTCGCACCAGGCTCCATCGGACGAGGCCCAGAAACGCTCACGCGTGAAGGGCTGGCTCATCATTCCCAGTTCGGCTCGGCCATGTACGGTGAGCCCGATCAGCGTGCCCCAGACAGGAAGGCCGCAGATGAAGGGACGCGTCCCATCTACAGGATCCAAGACCCAGCGGCAAGATCCGCTTCCGGTTAGACCAAGCTCTTCGCCCAGAATAGCATGGTCAGGATATTCGGCTTCGATCGCTGCTCGAATCGCAATCTCGGCTTGCCGGTCGGCGTCGGTCACCGGGTCGAAGTAACCCGCCCCCGTTTTGGAATCGACGGCAAGGTCGGTTCGAAAGCGTGGCAAGGTTTCGCGATCGGCGATATCTGCTAACCGATGAAGAAAATCGGCGCCCGGCAGTTTCGGCATAAAGTATCTCCAATCGTGCACACTCGCTGCCGTTGTATACGGACAACTGTCGAATTACATCCTAAACTTGCATAATGATCCCGCTGTGATCATGAAGGTCGCCGCCGACACGCCGCTAGAGCGAGACCAAAGAATGGACCGCGTCAGGGCTGGTTGCGAGGTCAACATAACGAGGCGGTCGCCCGACTTGGCGGAATCTCACCAGTTCGCGGCGACCAGAACGCGATCGAGGAGGAAGGCGAGCCCAGCGACCAGCACGAGCGCGGAGAGCGCCGTCACCGCCCGCCGCTCCCACGCGGCGCGCCGAAACCAGAGTAGGACCGGCAGGAAAGCGGCGATCACCGCTACTTGGCCCGCTTCAACGCCGAGGTTGAACGACACGAGCGCGCCGGCCAGGGCGCCCGGGGGCAGATCGAGATCGAGCAACGCGCCGGCAAAGCCGAAGCCATGCACGAGGCCAAACGCGAAACCCACGGCCCAGCGCCACGACGCCGTGCGTCTGAGGAAAATGTTTTCGGCCGCGACGTAAACGATCGACAGCGCGATCACCGGCTCGACGATCCAACTAGGCGGCGACGCCGCGCCGAGTACCGCCACGGCCAAGGTGATGCTGTGCGCCGCCGTGAAGGCGGTGATGACGGCGAACAAGGATCCGATTCCTCCGCCGCCCAGGACGAGGGCCAGCACGAACAGGAGGTGATCAACTCCCGTCAGGATGTGCTCGATGCCGAGCCGAAAGAAGGCGAAGACGCCGCTCCCGGCAGTAACCTCGGGCGCCGGGCTCCCGCTCGATGCTGCGACAGCGAGGCGAGCCTCGCGCCGGTCGCGTTCGAGGGTGTATTGCTGCACGCTCCCCAAGGCTTCGACACGGACAAGCGTGTGGTAGTCGTTGCCGAGCGCGTCGGACAGGTCGTCGCGCAGCAAAAGTTCGTGCGGCGGACCGGGGCAGGCGTAATCGACGATTACCACGGCGTTGGCGCGGTCTGGCGTGGGCGGCGTGACCGTCCCGGGCACCGGCTCGCACTTCACCCCGTTTGCGGAAATCGAGACTTTGCGCGCGACCAAATCGGCCAGCGTGGCGTAGCTTTCACGGCGCTGCGGCCATACGCCGGTGGCCGTCTCGGCGACGGCCGCCGCGAGCGCGTCGGGACCGAGCGTGAGGCTGTATCGGACAGTTCCGCCGGACAGGCTCACCGTGGCATAGCCCATCGATCCGGCGACGTGTCCGTGCGCTGTTCCGAGCAACAGCAGCAGGGCAAGAGCGGCCCACGGCGTCGCCCGATGGGGAGAGGCGGGCGGCGTCATCGCGCTTCCGCTCCAGTCATGACCTCGGCCCATTCGCCGCCGACGAAGCGGGACATCAGGTAGAGCCGCGGATTGCCATCGATGCGCATGTACTGGAGGTACCCCTCGGGGTTGAACTCACCGAAGCTGGCGGCAAGCACCAGATCGCCGTCCCTTCCGTAGAGCTTCACGGAGAGCCGCGGCGGGTCGAGGCCGAATGGCGCCGGATCGCTCCCCACGAGCCCTGCCGCCTCGATCTCGCGGACCGGCCCGGAATTGTGCATGATTTGAACGGCCTTGCTGACCTGAAGCCCTGCGGCGCCGATGTTGACGCCATCAGGCGTCACCCACTCAGTCTCGCCCGCACGGAGCAGGGTAACGCGCCGCGTGCCGCGGCTCAACTCCACCCGCTTGACCTCTTCGGGCACGCGCTTGAGCAAGCCCTTAGCCTCGAACCGAACGAGCTGGCGCTGCACCGGCATAGCGCCGCTCACCACCATCGCCGCGAGGTAGAGCAGCGCGAGCGCCGCGAGGACGGGATGCAGGACGTGCCGCCTCATCGCCACCGCCACCAAACAACGAAGCCGAGCGCGATCACCAGCAGCGGCATTGCAACCACGACCATGAAGAACACCGCGTTCGACTGCCGCCCGGTCAACGCGATCAGCGGAGGCACGGGGACGCGCGCGGCGACGGCAGTCGTGCGCTCCTCACGTGCCAGCCACCGGGCTACCGAGAGCAGAAGGTCGCTATTCGCCATATAGGGAAAGAACGAGTTGCTGGCGAAATCGCTGTCGCCGACGACGATGGCGCGCATGGGTTCGGCGTCGCGGTCTAGGCGCCCTTCTACGGCGACGCCCAACACGCGCGCGCCGGAGACCGGAGGGGAGGCCGCGTCCTTCTCACCGGTCGAGTCAGGCTCCACTTTGTGCGACGCCACCGGCTTCACCGGGCGCGTGTAGCTGTCGCGGCTGCTGAGCAGCAGCGGGGTGACGCGGAGGTCGCTCGCCGGTGGCAACAGCGTGATCGAACGGACGCCGGGATAGAAGGTGAGCGAGACCGAGCGCGTAACCGGATGGGGGTCGTACCCCGTGACCGCCACGATCTCGGGGTTGGTCGAGTAGTGGCTCAACGGATCGACGACGACATCCTGCTCCGGGCGGACGCCGAGCTCGGCCACAAGCCGGGCGAGCCCGGGTTCGAGCACGAAACCCAGGTCCAGCAGGAGAAGGGCCGACCCACCGCGCCGCAGATAGGCGCGCAAGGCCGCGCTCTCAGCCGGCAGGAACGTGGTCCGCGGATTGGCTGCGATGAGGAGCGTGCAGGCGGCAGGCACGTCGCCCTCGGTGGCGAGGATGAGCTTCCGCGCTTCATAACCCTGCGCTTCGAGCGCACGGCGCAGGCGCCCCGCGCCGTGGCCCGGCATCTCCACCACCTGCGAGCTGGCGTCGTCGTGGCTGTGGCCAGCGCCACTTTCCAGGTGCGTGTGATACTCGAAATTGTCCATCGGCAGCTCGCCGTGGCCCTCGAGGAAGCAGGCCGTAATTGCGCGCCCGCGCAATGCGCGCTGGATACCGATGGCGATCTCCGTCTCGTCCGTGCCTTGCACCAGCACCCGACGTCCCTCCGCCTCCACGACCGCGGCATTGTAGATCTGGATTGCCTTCTCGCGCGCCAGTCTCGGGTCCCGGTCTGGATCGACCGCGACGACTTTGAGCAGCGGGTTGCGCCGGGCCATGATCGCAAGGAGGTCGCGCGCGCGCCGCCCGGCGGGATCCTGCGAGCGATAAAAGTAGGTGACGGTTACCTCGCGGGAGACCTCGTCAATCGCCCGCATCGCCGCCCCTGAGGGCGTATAGACCTTCTCGCGAGTCAGGTCGAAATGCACGTCATGCAGATGCAGCGCGACATTGGCCAGCACCGCGGCGCCGAACGCGATGAGGATGACTCCGGCCGAATAGGCCCGCCCCCGCCAGCCCGCGAGCCCGGTCTGCAGCGGCAGCCTCAGCCCGGTCGCGAACAGCACCAGGACGGCGGCGAGCCAGCCACCAGCCCAGAGCAACGCGTTCCAGTCGAGCTCCGGGTGCTCCATGGCGTCAGCGCCGGGCCAGCCCGCGCACGGCGAGGAACAGCCCGAGCAGGGTCACCGCGAGGAAGAAGCCGAAATCCGAAGCGTACATGGCGCCGAGGGCGAAAGGCTGGAAGCGCGCCAGCAGCGACAGCCCGAGCACCCAATTGTCGATCGGCGACGGCAGCAACGCGGCCCAGGCGTCAATCGCCCACAGCATCCCGAACACGCCGAGCGAAACGACCGCGGCCACGACCTGGTTGGCGGTGAGCGCGGAAACGGCAAGACCGATCGAGACTAGGGCGCCGGCGAGCAAGGTGAGGCCGAGGTAGCCGCTGTAGATCGGGCCCCAATCGGGAGTGCTGAACCGCGCCAATATCAATGAATACACCAAAGTGAGCGCGACCATCGCGAGCAGCATGCCCATCGAGGCTGCGAACTTGGCGAGCACGATGTCGCCTTCGCGCACCGGTGCCGTCAGCAGCAGCTCGAGGGTGCCACCCCGGCGTTCCTCCGCGAACTGCCGCATGGTCACGAGCGGCACGAACAGGACGAGCTGCACTGCCGCCTGAAAGAAGACGTTCACCAGCGTCGCCTGCTTTGTGGCGATGAGCGTGACGGCGAAGCCGTAGCCGTTGAGCACAAGGAAAACGGCGATGACGGCGTAAGCAATCGGCGAGACGAACAGCGCGCGCAACTCCTTGGCAACCAGGGCGACAAACGCCGTCATTGGAGCGCTCGGCTCGCCGTTAGCCGGAGGAATAGCTCCTCCAGGTCTGAAGCCGTCTCGACCGTCTCGACGCTGGCGATGCCGGCGAGGCAAAGGGTCGCGGCCACGTGCGGCGCGGCGCCGGGCTCCGACACCTCCACCCGCCAGCCGGCCAAGCCCCCATCAGACTGCTGCTCGCGGGTCACGCTGTCGATCCCCGCCAGGCCCGACAAGGCCGCCGCGACCTCGTCCGCCCGATCCGCCCGGGCGCGGACCCGGAGCGAGGCGCCGCGCCTGGCGCCGGCCAGATGGTGAACGGTGAGCAGCCGCCCATCGAGCAGAATAGCAACCCGATCGGCGACGCGTTCCATCTCGGCTAGGACGTGCGAGGTTACAAGGACCGCGCTGTCGCGAGCCAGCGTCCGCAGCAGACCGCGCAGCTCGATGACCTGACGCGGGTCAAGGCCGTTGGTCGGCTCGTCGAGCACCAACAACTTGGGTTCGTTCAGCACGGCCTGGGCGATTGAGACGCGCTGCCGATAGCCGCGCGACAGCCGGCCAATCACGGCGTCGCCGACCGGCTCGAGCGCGAGCCGCGCACGGGCGGTCTCGATGCGTCGGCGCAACGCACCTCCCTGCAAGCCCCGCAACCGGCCCATGAAGTGGAGAAATTCGTCCACCCGCATATGGCCGTAGAGCGGGGCGTTCTCCGGCACGTAGCCGATCCGCGCGCGCGCCTGGTGTCCGTCGCGGACCACGTCGAAGCCGTCGATGCGGACGGTCCCTTCGCTCGGCCGCAGATAACCGGTGATGACGCGCAAGATGGTGGTCTTACCCGAGCCGTTGGGACCAAGCAGGCCCACTACTTCTCGCTCGTTCACCTCGAACGAGACGCCGTCCACTGCCTGGCGGCGGCCATAACGTTTGCCCAGCCGTTCGACAGAGGCGACGGCGATGCCGTGCCGCGAGCTTTCAGCCGGCGCGATGCCGCGCCCCGCCGGGGCTCGGCCCGGTTGATCGGTCAGGCGCAGGTCCAGTGGCGGCGTCGAGCCGGTCAATCGTAGAATTCCGGCGCCTTCTTCATCGCCTTGAACGCGTCTGGGTCGTGGGCAGTGAAGAAATTCGCCTTCTGCGTCGCCATCTCCCGCCTGATCCACTCGAAGGCCGAGTAGAATCCCGCTGTCGAATAGACCAACGGGGTGCTCGGCGGTATGTTCTGCTCGACGTTCTCCCGGAAATAGACGTTGTCCCCGGTGAGGATGGTGAGGCCGGTGTTCTTCAGCCGCACCGTCATCATTTGGCTGCCGGGCGTGTGGGCAACCCACCGCTTCACGACGAGCGTGCCATCTCCAAACAGGTCCTGATCGCCTTCGAGCTGCAACATCTTCACCGCGTTTGCGCTAGGTGTCATGTTTCCGCGCAGCGGCAGGACGTCGCCGAGAACGTAATTGGAGCCGGTGCCGGGCTCCGGCCAAAAGAAGTTCTGAAGCTCGCTCTTTTGCACGACGAGCGTCGACTTCGGGAACTTGGCCACGTTGCCGCCGTGGTCGAGGTGGAGGTGGCTCACCACGACGTAGGTGATATCGTCGGGCGTAAGATCGATTTTCTTCAGCTGCGTATCGATCGCGACATCTGGCGTGTTGACCGGCTTCAACCCGGTGAACGCGGCACCCCAGTAGCCTGGGTCGGTGATAATCTTATCGTTGTTGCCCGTATCGAAGAGAACATTCCCTTTCGGATGTTTGATCACGTAAAAACCGACGGGAACCTGGATCGCCGGCTCCATGGGTGCGCCGTTCACCAAAAACCCTTTGCCGAGAGTCAACGCGCCGGAGCTGAACGCGTAGAGCTTAAGGTCTTGCGCGCTTAGTGCCGTACTCGACAATACGCTCCCGAGAAGAGCGACCATTGCCGTCAAATATTTGCGGGTCATTCTTTGCCTCCCTCGTCGCGAATTTTGTTATGTTTCGCTTCTGTGCAAAGCCGCAGAGGCGCCGGCAGGATGCACTTAAGTTCATCACGCCGCAGTAGACCTGTCAATAATTCTGGACGGAGGCTCGGTTCACCCGACGTACTTCGGGGCCGGTGGTCAGGACTGGCCGAGCTCGTTGCGTGAGTGGATGGCTTGGGGGGTAGGGGCATTCCTGCTGAATCCAGTAACCGCAGCTCTATCCTCGCCTTCAACGAAGCGTCCCCTCCCTAGGTCAATCCACAGGGAACGTCACTTCGCACGCGCAAAACCAGTGCTCATTTCGACCAGCGCCCAAGTTGCGGACCCAGCGCACCGCCGTCGCCGAAACCAAGGGCAGGAGGCGCGTCTTGCGCTCGCGGACGACCTCGGCGAGCGCGACCGCCAGCTTGCGGACCTGCAGCAGATGCTCGCCCCAACAATGCGAAGCTTGCCGAAGCGCAGAAGGTCCAGGCGGAGATTATGCGCAGGGAACGCGAGCTTGAGGACTCAGTCGGCGCTGCGATACCTCCGGAAAAGATCGCTACGGGCGCGACCTCGCGACATGCTCCATCGACAAGGAAAGCGTGAACGGCTGGCCGGTACGAAGGACAAGCCATGGCCTTTCGAATGGCGGCCAAGAGGGCTGGCAACACGCGACAATTATAGTAGCGTTGTTGCAAGAAGAAGCGAACGGTGGCTGAAGCCGTCCGCAACAAATAGAACAGGGAGGACTTTCGATGCAATTTCTCAAGGCTGCGGTTGTGGCCGGGCTTGTAGTTGCGGCCTTTCCAGGCACCTCGCTTGCGCAGAGCAAGCCGTCGGAGCTCAAAATCGGCATCACGACGTTCCTGTCGGGCCCTGCGTCAGTCTTCGGTGTGCCGGCGAAGGCCGCGGCGGAGATGATCGCGGAGGACCTCAACAAGAAGGGCGGCATCGGCGGCGTGCCGGTCAAGCTCTCCTTCATCGACGAAGGCGCGGGAGGCGAAGCGCTCGTCTCGAACTACCGACGCGTGGTGCAGGACGAAAAGGTTGATGCCACGTTTGCTTCGATCTCGTCGGGCAGCTGCACCCAGTTGGTTCCGGTCGCCGAAGACCTCAAAGTCATGAATTTCATGTGGGACTGCGGTGCGGCCTCCATCCTCGAAACCAAAAAGTACCGTTACAATTTCCGGACTCAGGCGAACGGCACGCCGGAGATGCTGGCCGTGCTCCTTTACCTGCTGAAGACCAAACCCGACTTTAAGACGATCGCGGTGGTCAATCAGGATTATGCGTGGGGTCGGGAGAGCTGGGAGATCTTTTCGACAGCGCTCAAGGCGATGAAGCCGGACGTGCAAGTCGTGGCGGAGCTCTTCCCGAAGTTCGGCGCACCGGACTACTCCACTGAGGTTTCCCGTCTGTTGGCGCTGCGGCCGGATGTGGTTCTGACCACGTCTTGGGGCGGAGATCTCGACACGCTGGTCCGCCAGGCCGGTCAGCGCGGCCTGTTGCAGCAGTCGACCTTCGTGCTCGGGATCGGCGAATCATCGATCCAGCGGTTGGGCAAGGACTTGCCTGAAGGCCTGATCGTCGGCGCGCGCGGAGACCACTGGTTCCTGCATCCCGAGAAGAAGAACGACGCGGCCTTCAAGGCGTTCAATGAAGCCTTCAAGGCGAAGACCGGTGCATGGCCGATCTACCCGGTCTATCACATGGCGCAGGCGTTCAAGGCCCTGCAGACGGCCTACGACAAGGCGATCAAGTCCAACGGCGGCAACTGGCCCACGCGCGAACAGGTCGTCGACGCGACGGCGGGCACCGAGTTCGCCACCGGCTTCGGCCGTCCGATTACGCTGCGGCCCGAGGACAACCAGGGTCTCGAAGCTCAGCTGGTCGGCGTCACCAAGTCCGTTCCGGGGTACGACTTCAAGCTGCTCGACAACATTATGATCTTCGATCCGAAGACGATCACCAATCCGGCTGGCGTACGGTCGGTTGAGTGGCTCAAGACGCTCAAGCCGGACTTCGTCAAGATGGATGTGCCGACCTTCAAAGCTCAGTAACGGCACGCTCGACTTTTGATCCCGTCCTCCGAGCCTCGTCCCGGAGGACGGACCTTTTCCGAAGGCGATCATGAACTCGACACTCGCTATCTTGGCTATCCTCGATGGGATCAGCTACGCCGCACTGGTGTTCTTGGTCTCGGTCGGGCTCAGCCTGATTTTCGGCGTGCTGCGCGTGGTCAACGTCGCGCACGGTTCGCTGTACGCGTTCGGCGCCTACCTGGCAGCGACGTTCAGCCTTGCAATCGCGCCGATCTCGCCTTGGCTCACCTATCCCGCGCTGTTGGCCGCTTCCATCGTGATCGGCATCGTGTGCGGCGGTTTCATCGAACGGTTTCTGCTGCGACCGCTCTCCGGACAGGAGGACGTCCTCCAGCTTCTGATCACTTTCGCCGCCTTCATGATCATGGACAACCTGCAGCGTCTGATCTGGGGCGTGCAGCCCATCTTCGCCGCGGAACCGTTGAGACTACTTCCCAACGTCGCCGTGTTCGGCGTCAGCTACACGTCGTACCAGGTTATTCTGCTGCCCGGCGTCGCATTGGCGACGCTGTTCGGGCTCCGCTACTTCCTGCGCAGGACGCTGTCGGGAGCGGTGATCCTTGCAGTCACGGAGGACCGCGAAGCCTCGACCGCCATCGGAATTGACGCAAAACGCGTATATTTCGTGACCTTCGTCATCGGCGCGAGCCTGGCCGCGTTAGGAGGAGCGCTGGCCTCGCCGACCACCTCGCTGGTCCCTGGTATGGGCGCCGATATGATCGTACTTTCCTTTGCCGTAGCTGCGACCGCGGGTCTCGGCCAGATCGAGGGCACCGCGCTCACGGCGCTGATGATCGGCCTGACCCGTGCCTTCGTGATCTATCTCCAGCCGGAATTCGAAGTTCTCGTTCCCTATCTGCTGATGGTGCTGGTGCTTCTCGTGCGTCCGTTCGGCCTGTTCGGCGCCGTGCAGGTAAGGAAAATATGATGAGCGGTCGCATCAAGCCGGTCACCACGGTCGCGATCATCTTCTTTCTGGTCAGCGCCGTCGCGCCCCTTTTGGTATCGAGCTGGGCGACCTTGTTCGCGTTGATCCTCGCGAAGGGCATCGTCGTTCTCGGTATCATTCTTCTGCTGCAGGCGGGGCAGGTGTCGTTCGGACATGCAATGTTCTTCGCTACCGGGGCGTATACCGCGGCATTCTGGGGCAAGTACGTCGGTGGCGGCGACATCGTTCTCTTCATCGCGCTGGGCGGCATAACCTCCGCCGTCTTCGGCCTCATCGTCGGCCTCTTCGTCGTGCGCTACCGGGAAATCTTTTTCGGAATGCTGAATCTGGCGTTTTCGATGGTGCTGTGGTCGCTGCTGGAGAAGATGTTTCATTACACCAACGGCGCCGACGGCATCCGGGTCCCTCGTCCGGCCCTGTTGGGGCTGTCGTTTACACCCGAAATCTTCCAGTACGTCATTCTTTACGTGAGCCTTTTGATCGCGGTCGTCGCTTTCTACGGCGTGCAACGCTATCTCGATAGCCCGCTCGGACACATGCTGCGTGCCATCAAAGCGAACGAGACCCGGCTCGAGTACCTCGGGACGTCCGCACGGCGCGTGCTTCTGATAGGCTACGTGATCTCGGCTTTTCTCGGCGGCATCGGCGGCACGCTGGTGGCGATCGTCCAGCAGATCGCTACGCCCGAGTTCGGGTTCTGGACGAAGTCGGGCGAGTTCGTCTTTATCGCGATCCTCGGCGGCAGCACCCACGCCTTCGGAGCGTTCGCCGGCGCGGCGATGTTCGAGTGCGTGCGCTTCTATGCGGCGGCCCACCTGGCCGACACCTGGCAGCTGATCCTCGGCGTGGTCTTGATCGTCATCATTCTCTATGCGCCTAACGGACTGATAGGTCTCAGGCAGCGCTACGGCCAGGCGAAGCAGGGAGGACATTGATGGCCAACGTCCTCCTTTCCGCGAAGGGCATCAAGATCCGGTTCGGCGGCGTCGTGGCCGCCGACGGTATCGATTTGGACGTGCTCCAAGGCGAGAACCTCGCGATCATCGGACCGAACGGCGCCGGAAAGACCACCTTCCTCAACATCTCGACGGGTTATCTGCGGCCGCAGGCCGGAAGCATCACCTTCCTAGGTCAGGAAATCACGGCGCAGCTCCCGCGCGCGATCACCAAGCTCGGCATCGCGCGGGCCTTTCAGATACCGCAGCTTTTTCTCGATCAGACTGTGATGGAGAACATGCTGATCGCCGCGGCCTCGCGGCTGGGAAGCCCTTCCGGCTTCACGGCTCTTTCCGCCCTGCCTGAGCTGCCTGAAATGGAGCGCCTTCTGGATCTCGTCGGCGTCAAGTTGTACGCGTCTCGCAAGGCTTGGGAGCTACCGGAGGGACAACGCAAGCTGGTCGACATCGCTCTGGCGCTCGCGCTGAAGCCCAGACTGCTGCTGATGGACGAGCCGACCTCGGGCGTCGCCTCCGCCGAGAAGCTGGAGATCATGGACATCCTGACGTCCGCGCTCGCCAAGGAGAATGTGACTTCGGTCTTCGTCGAGCACGACATGGACATGGTAGAGCGCTATGCCCACCGAGTCGCGGTGTGGAACGTCGGGAAGATCCAAAAGGTCGGCACGCCGGCGGAGGTTCTGGCCGATCCCAAGGTCCGCGAACAGGTGATCGGCATATGACGGCGATGCTGGACTTCGAGGACGTCAACGTCGCGATCGCCGATGCGCCGGTGCTGCGCAGCGTCAGCTTCTCGCTGCCGCCGGGTGCGACCGCCGCGCTCATCGGACGAAATGGCGCCGGCAAGACCACGACGGTACGGACCATCATGGGCTTCACGAAGGCGAGCGGCACCGTGCGCCTGGCCGGTCAGGACCTGGGACATGTTCCTCCGCACCGCCGGCCCTTCTTAGGCATCGGCTACGCCCCCGAGGACCGTCGTCTCTTCTCGGCCTTTACGGTGGAAGAAAACATTCTTTTGCCCGGTCGCGTCGCGAAACTTCGCTCGGACGAGGCGCGCCGGCGGCTCGAGCGAGCCTACTCCGTCCTGCCGGAGCTCAAGGAACTGGCGAGTCGCCCGGCGGGCTCCGTGTCGGGTGGCCAAGGCAAGATGGTCGCCCTCGGGCGCGCCCTGATGCTAGGCACCCGCCTCATCATTCTGGACGAGCCGTTCCAGGGCCTCGCCCCTGTGCTGGCGCAGAGGTACGCCGAGGCGCTGCGTCGGCTTCGTTCGCAGGACCGGGACATTACCCTTCTGATCACGGAGTCGAACCCGAAGCTGCTCGAGACCTTCGCCGACGTGACGCTGACGATCGAGCGCGGCGAAATCGAAAGCCGGGTCCGGGTGTAGCGCTCGCCCGGTTCGGCGCGCAAAACAGACGGACAAGCCAAGCTCCATCGAGGCTTGCCGAACAGACGAATCTACTGGCGCTCAATGCAACACGAGACGGCCCGCGCCGGCGAAGCGGCAGGGGATTTGCGGTAGTCGCACAACGGCCGCCTGACGGCCCAGCGGCGAAGCATGCTCGGCGAGACCCGAGACCACCGCGGCACGTCCTTCGGTCATTCTCAAGGGCGCACCATGCTCTTAAAGCGCACTGTGGCGGAAAGAGCGGGACTGTAGGTCCGCATCATCGGCCCGGAGGGCGGCTCCAGCACACACAGGCGGAGGCCAACTCCCCTCTCCGGTGGCGCAAAGAAGGCATCGAACGGCAGGGCCGGCTGCAGCCGGCTGGCGGCCTCTATCCGGCCAGACATGTCCCTTTGGTATGGTAGGGCTGGGGTGTTTTCGGACCGCTCACACGGTTGGGAGCCTCGGGACGATTTTGGTAAGGGATGGTAGGCTGAGAGAGCGTATAGAAAAAAGATGTGGCCTCTCGAGTCCAAGAAGATGGGTTCGATCTCCCTGCGGAGCGCCACGATGCTCGCGCGCCGTCAGTTGGTGGTGACACGACTCTGCGGCGTGCACGCGGGCGACGCGTCACGCACGTCAAAAAAGTATCAATTGCACACTGAAATCGTGGTGGCATGCCCCGACACTGCTCGCTACGATCCTGGGAAGAGGAAACGCTGAGCAAATTTAGCCGGAACAGGGGCGGTCATTGCAAGCCGCGCCGGCCGGGAGGAGCGGACATGGAACCGGACCTGGAAGTTGTCCAGATACGGCGCGGCGAGTCGTTCAAGGCGTGGTCGCATGGCTACCCATTTCACACCGTTCGCTGGCATTTCCATCCTGAGTACGAACTCCACCAGGTTGTGGCGACCAGCGGTCGCTATTTCGTCGGCGACTTTATCGGCGAGTTCGAGCCCGGCAATCTAGTCCTCACCGGCCCTAACCTGCCGCACAATTGGGTGAGCGATCTTCCGGCAGGGGAAACTATCCCGCTCCGCGGCCGCATCCTTCAGTTCAGTGAAGAATTTATTGGCGACTTGACGAAGGTCGTGCCCGAGCTTTCGGGTCTTTCCTCGCTGCTGGAATTTTCCCGGCGCGGCGCGCTCTTCACCCGCAGTACAAGCGACCAAGTCGCGCCACTGATGGAGGAGATCGTGGGCGCGAATGGAGTGCGTCGGATCGAGCTGTTCCTGATGATCTTGGGGATGCTGTGCCGCGCCCGAAAAGCGCGCCCGCTCTCCAGTCCCAACTATCTCCCCGACCCGTCCGGTTACATGTCGGCGGGCATGAACAAGGCGCTCGCCTTCATCCGTACCAACCTAACGCAGTCATTCAGCGAAGCTGAGCTGGCAGCAATCGCGGGCCAGTCGCAAAGCGCGTTTTCGCGCTCCTTCCGCCAGCACACTGGCATGTCATTGGTCCAATACGTCAAACGTCTCCGCATCAATCTCGCCTGCCAGATATTGATGAGCGACGAGCAAGCTTCGATCACCGACATCTGCTTCGAGGTCGGTTTCAACAACGTCTCGAATTTCAACCGTCAGTTCCTGGCCGAGAAGGGCATGCCGCCTTCGCGATTTAGACGATTGTTGGCGCAAAACATCAACGCGGCACGTGCTGCATAGTCGGTAAAGGAGAAAAAGGGGACGAGGTCACTACGGCAAGGAAAGGAAGGACGCGGGCCCGCTGATAGCGGCCTGCGACTGGAAATGTTTGTCCAGATTTTTGGTGGCTTCACTGCATCGGCGTCCATCGCTGGTCACGGAAGCAGCGAAGGCGTGTGTCTTTGATGAATGAACGAGAGCACTCTAACATTCAGTTCCGGAAAGGAAAGTCCGAATGAAAAAGTTGTCGCCTAAATATTGCACGATCGCCTTGGCCGTGTCGCTTCTGGGCACGACAGCCACCTTCTCTCAGGCCGCGGAGGTGAAGGACGCGACGGTGGCCTTCCTTATGCCCGATCAGGCCTCCACCCGCTACGAGCAGCACGATTATCCGGGCTTTGCGGCCGAGATGAAGAAACTCTGCGCCAGTTGCAAGGTGATCTACCAGAACGCCGGCGCGGATGCGGCGCGGCAGCAGCAGCAGTTCAACTCGGCAATCTCGCAGGGCGCCAAGGTGATCGTGCTGGACCCCGTTGACTCGACAGCCGCAGCCTCCCTGGTCAAGATGGCACAATCGCAAGGCATCAAGGTCATCGCGTATGACCGGCCGGTCCCCGATGCGAAAGTCGATTTCTACGTGTCCTTCGACAATGAAGCCATTGGCAAGGCTATCTCCGAATCCCTCGTCAAGCATCTCAAGGCTGCCAACGTCACAGCCAAGGAAGGCGAAGGCGTGCTTGAAATCAATGGGTCGCCGACGGATGCCGCTGCGGGACTTATCAAGAAGGGCATCCATGAGGGCCTCGATAAGAGCGGCTATCCCATTCTCGCGGAATACGACACGCCGGACTGGGCGCCGCCCAAGGCGCAGCAATGGGCGAGCGGCCAGATCACCCGCTTTGGCAAGAAGATCCTCGGCGTAGTGGCCGCCAATGACGGGACGGGCGGTGGTGCAATTGCCGCTTTCAAGGCCGCCGGCATCGATCCGGTGCCGCCGGTGACAGGCAACGACGCGACTATCGCCGCGCTTCAGCTCATCATCGCCGGCGATCAGTACAACACGATTTCCAAACCCAGCGAGATCGTGGCCGCTGCTGCGGCCCAATCGGCGGTGAAATTCCTCTCCGGCGACACGCCCAACGCGGAAACCACGCTCTTTAATGCGCCGTCGAAGCTCTTCGTGCCGGCGGTCGTTACGCAGGAAAACCTGAAGGCGGAGATCATCGACAAGAAAATCCAGACGGCCGATCAGCTCTGCACGGGCCGATATGCCGCCGGCTGCAAGAAGCTAGGCATTACGCCGTAACTACGTTCATCCCGGCCGCTTGACGGCGGCCGGGACGAACGACGAGCAGGGACCTTGGAAATGACCGCGATCTCGGATGTGGATCACCCGCAGGGCGAACCGCGCAAGCCAGTTCTGAGCCTTCGCGGAATTTCCAAGCATTTCGGCGCCGTGTCCGCCCTCACCAATGTCGACCTCGACGTGCATGCCGGCGAGGTCGTCGCGCTCGTGGGCGATAACGGCGCCGGAAAGTCCACGCTCGTGAAGATCCTCGCCGGCGTGCACCAGCCTAGCGCCGGAACGATCGCCTTCGATGGCGAACCTGTCGTCCTGGCCGACCCGGCCGCGGCGCTCAGCCTCGGCATAGCTACCGTCTTCCAGGACTTGGCGCTCTGCGAGAACCTCGATGTGGTCGCAAACATCTTCCTCGGCCGCGAGCTAAATCCATTTCGACTCGACGAGGTCTCCATGGAGCTGCGCGCCTGGACCTTACTTAGCGAATTGTCGGCGCGGATCCCGAGCGTGCGCGAGCCCGTGGCTTCGCTTTCCGGCGGGCAGCGCCAGACCGTCGCTATCGCACGTTCGCTGCTGACCGAGCCGAAGCTCATCCTGCTCGACGAGCCAACCGCAGCACTTGGCGTCGCCCAGACCGCCGAGGTGCTCGACCTCGTCGAGCGCGTCCGCGCCCGCGGCCTCGGCGTCATCATGATCAGTCATAACATGGAGGACGTACGCGCGGTGGCCGACCGGATCGTGGTGTTGCGTCTCGGCCGCAACAACGGCGAATTCGGACCGGACGCCTCCAATCAGGATCTCGTCACTGCCATTACCGGTGCGGATGAGAACTCGGTCTCGCGGCGCGCCGGCCGGCGTCGCGCCCATCAGGCGGCGGAGCAGCAGCGATGACCAGTGACACGCAACGGGTTTCGGCGGCGCGCCCGCTCGACCGGAGCGACGAGCGGCTCAAGCACGCGGACACGCTCGGGAGCGTCGTTAGCGCTTTCGTGGACCGGGTGCGATCGGGCGACCTAGGTTCGCTACCCGTGGTCGTCGGGCTCATCGTCATCTGCACGGTCTTCGAGAGCCTCAACCCGGTTTTTCTGGCGCCGAACAATCTGGTCAATTTGCTGTTCGATTGCTCGACGGTGGGCGTCATCTCGCTCGGCATCGTCTGCATCCTGATGGTCGGCGAGATCGACCTTTCGGTCGGCTCGGTCAGCGGGTTCGCTTCGGCGCTGATTGGCGTGCTTTGGGTGGGTCAGGATTGGCCGGTCGCCCTCGCCATCGGCACGGCGCTGGTCCTGGGCGCAGCCATCGGTGTGCTCTACGCATTTCTGTTCAATCGCCTGGGGATGCCGAGCTTCGTCTCGACGCTGGCCGGCTTGCTGGCCTGGCTCGGGCTGCAGCTGTATCTGCTCGGTTCTTCGGGCTCGATCAATCTTCCTTACGGATCGCCGCTGGTCGACTTCGGGCAGATGCTCGTCATGCCGTCGATCGTGTCCTACGCGCTGGCGGCGGTCGCGAGTCTGATCATGTTCGTGACCGGCTATCGCACGGCCGTGCGCCGCCGCCGGGCGGGACTGTCAGCCACTTCGCCCGGCCGCATGATGCTGAAGGCGCTGCTGGTTACCGTCGTGCTCGAATTCGTCGTCTACTATCTCAATCTCGGGCGGGGCGTACCGTGGATGTTCGGTCTGTTCGTCGGCTTGTGCGTGGTCATGAACTATGCGTTGACGCGGACTAAATGGGGTCGCTCGATGTCTGCGGTCGGCGGCAATCGCGAGGCAGCCCGACGGGCCGGCATCAACGTTCGCCGGGTCTATTTGAGCGCCTTCATGCTGTGCTCGACGTTGGCAGCCGCTGGCGGCATTCTTGCCGCGGCGCGACTGGCATCTTCCAGCCAACAGGCTGGCACCGGAGACGTCAACCTCAACGCGATCGCCGCCGCAGTCATCGGCGGTACGAGCCTTTTTGGCGGCCGGGGCAGTGCCTATTCTGCGCTCCTCGGCATCATCGTCATCCAGTCCATCGCGAGTGGCCTGACGCTGCTCGATCTCTCCTCGTCGCTCCGGTACATGATCACGGGCGGGGTCCTTGCCGTTGCGGTCATTGTCGATTCGCTGGCACGTCGCTCGCGCCTGTCCCATGGCCGGGCTTGAATAACTCTCACAAGAAGGACAAGCCGTGGCCCAGGAACTCGCAGGAAAAGTCGCCGCGATCACCGGTGCCGCATCGGGCATCGGTCTCGAATGCGCCAGAACATTCGTCGCGGCGGGTGCACGGGTGGTGCTGATCGATCGTGCGGAAGAGGCGCTGAGCAGCGCCTGCGCCGAGCTGGGCGGCCAGGCGATCCCGTTGCGTGTCGACCTGACCGATCCGCAGAGCATGAAGGCCATGATGCCGCAGGTGCTGGAGCAGGTGGGCCAGCTGGACATCTTCCATGCCAACGCAGGCGCCTATGTCGGCGGCGAGGTGCTGAACGGCGACCCCGACGCCTGGGACCGCATGCTCAATCTGAACGTCAATGCGCTGTTCCGGTCTGTCCATGCGGTGCTGCCGCATATGGTCGAGTGCAAGAGCGGCGACATCATCGTCACCAGTTCGATCGCAGGTCTCGTCCCCGTGGTCTGGGAGCCGATCTATACCGCCTCTAAGCACGCCGTGCAGGCTTTCGTGCATACGCTGCGCCGCCAAGTCGCCAAACACGGCTTGCGCGTCGGCGCCGTTGCGCCCGGTCCGGTCGTGACCGCGCTGATTAAGGACTGGCCTAAGGCGAAGATCGAGGAGGAGATGGCGGCCGGCGGCTTGATGCAGCCGGTGGAAGTCGCGCAAGCGGTGCTTTTCATGTTGACCCGTCCGAGAAACGTCACCATCCGCGACCTCGTCATTCTCCCGCAGAGCAACGATCTGTAGCCTTCTCTGATCGACGTCCAAATGAGCAAGCCATCTGCTAACCGCCATTTTCTCGGCATCGATGTCGGCACCGGCAGCGCACGGGCCGGCGTGTTCGATCGCTTCGGCGTGCTCCTCGCGAGTGACAGCGCCCCCATCGCACTTTGGCGGGAGGCCGGCGACGTCGTCGAGCACTCGAGCGAGGACGTCTGGCGTGCCGTGTGCCGCAGCGTGCGCAGCACGGTGGCGCAGTCCGGCATCGCGCCGAACAGCATTGCCGGCATTGGCTTCGATGCGACCTGCTCGCTGGTGGTGCTGGGCGAGGGAGGCGCGCCGCTGCCCGTCGGGCCGTCCGGCGATCCCTCCCGCAACGTCATCGTATGGATGGATCACCGCGCCGCCGATCAGGCGCGCCGGATCAACCAGACCGGCGAGAAGGTTCTCGACTATGTCGGCGGGACGATCTCACCCGAGATGGAGACGCCGAAACTGTTGTGGCTCGCCGAAAACATGCCTGACACGTTTTCCCGGGCGTGGCAGTTCATGGACTTGACCGACTTTCTCACCTGGCGTGCGACAGGCAGTCTGTCCCGCTCCATCTGTACCGTGACGTGCAAATGGACCTATCTGGGCCACGAGAACCGTTGGGACGATCAATTCTTCCGCAAGGTCGGCCTCGGCGTGCTCGCGGACGAGCAATTCCGCAGGATCGGCACCGAGATCGTCCCCGGCGGAACGAGGCTGGCGGCGGGTCTGACGGGGGAGGCCGCGGCCGATCTCGGCCTCACCCCGGGTACGGCGGTCGCTGCCGGCCTCATCGACGCGCATGCCGGCGGCGTCGGTACCGTGGGCGCGCGCGGCACCGCGGGCACGGTGCTGACGCGCATGGCCTATGTGTTCGGAACGTCTGCATGTACCATGACGACCACACCGAATCCATCCTTCGTCCCCGGCGTGTGGGGACCCTATTTCTCCGCTATGGTACCCGGCCTTTGGCTCAATGAAGGCGGGCAGTCGGCCGCCGGCGCTGCCGTCGAGCATCTGTTGCAGATGCATCCGCACTCCACGCAAGCGACAGAGGCTGCACGCCAGAAGCAGCAGACGCTCGCCGATTGGCTTGCCTCGGAAACCGAATCTCGCGGCGGTGCCGGAGTGATCCCGCAATTGGTCGGCGAGGTTCATGTCGTCCCCGAATTCCTCGGCAATCGCGCGCCCTTCGCCGATCCTGACGCGCGTGCGCTGATTGCCGGGCTCGATATGCGCTCGGATGTGGAGAGCCTGCTGGCGCTCTATCTTGCCGGGCTGTGCGGTCTCGGCTGCGGGGCGAGGCAGATCGTTCGCGCCCAGCAGGACAGGGGCATTGCTGTCGACACGATCGTGGTCAGCGGTGGTGCCGCTAAGATTCCCCTCGTGCGGCAAGTCCTCGCCGATATGACGGGCCTGACGGTCGCTGCGTCGGCATCCCCCGAGGCCGTCCTGCTCGGATCCGCGATGCTTGGATCGGTCGCCTCCGGCGACCATGCTAATCTCGGCGAAGCGATGCAGGCAATGTCGGTCTTGGGAGACATCTCTCGGCCCCTAGCCCCTCTCGCAGGCTGGGCCGAGCGGCGCTTTGGAGCCTTCGAAGCCCTGCAGAAGGTGGGCCGGGCAATTCGAAGCGCTTCGTAGCCCCTTTGTCGACCGATCCGGGCGCCCCTAGGCGCGGTCTGCCTCCGACGCCGGCACGACCCGAGGAGAGAGAGAGAGAGAGAGAGAGAGAGAGAGAGAGAGAGAGAGAGAGAGGTTCGACCCTCTTTCATCATCTCGACACATATGTCATGATATAAATACAAATGTATAGGCCGAGCATTTTGTCCGGCTAGGGAGGGCTGCCTATGGGTAGAAAAGTCGCATTCATTGCGGCCTTGTTCGGCGCGTTGGCCTTGGTTGGTCCGGCGCAGGCGCGGGTCGAGGTCCAGTGGTGGCACGCCATGAGCGGCGTCCTTGGCGACCGGCTCAATGAGCTGGTCGAGAAGTTCAACACGTCGCAAGACAAGTACACGGTTGTCGCGATCGCAAAGGGGAATTATGACGAGGTGACCAACGGGGTGATTGCCGCCTATCGCGCCAAGCGGCCGCCGGAGATGGTGCAGATCGCAGAGCGCGGTTACATGACGATGTTGCTTTCAGGAGCCATTGTCCCCGTGCAAGACCTGGTGGAGCAGAAGGGTTACAAGATCGACTTCTCGGACTTCATCAAACCCGTGGCAAGCTTCTGGAGCTACAAGGGCCGGATGTCGGCGATGCCCTTCAACTCGTCGACGCCGATTTTCTGGTACAACAAGGATCACTTCCAGAAGGCCGGCTTCGACAATCCGGCCGACACCTGGCAGGAGTTGGAGAAGCAGCTCTACGCCATCAAATCCAAGGGGATCAGCGAGTGCGGCACGGTGCTGCCCGGCGATTTCTACTGGAGTCTCCTCGAGAACTACAGCGCCATCAACAATCAGCCCTACGGCACGCTCGCGAACGGCTTCGACGGGCTCGGCACCGAGTTCGTCTACAACAAGACGAAGGTGGTGTCGCAAGTCGCGCGGCTCAAGAAATGGCTCGACGACGGCGTGATGCAAATCGCAGGCCAGGGCTTCAGTCCCGAGCAATTGTTCACGTCGGGCCGGTGTTCGACCTTCGTCAACTCGACCGCATCGCACGGCAACATCGAGCGCAATGCAACCATCAACTGGAGCGCCACCTTCCTGCCGCACGAGAGCGACATCGATCCGCCTCTCAACAGCACCATCGGGGGTGGGGCGATCTGGGTCATGAAGGGACACACGCCGGAACGATACGACGCCGTCGCAGCCTTTCTGGACTTCGTCGCGCAGCCGGAAACCCAGATGTGGTGGCATGGCGCGACCGGCTATGTTCCCGCCACCAACCGTGCCTATGCGCTCGCGCGGGAGAGAGGTTACTACAAGGATCATCCGACGAGGGAAATCGCGGTGCTGCAGCTCTCTCGCGGCACGCCGAACGAGAACTCGCGTGGATTCCGCTTCGGCAACTTCGTGCAGACGATGCTGGCCCAGCGCCAGGAGGTAGAGGCCGTGTTCGCCGGCCAGAAGCAGCCGCAGCAGGCCATGGATGATGCAGTCAAGCGGGGTAACGAGATCCTGCGGCAGTTCGAAAAGCTCAATGCCGGAAAGACTCCGGAAACCGAGCGTCCATGACGTTGCGCCTGTCGATCCCGTGGCGTGATGCGCGCACACCCGTGCTTTTGCGAAGGCACGGGGGCGGCGGGTCCAAGGCAGTGCCAGCGGCAGCCGCCGGTGGCTCGCGCGTGTCGGCAAAGACGCGGCGGCGTGAGGAGGCCGGACTGAAGCGAGCCAATTTCGGCGACGGTCCCGGCTTGCCGACGCTGCTGTTGCTGCCGCAATTGCTGATCCTGCTGTTCTTCTTCTTCATTCCGTCGCTGCGGGCGCTGATGCAATCCGTCCTGCTCAGCGATCCCTTCGGGACCAATGTCCAGTTCGTCTGGTTCGACAATTTCAAGACGCTGCTCGCGAGCAGCGACTACCGTCAGTCGATCGCGGTGACGTTCTGGTTCACGGCGGCGCAGAACGTGCTCACATTGGGCAGCGCGCTCGTGCTGGCATTTGCCACCGACAGGATCGTGCGCGGCCGTTCGGCCTATCGCACGATCATCCTGCTGCCTTATGCCATCGCGCCCGCGATCGCGGGCATCCTGTGGGCCTTCCTGTTCAATCCTGCGGTCGGCCCGCTGGCGCAGGTGCTGCACAGTTTCGGCATTGCATGGGATCCCAACCTCAATCCAACCGATGCGCTGCTCCTGGTGACGCTGGCCGCGTCATGGAAGCACATCTGCTACGACTATATCTTCCTGGTCGTGGGCTTGCTCGCAGTGCCGGTGTCGCTGATGGAGGCTGCCGCCGTGGATGGCGCGGGACCGATCCGTCGCTTCGTCTCGATCGCGCTGCCGATGCTCGGGCCCACCATCTTCTTCCTCACGGTGATGAACTTCATCTATGGCTTCTTCGAAACTTTTGCCATCATCGATGCCGTGACAAAAGGCGGCCCCGCCGGTGCGACCAACATTCTGGTCTACAAAGTCTTCGTCGACGGCTTCGTCAATCTCGACCTCGGCTCTTCCGCGGCGCAGTCGGTTCTCTTGATGAGCTTTGCCCTGATCTGCACGCTGCTACAATTCCGCTACTTCGACCGCAAGGTCAATTACGGAGTCTAGCCGCATGGTGGAACGCTCACCGGTCCTCAACATGATCTGCCATGCGATCCTGATCGCCGGCGCGCTGATAGTTTGCGTGCCGCTGTATTTCGCATTCGTGGCCGGCTCGCTCACGGTGGCCGAGGTGCAGAAGGTGCCGCTGCCATGGCTGCCGGGGGGGCGGTTCTTCGACAATCTGCAGCTGGCCTGGAACAAGGGCAATTTCAGCCGCACCTTCGCCAATTCGATTATCGTGGCGCTCGGCATCACGGCCGGCAAGATTGCAGTATCGCTGCTCTCCGCCTTTGCCATCACCTACTTCCGGTTTCGCTACAGGATGCTCGCATTCTGGCTCATCTTCATGTCGCTGATGCTGCCGATCGAGGTCCGGATCGTGCCGACCTTCGAAGCTGTGGCAAATGCTGCGCTGCCGCTGCAATGGATCTTGGACACGCTGCATGTCACCGATCTCTGGCTCTGGATCAGCGGGCACGAGGTCCTGATCGCGCTGGAGTGGAACATGGTCAACACCTATCCTGGGCTGATCCTGCCGCTGATCGCCTCGGCCACTGCCACGTTCCTTTTTCGCCAGTTCTTCCTGACGATCCCGGAGGAGCTGTGCGAGGCGGCGAGGCTGGACGGCGCCTCGCCGTTGCACTTCTTCTGGAGCATCCTGCTGCCGCTGTCCGTTCCGAACATGGTGGCGCTCGCCATTATCCTGTTCCTGTTCGGCTGGAATCAGTATCTTTGGCCATTGCTGTTCACGACCGACAAGGACATGGCAACGGCGGTCATTGCGTTGAAGGGTCTGATCCCCCGCTCCGACAGCGAGCCCGCCTGGAACGTCGCCATGAGCGGTGCGCTGCTCACGATGCTGCCGCCGGTGTTGGTCGTCCTGCTGTTGCAGCGCTGGTTCATCAAGGGTCTTGTCGACAGCAGCAAATAGGGGCTGATCATGGTTTTCATCGCCGGGCATCGGGGCGGACGCAATCTTTGGCGGGAGAACAGCCTGACGGGCTTCCGCAACCTGTGCAAGGAGAGCGTCGATGCGGTCGAGTTCGATGTCCATCAGAGCACGGACGGCGGTGTCGTTGTGATCCATGATCCGCTGCTCGACCGCACCACATTCGAGAGGGGGCCGGTGGGCGAGCGCAGTCTGCGACAACTGACGGCAATGCGTCTTCGCGATGCGGACGATGAGTGCATTCCGACCCTGGATGAGGTGCTCGATGTATTCAGCGAAACCACACTCGAGCTCCACATCGAGATCAAAACGGATGCGCTTGGCAAGGCCTATTCGGGCCTCGAGGCGCGGCTGATCGAGCAGATCAAGCGGCGGGGCCTAGAGCGGCGTGCGGTCATCACCTGCTTCGTGCCCAGCGTGATCGAGACCGTGCGGCGGCTGTGGCCGGAGGCGCGCGTGCTCGTTTCGCTCGACCGTCGTTCGGCAGAGATGATGGGCGGAATCGAGCCCGCGTTGGCTCAGTTGGCCGTCATTCCGCGCTGCATCGTCGCGGTCGAAAAATCGCTTCTGGGGCTCGCGTTGCCGCTTGCCCTCAAACTGCTCGGCTCGGAGCGTCTCGGTGCATGGGTGACCAACGAGCCGGAGGATATCGCTTACTGGCTTGCCCAACCGGTGCGGCAGATCACGACCGATCGGCCGGACCTCGCCGTGAGCATTCGCCGCCAGCTCGAAACGATGCCGGAGCGCCCATGATTCCTCGCCGTCGGTTTCTCGTGGGATCGCTGGCGAGCGCTGCGCTCGCCGCGCCCTCCGGGTTCGTGCGAGGAGCGCCGGTGTCGTTCAGCGCAGATCCTTTCACGCTCGGCATTGCCTCAGGATGCCCGCGCGAGGATCGCGTCATCCTGTGGACCCGCCTTGCGCCGCAACCACTCGACGGCGGTGGCATGAAGGATGCACCGGTCGAGGTTGAATGGCAGGCTGCGGAGGATGAGGCCTTCTCACGAATCGCCTCCCACGGCGTCGTGCGGACGACCACGGAGCTTGCGCATTCCGTGCATGCCGAGGCGACTGGGTTGCTGCCGGACCGCGTCTATTGGTACCGCTTCCGCGCCGGTCCGGCGCTCAGCCCCGTCGGACGCACGCGCACCGCACCGGCCGGGTCGGCACGGCCTTTCCGTTTTGCTTTCGCATCCTGCCAGCAATACGAGCAGGGCTATTTCACCGCCTACCGCGACATGGCCGCGCGTGATCTCGACCTCGTCGTGCATCTCGGTGACTACATCTATGAGAAATCCTGGGGATCGCGCCACGTCCGCCAGCACGGCGTCGGAATTCCGACGACGCTCGAGGAATTCCGCAACCGCTACGCGCTCTACAAGACCGATCCCGATCTGCAGGCGGCGCACGCCGCTTTTCCCTGGCTTTCGGTCTGGGACGACCATGAGGTGATGGATGATTATGCCAATGATCGCTCCTACACCATTCGCGATTCCGCCCAGTTCTTGAAGATCCGCGCGGCAGCCTATCAGGCCTATTACGAGCACATGCCGCTGCCGCCCTCGGCGCGCCCACGCGGCGCGGATGCCACGATCTACGCGCACTACCGCTTCGGCGACATGCTCGACGTCCTGCTGCTCGACGACCGGCAATATCGCTCGGCATCGGCCTGCGTCGGAAGCGGGCGTCCGACCTGGGTCGCTGGATGTGCAGGCCGGTCGGACGAAGTCCGGACCATGCTTGGCGAACAACAGGAGCAATGGCTCGATGCGCGTCTGCGCGACTGTCGCGGGCTCTGGACGATCATCGCGCAGCAGACGTTGATGGCGCAAAACAAGCGGGAAGGGGATGACGGCGCGCATTTCTGGATGGACGGCTGGGACGGCTATCCCAACGCCCGCCGCCGGCTCCTTGATTCGCTCGTGGCACACCGCCGGCGCAATCCGATCGTGATCGGCGGCGACCGTCACGCCTTCTTTACCGCCGATCTGAAACATGACTTCGCCCGCCCGGATCGCCCGACCATTGCGACCGAGTTCGTCGGCACGTCGATCACCTCGGACGGACCGAGCGAAGCCAGCGTGCGCAAGGCATTGGCGGAGAATCCGCATCTGCTCTATGCGCGCGGCGACAAGCGCGGCTATGCGACCATCGAACTCGACGTTCGGCATTGCACCGTGGGATTCGAGGCGCTCAACGACGTCAAGGATGCCGGAAGCGCGGTGCGCCGGCTGACGAGCTTCGTGGTCGAGGAAGGCGTGCCAGGCGCGAAAGCCGCATGACGAGATCCGGACGGCACAGATTTGACGACCAACGAAAGATCGCCTCAAATGCTCCGACGTCTGACTGTGCCTTGAGACCGCTGCGGGGGGCTGCGCCGTGACTGACCAGACCATTCTGCGGGTCGCCTGGCTCTACTACATGGAGAACCTGACTCAGGCCGAGATCGGCGAGCGGCTGGGGCTGACCCGCGCCCGCGTCAACCGCATGCTGTCGGATGCCCGCCAGACCGGCATCGTCAACATCCGCCTCAACTCCACCTTTGCGAGCTGCACAGAGCTGGAGCATCGATTGCGCCGGGAATGCGGGCTTGAGGACGCCGTCGTCATTCCGAGCCCGGAAAATCCCGAGCAGGTCGGCAGCCTGATCGGGATGGCGGCGGGAGCCTATTTGTCGAAATTCCTCGAACAGAAGCGGCCGCGCATCATCGGAATCGGCTGGGGCGCGACCTTGCGCGAGACCATCCGTTACGTCACACCGGCGGACTATCCGGAATTGTCCATCGTCTCCATGATGGGCGGCCTGTCGCGCGGCCTTGAGCTCAACACCTTCGAGATTGCCGGTGAGCTCGCGCACCGGCTGCACGCCCAGTGCAGCTATCTGGCCGCGCCGATCTTTGTCAGCAGCCGGCGCTCGCGCGACACGTTTCTGACTCAGGAGGTCTATCAGGAGGTGCTGGACAGCGTCGAGAAGATCGATCTAGCGCTGTTGAGCATGGGAGATCTGACCCCGCGCTCGCTGCTGATGCGGCATGGGTTGCCGCCGGACGTCCGCGCCGAGCACCTACGGGCGGCAGGCGCCGTTGGCGACGTCCTGGCGCAGTTTCTCGACAAAGCCGGCCGGCCCATCGATCATAATATCAACAGCCGAGCCATTGCGCTGCCGCTCGAGAAGCTGGCGCGCGTACCGACGTCCATGCTGATCGCCGGGGGACTCAACAAGGCGCCGATCATCGCCGCGGTGCTGCGCGGCCGGATCGGCAAGGTGCTGATGACGGACGAGAACACCGCCGTCGCCGCCCTGAAACTGATCGACAAGCAGAAATAGCCCGATTTCCTCTGCAGAGAAGGGGATCCGCGCCTTCGAAACCGAGCGCGCGATAGCCGGCGTGTGCGCTGAAAGGCGTGCAAAAGCATTTGTCACCTCGTCATTACATATGTAACATACCGGAGACAATTGCTCAGAAGGATGGCGTCGACATGCGCGCTGCGGTGCTCCAGGACATTCGTGATATCCGCGTCCTCGATATCCCAGAGCCGAGGCCGCTTGCGGAGGACGAGCTCATCCTCCGCGTCAAGGCTGTCGGCGTCTGCGGCAGCGACTTGCATTCCTATCTTGAAGGCGGAACAACCGGCCCGACGCAAGTCAGGCCATTCGTGCTAGGCCATGAGTTCTCGGGTGTTCTCACGCCGGACTCGGCGCGCAAAGCGGGGCTTTCGGCTGACGCGCTGGTGGCGGTCGATCCGTCCATTCCCTGCGGCCATTGCGAATGGTGTCATCGCGGTCACACCAATCTCTGCCCCAATGTGAAATTCCTCGGCTATGCGCCTCACAACGGCGCGATGGCCGAATTCGTCTGCGTGCCCCGATCCGCCGTGCATCTGGTGCCTGACAGCATCGACCCGGCCGGCGCTGCGATCCTGGAAACGCTTGGCGTAGCGATCCATGCGATGGATCTGGCGCGCCCGCGGCTTCTGGAAAGCGTGGCGGTGCTGGGCTGCGGGCCGGTGGGATTGCTGCTCGTGCAGCTGGCACGACTCGCGGGTACCGGGAAGGTCATCGCGATCGACCCCGTCGAGCAGCGCACGGCGCTCGCCTGCGACCTCGGGGCGGACGTGGCATGCCGCAGCTACGCCGAGGTCGGGGACGCCACCGAAGGCCGCGGCGTCGACCTGGTGATCGAGGCAACCGACTCCTCGCACGGCTTTGAGCATGCTGCGCGCTGCGCCCGTATCGGCGGCCGGATCGTTCTCGTTGGCATCCCGGAGAACAACCAGTACATCCTCAGCGGCGCGGAGTCGCGTCGTAAGGGCCTGTCCATCAAGTTTTCACGTCGTATGCCGGAAGTCTATCCGCGGGCCATCGCGCTTGTGCAAGGCGGCCAGGTCAAGCTGGCGCCGCTCGCCACGCATCGCTTCTCGCTCGACCAGACGCCCGCCGCGTTCGAGCAGCAGGTCGCGCGGCGCGATGGGATTATCAAGGCGATCATTTGCCCCTAATCGAGCGGCATCTCGCCAAAGAGCCTGGGGTAACGGAAGCAGGGATAGATGCGGGGCGGGTCGTGATGGCGAAATCCTCGAAGCTGGTCGTCGCCCGGAAGGGGCGCGTGCTGATGGTGAGACGCAGGCGCGACGGCCTTTGGATGTTTCCAGGCGGACGGAGGCGGGCAGGCGAGAGCGACAGGAGCTGCCTGCGTCGCGAGATCAAGGAGGAGCTTCCCAAGCTCAAGCTCGGGTCGTTGAAACTGTGGACGGAAGTGAGAGCGAAGAAGAGCCGAACCGGCCGGCGGATGAGTGATGCCATTTTCCTGGCCAAGAAGGTAACGGGACGGCTGAAGGTCGGGGACAAGAAGGAGATCGATCGTGCGGTCTGGCGCAAGCCGCGTGGCGCCAGATTGACGCCGACTTCGCGCTACATCCGCGACAAGCTGTTTCCCAGGCGAGGCCGCCGCTAGGTCGCCGGCGCCAGGCGATTCCTTCGGATTGAGGTCTGCCCGTCATGCGCGGCTAAAAATGCTCGTCATTGCAGCGCCTGCAGGCATTCGGCCGGTCTTCAGTTCGTCCGCGTGAGAACCCGCTGGGCTTCGTTGTGCTCTCCTCCGACGTCAGTCATTTCTACGAGAACATGGCCAGCGAGCGCCCGTTCACGACCGCCTTTCATGTCGGCGACATGCTGGCGGGTTTCGACAAGCTCCGCGCTGTCGCACCCGACGCGGACCACATCGTGCCCGGTCACGATCCGCTCGTCATGAAGCTCTATCCGGCGCCGAGCCCGGACCTCAGCGGTGTCGCGGTCCGCCTCGACGTCGCGCCGTCTGTGGGTGCTCATTCCTGAGACGGCCGGTGGGCGCCGGCGTAACCTGGGCTTGGAAAATCGATTTTCTAAGCCGTCGTGCCCGGTTCGAACAAGCCTGCTGGCTATTCCGTCCGGGTAGGGAACGGCTCATACGCGGCTCATGGATTTACGCAAAGCGTCGACCAGTAGCCAAAATTGAGCGTTCGTCGTGTTTTTCCGCTGCCGCCTTGTGTTGATCCCGAACAAGCTTCTACGATAGCTCGTTCCCATCTCGAGTTGGGCGCAGCCGCCAATTCTTGTCTTGTTTGCGATGTTGTCTGGGAGACTGCCGTCAAGCATAGGGTTGCTGGTAACCTCGGCCGGGATTCCTGCAGCATCCAATTCTTCCAGAACGATATCGCGCAACTCGTCGTCCAGTCCGCCGAGCTGAATTCTTCCATTCGCCTGGGTGTCCGTACAGCCGTGCAAGCTGATACAACGTTGAGCGTTTTCGACCAACTTCGTGGCTATTGGCTCATCGTAGTGGGAAGCCGTCACATGCAGGTCGCCGTTGCTGGAGGGCAACAACCCTTCAAACAGCCAGAGGTCAAGCAATCCAAGACCATCAACTGCGGTCGCCAGCGTAGTCGGATGATAGCCGGCCGTAGCTAGAGCGATCTCGCTTGTGCCGGTCTCAATGCCACCTCCGTGGAGGGCCATGATGATCTTTTGTGTTTCCGTGTTGTCCGTAACCTGTTCTTCCACCAGTTGGCGCCACTCATGACGTAGCCATCTTTTTCCATATGCCATCCCTTCGACATTGTTCGGATCATCGTACAGAGCAGTCATGGAATCATACTTGTCGGGTCCTCGCGGCATATCACCGATCTCCGTGCAGTCGGCTTGAATGATCAAGAGCCAGTCGCGGCGTGCGGCTCTTGCTGGCGAATGGTGGACCTCCGGACACGATAAGGCTGCGGCCCTGACTTCTTCGAGAACGCGTCGCCCGGACCCGACTGGCGATCCGGATCGGACCATTTAGGTTGCAGGTTTCAGTTCGACATTCTTACCCGCCACCCGCCTTCTCGATCATGCGCATGACGGCATGGAGCTCCCTCTCGTAAGTCGGTCCGGTGGCGTAGCCCGCGCGAGCGACTTCGGTTGCGAAGGCGTATGGGTCGTGGGTGACCGCGAACGCCTTGGCGTACCGCTTGTTGCGCGCCAGAAATGAGCCGTGCTCGCTGAACGCGGTGGCAGCGTCGGGATAGACGCGGAACCAGTCGCGCACGACATAGTCGTACTTGCCGTCGGGCCGCGGCGTCACCGAGATCACTTCGGGGAATTTGGCGTCGGGCCGCGACATGACCTCCTTGGTCTTCAGCAACTGCCGCATGTTTTCGGGCATGCTGGCTTTTGCCTTGATACCGAAAAAATTGAAGCCGGGCGCATGCGCACCCCAGCCGGATTCCAGCGCTGCCTGGCCGAGCGTTACCAGGGCGGGTACGCGGCTCGCCGCCTGCGAAGCCCTGGCTGACTCGCCGAACGTGGCGACGAACGCTTTCGGCGCGAGCTTCTTGCCCGGCGCGTAGGGCAAGGGCGTCGGCGCAGGAGGCGTAGGAGCGGGGGCGGGCGGCAGCGACCGGCCAGCCAGCGCGGCGCCAATCGCGGCCTTGGTCGCCGCGCCGACGACGCCGTCGGCCTCCAGCCCGCCGCGCGACTGAAACCCACGCACCGCGCGTTCGGTGTTCGAACCAAAATCACCGTCCACTGCCAAACCGTAGCCGAGCCCGACAAGGGCGCGCTGCAGGCTGCTCACGCCGTCGCCTTTGCTGCCCCGGCGCAGCGTCGGTCCGAGCATGAGTTCGGCAACGCCTTTGAGGCGGTCCACCAGCCCCGGATCGCCTCCCGCTTCGCTCGCGAGCAGGGCTTCCAGGGTGAGGGTCTCGTCGGCTGGAGATTCGCCCTCGCAGGCGGCGCGCACGTCCTCACCGTCGCTGAAATTCTCCTGCCAGTTCTCTTGCCAAGTCTCCTGCCATCCCTCGTCCTCGGCTTCGCTCTGCGCGCCCGGCAGCGGCGCGAGGTCGAGGTGGAAGTGGATGATAAGGGGATGCGGTCCATGCCAGTTGAGCCCCGTCACGCGCTTGTTCTTGTCTTTGCGCGTTGTGCCGACGAAGATCACGTTGCGCTTGCCGGTCTCCCGGTTGATCTCGTCGGCGACCGCGAAATCGTTGTAGATGATCCGCCATTTGGCCGGCATCGCCTTCGCAGTTTCGTTCACCGCGCGCAGCAACCTCAAGGCATCGTCGCGGAGATAGAAGCCGCGAGCGTCGCGCCTGTTCAGGAACAGATCGAGCGAATAGCCGCGGTCGTTGAAGCTCCCGCCGCCATGTCCGCGATAGGTACCCGCTCCGAGGCCTGCGCCGTAGCGGCGGCGCAGCTCGGCAAAGAAGCGGACCATGATCGGCGCGACAGGCGCCTTGTCGCTTCCGTCAATCGGCGCGTGACTGACCAGCTCCACCCGCTGCGCCGGCGGCCCGAAATCGCCGAGCGAGCCGCCCGATGGCTCGGTGCGGAAGCGCATCTCTTCCTCGCGGCTGATCATCCAGGCGCGGCGGAGAACGTCGTCGGCGTACTTCGTCCCGAAGCGCATGCGGGCGCCCTTCAGCGTATCCTCGTAGTCGCCGCGCAGCGCCGCGCTTCGTTCGTCGGCCGAAGGCTTTCCGCCCGTCCGCCGCGACCACTCCGCAGCCAATCTGGCAATGAAGGCATCGAGATCCTCGTCGACAGGAAGCGGCGCAGGCGGGGTCGGTGCCGGCGGGATGGGAGCAGGTGGAGTAGGTAGCGGCGCGATCTTGCCGCCGAGCGCTGCGGCGATAGCCGCCTTGGTGCGCGGGCCGACCACGCCGTCGGCGGAGAGGCCTGCGCGGGACTGAAAGGCGCGGACCGCTTTTTCGGTTGCATCGCCAAATCGTCCGTCGATTTCGCCCGGCGAATGGCCGAGTTGCGCCAGCGCGCGCTGCAGCGCTTCGACACCGGCGCCGCCGTTGCCGCGGCGAAGCGTCGGTCCGACCACAAGAGCCGAGGCGCCCTGCAAGAGGTCGGCGGCTCCACCGGCCTCGGTGTCGAATGCGCGCACGCCGACGCCTGCAGGCCATCCTGCGTCATCCGATTCCGGTTCGAACCACTCGGCCTCGAATTTTCGGGGCGCCGAGTGGGCGCCGCACCCGCATCCGCACCTTTCGTGCTCGATTTCGTCCTCGGACGATTCAGGCCAGCGCGTGTCGGAGAAGTCTTCGTCGAGCTTGCCGCCAGGAAGGCCTGCTTCCACGTCCAGCCAAGCTAACGATTCCCCGTCGGCTCTCTCGAAATGTGTTTCCGCGCTCGACATCGCATCGAAATTCTCAAAGGCCTCGCCATCCGAGGCTGTGCCGAGCTCGCTCAACAAGGTCGGGAGCAGTTTACCGGGCAGCGCGCAATGGGTGATCGAATTTGGCACGGGGCGCAGCGCCACCGCGCCCGCATTGGCGCGGCCGTCGAATTTGTCGGTCGGAGATTTGGCGCGGTAAACGATGTCCACGCCCAAACCCGGCCGGGCTGCGGAGAGCGCCTTGAACGCCGCGATGGGCGGGCTTCCGTAGGTGGCGTCAAGAACCCACACCTTGACGAGCTTCGCAAGCGCGCCGGTGCCGAGCGCCGTGGATTTGTTCGCGTTGGCGAGCGGATAGAGCACGCCGTAGGCGCGCGAGTGCCCGGAAATGACGAGCCGGCCGATTTGCGTGCCGCTCCGCTCGAGGCGGCGGTCCGCCTCGCCCAGCACTTCGGCAAACAGCGCATTGAGCTGCGCAGGCCGGTCGAGGCCGTGTGCACTCCAGCCTGCGTCGCTCCCAATCTGGAGCTGCGGCACGATCAGCAGCATCGGCCGGCCGCTGTCGGTCACGATCTTGCCGAGCCGGAAGGTCGCCTCCGTCACGATGCCCGCAGGCATGGCTCGCGGCACGCCGCAAGGACTGAGCAGCCCGTGGATGTAGAGCAACATGTCGACCGGCCCGCTGCCTCGAACGGCCGCAGCCGACGCGAATACGGCGATCTTTGTGCCGGTGACGCGGGAGCGGTAGATCCATAACGCGCCGTCAAGATACGGCTTCGTGGACGGAACGACGGCTTCGCTTTCGAACTCGCTCGTGATCGTCGGCTTGCGGCGAAACTCCCAGTGCCATTCCTCGGTCGGCAACTGCTCGAAACCGTAGGCCGCCGCGTTCTGCTTCAGCCATCCATAGAACCAGCTCCTGCGCCAGGCCGCTCGCGCTGCGTCACTGCTACTGTTGGCAACCTCGAATCCCGCTTTTCTGTTCTGATAGAAGTCGACGGCAATTCCGTTCTGGTGATTGCTGTAGCCTGGCGCCGCAATCAGGCCACCCAGGCCAAAGCCGCCGAAGGCCTTCGACTTCAGCATGTAGGCGGCTGCTGCCTTCGAATGTGGACCTTCGGCAAGAGCTTCGCGGTGCGCGCGTGTCCGGTTGTAGTAGCCCTTGAAATACCCGAGCCACAGCGAGCGCTGGTGCTCACTGCCGCGATAGCCGCTTGCTGCCGTCAATCGTTTCGTTCGCAGCGCATCTGCATCAGCCGCAATCTGAGCCTTCTGCAGATCTGCATTTGCAGCGGCGAGCAGGCGGCCTGCGGCCCGCGCAGTCTCCGGCCGCGTCTTGACGCTGGTGCCCGGGATCGTCTCGACCTGAGTGCTGCTCAGGTCGGGCAGGGGAGCACCCCTGGCCTTGCGGCTGCGGGCGATATGCTCGGCGAGCACATTGTTGCGAAAGGCGATTTGCTCCGCTGTTGCGGTCCACGCCTCGGACTCGAGATACTCGTCCTCACCTTCGTGTTCGTCTTCGGCGCAGCGGCTGGCTCCGGACTCCAGCTCGCGAGCCTCCTCGAGCTCGCGCGCCCAAGGCTCCGAGCTTTCGTCTCGCGCGGCATCGTTGTCCGCGGAAAAGCCATCCGAATTCCACGGCTGGGCTTCAAGCCCTGTGAACGAGGTTTCATCGTAATCTTCCGACAGCGAGCCTTCCAGCTCCGGCTCGAAGCTCTCGCTCAGCAGGGTCATGCCCTCGACGGCGAAGAAGGCGTAGCTATCCGCGTTGTTCAGAGCCTGCTTCGGGGACAGGGTCGAGTATTTCGGTTCGTGCTCGTAGGCCTGGTCCTTGATGCCGACATAGCGATGCGCGACCTCGTGGATGAGGGTCACCTCCTGCGTGTCGGGCGCCAGCGCGCTGAAGTTGCAGTGCCTCGGCCGCGTGTCGAAGCAGATGTGGACTTTGCCGAAACCGCCGAACAACTGCGTCGTCAGGGCATAACCGCAGACGGCTCCCTTGCCGTCCGTGGCGCAGTCGGTCTCGCCGCGGAACTTGATTCCATCCTTCAGCGCCTTTTCGATCCGCATCAGCCGTGTGACGATGTGATGGAGATCGTCGTGCTTCGTGGTGTGAAAATGCCGCAGCAGCAGCTGCCGCGTGGCTGCGCCCATCCGATCCGGCCGTCCGTACGCGCTGCCGACGAACGAGGCCGCATGCTGCACTGCGCGCAGACACCGTTCGGTGACGTCAAGCAGCAGCTGCTTTTGCGTCGACGTACAGTTCGCGAAGGAGTGGGGTGAGCCCAGTTCTCCCTCCTCGAGGGACTGGGATTCGCCCGCACCAGTCCACTCCGCTTCGCCCGAAAAGGCCACGAACGGGTTGTCCTCGAGCGTGGCGAACGCTTCAATTCCGCTGTGGTTCTCCGGCTCGGACGTCTCCGCGAACGGAGCGTCGAGGCCGAGCGGGTCGAGCGATTGGAAATCCTGCGTGGACCCGTGCATCGTCTGCCTCCTGCGTTGACCTCAACGTGCGCCGACGAGCAGTGGCGGTCGGGTCGGCGGCCGCATCTCGATCGGCTTTGCGCGTGTCTTCAGATCCTTGCCAGTTGCGGATGCCCACTCAGTGATGACCCGCCTGCTCGAAGCCCCGATCGGCGAAGCTGCGCCCGGCGGCGAACCGACCGGCGGCTGCTCGAGGTAGAGAACCCACGCCAGTTCAGGTCCGGACACGACGCCGGACTCGACGATGCGCAGGAACCGGGAAAGATCGCCAGCCATCGAGAACAGAGCCGACGACCTGCTGTGCGGTGCGAGCCCAACGCGCTCGCCGATCATCCGCAGGCGCTCGTAGGGGCTCGTGGCGTTGGCAACCAGATCCTCGACCACCGGCGTGTTGGCGCTTAGCGTCAATTCGGCCCAGCCGAGGGCCGTTGCCGCGACCAGCTCCTCCCGACTGAGCAACTGATTTTGCCGCCGGGCGCGCAGTGCAAATCGCAGTGCTTCGGCGATCCTGAAAATCCGATCGTCGTCTGAGGCGTTCACGCCGGATGTGTTGCGAACGTTGGTGATCGCCTGCCACAATTCAAAAAGGAGTTCCTCGAACACCTGGATGAATGACGCGTTCGCGTGCGTGGCCTTGTCGTAGGTGGGCGGCCGGTTGTCGTCGGTGCCGAATGCCAGGTCGAGGCCGAAGAGCCGCCAGTATGCGTTGCGCCGTACCGCCTCGGGATCGGGACGGATGACACTGGTGGACAGCCACGGGGCAAGCGGATTGGCGGCACCAAACAGCAGCACCTCGGTGATCTCGAGCCAACGCTGGGTCGCGATTGACGGGATGCCCAATCCCTCGCCGGAGCGATACTCCCGGAGGACGCGGCGCAGGATCTGGATGGCGCGTGTGTTCTCCAGAACGTAGCTGTAGCCGAGGTGGTCCCATTGCGGGACACCGGCCAACGACGGATCCGGGATGAATGGCGCGAATGCGCCGATGTCGTAGCGGAGGAAGGCCAGCCGGGCCGGGCTGGCCGGCTGCGGATTCGGCGGCGGTCCCCATACGCGAAAGGCGTTCCAGACCTGTTCCATGTGGAGCAACAGATCGAACGGATCGCACATGAGCACTATTGCGGCCGCCGCGTCGCGCGACATGTTGGACGGCGGCGCCATCATGCGGTCAATCAGCTGCTGGATCATGACTAGTACCTTTCGTTGTCGCGTGGGCGCGGAACGACCTCGCCGATGAATGGAACGGGACGCGTTGGTATCGGCACGGTCGATGCTCCCGACCAGCTCGGCCGCGCTGTGGCTTCGATCATGCTTGCAAGACGCGCGTTCACAGCGCCATCCGCGATCGGAACGCGATGAGGTCCGATCTCCGCCAGCGGTGCGAGCTTGGTGGACAGTTCCTCGAATCCGTTGGTCAGGATGCATTCGATCGCGCTCATCTGCGACAAGCGGCTCAGCGCCTGATTCAAGTGGCACAGCTCCTGCTCGCGCTTCGCATCGCGCTCGTGCAGTTCGTTGATGGTCTGCTTGAGGAGGTCGATCTCCTCGTTGCGCGGGTGCCCGTCCGATTGGCGTTTGGCAAGCTCCAGCACGGACTCGGATCCCGCCGAAGATGAAGGCTTCTTGGCCATGTCGTATTCCTTTCTCAATTCACGCCGCTTCGGCTTGGTTGATGAACCAGCTGCGTGCGCGTTCAATCCACATCGGTGCAGTCTCCGGACATTCGGCCTCGCGCAGACCGGCGAGTGCGACGATCCGTATTCCCTCACGCTGCCGCCACGCCGGCGACGTCCAGAGCGCTGCGCCAGCGGTGTGTTCGAGCTCGGCAAGCGCCTGGGGGGAGACGCGTTTTGGATCGAGCGCGTCGGTCATCGGCCGGCCGCCGAGCCCCGGTACGGGCGCTGAGAGACACGCTTCTGCGATCCTTGGCATCGCGGCCTTCGAGCGGGCGAGCAGGGGCTGCAGCGTCTCTTCGGCGAGGGCGATCGGATAATGCGCTTCCATGGCCCGTTGCAGGGCATTCCATGGGCCCTTATCGCCGAAGCAGAGGCGTGACATTGCGCAACCGAGGACTGTGCGAAGCCACCCGATCGGGTGCGGGTCGCCCACCGGCCATTGCAGGATGGTGTCGGCATTGCCGACGACGTCGTAGAGCGCCGCCGTCGAGGCATAGCCGGTGTGAAGAAAGGCAAAGACGTCGGCACCGATCTCGGAGGCCCAGGGTGTCCACATCGCCTGAAGCTTTTCATCGTCCTTCAGCGCGCGCGCTATGGCCGCTCGCACGGAGGGCGTCCAGCCGGTGAGGTGAGCGACCTGATGGCCAGTCTCGTGAAAGAGCGAGGTGGGGCGATAGAGATTGTGGCGCACGATCTTGATGGCGGCGACCGGCATGATGACCCCGGGCGCCCAGAGGCGGACGCCCGCGCGCAGGATCGATGCGCCGGTTCCCTTGTCCTGGTACACCAGCACTCTTGGCACCGGCTTCCTCGCCCGCTCGAGCACGCCCTGCATGCTCGTGACCGCAAGCCGGTCGAGCGTCGTGAGCGCCTCGCGCAGAGGCGCACTCGTTCGCGAGTTCACGGCATCTCCGAGGAAATCGAGCGTGGTGTCGACCTGGACGTAGCGGCGACGGAAGCGCTGGACACCGGTCGAGGCGGCTGGAATGCGGGCCGGATTCTTCCGCGCCTCGGCAACGACCCGCTGCGTCGCCTCACCGAGCTCGATGAGTTCCTCGACGACCGCGTTGATCTGCTGGCGCAGCGGCGCACCGGTGTCGCGTTCCACCGACTTCCAGGCCTCGATCGAAGCAAACTCCTCGGCATCGCGAAACGTGCGAGCGGCCGCCAGCCAGTGGGCGACCTGCCGCTGGAGGTCCGAGGTGACGAGATGCTGGTCGATGTCACGCGTCACTTGCAGCCTCGCCCAGGTGTGACGGAGATGGCGATGCTCGGTGTGCCGCGCAGCGCGGCGCCGGACGGCGCGGACGCACCGCCGCGCAGCATCCTGCGGATCGCGTCGAGCCCGGGGACCGCGGTGAGGCGGATGCGAACCGTTACACCGGGATCGGGATGTCCGGCTGCGCGCACGAACGCTTCCGCATTGGCTCGCGCCCATTTCGTCAACGCCGGGATCACCCAGGCGCGCAGGCGCTGGCGCAGCTGAGCGGTCAGGCCGGGCGGCAGCAGCTTGCCCCTGTGGGCAGCGAAGTCCTCGAAAGTCTCGCCGTCCTCGCCATCCTCGCGCAACATCCGGAGAGGAGCCTGGCCGCCGGCGGAGAGTCGCTCCATGTCCTGGTAGGTCCTGGTGAGCGCCTGCAGCAGCGGGAGGCTTCCCTGGCCCTTGCGGATCGCCGCGACGATCTTCTGCGTCTCCGCCTCCGACAAGTAGATTCCGACGGTGATGCGCGCCTGGCGCATATTCACCGAAGCCCAGGCACAGCTTGCGCGCAGACGCCTGGCCGCGGCCTGTCCCGCCGGGCCCGCGGGCAAAGTTGGCGGCGCGCCGGCGCCGACCGGCTCCAGAATGTAGAAGCGCTGGCCCGCGGCGATCCGCTGTCGCGAGCGAAGATATGCGGCGGGCACCGCGACACCGAGCTTCGGTTCACGCAGTAGAACGCCGGCCGCCGCCGGCGTCAGCGGATGGACGTTGGCGGTGTTGATGTAGCCGCGGCCTGCGCCTGCGCCCGACCGGTCGGTGCGCACCATGCGCTGGAGCGTGGTGCCGGGCGCAGACTGATAGATGTGCATGCGCGCGCGGATCGGAAACTGCGCGCCCGCCGCCCGCATCGCCGCGCCGACCGTCGATCCGCCGAAGGTGGGCAGCGTGTCCGCAATCTGCGACGTCACCTGGATATCGGGCGTGCGGTTGTACTTGCGATAGGGCCGGAGGCTACGCGGGCGGCGGCTCACGAAGGTTCCGCCGAGCGACGGGGCCTGCTGCAGCGACGCACGAACGAAGCGAGGCGGGAAATGCGTTGCAACGGCTTGGCTAAACGCTTCTGCGGTCGCGAGCTGGGTCAGCTCTTCGTCCTCGAACACGTAGTCCTCGTTCTCGGCGAACTGGCGGACCGTATCCTCGACGACGCTGGCGAGCGCGACCGGCGCCACCTCGTCGCTGCGCTCGAGCTGCGCCCGGTCCTCGGCCTCGAGCGAGATGAGCCTCAGACCGGTATCTACGATGGCGTTCGACAGAGGCCCTTTGAGCTGCGGTCCTACCCATTTGCCGATCAACTGGCCGAGATAATTGGCGAGGAAGCCCACCACCTTCGGTCGACCGACGAGGTTGATTCCGAGCCGTAGCGCGCCGAGCAGGGCGGGAACGAATTGCTTGATCGCCGGCGCGAGATCTTCGTCCTCGTCGGCGTCGCGCAGCCGTTCGATCAGTGCGCCGCGGGCTTCGGCGAGCACCTCGAGTTCCCGCGTCTCGATCTCGCTCTCGTCCGTCGCACCGAACGCCTCGCCTTCGAACTCGGCTGCCGCATCGCCCGCCAGTACCTCCGCGATGGCCGCGTCGAAGGATTCGGCGAGCGACTCCATGTCGGTCAGGTTCGCCGGTGACACCTGAGCTTCGTCGATGCTCTCCTCCGCAGCCTCGGACGTGAATCGGGCGGCGAGCGCGCGTGCGTGCGGCTGCAGAGGTGCCGGCAGCCGGCCGATGGCGAAGGACAGGACGCGCCGGAGCAGGGGATTGATCAGGCCGCGCAGCTTGTTCAGAACCGGCCCGAGCAGCGCCCCCGCGACCTTGCCGACGCTCTTTGCCACATTGGCGACGGTCTTGACGACGCCCTTGGCTTTCTTGATGAGCTTGCCGATGAACTCCTCGCCGGCCGGCGTCAGCTCTCCGATCGATGGGTCGAATCTCTCCAGCACCTCATCGAGCTGTTGCTCTGAAAGGGAGCCGACGTCCAGGCCGGCCATCCCTGCTTCCAGCGTCTGCAGATACTGTTGCGCCTCGAAGCGCACCGGGGCGAGGTGCGCGTCGGCATAGCGTTCGCGCTCCTGTGCGGACGCCGGCGTCTCGCCGACGAACCGCTCGTCGAGTGCCTGCTCGGTCTCCTCTGCCAGAAACGCAAGCGCTTCATCGAACGCTTCGTCGCGAAGCTCGGCATAGACTTCGGCCACCAGGCGGTCGGTCTCGGACTGGCTTGCGCCGCCATCGAGCGTCGCTGTGAATGGTGTGAGATTCTCGCTCCACGGAGCGAAGCCGATCGCCGCGCCGTTGCCGGTTTCGGCGAAGGCTTCAGCGAACGGGTTTTCCTGCGCGGCGAAGAGATGGGATGACTCTTGTTGATTCAGCATCGCGCGACTCCGGCCTCCTGAACATCTGCGGTGCAGTTGAGCATGACCGCCGTCCGCCGCTGTGTGTGCCGCCGTCGCCTTGCCGTCTTGTTCGCGCGCTCAGTGCGTATTGCTGCCGTGGCCGCGGCGCTTTCCGAGGCGTCCACGCAGCGTCGCAGGATCGTCCACGGGCAGACGACGGCCGTCCCTGCAGACTCCGGAAAAGGAAGAGACAAAAAGGGAAGGGGAAGCTAGTGCGCGGTGCGTGAGGCGGGACAAATGCCGGCCACGCGCTTCGCCAGCGCCTCATCCGGGGCCACGCCCAGCTCGCAGGCAAGGCGCTTTGCCAGCGAACGGTAGCACTGGACCGCCTGGTAGCGATTGCGCTGGGCGAGATATGCATCGATCAGCGCTTCGGCCGCCGATTCGCGCAGCGGCTCGGCGGCGAGCGCGGCGACCCCCGCCTGTGCTGCCAGCGCGAGATCGCCACACGTCGTCATGATCCGGCAGGCCGCCTCGAGCGCCTCCACCCGCAGCAGGCGAAACGCCTCCTGCCCGGCGATCAGCCACTCCTCATGCCAGCCGGGCAGAACGTCGTTCGATAGCAATACGATGTCCTCGAAGGTAAGCGCTTCGCCCTTGAGGGCACGGGCCGCGGTGGCCTGTGCGCGCGAGAAATCAACGTCCGCCGACAGCACCAGCTCGTCGCCCATGGTCTCGATCCAGCCGGGCGGAACGTGCCACAGCGCGCGGCGGAGGTTGGCTCGGCCCGCGTCTTCGGCGAGATCCAGCCAGAGATTGCTAGCGGCTGCGGTGCGCGAGACCGGCCGGCCTTGAAGCGCGAGAAAGGCGAGAAGCCGGCGCGCCGGGAGCGAGAGGCGAACCATCGGGTGGACGCCAAGCCGCCCGAGAATGGCGACCTTGCGCTCCACTATCCTCTCACTGATGCCCCCCGTCATGAAGAGCCTTCCTGGGCGAGATTATGAAAAGTTCGACCGAGCTCTGGCCGGCCGAGTAAAATCTTCTGTTGGGCCGTTCGTATTCCGGCCGGTCCTTAAATTCTCGACACTAGGCTGACAACCGGCGTGGAATGGTACGCCCGCCGCCCGTCGTGGGCAACAAATCGGGTTGGAGCCCGAGGCCGGGACTTAGCGATAGATTTAATCGCGTTTTACTGTTCAATGGCGCGGGTGCGTGCGTATGCCGACAACCGTGTCCGAACACTGTGGCTAACACGAGGCCTGGTGGCAGTTCGCCGCGCGCGCAGAATTTGCCGCAGATATTGCACATGGGCGTGCCCAGTCCTGTGCACATGTGAACCTCACCACAACTCCGACACGCGTTGACCGAAATCAGGCTCGACGGATTTGCCGCCAGAGCAACCTGTGCTCGCGTGGGATGCGCGAGGCGGAACCCAGAGAAAATTCCGACCCGGACAGTCGCCCGATGCAGATCACTTCGTAACGTAGCGGTGTTTTCTATCCGGTAGTATGAACTAGTTCATTCTTGAGCCGCAACCAGAAGCTTCGCATCGAGCATAGCCGGTCGATGCAAGGATCGGTTGCAAAAATAAAGCGGCGCACGCATCTGACAAGAGTACTTCCTTGACCGTCTGAGGAGGACGCGGCTGTTCACGCCAGCTAGCCGCAGTATCCAATTTAGTTAAGTAGTGCCGACGTTTGACGCGAAGGCGGCGGTCGACTACCGCTTCGCGGCAAAGAATGAGCCCGGTAAGACCCGAATGCGATCGTCGACGGGATCTCGTAAGCGACACGCGCGCGATGGCGGACCAAGCTCTGCAGGCAGCCTATCGTTCGCAAGGCCTGGAGCCGGACAGTGACTCGAGTGCAGACAATTTAGCGTTTTGTTGAAGCGACGCCCGCGAGCCTGGGTCCGGTGATAAAGTCGATTGGGCTCAAGTCGGGGCAAGTGACTGGCTCGGTCATAGATTGGTGCGCGTTGCGTCCATGAGAGAGCAACCGCGGCACGTCTGAGAAGAATTTCCACGCAAACGCACTTCTTGCGTCAATTTTGTATTGCTGCTGAGAACTATGGATCCTGGTAGCAAGTCCCTTCCCCTTACCAGCAAAGCTTATGCTGCCGAGTTCTCGCATTGCAGCGGTGCACTTGGACGCCGCGCGCTAGTGTCTGGGATTTAGAGCACTGTTCAGGCCGTCGCCGATGAGGTTGAAGCCGATCACGAGCGTGATGATCGCAAGGCCGGGCCAAAGCGCCATCCATGGTGCCTCGCCGAGAAACTGGCGCGCGACATCGAGCATGGCGCCCCAAGAGGGCGCGGGCGGCAACTGACCTAGCCCGAGAAATGCAAGGCTTGCTTCTGCCAGAACTGCGATCGCCATGGTGAGCGTCGCCTGTACGATGGTGGGCGCCAGAACATTTGGCAGCACTTGCCCGGCCAAAATGGCGAAATGACCGAGCCCTTGGGAACGGGCAGCCAAGATATAGTCCTCTGTGCGCACAACCAGGGTCTCGGCGCGTGCAACGCGGACGAAGACCGGAACGGCAGAAATGCCGATTGCGACCATCGCATTCTCCAAGCTGGGGCCAAGAAATGCGGCCAGCGCAATCGCGAGCACGAGAAAGGGGCAGGCGAGCAGGGCGTCCGCAAGGCGCGAGATCACCATGTCGGCGAGGCCGCCGAAATAGCCGGCGATGAGCCCCAAGGGAAGTCCGACAAAGACCGCGACGGTTACCGAGATCACGCCGGCAGCCAGCGAGGCTTGCGTGCCGAAGACGACACGCGAGAGTACATCTCGACCGAGATCGTCCGTCCCAAACCAATGTGCCGCACTGGGCGCAGCACGCACGGCCATCCAATCGGGTGTGTTTGGATCGTAGGGCGCGAGCCACGATGCAAACACGGCCAGCACGATGAAGAACAGGATGATCGCGCCGCCGATCAATGCGGAAGGCTCGTGGAGCAGCCGGCGAGGTTCGGAGCCGCGCCCATGCGCCTGGGCTGCAATCGGCTGCGTCTCGATCGTGCTCATGATCGAAGCCTTGGATTGAGCGCGGCGTAGGCGAGATCGGCAATGAGGCTCATCAACAGAAAGATGGCTGCGGTACAGAGCACGACTGCTTGCACGACAGCGTAATCGCGGCTGAACACGCCATCGACGACCATCTTGCCAAAACCCGGGATTGAAAACACCTGCTCGGTCAGGACCGCTCCCGCCAGCAATTCGCCGAATTGAAGCGTGCCGAGGGTGACGACCGGGATCATGGCGTTCGGCAGGGCGTGGCGCAGCACGATCGTGCCTTCGCGGACGCCCTTGGCGCGGGCCGTGCGCACATAATCCTGCTTCATGGCCTGGATCATCGCGCTGCGGACATGGCGCATCATGATTGCAGCGGTGCCTGTGCCCAGCACGAGCGCCGGCATCAGCATCGTCAGCAGGTTTTGCCGGATGCTTTCGGAAGGCGGAACGAAGCCGCCTGCAGGCAGCCAGCCGAGATTCACGGAGAACAGCAGGATGAGCATGATGCCCAGCCAGAAGTGCGGAATGGAAAGTCCGGCCAGTCCAAACATGCTGGCACCGTAGTCGAGTGGCGTCCCGCGCCACAACGCGGCAAAGATGCCGATCGGTAGGCCGATGGCCAGGGCAACCAGCATCGAGAGGGTCGCGAGTTCGATCGTCACGGGGAGCTTCTCGACCAGCATCTTGCCGATCGGCAAGCGGGTTCGCACCGACGTTCCGAAATCACCCTGGATCACGGCTTTGAGCCAGATGGCATACTGCACCGGAACCGGATCGTTGAAGCGATACTTCTGCCGCAGAAATTCCACGACTTCCGGATTGTGCTCTTCACCGGCCAGCGCCAGTGCCGGGTCGCCGGGCAGCAGCTTCTGCAGCCCGAAGACCATCATCGACACCAGCAACAGGGTCGGCAACGAGACGGCGAGCCGCCGAAGAAGCAGGGTCTTCATCGACGCAAACTGTTGCTCACGCGGCCGGGGTGCTGCATACGGTGCGCCTCAGTTCGTCGGCTTGACACCGACCAGGCGGAGAAGACCGTCCGGAACCATCACGATGCCGCCGACCGACTTGCGGGCTGCGAAGAACCAGTTCGGGTGATAGAGCGGGATCGATGACAGGTTACCGAGATATACATCGGTGACCTTGGCGTAGAGTGCCTTGCGCTTGGTCTCGTCTGCCTCGGCCCGGGCCTGATACAGAATCACGTCGAGATCCTTGTTGCAGTACTTGTTGACGTTCTGCGAGCCCGCGCAGCTGAAGAAGGCAACCAAGGTCGGATCCGGATCCGCGCGGCCGCTCCAGTTGCCGATATAGGCTTCGAAATTGCCGTTCATGTAGCGCTCGATCGCCGTGGCCGTTTCCATCGGCAACAGCTTGACGTCGAAGCCGGCCTCACCCGCCATCGACTGGATGATCTGCGCGACGCGGGAATCTCCGGCCGTGTTCTCGAACTGCAGCTCCATCGGCACGCGGGTCATTCCGGCGGCGGCAATCATCGCCTTCGCCTTGGCGACGTCCCGCGCAGGCGCCTTGTGTGCGGCGTCGTAGTAGGGCGAGGAGGGCGGAATCATCTGGTTGTCGGCCAAGAACTCGCCGTTGAAGGCGACCCTGTTGATGACGTTGCGGTCGATCGAGAGCTCAAAGGCCTGGCGCAGCGCCGCGTTCTTGCCCAGCGGCGTGTCGGCCTTTGCGCCGGCTCCGACGTTGAACATCAGATGCGAAACGGCAAGCCCCTTGCCGGAATGCAGCGCAAGATTGGAATCGTCGCGGATGGTCTTGAGGTCGGTCGGCGCGACGCGCTCGGCGAGGTCGAGATCGCCGGCCCTCACCCGTGACAGCCGAACCGTCGAGTCGGGGACATAGAAGTAGACGACCTCGTCATAGCCGGTCTGTCCGACGTTCCAGTAGCCCGGATATTTCTTGACGCGAATGAGGTCGCGCGACTTGCGCTCGACGAATTGATACGGACCGGCACAAACCGGCGCGGCGGCAAATTCACCGGCTTTTTCCATGGCGGCCTTCGGCGACACCATCATGCCAGCACGGTCGCTGAGGTTGGCAAGCAGCGGGACGAACGGCTCCGACAGATTGAACTTCACCTTGTCGGCGGCGAGCGCCTCGACGCTCTGGACCGGCGCAAGCTCTGACTTTCGCTTGGAGTCCGGCAGCGTCTTCATACGCTCGATGTTGAATTTGACCGCGGCCGCATCGAACGCGGTGCCGTCATGAAAAGTGACGTTCTTGCGCAGCGCGAACGTGATCGACTTGCCGTCTGCAGCCCATTCCCATGATTCCGCGAGCTGCGGCACAATTTTCAGGTCGGGCGAGATATCAACGAGCTTGTCGCAGAGCGCCGCGAAGACAAAACGTCCCGTGTAGGTGCCGCCAAGTGCCGGATCGAGCGCATCAGGATCGTCCTGAATGCCGACCCGCAGCGTCGCTGCATTGGCTGAGGCCAGGCTCGATGCAATCGTGAAAAATGCCGCCAGCGCGATTCCGATCCGTTTCATCCGGAGGTCCCTTCGTCCCTAGGCTCTGCTTCCGCGGCGGAAGACAAGCACGGCCGGGTCAATTTGTAAATATGACGAACAAATGGGCGTCCTGATACGTACTGAGGTGCCAACCCGCTGGGCTATATGACGGAAAATCAAAAAAAAAGCCCTTGACGGAGGGCTGATCGAGCGATTTAGTTCTGAGAGTGGACGAATTGGACAGACTCATGCAGGACGCCCCGTCTTCGCCCGTTGCCCGACAGCAATCCGTGCGTCTTGTGGTCGAGCGTTTGCTGCGCGATCGATCAGTCTCGCGCGCCGAAATCGCGCGCAGCACCGGCCTGTCCAAGCAAACCATCTCCGAAGTGATGCGCGAGCTCGAGCGCGACGGCTGGGTGCGCGAGGACGGGCAGATCCAAGGCAACGTCGGAAGAAGCGCGGTGACGTACGCGCTTCGGCCGGACGCCGCCTTCGTCTTGGGCATCGACCTCGGCGGTACGAAACTGCATGTCGCGCTCGCTGATCTGCACGGCGAGATCGTTGCCGAGAGCATCGAACCCACCTCCAACGACGGTGGCCGTGCCGTCGTCGCCCAGATAGGGCGTATGAAGGATGCGTTGCTGGTGCGGGCCAATGTCCCGGCGCAGCGCCTGCGGGGTGGCGTCATGGGAAGTCCCGGCATGGTTGATCCGGGATCCGGCAGCATCGTCATTGCGCCCAACATTCCCGGACTTGATAGCCTGGATGTAAAGGCTGCCTTGCGCGAGCAACTCGGCATCGAGGTCCTCATCGAGAATGACGTCAATCTCGCTGCGATCGGGGAGCATTGGCGCGGCAGCAGCCGCGCAATCCGCAGTTTCGCCTTTATCGCGCTCGGCACCGGCATCGGCATGGGCATCTTTTCGGATGGCAGCCTTGTGCGCGGCGCACGGGGGAGCGCCGGCGAGATCGCCTATCTGCCGCTTGGCGGCGATCCCTATGACGCACGTGGTCTGAAATACGGCACGCTGGAGACCGCCGTCGGCAGCGCCGGCATCGTCGAGCGCTATGTCGGTCTTGGCGGCGCGCCCGCCAGCACGGTGCGCGATGTCTTCGACCGGCTGCAAGGCGAGGAGGCAGCTCGGATCACCATCGATGAGATCGGCCGGATCCTCTCGACCGCCATTCTGGCCGTGCACAGCGTGCTGGATCCGGAAATCATCATTCTGGGCGGGAGCATCGGAGCGCGGCCCGAGTTGAAGCATCGTATCGACGACTATCTGGAGCGCTGCATGCTTCAACCGGTTCGCATTGAGCTCAGCACGCTCGGCAATCGCGCCACGCTGATCGGCGCGATCGGTAGCGCGATCGACCTCATGCATCGGTCGCTGTTCGGCATCGGCCGCGGGTCGGGCCCCCTCGCGCTGCCATTTGCGGCAGCAGAAGTCGCGGCATGAAAGAGTACGCACCGAGGATCGAGATCGTACGGAGCGCCGCTGCCGCAGCTGCCGCGGAACGGGGGGCTGAACGCATCGTTGCCTGCATGCGCGATCGGACGCAGCTGACCCTCGGCCTTGCGACGGGCGCGACGATGACGCCGCTGTATGCCCGTCTCGTCGCGGCAAGCCGTGCGGGCCTGATCTCGTTTCGCGAGGTGACGTGCTTCAACCTCGATGAATATGTCGGTCTTGCGCCGAGCTCGGCGGGAAGCTTTCATCGCTACATGCATGAACATTTGTTCGGGCACGTGGATATCGAGGCCGGGCGCGCAAGGCTCCCCAACGGCATGGCCGAAGATGTCGCGGCGGAGGCAGCCGCCTATGAAGCGCAGATCGCCGCAAGCGGAGGCATCGATCTGATGCTCCTCGGCATCGGCGCCAACGGCCATATCGGCTTCAATGAGCCGGGCTCCGATTTCGCCTCGCGGACCCGCGAGGTCGAGCTCGATGAAGCGACGCGTGTTGCGAACGCAGGCGGCTTTCCGGACCTCGCTCATGTTCCGCGGCGCGCGATCACGATGGGGATCGCGACAATACTGCAGGCCAGGAGCATTCTTCTGGTCGCAACAGGGTCGGAGAAGGCGGCCGCAGTCGCAGCCGCAATCGAAGGTCCGATTGGACGCGCGTGCCCGGCCTCGGCGCTTCGACTGCACCGCAACGTCGAGATCATCTGCGACGAGAAGGCTACCGCTGCACTGGCCAAACGGCCCCGGAACGAGACTCGGAGAACCGCTTGAATTGGCGACAGCGCGATTTCATGGTGCCGGGACGGTCGCTCGCGGTCGGTGATCGCGGCATGGCCGCGGCCTCGCATCCTGCCGTTGCGCTCGCGGCGGTGGCGATGTTGCGCAGCGGCGGCAATGCCGTCGATGCCGCGATCGCTGCGATTGCACTCCAGGGCGTCATCGATCCGCACATGACCGGCGTGGGCGGCGATTGTTTTGCAATCTATGCGCCCGCGTCCGGAAAGCCCGTTTCGGTCAACGGCTCCGGCAGGGCGCCGCAAAAGGCCGAGCTCGGTTGGTTTCAGCAGCAGGGACTGATATCGATTCCTGATGACTCACCCCATGCCGTCACGGTGCCGGGGGCCGTCGATGCGTGGTGCCGGCTCTCTGCCGACCATGGATCCAAAAGCTTGGATGAGGTCTTGGCGCCGGCGATCCGCGCGGCCGAGACCGGCTTCGTTGTCACCCCGCGCGCCGCGCTGGATTGGGCGCGCTACGCCAATCGTCTCGAACGACATCAGGCCGGCATTCCCGTCTACCTGCCCGGTGGCGCTGCGCCTGCCGTCGGCGCCAGGCTCAGCCATCCCGCACTCGGCGCGACGTTGCGGCGGATTGCGCGCGAAGGGCGCAGCGCGTTCTACGAAGGCGCGGTCGCAGAGGAAATCGTCGCAACGCTGAAGGCGATGGGCGGGTTGATGCAACTCGAAGACCTCGCGAGCGCGCGACCCGACTACGTCACGCCGATTTCCACCGACTATCGCGGCCACGAGATCTGGCAATGTCCGCCCAACGGGCAGGGCGTCGCCGCGCTATTGATCGCCCGCTTTCTTGCCGGCTTCGACATGGCCGACCCGTCGCTGAGCGAAGCGGATCGCATCCATCTCCTTGCCGAAGCGACCAAGGCGGCTTATCGGCAGCGCGACGCGCTGGTCGCCGACCCCGCATTCCATCCGCTCGACGTCGATGCGCTGCTCTCGGAGCGAACAGTCGCGGCCTTGCGCGGCCGCATCAGCAGGGAGCGCGCGAGCGAGCCGACGGTGTTCGACATGCCGGTCCATCGCGATACGGCCTACGTTGCCGTCGCCGATCGCGACGGCAATATGGTCTCCCTGATCAACTCCCTGTTCTTCGCCTTCGGGAGCGGTATCTACGCCCCGCGATCGGGCGTGCTCCTCCAGAATCGCGGCGCGGGATTTTCCCTTGTCGAGGGACATCCCAATGCGATCGCGCCGCGCAAGCGCCCCTTCCACACCATCATCCCGGGCCTGCTCTCGAAGGATGGCAAGCCGACCATGGTTTTTGGCGTCATGGGCGGACAATATCAGGCCACCGGACATATCCAGATCCTGAGCGGAGCGCTCGATCGCGGCCTTGATGTGCAGCAGTCCTCTGATGTGCCACGAAGCTTTGCCTTCGATGGTGTGTTGACGCTCGAGCCAACGATTCCCGCGGCTGTCGCCGACGATTTGACCGGGCGCGGTCATCGCGTGGTCTGGGCGGACGAGCCGCTCGGAGGTTGCCAGGTCGTGCACCTCGACAGATCCAGGGGCGTCATGTTCGGCGCGTCGGATCATCGCAAGGACGGCATCGCGCTGGCAGTTTGAGCGAAGGGGCGGGCGACGATGGTGGATCGGATGACATGAACGGGATGGCAGAGGCGATCCTATCCATCGAGCACCTGACCCTGGCGTTGCCGCCGGGCGCGGATCGCGCTTTTGCCGTCGAGGACATTTCGCTCGCCCTCCACCCGCGACAGATCCTTTGCGTCGTCGGTGAATCCGGCTCAGGCAAATCGGTCTGCGCTTCCGCGGTGATGGGGCTATTGTCGAAAGATATTCGCTGGACCGCGGGCAGTATCCGGTTCGAGGGACTGGACTTACGTGCTCTCTCTCCGGCAAAGTGGCGGAACCTGCGCGGCCGGAAGATCGCGATGATCTTCCAGGAGCCGATGACCGCGCTCAATCCGGTGATCCGGATCGGTGCCCAGATCATCGAGGCGTTCGAAGCGCATCACCAGCTCACGCCGGCCGAACGCGAGGTGCACGTGCGCGCGCTGCTCGAGGAAGTCGGCCTCCGCGATCCCGAGCGCATCATCCGTAGCTATCCGCATCAACTGTCCGGCGGGCAGCGTCAGCGCGCCATGATTGCGATGGCTCTGGCGCTCGAACCCTCGATTCTGGTGGCGGACGAGCCGACCACGGCGCTCGACGTCACCACGCAGGCGCAGATCCTCAAGCTCATCCGAGACATCCAGCAGCGGCGTGGCATGGCGGTGTTGTTCATCACCCACGATTTCGGGGTTGTGGCCGACATCGCCGACCGTGTCGCTGTTATGGAGAAGGGGCGCGTCGTCGAAGAAGGTACGGTCGACGAGGTGCTTGAGCGCGCACAGCATCCCTATACGCAGAGATTGCTGGCAGCCGTGCCGCGCGGCATTCCGCGGGCAAAAGTCGAGGACGCAGACGCGCCCACCGCCTGCGCGGCATCAGGACTCGTGAAGACTTATAAGAGCAGCGACTGGTTCAGCCCGCCCGCGGAAGTTCCCGCCGTGAAGAGCGTCAGCTTCGAGATTCGTCGCGGCGAGACGCTCGGCCTGGTCGGGGAGTCCGGTTCGGGCAAGAGCACGATCGGCCGCCTTGTCATGCGGCTGACGGACGCGGATGCAGGGGTCGTCCACATCGGAGAATTGAATTTCTCGGACGCCCGCGGATCGGAGCTGCGCGCCGCGCGCAAACACATCCAAATGGTGTTCCAGGATCCTTTCGCCTCGCTCAATCCGCGTCGTCGAGTCGGGCAGATCATCGCCGATGGACCGATTGCGCATGGGGTGCCCGCCGCGCAAGCGTTTGCGCGCGCCAGGGAATTGCTGACGTTGGTCGGGCTCGATTCCGGCGCGGTGCACCGTTACCCGCATGAGTTCTCCGGCGGACAACGCCAGCGGATCGGCATTGCGCGCGCGCTTGCGCTGGATCCCGAGGTGCTCGTGGCCGATGAGCCCGTGTCGGCGCTCGATGTCTCGGTCCAGGCGCAGGTGCTCGCGCTGCTCGAGAGGTTGAAGAAGGAGTTGCGGCTCGCCGTTCTCTTTATCACGCACGATCTCAACGTTGCCGCCCAGGTCTGCGACCGGATCGCGGTGATGCGGTATGGCGAGATCGTCGAAGTCAAGCCGGCCGCGGACCTGTTGAGCCGGCCCGAACATCCCTATACCCAGACATTGCTGGCGGCTATTCCGGGTCGGCAGCGGAGAAAGTCGCATTGAAAAAAGACGGCGATTGTCGCTGAAGGAGGCGTCTTGAATGCAGAAGTTCGCGGAACTTCCGGTGCTGCGCGTCGGTCTCGTCGGAAGCGGCTTCATTGCCGCATTTCATCTGCAGTCCATGCTTGGCGTGCGCAATGTCAGCATCGGCGGTGTCTACAGTCGGTCCGCCGAGCGGCGAACGCGCATCGCGGAGAAGGCCCGGAATCTTGGCCTCGGACCGGCGCATGTGTTCGATAGCATCGAGGCCATGGCGACTTCCGGTGAGGTCGATGCGCTTTGGATCCTGACGCCGAACGATACGCGCCTCGATATCATGCGCGAGATCCATGGGGTGACGAAGTCGGGAGCTCCCTTGCGCGCCGTGGCCTGCGAAAAGCCGCTGGCGCGCACGCTCGCCGAGGCGCGCGAGATGCGCAGCCTCGTCGAGGATGCTGGCCTGCTCCACGGCTATTTGGAAAACCAGTTGTTCTCGACCGCGGTGACGCGTGGCAAGGACATCATCTGGCGGCGTGCCGTACCTGGAAGCGGGCGTCCCTATCTCGCCCGTGCCGCGGAGGAACATTCCGGACCGCATGAGCCCTGGTTCTGGCAGGGCGACAAGCAGGGCGGTGGCGTGCTCTCCGACATGATGTGCCATTCGGTCGAAGTCGCGCGCTTCATGCTGACGGCGCCCGGCGCGAGCCGCGACAGCCTGCGGCTGGTCAGTGCCAGCGCCACGACGGCCAATCTCAAATGGACGCGCCCGCGCTATGCGGCCGATCTGAAGACGCGGATGGGGATCGATTTTGCGAAACGCCCGGTCGAGGATTTCGCGCGTGGCATCCTGACGCTGGAAGACAAGGATGGGCATCAGGTCCTGATCGAGGCAACGACCTCCTGGGCCTATGTCGGGGCCGGCCTGCGCATCCAGCTCGAATTGCTCGGGCCCGAATATTCGATGGAGTTCTCCTCACTCTCAACGGGCCTCAAGGTGTTCCTGGCCCGGACGCTCAGCGGTTCCGAAGGCGAGGACCTCATCGAGAAGCAGAATGCCGAGCAGGGTTTGATGCCGGTCGTCGAAGACGAAAAAGGCATCTACGGCTATACTGATGAAAATCGGCACATGGTCGAAGCGTTTAGGCGCGGGCTCAGTCCTGCCGAAACGTTCGATGATGGCGTCGGCGTCATGGAAATGTTGATGGCGCTCTATCGGTCCGCCGAGCTCGGACGCACCGTGCATTTCCCGGACCAGGAGCTAGAGCACTACGTTCCCCAGGTCGCGCGCTAACAGCGCGCGCAGTGTGCGGGACTTGAAACATGATCGGTGATCCGGTCCAAGGAGGCCATCGCGGCTTGCCAAATGCGCTCGGGCGCCTCGGCGTTGTCTGAATGAGTCTCAGCGTGGAGTTCTACGGCTGCCGGTCTGCGACAACATAGAGTGGGAGTAGTGCTGCTAGCTCTTATTTCTTACCTTGCGTAGCTTTAGAAATGTCGCTCGCATTAAAAATCCCTGACCAAGTACCTTGAAATTGGCTTAGCTTGGTTGGACTCGGCTATCAACGCCGCCCTGAACAAAGAGCGCGGCAGCGCAGGGGCGCGTGCAGAAGCGAAGGGTGTCGCTACGGTGCTCAACACGTGTTTGGTGCGGCGGCAAACGATAGACCGGGATCGAGAAAGTGGAGTGCGCCGCGCAGTTGGTGTGTCCGACACCAACATATGCCCTCAGTGCCTTGGTTCTGCGCGACTGTCTGAAAATAGAGACTGGGATTCAAAACATAAAAAGGGGGCATAGGAAATTGCGGCCCGTTCCTCGTTCCCAACAGGAAGCAATCTAACCCGTCGCGCGTGGCAGCATACCCCTTGCCGTTATCTCCGCCGAGAGTTCTTCGATCGTCTGGCGCTGCTCCATCGCGGTTCTGCGGATCAACGCAAAGGCGGCAGGCTCGGCGAGCGTATGCGAATGCATTACCTGAAGAACGGCGGCAAACACGAGGCGACGTGCCCGCAGACGCTGCTCGAGTTGACAATTTGTTGTTTCAATTCGCTTGTGCGTTCGTTCCGCTCGAAAGCCATGACGAGCGCTGCGTAGATGCCGGCCGGTCGCAAGGGCTTGATGAGGAACGAAGCTGGATCGAGTTCGAACACCAGCTTGAGTCGGCTTGGTGTCTCGGTGCCGAGCAGGGCGATGACAGGCGATCGCGCCAGGAATGCGCGTTGCGCCGGACTAGCTCCAATCGGAGCTCGATTGCTGGAGCTAGCTCAAATTGGCCCGTGATGGATTGGAGCGAAAGTTCAAGTATTTCAATGTGTTAGAAGGCGGCGTGTGCACGGCATGTGCACCGGGAGATCAAGAAAAATCTCTTCACAGCTAACGTGATCAGGCGTTCCGTTGTGGATGGCGCCGCATTGGTGCGCCGACTGCTCGTCCGCCTGTACTACTCGAAGATTTTGGTCGAGGCGGGCGTCGCGGATACGCCGTCCGCCGGTTCGCGGGGGCCGAAAGAGGCTCACGCGCGGAGCGCAGCGCTAGCTGCATCGAGCGACAATCGACAGAACTCAGGGTCGCCATAAGAAATCGCTATGGCGGCAGACCGCAGTCGGTGCTTCCCCTGTCATCAAACGTAAATCATTTTTTTACCGTCGGCCGCAGCAAAAAATTCCAAGGGCAAGACCACGGAAGTGGCGAGGTTCGCGGGCGCATCATTTTGTAGCAGCAACGGAGCGGGCAAATGACGATCGAGTTGAGCCGACGGGGATTTTGCATCGGAACTGCCCTGATAGGACTCCAGACGGTTTCCTCCAGCGCCTTCGCGGCGCGAAGCGAAGACGGGACGGTCAGACTCGGTCTTGTCGCGCCGATGAGCGGGCCGAATGCCCGCTACGGTGCCTTCTCGCTGCGCGGTGCCCAGATGGCGGCGAAGGAGATCAACGGCGCCGGCGGTATCGGTGGGCGCAAGATCAACATTCTGGCCGGTGACAGCCAGGGGACGCCGGTCGAGGGCGTCTCGGCGACCCGGCGGCTGATCGACCAGGACCAAGTCGATTTCATCATCGGCGACGTCTCGAGTTCGGTGACGCTGGCGATGCAGCCGGTTGCCGAAGATGCAGGCGTGCTGCTCCTCAATGCCGCCTCGTCGAACCCGAAGATCACCTACAAGGCGGGTGTCGGCGGCTTCAAATGGACCTATCGCAACTATCCGACCGACGAGAACCGCGCGTTGATCGTGCTGCAATACGCCGCCGAGAAGAAGGGCTTTACCAAATACGCCGTGCTCTCGGTCGACAGCGATTACGGCCGTGCGGCCATTGAGTTCACCAAGAAGTATCTCCCGCGGTTCAAGAGCCAGATCCTGACGGAAGACTATTACAAGGAAGGCGAGGTCGACTTCCGCAGCGTGCTGTCAAAAATCCGCGATGCCGGCGCCCAGGCCATCATCATGTATGGCAACGCCGATTCTTCGCCGATCGTCGGACGTCAGATGATAGAGGTCGGGATCGCCGGCAAGATCCCGTTGATCGGCAATGCCGAGTTCAATACCGCGAGCACCATCAAGGCGGCGCCGAAGGCAATGGAAGGCGCGATCGAGGCGGCGGCCTGGCTGCCGGCCTATGACTCGGAGAAGAGCAAGGCCTTCGTCGAGAAGTTCACTGCCGAGTATCGAGAGGCGCCGAACAACCACGCCTATGTGCACTGGGAGACGACGCATCTTCTTGCCAAGGCGATCGAGCAAGCTCAGAGCATCGATCGTGAGAAGGTCCGCGCCGCACTCTCCAAGATCCACTATGCAAGTGCAGTCGGCGAAGTGACCTTCGACGATCACAATCAGGCGCGGCTGCCGATGATTCTGCTCGAGATCGAGAACGGCAAGCCTGCCATCAAGGGTGCCTATTCCGCCGAGATCGACTATCCCAAATAGGCGGCACGCACATGTTCTACACGATCATCGAGCAGGTCGTTAACGGCATCGTATCCGGATCGGTGTACGCGATCGTTGCCGTCGGCATGACGATGATTTTCGGCGTGCTGCGCGCCATCAACTTCGCCCATGGCGAATACTATATGCTCGGCACCTTCGGCGCCTGGTTCGCCATCGAGTATTTCGATCTGCCGTATCCGGTCGCGGTCGTGATCGGCGTGGTGGCGACTTCTGTCATTGCGGTCGTTGTCGGCAATGTCGTGATGCAGCGCATCGTGGGCGCACCGGCCGAGGCCGGTGTGCTGGCAACCCTCGGTGTCGCGTTGATCCTCCAGAACACCATCATCCTGGTGTTCGGCGGCAGCTACAAGTTCTTCTCCGGCGGCTACATCGAGCCGGTGACGCTGTTCGGCTTCACCCTGGCAGAGCAGCGTATCCTGATCATCATCGTCGGCCTCATCGTCTTCGTCGGCCTCGAGCTGATGGTCACCTACAGCCGGATGGGCAAGGCGATGCGCGCTGTATCGCAGAACATCGAGTGCTGCGCGGTGGTCGGCATCGATGTCCGTCATATCGCGCTCTGGACTTTCATTCTCGGTGCAGGTCTTGCCGCGCTGTCTGGCGTGCTGACCGCGCCGGTCAATGTCAGCGTCTATGGCGGGATGGGCGAGCTCATCACCTTCAAGACGCTGCCGATCATCATCATGGGCGGGCTCGGCAACGTTCGCGGCACCTTCGTCGCCGCGATGATTTTAGGCGTCGCCGAGAGCCTGGTTGCCACTTATGTCGGCCTCCAGTTCCGCGACACCGTGGGATTTGCGACCTTGATGCTGGTGCTGATGTGGCGTCCGCACGGGTTGTTCTCCGCGCAGGCGCGCTTCTGATCGCAGGGATGTGACACCTTGACCGAGATCGCCCGAGACCAGACCGTGACCCAAGCCGAGAGCCCAGCTGCGACGGGACGGGATCTCCGCGCTCCCTTCGGCCTCGCGCTGCTCGCGCTGGCCTGCATCGCGCCGTTGTTTCTGGGTAATTATCCGCTGCACGCGATCATCATCGCGCTGATTTTCTTGCTGCCGGCGCACGGGCTCAACCTGCTGCTCGGCTATACCGGGCTCCTCTCGCTGGCGCAGGCGGCGTTCTTCGGCATCGGCGCCTATACGTCGGCGCTGCTGGCGGTGCATTTCGGCACGCCGTTCTACCTGAATTTCCTCGCCGCGGGCCTCGTGACCGGCGCGGTCGCGCTGCCGCTCGGAATTCCCGCCCTGCGGCTGCGTGCGACGTCCTTCGTGATGTGCACGCTCGGCTTCGTCATCATCGGCCAGGCGATCGCCAAGAACTGGATCAGCCTGACCCGCGGTGACATGGGGCTGGCGGCGATCCCAAAGCCTTACTTCGCACTGGGACCGGCGTCGTTCACGGTCTCAGGAACAGTCGGCTTCTATTACCTGGTGCTCGCCATCGCCGTGCTCGCTACGCTTGCCGTCTATCTGATCGTGCGATCGCCGGCGGGGCGCAACATGATCGCCATTCGCGAGAACGAGACGCTGGCCGAATCCGTCGGCATCCCGACCTGGCACTACAAGCTGGTCGTGTTCATGATCAGCGCGGCCTTTGCCGGGCTCGGCGGCAGCCTCTATGCGCATTATTTGACCGTGGTCAGCCCGCTGACCTTCCAGATGTACTACTCCACGACGATGCTGATCATCGTGCTCGGCGGCGGGGCCGGGACGATCTCGGGCGTGATCTTCGGCAGCCTGCTGTTCGTCGGTCTCACCGAGGCGCTGCGCGTCGCCCCCGAACTGCGCATGATCGCCTACGGCTTCTTCCTGCTCGGCCTGGTGTTCTGGTTCCCGAACGGGTTCGCGCCGCTGATCAGCCGCTGCTCGTCGTTCCTGGAGAAGCGCAAATGAGCGGGCTGCCGATGCTCGATATATCCGGCCTCTGCAAATCCTACGGCGCCGTGCGCGCGGTCGACGGTGTCGACCTTCATGTCGATCGCGGCGAGATCTGCGGGCTGATCGGCCCCAACGGCTCCGGCAAGTCGACCTTCTTCGATTGCGTCACCGGGCTTGCCAAGCCGAGCGCGGGCGCGGTGAAGCTCGACGGGCAGGACATCACGGGCTGGGCGCTGAACGATATCGCGCGGGAAGGGCGCATGCTGCGCTCGTTCCAGAAGACTGTGGTGTTCTCCGCGCTCGACATCGAGGAGAACCTCGTGATCGCGGGCCAGATGTTCACCTTTCCCGGCGTTCTGTCGACCTTCGGGATCGGCGCCGCCGCGCGCAATCGGGTCGCGGCGTTGCGGGAGCGGGCGCGCGAGCTGATCAAGATCGCTGGCCTCTGGGATGTCCGTTTCCAGCCGGCCGGAAAACTCTCCGGCGGACAGCAGAAGCTGATCCAGTTCGCCTCGATGCTGATGCCGGAACCAAAGCTCATTCTGCTCGACGAGCCCATGGCCGGCATCAACCCGAAGCTGATCGAGCGCGTGGTGGACAGCATCCGCCTCGCCAACACCTCCTTCGGCGTCAGCTTCCTGATCATCGAGCACAACATCGACGTGGTCACGAGTCTCTGCAAGCGGGTGGTGGTGCTCGACCAGGGACGCAAGCTCGCGGAAGGCACACCGGACGAGATCGTGCAAAACCAGGCGGTACGGGAGGCTTATCTCGGTGGCTGAAACCTCTCTCTCCATCAAGGGGCTGCGCGCAGGCTACGGCTCGCTCGACATCCTCAACGGCGTCGATCTCGACGTGCCGCAGGGCCAGTTCGTCGCGCTGATGGGGCCGAATGGCGCCGGCAAGTCGACACTGCTGAAGACGCTCTATGGCATGACCACGGTCAAGGGCGGCAGCATCAACTGGCAGGGCAAGGATATCTCGGCCTTCAAGTCGCGCGCGATCCTGGCGGAGGGCATCTCCTGGGTGCCGCAGGGCCGCTGCAATTTTCCGGTCATGACGGTCGACGAGAATCTGCAGATGGCCGCCTATACCTTGCGCGACAGCAGGGTGAAGGCGGAGCGCGACTATGTCTACGACCTCTTTCCGATCCTGAAGACGCGCCGCAACACGCTGGCGGGCAACATGTCCGGCGGCGAGCAGCAATTGCTGGAGGTTGCGATGGCCGTGCTGCAGCGGCCAAAGATCCTGCTGGTCGACGAGCCCTCGGTCGGGCTGTCCCCGACCGCGATCGGCATCGTGTTCGACGAACTCGCGCGCATCAACGCCGCTGGCCAGACCATCCTGCTGGTCGAGCAGAACACCAAGAAAGCCATGCAGGTGGCCCAGCGCGCCGTCATCCTGCGGCTCGGCAAGGTGATCTGGGACGGCCGGCCCGCCGATATCACCCATGACGAGCTCGGCGAGCTCTTCCTCACCGGCCGCATGCGCGGTGAGACCGACGTCGAACACTGACTGCAACTCAAAGGACGACCACAGTGACGATCTTCGTGCCGGCCGCGCGCGTCTCGCGCATCAAGATATCTCCGACAACGGCGGCGTCCGCGCGGGTGCGCGAGCTGAAGGCCGCCGGCCGCGACATCGTCGACATGGCGATCGGCGAGCCTGATTTCGACACGCCCGATGACGTCAAGGCGGCGGCGCATGCTGCGATCGATCGCGGCGAGACGAAATATACCGCCGTCAACGGCACCGTGGCGCTGCGCAAGGGGATTATCGCCGACTACAAGTGGCGCCTTGGCCTCGAATATTCCGACAACGAGATCTGCGTCGGCGGCGGCGCCAAGCAGATCCTGTTCCTCGCGCTGATGGCGAGCGTGGAGGAGGGGGCGGAAGTGATCATTCCCGCGCCCTATTGGGTGTCCTATCCCGACATGGTGATCGCCAATGACGGCAAGCCGGTCATTGTCCGCTGTTCCGAGAATGAGGGATTCAAGCTGACGGCGGAGGCGCTGGAGGCGGCGATCACGCCGAAGACGCGCTGGCTGATCCTCAACGCACCGTCGAACCCGACCGGCGCGGCCTATTCCCGCAGCGACCTCGAAGCACTCGGCGCCGTGCTGCTGCGCCATCCCAACGTACTTGTGCTGTCTGATGATATCTACGACCAGATCTGGTATCGCGACGAGCCCGCGACGACGCTTGCCGCCGCGGTGCCCGCCTTGAAGGATCGCATCCTGCTCACCAACGGCGTGTCCAAGACCTATGCCATGACGGGATGGCGGATCGGTTATGCCGCGGGTCCCGCGCCGCTGGTCTCGGCGATCAACAAGCTGCAATCGCAGATGTCGTCCTGCCCGTCGTCGATCAGCCAGGCGGCAGCGGCCCATGCGCTGACCAGCGACCAGACGTTCGTGCGCGACAGCGTCAAGCTCTACAAGGAACGCCGCGACTATGCCTGCGCGCGCCTCAATGCGATCCCGGGCCTGTCGTGCCTGGTACCTGACGGCGCGTTCTATCTCTATCCCAGCTGCGCTGGCGTGATCGGCAAGTCCACGCCGGAGGGCAAGGTCATCGAGAACGATCTCGACTTCGTGCTCTATCTGCTCGACGGCGTCGGCGTCGCCGCCGTGCAGGGCGCGGCCTATGGGCTCTCGCCGTATTTCCGCCTGTCGATCGCGACCTCGATGGAGACGATCAAGGACGCCTGCGATCGGATCGAGCGGGCCTGCCGGGCGCTGCGCTGAGCGGAAAGCTATGAAACCGATTGAAATCAACGGGCTAGATAAGGGATAGTGCCTGTCAGGAGTTGTTTCCAGAGCAGCATTCGATCCTCATGAGCGTCGATTTCAGGAAGCTGAAGAGCTTCGTCAAGGTGGTCGATGCAGGTAGCGTGTCGCGCGCCGCCGGCCTGTTGCGCACCGCGCAGCCGGCGCTGTCGCAGCAGATTGCGGCGCTGGAGAGTCACTTCAAGCACAAGCTTCTTCTCCGCAGCAATCACGGCATCGTCCCCACCGAAGCCGGCCTGATCCTCTATCGTCACGCGCAATTGCTGCTGAAGCAGATCGAGCAGGCGCAGATCGACATCGATCAATCGACCAAGGCGCTGGCCGGGAGAGTGTCGATTGGCCTAGCGACCTATTCGGCGTCGAGCACGCTGTCGCTGCCGATCCTGAAGGAGATGTCGACGCTGCATCCGCAGATCATCGTCCACATCAACGACAGCTTCGGCCATGTGCTGAGCGAGCTGATCATGACCGGCAAGATGGATATGGCCATGATCTACGGCTCCGGCCCGATCAAGGGCGTCAAGCTGCAGCCGCTGTTTCGCGAGGAACTGTATCTCGTCTCGCGCGCCGAGACGGTGGCGGACAAGCCGGCCAACGAGCCGCTGCCGCTATCGGCGCTGGCCGACGTCAAGCTGCTGCTGCCGAGCCAGGGCCATTTCCTGCGGCGGCTGATCGATGAGTCGCTGGCGCGGGCGCGGGTGACGCCGAACGTCGCCTCCGAGATTGAGTCGGTCTCCGCGCTCGGCGCGGCCGTGACCGAGGGGCTTGGCTCGACCATCCTGCCGGCCTCGGTCGCCGCGGCCAGCGCGTCGAGCTTTGCCGGTGTCGAGGTGCGGCGGCTGGTGCGCCCGGCTATCGAGGCGACTGTCTCCTTGTGCGTCTCCGATCATCTGCCCTTGTCAGAGCCCGCACTTGCCACGCGCTCGGTGCTTCTGACCGTCGTCGAGAGGCTGATGCGCAGCCATCCGCAGGGTATTCGCGCGGTCTAAGCAACACGCCCGCGATTAAAAAGCCGAGTGCAGCCGTGCTCGGAGGCTGCATCGTGCCGGTTTCTCAAGGCCATAAACAAAACCTATGGCGGCAGACGGGAGTTGTGGTGGTCGCGTGCGGGCGCATTCCCTACCCTCGAAGACAATCGCTCCGAGGAAACAGATGGCCAAGCTCGCATTCGATACCGGGGGAACTTTCACCGATTTCGCGCTGCTCGACGACAAAGGCGATCTGCATCTGCACAAGGTACTGAGCACGCCGGCCAACCCGGCAGAGGCCGTGGTCCGCGGCGTGTCCGAACTGCTCACGCAATTTGGCGACGCCGTCGATCTCGACGGGCTGCAGGTCCTCGGTGCGACTACTGTTGTCACCAATGCGGTGCTCGAACGCAAGGGCGTCAAGACCGGCTTCATCTCGACGGCCGGTTTCCAGGACATGCTGCGGATCCGAAACGAAGGACGTTACGATCTCTATGACCTGAACTTGAAATATCCCGATCCGCTGGTGACGCGCGCCAACAGCTTTGGTGCGGTCGAGCGGATGTCCGCAGATGGCGAGGTGATCACGGCGCTGGAGGAGGACACCGTCCGCGAGATCGCCGGCCGGTTGCGCCATGAAGGCATCAAGTCCGTCGCCGTCTGTCTGCTGCACGCCTACAAATATCCTGACCATGAGCAGCGCATCGCGGCGCTGCTGCGCGAAGAGGATCCCGATATCTTCGTGTCGCTGTCCTCCGAAGTCTGCCCCGAGGTGCGCGAGTTCGACCGCGCGTCGACCACCGTCGTCAACGCCTATACGCGGCCGCAGATGTCCGGCCACGTCGCCCATCTCGAGCGCGAATTCGCCGCCAAGGGCATCGACCGCCAGGTGCTGTGGATGACCTCGTCGGGCGGTCTCGTGCCGAGCAGCCGCGCAGCGGAGCTGCCGGTGCGCCTGATTGAATCGGGCCCGGCCGCCGGCGCCGTCGCCGCTGCGGAATTCGGCCGCATCGCCGGCGAAGGCAGCGTGCTGTCCTTCGACATGGGCGGCACCACCGCGAAATTGTGTCTGATCCCGAACGGCGAGCCGACGATCGGCGCCGACCTTGAAGTCGCGCATTATCATCGCTTCCGCAAGGGCTCGGGCTTTCCCCTCAAGATCCAGTCGATCCGGATGATCGAGATCGGTGCCGGTGGCGGCTCGATCGCGGCCAAGAACCCGCTCGGCCTGCTCGACGTCGGACCGCGATCGGCGGGCGCGATGCCGGGACCGGCCGCCTATCAGCGCGGCGGCACCGAGCCGACCGTGACGGACGCCGATATCCTGCTGGGTTACATGGGCACGGAATCCTTTGTCGGCGGATCCTTCAAGGTGTCGAAGGATGCGGCCCTCACGGCGATGACGAAGCTTGCCGCCTCGCTCGATGTCAGCGTTCCCCGCTGTGCCTTCGGCATCCACGATCTCGTCAACGAATCCATGAGCAAGGCGGCGGCGGTGCATGCAACCGATCTCGGCGTCGATCCGCGCAGCCTGCCGATGGTCGCCTTCGGCGGCGCTGGTCCGGTGCATGCCTACGGCATCGCGCGCAAGCTCGGCATCAAGCGCATCATTTGTCCGACCGGTGCCGGCGTCACCTCGGCGATCGGGCTCTTGATCGCGCCGGTCGCGGTCGATCTCTCCGCGAGCTTCCCCATGCAGGTCGACAATTGGAGCTTTGAGGTGATGGACCGTCTCCTCGGCGATCTGTCCGCGCAAGGTGCGGAGGTCGTCCGCGCCGCCGGCGTCGCACCGGAGACGATCACCAACACCTATACCGTCGACATGCGTCACGTCGGCCAGGGCCACGAGATCACGGTCGCCTTGCCGGATCGCAAGCTTCCGCCGAAGCAGTTCCACGAGGAGCTGCTGGCCAACTTCTACAAGCTTTACCGAGAGCTCTTCGGCCGAACCGTTGCGGGCTCTTCCGTCGAGGTGATCACCTGGCGCCTGCGCTCCAGCGGCGAGAAGGATCAGGTGACCCGCCCGCATACGCGCCATGCGGCTGATGCCAAGAAGGGGACGCGTTCGGTCTATTTCAGCGAGCGCGGCGGCTTCGTCGAAACGCCGGTTTACGATCACTACAAGCTGCCGGTCGGCGAGGTCATCCAAGGACCCGCCATCGTCGAGCAGCGGGAGTCGACCGCTGTCGTCGGACCGAGCGGCACCGCTCACGTCGACATCAACGGCAATCTCGTGATCAACATCGCCTAAGGAAGACGCCTCCATGTCCGTGAACGCTGCCGATTTCAACGATCCGATCAACTTGCAGGTGATGTGGAATCGATTGATTTTCATCGCCGATCAGGCCGACATCGTGCTCGGCCGCACCGCATTCTCGCCAATCGTGCGCGAGAACCATGACTATGTGACTGTGCTGCTCGACAGCCGCGGCCGCGCGCTGGCGCAATGCACCTGGTCGATCCCGGTGTTCATCACCTCGCTGCCGGTCGCCGCGCAGAAATACTTCCTGCCGAAGTTTCCGGCCGAGACGTTGCAAGAGGGCGATGTTCTTGCCACCAACGATCCTGAGATTGGCACCGGCCATCTGCCTGACGTCACGATGATCACGCCGATCTTCAAGAACGGCAAGGTCGTGGCCTTTGCCGGGTCGATCGCGCATCTGCCCGACATCGGCGGCGCGCCCTTGCACTCCGAGGCCAGCGACATCTTCGAGGAGGGCATTCGTTTCCCGATCGTGAAGCTGCACAAAGCCGGTGTTCCCAATCAGGACGTGCTCGACATCATCGCCGCCTCCGTTCGCCTGCCGACGGAGGTGATGGGCGATCTCGAATCCATGGTCGCGGCCAACAACGTCATGGGCCGCGAGCTGGTGAAATTCCTCGACGAATACAATCTCGACGGCATCGACGAACTGGCCGACGCGATCCATACCCGATCCGAAGCGCAAACCCGCCGCGCAATCCGGCAATGGCCGAACGGCACCTACAGCGCCGAGGTCCTGCTTGACGGCTACGATACCGATGTGACGCTCAAGGCCGCCGTGATCGTAGGTGACGATTCGATTCACGTGGACTACAGCGGGACATCCGAGCAGATCCTTCATTCAATCAATTGCCGCACCAACTATCGTTACGCCCATTCGGTCTATGCGCTGAAATGCCTGCTCGACCCCGATACGCCGAACAATGAGGGCTGCATCACGCCGATCACGGACGAGGCACCGCTCGGCTCGATCCTCAATCCGGAGGAATGGACGGCGGGTAATTCACGCAACCTGATCGGACATGTGATCCCGTCGCTGATCTTCAAGGCGTTAGAAGGCGTGGTGCCGAGCAAGGTGATGGGCGACAGCGGCGGCGCGCCGATCTGGGCCGCCAATTGTGTCGGGCGGCGCGACGACGGTTCGCAATATGGCTCGGTGCAGAATTTTCACGGCGGGCAGGGCGCCCGCGCCGAATTCGATGGCTTGGATACGTTGAGTTTCCCGTCCAATTGCAAGGTGACGGCGATCGAGATGTTCGAGATCGCGGTGCCCGCGCTCACCGAATGCAAGGAGCTGATTCCGGACTCCGGCGGCGCCGGCAAGAGCCGCGGCGGCCTCGGCCAGCGCGTCGTGCTGCGCAATCTCGGCCGCAATCCGATGAACATCTATCTGGCGTCGGAGCGCGTGCGCCACCCCTGCTTCGGCGTCGTCGGCGGCAAGTCGGGCAGCGCCGGCAAGGTGTACCGGAATGGCGAGCCGCAGTTTCCCAAGGGCAAGGTCGTCCTGAAGACGGGCGATCGCCTGGAAGTCGAGACGCCGGGCGGCGGCGGATGGGGACGCACAGCCGAGCGCGCGGCGGCGGCGATCGAGCTCGACCTCGCCGAAGGCTTGATCACACCTGCGGCAGCGAGGCAGATTTACGGCTATCAGCGCTCAAGCGTGGCGGCGACCGCCGCCGAATAGGAACATCATGGGTCTGCTCGATGGAAAGATCGCACTCGTCACCGGTGCCGGAACGGGCATCGGGCGCGAGACCGCGATCCTGCTGGCACAGGAAGGCGCAACGGTCGTCCTGACCGGGCGCCGGATCGATCCGCTGCGCGACGTCGTCACGGTCATCGAGAAGGCCGGCGGCAGGGCCGTCGCTCATGTGCTGGATGTGGCGTCGCGCGAGGCAATCCTTGAGACGGTGGCCTTGGCCAAGCGCAACGTCGGGGTGATCGATATCCTGGTCAACAACGCCGGCAGCGCGAGCAAGGTGCTGAATGCACGCTTCCTCAGCGAGGACGAGTGGAACGCCACGGTGAACGTCAATCTCACCGGGGTCTTCAACCTGACCCAGGCGGTGCTGGAGGACATGATCGCGAAGAAGGCAGGCACCATCATCACGGTGTCGTCGCTCGCGGTGGTCAATCCGAACCTGCTCGGCGGCGCCGCCTATGGCGCGGCCAAAGCCGGCGTGAAGAATTTCATGACCTTCCTGCACAACACCTACCGGAACCAGGGCATCCGCGCGACGACCATCCTGCCCGGCGAGACCGACACGCCGATCATGGACAACCGTGCGCGTCCGCCGCTCGAGGGTGAGCGGGCCGTGATGCTCAATCCGCACGACGTCGCGCGCGCAGTGCTGCTGTGCGCCAGCCTGCAGCAGGGCGCCATGATTCCCGAGCTGCACATCTGTCCGACCTTCATGCGCGACACATCGGCCGACATCGAGGTGGCCCGCTGGGTTGGTGCGCCAGAAGGCCTGAAGCCGAAGTCTTGAGAGAGGATTGTCCATGAACGGAGCCAAATTGCGCGAGCGTCTCGCCAAGGGCGAGGCGGTCACCATGTTCACGCCGCATCATGCGTCGTCGGGGCTGGCTGTCCGCCTGGTCGAGCTCGGCGCGGACGCGATCTTCGTCGATTGCGAGCATGGCACCTGGAGCTTCGAAGACGTGCGCGTCACCGCGCAGGCGATCCGCGGCGCCGGGGGTGCGGCGATCGTCCGGCCGCATTCGCATGAACGGCCGCTCCTGATCCGCTATCTCAACGCCGGCGCCGACGGCCTGATGGTGCCGATGGTCGATACCGCGGAGCAGGCGCGCGCGATCGTCGACGCCGTGCGCTACGCATGCCCGGCCGATCACGAGAAGCGGTTGATCATCGCTATGATCGAGACGCCCAAGGCGATCGACGACATCGAGGCCCTGCTCGCGGTGGAAGGCGTCGATGTCTTCTTCATCGGGCCCGGCGATCTCTCGCAGAACATGGGCTATCCGCCCGCGCCGCAGTTCGGGCAGCCGCGGCCGGGAGCGGTGATGGAGCGGGTTGCTTACGCTGTGAAGAAGATCCGCGCGGCCGGCAAGGTTGCCGGAACGCTCGTGACGTCGGACGAACTGCCCTCCATGCTCGAACAGGGTGTGCGGTACTTCTACATTCACTCAGATCCGTTCTTGCGTGTCGGCCTGGCCGGCGTCAAGAGGCTGCTCGCCCGCTGAGCGCGGAGGTCACGCCATCTGCGAGAGTCCACATGGCATTCGAATTGTTCAATCTCGCCGGCCGCCGCGCGCTGGTGACGGGATCATCGCAAGGCATCGGTCTTGCGATCGCGCGCGGACTTGCCGAGCACGGCGCCTCCGTGGTGCTAAATGGACGCGATCGCAACAAACTGGACGCGGCCGCAGCGAGCGTCAGGGCCGGCGGACACGAGGTCGCCGTGACGAGCTTCGATGTCACCCGCCCCGACGCCGTTCGCGGGGGAATCTTGCGCATTGAAGAGGCGATCGGCCCGATCGACATCCTCGTCAACAACGCCGGCATGCAGTTCCGGACGCCGTTGGAGGATTTTCCGGCGGAGAAGTGGGAGGAGTTGCTCAAGACCAACGTCTCTAGCGCCTTCTACGTCGGCCAGGCGGTTGCCCGCCATATGATCCCGCGTGGGAAGGGCAAGATCATCAACATTGCGTCGGTCCAGAGTGAGTTGGCGCGGCCCGGGATTGCGCCGTACACTGCGACCAAAGGCGCCATCAAGAACTTAACGCGCGGCATGTGCGCCGATTGGGCCAGGCACGGTCTCCAGGTCAACGCGATCGCGCCTGGCTATTTCAAGACTCCGCTGAATCAGGCGCTGGTGGACAATCCCGAGTTCTCGGCCTGGCTCGAAAAACGCACGCCTGCCTCGCGCTGGGGCAACGTCGACGAGTTGATCGGCGCCGCCGTGTTTCTGTCGGGCGACGCGTCTTCCTTCGTCAATGGCCATACCCTCTATGTCGACGGCGGCATCACGACCTGCCTGTGATTCCGGCGCTCCATCGCCTCCCACAACACGACGGTCTTGCACCGGGTTCGAAAGGATTCGCGCACCATGTCGACGAAACCCGAAGTCTTGATGATTGGACCCTATCCCGCCTGGGATATGGAGGATCTCGACGCACGCTATGTCGTGCACAAACTCTGGGAGGCGGCGGATCGCGACCGCCTGATTGAGGCTCATTGCCGCACGATCCGGGCGATCGCAACTCGGGGCGAGCTCGGTGCATCCGCCGACCTCATAAGCGTTTGCCAGCGCTCGAGATCGTCTCCTGCTATGGCGTCGGTACCGACGCCATCGACCTGGCTCATGCTAGAGCGAATGGAATCCGGGTGACCAATACGCCGGACGTGTTGACCGCCGATATGGCCGTCGGCCTGTTGCTGGCTGTCGCGAGGAAGATACCGAATGCCGACCGGTTCGTGCGCGAGGGGCGCTGGGCCGAGGGTAACATGCCGCTGGTGACCAGGGTCACCGGCAAGACCGCCGGCGTGGTCGGGATGGGCCGCGTCGGCGCGGCGGTCGCAAAGCGGCTCGCCGCATTCGATTGCGAGATCGCTTATTTTGACGTCTCTGAGCGAGCGGATCTACCCTATACATTCGTGCCGGACCTCGTGGAATTGGCCCGGCGCGCTGAAATCCTGATCGTCACGCTCGCGGGCGGCGAGAGCACGAAAGGTATCGTCGATGCGCGCGTGCTCGATGCACTCGGACCTGACGGCATCCTAATCAATGTCTCCCGGGGATCGACGGTGGACGAAACGGCTCTGCTTCGCGCGCTCGAGACCAAGCTGATCAAGGGCGCAGGCCTCGACGTGTTCTGGAACGAGCCGAATATCGATGAACGACTCAAGGCCCTCGATAGCGTCGTCCTTCAACCGCACCACGCCTCGGGCACGACTGAGACACGACGCGCCATGGGCAAGCTCGTCCGCGACAATCTTGCCGCCCACTTCGCAGGTGCGGCCCTCATAACACCCGTTACGTGAAAGCTGCCGTAGTGCGTAGCGCGCTGCTTCTCGAACTACTGCTTCGGTAGTTCAATGCCGAGCGAAATATCCGTATTGTTGTTGTGGCCTCCAATAGGAACTGACGCGCTGACTATCTGGTCGGCGACGGGTCGGATACGAAACCGCGCAAGCGGCAGCTCTTGGTGCTAAGCGCATATCTTGAAGACTCACCAGTTCCGCTAAGGGCGAACGGCTGCCTAGCTGACCCTCGTGATTTTGGTCCGCTTATCCCTCGTAAACGTGCATCGCAGCAGTCTGACCGAAGGTCACCCACCGGCCAGACGCAGTTAAATCCTACTTGCCGCGATATCTGAGCGCCTCGACCAGCAGGGTGAACGCGGGCGAGGGTTGCCGACGGCTCGGGTAGTAAAGGTGGTAGCCCGAGAACGGCGGGCACCAGTCCGCCAGCACGCGAACGAGCCGGCCCTCCGCGACGTATGGCCGAACGTGTCCCTCGGTGAGGTACGCCAGGCCCATCCCCCTCAGGGCCGCGTCCAGAAGAAGCCCGGCGCTGTTGAACACAAGTTGCCCCTCAACCCGCACATTGAGTTCGCGTCCGTCCTTCTCGAACTCCCAGGCATAGAGACTGCCTCCATGGGTGGGCAGGCGGAGGTTGAGACAGTTGTGATGGGTAAGATCCTGAGGATTTTTGGGTCGCTTGCGCTCCGCGAAGTACGATGGCGAGCCAACGACAGCCATCCGAAGATCCGGACTGACCGGGACAGCGATCATGTCCTTCGCGACAAGCTCGCCGGGACGGATCCCGGCATCGACCTGCTGGGCCACGATGTTGGTGAGGCCGTAGTCGACAATGATCTCGACGTGAATATCAGGGTATTGCGGCAGGATGTTGCGAAGCGCCGGGAGCAAGATCGCGCTCGCGGCATATTCGGTGGCCGTCAGGCGGACGGTGCCGGCGGGCTTCTCGCGCAGTTCGCTTAAGGCGGCGAGATCGGCGTCCATCTCGACGAACTTGGGGCCGATGTTTTGGAACAGCCGTTCTCCGGCATGAGTTGGGGTCACGCTGCGCGTCGTCCGGTTCAACAGCCGGACACCGAGGCGTTCCTCGAGATTCCGTATGATCTGGCTGAGCCCCGATTGGGTTATGCCGAGCTTGGCTGCGGCACGGGTAAAGCTGCGCTCCCTCGCCACAGCGAGGAAGGCAAGGAGATCGCTGGCGTCGTCACGGGTCATTGATAAGCGTGTCTACTGACTGCATTCGAAATCTATCACCTAATCGGCCGAAGGGAAAACGTTAGGTTCGGTCAGCAATCGGCCAGTCAAACCGCCAGCGAAAAAAGGCCAAGGACCTCATGAGAGACGGAATCAGGCACAAGCCCGTCGCGGTCACGGGAACAAGCAGCGTGTGGCGCAAGCCCACTGTGGGGCTGCCGACTTGGCAGAAGATCTGAGGCATGTCGGTCACAACCGTCCAAGAGCCCGTTCCGGCTGCGAGCATCACCGTCACCTTGCTTCCCATCATGGGGGTGGTGTTCGTGGGCTTCCTGGTCATCGGCATGGCCATGCCCGTGCTTCCTCTCCATGTGCACGACGGACTGGGTCTCGGCACGTTCGTGGTGGGCTTGGTCGCCGGCAGCCAGTTCGCCGCATCCTTGATCTCGCGCCCATGGGCCGGACACGTCTCCGACGCTCATGGTGCAAAGCGCGGGGTCGTCATCGGCCTGTCGGCGGCGACCGTGGCCGGATTGCTTTATCTGCTCTCGTTCGTCCTCAGAGGATCTCCGCTAATTTCGGTCGTGATCCTGCTTGCGGGACGCGCGCTGCTTGGCGGGGCGGAGAGCTTCATCATCACGGCCGCCGTGAGCTGGGGACTGGCCCTCGTTCGTTCCAGCAACACCGGCAAGGTGATCGCCTGGATCGGGTCGGCCATGTTCGCGGCCTTTGCGCTCGGCGCTCCCGCTGGCTCCGCGCTCTATTCGGCCTACGGTTTCACGGCGATCTCCCTGGGTACTGCCTTGGCGCCGCTCGCTGTGCTGCCGCTCGTCGCTCTGCTTCCGGCGATCGCGCCGGTGAAGCACGCGCGCGCTTCGTTCGTCGAAGTGATCGGGGCCGTCTGGGTACCGGGTCTCGGCTCAGCACTCGGTAGCGTTGGTTTCGGCGCGGTGACGACGTTCGTCGCCCTGCTGTTTGCGACCAAAGGGTGGGCAAACGGGTGGATGGCCTACACCGCCTATGCGCTTGCCTTCATTCTGGCGCGAGTGTTCTTCAGCCATCTCCCCGACAGGATCGGCGGCGCGAGGGTTGCTGTCGTTTGCGTGGGCATCGAAGCCAGCGGCCAGGCGCTGATCTGGCTGGCGGTGAGCCCCGAGATGGCGCTCGCGGGCGCCGCGCTCACCGGCTTCGGCTTCTCGCTGGTCTATCCCGGCTTCGGAGTCGAAGCCGTCCGCTGCGTTCCCGCACAGAGCCGCGGTCTTGCCATGGGCGCCTACACCGCTTTTCTCGATCTCGCCCAGGGGCTCGCAAGCCCCGCCCTCGGATTGATCGCAGCCGGATCGAAACTCAACACCCTTTTTCTGGTCAGTTCGGCGACGGTGTTGTGCGCTTCGCTCGTCGCGTGGCGGCTGATCGCAAAGCCCCCAGTCATGGAAGGATCTCCGCAATGAGAACGTTCGCAGCGACTTTTTTTTACCTATGTCTGTTCGCCGACGCAGCCGTCGCTCAGACGCCTATCAAAGGAGCAAATGCCATGTTCAATCCGGAGGACATCCGCGCCGTCGCGCCGGCGCTCGAAGCATACGCGCAGAAATTCGTTATCGGCGATCTCTGGAAGCGGCCGGGCCTTTCTCCGCGAGACCGCAGCATCGTCACAATTGCCGCGCTGATCGCGCGCGACCAAACGATCGAACTGCCCCGCTACCTGACTCTCGCGCTCGACAACGGCGTGAAGCCGTCGGAGATCTCGGAGATCATCACGCACCTCGCCTTCTACACCGGCTGGGCAAACGCGATAAATGCGATCCCCGCGGCGCGGGAGGTGTTCAAGAGCCGCAACATCGGAGCCGATCAGCTCCCGTCCTCCTCGGGGCCGCAGCTCCCCCTGGACGAAGCGGCAGAGAAGCAGCGGGCCACGCGGGTCGGAGAGCAGTTCGGCCAGTTCACCCCGAGCCTCGTCCAATACACGACAGACGCGCTGTTTCGCGATCTCTGGCTGAGGCCGGCGCTCGCGCCGCGCGACCGCAGCCTCGTCACGGTCAGTGCGCTGATCGCGACCGGTCAGGTCGCGCAGATCACCTATCACCTGAATCGCGCGATGGACAACGGACTGACAAAGGACGACGCCGGCGAGGTGCTCGGCCATCTCGCTTTCTACGCCGGCTGGCCCAATGCGTTCTCTGCGGCACCTGTCGTCAAGGATGTGATCGAGAAACGCCGGTACTGAGGGAGGACGCATGATCTCCCGCCGAGTCGTGCTGATCGCGGGCGTCGCCGTATCAATGAAAACCACAGCGGCATCGGCACTTGCGCCCGAGCTGCACAAGGAGATTCCAATGGACATCGAAATCAAGAGAAACGGGTCCCGTCCTTCCCAAAAAGGATCGGAAGACTGGTTTACGGGGAATGTACGCGTCGACGCTCTGTTTCAGGCGCCGGATCCCGCCCGCGTCGGCGCTGGCCAGGTCACCTTCGAACCCGGCGCCCGCACCGCCTGGCACACGCATCCGCTCGGTCAGACGCTGATCGTAACCGCTGGGTTGGGCTGGTTACAACGCGAGGGCGGGCCGGTCGAAGAAGTTCGTCCAGGGGACGTGGTCTGGTTTCCGCCGGGACTGAAGCATTGGCACGGTGCGTCGCCGACGACGGCGATGACCCACATCGCGATACAGGAGTCCGCCGGAGGCAGGAACGTCGACTGGATGGAGAAGGTCAGCGACGAGCAATATCGCAAGTGATCGGATTCCGCCTGACACCGACCGTCGCGGACGGCGGATTCACCGCCCACTGAGCGCGGGGACCGCATCGTTGGTTGTTTCACGCCTGATCGTTACGGACTGAGGGTTTGGCCAGCCGTCGTGGGAAGCAAAGAGCAGAACACCAAGTCCGCTAGGGAGAACAGGTTGGACACGAAGCAGCTCTTGATGATTGGTGTTTCACTGCTGGCTTCTGCAGCAGCAGGACCCGCGCTTGGCCAGGAAAAGCAAGAGCAGTATATCCAGGTCGCGGAAATCGAAATCGATCCTTCGCAAATCGACGCCTACAGGACCGCGGTCAAGGAACACATCGAGATGGCCGTCCGGGTCGAGCCCGGCGTCCTGACGCTTTATGCGGTTTCTGACAAGGACGATCCCAGTAAGGTGAAGGTGTTCGAGATCTATCGGGATGGAGAGGCCTATGTACGGAAATACGCGACCCCAACCTCTCGTGATGATGCGCTGTTGGAGCAAAATCTCCCACGCATCGAAGCCCGTTAGGTTGAGTAGCGGCACTTTCTGATCGTTGCCGTCTTTAGCTCGCGGATCCTTGCGGTCGCGGATGATGAGTACCCGCGTTTTCAGATCTACGTCCGGCCAATCTGGACGGCATATTTCCTCCTGTCGCATCGTTGTCGCGACCGCATACCGAACGATCCGACCCATCGGAATGACCTGTCGAGGATTGGTCTCAAAGTACTCGATAAGCTCGCCGAGCTCATCTTCGGTTGGGCGTCGGTCCCGCTCTTCCGAGTTGCCCACAAGGCCTAAATGCTTCATCGCGTATCGCGCTAATCGAACCTCTTCGGCCGAGATTTCAATGCCGTGAACGGCTGAAGCGTGCGTAGCGACGGTTCTGATAAAGGAGAAGTCGATTGCCAACGTAGCTGGACCGGCACCTTCCTTCGCGCGCTGGCGGCCAAATTCGATAAGCCGCTCGCGATTGAGCTTGGGCAATTTTACTGTCCCCAAGGCTTCCTTTAGTGCCTCTAACACTGCGGCCTTGGAGCGGCGGGGAGGGCGGCCGACCTCCTGCATGTCCTCGATGTGCAGATCGATGATGTCGCCGAAGGTTTTGGCTTGGACCGCGGCGCGGGGCTTCGGCGATCCACTGCGGTCGATATTGCGCTCCATGTCGAGCGCCCAGTCTTCGCCGTCCTTGCGCCGGCGGAAGGTCTCTGACACGTAACGGTTCTTGCGGCGGACCTGGACGCGCCAGTTCCCGGAAGGCAATTGAGTGAAGCTGGCCACGGCCGTGTGCACTCCCCAATTCGTGTGCGCTACGTGTGCACTGAGAGGTCAAAACAGGTACAAACGTGTGCAATTTCGACTAGTTTGGAGTGCACATGTTCCGGGTTCATCCCATTGAGAACATAAGGTAAATCATTGAAATCGCAAGACTATCGCTTTTCTGTGGCTCCGATGATGGATTGGACTGACCGGCACTGCCGGGTGTTCCACCGTCACCTGACGCGGCGGGGATTGCTCTACACGGAGATGCTGACGACCGGCGCGATCATTCATGGCGACCGGGAACGGCTGCTTGGGTTCGACGCGGTCGAGCACCCCGTGGCGCTTCAGCTTGGCGGGTCGGATCCGCGCGAGCTCGCGCTGGCGGCACGTATCGGCGAGGACTTCGGTTATGACGAGATCAATCTCAATGTCGGCTGCCCGTCGGATCGTGTGAAGGATGGCCGTTTCGGCGCCTGCCTCATGGCTGAGCCGGAGCTGGTGGCGAGGTGCGTTGACGCCATGAAGCGCGTGGTCGCCGTTCCCGTCACGGTGAAGTGTCGCATCGGCATCGACGATCAGGATCCGGAGGTCGCGCTCGATGCGCTGGCGCGTGCGGTGGTCGCCGCAGGCTGCGATGCGTTGATCGTGCACGCCCGCAAGGCCTGGCTCAACGGCCTGTCGCCGAAGGAGAACCGCGATATCCCGCCGCTCGACTATGATCGCGTCTACCGGCTCAAGCGCGCGATGCCCGATGTGCCCGTCATCATCAACGGCGGCGTTCGCAGCATCGACGAGGCAAAGGCGCATCTTGCCCATGTCGACGGCGTGATGCTCGGCCGCGCCGCCTATCAGGAGCCGTGGCGGCTGCTCGCGGTCGATGCCGAGATCTTCGGCAGGCCGGCGCCGCACGCGACCATGCAGGACGCGCTCGAGGCGATGATGCCCTACATCGAGGAGCAACTCGCGCACGGCACCCGGCTGCACGCCATCACGCGACATTTCGTCGGCGCCTTCCACGCGGTGCCCGGGGCGCGCGCCTTCCGCCGACATCTGGCCGAGCAGGGTGTGAAGCCGGGGGCAGGTCTCGACGTGCTGCGCGAAGCGATCATGCGTGTTGGTGTCCGCGCGCCGGCCGAGGCGGCGTAAGTCAGCTAGTCGACCGCCGCACGCGCGCGACGGTGGTTGCCCTGCAGCTCCGGATAGCCGGTCAGCATCAACGTGTCGGCGCGTACGCCCCAGCTTTCCAGGCGGTCGAGGAAGCTCATGCCGAGCAGATTGGTCTTCATCTGGCCGCGCTGCACGACGAGGGCCGGCACCGACTTCTCGACCAGCTTGCCGACGGAGAGACGGTCGAGCGTGAGCCGGGCCGCCTTGGTGTGGCCGCCCGCGGTCTCGAGGTCGACGTCATATTCAAGCATCTCGAGCGGCAGCCCGATCGCCTTTGCGGTTTCCCATGTCAGCACCACCGACGTCGCTCCGGTATCGATCACCATCGGTGCAGTGACGCCGTTGATCTTCGCACGCAGCGTGAATTCGCCGCCCTGGCCGCGCGGGATCTGCACGGCTGGGGCCGGGGAGGCGGCTTGTGCGCGAAAAATGTGCGATACCTTGTGGCCGGCGCGCGCGATCTGGTCGGGATCACCATAGGCGACGACGGCACCCGCCGTGCCGGCGAGCATGATCAGGACGAGCAGGAAGCGGATCATCGCGCGCCTCCAAGGGCACGCAGGCGGATCAGATGTGTTTTGGAGATCCCGCGACCGGCACCAGTCCAGCTTCCGTCATGCGCTCCGGCAAGAGGGCCATGATCGCGAGCCGGTCTGCGCTTTCCATGGCGTGCCAGCGCGCGATCTCGGGCAAGGTGCGGCCGCAGCCGAAGCACAGCTTGGTCTTGGGATCCATCATGCAGACGGCGACGCACGGCGTTTCTTTGCTCATACGGACATAGTGAGGGATGGTCGGGCATGTCTGCAAGCATCTCGTTAAGAGCCTGTGCCAGCACTCATGATCGGCTTGTGGCGCGGCCGGCGCTTCTCGTCCGGCACAACGGAGCTCTCCGGCTGGAGCGGCGGAGAATCGTCCGAGAGCGGCGCAAGCGCACTCATCACGCGCTCCGGCGGGAACGTGACGATCACCTCGGTGCCGATGCGCAGCTTCGATTTCAGCGTGAACGTGCCGCCGTGCAGGTCAATCAGGTTCTTGGCGATCGGCAGGCCGAGGCCGGCGCCCTGTTCGGCCGACTTGATCGAATTGGAACCCTGGCCGAACGAGGCGAGCACGACCGGGATCTCGTCCTCAGGGATGCCGGAACCGGAATCCCTCACCGAGAGATATTGTCCGCCGGAGGCGGTCCAGCCGGCCTTGAGCCAGATCTCGCCGCCTTGCGGGGTGAACTTGATCGAGTTGGAGAGCAGGTTGAGCACGACCTGGCGGATCGCGCGCTCGTCGGCCCAGAGCCGCGGCATGGCCTGCTCGAACACTTCGTGGATGGTGATGCCGCGGCTCGAGGCACGCAGCTTCATCAGATGATGGCAGTCGGCGACGATGCCGATCAGGGACACCGCTTCTTCGTTGAGCTCGTAGCGGCCGGCCTCGATCCGCGACAGATCGAGGATCTCGTTGATGAGGTTGAGCAGGTGCACGCCGGAATTATGGATGTCGGCGGAATATTCCTTGTAGACCGGCACGGCATGCGCGCCGAAAATCTCGCTCTTCATCACCTCGGAGAAGCCGAGGATGGCGTTCAGCGGTGTCCGCAGCTCGTGGCTCATCTGCGCGAGGAAGCGCGACTTGGCGACGTTGGCGGCTTCGGCGCGGTGGCGCGCTTCGTCCGAGATTGCCTTGGCCTGCTCCAGCTCGCCGATCAGCGCGTCCTTCTCCGCGCGCGCTTCCAGCGTGGCGAAGGTGGAGGAGTGCAGGCGATGCGCCAGCAGGACGAAATAGCCTTCGGCGGCGAGGGCCAGCGCTGCCAGGATGTAATTGTCCAGCGAGCCGGTCGTGACGAAGCTCAGCGCCATCGCCACCGCGACCGGCGCCGTGGCAGCAAGGGCTGCGATCGGCAGATTGGCCGCGAGCATGCTCGATACTGCGATCACCAGCAGCATCAGGAACATCATCAGCGTTTCCGTGACCATGTCGAGCACGGGATGGATCAGGATCGCCATCCAGCACAGACCATAGAGCAGGTCGAGCACGACGAAGCGCGTCCGCCATGCGCGCGTCGCGGCCGGCGAGGCCGGCTCGGTCAGGAAGCGCCGGCAACTGCGGATCATGGCGCTATGGATGCAGAGCATGCCGGCGGTCCAGGCCGCGGCCGGGATCGGTTGCATCCACAGCCCGAACAGTACGCCGGTCGCCACCACCAGCAGCATCACGACATAGGAGGCAGACAGCCGGGTCTGGGCGTATTGCCGCAGCATCTCGGCGTCGAACGCCGGCCGGGTTCCACTGGTCGACGTTAACTTGTCGCGCGCCTCGCGCACCCGCTGCGCCGCAGCCCTTCGGCTGCTCGCCGATGGCACGCTCACCGGCTCGGCCGGAAGCTGCACGACCTCAGGCTTTTCAGCGGGGTTACTCATCAAGCAACACGGATTCCTGCCCGCGCCGGACGCGGGCTTTCTGCATTGTCTATCTCTGGCAAGAAATCCTTAAGAGCTGACTTAAGGAGCTAAAGAATTACGTTAACCCGGCGTTAATTTGGATCCCGCCGGTGCCGCTCAATGCAGCGCCGCGTACTGCGCGATGTAGACCATCGCTCCCGTCAGATAGCCCACGAGTGCGGGGCCTGCGATGCGGCGGGCGTACCAGAAGAACTCGATCTTCTCGAGTCCCATTGCGGCAACGCCTGCGGCGGAGCCGATGATCAGGATCGAGCCGCCGGTGCCGGCGCAATAGGCGATGAACTCCCAGATGAAGCTGTCGGGGGGATAATGCGCGAGGTCGTACATGCCCATGGTCGCGGCGACCAGCGGCACGTTGTCGATGACGGCGCTGAGCAGGCCGAGCAAGACGACGATCACGTCCTCGCGGCCGATCGCGGTGTCCAGCCAGCGCGCAAGCATCGACAGCAGGCCGGCATGCTCGAGGCAGGCGACCGCGAGCAGGATGCCGACGAAGAACACGACCGAGCTCATATCGATCCGAGTCAGCGCGTGCACCAGCGTAAGAGGCTTGCGCACGTGTTCCTCCTTGTGGCGATGCACGATTTCGCCGACCAGCCAGAGCACGCCGAGTCCAAACAGGATGCCCATGAAGGGCGCCAGATGCGTGACCGCCTTGAACGCCGGCACCGCGATCAGTGTGCCGAGGCCGAGATAGAACATCAGGTTGCGCTCGAACCGGCCGACGGCGAGCAGTCCGTTATCTTTCGGCGGCGATGCGATGCTCTTGCCCCTGAGCGAGAAGCTGATGAAGACGAGCGGCACCAGCAGATTGAGCAGCGAGGGCAGGAACACCGCGCTCATGATCTTGACCGGCGAGATCTGCCCGCCGATCCACAACATGGTCGTGGTGACGTCGCCGATCACGGTCCAGGCGCCGCCGGCATTGGCGGCAATGACGATGAGGGAGGCGAACAGCAGACGGTCGTCGCGGCGGGCGATCAGCTTCTGGATCAGCGAGATCATGACGATCGTGGTCGTCAGATTATCCAGAATCGCGCTGAGGAAGAACGTCACGAAGCCGATCAGCCAGATCAGCGTGACCTGGCTCGTGGTGCGGATCAGAGAGGTGATGACCTCGAAGCCGTCATGAGCGTCGATCACCTCGACGATAGTCATGGCGCAGATCAAGAAGAAGACGATCTGCGCGGTGGAGCCGACGGACTCGTCGAGCTGGCGGCCGACCAGCGCGTGGTCGCCGGTTGCGACCGCGTAGATGGTCCACAGCAGCCCCGCGCCGAGCAGCGCCGTAGCGCTCTTGTTGACGCGAAGCGGGTGCTCGAGCGCGATCGCCGCATAGGCGAGGACGAAGATGGCGGCGATCGCGATCAGCAAGGTCGTTTCAGGTGGTCAGCTATCAGCGATTAAGGCGTGCGAGCAGGCTCGACGTATCCCAGCGCTTGCCGCCCATCTTCTCGACCTCGGCATAGAACTGATCGACCAGCGCCGTGACGGGCAGGCTGGCGCCGTTGCGGCGGGCTTCTGCCAGCGAGATCGAGAGGTCCTTGCGCATCCATTCGACGGCGAAGCCGAAATCGTACTTGTCCTCGTTCATCGTCTTGTAGCGATTTTCCATCTGCCAGGACTGGGCAGCCCCTTTCGAGATGGTCTCGATCACGGCGGCGACGTCGAGGCCGCTCTTCTTGGCGAAATGGATGCCCTCGGAGAGACCCTGCACCAGACCGGCGATGCAGATCTGGTTGACCATCTTGGTCAGCTGACCGCTTCCGGCGGGGCCGAGCAGCTTGCACATCCGGGCATAGGCGCCCGTGATGATCGGCTCGGCGCCGGAATAGGCATCCTCCGCGCCGCCGCACATCACCGTCAGAACACCGTTCTCGGCGCCGGCCTGGCCGCCGGAGACGGGGGCGTCGACGAATTTGAAGCCGGCCTTGGTGGCAGCCGCATCCAGCTCACGTGCGACCTCGGCAGAGGCCGTGGTGTGGTCGACGAAGGTCGCACCCTTCCTCATGCCGGCGAACGCGCCGTCGGGGCCGATTGTGACCGCGCGCAGATCGTTGTCGTTGCCGACGCAGCACATCACGAAATCCTGCCCCTCGGCGGCGGCCTTCGGCGTCGGTGCGGTCTTGCCGCCGAACTTGTCCGCCCATTCCTTCGCCTTGGCCGCGGTCCGGTTGTAGACGGTGACCTCATGGCCCCCTTTTTTCACGAGGTGTCCGGCCATGGGGAAGCCCATCACGCCAAGACCGAGGAAAGCGACTTTAGCCATTGTGGTACCTTGTCCGTAGTTTGGGTTTACGGTTCTTGCCAGGCGAGGGATGCCTGGGTTCCGCGGCGGGGCGGATCGGAGGCGCACCATAAACCCTTGAGGCCAGAGGGCAACGGCTTCGTTTGGCGGCCTGCTGTGCTAGGCTGGCGGCCCCAAGGACTTCAAAACAAGGGAGCGAGAGCATGGGCGGCGTGAGCGTGGGCATCCTCGATCATTTCAACATCCGGACCCGGAATCTGGCCGAGACCGTCCGCTTCTACGAAGACGTGCTGGGCCTCGAAAAAGGCGCACGGCCGAATTTCGCCTTCCCGGGCGCCTGGATGTACAGCGAGGGCAGGCCGGTGGTGCACCTCGTCGACATTTCTCCGACCGCCGAGCCACAAAAGCCGGATTCCGGCGTTGTCCACCATGTCGCCTTCGCCAGCCGCGGCTTTGACGGCATGAAACAGCGGCTGGCGTCAAAGGGGATGAAGTTCGAGTCCCGCCAGGTGCCCGGCGGCGATCTCTGGCAGATCTTCGTCCACGACCCCAACGGGGTCATGATCGAGCTGAACTACGAGGCCGCCCGGGAGCAGGGGGCGGCGCCTGCCGAAAGGGCTGACGATATCGGCAGGCAGTAGCCTTTTGGGCGTTTCCGCTCTAATGGGGCATCCTCAACTCCAGGAGATGCGCTTTGAGCGTGACGCAGCAACAGGTTCTCGACAGCCTCGCCAGGGTCCAGTCGCCCCGCGGGGTCGCGCTTCCCCATGCCAATGTGCTGAGCGCGATCAGCGCCTCCGACGGCAAGGTGTTCTTCTCGATCAATGTCGACGCCGCCGAGGCAAGAGCCTGGGAATCCGTCCGGGCCGAAGCGGAAGCTGCCGTGCGCAGCATTCCCGGCGTCACCACCGTCATGGTGGCACTGACCGCGGAGCGCAAGCCGGGCTCCGCGCCGCCGCCACCCCCGCAGCCGAGCCGCGGCACGCCCGGCGTGCAGCCGGCCCATGCCCACAAGCCGCCGCAGGGCGGTGGGTCGCCGATGGCGCGGCAATCGGAAATTCCCGGCGTTGCCGCCGTGATCGCGGTCGCCTCCGGCAAGGGCGGGGTGGGCAAGTCGACCACCGCGCTCAATCTGGCGCTCGGCCTGCGCGACCTCGGCCTCAAGGTCGGGCTGCTCGATGCCGACATCTACGGCCCCTCGGTGCCGCGCCTGACGGGCCTGCGCGACAAGCCGGAGCTGAACGAGGCGCGCAAGATGATTCCGCTTCGGCGTTTCGGCCTTGCCATCATGTCGATCGGCTTCCTGGTCGAGGAGGAAACCGCGATGATCTGGCGCGGCCCGATGGTGATGTCGGCGGTGACGCAGATGCTGCGCGACGTCGAATGGGGCAAGCTCGACGTGCTGGTCGTCGACATGCCGCCGGGCACCGGCGATGCCCAGCTCACGCTGGCGCAGAACGTGCCGCTCAAGGGCGCCGTGATCGTCTCGACCCCGCAGGATCTGTCCCTGATCGACGCGCGGCGGGGACTGGCCATGTTCAAGAAGGTCAACGTGCCCGTGCTCGGGATTGTGGAGAACATGAGCTACTTCCAATGTCCGCATTGCGGCACGCGATCAGACATTTTCGGTCATGGCGGCGCCCGACATGAGGCCGAGAAGCTCGCCGTGCCATTCCTGGGCGAGATCCCCCTGCACATGGCGATTCGCGCCACTTCGGACGCCGGCAATCCCGTCGTCGACAGCGAGCCGGACGGCCCTCATGCGGCGATCTACCGCGCCATCGCGGGCCAAGTCCGGGACCAGCTCAAGGGCGTCATTGCCGCGGCCTGACCGGTCCGGGGGCATGCGACTTTTGTAGAGCCCCGTCATGCCATTGTCGCGTTCCGAAACCGGGCTGGCCGTGTTAAAGGCCCACGGCAGTCAAGCCCCTTCGGTTCGACGCGACCTCAACGCGTCGCCAGAATGCGCGGCGGCATAAGAGAAGCCAAGGGGAAACGCCCCAGCAAGGAGAGACCTGAAGATGAAGCGTCGTGATTTTCTCAAAGTATCGGCAGCAGGCGCGGCGGCGACCGCGGTGGCCTCGCCGGCGATCGCACAGTCCTCACCCGAGGTGAAGTGGCGCCTGACGTCGAGCTTCCCGAAGTCGCTCGACACCATCTATGGCGGCGCCGAGCAGGTGGCGAAGTACGTCGCCGAGATGACCGACAACAAATTCCAGATCCAGGTGTTCGCGGCCGGCGAAATCGTCCCGGGCCTCCAGGCCCTCGATGCGACCTCGAACGGCACGGTCGAGATGTGCCACACCGTCTCGTACTATTACGTCGGCAAGGACCCGACCTTCGCGATCTTCGCCTCGGTGCCGTTCGGCCTCAATGCGCGCCAGCAGAATTCGTGGCTCTACCAGGGCGGCGGCAACGAGCTCGCCAACGAGTTCTTCAAGAAGTCGAACGTGATCGGCTTCCCCTGCGGCAACACCGGCACCCAGATGGGCGGTTGGTTCCGCAAGGAGATCAAGACCGTTGCCGACCTCTCCGGCCTCAAGATGCGCATCGGCGGCATCGCCGGCCAGGTGCTGCAGAAGGTCGGCGTCGTGCCGCAGCAGCTCGCGGGCGGCGACATTTATCCCGCGCTGGAAAAGGGCACCATCGACGCGGCCGAGTGGGTCGGCCCCTACGATGACGAGAAGCTCGGCTTCGCCAAGGTCGCCAAGTACTATTACTATCCGGGCTTCTGGGAAGGCGGTCCGACCGTCCACGCCTTCGCCAACCTGGAAAAGTTCAATGCGCTGCCGAAGAACTACCAGGCGATCCTCACCAACGCGACGGCCAACGCCAACAGCTGGATGGCCGCGCGCTACGACATGCAGAACCCGGCGGCGCTGAAGCGCCTGGTCGCGGGCGGCACCCAACTCCGTCCGTTCACCAACGAGGTGCTGGAAGCCTGCCTCAAGGCCACCAACGAATTGTGGGCCGAGGTCTCCGGCAAGAACGCCGACTTCAAGAAGTCGATCGACGCCATGCAGGCCTACCGCTCCGACGAATATCTGTGGTGGCAGGTTGCCGAATACACCTACGACAGCTTCATGATCCGCTCGCGCACCCGCGGCTGATCTACGGCTTAGGTCCCAAGACCGGATGGCCCGGCCTCGCTCGCGAGGCCGGGCTTTTTCTTTGCCGCAGTGCGATCGAGATGGCATTCGGTCCCGTGATGTTCCATTCTGTCGGCAAGCCTCGGAAAGAAGGCTCCACAATCAGATCCATCAGGGCAGGAAATCATGAAGAGAAGAGACTTCATCAAGGTCACAGGACTTGGTGCGGCCGGCGCCGCCACGCTCGCGGCTCCCGCGATCGCGCAGTCGATGCCGGAAATCAAATGGCGCATGCCGACGAGCTGGCCGAAATCGCTCGATACCTTGTTTGGCGGCGCCGACATGATGTGCAAGATGGTCGCGGAGGCGACCGACAACAAATTCCAGATCCAGATCTTCGCGGCCGGCGAAATCGTGCCGGGCCTCCAGGTGCTCGATGCCGTGCAGAACGGCACATGCGAGATAGGCCACACCGCGTCGTACTATTACTTCGGCAAGGACCCGACCTTCACCTTCGGCTCGGCCGTGCCGTTCGGTCCCAACATGCGCATCAACCAGGCCTGGTACATGCAGGGCGGCGGCCGCGATGTGCTCAACGAGTTCTACAAGAGCTACAACGTCATCTCGCTGCTCGCGGGCAATACCGGCTGCCAGATGGGCGGGTGGTTCAGGAAGGAGGTCAACACGCCCGAGGATCTCAAGGGCATGAAATTCCGCATCGGCGGCTTCACCGGCCGCGTGCTCCAGAAGCTCGGCGTGGTGCCGCAGCAGCTCGCCGGCGGCGATATCTATCCGGCGCTGGAGAAGGGCACGATCGACGCCGCCGAATGGGTCGGCCCCTATGACGACGAGAAGCTCGGCTTCTACAAGATCGCGCCGCACTATTATTATCCCGGCTGGTGGGAAGGCGGACCGATGCTGATGGCCTTCGTCAACCTCGAAAAATGGAACGCGCTGCCGAAATATTATCAGAGCGTGCTGGAGCAGGCCGGCCACTACGCCAACAACTACATGATGGCGCGCTACGACAACGCCAATCCGCTGGCGCTGAGAAAGCTGCTGGCGGGCGGCACCAAGCTGCACGCCTTCTCGCCGGCGATCATGGATGCCTGCTACAAGGCTGCCAAGGAGCTGCACGCCGAAGTCGGCGCGACCAACGCCAACTTCAAGAAGGTGCACGACTCGCTCGCCAAGTTCACGAGCGACGGCTACGCCTGGTTCCAGGTGGCCGAGGTCGGCTACGACATCTTCATGGCGCGGCGGTCGCAGAGCTGATCACGCTGTCCGTCGCATGCAGCGCCCCGGAGCGATGGCTCCGGGGCGCTGCCGTTGCAGGCCTCCGAAGGGCGTCCAAACAAAAACCTGCAAAACAACCCCATGCACAGTAGACGGGGACAGGTTTATCAATGGCTTGGCGGCTCAGCGCGAGATTTTGGGCTTGATGCGTCGGGCAAAACAATGGTAGGAACTTATAATCGCAAAATCCGAATTGCGACGGTGCGGGTCCACGGGATCAAATGAGATTCGATCCCGATGAGCTGCCGACCCATCACATCTTAGGCCGCTCCAGGAGTCCTTTCATGTTCGGCGCAATCCTCGTCATCCTCTCCATCGGGTGCGTTCGCAGCCGGTCCGACGATGGTGCTTGAACGCACGTTGTGAAGCCGACACGCGCATGCGCGAAGCGTGACGGGGATCTAACCCTTGACGTCGTACTGCTTGCTGAGATGATCGCCGATCTGAACCAGCATGGCCACACATTCCGGATAACCCGGCCGATCCGCCGTGGCCTGATCTGCGCTGGCTCGAAACTCCCAGGAGCTGCCATCGCGAATGATGGAAATCGTCATTGCGTCCGGACAGTCGGCGTGAACTTTCAACTCGGCTTTGGCCATTGCAATCAGCTCGCTCTCCGTTTTCAACGGTTTGCTCATGAAGCTCATCCTTTCGCCCTGAGGCTGAATTCTGCTGGTTTCGCCCAAATCACCAGAACACATCTGATCGACTTACACGAAGCTGACAAGAGGCGGGCGCGTCACAATTGCCCATGAAATCGTCGCGGAAAGCCTCTTCAGCCTCGGGTCTTCAGCCCCGACACGGCTACTCATGTTCTCGAACGCTGGAGACTTTGCGCCCAGCATCTCTAGGTAAGCGTGGTAGGTAGTTTTTCGGTGTTCCTTTTACGGAACGATCAGGCTATCGGAATCTGGCAATCGGGCTGAAGTCGCTTGCGGTGTGTTTCGAACCTCCGGCTTCACGGTACGGTATACCGGATTCAACCAGTCCCGACGGGAATGCACCTTTCACCGAACACGGCGGCGTTCGATCGTTGATCGAGGTGCCAGGGCGGCCGTTTCCCGTGGGATCTCTCAATGAGACTGGCAATTGAAATCGTACAACTGCTGATACAATCGGCCGACACCTGGCTCTTTGAAGAGACTTTATCGGGTCTGAGCGATCGGGAATGGATGGCGTTGCGGTTTCTCGCCCGCGCAAACAGGTTTTCGCGGACGCCGACTGCTCTTGCGAGCTTCCTTGGCACGACCCGCAGCGTCGCATCGCAGATCGCCGCCGTGCTGCAGAGCAAGGGATTGATGGTCCGCAAACCATCAGCAGAGGACAAACGCTCGATTGCGCTGTGCATCACAGGTGAAGGGGAGAGGTTCCTGGAGCGTGACCCCATCAACGCCCTGCGGGATCAACTCGTGTCCCTCGAACTCCCCGATCGATCGCGGTTGCGCGATACGCTTCGCCACGTTCTGGATGGGCTCGATGCTGGCAAGCGCCGTCACCGTGCCGACGTTTGCGGCCAATGCGTGTTCCTGATCGAGAGCGAAGCGGGGAAGGAGCGTAGCTTCAAGTGCCGGCTCTTTCGAAAACCCATCAGGGAGAAGGAGACGACCTTGCTGTGCACCTATTTCGAGGGGCGGAGCTAGAAAGCTCAGGTGCTCACGGTGCCTGTCAGGCAGGATGGATTGCCCCGGCGTTGATTGTCTTACACGAACCTGACAGGCGGCCAGCCTGGTCGGGCACTTTTCGCTGGCCGAGGTGGCCGGAATGGTGGAAGAGAGCGAAGATGCTGTGCGGTGACCTTGGGTATTCGTCGGGACTAGGATGCGCCTTCTGATCGTCGAGGACAATGCCGAGCTGTCGCGGCTCGTTGCCGGCGGGCTGGCGACGGCCGGCTATGAGAGCGACATCGTGGGCAGCGCAGCCGAGGCGCGCGAGGCGGTGAGCAGCGTGAGCTATGCTGCGATGATCCTCGACCTCGGCCTGCCCGACGGTGACGGCCTGTCGGTGCTGCGCGAGCTGCGCCTCAAGATGGAGCCGCTGCCGGTGCTGGTGCTGACCGCGCGCGGCGGGGTGCAGGACCGTGTCAGCGGCCTGCGTAGCGGTGCCGACGACTATCTCGTAAAGCCGTTCGCGATGGAGGAGCTGGTGGCGCGACTGGAGGCCATCCTGCGCCGTCCCGGCCAGTTGCTCGGCCGTTCGCTCAGTCTCGCCAACCTCGTCTACGACACCGAGAGCCGTCAGATCTTCGTCGACGACCAGCCGCGGATCATCTCCGCGCGCGAGACCTCGGTGCTCGAGATCCTGCTGCGCCGGCAGGGGCGGGTGGTACCGAAGAAGAACGTCGAGGACCACATCTTCGGTCTCGAAGGCGAAGTCGCCTCCAACGCGATCGAGGTCTATGTGTCGCGGCTGCGCAAGCAGCTGGCCGAGCACGGCGCCAAGGTCGTGATCCACACCATCCGTGGCGTCGGCTATCTCATGACCGAGGAGAAATAGCGTGCCCGCCGCGGGCCGTGCCGGATCGCTGACGTTCAAATCGCTGATCTCGCGCATCGTGTTCCTGCACATCGTCGCGGTCGCGGTGGTCGCGATCTTCCTGCCGCTGGTGTTGTTCTGGCTGCTCAACTCCGAGATCGACCAGCTGCATCGCGATGCCATGCGCGCGCAAGCCGAGGTGCTGGCGGAGCGCATCGTCGCGCAGCCGGATGGCACGTTGACCTTCAACCTGCCCGATAGCCTCAAGGGGCTCTATTCGGACGCTTACGGCCGCTATCAGTTCGACATTCGCGATTCCGACGGCCGGTTGCTGTTCTCCTCGCACCGGCGCACCGCCGCGGCGGCGGCGCCACGTTTTTCCGAGACCATCTCGGGCGCGGGCGTCAGCCGGGATATTGCCGGCAAGACGGTGCGCATCCAGGTTGCCGAGGACCTCGCGCACCGCGACGTCATCATCGACGACATCGTCTCGAACTTCTTCCGGCGGGTCGGGTGGATCACCATTCCCATCCTCCTGGTCCTGCTTGCCACCGACATCATCATCTTCCGCCGCGCCATCGCGCCGCTGTGGAAGGCGTCGCAGGAGGCCAGCAATATCGGCCCGGCGCGCACCGACATCCGGCTGCCGACGGCGCGGATTCCGCGCGAGATCGTGCCGCTCGTCACCGCCGTGAACCAGGCGCTCGACCGCCTCGAGGGCGGCTTTCGCGTGCAGCGGCAATTCACGGCGGATGCCGCGCATCAATTGCGCACGCCGCTCGCGATCCTGCGCACGCGGATCGAGACGCTCGGCGACGGTGCCGAACGGCAGGCGCTGCATGCCGACATCGAGGCCATGAGCCGGATCGTCGCCCAGCTGCTGGAGATCGCCGAGCTCGACACCCTGGTGCTCGATCCCGGGGAGACCGCGGATTTGCGCGCCGTCTGTGCCGAGGTGGTCGGCTCGATCGCCCCGTTCGCGATCGCGCAACGCAAGGACATCGCGCTGAAGGGCACTCATGCGCCGGTGCTGATCCACGGCAATTCGGAGATGCTGCAGCGCGCGGTTTTCAACCTCGCCGAAAACGCCATCAAGTTCACCGCAACGGACACCGCGGTCGACGTCGAGGTGGGCGAGGACGGCTCGGTGCACGTGCGCGATTGCGGTCCCGGCGTCGCGGAGGCTGAGCGCGATCTGATCTTCCAGCGCTTCTGGCGCGCCGATCGCCGGCGCAGCGACGGCGCGGGACTGGGCCTCTCGATCGTGCGCGCCGTGGCCGATGATCACGCCGCCACGGTCGCGGTGGAGAACCTCCCCGGCGGCGGTGCAGAGTTCACGCTGCGGTTTCGGCTGGCGGATGCGCCAAAGCCTGTTGAGAAGAACTGGCGCGGCAGTGACGCTGCACCCTCTCCCCTTGTGGGAGAGGGTGGCGCGCCGCGTTAGCGGCGAAACGGGTGAGGGGTTCTCTCCGCGAGTCTCACTCTCGATTGAATGCGCGGAGAGAGACCCCTCATCCGGCGCGAACTGCGTTCGCGCCACCTTCTCCCACAAGGGGGAGAAGGAAAGAAGCGCAGCCGCTATTTCAGCTTGCCCGTGGACAGGTCCATGATCATGCGCGTCGCCAGATAGAGCCGCGGCACGATGCTGTTGACCTGCACATATTCGGCATCGTTCGAGTGCGCGCCGAAGCCCGACAGGCCCATGCCTTCCACCACGGCGCCTTTGGACTGCAGCGCGGCAAAAGCCGCGTCGGTGCCGCCGCCGGTCGCCTTCTCGTCGACCTTGAGGGATAGTCCGATCTCCCCATAGATCGTCTTGCCATGGGCCGCCACGCGGCGAGAGGCCTCGCTGGCTTCGAGCGGCGGGCGGCGCACCTCGAATTTCAGGTCGACCCTGGAATCGGGCAGCAGGCGATTCTTGATCTTGTCCTGCAGCGCCTTTTGCAGCTCGTCGAAGTCGGACACCTTGAGCGCGCGTGCGTCGGCCTGGGCGGTGGCCTCGGCAGGGATCACGTTGCGGTTGGTGCCGGACTTGGACACCGTCCAGTTCAGCTTCAGGCCCTGCTCGGGCTTGGACAGGTCCTTCATCTGCAGCACCTGGTGCGAGAGCTCGTACAGCGCATTCACGCCGCCCTCCGGCCGTGCGCCGGCATGTGACGACTTGCCCTGCACACTGAGATAGGCCGAGCCGATGCCGCTGGTGGCGAGGCGCAGCGTGCCGTCGGTGCCGCCGCCTTCGAACGAGAACACCACGTCCTGGTCCGATGCGAGCTTGGTGATGGTGCTGCGCCAGCCGGGCGAGGAGATCTCCTCGTCGCCGTTCGTGAGCACCGTGAGCGTGCCGTAATCCCTGAAGTTCAGCTTCTGCAGCAACGCCACGGTATGGAGAATGAGCGCGACGCCCTGCTTGTCGTCGGCGATGCCGAGGCCGTAAGCCTTGTCGCCGTCGAGGCGGAACGGCTGGTCCTTCAGCATGCCCTTCAGGTACACCGTGTCCATGTGGGCAATCAGCATGATCTTCCTGGTCCCCGTGCCCTTGAACACGGCGTGGACGGCCGGTCCGATCTTCTCAGGGGTGTCGTCGAGGCGATAGATGTCGGTGGGTTGCAGGATCTCCACCGTGCCGCCGAGCTGCTTGAGCTGACCGGCAACGCGCTCGGCGATCTGGTTCAGGCCTTCGAGGTCCTTGCTGCCGGATTCGATATTGACGAGATCGCGCAGCGTGTCGAGCAGCGGCTGCTGCTCCTTTTGCGCCAGCATCTGGACGTCGGCGACCGGCTCGGCGTGCACCATCGTTGCGGCACCTGCCAGCCAGAGTGAAGCGAGCAACGGAGCGACGAGCGAGGGAACAGGGTGCGATCGGGGCATGCGCGGCCATCCATGGAGGGTGGGGATGGCCCGGTATGCCTCCGATTCCGGTGCTTGTCACGCGCCGAGGCGTGTCATGCGCCGCTTCAGCGGAGCATGACGGCGAGCCTCGTTCCCGCTACTTCTGCGGCGGGCCGAGATCCAGCGGAGGCAGCTCGATCTGCGGCACCTCGATCTTGACCTTGTCGAGATCGACGTTGAGCGGCTTGTCGAGCAGTCCCGTCACCACGGACGGGAAGATGATCACCAGCAGCACCATGATCATTTGCAAGCCGATCCAGGGCACGGCGCCCCAGTAGATGTCGGAGCTCTTCACTTCCTTCGGCGCGACCCCGCGCAGGTAGAAAAGCGCGAAGCCGAACGGCGGATGCAGGAACGAGGTCTGCATGTTGACGCAGATCATCACGCCGAACCAGATCAGGGCGGCGTCCGGTCCCACCACCGGCGCGAGGATCTTCTGCGCGATCGGCGCGATCATCGGCAGGATGATGAAGGCGATCTCGAAGAAGTCGAGGAAGAACGCCAGGAAGAAGATGAAGAGATTGATGAAGATCAGGAAGCCCCAGACGCCGCCGGGCAGCGAGGTCAGGAGATGCTCGAGCCAGACGCCGCCGGAGACGCCGAGAAATACCACCGAGAAGCAGGTCGACCCGATCAGGATGAAGGTGACCATGCAGGTGAGGCGCATGGTGGACTGGTAGCCCTGCGTGATCAGGTCGCGCAGGTCGGGGATGCGCGCGGCCCGAATGCAGATCCACACGATTGCCAGATAGGTCAGCGCGAAGGCGATCTTGAAGATCAGATTCTCGCTGAACAGGATCGCGACGATGGTGCCGATGCCGGCCGCGATCACGCCGATGATCAAGATCTTGTTGTCGGTCGAGGAGAAGTCCTTGTGGTGGATCGCGGCGAGCACGATGGCGCCGACGGCGCCCATCGCGCCGGCTTCCGTCGGCGTCGCCAGACCCATCATCATGGTGCCGAGCACGACGAAGATCAGCACGGCCGAGGGGATGATGCCCATCAGGCACTTCTTCCACAGCGCCCAGCCGGTCAGCGTGCGCGCCTCCAGCGGCACCGCCGGCACATGGCTCGGCTTGATCAGGCCGAGTACGAAGGTGTAGCCGGCGAACAGAACGATCTGAAACACCGAGGGGCCCCAGGCGCCGAGATACATGTCGCCGACCGACTTGCCGAGCTGGTCGGCCAGCACGATCAGCACCAGCGAGGGCGGCACCAGCTGCGTGATGGTGCCGGACGCCGCCAACACGCCGGTGATGTAGCGCATGTTATAGCCGTAGCGGATCATCACCGGCATCGAGATCAGCGCCATGGCGATCACCTGCGCCGCCACCGTGCCGGTGATGGCGCCGAGGATGAAGCCGACGATGATCACGGAATAGCCGAGGCCGCCGCGGACCGGGCCGAACAACTGGCCCATCGAATCCAGCATATCCTCGGCGAGGCCGCATCTCTCCAATATGGCGCCCATGAACGTGAAGAACGGGATCGCGAGCAGGAGCTCGTTGGAGAGCACGCTGCCGAACACGCGGCCGGGAATGGCCTGGAGGAAGTTGAGGTCGAAGAAGCCGAGGTGGATGGCGAGGAAGCCGAAGGAGAGACCGACCGCGGCGAGCGTGAATGCCACGGGGAAGCCGATCAGCATCGCCAGAACCAGGCCGCCGAACATCAGCGGCGGCATCATCTCCAGCGTAATCATTGGGTCGGCCTCTCGTACTTGGCGTCGATCGTCACATAGCCCTGGAGAGCCGCGATACGCTTGATGACCTCGGAAACACCCTGGATCGCCAGCATCACGAAGCCGGCGGGGATCACGAACTTGATCGGCCAGCGGATGAGGCCGCCGGCATTGGCCGACATCTCGCCGACGCTATAGGCCTGCATGAAGAACGGCCAGGACAGATAGGCAAGCAGCAGACAGGAGGGAATGAGAAAGAACAGGGTGCCGATCATGTCGAGCCAGAGCTGGCCGCGCTCGGACAGGGTCAGATAGAAGATCTCGACCCGCACATGCTCATTGCGCTTGAAGGTGTAGGCCGAGCCGAACATCACGAGAATGGCGAACATGTACCATTGCAGCTCCAGCCAGCCGTTCGAGGAGTCGTTGAAGGCGTAGCGGATCATGGCGTTGGCCGCGCTGACCAGGCATGCCAGGAGCACAAGCAGGTTACAGACGTACCCAATTTTCTCGTTGAGGGTGTCGATGGCGTTACTCAGCGCCAGCAATGGACGCATCTTACTCTCTCTCCGTCGCGGCCTAATACTTCACGGCAGGCTTCAACATGCATCGCTCGGCTCGCATGCAGAAAAAGCACACGACCGCACGGATCATATTCCGAAGCGATTGCAGCGTCAGTCCTCCCCTCGCGCCTTGCCGTCTTGACCGCGACCGCCGACGGGCGGGCCGGCTTATGTTGCCGGGCAAGCAAAGGCGGTCGCACCAAACCAGCGGCTTGGCGTGCCGTCAATCGGAAAATGGACAAATTGACGCGCCGTCAAAAGCTTAGGTTGGCGAGGCGCGGGGCACGCTTTCAGCCGCCCGTCACGCTCATGTGCCTGGAGACGCTGGGGCGGTCGTGGCGGCGGTCGATGATGAAATCATGACCCTTGGGCTTCAGCCCGATGGCGCGGTCGATCGCATCCGCAAGCAACAGGTCGTCGCCGGATGCACGCAGAGGTTTGCGCAAGTCCGAGGCATCCTCGTGGCCGAGGCAGGTGTGCAGCGTTCCCGTGCAGGTGATGCGCACCCGGTTGCAGGATTCGCAAAAATTGTGGGTCATCGGCGTGATGAAGCCGAGCTTGCCGCCGGTCTCGGCGACGCTGACATAGCGCGCCGGTCCGCCGGTGCTCTCGGCCAGATCCGTCAGCGTGAATTGCTGGGCGAGGCGGGCGCGTACCAGCGACAGCGGCAGGTATTGGTCGATCCGGCCCGAGCCGATCTCGCCCATGGGCATCACCTCGATCAGCGTCAGGCCCATGCCCTTGCCGTGGGCCCAGCGCATCAGTTCGGGCAGTTCGTCCTCGTTGAGGTTCTTCAGCGCGACGGCGTTGATCTTGACGGCAAGCCCCGCGGCGCGCGCGGCCTCGATGCCTTCCAGCACCTTGTCGATCTCGCCCCAGCGGGTGATCTCGCGAAACTTCTGCGGATCGAGCGTGTCGAGCGAGACGTTGATGCGGCGGACGCCGCAATCGGCGAGTTCCTGCGCGTGCTTCGCAAGCTGGGTGCCGTTGGTGGTCAGCGTCAGCTCGTTCAACGCGCCGCTCGACAGGTGCCGCGACAGCGAGCGGACCAGCGTCATGACGTTGCGGCGGACCAAGGGCTCGCCGCCGGTGAGGCGCAGCTTCTTCACGCCCTTTGCGATGAAGGCCGTGCAAAGCCGATCGAGTTCCTCGAGCGTCAGGAGATCGGCCTTGGGCAGGAACGTCATGTCTTCCGACATGCAGTAAAAGCAGCGCAGGTCGCAGCGGTCGGTGACGGAGACGCGCAAGTAAGTGATGGTCCGCCCGAACGGATCGGTCATCGCGCTCGACAGCGCGGCGCGGGGGCTCGCAGGAAGTCCGTTCATAGCAAATGCCTTGTCCCTTACGGCGACGGGCACACCTTTGCTTCAAAGGTGCGGTCGAAGCAATCTAAGCATCGGACGCGGCTAGGACAATCGGTTGGTATACGTAACTCAGCACTTGCCTCCATTCAGATCGGGGAAGGGGAGCTCGGTGCGGGTGCAGCATTGGCCGGCGCCGCGGCGGGCGCGGCCGGCTGGAGTTCCGCAAACACCGGGTTCGGATCGGTGGTGATCGAGGCGGGCGTGGTGAAACCGCCGGGATTCTTGATCACGTTCACCGGCACGCTGGTCGGCTGGTACTTGGGAAGCGCGAAAGCGACGGTGATCCTGTGAATATATCAAATAAATCAGCGGCTTGCGGTGGGTTAAGCGCTCATCAGGCTGATTGCGGCCGCCGGCAGGTCGCGCATGTGATGGATCAGCCGGTCGGGCTTCAGCTCGGCGATCGGCACGTCGGTGTAGCCGAAGCTGACCCCGATCACGGGCACGCCGGCGCGCCGGGCGACGCCGACATCGGTTCCGGCATCGCCGACCATGATGCTGGCCTTCACCTCGCCGCCGGCCCGGGCCACGGTCTCGCGAAAAATGGTCGGATCGGGCTTCTGGACGCCAAACGTATCTGCGCCGCAGATCGCCGCGAAGCGGCGGCTGAGGTCGAGCTGGTCGAGCAGGCGCTTCGACAGCCATTCCAGCTTGTTGGTGCAGACCGCCAGGCGATGGCCTTCTGCCGAAAACTGGTCGAGCGCGGCCTCGAGCCCCTCGAAGGGGCGGGATTCCACCGCGATATGGTCGGCGTAATAGGCGATGAAATCGGCGGTCATCCGGTCCATGTCCGCGGGCGTGACGGTGCGGCCCTCCGCTTCCAGCCCTCGCTCGATCAGCTTGCGGGCGCCGGCGCCGATCATGTTGCGGGCCGAGGCCATCGGCACCGGCGGCAGGCCTTCGCGGTCGAGCACGTAGTTCAGGGCGGTGATCAGGTCGGGCGCCGTATCCACCAGCGTGCCGTCGAGATCGAAGACGATGGTGTGCGGGGAAGTCGTCTTGAAGGAGGTCATGATTCCCAAGCGCTACCGGCCCGGTCATATCCGCGCAAGGGGCGGGCCCATAAGATCACCTTATAGTCCTGTTCCCAGACCCTGTTCTCCGGGAAAAAACGAGGCTACATAGGCCGCCGAAAGCGGCCGGAATCGGCCGCACCTTCGAGACTTCACAAGGCAGGCGCACACGTGAACATGGACCAGTTGAAGCGGCAGGCTGCGGCGCGTGCGCTGGAGGAGGTGCGCGACGGCATGCAGCTCGGGCTCGGCACCGGCTCGACCGCCAAGCATTTCGTCGAGCTGCTCGGCGAGCGCGTCGCCGCCGGGCTCAAGGTGATCGGCGTGCCGACCTCCGAGGCGACGCGCGCCGATGCGGAACGCTGCGGCGTGAAGCTGACGACGCTGGATGAGATCGACCATCTCGACCTCACGATCGACGGCGCCGACGAGATCGATGCCGAGCTCAATCTGATCAAGGGCGGCGGCGGTGCGCTCTTGCGCGAGAAGATCGTGGCGGCCGCCTCGGATCGCATGATCGTGATTGCCGACGACAGCAAATGGGTGCCGACGCTCGGCAAGTTTCCGCTGCCGGTCGAGGTCATCCCGTTCGGGCTCGGTGCGACGCGCCGCGCGATCGAAAAGGCATTTGCCGAATGCGGCGTTTCCGGGCAAATGGCGGTCCGCAAGGCCAAGGACGGCCACGTTTTCGTCACCGATGGCGGCCACTGGATCGTCGATGCCCAGCTCGGACGTATTGCGGATCCCCCCGGTCTCGCCAAGGCGTTGAGCGCCATTCCCGGCGTGGTCGAGCACGGGCTGTTCATCGGCTTGGCCAGCTCGGCCGTCCTGGCGGGCGGCGACGGAATTCGCGTGATTGAACGGCGCAAGCCGAAAGGAGACCAGGAATGAAGAGCGTGTTGAAATTCTTGCCGGCTGCGGCTCTCGCTGCGGGATTGGCCGTTTCGGCCGCCCCGGCCGTGGCCCAGCAGGCGGGCCAGAAGGCTCCCGCGGCGCCGGCCCAGCCAAAGGCCTCGCCCGCGGCGATTGCGGCGGCCAAGGAGATCTTGCAGATCAAGAACGCCGCCGGAATGTATGCGGGCGCCGTGCCGGGCATGGTCGAGAAGACCAAGGGTGCGCTGATCCAGCAGAACCTGAATTACCAGAAAGACCTCAACGAGGTGGCCCCGATCGTGGCCCAGCAGCTCAACGGCCGCCAGAACGAGATCGGCGAAGGCATGGCGCAGATCTATGCCAGCGAGTTCACCGAGCAGGAGCTGAAGGACCTCGTCACTTTCTACAAGTCGCCGTTGGGCAAGAAGCTGATCGATGCCGAGCCGCGCGCGATCGGGCAGAGCATGGCGTTCATGAACAGCTGGGCCCAGAGCTTCTCGGAAACCGTGATGGGTGCCTTCCGTGCCGAGATGCGCAAGCGTGGCAAGGAGATCTGAGCGCACCTATCTGAAAGGCGTTTCTTGAAAGGGGTCGGAGTGGACAATGGCTGAATTCGACGTCGACCTCTTCGTCATAGGTGGCGGCTCGGGCGGCGTCCGTGCCGCCCGCATCGCGGCCGGCTACGGCGCCCGCGTCACGATCGCGGAAGAGTACCGCATGGGCGGCACCTGCGTGATCCGCGGCTGCGTGCCGAAGAAGCTGTTCGTGATCGGCTCGCATGTCCGTCAGGAGCTCGAGGACGCCGCCGGCTTCGGCTGGACCGTTCCGCCCGCGAGCTTCGACTGGCCGACGCTGATCGCCAACAAGGACAAGGAGATCGCGCGACTGGAGGCGGCCTACACCGCCAATGTCGAGAAATCAGGCGCGCAGATCGTCAAGAGCCGCGCGGTGATCGAGGACAAGCACACCGTCCGCCTGCTCGAAAACGACAAGAAGGTCACGGCGAAGTACATCCTGATCGCGACCGGCGGCGCGCCCAACCATGGCGCGGCGATCCCCGGCATCGAGCACGTGATCTCCTCCAACGAGGCGTTTCATCTGAAGAAGCTGCCGAAGCGGATCGTGATCCAGGGCGGCGGCTATATCGCGCTGGAATTCGCCGGCATCTTCGCCGGCTTCGGCTCCGACGTCACGGTGATCTATCGCGGCGACAACATTCTGCGCGGCTTCGACGAGGATGTCCGGACCCATGTCCGCGCCGAGATGGAGAAGCAGGGCATCACCATCCTCACCGGCTGCACCGTGACCAAGGTCGACCGTCACGGCGAGGACTTCACCACGCACCTGTCGAACGGCTCGAGCCTCGCCTCCGATCAGGTGATGTTCGCGATCGGCCGCCATCCGAACCTCGCCAATCTCGGCCTGGAGAATGCCGGCGTCGCCATCAATCCGGCGAACGGCGGCATCGCGGTCGACCATTTCTCCAAGAGCTCGGTCGACAGCATCTATGCCATCGGCGACGTCACCCACCGCTTCAACCTGACGCCGGTCGCGATCCGCGAGGGCCATGCCTTCGCCGACACCGTGTTCGGCAAGCGCGAGGTGCAGGTCGATCACGCCAACATTCCGACGGCCGTGTTCTCGCAGCCGGAGGTCGGCACGGTCGGCCTGACGGAAACCGAGGCGCGCGCGCAATTCAGCCACGTCGACATCTACAAGACGACGTTCCGGCCCATCAAGGCGACGATGTCGGGCCGCGACACCCGCGTGCTGATGAAGCTCGTGGTCGACGGCGCGACCGACCGCGTGCTCGGCTGTCACATCGTCGGCGATGCCGCCGCCGAGATCACGCAAGCCGTCGCGATCGCGGTGAAGATGAAGGCGACCAAGGCCGATTTCGATGCGACCATCGCGCTGCATCCGACCGCCGCCGAAGAGCTCGTCACCATGCGCACCCCGACCGCACGGCATGTGCGGCAGGCGGCGGAGTAGCCTCAGCTATACAAATACCCGACCGGCTTGCCTTCGGTGCGCAGGGGACGCATGTCCTTTTGCGTGATGATCTGGCCGGCAAGGCCGTCGATCTCGTCGCGCTGCGTCGCCGTCCAGCTGCGCAGCTCGTTCATGCCCTTGAGCAGGCCGAGGCGGAGGACCTGGGTGTTTTCGCCGACGCCGATGAGGCCGATGGAATCCTTGCCCGCCGTCACCACGTCGCCGGCGGAGAGTTCAAAGCTCTCGCCGGACTTTTTCTTGAAATGGGCCGTGCCGCGAATGACGCGATAGATCACGACCTCGCCCTTCGCAAAACAGGTCGCGTCCGCCGCGGCCGACGTGCTCTTCGGCAACAGTGCGTGGCCACGCGGGTCGGTCGCGATGATGTGGCCCGTGACGAGATGCCCGCTCGGACTCTCGATGCCGATATCGCGCACGTAGACCGGCATCGCCGATCCGACAGAACCATCGGTGAGCGGCTTGAACAGCGCGTCGAGTGCCAGGGGATCCTGAAGCCAGAAGCCGGCATCGGCCGGGCGATCATGCAGCGGATGGCTCCAGGCCACGCGCGGCGTTTCGTCCTCGTTGATCTGATCCGGACCGACAATGGTCGGATTCGGAAAGGTGGTGGGATCGGTGATGAAGGCTTCGAGGAATTTGCCGGAATAGCCCATGGAGATCGGATCGGGCACCACGGTCTGCGGCGTCTTCAAATTCTCTTCGGTCGACAGGCCCGACCAGGTGTAGAACAGCTGGCGATGCACGATCGCGCTTTGCAGCATCACCGCGCCCGGGCCGACATTGTACCAGCGGCCGTCATAGTCGAAGGTGAACGCGCCCGAGGTGACCAGCACGAGCTGAAAGCCGCCCGGCGGCAGATGCAGATGGAAATCGGTGGGGCCGGTGTCGGGCCGATAGATCGGCAGATTGGTCGCGACTTCGTGCAGGAGGAAGGTTTCGTTGTTGGCGTGGAAGCCTTCGTTGGCGCGGTTATAGAGGGCCTGCGGCCGGTAGGTCGCCTCGAATTTTGCATTCTTGTCGCGATCGATCGCCACGAAGTCCTGATCGTTGAGGCGCAGCCGGGCGCCGTTCGGATGGGTGAGACCGGTGAATTTGATATCTCCGGCAGCATGCACGTTCATGGCATTCTCCGATCTGAGGCCATTCATCCCGGAGCCGAGCGCACGTAACTTGCCGCTCCTCATCGTGGCGGGGCAGGGACTTGGCTTGATGATGTCTTGCGAATTTCAGGCCAGTCAGAACGCAATGCGGCGCGTCGGCCCGCCGGCTGCATGCGGCGCGCAAATAATCGAGATTGCACCGGGGGTTAGACGATAGGTGCCGCTAACGAGGCTTACTCGTCCGCGCGTGCCGCAAGTCGGGTGGGGCGGCTTGCCTTGTCTAATTTGTCGGCATGTCCCGCAAAAGTGCATGCAGCCGCGACGGGCAAACGCCGGCGGCTCAGCGTCTGGTGCGGTTCACTCGAATGATCGACGGAGCGTCGGCGCGGGCTTGCCGGATGGGCTGTCAGCCCATTTCGCCATGTCCAACGCGCGCGCGTGGAAGCCTTCGCACCAGAGGCAGCTCGGCTCGGCGCGGCCTTTGGCCGTCAGCATCGGGACAAGCGCATGGCCGCAGCCGGTGCAGGATATGATGCGATTCATGTGCTTCTCCACGATCGGCGAATTCAGGAATGGCAACTTCGTCGCCGAAGCTTGCGCGGGCGCTATGACGACGCAGGAGCGCTGCGTTGAACAGGCGCGCTCGTTCCGGACAGCGTCGAGGTAGCAATCCATTGTGACACGGCTGCGATGTCGTCGCCGCTTTCGCGATAGGCGCGAAGCTGGAATTCCGCCGAGCTGCCGCGCTCCACGATGGTTCGGCAATGCTCGATCTCGGCGGAGCAGTTCAGTGCGGCTGCATCCTCCGCAATATCGTCGATCAGGCGAGTGAGCAGCTCCGAGATCGTCACCGGTCCGTCCTTGGAGGCGAAGATGCAGTCGGTGCCATAGCGCTGGGCGCGCCATTTGTTCTCGACCGCAATCGCGCGTTCGACCGCGGTGACCTCCCGGGACAGCTGAGGGCGCAGATAGAGATGCCGCGTCAGGCAGCGGTAGAGCGAGGCAATCGCAATCGCGTCGTCGACGAAGGTGCAGGTGTCGGGCGCGCGAAGCTCCAGGGTCGGATGCTTCATGGAAGGACGCATCGCCCACCAGATGTGGCTTTCGTCCGGGATCACGCCGGAGCGCTGCAACGCGCCGACATAGGCGTCGAAATCCTGCTTGCCCTCGAACAATTCGGGCAGGCCGGTGCGCGGCAGCTCGGAATAGGCCGCGAGGCGGTAGCCCTTCAATCCGGTCTTGTGCGAATTCCAGAACGGTGAGGACGCCGACAACGCGATGAACAACGGCAGGTGCGGCAGCATCGCCCGCATCACCGCCATGCGCTTCTCGGGATCCGGCAACTGCACGTGCACATGCATGCCGCACATCATGTTGCGGTGACCGATGCTGCGCAGATCCTCGATCATCTCCTCGTAGCGCGGTTTCGGACTGGGCTGGGACATGCGCCAGACCGCGCTCGGGTGCGTGCCGGAGGCCATGATCACGAAGCCGTATTGCGCAGCGACGTTCGCGACCTCGCGCCGCAGGAAGCGCAGCTCCTCGCGGGCGTCGTTCACATCGACATGGACATTGGTTGCGACCTCGAGCTGCGATTGCAGCATCTCGCGCATGGCCTGGCCGCCGGTCGACCAGTTTGCCGATTCGAACAGCTCGTTGGGCGTGTGGATCGCGACTTCGAAGCTGCGGCGATCGGCGAGGAAGTATTCCTCCTCGATGCCGAAGGAATATTCCGCCGGATTGCCGCGGCCGCCGGCAGAACGGATGACGACGTGCTGCCTGTCCTCGGAGGGGGTGAGGCGCAGCAGCTTTGAAACGTCTGAAGCAAATGTCATTGGCCACCGGCGCGGTCACTTACCTGCGGGCGATAATCCGTCTGACTGTGGCCGGTTCCGCACCCGATGTACTGGAAATTGCAGGATCGAACGGAACAATTTTGACGGCTTCGGACGCTCGCGCGATCAGGGCGTGATTCGGCGGGACTTCCGCCCAGCTCGATTCCTTGTCGAACGGCTCGGAGACGACGATGACCTGCCCGCCGTCCTCGCGGAAGTAGAGCGTGTTGGCGGCATCGTTGACCGAGACGCGAAAGGCGTAGAGGTCGCGGCCGTTGGCGATCGCGCTGGTAAAGCGCAGCCGTTCGCGAAGCCCACCTTCGTTGACCAAGCCGACGAGGGATTGCAGCGCGGATTGCGTCGCGCCGAGTGGATCATGCTCGAGACCGGCCCCCATCATCGCCAGGAACACGGCTTCGGAGTCGGTCGTGCCCAGCCGGGACGGGTAATGGGCATCGGGAATCAGCGCCTCGACCTTGCGTCGCAGCCGATTCCAGCTGCCGACGAATCCGTTGTGCATGAACATCCAGTGTCCGCAGGCAAAGGGATGACAATTCTGCCGCGTCACGGCTGTGCCGGTGGCGGCACGCACATGGGCGAAGAACAGATGAGAGCGCAGATGCCGGCAGAGATAGCGCAGGTTTTCATCCGACCACGCCGGGCGCGTCTCGCGATAAAGGCCCGGCTCAGGGTGCTCGCCATACCAGCCGAGACCAAAGCCGTCGCCATTCGAGCCCGCCGTGGACTGAAGCGAGCGGATGCTCTGCGCAATCAGCGAATGCTCGGGTTCGGTGACATAAGGCTCGAACGAGGTGGTTTCGCCCCGGTATGCGATCCAGCGGCACATGCGGGTTCCTGCCAGTCGATTGACGTGTCGCGAGGTGCACCAACACTCGGTGCTGCTGCATGGTTCCCGATGCAAGGGACTGTTTAACCAAAACCAGCAACGCCAATCCGATGCGGCCGCTGGTCGCAGCGGGATCGCCTTGATTCCGACAGGTCCACCTTTATCTCTGAGGCGAACAAGAATCCGGGCCCCTCTGGCGAGGACGCCGACAGACGTCGGCAAACCTCGTGATGTCGGATGACCTGTCCCGCGCGAATGCGATGGATCGGCCGATTGTCGGGTCCCTGTTCCTTCTCTCCGACCATTCGTCTCCATCGCAGCTCCGTGCGGCCATTTCGCAAGCTAAGGGAGCTACGATGTCTGACACCAAAACCTCAAATCCGATCGAGATCACGGAGCCGTCCAGCCTGAACGAGCAGGCCGCGGCCGCGTTGGTGATCGTGGGCGCGCTGGTTGCGGTTGCCGACCGGCGCGTCTCGCCGGTCGAACGAGACGAGGTGATCCGTTTCATCAGGGATCGCAAGCTGGCGCCGCACATCGCCGACGAACGGCTCTTTGCGATGTTCGACGAGCTGGCCGAGCGGCTCGATGAGCCGGATTTTGCCAACGTCGTGATCGACACGCTGCGGCCGGTTTCGAACCTGCCGCTCTCGGCCCATCTGGTGGAGCTGTCGGAGCGCGTTGCCGCCGCAGACGAGGACGTGCATCCGCACGAAGTCCAGGCGATCAAATTGTTGCGCTTGCTGACGCTGGTGCTGCCGCGCGCCAAGCCTGTCTTGGAAAGTGCTGCGGGCCCCAAGCTGCAGGCCGCCGCCAAGGAGTAAGCATGAGCACGGTTTCGAATGAGCGCGCCAGGCAAACCGAGGGCACCACCGGCCAGATCGCCGGTGGAGACCCGCGCCTGGCCAAGCTCGTCGACCGCCTGCCGCCGCGCATGGCCGACACGGTGACATATCTGCTCAAGCCGTCGAGCCGCTGGGTCAGGATTCCCTCGGGCGCGCTGCTGGTCGTCGGCGGTGTGCTCGCCTTCCTGCCGGTACTCGGCGTCTGGATGCTGCCGCTCGGCCTCGCGCTGCTCGCCGAGGATGTGCCTGCGCTGCGCTCCTCCCGTTCAAGGGTCTTCGACTGGATCGAGCGCCGCAAGCCGCATTGGCTCGATCCGTCGGCATCGAAGAATGATCAAACATGACAGAATTAATCACCCCCGAAGCGCTGACGGCGCTGTTCCAAGTCATCCTGATCGACCTCGTGCTCGCCGGCGACAACGCTGTCGTCATCGGTCTCTCCGCGGCGGGCCTGCCGGCCGGGCAGCGCCGCCGGGCCATCATCGTCGGTATTGCCGCCGCCACTGCGCTGCGCATCGTCTTCGCCGGCGTCGCGACCCAGCTCCTGCAGGTCATCGGCCTGCTGCTCGCCGGCGGCGTGCTGCTGCTCTGGGTGTGCTGGAAGATGTGGCGCGAGCTGCGCGAGCAATCCGCGCATTCGCGGCAACTCGCGTTCAGCCATGGCGGCGGCCCGGATGCTGCGCCCGTGCAGCGAAAGACCTTCGGCCAGGCGGCGGTGCAGATCGTCGCTGCCGACGTCTCGATGTCGCTCGACAACGTGCTCGCAGTCGCGGGCGCCGCGCGCGAGCATCCCTACATTCTGGTGTTCGGCCTGTTGCTGTCGGTCGCGATGATGGGCGTCGCCGCCGATCTGCTCGGCCGCGTGCTCCAGAAGCATCGCTGGGTCGGCTATGTCGGCCTTGCCATCATCATTTACGTCGCCTTCGAGATGATCTATCGGGGCTCCCTCGAGCTCGCGCCCGTTATCGCGAGTCTCTGAGACGCATGCCTGTCTGCCATCCGGAGTGATCAATGACGTCTGAACCCAAAGCACCTTCGGCGCCGCTGCCGCCGGTCGGCCTGCTTCCGAAGCTGATCTTCGGCTCGCGCTGGCTGCAATTGCCGCTCTATGTCGGCCTCATCGTGGCTCAGGCCGTCTATGTCCTGTTGTTCCTCAAGGAGCTCTGGCACCTCGTCCTGCACTCGTTCGACGCGAGCGAGCAGCAGATCATGCTGGTCGTGCTCGGGTTGATCGACGTGGTCATGATCTCGAACCTCCTGATCATGGTGATCGTGGGCGGATACGAGACTTTCGTTTCCCGGCTGAACCTGAGCGGCCATCCCGACGAGCCGGAATGGCTCGGTCACGTCAATGCCAGCGTGCTCAAGATCAAGCTCGCGATGGCGATCATCGGCATCTCCTCGATCTCGCTGCTCAGGACCTTCATCGAGGCCGGCAACCTCGGCACGACGCGAAGCAATTTCACCGAGACCGGGGTGATGTGGCAGGTGCTGATCCACATGACCTTCATCATCTCGGCGATCGGCATCGCCTGGGTCGATCGCCTCAGCGAGAGCGGCCATCGCAAGGAGGCCGAGCACGGCTGATCTGGCCGCACAAAGACCTCCCGAGCGGCCAATCCTGGAGCCCGCCTGATCATCCGCTCGGGCGGGTTCTTCTTTCGAGATCGATAAAATTGTCTGCAATCGGTTCAGCGCCGGCAAACGCTGCGGACAAGAAGCGTGGCGCCTTAAACCAGGCCTTTGGAACCGATCTGCATCCTGCCCGCAAAAGGGCAGGGCTATCGGATGACAATTCTCAGGGAGATCGTCGCAGCGGTCGCGGGAGTCTACGCGCTCCTGCTGGTCTGTGACGCATTGTTCGGCGTCGGCGAGGCGCGCTTCGACGACGCTTATTACCGCGCCAGCTTCTACGCACCGCGGCCGAAGGAGTTTCGGTTCGCGAGCGACACGCCACCGGCGGTCCGCGTCAGCGACGCCTTCGCACAGTTCGCACCTAGCGAGGCCAAGCCGAACCGGCGCTACTCGTCGCTGACGACGATCATCCGCTAGTGGTTGATAATATCGGGCTGGGTCGGCTTGCTCCGCTACACCTCTCCCCAGCGGGGAGAGGTCGGATTGCGCAGCAATCCGGGTGAGGGGCCGCGGTAATTCGGTGAGACCGTAACCCCTCACCCGGATCGCATCTTTGATGCGATCCGACCTCTCCCTTCGGGAGAGGTGAACAAATCTCATTCCCCCTGAATCCATTCCGCGACGCCGCGCCAGAGCGTGTCGCGGTGCTCGGGGCGGAAGAAACCGAAATGGCCTATTCCCTTGGCGCCGACGTCGGACGGTCTGACCGTCAGCACCTCCGGCTTGATCGCAGTGAACCCGCCCGTGAGCAGCTCGACCGCGGGGCGCGTCGCCCAGGGATCGTCGGAGAAGCACAGCGCCCGCAGCTCGCCCTTGAAATTCGCGAAATTCGCCAGCGCCGGCAGCTTTGAATCGAAGAGATAGCGGGGGCTCGAGACCCATTCGGTCCATTGCAGGAAGACGCCCTTGGGCAGGTCCTCGCCGACACCGGCCCAGCCCGGTGCGTAACCGAGTGCATGGACCAGCGGCACGCCGACAAAATTCATGAAGGCGTAGACGCGGTACTTTTCCGGCGAGGTCATCAGCCGCCACGTCGCGGCCTGCGAGGCCACCAAGGCGGCGCGCGAGATCTCGGTGTTGTTGGCGATCAGCCCGAGCGCCTGGCCGCCGAAGGAATGGCCAATATAAGCGAGCGGCAGGGCATGATAGCGCTCGCGCATCCAGCTGACCGCGGCGGTGACGTCGAGCGCGGCCCAGTCGGACATCGAGGCCTTGAAGCCGACCAGCGATTTCGGCTGGTTGTAGCCGACCATCGCCGGCAGGCGGGAATCGCCGATGCCGCGATAATCGTAGGTCAGCACCGCGCAGCCGCGATGGGCGAGGTAGGAGGCAAAGCCTCGATAGATCTTTCGCGGAACGGCGGTCGCCGAATTGATCAGGACGGCATGGCGCTTGGCGCCGCGCGGCAGGAACAGGGTGCCGGCCAGGGCATAGCCGTCGGTTGCCGGGAAGCTGATCTCGTCGATGAAAACGTCGTCCAGTGCCGCGTCCATGGCGGTCGGTGTCCCGTCGGATTCCTCAGCCGGCCCAAGCAAATGCGAATTCGGCTTTGGCCGCAAGGGTTTGCGCTGCGAAATGGATTTACAACTGGCGGGGCGTGGCCGGCCTGTGTATAAGGCGGCCCTCGCAACCCCTAGATCAGGTTGTGGTTTTTGCTTCACGGAGAGATTGCGATGTCCGAGCGGTGGACGCCCGAGTCCTGGCGCAGCAAGCCGGTGCTACAGGTGCCCGACTATCCCGACGCCAGGGCTTTGGCCGACGTCGAGGCGCAGCTTGCGACCTTTCCGCCGCTGGTCTTCGCAGGCGAGGCGCGCAACCTGAAGAAGGCCTTGGGCCGCGTCGCGGCCGGGGAGGCCTTCCTGCTCCAGGGCGGCGACTGCGCCGAGAGCTTCGCCGAGCATGGCGCCAACAACATCCGCGACTTCTTCCGTGTGCTGCTGCAGATGGCGGTGGTGCTGACCTATGCCGGCGCCGTCCCGGTGGTGAAGGTCGGCCGCATCGCCGGCCAGTTCGCAAAGCCGCGGTCGTCGCCGACCGAGAAGGTGAATGGCGTCGAGCTGCCGAGCTATCGCGGCGACATCGTCAACGACATCGCCTTCACCAAGGAAGCGCGCATTCCCGATCCGCAGCGCCAGCTGATGGCCTATCGCCAGTCGGCGGCGACGCTGAACCTGCTTCGCGCCTTCGCCACCGGCGGCTTCGCCAATCTCGGCAGCGTGCATCAATGGATGCTCGGTTTCCTCAAGGATTCACCGCAGTCCCGCCGCTACAAGGAGCTGGCCGACCGCATTTCGGACGCGCTCAACTTCATGCGTGCCTGCGGCCTCGATCTCGAGAGCCATCCGGAGCTGCGGGCCACCGATTTCTACACCAGCCACGAGGCGCTGCTGCTCGGCTACGAGCAGGCCATGACCCGCGTCGATTCCACCACCGGCGACTGGTACGCCACCTCGGGCCACATGATCTGGATCGGCGACCGCACCCGCCAGCTCGATCACGGCCATGTCGAATATTTCCGCGGCATCAAGAACCCGATCGGGCTGAAGTGCGGCCCCTCGCTCAAGACGGACGAGCTGTTGAAGCTGATCGACGTGCTCAATCCCGACAACGAGCCGGGCCGGCTGACGCTGATCGGCCGCTTCGGCTCCGACAAGATCGGCGAGCATCTGCCGAACATGATCCGCGCCGTGAAGCGCGAGGGCCGGGTGGTGGTCTGGTCGTGCGATCCCATGCACGGCAACACCATCAGCTCGACGTCCGGCTACAAGACGCGGCCGTTCGACCGCATCCTGTCCGAAGTGAAGTCGTTCTTCGCGATCCATGCCGCCGAGGGCACCCATGCCGGCGGCGTGCATCTGGAGATGACCGGCCAGGACGTGACCGAATGTCTCGGCGGCGCCCGCGCGATCACGGACGAGGATCTCAACGACCGCTACCACACGGTCTGCGATCCCCGCCTCAACGCCGAGCAATCCATCGACATGGCTTTCCTGGTGGCGGAACTGCTCAAGCAGGAGCGCGCCGGCAAGACCCAGCCGATTCCGGCCGCAGCGGGGCTGTAAGACCTTGCTGCGGATCTGGAAGGCCACGATCAATTCCCGCAACGGTCTGGCCTTTGCGTTCCGGTCGGAGCAGGCCGTCCGCGAGGAGATCTTTGCGTTGCTGTTGTCGGTGCCGCTGGCCTGGTTCATCGGCGCGACCGCGATGCGCGCGGTCGAATTGGTGTGCTCTGTCGCGTTCGTGCTGACGGTCGAGCTGCTCAATACCGCGATCGAGAAGCTCGCCGACCGGCTGACCATGGATCACGACAAGCAGATCGGCCGCGTCAAGGACATGGGCTCGGCCGCAGTCGGCGTTGCGCTCTTGATGACCGGTGCGTTCTGGATCATTGCCGTCATCGAGCGATTGGGGTTCCTGTAACTCGGGATCGGATGGGGCGGCCATGACCGAACGTTTCGACACATTCGCGGTCACGCTCGCCCAGCTCAATCCGACCATGGGCGACGTGGACGGCAATGCGGCCAAGGCGCGCGCGGCGCGGACGCAGGCCAAGTCCGACGGCGCCGATCTCGTGCTGTTTCCGGAACTGTTCATCGCCGGCTATCCGCCGGAAGACCTGGTGCAGAAGCCCGCCTTCCAGGCCGCCTGCCGCGCCGCGATCGAAAGCCTCGCGCGCGAGACCGCCGATGGCGGGCCTGCGATGCTGGTCGGCACGCCCTGGGTCGAGGAGGGCAGGCTGTACAATGCCTGCGCGCTGCTCGATGGCGGGCGCATCGCGAGCCTGCGCTTCAAGTGCAACCTGCCGAATTATGGTGTGTTCGACGAGAAGCGGCTGTTTTCGCGCGGCCCTGCCGCCGGCCCCGTCACCGTGCGCGGCGTGCGCATCGGCGTGCCGATCTGCGAGGACATCTGGCTGGAGGAGTCCGAGGACTACGAGAACGTGGTCGAGACGCTGGCCGAGACCGGCGCCGAGATCATCCTGGTGCCGAACGGCTCGCCTTATGCCCGCGACAAGAACGACGTGCGCCTGTCGGTCGCGGTGGCGCGCGTGACCGAGAGCGGGCTGCCGCTGGTCTATCTCAACCAGGTCGGCGGCCAGGACGAGCTCGTCTTCGACGGCGCTTCCTTCGCGCTCAATGGCGATCTCTCGCTCGCGGCGCAGCTGCCGGCCTTCGAAGAGAGCATCGTCACGCTGCGCTTCAGCAGAAACGGCAACGACTGGCGCTGCACCGGGCCGATCGCCGAACAGCCCGAGGGCGACAAGGCCGACTACGCGGCCTGCGTACTGGGCCTGCGCGATTACGTCGCCAAGAACGGCTTTCCCGGCGTGCTGCTCGGCATTTCCGGCGGCATCGATTCCGCGCTTTGCGCGGCGATCGCGGTCGACGCGCTCGGCGCCGACCAGGTGCATGGCGTGATGCTGCCTTACCGCTACACGGCCGCACACTCCATTGCGGATGCCGGCGAGCTCGCCGGCCATCTTGGCGTCCGCTACGAGGTGCTGCCGATCGCGGAGGCCGTGACCGGGTTCGAGACGATCTTGTCCGGCATCTTCAAGAACCTGCCGCCCGATATCACCGAAGAGAATCTCCAGGCCCGCACCCGCGGCACGCTTCTGATGGCGATCTCCAACAAGACCGGGCTGATGGTGGTGACGACCGGCAACAAGTCGGAGATGTCGGTCGGCTACGCCACGCTCTATGGCGACATGAACGGCGGCTTCAACCCGCTCAAGGACATCTACAAGACGCAGGTGTTTCGGCTGGCGAACTTGCGTAACAGCTGGAAGCCCGATGGCGCGCTCGGCCCCGCGGGCGAAGTGATCCCGCCCGACATCATCACGCGCCCGCCGACGGCGGAGTTGCGCGAGAACCAGACCGATCAGGACTCGCTGCCGCCCTATGACGTGCTCGATGCCATCCTGGAGCGCCTGGTCGAGCGCGAAGAGCCGCTGGATCAGATCATCGCCGCCGGCTTCGACCGCGAGATCGTCACCCGCATCGACCATCTGCTCAACGTCGCCGAATACAAGCGCCGTCAGGCCGCGCCCGGCGTGAAGGTGACGCGACGGAATTTCGGCCGCGATCGCCGCTATCCCATCACCAACCGCTTTCGTGACAAAGGCGAGCCGTTGCCCGCCGCGGATGAGGCGCTGGTGTCACGTGGCAGCACGGCGTCAATCGACGCGTTCGAGGGCTGAACTCCAGCTTGAGCACCGGCAGGCGCTACGACGGGGTTGCGAAAAACAGCACCCTCAGGAAGTGCGTGTATTCGGATTCGAGCACCATGATCGACACAAAAACCAATACCGCGACCGGCGGCAGCAGGATGGCATAGGTCAAGGCCAGCCGCTCCCAGGCCATGTGCATGAAGACGGCGACGATCAGGCCGGCCTTCAACATCATGAACAGCAGGATCAGCGACCACCTGAGATAGCCATGCAGGCCAAAGTAGTCGACGAGGTAGGAGCACGTGCTGAGGACGAACAACCAGCCCCAGACCACGAGGTAGAGCTTGATCGGGTGCTGTTGCCCCTTGGCGTGAACGGCTCCCGTTGCGACTGCGCCATGCGCCGGAGCGTGGAGCTGTCCTTCCATGTGTACCGCCGCGTTTGTCATGCGCCGACCTCACCAAAGATAGAAGAATGCGAAGATGAACACCCACACGAGATCGACGAAGTGCCAGTACAGGCCCGTGATCTCGACGATCTCGTAATACCCCTTGCGGCTCGTGAAGAAGCCGCGCCTCTCGACGTCGAAGTCGCCGCGAAAGACCTTTCGCGCAATGGCGATCAGGAAGATCACACCGATCGTCACGTGGGTGCCGTGGAAGCCGGTGATCATGAAGAAGCTCGCACCAAACTGCGGCGCACCCCATGGATTACCCCAGGGCCGGACGCCCTCCATGATCAGCTTGGTCCATTCGAAGGCCTGCATTCCGACGAAGGTTGCACCGAAGGCTGCAGTGATCAGCATCAGGATTGCGGTTCTCACGCGGTCGCGGCGGTAGCCGAAATTGACGGCCATCGCCATCGTGCCGCTGCTGCTGATCAGGACAAACGTCATGATGGCGATCAGGATCAGCGGAATGTGCTGTCCGGCGATGTTGAGAGCGAAGACCTCGCTGGGATTGGGCCAGGGTACGGTCGTCGACATCCGCGCCGTCATGTAGGAGAGCAGGAAGCAACTGAAGATGAAGGTGTCGCTGAGGAGGAAGATCCACATCATGGCCTTGCCCCAGGACACATTCTTGAAGGCGCGCTGATCGGACGCCCAGTCGGCGGCGATGCCGCGCCAGCCTTCAAGCCGCGCAGGCGATTGCCCCGGATTTGTCAGCACGGTCTCAGCCATCTGGTCTCGCCTCCCTAGCTCAGCAATTGGCGGCAGATGTTGACGAAATCGTCGGTCCAGCCGGTGAGAAGACCGAGCAGGACAAGCCAGACCAACAGCAGGAAGTGCCAGTAAATGGCGCACAGCTCGACGCTCAAGCGCATGTCGGCGATCTCGGCGCCGCGCCACACCTTGGCTGAGGTACGGCCCAGGGCCACCAGACCGCCCGTCAGATGCAGCCCATGCACTGCGGTCAACACGTAGAAGAAGGAATTCGCCGGGTTGGACGCCACGAAATATCCCGCAGCCCCGAGCCGTTGCCAGGCCAGGAGCTGCCCGGCGAGGAAGATCACGGCAGATGCTCCGCCGGCGAGCAGACCGATCATGACGGTCTCAGTATCGTGGCGGCGCGCGGCCGCGTACGACCATTGCAGCGCGACACTGCTCAGGACAAGGACGCCCGTGTTGACCCACAGCAGCCGCGGTACAGGCAGCGGCCGCCAGTCCACCACGCTCATGCGCATCGAGTAGGCGCTGATGAAGAGGACGAACAATGCGCTCGCGACCGCGAGAAACACGCCAAGACCGACCTTCGCTGCCGGCCAGGTCATGGCATCGCCGCCGGGGAAGTCGCCGGCCGCGCCTTCCTCCAGCCAGGGCTTGGCCGTCAGGCGCTGCTGCGACAGCCACCATCCGGCGATCACCGCAAGCACAGCCAGGAACAGGATGACGGCGCTCACGAAGCAGCTCCTTGAGCGAGCTGCGTCGCGCGCGGCGGCTGGTTCTGCGGAATGAAATCCTCCGCGGCGCCGGGCACACTGTAGTCATAGGCCCAGCGGTACACGACCGGGAGCTCCTTGCCCCAGTTGCCGTGCCCTGGGGGCGTCTCCGGCGTCTGCCACTCCAGCGTCGTCGCCCGCCACGGGTTGCCGCCTGAGGCCTCACCTTTGAACAAGCTCCAGACGAGGTTGAACAGGAACACCATCTGGCTGAAGCCGACGGTCAAGGCCACCACCGAGATGAAGGCGTTGAGTGAATGGGCCGAGGACGGGATGAACGTCGTATCTCCGAGTTCGAAATACCGGCGCGGGACCCCGAGCAGTCCTAGATAGTGCATGGGGAAGAAGATCAGGTAGGCGCCGAGGAAGGTGACCCAGAAGTGAAACTTGCCCATGGCCTCGTTCAGCATCCGCCCCGTGACCTTTGGGTACCAATGATAGATCGCGCCGAGCACGACCATGATCGGCGCCACGCCCATCACCATGTGGAAATGGGCGACCACGAACATGGTATCCGAGAGGGGCACGTCCACGACGACGTTGCCGAGGAAGAGGCCGGTGAGCCCGCCGTTCACGAAGGTGATGATGAAGCCGAGGGCGAACAGCATCGGCACCGTGAGATGAATGTCGCCGCGCCACAGGGTCAGCACCCAGTTGTAGACCTTGATCGCGGTGGGGATTGCGATGATGAGCGTCGTGGTGGCGAAGAAGTACCCGAATTGCGGGAACATGCCGCTCACATACATGTGGTGTGCCCAGACGATGAAGCTGAGCGCGCCGATGGCTACGATCGCCCAGACCATCATGCGATAACCAAAGATGTTCTTGCGCGCATGCGTGCTGATCAGATCCGAGACGATGCCGAAGGCGGGCAGGGCGACGATATAGACTTCGGGATGGCCGAAGAACCAGAACAGGTGCTGGAAGAGCAGCGGGCTGCCGCCGCCGTATTTCGAAAGCGTACCCATCTCGACGAGGGAGGGCATGAAGAAGCTGGTTCCCAGGAGACGGTCGAGCAGCAGCATGACCGAGGCAACGAACAGTGCAGGGAATGCCAAGAGCGCCATGACGGTCGCGGTGAAAATGCCCCACACCGTCAGGGGCAGGCGCATCAAAGTCATGCCGCGCGTGCGCGCCTGCAACACCGTGACCACATAATTCAGCCCGCCCATGGTGAAGCCGATGATGAACAGGATCAGGGACGCCATCATGAGAATGATGCCCCAATCCTGCCCGGGCGTTCCGGAGAGGATTGCTTGCGGCGGATACAGCGTCCAACCGGCGCCGGTGGGGCCGCCGGGCACGAAGAATGTCGAGGCAAGCACCAGGACCGCGAGCAGGTAGACCCAGTAGCTCAGCATGTTCACATAAGGGAAGACCATGTCCCGGGCGCCGACCATCAGCGGGATCAGGTAGTTGCCGAAGCCGCCCAGAAACAATGCGGTGAGCAGGTAAATCACCATGATCATGCCGTGCATGGTGATGAATTGCAGGTACTGATTGGCATCGATGAAAGAGAAGGTGCCGGGGAATCCCAGTTGCAGCCGCATCAGCCACGACAGCACCAGGGCCACCAGCCCGATGGCCGTGGCCGTCAGCGAATACTGAATGGCGATCACCTTGGCGTCCTGCGAGAAGACGTATCGTGTCCACCAGCTCCGCGGATGATAGAGCTCGACCTCAGGTACTTCGGCAGGCGGGATGCCGCGGATTCCTTCATATGGAATATCGACCATAGAAACCTCCTCGGTCGTTTCCATCGGGGGTGAGGCATTGGCCTCTTGCGCCCGATCTATCTGCGGCGGCAGCTTGCTACTTGCCGCCGGATTGGTACGTCGCCTTCACGACGGCTTGCGCCGGCGATAACTCTGCGAACGTTTTTTGTTGCTCCAGCCAAGCGTGATATTCACCCTCTTCGTCGACGATGACCTTGGCCCGCATCTGATAATGAGCAGCGCCACAAAGCTCCGCACAGAGAACATCGAACGTTCCGGTGCGGATCGGCGTTATCCAGAAATAGGTCACCATGCCTGGAACCATGTCCATCTTGGCCCGGAATTCGGGCACGTAGAAATCGTGCAGGACATCAACCGAGCGGAGGAGGACCTTGACCGGCTTTCCGACTTGAAGGTGCAGGTCGCCGTTCTCGATCACGACATCGTCCTGCGCGTGCCGGTCGTCACGATTGAGGCCCATCGGATTGTCGGAAGCGATGTTGCGGACATCCGATGTGCCCAACTTCCCATCCTTGCCCGGAAGGCGGAAGCTCCACTGCCATTGCTGGCCCATGACCTCGATCTCGGTGGCATCCGCAGGCACCGTCACGAACTGGTGCCAGACCACGAGGCCAGGCGCCAGCATGGCCGCGACGCCGACGCCAGTCCCGACGCTCAGCCACCATTCGAGCCTTTTGTTTTCCGGATTATAGTCGGCCCGTCTTCCCTCTCTGTGGTGAAAGCGGAAGACGCAGTAAGCCATGAAGGCGATCACGGCGACGAAAACAAAGCCCGTGATCCAGAATGTGATGTTGATGGTGTGGTCGATATAGGCCCAGTTCGTGGCGATCGGCGTCCACCACCACGGGCTGTAGATGTGAAACAGCACCGAGCCGATCGCGACCAGAAGCAGTATCAGTGCGACAGCCATCCTGATCCATCCTTGCCATCGAAGGCTACGGATACGAATCCAGGGCGGAGCTCATGTCTGTCGCGATGGCTGGCCTTTCTTGGCATATGCCATCGCCGGCCTCTTGCCTCGCCCATTCCACTGATCGCGAAATCAAGAGAACGCTCGCGACCATCAACTCTAAGGGCGTCTGCGTCTAAAATGATACCAGCCCAATCCGGCGTCAATAGAGCAATGTGGGTGTCCGAATTGGTGTGATTGCCGTGCTGGCAAACCAACCATCAGGTGCGCATGTTTGGGTTTGGGTGATGCAACGCACAAATCCGTTCTGGTGCGCAATTCACCCAACCGTGAGTGCAGCCGTGCTCCGCGCGCGCTAAGCTTGCCAGGCAGGTCGCGACGGGTTCCGTCCGGCCAGGCTCGGTTGCTGAACCTGGGTTGCCGTACCCGACCCATCGCGTTTCCTGCTCGTCAGGCGGACACGCGTGGCTGAAGAGCGCGTGTTGTCGAAAACCGCGATTTTCAGCACGGGAGGCTCCGTACATGGCCACTCTGTACTCCCACGACATCAGGCGGCACGCATTCGGCGAAGCGGCCTCCTATCCCATTCGCAAGATCAGCTTGTCCGACTTGACCGAGGCCCTGCGCCTGGGCTGGGACGATTTCCAGGCGATGCCGAGTCACGCGATCGTCGTGTGCCTGATTTATCCCGTTCTCGGTCTCGTCCTGTTCAGGATGGTGCTCGGCTATTCGGTGCTGCCGCTGCTGTTTCCGCTGGCCGCCGGCTTTGCCTTGATCGGTCCTTTTGCCGCGATCGGTCTCTACGAACTCAGCCGTCGTCGCGAGCGCGGCGAGGAGGTCGAAGCATGGGATGCGATCAAGGTGCTGCGCGCACCGTCGTTCGGCGCCATGATAGAACTCGGCGTGCTTCTGCTGGTGCTGTTCGGGGCCTGGATCGGTGTCGCGAACGCAATCTATGTCGCGATCTTCGGCCACGCTGCGGCCGCAAGCATTCCCGACTTCGCAACGCGCGTGCTGACGACACCGGAAGGCTGGTCGCTCATCATCGTCGGTTGCGGTGTCGGCTTCCTGTTTGCGGTTGTGGCATTGTGCGTCAGCGTCGTGTCATTTCCGTTGATGCTCGACCGCCATGCGACTGCGATCGACGCGATCCGCACGTCGCTCCGAGCGGTCGCGGCGAATCCGGTTGCGATGGCCGGATGGGGCCTCATCGTGGCGGCGCTGCTCGTGATCGGCTCGCTGCCGCTCTTCGTCGGTCTCGCCGTCGTTCTGCCGGTGCTCGGTCATGCCACCTGGCACCTGTATCGGCGGGTGGTCGAGCCCAATCCGAACCCACCGGACGCACCGCCGCCGCCCCCGAAGGGCAGGCGCTACGCAGCAGACTTTCCGGCCAATCTGTTCCCGTGGAGCCGCGAGGGCGAGCCTTAACAGCGGAACGGCTGCGCTGGGACGCCTGCGCGGAGCATGACAGAGTGACGGCCTACTTCTGCTGCTGCGGCAGGAAGGTCGGGCCGACCGAGCGGATCGGCTTGTTCTCTGAACCCGCCGCGGGCGTGCCGGTGTCCGCCGGCGGTGCCGCCGGTGCCGTGGCCGTCGTCGGAGGGGGCGCGCCCTTCTTGGCATTGGCAGGCTGCGGCGCGCCCTTGTTGAGCCGCTGCTGCTGCATCTTCCTGGCACTTTCCTCGGTGACGATGATGTCGCCCTGCTGCTCGACGCTGGTCTTGTCGTCGGCGGATTTCAGCGCATCCGCCCAGGTCTGGCCTGCCGCCTTGCAGGAGCAGGACGGGTTGAACTCGCTGCGGAATTTGAATGCGGTCGGCAGCGCCGTGTAGGGCTGGCCGCCGATCGAGACCGCCGCGTTCATGTCCTCGCCGGGATTGCGATGGGTGTAGAGCACGGCTTCCGCGGCCGGACACAGCGCCTTGCAGGTCTTCTCGTCGTCGCCGAAGCGCGCCGGCACGGTGGCAAAGGAGATCGGGAAATAGGCGCCGTCGCAGGTGCGCACGCAGACGGTGCGGAAGGTGCCGGATTGCGGGCCGAGATCGGAGGGCGGCATGGCTTGCGGATTGTTCGGGTTGTTGCCGCCGAACAGATTGCTCAGGAAATTGCCGCCGCCTTGCGATTGCGCGGCGTTGGCATATTGCGGCCCGCAATTGTTCTGCGCCAGCGCCATCAGCACCGAGCGGCGCTGGTTATCGCGCTCCGGGCTGGCGCCGCTACCGCCGCGCAGCCGCTCGAGATTGCCGGTGATCTGGTCCAGATTGGCGCGCATCTGCTGGATCTGGGTGTTGACCGGACCGCATTGCGCCTGCTGGCCACCGAACAGCGAGAAGAAGCCGGAGGAATCGCAGCCCATGCGCTTGGCTTGCATGGTGACGCGGTCGAGCTCGGCCTGCTGCTTGGCCTGGGAATCCTGATAGCGGCGGATCTGCTCCTCGCGCGCCGCATCACCCCCGCCGCCGCGATCGAGCGCGGCGAGCTGGGCCTCCAGGCGCACGCACATCGGATTGGGTCCGAGCCCGTTCTGGCCCGGCTGGGGCGGCGGGCCGGCCTGCGCGAGTGCGCCATTGGCGAGCACGACGGTGCCGAGGAGCACGGTGCAGGCAAGGAGGGAACGGGCACGGAAGAGAGAGAGGAATTCAGGCATATCCGCCATTCTAGCGAGGTCACGGCCCAGCGTGATCGTCCAAGTGACTTCCCAAGTGAGTTGGGGGCCGAAGCGCGCCCTCCCAATAGCCGCTTCCTGCGGCATCGTCACGTCGTTTCAGGGGCCGAAGACTGGTCCTAAGGTCCGCCAGCTCCGAGCGAATTCAGCGCTGGCAGGTGATTGCGACATATTCGTCGCAATGGCCATGGGAGCAGTTTGTGCCGGTTTTGGGGACGGAGCCGGTAATTTCGTCGGGGTCGACCCGGCGATAGCTTGATGCCTTTGCAAAATCTCGTGACTGGCAATAGGTCCGCGCGGCGGAGGCGCCGCATGTGTCGCCCTTGGTGTCGCTCTTGGCCAGGCACTGATCGGCGATGATGAAGACGCGGCTCTCGGCCCACGCCTGAGGTGCTGCAAGGAGAGAGGCGCCAAAAATGAGCGCGAGCAGGGATCGCATGAAAATACCGGGGGCAAAAAATCAGGGAACCGCAGGTTCCAGAATGGGCTCAAATGGTTAGGGGATCATGAACCCTGAAGGCCGGCCGCGCCCTTTGCGGAGGCAAAAACGGCATTTTCGCGGCCCTTGACGCCGGGGCCCGTGGTGGCCCATATGTGGCCGCATGAACGGTCTCCTCGCCATTTGCGCCATTTGCCGCGAGATTACGAGCTAGCGATTCGCTGGCTGGAGCCGTCTTTTCTCAAACACATTGAGAGCGTTGGACGCCCGGCCGAGAGGGATGGGTTGTCATGGAATTGCGTCTTTACGATACGCTGAGCCGGGAAAAGCGCACCTTCGTGCCGCTCGATCCGAACAACGTCCGCATGTATGTCTGCGGACCGACGGTCTACGACTTCGCCCACATCGGCAATGCCCGGCCGGTGATCGTGTTCGACGTGCTGTTTCGCCTGCTGCGCCACCTCTATGGCGAGGCGCATGTCAAATATGTCCGCAACATCACCGACGTCGACGACAAGATCAACGACCGCGCCGCGCGCGATTTTCCCGGCCTGCCGCTGAACGAGGCGATCCGCAAGGTCACCGAGCATACCGGCAAGCAGTTTCACGCCGACGTCGACGCGCTCGGCGCGCTGCGGCCGAGCGTCGAGCCGCGCGCGACCGAGCATATCGGCGAGATGCGCGAGATCATCGAGCGGCTGGTCGCCGGAGGCTTTGCCTATGTCGCCGAGGACCACGTGCTGTTCTCGCCGCAGGCGATGAATGCGGCCAATTCCGCGCTGCCACGCTATGGCGCGTTGTCGAAGCGCTCGCTCGACGAGATGATCGCGGGCGCGCGGGTCGATGTTGCGCCCTACAAGCGGGATGCGACCGACTTCGTGCTGTGGAAGCCGTCCAAGCCGGGCGAGCCGTCCTGGCCGTCGCCATCCGGCATCAAGGCGGAGGGGCGTCCGGGCTGGCACATCGAGTGCTCGGCGATGGCCTGGAAGCATCTCGGCGAACACTTCGACATCCACGGCGGCGGCATCGATCTGGTGTTTCCACACCACGAGAACGAGGTCGCGCAGACCTGCTGCGCGTTCCACCGCGAGCGCATGGCGAACTATTGGATGCACAACGGCTTCCTGCAGGTCGAGAGTGAGAAGATGTCGAAGAGCCTCGGCAATTTCATCACGATTCACGAGCTGCTCAGAGATTGGCCGGGTGAGGTGCTGCGCTTTCAGATGCTGATGTCCAACTATCGTCAGCCCATTGATTGGATGGCAGCAAAGAGCAGAGAGATTGAGGATGAATTGGCTGCCTGGGCGTCCATCCTTGTCGGAACCGACGCGGAGCAGGATGGATATTCTCGTGCCGCGCGAAAGGAGCCACCGCGCCCCTCTCAGGAGATTGTTGAAGCGTTGCTCGACGATCTAAACACTGCGGAAGCTATTGCGGCTCTGCGTTCTAGCTATCGATCTGCTCGCGCTGGTGGCAGCTTAGAGAAAAAGCAGTTCTTAATGAATTGCGAATTCTTGGGGTTACTTCGTCACAATAAGCTGTGGGCGCATCTGCCCGGAGTCTTCACTCGAAACACGGGGCACGTTCCGGTCCCACACGAAGCAGCGCGGAAACTTCGTATATCGATCGCAAACAACCTTCCAGAGCTGAGGCAGGAAGCTTTAGCAGATCTCTCGGCAGTTGGTCTGGGAGCCGAAGAAGCTTCCGACGGAAACGTGACGATAGTTACGAAAACTGAAGAAGCTAAGGAAAGAGGGAAGTTTATCGAGGAACAAATTGCTGAGCGCAACCTTGCGCGCGCGCGTAAGGATTTTGCCGAGTCTGACCGCATACGGAATGAACTTGCCACTATGGGCATTATTCTTAAGGACGGCAAGGACGCTGAGGGCAACCCGACGACGACTTGGGAGATCGCGCGATGAAGCGGCCCGACACGCCGTTTCCGCGGCACTGGCTCTATTACATCGCGCTGAAGATCGCGCTGCTCGCCGGCGCGGTGGCGATCGCGCTCAAGCTCTATGGGATGTGGTGAGGACGATGGGACAGACTTTGCCAAAGCCCGCATTGAGGCCTTTCCTCCCGGCGGATGTGCCGATCCTCGCCGCGATCTTCGCCGCCAGCATCGAGGAATTGACCGGCGACGACTATAGCGAGGCGCAGCAGGAAGCCTGGATGGCGGCGGCCGAGGACGAGGAGTTCGGCAAGCGGCTCGCGTCCGACCTGACGCTGATCGCGACGCTGGAAGGCTCGCCCGTCGGCTTCGCCTCACTGCGCGGCAACGATCATATCCGCATGCTCTATGTGCATCCGGCCGTGGCCGGGCAGGGCATCGCGACCACGCTGGTCGACGCGCTGGAGAAGCTCGCCGGCGGCCGCGGCGCCAAGAGTCTCTCGGTCGATGCCAGCGATACCGCGGAGGGCTTCTTCGCCAAGCGCGGCTACACCGCCCAGCAGCGCAACAGCGTCACGATGAACGACGAATGGCTCGCCAACACCACCATGAAAAAGACGCTCGGAGCGGGGCAATGAGCAAGGAGCGTCTCTATCTGTTCGACACCACGCTGCGCGATGGGGCGCAGACCAACGGCGTCGACTTCACGCTGGCCGACAAGCAGGTCATCGCGGCGATGCTCGACGATCTCGGCATCGATTATGTCGAGGGCGGCTATCCCGGCGCCAACCCGCTCGACAGCGAATTCTTCGCGACCAAGCCCAAGCTCAATCATGCGCGCTTCACCGCCTTCGGCATGACGCGCCGGGCAGGCCGCTCGGTCTCGAACGATCCGGGCGTCGCGGGCCTTTTGGAAGCGAAGGCGGACGCAATCTGCTTCGTGGCGAAGTCGTCGGCCTATCAGGTGCGCGTCGCGCTGGAGACCACGAAGGAAGAGAACCTCGCCTCGATCCGCGACAGCGTCGCGGCGGCGAAGGCGGCCGGCCGCGAGGTGATGCTCGATTGCGAGCATTTCTTCGACGGCTACAAGGAAGACGCCGCCTTCGCGCTTGCCTGCGCCAAGGCCGCCTATGAGGCCGGGGCACGCTGGGTGGTGCTGTGCGACACCAATGGCGGCACCATGCCCGATGAGGTCGAAGCCATCGTCAGAGACGTGACCAGGCACATCCCCGGCGATCACGTCGGCATCCACGCCCATAACGACACCGAGCAGGCGGTGGCCAATTCGCTCGCGGCGGTGCGTGCCGGCGCGCGGCAGATCCAGGGCACGCTGAACGGCCTCGGCGAGCGCTGCGGCAACGCCAATCTCTGCTCGCTGATCCCGACGCTGAAGCTGAAAGCGGGGTTTGCCGAGGCTTTCGAGATCGGCGTCACCACGGAGAAGCTGGCGACTCTCGTCAAGGTGTCGCGCACGCTCGACGACATGCTCAACCGCGTGCCGAACCGGCATGCGGCTTATGTCGGCGAGAGCGCCTTCGTCACCAAGACCGGCATCCATGCCTCCGCCGTGCTGAAGGATCCGCAGACCTACGAGCATGTCTTGCCGGAGCTGGTCGGCAACCACCGCAAGGTGCTGGTGTCCGACCAGGCCGGGCGCTCCAATGTCATCGCCGAGCTCGACCGCGCCGGTATCTCTTATGAAAAGAGCGATCCGAAGCTGACGCGTCTCGTCGAAGAACTGAAAGAGCGCGAGGCGGCCGGCTATGCCTACGAATCCGCCAACGCCTCGTTCGAGCTCCTGGCGCGCCGCACGCTCGGCAAGGTGCCGCATTATTTCGAGGTCGAGCAGTTCGACGTCAACGTCGAGCAGCGCTACAACGCGCTCGGCGAGCGCGTCACGGTGGCGCTCGCGGTGGTCAAGGTCGACGTCGCCGGCGAGCATCTGATCTCGGCCGCCGAAGGCAACGGTCCCGTCAACGCGCTCGACGTCGCGCTGCGCAAGGACCTCGGCAAGTACCAGAAATTCATCGAGGGCCTGACACTGATCGACTATCGCGTGCGTATCCTCAATGGCGGCACCGGCGCGGTCACGCGCGTGCTGATCGAGAGCGAGGACGAGAACGGCGATCGCTGGACCACGGTCGGCGTGTCCCCGAACATCATCGATGCCTCGTTCCAGGCGTTGATGGATTCGGTGATCTACAAGCTGGTGAAGTCGGGGGCGCCGGCTTAGACGGGCGCGACCACAAACACCGTCATTGCGAGGAGCGAAGCGACGAAGCAATCCAGACTGGCTCCGCGGAAAGATTCTGGATTGCTTCGCTTCCGCCGTCGCTCTTCGAGCTATGGCGGACAAGTCGCTCGCAATGACGAGGAGCGAGGGGAGCGCGACCAATGATCGATCACATCTCCGTCGGCGTCAGCGATCTCGATCGCGCCGCAAAATTCTACGAGGCGACGCTCGCTGCCCTCGGCCTCACGCGCCTCGTCACGCGGCCGCGGACGGTCGGGTTCGGCAAGGCCTATCCGGAGTTCTGGATCAATCTGCGCGAGGGCATGCCGCCTGTCGCGCCGGAGAGCGGCGTGCATATCTGCCTGCGGGCGAAAACCACGGCGGAGGTCGATGCGTTTCACGCAGCGGCGCTGTCCGCTGGCGGTGCCTCCGACGGCGCGCCGGGCATCCGCCCGCACGATCGAGTGCGCTATTACGCCGCCTTCGTCACCGATCCCGATGGCAACCGGATCGAGGCGGTGACGTTCCCGGCAGAGTAGGCGTTACAACTTACGCGCCACTTCCGGCGCGAGATCGCGCTGGCTGTCGGGAATCTGCGCAGCTGCAGAGCGCAGCCGCGGGATGATCTCCTCGACCTTGTCCGCCTTGAGGATGTCGACCGAAAGGCCGGCGCGGATGAACTCGGTCTGGCGCATGTGGTACACCAGCGAGAGCAGCGGCTCCCAGAAATTATCGATGTTGGCGAGCAGCACGGGCTTGGCGTGACGGCCGAGTTGCTGCCAGGTCAGCTGCTCCACCAGCTCCTCGAGCGTGCCGAGCCCGCCGGGCAGGGCCACGAAGGCGTCGGAGCGCTCGAACATCAGCCGCTTGCGCTCGTGCATGTCGGGCGTGACGACCATCTCCTGCACGCGCGTCAGGGCGTTCTCGCGCATCCGCAGGAAGTCGGGGATGATGCCGGTGACCATGCCGCCGTGATCGAGCACGGAGGTTGCGACCGCCCCCATCAGGCCGAGCGAGCCGCCGCCATAAACGAGGCGGATCTTGCTTTCCGCCAGCGCTCTGCCTAGCGCCTTCGCCGCTGCGATGAAGTTGGGATTTGTTCCAGGGCCGGAGCCGCAATAGACACAGACGGTTTTGATCGTGCTCATTGGTGCCATGATGCATTGCAGCGAAGTGGCGTCAAGCCCAAACGGTGATTCGGTACTTCCGGGAATCTACCGGTAAATCGCGACAAACGATCCAGGATTCGCCATCTGGCGGGGTGCGCGGGCATCGGGAAGGCTCTATATGACGGGCGAAAATCGTTAATCGCCGTTGCGCCCGCATCCGGCGGGCTTGCAGGTTTCTTGATGGACCAACCTCAATCGTTCGACGGCGCCGACGTTCCTGATCCTGCCGCGGCAGGACCGCAGGCCGGGGCCACGCTGATGGGTACGCTGGCGCATCTGTGGCCCTATATCTGGCCGGGCGACCGTTTCGACCTGAAGATGCGGGTGGTCTGGTCGCTGGTGCTGCTGCTCGCCGCCAAGCTGATCACGCTCGCGGTGCCGTTCAGCTTCAAATGGGCAACGGATGCGCTGACGGGCGCCAACACCGCGCCGGTCGCGGCCGACAATTGGCATCTCTGGGTGATCGCCTCGCCCTTGCTGCTGACCGCGAGCTACGGGGTGATGCGCATCCTGATGGCGGTGCTGACGCAATGGCGCGACGGCATCTTCGCCCGCGTCGCCATGCATGCGGTGCGCAAGCTCGCGACCCTCACCTTCATCCACATGCACGAGCTGTCGCTGCGCTTTCACCTCGAGCGCAAGACCGGCGGCCTGACGCGCGTGCTCGAGCGCGGCCGGGAGGGCATCGAGGTCATCGTGCGCATGGTGATCCTGCAGCTGATCCCGACCATCGTCGAGGTCTCGCTGCTGCTGGCGGTGCTGCTCTGGCAGTTCGACTGGCGTTACGTGGTCGCGACCCTGATCACGGTCACGCTCTACATGTACTACACCTATATCGCGACCGAGTGGCGGATCGGCATCCGCCGCAAGATGAACGATTCCGACACCGAGGCGAACACCAAGGCGATCGACTCGCTGCTCAACTACGAGACGGTGAAGTATTTCGGCGCCGAATCGCGCGAGGCGCAGCGCTACGACAAATCGGTCGAACGCTACGAGGAGGCGAGCGTCCGCACCTATACGTCTCTCGCCGTGCTCAATACCGGACAAGCCGTGATCTTCACGCTTGGCCTGACCGCAACCATGCTGATGTGCGCGATCGGCGTGCGCAACGGCACCAACACGGTCGGCGATTTCGTGCTGGTCAATGCCATGATGATCCAGCTCTACCAGCCGCTGAACTTCATGGGCATGGTCTATCGCGAGATCAAGCAGGCGATCATCGACATCGAGAAGATGTTCGGCGTGCTGGGCCGCGAGGCCGAGATCAAGGATGCAGATGGCGCGAAGCCGCTGGTCATCTCCGCCGGCACGGTGCGCTTCGAGGACGTGCGCTTTGCCTATGAGCCGACGCGCCCGATCCTGAGGGGCATCAGCTTCGAGGTGCCGGCCGGCAAGACCGTTGCCATCGTCGGCCCCTCCGGCGCCGGCAAGTCGACCATCTCGCGGCTGCTGTTTCGCCTCTATGACATTTCCGGCGGCCGGATCCTGATCGACGGCCAGGACATCCGCGAGGTCACGCAGGCCAGCTTGCGCGCATCGATCGGCATGGTGCCGCAGGATACCGTGCTGTTCAACGACACCATCCGCTACAACATCCGCTATGGCCGCTGGGACGCCGGCGATGCCGAAGTCGAGGAGGCCGCACGGCTGGCGCAGATCGACCACTTCATCCGCATGGCGCCGAAGGGCTACGAGACCCAGGTCGGCGAGCGCGGCCTGAAATTGTCGGGCGGCGAGAAGCAGCGCGTGGCGATCGCACGCACGGTGCTCAAGGCGCCGCCGATCCTGGTGCTGGACGAGGCGACCTCGGCGCTCGACACCCACACGGAGCACGAGATCCAGGGGGCGCTCGACCGCGTGGCCAAGAACCGCACCTCGCTGGTGATCGCGCATCGGCTTTCCACCATCGTCGGCGCCGACGAAATCATCGTGCTGGACCAGGGACGCATCGCCGAGCGCGGCACTCACGCGAGCCTGCTCGCGCAGGGCGGGCTCTATGCCAGCATGTGGAACAGGCAGCGCGAGGCCGAGGCGGCCCGCGAGAAACTGGCCAAGATGGCCGACACCAATGCCGCGCCCAACCGGGAGCCGCCGCCGGTCGACGACATCCTGACGACGCCCGCTGCGGCGGAGTGACCTTGTCTCCGGTCCCAAGTCTGGCCTAAACAAGCCCGCGCAACGACCCGTGCCATCAACCCCGAACGGCAGATAGCGATGTCCATTCTCGATTCGATCCAGCGTCAGATCCCGCCGATCCACAAGGAGGGCTATCCCTTCATCGGCGGCTTTGCGGTGGCGAGCCTGATCCTGTTCTGGCTGTGGTCGCCGCTGGGGTGGATCGGCACGGTCCTGACCGTGTGGTGCGCGCTGTTCTTCCGCGATCCCGTCCGTGTGACGCCGGTGCGCGAGGGTCTCGTGGTGTCGCCGGCCGACGGGCGCGTCTCGATGATCACCATGGCACTGCCCCCGGCCGAGCTCGGGCTCGGCGACCGGCCGCTGCCGCGCGTCTCGATCTTCATGAGCGTGTTCAATTGCCATGTGAACCGGGCGCCGGTGGCGGGCAGGGTGGACCGCATCGCCTATCGGCCCGGCCTCTTCATCAACGCCGAGCTCGACAAGGCGAGCGAGGACAACGAGCGCAACTCGCTGGTGATCACGACGCCGACGTCGCGGATCGGCGTGGTCCAGATCGCCGGCCTCGTCGCCAAGCGCATCGTCTGCTTCGTCAGGGAGGGGCAGGCGATCGGCGCCGGCGAGCGCTTCGGCCTGATCCGCTTCGGCTCCCGCCTCGATGTCTACCTGCCCGTGGGCACCAAGGCGCTGGTCTCGGAAGGGCAGACCGCGATCGCCGGAGAGACGATCCTGGCCGACCTTGCCGGCGACGACCCGGGCCGTGCGTTCCGCGCCAATTAACCAATAGTCGGTGCTTGCAGGCCTTCCGCCGCAATGGCGGAGGGCGGCTTGGCTTGCTATATCTCGCCTCGAGATAAGGACGAGCCATGACGCCTTACGACTCTAGGGATCCCGACGTCCGCCGCCGGCGGTTCCGCCCCATTCCGGTGCGGATGCTGGTGCCCAACGTCATCACGCTGCTGGCGATCTGCGCCGGCCTGACCTCGATCCGCCTGTCGATCGAAGGGCGGATGTCGCTCGCCGTCTACGCCATCGTGTTCGCGGCCGCGCTCGACGGCATCGACGGCCGCATCGCGCGCATGATCAAGGGGCAGTCCAAGTTCGGCGCCGAGCTCGACAGCCTCGCCGACTTCGTCAATTTCGGCGTGGCGCCCGGCCTGATGCTGTATTTCTGGCAGCTGCACGAGCTCGGCAATGCCGGCTGGATCGCCGCCATGGTGTTCGCGATCTCCGGCGGCCTGCGGCTCGCCCGCTTCAACGCCACCATGGACGATCCGAACAAGCCGGCCTTCGCCGCCAATTTCTTCACCGGCGTGCCGGCGCCCGCCGGCGCGATCACCGTGCTGCTGCCGATCTATGTCGCATTCCTCGATCTCGGCCGCACGCCTGCGGCGGTGACCGCGGCCTACACGCTTCTGATCGCGTTCCTGATGGTGTCGCGCCTGCCGGTGTTCTCCGGCAAGACCAAGCGCATGCGCGTGCCGCCGGAGCTGGTGCTGCCGGCCTTCGTCGCCGTAATCGTCTTCATCGCGCTCCTGATCGCCTATCCCTGGCACGTGCTGTCGATCGGCACGGTGCTGTACCTTCTCGCGCTGCCGCTCGGCTACAAATCCTATCGCGACCAGGCGCGCGCGGTGGAAGCCACCGCGCCGGCGGGAGGCGAGGTCCCGTCACCGCCGTCGGCACCGACGCTGGCGAATTTGTCGGAGCCGCCCCAGGACGACAGGCCCGGGCGGCTGCACTAAAGCGCGATGGGATTCCTCGCGCTTTAGGTTGTTGTTTGAGCATGATCTTTTCGGAAAACCGCTACACACTTTTCCGGATCATGCTCTAACGGCCGCACGCGGATATCTGCCATGAGGCCTGCCTGAGTTGGGTCGAGGCCCGATCTCGGCTATATCGCCCCTTGTGCCGGCGGCATCGCGCAATCAACCGCCGCCAATCTGGGAGAGAACGCCGTGACCAATTCCGCGACCGGGCCGCTGCCCGCTTCCGTCCTCGAAGCGCTGGGCCGCTACGACACGCCGACGATCTGCAATGCCATGGAGATCGTGGCGCCCGAGCGGCGGCTGATCGGCTACACCACCAAGCAACTGGTCTGCCCGTTCCCCGACCTGCCGCCGATCGTCGGCTATGCCCGCACGGTGGCGATCCGCTCGGTGCTGAAATCATCGCTTCCGGCCGAGGAGCAGTCCAGGCGCCGCATCGAATATTACGAATATGTCGGCACCGGCCATGGCCCGCGCATCTCGGTGATCCAGGACATCGACGGACCCGACGTCGGCTATGGCGCGTTCTGGGGCGAGGTGCAGAGCAACGTCCACAAGGCGCTCGGCTGCCTCGGCGTGATCACCGACGGCTCGATCCGCGACATCCCGCAATGGGCGCCCGGCTTCCAGGCGCTGGCTGGCTCGATCGGCCCGTCGCACGCCTGGGTGCACGCGGAAAGCTTCGGCGGCGAGGTGCGCGTCGCCGGCATGACCGTGAAGTCGGACGATCTCATCCACGCCGACCGCCATGGCGCCATCGTGATCCCGCTCGACATTGCCGCAAAGCTGCCGGAGGCCGCCGAGCTCTGCGGCCGCCGCGAGACGCCGATCCTGGAGATCGCCCGCAGTCCGGATTTCTCGCTCGAGAAGCTGAAGGCGGCGCTGAAGCGCTCGGCGGAGATCCATTGACGGCCAATGGGGCGATCTACGGCCGCGAATCCGGCCGTAGATCGCCTTGCTCGGTCAAAAACAAGGCGGCCTGATCGGGCTCGCCGAGCACGGCGGCGGCGCATCCGATCAGGGTGAAGCCGCCGGCAAAATCCCACATTGTTAGGTCATCTGCGCTGTCGGGGCTGTGCATCAACCGTGCTGCGATCACGGCGAAGGCGGCCTCGACGAAGAGCAGCACGCTGAACGCCGGAAGCACGAGCTCCGGCTCGAGCAGGTGGAACGCCAGCGCCGCGGGCAGCGCCGTGAGAAGACTGAACAGCGTCAACATTGCGATGGCTCCACGATCGGCCATGTCGCAACGCCAGCAAACACCAGCTGATCCCCGACCACGATGTGGCGGAGGGCCGCAGCCGATGTGACGTCGTGGCGCGGCTCCTTATGGTTAGCGAAATGTTGAAATTCCCATCGCTGGACGGCAATTGCGGCGGTGGGCGGCACGCGGTCCAGACTTAACCTTTACGCGGCTTTAAGGGCGGCGCTCTAGGGTTTCCGATGCGGTTCGGGGTTGGGCCGCGCCAGCGGCCAGGACGGCCGTTGTTGCGTACGCGTCGGAGTTTCCCATGGATATCATGACGAGCGTCGGGCTCATTGCGGGCACCATCGTCATCGTGGCGATGATCTTCATGGGCGGCGATCTTCACATGTTCATCTCCGAACATGCGATGATCATCATCTTCGGCGGCTCGATCTCCGCCACCATGATCCGGTTTCCGCTTTCGGCGCTCCTGCACGGCCTTCCGCTCGGCGCCAAGTTCGCCTTCACCATGAGCCGGCTGTCGGCCCACGACCTCGTCGACGAGCTCGCCCGCATCGCCGAGATCGCTCGCAAGCAGGGCCCGGTCGGACTGGAAAAGGTCGAGACCGACGAGCCCTTCCTCGCCAAGGGCATCCGCTACGTCGCCGACGGCTACGACCTCGACTTCATCCGCGACAATCTCGAGCGCGACCGCGACAACTTCCTCATGCATCTCGACGAGGGCAGCAAGATCTACCGCGCCATCGGCGATTGCGCTCCGGCGTTCGGCATGATCGGCACCTTGATCGGCATGGTGCAGATGTTCGCCAACATGACCGATCCTTCCAAGCTCGGCCCGTTCATGGCGACCGCGCTGCTCGCCACCCTTTACGGCGCGCTGGTCGCGAACCTGTTCTGCCTGCCGATCGCCGACAAGCTGCACGGCAAGCTGCTGGACGAGGAGACCAACCGCACTCTGATCATCGACGGCATCCTGATGATCCGCGACTCCAAGAGCCCGACGCTCGTGCGCGAAATGCTGCTGGCCTATCTGCCGGAGAAGCATCGTCACGCCGATGGCGAGCCGGTGCCGGCGTAAGCCGCCCGCCGGGATTTGAGACATGGCCAAGAAGAAACGCGGCAATGCGCATGGAGGCGGTCACGGCTGGTTCGTGACCTTCGCCGATCTGATGGGCCTGATGATGAGCTTCTTCGTGATGCTCGTCGCGTTCTCGACGCAGGACGCCAACAAGCTGAAGATCGTCGCCGGCTCGATGCGCGACGCCTTCGGCGTGCAGAGCGAGGCGCGCTACGCCGGTATCGTCGAGTCCGACGGCCTGCCGACCCGTCCGCGGCTGAAGAACGTCGATCACATCCAGCCCGAGGACGCCTCCAATACGCCGACGCCGGACCAGGAAGACCGCGACAAGACGTCCGGCGCGAAGATCAAGGTTGATCGCAATTTCGCGCTCGCGGCAGCCTCGCTGCGCCAGGCGCTGCAGGACATGCCGGAGCTGACCGAGATGTCCAAGCACATCATGTTCGAGGAGACCAAGCAGGGCCTCAACCTGGAGATCGTCGACCAGGACGGCCGCTCGATGTTCGCCGACGGCTCCAAGGTGCCCTACGACCGCACCCGCCGCCTGATCGAGAAACTCGCGGTCCCGCTCAAGGCGACGCCGCTGCGCGTTTCCATCGCCGGCCACACCGCGGCGGGGTTCGTGCCGACCCGCAGCGACTACGGCGCCTTCGATCTGTCGGCCGACCGTGCCAATGCGGTGCGTCAGATCCTCGAACGCCAGGGCCTGCCGCCGTCGCACATCTTCGCCGTCTCCGGCAAGGCCGATACCCAGCCGCTGTTTCCGGACGATCCCTCGCTCGCCGCGAACCGGCGGGTGACCATTACCCTGATGCGCGAAGATCCGCCGCTGCCGCCGAATCTGAAGCCGTAACCCCCTTGCGCTACCATCTTACCTGAGGCATGTCGTCGCGCTGGCGATGAACGTTGCAGCCGCGTCACAGCTTCTGTCCCTGCGCCTGCTAAGGTGATGGGCGATTGACAGGCGCGGCGGAAGCGTCAAAAGGCGCCGGATCAAAATCAGGGACGAAGCGTTTTCCATCCTCATGACGGCGAGCATCACATCGACTGAGACCCATGAAGGGCCGGTCAAGTCGGGCTTTTGGTCCCTTACGCTCGGGAGCATCGGCGTCGTCTTCGGCGATATCGGCACTTCGCCGCTCTACGCATTCCACGAGGCGGTCAAGGCCGCGGCCCATGGCGAGCCGGTCTCGCGCATCATCGTACTGGGCGTCCTATCGTTGATTCTGTGGGCGCTTCTGATCGTCGTCACCGCCAAATACGTCCTCTTGCTGCTGCGCGCCGACAATAACGGGGAGGGCGGCACGCTGTCGCTGATGGCACTCGGCCAGCGCGCGCTCGGGCGGCGAAGCTGGGTTCTGCTTGCGCTCGGCGTGATCGGCGCCTCGATGTTCATCGGCGATTCCATGATCACGCCGGCGATCTCGGTGCTCTCGGCGGTGGAAGGTCTGAAGCTCGCAACCCCCGCACTCGAGCACTATGTTGTGCCGGTCACCGTCCTCATTCTGGTGCTGCTGTTTGCGGTCCAGAGCAAGGGGACCGCGCTGGTCGCCTCGGCCTTCGGGCCGGTGATGGTGATCTGGTTCACCGTCATCGCGGTCATGGGGGCGGTCCATATCGCCGACGACCCCTCGGTGCTGGCGGCCATCAATCCTTATTACGCGGTGCAGTTCGTGCTGTCGCACGGCACGATCGGCCTCGTGACCCTCGGTGCCGTGTTCCTGGCGGTGACGGGGGGCGAGGCGCTTTACGCCGATCTCGGCCATTTCGGCCGCAAGCCGATCCAGTCGGCCTGGATGTTCTTCGTGCTGCCCGCGCTCCTGATCAACTATTTCGGGCAGGGTGCGCTGGTGCTGTCCGATCCCAGCGCGATCCAGCATTCCTTCTATCGCATGGTGCCCGATAAGCTGGTGCTGCCGCTGGTCGGGCTCGCGACGGCCGCCACCGTGATCGCGAGCCAGGCGGTAATCACGGGCGCCTATTCGCTGGTCTATCAGGCCGTGCAGCTCGGCCTCCTGCCGCGTTTCGAGGTGCGCTACACCTCCGAATCCCATGCCGGCCAGATCTATCTGCCGCGCGTGAACCGGCTGCTGCTGATCGGCGTGATGCTGCTGGTGCTGCTGTTCCATACCCCCAGCAATCTGGCCTCGGCCTACGGCATTGCGGTTTCAACCACCATGGTGGCCGACGGCATCATGGGCTTCGTCGTGATCTGGAAGCTGTGGAACTGGCGTGCGGCGGCGGCTGCGGCGGTGATCATCCCCTTCGTCGTCGTCGATTTGAGCTTCTTCAGCGCCAATCTGCTCAAGCTGCTCGAAGGCGCCTGGGTGCCGCTGCTGTTCGGCATCGTCATGGCGGGGACGATCTGGACCTGGCGCAAGGGCTCCGGAATCCTGGTCCAGAAGACGCGGCGGATCGAGGTGCCGCTGGACGATCTGATCCGCAGCCTGGAGAAGCGGCCGCCGCACATCGTCAAGGGTACCGCGGTGTTCCTGACCAGCGATCCCTCGTTCGTGCCGACCGCGCTCCTGCACAATCTCAAGCACAACAAGGTGCTGCACGAGCACAACGTGATCCTGACCATCGAGACCGCGCAGACGCCCCGGGTCGATCTGTCGGAGCGGTTCAGGATGGAGAAAATCAGCGACAAGTTCTCCAAGGTCCGCCTGCGCTTCGGCTTCATGGAGCAGCCGAACGTGCCCAAGGCGCTCGCGATCGCGCGCAAGCAAGGCTGGCAGTTCGACATCATGTCGACGTCGTTCTTCGTGTCGCGACGATCGCTGAAGGCCTCGGCGCAGTCGGGCATGCCGCTCTGGCAGGATCATCTGTTCATCGCGCTGAGTCGGTCGGCCAACGATGCCACCGACTACTTCCAGATTCCCACCGGCCGGGTGGTAGAAGTCGGAACTCAGGTCACCATCTAGAATGCAACTGGTGCAGCCATGCATATCTGCATGGCTATGGCCCAGAATCGGGCTAGGCTATGCCGGTGGCGCAGGACTATAAGCCGCGCGCTCTTCCGCCATTGTGCAGTGAAGCATTCTAGAGGCCACTGGGCTCTCCCATGACAAGCGACATAGCAGTTCCCGCCCCGGAAACGGTGGCGGCTAATGGGCATGGCGATGCCCACACCACCGCCCGTTTCGGCGCGCTGACGCTCGGCAGTATCGGCGTTGTCTACGGCGATATCGGCACCAGCCCGCTCTACGCGTTCCGCGAGGCCGTGATGGCCGCCTCGGGCGCGGAGGGGTTGCCGACGCCGGCAGCCGTGCTCGGCGTGGTGTCCCTGATCCTGTGGGCCCTCATCGTGGTGGTGACGCTCAAATACGTCGTGATCCTGCTGCGCGCCGACAATAATGGCGAGGGCGGCACGCTGGCGCTGATGGCGCTGGCCCAGCGGGCGGTTGGCACCGGCGGGGCGACCATCGTGCTGCTCGGCGTCATTTCCGGAGCCTTGTTCTACGGCGATGCCGTGATCACGCCGGCGCTCTCGGTGCTGTCGGCGATCGAGGGCATGAAGGACGTCACGCTGAGGTTCGAGCCCTACATCGTTCCGCTGACGGTGGTGATCCTGGTCTGCCTATTCGCCGTGCAGTCCCGCGGCACGGCGCGCGTTGCCGCCTTTTTCGGCCCGATCATGTGCGTCTGGTTCGCGGTCCTTGCGGCTGCAGCGATCCATCCGATCATCCAGCAGCCGCAGGTGCTGTACGCGCTGAACCCGCTCTACGCCGTGAACTTCATGCTGCACCATGGCATCATCGGCTTCGTGACGCTGGGCGCGGTGTTCCTGGCCGTGACCGGCGCCGAGGCGCTCTATGCCGATCTCGGCCATTTCGGCAAGCGGCCGATCCAGACCGCCTGGCTGTTCATCGTGCTGCCCTCGCTGGCACTGAACTATCTGGGGCAGGGTGCGCTGGTGCTCGGCGATCCCGGCGCGATCGTGAGCCCGTTCTTCCAGCTGTTCCCACAAGGCTTCTTCCGCGGCTGCATGGTCGTGCTGGCGACCATGGCGACCGTCATCGCGAGCCAGGCCGTCATCACCGGCGCCTATTCGCTGACGCGCCAGGCGATCCAGCTCGGGCTGCTGCCGCGGTTCGAAATTCGCCATACGTCGGAAGCCCATTCCGGCCAGATCTTCATTCCGCGCATCAACCAGCTGCTGCTGGTCGCGGTGGTGCTGCTGGTGCTGCTGTTCCGCTCGTCCAGCGCGCTCGCGTCCGCCTACGGCATCTCCGTCACCGGGACCATGGTGGTCACGGCGATGATGGGCTTCGTCGTGGTCTGGAAGGGCTGGCGCTGGTCAGGGCTCGCCGCCGGCGCGCTGATTGCGCCGTTCCTGTTTCTCGACCTGACCTTCCTGACCGCGAACCTGTTGAAGGTGTTCGAGGGCGGCTGGGTGCCGCTGGCCCTCGGTGCCGTCATGATCATCCTGATGTACACGTGGCGGCGCGGCAGCCGGCTCTTGTTCGAGAAATCGCGCAAGCTCGAGTTCCCGCTCGCCGATCTCGTGGCGATGCTGGAGAAGCGGCCGCCGCAGCGCGTGCCTGGCACCGCGGTGTTCCTGACCTCGGATCCGCTCAGCGCGCCGACCGCGCTGATGCATAGTCTGAAACACTACAAGGTGCTGCATGAGAAGAATGTCATTCTCACCATCGAGACCGCGCAGACCCCGCGGATCGATCCGGCGGAGCGGGTGAAGCTGGAGCAGATCTCACCGACCTTCTCCAAGGTGACGCTGAAGTTCGGCTTCATGGAATCCCCGAACGTGCCGAAGGCGCTGGCGATCGCCCGCAAGCTCGGCTGGCAGTTCGACATCATGTCGACCTCGTTCTTCCTGTCGCGCAGGGCGCTCAAGCCGGCCGCCCATTCCGGCATGCCGCGCTGGCAGGACCGGCTGTTCATCTCGCTCAGCCGCTCCGCCAACGATGCCACCGACTATTTCCAGATCCCTTCCGGCCGCGTGGTCGAGGTCGGAACCCAGGTGACGATCTGACTCCACCGCTGTCATCGCCCGGCTTGACCGGGCGATCCAGTATTCCAGAGGCCGGCGTTGAAGAGTTCGCTCTCGCCGCATCCGCCGCGGCGTACTGGATCCCCCGTCGCGGGGGATGACATCGAGTGTGAGCCCCGAAAGCCGGACTTCAAGTCGCTGCGATTTAGCTTTAACTTGCGCCGCGCGGCTCAAGCCTTTGTGGCGCTTGATTTTCGTCTCCCGAGAGGCGAGGTTGCCGCCGGCCGGGATCGCCCCGGCACGCGGCCCGCGACGTTGGAGGATGATGTGGCAAATCAAGTGCAGGATCTGACCCCGGACGAGGTCGCCAAGGGTGTCGCGGAAGGGCGCTATCTGCTGGTCGACGTCCGTGAGCGGAACGAGGTCGAGGCCGAGGCCTATCCTTACGGCGTCGTGGTTCCGCTCTCGACCTTTGATCCCAAGGCGATCCCCGATCCCCAAGGCAAGGAGGTCGTGTTCGCCTGCCGCTCAGGCAAGCGTTCGGTGACGGCCTCGCTGGCGGCACAGGCGGCGGGCCTGCCTTACGACAAGCATCTGGCCGGCGGCATGCTGGGCTGGAAGGCGGCGGGGCTTCCCAGCAAGGTCGGTGGCTAACCGCGCAATGACGACCAAGAGCTCTTCGCTGAACAAGGTCTTCGCCGACCTTCCCGTCACCATCTTCGAGGCGATGTCGCAGGCCGCGCGCGACAACAATGCCATCAATCTCGGCCAGGGATTTCCTGACGATCCCGGCCCCGAGGATATCCGCCGCGCCGCGGCCGACGCCTCGCTGAACGGCTACAACCAGTACCCGTCGATGATGGGCCTGCCGGAGCTGCGCCAGGCGATCGCGACCCATTACGGCCACTGGCACGGCCTCAAGCTCGACCCGATGAGCGAGGTGATGGTCACATCAGGCGGCACCGAGGCGCTGACCTCGGCGATCCTCGCGGTGGTCAGGCCCGGCGACGAGGTGGTCTGCTTCCAGCCGGTCTATGATTCCTATCTGCCGATCATCCGCCAGGCCGGCGGCATTCCGCGCCTGGTTCGGCTGGAGCCGCCGCACTGGCGGCTGAATGAGGACATGCTGAAAAGCGTGTTCAATTCAAAGACCAAGGCGGTGCTGTTCAACAATCCCTTGAATCCTTCGGCGGTGGTCTATCCGCGCGAGGACCTCGAGCTCTTGGCGCGCTACTGCCAGGAGTTCGACGTCATCGCGATCTGCGACGAGGTCTGGGAGCACGTCACCTTCGACGAGCACAAGCACATCCCGCTGATCACCATCCCCGGCATGCGCGAGCGCACCATCAAGGTCGGCTCGGCCGGCAAGATTTTCTCGCTGACGGGCTGGAAGATCGGCTTCGTCTGCGCCGCGCCACAGCTCTTGCGCGTCGCCGCCAAGGTGCACCAGTTCCTGACCTTCACCACCGCGCCGAACCTGCAGGCCGCGGTGGCCTACGGCCTCGGCAAGTCCGACGACTACTTCCTGTCGATGCGCAAGGATTTGACGCGGAGCAGGGACCGCCTGACCAAGGGCCTGGAGAGCCTCGGCTTCCCCGTGCTGAAGTCGCAAGGTACCTACTTCCTCACCGTCGACCTGTCGCCGCTCGGGCTCAACGAAAGCGACACCGAGTTCTGCTGGCGCATCGTGAAGGACTACAAGGTGGCCGCCATTCCGGTCTCGGCGTTCTACGAGCAGGACCCGGTGACCTCGGTGGTGCGCTTCTGCTTTGCCAAGAAGGACAAGACGCTGGACACCGCGCTGGAGCGGCTGTCGGACGCGGTGCGTGGACGCAAGAGGTAGATCGAGATGACGAACGTCGGCCGCTCCGGGATTGGTTTCGCGATCGCCGCGGCACTGACGTTGCTCTCCGCTCCCGCGGGGGCCGAGGAGCGGGTCGTCAACTTCTACAACTGGTCCAACTACATGGCGCCTGACGTCCTGGAGGCCTTCACCAAGGAGACCGGCATCAAGGTGGTCTACGACACCTTCGACGCCAACGAGACGCTGGAGACGCGACTGATGGCCGGCAAGTCCGGCTATGACGTCGTGGTGCCCACCGCCTATTTCCTGCAGCGCCAGATCAAGGCCAACATCTTCCAGAAGCTCGACAAGTCGAAGCTCCCGAATCTGGCCAATGCCTGGCCGGTGGTGACGCAGCGCCTCGCCACCTACGATCCCGGCAACGTCTACGCCGCCAACTACATGTGGGGCACGACGGGCATCGGCTACAACGTCGCCAAGGTGAAGCAGATCTTCGGGGCGGACGCGAAGATCGACAGCTGGGACATCGTCTTCAAGCCGGAGAACCTGGCAAAATTCAAAGACTGCGGCGTGCACATGCTGGACTCCGCCGACGACATCTTCCCGGCGGGGCTGAGCTGGCTCGGGCTCGATCCGAACTCGACCAAGCAGGCCGACCTCGAGAAAGCTGCCGACGCCGTGGCAAAAGTCCGCCCGTCGGTGCGGAAGTTTCACTCGTCCGAATATTTGAGCGCGCTCGCCACCGGCGAGATCTGTTTCGTGGTCGGCTGGTCCGGCGACATCATGCAGGCCCGTGCCCGCGCGGCGGAGGCCAAGAGCGGCGTCGAGATCGGCTACACCATTCCGAAGGAGGGCGCGCAGATGTTCTTCGACAATCTCGCGATCCCTGCGGATGCGAAGAACGTCAAAGAGGCCTACGAGCTGATCAACTATCTCTACCGCCCCGACGTCGCCGCCAAGAACTCGGACTTTTTGTCCTACGCCAACGGCAACCTCGCCAGCCAGAAGCTGGTCGACCCGAAGATCCTGAACGACAAGAACATCTATCCGGACGAGGCGACGCTCGCAAAACTGTTCGTCATCACGGCGCGCGAGCCGGCGACCCAGCGGATCATCAATCGGCTCTGGACCAAGGTGAAGACGGGGAGGTAGGGCAGATGGGTTCCAAATTCGCCGTGCGGCGGGAATTGGTGTACTATCTGCTTCAGATTGAACGAACCAGGCCTTGAGCAATGACCGATCATTCTCGCATTTCGCTCGCACCTGATGTCCTTGCTGGCAAGCCCGTGATTAGTGGGACCCGCATTGCGGTCGAGTTCATCATCGGATTGATGGCAGACGGTTGGAGCGAAGCCGACATTTTAGCCAACTATCCAGGCCTTTCGCGCGAGGACATTCTCGCGTGTCTGGCTTACGCACGCGATTCCCTTAGCGGCGAACGGGTTCACCCGACCGCAGCTTGAGACGCGTTTTCTCGCGGACGAGAATTTTCCTGGCTCCGCCGTCGATGCAGTTCGTGCATCAGGTCACGACGTCATCTGGATCAGAGCTTCGGCGCCTGGTAGCAGCGATCGCGAAGTATTGGCGCAGGCGTCGCACGAACAACGGATCTTAATCACCTTTGATAAGGACTTTGGGGAGTTGGCTAAAGCGTCGTCGCTCCCGACCGCATGCGGTATCGTATTGTTGCGCATCCCACCGCCGGCACCCGGGCGGATTGGCAAGGTGCTCGCCGACCTGATCTTGGCCCGTGACGATTGGGCGGGCCATTTTTCCGTGATCGAGCCTGGCCGAGTCCGAATGCGGCCGCTGAGCAAATAGCGCCAGCGCCTACCGCCACCTTCTATGCAGCCAGAGCCACTGCTCCGGATGCTCTCGCACCCAGCTTTCCACGACGCTCGTGATCGCCTGCGTCGTGCCCTGGACGTCGATCCTGCCATCGGCATCGCGCACCGGCTGGATCTCTTCGGTGAGCTCGCCGCGGAAGCGGCCGTCGGGCAGGCGGATGATGCGCACGCCGTGGATCGGGCATTCGACCTGGCGCAAGAGGCGCGCCAGCATCGGATTGGCGCGGGTCTTGCGGCCGAAGAACGTGACCTCGACGCCAGCGGTGAGATACTGGTCGATCAGCATGGCGACGTGCTTGCCGTCCTTCAGCGCCTGCGCGAGCCGCAGCGGCGCCTCGCGGCCGGCCGGGATCAGCGTGCCCATGTTGACCTGGCGCATCTCCTGGATGATGCGATCGGCCGAGGCGATGTTCGGGCGGCGATAGAGGATTGCGGTGTCCAGTCCATGCGCGACCGCGGCGAGCGCCGGCAATTCCCAGTTCGCAAGATGCGCGGCGAAGATCAGCGCCGGCTTGCCGTCGTCGCGGATCTGGTCGAACAGCTCGATGCTGCGCGGGGAAATCTCGATTCGACTCTTCTCCGGGGCATCGCGCTCGTAATTCCAGACTTGGTCGATATGGGCGAACTCGGCGCCGACGCGGCCGAGATTGTCCCAGACGCCCATCAGGATCCGTTCGATCTCTTCCGGTGACTTCTCGGGGAAGGCGGCGGCGAGGTTGGAGCGGCCGATGCGGTGCTCGCGCAGGCGCGGTCCGATCAGCTTCACGGCACGCGCGAAAAAGTCCGAGGTCTTGGCGGGATCGAAATAGCGCGTGGTGCGCAGCATCGCGACGGTCGCGGCGCCGATCAGGCTGCCGCCGAGCGACTTGGCAGCCTCCCGCGCGCGGGCCTTCGTGCTCGCAGGAAGCAGCCTCATGCGTCCGGTCAGGCCGGTTCGCGGGTCAGGATCAGCGAAGCGTTCTGGCCGCCGAAGCCGAACGAGTTCGACATCACCGCAGTGACGCGGGCATCGCGCGCCTTGTTGCCGACGACGTTGAACAGGATCGTGGGATCCGGATTGTCGTAGTTGATCGTCGGCGGAATGCGCTGATGCTCGAGCGTGAGCAGCGAGAAGATCGCCTCGACCGCGCCGGCGGCCGAGATGGTGTGGCCGACCATCGACTTGTTGGAGGTGACCGGAATCTTCTGCGCGAGCTCGCCGAACACCGCCGACGTCGTGTTGAACTCCATCTTGTCGTTCTCGGGCGTCGCGGTGCCGTGCGCGTTGATGTGGTCGATCTGGTCCGGCGTCATGCCGGCGTCGGCCAGCGTCTTGTTCATGCAGCCGATGATCGGCTTGCCGTCGGGCGAGGAGCGGGTGCGATGGAACGAATCCGTGAGCTCGCCGCAGCCGGCAATCACGCCGAGAATCTTTGCGCCGCGCGCGGTGGCGGCCTCATAGCTTTCAAGCACGAGCGCGCCGGCACCTTCAGCCATGACGAAGCCGTCGCGGTTCTTGGAGAAGGGACGGGAGGCCGCCTGCGGCGGGTCGTTCTGGGTCGACAGCGCCGACAGCAGCGAGAAGCGCACCAGCGCTTCCGGGTTCACGGTGCCGTCGGTCGCGACGCACAGCGCCGCGTCGGTCTCGCCGCGGCGGATCGCCTCGACCCCGAGCTGGATCGAGGTGGCTCCGGAGGCGCAGGCCGTCGACAGCGAGATCGGCGAGCCCTTGGTGCCGAAGGTCTCGGCGAGATGGGCGGCAACCGAGCCGAACATGAAGCGATGATGATAGGCGCTGAACTTGCCGCCGCCGGAGATGCGGAGCAGATCGTCGTAGCTGATGTCTTGCTGGCCGACGGCGCGACCGAGCTCGCGACGCTGCGGCCATTCGACCTCGACCGGTGCAACCGCGAGGAAAAGCGGACCCGGGAAATCGGCCTTGGCGCCGACGCCGGCCTGCTCCAGCGCTTCCTGCGTCACCAGCTCGGCCATCCGCTCGGACAGGGCGGTGGAGGAGAACGGATCGGCGCTGACGAAATCGACGGTGCCGGCCATCGTGGTCTTGAGGCCGTCGACCGGAAAACGCGTGATGGTGCGGATGCCGGATTCGCCGGCGACGAGCTTCGCCCAATTGTCGGATTTGCCGGCACCGAGCGAGGTCATGATGCCCATGCCGGTGACGACGACGACGGGACGCCCGAGTTTGTCGCGTGGTGCAGTCATGTCGATCCCCGCTTGAGCTGGTTAAACCGCCTCGACCAGCGCCATGCCTTCGCCGCGCCAGTGTCCGGCTCCCACCACCACGATCTGGGTGGGCGCGCCCTGCATTTCAATCTCGGTCCCCGTGGAATCATTCGGTGGGAACAGCGCGCCGCGCGAGATCGACAGTGCGGCGAGGGCGATGCCGAGCGGAAATTGCGTTTCCATGGCATGGCCGAACACCGTGCCGGTCGAGCGCACCGGAAAGTCGGCATGGCTCTTCAGGAAGTCGCGCTCGTCCGAGGTCGCGGGCTCCGCGCCGGTCGCCCCGGTGATGATCGCGCCCTTGCCCTCGCGCCTGGGCAGCTTGGCCCACAGCTTCTCGAGTGTCGCGGTCATGTCGCCGGGCTGTTTGCGTTTGGCGAGGTCTGCGACGACGCTCGACAGCTTTGCGAACGGCTTGGCGCCGCGCGCTTCCGCATGGGCCTTCGATTCCAGCACCAGGAAGGCGCCGGCCGAGCCCAGCGCGAAGCCGGGATGGTCCTTGCGCGCCCACACGGGCGCGAACTTGTCCTTCAGGTTGAAGTCGCCGAATTCGTAGAGGACGAGCAAGTCCTTGCGTTCGCCATTGTGCGAGCCGCCGACCAGCGCGATGTCGCTTTCGCCCGAGGCGATGCGCGCGAGCGCGATGCGGGCGGCATCCGCGCCGGCGACCTCTTCGCCCATGAAGGTGCGCGAGGTGCCTCCTAAGCCGTGCACGATGGCGATGTTGCCGGCGAGCAGGTTGGAGAGCTGGGCCAGGAACAGCGTCGGCCTGAGATCGCTCATCAGCCGCTCGTTGAGGAAGCCCGGCGCGTTGGCGCCCTTGGCCTCGGCGGTGAGAATGCCGCTATCGACGTTGATGTCGCGCTCTCCGCCGCCGGCGGCGACGACCATGTCGATCTTCGACAGGATGTCCTTGTTGCCTTTGATGCCGGCGGAATCCAGCGCAAGACCGGCGGCATAGGTGCCGATGCGCTGCCAGGCTTCCATCTGGCGCTGGTCGCCCTTCTTCGGAATCTGGCTGTCGAAGGATACCGGCATCAAGGGATGCACGATGTAGGGCGCAAAGACCTTCTCGTCGACATTGATGCGCTTCTCAGAAAGCGCGGCCCAGTTGGCGTCGAGGCCCTCGCCGAGCGAGGTGGCGAGCCCAATGCCGGTGATCCAGACCTCGGTCTGGCCGGGCCTCGAAGCGGTGTTAGTCATTGCGATAGGACCTGTTGCGGAAACCCGACGCGCTCGGCGACCTTCGCCATGTATCCGCGCATATCCGCATTGGGGAAGGGGATCAACGTGAAGGTGAGCGCGGAATTGGCGCGCAGCTTGCCGCCGACCCGGATCTTGGCCTCGGTCATGGCATAGCCGGAGCCTTCATGGGTGAGGCTCGCCTCGATGCTCATAAGGTCGCCCGGGAAGACCGAGCCGCGGACCTTGGCCTCCTTCACGGCGGCCAGGATCGGCATGCGTTCGAACCTGAAAACGCCGAGTTGAAGCCAGCCCGAGGCCTGCGCCATCGATTCGATCAGGAGCACGCCGGGCATCAAGGGATAACCGGGGAAGTGCCCCTCGAAAATGGTGCTTTCCTGCGGGACCTGCGCTTCGACGACGATCGTCTTCTCGTCGACCTTGAGGTCGACGATGCGATCGATCATGTGGAAGTATTCGAGTTGCATGACTGCGCCCTTAGGCGCTCGCGCCCTTGGCCGCAACCAGTTCGTCGATGCGGGCGCACAGGTTCTTCAGCACGAAATATTGCTCGGTGGTCGCCTTGCCGTCGTTGACCTCCTGAGTCCACTTCTCCAGCGGCAGCTTGATGCCGAACTGCTTGTCGATCGCAAAAGCGATATCGAGGAAATCGAGGCTGTCGATGCCGAGGTCATCGATGGCATGACTATCCGGCGTGATCGTGTCGCGCGGGATGTCGCAGGTTTCAGCGATGATCGTGGCGACCTGATCGAATGTGGAGGACATCACTAAGCCTTTGATATATTGCAGGTATTTGTCAGATTGTCCAGAGTGGCACGGTGGCTGGGCATCGCGCCCCTGATGACGCCCTCAAATCCCCCTCTGGCCGGGTCGAAAGCCCGTATATCGGAGCGCCGCCCTGAGTTCAATGGAGCCGGGCAGGCTCCGGGGGACAGCAACGGACGGGGCTGGGGATGCCGGCTGGGACCCTTCCGCCGCGAGGTCCGCGCCGGGCCGGTCCTAAATGTGCGGTGTCGTGATCTTGACGCAGTCGCGGCGGCCCATCAGCACGCAATCCTGAGTCCGGCGCAGGTCGGCGATGCTGACCGCGAGCCAGATCCCGATCGCGGTCAGCGCGATGGTGAAGGCGAGCGCCGCGATATTGGCAAGCATGCGCTGGCGGAAATTATCGGGCTCGGCGCGCGGCTGCTCGTAGCGCGACAGGTCCAGCCGTTCGGGCGTGGCGCGCAGCGGCTGCACGCTGGCATCGCCGCGCTGGACCCTTGGGGAAGGCGGGGTGCGCGGCCTGAACTGGAGCACCCGGTGCTCCTCATCAGAGCTTATGGGCCGCTGGTTGTTCATGGGGCGGGGATCACTCCGAAGCAGCAATTTAGATAGCATAGGTGAGGCACGCGTTGCAGAAAAACTTCTCAATGCCCGCGTGTATTCGTGCGTTCGTACCATTTGTGCACGGGCCGGTGTGCAGCGATCTGGAAACCGGCCGTCGCGCCCGTGATCCGCGCGTTGCGCTGCAATGCGGGCACAGCGACACCGTCCTTCGCCCGATCGGTATCGACTTGTGATCTGCGCGTGCTTCGAACGGATTTTGCCGCCCTGGGGCCCATGGCATAGTCGCGGGAACCCGAACCGCTAGTTGCATCCATCCGAGGGGCTTCGATCATGACCACGACCAACGCGCGCGAGCCGAGAGTGCATCCGGTTCCGATCCTGTCGCTCCGGCCGACGCAGATGACGGTCGGCATGCGCGAGGTCAAGGAGAAGCGGAAGCGCTGGCGCGAGCATGACAAGAAGAAGCAGGCGGATCTGCTCGGCAAGCACATGATCCCCGTCGTTTACGGCCCCGATGCACGTTACTACGTGATCGACCATCATCACCTCGGCCGCGCGCTGCACGATGAAGGCGTCAAGGAGGTGCTGGTGACCATCGTGGGCGACCTCAGGATGGTGGAGCGCGAGGCCTTCTGGGGCGTCATGGACAACAAGCGCTGGGTCTATCCTTACGACGCCAAGGGCGAGCGGCGGTCGTTCCGCGACCTGCCGAAATCGGTCGCCGACTTGAAGGACGATCCGTTCCGCAGCCTTGCCGGCGAATTGCGCCGCATGGGCGGCTTCGCCAAGGACACGACGCCATTCTCCGAATTCCTGTGGGCCGATTTCCTGCGCCGGCAGGTCTCACGCAAGGCGGTGGAGGCCGATTTCGACAAGGCGCTCGAGAAGGCGATGGCCGCCGCCAGAAGCAAGAATGCGATCTATCTGCCCGGCTGGTGCGGCCCGCTGGACGACGATTAACGGTATCTCGTCAGTCGCGCTGGAAGATCCTGGCGCCGGGGTAGGCGCGGCGGGCGTAAGTGACCACCAGCGCGCGGTCCTGGGTGTCCAGGAACGGCGTTCGGATCTGGGACGATCCGACGATGAGGTGCCACAGGCCATTGAGCTTCTGGATCACGATCTTCATTTGCGTAGTCCTCGATGACTCCCATTCCAGCGAATGTTGCTTGTCGCCGCAGTGCCCGGAATCGCGGTCGCGGATACGAAATTCCCAACACGGCCGGCGCTCCAAAACACGTCGACCCTTGTTAGTTGGTTACGGAATGCCCCCAGATAAGCCGGATCTCATCACAGCCGCTTGAGCGAAATCAATTTCCGCGCCCACGAAACCGTCCTGAAACAGAGCCGTCCCATTTCTATGGAGTAGTCGAGCTCACACAGGAGGCGAACATGCGCCGTCTGGCTTTCGTAGTTGCCGTGCTCGCGGTCGCTTCGGCGGGAATCTCTGCATCCTTTGCCGCGGTCCACCACGCCAAGACGTTGACGTTCGCGGAGCGCTTTGCTCCGGCGCTCGAGTTGATGGCGAAGCGCTAGCGGCATAGCGCCGCGCAGCCGTGAGCGCGGCTGCGCGCTGCCAGGTGGACATCACGTCGCACCTGCCGGCAGATGATGGCCGGGCCAGGCTTGACCTGTCGCAAAGGTGCCTCGCCCTGACCGGCTAAGGTCTGCCTGCATGTTTGCAGAGACAGCGTTGTGCCCCGATGCCGAGGGCCCGGGCTCCAAGTCATGCAGATTTTGGAGGCACGGCCATGAGCGTCATCTTTCGCATCCTCTTTGTCCTCGCCGGCGCGATCACGGCGCTGTTCGTCGCGCGTGATGCGCTGAATTTCACCATCATCCAGACCTTCGTCGCCGTCCTGCTCGCGACCGCAATCGTCGGTGCCGGCAGCCTCTGGAGCCTGCGGCGGAAACCGTGAGCGAGACGGAACGCCGCAGTTCGGCCGGCCTGAGCGAAACCGAGGCCCGGGCGAAGCTCGCGGCAGACGGCCCCAACGAATTGCCTCGGCCGGAACGACGCAGTCCCCTGCGCATCGTGGTGGAAGTGCTGCGCGAGCCGATGCTCCTGCTGCTGCTTTGCGGCGGGCTCATCTATCTCGTGCTCGGCGATCTCAAGGAGGCGCTGATCCTGCTGGCGTTCGGGGCGATGTCCATCGTGATCACGGTGGTGCAGGAGACCCGGACCGAGCGCGTGCTGGAAGCCTTGCGTGACCTGACCAGCCCGCGGGCGCTGGTGGTGCGCGACGGGGTGCGCCGGCGAATTGCCGGCCGCGAGGTCGTGCTGGGCGACCTTCTCGTCCTCGGTGAAGGCGATCGCGTCCCCGCCGACGCCGCGCTCGTCGAGGCGCGGGACCTGCAGATCGACGAGTCCCTGCTGACCGGCGAGTCGATGCCCGTCCGCAAGAAGACGGCCGACAAGGTCACCGAGGCCGGTCACCGGCCCGGCGGCGAGGATCAGCCATTCGTGTATTCCGGTTCGCTCGTCGTGCGCGGCGAGGGGCTGGCGCTGGTCGAGGCCACCGGGCCGCGCAGCGAGATCGGGAAGATCGGGCTGTCGCTTCGCGGCCTGCAGGCCGAGCCGCCGCGGCTTCAGCAACAGACCGCAAGGCTGGTGCGGCTCTGCTTTCTCGGCGGCGCCATCATCAGCCTGGCCGCGATTGTGCTCTACGGCGTCTCGCGCGGCGACTGGCTGCAGGCGCTGCTCGCAGGCGTCGCCATCGGCATGTCGATGCTTCCGGAAGAATTTGGCGTCGTGCTCACGGTGTTCATGGCCATGGGCGCGTGGCGGATTTCGCAGGCCCGCGTCCTGACGCGGCGAGCCGCCGCCATCGAGGTCCTCGGCTCGGCGACAGTCCTGTGCACCGACAAGACCGGGACGCTGACGCAGAACCAGATGTCGGTCGCCGAGCTGCGGCTGCGCGACGGCGCGCGTCTGCGTGCGGAGGCGTCCGGTCCGGATCAGGTCGGGCCCGAATTCGCCGAGCTGGCGCGCTGCGGGGCGCTGGCAAGCTCTCCGGAGCCGTTCGATCCGATGGAGAAGGCGCTGCACGCGTTTGCGCGTGATGTCCTGCGGGACGGAGACGCGATGGATGGCGGGCGGACGCTGGTGCGTACCTATGGTCTGCGCCCCGAGCTGCTCGCCATGACCCAGGTTTGGCGGACATCCGCAGCGGCGGATCTCATCGCATGCGCCAAGGGCGCGCCGGAAGCGATTGCGCGGCTGTGCAGGCTGAACGAGGCCGATCGGGAGGCCGTGCAAGCTGCCGTCGGGGCCATGGCGAAGGACGGGCTTCGCGTGCTGGGGATGGCGGTTGCCGCGTGTGATGACACTTCCCTGCCGGCATCCCAGGAGGCTTTCGTATTTCGCCTCGTTGGCCTGGTCGGACTCGCGGATCCGTTGCGGCCTCACGTTCCGGAGGCGGTTCGCGAATGCCGTTCGGCCGGCATCCGCGTCGTCATGATCACGGGCGACTATCCGGCGACCGCTCTGGCGATTGCCGGGCAAGCCGGGCTCGACGTCAATGAGGTCGTGACCGGGGAGCAGATCATGCTCGCTGACGACACCGAGCTCGAGGCACTCGTCAGGAAGGTGAACGTCTTCGCGCGGGTTCTGCCGGAGCAGAAGCTGCGGATCGTGCAGGCGCTGAAGCGCGGCGGCGAGATCGTTGCGATGACGGGCGACGGCGTCAACGACGCGCCGTCGCTGAAGGCCGCCCATATCGGGATCGCGATGGGTGGCCGCGGCACCGACGTCGCCCGCGAGGCATCCTCGATCGTCCTGCTCGACGACGATTTCAGCTCCATCGTCGCATCCATCCGCCTCGGACGCCGGATCTACGACAATCTGCGCAAGGCCATGGCCTTCATCTTCGCGGTTCACGTGCCGATCGCGGGTCTTGCGCTGCTTCCCCTGGTGTTTGGGCTGCCGCTGGTGCTCGGCCCGGTTCACATCGCCTTTCTGGAGCTGATCATCGATCCCGTCTGCTCGCTGGTGTTCGAAGCCGAGCGCGAGGAGCGCGACGTCATGAAGCGTCCGCCGCGGCGTGCCGATGCGGAGCTGTTCTCGTGGCCCCTGATCGCCTGGAGCGTCCTGCAGGGCGCGGTGGCCTTCGCCTTGATCGCGGTGATCTTCGTCGCAGCGCTTCGTTCCGGGCTTCCGCCCGATGAGGCTCGCACCCTCGCATTCATTGCGCTCGTCGTCTGCGTCCTCGCGCTGGTGCTGGTCAATCGATCCTTCAGCGCATCCTTCTTGTCTGCCTTCTTCCGTCCAAACGCGGTATTGCTCTGGATATTCCTCGCGATTGCGCTTGTCCTCGCCGCAGCCCTGTTCTGGCCGCCGGCCTCCGGTCTCTTTCGCTTCGGTCCGCTGCATCTTGACGATTTGATGATCACGCTCGGCGCTGGACTATTGGTGCTCACGGCGCTCGAACTGCTGAAGCCGTTTTGGGGCCGGCGGTTACGATTCTAGATCGTGACGCGGCAGCCCGGCCATGCGCCGAGCGCGACGAGTCGACGTCCGGAAATCATGCAGGCCGCGGAAGACGCGTGCGAGATGCCGACGTCATTTCATTAGAACGGATCCAGTCTACATAGATTCTACGACGCGAACGTCCGAAACACTTTGATTGTGCGCTCGGAGTCTCTGCATGGTCGTTCCCGAAAGTTCGGGGACTGGGAATGCTGGAATTGGTGTTTGACGCACGCGCAACGAAGCGCGGGCGCGTGTCGATGTTGTGCGGTCTTGTCGCGCTTCCTTCCGCCATCGCCTTCGGCCAAAACGCGCAGGCTCAGAGCGCGAGCGGAGCATCGGTTCTTCCTCCCGTCGTGGTCGAGCAAAGCCGCCCGAGCAAGCGCCAGGTCACCACACCGCGCAACTCGCGATCTGCGAGCGCGCGCCAGACGCGATCGCGTGCGGCAGGACAGGCAGTCCAAGCAGCTTCCCAGCCGGCTGCCGCTGCAGCGGAACGCGGTACTGATCCGGTGAGGGGGTTCGTGCCCGTCGTCAGCTCGGCTGCGATGAAGTCCGACGTACCGATCCTGGAGACACCGCAATCCGTTTCCGTCGTCAGCCGCGACCAGCTCGATACGCGCTCGGTCACGACACTGGTCGAAGGATTGCAGTATGTCGCAGGTCTCGCCATCCAGCCCGGCGGCAAGGATCCGCGCTTCGACAACGTCTACATCCGCGGCTTCGACAACAACGGCTACGGCGCCTATCGCGACGGGCTTCGCGAGGTCGGCGACCCCGCCTTCTTGTCGCTGTTCCGCAACGAGCCCTACGGTTTCGAGCGCATCGACGTCATCAAGGGTCCGAGCTCCGTCATGTACGGGCAGGGGGCGCCGGGCGGTCTTGTCGACGTCATCAGCAAGCGCCCGCCCGACAAGGCCTTTGGCGAGATCGTCGGCCAGTTCGGCAATTACGATCGGTTTCAGGGGGCCTTCGATTTCGGCGGGCCCGCGACCAACGATGGGACGCTGCTCTATCGGTTGACCGGTGTGTTCCGGGATTCCGATGCGCAGATCGCCAATTTCTCGAATTTCGTGAAGGACAACCGGACCTATATCGCGCCCGCCGTGACCTGGAAGCCGACCAACGATACCACGCTGACCATCCTCGCCGACTACACGCACGATCTGACCGGCAACGCCTTTCCGCTGTCGATGGCGCATCTGAGCGGCGGTAAGGTCACCGGCATCACCGCACTGCCGCTGTTCCTCGGTGACCCCAGCTACAATAGGTTCGACCAGGAGCAGGAGCGCATCGGCTATCAGTTCGAGCACCGCTTCAACAACGATCTGATCTTCGAATCGAAGGCTCGCTACGGCCACACCGAGCTCGATTATCGCTATCTGACGTTCATCGGAACGCCGCTCGATACGGCCACGGTCTTTCCGCGTCGCGCGATGCGCATCCAGGAGCAAGTCGATACCCTGTCGACCGACAACCACCTGATCAGCAAGTTCGGCACGGGGCCGCTTCAGCACACGGTGGTCTCCGGCGTCGACTATCTGACGTTCAACATGACGGACCGGACCTATTCCGGAAATGCGCCGCCGCTCAGCAAGATCAATCCGGTCTACGACCAAGCCATCGCGGCTCCGACTGCGCTCGTCACCCCCTCGGCGAACCAGACAATCGATCAGGTCGGCGTCTATGTGCAGGACCAGATGAAGATCCAGAACTGGATCTTTACATTGGGCGGCCGCTACGATGTCTCCGAACAGAACACCTACGCCTTGGCGACCAACAAGACGACCGACACCAAGGACACGGCCTTCACCAAGCGCGGAGCGGTCTCGTACGTGTTCGATTCCGGAGTTGCGCCGTATTACAGCTATTCGGAATCGTTCCTGCCGACGCCGGGCACGGATTTTGCGGGAAATCCGTTCAAGCCGACGACGGCGCAGCAGCACGAGCTCGGCGTGAAGTACCAGCCGTCGCGGACCCTGCTGATGACGTTGGCGCTCTATGATTTGACGCGGCAAAACTCGCTCACGAGCGATCCATCGCATCTCGGCTTCTCGGTCCAGCTCGGCGAGGTGAATTCGCGCGGCATCGAGTTCGAGACGCTGGCGCAGATCATGCCCGGACTGAACCTCGTGGCCACCTACACCAACCAGGATGTGAAGGTGACGCAAACCACCACCGCCGCCGATCTCGGCAAGGTGCCGACACTGGTGGCCCGCCAGATGGCATCGGCCTATCTCGACTACACGGTCCAGGGCGGGACATGGGACGGCTGGGGGTTGGGCGGCGGCGTCCGCTACAACGGGCCGACCTTCGCCGACACCACCAACACCATCTTCAACGAGGGCTACGTCGTGTTCGATGCGGGCCTGCATTATCGCCAGCCCAAGGGTGTCAACCTCGCGCTGAACGTAAAGAACATCGCCGATCGCGTCACCGTTGCGTGCACCACGAATGGCGGTTGCCAATACACCAGCCCGCGCACCATCACGGGCACGGTCAGCTATCGCTGGTAAGGATCGCCATGGTTCAGGCCCGCACGATCCGGCTCTGGTCCCGCATTCACACCTGGACCTCGCTCGTGTGCATGCTGTTCCTGCTGATGCTGTGCGTGACGGGACTTCCGTTGGTCTTTCACGACGAGATCGACGATCTGCTCGAGGACGAGATCTCGGCGCCCGCCATGCCGGAAGGAACGCCGCGTCTGTCGCTCGACCGGATGATCGCGGCGGCGCAAGCGCGTTTTCCCGGTCAGTATGTCCTGCTGCTCAATCTCAAGCAGACCGAGCCACTCGTGACTGTGGCCGTTTCTCCGACCGCTGTCCCGGCGCCGGGCAACTTCCATCGCCTGACGTTCGATGCGCGAACGGCCGAAATGCTCGGCGAAGAAGCCCCGCATCAGGACGTCATGGATATCGTGCTGCGGATACACAAGGACATGTTCACAGGGCTCCCCGGCGAGCTGTTTCTCGGGGCGATGGGACTCGTGTTCGCCGTGTCGATCATCTCCGGCATCGTTGTCTATTGGCCGTTCATGCGGCGGCTGGATTTCGGGACGATCCGTCGGCGGTCGTCGCCCCGGCTCAAATGGCTCGACACCCATAATCTCCTCGGCATCGTCACGTTGACGTGGACGTTGGTGGTCGGTCTCACCGGCATGATCAACACGCTGGCGACGCCGTTGTTCGACCTGTGGCGGGCGCAGCTCATCCCCGTCTTGCTGGCGCCTCATCTGGGCAAGCCCGAGGCTCCGATCCCTTCGGTTCAAGCCGCCGTCGAGCTTGTCCGCACCAGATTTCCGGATCGCCTCGTCACCTCGGTGACGATGCCGACCGCGGCGCGTTTCGGCAGCCCGCAGCACCTCGTGGTCTGGACCAAGGGAGCGACGCCCTTCACGGCGCGCATGCTTCAGCCGATGCTGGTCGATGCCAATGACGGCAAGACGATCGTGGCGCCCGAGGTGCCGTGGTATCTGAAGACGCTTCAGGTCTCGCGTCCGCTGCATTTCGGCGATTACGGCGGGCTTCCGTTGAAGATCGTCTGGGCGGTTCTCGACATCATGACGATCATCGTTCTCGTCAGCGGAATCTATCTCTGGGCGGCAAGGCGAAAGCCGTCGGTCCGCAAGCCGCTGCGCACAGAGCGGACCGCGGCAGTCGGTGTCTGATCCCATGCGTCGTTCCGTGTCCAAGGCGGACGTTCCGAACCTGGCCCGGCACTACAGAAGCGTGTGGGACGTGTTCCGGGCGCCGCTCCTGGTCGGCTTGGTCTGCGCCGTGGGGCTCGGTCTGGCGCTCGTCGGAGATGGGATCTGGGACGGCCTTTCGTGGCTGGCTCTTTCGCTGCCGGTTGGGCTTGCGGCGTTCTACTGGCACCGCGCAGGCCGCCGGCGCTGACGGAGAATCCGCCGAACCGACGGCTATCGGTGCTGCTCTTCCGGGGCGCCTTCGACCTCATGCGCCTCGTCCTTGCCGCCAAGCATGCGATGCAGCCGGCGCTCGAGGCGGTGGCCGATCGTCAGCAGGGCGAAGGCCAGCGCCAGGGCAACGACAACGATTTTCCACTGTCCGGCGCCGCAGACGATGCCGAGGCAGGCCGCAAGGAAAGTGCATGCGGCGCTGGTGAGGCCCCGAACGCGAAACCCCGTGCTTTGGTGCACGATGACGCCGGCGCCGAGAAAGCCGATGCCGGTGAGGATGCCCTGGATGACGCGGCTGGCGGCGTCGACGACCTTGGCGGGTTCGGCGAGCTGCAATGCGAGCAGAACCACGCTCGCGGTCGAGAGCCCGACGATGCCGAGCGTCTTCAGCCCGATCGGCTTGCCGTGCAGGTCGCGGTTGAGGCCGATCGCGCCGCCGGCGAGCGTGGCTGAGCCGAGGCGCAGCAGGATTTCTGGCCAATCGAGCTCGGTCATGGCGCCTCGCTCATGTCTTCGGCAGGCGGCCCATTAGATAGAACTCCTCGTTCGGCCGCATGCCCGTGAAATTCGCCAGCCGGTTCGACAGCGCGAAGAAGGCGGAGATCGCGGCGATGTCCCAGATGTCGTCGTCGCTGAAGCCGTGCGGCGCCAGCGCGGCGAAGTCATCCTCGGAAATCCGCTGCGCGTCGGCCGAGACCTTCATGGCGAAATCGAGCATCGCCTTCTGCCGCGGCGTGATGTCGGCCTTGCGGTAGTTGATCGCGACCTGGTCGGCGATCAGCGGGTTCTTGGCGCGGATGCGCAGGATCGCGCCATGGGCGATCACGCAATATTGGCACTGGTTCGCCGCCGACGTCGCCACCACGATCATCTCGCGCTCGGCCTTGGTGAGGCCGCCGTCCTTTTCCATCAGCGCGTCGTGATAGGCGAAGAAGGCGCGGAACTCGTCGGGGCGGTAGGCCAGCGTCAGGAACACGTTCGGCACGAAGCCGCTCTTCTCCTGCACGGCGAGCAGGCGCGTGCGGATGTCGTCGGGCAGGGTGTCGAGGGCGGGTGCGGGAAAGCGTTGCGTGGCGGTCTTTGTCATGGGCATGGATCCGGCTTGGGGCGGGAACCATAGTCGATGCAGGCGAGACGCTCCAGAGGCGTCGCAAGGTCTCATGCCCCGGACGCGGCGCAGCGCCTCTTCGGTGGTGCGCTGCTGAGCCGGGGCCCAGGTGCTTGACGGCGGTGATCGCGGCGGGGTCCCGGCTCAGCGCAGCAGCGTTGCACGCCGCGGCGCGTCCGGGACAGGCGAGATGCGCTATCGCAGCGGCTTCTTCAGCAGCGAGAAGCGGTCCGGGTCGAGGCCCATCGACGGCTGCAGCATCGGGGCTTCGACGCTGGACATCGTCTTCGCCGGTGGTGCGGAGAACACGGGGTCGTTCGGCACGTCGCGCTGTGAGGTGGCGCCGCGCCAGCGTTCCAGCACCGCACTGACGAAATGCATGTCGTGACCGGAGGTGACGGACGGTACGCTGGAGATGGTGGCCTCGCCGCGCGGCAATTGGTGCGGCGGCACCTCCTTGAAGCGCAAGCGGGTCGGCAGCGCGACGCCTTCGCCGAACGCCAGCACCTCGCGGGTGCCGAGCGACGGCACGAAGGAGAGCAGGTTCGCGGCGGCGTCCGACACCGCGGCGCGCAGCAGCGCCTGGTCGCGGTCGTTGGCGAGGCGCATCGTGAACAGCGTGTTGCACTGGGAGATGATGGTGGCGTCGAGCTCGGCGGGGCGCTGGGTGATGAGGCCGAGATAGACGCCGTATTTGCGGCCTTCCTTGGCGATGCGCGACACCGCCTTGCGGGTCGGGCCGAAGCCGATGTTGCGGTCGGCGGAGGCATAGCGGTGCGCCTCCTCGCAGACGAACAGCAGCGGCGAGACGCCGTCGCTCCACAGCCCGAAGTCGAAGGCCATGCGGCAGAGCACGGACACGACGGAATCGATCACCTCGGCCGGGAAGCCGGCGAGCTGCATCACCGTCATCGGCTTGCCGTTGGCGGGCAGGCGGAACAGATGGCTGATCACCTCGGCCATGGTGTCGCCGCCGACATTGGCGTTGTCGAACATGAAGGCGTAACGAGGGTCGTTGCGCACGGCCTCGATGCGCGAGATCAGCTTGTGATAGATGATGCGCGAGGAGCGGTTCTCGAGCTTGCCCATGCGCTCGTCGATCAGCGACAGCAGGTCGACCAGGCGATAAGGCACCGGCGTATCGACGGTGTAGCCGATCTGCTTGGGATCGATGCGCTTCAGGCCGATGCGGTCGGCGTTCTGGTACTGGGTATAGACGCCCTTGGCGAGCGGGATCACTTCGGCCAGGATGTCGAGCTCTTCCGGCACGCCGGCGCGGCCGCCGAACAGCACGTCGACGATTTCTTCGAAGTTGAAAAGCCAGAACGGCAGCTTCAGGTTCCGCGGGTTGAGCACCAGCGCGCGGTCGCCGAAGCAGCGGCCATATTCGTTGTGCACGTCGAGCAGGAAAATGCGCAGGTTCGGCCGCGCCTTCAGGATCTCGTTGAGCAGCAACGAGACGCCGGTCGATTTACCGACGCCGGTCGATCCGAGCACCGCAAAATGCTTGGACAGCATTTCCTCGACGTCGACATAGGCGATGACCGAGCGGTCCTGCTGGAGGAAGCCGACATTGATCTGGTCCGAGCCGGTCGGCGCGTAGATCGTGCGCAGCTCCTGGCTGGTGATCAGGTCGACGGCATCGCCGATGGTCGGATAATTGGTGACGCCGCGCTGGAATTTGGCCTTGTCCGCGGCATTGAGGATCTCGCCGAGCAGGTCGACCGAGGCGATCGCGATGTAATTGTCCGAGCCCGACAGGTTCTCGCAGGAGACCTCCGTGATCATCGCAACGATGACCGAACTGCTGCAACGGATGCTGACGAAGCGTCCGACGGTGGCCCGCACCTCCGAGATCGGCATCCGGCTTTCCGCCAGAAGCCCGACCCGGGCGAGCGATCCGCGAACCGAAATCACGCGTCCAAAGGATGTCACGATGAATGAACCTGGCAAGAGCAAGGGATTTGCCCGGACTATGCCCGGCCGTCGCTGCACAAACGGTTAAACGGCGGGCGCGCCCGCTCCGTTAAATCCGTGGTAATTCGGTCCGGAGACTTGTCGCCGATGCCTGCTCATGGGCGGAATCGCCGGGAAAATACTGCATTTCCGGACCTTGGGGCCGAGATGGTCCTTAAGGAAGAATTTACCATTCGAGCAGGCCCTTTCGTCCGGCCAACCGACATCGGTCGGCTAGGCGCCGTGCGCAGCAGGGATGCCGGTTGCTTTGTTGACGGGACCTAATGATTTGTACATTAGTACAAATGAGGCGTTACTGTCGGCACCGCACACTTAGGCCCGCCCGCCCGTTGTGCCGTGCGCGTCTCGATCGCGCCGCCCGGACAGGCGGATCGCAGCCATGCTCCAGGAGGAAACCATGCAGCCCGAACCGATCCTCGATCTCGCCCATCTCGGCCACATGGAGCTGCTGACGCCGAAGCCGGACGAGAGCCTGAAATTCTTCGTCGATGTGATGGGCATGACGGTCAGCGGACAGAAGGGTGAGTCGGTCTATTTGCGCGGCTGGGACGATTACGAGCGCTATTCGCTCAAGCTCACGGCGGCGAAGACCTCGGGCATGGGCCACATGGCGCTGCGTGCGCGCAGCCAGCAGGCGCTGGAGCGGCGCGTCGCCGCGCTGAAGGGATCCGGCTTCGACATCGGCTGGAGCGACGGCGACATGGGGCAGGGGCCGACGTTCCGCTGCCGCGATCCCGATGGCCATATCGTCGAGCTCTATTACGAGACCGAATGGTATCAGGCGCCGCCCGAACTCAAGCCTGCGCTGAAGAACCAGGCACAGCGCTTTCCCGCTCGCGGCGTCAATGTCCGCCGCCTCGACCATCTCAACTGCCTTGCCGTCGACATCAAGGCCAACCGCGAGTTCTTCGAGACCTATCTCGGCTGCCGCCTCACCGAGCAGATCGTGCTCAACAACGGCCGTGAGGCCGCGATGTGGCTGACGATGTCAAACAAGAGCTACGATTTCGCCTATTCGCTCGATCATTCGGGCGTGCCGGGCCGCTTCCACCACGTCACCTACGCCCTCGACAGTCGCGAGGAGATTCTGCGCGCCGCCGACATTTTTCTCGAGAACGGCATTCACATCGAGACCGGGCCGCACAAGCACGCGATCCAGCAGACCTTCTTCCTCTATGTCTACGAGCCCGGCGGCAACCGCGTCGAAGTCGCCAATGCCGGCGCGCGCCTTATCCTGGCGCCCGACTGGAAGCCGATCGTGTGGACCGAGGAGGAGCGCAAGAAGGGCCAGGCCTGGGGATTGAAGACGATCGAGTCCTTTCACACCCACGGCACGCCGCCGGTGGAGGTGACGAAGCACGCCTAATTGGCGAAGGCGCGCACCCTTGCAACCGTCTCGCGCACGCCAGTCCAGGCCGGCTTGTCCGGCGCGAACTGCCGGCGCAGGAAGCTGACGAGCTCCTCGATCTGGGTGTCGCTCATGCTGTTCCTGAACGCGGGCATGTAGCCGAGATCGCTCGAGACGGGCTCCGCGATGCCGTGCAGGATGACCTGTATGAGATTGTCCGACGTGGCGCTGTGCAGGTTGCTGTTGAGCGCGAGCGAAGGCCTAGTGCCGAACAGCGGCAGGCCGCCGACCTCGTGGCAGACGGCGCAGGCGCCTTGATAGAGGCGCGCGCCGGCGGAGGAGGCGACGGTCACTTGCGTTGCATTTTCGAGCTTGGCGGCCAGCGCATCCTGCGCCTGGTGGTCGACCGCGGTGTCATTGAACGAGTTGAGATAGACCGCCATCGCACGGATGTCCTGGTCGGGCAGCGCCTTGAGGTCCCGGACGATCGGTGCCATCGGGCCGGCGGCGACGCCGTGGTAACGCGAATGGCCGGTGCGCAAATAGGCGTACAGCTCATTCTCGCTCCACGGGATCGGCGCGTGCGAGAGCGAGGTCAGCGCCGGCGCTTCCCAGCCCTCGGCGAAGCCGCCGGCGAGATAGGCGTTGCGTTGCTCGGCGCCGAGCGCGTTGCGCGGCGAATGGCAGGCGCTGCAATGGCCGAGGCCCTCGACCAGATAAGCACCGCGATTCCAAGCCTCGGACTTTGAGGGGTCGGGCTTGAAGTCGGGCGTTCGGTGGAACAGCGCATTCCAGCCCGCCAGCAGCGGGCGGAGATTGAACGGGAAGGCCAGCGTGTTGGCCGGCGTCGTCGCGCGCACCGCAGGTTGCGCCATCAGGTAAGCGTAGAGCGCCTGCAGATCGGAATCGCTGGTCTTTGCAAAATGCGTGTAGGGGAAGGCGGGATAGAGCTGGCGTCCGTCGCGATGCAGGCCATCGCGCATGGCGCGCTCGAATGCGGGGTAGGACCAGGCACCGATCCCGGTCTCGACGTCGGGCGTGATGTTGGTCGCGTAGATCGTGCCGAACGGTGTTTCCAAGGCGCGACCGCCGGCATTTGCTGCGCCGCCGATCTCGGTGTGGCATTCCGCGCAATTGCCGAGCGCGGCAAGCTGCTCTCCGCGCGCGATCGTTGCCGCTGAATAGACCGACGGATCGGGGCGCGCGATGGGTGCAATCGCGCGGCCGGGAAGAAGCGCCGCGCCGATGCCGATCGCGGCGGTGCAGACGGCTGCAATCGTTGCGAAGATGCCGGCGCGCCTGGCGAACGGATTTTCCCAGATACGAGACGGAGGCGAGGCTGCGGGCGGGGGCAGGGACTGCGGCGTCGCCGGTGCTTCGCCGTGCAATCCCTTGAGGATTCGCTCAGGCGTGAACGGCGGCTCGCGAAAGCGCACGCCGGTGGCATCGAAGATGGCGTTCGCGATCGCGGCTGCGCTCGGCACCGAGGCGGACTCGCCGACGCCGAGCGGCGGCTGATCCTGCCGCGGCAGCATCAGCACGTCGATCTTGGGAACGTCGGGGAAGGGGATGATCGGATACGCGCCCCATTCACGCGCGGCCACCGCACCGCGCTCGAACGACACCTCTTCCATCAGCGCGCGGCTGGTGGATTGGATGACGTTGCCCTGGATTTGGTGGCGCACGCCGTCCGGGTTGATCATCAACCCGGAGTCCTGCCCCGCGACGACGCGTGTCACGCTGACGTCGCCGGTCGTCTTGTTCACCGCGACGTCGGCAACCCACGCCGACCACGCCGCGCCATAGCCCGGAAACTTGCTGTGGACGTAGAGCGCATACGCAAAGCCGCGGCCATGCACGACCTCACCGTCCTTGTCCTCGCGGACCGGCCGCGGCATCCAGCCCGCGCGCTCGGCGACCGCATTGACCAGATCGACCGCGCGCGGGTCCTTCAGATAGCGCAGGCGATATTCGATGGGATCGACGCCGGCTTCGGTTGCGGCCTCGTCGATATAGGATTCATGCGCAAAAGTGTTCGGCAGGGCCGAGACGCCGCGAAACCAGGAGGCACGCACGATCGGCGGCGTGTCGTGGGCGACGACGCGCATGTGCTCGTAATCGTAGGGCGGGATCGCGGTGCGGTCGCCCATCTGGAGCACCGCAGGTTCGGGCGAAAGGCGGCCGGTCAGCAGCAGCGCCAGCGTCGGCGCGGCATTCGAGGGATAGCGCGTAGCAAGGTCGTACCCGGCAATGCCGCCGTCAGCGTTGAGGCCACCATTGACGTCGATTAGCTGGGCAGTCCCCTTGGGCTCCCAGGCATGCTCCTGCTCGCGCGTCAGCTGGACGCGGACGGGACGGCCGACGGCGCGCGACAGCAGCAGCGCATCGGCGGTGACATCGTCGGCGCAGTTGCGGCCGTAGCAGCCGGCGGCCTCCAGCCGGATCACCTCGATCTCGCTCTCGGGGCGCTCGATCAGCAGCGCCAGATCGCTGCGCAGCACGTGCGGGTTCTGCGTGCCCGACCAGACGCGGATATTGCCGTCCTGGAAATCGGCAACCGCGCACGACGGGCCGATCGAGGCGTGCATCTGATACGGCCAGACGTAAGTGCGCTGCATCGGCTTGGCCGCGCCCGCAATTGCCTTGTCGACCTCGCCCTTGTCGATCAGCGTGCGCGGCGTCGACGGATTGGCGCGCAGCGCGGTCTCGACATCGGCAAGATCGGTGAGGGAGGGCGTCGGCTTCCAGCTCAGCTTGAGCTGTTCGGCGGCGCGAATCGCATTCTCCTCGCGCTCGGCAACGACACCGACGAAATCGCCGATGTGGACGACGGCGACGATGCCGGGAATGTCGCGCACCGAGGATTCGTCGACCGCGAGCAGGCTGGTGCCGACGAACGGGCCGGCATCGACACCGGCATAGGGCGGGCGCACCACGCGGCCATGCAGCATGCCCGGTACGCGGATGTCATGGACGAAGGTCAATTCGCCCGTGGCCTTGGCTGGCACGTCGACACGCGGGACGGAGTGGCCGACGATGGCGTAATCGCCGACAGATTTCACGGCGACGTCGTCTTCGAGCTCGAGCCGGATCTCTTCGCCGGCGATCAGCTCGCCATAGCTGACGCTGCGGTTGTCATGTCCGCGCACGAGGCCGTCCTCGATCTCGAGATCGGCGGCCGGCAGTTCCAGCCGTTCGGCCGCGCGTGCGATCAAGAAGTGCCTCGCCTGCGCTGCGGCCTTGCGCAGGGGAACGGCGGTGATCTGGATGGTCTCGCTCGCGATCGTCGCGCCCTGGTTCGGTACCACGGCCGTGTCGCCGAGCACGACGACGACGCGCGCAAAGGACACGTCGAGCTCTTCGGCGACGATCTGGCCCAGCGCAGTGCGGATGCCGGTGCCGAGATCGACATGGCCGTTATAGGCCGTGACCGAACCGTCCGCGGTGATGCGGACGAAGGTCTCGGATGTGACCTCGTCCACGCTGCGGGCGACGATGAGCGAACCTGCGCGCTCAGCTCCGTTCGAAACATAGGAGGCCATCAATCTGCGGCCTCGGTGAGCTGGCTAGAGGCGCGCATCACCGCGCGGAGGATCTCGACATGCGTGCCGCAGCGGCAAAGATTGTAGCGCAGCGCCGCCAGCGCCTCCTGCTCGGTCGGCCGCGGATTAATCGCGAGCAGCGCCTTGGTGGTCATGATCATGCCGTTGAGACAATAGCCGCATTGTGCGGCCTGCTCGTCGATGAAGGCCTGCTGCACGACGTCGGGCTTGTCGCTTGTGCCGAGGCCTTCGAGCGTCACGATGTCGCGGCCGGCGCAGCCGGTCACCGGAATCACGCAGGAGCGTGCCGCCAGTCCGTCGATCAGGACAGTACAGGTGCCGCATTCCCCCAAGCCGCAGCCGTATTTCGGGCCGTTCAGCGCGAGCTCATTGCGCAGCACATAGAGCAGCGGCGTGTCCCGCGCTGCCGTGACCTCGTGGATCCTGCCGTTCACGGTGAGGCGGATCGGTGTCTGCGTCATCCTCGTTCCCAAGCCCAAGACAAAGCCAAGAGACAAACCCAAAATCATGCGATCGCGAAAATTCGACGTCGCGACGATACCGTTTGTACACAAACGTGCAAGCCGTGCATGCCGCACTGCAGCGCGATTGCCTTCTTTGTGGACAGAGCGGATAGGCAAATGAGGTTTTATGCGGCAGCGGCATCTTTTGCGCTGCACCGCCGCTTGACAGCCCCGGGGCACCGCGCGCAACATCGTTCGTATACGAATGATAACTGCGATGTCCGCCGGCTCCGACATGGTGACAGAAACGACGAGCGCCGTCATCGACAAGATCCGCTGCGATGCTTGTCCGGTGATGTGCTACATCAAGCCGGGCGCGGCGGGGGCCTGCGATCGCTATGCCAATCACGACGGCAAGCTCGTCCGCGTCGATCCGCACGTCATCCTGGAGCGCACCGTCTCGCACGGCGGCAAGCTCGTCCCGTTCAGCCGCACCGAGGACTGGGACGGCAAGATCGTCCATGAGCCCTCGACTTTCGTGACGGCGATCGGCGCAGGCACGACCTATCCCGACTACAAGCCGGCGCCGTTCATCGTTTCGGCAGAGGTCGACGGCGTCGACATGGTGACCGTCGTCACGGAGGGCATCTTCTCCTATTGCGGCATCAAGGTGAAGATCGACACCGACCGCTATCTCGGCCCGGAGACTGCAACCGTGCGCGCGCAGGGCGAGGCGGTCGGCCATGTCACCACCAGCGAATACGGCTCGCAGATGCTGTCGCTCGGCGGCGTGCATCATCTCACCGGCGGCTCCAAGAAGGAGGGCCGGGTCACCTGCGACACGCTGATGGACCTCGCCAATTGCAAGGCGGTGGAGCTGACCATCGACGGCGGCGCCACCGTGGTGGTGCAGGCCGGCCAGCCGCCGATCGTCAACGGCGTGAAGGAAGAGCGCATGCGCGTCGGCTGCGGCTCGGCGACGATCGGCATGTTCGCCAAGCAATGGCACGGCAAGGTGGACGAGGTCGTCGTGGTCGACGACCACATCACCGGCGTGCTCTCGGAGCACCAGGCCGGCAAGCTGCTCGACATCGCCGACACCGGCATCAAGATGAAGGGCCGCCGCTCGACGCCCGGCCGCTATTTCCAGGTGGCCGATCCCGGCACGGGCTGGGGCGGCACCAACATCTCCGATCCCTTGTCGATCCTGGGCCCGTTCGATGCCAAGGAAGCAAAGCCCGGTTTGACCATGCTGATGGTCTCCACCACCGGCGAGCATTCGTCCTATTACGTACTCGACGAGGCCCTGAAGCCGGTCGAGACCGAGATGCCGGCCGACTTGAAGTTCTCGGTCGAGCGGATCCAGGAAAACTGCGAGCCCGCGCTGTGCACGGTGCTGTTCATGGCAGGCGCGGGCGGCTCGCTGCGCGCCGGCGTCACCGACAACCCGGTGCGGCTGACGCGCTCGGTCAAGGACGCGCTGACGCGTGTCACCAGCGGCGGTGCGCCGGTCTATGTCTGGCCCGGCGGCGGCATCACCTACATGGTCGATGTGACGCAGATGCCGTCAGGCGCGTTCGGCTACGTGCCGACACCGGCCCTGGTCGCGCCGATCGAGTTCACGATGAAGCTGTCCGACTATGCCGCGCTCGGCGGGCACATGGATTATGTGAAACCGCTCTCCGAGGTGCAGAACGGCGACGATGTCCGCCAGTTGCCCTGGCAGAACCCGATTCCAGGGCCCCGCACATGACCAGGCGCCCGCAAATCGCATTGCTGTCTGATGGCCGGCGGCTGCATTTGCAGGATGGACCGATCGATCTGATCGTCGAGGCGAGGGGACGTGCGGATGCGGTGCGAGCGGCCTATGAGGCTGCGGCGCTGCGGTTTACCGGATTGCTCGACGAGCTTTGCGCGGAGCTGCCCGAATTGCGGTCCGCCGCCGGGAGGCGGACGTCGCTAAAGGGCGTCGTCGCGCGCCGCATGCATGCCGCGGTGGTGCCCTATGCCGCCGATTGCTTCATCACGCCGATGGCGGCCGTGGCCGGTAGCGTCGCGGAGGAAATTCTGGCTGCGATGCTGCGCGCTGCGACGCTCGATCGGGCTTACGTCAACAATGGCGGCGACATCGCGCTGCATCTCGGCAAGGGCGAGCAATTTTCGGTCGGGCTGATGGATCGCCCCGACCGCGACGGCGTCATGCGGACGATGCGGATCGATGCGGACGATCCGGTGCGGGGCGTTGCGACCAGCGGCCGGCACGGCCGCAGCTTTTCGCTCGGGATCGCCGACGCCGTGACAGTGCTGGCGGAGACCGCTTCGCAAGCCGATGCGGCCGCGACCGTGATCGCCAATGCCGTCGATCTTCCCGGACATCCCGCCATCATCCGCAAGCCTGCGAACGAGCTTCAGCCCGACAGCGATCTGGGCGGACGCCTCGTGACGTGCGATGTCGGCGAGCTGTCTCACCATGAGATCGCCGCCGCGCTCGAATCTGGCGCAGAATGTGCACGGCATTTATTCGATCGTCGGCTGATCGAGGGTGCCGTGCTGCAGCTTTGTGGTGATATGCTTGTCATCGGACCGAAAGATATTGAGCGGCTGGAATCGCGCCCGCGTCAGCTGGAGAACGCGGTTCATGCCTGAGCAGGGAAGTGTCCAGAGGAAGCAGCCATGAGCGCGATCATCCGCAAGATCGTCACTGTCGTCGAAGAGACGCAGATGGAGATGGGCCGACAGGTATCACCGCCGACCCGGCGTGCTGCGGCGATTGCCGTCATCGAGAATCCGTTTGCCGGAAGATACGTCGAGGATCTTTCGCCGCTGATCGCGATCGGCGAGGAGCTGGGCGAGCTCTTGTCGAAACGCGCGGTGGCGGCGCTCGGCATCGATGGCGCCAAGGCGCACAGCTACGGCAAGGCCGCGGCGGTCGGCGAGAACGGCGAGCTGGAGCATGCCGCCGCGATCCTCCACCCCAAGATGGGCGCGCCGGTGCGCAAGGTTCTGGGCAAGGGCGCGGCGCTGATCCCCTCGTCGAAGAAGCGCAGCGGTCCGGGCACGACGCTGGACATCCCGCTCGGGCACAAGGACGCGGCCTTCGTGCGCAGTCATTTCGACGGTATGGAAGTGCAGATCAACGACGCGCCGCGTGCCAACGAGATCATGGTCGCGGTCGCCGTCACCGACAGCGGCCGTCCGCTGCCGCGGGTCGGCGGGCTGACGGTTGCGGAGATCAAGGGCGAAGACGGTCTGAGATAGAAGTCATAAGCGAGTTCAAACTGGAGGTTGGGATGCGAGCAAGAAATTACTTCGTCGGCGCGGCCTTCGCGCTTCTGGCGAGCGGCATGGCTCATTCGGCCCTGGCGCAGGACATCAAGATCGGCGAGATCAACAGCTATTCGCTGCTGCCGGCGTTCACCGAGCCCTATCGCAAGGGCTGGCAGCTTGCGGTCGAGGAAGTCAACGCGGCCGGCGGCATCAATGGCAAGAAGCTCGTCGTCATCTCCAAGGACGACGGCGGCAAGCCGGCGGACGCGCAGACCGCGGCCAACGAGCTCGTCTCGAGCGAGGGCGTCGCGATGCTCGCCGGCACGTTCCTGTCGAACATCGGTCTTGCGGTCTCTGATTTCGCCAACCAGAAGAAGGTGTTCTTCCTCGCGGCCGAGCCGCTCACGGACGCCATCACCTGGTCCAAGGGCAACAGGTACACCTTCCGCCTGCGCCCCTCCAACTACATGCAGGCTGCGATGCTGGTGGAAGCCGCCAGCAAGCTGCCCGCAAAACGCTGGGCGACGATTGCGCCGAACTACGAGTACGGCCAGTCGGCGGTCGCGGTGTTCAAGAAGCTGATGTCGGAGAAGCGCCCCGACATCCAGTGGGTCGACGAGCAATGGCCGCCGCAGGGCAAGATCGACGCCGGCCCGGTGGTGCAGGCGGTTGCCGCGGCAAATCCGGAAGCGATCCTCAACGTGACGTTCGGCGCGGACCTCGTCAAGCTCGTGCGTGAAGGCAACACGCGTGGCCTGTTTAAGGGGCGCGAGGTGGTCTCCTTCCTGACCGGCGAGCCCGAATATCTCGACCCGCTCAAGGACGAGACGCCGGAGGGCTGGATCGTCACCGGCTATCCCTGGTACTCGATCAAGACTCCCGAGCATGATGCGTTCCTGAAGGCGTATCAGGCCAAGTACAACGACTATCCGCGCCTCGGCTCGATCGTCGGTTACCAGACCATCAAGTCGGCCGCCGCGATTCTGGCGAAGGCCGGCTCGACTGATCCGGAGAAGCTGATTGCCGCTGCGGAGGGGCTGACGACGCCGTCGCCGTTCGGCGAGATCACCTTCCGCAAGATCGACCACCAGTCGACGCTCGGCGCTTACGTCGGCAAGACCGCGCTGAAGGACGGCAAGGGCGTGATGGTGGAGTCGTCCTACAAGAAGGGCGCGGACTATCTGCCTGGCGATGCCGAAGTCGAGAAGCTGCGTCCGAAGGATTGAGTTCTGCTGCCGTAGGGTGGGTTAGCCCTGCGGACTGCGCGTAGCGCAGACCGCTCGGCGTAACCCACCACTTTCGGTGCCACACGAGAAAAGGCGGTGGGTTACGCCGAGCAGATGCGCTCTGCGCATCTGCAGGGCTAACCCACCCTACGATTTCAACGAACCCGGACCGCCGATGGCCTTTTACGTCGTACAGTTTCTGACCGGTCTCGCCAGCGCGGCGTCGCTGTTCCTGGTGGCATCGGGCCTGTCGATCATCTTCGGCGTGACGCGGATCGTGAATTTCGCGCATGGCGCCTTCTACATGATCGGCGCCTACATCGCCTTCACGCTGACCGAGCGCCTGTCCGGCGCATTCGGCTTCTGGGGCGGCATCGTGCTGGCCGCGTTCGCGGTGGCGCTGATCGGCGTCATCGTCGAGATGGTGCTGCTCCGGCGCATCTATCATGCGCCCGAGCTGTTCCAGCTGCTCGCGACCTTCGGTCTGACCTTGATGGTCGAGGATCTGGTCGTGCTGATCTGGGGGCCTGACGACCTCGTCGGCCGCCGCGCGCCGGGGTTCAAGGGCGCGATCGATTTCTTCGGCCAGAACATTCCGAGCTACGATCTGTTTCTGATCGTGCTCGGCCCCGTCGTGCTCGGCATTCTCTGGCTGCTGTTCCAGCGCACGCGCTGGGGCGTGCTGGTGCGCGCGGCGACGCAGGACCGCGACATGGTGGCAGCCCTCGGCGTCAATCAGAAATGGCTGTTCACGAGCGTGTTCGCCGTCGGCGTCTTCCTCGCAGCGCTCGGCGGCGCGCTTCAGATACCGCGCGATGCCGTGCATCACGCCATGGATCTGCGCATCATCGTCGAGGTGTTCGTCGTGGTCGTGATCGGCGGCCTCGGCAGCATCGTCGGCGCTTTCGTCGCGGCGGTGCTGGTCTCCGAGCTGAATGCCTTCGGCATCCTGATCTTCCCGAAGATCTCCATCATCCTGGTCTTCCTGGTGATGGCGGTGGTGCTGATCGTGCGTCCCTGGGGCCTGTTCGGCAAGCCGGAAGCGGCCGCGCGCAAGACGCCGGGCCTCACCGTCAATCCCTGGCGGCCGCTGACCTCGAGCGAGCGGCTGATGGCGCTTGCGGCGCTCGTGATCGCAGCGATGCTGCCGCTGTTCGCCGGCAATTATCTGCTGACCGTGGGCTCGGAGATCGCGATCTTCGTGATCTTCGCCGTCAGCCTGCACTTCCTGATGTCGGTCGGCGGCCTCGCCTCGTTCGGTCACGCCGCCTATTTCGGCCTGGGCGCCTATGGCATCGCCTTTCTCGCCAAGATGGCGGGACTGCCGATGATCGTCTGCCTGCTGCTCGGCCCGCTGCTCGGCTGCATGGGCGCGGCGGTGTTCGGCTTCTTCGCGGTGCAGCTCTCCGGCGTCTATTTCGCGATGCTGACGCTCGCCTTTGCGCAGATCGTGTGGTCGATCGCGTTCCAGTGGGTGAACGTGACCGGCGGTGACAACGGCATTCTCGGCCTCTGGCCCTCGAGCTGGGCGGCAAGCCCGTCGCGCTTCTACTGGCTTGCGCTCGGCGTCGCGGCGCTGGTGACCGTCGCGCTGCGAGCCATGGTGTTCTCGCCGTTCGGCTACGCGCTTCGCGCCACGCGCGACTCAGGCCTGCGCAGCGAAGCCATCGGCATCGATGCCAAGCGCATCCAGTGGACCGCCTTCGTGATCGCAGGCACGACCGCCGGCATCGGCGGCGCATTGTTCGCCTATCTCAAGGGCAGCGTGTTCCCCGACAATCTCGGCATCTCGCTGTCGGTCGACGCGCTGGTCATGGTGCTGCTCGGCGGCGTCGAGACGGTGTCGGGCGCGGTGATCGGCGCCATCGTCTACAAGGCTTTGAACATCTGGCTGGTGAGCCAGACCGATCTGTCGAAGCTCGTGCTCGGCGGCTTCATCATGCTGATCGTCGTCGTCTTCCCCAAGGGCATCGTCGGCACGCTTGAGATGCTGGCGCAGCGCCGGAAGAAAGCATCGCCGCCGGGATCCCCCTTGCTCGCCAAGCCGATCGAGTCTGCCGAATGAGCGTTGCACCCCCACTTCTCGCGGTCGAAGGCCTGACCAAATCCTATGGCGGCATCCATGCCGTGCGCGGCGTGTCGTTCTCGCTGCGGGCCGGCGAGATCCTGGCGCTGATCGGGCCGAACGGGGCGGGAAAAAGCACCTGCTTCGACATGCTCAACGGCCAGAACAAGCCTGATAGCGGGCACGTCCGCCTGCTCGGCGAAGAGATCACGGGCCGGAAGCCGCGTGAGGTCTGGCGGCTCGGCGTCGGCCGCACGTTCCAGATCACCGCGACCTTCGCCACCATGACCGTGCGCGAGAACGTGCAGGTCGCGCTGATCTCGCATGGGAAGCAACTGTTCAATCTGTTCGGCTCGGCGCCGAAGTTCGACCGCGCCGAGGCCGGCCGCCTGCTCGAGCTGGTCGGCATGGGCGGTTATGCGGACCGGCCCTGCGGCGAGCTTGCCTATGGCGATCTCAAGCGACTCGAGCTTGCAGTCGCACTCGCCAACCAGCCCAAACTGCTGCTGATGGACGAGCCGACGGCCGGCATGGCACCGCGCGAGCGCGTCGAGTTGATGCGGCTGACCGCGGGCATTGCCCGGGAAAAATCCATCGGCGTGCTCTTCACCGAGCATGACATGGACGTGGTGTTCGAGCATGCCGACCGCATCATCGTCCTAAACCGGGGGACGTTGATCGCGGAGGGCTCGCCGGCGGACGTGCGCGGCAATCCCCAGGTGCAAGCGGTCTATCTCGGCGAGGGCCTTGTCTACGATGCCCGCCACCGCGAGGGGGCATCGACATGAAGCTCACGGTGCAAGACCTCAACAGCCATTACGGTCCGGCGCATATCCTGTTCGACATCGGCTTCGAAGTCGGCGAGGGCGAGGTGGTGGCGCTGTTGGGGCGCAACGGCGCCGGCAAGTCGACGACGTTCCGCTCGATCGTCGGCCTCGTCGCGCAGCGCTCCGGCCGCATCACGTTCGAGGGCAAGGACGTCTCGTCGAAGCCGACGCACGAGATCGTGCGGGAGGGCCTCGGCTACGTGCCGGAGGAGCGGCGCATCTTCACGGACCTGACCGTCGAGGAAAACCTCGAAGTCGGCCGCCAGCCGAAGCGTCCGAACGCGCCGCACTGGACGCGCGAAAAGCTGTTCGCGCTGTTTCCGAACCTGGGCGAGATGAAGAACCGCCCGGGCGGACGCATGAGCGGCGGCGAGCAGCAGATGCTCACCATCGCGCGTACGCTGATGGGCAATCCCTCGCTGGTGCTGCTGGACGAGCCGTCGGAGGGCCTGTCGCCGAAGATCGTGGAGCAGATGGTCGATGCCATCCTGACCATGAAGAAGGAAGGCGTCAGCATCGTCGTCTCCGAGCAGAATCTGCATTTCGCGCGGCTGATTTCGGATCGCGCCTACATTATCGAGCGCGGCCGGATCTGCTTCGGCGGCACCATGGCCGAGCTCGACGCGCGCCCGGATATCCGCGACGCGCATCTGTCGTTGTGAGGGGCGCGCAGCGGATGGCGAGAAGTGTTACGGCAAAGAAGAGCGTCAAACCGGCGAAACCGCCTTACGTGCTCGACGAACAGGTCGGCTTCATCCTGCGCCAGGTCTGGCAGCGCCACAGCTCGATCTTCACCCGCGATATCGGCACCAACCTGACGCCGACGCAATGGGCGGCGCTGTCGAAACTGGCCGAGACCGGGCCGTGCTCGCAGAATCAGCTCGGGCGCCTCACGGCGATGGACGTCGCGACCATCAAGGGCGTGATCGATCGTCTCACCGCGCGCGGCCTGACCGAAACGAGCCAGGATCCCGAGGACGGCCGGCGCCTGCTGGTGAGCCTGACCCGCGCCGGTCAGCAGCTTGCCGAAAAGCTCGCGCCGAATGCGCTGGCGATCACCCGCGAGACGCTGGCGCCGCTCGACGCGAAAGAGCGCGACACGCTGATGGCGCTGCTGAACAAGCTCAGATGAAGGTGCCGTAGGGTGGGCAAAGCGAAGCGTGCCCACCATCCTTTCCCGAATCGCAAAAATCGTGGGCACGGCGCTTCGCGCCTTTGCCCACCCTACGGCAGTTGAACAAGGTGCCGGAACTGGCGACTAACCTCGATGAAGGATTTATCGAGGTTTTGGTCATGAGAGTTGCGATGCGCTTTGCGGTTGTCTTGAGTCTTGGTGCCGTGCTCGCCGGCCAATGCGCTCCTGCCCTTGCCGCGGAGCGTTACGAAGGCTTCTGGGCCTCGACCAAAAAGGACTGTCGCAACGAGGATAGTCCCAACCGCATGAGCATCGAGGGCGGCAATCGCCTGTACTGGTACGAGACGCGGTGCCGCGCCAGCGCAATCACGGCCGACGGAAGCCTCGGTTGGAAAATGAAGCTCGCCTGCGAAGGCGAGGGCGAAAAATTTCGCTCCAACCCTCGCATCTCCATCGCTGCGGATGGCAGATTGGTGATGGACAATGGTCCAGTTGGGCAGGTCAAGCGCCAGACCTATGTGCGCTGTGAGATCGCAAAGAAGCGCTGATCTCTTACGTCTTTCCCGGCCATTTGGCGCGGTAGCAGATCTCGCTGCCGTCACCAAGCCGCCGCCACGTTCCGAATTCCGGCGTATGCGGCGCCCGGGCCGTCAAATCGATCGGATAGATCCGGCTCGGCTGGCCCTGGATGTTGACGGCGAGCTGCCGGTACGAGGTTCGAAACGCCAGCTCGACTTCGCCGGCGATAACGGCCTGATCGCCGTCGCGATAGAACGCGGCCACCCTGACTTCGCCCGGCATGGTGTTGAGGTCGGTCTGCAGTTCGATGGCGATGCCCTGCGCTGATGTCGGCACCGTGACCCCCGCCGGAAAGCGGACCTCGAACACGAGCAGGGGATTGGCGCCGTTGCGGTTGAGCCAGGGCGTGGCGGTCGCGTAAGCGTAGGCGATGTAGGCGCCGATCCCGGCGGTGCAGAGCAGGGCGACGATGCCGAGCGACTTCAAGCTGTTCCGCGCGACGCCGCCGATGCCTGCGTCCTGCCCTGTATCTTTGCCCGAACGCGTCACGAGCCAATTGGCGAGGACCGCGCCGGCGATTGCACCCATGGGTGAGTAGACGAACAGTCCCAGCAGACCCGATGCGATCGGGTCCGCCCGGTTGCCGACACCGAGCAGGGAGAACAGCACGAAGATCGCGATATAGCCCGCCACCGCGCCAGCAACGCCGGCGGCTATCCGTGATGAGTTCTTCATGTCTCCTCGATGGTGGAACAATGCGCTGCCGCCGCCGAGGGCTGCCTGCGTTAGACGCAACAGGCTTGCGACTTGTTCAATGCCTTCGAGGGACGATGCGGAGCGGCGGGCCGCTCCGGCTGCGTCACTTCGCCACCACCTCCGGCACCTTGCCGGCCGGCGGCGTGTTGCGGCTGCGCTGGGTGCGCACGATGCCGTCGATGATGGTCATGCCGATGCCGGGGAGGTCGCCGAGCTGCACGCTCTCCAGGATGTTCTTGCCCGGCGAGTGCTGCGCCTTGTCCATGATGACGAAGTCGGCGGAGCGGCCGACCTCGATCAGGCCGCAGTCGAGCTGCCGCATCCGGGCGGTGTTGCCGGTGGCAAGGCAGAACGCGATCTCGGCCGGGAGGTCGCCGAGCGAGGACAGCATCGAGACCATGCGCAGGATGCCGAGCGGCTGCACGCCGGAGCCGGCGGGCGCGTCGGTGCCGAGGATGACGCGGTGCAGGTCGCCCATCTCGCGCGCGGTGCGCAGCGTGAACAGGGCCGAGCGCTCGTTGCCGTTGTGCACGAGCTCGAGGCCGCGCTTGCAGCCCTCGCAGATGCAGCGGATCTGGTCGTCGGGCAGGGCGGTGTGGCCGCCGTTGATGTGGCCGACCACGTCGGTATCGGCCTCCAGCACCACGTCCTTGTCGATCAGGCCGGAGCCGGGGATCGACGGGCCGCCGGTGTGGATGGTGCTCTGGATGCCGTATTTGCGCGCCCAGCCGACCATCTTGCGCGCGGTCGGGCCGTCCTTGACGCCGCCGAGGCCGACCTCGCCGAGCAGCTTGACGCCGTTGGCGGCCATCTCCTTGAAGTCTTCTTCCACCATCTCGCATTCGATCACCGGCGCGCCGGCGTGAACCTTCACGCCGCCGGGCCGCAGGGTCCAGAACGCGCGCTGGGCGAACACGGCCATCGCCTTGAGTCCGACGACGTCGCGGGGCCGGCCGGGCATGTGGACTTCGCCGGCGGAGATCATGGTGGTGACGCCGCCGTGGAGGTAGCTGTCGATCCAGTTGATCTGGTTCTGGCGCGGCGTCCAGTCACCGGCGACAGGGTGGACGTGGCTGTCGATCAGACCCGGCGCCACCGTGGTGCCGTTGGCGTCGACGATGGTGGTGGCGCCTTCGATGTCGACGTCCTTGAAGCGGCCGATCGCGGTGATCTTGCCGTTCTCGGCGACGATGGTGTCGCCGTCCAGGATCGGCTTTTCCAAAGCGCCGGACAGGATCAGGCCGATATTGCGGATCACCAGCTTCGAGGGTCCGGTGGCCTGGGGTGCGTCATGCGCCATGGAAGGGGCTCCTTATTCGTAACTGCAACGCTTCCGATCTTGGGCAGCCTTGACCGCGGGATCAAGCCGGATTATTCATTAGTATACGAATGATCGTGTACAAACGACGCATAGCTGCCGGCCTCGGAACCGCAATTGACGCGACAGGGAAGGTGAGATGAGCAATTTCAATCAGGAAAGCGTTTTGAGCGTCCACCACTGGACCGACACGCTGTTCTCCTTCAAGACCACCCGCAGCCCGACCTTCCGCTTCCGTAACGGCGAATTCACCATGATCGGGCTCAAGGTCGGCGAGAAGCCGCTGCTGCGGGCCTACAGCGTCGCCAGCGCCAATTACGAGGACACGCTGGAGTTCTTCTCGATCAAGGTGCCTGATGGACCGCTGACCTCGCGGCTCCAGCATTTGAAGGAAGGCGACGAGATCATCGTCAGCCGCAAGGCCACCGGCACGCTGGTGATCGACAATCTGGAAGAGGGCCGCAACCTCTACCTGATCGGTACCGGCACCGGCCTTGCGCCGTTCCTGAGCGTGATCAAGGATCCCGAGACCTACGAGCGGTTCGAGAAGGTGGTGCTTCTGCACGGCTGCCGGCACGTCAAGGAGCTCGCCTATGGCGAGATGATCACCGAGCACCTGCCGAAGGACGAGCTGCTCGGCGAGTACATCCAAAACCAGCTGATCTACTATCCGACCGTGACGCGCGATCCCTTCCGCAACCGCGGCCGCATCACCGACCTCATCACCTCGGGCAAGCTCTTCGCCGACATCGGCCTGCCGGCACTGGAAGCCGCCCATGATCGCGTCATGATCTGCGGCAGCCCGGCGCTGGTGGCGGACACCCGCGTCCTCTTGGGCGAGCGCGGCTTCGTCGAGGGCAATCACGGCGAGCCGGCCCAGTTCGTGGTCGAGAAGGCGTTCGCCGAGCGTTAAAGCGTTTTCGAGCGAAGTGGATACCGGTTCGCGTCAAGAAAACGCGTCCAAATAAGAACCTAGAGCCCCGTTCCCGGGGCGCTAGGCCCGGAATTTCTGCGCGAGAAGATCGCATTTTCGCCACCGCCGGGGCGTTGCGGCGCCGATTCGGCGCACGATACTATGTGGGACCGAATCAGCGGAGTTCCCACATGGTTGCGGACAGCGACAGCAACATCGCCTGGCACCGGGTTCAGTTGAAGAAGAACCGCGCCGAGTTGAAGGCGCTGGAGACCGCGCGCTTCACGATGGGCGAGATCGCCACCTCGAAGCGCAATGGCCAGACGCAGAAGACGATCACGGAACTCAAGCGCAAGATCGCGCAGTCGGAGCGGGTGATTGCCGATCACGACAAGCGCACGCGCCGTCCCCTCGCAACGGACCTGCAGAGCCTCAGCAATGGCAGTTGGAGCCATTGGGACGCCTACACCCAACAGCAGCGCAAGAGCGGCCAGCGCTCCTCCGGGCGCGGATAGAGCTCTCCACGCCTGCGGCCGACGCGCAGACGCGCCCTTGCGCCGGCCGCGCCGTGCACCATCTCGGTGATACGCCACCAATCGCTCCGGTGATCCCATGACAGCGCGCCTCGATTTCACCAGCGAGGCCTTCTTTCGCGATCCGCCCAAGGCGATCGCGAACTTGCGCATGTCAGGCCCTGTGGTCGCGACGCGGTTTCCTCTCGTCGGCAATGTCTGGATCACCACGACCCATGACGCCACCGCGCAGGTGCTGAAGGACGGCGCGACCTTCACGTTGCGCAAGGACGATGGCGACGTCGCGGGCTTGCGCTGGTGGATGCCGAGGTTCGTCAGGACTATCGCCAACAGCATGCTGACGATGGACGAGCCGGATCACACGCGGCTGCGCAGCATCGTGGACGAAGCGTTTCGCCGCCGCGCGATCGTCGCGATGGAGCCGCGCATCCGGGCCATCGCCGACGGTCTGGCCGATGAGCTGTTCGCGGAGGAATGCCCGGCCGATCTGGTCCAGCGCTATGCGCGCATCCTGCCGCTCGCGGTGATCTCGGAGCTGCTCGGCCTGCCGCTGGCAGATCGTCCAAAGTTCATCGCCTGGGCCAACGCGATGTCCTCGTTGACGAACGTCGTCAGCTTCTTGTCCCTGCTGTTCGCGTTCCGCAAGATGCGCTCCTACCTCGAGCAGCAGTTGCAGACCGCGCGCGTGCAGGGCGGCGAGGGCCTGATTGCCGAGTTGATTCAGGTCGAGCGCGAAGGCGGTCAGATCACGCCGGATGAAATGGTTTCGATGGTGTTTCTGCTGCTCGCCGCGGGATCGGAAACCACCACCCATCTCATCAGCGGTTCCGTCTACGAGCTGCTCAGGAATCCCGAGCTGCGCGACTGGCTGGAACAGGACTGGAGCCGTGTCGGGCTCGCGGTCGAGGAGTTCCTGCGCTTCGTCTCGCCGGTGCAATTCTCCAAGCCGCGCTATGTGCGGCGCGATGTCGAGGTCGAAGGCGTGCGCCTGAAGAAGGGCGATCGCGTCATGGTGATGCTTGCCGCCGCGAACATGGATCCCACGGTTCATGATCGTCCCGAGACCCTCGATCTCGAACGCAAGCCGAACCGCCATATCTCCTTCGGCACGGGAATCCACTTCTGCCTCGGCCATCAGCTTGCGCGGATCGAGGCGGCCTGTGCGCTGCAGGCGCTGTTCGTGCGCTGGCCGAAATTGAGTCTGGCCGTCGATTCCGCCGAGGTCCGCTGGCGCAAGCGGCCGGGCCTGCGCGCGATCGCGAAGCTTCCTGTCGCGCCAGAGGGCCGCGGAACAGAGACGACGTCACGCACGGGAACGAGAGACGATCGTTCCCTCACCGCGGCGAACTGACGTCGGCAACGCCCTTTCGGAAAATCTTTGCCGGATGTGAACGATCAGGAACGGTGTGCCGATCGTGCTGTTGTTATCCCGACATGACACGGAGGAGAGTTCCTTGAGCGCATGTCGCAGATCGACGTCTTAACAGGAGACAAGATCATGGCCAGCAAGATGCCACCTGTTCCACCGGACAATCAGAGCCACAAGGGAACTGGAGATCGCAAGCAAACGCCCGCCGATCAGATCCCGCACGGTCAGCAACGTGCGCAGAATCCGGATCAGCAGGGACAGCAAGGCAACATCAAGCAGAACACGACCAATCAAGGCTATCAGCAAGATCGCTGAGGAGGCGACATTGTCGACATCCACGAAGACACCGAACAGCATTCGTCAGGGCGGACCCGGCGCCTCGCACGAGAACGCGAAGGCGCCGCTTGAGGTGAAGAAACCGCCGGCGGATGATCGGCAGCGCAGCCACAGCCGGGTTTCCGGCGGCGGTGGCGAGCACGATTCCCATCACAGGCACGACGAGGCCGGAAAGGGCGGAGGCAGGTGACGATTGGAGATCAATATGCAGGGCAAGAAGACTCACGAACAGCAGGTGCGCATCCTCGAGCGGAAGCCCGATGTTCCGGATGCGCGAGAGCTCGAGCAGGCCGCCGGCCATAGCCCGCAAGACACGCGCGTCCATCGTGCCAACCCGGGGGTGCGTCACAGCGAGTTTCCGGTGAGCCGCGGCGGCCTCAACCAGGAAAGCGATCACAACAAGCACAACGATCCCGGCCAGAGCGGCCACAAGCCGCCCAAGCCGACGACGGCACAACAGAAGCACTAATCTTCGCAAGACGACTGCAAGAGATCACTGCAAGAGGAGAGACTGATGCCAGGTGGCCACGGCAGCAAGACGCATTTCAGATCGGGCATGCATGGCAAGGGCGACGGCACCGGCGCGTTGACCGACGTGCCGAAGGAGATGATCGGCGACAACATGGTCCTGTCCAACCGAGACAAGAAACAGCATTCGGACATCCGCGGCATGGACAGCAAGGCCATTCAGACCGAGCAGTATCAGGATCACGCGGCCAACCGGCTCGAACGGGAGCCGGACGCCGACGAGACCTGAGAGGGGCGTTCCCCCCGCCAGCTTGCGGACCGGCGTTCAGCCGGTCCGCTTTTTTGTAGACGCAAGATCGCGCTCCCAGCCGAACACCGAGCGGCCATCGAGATCCGGTGAGGCCGCACGCTCACCGGCGATGAAAGCCGCGACCGAGGGGCCGCGCGCGGTTCGCTCCAGCCGCCGCGCCTGGTCGTCGAGGCGCTTGATCGCCTGCATCTCCTCCTCGCGTCCGAGCTTCGCGTTCTGGATCGCGCCTTTCAGCACCCGGATGGTCTCGTCATAGACCTTGATCGGAACGGGGTAGGGATGCCGGTCCTTGCCGCCATGGGCGAGCGAGAAACGCGCGGGGTCGGTGAAACGATAGGGCGCACCGTGCACGATCTCTGCGACCATCGCCAGCGAGCGCACGGTGCGCGCGCCGACGCCCGGCGTCAGCAGCAGTTCCGGAAAATCCGCCGGGCCGCGCTCGGCCGCCGCGGCCAGCGTGCCGTGCAGACGGCGTGCGAACACGTCCTTCGGCCGCACATCATGATGTGCCGGCATGATCAGATGCGGCAGCATGCCTTGCGCCGGTGTGGACGCGGTCCCCGCGAGCCGTTCGAATTCTGAGACGATGCGATCCGGACCGAGATCGGAGAGCAGCTCGAGCTGCGCCGTCCGAGACATATCGGCGCGATGATCGGTGAGATTGACGATCTCTCCCTGCTGCGGCCCGTCGATTGCGCTATGCGGCGTATCGACAAAGCTCTTCAGTGCCTCGGAATGCCAGTGATAGCGCCGCGCCTGCCGCTTGTCGCCGTTCATGCCCTGCTGAACCACCGTCCATTTGCCCTCAGCGGTGACGAAGAAGCCGTGCAGGTAAAGGTCAAAGCCGTCCTGGACCGCGGCACTGTCGACCTTGGCGACCAGACGGCTGGCACGCGTCAGCTCGATGCCGTCGAATCCGACGCGCTCGCCGAGTTGCAACAGCTCGTCCGGCGTCTTGCGCGAATGCTGACCGCGGCCGCCGCAGACGTAAATCCCGAGCTCGTCCTGGAGCGGTCCGAGCCCGCGCTTCAGCGCGCCGATCACCGAGGTGGTGATGCCGGAGGAGTGCCAGTCCATCCCCATCACGGCGCCAAACGACTGGAACCAGAATGGATGCGACAGCCGCTGCAGAAACGCGTCGCGGCCGTAATGATGCACGATCGCCTGGGTGACGATCGCCCCCAGGGAGGACATGCGGCTTGCCAGCCAGGGCGGAACCCGCCCGGTGTGAAGAGGAAGATCGGCGCTGCCGGTACGTCGAGTCATGCCGACAAGCCTAGCGCAGCTCAGCGACGGTTGCACCTGCGGGATGCTGCATTGCACGGAGCGGGGGAGCGAAGCCGGCCAGGAGGCGTTGTGCGGGTTGCGTGAATGCAATGATGGGGACGATCCATGGATTGGCAGGCCCTTACGGCCGAAATCGACGCGATGTTCGGCTGGATACCGTCATGGTTCATCGGGCTCAGCCTGGTTGGCGGTGCGATCCTTCTGGCCTTGGTGGCCTACCGGATCGCCACGTGGGTGCTCACGCGCGCTTTCGCAACGCGCCTTCCGCTGCTGAGCGTGTTCATCGAGCGGACCGCTGGCCCGGCGCAAATGGCGCTCTGTCTTGCCGCGGTCGCAATGGTGCTGCCGCTGGCGCCGCTGGACGACACGATCCGCAACCCCCTGACGCGGCTGTTCGTGGTGGCCTTCATCGCGTTGATCGGATGGATTTCGATCCGGATCGTCGACATGAGTGCGGCGCGCTACTTGCAGAACTTTCGCGATGTTACCGAGAATTTCGTCGCGCGCAAGCATGTGACGCAGGTGCGCGTGTTCAAGCGCGTCACCGACACCATTATCGTCATCATCACGGTCTCCGCCGCGCTGATGACGTTCGACTCCGTGAAGCAATACGGCGTCAGCCTGTTCGCCTCCGCAGGAGCGGCCGGTATCATCGTCGGTCTTGCCGCGCGCCCGCTGCTGAGCAATCTGATCGCGGGCCTGCAGATCGCGATCACCCAGCCGATCCGCATCGAGGATGCCGTGATCATCGAGAACGAATGGGGCTGGGTCGAGGACATCGCCTCGACCTATGTCGTGATCCGGTTGTGGGACTGGCGCCGCATGGTGGTTCCGCTGTCCTATTTCATCGAGAAGCCGTTCCAGAACTGGACGCGCGACACCGCATCCCTCATCGGCGTCGTCGCGCTGCATGTCGACTATCGCGCCGACGTCCCGCGCATCCGGCGCTGGCTGGAGGAGGCGGTGAAGGCGTCAAAGCTGTGGGACGGGGAGGTGGTGAATCTGCAGGTGATCGATGCCGATTCGCGCACCATCGAACTTCGGGCGCTGGTCAGCGCCAGGAATGCACCGCAATCGTGGGACCTGCGCTGCGAGATCAGGGAAAAGCTCATCGCCTTCATCCGCGACGAGATGCCAGAGGCGCTGCCGCGCGACCGCGCCATCCTGATCCCGTCGGGAGACGAAGACGGCGATTTCGCGCGGCGCTTCGCACCGCCGGAGAAGATGCGGGCGAACGCCACCAGCTGAACAGCGCCGATCTCTTGCCAGGGCGCGCCTTGCCTCATTGCGCGCGGATGTTGGCGGCCTTCAGCACGGGCTCCCATTTGGCCGCCTCCGCACGCATATAGGCATCAAACTCCTTGGGCGATGAGCCGACCGGGGTGGCGCCGATCTTGCCGAGCGTCGACAGCACGCTCGGATCTTGCAGCGCCGCCTTGAGATCGGTCTCGAGCTTCGCAACGATCTCCGGCGGCATCTTTGCAGGACCAAGCACGCCCCACCAGACCGAGACGTCGTAGCCGGGCACGCCGGCCTCGGCGATCGTCGGCACGTTTGGCAGCGCCTTGGAGCGTTCGGCCGAGGTCACGGCGAGCGCGCGGACCGGGCCGCCTTCGAGCTGGCCGATTGCTTCCGCGAGCGGATTGATGCTGAGCGGGATCTCGCCGGCGATGACGGCCGTCAGCGCCGGTGCGCCGCCCTTGTAGGGGATCGCGACGATCTTGGTGCCGGACATGTGCTTCAATAGCTCGCCGGCGAGATGCGCCGAGGTGCCGTTGCCGGACATGCCATAGGAGAGCTTGTCCGGCTCCTTCTTGGCCGCGGCAAGGAGATCGCCAAGTGTCTTGTAGGGGCTGTCCTTCGCCACCACGATCGCCAGTGGCGAGGAGGCGACCTCGGTAATGGCGGTGAAATCCTTGAACGTGTCGTAGGGCACGCTCGGATAGATGAACTGGTTGAGCGGATGACCGCTGGCGACCAGGATCAGCGTGTAACCGTCAGGCGCGGCTTGCGTCAGGGCTTGCGAGGCGACGATGCCGCCCGCGCCGGGACGGTTGTCGATCACCGGCTGCTGCCCCCAGGTCTTGGCCAGCGCCTGGCCCAGCGTGCGCGCGAGCACGTCGACCGCGCCGCCGGCGGCGTAGGGGACCAGAATGTGGACCGGCTTGCTCGGATAATTTTCGGCCTGCGCGGCGCTCCCGGCCAGCAGCAAGCCGGCACCCAGCATCAAGCCGCCGATCTTCTCGTTCAAACCCAGCATATGTCCCAGCACTCCTCGAAGGCATTCGCGTCCATCGATGGTCTCCACGCGGTCCCGCCATCACCACGTTCTTGTTGACGAGACCTGATCTTTTGTACGATAGTACAAATCACATGGTACGCAAGCCCACCAGCAAAGAAGCGGCCCGCAAGCCGAACATGCGCGAGGCGATCCTCGCCGCCGCGGAGGAGCTGTTCGCCACCAACGGCTTCAATGCCGTGTCGGTGCGCGACATCGCGCAAGCCGCCGGAGCGAATCCGGGCAGCGTGACCTATCATTTCAAGACCAAGGACGGTTTGCTGCTGGAGATCTACCGGCGCCATTGCGGGCCGATGAACCTGCGCCGCTCCGAGCTGCTCGCGGCCGCAAGGCGCGTGCGCGATCTCCAGGACCGGCTGGAGGCGATCGTGCGCGCCTATGTGGTCCCGGCCTTCACCTCGGGCAGCGATCTCGCCGGCGGCGGGGCGCGTTTCACGCGGCTGCGCGCGGTGATGTCGGCGGAAGGCAACGAGGTCGCGCGAAAGATCATCGCACAGACCTTCGACGACACCAGCCACGCCTTCATCGACGCGGTCCACGAGAGCCTGCCGCACATTCCGCGCACGGACATCGTCTGGCGCAGCCATTTCCTGCTCGGCGCTCTCTATTATTCGCTGGTGACGCCGGAGCGTGTGTCGCGCCTTTCGCGCGGCGAGGCGGACGGCAGCGATGCCGCGGCCGCCATCGAGCAATTGGTGCAGGCCACCGTCGCCGCGTTCCAGGCGCCGGCGCTGGACCAGGCCGCGCCGGCGCGGCGGCGGCCGATCGTCGCCAGCAAGACGTGAAGCGAGCGGGCTCGCTTCGGCGGTTTACGTGATGACGATGATGTATACGCCGACCATTCCACCGCCCGATCCGAACACGCGCACGCCGAAGTTCAGGCTGCCGAAGCTGTCATGTGATGCGCATTGCCATATCTTCGGGCCCGGCGCGAAATATCCTTACGCGCCGGAGCGTTCCTACACGCCGCCGGATGCGCCGCTGGAGGATTTTCGCGCGCTGCACGCCAAGCTCGGCGTGGAGCGCGCCGTCATCGTCAATGCCAGCGTGCACGGCACCGACAACAGGGTGGCGCTCGATGCCATCGCTGAGAGCAATGGCGCCTACCGTGCCGTCGCCAACATCGACGACACCATCACCGAGCGCGAGCTGCGCGTGCTGCACGAGGGCGGTTTTCGCGGCTGCCGCTTCAATTTCGTCCGCCATCTCGGCGGCGTTCCCGACAAGCGCGCATTCGACCGCATCGTCGCGATGGTCACGCCGCTCGGCTGGCACGTCGATCTGCATTTTGATGCGATCGATCTGCCCGAATATGCCGACATGCTGACGAGGCTGCCGCTGAACTACACCATCGACCATATGGGCCGAGTCAAGGCGGCGGACGGGCTCGACCAGCTGCCGTTCAGGATCCTAATCGAGCTGATGCAGCGCGACGAGAAGTGCTGGGTGAAGATCTGCGGTTCGGAGCGGGTCTCCTCGGCCGGTCCGCCGTTCACCGATGCGGTGCCGTTCGCGCGAAAGATCGTCGAGACCGCGCCGGATCGCGTCATCTGGGGCACGGACTGGCCGCATCCCAACGTCAAGGTGATGCCGAATGACGGCGATCTCGTCGATTTGATCCCGCTGTTTGCGCCGGAGCCGGAGCTCCAGACCAAGATTCTGGTCGACAATCCCGCGCGCCTGTTCGAGTTCGAGGCGTGACGCGCCTTCGCGACCGGCACGCTGTGCGGACATGCACTGTGGCCGCATGCATACGAACGAAAAGGAGTAGCCCATGAAAACAGGCCTCGTCGTCACAGCCCATCCCGGCGATTTCGTCTGGCGCGCCGGCGGCGCCATCGCGCTGCATGCGAAGAAGGGCTATCGGATGAAGATCGTGTGCCTGTCCTTCGGCGAGCGCGGCGAGAGCCAGTTCGCCTGGAAGGAGAAGGGCGCGACGCTGGAATCGGTGAAGGCCGGCCGCAAGGACGAGGCGGAGCGGGCGGCCAGGCTGCTTGGCGCCGAGATCGAGTTCTTCGACTGCGGCGACTATCCGCTGAAGCTGACGGAAGCGCATTTCGACCGGATGGTCGACATCTACCGCGAGCTCAATCCGAGCTTCGTGCTGACGCATGCGCTGGAAGACCCCTACAATTTCGACCATCCGAACGCGGCGCATTTCGCACAGGAGACCCGCGTGGTCGCGCAGGCCATGGGCCACAAGCCCGGCGCGCAGTACAAATATGCGGCGCCGCCGGTTTTCCTGTTCGAGCCGCATCAGCCCGAGCAATGCAACTACAAGCCCGACACGATCCTCAAGATCGACGAGGTCTGGAAGGAGAAGTACGAGGCGTTCCAGATCCTCGCCGCGCAGAAACATCTCTGGGGCTATTACGAGCGTGTCGCGCTCAACCGCGGCATCCAGGGCAGCCGTAACACCGGCGTTCCCATGACATATGGTGAGGCCTATCAGCGCCTGTTTCCGACCGTGGCGGAGGAACTCGCGTGAAGCCGGTCGTCGTTCGCAACATCAAGCGGGCCGATCCCGCCGGTATGGCGGAGTACGGCGTCTCCACCGTGCACGAGGTTTACGGCCGCATCGGCCTGATGAAGCCTTACTTGCGTCCGGTCTGGGCGGGCGCGTCGATCGCCGGTCCTGCGGTCACGGTGCTGGCGCAGCCCGGCGACAACTGGATGATCCATGTCGCCGTCGAGCAGTGCCGGAAGGGCGACATTCTGGTCGTCGGCTGCACCACTGATAATACTGACGGTATGTTCGGCGAATTGCTCGCGACCTCGCTTCAGGCGCGCGGCGTGCAGGGGCTGATCATCGATGCCGGCTGCCGCGACGTCAAAGCGCTGCACGAGATGAAATTTCCGGTGTGGTCGCGCGCGGTTTCGGCCAAGGGCACGGTCAAGGCGACGCTCGGCTCGGTCAACGTCCCCGTGGTCTGCGCCGGCGTCAATGTCGATCCCGGCGACATCGTTGTGGCCGATGATGACGGGGTTGTGGTGGTGCCGAAGCGCTATGCGGCCGAAGTCGCGGAGAAGGCGAAGAAGCGCAACGCGGATGAGGGCGGCAAGCGCAAGCGCCTCGCCGCGGGCGAGCTCGGCCTCGACATGTACAACATGCGCGAGGCCCTGGCGAAAGCGGGCCTCGTCTATGTCGACAATCCCGAGGAAGCCTAAAGGTACAAGAAGCGGAGCGGGCGGATGGATCGTCTCAAGCTGAAAGCCGTGCTCGGCAGCCACCCTCACGTCAAGGCGGTGAAGAGCGGCGAGCTCCGCTCCGACCTGTTCGAACTCGACTTCATCGCGTACACGCCGACCAATATGGCATTCAAGCCGATGGTGCGCGAGCAGGCCTTCGACGTCTGCGAGATGGCGATCGTCACCTATCTGATGGCGAAAGCGCACGGCAAGCCGCTGGTGCTGTTGCCAGCAACCATGCTCGGCCGCTTCCAGCATTCATATGCTCTCTATAATCCGGCGCATGGGACGCTCGGGCCGTCCGATCTCGAAGGCAAGCGCGTCGGTATCCGCTCCTTCACGACCACGACCGGCGCCTGGATCAGAGGCATCCTCGCCAACGACTACGGCGTCCATCTCGACAGGATTCGCTGGATCACCTTCGAGGATCCGCACGTCGCCGAATATGTCGACACCACTGAGCGCGCGCCGAAGGACAAGAAGATCCTGCAGATGCTGCTCGACGGCGAGCTCGATGCCGTCCTCGGCGAGACCTCCGATGACCCCAAGCTGAAGCCGCTGTTTCCTGATCCGGCCGCAGAAGCGGCCAGATGGTACGCGCGGCGCGGCGTGGTCCCGGTCAACCATCTCGTGGTCGTGACCGAGAGCCTAGCGAAATCGCGCCCCGACGTGATCGCGGGCGTTTATGATCTGTTGAAGCGGAGCAAGGCGCAGGCAGGGCCCGCGGCAACGCCCGACCTCGTTCCGTTCGGGATCGAGGCCAACAGGAAGCCGCTCGAGCTGATCATCGACTATGCATTCCAGCAGGCGCTGATCCCGCGCCGCTATGCGGTCGAGGATCTCTTCGACGAAACCACACGAGGACTGAACTGATGGCAGGTGATCCCAGGCGCTGGCAGATCGGGCTGGTCGGCTATGGCGAGGTCGGCCGGATTCTGGCCGAGGATTTGCGCCAGCAGGATATCAATGTCTCGGCCTACGACATCAAGCTCGGAGGCGAGCAGGGTGTGCCGCTGAAGGAGCATGCGGCGAAATTCGGTGTCGCTCTCGCAACCTCTCACGCGGAGCTGACCGCAAAATCCGATTTCATCATCTCAGCGGTCACGGCGAGCCAGGCCGTTCCGGTGGCAAAGGCCTGTGCCCCGGCGATCAACCAGGGCACCTGGTTTCTCGATTTCAACTCGGCCTCTCCCGGCGCCAAGCAGCGCGCGGCGGCGCTGATCGATGGTGCAGCCGGGCGTTATGTCGAGGGCGCGGTGATGACCTCGGTGCCGCCTTATCGCATCAAGGTGCCGCTCTTGCTCGGCGGGCCCGGCGCCAGAGAGCTCGAGCCGCTTCTGAACGTGATCGGCTTCGCGGCCAAGGTGGCCAGTGACAAGCTCGGCGTGTCCTCGGCCGTCAAAATGTGCCGCAGCATCATGATCAAGGGCCTCGAGGCCATGGTCATCGAGAGTTTTACGACCGCGCGCGCCTATGGTGTCGAGGATGCGGTGCTGGCTTCGCTTGCGGAAACGTTTCCCAGCATCGACTGGGAGAAGCAGGGTGCCTACTGCTTCCAGCGGGTGATCGAGCACGGCCGCCGCCGGGCCGAGGAGGTGCGGGAGGTTGCCGAGACCGTGCGCGAGGCGGGGCTGACGCCGTGGTCGGCGCAAGGCACGGCCGAGCGGCAGGCCTGGATGGCCGATCTCGCCGATGAGGGGCTGTTCGGGTTGAGGGGCAGCAGCGAGTTCGCCCGCAGTGCGGATTGGCGCACCGAGGCCGACCGGATACTTACCAGGATCAATCGGACGAAATAGTCAGCTCAGGACCGGGTCGCTGGCTTCGAAGCTCCCGACCTGGTCACGCGCGCGTTCGATCAGGTCGATCAGATTGCGGGATTTACGGACGAGCTGCTCCGTGGCCGGCTGAGTGCGGAACTCCGCCAGCACGGCGCGAACGCACTTGCTGGCGGCATCGAGCGTCCAGAGCGTACGGTTCACGTCGGCCTGGGTCTGGATAGCCGAGATATCGAGACCCGAGAGAACGTGGCCGATGCCGTCGAGCCGCTTCACCGCCGTATCGGTCGGCGTTCGGGCCTGGACGGAATGATCGATGCTGCTGAATGCGCTGAACAGACTCATACTTCCCCACTGAACGCAGATGGTCAGTGCACGTCCTAGTTATGGCGGGCGTGGCCTGCCTCGCAATGCGTTGGGCTACGGTCCGGGATTCTACCGAACTCGGGTGGGCGCCAACCGGCGGTAAAATCGAACTGCAGTGGCTCCGCCGCCAATGGGTTCGGCGCGCGATTCACGGGATATCGGGCGCCGAACCGCGGTCAGCTCTTGAACAGGGTCGGCCGCGCCCGCGCAAATGTCTGCCGGCCCTCCTTGAAGCCCATCAGGACGTCAGGCAGCTCGGCGATAGGGAATCGGCTGTCCTTCGTATCCAGCACGATCAGATCGGCGGGATTGCCGACCTTGATGCCGTAGTCGGCGAGGTTCATCAGCCGGGCTGGCAGCTCGGTCACGAGGTCTAGGCACGTGTCGAAGTCGCTGACCGAGGCGTGCGCGACATTGGCGTAGAAGTTCGCCATCCGCAGCAGCGAGGCATCGCCGAACGGCGTGAAGGGGTTGAGCACGTTGTTGGTGGCGACCGAGCAGAGCACGCCATCGCCGGCAAGCTTGTGGGCGAGGGTCAGCCCGCGCGGCGCGTTGTGCGTGGCCTCGCGCCCCATCAGATAGAGATCGGTCGCGGGCAGCACCGTGACCGCAACGCCCGATCTTGCCAGTTGCGCAGTGGCCGCCTTCATCCGGTCCGGCGGCAATGCCGACAGTTTTGTCGCATGGCCTATCGCGACGCGTCCGCCGTAGTTGCGCTGCTCGGTCTGGCGGCAGACCTCGTCGAGATGCCACCAGGAGGGATCGAGGTCGAAATCGAGATGGAGGTCGACGTCGACGTCGAATTCCTCGGCGAGATCGAAGATGCGCGCGAGATGGGCGTTCGGGTCGGTGTCCATGTAGGGACAGCCGCCGATGACCTCGCCGCCGTCGCGCAGCGCCTGGGCCAGCAGCTCCTCGGCTCCGGGATCGTTGGTCAGGCCTTCCTGCGGGAAGACGCAGAGCTCGAGATCAATCGCCCACGCGTAATCGCGCTTCAGCGCCTTGACCGCCTCGAAGCCGCGGAGGCCGATGCGCGGGTCGATCTCGACATGCGTGCGCATGCGCGTCGTGCCGTTGACGATGGCGCGTTCGAGCACTCTGGCGCCGCGCGCGTAGACGTCCTCGATTGTGAAGTCCTTCTTCATCCCGGCGACGGCGCGGATCGCGTCCGAGACGCTGCCGTGATCGTGGCCGCAGCGGCCGAGCAGGCAGGCCTTGTCGAGATGGATGTGGGTGTCGACGAAGCCGGGCAGGGCGAGGAGGCCGCCGAGATCGACCTCGGCGGCCTCGCAGGCCAGCTTTGGCGCGACCGCGGCGAAACGGCCGTCCTTCACGCCGATATCGACGGGTGCGGCGGAAGAGCGCAACAGCGCGTTGCGGAAGATCAGGTCGAAGGCGGTTTGGGTGGTCATGGCGTTGGATTCAGCCGGCGCAGCCTAGCGCAAGCCGTTGGAGCGGGCAGCTCCAGATTGTGTGCAAGGCTCGGGTCAGATTGTCCAAAAAATGTGCATGCACTTTTAGGCCCTGATTGTAGAATGGCGGCATCCGGAGAACCCCGCGATGTCCACTCCCGCAAAAGCCGAAAGCCCGATGACTGACGCAGAGATTGTCGAAGCCTATCTCACCGCTTCGATGATACCGGATCCCGACGCCGCTGCGACCTATATGAAGCCGGGCACGGTGATCACGTTCACCGGCGGTCGAACGTTCGACCATCCGCGCGGGCCGACCGGCTTCAACGCGAAGCGCTATCGCTGGGTCAAGAAGAAGATGGACCGGTTCGACGTCTGTCCGGGCCCGGACGAGACCGTCGTCTACAGCGTCGGCACGCTCTATGGCGAGTGGATGGACGGCACGCCGTTCGAGGGCAACCGCTATGTCGATCGCTTCGTGGTGAGGGGTGGGCAGATCGTGAAGATGGACGTCTGGAATGACAGCGCCGAGCGCATCCTCGTCCAGCGCGGGATCGAGGCCTAACTTCTTCGAGCCACCTTCGGCAGCTTGATCACCCGATTGCTCGTCACCTCGTCCGCGTAGGGTGCGAGGATGTCGAGCAGATCGCGGCCGCGCTGCGGAGTGGGGGCGACCAGTGCGCGATTGGCCACGGAATCCAGGTGATGATGCATCAATTCCATCACCTTGGCCGCGTCGCCCTTCGCCAGCGCTGCGATGATGGCGCGGTGCTCGTTGATGGCGCATTCGGTGGAATGCGGCCGGCTGTAGAGTGACAGCGTCAGGCAGCAGCGATAGGCGACCTCGCTGACATAGCGCACCAGGATCGGGCTGTTCGTCATGTGGGCGAGCAGAATGTGGAATTCGGTCGCGAGCCGGATCGACACCGCATCCGTCCCGCCGCGGGCGCGATCCTCGGCATCGACATGGGCGTTCAGCTCGGCGATCTGCGCCTTGGTCAGCTTGCCCGCGAGCTGGCGCACGACGAGGCGTTCGAGCTCGATACGGATGTCGAAGGCATCGCGCGCCTCCTGCCAGCTCGGCGTCGCCACCACCGCGATCCGGTTGCGGCGGAGTTCGACCAGGCCTTCGGCGGCGAGTTGGCCCAGCGCGTGGCGGGCAATGGTGCGGCTGACGCCGAAACGTTCGCCGAGCGCATCTTCCGGCAGCTTGGCGCCGGGCTCCAGCGCCTGCTCGATGATCGCGCGCCGGAGCGCGCGGCAGATCACGCTGACCTTGTCCGATGATTCCGAAGTCTTGCTGCTGGCGCGCGCCGCCATCGGCGAATCCCATAGGAGGTGAGATCTCTCTTTAGCACAGGCTCGCGCCGATTCAGCGCTTCAATTGCATGCAGTTCGGTTCCCGAACTGCCTAAATCGAATCCGGCGGTCTGGCGTGGGTTTCGGCTAGGTCGTTGATTTCGCGGGCCGCGGCCGCTGGCATCCGGTTTGCATGCACTTTGCCTGTGATGCGCATGCAACCCAACGCCCAGTTCGACGGCCAGCCCGTTCCCGAAGGCTCTGCGACGACCGCCATCGAGCTGTCCGAGGCCTCGGTGACCTTCGGGCGCGGCGACCGCGCCGTGCCTGCTTTGTCGAAGACCACGCTCAAGATTGCCGACGGCGAGTTTGTCGCACTGGTCGGCCCGTCCGGATGCGGCAAATCGACCATTTTGCGTCTGGTCAGCGGCCTGGTGCAGCCGACCAGCGGCGTCGTCATCGTCGGCGGCCGCGAGGTCGCGGCGCGGGCGATGCGGGTTGGCATGGCCTTTCAGAACCCGACCATGCTGCCCTGGATGACAATCGAGCGGAACATCATGCTGCCGCTGAAGATCGTCGAGCCGTTCCGCTCGAATTTCCGGAAGCTCCGCAAGACCGAGTTTCGCGACAAGGCCAACGCCCTGCTGGAGCAGGTCGGCCTCAAGGGCTTTGGCAATCGATATCCCTGGCAGCTCTCCGGCGGCATGCTCCAGCGCGCCAATCTCTGCCGCGCGCTGATCCACGAGCCGCGCATGCTGCTGCTCGACGAGCCCTTCGGCGCGCTCGACCAGTTCACCCGCGAGGAGCTGTGGGCGATCCTCCAGAACCTCTGGATGACACACAAGCCGACCGTGCTGCTGGTGACGCATGACCTGCGCGAGGCGGGCTTTCTTGCCAGCCGTATCTGCGTGATGAGCGCGCGTCCCGGCCGCATCCTCGACGACAGCTCCGTCGAGTTCGCGCGGCCGCGCACCGTTGCGATGACCTTCGAGCCGCATTTCGTCGCGCTGAACCAGAAGCTGCGCGCCTTCATCGAGGATGCGCGCAGCGCGGCCCAGCAGGGAGCAGGCTGATGTTCGGGATCGATATCAGGCAGAAGGCGTGGTCGGCGGGGCTGATCGTGCTGTTCTTCGTCGCCTGGGAGCTGTTCTGCCTGATGACCGGCATGTCCGACCTGGTGCTGCCGCGGCCCTCGCAGGTGTTCGTGACGCTGGTCCAGCGCTTCCCGGTGCTGTGGCCGCATATCGTGCAGACGCTCGCCACCACCATGCTCGGCTTCGTGCTTGGCGTCGCGCTCGGTGTCGCCCTCGGCGCGATCATCGGCGTCTCGAAGACGGCCTACGACACCTGCTATCCGCTGCTGATCGGCTTCTCCTCGATCCCGAAGGTCGCGGTGGTGCCGATCTTCGTGCTGTGGTTCGGCTCCGGCACGGTGCCGGCGGTGCTGACGGCACTGTCGATCTGCTTCTTCCCGATCGTCGTCAATATCGCTACGGGCCTTGCCACCACCGAGCCCGAGCTCGAGGACGTGTTGAAGGCGCTCGGCGCCAGCAAGCTCGACATCCTCTGGAACGTCGGCTTGCCGCGCACCATGCCGTTCTTCTTTGCTTCGCTGAAGGTCGCGATCTCCTATGCCTTCGTCGGCGCGGTGCTGTCGGAGACCGTCGCCTCCAACCGCGGCATCGGCAACGTCATGATGACCGCGTCCTCCAATTTCAACGTGCCGCTGGTGTTTGCCGGCCTGTTCGTGCTCGCCGGCCTCGGCGTCGCGCTCTACGTCGTGTTCTCGCTGATCGAAGGGCAGGTCACCGGCTGGGCCACCCGCAAGAACGACGTGATCGCCACCTGATTTCCTAAACCGTCACGCAACGAAGCTGAGGAGGTCTCGATGTTGAGGAAAGTCACCGCCGCGCTGCTGGGATTGGCGCTGTCCGCAGGGGCCGCCACGGCGCAGGACACCACGATCAAGTTCACGCTGGGCTGGAAAACCCAGGGTAGCGATGCCGCCTTCTTCTATGCCAAGGACAACGGCTTCTTCAAAGAGGAAGGCCTCAACGTCGTCATCGATCAGGGCGAGGGCTCCGGCGCCACCGTCACGCGCGTGATGTCCGGTGCCTACGACGCCGGCTTCGGCGACGTCAACGCCATCATCCAGAACGCCTCGACCAAGCCGCAGGAGGCGCCCGTCATGGTCTACATGATGTGGAATCAGCCGCCATTCGCGATCGTCGCCAAGAAGACCAGCGGCATCAACACTATCAAGGACTTCGAAGGCCACACGCTCGGCGGTGCGCAGGGCACGCCGACGACGCGCCTGTTGCCGGTGTTCACCCGCAAGAACGGGCTCGACGGCGAGAAGATCAAGATCTCCAACATGGCGCCGAACCTGCAGGAGCCGATGCTGATCAAGGGCGACATCGATGCGGCCCTGGTCTTCAACATCACCAGCTATTTCAACCTGGTGCTCAACCGCCAGGATCCGGACAAGGACTTCAAATGGTTCTCGTTCGGCGAGTATGGTCTCGATCTCTATTCGAACGGCGTGATGGTCTCCCGCAAGCTGATCGCCTCGAACCCGAAGGCCGTCGCGGGCCTCGTGCGCGCCATCAACAAGGGCGCGATCGCGGTTGCCAGGGACCAGAATGCCGGCATGAAGGCGGCGCTGAACTACGACAACCTCATCAACGCCGAGGTGGAGAAGCGCCGGCTGCAATATTCCTTCGAGAAGCTGATCGTCTCGGCGGAGATGAAGGAGATCGGCATCGGCGACATCAAGGACGACCGCATGACCCGCGCCATCGGCATCGTGGTCGAGGGCTATCAGCTCGCCCGCGCCCCGACGCCGGCGGAGGTGTTTTCGCGCGAATTCCTGCCGCCGCGCGCGGAGCGGGAGCTGGTGTATACTGCCAACTGAACTTGGAGGGACAGCGATGGCCACGGAGATCTCGGCAACCAGCCTGTTCCGTGGCCCTGACCGTGGCGTCAGCGACAACGTCGTGCTGCAGCACGACGGCGGCGTTATCACCGATATCTCGGAAGGCGCGGGGCCGGGGCCGCGCTCCTTCGTCATCCCCGCCTTCGTCAACGCCCATGATCATGCCCGCGCCACCGCCTCGTCCTTCGGCGCTGTCGGCATGCCCCTGGAAAGCTGGATTCTGCGTACCGCGCTGGGCGCGCCCGTTGATCCCTATCTGACCGCCGTCTCTGCGCTGGCCCGCTCCGCCAAGGCAGGCTGCGCGGCGATGATGGTCCACTACACGCGCCCGAGCGGGACGATGCCGCTGGTGGACGAAGCCAAGGCCGTTGCGAAAGCCGCATCCGACGTCGGCATCCGCATCGCGTTTGCATTGGCGGTGCGCGACCAGAACCCCATCGTCTACGGTGATGCCGAGCCGGTGCTTTCAGGGCTCCCCGGGAGCGATCGCAAGACCATCGAGGATCTCTTCGTTCGCGCGCCGATGTCGCCGAAGGCCTATATCGAGCTGACCGATGCGATTGCCGCAGCCATCGCCGGGCCGATGGTCGACGTGCAGCTTGGGCCCGCCGGCGTGCAATGGTGCTCGAAGCCGCTGCTGGAGGCGGTGGCGGAGAACTCCGCGCGGACCGGCCGCCGCATGCACATGCATCTGCTGGAAACAATGTACCAGCGCGCCTGGGCCGACCGGCATTTTCCCGACATGGTGCGCTGGCTGCGCGATGTCGGCTTTCTCTCGGAGCGGCTGACGCTGGCGCATTGCATTCACGCCCGTCCCGAAGAGCTCGAGATGATCGCGGCCTCCGGCGCGCGCATCGTCACCAATTTCAGCTCGAACATGCATCTGCGCTCGGGCCTTGCTCCGATTGCCGCCGCGCACAGATGCGGCTGCGCCATCACCGTCGGCGTCGACGGCCTGGCGCTGGACGAGGATGACGACATTTTGCGCGAGATGCGGCTGGTGCAGATGGTTCATGGCGGCGTCGGCTTCAAGGCGACGTGGACGCCGACCGAGATGTTTTCGTTCGCCGTCCGCAACGGCCGCCGCGCAACCGGCGCGCCTGGAAGTGGGGAGCTCGCCGCCGGCAATCCGGCCGACTACGTCGTGATCGATCTCGATCGGCTCGATCGAGACCAGATCATGCCGGTCGATCCCATGGCGCTGCTGTTTGCGCGTGGCAACGCGTCGCTGGTGAGGGAGGTCGTCGTCGCCGGCAAGACGATCGTGCGGGACGGGATCTGCGCCGGCATCGACCTGCCAGCCGTCGAGCAGGAATTGCGGGCGATGTACCGCGCCAATGTCGGCAAGCTCGACAGCTTCCGGCGGATGTGGCCGTCCCTGTCGGATCGGCTGAGCGGCTGGTTCGAGCAGCAGCTGACCTGCGAGTGACGCGCCGATGGGCCGCGACGGAATGTATATCAAACAGCGATAGCTGGTAGACGCAGCCGCGTCTGGCGCTCGACTGATCTGTAGGCTATCAGCTCCTCGATAGCTCGACGCCAATCCCCTTCGAGGAGCCCCTGATGCGCCTACCGACCGTTCTCCTGGCCCTGACATGTCTTGCGGGCGCAGCTTCAGCCGAAGACCTCACGGGCACGCTTCAGAAGGTGAAGGAGACCAAGAAGATCACGCTGGGCTATCAGGAGGCCTCGGTCCCGTTCAGCTATCTCGACGGCAACCAGAAGCCGGTCGGCTTTGCCATGGACATCTGCCTTGGGATCGTCGATGCCGTGAAGAAGCAACTCGGGATGCCCGACATTTCGGTCGAGACCGTCGCGGTGACGTCCTCGAACCGGATTCCCTTGATGGTCAACGGCACGCTCGATCTGCATTGCTCGGCGACCACCAACAATGCCGACCGCCAGAAGCAGGTCGCCTTCACCAACACGCATTTTCTCAGCGCGACGCGGTTCGCGGCCAGGAAGGCGGCGAACATCAAGACCATCGACGATCTCAAGGGCAAGGCGGTCACGGCGGTGGCGGGATCTGTGAACCTGACGCAGCTCGCCAAGGTCAACACCGAGCGCAATCTCGGCATCAACATCATGCCCGCCAAGGACCAGGCCGAGGCCTTCCTGCTGCTGGAGACCGACCGCGCCCAGGCCTATGCGCTCGACGACGTCCAGCTCGCGGTCGCGATCGCGCGGTCGAAGGAGCCGCAGGCCTACATGATCAGCGAGGAAGCGTTCTCCAAGCCCGAGCCTTACGGCATCATGCTGCGGCGGGAGGACGCGCCGTTCAAGGCGCTCGCCGATCGCGCCACCGCGGAGCTTTATGCCAGCCCGGAGATCGAGGTGCTCTACAAGAAGTGGCTGCAATCGCCGACGCCGCCGAACGGCCTCAACTACAACGTCCCGATGTCATCCGCCTTGCGCAACGCCTTCAAGAAGCCGAGCTCGAGCGCCGATCCTGACGTGTACGCGGTGAACTGAGGCGAGCTGGGCGCTGACGGGCGTTAGCCGACGCGGTACTCCCTGAAGCGCTCGCGCAGCGCCGATTTCAGCACCTTGCCGGTGCCGGTCATCGGGAATTCGTCCAGGAATTCGACGGCGTCCGGCAGCCACCAGCTCGCGAGCTTCGGACGCATGTGCTCGAGCAGCGTCTTGCCGTCGACCGTCGCGCCCTTCTTGCGGACGACGAGGAGCAGGGGGCGCTCCTGCCATTTCTCGTGGCTGATCGCGACGACGGCCGCTTGCAGCACATCGGGGTGGGACAGGGCGATGTCCTCGAGCTGGATCGAGGAGATCCACTCGCCGCCGGACTTGATCACGTCCTTGGAACGGTCGGTCAGCGTGACGTGGCCTTGTGGGTCGATCACGGCCATGTCGCCGGTGATCAGCCAGCCGTCGCGGTCGAGGCCCTCGTCCAGCTTCATGTAGCCGGAGGCGACCCAGGGGCCGCGGGCGCGCAGATGCCCGACCGTCTTGCCGTCGCGCGGCAGCTCGATGCCGGCGTCGTCGACGATGCGCAAATGCGTGCCGAAGCAGGCGCGGCCGGAGACCTGACGGCGGTCGAATTTCTCCGTCTCGCTGAGATGCTCCGAGCCTGGCCGCAGCCCCGGCATCGAGCAGCCCAGCGCCTCGGTCATGCCCCAGGCCTGGATGTAATCGACATTGTACTCGCGCTTGAGCTTCTCGACCATCGCGCGCGGCGGGGCCGAGCCCGACGACAACGTCGCCCGTAAGGTCGAGAATCTGTTGCCGGTCCGCCCGAGCCAATCGAGCAGGATCAGCCAGAAGCTCGGCACGCCCGCCGACAGCGTCACCTTCTCGCCTTCCAGCAATTCGTAGAGCTTGTCCGGCTCGTAGTTGCGACCGGGCAGCACGAGCTTCGATCCTGTATAGGGCGCGCTGAACGGCATGTTCCAGCCATTGCCGTGAAACAGCGGCGCCATCGGCATCATCACCTCGCGCACGCCTTCGACATGTCCGGACAGGAAGTCGAAATTGCAGCAGGTCATGGTCTGCAGGATCGCGGCGCGGTGCGAATAGATCACGCCCTTGGGATTGCCCGTCGTGCCCGAAGTGTAGCAGATCGTCGAGGCGGATTTCTCGTCGAACTCCGGCCAGGCGAAGCCGGCATCGGTCTCCTTCTCAAGAAGCTCTTCGTAACAATGCACATTCGTAAGCTTCGTCTCGGGCATTCGCTCGCGCGAGGACATCACGACATAAGCCTCGACCGTCTTCAGCTGCGGCGCGATCGCCTCCACGATCGGCAGCGTGGCGCGGTCGATGAAGAGCAGGCGATCCTCGGCGTGGTTGATGATGTAGACGAGCTGCTCGGGAAACAGCCTGGGATTAACGGTATGCAGCACGTAGCCCATGCCCGGCGCCGCATAGAACATCTCGAAATGCCGGTGCGTGTTCCAGGCCAGCGTTCCGACGCGGTCGCCTTGCCTCATGCCGAGCCGCTTCAGCGCCAGCGCCATGCGCCTGATGCGCGGATGGGCCTCGGCATAGGTGTAGCGATGGATGTCGCCCTCGATCTCGCGTGCGACGATCTCGGCTTCGCCATGATAGTCGGCCGCATATTGGATCAGGCCGCTGATCAGCAGCGGCATGTCCATCATCAATCCCTGCATGTTTCCCTCCGGATTGCCACGTCGTTGCATGGCGTAGGCTTGTGATTTGCGCTTGAGGTTAGCGGAACGTCACGCAGCGTTCACGTAAAAAACAATCAGCGTGATTGCATGCCGCGCTTTTTCGGCGCTAACGTGTCCGCGCTTTTTCGGCGCTAACGTGCGGTGAGCTGCCGGCGAAGCAGCATGGGCGGGAGGAATCGAATGTCAGCGGAAAGACACAAGACCGATGCAGCCGGCGCATCTACGGTTGATATTTCCGCCCTGCGTGCCCGTTATCGCGACGAGCGCGACCGCCGTCTGCGCGCCGAGGGCAAGGCGCAATATGTCGAGGCGACAGGCGAGTTCGGCCGTTATCTCGACGATCCCTGGGCCGATCCCGGCTTTGCGCGCGCAGCGATCAGTGAAGCGACCGAAGTGCTCATCGTCGGCGGTGGCTTCGGCGGCCTGCTGTGTGGCGCGCGGTTGCGCGAGGCCGGCATCGCGAATTTTCGCATCGTGGAAAAGGCCGCCGACTTCGGCGGCACCTGGTACTGGAATCGTTATCCCGGCGCCGCCTGCGATACCGAGAGCTATATCTATCTGCCGCTGCTGGAAGAGACCGGCTACATGCCGGTGCGCAAATATGCCCGGGCGCCGGAGATCTACGAGCATTCGCGCCGCATCGGCCGGCATTTCGGGCTGTACGAGCGCGCGCTGTTTCAGACCGTGATCTCGCGGATGACATGGCAGGAGCAGGAAGCGCGTTGGCTGGTCGAGACCGATCGCGGCGACCGGATCGCCGCGCGCTTCGTCATCCTCGCCGGCGGACCGCTCAGCCGTCCGAAGCTGCCGGGCATTCCCGGAATCGAAACGTTCAGAGGTCACAGCTTTCATACCAGTCGCTGGGACTACGGCTACACCGGCGGCAATGCGGACGGTGGCCTGACCGGCCTTGCCGACAAGCGCGTCGGCATCATCGGCACCGGCGCCACCGCCGTGCAATGCGTGCCGCATCTCGGTTGTTCGGCCAAGGAGCTCTATGTATTCCAGCGCACGCCGTCCGCGATCGGCGTTCGCGACGATCGTCCGACGGAGCCGGACTGGGCGCAGAGCCTCAAGCCAGGCTGGCAGCGCGAGCGCATGGACAATTTCACGGCCGTGATTTCAGGCGAGCCGTTCGAGCAGGATCTGGTGCAGGACGGCTGGACTGGCCTGCTCGGCGAGATCCTGCTGGCGCCGCGCCGGCAACCCCAGCCGGTGACCTCGCTGGAGGAGGCGCTGAAGGTGATCGAGCAGGCCGACTACCGCAAGATGGAGGAGATCCGCGCGCGCGTCGACACGGTGGTCAAGGATGAGGCGACCGCGGCAGCGCTCAAGCCCTGGTACAAGGCGTTCTGCAAGCGCCCCTGCTTCCACGACGAATATCTCGATACGTTCAACCGTCCCAACGTGCATCTGGTCGATACCGGGGGGAAGGGCGTCGAACGCATCACCGAGAACGCCGTCGTCGCCAATGGCAAGGCCTACGAGCTCGACTGCCTGATCTATGCCAGCGGCTTCGAGGTCGACACCGATTACGCGCGCCGCATGGGCTTCGAGGTCTACGGCCGCGACGGCATGAGCCTGTCCGAGCGCTGGCAGGACGGCGTCAAGACGCTGCACGGCTTCTACAGCCGCGGCTTTCCGAACTGCTTCCTGATCGTCACCGTTCAGGCGGGACAGAGCGCCAACTTTCCGCACATCATCGACGAGCAGTCGCAGCACATCGCCTATGTCGTCAAGGAGGCGCGCGAGCGCAAGGCACGCGCCCTGGAGCCGACGCATGCCGCCGAGAACGCCTGGGTCGAGGAGGTCGTCAAGGCCGCGCTCGGCCGCCAGACCTATCTCGCCGAATGTACGCCGGGCTACTACAACAACGAAGGCGTGTTCGATCCGATCGCGGCGAGAAACAGCCAATATTGGCGCGGGCCGGTGGCATTCCTGCGGCTGCTCGAGAAATGGCGCAAGGAGGGCAATCTGGAAGGTCTGGAATTGAGCTATGGGACCGCCGCGCCGGCCCAGGCTTGAGCGGCATGATCCCGGCCCCCACAGGTGCGACGCGACTCTACGTCATCGTCGGCGATCCCATCGCGCAGGTGCGCTCGCCGGCGGGCGTATCGGCCGCCTTTGCCGCGCGCGGGCACGACGGTCTGCTCGTGCCTGTCCAGGTGACGCCAGGGGATCTGCCTGACTTTCTCTCGGTGGCCGGGCGGCTGAAGAACCTCGACGGCATCGTCGTGACCATCCCGCACAAATTTGCCTGCTACCAGGCCTGTGCGAGCGCGACGGCACGCGCGCATTTCCTGCGGACCGTGAATCTGATGCGGCGGCGTCCCGACGGGGGTTGGCACGGCGACATGGTGGACGGCCTCGGCTTCGTCGGTGCGGCGCGGGCGACGGGCATCGATCCAAAGGGCATGCGGGCGCTGCTTGTCGGTGCGGGCGGGGCGGGCTCGGCGATCGCACTCGAACTGCTCGAGGCCGGCGTTCGCGAGCTTGCGATCCACGACAGTCTGTCCGAGCGGCGCGACGTACTGGTCGGCCAGCTCAACAGACTAGGCAAGGCACCGGTCCGGGTCGGCTCGGAGGATCCGGCCGGCTTCGACTTCGTCGCCAATGCCACGCCCGCCGGAATGAAGGATGGCGACCCGCTGCCGGTCGATGTGGCGCGGCTCGTACCGTCGACCTATTGCGGCTGCGTCATCACCAAGCCCGAAGTATCGCCCTTTATCGCAGCGGCCCGCAGGATCGGCTGCGTCACCGGGACCGGCACCGATATGTACCAGCAGCACCAGAGCATCATGGTGGATTTTCTGCTGGGCGCGGAGGGGACGTAAGGCGCCGGTGTCAAGGGCTTTGCGTGTATTGATTGTAGCATCCGGGACTTGAGCGAGTGCAACTGGCGTAGGATCATGCGATCTCGCGCGAGCCGGTCGCGCCATCCAGAGAGGACACGTAATGATGAAGGGCAGGACAGTCGCAACCGCGGTGATTGGCGCGACCGCGCTGCTTCTCTCGCTGCCTGTGGCCGAGGCCGCGCAATGCGGCAGCTCGCCGGCCGGCTTCGAGGCCTGGAAGCGCGAGTTCAGCGCGGAGGCGCAGGGCAAGGGCATCGGTCCCACCGCGCTGTCGGCGCTGATGCAGACGAACTATGCCAGCGCCACCATCGCGGCTGACCGCGGCCAGCGCAGCTTCTCGCTGACGCTCGACCAGTTCCTGGCCAAGCGGGGTGCCACCACCATCGTCGCCAAGGGCCGGCAGCTCAAGCAGTCACAGGCCGCCTTGTTCGCCTCGATCCAGCAGCGTTATGGCGTGCCGCCCGGGCCGCTGATCGCGATCTGGGGCATGGAGACCGGCTTCGGCAGCCAGCGCGGCAACCAGAACATGCTGTCGTCGATCGCGACCCTCGCATATGATTGCCGCCGTCCCGAATTCTTCACCGACCAGCTCTATGCCGCCCTGAAGCTGATCGACCGTGGTACGCTGTCGGGATCGACCCGCGGCTCCATGCATGGCGAGGTCGGCCAGACCCAGTTCATGCCCAAGAACATTCTGGCCTACGGCACCGGCAATCTCGAAGTTGCGGCCAATGCGCTGAACTCGACGGCGAATTTCCTCAAAGGCCATGGTTGGCGCGCGGGAGCCGGATACCAGCCGGGCGAGCCCAATTTCGCCGCGATCGAGGCCTGGAATGCTGCGGGCGTCTATCAGAAGGCGATCGCGCTGATGGGCCGGCAGATCGACGAGGGCGGGGGTGCTGCGGCCTCGCGATGAGCTCTGGCTCAGCGACGTGTGATGCGACGGCGCGAGAAAGTTGTTGCTATCTGGAACCGACGGCACGAGGTTTGCTTTGATCAAGTTCAGGGCTGGGCATGAGGAGACTCAACATGGCTACCCAGATCGTGATGGACCAGACTGGCGATACGCGCCACGAGTTTGATCCTGGCAATGCCGAAGCGCTGGCGCGAGCCGAACGGCGCTTTCGGGAGCTCACCGGAGCCGGCTTCACCGCCGCGCTTCGAACCGGACCCGGCGAAGTGACCCGGATCCGATCATTCGATCCGACCGCGCAGGAAACGCTGTTCTATCCCCGCCTGGTCGGCGGCTGATCTGAGCTGCTCATGATCGCGGCAGTTTGGCTTCGCGCGCCAGCGCGTGCGCGTCTGCATGCGCTGCGTGAACTCTATCGCCGCTTCTTCGGCGAGAATACGCCGGATGCCCGCGGCCGCCGGCTTCTGGCCGAATGGCTGTCGCCGGCGCAGCGCGCGCAATTCGAGCAATACCGGTATTTCGACGTCGTCGGTTGCGACACCGGCAGGATCTATCGCATTCACTACGGCACAGCCGCCAACGTCCACGAGGTCGACAGTGACGGGCGTGCGACGATGGGGTGGTGCTTCGTCCCGTCAGGCTTCCTGGTGCCGGGCGACGTGATGCTGGCGCAGAAGATCGCGCTCGAGACGGACGAGAAGGGGGCGCTTGCGCTCGCCAACCGGTTTCCGCCGGCGACGCATTCCGAGCACTTCTACCGACGGCCTTTCTAGCGTCGGGAAGGGGGCAACTTTCAGGAATGCGTGGTGCGGTAGGCGTCGAGCGCATGCGCCGCGAAGACGCCGATGCTGCACAGTGCGAGCAGGGCTGAGATCAGCTCGATCATCGCTCGTCCTCCCGTAGCGGCTGGGCAACGAGGTTCTGGCAGCACGAATATTCGTAGATCAGGTCGAGGATGAACTGCATGGTGGCCGTCCCTGTATTTATTTTGACAACCACTTAAGCCGCGATCTGTTTCAGGCGTGTTTCGTCGCATAGGGAAAGGGGTTTCACGAGGAACCTTGCGCTGGTTTGTGCGCTGCGGGCCCGCTATATCCCTCATGGCTCAGGCGATTTTGAGCCGTCTCTTCGGGAGCGGCGCATCATATTGCGAGGCAAAATCATGGCGCAGGTCGAGTGGTTCGACGATCTCACCATCGGAATGCGGTTCAAATCCCCCGAAGTCGTGGTCACCGAGGCCGACATCAAGCGCTTCGCTGCCGAGTTCGATCCGCAGCCGATGCATCTCGACCACGAGGCGGCGAAGCAGACCCTGTTCAAGGGGCTTGCCGCCTCGGGATGGCACACCGCCGCGATCGCCATGAACCTTGCGATCCAGACCCGTCCGTTCGGCCCGCATCCGCTGATCGGCGCCGGTGTGGACGGCCTGCGCTGGACCATGCCGGTGCGGCCCAACGACCGCCTGCATCTGGTCGGCGAGGTCATGAGCCTGACGCCGTCGAAATCGAAGCCGCAGGGGATCGCGCTGGTGAAATGGACCATGTTCAACCAGAACGGCGAGGAGGTTTACACCTTCACTCCGATCGCGATCGTGCCGCGGTCGGGATAGGACGGCCGCCGGCCATTCGCCTCGCCCTCTTGCGAGCCGCCGGCGGAGGTGGTCATCTCGGCGCGGGGAACGCGCTGGAGGCCGACATGAAACGATCTCTTCTCGCCGCCGGAATTCTCGCTTGCGCCTTGAGCGCAACCGTGTTGGGCCCAAGCGCTGCGCTTGCGCAACAATCCAAGGTCGGCGACTGGACCATCGAGAAGCGCACGCAGGACACCCACTGCAATGCCAGCCGCGGCTACAAGGACAAGGATGACGAGAACCGCGACTACGTCATCGTGATCACCTATTCCGAGCAGGCGATCGTGATCGTGATGATCTACGACGGTTGGGAATGGGACAAGGTCGGCGAGATCCTCCGGGCCGATGTCGGCACTGACGATGCCGACATCATGAAGAAGGCCAAGTGGGAGGTCATGGACAAGACCACGGTGCGCGGCATCTTCGCATACGACCAGTCGATCATGGATCGCCTCGCGAAGGCCAAGCGCCTCACGCTGGATTTCGAGGACGACGACGATGACAGCATCGAGATGCAGATCCCGCGAGCCGGCGAGGCGCTGGCGGCGCTGAAATTCTGCGAGGAGAACCGGAAATAATCGATCTACCTTGTTGGTCCCGCCGGGGGCGTGCCGCGGCGGGACGCTGTTCACTCGGCAGGCCCGTGGACCGGCGCCGCGCCGATGTCGCTGCCGTGATGGATCAGCGGCTTCATGCCCGTGACGGTTCGGAGCAGCACATAGAACACCGGCGTCAGGAACAGGCCGAACACGGTGACGCCGATCATCCCGGAGAACACGGCAACGCCCATCGCGCGCCGCATCTCCGAGCCGGCACCGGTCGAGAGCACCAGCGGCAGCACGCCCATGATGAACGCCATCGACGTCATCAGGATCGGGCGCAGCCGCAAGCGACTGGCTTCGATCGCGGCCCGGATCGGCGTGCGCCCGGCGAATTCGAGTTCGCGCGCGAATTCGACGATCAGGATCGCGTTCTTGGCGGAGAGGCCGACCAGCACGATGAGGCCGATCTGGGTGAAGACGTTGTTGTCGCCCTTGGAGATCCAGACGCCGAACATCGCGGCGAGCAAGCCCATCGGCACGATCATGATGATCGACAGCGGCAGGGTCAGGCTCTCATAGAGCGCGGCCAGCACCAGGAACACCAGCAGGATCGCCAGCGGAAACACCCAGATGCCGGAATTGCCGGCGATGAACTCCTGATAGGTCAGGTCGGTCCATTCGAAGGCAAAGCCCGGCGGCAGCACCTCCGCGGCGATCCGCGTCGCCGCCTCCTGTGCCTGTCCCGACGAGAAGCCGGGCGCGGCCGCCGCGTTGATGTCGGACGACAGGAAGCCGTTGTAGCGGATCGCGCGCTCCGGTCCCGCGCTCTGGCGGATCTTGAGCAGCGCCGACAATGGCACCATGTCGCCGGACGACGAGCGCACCTTCAATTGCCGGATGTCGTCGGCGCGGGCGCGGAACGGCGCGTCGGCCTGCACGCGGACGGAATAGGTGCGGCCGAACTTGTTGAAGTCGTTAACGTAGTAGGAGCCGAGGTAGATCTGCAGCGTGTTGAACACCTCCGTCACGGGCACGCCGAGCTGAAGCGCCTTGGTGCGGTCGATGTCGGCGAACAGCTGGGGCACGTTGACCTGGAAGCTTGAGAACACGCCGGCGATCTCCGGCGCCTTCTGCATCGCAGCCATGAAGGCGTTGGTCGCCTCGTTCAGGGCGTCATAGCCGAGACCGGCGCGGTCCTCGATCTGCAGCTTGAAGCCGCCGATGGTGCCGAGGCCGTTGACGGGCGGCGGCGGGAACATGGCGATGAAGGCTTCCTGGATCCCGGCATATTTCTTGTTCAGCTCGGCCGCAATCGCATTCCCGCTCAGGGCCGCATCCTTGCGCTCGTCGAACGGCTTCAGCGTCGAGAACACGATGCCGGCGTTGGAGGAGTTGGTGAAGCCGGAGATCGACAGGCCCGGGAAGGCTACCGAACTCTCGACACCGGGCTGGGTCAGCGCGATGTCGCTCATCTTGCGGATCACCTCCTCGCTGCGGTCGAGCGTGGCGCCATCGGGCAGGCGGGCGAAGCCGACGAGGTACTGCTTGTCCTGGCCCGGCACGAAGCCGCTCGGCACCTGCTGGAACAGAAACGCCGTCAGCCCGACCAGCACCACATAGAGGCCCATCACCGCGGCCTTGCCCGAGATCACCTTGCCGACGGTGCCGCTGTAATTGTCCGAGGAACGCGTGAAGGCCTTGTTGAAGCCGCGGAAGAACCAACCGAGGCTCTTTTCCATGATCAGCGTCAGCCGGTCCTTCGGTTCGTTGTGGCCCTTGAGCAGCAGCGCCGACAATGCCGGTGACAGCGTCAGCGAATTGATGGCGGAGATCACGGTCGAGATCGCGATCGTCAGCGCGAACTGCTTGTAGAATTGCCCGGTGAGACCGGAGATGAAGGCGAGCGGCACGAACACCGCGATCAGCACCAGCGCGATCGCGATGATCGGGCCCGAGACCTCGCGCATCGCTTGATAGGTGGCATCCCGCGGCGACAGCCCCGCTTCGATGTTGCGCTCGACGTTCTCGACCACGACGATGGCGTCGTCGACGACGATGCCGATGGCGAGCACGAGACCAAACAGGCTGAGCGCGTTGATGGAGAAGCCGAACACGTGCATCACCGCGAACGTGCCCACGATCGACACCGGCACGGCCAGCAGCGGAATGATCGAGGCCCGCCAGGTCTGCAGGAACAGGATCACCACCAGCACCACCAGCGCGATCGCCTCCAAGAGCGTGTGGATCACGGCCTCGATCGAGGAGCGGACGAATTGGGTGGGATCGTAGACGATCTGGTAGGACACGCCCTCCGGCATGTTCTTCTTGATCTCCGCCATGGTGGCGCGGACATTGTCGGAAATCTGCAGCGCGTTGGAGCCGGGCGCCTGGAAGATCGGGATCGCCACCGCCTGCTTGTTGTCGAGCAGCGAGCGCAGTCCGTATTCGGAAGCGCCAAGCTCGATGCGCGCGACGTCGCGCAACCGCACGACCTCGCCGCGCGTACCGGTCTTGACCACGATGTCGCCGAACTGCTCCTCGTTAGCGAGCCGGCCTTCCGCATTGACCGAGAGTTGGAGATCGATGCCCTTGACGTTCGGGGAGGAGCCGACCACGCCGGCGGCGGCCTCGACGTTCTGCGCCTGGATCGCCCGCACGATGTCGCTCGCGGTGAGCCCATGCTCGGCGGCCTTCTGCGGATCGACCCAGACCCGCATCGAATAGTCGCCGGCGCCATAGAGCTGGACGTCGCCGACGCCGTCGATCCGCGCCAGCCGGTCCTTGACGTTGAGCACCGCGTAATTGCGCAAGTACGTCATGTCGTAGCGGCCGTTCGGCGACAACAGATGCACGACCATGGTGAGGTCGGGCGACGACTTCTTGGTGATGATGCCGAGCTGGCGCACCACGTTGGGCAGGCGCGGCTCGGCCTGCTGCACCCGGTTCTGCACCAGCTGCGTCGCTTTGTCGGGATCGGTGCCGAGCCGGAACGTCACCGTCAGCGTCATCGCGCCGTCAGTGGTCGCCTGGCTCGACATGTAGAGCATGTTTTCGACGCCGTTGATCTGCTCCTCGATCGGGGTCGCCACCGTCTCCGCGATCACCTTGGGGTTGGCGCCGGGATAGCTTGCGCGCACCACGACGGAGGGCGGCACCACGTCCGGATATTCCGAGATCGGCATCGCGAACAGCGAGATCAGCCCGGCGAGGAAGATCAGGACCGACAGCACGCCGGCGAAAATCGGACGGTCGATGAAGAACTTTGAGAGATTCATGGCCTTGCCCCCTCCGTCATTCCGGGGCGCGCGCGAACCCGGAATCCAGAAGTGAAGTAATCGGAGTTTCGTAACTGCGAGATCCCGGGTTCGGGCTTCGCCCGCCTCGGGATGAACTAACTAGCGCTGCACCACGTCCTGGTTGCTGTGGTTTGACGCCTGCTGCGGCCCCCGCGCGCCCATCGCTGCCACCTCCGTCTTGAGGAGGGCGCCCGGACGCACGCGTTGCAAACCGTTGACGACGATGCGGTCGCCGGACTTCAGGCCCGAGGTGACGATGCGAAGTCCATCGACGGCACCGCCGAGGGTGACCGGCCGGTAGACGGCGCGGCTGTCGTCGCCGACCGCCATCACGAACTTCTTGTCCTGGTCGGTGCCGATGGCGCGCTCGTCGATCATCACCAGCGCCTGTTGCTTCGGCTGGCCCATGCGCACGCGCGCGAACTGGCCGGGAATGAGGCGTCCGTCGTCGTTGCGGAATACAGCGCGGACACGGATGGTGCCGCTCTGGCCGTTGACCTGGTTATCGATGAGCTGGATGTGGCCCTTTGCGGACAAGCCGCCCGACGTCGTCATCTCGACCGGGATCTGATCGAGCTTGCCGCGGCTGCCGGTGCTATCTGCGATCGAGTTCAGCGCGCGCAGCACCACCTCTTCGTCCGCATCGAACGAGGCGTAGATCGGATTGACCGAGACCAGCGAGGTCAGCACCGGCGAGGCGGTGCCGGCGGCGACGAGATTGCCGACGGTGACCTCGATCTTGCCGACGCGGCCATCCACGGGGGCGCGCACCTCGGTGTAATCGAGATTGAGCTTTGCGGTCTGCAGCGTCGCCTCGGCCGCCTTGACGTTGGCGATCGCTTCGCGATTGGCGTTGTCGCGCTGGTCGTAGTCGCGCCGGGTGACCACGGCGTTGCCGACGAGCTGCGCGCCGCGCTCGAGCTCGCTCTGGGTGAAGACGACGCGCGCTTTGGTGGCCTCGAGCTGGGCGGCCGCCTTGTCGACCTCGGCCGTATAGGGGGCTGGATCAATCTTGAACAGCACGTCACCGGCCTTCACCAGCGCGCCTTCGGTGAAGTTCGCCGACAGGATCGCGCCCGCGACGCGCGGGCGGAGCTCGACGCGGTTGATCGCCTCGAGCCGGCCGGAGAAATCGTCCCACAGCACGGTCTGCCGCGGCTCGATCATCGCCACCGTGACGGAAACAGCCTGTTCAGCTGCGGCCGCCGGTGCGGTGGCTTGCGCCGCATGAAAATAGCGGCCGGTCACGACCGAGCCGGCCGCGGCGAGGGCGCCCACGATGGCGACGCCGCCCAGAAGGCGGCGGAAACGGCCGGTGCGGGAGGTATTTTGGGAGGGGGGCATTTGCGCGCTCCAGATATGTAGTGTTCACTACAGATGTGGAGCTGGATACCGCAGTGCAAGATACTTATGTACCATTCACTAAGAAAATTGTACGCCGATACCGCAACGATTGGAAGACACAAGAAAAAGAAAGCTAGAACAAATAGATAGGGTCTTGCGTTAGGCTGAGGACAAACGCCGATCCGAGGAGACAGGCACATGGGCATGGGACGCCCCCGGGAATTCGACGCCGAAATGGCGTTGGACCAGGCGATGGAAGTGTTTTGGCGCCATGGCTATGAGGGCGCGACCATTGCCCAGCTCACCGAGGCCATGGGCATCAATCCGCCCAGTCTCTACGCCTGCTTCGGCAACAAGGAAGGGCTGCTGAGGGCCGCGCTCGACCGCTACACCAGGCTGCGCAACATCTGGATGGACGAGGTGGTGGCAGCCCCCACTGCCCGAGCCGTGGCCGAGCGCATGTTGATGGGCATTGCCGACAGGCAGACCGATCCCGCCAATCCGCCCGGCTGCCTGCTGGTGCAAGGCGGCATTGCCTGCGGTACCGGCTCCGAGAACGTCCCCTTCGAGCTCGCCGCGCGCCGCGCCCAGAACGAAGACCAGCTTCGCGACCGTTTCGTCCGCGCCAGGGCCGAGGGCGATCTCAAGGAAAGCGCCGATCCGGCTGCGCTCGCGCGCTATGTCTCGGCGGTGTCGGTCGGCATGGGCGTGATGGCGTCCTCGGGTGCCGATCGCGAAGCGCTGCGGCAGGTCGCGAGCGTGGCCGTGCAGGCCGTCGAGGCGCAGTCGGTCGATCGAACTTAGACCAGGGTGGGATCAGGCCTGATTGCAGCGAGGTACGGCTGCTGCCGCTTAGCCTCATTCCGAGGAGGCGCGCGCACGGCTCGCGCAGAAGCAACCATGCCTTCCGATCGGTTAACGGCCTTTGGTGTGAGCCACACGCGATGGCGGTCATGCAATCGTGCCGCTGTTTTGCCCGACGCATCAAGCGCCCCCACTAGGCTCGACCGCACGAGGCGAATTCTTCAACGATTTCTACTTTGCATGGGGTTGTTTTCGCATTTTTGTTTTGAGTGACGGCCAGGGCACCACCGCCGAAACGGGTCGACACGAAAGCTCCTAAGAGTTTCTACACACAGTTGTGTCAGCTTCCCGCGCGTCAATATCCGCAACCTGCATCGGCGCCCCTCATTGCGCGCACGAAAAGACAGGACCCGCGGGAATCGAGGGGGCGTAAGCCATGACTGCACTTGCTTCGGACGCCGGTCGCGCCAGGAGCGGGATCGTGCCGATCCTGTTGTGTGTCGTGCCGTTCAGCCAGATTCCGCTCGATGCCTATACGCCAGGCCTGCCGCAGATGGTGGTGGATCTCGCCGCCGATCCCGCCTCGATGCAGAACACCGTTACCGCTTACATGCTCGGTATGTCTCTGGCGCTGGTGCCGGTCGGTATTGCCTCGGACACAATCGGCCGCCGCAACGTGCTGCTCGCGGGCCTGTCGGTGCTGATTGCGATGAGCATCGCCTGTGCGCTCGCCACCAGCGCCTCGCTGCTGCTGGGCTTGCGCTTCCTGCAAGGCATCGGCGGCTGCACTTGTCTCGTTGTCGCCTATGCGGTCGCCGCTGATTGTTTCCGCGGCCGCGAGCTCACCGCGATCTCCGGCCTGCTTGGCGCAGCCTGGGGGCTTGCGCCGGTGCTGGCGCCGGCGGCCGGTGGCTTCATCGTCGAGCTGACCTCGTGGCGCGGTGTCTTCGTCGTCATTGCCCTCGCCGCGGCGATCGTTGCCACGATCGTCGTATTCCTTCTGCCTGAAACATTGCCGGCCGAGCGGCGTGCGCCGTTCGATCCGCGCCGCACCGCCGGCATCTTGCGCGATGCGCTGGTGCGGCCGGGCTTCCTCGCTTTCGTGCTGGTCTTTGCTGCCGCAGCCAGCGCGCAGCTGGCGTTCGGCGTGGTAGCGCCGTTCTTCTACCAGACTGGTCTTGGCTATTCGGCGGCCATCTACGGCCTCGTCGCACTCGGCCTCGGCGGGGTCAATCTCGCCGGCGAGCTCGGTTGCGCGCATTTCGCGCGCTTCATGCCGGCGCGCGTGCTGGGCTTCGGCGCCTTCGCGCTGTTCCTCGCCGGCGCCGCGGCCCTGACTGCAACAGGCATGACCCTCGGTCTCGATTTCGCGTCGATCACGATCGGCGGCGCGCTGGTGCTCGGCGGCTGCGGCGTGCTGTGCCCGATGATGTACGGCATGGCGCTCGGCCTGTTCGAGCGCGACCACGGCCTGATCGGCGGCCTGATCAGCGCGCTCTGCTATCTCGCCGTCAGCGGCGCCATGGCGATCACGGCGGTGTTGCCCGAAGCGACGCAGGCGCCGATCGGATGGCTCTATCTCGGCCTCTGCGCCCTCGCCGGTACGCTGCTCGCGATCTCGCTGCCGTCGGCGCGGCAGGCCACACAGCCTTAAGGAAGGAACTCGATCATGACCACTGTCGGTATTCGCGGCACGTTCTTCGACTTCGTCGACGATCCCTGGAAGCATGTCGGCAACGAGCAGGCCTCCGCGCGCTTTCACCAGGATGGCCTCATGGTCGTCGCTGACGGCGTGATCAAGGCCTTCGGCCCCTATGACAAGATCGCCGCCGCCCATCCGGGCGTCGAGATCACCCACATCAAGGACCGCATCATCGTCCCCGGCTTCATCGACGGCCACATTCATCTGCCGCAGACGCGCGTGTTAGGGGCGTATGGCGAGCAGCTCTTGCCGTGGCTGCAGAAATGGGTCTACCCGGAAGAGCTCAAATACCGGGATCGCGACTACGCGCGCGAGGGCGTAAAGCGTTTCCTCGATGCGCTGCTCGCCTCCGGCACCACCACCTGCCAGGCCTTCACGAGCTCCTCGCCAGTGTCGACTGAGGAATTGTTCGAGGAAGCAGCTCGCCGCAACATGCGCGTCATCGCGGGCCTCACCGGGATCGATCGCAATGCGCCGGCCGATTTCATCGATACCCCCGAGAATTTCTATCGCGACAGCAAGCGGCTGATCGCGCAGTACCACAACAAGGGCCGCAATCTCTACGCCATCACGCCGCGCTTCGCCTTCGGCGCTTCGCCGGAACTGCTGAAGGCGTGTCAGCGCCTCAAGCACGAGCATCCGGATTGCTGGGTCAACACCCACATCTCCGAGAACCCGGCCGAATGCACCGGCGTGCTGGTCGAGCATCCGGACTGCCAGGATTATCTCGGCGTCTACGAGAAGTTCGACCTGGTCGGTCCGAAATTCTCCGGAGGCCACGGCGTCTACCTCTCCAACAACGAGTTCCGCCGCATGTCGAAGAAGGGCGCGGCGGTGGTGTTCTGCCCGTGCTCGAACCTGTTCCTCGGCAGCGGCCTGTTCCGTCTCGGACGCGCCACCGATCCCGAGCATCGCGTCAAGATGTCGTTCGGCACCGACGTCGGCGGCGGCAACCGCTTCTCGATGATCTCCGTGCTAGATGACGCCTACAAGGTCGGCATGTGCAACAACACCCTGCTTGACGGCAGCATCGATCCCGCACGCAAGGACCTCGCGGAAGCCGAGCGCAACAAGCTCTCGCCCTATCGCGGCTTCTGGTCGATCACGCTCGGCGGCGCCGAAGGCCTCTACATCGACGACAAGCTCGGCAATTTCGAGCCCGGCAAGGAGGCCGATTTCGTCGCGCTCGATCCGAACGGCGGGCAGGTCGCGCAAGCGTGGCATCAATCGCTGATCGCCGACGGCGCCGGCCCGCGCTCGATGGATGAGGCCGCGAGCATGCTGTTCGCCGTCATGATGGTCGGCGACGATCGCTGCGTCGACGAGACCTGGGTGATGGGCAAGCGTCTCTACAAGAAGAGCTGAGACGGCCGCCGATGAGCGCATCTCCTGAAACAGCCGGCCAGCCGGTCGCCCTCGTCATCCAGCGCCGCATCGCCGACGACGGCTTTGCCGCGTTCGCACGGTGGAACGGTGAGGTCGGCGAAGTGCTCAAGGCCTGGCCCGGCTTTCTCAGCCAGGAGGTGGTGCCGCCGCAACCCCCCGCGCATGTGGACTGGGTGACGATCCTGCGTTTCGCCAGCCCGGCTGCAGCACGTGCCTGGCTCCAGAGCGATGTACGGGCGCGCCGCATCGCAGAGGTGCAGCGCTTCTTCGTCGGTTCGGAGGACGTCCATATCCTGCCCGACACCGGCGTCCAGCGCGACAGCGCGGTCTCGGCGGTGATCTCCTTCAAGGTCCCCGATGGGCTCGAGGATGCGTTCCTGAAATGGCAGCAGCGCATCCAGGCGGCGGAGGCCGAGTTCAAGGGATTTCTGCGCCACAAGATCGAGCGGCCAATTCCGGGCCTGCACGACGAATGGATCATCATCCTGTCGTTCGACAGCGATGCCAATCTCAATGCATGGCTCGACTCGCCCTTGCGGCAGACCCTCCTTGAGGAGGGCGAGCGCTTCAATGCCGGAATGCACGTGAAGCGGGCGAGCTACGGCTTCAATTTCTGGTTCCCGGCCGGCAAGACGTCGGCCCCCGAGCAAGGGCCCGGTTTCATCTGGAAGAGCAACCTGATCGTTCTCCTGGTTCTCTATCCCGTGGTGTACCTCTGGGGCTTTTTCATCAGCAGGCCGCTGATCGATAGTCACGGCGTGCCGGTCTGGCTGTCGCTGTTCGTCGGCAATCTCGTCAGCACCCAGCTGCTCGGCTGGTGGCTGGTGCCCGCCGCCTTCAGGGCGCTCGACTGGTGGGTGACGCCGAAGGCTGCGATCAGTCGCCAGATCGGCGGCTACGTGCTGCTCGCCGTGCTCTATGCCGCCTCGATGGGCCTGTACGCGCTGCTGCTCGCGTGGCATTGGGGACGGTGAGACCGTCGACCGTCTTGGCGCGGACAAGGGCGGTCGCTGGATATCGACGACCATGTTCGCCCTGACATTTCTCGGGACATCGGCCAGCGTTCCCTCAGCGGAGCGCAACCATCCGGCGCTTCTCGTGGAAGCCGCAGGCAAGCGCGTCCTGGTCGATTGCGGCGAGGGCACGCAGCGCCAGCTGCTGCGCAGCGGCGCCGGCTTCCGGCGGCTCGACCGCATCCTGCTCACCCACGCCCATCTCGACCACGTGCTCGGCATCCCCGGACTGTTCTCGACGCTTGGCTTGCGGCAGACGTCCGAGGCAATGACCATTCACGGCGGCGAAGGCACGCTCGACCTCGTCGTCCGCATGCTCGCCGGCCTGTGGGGCCCGGGCAGGGCGCCGATCGCCGTCGAGTTCGCAGTGCTGACCGAGGGACAAGTCATCGACGCCGGTGAATTCACCATCGGCTGTTTTCCGGTCCGCCACCGCGACACCGATAGCTTTGGCTACGTTTTCAAAAGCCCCGCCCGCCGTCATCTTCGGCCCGATCGCCTCATCGCGCTCGGTGTCCCCGACGGTCCCTTGCGCGGCGAGTTGGCCGCTGGCCGACCGATCGTGCTTGCCAACCGAACCATCGATCCGGAAGACGTCCTCGGTCCGCCGAGCGGCGGCAGCAAGCTCGTCGTGATCGGCGACACCGAGACCACCGAGGGGCTGTCGCAATACGTGGCCGGTGCCGACACGCTGGTGATCGAGGCCACGTTCCTCGATCGCGACGCGCCGACCGCGCGGAATTACGGCCATCTCACCGCGGCAGAAGCGGCCTCCTTTGCGGCCACGAACAAGGTCGGACAACTCGTGCTGACGCATATGTCGGGACGCTACGAGGACGCCGAGATTCTCGCCGAGGCGGCAGGAATCTTCCCGAACACCCGGATCGCCGCAGACTTCGACCACATCGTCGTCTGATCAAACGGCCCCTGACCCGATCATCATGCAGCGCTTGCCAGCCCAGATGCGAGCGGGTAGAACGCTGCCACGCCTGAGCCGTGATTTGCGCGCTGCGCTTCCGGCCACAGTCGAGCAAGTCAGGCAAGCCTTTGAATTTGTTCGGCTATTCCGTTGGGGAATGGTGTAACGGTAGCACAACAGACTCTGACTCTGTTTGTCTTGGTTCGAATCCAGGTTCCCCAGCCAGCTCCAGCTGCGCCCGGCAGGTAGTTGAAATTGTTGAAGTCTTTTACGCTGGGTAACGGCTGTACCCTAACGCTGCCCCCAACAACTGCCCCCAACGCAAGACGCGTCGAGGCTCACACCATCTCGTCAGTGACCCCTCTCGTCCCCTTTTCCCAATGATACTTGACGGTGTCGTGCACGCTCCGCACCCAAGAGTGGTCGCGGGCGGCGTTGGCGCCGACGTAGTCATTTCCCTGAAGCCAAGTCGCAAGCGCGAACCGCACGCCATCAAGCTCGAGATTTCCGATTACGTCTGACAGATAGACGGTGCCGTCCTCCGCTACACGGAGCTGACGACGTTGCGAATCATCCTTTGATGCAATCAGCTCTTTCACTGCGTCCATCGTAAAAGTCTCGGGCTTGTTGAGATTGATCATATTGATTGCTCCAGAACGGTAGCCTGGAGCTAGTCATCCTGGGGGGCGCAATCAAGCGCAAACGTCCCGCGCTGCCGACCTCGCTCCGGTAACCCCACTAGCGCCTTCACCGGGCATGGCACAGATAGACGCCCTGGTGGATTTGCCGGGATTGGCATTGCGGCTTCCCGCCTAAGCTCCACCACTTTGCCTTTGTTCCGCCGCCGCTTCTTGAAGACCCCTGCGCAACAGTGAGTGCAGTAGCGAGGTCGCGTCCCGAAGCGACATCGGCTTCTCTGGAGGGGCAAACTTCTGTTTTGCATGTCGGAGTGTGTTCGCAGACCTTTTCATAAGTTTGACTTGCGATGCCGTGGCCCAGCCAAGCCGCAGGAATCCCTCCTCGGTTCCGCCGCCAAATCGCAACTCAAGGCACTCAATCGCTTTGAAGATGTTGAACCATGTGGGCTCCTTGCCGACGTACATCAGCACTTCTTCGAGAAGATCGTCAGCTTCGGCTATGCCGGCCCAAAGCTGAACCTCACTCTCGCGGGGCACAGAAGGAATAGGGTTTCCGTCTTTATCAAATACTTCAATCCTGCCCCTCAATGTCACTCCAAGACTCATGACCCCTTCCAAGAACACCGTTCTGTGAAGGCGACCATCTTCAGTAATCTCAACTGTACCACCAAAGGCTACTGGCTTCGTTCCCTGCGAAATCGCCAAGGCACCGTTAAGATAATCAATAATGTCGAGAGCTTTGGCGCGAACCTCATCGGCGTTCGTCAGGACATCGAAGCTCGCAGACCGCAGGATGGTTTCCTCCCCATGCAGCTCGGTCTTCGGGTCGAACTCATTGCCTAGCACGTGCCTCCAAGCATCAAGGTCGCTTGGTTCGCCACGAAGCACCGCTCCCCATCCTGGTTTCATCACTCAATATCTATTCTATTTGAGACTAGACTTACATCTTACAGACGCTTGGTGGCCCAAGTTTATTGGAAAACGTCTGATCGCTTCTTCCATTCATCCCACGTTACCCTAGGATCATCTGGAAAGCGGCGAAGAATCCTCCTTTCGCCACTAGCCCGCAGGCGCGCATTTCTCTCCCAAACCTGCTGACCATACAAGCGCAAGGCCGTAACAATTAGCTTTGCCGTTGACTCGGCGATATCCACTTCTTGCATTGAAACTCTAAATACCTCATCCGCCTTATCCCTGGTTGTGGTCTGCTCCCAGTAGAGAAAGTCATGGAGAACGGCGGGAAAGATCAAGATCGGATCAGGGCGGACCGCTGACCAGAATACCCTTGGCACGCTCGAAAAATCTGTCACGAATCCGACTGGGACAGTCACCCGAGGAAGTCTTCCATCAACACTCGGCTCCCACGTAACGGGCCGAAGAAGAAAGTACATTGAGTCCGCAAATCGCCCGACGATGACATCACCATATGCTTTCCTGCCGCTTCTTTGCTGTTGATCGATCCAATCTCTAATTATCACTCCATTCTCAGGCAACTCTTGTGCAACTGCATGCGATAGAGATCGGCGTAATATGGCAGACAACGCCGTGTATGCGATTGCGTCCAAGAGAACCTTGCGGCGGGTAAAGATCGTCATGGCAGCCCGTTGGTTTGATTAGCGCGTGTTGCTCGCCATAGACTTTTCGTTGAAGTTGGTTTGATCCATAGAAACAAATCCTGTCTGCTCTTGGTCTCCAACAGTCAGCTTGACTTCTAACCACACTCCTTCGGGAGTTTCCCAGGCTTTTATAACTTTCAAGGCATCGCCCTTGCGCAGCACCTTCAGAATTCTGCCAGCAGGAAAGGCTTTCCGGGCGGGCGCCAACTCAACCGCAATAGCAACGTCCTCGGGTATAGTTCTTACGAATCCGGCGTATGCTGAATTGAGCAGACCAAAAGCAATAGACAGTGCGAGGAGGAGGCGCGTCATAATGGCTTCCTTCGATTCAACTGTTTTAGCGCGTCAACCGCGTCGACGTCGCCTTTGGCCGCGGCCCTCTGATAAAGATCCCGCGCAGTGCCAAGGTTAATCGCGATGCCAAGACCAAATTCGTTCAGCTGACCCAAGCGATACATTGCAGACGTGTTATTCTTCTCAGCAGCTATTCTGTAATAATCAGCGGCCATTGAGTAGTTGTACTTCGCAAAAACGCCGGTCTCGTACAAAACCCCAAGCGCAAGTGCGGCATTGGCATCGCCCATTCCAAGCAGTACTTTATAGTATCGAACGCACTTATCTTCATTTGGCTCGATGTAATGCGAGTAATAGTTCGCCAAAACCTCTAGCGAAGTTGGGTCGCCTTTCTCGGCCGCCTCTGAGAACAAGGAAACTGCCCTCTCTATCTTGCCGGACGAGACTAAGGCTCGTGCGTATAGAGATAGTAGCTGTAGGTCGTTTGAATTTCCTTCACGCGCAAGTTCGCAAAGAATTTCGGCCTTCACCGACGTATTCGTAGACGGACTTACCAAGGCGGTCGCAAGGCTTTCAGGACTAGCCTGTCCAACCGCTTGCTTGCAAACGCCCTCGCGATCGCTTTGGATCATCGCTTGTGAGGAAAGTAGTGGCATCACTCTCGGCCTGATCGAGTCCATAGCAACCGGAAGCAATAGAAAAAGTGCTAGTGCCGGCAAGATGAACTTTGGCAATAGAGCTTCGGGCAGCACTGAAAGTAGTCGAATGGCGAATGGCGACTTCCAGAGTGACCGGTCCGATCCTGGGTCTTCGATCCGTCTCTCTGAGAATATTGTGACCCAATACTTCGAAATGAAATCTGCTGTGAAGAAGTCGCTGTGTGTAAAGTAGAAGAAGCGGTCGCGACAGAGCCCTTTCAAAAAGCCAAACGTACCTGAATCGCCGTATCCTACCGTCACCAAACGCGCCAAAACAGGCCAAATGTCGCGACTTCCTGCATCGTTGACAATCAATCCGGAGACTTTGCGGCTTATCGCGCCGAAATCATAGTTTGATGGGAGAACCGACCCGCACAATACAAGCGTGTCGAGATCAATGTCGTCTTCCTCTTCAAGAATTTTGACAATTGTATAAGTCCCGAAACTATGAGCTATCACCGACATGCGGATAGGAAGCGATTGTTTCTCATAGTGCCACTTTATGGCTCGGAGCTCTTTCAGTACGAGCCTTCTTGCCGATGTTCGCGTGAACGGCAAAAGAAATCTCACCACGTCGAAGCGGCCGTATCCAATCGTTCGCACTTCAATCGCGGTGATACGACTTAGCAGGTTCTTTGCCGTGTCATACCAAAGAGCACGAGTCCGAATCCCGTGGAGCAAGACCACGACGTCTCTAGGAATGGCACTCGCATCACGCTGGTTGGAAGGCGCGTCCAACATGCCAGGCTCTTGAGCTTTAACAAATAAAAAAATACCAAATCTACTACTGTAGGTCGAGTCCCTACGGCCGCGTAAGCTGGCCGGCCTTCTCAGATCGGCGCCGCGCTCGATGGAATTCAGCCAGTCTTCCAACGGGGTGTGGCGGACTGCTTTCGTCGAGGTGTTGAGCCCAACAGGACCGGCCAACGCGTTGGCGCTTCCAGTAGTTCTTCGGGTGGGCCCTGAACCGCGGCGTGGGATTGCCTGTAATCGATTTGGCCTGCCGCGCCGGGAAGGCGGCTGGCTCAGGTCCCGCCACCCATTCTCAAGTGATTGTAAATTAAATCAATACCTTAAACCGTCCCATTCATCGCTGAACCGGTATCCCCGCCGACCACAGATGCCATCCATCGTCGGGGTCGCATTTGATGCTTGCTTGTGCAATCCTTCCTGCCGCAAGGGCTGGGGATGCAACTTTCGATTAACTTCGGTTTTTTGGGCGTTCACGACGTCAAGCTGGTAGAGCTTGGGGCGCGGGCTGAGGACTATTTCTCCTACGATCCTGCGACCGCGATCATCAAGCTTCGCCAGTTTGCGGAGTTGTTGGCTAAACTTATCGCGGCCCGTCACGCAGTCTACGAAGGCGAGCGCGAGACTTTTGAGGGCACCCTTCGCCGCCTTTCCTTTGAACGGATCATTCCAAAGGAAGCTGCCGACGTATTTCATGCACTCCGCAAGGCAGGTAATAGCGCCGTTCACGAGGCTTCTGGCACTCACGCCGATGCGCTCGCTGCCTTAAAGTTTGCCCGCCAGCTTGGTGTTTGGTTTCACCGTACCTACGGAAGGCAACCGAACTTCAATCCTGGCCCCTTCGTCATACCGGTCGACGAACCAGACCCCGCCATAGCTTTACGCCGAGAAATTGAAGTACTCCGGAAGCGCGTGACGGAAACCGAAGAGGCTGCCGCCAAGGCACTGGCCGACGTCAAGGCGCATCGTCAAGCGCGCACTGACGCGGAGGAGCGCTCAAAAAAGGAGATTGAGGACAGGCTGCTTTGGGAGCAATTGGCTCAGGATGCAGAAGCGGAGAAGCTCAAACTTCTCGCGGCGCTGAATGAACAGACCCTCGCCTCAGGCCTTGCGGAGCCTACATTTCGGCTTGAGGCTGATGCCCCGACGGATACGGCCCATCTTGACGAGATCCAGGCCGCGGCCCAGCAAGCTTCGAAGTCTGAGATGCACGACCTCATCGTCCGAGGTGAAGAGGCCGCCCGCAAGATCGATCTCGACGAAGCGGCCACACGCGCATTAATCGATCAACAACTCCGCGATGCCGGATGGGAGGCAGATACAAAAATCCTTCGCTACGGGGCCGGCTCCCGCCCAACAAAGGGGCGCAGCCTCGCCATTGCCGAATGGCCTACAACGAACGGCCCCGCTGACTACGCTTTGTTCAATGGACTAACGTTACTTGGGGTCGTTGAGGCCAAGCGCCGACGCAAGAACGTTTCCGCTGCGATAGATCAAGCGGAGCGGTACTCGCTCGGTTTCACTGAAGGGCATGACTTTGTGTTCGCGGGTGGCCCTTGGACCGATCATTGCGTCCCGTTCGTCTTTGCAGCCAATGGCCGATCGTATCTAAAGCAGATCGAGACCGAGAGCGGCATCTGGTTCCGCGATACGCGCCGCACTGGCAATCATCGTCGCGCCCTCGTTGATTGGCCAACCCCCGAAGGGCTCTCTGGACTCCTCGAAGTCAACCAAGACGCGGCGACTGCGGCGCTCAAGGCGTTACCTTTTGAGTTTGGCTTTCCGCTCCGAGATTATCAGGAGAGCGCCATCAAGGCGGTGGAGAAAGCACTGGAGGCTGAACAGCGCACAATGCTTGTTGCGATGGCTACCGGCACAGGCAAGACCAAACTTGCCATCGCGATGCTCTATCGACTTTTGAGCACCAAGCGCTTCCGGCGCATCTGCTTTGTTGTGGACCGGTCAGCCCTCGGCAAACAAGCTGCAGATGAATTCACTACGACTAGGGTCGTCTCGGGCAAAGCATTTGCGGACATCTTTGGCCTCAAGGGGCTTGATGATGTTGCGCCGGAAACTGAGACGAAGGTGCATATCTGTACGATTCAGGGCTTAGTGAAGCGCGTTCTCTACACTGCGGACGGCTCCGAAGCCCCGCCCATCGACCAGTATGATCTTATAGTGGTCGACGAATGCCATCGCGGCTATCTGCTCGACCGCGAAATGTCGGACGCCGAACTGAGCTTCCGCGGTCAGGATGATTACGTTTCCAAGTATCGCCGCGTCCTAGAGTATTTTGATGCAGTGAAGATCGGTTTGACCGCTACGCCAGCCCTTCACACCACAGAAATATTCGGTGATCCCATCTTCAAGTACTCCTACAGGGATGCGGTAATCGAGGGGCACCTCATCGACCATGAGCCGCCTATAAGGATCGAAACCGCCCTCGCTCGGGCGGGAATACTCTTCGAGAAAGGTGAAGCGTTGGACGTCCTCAACACGCGCACCGGCGAAGTAAACCTCACTCATGCGCCTGACGAGATTCGGTTCGAGGTCGAGCAATTTAACAAGAAAGTGGTGACCCCCGAATTCAACCGGGTGGTAGCGGAAGAACTTGCCAAGCACATCGATCCTGCGCTTCCCGGCAAGACGCTAATCTTTGCGGCCACTGATGCCCATGCTGATATCGTGGTGTCCAAGATTAAGGACGCGTTCGCTGCAGCCTATGGGGAGATAGATGATGCAGCGGTCAAGAAAATCACTGGAAGCGTAGATAAGGTGCAAAATCTAATCCGTTCATTCCGAAACGATGCCAGCCCGAAGATCGCAGTTACCGTGGACCTGTTGACCACAGGCATCGACGTGCCCTTAATTACGAACCTTGTCTTTCTGCGGCGGGTGAATAGCCGAATTCTGTATGAGCAAATGATCGGCCGAGCCACCCGGAAATGTCCCGAGATTAACAAGGACGTATTCCGCATCTTTGACGCCGTGGACCTCTATCCGAACCTGCAGAACCTCACCGAGATGAAACCGGTTGTGGTCAACCCCTCCATTGGGTTCGAACAGTTGGTCAAGGAACTCATATCGGCAGATGATGATGGCCACCGCGATACAATTCGCCAACAGCTTGCGGTGAAACTTCGTCGGCGACTTGGTAAGCTCCCCTCCGATGTCCGAGAAAGGTTTGAGGCCGTTGCCGGTGAAGAACCGGAGCAGACCTTGAGGCGGCTCCTGCAGAGCAGTCCGGCCGAGGTGTCCGAGTGGTTCTCAGACCGTGCAGCTATTGGCCCCATTCTGGATTGGCAGAATGACGGCGGTACTCCCCGATTCATGCCGATTTCGAACCACAGCGATGAAGTGGTCGCGGTCACTCGGGGATATGGCGCAGCGACAAAGCCCGAAGACTTTCTTGACGGCTTCTCGGCGTTCGTGCGGGACAACATCAACGCGATTGCTGCTCTTAAACTCGTTGTGCAACGTCCCCGCGATCTCACTCGCGCTGATCTGCAGGAGCTAAGAAGGGCACTCGACCTCAAAGGATATTCGGAGGCCAACCTGCGCCGCGCTTGGGCCGACGCCAAGAACGAGGATATCGCTGCCTCTATCATCGGATTTGTGCGCCAAGCCGCACTAGGCGATCCTTTGACCCCTTATGCGGATCGTGTAAGAGCCGCAATGCAAAAGGTCTTGACGAATCGGTCCTGGACGGACCCACAGAAGCGCTGGCTCAAGCGCATCGGGGAACAGGTTGAAAAGGAGATCGTGGTGGACCGCGAGGCAATCGATCGAGAGCCCTTCGCCGCGGACGGCGGGTTCACCCGTCTCAACAAGGTATTCGGAGGCGATCTTGAGGTTGTGCTCACCGGAATCCACGAGGAGCTTTGGAGGAACGTCGGATGACTGATCAGGACGATGCGCTTGCTATGCCACAGGCCGAGGAAACCGCTGTTTCAACGCAGCAGAGTTTCGGAGAATGGGTAAGCAGCGAGATGACGAAGCAAGGTCTCACCATCCCGCAACTCGCAGCTAAAACCAAGATTTCATATACGGGAATCTGGAATATCGTGAAGGGGAACACCGTCTATCCAACGGACGAAACAAGGGCGAAGCTATCAGCTGCGTTGAATCAGCCGGTACCGACAGAGGTCCAAAAGGAAATAGAGCAAGAGTCCGAGATCTCAGGATATACGTGGACGGATTTCACTCCCTCCGACATAGGAACAATTCCCGACAAGGCTGGCGTGTACGTATTTTATGATGTCACCGATCGCCCTGTGTATGTCGGCAAATCGGCGAAGAGCGTTCGAGCCAGAGTGAAGGACCATCAAACCCGTTTTTGGTTCAAGCCTCCGCTGGTTGTTCGCGGTTCATTTCTCGCAATTGATGACCCCGCGATGTGCGAAAAGATTGAAATGATCTTGATCAAGTTTCTTGGCAAGCATGCGCTTCTGAATGTTCAGGGTGTGGTGCGAGACATGGTTGAATAGAATGGCTAGCACAATCGATATTGTCGCCAAACTGTGGTCGCTATGCCACGTGCTTCGCGATGATGGAGTTACCTACAACGAGTACGTCACGGAGCTGACCTATCTGCTCTTCCTCAAAATGCTCGCCGAGGTGCCCGACCACAGCGGGGGCCTGCGAGAGGACCGGCTGCCGAATCAATATCGCTGGGGTGAACTGGCGAAGCGCGAGGGGCTCGATCAGCTCGACTACTACAAGCAACTCTTACTTGACCTCGGCAAGCCCGGCACGAAGGATGCTCTGGTACGAACCATTTTCACAGACGCTCAGACAAAGCTACGCAAGCCAACAAACCTCAAGTCGCTCACATCTAGTATCGACCAGCTCGATTGGTTTTCGGCTCGGGAGGAAGGCCTGGGCAACCTTTATGAGGGCCTGTTAGAGAAAAACGCGGCCGACAAAAAATCCGGCGCCGGTCAATACTTTACGCCTCGCCCGCTGATCGACTGCATCGTTCGCCTTATGAAGCCGCAACCGGGTGAAACCATCCAGGACCCGGCTGCCGGCACCGCTGGCTTTCTGGTGGCGGCAGATCGTTACATAAAGGATTGCACCGACGAACTCTACAAGCTGCCGCCAGACAAGGCGCACTTCCAGCGGCACAGTGCGTATGTTGGCGCGGAGCTTGTCCCGGACACACATCGGCTTTGCCTGATGAACCTACTGCTGCACGGTATCGAGGGTGGGGTGGAATTGGCCGACACGCTCTCGCCCGACGGCGAGCGCCTTCCTAAGGCCGATGTTCTCCTGACCAACCCTCCGTTCGGTACAAAGAAAGGCGGAGGGCGGCCAACTCGCTCCGACTTCTCCGTCACCGCCGACACGTCCAACAAGCAGCTTGCCTTTGTCGAGCACATTGTCCGTGCTCTCAAGCCAGGCGGTCGGGCCGCGATGGTAGTCCCGGACAACGTGCTGTTCGAGGACAACACTGGGCGGCGGCTGCGCTCATGGCTGATGGAGCTGTGCAACCTGCACACCATCCTGCGTCTGCCGACCGGCATCTTCTACGCACAAGGGGTCAAGACTAACGTGCTGTTTCTCCAGCGCGGGACCACCGATAAAGCCAATACAAAGGCGGTATGGGTTTATGACCTGCGAGCCAACATGCCAGCTTTCGGGAAGACCCGTCCGCTTACAGTTGAGGACTTTGCGGAATTCGAGAAGGCTTATGGCGATGATCCGAACTGCGACGAAAAGCGCACGGATCAGGGCGAGGATGGCCGCTGGCGTCGTTTCACGCGCGAGCAAATCGCGGCCCGCAATGATAATCTTGATATCTCATGGCTTCGCGACACCGAAACAGAAGCCGAGGAGCAACTGACCGAGCCGGATGATATTTCGGCAGCCATCATTGGGCACCTCAAGGCGGCTCTCGCAGACATTGAGGCGCTAGCTGAGGAGCTAGAGCCAGAAGGCGCTGGGCTTAGCGACATTGCAGAGGCCGCCGAATGAGTTTCTCCGCCTCTGTTTCTGAGCTGGTCGAAAAGTCACAATCAGGTCTACTTGGCAAAGCGCCTTATTGGGAGCGAATCCCGCTCGGTGAAATAGCAAAAATACTGAATGGTTATCCGTGGAAGTCCACTTTTTTCAACGGTCAACAGGGCGTCCCTGTTGTACGCATCCGGGACGTGACTTCCGGAGCGACCGAGACCCTCTACAGTGGACCGGTTGAGGAGGGCTTTTGGATTGAAGACGGCGACCTGCTTGTTGGCATGGATGGTGACTTCAATTCGCGTATTTGGATGGCTGGAAGAGCGCTGTTGAACCAGCGAGTTTGCCGAATTGCTCCGGACGAAAACGTATATCTCAAGGCGTTTCTCGCAATTGTCCTTCCTGGATACTTGAAATTAATCAACAGTGAAACGCATTCGACCACCGTAAAGCACCTGTCGTCTAAGACGCTTTGCGAAATTCCACTTCCATTCCCTTCTCTGCCCGAGCAACGCCGGATCGTGGCGAAGGTCGAGAGCCTGTCCGCGAAATCCAGACGTGCTAGCGATCACCTCGATCACATCCCTCGGCTGGTAGAGAAGTACAAGCAGGCGATCCTGGCTGCGGCGTTCCGCGGGGAGCTAACGCGGGAATGGCGAGACGTCCATCCTGATGCGAACGCACAAATTAGCAGAGAAGATCTTTTAGCAAGGACGAAGACTCCGAAAAAACCAAGGGCAATCGCCGCCCCAACAGCCGAGCAAAGACGCGGCATGTGGAGCATACCAAAGAGCTGGCGTTGGAGACAGGTTGGCGAAGTTGGATTTGTAACGAAATTGGCCGGGTTCGAATACACCAAATATGTTCAATACGATCCGGACGGAGATTTGAGGGTTCTAAAAGCAGAGAACGCAGGACCGAACGGCTTTCGACCGACGGCATATTCTCGTGTTCGATCCGAAACCGTCGAACAGCTTGAACGATCGCGTTTGAGCGGGGGAGAGCTCCTTGTCGTTTTCGTTGGCGCAGGAACGGGCAACGTCGCCGTGGTCCCCCCGAGCGATGCCTTTTTCCTCGGGCCGAATGTTGGAATGGTCAGGCCAACGTCCGAAATTACTGCAAGATTTATGGAGCTGTTTTTCCGCTATCATCAAGGTCGACAACTACTCTTGGCGACATCGAAAGCCGTTGCGCAACCCTCACTCTCCATGGGTGCAATTCGTTCGACACCCATTGCTGTTTCATCACTCGCGGAGCAATCTGAAATTATCAACCGCATCGAAACAGCCTTCGCATGGATAGATCGTCTTTTGTACGAAGCCGCGAGCGCTCGCAAGCTATGCAACCGCCTAAACGAAGCTGTCCTCGCAAAGGCATTTCGCGGGGAGCTGGTGCCGCAGGACCACAACGACGAGCTCGGGAGTGATCTCTAAGATTGATAAGATGGGACGAGAATCGAGGAGGTCGGCTGATGGCTCGCGGCGGTGGTCTGGAGGCGATCCTGTTTCCGCGAAGAAGCACCGCAGGCCGCTGCCCATTTACTGCCTGCGCGACAACACTGAAGCAAGGCGTGGGCGCGACAATGCCCCGCTGGAAACCTCGTGCTTGCGGTATGTGTCCGCCGGAATGGACACGATCTCCTTGACGATATGGTCGGGGTGCCCGCGACGTATGTCCAGGTTCTCCCGAACTAAAGGTCGTAGGGCCGGCTAGCCCGGTTTCCAACTTCCCGATCACCAGGGGTCAAGAAGGACTAAGCTTGCGGGGGCGCACCGTAGGCGAGCTTCCCGGGAGTTGGAATGATGGACGCTGCAGCATCGTCGATCGCTGAGGTCAAGAAGGAGGCGGCCGGGCGCACTGCCTCGCTGCTGTGGATTGCGACCGGTATCTACTATTTCGGGACCACCGACAAGGCCGGGTTTCTTTTCGTGGCAGGCAGCCCTGTTTTTTATAGGCGGAATGTTAGTTGCGGCCTTAGTGTTCGGGGCTGCCAGCCACTATCTCTTCGCTGCCTACCGTGGATTCTACCTCAACCATGCTCGAGGTAAGTCCATCTAGCTACAGTCGCGGCTCTCGTCCTCAATGTCTTTAAGCGGCGAGGTGGGCCTTCTTGGGTCTCTACGACCTAAGCTGACTATAGGTCCATGCTGTATTGTGCCGGCTGTGTAGGTGGTCCTTGGGGGCAACTAACCTCTACAACTGCCCGGGCGTGAGAAAGGCCGCGTCGCCAGCCTTGGCAATCGATCTAGGTTAAGGCGTGGAGAGCCTGCGCGAGGCACTCGGTGGTGGGACTTGGCGCAGGTAGCGATCACTCTCCCTTCCTTGAAGGCAGCTACGAAGGAGAGATCTAGAGGCGGCGGAGATGTGCCTTTGTAGTGCCTTTTCGGCGCTCACAAAGAAGGGCTCCAAGGCGCCCCCCCAGGCCTTAATGAGGGTCGTAATTAATACTGCGATTTCAATACGATAGGCAGTGGAGTGCCGACCGTTTCCAGAGCGGCATTAGTCATCTCGCGGGCTGCGACATCTGCTTTTGATCGCTGGACCATTAGTCCATCGTGCATATTCATGGCGGCGACATTGAGCTCCGCCAGTCGAAGCAAGCTACGGAGCATGATCTGCGATTCCCGCAACATTAAGCGAAGGCCAATGCCGGTCTCGAAGACGTCGGACAGCTCCGGGAACGCTGCCAACACTGCGTCGCGGATCTCAACACCACTCATGCCGCGCGGCAACCTGTCCTTCAAATCAGATGGAATGCGACTCAGAGGCGTTTCTCTGAAGAGCATCGCACTGACGATTTGTTTAATGCCATCGCGGTATAGCCCTGCATCGATTTTAGGAATTCTTGCGTAGAGATCGCCAGCGGGTGGTTCAATGCCAGCCTCGATAAAGGCGAGGCGCAAAAAGGCAGAAGAAAAGTCCAAATCAGCAATTGGTTCACCGTTGATCCTGATCGCGTGTCGACGATTGGAGGGGAGCTCTTGCCACCAGCCATTAAACATCCGGCCTCCGAGGTCAAATCGCGGTTGATCGTGCTCGCTCATTTTGAAATGTCTAACGAGATCACGATGGGTCGTGAGAACCGGTGACCCACCATCAGGCTCGAAGGTGAGTTTGGCAGTTCTCAAAAAGCCGTTCAGCCGCTCCATTTCCTCACGCAAGGCGACGGTTTCTTCAGTATCTTCATAGTCGATCAATTCAACGTCTTTGCTCTTTCTAGCAAAATTGCGCCGACTCACGCTCAATCGAATCGTTTCCGTCCCTCTCTCCCACGCGAAGTGTTCGGGCCCGAGCCGAAAGCGCTTTATTTCCGAAGCCAATGAAGTGGCCGGGGTGAAAGAACTCGCTATTCCCCGTTGATGAGATTTGCGCAGTTCAATCAGGCTACCTCTAGAGGCGAGTCCCTCCAGCACTCGTGGGAGTAATGCAAATCCCCTTCGGTCATAACGGCTAATCTTTCGCTTAGGTGCACGGAGACTAACTGTAATGTTTGGGCAATCATTTCCCATAGCGATTCCGAAGGCGACATTAGCTAGCAATGTTTTGATGATTGTCTCAAGGTTCGCTCGGTCTTGCGCCTTCATCCTGCGCTTGCGAGGCGCGCTCTCCTCGTAACTTGCTGTCACATTTTCGGCAACCACGTGCAGAAACCGCCGGTTTGTCGTGAGCCAGGGATCGAATGGCCGAAACGTATGTGGCTCAAGGAGCACTGCGGGCTTAAACTCTGACACCCTCGCAGATGTCACCTGATCACGCGTTAGCGCTCGCCTTGTGTTAGCCTTTTTGGAACGGATAGAGCGTCTAGGCTGTTGCAACGTGACCTCTTCAAATGATGTTAGGAAGCGAGGCGGGACCAAACAGCTCGTGTTTGAGGCGAAGAATATTTTCGAGATGCCGACTCGCGGGCTCGGATGCTTCATCGATCAGCTTGCCCAGACGGCGAAGCATTACGCCAGCAGATCGGGGATAGCGATCATATCGGGAATTCGGCCCATAGACCGCATGATATCCCGAGGCTGTGCGGAGAGCCCGCTTGGCTAGTTGAGTTATCCTGAATTCGTCTGGAACCCCGATAGGGCGAATAGGATCGTCAAGTACAGCTGCGGACACAGCCAGATAGATTAACAATAGCTTCCTCGGCGGCACATCTCCTTTTCGCATTCTCGCCAGTGCCGCCTCAGCTTTCACACGCGGATGTAAGTAAGGTAGATCAGCTATCCGCTGCGTTGGGCCGGCGCATTCCAAAAGCAACGCAAGTCGCCGCTCGGCCGTTTTCAAGGCGACGTCTTCTGGTAAGCTTTTGATGTAACGCTCCACGGTTTGCATGTAGGGACGCAGCTGTGCGGCCCGATAAGTCGTTTTGATCAGATCGCCGTGTCGGTTTCGTCTGCGGCAGCATCGATCGCAGTGGATGAGCGAAGCTCCCCTTCCTGCACGGGCTTGCGGCGGCCGGCCGCAGCCTGGAATGGGACAAACCCTAAAGGCACCATCGTTAGGCGTAGAAATCCGACGTAAGAATGCCCGAGTGTGCTGTGATTTAGGCATCGCCACGTCGATCCTTGGCCATGGCGCGTTTCATTTGATCGTCAATGCTCTCCCGGTCGCGAATCCAGGGGGTCTCTCTGGGGTCGCCTGGTCTAAGTACCAGAGGAGAATCCTTCCTGCGGCCGGTGCGTATGAACTTGATGTGGCCGTCGAGAGCCCGCTTAAGCTCGTCCGAGATGCGCTGAAACGTCCACTGAATTCCCCTCAACCTTCGAACCTTGCTGAGTTCGATAAGTTCTGCGCGATGTGTCTTCGGCTTCTTGCAAAAGTTGTCAGCTTCATACTCTTCAATGCGCCCCACCACGCCTGTCGCCGATGTGGGAACGGAGAAGAAAGTTAGGTGTTCGCCGCTCGGACAGCGCTCCGCTATCATGGTGAAGAAAAGATAGAGACTGAGTTGCTCGCTGGCGTCTTGTCGAAAGTCCTCCAGCTCGCCGTCGTTCACTTTGAAGGCGACTACGGTGTTTTGAAATCCAAGGTTTTCGGTGCTTGAAGAGTACGAGACTTGCATAATTCGACCTCATTATGGCCCGCTAAATTATCTAATATTGAAGCCGCATTTTGCAATATTAGAGGGTCATAAAATGCCGACAATGTACTCAACAGATTGATATAACAGCTAGATTTCGTTGGTTTGCTCTGTTGACGTCTTGCTTAGGCGCTGCCGCATGCGGATGACTTGGGGCGCTGACCACGTGGTGTAGCCTCGCGCTGTTGGGATGCCGCGTGCGGTGAGGGCTTTGGCTATCGCAGAGGGCGATTGAGTGCCCGCGGCCTGAAGCTCCGCTAGCAGAGGTGCCAGGTCAGACGCTCGACGTTTGGCAAGCATCGCCTGGGCTTCTCTGCCCTTGGCTCTGGCCTTGCCGGACAGTGTGCCCCCACGATTGCCCCCGAGCCGTTGACCTCTAGCCTTTGCTGCGGCGAGCGCCGCCTTGGTACGTGAAGAGATTAGCCCAGCCTCTAGCTCGGCAACCGCTGCCATCTGTTGCAGCATGAACCGGCCTGTAGGTCCCTCGATCATTGGTAGGTCTGCAAACCGGACGTCAACACCTGCTTCAAGCAGTCGCGCGAGAAAGCCAACGGACCGCGTGAGGCGATCTACTTTAGCCACTACCAAAGCTGCTCGGTGCACCCGTGCCGCAGTGAGGGCTGCGTCCAGCGCCGGCCTGTTGCTACGTCTGCCGCTCTCCACCTCGGTAAATTCTGCAACGACCGTTGCCGGTCCTCCACCAAGGTAGTTCGCTACGGCAGCCCTTTGCGCTTCTATGCCCAACCCCGAAGCTCCCTGCTTGCGGGTGGATACACGGTAGTAGGCTACGAACTTTGCCTTCATGGGGCTTCGATCCATCTTGAACTCACTCATGACAACTTAGCCAACGAGCGTTGCCACCATTGTTAGTGACGTTGGGAGCCTCCAACAAATCAAGATCAATGCGGCTTATTGACTCACGCGCACCGGCATAATCGATCACGCACGCACGGCGATTGGCAGATGAGCAGCGGCTGCGTTCTTGCTTTGAACGAAGATTTCAACTTTCCGAAGGGGGCACGGGGGGAACCGGCGAGTTGTTGCCACATGGTCACCTCTGAGATGCGGCACCCTTCCTGCAATGCCGGCCGGGCTTTCTGATTGCTTCTCGCATCTTCAGATCATCTAGGTCTGCGGAACGTCTGTGAAATCAGGGAATTCGTCCTCGACCGTTGGTTTGCAAAACCACAACTCAGCGACTGCACGTGAGTCCATTGAATGACTTAGGCGGTTCGCGGGCGGCGTCAGAAGGCACTGAAGGGCACTCCCGGGGCATGGTGTCCGAGCCAGTTGCGGGCCACCTATCGCGAATTTGAGAATTCCATTCTCCTCGGCTTCATTGGGATGGTGAGGCGCCCATCCTCCAGACTCTCCGTATCGCCAACGTGTCTGCAAGCGGCATTATAGCCCTAAGGGCGGGAGGCCGTGGGGAGACTGCGTAGCAGTCGGGCATCGGATAACCTACTCAAGCTTGCCTTCCTGCAGCTCCTTCATCGTCTTCCATAAGTTCTCCTGAAACTTTCTGCCAGTGGTGTTCAGTCCCTTATGAAGCTGCCCAATCTGCTCGTAGGCAAGCGCCATCGCCCGATGCAGCCGGTCTTCGCCAGTCGCCATCACGATCGCCATTTCGGCGTCGCTGATATGCTGCTCTGCGTCGAGCAGCCGGATGCTAGTGGCCCACCTCATAGGTTCTAGGTTCTCGTCAACGTCGAGGTAGAAGCCGGTCATCTTCATGAAGTCGAGCGCGCCGCTATCGGCATAGAAGCTCATCAGGCCCCCGGCATGGTATCCGGCAACTGAAGCCCTACGCACCACCTCCGGGGTAATGTCCGCCACGTCGTCGGTCGCCGCAAACACACCCTTGGCAAACAGGTAAGCCCCGAGTATCCGCTGCTTTGGGATATGCCCGGCTCGCAAATCCCTGGTAATGTCGCGGGTCAGGTAGCCACCCCGCTTCCATCTGACCAAGCAGGCTTTGCCGCTTTCCTCGATAGATAGAACGGAAAGCGACACCGCGGTTGGATACGAGCCATTCGCCGCGAGTAGCTTCGCATCGCTCAATAAACGTCGCGCGTTCGCGACTATCTCTTCGACAACCTCGTCCATGCACCTGGTATATCAGGTAACGATGCTCTCGGCATCTCGCTTCTCCGGCTTCTTTGCAGAGAGGGCTGCCCGCGCCTGCAATGTCTTCCAAAGTTCTCTTTTACCGCCGCACTTCCTCTTGGCTGGCGAGGAGGGCGCGGCCAGCTTCTCTACGAGTGATGTAGGTAGCGTTGATAGCCGGGGGCCTTTGGGAAGCCTTTGAAACTCGGAAAGATAGGTTTGGGCAACCTTCACAGCTTCCGCCATCTAGGCGGCACTCTCAATCTGGAGGCTTGAAAGAGCAATTCCTACGCGGCTGCCTTCAAACTGTTTGCTGCGAAGAGTTTGAACCTGAAGCCTCGACTGGACGAAACAAAGAGCCGGGACGGGATCACGGACGCCCAATGCACAGCCCTTCGGCGATTGTGGGATCATCGGAATAATGTGCATATCAAGTTCTTAGAAAACAGCGAGTTAGACCTCTACAAGTCCGAACACATTAACGAGCCTTATGCGGGCTTACTTGCTCTAATGAAGAACGCGAAGGAATGGAACGCAGCGGGACGGCGTCTCAGCGGAGGTTCTTCCCAAAATGGAAGCTCTGTTGCTCCACGGCAGAGAAATCGTGAACGAATCTAGCATCTCCCATGGCCGTTAGAAGAGTTTGATCGCAGCACGCCTCGACTTCAGCGTTATGAAAGCGACTCTTTCTCGCCCAGAAATCTGGGTAGTACATCTTGGCAATGATCATCGCGAAGGCCTTGGGTCCAAGTAGTATTGTAGATGGCCACCGGTTTTGATCATGTCGGCCGATATGGAAGTGGGCCGAAGGATGGGCCATCTCTCGATATTGTGCCGGAGCGCTCTCGAACCGAATGCACGGCACAGCGCCAATGTAAGGCATTTCCGCGATCAAATTGCTGGCCTCTTCGTGATCTATAAGACCATCATCTTCTTGGGCCTCCCATTGTCTAACGCGTTCCACCGCGTTCGGGGAGCCGCTAACCCACGGATTCGGAAAAAATGCCAACCTCCACGTTACATCATTGTCTCTGCTGAACTGAAAGTACGCGTAATCGAATAGCAGAATATTGTAGTGAGATCGACTAAGACCAGTTCGGTAGATGGCGTCGTAAGTCGCATCCGAATCCAGCGCGACGTCTCGGAAGATTTCGTCAACCGGCAGAGACCAATCGGAGCTGATGAGGCGTTCTAGCCCAAGCGATTTAAAGATTTGCCACGCCGCCCGTATCTCCGACGCAAATTCACGATCGTCCATTGCGTCCTCGATCAAGAAATACTTGCCTGAGGTCGTCGTCCGAAAGGCCCCAGGTGTCCTTTAGTCGCTCCACCTCTTCACGCGCTCGCTGAATTCTAGCGTCCTTCTCAGACAAGTCGCGTTGTATCAGTTCGATCGCAGCCGGATCGGGCATCACAAATTGCATGGTGGGTGAAAGCGAAAGCGCTTTGTTGATTTCTGTATGCAGAGCATCGAAAGTCGGTCGGATACCCGAGATGCGAAGCCAACCTTTGGTGCGAGTGAATGCAGTGAACAGCCGATTTCGACCTGAGCGCGAATGCAGCGTCACGGCGTCGCAGCCAAAGACTGCAACCACGGCTGCTTCATTTCCTTTCGCCTTGTAGACAGTGCTTAGCGTGCATTTTCCCTCTATCAGGAAAGCCGGCTCGCTGTACCGGTCAGCGCTCATGTTGTTCGATGCAATGCCGCGTTCTGCAAGGGCTTCAGCGAGTTTGGATAAGTATAACTTCGCAGCCCTGTCGTCGATGGCGATGGCCATCATGTCTTCGGGCAGCAGGCCGCCTCTAATAAAGTTTGCGAATTCGTTGGCGCAATAGGCGACTTCCTCGTTCACGTTTGCAAACGCCTTCACCTCGACTAACGGGAGAGCGGCCGGCGTATGCAATTGCGTGGGGCTGTTGTGCTCGGGCCGCTCAATCACGATGTCTTGGCCGGGCCGCATGTTGCCTTTCTTTACGTCGTAGCCAACGTCTTCCCAATGGGCCTTGTCTTGAAGCATCTGGACAGGCTGCCCATAGATTCCGAAGCCAGCAGCGTGGGCTAACACAAGCACGCTGCGTTGATTCCGGTAGCACTTCGGTAGAACGAAATCGTTTGTCTCGGCATAGGCAGGAAGGGATCGCTCTAGATCAATGCGCGCTTCCCCGTCATCGTCGGTTCCAAACAGCTCAGTGGGCGTTCTGACTTTGACGTCAAATATGTTCTGAAGCTCGTCATAGGCCCATACTATCTGCTTCTCGTCTCTATTGCCTTTCGCAAGATGAAAGCAAAGTTCATAGAAGCTGCTAGGAAAATCCTGACCTTCGTCGATCAGGATCAAATCATAGAACTGCTCGATAGTTGCTGAATCGAGTAGCGTGCGGCATGCATAGTCAAATGCGCTTTGTCCTTTTGCAGACGCTTGCGCGGCGATGGTGTATGTGATTGGGCTAATGCCGGCTCGAAGGCTTGCTTGCCTGTGAACACCGGGAAGGTCCTTTCGTCCCCAGCCGTGATGGATATGAATTCTCTTCCAATCGGGCTCACCTTCGCCAAAGTGCCGATGGAATCTCGTTACAAGTCGCGTCAGGTGATCTTTTAAGGCCCTGGTATAGTAAGTGATGAGAATATTGGCCTGTGGGTTATCAAGATGCGCCAACGCGGCCTTCATCGCAAGAATAACAGTCTTGCCCGAGCCTGCTAGGCCGCGGATTCTTTCGGGGCCCCCGAGCGTAGACAATGCGACATGTCTTTGTCGTTGGTCGAAGCTTGCGATTTCGTCTTCAAGTGCGCTCAGCGCCTGGGCAGCTTGCTGAGACTGTGGGTCTGCAACAACGCGCCGGTTTGGCCTAACGAGCGCCTTTGCGCCTTCTAGAATGGAGCGGACCTCGGTGTATTCGACGTCAGAAAGCTGAACAGGGCCGGGCTCTGCTAGAAATCGAACTAAAGAGTTTTCGGAATCAAATGTGTCCACATCCGTTGGTGCTGCCGGATTGAAGCCGGGTGCGAAGATCGCCGGAACCACTGCGACTTTTAGTTGTCTGCCCCGCGTTCGTAGGACCGGACTTCGCATCAGTTGCGACATAGCGGTCGCGGTTGCCTGAGAAATACTCTCCGTCGCCTCTAGGACCTGCTTCTGGGTAGCCGATGGCAATACGCGGACAAAGGTGACGCCAGTGTTCGGCGTAATGATCGCCAGATCGACGTAATGCCGGTTGGCGTCATAATCAGTAAACTTTGGCCAGCCATAGTACATGATGCCGCCAGCCAAGCCGAGCGCATCGGACTCGCCGCGTAGTCGGGTTATAAGATGTTGGGTCGCTCCATTTGGAGTGCGGCTTACGCGAGCCGGAATGAATTCTATTGGCATTGAGCCTCCAAGGAACGCCGCCTCTTGATGGGGCGACCGCGAGCCCGATTTGACTCGGCAAAATGCTGAGCGCCCGGGCCCGATCGGCCTAAGGCCCGGACACTAGGAAGCTGGCAGCTTAACAGATTCTACGCACGCTTTCTTTAGGCGCTTTAACTGGGCGTTCGAATAAAGTCCAAAGGTGATTCCCACCTCGCTTTCATGGCCCATAATGTCGGCAACAACGTTCTCCCGGTGTCCGGCATCTTCAGCCTTCGTAGCAAACCAGCGCCTAAAGCTATGGAAATTTACCTTCGAGCGTCTCGCACCGGGCCTCTTGTCGTGTACGCCTAGCTTCTTGCGATAGTAGGTGAACCTCTTCGAGAGAGCCATGGTCCGGTTACCGTCCCAGCCGGTGTCTTGAAAGTCGGGAAATAGATAGGCGGACGCATCGCGTCTGCCCATTAGCTTTGCTATCTGCGGCCGCAACGTTGAATGGATCGGTATGGTGCGAACCCCAGCGGCAGACTTGCTGCGAGTGACGCTAAAGGTGTCATCGCGACAATCACCGACGCGCAGCTGTCCGATCTCATCAAGGCGCATTCCCGACAAGGCTGAAATCCTCATAACGTCGGCCATGTCGGAATCTGCCGGGCCTGCGAGAAGGATGCGAATCTCGTCATCCGTAAATGGACGTTCGGGGCCCATCGGGCCGTCCGGGGCGATCCGGTGTGACTTGGCCTTGGGTAGCGACTTGCGCATCCACGGGTTCGACTTCACGCCGAAGCTCTTCTCTAGCCACGTCCAATATTGTCGCAAGGCGGATAGCTTCTTGTTGGCCGTCTTGAAGTGCACGCCAGCCTTGACGAAGGCCTCATCACGGAAATCGGCGGCAACCCGATCGGTCGTGGTCTCGATGAAGAAACCTTGGCTGGCCGTTCTGCACCAATCCTTGAACTGCGCTAGTGCCGTGCGGGCGTCGGCCTTGGTGCGCTCGCTATAGGTGGAGGCCGCAAGCCACCGTTCGATGTAGAGGCCGACAGGGGTCACCTTTGCGGACGCTAGTTGGACGAATTGAGAGGCCTGCTTGGTGGCCGCCCGGGGCTCTGCAAAAGGCTCGTAGTCGTCCCGGGTCCCGCCAGTTGCCAGATCGATTTCTTCGGCCCGGTCCGTGATCTGATACATGAGGTCATTGCGCCGCGCCGCATCGGCCCGGACGAATTCCTCCCGGAGGGCCATGGCCTCCAGGAGAAGCGGGTCTTGATCCTCGGGGCCGGGCGTCCGGTGTTTGGCGATTTCGGACTTCAGATCCGCGACGGCGTTCCAGCGAGCTATACGGGCCACCCGGAGGTCCGTGGTCTCTAGGGACTTCAGGAGCCGCTTCTTGCCGACGGCCCGCCGTAGCGTCCGAGGGACCTCAGCGACGGCATACCAAGTCGTTCCTTCGCCCCGGGGCTGCGTCAGGTAGCGCCGATCACCGCCACCTTTTTCCGCTCGCAAATTAACGTTCACTAGCCTGTTCCTAGCGGTGCCCCCAACGGGTCGCCCCCAACGCAGGCATTGATATAGAGCTAATTTCGCAGTATTTCTAGGCCTCCTGACGCACTCGCGTAGGGTCCAGGTTCCCCAGCCAGCTCCGGGCGGTTTTAGAGGACATGATTCCGAAGCGCTCCGGCGTAGACAGTCACGCGGCGGTTTGCCTCACCTGACATTCGCATGTCCAAGTCGGATCGCGGCACGCTCCATCGTCCTTGGGCTGGACAACCCAAGGAGATCCGCAAAATGCCCTATGTCGATGGTTTCATTCTCGCCGTGCCGAAGGACAACATCGAGGCCTACAAGGCGCTGGCGACGACCGCCTGCGCGATCTGGATGGAGCACGGCGCGCTCGACTATGTCGAATGTATCGGTGACGACGTTCCCTATGGCGAGCTCACCTCGTTTCCGCGCGCGGTGATGGCGAAGGAAGACGAGATCGTGGTGTTCGCCTGGATCGTTTATCGGGACCGGGAGAGCCGCGATGCCGTCAACAAGAAGGTGATGGCGGATCCGCGGCTAAAAATGGAAGGCATGCCCTTTGACGGCAAGCGCATGATCTATGGCGGCTTCACGACGCTGCTGCGGGCGGGCGACATCGCGACGTAAGGTGCGCCCGCTACTTGATCTTGTCGTAAGCGGCCGCGAAATCGCCGAGCGGCATCGGGATCGCGATCGTCTCCTTGGCCATGTTCTGGAACGAGACCTTCAGCTGCTTGCCCGAGCGAAAGGCGGCGAGCAGGTCCGGTGCCATCGGCGTCGAGGCGTAGCAGCCGCGGTTCTCGCAGGTCTGGATCTGGAGGTCGAACATCTTGCCTTCGTCGACCTGGAGCTTGGCCCCGACGGGAAGGTTGAGGCCGAGCGGCAATTGCAATAGCGCGATCGGCGTGCGGGTGTCGGGCGCGATGCGGATGTTGATCAGGACGACGGTCTGGCCGGTCTTGGTCAGCACCGCGTTCTGCTCCATCGCACATTCGAGCGCCGCGTCACGACTTGCGCTGGTGCAGCGGACGATCCAACCGGGCTGTCCGGAAGACCCGTCAGCCTGCGCCTGCGTCGGGGCGGGCGCGGGCTGCGCGGCCGGGGCGGGCGCGGCGTTCTTCTTGGCGCCCTGCTGGGCATGTGCGACGCCTGCGGACAACAGGACCACAGCGGCAAGGGCGACAAGTCTGGATTGCATAGGCATGGGAAACCGCATTTGCGAACAGGGGTCTCGCTGTAGCGTCGCGGCAGGCGCGGCGCAAGCTTACTCGGCGGCTTCCTTGACGCTGCCGTGCTCGGGCGCCACCTGGCCCTCGTCGCCCGAGCGGCCCCAGGTCGAGAACCAGTTGTTGAGCTTGTCGAGATAGAGATAGACCACCGGCGTGGTGAACAGCGTCAGTGCCTGGCTGACGATCAGGCCGCCGACCATGGCGTAGCCGAGCGGCTGCCGGATTTCGGCGCCGGTGCCGTGGCCGAGCATGAGGGGCACGCCGCCGAGCAGGGCCGCCATCGTCGTCATCATGATCGGGCGGAAGCGCAGCAGCGCGGCCTGGCGGATCGATTCCTCCGGCGTCTTGTGCTCGTCGCGCTCGGCGGCAATCGCGAAGTCGACCATCATGATGCCGTTCTTCTTCACGATGCCGATCAGGAGGATGATGCCGATCAGCGCGATCAGGCTGAAGTCGAAGCCGGCCGCCATCAGGATCGCGAGCGCGCCGACGCCGGCCGAAGGCAGCGTCGACAGGATCGTGATCGGATGGATGTAGCTCTCGTAGAGAATGCCGAGGATCAGATAGACCACGACGAGCGCGGCGAGGATCAAGAGCGGCACGGTGCCGAGCGACTGCTGGAAGGCCTGCGCGGTGCCCTGGAAGCTCGAATTCAGCGTCGCCGGTGCGCCGAGCTCGGCCATCGCCCGCTGCACGGCCTCGGTGGCCTGGCCGAGCGCGACGCCTTGCGCGAGATTGAAGCTGATCGTGATCGACGGGAACTGGCCTTGATGGCTGATCGAGAGCGGGCGGACCGGATCAGTGGTCCAGCTGGCGAAGGTCGATAGCGGCACCTGGTCGCCGGTCAGCGGCGATCTCAGATACAATTTGTTCAGCGTCTCGAGATCGCCCTGCATTTCCGGCAGGACTTCCAGGATTACCTTGTAGGTATTGAGCTGCGTGAAATATTGCGTGACCTGCCGCTGTCCGAACGCATCATACAGCGTGTCGTCGATCAACTGGGGTTGGATGCCGTAGCGGGCAGCGGTGTCGCGGTTGATCTTGAGCTGGACCGTCGTGCCCTGCGTCTGCTGGTCGGTCGCGACGTCGCGCAACTCCGGCAGCGTCTGCATCTTGGCGAGGATCTTCGGCGCCCATTCGTTGAGCTCGGCGAGATCTGCGTCCTGCAGGGTGAACTCGAACTGCGTGCGCGTCGGCCGGCCACCGAGCCGGACGTCCTGGGCCGCCTGCATATAGAGGCGCGCGCCCGGCACTTTCTCGAGCTTCGGACGCAGCCGTGCGATGATCTGCTGAGCGGACGCCTCCCGCTCGTTGCGCGGCTTGAGCGTGATGAACATGTTGCCGTTGTTGCCGGCACGGCCGCTGCCGCCGATGTTCATGGCGATCGTTGCGACGTCGGGGTCGTCCATCACGATCTTGCCGAGCTCGACCTGGCGGCGCTGCATCTCCTTGAACGAAATGTCCTGCGAGGCTTCAGACGTGGCCGTGATCAGGCCGACGTCCTGCTGCGGGAAGAAGCCCTTGGGGATCAGCACGAACAGGTAGACCGACAGGCCGAGCGTGACGAAGAAAATCGCGAGCGTGGTGCGCCGCCAGGCCAGGGCGTGGTCGAGCACGTATTCGTAGCCGCGCAGCATGCCGTCGAAGGCGCGCTCGCTCCACTGATAGAGCTTGCCGTGGGTGACCTCGCCATGGGCGCGCAGGAAGCGCGAGGCCATCATCGGCGTCAGCGTCAGCGACACGAACATCGAGACGAAGATCGTCATCGCCAGCACGACGGCGAATTCGCGGAACAGGCGCCCGATGATGCCGCCCATCAACAGCAGGGGGATCAGCACCGCGACCAGCGAGATGCTGATGGAGACGATGGTGAAGCCGATTTCCTTGGAGCCTTTGAAGGCGGCCTCCATCGGAGAGTCGCCTTCCTCGATGTAGCGCGTGATGTTCTCGAGCATCACGATGGCGTCGTCGACGACGAAGCCGACCGCGATGGTGAGCGCCATCAGCGACAGATTGTCGAGCGAATAGCCGGCCACCCACATCAAGGCGCAGGCACCCAGCAGCGCCAATGGCACCGTGACCGTCGGTATGACCGTCGCCCAGAAGCTTCGCAGGAACATGAAGATGACCATGACCACGAGGGCGATGGTCAGCAGCAGCGTGAACTGGACGTCCTCGACCGCGGCGCGGATGGTGGTGGTTCGGTCGCTGATGAGCTCGATCTTGATCGCGGGCGGAATCGCCGCCACGAGGCGGGGCAGGGTCGCCTTGATCCGGTCCACGGTCTCGATGACGTTGGCGCCCGGCTGCTTGAAGATCACCAGGAACACGCCGCGCTTGCCGTTCGCCCAGGCCGCCTGCTTGGCGTCTTCGGCGGCGCTGACCGCCTGGCCGATGTCGCGAATCCGCAGCGGAGCGCCGTTGCGATAGGCGATGATGACGTCGTTCCAGTCCTTCGCGTGCGTGAGCTGGTCGTTGGCGTAGATCGTATAGGCGCGCTTCTCGCCGTCGATATTGCCCTTGGGGCTGTCGACCGTGGTGATCGCGATCTGGCTGCGGATGTCCTCCATCGACAGGCCCTTGGCGACCAGCTTTGCGGGATCGACCTGGATGCGGATGGAAGGTTTCTGCTGGCCGCCGATGAAGACCTGGGCGACCCCTGAGAGCTGGCTGATCTGCTGGGCGAGCTGGGCGTCGACCGAGTCGCTGACGGTCGTCAGCGGCAGCGTCTCCGATGTCGCCGACAGCAGCAGGATCGGCGCGTCGGCGGGGTTGACCTTGCGGTAGGTCGGGGGCGACGGCAGGTTTTTCGGCAACTGGCCGCTGGCCGCGTTGATGGCGCCCTGCACGTCGTTGGCGGCGCCGTCAATGTTGCGGTTGAGATCGAACTGGATGGTGATCGACGCCGTGCCCAGATAGCTCGTCGAGGTCATCTGCGCGATGCCCGGGATCTGGGCGAATTGCCGCTCGAGCGGCTGCGCCACGGACGAAGCCATCGTTTCAGGGCTGCCGCCGGGCAGGTTGGCGGTGATCTGGATGGTCGGAAAGTCCACCTGCGGCAGCGGCGCGACCGGAAGCAGGGGATAGGCGACCAAGCCGACGAAGAGAATGCCGGCCATCAGCAGCGAGGTGCCGATGGGATATCGGATAAAAGGTGCCGAAATCCCGCCCTCGGTCATTGCTGTCGTACCTTGTTCTGGGCCGGATCCGAGCTTGCCACCGCGGTCGACACCAGGCTTCCGGGCTGGACCTTGAACTGACCGCCGACGATCACCTGTTGGCCGGGGCTCAAGCCTTCCTCGATGACCGAACGCCCGTCGATGCCATAGCTGACCTTGACCTTGTGCAGTTCGGCCTTGTTGTCCTGATTGACCGTGTAGGCGTAGAGCCCGTTGGTGGAGTGCTGGACCGCGTCATCCGGAACGACGGTCGCATCCTTCAGCGTTCGCACCAGGAGCCGCGTCGAGACCGATTGGCCCGGCCACAGCGTGTTTTCCTTGTTGTCGAACACCGCCTTGAGCCGGATCGTGCCGCTGCTCGTGTCGACCTGGTTGTTGATCACAGCGAGCTTGCCCTCGGCCAGCGTCTTCTTGCCGTCGGTGGTGAGGGCGATCACCTTGAGCGCGCCGGCCTTCTGGCCCTCGCTGATATAGGGGAGCTGGTCTTCCGGCGCGGTGAAGATCACCGCGATCGGCTCGACCTGCGAGATCGTGACGATGGCGGTCTGCGAGGAGGCGTTGACGATGTTGCCGATGTCGACCTGACGCAGGCCCGCAACGCCGGTGATCGGTGCCTTGATCTGGGTGTAATCGAGCTGGGTCTGGGCGTTGGAGATCGCGGCATCATCGGCGGCGATCTGCGCGGTGAGCTGAGCCACGGTGGTGCGCTGGGTGTCGACGCGCTGGGCGGTGGCAAATTCGCCGAGCTTCGTGGCGCGCTGGAGCTCGAGATTGGCGTTGGCGAGACTGGCCTCGTCCTGCGCCTTCTTGGCCTTGGCCTGGTCAAGCGTGGCCTGATAGGGGCGGGGATCGATCGAGACCAGGAGATCGCCCTGCTTGACGATCTGGCCTTCCCTGAATTCGAGCTTGTCGATCTGGCCATCCACGCGGGTTCGGACCTGGACCGTGTTGAAGCCCTGAACCGTACCGAGCCCGGTCAAATAGACCGGAAAGTCGGTCTTCTGGACCGGCGCAACGCTGACGGGGACGGCGGAGGGGCGAGGCGGGCCTTTTTGAGCGGTTTGTGCGGTCTGGACTTTTCCAGCCTCGGACGAGCCGAATTTCTGCCAACTATAATAACCCGCGGAGGCCACGGCCGCGATGATCAGAAGCCAAAGGATCGGCCGGGACTTTTTCATGTCGTCTCGTATCGGCTCGCATGCCCTCGGCTACGAATATCGGGGCAATCGTACGGTTCCATATGATGTATAATACACGCCAACTTCCAGTGTAAACAGCACTATCAGTTGAGAATCCTAAACAATTGGAAAGCTTTGCACCGTGTAGGCAGCTCGCTGGCGCGCCGGTGTGCAGGGCTGCATTTTCGCGCCGCGAGCGTTCGGCGTGCCATGCTTGCGCAGCACGCGCAGCGGTGTGCTCAGGGCCGATCGGCTTCGCGCCGGGCCGTGGTTCGGATCAACCGCAAGAACGGTTCTAAGTTGCGTCGTGGCCGTTTCGGTTGTCAGGGATTTCGGCATCGTCCATATCGGCGCCGCATCAACGGAGCGAAGCATGGACGAGCTGAACGGCAAGCTGATCGCGTGCCAGATTCTGATCACGGGATTGATCGCGCGTGTCGCCAACGAGCAGCGCGATCCCTTGCGCTTCCTCACCGACTTTCGCGACGAGATCAAAGCCGTCGTCAGCGGCGTCAACATCGCCGGCATGGACAGCACCGATCGCGTGCGCGCCGTTGCGCAGAAGACTGTCGACGAATTGTTCTCGCTGATGAAGCCGCCGAGCAGCGACTGAGAGCGATGCGCGATCGCCGCTGTTTAGAACGAGTCCAGTCTCGTCTTAGAACGATTTCAAACTGCAGTTTAGAATCGTTTTGATCTGGACCAATTCAAAGGTTCTCGCGAACGGCTCGCATTGACCCGCTATTTTGCGGCCGATACCAACAGCCCATCGCTCGTTCGAAGTGAATGAGCGAACAGGAAGATGGGGCGTTTGGTAATGGGGCAGGTGGTCGCACCGAAGTCGTTGCGTTCGGTCGTAGCGTTCGATCCGATGGATGAGAGGTCCGCGGGCGTTTCCGGCAAGAAAGTTTCAGCGGTCGCGAGCTTGATCGCGGTGGCGTCGGTGTCGAGCGGCGCGCAGGCGCAGCAGTCGAATCTGCCGCCGGTGACGGTCGATGCTCCGGTCGAGCGTCCGCGTCCGACGGCCTCGAAGCCTTCGCCCGAGCAGGTCCGTGCCCGCAACGCGCTTCGCCGTGCCGCGCAGCGCCAGCCGGTGCAGCAGGCGGCGCCCGCCACGCCGTCCGGCGCTCCCGACAGCAATCCGTACGCGGATCCGGCTGCGCCGTACAAGGTCGATCACGTCCAGGCTTCGGGCAAGTTTCCCGAGAAGATGCTGAACACGCCGAAGACCATTACCGTGCTCAGCAAGGAGGTGCTCGAGGACAAGAACGCCACGACGCTGAAGGAGATCGGGCGCTCGACCGCAGGCGTGACGCTCGGCACGGGCGAGGGCGGCAACGCGTTCGGCGACCGTTTCTTCATCCGCGGCTTCGACGCGCGCAACGACGTCTTCATCGACGGCATCCGCGATCCCGCCGTTTCCATCCGCGAGAACTTCTTCACCGAGCAGATCGAGATTCTGCGCGGACCGGCATCCTCCTATGCCGGCCGCGGCACTGCCGGCGGCGCCATCAACATCGTCACCAAGCAGGCCGGCGACGTCAACTTCAAGCGCATCGACAGCGAGTTTGGCACCGACATGACCAAGCGCGTAACGCTCGACGTCAACCAGGTCATCGATCCCACCTTCTCGGTGCGCGCCGGCGGCCTGTTCCAGGACGCCAACGTCGCCGGGCGCAACTACGTGACCGACAACCGCTGGGGCAGCTTCATCTCGACCAAGTACACCCCGACCAACGACATCAAGATCACGACGAACTACGTCCATACCGACCTCAGCGGCTATCCCGATTTCGGCGTGCCCTATTACAAGCAGGGCAACGTGCCGGTGACGTCGGCGGGCATTCCGCGTGGCAATTGGTACGGCTTCCTCAACCGCGACTTCCAGACCGCGCGGCAGGATTTCGGCACCGGTACCATCGAGTACAAGGTCAACGAGGCGATCACGCTGACCAGCAAGGTGCGTGGCGAGCACTCGCTGCTCAACTACATCGGCACGCTGCCGCAGAACCCGAATACGACAAGCCCCAACCCGCTGCTCTGGACCACGACGGCGAGCGCGCAGAGCCGTTACCAGAACGTCGACGTATGGGCCAACCAGAACGAGGCCACGTTCAAGCTCGACACCGGCGGGGTCAAGCACACGGCGGTGTTCGGCGTCGAATATTCGAACGAGAACATCTCGATCGATCGTTATGCCGGTCTCGCGTCCGAACTGGCCGGTTCGCCCTTCACCAGCACGGGCGCGGTGACGGGTGTCAATCTCTACTCCCCGCAATACACCAACATTCCCTTCGGCATTCCGTCACTCGTCGGCAATCCGACCCGCTACGGCGTCAACACCAGCAGCGTGTATGTTATGGACACCGCGAACTGGCAGGACACGATCATCGTCAACGGCGGTGTGCGCTACGACGGCTACAGCCAGAGCGCATCCAACAATTCGAGCTATGTGAAGCAGAACGCCGATCTGGTGAACTACAATGTCGGTGTGGTCTACAAGCCGATGTCGATCGGCAGCGTCTATGCAGCCTATGCGACTTCGGCCAATCCGTTCGGGTCGGAGCTGGACGCGACCGGCACCGACTACGGCGGTGTTCCTCCCAACTCGACCTTGTTGCTCGGGCCCGAGCGCAACAAGGCGATCGAGGTCGGCACCAAATGGGAGCTTGCGGATCGCCACCTGCTGGTGACCGGCGCGCTGTTCCAGACCACCAAGGACAACGCGCGCGAGACCGTCAACAACCTGCTCACATCGGGTGCAGCCTACAGGATCCAAGGCATCGACATCGAAGCGGAGGGCAAGATCACCGACCGCTGGAGCATCTTCGGCGGCCTGGTGCTGATGCAGTCGAAGGTCACGCAGAGCGGCGTTGCTTCGAATCTCGGGCTGCAACTCGCCAACATCGCGCACCAGTCGTTCAGCATGCTCACCAAGTACAAGTTCGACGGCGGTTGGGAGCTTGGCGGCCAGGCAGTGTATCGCTCCAAGGTCTATGGCGGCACGTTCGCGGCCAACACCAACGAGCTGCCGAGCTATTGGCGCTTCGACGCGTTCGTCGAGAAGAAGATCGACCAGAACTGGAGCATGAAGTTCTACGCGCAGAACCTGACCAACAAGCTCTATTACGACTCGTTCTATCGCAGCAACGTCCCGTTCGTTGCGGTCGCGCCGGGACGGGCGTTCTACGTCGTGACCACAGCGAAGTTCTGATCATGTTGACGTGCTTGCCTGGCGTTCTCAGCAAGGATGATGTGGCGGATTTCCGCCGCATCATGGACGCCAGCGAATGGGAGGACGGCCGCTCCACCGCCGGCGCGCAATCGGCGATGGTCAAGCGCAACGAACAGCTGCCACCGGACGGCGAGGTCGCGCGAAAACTCGGCAACCGGATCATCTCGGCGCTGACGTCCAACCCGCGCTTCATAGCGGCGGCGATCCCGCTGCAGATCTTCCCGCCGCTGTTCAACCGCTATGCGGCCGACAGCGGCCACCATTTCGGCCTGCACGTCGACAATGCGATCCGCGGCGACCGCCTGACCGGCCTTCGCATCCGCACGGACCTGTCGGTCACGCTGTTCCTCGCCGAGCCGGAGGATTACGACGGTGGCGAACTTGTGATCGAGGACACCTACGGCTCCCATGAAGTCAAGTTGCCAGCCGGGGACTGCGTGCTCTATCCCTCGACCAGCCTCCACCTCGTCACGCCGGTGACCAGGGGAACGCGGGTTGCGTCTTTCTTCTGGCTTCAGAGCATGATACGGGACGATCAAGCCCGGAGCATGATCTTTGACCTCGACACCGCGATACAGGCGCTGGTGGAACGGCTCGGGCGTGACGATCCCGAAACGGTCAAATTGACGGGTATCTATCACAACCTCATTCGCTACTGGGCCGAAGTATGAAGACCATGTCCTTCCAAGCAAGCCTTGCCGCAGCCTTGATGCTGGCGGCCGCCTGGTTCGCGTCCCCCGTTTCTGCCCAGACACAAAGCCCGCCGGCAACGGCCCAATCGGCGGCTCAGCCGTCCACGGCCGGAACCGTTCCGCCGGCAGCCGCGCCGGCTGCGCCTGCGGCCTCGACGGCTCCCGCCGTTGCCGGCGCCGCCCCCGTGGCCGCCAATTCCGCGAGTGCGAAGCCCGAGGCGGCGGCCATCGCGCCGGCCATGAAGGAATTGTCGCCCTGGGTGATGTTCATGTCGGCGGACGTCATCGTGAAGGCGGTGATGATCGGGCTCGCCTTCGCCTCGCTGATGACCTGGACCGTCTTCATCGCCAAGTCGATCGAGCTGTCGGTCGCCTCCGGCAAGCTGCGTTCGGCGTTGAAGAAGATCGCGGAGGCGCGCTCGCTCGCTGAAGCGCAGATGGCGCTCGGCACCAAGGAGGGCATCCTGCCGTCGTTCCTGGCGGCGGCGCTGCGCGAGGCGCGGATGTCGGCCGGCCTGTCCAGCGATACCGGCATCAAGGAGCGCGCCGCCTCCAGCTTTGCCGAGATCGTGCGGGCGGAGCAGCGGCGCATCCGGATCGGCATGGGCGTGCTCGCCACGATCGGCTCGACCTCGCCCTTCGTCGGCCTGTTCGGCACGGTCTGGGGCATCATGAACAGCTTCATCGGCATTTCGAAGTCGCAGACCACGAACCTTGCCGTGGTCGCGCCCGGTATCGCCGAGGCGCTGCTCGCCACCGCGATCGGCCTCGTGGCCGCCATTCCCGCCGTCATCATCTACAACCACTTCTCGCGCGTGACGAAGGGCTATCTCGAGCTCGTCAGCCGCGCCTCGGGCGCGGCAGGGCGGCTGCTCTCGCGCGATCTCGACCGCAGCCACGGCAGCGTGCATTCGCGCGCGGCGGAGTAGACCATGGCCGTTTCGCTCGCAGACAACGACGACGACGACGATTTCTCGGAAACGCATGACATCAACGTCACGCCGTTCATCGACGTCATCCTGGTGCTGCTGATCATCTTCATGGTCGCCGCGCCGCTGTCCACCGTCGACCTGCCGATCGATCTGCCGACGTCGAGTGCGACGCCGCAGAAGAAGCCGGACAAGCCGACCTATCTCAGCATCAAGCCCGACCTGACGCTCGCGATCGGAGAGAACCCTGTTCACCGGGCCGAGTTGATCGGGACCCTCGACGGCCTTTCCGACATGAGCAAGGACAAGTATGTTTTCCTGCGCGCCGATCGCTCGGTGCCATATGGCGAGTTGATGGGTGTGATGGAGCTGTTGCGCTCGGGCGGCTATACGCGGGTGAAGCTGGTCGCGCTGGAAGGCGCGCCGGGGGCGCCTGCGGCAGGCGCCGCTCAGCCTTAAGGGCCAGCCATGTCGGACGAACCGAGACCATCCCGAAAGCTCTGGATCGTGGCGGCGGTCGCCGCGCTCGCGCTCCATCTCGGTGGTGCTGCGCTCGCGCTGGCGCATTTGCGCGCCGACGACGACGGCGATGGTCTTGGTGCGGCCGGTGCGGAGTTCGCGGTCGAGATGGCTTCGCCCAAGGTGCCCGATACCGATCTGCCGCCTGGGCCTGACAGCGAAGCGATGCAGGAGCAGCAGGCGCTTCCCGAGCAGAAGGCCGAGACCAAGGAGACGGAGCTTCCGAAGGACCAGTCGCAGGAGGTCGAGGATCCTGATCGCGTCGTGACCGAGAACAACACGAAGAAGCCAACGGAAGACGATCCGAAGATTCAGGCGGTCGAAACGCCCGCGGCCGAGGCATCACCGAAGTCGGTAGCAAGTGCGCGGCAGACGCTCGACGAGGACGCGCGCGAAGCCGAGAAGGCCCTGGCACCCGTCCTGGGGCTTGGCAAGGACATCCTGAAGATCACGGCCGACTGGAACCGCAAGATCAGCGCGCATCTCGCGGCTCACAAGGTCAATCCGGAGGGCAAGCAGCCCAATAACCAGAAGGTCAAGGTGAGCTTTGCGATCAACCGAAAAGGCAACGTGCTGTCGGTCGAAGTCGCGGAATCGTCGGGAGATGCAGCCTACGATGCTGCGGCGCTGTCAATTGTCCGCAAGTCCGATCCGATCCCGCAGCCGCCTGCCGGACTGACCGACGACCGGTTCGAACGGACCGTGGACATCATTTTCACGCCGCCGGATGCGAAGAAGAAAAAGACGGCTCAGCGCCAGTAGAGCCGGATCCCGACATAGACCACGACCAGGCATGCGAAGATCAGCGCCACGGGGAGGGGCCGTTTCTGGGCCCCGCTGGCCGCGCCTGCCGCGAAGAAGCCAGCGCTCTTCGGCTTCGGCGCCGGGCGCCGGAAGGCGGTAACATTGTCCGCTGCCGGCTTGGCCTGGCGGGGACGGACGTCGGGCGGGGTTCCAGCACCGCCCATCTCGACGTAATAGGCCTTGTAGATCGCACCGATCGTGGCCTCGGTCGCTTCGCCCTCGCTCATCTGCGCCAGCAGGTTTTGATAGCTTGCCAGGAACTCCTGGGCCTCCGGAGGCAGCGCGGACGCCCCGTTGAGCTTGGCCATCATCTTCCAGGTGGCGAAATCGGCGCGGGCGCGGGTGTCGGCGCGTCGCGCGATCAGCATATCGGCAGCTTTGACCAAGTCGGCCTCTGGCCCTTCGGCATGGGTTCGGATCTCAGGTTCAACTACGCGTTGCCGGTTAGGAAGAGAACAGCCTTAATCACATGACCGGTCAACGTTCCCAGTATTGCTGAAATAACATCAAGATTTAGACCGAACTGCGAGCCCGCGAGCGGCAGCAGGATCAAGAGCCCGATCAGGATCAGCATACCGAACGGCTCGAGCCGGGCCAACGGCAAGGCGAGGGCCCGCGGCAGCAAGCCGACCGCGACGCGGCCGCCGTCCAGCGGCGGGATCGGCATCATGTTGAAGACCGCCAGGATGGCGTTGATGATGAGCGCATTCTTGAGATTGTCGGCAACCCACTTTGCCGAGCCTGCGGGCACCAGGGGCAGGGCGTGGAAGGCGACGGCCGCGGCGAGCGCCAGCAGGATGTTTGTGACGGGCCCGGCCAGCGCCACCCAGACCATGTCGAGCCTAGGGTTGTTGAGCTTGCGAAAGTTCACCGGCACCGGCTTGGCATAGCCGAACAGGAACGGCGAATGCGCGAACAGCAGCATCGCCGGCAGGATCAGGGTGCCGAACGGGTCGATATGCCTCAGTGGGTTGAAGCTGACGCGGCCGAGCTGCGAGGCCGTGTTGTCCCCGAGCCGGTCCGCGACGAAGGCGTGCGCAGCCTCGTGGAAGGTGATGGCGAACACCAGGGGCAGCACCCAGACGGAGAGGTCATAAATGTTCAAAGCGCGTCCGCTCCGTCAGTCTTGTTCTTAGCCGAAATAGTGCGCCGGCGATGATCTGCCAAGAGCGCCGGACGCGAGTTGCGGAGCAGAAGAAAGGCGCAAACGGTGGTCGGGCAATGCCGCGATGCCCCGTTCACGTCTTCCTGCGGTAGAGAATGAAGCTGGCTGATTCTTCGGTGCGTTCAAACTCTGACGATAGGATTTGCTCCGTTATCGTCTTGAGCCAGTCATACTCGTATGTTGCGCCGCGCTCCAAAATGAAGTGATCGGACCCGGCAAAGCTGCGAGTGACATGTTCGGGGCTGAACGTATCCCGGAACGGAAGAAAGTAGCTCTTGGGCGCTCTGCCGGCGGTTGCGAGAACGAGCCAATCACGGTCCGACAGCAACAACAGGCGACCGTGGGGCGGCACGGCCTTGTTGATCAAGTCGATGTCGCTGGGATCGAGGTGCAAGTTGACCTTTCCCGCTCCGCGTCCCAACTTCAGGCTGGCGATGCTCGGATACTGCAGATAGGACGGCAGCCCGATCGTCACGTTCTGTTGACGATCCCTCGCATTGAAGAGCACGGCGAACGAGAGCACGGCCGTTGCCGTCAGCGAAACGGCAGGGATGGTTTGCGACGTCTGGCGGCCGAGGACTGCGCGGAATGCCGCCCGGCACCACCACGCGCCAATGGCAAGAAAGGCAAAGGCGTTTTGCTGCCACACCGCGTCAAGCGACCGATTCATCCATTTGGCCATGAAGACCAGTGCGACGATCGAGAGGACGAGAAGATAGGCCCGTTCGATCGAGCGAGATCCTGCCCATGTTGCGGCAACGCTGATAGCCGTGCCGATAGCCATCGCCGGAAAGATCAACTGATAGAATGTCCCGAAGCCGGGCTCCCACTTGATCGGCACGCCGACCCAGTTCGAGACGCTGTGCAGGGCGATCGGCGCAAGCAGGACGCGCAGGAAGTCCATCGTGAGAACGGCAGGACCGTAGGCCGCGCCGAACAACGCGAGCAACATTACGGCAGACAGTCCGGTGAATGCCGCGACCTCCCAGGGCCAGCGTCTTTCGAGGATCCGTGCCGACAACACCGCGCACCCCACGACCCAGGTATAGATTCCGGTCTCGGTGTTCCAGAATATCGAGATCGCGCAGACGGCGGATAGCGCCGCCAACGACCAACCCGAAGGCTGGACCATGAGGTGCGCGAGGATGCCCGTGGCGATGAACACGAACATGTACCTGATTGCGAGAGCGGATGGTCCGGAGAATCCTTCGGCCTCGCCGAACTGGCAGAGTGCAAGAAATACGGCCGTCAGCACGAAGGGCAGCGCCTTGCTCTGGAAGAAGTCGCGCAGCACCCAATAGGCCGACAGGTGATAGATTGCGATGCAGGCGGCAACGAAACCGACGTAACGCAAATATAGAACGTTCGGGTCGGGGGGCAGGAGCATTCCGAACAAATGGGACGGTCCGTATCCATAGAAGGACAGGAAGTCCCGGCCCGGCACCATGCCATCGCTAAATTGATAGAGGGCCGGTCCGACGAGGAACGATACCGCGTGAGGATTGGTTGCAGCCTGGCCGGCCAAACGTTGTACGCTCAAGGGCAGTGTCAGGGCCAGCAGTGCCGCGATCAGCGCAGCGTCGATCCGCCCAAATTCAAAAAAGGTGATCGGCCTGAGTTCTGGCGCACCCTCGATGCTTCCGTGGGGCCGGATTTGCTTCACGAAGGGTACGAAGATCGCGAGGACCGCGACGGTCAACGCCACAATGTGAAGTTCTTGCTGGAATGCGTCCCGGAGGAATGTCTCCAGGGACAGGACCATCGTCAGCATCGAAACGTAAAACAGAACGAGCGACCGCCCTTCGAACGGTCTCCGGAGCCTGAGCGCAGCGAAGGCCAAGACAGCGCCGAACACGTAGAACAGCAGATAGAAGATCTTCTCGGCACGCTTGATTGCCGCATCGCCCGTGACATGTGCCTCGATGACGGGAAAGTCCTGCGCGAGATTTACGCCCAGGCGCAACTTGGTGGCGTTCAAGATGAGATAGGCAACGATACCGGCCGCAACAGCGCCGATGCATGCCCCCCACATCGCCAAACTCTGAAACCGGCAAAGTCCAAGTTCTGATTCTGTTATCGGCTTAATGAGACGCAACAGCATTCCCCGCAGGCTATCCGGAAGGAACGTAAGGCAAACGAAATCTGCTGGCTAGCCGCGCAAGACGGAAAACCGGTCATCCCTGGATCGAGGCGTCATGCGACGACGCAACAGATCTGTCCTAGCAGCCGGCGCTTCTCGGAGTAGCTGAGGCATTGGCAGGATAGAGATTGCGATGACGAGGGGGTCTGCAGGTTCGGCCCCGAGCGCCTGACGTCACGCCGGAATCGTCGTCTCGTATTGAGTCAAGCCGTCGTCGAGCTTCACCCAGGCGAGCTTCTCGCTGACCCAGATGTGCTCGGTCGGGGCGAAGGCATTGCGATCGTCGAAAGTGGCCAGCGCCACGCCCGCCAGCGTGCCGTTGCGGCGCCAGGCAAACAGCCGCGTGCCGCACTGCTTGCAGAACACGCGGTCGATGTTTGCGGACGAGGCGTAGCGTGCGATCTCGCCCTCGACGCTGAGCGCACGCTGGTCGAACTGCGCGCGCGCGAAGTAGGGCGAGCCCATCGCCTTCTGGCAGATGCGGCAATGGCAGATGCGGACGTTGAGCGGCTCGCCCTCCGCCTTGAACCGCACCGCGCCGCACAGGCATCCACCTTCCCGGATCATGATGTCCTCAATAGGTTGCGCGCCCGCCCGAGATGTCGAACACAGCGCCGGTCGAGAAGGCGCAATCCTCGGATGCGAGCCAGGCCACCATCGCGGCGAGTTCTTCCACGAGGACGAAGCGTGCCTTCGGGATCTTCGACAGCATGAAGTCGATATGCTGCTGCGTCATCTGGTCGAAGATCGCGGTCTTCGCCGCGGCCGGTGTCACCGCGTTGACGAGGATGTCGTGGGCGGCGAGCTCCTTGCCGAGCGACTTCGTCAGCGCGATCAGGCCGGCCTTGGAGGCCGAATAATGCGCGGCGTTCGGATTGCCTTCCTTGCCGGCGATCGAGGCGATGTTCACGATCCGCCCGTATTTCTGCTTGAGCATTTCGGGCACGATCGCCTTACTGACGATGAAGGGGCCGTCGAGATTGATGCGCAGCACCTTGCGCCATTCATCGAGGTCGGTCTCCCAGACCGGCTTATTGACCCCGGCGATGCCGGCATTGTTGACGAGGATGTCGATCTTGCCGAAGGCCTTGAGCGTCGCATCGCGTGCCTGCTCGACGGCGGCCGTGTCGGTGACGTCGACCTTGAAGACTTTTGTCTCGCCGCCGATCTCCTTTGCGGTCTTCTCCGCCAGCGCGGCGTCGAAGTCCCAGATCGCGACTTTGGCGCCGGAGGCGACGAAGCGCTCGGCAATGGCGCGGCCAAAGCCCTGCGCACCGCCGGTGACGATGGCGATGCGGCCGTTGAGATCGATCTTGTTCATGCCGGCGGCCTTCTCGCGTCAGAGCATGTAGCCGCCGTCGACGACGAGGTCGACGCCGGTGGTGAAGGCGCTCTCGTCGCTGCCGAGATAGACCGCCATCGCCGCGATCTCCTCGGCGGTGCCGAGCCGGCCCATCTTCTGGCGGGAGATGAACATCTCCTTGCCCTGCGGTCCTTGCGCGGCGGCGCGGTCGAGCATCGAGGGCGTCTCGACGGTGCCGGGGCAGATCGAGTTGCAACGGATGCCCTTGGTGATGAAGTCGAGCGCGACCGCGCGGGACAGCAGCGACACTGCCGCCTTCGACGAGCTGTAGACGTAGCGGTTCGCCGGCGGCCGCAAGGCCGCGCAGGACGAGATGTTGACGATGCTGCCGCCGCCCCCCGCGATCATGTCGGGCAGGAAGGCCTTGATGGTCCGGTGCATCGACTTGACGTTCAGGTCGAACGAGAAATCGAAATCCTCCTCCGAGCAGTCCAGGATGGTGCCGTGATGCACGAAGCCGGCGGCGTTGAGCAGGATGTCGATCTTGCCGATGCGCTTGGCAAAGGCGTTGACGTCGGCGGTGTTGCGGACGTCGAGCTTGGCGACCTCGGCGATGCCTTCCTTGGTTAGGCTAGCGATGCCGGCCTCGTTGATGTCGGTGGCGATGACGGTTGCGCCTTCACGCGCGAATGCGATGGCGCAGGCGCGCCCGATGCCAGCGGCTGCAGCCGTGACGACGGCGCGCTTTCCTTTGAGGCGGTCTGCCATGTTGTTGTTCTCCTCACCAAGATCTGTTTGTTAGTTCGTCATTGCGAGGAGCTCTTGCGACGACGCAATCCAGGGGCTCTCCGCGGAGGCAGACTGGATTGCTTCGCTTCGCTCGCAATGACGGTGTGGCTGTCAGTGATTGTCCCGCGCCACACCGAACGTGCCGGCGACGTTCTGATAACGCGTCGCGAGCTCCATGCAGGCGCCGGTCGATTGCTGGCCGACGGTGTTGCGGTAGATCTCCTGCCACGGCGTCTGGTTCGGCGGATGCTTGAAGCCGCCGCTGGCCTTGAGCTCGGCGTGGCGCTTCTTCAGCTCCTCATCCGAGATCAGGATGTTGGCGCTGCCCTTGTTGAGGTCGATGCGCACCTTGTCGCCGGTCTTGAGGACGGCAAGCCCGCCATTGGCGGCGGCTTCCGGCGAGGCGTTGAGGATCGAGGGCGAGCCCGAGGTGCCGGACTGGCGGCCATCGCCGATGCAGGGCAGGGACAGGATGCCGCGTTTGATCAGCGCCGCCGGCGGCTGCATGTTCACGACCTCGGCGCCACCGGGGTAGCCGATCGGGCCGGTGCCGCGGATGAACAGCACGCAGCGCTCGTCGATGTCGAGCGAGGGATCGTCGATCCGCTCGTGGTAATCTTCCGGGCCCTCGAACACGATGGCGCGGCCCTCGAAAGCATTGAGGTCCTTCGGATTGCTGAGGTAGCGGTCGCGGAATTCCTTGGAGATCACGCTGGTCTTCATGATCGCGGAGTCGAACAGATTGCCCTTCAGCACCAGGAAGCCGGCGTCCTTCACCAGCGGCTTGTCGTAAGCCCAGATCACGTCGTTGTCGGGTGCGGGCGCGTTCTTGCAGTTCTCGCCGATGCCGCGGCCGTTGACAGTGATCGCGTCCTCATGGATGCGCTTGTGCTTCATCAGTTCGCGCACCACGGCAGGCACGCCGCCGGCGCGGTGGAATTCCTCGCCGAGATAGAAGCCGGCCGGCTGCATGTTGACCAGGAGCGGCACGTCGTGGCCGAACTTCTGCCAGTCGTCGATCGACAGCTCGACGCCGATATGGCGGGCGAGGGCGTTGATGTGGATCGGCGCATTGGTCGAGCCGCCGATCGCCGAATTGATCACGATGCAATTCTCGAACGCCTTGCGGGTCAGGATGTCCGAGGGCTTCAGGTCCTCCCAGACCATCTCGACGATGCGTTTTCCGGTCTCGTAGGCGATCTGGCCGCGCTCGCGATAGGGGGCCGGGATCGCCGCGCAGCCCGGCAGCGAGAAGCCGAGCGCTTCGGCAAGCCCATTCATGGTCGAGGCCGTGCCCATGGTGTTGCAATGGCCGACCGAGGGCGCCGAGGAGGCCACGATCTCCATGAATTCTTCATAGTCGATCTCGCCGGCGGCGAGCCGCTCGCGCGATTTCCAGACGATGGTGCCGGAGCCGGTGCGCTCGCCATTGTGCCAGCCGTTCAGCATCGGGCCGCCCGACAGCACGATCGCGGGCAGGTTGACCGTCGCCGCCGCCATCATGCAGGCCGGCGTGGTCTTGTCGCAGCCGGTGGTCAGCACCACGCCGTCGAGTGGATAGCCGTAGAGGATCTCGACCAGGCCGAGATAAGCGAGGTTGCGGTCGAGCGCCGCAGTCGGGCGCTTGCCAGTCTCCTGGATCGGATGGGTGGGGAATTCCATCGCAATGCCGCCGGCCTCGCGGATGCCTTCGCGAACGCGGTGCGCGAGCTCGAGATGATGGCGGTTGCAGGGAGACAGGTCGTTGCCGGTCTGGGCGATGCCGATGATCGGCTTGCCGGATTGCAGCTCGGCGCGGGTGAGGCCGAAGTTCAAATAGCGCTCCATATAGAGCGCGGTCATGCCCGGATTGTGCGGGTTGTTGAACCATTCCTGCGAGCGAAGATGGCGGCGGGTACCGTTACTGCCGGCGGCGTGCCCGTTGGTTGGTTTCTTTGTCATTGGTTTCTCCTGCAATGCAAACGCACTGGCGTCCGTCTCATGGTGGCCGCATGTGCGGTGCCCAACGGCGCGCGCGATGGATCTGCCTTCCCGCTGGCGGGTCGTTTCCTCACAATTCCGATACTAGTCGTGGCTGCTTGGTAACGCTACCATTATGTTCGCCGCAGCCCCGCCTGGTACGGGTGGCCTGCTCTCCGAACGCCGGGCCGACGAGCTTTGCCGCTCGATCACCTTGAAGCCGAGATCGAGCACCGGCTGCTCCGGGCGCCGGCCCTCGATCGCGTTGATCAGCATGGTGGCGGCCGTCTTCCCCATCTCGTAGCGATTGGTGCGGACGCTGGTGAGGGTGGGGACGGCGGAGGCCATGAACTCGAGGTCGTTGAAGCCGACGATGGCGATCTGCCCGGGCACTGCGATCTCCCGGCGCCGGCATTCGAACAGCACGCCGAGCGCGAGGTCGTCATTGGCGCAGAACACCGCGTCGATGTCGGGCTCGCGCGCCAGCAGATCGGTGAACAGGGCGCCGCCAAGCGTCACCGAGGTCGGTGTCGCCGTCGTGACCACCAGGCGCTGGTCGAACAATCCGGCGTCCTTCATGGCCGAGACATATCCGTCCAGCCGCCGCTGCACCCTGGGATCCATCCGCGCGCCAACGAAGCCGACCTTGCGGTGACCTTGCTCGAACAGGTGCGCGATCGCCGCGCGGGCCGCATCATAGTGTGAAAAGCCGATCATCATGTCGACGGGGTCCGGGCCGATCTCCATGATCTGCACGATCGGGCAGTCCGCGGCTCGAAGCATCGCGCGGGACTCCGTCGTCTGATCGATGCCGGTGACGATCAGCCCGGCCGGCTTCTGCGCCAGGAACAGACGCAGCAACTTCTCTTCCTGGAGAATGCTGTAGCGCGTGTTGGACAATTGGATCGAGTAGCGGCTGCCTTCGGACGAGTCGTAGATGCCGCGCAGCACGTCCGAGAACACGTTATTGGTGAGCGATGGGATCAAGACACCGATGACCTCGGTGCGTTGCGAGGCGAGGGCGCGTGCGGCAAGATTGGGCACATAGCCGAGCTCCTTGGCGGCGCTCTCGACCCGTGTCCGCTTGGCGACCGACAGGGCCTCCGGATTGCGGAAAAAGCGCGACGCGGTAATCGGGCTGACGCCGGCGAGCTCGGCCACTTCGGCCAGCCGGATTTTGCCTGACTTGGTGCGTTTTCGACCCATTTGCTGCTCTTAACACAGTCAGTCCCGCAAACAAAGGAACGTTGACAGCGCTACCAGCAACGACTAACCAAAGACAAATTGCCAAAACCGCACAAACTACCGACAATGTCGCCCGCTAAGCTCGGGCTTCGTTCGGTGAAGTCCGAAAAACAAGACGGTCGCGGCGCGAGAGGCGCCGTGGACTTTCGAGGAGGGAGCTAGATGTCGTCTGTGCAAATCCGCGACGTGCGGAAATCGTTCGGCAATTTTGAAGTCCTGCACGGCGTCACGATCCCGATCGAGGACGGTCAGTTCGTCGTCCTGGTCGGCCCCTCCGGCTGCGGCAAGTCGACGCTTCTGCGCATGCTCGCAGGCCTCGAGAACATCACCTCCGGCACGATCTCGATCGGCGACCGCGTCGTCAACAATGTCCAGCCCAAGGAGCGGGACATTGCGATGGTCTTCCAGAACTACGCGCTCTATCCGCACATGACGGTCGCCGACAACATGGGCTTCTCGCTCAAGCTGCGGAATGCCGGCTCGGACGAGATCAACAAGCGCGTCAAGCGCGCCGCTGAGATCCTCGCACTGTCGCCGCTGCTCGACCGCTACCCGCGCCAGCTCTCCGGCGGCCAGCGCCAGCGCGTCGCCATGGGCCGCGCCATCGTGCGCGATCCGCAGGTCTTCCTGTTCGACGAGCCGTTGTCGAACCTGGACGCCAAGCTGCGCGTCGCCATGCGCACCGAAATCAAGGAGCTGCATCAGCGCCTGAAGACGACGACCGTCTATGTCACCCACGACCAGATCGAGGCCATGACCATGGCCGACAAGATCGTCGTCATGCATGACGGCATCGTCGAGCAGATGGGCACGCCGCTCGAGCTCTACGACAAGCCCGACAACCAGTTCGTCGCCGGCTTCATCGGCTCGCCCGCGATGAACTTCCTGAAAGGCCATGTGCGCGTCAACGGTGTTGCGACCTTCGAAGGGCCGAACGGCGTCAAGCTCCCGCTCAAGAGCGCGCCGGCCGGCTCCGACGGCCGTCCTGCGGTCTACGGCGTGCGGCCGGAGCACTTCACCATCGCCGATGATGGTGCCGAGGCCGAGATCATCGTCGTCGAGCCGACCGGCTCGGAAACGCAAGTGTTCGCCAAGGTCGGCGGCGAGCAGGTCGTCGCGGTCTTCCGCGAGCGTCACCAGTTCAATCCGGGCGACAAGGTGCGGCTGAAGCCCGATCCGTCGCTGGTCCATCTGTTCGACGATGCGACGGGCAAGCGCATGAACGCCTAGCGCATCAGACCACAAGGCATAAGACAACAAAAAGCATCACAGGGAGGACAACATGCAAGACTTTACCCGCCGGTCTCTGCTCCAAGGCGGCACCGCTCTGGCCGCAACCGGCATGCTGACGGGGCCGGCACTGTTCGACTTCGCCAGGGCCTGGGCGCAGAGCGCGCCCTGGAAGGCCGAGCCCGGCGCCAAGCTGACCGTGATGCGCTGGAAGCGCTTCGTGCCGGCGGAGGACGACGCGTTCAACGCGATGGTGGCGGCATTCAAGGCCGCGACCGGCACCGAGATGAACGTATTCAGCGAGTCCTTCGAGGACGTGCAGCCGAAGGCATCCGTTGCAGCCAACACGGGCTCCGGCCTCGACGTCGCCTGGGGCCTGCACACATTGCCGCAGCTGTTCCCGACCAAAGTCCTGAAAATGAACGATGTCGCCGACTATCTCGGCAAGAAATATGGCGGCTGGACGGACGCTGCAGCAAAGACCTGCAAGCTTGGCGAAGACTGGCTGGGCATCCCTGTCGCGACCAACGGCGGCTATATGACCTACCGGAAGTCGGCGACGGACAAAGCGGGCTTCAAGGAATTCCCGAAAGATTTCCCAAGCTTCCTGGAGATGTGCAAAGCGCTCAAGGCGAACAACACGCCGGCCGGCTTTGCCCTCGGACATGCGAGCGGCGATGCCAACGGCTGGCTGCACTGGATCCTCTGGGGCCACAATGCGTGGACTGTCAATGAGAAGGATCAGGTCAGCATCAATTCGCCCGAGACCGCAAAGGCGCTAGAGTATTGCAAAGCGCTTTACGAGACTTTCATCCCAGGCACGCCTTCCTGGAACGACTCATCCAATAATAAGGCGTACCTGGCCGGTGAACTCTATTGCACCCTCAACGGCATTTCGATCTATGTTGCCGCCAAGACCGATCCTACCAAGAAGGAACTGGCGGAAGATACCTATCACGCGCTGCACCCGGTCGGACCGATCGGCAAGCCGACCGAGCTGCAGCTTACGCTGCCGATCCTCGCCTTCAACTTCACCAAATATCCGAACGCGGCGAAGGCCTTCGTCGCCTTCATGCTGGAGAAGGAGAACTACGAGAAGTGGCTGGACGGCGCGCAAGGCTATCTGCAGCAGACCTTGAACGCCTATGAATCGGCGTCGGTCTGGACGGCCGATCCCAAGAACGCCGTGTACTCGCAGGCCTCCAAGCGCACGCTGCCGGCGTCCGGCATCGGCACCGTCGGCGAGAAGGCGGCGACCGCGATCGCCGATTTCATCGTCGTCGACATGTTCGCCAATTACTGCACCGGCGCCAAGGATGCGAAGGGCGCGATGGCCGAAGCCGAGCGCCAGCTGAAGCGCATCTATCGCTGAACGGTCACGGGGCGGGCGGCTCTTGGGCCGCCCGCTCGTCAACATTTCGATCAGGGATATCGGGCATGGCTGATGTCGCAATTCCCCGGGCCAAGCCTCAGTTGAGCGAGGACAGCGTCTGGACCCAGCTCAAACACAATCGCAACTGGCTGGGCTTCTGGTTCATGGTGCCGGCCATGGCCTTCCTGATCTTCTTCCTGGCCTATCCGCTCGGGCTCGGCATCTGGCTGTCCTTCACGGACACGCGTATCGGCAGGGTCGGGCACTTCGTCGCCACCGAGAACTATGAGTGGTTGTGGGACGATTCCATCTTCTGGCTGTCGGTGTTCAACACGCTGCTCTACACCTTCGTCGCCAGCGCCCTCAAATTCGCGATCGGCCTCTACCTCGCGCTGCTGCTGAACGAGAACATGCCGTTCAAGGCGATGCTGCGCGCGATGGTCCTGATTCCCTTCATCGTGCCGACGGTGCTCTCGGCGCTGGCGTTCTGGTGGATCTTCGACTCGCAATTCTCCATCATCTCCTGGTCGCTGAAGCATCTCGGCCTGATCAACCAGAACATCAACTTCCTCGGCGACACGACCTGGGCACGCATTTGCGTGATCTTCGCCAATATCTGGCGCGGCGTGCCCTTCGTGGCGATCACGCTGCTCGCAGGGCTGCAGACCGTCTCGCCCTCGCTCTATGAAGCGGCGACGCTCGACGGCGCCACGCGCTGGCAGAATTTCCGCTACATCACCTATCCGCTGCTGACGCCGATCATCGCCGTGGTGATGACCTTCTCCGTGCTCTTCACCTTCACCGATTTCCAGCTGATCTGGGCGATGACGCGTGGCGGCCCGGTCAACGCCACTCACCTGATGGCGACCCTGTCCTATCAGCGCGCGATCATCGCCGGGCAGCTCGGCGAGGGCGCCGCGATCTCCAGCGCGATGATTCCGTTCCTGCTCGCCGCCATCATGGTCTCGTGGTTCGGATTGCAGCGCCGGAAGTGGCAGCAGGGAGAGAGCAATGACTGACCTGCCCACCAGATCCATCGATCTCAAGAATGTGCTGTCGGGCTCGGCGCCTACGGCCGATCACAGCGAGGGCATGAGCTATCTGCAGTCGGTGCCGCGCAGGCTCGTGACGCTGTATCTGCCGCTCACGATCATCGTCGTCGTCCTGCTGTTCCCGTTCTACTGGATGGCGCTGACCTCAGTGAAGCCCGACGAGCAGCTGCTCGATCTCGACAAGTACAACCCGTTCTGGACCTGGAGCCCGACGTTCAAGCATTTCTACAAGCTGCTGTTCGAGAGCTATTATCCGCACTGGCTCTGGAACACGATGTACGTCGCGGTTTGCGCCACGATCCTGTCGATCATCGCATCGGTGCTCGCGGCCTACGCCATCGTGCGCTTGCGTTACAAGGGCGCCAATCTCGTCGGCGGCCTGATCTTCCTCGCCTATCTGGTGCCGCCGTCGATCCTGTTCATTCCGCTGGCCACCGTCGTGTTTCAGTACGGCCTGTTCGACTCGCCGCTGGCGCTGATCCTGACCTATCCGACCATCCTGATCCCGTTCTCGACCTGGCTGTTGATGGGCTATTTCAAGACCATCCCGTTCGAGCTCGAGGAATGCGCGCTGATCGACGGGGCGAGCCGCTGGCAAATCCTGATCAAGATCGTGCTGCCGCTCGCAATTCCCGGCCTGATCTCGGCCTTCATCTTCTGCTTCACGCTGTGCTGGAACGAGTTCATCTACGCTCTGACGTTCCTGCAATCGACCAGCAACAAGACCGTGCCGGTCGCGATCGTCAACGAGTTCGTGGACGGCGACATCTACCGCTGGGGTTCGCTGATGGCGGGCGCGCTGGCCGGCTCGTTGCCGCTCGTGATCCTTTACGCCTTCTTCGTGGAGCATTATGTGTCGGCGATGACCGGCGCCGTGAAGGAATGATCGCGGGGCCTGCCGGGGGTGCGCCAATGGGTTTCAAGAGCGGCGCGCTCCGGCCAATAAGAAGGAGTTGAGCTCTTGCACATTCTGGTTCTCGGCGCCGCCGGCATGGTCGGCCGCAAACTCTGTGAACGGCTGCTGCGCGACGGCCGGCTCGGCAAGAGCGACATCACGAAATTGACCATGCACGACGTGGTCGAGCCGAAGAAGCCGGAGAAGGCCGGTTTCCCGGTCGAGACCGTGTCGGGCGATTTCGCCGTCCCGGGCGCCGCCGAGAAGCTGATCGCAGGCCGCCCCGACGTGATCTTCCATCTCGCCGCGATCGTCTCCGGCGAGGCCGAGCTCGATTTCGACAAGGGCTATCGCATCAATCTCGACGGCACGCGGATGCTGCTCGATGCGATCCGCCTTGCGGGCGGCGGCTACAAGCCGCGCGTGGTGTTCACGTCCTCGATCGCGGTGTTCGGCGCGCCGTTTCCCGATGCGATCGGCGATGAGTTCTTCCATACCCCGCTGCTCAGCTACGGCACCCAGAAGGCGATCGGAGAGTTGCTGCTCGCCGACTATTCCCGCCGCGGCTTCCTCGACGGCATCGGCATCCGCCTGCCGACCATCTGCATCCGGCCGGGCCTGCCCAACAAGGCGGCCTCGGGCTTCTTCTCCAACATCCTGCGTGAGCCGCTGGCCGGCAAGGAAGCGGTCCTTCCCGTATCCGAGGACGTCCGCCACTGGCACGCCACGCCGCGCTCGGCCGTCGGCTTCCTGCTTCACGCCGGCACCATGGATCTCGCCACCGTCGGCCCGCGCCGCAACCTGACCATGCCCGGCCTGTCGGCGACGGTCGGCGAGCAGATCGCCGCCTTGAAGCGGGTTGCGGGCGAGAAGGTCGCCGCGCGCATCAAGCGCGAGCCCGATCCCTTCATCGTCGGCATCGTCGGCGGCTGGCCGCGCAATTTCGACGCCAGGCGGTCGCGCGAGCTCGGCTTCACCACCGCCGAGAAGACGTTCGACGATATCATCCGCATTCACATCGAAGACGAGCTCGGCGGCAATTTCGTCGCCTGACCTCCGACAGAGCGGGCCCTGATGATGGCGAGCGCTGCTTGCATCGGTGAATGCATGGTCGAGCTCCGGCAGGCCCAAGGCGGCGCGTCTGCCGGGCAGGGCGGTGGTCTCTACTCACGCGGCTTCGGCGGCGACACCCTCAACACGGCCGTGTATCTGGCCCGGCTGGACGTCAAGGTCGACTATCTCACCGCGCTTGGCGACGATGCCCTGAGCGATGAGATGGTCGCGGCCTGGAATGCGGAAGGCGTCGGCACGCGGCGTGTCGTGCGGCTCGCGGGCAAGCTGCCCGGCCTCTATATCATCCAGACGGATGGCAGGGGCGAGCGCCAGTTCTTCCACTGGCGCGACAGCGCGGCGGCGCGGCAGCTGATGAGCCTGCCGGAGACCGACGAGCTGCTCAACTCGCTGATGAGCTACGACATCGTCTATCTCTCCGCCATCACGCTCTCGATCTACGACGCGGCCGGGCGCGATCGGCTGTTCGGCGCGATCAAGCGCGCGCGCCTGCTCGGCACCCGCTTCGTGTTCGACACCAATTTCCGCGCGCGCGGCTGGCCGGACCGCGATATCGCGCGGGAGGTGTTTGCCACCGCCTTCGCGGCCGCCGACATCGTGCTGACCTCGACCGAGGACCTGCTCGCGCTGCACCCCGGAGAAAGTCAGGACCAGCTGATGGCGCGCATCCCGACCCCGGAGCTGGTGTTCCGTCTGCCCGAGCCGGTGAGCCTGTTGCGCTACCCCGGCGGCGCCAGCGAGGTCCGCGCCGAGCCGATGACCAAGCCCGTGGTCGATACCACCGCCGCCGGCGACAGCTTCGCCGCCGCCTATATCGCGGCCCGGCTCGCCGGCGCCGAGCCGGTCGAGGCGGCCGAGGCCGGACATCGCCTCGCCAGCCTCGTGATCTGCTATCCCGGCGCCATCATTCCGGGCTATGCCATGCCGCCGAAGAAGCGGCACCGGCCGGCGGCCTCCCGCCAGGCCAGCAAGTAAACAGCGACCAAATGAGTCGAGAGCTATGACCACGGCTGCCCAACAGAACCATCTCGTCGCGCTGTTCAAGGCTGCGACAGTCATTCCCGTCCTCACCATCGAGCGCATCCAGGACGCCGTGCCGCTGGCGCGCGCGCTGGTTGCCGGCGGTGTCCGCACGCTGGAGGTGACCTTGCGCACGCCCGTTGCGATCGAGGCGGCGCGCGCGGTGATGAACGAGGTCCCTGAGGCGGTCGTCGGCATCGGCACCATTCTCAATCCGGCCGACTTCAGCCGGGTCGAGAAGCTTGGCGTCGCGTTCGGCATCAGCCCGGGCCTGACCCCCGATCTCCTCAAGGCCGCGACCGACAGCTCCTTGCCCTTCGCGCCGGGCATTGCCACGGCATCCGAGCTGATGATGGCGCTGTCGTACGGTTTCGACGTCGCAAAGTTCTTCCCGGCGGAGCAGGCCGGCGGCATCAAGGGCTTGCGTGCCCTCGGCGGGCCATTCCCGAACGTGCGGTTCTGCCCGACCGGCGGGGTGGGCGAGGCCAATGCCGCGACCTGGCTGGCCGAACCCAATGTCGTTGCGGTCGGCGGGTCCTGGCTGTGCCCGACAGGGGAGATCCGGGCCGGGAACTGGGCCGGCATAACTGCCATCTGCGAGCGGACCCTCAAGGCGCTGAAAGCCGCGTGAAGTCTTGTCATCCCTGGGCTAAGACTTAGCTCAGGACAAGACCTGCAGGGAGAGACGACCATGACCGCCAGCATCGTCGGATGGGCGCATACGCCGTTCGGCAAGTTCGACACTGAAACCGTCGAAAGCCTCGTCACCCGCGTCGCCAATGAGGCGCTCGCCGATGCCGGCATTTCGGCCTCCGACGTCGACGAGATCGTGCTCGGCCACTTCAACGCCGGCTTCTCGCCCCAGGATTTCACCGCGTCGCTGGTGCTGCAGGCCGACCCCAAGCTGCGCTTCAAGCCGGCGACCCGCGTCGAGAACGCCTGCGCCACGGGATCTGCCGCCGTGCACCAGGGCCTGCGCGCGATTGCCGCAGGGGCTGCCAAGATCGTGTTGGTCGTCGGCGTCGAGCAGATGACGCGCACGCCGGGCCCGGAGATCGGCAAGAATCTGCTCAAGGCGTCCTACCTGCCCGAAGACGGCGACACGGTCGGCGGCTTCGCCGGCGTGTTTGGCAAGATCGCCAGCTCCTATTTCCAGAAATATGGCGACCAGTCCGATGCGCTGGCGCTGATCGCGGCCAAGAACCACAAGAACGGCGTCGCCAATCCCTTCGCCCAGATGCGCAAGGACTTTGGCTTCGACTTCTGCCGCGCCGAGAGCGAGAAGAACCCTTACGTCGCCGGCCCCCTGAAGCGCACCGACTGCTCGCTGGTCTCCGACGGTGCCGCCGCCCTGGTGCTGGCCGATGCCGAGACGGCCAAGGGCATGACCAAGTCGATCGGCTTCCGCGCCACCGCGCATGCCCAGGACTTCCTGCCGATGTCCAAGCGCGACATCCTGCAGTTCGAGGGCTGCACCGTAGCCTGGCAGCGCGCGCTGGAGAAGGCCGGTGTCACGCTGTCCGATCTCTCCTTCGTCGAGACCCATGACTGCTTCACGGTTGCCGAGCTGATCGAGTACGAAGCCATGGGCCTGACGCCGAAGGGGCAGGGTGCCCGTGCCATCAAGGAAGGCTGGACGCTGAAGGACGGCAAGCTGCCGGTCAATCCGTCCGGCGGCCTGAAGGCCAAGGGCCATCCGATCGGCGCCACCGGCGTCTCCATGCATGTGATGACCGCGATGCAGCTCGCAGGCCAGGCGCCCGAGGGCATGCAGCTCAAGAACGCCAAGCTCGGCGGCATCTTCAACATGGGCGGGGCGGCCGTCGCCAACTACGTTTCGGTGCTCGAGCCGCTCAAGTAGGCTCTCGTAGGGTGGGCAAGGGCGCGAAAGCGCCATGCCCACCTTTTTCCTTGCGCTAGATCATGGTGGGCACGCTGCGCTTTGCCCACCCTACGGCTCCTGATTGAAAGACGAGACGCGCATCATGAGCAATGCCTACGAAGACTCTCTCTCCCTCGAAGCACTCAACGATCGTATCGCGATCCTCGAGGACAATATCCGCCAGCTCATCGAGCAGGCCGCTGCCGCTTCCGGCGAGCAGAACGAGTCGCGCATCGCCGACCGCATCAACCAGCAGAACGACGAGCTCGAGCGGCTCCTGAAGATCCGGGAATCCCGTCAGAAGAAATAGCGGCCGATGTCGCTCCGCGGCGCATGCCGCCATACGCCGGCCGCCCTTGCGCGCGCGGCGCCACTGCCGTTAGCTGGACCGAAATCGCCGGGCATTTGAGCCCGGCGCAATCGGGAGCGAACGATGGGGCCGCTGAAGGGCATCAAGGTCATCGACATGACCACCGTGCTGATGGGGCCCTATGCGACCCAGATGCTCGGGGACTACGGTGCCGACGTCATCAAGGTGGAGTCGCTGGACGGCGACGTCACCCGTCTGATCGGACCGATGCGTCACGCCGGCATGGGTCCGGTGTTCCTCAACACCAACCGCAGCAAGCGCTCGATCTGCCTCGATCTGAAGAAGCCTGCGGGGCGCGAAGCCGTGCTGCGGCTTCTGAAGGACGCCGACGTCTTGGTCTACAACGTCCGCCCGCAGGCCATGGCGCGGCTGCAGCTCGGCTACGACGTCGTCTCCGCCATCAACCCGCGCCTCGTCTATGCCGGCGTGTTCGGCTTCGGCCAGGACGGCCCTTATGCTGCAAAACCCGCTTACGACGACCTGATCCAGGGCGCCACCGCGTTGCCGGCGCTGATGGCGCAGACCGGGGACGGCGTGCCGCGCTATGTGCCGAACGCGCTCGTGGACCGCATCGTTGGCATCACCGCGGTCGGCGCGATCTGCGCCAGCCTTGTGCACCGCGACCGCACCGGCCGCGGCCAGCGCGTCGACATTCCGATGTTCGAGACCATGGCCGGCTTCGTCATGGGCGATCACATGGGCGGGCTGACCTATGAGCCGCCGCTCGACAAGGGCGGCTATGCCCGCCATCTCTCGCGCGACCGCAGGCCGTACAAGACCTCTGACGGCTATCTCAGCGTCATCGTCTACAACGACAAGCAATGGGAGAATTTTTTCAAGGCCACGGGACGCGACGACCTGCGCGCCGATCCCAAATTTGCAACCTTTGCCGGCCGCGCCGCCAATATCGACATCGTCTATGCCGAGCTCGCCCGCATCTTCGAGACGCGCACCACGGCGGAGTGGATCGATCTGCTGACGAAGGCCGACGTGCCGGTCATGCCGATGCACGATCTCGCCTCGATCCTGCACGACGAGCATCTGGAGGCGACCGGCTTCTTCCCGGTGGTCACTCATCCGACCGAAGGCCCGATCCGCAGCATGAAGGTGACGGCGACCTGGTCGGAGACAGAGGCAGAGCCGGTACGCCTGGCGCCGCGGCTCAACGAGCACGGCGCCGAGATCTTGCGCGAGATCGGATACTCGGCCGACGAGATCGCCGCCATGGTGCGCGGCGGCGTTACGCGCGGAGCGCCGGAGTAGGGGGAAGGTATGGCGCGCAATCTCTCATCCGTCATTCCGGGGCGCGACGAAGTCGCGAGCTCTGGTGCGCAGTTGCGCACCTGAGAATCCATAACCACGATCGGGAGTATGGATTCTCAGGTGCGCAACTGCGCACCAGGGCTCGCGCCAAGGGGCGCGCCCCGGAATGACAGAGGAGAAGGCCCGCCATGAGCTTCATCACCGGCGTCGGCCTCACATCTTTCGGCAAGCACGAGGGCTCCTCCTCGCTGGACCTGATGAGCAAGGCCGCCCAACTTGCGCTCGACGATGCCGGCCTCAAGCGTACCGACATCGACGGCATCCTCTGCGGCTATTCCACCGTCTCCCCGCACATCATGCTCGCCACCGTCTTCGCCGAGCATTTTGGCATCCGCCCGTCCTACGCCCACGCCGTGCAGGTCGGTGGCGCCACCGGCCTCGCCATGACCATGCTCGCCCATCATCTCGTGGAAGCAGGCGTCGCAAAACACGTGCTCGTCGTCGCCGGCGAGAACCGGCTCACCGGGCAGAGCCGCGATGCCTCGATCCAGGCGCTGGCGCAGGTTGGTCATCCCGACTACGAGGTGCCGCTGGGACCGACCATCCCGGCCTATTACGGCCTGGTCGCCACGCGCTACATGCACGAATACGGCGTGACCGAAGAGGACCTCGCGGAGTTTGCGGTGCTGATGCGTGCTCACGCTTGCAGCCATTCCGGCGCGCAATTCCACGATCCCATCACGGTCGCCGACGTCATGGCCTCGAAACCGGTGGCGCTGCCGCTCAAGCTGCTCGATTGCTGCCCGGTCTCCGACGGCGGCGCGGCCTTCGTCGTCAGCCGCGAGCGGACGGGCGAGGCCGGCGTGCGAATCCGCGGCTGCGCCCAGGCGCACACGCATCAGCATGTCACGGCAGCGCCCGTCCTCAGCGAGCTCGGCGCCGAGATATCCATCGCCCGCGCGAAGCAGGCCACGGGTCTGGCGATTTCCGACGTGCGCTATGCCGCGATCTACGACAGCTTTACGATCACGCTCGCGATGCTGCTGGAAGACCTCGGGCTCGCCGGCCGCGGCGAGGCGGCCGCGCGCGTGCGCGCCGGCCTTTTCGGCCGCGACGGCGCGATGCCGCTGAACACCCATGGCGGCCTGCTCAGTTACGGCCATTGTGGCGTCGGCGGCGCCATGGCGCACCTGGTCGAGGCGCATTTGCAGATGACGGGGCGGGCGGCGACCCGCCAGGTGCGCGATGCCTCGATCGCGCTGCTGCATGGCGACGGCGGCGTGCTGTCGTCTCACGTGAGCATGTTCCTGGAGCGGGTGCGATGAGCGAGCGTGTGGCGGACTGGACCACGGGCGAAGAGGCCATCACCTACCAGACCTGTGTCTCATGCGGGCATGTACAGTATTTCTACCGCGCCTTCTGCGCGGCTTGTGGCGAAGCGGACCCGCGCGAGGCGCGCGCCAGCGGCAAGGGCAGGGTGTACGCGACCTCGCTGGTCTGCCGCGCGGCAACGCCGGAAATGCGCGCGCACGTGCCTTACAATATCCTGTTGGTCGATTGCGCCGAGGGTTTTCGCATGATGGCCCATGGCGAGAACGACCTCGCCATTGGCGATTCGGTCGTTGCGTGCTTCAAGCCCTTTGCCGGCAGGCTGGTGCCGTTCTTCGCCAAACAAAAATAGTGGGATTCGTCATTCGAGGGCGGTCATACGACCGAGCCTGGAACGGGTATTCTGGGCTTGGCTTGCTAGGGCCGCGCGTTGCGCGGTCCAGGGAGAGCCACCCCGGAATGACGAAAACTCTTAAAACGCGAACTAACGCCCGTAGAACAAGATGCTGGCGATGACGAGCATCGCCGTCACCGCCAGCATATGCGCGAGCGCTCCCGAGGCCGCCCCCTTGGTGGCTTCCTTCATGCCGTTTTCTCCCTAGACTTGGGCGTGACTCATCGTGGCGCGGTTAGCGCACACGACGGCCAATTGTTTTTACTCGGAACACCCCTTGCGAGTATCCGCCGCGATTTGTCCCCACGCGGCGAATATCGACTGTGTCAGGGTCGATCAGCAATGCGGCGGCAATTTGACTCGATGATGTTGCTCCTGCGTCCACCCGCGAATAGAGTCTGCGGAAACCTGCGCCGATGGCGACAAGAAGCATCAAAAGATCAGGGAAAACTTCAGGAAAATCATGGCCCGCATTCAGTACAGCGACCCGTCCAAGGCATCCGACCGCACCCGCGAAATCCTCGACAAGAACCGTCATGCCAACATCTTCCGGATGATGGCGCATTCGCCGAGCTACTTTGAGCAATATTGCCGCCTCGGCGGCGCCATCCGCCACAAGGGCGAGCTCGATCCGATCGTGCGCGAGCTTGCGATCACCCGCACCGGCATCCTGTGCGAGGCACCCTATGAGATCGTCGCGCATAAGCGCATCGGCAAAAATGTCGGCGTCACCGACGAGCAGAACGAGGCGCTCGAGAACTGGCAGGCCGCATCCTGCTTCAACGAGGTGCAGCGCGCCGCGCTCGCCTTCACCGACGAGATCGTGAATCTTAAGAAGCCGACGGATGCGACCTTCAGGGCGATCGCATCGAAGCTGACGCCAGCCGCGCTGGTCGAGCTCCAGCTCTCGGTCGGCTTCTACATCATGACGTCAAAGTTCCTGGAGACCTTCGAGATCGATCTTCAGCCCGTCACCGAAGTGGTGGGCTGAATCGACGCAAGCGGCGGGGAATGCCGATGACGATCGATGAATATGCGGCCTGGGCCGCAACCATTGCCAAAGTCGAAGAGCATCCGTCCAACGAGCGGCTGTCCTACCTCGGCCTCGGCCTTGCCGGTGAGGCGGGCGAAGTCGCCGAGCACATCAAGAAGCTCTTGCGTGACGATTGGCTCGACAAGGCGGGTCTCGTCGAAGAGCTCGGCGATGTCGTCTACTATTGGGCCTGCCTGTGCGCCGCCACCGGCCAGCAGCCATCGGCGCTGCTCGATGCCAGTGCCGCCAAGATCAAGCGACGTATCAGCGAAGCCGCGAGCCGGTAAGCGTGAGCTGGGAACTCCGGCGTCATGGCCGGGCTTGTCCCGGCCATCCACGTCTTGCCAAGCGGTACGCAGAACGTGGATGCCCGGGACAAGCCCGGGCATGACGACTTCTTGGGGAGCAACGTCGGCGTTCATTACGTCGAGGTCAGAATATCCACCTTGGCGTTGGCGACGATCAGGCGGTCGGCCAGGAGCTGGGCCAGGTTGCGCATGATACATTCGCTGGCGCGGGGGTGCTGCTTGCGGAAGCGCTCGAAATCCTTCAGCGGCACCTCGCAGGCCGTCGCGGCCATGTCGGCGAACACGTCGGCGGAGCGGGTCTGCTCCAGCAGCGCCATCTCGCCGAACGCCATGCCGGCGGTGAGCGTCGCCAGCCTGACGCCGTCGGGCAGCGTGACATGCACGGCGCCGCTGCGCAGGAAGTAAAGGGCATCGGCGGGTTCGCCGGCCGTGAGAATCTTCGCGCCGGATTGATAGGTCCTGATGGTGCAGAGCGAGGCGAGATCGGTCAGCTCTTCCTCGCTCAGCCCGGTCAACAGGGGCTGCTCGGCAAGCTCGGTGGTCTCGTGAAAATCGATCGAGCCGCCGTAGCGATAGACGATCTGGTCTTCGGCCCATTCGATCGCCGTGTCGAGCAAATAGAAGTCGCGGACGTTCTTCAGCTCGGCGGTCCATTCCCGCAAGCTGTTCCATTCCTTGGAGGCGCGCCGGACGCCTGACAGCACGACGGTCACGTTCAGTGCCGCAAGCTCCTCGAACGCTTCGGCCACCAGCCGTGCGCCGGCGCGTGTAGTTGAGGTCACGCGGTGGAGATCGAAGATCACGAATTGCGGCCGCGGTCGTCCGGCAAGCCGGCGCGAGACGTAATCGACCGCCGACAGCGACAGCGTGCCGACCAGCTCGATGATCCGCACCTCCTGCTCGTGGGCCGCCAGGATCTCGCGCTCCTGCGGGCGGCGCACGCGGCGAGAGGGGCTCCTGCCGATATCGTAATCCGCGATGACGGCGTTGCGCGCGTCGTCGCTGCGGTTGAGCATGTGCAGGTCGTAGTGCGATGACAGCGCCTCGCAGACCTTGATGCCGCGCACGCTGTTGCCGTGCTTGTCGAGCTTCGGTGAATAGCTGCCGAGGCCGAGGCGGGCAGGGAGCGCCGCCAGGATGCCGCCGCCGACGCCGCTCTTGGCGGGGATGCCGATGCGGTAGATCCATTCGCCGGCATAGTCGTACATGCCCGAGGACGTCATCACGGAAAGGGTACGCGAGATCGCGTAAGCGCTCAGCACCTGCTCGCCGGTGACGGGATTGATGCCGCGATTGGCGAGCGTCGCCGCCATCACCGCGATGTCGCGCGCGGTGACCAGCACGGCGCATTGGCGGAAATAGACGTCGAGCACGCCCGCGACATTGTCCGAGATCACCGCGTTGGTCTTGAGCAGATAGCCGATGGCTCGGTTACGGTCGCCGGTCTGGCTTTCGGAAGCATAGACCGCTTCGTCGACAGAGAGATCGCGTCCCGCAAAACGGCTGAGCGCAAGGCGGATCTGCTCGAAAGCGTCGGTACCCTTGCTGTCGTAGATCAGCCCGGTGCAGGCGATCGCGCCGGCATTGACCATCGGATTGAACGGATGGTTCTCGGAATTCAGCCGGATCGAGTTGAAGGGATCGCCGGAGGGCTCGACGCCGATCGCGCCTTCGACCTTGCCGGCGCCGAGCAGGTCCAGCGCCAGCGCGAACACGAAGGGCTTCGACATCGACTGGATGGTGAAGGGCACCCGGCTGTCGCCGACTTCATAGACGTGGCCGTCCAGCGTCGCCAGGCTGATGCCGAAATAGGCAGGATCGGCCTTGCCGAGCTCGGGGATGTAATCGGCGACATGGCCTGACGTCTCGGCCGAGAATTCGCTAAGGCAATTGTCCAGAAACCGCAGCAAGGGCGGCTTCGAACGGGTCCAGGCGGTGGCGAGAGGCGAGAGCGGTTTCATCGCCTCCCTTGTGCAACGCAATCAGGGCACGCGCAACCCGTCCGGCATCACAGGCTGGCGCCGGACCAGGAGAAGCGCGATCAGGATCGTCGGCAGCAGGATGCCAAGGCCCAGCAGCGTCACCTGCATCTGCGACAACGGCATGATGCCGCCGCCGGGTGTGGCGACCACGAAGCCGCCGATCACGAGCAGCACGCGGATCGGCCATTCCAGCATCCCGGCGCGGCGCAAGTCGCCGACGAAGGACTGGTAGCCCTGGATGCCGCCGCAGATGAAGAGGATGCCGAAACAGGCAAGTCCCGTGAGTCCAAGCGCCTCCAGATAAGGATTGCTGCCCTGGAGCAGCAGCGCCGGGTTGAGCACGAAGAAGAACGGGATGAAGTAGATGATGCTGCCCACCCACATGCTCTCCCAGCCCGTCTTCATCGCCGGCGCACCGGCGATGCCGGCCGCGGCGAAAGAGGCGATCGCCACCGGCGGGGTGATCGAGGACAGCATGCCCCAGTAGAAGATGAACATGTGCACCGCCATCTTGTTCAGCCCGAGCTTCTCCAGTGCGGGCGCGACCAGGATGGCGAGGAAGATGTAGCAGGAGGTCGTGGTCAGCCCGAGCCCGAGGATCAGGCTGGTGATTGCGCACATGATCAGCAGCAGGAAGGCATCGCCGCCCGCGATGCTGAGCAAATCGTTGGCAAGGCTCGCGATCACGCCGGTCAGCGAGAAGGCGCCGATCAACAGGCCGCAGCCGGCGAGGATCGCGATCAGCTCGACGAACGTCTTGCCGTTGAGCTCGAGGAATTGCAACCAGCGCGCGCCGCCCCAATTCTTGCCGGGGAAGAATTCGTTCAGCGCCGCCAGCAGGCACATGCCCCACAGCGCAGCGTTGAGCACGCCATACCAGAACATTGCGGCCGTCGCCGCGATCGAGCCGGCGAGGACGAGCGTGTTTCCGAGCTTCCAGCGCGCCGGACCCGACCATTGGTGCAGGATCACCAGCAGCACGGAGGCATAGAACGGCGCATGGCTCTCGCGCTTGAAGTAGAGCAGCATCACCACGAGCACGACGATCACGAAGAGATAGTACCAGCCCTCCTTGAACGCATCCCAGAACCGCGGCAGCTCGGCGCGCGGCAGGCCCTTCAGCTTGTGGCGGGCGGCATAGGCGTCGACCTGCGCGAACAGGCCGACATAATAGAGGATCGAGGGAATGGTCGCGGCGAGCGCGACGTCGGCATAGCCTGTGTTCATGAACTGCGCCATGACGAAAGCCGTGGCGCCCAGCACCGGTGGCGCCAGCACCGCGCCGGTCGAGGCACAGGCCTCGATCGCGCCGGAATAGGACGGCGTGAAGCCGGTCTTCTTCATCGCGGGGATCGTCATCGTGCCGGCGGTCAGCACGTTGGAGACGATGCTGCCGCCGACGGTGCCGAGCAGGCCGGATGCGAACACACAGACCTTTGCCGCGCCGCCGCGGAAGGTGCCGCACATCGCGAACGCGATATTGATGAAGAATTTTCCGGCGCCCGTCATCATCAGCGCGGTGCCGAACACCAAAAAGCCGATCACGGTATCGGCGAAGGCCTGAATGGGAATGCCGAGCAGGCTCTCGCCGGAGAGCATGTGATAGGAGGTCGTCTGCTGCAGCGTCGATTGCGTGCCGCGGAACGGCCCGAGCCAGCTCGAATCCGCAAACAGCGGATAGAGCGTGAAGGGCAGCACGCTGAGCAGCAGGCTCCAGCCGCCGGTGCGCCGCAGCGCCTCCATCAGCACGAACCACATCACGAGCCCGGCCGCGATGACGTTGGTGGGCGCGCCGTCGAACTCCCAGCCGAGCTGCGCCGCCTTGCGGATATTGAGCATCAGCCAGATCGCCGAGCCGAAGGTCGCCGCGAACAGCGCAAGGTCATGCCAGGGGATGCGGTCGAGCGGCGCCTTGTCCGACCCCGGGAAGATCAGGAAGGTGAACGGCAGCATCAACGCGATCAACAGATAGAAATATTCGGTGTTGAGCTGGGTGTAGTCGATGAAGAACCGCAGCGAGAATTGCTGGTTCACACACAACAGAATGGTGGCCGCCGTGGCCGCCATCAGCACCCAGCGCCACGCGCCCTTCAGGGTGCGCACGCGCGTGACCTCAGCCTCCTGCAAGTCAGCGGCGGCGCCGAGATGCGGATCTGCGAATTCGACGCGCCTGGCTTCGTCCTGGGGGCCGCTGGAGATTGAAGCAGACATGATCGATCCCGGACGTGGGCTGCAAAGTCGCGACTAGGCGAACGATTGTTGGTTGAAGCGGTCGCGCCGCAGGCTCCTCAACCTCTCCCGCGTGCGGGAGAGGTTGGCGCGCAGCGCCGGGTGAGGGCTTTCTCCTCTGGGGGAATCCCACCGTGGAGACACCCTTTCCCCAACCCTCTCTCGCACGCGGGAGAAGGAGCGCACTTCTAGCGGGGCAGCGATCAAGCCCGACAGCATCTCGCTCTATTCCTCGAACCCATTCGGCTTGCCGGCTTTCGCCAGCGCCGCGGCGCGGGCCTTCATCCAGCCGTCGAGGAACGCCTTGTCGTCCGACGGCGGATTGGACTTGCCGTATTCGGTCCAGGCTGCGCCGAGCACTTCCTGGCGCTTGATCAGCTGGTTGTTGTGCGCCTCCTGCGCATCGCTCCATTGTCCGGCTTCCTTCAGCGCTTTCACCGCACCGGGATGCACCGGCACCACCCAGTTCTTGGTCTGGCGGTCGGCCGCGAGCCCGCCGGCGCCGGGCGCGGAATCCTTGTAGGCGTCGTAGTTGACGATCATCGCCTTGGTGATGGCGTAGACCTGGTCGGCCGGTTGCGAGGCATAGGCGACGAAGATCGGGTAGGGATAATTGCCAAGCTCGACCGGCTTCTCCGGCGAGATGCCGGCGCCGCAGGTGGCAAGCTGCGGGAAGAAGAACGAGCCGACCTTCTGCATCCGCGCCCAGCCTTCCTTGTCCTTGGCGGGCAGCGGCGGCCAGATCAGCCCGCGCGGCGAGGTCTCGGCCTCCTTGGCCGGACCGGTGATGGTGGTGCCGAAGGCGGCATCGACGTCGTTGTTGATCAGGCCCTTCCACATCGCCCCGTAGCTCGCGAACTCGACGGCCTTGACGTCGTTCTTGGTCAGCCCGGCGAAGGCGAGCACCGCGAGCGAGTTCTGGTTCAGCGCAGGCGAGCCGACCACGAAGCCGACGCGCTTGCCCTTGAGGTCCTTCAGCTCCTTCACGCCGGTGTCGGCGGCGACCGCGAGCGAGCCGCAATTGCAGTCGACGGACGAGAGCAGGATCTGCAGCGGCTGCGGCCCCCATTCCTTCGAGCCGAACTCGAACACGCCTTCCTGCGCGAAATAGGTGCCCGATCCCATCGCTGCGGAAGCCGCGCGCTTGGCGCGCAGCGGCGCGAGGCGGGCAACGTCGTTGCCTGCGGGCAGCACGCGCACGTCGGTGCCGTATTTGTCCTTCATCATCTTGCCGACACCGACCGCGATGTTGAAGCCGGCGGTGCCGGTGTCATAGGCGGTGAACGTCAATGTCGCCGGCAGCTTGGTGTCTTCGGCAAACGAATAGCGTGTAGACGCAAAAGAAATGCCCGCCACCAAGGCAGGTGCGAGCACGAGCAGCCCACGAAGCATGTTTCCCTCCAATGATCCTCGCTTTGGCGCGAGGATTTTCGTTCTTTGTTTGAAACAACGTTTTGTTTGAAACCGATCATGTCACCGCGATCAAGCGATGGCAACGCCGCACCGCGCACGCAGGATAGCGACTGACAGATTGTCGCGGAAACGAACGGACAACGTGTTTAACTCGCGACGATCGCGATCGCCTGTCCCTCGGCAACGACGTCGTCGACCTTGACCAGAAGCGATGTGATCGTGCCGTTCGCGGGTGAGGGCACCGGGATCTCCATCTTCATCGCTTCGACCACCACAACGTCATCGCCATCCGCGACGGTTCCTCCAACTTGCACGGGAGTTGCGCAGATGCGTCCCGCGACCTCCGTGACGATCTTAATTTCTGGCATGCCATCGCCTTTTTGTTGTCGTCGCAAAATGCCTGAGGTAGCGTCGTCTGCAAGTGGAATTTAATTCCGCAGAGCGGAACATAACGGTAGGGATCATGGGACGACGTTCGGAGCGGTTGAGCAGGCAAGGTGCGCTCGCTGGTGAAGCCGGTGAGGGTGATGTGATCCAGGTGGTGTCGCGCGCGTTCGACGTGTTGCGATGCTTCGAGGGCCACGAGGCGCGACTCGGCAATCTCGAGATTTCAAATCGCTGCGGTCTGCCGCGCTCGACGGTTTCGCGGCTCACGCACACGCTGACCCGCATGGGTCAGCTCGTGTATCTCCCGCGCGATCAGAAGTATCGCATCGGCCCGAGCGCGGTGGCGATGAGCGCATCGATGATGAAGGGCGCGCAGCTGCGCAGCATGATTCGCCAGCGGCTGCAGGAAGTCGCCGAGCAGCTGCCGGGCACGGTCGGATTCGTCGTCCCCGACCGCTTCCATCTCGTCTATCTCCAATTCGCGCGTTCGCCGACCGCGCTCGGCTTGCACGAAGGCACCGGCAGCCGCATCTCGATGGCCTCGACCGCCGCAGGCGCGGCCTACACCGCGGCCCTGGCGCCGGAAGTCGGCGATGCCTTCGTCGCAGACATGGAGCGCGAAGCTCCCGAGGCTGCCAAGATTCTCAAGCCCCGCATCGAGGCCAACCGGCAGATGTTGCGCGAGCGCGGCTATGTCGTGGCCTGCGGCCTCTGGAGCCCGCACATCAACGGCCTCGCGGTGCCGATCTGGTCGCCGCAGTACCAGACCTTCGTCGTCATCACGATCGGCCTTCTGTCGGCGATGTATGACGAGCAGCGTCTGCACGACGAAGTCGCGCCGCTGATGCTCCAGCTTGGCCGCTCGCTCGGCAGCCTGATGGAAGGGGCGGAAGGCGACGCCTTCAACAACCGTATCTCGCGTAAGCCGGTCGCCATGGCCGTGCACAACAATAACAAGCCGATCCATTCGGAGGGAGTGAATGAACTGGAAGCCGGAACTCGACGAGCTCGCCCGGCGCGAAGCCTTCGCGCGGGAGATGGGCGGCGTTGACAAGGTCAAGCGACAGCATGACCAGGGCCGGCTGACTGTTCGGGAGCGTATCGACAAGCTGATCGACAAAGGCAGCTTTCACGAGATCGGTGCCGTCTCCGGCATCGGCGAGTACGATTCCAGCGGCGATCTGAAGAAGCTCACGCCGGCCAATTGCGTGTTCGGCCGAGCGCGCGTCGACGGCCGCACCGTGGTCGTGGTCGGCGACGACTTCACCGTGCGCGGCGGCTCGGCCGATGCGTCGATCTCGGCCAAGCCGCTCATGGCGGAGGAGATGGCGCACGATTTCCGCCTGCCCATCGTCCGCATCATCGAGGGCTCCGGCGGCGGCGGCTCGGTCAAGACCATCGAGACCAAGGGCGCGGCCAATCTGCCGGGCGGCATTGGCGGCACCCGCTGGTATCGCTTCACGACGGAGAACCTCTCGCGCGTGCCGGTGGTCGCGCTCGGCCTCGGCTCGGTGGCGGGCTTGGGGGCCGCGCGTCTTGCCGCCAGCCACTATTCCATCATGACGCGGAAGTCCGCGATGTTCGTCGCAGGCCCGCCGGTGGTGAAGGCGCTGGGACAGGATCTTACCAAGGAGGAGCTCGGCGGCGCCGACATCCAGACCCGCGCCGGCGCGGTCGATCACGCCGTCGACACCGAAGAAGAAGCGTTCGCCTGCGCGCGGCGCTTCCTCTCCTACCTGCCGTCATCGGTCTACGAGCTGCCGCCGACCTTGCCCTGCACCGACAACCCCGAGCGTAGCGACGAAGCGTTGATGAACGCGGTGCCGCGCAACCGCAAGCAGGTCTACAAGATGCGGCCCATCATCGAGTCCGTCGTCGACAAGGGCTCGTTCTTCGAGGTCGGGAAGAACTTCGGCAAGCCGATCATCGTGGGCCTCGCGCGGCTCGAGGGCCGGGCGGTGCTGCTGCTCGCCAGCGACAGCTTCCACTATGGCGGCTCCTGGACGGCCGATGCCTGCCAGAAGGTGGTGCGCTGGGTCGACTTCGCCGAGACCTTCCACCTGCCGGTGGTCTATCTCATGGACTGCCCGGGCTTCATGATCGGTCTCGATGCGGAGAAGGCGGCCACCATCCGCCACGGCGTGCGCGCCATGGCGGCGGTGAACCAGACCACCGTGCCCTGGTGTACCGTGATCCTGCGCAATGCCTTCGGCGTTGCCGGCGTCGTGCATCAGCCGGCAGACCGCTTCTCGATCCGCTACGCATGGCCGTCGGCCTATTGGGGCTCGCTCCCGCTCGAAGGCGGCATCGAAGCCGCCTACCGCGCCGACATCGACGCCGCCGAGGACAAGGCGGCCAAGCTGAAGGAGATCGAGGAGCGCCTCAACAAGCTCCGCTCGCCGTTCCGCTCGGCCGAAAAATTCTGGGTCGAGGAGATCATTGATCCCAGGAAGACGCGTGCGCTGTTGTGCGAGTTCGCCCGCCTCGCCGAGCCGCTACGCAAAGTGGGGCCGCCGGAGAACATGACGATCCGGCCGTAGCATTGATCCGAATTGGTTGCATGCCGCGAGCTTGACGCGCTGATCGAGCATTCGTGCGCTGCGAGTTAATCATCCCCAGCGCTACGTGTAGGCTATGAAATCTTGCAGTTGTTGCGCGCAAGCGCAACCACTTTCAGCCGCTGTTTAGGCCCATTTCAGCCAAACTGTTATTGGTTTCTCGTTGCCCGGGGCAGGGTCTCTCATTTGGAGTCCTGCAATGTTCAAGCGAGTATTTTCTGCGTGCGTCTTCGTTGCCTTGGGTTCTGTCGCTTCGGAAGCGCGCCCTTATCGAACTCATCAAGCTCCTGAATGCAACGTCACCATGCCCTGCGACTTCTCGTTTTCGCAGACGCGACGCGAGCGGGCTTCCAGGCCCTCACTGGCTTCCAGATCTTCGCCGGTTTCCAGCCCCACGCTGCAAGCGTACCGCTCCGCACAACTGACAGTGACTGATGCTGGGGGCACGACCACGCCGGCGACGGTCTCCGGTGCTCACGGCGCTCGCGTCGTCGGCGGCCGTCCGGCCGGTTGCCCTTCCTCGTTCTGCGGCTGCGGCGCGGCTCTGCGCGTGTTCGGCCGCATCGTGCCGGAATTGAATCTTGCGTCCAACTGGCTCCGCTTTCCCAGGACATCACCCGCACCGGGAATGGTTGCTGCGCGACGAGGACACGTTTTCGTCCTTGAGCAGCACCTCGGAGGCGACGTCTGGATGGCCTATGACGCCAACTCGGGCGGGCGCACGACGCGAATCCACGCGCGCTCGTTGCGAGGGTACACGGTTGTCAATCCGCGCGGCGGCTCGGTAGCTTGAGGACAGCGGATAGCATTCCGGGAATCGCGGGCGGGTCGCAACATCTTTGCGACCCGCCAACGCCGAACCAATTGTTGGCGCCGGGCTCGCACTCGATCACAGCCGGAGCACCTTGCCGGGATTCATGATGTTCTCAGGATCGAGCGCGCGTTTGATGCTGCGCATGATGTCGAGCTCGGTCTTGGAGCGGTAGTGGCTGAGCTCGTCGAGCTTGTCGATCCCGATGCCGTGCTCCGCCGAGATCGAGCCGCCCATGGAGGTGACGAGATCGTTCACGGCCCGCGTGATGGCGGCCGTGTATTGGTTCAGCGTCTGCTGGTCCATGCCCTTCGGCCCCATGAACGAAAAGTGCAGATTGCCGTCGCCGATGTGCCCGAGCGGATAGGGCCGGATGGTCGGGAGAATGTCGAGCACGGCCCTGAGGCCCTTGTCGATGAACTCCGGAATCCTGGAGATCGCAACCGACACGTCGAAACTGATCCCCGGTCCTTCGGCGCGGGAGGCCTCCGCCATGGCTTCTCGGATGCGCCACATGTTGCGCGATTGAGCGAATGTGTGCGCGATCGTCGCATCCAGCACGCGGCAGGCTTCGAGTTGATCGGCGAGAAACTGCTCCATCTTGCCGGACATGCCCTCGGTTCCGTCCTGGCGCGGGCGCGCCGACGACCATTCCAGCAGCAGATACCAGGGCGTGTCCGCCTTCAGCGGATCCTGCGTGCCGGGAATGTGGCGCAGGGAAAGGTCAATGGCGGCCCGGCTGAGCAGCTCGCAGGAGCCGACATTGTCCTCGGATGCCGCGTGCGCCTCGGACAGGATCTCCAGCGCCGCGCGGGGATCGCGCACCGCCAGCCACGCCGTGCAGACGTCCTTTGGCGCCGGCCACAGCTTGAGCACGGCCTTGGTGATGATGCCCAGCGTCCCCTCGGCGCCCATGAACAGGTGCTTGAGGTCGTAACCGGTGTTGTCCTTCTTGAGCGCGCGCAATCCGTCCCAGACCTCGCCGCTCGGCAGCACGACCTCGAGCCCCAGCACGAGGTTGCGGGCATTGCCGTAGCGCAGCACCTGCACGCCGCCGGCGTTGGTGGAGAGATTGCCGCCGATCATGCAGGAGCCCTGAGCACCGAGGCTGAGCGGCAGGAAGCGGTCGTGCTGGCTTGCGGTCTCCTGAAGCGTCTGCAACACGCAGCCGGCCTCGACCGTCATCGAATAGCCGACGGGATCGACCTCCAGCACGCGGTTCATGCGGCCGAGCGACAGCACGATGCCGGTGTGCGCAGGCCAGGGCGTCGCCCCGCCCATCAGGCCGGTGTTGCCGCCCTGCGGCACGATCGCGACGCCGTGCTCATGGCAGAGCCGGACCACTTTCGAGACCTCCTCGGTGCTCCCAGGACGAACGACGGCGCCGGCGCTGCCGACCAGCAATCCCCGCCAATCCGTCACGAACGGGTGCTTGCCGTGCTCGTCCTCGATCAGGCCCTTCTCGCCGACGATCGCGCGCAACGCATCGCGCATCTCGGCGGTCAAGGGGGCGGTTGGGATGGCGGGTGGGGACGACGGGAAGGCAGCCGGCATTTGTTTCCTCTGGCGCATCTTGGTGTGCACTGCGCACGGTGACGTGCAGAGGGCATTGTCCACGTTTGGCGCGAGGAGTCTAACGGGAATGTGGCCGAGCGCGTCTTGCGGATGGTGACGCCGCCGGGTCCGGCGTCACCATCACGATCGGGTCGTCAGCCGGCTTCAGGCCGTCGCCGGCTGCAGTTTCGGCTGCCGCGACAGCGCCAGCACGATCAAGGCCGCGAACACGCAGAGCGCACCGGCGATGAAGAAGGCGGGCAGGTAGCTCTGGTAGACCGTGCGCGAGAAGCCTGCGCCGAACGCCGCGGTGCCGGCGCCGAGCTGATGGCCGGCGAAGATCCAGCCGAACACCAGATTGGCGCGCTCGGGCCCGAACTTTTGCGCAGTGAGCCGCACCGTCGGCGGCACCGTTGCGATCCAGTCGAGACCATAGAACATCGCGAAGACCGAGAGGCCGTAGAACGAGAAATCGCTGAACGGCAGGAAGATCAGCGAGAGCCCGCGCAGGCCGTAGTACCAGAACAGGAGCCAGCGGTTGTCGTAGCGGTCCGACAGCCAGCCCGACATGATCGTGCCGAAGAAATCGAAGATGCCCATCGCGGCGAGCAGGCTCGCCGCCTGCACCTGCGGGATGCCGAAATCGAGGCACATCGGGATCAGGTGCACCTGCACGAGGCCGTTGGTGGAGGCGCCGCAGACGAAGAAGGTCGCGAACAGGATCCAGAACGCCATCGATGTCGAGGCGTCGCGCAACGTGCCGAGCGCAACGCCCGTGATCGAGCCGTGGCTGAGCGGCGGCGCGGGCAGCGGCTCGGTGCCTTCGTCGCCGAACGGCCGCAGCCCGACGTCGCTGGGGCGGTCGCGCATCGCGAGCAGCACGGCCAGGGCGGAAACGCCGAGCATGATACAGACGAAGCCGAGCGCGAGCCGCCAGCCGAAACGTTCGGTGAGGCTTGCGAGCAGCGGCAGGAACACGAGCTGGCCGGTGGCGACGCTCGCGGTCACAATGCCGACGACGAGGCCGCGCCTTGCCGCGAACCAGCGCGTGGCGATGGTCGCGCCGAGCACCAAGGCCGTCATGCCGGTGCCGATCCCGATCACCACGCCCCAGAGAGCAATGAGCTGCCAGACCTCGGTCATGCCGAGCGAGAGCACGAGCGCCGAGACCACGATCAGCTGAGCGGCCAGCGTGACGTTGCGCAGGCCATAGCGGTTGAGCAGGGCGGCCGCGAACGGCGCCATCAGCCCGAACAGGATGAAGCGGATCGACAACGCGGAGGAAATCTCCGCCGTGCTCCAGCCGAACTCCTTCTGCAGGGGCACGATGAACACGCCGGGCGCGCCCACCGTGCCGGCGCTGATCAGCGCGGCGAGAAATGTCACGCCGACCATCACCCAGCCGTAATGGATGTTGCGGCGGGACAGTGCTGCCGCGAGCCAGTTCGAGATCATCGGGCCTCAATTTGGTTGGCGGGCCCCAGAGAGACCCGCATCATCGTTGCAATCTGGCACAGACAAGGAAAGTCTAAAATGCCAGACTTCCCTCAATTTCGGACATTGGCGGTCAGCGAGCTGACCGTTCGACTGCGATTGCGGTGGCTTCGCCGCCGCCAATGCACAGCGCCGCGATACCGCGCTTGAGGTTGTTGGCCTCCAGCGCATGCAGCAGCGTCACGATCAGCCGCGCCCCGGTGGCGCCGATCGGGTGGCCCAGAGCGCAGGCGCCGCCGTTGATGTTGAGCTTCTCGCGGGGAATGCCGAGATCGCGCTGCGCCGCCATCGCCACCACGGCGAAGGCCTCGTTGATCTCGAACAGGTCGACGTCGGAGGCAGCCCAGCCGACCTTGTCCAGGAGCTTGCGGATCGCCGGGATCGGCGCCGTGGTGAACCATTGCGGCTCCTGGCTGTGGGTGGCGTGGCCCTTGATCTCGGCGAGAACGGGCAGGCCGCCCCGATCTGCAAGCGAGCGCTTGGTCAGAACCAGCGCGGCGGCGCCGTCGGCATTGGCGGAGGAGGCGGCCGGCGTGATCGTGCCGTTGGCGCGGAATGCCGGTTTCAATCCGGGGATCTTGGCGGGGTCGACCTTCAGCGGATGCTCGTCGTTGGCGATCACGCGCGGTCCGGCCTTTTCGGTCAGCGTGATCGGCGCGATCTCAGCCTTGAATGCGCCGCCCTCGACGGCCTTGCGGGCGCGGCTCAGCGTCTCGATCGCATAGGCGTCCTGGTCCTTGCGAGTGAACTGGTAAGCCTCCGCCGTGGCCTCGCCGAAATCGCCCATGGACCGGCCGGTCTCGTAGGCGTCCTCCAGGCCGTCCATCATCATGTGGTCGATGATGCGGTCATGGCCGACGCGATAGCCGCCGCGCGCCTTGGCCAGCAGGTAGGGCGCGTTGCTCATGCTCTCCATGCCGCCGGAGACGACGATGTCGGCCGAGCCGGCGCGGATGATGTCGTGCGCCAGCATGGTCGCTTTCATGCCGGAGCCGCAGACCTTGTTGACGGTGGTGGCACCGGTCGCGTCAGGCAGACCCGCGCTGCGCGCCGCCTGCCGCGCCGGCGCCTGGCCCTGACCGGCCGGCAGCACGCAGCCCATGAAGACCTCGTCGACCTTCTCGGGCGCAAGCTTGGCGCGCTCCAGCGCCGCACCGATCACGTGTGAGCCGAGCTGGTGCGCGGGGAGCGGCGACAATTCGCCCATGAAGCGGCCGAGCGGGGTACGTGCGGCGGAGACGATGACGACGGGATCGGCGGCTTCGGCCATGATGGGCTCCCTGGCGATGATAGGTAAGATGACGATCATCATATGATGCGGCGCAAAAAATGCAACCGCGGCAGGGATGAGAAAATGTCGTGGGCCGGATGAGATTTGGTCGTTCGATCGGGAAGGTGTCAATCGACCGTACACTGTCATCACCCGCGAAGGCGGGTGATCCAGTATTCCACAGACGACGCGGTTAGAACCGAGAAGGCGCGGCGTACTGGATGCCCCGCCTTCGCGGGGCATGACACCGGTATCGAAGCGTTTACCGCTTCCGGTTCACAAACGCGCCCATCAACCGCGTTGGCTCATCCGTCAGGAACGACTCGCCGAACACTTTCACGCTCAAATTCACCGACTCGGTCAGAGGCAGCTCTTCCCACTGCCGCAGCAGCGCCTTCTGCGACCGCAGCGCCTCGGCGCCGCATTCGAGCAAGGCCTTCACCAGGTGCTCGATCTCCGCATCCAGCCCGCCCTCCGGCGCGACCTTGTCGATCAGCCCCCAGGCGAGCGCAGTGGCTGCATCTATGTTCTCCGCCGTCATCACCAGCCAGCGCGCGCGGGCCCAGCCGATCAGGCGCGGCAACAGCGCGGCGTGAATCACCGAGGGGATGCCGACGCGCACCTCGGGCATGCCGAAATGGGCGTCGTGCGCGGCGATGCGGAAGTCGCAGGCCGCTGCCACTTCGAGCCCGCCGCCGAGGCACCACCCCGGCATGCGTGCGATGACCGGAGCCGGGAACTGGCGCACCGCCTCGCAGAGATCGCGCAGGCGGCTGATGAAGGCTTCCGCGGATCTCTGGTCGAGCCCGGCCATCTCCTTGATGTCGGCCCCGCCGATCAGGCTCTTCTCGCTCTGGCCGCGCAGCACCACGACGCGGATGCTGCGGTCGGAGCTTAGCTGCTGCAGGCCTTCGCGCACGGCGTCGGTCACCGGCGAGCCGAGAATGTTGAGCGGGCCGGCGTTGCAGATGGCGACGTGAACGACGCCGCGCGCATCGCGCGTCACGCCGCAGTGGTTGTTGAGCATTTCCATCGTGGAGTCTCGAGGTTTCGTGGACATGCGCAAGGTGCGCCGGTCGGGATCACTTCCGGGCCGAAACCCCCGGCTTGTCAAGCGGGCAGGGCAGCGGAGTTGCCAGCGTGAAGTCCGTGGCATAGTATGATGCAGATCATCTAAAGAGGCTGCCATGACCGGTAATGATCGACTCGACCTGTTTTCGCCCACGCAGCGGCGCGAACGCGTGGTGGACTGGCAGGTGCCTGCGCCGGTCGCCAAGGTGGCCATGGGTCTGTCGGGCATGGAGGCCATGCTGGGCATCCGTGACGGCCGGCTGCCGCCGCCGCCCTTCGCAAAGCTGATCGGGTTCATCATGGCCGTGGTCGAGCCGGGCCGGATCGTCATGGAACTGGAGCCGCGCCAGGATCTCGAAAACACCATCGGTCTTCTGCATGGTGCGACCGCCGCGGCGCTGCTCGATACGGCCATGGGATGTGCCATCTCGACCCGACTCGAGGCCGGACAAAGCTCGGTGACCCTCGATCTGAAGCTGACCTATCTGCGCCCGCTATCGGTTCGCTCGGGGCTGATCTCGGCCGAGGGCAAGATCATCAAGCTCGGGCGCCAGACCAGCTATACCGAAGGCTTCGTCCGGGACGGCAAGGGGGCCCTCGCGGTGCACGCAACTGCAACGTTCTCCATGATCGGACGCAACTTAACATGAATTAATGCACCCATTTCGTCATTTGCGTGTTATGAGATGATCTCCGACATCCAATGAGCTCCGCATGCGCTATTCCCGGGAACACAAGCAGGAAACCCACGACCGCATCGTGAAGAAGGCCTCGGTGCGGCTGCGGGAGAAGGGTGCCCATGGCATCGGCGTCGCCGACCTCATGAAGGAGGCGGGCCTGACCCACGGCGGCTTTTACGCGCATTTCGACTCCCGTGAGGCGCTGGTGATCGAAGCCTTTGCCTACGCCATGGACCGTTCGATGGAACACTGGCGCAAGCTCACCGGCGAGGCCTCGCCGGAGAAGCGGCTGGCGCTGATCGCCGAGGCCTATCTCTCGGCGCTGCACCGCGACAATCCCGGCCACGGCTGTTCGATCCCTTCGCTCGGCGCCGAGATCGCTCGTGAGAGCCCGAAGACCAGAAAGGCCTTCGCCGGCAAGCTCGACGAGATGATCGAGCTGATGACCGACTACATTCCGAACGCGCCGCGCAAGGCAGCCCGCAAGCAGGCGATCGCGACGCTGGCGACGATGGCCGGTACCATGCTGCTGGCGCGCATTGCCGGCTCGAGCGAATTGTCCGACGAGGTGCTGAAGGCGGGTCGGGACCACGCGCTCGAGGGAGCGAAGCGTGAGCCGAAGGGGGCGGCGGCGAAGAAGGCGAAGCAGAACTAGGCGAGGTGCCGTAGGGTGGGTTAGCCATGCGATTGCGCGAAGCGCATTCGCCTGGCGTAACCCACCACTGTGTCTGTCCGCGGAGACAGAAGAGGTGGGTTACGCCTTCGGCTAACCCACCCTACGGCAGCGGTGCTACCGCCCTGCAAACAACGCCCGCTCGCGCTCGACAATCTCCGAAATGTAATCCGCCACGGCCCTGATCCGCGCCAGGTCCTTGCTGTCGGCGTGCATCAGCATCCAGAATGTGCGCGTGATCGAAATCTCCTCCGGCAGCACGGCCACCAGCTGCGGATAATCGCTCGCCATGAAGTGGGGCAGGACGGCGATGCCGAAGCCTGAGAGCGTGGCGTTGAGCTGCGCGATCAGATTGGCGCTGCGAAAGCGCGCCGAGATCCGCGGCGACACCTGCGGCAGATAATCGAGCTCCGGCGTGAACAAGAGTTCCTCGATATAGCCGACGAAGCGGTGCTGCGTCAGGTCCTGCCGCGAGGCGATTTTTGGGAAGCGGTCGAGATAGGCGGGGGCCGCATAGAGTCCAAGGCGGTAGTCGAGCAGCTTGCGCCCGACGATGCGACCTTCCTTCGGCATGGTCAGGCTGATGGCGATATCGGCCTCGCGCTTGGAGAGGCTGAACAGCCGCGCGGTTGCCACAAGTTGCAGATCCAGATCGGGATAGCGGTCCGCGAACGGCGCCAGCCGCGGCGCCAGGAAGGCAGTGCCGAACCCGTCGGGTGCGCCGATCCGCACCGTTCCGGTCAGCCGCGCGACCGAGCCACCGACCTGCTCCTGGTTGGCGACGATGGTGGATTCCATGGCTTCGGCGCTGTCGGCGACGCGTTGGCCGGCCTCGGTGAGAAGGTAGCCGGTCTTGCGCCGGTCAAACAGCTTGGCCGAGAGGTGCTTCTCCAGCCGGTCGACGCGGCGGATCACCGTGGCATGGTCGACCCCCAGCTGTTTTGCCGCAGCCGACACCGAGCCGCCCCGCACGATGGCCAGCACGAAGCGAAAGTCGTCCCAGTCGATGGTACCTTGATCCAGCATTTTCGCACATCTATGGTGCATTATCTCAGACTTGAATCCCAATAAATGCAGGTCGATAGGATTTGTCAAAGCGTTCAAGCTCGACCTCAAGGAGATCATTCCATGCGTTCAGTCGGACATTTCATCGGTGGCAAGGAAGTTAAGGGCACCTCGGGTCGCACTGCCGACGTCTTCGAGCCGATGACCGGCGACGTACAGGCCAAGGTCGCGCTGGCGTCCAAGGCCGAGGTTCGCGCCGCCGTCGAGAACGCGCGCGCCGCGCAGCCGGAATGGGCCGCGACCAACCCGCAGCGCCGCGCCCGCGTCATGTCGAAGTTCGTCGAGCTGGTGCAGCGCGACTACGACAAGCTCGCCGAGCTGCTGGCGCGTGAGCATGGCAAGACCGTGCCGGACGCCAAGGGCGACATTCAGCGCGGCCTCGAAGTCGCGGAATTCGCCTGCGGCATTCCGCATCTGATGAAGGGCGAATACACCGAAGGCGCCGGTCCCGGCATCGACATCTATTCGATGCGCCAGCCGCTCGGCGTCGTTGCCGGCATCACGCCGTTCAACTTCCCGGCGATGATCCCGATGTGGAAGTTCGCCCCCGCGATCGCCTGCGGCAACGCCTTCATCCTGAAGCCGTCGGAGCGCGATCCCGGCGTGCCGATGCTGCTCGCCGAGCTGATGATCGAGGCGGGCCTGCCGGCCGGCATCCTCAATGTCGTCAATGGTGACAAGGAAGCGGTCGACGCCATCCTCGACGATCCCGATATCAAGGCCGTCGGCTTCGTCGGCTCCACGCCGATCGCGCAATACATCTATGAGCGCGCGGCCCAGACCGGCAAGCGCTGCCAGTGCTTCGGCGGCGCCAAGAACCACGCCATCATCATGCCCGACGCCGACATGGACCAGGCCGTCGACGCGCTGATCGGCGCGGGCTACGGCTCGGCCGGCGAGCGCTGCATGGCCGTCTCCGTCGCGGTGCCCGTCGGCAAATCCACCGCCGACCGCCTGATGGAAAAGCTGATCCCGCGCGTCGAGTCCTTGAAGATCGGCACCTCGATCGATCCGTCGGCCGATTACGGCCCACTCGTCACGCGCGAGGCGGTCGAGAAGGTCAAGGGCTACATCGACATCGGCCTCAAGGAAGGTGCGACCCTCGCCGTCGACGGCCGCGGCTTCAAGATGCAGGGCTACGAGAAGGGTTTCTATCTCGGCGGTTCGCTGTTCGACAACGTCACCAAGGACATGCGGATCTACAAGGAAGAGATCTTCGGCCCGGTGCTCTCGGTAGTGCGCGCGCATGACTACAAGGAAGCGCTGGCGCTGCCGTCCGACCACGACTACGGCAACGGCGTTGCCATCTTCACCCGCGACGGCGATGCCGCGCGCGACTTCGCGGCCAAGGTCAATGTCGGCATGGTCGGCATCAACGTGCCGATCCCGGTGCCGATCGCCTATTACACCTTCGGCGGCTGGAAGAAGTCGGGCTTCGGCGATCTCAACCAGCACGGTCCGGATTCGGTCCGCTTCTACACCAAGACCAAGACGGTGACCTCGCGCTGGCCGTCCGGCGTCAAGGAGGGTGCGGAGTTCTCGATCCCGCTGATGAAGTAAGGCTGTAGCCCAGCCCGTCATTGCGAGCGCAGCGAAGCAATCCAGACTTTCTCCTTGGACACACTGGATTGCTTCGTCGCTTCGCTCCTCGCAATGACGAGAAACAGTGAGCAGCCTGCATGCAATTCGCTCTGAACGAGGATCAGATCGTCCTTCGCGACATGGCGCTGGCGTTTGCGGCGGAGAAGATCGCGCCGCATGCGCTACGCTGGGACGAGGAAAAGCATTTCCCCGTCGACGTGATGCGCGAGGCGGCTACGCTCGGCATGGGCGGCATCTACATCCGCGAGGATGTCGGCGGCTCCGCCATGACGCGGTTCGACGCGGCGCTGATCTTCGAGGCGCTGGCGACGGGCTGCCCGACCACCTCGGCCTTCATCTCCATCCACAACATGGCGAGCTGGATGATCGATGCCTTCGGCAGCGACACCCAGCGCCATCAATGGCTGCCAAAGCTCTGCACCATGGAGCTGATCGCGAGCTACTGCCTGACCGAGCCGGGCGCCGGCTCGGACGCGGCAGCGCTGCGCACCCGCGCGGTACGCGACGGCGATCATTACGTCCTCAACGGCCAGAAGCAGTTCATCTCCGGCGCCGGCGGCACCGACGTTCTGGTCGCGATGGTGCGTACCGGCGGCGACGGACCGGGCGGCATCTCGACCCTCGTCATCGACGGCAAGACACCCGGCGTCTCCTTCGGCGCCAATGAGCGCAAGATGGGCTGGAACGCGCAGCCGACTAGGGCGGTGATATTCGAGAACGCCCGCGTGCCGGTTTCCAACCGCCTGAGCGAGGAGGGCACAGGGTTCAAGATCGCGATGGCCGGCCTCGACGGCGGCCGTCTCAACATTACGGCGTGCTCGCTCGGCGGCGCGCAGGCCGCGCTCGATAAGGCACGCGCCTACATGAAGGATCGCAAGGCGTTCGGAAAGCGGCTGGACGAATTCCAGGCGCTGCAATTCCGTCTTGCCGACATGGCGATCGAGCTCGAGGCCGCGCGCACCTTCCTGTGGCGTGCTGCGGCGGCGCTCGACCGCAAGGACGCTGACGCCACCATGCTATGCGCCATGGCGAAACGCTTCGGCACCGATGTCGGCTTTGAGGTCGCCAACCATGCGCTGCAGCTTCACGGCGGCTACGGTTACCTCAGCGAGTACGGCATCGAGAAGATCGTGCGCGACTTACGTGTGCACCAGATCCTCGAAGGCACCAATGAAATCATGCGGCTCATCGTGGCGCGCAAATTGATCGAGGGCGCGCGATGACGGCAGCAGAAGAGGGCGATCTCGTCGCCCGCGTCGAGGGCGCCGCCGGCATCATCAGGCTCAACCGCCCCAAGGCGATCAACGCCGTCACGCTGGAGATGTTTCGCGACATCGACAAGGCGCTCGACCGCTTCGAGGCTGATCCTGCCGTTGCCGTGATCCTGCTTGAAGGCGCCGGCGAGCGCGGCCTCTGCGCCGGCGGCGACATCCGCACGCTCTGGGAAAGCTCGAAGGCTGGTGGCGATCTCGGCAAGATCCTGTGGCGGGAGGAGTATATCCTCAATGCCCGAATCAAGAAGTTTCCAAAACCCTATGTCGCCTTCATGGACGGCATTGTCATGGGCGGCGGCGTCGGGCTTTCCGCGCATGCCAGCCACCGCGTCGTCACCGATCGCACCAAGCTCGCGATGCCCGAAGTCGGCCTCGGCTTCTTCCCCGATGTCGGCGGCACCTATCTGCTGTCGCATGCGCCGGGCGAGATCGGCACCTATTTCGGGCTGACCGGCCAGACCATGAACGGGCCTGACGCGATCCATGCGAAGTTTGCCGATTGGGTCGTGCCGGTGGCGAGATTGCCGGAGCTGCGCGAGGCGCTGACCAAGCTGCGCCTTGGTGCGACCGCTGACGATGTCGGCAAGCTCATCAGCGGCTTTGCGACGGGCGAGACTGCGGGGCCGGTCGCCGCCAGGGAGCCGATCATCGATGCGTTGTTCGGCTTCGACCGCATGGAGGACATTTTCGCTGCGCTGAAGCGCGATGGTTCCGAGTTCGCGCTGGCCACGCTGAAGATGCTGAACGAAAAATCACCGCGTGGCATGGTGGTGACGCTCAAACTGCTGCGGCTTGCGCGCGGATCGAGCCTGGAAGAGTGCCTGGTGCGCGAATACCGCGCCGCACTGGAAGTGTTTCGGAGCGATGATTTTCGCGAAGGCGTGCGCGCCGCCGTGATCGACAAGGACCGCAACCCGACCTGGTCGCCGCCAGCAATCGAGGATGTGACGCCGGAGATGCTGGCGCCCTATCTCGCCGAGATCGGCGCGGACGAATTGAAGTTCAATTAACAACGCGACAGCGGAGGAAACGACAATGGCCACGATCGCATTCATCGGTCTCGGCAACATGGGCGGCCCGATGGCGGCCAACCTCGTCAAGGCCGGCCACAAGGTGGTGGCGTTCGATCTCGTCGAAGCCTCGCGCAATCAGGCCAAGGCCGATGGCGCCAGCATTGCCGACAGCGCGCCCGCTGCGGTGAAGGGCGCCGATGTCGTGGTCACCATGCTTCCCGCGGGCAAGCACGTGCTCGTCGTCTGGAACGAGGTCGTGCCTGTCATGACCAAGGGGACGCTGATCATCGACAGCTCCACCATCGACGTCGAAAGCGCGCGGGCCGCGCATGCGCTCGCCGCCAAGCACGGCGTGCTCTCGGTCGATGCGCCGGTCTCCGGCGGCACCGGCGGCGCCAAGGGCGCAACGCTCACCTTCATGTGCGGCGGCGAGGAGAAGGCATTTGCCGCGGCAAAGCCCGTGCTCGAGAACATGGGCAAGAAGATCGTGCATTGCGGCGGGGCCGGTGCGGGCCAGGCCGCGAAAATCTGCAACAACATGATCCTCGGCATTTCCATGATCGCGGTGAGCGAAGCCCTTGCGCTCGGTGAGAAGCTCGGGCTCTCGCATCAGGCGCTGTTCGACGTCGCCTCGACCTCGTCCGGCCAGTGCTGGTCGCTGACGACCTATTGCCCGGTGCCCGGCCCGGTGCCGACCTCGCCGGCCAACAACGATTACAAGCCGGGCTTTGCCTCGGCGCTGATGGTGAAGGACCTCACCCTGGCGCAGGATGCGGCGAAAGCTGCGGGCGCGGCGACGCCGCTCGGCAAGCATGCGCAGGAGATCTATCAGTCTTTCGACGCAGCCGGCCAGGGCGGGGTGGATTTTTCCGGAATTATCAAGCACGTTAGGAGTTTGGCCGGGAAAGCTTGATGACCACATTCCAGGAAGCACGCGCGTTCCTTCTGCAACACCGCACGGATTACGAGGCGGCGGTCAAGGGTTTCCGCTGGCCCGATCCGGTCCCTTTCAACTGGGCGCTCGACTGGTTCGACGCTGAGCTGGCGGCAAAGGCGGAATCCAAGGATCGGCCGGCGCTCTGGATCGTCGACGCCGCGCAGGACAAGCAGACAAAGCTGTCTTTCGCGGCGCTGTCGCGTCGCTCCAACCAGGTCGCGAACTTCCTTCGCGCGCAGGGTTTGAAGCGCGGCGATCATCTCCTGCTGCTGCTCGGCAATGTGGTACCGCTGTGGGAGACGATGCTCGCCGCGATGAAGCTCGGCGTGGTCGTCATTCCCGCCACGACGCTGCTGACCGCCGACGAGATGCGCGACCGGCTCGATCGCGGCAAGGCGAGGGCGGTGATCGCGGCGCAGGACCAGGTCGCAAAGTTCGCGAGCTTGGGCGCGGAGAATGTCGTCCGCATCGTCGTCGGCGCGGACTCCGACGGTTGGCTTGCATTTGACGAGGCGGCCAAGGCTTCCGAAAGTTTTGCGCCTGATGGTCCGACCCATGCCGACGACCCGATGCTGCTCTATTTCACCTCGGGTACGACAGCAAAACCAAAGCTCGTCCGGCACAGCCAGCGCAGCTATCCCGTCGGCCATCTCTCGACGATGTACTGGATCGGGCTGAAGCCCGGCGACGTCCATCTCAACATCTCTTCGCCCGGCTGGGCCAAGCATGCCTGGAGCTGCTTCTTCGCGCCGTGGAATGCCGGTGCGACCGTGTTCGTGGTCAACCAGCCGCGCTTCGACGCCAAAGCGCTGCTCGCCACCATCGGCCGCTGCGGCGTCACCACGCTGTGCGCGCCGCCGACGGTGTGGCGGCTGTTCATCCAGGAGAACCTGGCCTCGTTCAGGGTGGCGCTTCGCGAGGTCTGCGGCGCCGGCGAGCCGCTCAACCCTGAAGTGATCGACCAGGTGCAGGCCGCCTGGGGCCTCACCATCCGCGACGGCTACGGCCAGACCGAGACCACCGCGCTCGCCGGCAACTCGCCGGGGCAGCCCATCAAGATCGGCTCGATGGGCCGTCCGCTGCCGGGCTATCGCGTGCAGATCAGCGATGCCGACGGCAATCCCGCAAAGGAGGGCGAGGTGACGTTGGTGCTGGACGCCGACCGCCCCGCGGGCCTGATGCAGGGCTATCAGGGCGACGACGGCAGATTGTCCGGCGCCGAAGGCGCGCTCTATCGCAGCGGCGACGTCGTGTTTGCGGATGAGGACGGCTATCTCACCTTCGTCGGGCGCTCCGACGACGTGTTCAAATCCTCGGACTACCGCATCAGCCCGTTCGAGCTCGAGAGCGTCCTGCTCGAGCACGAACTCGTCGCGGAAGCTGCGGTGGTGCCGAGCCCGGACCCGATCCGGCTTGCGATCCCCAAGGCCTTCGTGCTGCTGACCGCGGGCGCGGAGCGGACGCCGGAAACCGCGCTCTCCATCTTCAAGCACCTGCACGCGCGTCTGGCGCCGTTCAAGCGCATCCGCCGCCTCGAAATCGTCACCGAACTCCCGAAGACGATCTCTGGAAAGATCCGCCGCGTCCAGCTACGACGGCTCGAACGCGACGATGATCGGAGCGATCCCTTGCGCGGCCGGGAATTCCGTGAGGAGGATTTTCCGGAGCTGGCGAAGACACGGAGTGAGACCTAAGTGAACGAAGTCTGGAAGAAGCCGCCTGTAACGCTCGAAGCCTATCAGGCCATGGTCGGCAAGGAGATCGGCGTGTCGTCATGGCATCTGATCGATCAGCCCCGCATCGACACCTATGCCGACGTGATCGAGGATCGCCAGTTCATCCACGTCGATCCGGAACGCGCGAAGAAGGAGACCGCCTTCGGCACCACCATCGCGCACGGCTTTCTCACGATGTCGCTGCTGTCGATCATGTCATACGAGGTGATGCCTGTCATCGCCGGCACCACGATGGGCGTGAATTACGGCTTCGACAAGCTGCGCTTCATCTCGCCGGTGCGGTCAGGCAAGCGCGTGCGCGGCCGCTTCGTGCTGGCGGAAGCCAAGCTCCGCAAGCCGAACGAATTGCAGTCCCGCACCAACGTCACGGTGGAGATCGAGGGCGAGGACAAGCCGGCACTGGTCGCCGAGTGGCTCGGCCTGATCTATTTCGAATAGGCCCGTGCCGCCGTTGCCGGCCTTGACCCGGCAACCCATCGCTGCTCAAAAGCTGCATAATTCACGCTCGGTGCACCCTCTCCCCCTGCGGGAGAGGGTGGCTTCGCGGAACGCGAAGCCGGGTGAGGGGTATCTCTCCACGAACTCGGCTGCCGAGAGATACCCCTCATCCGGCGCGCGTTGCGCGCCACCTTCTCCCGCAAGGGGAGAAGGAAGAAAGGAAACGCACTCATGGCAATCAGGTTCGACGGACGCGTCGCCATCGTCACCGGCGCGGGCAATGGTCTCGGACGCGCGCATGCGCTGGGGCTGGCGAGCCGCGGCGCCAAGGTCGTGGTCAACGATTTCGGCGGCGCGCGCGACGGCACCGGCGGCTCGCTGTCGCCGGCCGAAGCCGTGGTCGAGGAGATCCGCAAAGCGGGCGGCACCGCGATGGCCGACGGCGCTGATGTCTCGAACTTCGAGCAGGTCACCGCCATGGTCGAGCGCGCCACAAAGGAGTGGGGCAGCGTCGATCTGATGTGTGCCAATGCCGGCATCCTGCGCGACAAGTCGTTCGGCAAGATGGAAGCCGCCGATTTCCAGAAGGTACTCGACGTGCATCTCGTCGGCACCTTCTATTGCTGCAAGGCGGCCTGGGCCGGCATGCGCGACCGCAATTACGGCCGCATCGTGCTGACGACGTCGTCCTCCGGCCTCTACGGCAATTTCGGCCAGGCCAATTACGGCGCGGCGAAATCGGGCATGGTCGGCCTGATGAACGTGCTGGCCGAGGAAGGCCGCAAGAACGACATCCGCGTCAACATCATCTCGCCGACGGCGGCGACGCGCATGACCGAAGAGCTGCTGCCGCCGCAGGCGTTGCAGCTGATGAAGCCGAACGCGATCACGCCCGCGGTCGAGTACATGCTGAGCGAGGACGCCCCGACCCGCACCATCATGGGCGCCGGTGCCGGCTCGTTTGCGGTGATCAAGATTTTGGAGAGCGAAGGCATCAACCTGCCGGAGAGCGAGTGGACGCCGGATGCGATCGCCGCGCATTTCGCCGAGATCAGCGACATGTCGAAGGCCAGGGCCCTGCAGGGCGCGTTCGAGCAGACGCAGAAATACGTCGCGCAGGCCACGGCGCGGGCGGGGATCAAGCTCTGAGAGCCGTCGCCGTCATCGGGGCCGGTCCCGCCGGGCTGATGGCGGCGGAAGTGCTGGCGTTGGCCGGCGCGCGCGTCACGATCTACGACGCGATGCCGTCTGCGGGGCGCAAGTTCCTGATGGCGGGCCGCGGTGGGCTCAATCTCACCCACAGCGAACCGCTGCCGCAGTTCACGGCGCGCTACCGCGAGGCCGCACCGAAGCTGCAAGCGGCGATCGACGCGTTTTCACCCGATGCGCTCCGGGCCTGGTGCGAAGCGCTGGGCGAGCCGACCTTCGTCGGCAGTAGCGGACGCGTGTTTCCAAAGGCCTTCAAGGCTTCGCCCTTGCTGCGCGCCTGGCTGCGGCGGCTCGATGCCGGCGGTGTCGGCTTTGCTTTTCGCCATCGCTGGATCGGCTGGGACGGCGAGGGACGGCTGATCTTTCAGACGCCGAAAGGTATCTCCGCCATCGAAGCGAACGCCACGCTGCTCGCCCTTGGCGGCGCAAGCTGGCCGCGGCTCGGATCGGATGGAAGCTGGGTCGAGATCCTCACCGCAAGAGGCGTTGCCGTCTCGAAGCTGCGGCCCGCCAATTCCGGCTTCACGGTCGCCTGGTCCAAAGTGTTCCGCGACCGTTTCGAGGGCCAGCCGCTCAAGGGCGTGGCGCTGACGATCGGCGCACACACGGTGCGCGGAGAAGCCATGATCACCCGCAGCGGAATCGAAGGCGGCGCGATCTATGCGCTCTCGTCAGAGCTGCGCGAGGCGGTGCTGAGTCTCGGGCAGGCGACGCTGATGATCGCGTTGCGGCCCGACCTCGACGCCGCGGCGCTGACCACGCGGCTGTCGGGCGTGCGCGGCAAGCAATCGCTGGCGAACTTCCTGCGCAAGGCCGCGCAATTGTCGCCGGCCGGCATCGGCCTGATGCAGGAAGCGGCCATCGCCTCTGGCCGGCCGCTGGCCGCGTTCTCGCCGGCCGAGCTGGCGCAGCTGGTCAACGCCATTGCGCTTCAGCTCACCGGCGTGGCTCCGATCGATCGGGCGATCTCGACGGCGGGCGGGATCACCCTCGACGAGCTCGACGCACACTTCATGCTGCGTAAGCTGCCCGGAGTGTTCGCCGCCGGCGAGATGCTCGATTGGGAAGCACCGACCGGCGGGTATCTGCTGCAGGCTTCGTTTGCGACGGGGGCCGCGGCGGGCAGGGGTGTGCTGGAGTGGCTCAGTCGCTAACCACCGTCATTGCGAGCGCAGGGAAGCAATCCAGAATCCCTCCTCGGACGTAGTCTGGATTGCTTCGTCGCAAGAGCTCCTCGCAATGACGGCCGTGGGAACGGCGCGAACCCTACCGCAGCTTCCCCCGCGCCGCGACCGGCAGCGTGCCGATGATCTCCTCGCCGCGGACCATTACGACCTCGTCCATCATGTTGACGACGACGCAGACGTGGTTCGGCACGATGCGGACGACGTCGCCGACATTCGGCCTTGTGTTGCTGCGGGAGAGATCGAGGAAGCCGTGCTCCTCGGCGAACTTGGCGATCTTCGCCTCGGGATGCTCCAGGATCAGGCCGTGACCGTCGAGCCCGCCGGTATCCGTGGTCAGCGTCTTCGAGCCGGCGTCCAAAATACCGCGCTCGGGCGCGGCGCGGCTCACCACTGTCGAATAGATGTGCAGCGCGCAATCGTCCCAGGTCGCCGAACCCGCGGCGACCTGCATGCGATCGTTGTAGATGTAGGTGCCGAAGCGGTGCTCGGTGCCGCCCTTGAGCTTGCCGATGTTGACGAGGTTCGGGGTGCCGCCGGTCGAGACGATCTTGGCGTCCAGCCCGTGCGCGCGCACGCCGGCCAGCGCCTCGTCGTAGAATTTCTGCGCCTCAGCCCAGCCGGTCTCGGTCGGGTACAGCATGAAGCCGGCGAACTCGAGGCCCTTGGAGTCCGCGATCTCTCGTGCCAGGGCGATCGCTTCAGCTGGCGTCTCGACACCCGCACGCTTGCGGCCCGTGTCGCACTCGACCACGACCGAGAGCGGACGGCCGGACACCGCGGCGGCCTTGGGCAGGCCCGCGACGACGGTCGAGTTGTCGGCGGCGACCGTCATGTTCGCCTTCGCCTGCAGCGCGCCGAGCCGCGCCATCTTCTCCTCGCCCAGCAGATTGTAGCTGATCAGGATGTCGTCAATGCCGGCATTGGCCATGATCTCGGCTTCGCCCAGCTTCTGGCAGGTAATGCCCTTGGCGCCGGCGGCGACCTGCATTTTGGCAATCGTCGGGTTCTTGTGCGTCTTGATGTGCGGACGATTGGCGATGCCGGCATCGTCGCAGGCCTTCTGGATCCGCGTGATGTTGCGCTCGACCCTGTCCATGTCGATGACGGCGCAGGGCGTGCCATATTCGCGGGCGATTTTTGCGGCGAGAGTTGTTGTCATAAGTTATGCCTGTTCAATCTCTTCACGGAGCATTTCGAGTTCGAGCCAGCGCTCTTCGGCGGCGGACAGTTCTTCATGGGCCTTGGCGATGGCGGCCGAGGTGTCGTCGAATTTTTTGCGATCCTTCGCATAGAGATTAGGATCGTCCAGCACGCGCTGCAATTTTGCAATATCGGCGTGCAACGTTTCCATCTTCTTCGGCAGCGTTTCCAGCGCGTGCTTCTCGTTGAAGCTCAGCTTCCGCTTGGGCGCCGACGCGGCCGGAGCAGCGGCGCGCTCCTCTTTCTTCTCCACTGGCGCTTGCGCCTTCGCCGTCTCGCGCTTGAGGTCTGCGCCGCGCTGCGCCAGCATGTCGCTGTAGCCGCCGGCATATTCGATCCATTTGCCGTTGCCCTCGGGCGCGATCACGGACGTGACGACGCGGTCGAGGAAATCGCGGTCGTGGCTGATCAGGATCACCGTGCCCTCGTAGTCGCCGAGCATCTCCTCGAGCACATCGAGCGTTTCGAGATCGAGATCGTTGGTCGGCTCGTCCAGCACCAGCAGGTTCGACGGTTTTGCGAGCGCCCGCGCCAGCATCAGGCGGCCGCGCTCGCCGCCGGAGAGTACCTCCACCGGAGTGCCCCGCTGCTCCTGGGCGAACAGGAAGTCTTTCATGTAGCCGACGACGTGCTTCGGCTTGCCGCCGACCATGATCTGATCGCCGCGGCCGCCGGTGAGGGCTTCTGCCAGCGTCGATTTGGGATCGAGGCTTTCGCGGTGCTGATCGAGCGTGGCCGTCTCCAGATTGGCACCCAGCCGTACGATGCCGGAATCGGGTTGCCCGCCGCCGGTGAGCAGATTGACCAGGGTGGTCTTGCCGGCGCCGTTCGGGCCGATGATGCCGAGCCGGTCGCCCCGCTGGATGCGCGTGGAAAAATTCTCGACGATCTTGCGCTCGCCATAGGCTTTGGTGATGCCCTTCGCCTCGATCACCAGCTTGCCGGACTGCTCGGCCTCGGCCGCGGCGAGACTGGCGGTGCCGGCCGTGCCGCGATAATTGCGGCGCTGGTCGCGCAGGGCGTGCAGATTGGCGAGCCGCTTGACGTTGCGCTTGCGGCGGCCGGAGACACCGTGGCGCAGCCAGTGCTCCTCGTCGACGATCTTGCGATCGAGCTTGTGCTGATCGCGCTCTTCCTCGGCAAGCACCTCGTCGCGCCAGCTCTCGAACGAGGCAAAGCCGCGGTCGATCTGCTTGATCCTGCCGCGGTCGAGCCAGGCGGTGGAGCGCGACAGATTGGTGAGGAAGCGGCGGTCATGGCTGATGATGACGAGCGCACTGCGGCGGTTGTCGAGCTCCTGTTCCAGCCATTCGATGGTGGCGAGATCGAGATGGTTGGTCGGCTCGTCCAGCAGCAGAATGTCGGGCGAGGGCGCCAGCACAAAGGCCAATGCCGCGCGGCGCGCCTCGCCGCCCGAGAGATTGTGCGGGTTCTCCTCGCCGGTGAGGCCGAGCTGCTCCAGGAGATAACGCGCCTGGTGCTGGTCGTCGCCGGGCGCGAGCCCGGATTCGACATAGGCGAGCGTGGTCTTGTGCGCGCCGAAGTCAGGCTCCTGCGGCAGGTAGCGCACCGTTGCGCCCGGCTGCACGAAGCGCGTGCCGGCGTCGGGCTCGACCAGGCCGGCCGCGATCTTCAGCAGCGTCGACTTGCCGGAGCCGTTGCGGCCGATCAGGCAGACCCGTTCGGATGGCGCGACATTGAGCTCGACCCCTGACAGCAGCGGCGTGCCGCCGAAGGTCAGCCGGATGTCTCTGAGTTGGATCAGCGGCGGCGCCATCGTCAGCCCTGACTCGTTGCGGCCGCATCAGTGCGACGCCGCGCGATCCGCCGCAGCGTCTGGTCGAGCGCGGACAGGAAGGCCGAGCGGTCGCGCGGCGCGAACGAGCGCGGGCCGCCGGTGACTTCGCCGGCCGAGCGCAGATCCGTCATCAGATTGCGCACCGCCAGCGTCATCCCGATCGACTCTTCGGTGAACGGCTTTCCGTTCGGTGCGATTACGTCGGCGCCCGCCTTCACACAGCGGCTCGCCAGCGGGATGTCCGAGGTCACGACCACATCGCCAGGCCTGGCGCGCTCGGCGATCCAGTCGTCGGCCGCATCCATGCCGCTACCTGCGGCAATGCGCTCGATCAGGGGATCCTGCGGCACGCGGATGAAATTGCCCGCGACCACGCTGACGGGCACGCCGTGCCGGATCGCAACGCGGTAGATCTCGTCCTTCACAGGGCAGGCGTCGGCGTCGACATAGATGCGGGTGGGGGTGTCGGTCATTCCGCGCGTGGTACCCCATTCGGGCCGCAAAGGCGAGGGGATTGACCCTGGTTCCTCAGGCCCTACCATCGCTCCTGAAACAATAAGAATATGGGAAAGCCAAGCCATGCCGAACCGGCTCGAAACCTACCGCGTCGAGGCCTACAACACCGCCAAGCAATCCGAAAACAAGATGCACGACGACAATGTCGCGCGCCGCTTCGGCTTTGAAGGCGGGCTGGTCCCGGGCGTCGACGTCTTCGCTTACATGATGCACGTGCCGATCGCGCGCTGGGGCCGCGATTTCCTTTCCCGTGGGCTGGTCGAGGCGCGCTTCATCAAGCCGGTCTATGACGGCAAGACTGCCGACGTCGACGCGACCGAGCACAACGGCCTGCTGACCATCGAGGTGTTCAGCCGCACCGAGCTCTGCGCGACCGGAACGGCGTCGCTGCCGGCGGAGGCGCCAGTGGTAGCATTGAGCGACTATGTCGAAGTCCCCGCTGTCGCCGAGCGCAAGCCGGTCAGTCCTGCGACGTTCGAGCTGGGCAAGTGGCTGGGCACGACGCCGCGCCGCTGGGCCGGGCAGGACGCGGCCGACTATCTCACGGATGTCAGGGAGAAGGATCCGATCTTCGCGCGCGAGAGCCTCGGCCATCCCGGCCTGATCCAGCGGGTCATGAACCGCGTCCTCGTCGACAACACCATTCTGGGCCCCTGGATCCACGTCGGCAGCCGCATGCAGCTGCTGTCCGCCGCGCGCGCCGGTGACGAGATCACGGCGCGGGGCAAGGTCACCGCGAACTACGAGAAGAAGGGCCACCGCTTCGTCGAGCTCGACGCGCTCGTCGTCGCCAACGGCACGATGCCGCTCGCCCACTGCCTGCACACCGCAATCTACCAGCCGCGCGAGCAGGCGGCGGCGTAGCGGAGGCAAGCCTGTCACCACAAACGCGGTGTCATGCCCCGGCTTGACCGGGGCATCCAGTACGCCGCGGCCCATCCGTGAATCACGATTGCCTCGGAGTACTGGATCGCCCGATCAAGTCGGGCGATGACAGCTGTGCGTGTGGACGCGGCGAATGACCTTCTGCGATAGAGCCCCTTACGCCGCCTTGGCCTTCGCCTCCTGGATCGCGCGCCACACCCGCTCCGGGGTCAGCGGCATGTCGATGTGCTTGATGCCGTAATCCGACAGCGCATCGAGCACCGCGTTCACCACCGTCGAGAGACTGCCGGCGCAGCCTGCTTCGCCGCAGCCCTTGCTGCCGAGCGGATTGGTGGTGGCGGGCACCGGATGATCGCCGACCGTCATGTTGGGGACGTCCTCGGCACGCGGCAGGGCGTAGTCCATCAGCGAGCCCGTGATCGGCTGGCCGCTCTCGTCGTAGCGGATGTGCTCCATCAGCGCCTGGCCGATGCCCTGGACCACGCCGCCATGGAGCTGGCCCGCGACCAGCATCGGGTTGATCACCGTGCCGAAATCGTTGACCGCGCTGTAGCGCACGATCTGCACCACGCCGGTGTCCGGGTCGATCTCGACCTCGGCGACGTGGCAGCCGTTCGGGAACGCCGAGGCGACCGGTTCGCTGGTGTGATCGACGTCGAGCGTATCAGGCACGCCCTCCGGCACCTTGCCGTCATGCAGCTTCTTCGCGAGCTCCATGATGTCGATGCTGCGATCGGTGCCGGCGATCGTAAAGCTGCCGTCAGCAAACTCGATATCGGCCTCGGACGCTTCCAGCATATGCGCGGCGGCGCGCTTGCCCTTCTCGATGACGAGCTTTGCGGCCCCCACGATGGCTTGGCCGGTCGCAGTGATCGAGCGCGAGCCGCCGGTGCCGTTGCCGGTGTGGACGATATCGCTGTCGCCCTGCACGAGCTTCACGCTCTCGAAGGGGACGCCGAGCTGCTCGGACAGCACCTGCGCGAACGGCGTGGCATGGCCCTGGCCGTAATCGAGCGTGCCGGTGATGAGCTGCACGGTGCCGTCAGCATCGAACACGATCTTGCCGAGCTCGGGGCTCGGCGGCGCCGTGACCTCGAGATAGGAGCCGACCGCGATGCCGCGGAGCTTGCCGGCCTTCTTGCTCTCCTTCTTGCGCTTGGCGAAGTTCTCGTGGTCCGAGATTTCGAGCGCCTTGTTGAAAACGGCCTGGAAGTCGCCGCTGTCATAGGTGACGCCGGAGGAGGCCGCGAACGGGATCTGGTTCGGCTTGATGAAGTTGCGCTTGCGCAAGGTCAGCCGGTTGATGCCCATCTCGTCGGCGGCGCGGTCGATCAGGCGCTCCATGTAATAGTTCGCCTCGGGCCGGCCGGCACCGCGATAGGCGCCCATCAGCGTGGTGTTGGTGAGCACCGTCTTGATGTCGACCGCCATCAGCGGCGTGCGATAGACGCTGGAGAAGTTCTTGCCGGTGTTGAGCGAAAGCGGGCCCGGCGCGACGCCGGTGATGTAGGCGCCGAGATTGCCGTAGCCGGACAGCTTTGCCGCGAGGAAGTGGCCCTCTGCATCGAGCGCGAGCTCGGCATGGATCTTCTGCGCGCGGCCATGGCTGTCGGAGAGGAAGCTGGTGGAGCGCTCGTCCAGCCACTTCACCGGCCGTTCCAGCGCCTTCGCCGCATACAGGATGCACATATATTCGGGATAGTTGATGTTCTTCATGCCGAAGGAGCCGCCGACATTGGCGGTGAGAATGCGCACCTTCTCGTTCGGCACCTTCAGGTTCTTGGCGAGGTTGGCGCGGTTGCCGGCAACGCCCTGGGTCGGCACCTGAAGCGTGTAACGCTCGGTCTTCTTGTCGTAGGAGGCAAGCCCCACGCGCGGCTCCATCGAGACCACGGCGACGCGGGTGTTCTCGATGTCGAGCCTGGTCACATGAGCGGCGCTGGCGAAGGCCGCGTTGACCTTGTCCATGTCGCCATAGTGGTAGTCGAGCGCGACGTTGTTCGGGATGTGGTCATAGAGCTGCGGCGCGCCGGGCTTGGCGGCTTCTTCGGGATCGGTCACCGCCGGCAGCGGCTCGATGTCGAGCTCGACCGCTTCGGCCGCGTCGCGCGCCTGCGCCAGCGTCTCCGCCACCACGAAGGCGACGGGATCGCCGACGAAGCGGACCTTGTCGGTCGCCAGCGGCTGGCGGTTGGTCTGGAGCAGGGGCGAGCCGTCACGGCTCTTCAGCGGCAGGCCGCAGGTGAAGGGGCCGTAACCGGCGGCATCGAGATCTTTCCCGGTCCACACCCCGAGCACGCCCGGCATCGCCTTGGCGGCATCGAGGCCAATGCCGCGGATGATGCCATGGGCATGGGTCGAGCGGACGACCACGGCATAGGCCTGGCCGGGCAGGTTGAAATCGTCGGTGTAGCGGCCCTTGCCGCGCACCAGGGTGTCGTCCTCCTTGCGGCGGACCGGTTGCCCGACACCATATTTTTGCAGTGCAATAGCGTTCTCGAGCGTGGACGATTTGGTGTGTTCTTGCATGGAATTGACCTGAAAAGCCGGCATTTGCGCATTTTCGCGGCAGCGGAGCACCGGACTCCCTTGAGATAACCCACCACCCCCGTTCACGACAACGCACGATTGGGCATGGTCCCATGTGATGCGTTGTTGCGCAGGCCTGCCGCGCTGCTAATGTTTCAGGCGAATAATCAATTCCAGACCGGCCCGACCGGCCGCGGAAAGACACTTTGTATGAATGACCACACGCGGCTCCGCGACGGCCATGTTAGCCAACATGGGCCGCACGGTGAGCTGAATGGGTCGATGGCGGCGGTGGCGTTGGCCACCGATCCGGCCGTCGGCGCGCAAGCGCCGGGAACCGGCGTCTATGCGGCGCTGGACCTCGGCACCAACAATTGCAGGCTGCTGATCGCCTGTCCGACCCAGGACGGCTTTCGCGTGGTCGATTCCTTCTCGCGCATCATCCGGCTCGGGGAGGGCGTCTCGGCGACAGGTTGCATCAGCGACGCCGCGATCGAGCGTGCCATCGCCGCGCTCAGCATCTGCCGGGACAAGATCAACTTACGGAAGGCGCGGCGGCTGCGGCTGATCGCGACCGAAGCCTGCCGCGCGGCTTCGAACGCGGAAGGTTTTCGCAGCCGCGTTGCGGCCGAGACGGGCATCGAGCTCGAGGTGATCGACCGCGAGACCGAGGCCACGCTCGCCGTGCTCGGCTGCTCGCCGCTGGTCGACCCGAGGGGGCGCGGCGCGATCCTGTTCGACATCGGCGGCGGCTCGACCGAGCTGGTGCGGATCGAGCGCGACCCGGAAAACCCGGAGCCGCGCATAAAAGCCTGGATGTCGATCCCCTATGGCGTGGTCACGCTCGCCGAGCAGTTCGGCGGACGCGACGTCACGCCGGAGATCTACGCCGCGATGGAGCAGGAGGTCGCAAGCCACGTCGCGCCGTTTGCGGAAGAGCACGGCCGCGATCTCGCCGACATGCATCTGCTCGGCACGTCGGGCACGGTGACGACGCTGGCCGGGATCCATCTCAATCTGGCGCGCTATGACCGACGCCGCATCGACAGCATCTGGATGAACGATGCCGACATCACCGCGACCATCAACAAGCTGCTCGGCATGAGCTACGAGGAGCGCGCGAACAACAGCTGCATCAGCGTCGAGCGTGCCGATCTCGTGCTCGCCGGCTGCGCCATTCTCGATGCTATCCGCCGCGCCTTTCCGCTGCCGCGCCTGCGCGTCGCCGACCGGGGCTTACGCGAAGGCATGCTGGTCGAGATGATGCGCGAGGACGGCGCGCTCAGGAGCTGGTGAGTATGGCCAAGGACACGACCGGCCGCTTGCACGTCCAGGTCAAGACCGGCGGCAAGCGCAAATTGTCGTCGAAGCTGTGGCTGGAGCGGCAGCTCAACGATCCCTATGTCGCGAAAGCCAAGGCTGCGGGCTATCGCTCGCGTGCCGCGTTCAAGCTCTTGGAGATGGACGACAAGTTCCGGCTCTTGAAGCCGGGCATGGCCGTGGTCGATCTCGGCGCGGCACCCGGTGGCTGGAGCCAGATCGCGGCCAAGCGCGTCGGCTCGACGGAAGGCAAGGGCAAGGTCGTCGCCATCGATCTGTTGGAGATGCCGGAGATTCCCGGCGTCGATTTCGCGCAGCTCGACTTCATGGACAACGACGCGCCCGAGAAGCTCACCGCGATGCTCGGCGGCAAGGCCGACGTTGTGATGTCCGACATGGCCGCCAACACCACCGGCCACCGCAAGACCGACCAGCTGCGCATCGTCGGCCTGGTTGAGACCGCCGCGGCGTTTGCCTGCGACGTGCTCAAACCCGGCGGCGCGTTTCTGGCCAAGACGTTCCAGAGCGGCGCCGATGCCGATCTGCTCGCCCAGCTCAAGCGCGATTTCGCGACGGTGCGTCATGTGAAGCCCGCGGCGAGCCGGCAGGATTCCTCGGAGCGCTACGTGCTGGCGACGGGATTTCGGGGCGGGGGAACGGCGTAGCCTCGCACCCCGTCATTCCGGGGCGCCTCGAAAAGGCGAGCCCGGAATCCATTTCTCAACACGTTCCGCGGTGCGATGGATTCCGGGTTCGATGCTGCGCATCGCCCCGGAATGACCGAGGAGATATTCACCCAAGCCGCTGATCCCTTACGTCCTGCGTATCCTCGGACGCTGCCTTGACCGCCGCCTTCTCCGCACCCTTGCCCGCGCCCTTGCGGCTGGCGATCTCCACGGCCTTGCGACCGGAGATCTCGTGGCCGGCATCCGCGGGCATCTGCCAGAAGAACCAGCTCGAGGCCGCCGAGGTCAGCGCCACCACGACGAAGGCGGGCGCGAACACGGTGGCGTCGATCTCGCTGATATGGTGGAACCACATCGTCGTTTCCACGCAGGCCGCGCCGACGGCGACGCCGGCGGAGACCGCGAGCTGCTGGTTGACGCTGACGAGCGTGGTGGCCCGGCTCATCTGCGCGGTTTCGACGTCGGCATAGGCGACCGTGTTGATCGCGGTGAACTCCAGCGAGCGGAAGAAGCCGCCGACCACCAGGATGACCATGATGATGAGCAGCGGCGTCGTCACCGTGAACAGCGCGCAGACGGCGAGGAAGAACGCGCTGACGATCGCGTTCACCGTCATGAGGTTGCGGAAGCCGAAGGTGCGGATGATCCGCGCCGCCAGCGTCTTCATGCCCATGGCCCCGAGCGAGGAAGCAAAGGTGACGAGGCCGGAATGGAACGGCGACAGGCCGAAGCCGATCTGCATCAGGAGCGGCAGCAGGAACGGCAGCGCGCCGATGCCGAGCCGGAACAGGAAGCCGCCGAACACGGCTGCGCGCAGCGTCGGCAGCCTCAGGAGCGAGAAGTCCAGCACCGGCGATCCGGTCCGCCGCGCGTGGATGACGTAGAGCGTCATCGAGATCGCACCGCCCACGATCAGCGCGGCCACCGTGCTCCAGGGCAGCAGGTTGAGCCCGGCGACTGAAAGGCCAAAGGCGATCCCGGCAAGGCCGATGCCGGCGAGCACCATGCCGTAGAGATCGAACGGCTCCTGCGCCTCGCTCTTGATGGGATCGATGAAGCGCAGCGCCATGAAGATGCCGAGCAGGCCGATCGGGATGTTGATCAGGAAGATCCAGTGCCAGGACGCATAGGTGGTGATGAAGCCGCCGAGCGGCGGGCCGATCACGGGGCCGATCAGGGCAGGGACCGTCACCCAGGCCATGGCGTTGACCAGCGCGCTCTTGTCGACCGAGCGCAGCAGCACGAGGCGTCCGACCGGCGTCATCATCGCCCCGCCCATGCCTTGCAGAATGCGCGCGAACACGAAATCGGTGACCGAGGTCGAGAGCGCGCAGCCGACCGAGCCGACCATGAACACGCCGACCGCGATCGCGAATACCATCCGCGCGCCGAACCGGTCGGCGGTCCAGCCGCTCGCCGGGATGAACACCGCGAGCGACAGCAGGTAAGATGTGATCGCGAGCTTCAGCGTCAGCGGGCTGGTGCCGATGTCGGCCGCGATCGCCGGCAGCGAGGTGGCGATCACGGTCGAATCCATGTTCTCCATGAACAGAGCCGTGGCCACGATCAGCGGAATGACGCGTTGCTTGTCGACCATGAAATTAAAGAAAGCTGAAGGAGGGGCGGAGTTGCGGCTTATCACCGCCGTCCGCCGCCGACCATTGCGGATCGGCGCATAGCACCTAAGTCCCGCGTAACAACGGTGTGACCCTCTCTGTCATTCCGGGGCGCGCCCCTTGGCGCGAGCCCGGAATCTATTGGGCCACAGCGTTGCTGCGCGATGGATTCCGGGTTCGCGACTTCGTCGCGCCCCGGAATGACGCCGGAGGGGACGGCGGACGGAGCCGACCCCGCTGAATCGGCCCAAAAAAGCCTGTGCATGGCTGGCCAGCGGCCCGAATTGCTTTGATTCGTCACGCGGCCGTGCTATCGACCCGCGTCAACCCCACCGATGGGCTCCGATTCTCAAGGCGTTGCCGCAAGGGACGCCGAGGGCGGCGCTCATCCATTAGCATTTGCGGCAAGGCCGCAGGAAGGAGTTGGCAGATGGCCACGGTGCAACTTCAGGGCATCCGCGAAGCCTTTACGTTCGACGACGTGCTGTTGAAGCCGGGCCTGTCGGACGTCATGCCGGGCGAGGTCGACATCCGCTCCCGCGTCACCCGCGCCATCCCGCTCAACATCCCGATCATGGCCTCGGCCATGGACACCGTCACCGAGGCCCGCATGGCGATCGCCATGGCGCAGGCCGGCGGCCTCGGCGTCATCCACCGCAATTTCGATCCCGAAGGGCAGGCCGCCCAGGTGCGGCAGGTCAAGCGCTACGAGTCCGGCATGGTGGTGAACCCGCTCACCATCAGCCCCGACGCCACGCTCGACGATGCGCTCAAGCTGATGAGCGATCACGGCATCTCCGGCATTCCCGTCGTCACCGGCGCCGGCAAGAACACGCCCGGCAAGCTGGTCGGTATCCTCACCAACCGCGACGTGCGCTTTGCCACCGACCGCCGGCAAAAAGTCTCCGAGCTGATGACGCATGAAGGGCTCGTCACGGTCCGTGAGAATGTCAGCCAGGACGAGGCGCGGCGGATGCTGCACCAGCACCGCATCGAGAAGCTGCTGGTGGTCGACGATCAATATCGCTGCGTCGGTCTCATCACGGTGAAGGACATGGAGAAGGCGGTCGCCCATCCGCTCGCCTGCAAGGATGGGCAGGGCCGCCTTCGCGTCGCTGCCGCCACCACGGTCGGCGACACCGGCTTCGAGCGCACCGAGCGGCTGATCGATGCCGGCGTCGACCTCGTCGTCGTCGACACTGCGCACGGTCATTCCCGTCACGTGCTGCAGGCGGTGAACCGCATCAAGCGCCTGTCCAATTCGGTGCAGGTCGTCGCCGGCAACGTCGCCACCACGGAAGGCGCGCAGGCGCTGATCGACGCGGGCGCGGATTGCATCAAGGTCGGCATCGGCCCGGGCTCGATCTGCACCACCCGCATCGTCGCCGGCGTCGGCGTTCCCCAGCTCACCGCAATCATGGATGCGGTCGACGCGGCGAAGAAGGCCGATGTCCCCGTCATCGCCGACGGCGGCATCAAATATTCCGGCGACCTTGCGAAAGCGCTCGCGGCCGGCGCCGACATCGCCATGGTCGGCTCGCTGCTGGCCGGCACCGATGAGACGCCCGGCGAAGTGTTCCTGTGGCAGGGCCGCTCCTACAAGGCCTATCGCGGCATGGGCTCGGTCGGCGCGATGGCGCGGGGATCGGCCGACCGCTACTTCCAGCAGGACATCAAGGATACGCTCAAGCTCGTGCCTGAAGGCATCGAGGGCCAGGTGCCCTACAAGGGCCCGGTCGGCAATGTCATGCACCAGCTCGCCGGCGGCCTGCGCGCCGCGATGGGCTATGTCGGCGCGCGCGACATGAAGGAGCTGCACGACAAGGCCCAGTTCGTCCGCATTACCGGCGCCGGCCTGCGCGAAAGCCACGTCCACGACGTCACGATCACGCGCGAGAGCCCGAATTATCCGGGCGGGGGTTAGTCGTTCCATTCTCGGCGTCATCGCCCGCCTAGTGCGCACTTGCGCACAGGGGCGGGCGATCCAGTACGCCGCGGCTTCTCGGTCCAACAACGATTGTCTCGGAGTACTGGGTGCCCCGCCTTCGCGGGGCATGACAGCGCCTGTGTGGCGTGCGCGTGCCAAAAGCTCGTCATTGCGAGCCAACGGGTCCGCGCGAAGCGCGGCCCGATGACAGGCTCCGCGAAGCAATCCAGTCCTTTTGTATTGACGCGGCTGGATTGCTTCGCTTCGCTCGCAAGGACAGAAAAGTGGAGGAAGCCAATGGCCCAAGCCAAACGCATCGTTCTCGCCGCGCGTCCCGTCGGCGAACCCAAGCCGTCTGATTTTCGCCTGGAGGAATTCGCCGTGCCGACGCCAGGGCAGGGCGAAGTCCTGCTGCGCACGATCTGGCTTTCGCTCGATCCCTATATGCGCGGGCGTATGAACGATGCTCCGTCTTATGCCGCGCCGGTGCCGGTCGGCGGCGTGATGGAAGGCGAGGCGGTCAGCGAGGTCGTGGCCTCCAACAATTCCGATTTCGCGGTCGGCGACATCGTCCGCGCGCGCACCGGCTGGCAGTCGCACGCGATCTCGAACGGCAAGGGCCTGATCAAGGTGGATCCCAAGCTCGGTCCGATCTCGACGTCGATCGGGGTGCTCGGCATGCCCGGCATGACCGCCTATACGGGCCTGCTCGATATCGGCAAGCCGCAGCCGGGCGAGACCGTCGTCGTCGCCGGTGCGTCCGGCGCGGTCGGCTCGGCGGTGGGGCAGATCGCCAAGATCAAGGGCGCACGCGCGGTCGGCATCGCCGGCGGCAAGGACAAGTGCGACTACGTGGTGAAGGAGCTCGGCTTCGATGCCTGCATCGATCACCGCGATCCCGATCTCGCCGCCAAGTTGAAGGACGCCTGCCCTGGGGGTATCGACGTCTATTTCGAGAATGTCGGCGGTGCCGTGTTCGAGGCGGTGTTCCCGCTGCTCAACCCGTTTGCGCGCGTGCCCGTTTGCGGCCTGATCGCGCACTACAACGACACCGAGGCCAAGCCGCCGAAATGGGCCGCCCGCCTGATGTTCGCGACGCTGACCAAGCGGCTGACCTTCCGCGGCTTCATCGTGTCGGACTTTGCCGCCCGCCATGGCGACTTCCTGCGCGACATGTCGGCCTGGGTTCGCGAGGGCAAGGTCAAGTACAAGGAGTTCGTCACCGAGGGCCTGGAGAGTGCGCCCGGCGCCTTCATGGGCCTGCTGAAGGGGGCCAATTTCGGCAAGCAGCTGGTCCGGGTCGGGCCGGACAAGGCCTAGCGCGACAGGGAATGGGACTCACGTGGCCCCGCGGCCACACGCCGGGTGGGGATAGTTAAGAAAGAGTCACCAAATGGTCACACCTGCCCGCAAAAGCCGCAGGTGTGACCGCCTGTTCATTGACGGCCGGAGGAAGGCATTGAATCATCGCGCATATTTTAGGTGCTGCGATGTTAGAGATTGGTATTTTCTGCGTAATCCTCCTGGCCGCCAGCTATTGGGCGACCATGTTCATCATGGGCCGTCGCGACGACGTCATCCATGGCAAGTTCGTTCACGCCGAGGACGAGGGCGAATTCACGCCGGCCGCAAGGCCTGCTCCACCGCCATTCCCGAAGCGCCCGGTGAAAGCTGCGCAGCCCGCCTCTGTTCAGCCGGTCGGCACCGCGGCCAAGCCGGTGAACAGCGCCGCGCTGCAATCGCTGCTCGCTGCCATCCAGCAGGATCTCAAGAGCGTCGCGTAAGCCGCAACGCTCAGACGCTGCCGCGCTCGACCAGGAACAGATCGACCGCGAGCCGCTGCTCGGCGCGCGGCGTGCCTGAGAGCCGCGCCAAAAGCAGTTCGCCCGCGAGACGTCCCACGGCCGCCGCGTCGAATGAGATGGTCGTAAGGCCGGGCATGATTTGATCGGCGACGTCGTTGTCACCGAAGCCGAGGACGGCCAGATCGCGCGGCACCGACAGGCCGCGGGCGCGAGCCTCGATCAGCGCACCGGTCGCGAGCAGGTCGTTGGCGCAGAACACGGCGTCGACGTCGCCGCTGCGCTCGAGCAGGGCGGTGAAGGCGGCACGGCCGTCGACCAGCCCCGTCACCTCTCCAACGAGGATTTCGTGAACGATCGTGAGGCCGAGCTGTGCGGCGGCGGCGCGAAAGCCGTCGCGGCGGAGTGCGCCGCGGCCGCTGCTGCGGCCGATGAAGGCGATGCGGCGATGTCCCGCCTGCGCCAGCCGGCGCGCCGCCATCGCGCCGGCATCCGCATTGGGCAGGCCGACCAGCATGTCGATGGGATCGCGCGGGAACGCCCAGGTCTCGATCACGGGAATGCCGAGCTCGGCCAGCGCCGTGCGGTTCTCCTCGAGCTCGATGACGCCGGTGAACATCACCGCCGCGGGGCGGATGCCGCGCAGCGACTGGATCATCGCGACCTCCTTGGCATAGGAGTAGGAGGTCTGGCCGACCAGCACCTCAAAACCCTCCGGCTCGAGCGTCGCGGCAAAGCTGCGCACCGCAAGGCCAAACTGCTGGCTGAGGATGTTGGAGACGAAGGCGACGACCACGTTGGACCGGCCCGAGCGGAGCGCGCGGGCATGCGGGTTGGAGGCATAGCCGGTCGCCTCGATCACCTCGAGGATTCGCTCGCGGGTCTTGCGATTGACCTTCTCGGGGTGGCGCAGCACCCGCGACACCGTGATCGGCGCGACGCCGGCGCGTTCTGCGACTTCCTCGATGCGCGGCGGCCGTCCGGTCGCATTGCTGCGGCCGGGCGGCGCCGGAATGCGCACGACGTCGTCATAGCTCGGCTTGGCCGGATCGGTCATCGAATTCCTGAAGAGACGTCAGGTTAGAGCATCATGAGATCAGATCGTACTGCAACCGCATTGGCACTGCGCTCCCTCCCCCGCTTGCGGGGGAGGGTTGGGGAGAGGGTGTCTCCACGTCGGGATCGTCCAAGGTTACGGACGAAATCCCCAAGAGGAGAAAGCCCTCACCCGGATCGCTTTCGCGATCCGACCTCTCCCGCAAGCGGGAGAGGTGCAATGAGCATGCGGCCGAAGCTCACCGTCCCAAAACTTCCTCACGCTTCAAGGCGCGGCCGACCTGCACCAGGCAGTCGCCGCTCTGGCTGTCGGTGTGCAGGCGCTGCGAGATCACGATGCCGTCGGCGGGGAAGCGCAGCACCTCTTCGGCAAGCTCGGGGCGCTCGAAGTCGTGATACCAGCCGGCGATGTCGCCCGCCTTCACGCGCGCACCGACGGTGACAGCGGGCTCGAACCAGCCACGGCGCGTCGCGAACACGGCCTGGGCATGGTTCTGCAGGGCCAGCAGTTCGGTCGCGCGCTCGACCGGCGCATGCGGCCCGAGCACGGGCGCCTGGACGAGGCCGAGCGCGAGCAGCAGCCGATCGACCGCGCGCGCGGTGAACGCCATGGTCTGCGGCGTGACAGTGCCGCCGCCGCCGAATTCACCGGAGAGCCCGATCGCGCCGGCGCGCGCGGCCGCCGCCATCGAGGTCGGCGCCGTGGCGCCGTTCTCGGCGACGAAGGCGAAGGGCATCCCGAGCCCTTCCATCAGGCGCAGCGCGTGGCCGAACATTTCTGGCGGTCCCTGCCGCTCGATCAACGCGCAGGGCACGTGCGCCATCGACGTGCCGCCGGAGTGGATGTCGAAGACGACGTCGTGGCGCGGAAACAGCTCGTGCTCGAGGAAATGCGCCAGGCGGAAGGTCGGCGTGCCCGCGGCATCGCCCGGGAAGGCGCGGTTGAGATTGCCTTCATCGAGCGGCGAGCGGCGCCGTGCCGCCATCACGGCGGGCCAATTGGCGAAGGGCAGGATGGTGATCTCGCCCTTGATGGCGCTCGCATCGAGCCGGCGATACAGCCGCGTCAGCGTGATCTCGCCCTCATATTCGTCGCCGTGATTGCCGGCCATCAGGAGCAGCTTCGGTCCGGCGCCGTTCTTGATCCGGAAGATCGGGATCTTGAGCTGATAGTAGGGGGAGCGATCGATCGAGAAGGGAATGCCGAGATGGCCGGACCATTTCTGGTCCTTCTCGAAATCGATCTCGTGAAACAGTCCGGTATGCATGGGAGGCCTCGTGGCCGCGCCGTCGCCGGCGCCGGCCGAAGGTTGAAAGAAAGGCGGCGGCTTAGAGCAAGGCGACCGCGGTCATCTCGACGCGCAAATCGGGATCGGCGAGGCGGGCTTCGACGCAGGCGCGCGCCGGCGGATTGGCCGGATCGATCCAGGCGTCATAGACCGAGTTCATGGTGTCGAAGTCGGTGATATGCGGCAGGAAGACGTTGACCGCGATCAGCTTGGAGCGGTCGGAGCCGGCCTCCTTGAGCAGCGCGTCGATCTTGCCGAGCACCTGCTCCGTCTGCGACACGATGCCGGCCTTGCGGTCATCGGCGACCTGGCCTGCGATGTGCACCATGCCGCCGGCGGCGACGGCCTGGCTCATGCGCGATCCCACGACGTAACGTTTGATCATCTCAATTCTCCTCGTAAAGGTGGGCTCTCACATGATGCGAGAGCCCGTCCAAAATTCACAGCGTCGGCAACGACTGCTCTTCCTTGAACCATTTCAGCTGAAGTGCGCCGAGCTTGCCGTTGAGCTTGTTGAAGAAGATGTCGGTGTTGATCCAGTTGAGCAGGTTCTGCTCGCCCTGGCGGACGCCGACATGGGCCGGCGACTGGCGGATCAGGAATTTCAGCTCGACCTCCTTGGTCGGGTTCTGGTCCTGCACCTTCAGCGCAATGGCGCTGTTCTCCGCGAACGTGTCGGCCTGTCCGGCGAGATAGGCCGCAATCGCAGCCGGAGTGTCCTCGAAGCGCACCAGCTTCACCTTCGGCGCGTTGTCGGTGAGCCAGACGTCGAGCGTCGTACCTTTGGCGACGGCTACCGTGCGGCCCTCCAGATTGTCGGGCTTCTTGCCGGTGGCGGAGGGGAGCGACTTGGCGCCATAAACGCCGAGATTCACTACCGCATAGGGCTGCGAGAACATCACCTGCTGGGCGCGCTCGGGCGTGGCGCCGAGACCGGCGATCAAAATGTCGAGCTTGTCCGAGAGCAGGCTCGGGATGCGCGCGGCACCCGTCACCGGCACCAGTTCGAGCTTCACGCCCATGTCGGCGGCGATCAGTTTTGCAAGATCGGCATCGAGGCCGGCAATCTCGCCCTTGTCGTCCTTGAAGCCCCACGGCGCGGCATCAGTGAGAATGCCGACGCGAATCTTGCCGGCGCCGAGCACGTCCTGGAGCTTGTCGGCGTTGGCGACGTTCGGCGCGGCGAGAACGGCAAGCGCCGCGGCTGCGATGGTGAAGAGGGACTTCAATTTTCTCATGGCTCTCTCCTTGAAGGGGACGGTTTTCACTTGGCAGATGCGATGAAGCTTGCGAGCTCGGGTGTCTCAGGACTGACGAACAGTTTTGCCGGTGGGCCCTGTTCCCAGACGCGGCCCTGATGCATGAAGACGATGCGGTCGGCGACGTTGCGGGCAAAGCCCATCTCGTGGGTGACCAGGATCATGGTCATGCCCTGTTCCGCCATCGCTTCAATCACTTTCAGGACTTCGCCGACGAGCTCGGGGTCGAGCGCCGAGGTCACTTCGTCGAACAGCATGAGATGAGGCACCATGGCGAGACAGCGGGCGATCGCGACGCGCTGCTGCTGGCCGCCGGAGAGCTGCTCGGGCCAGGCGTCGATCTTGTCGGCGAGCCCGACGCGGGTCAGCACGTCCTCGGCCAAGGCCCGCGCTTTCGTCTTCTCGATGCGGCCGGTGAGCAGCGGAGCGAGCGTGATGTTGCGCTCGACCTTCAGATGCGGAAACAAATTGAAGGCCTGGAACACGATGCCGACGCGCTGACGGAATTTCTTTAGCTCAGGCATTTTGGCGTGGACCTTCTGGCCCTCGACCCGGATCTCGCCGGAATCGACGCTCTCCAGCGCGTTGATGCAGCGGAGCAGCGTCGACTTGCCCGAGCCGGAGCGGCCGATGATGGTGACGATCTCGCCTTCTTCGACCTCGAGCGAGACGCCCTTGAGCACCTCGACCTTGCCGAATGTCTTGCGCACGTCGCGGATTTCAACGAGAGCCATCGAGGCGGGCCTCCAGGGAGCGGGACCAGAGCGTGAGCGGCAGGCACAGCGCGAAATAGATCGCGGCGACCAGGGCGTAGGTGAGCAGCGGCTGGAACGTCGCCGCGCTCACCACCTGACCGGCGCGGGCGAGCTCGACGAAGCCGAGAATCGAGGCGAGCGAAGTGCCCTTGATCAGCTGCACCAGGAAGCCGACGGTCGGCGGCAGCGATAGCCGCAGCGCCTGCGGCGCGATGATGTGGCGGAATTGCTGCCAGGCGGAGAGGCCGAGACAGGCGCCGGCCTCCCATTGCGCCTGCTTCACGGCCTCCAGGCCACCGCGCCAGATCTCGCCGAGGAAGGCGGCGGTGTAGAGCGTGTAGGCGACCGTCACGGCGATCAGCGCCGGCACCTGGATGCCGAGGAAAACCGGCATGCCGAAATAGAAGAAGAACAACAGGCCGAGCAGCGGCACGCTCTGGATCACCTGGATGCACGCCGCCATCGCCCAGCGCAGGCTCGCGAACCGGCTGATGCGGCCGAGCGCAAGCCCGAGCGCCAGTGGCGCACCGAAGGCAAGCGCGAGCACGACGAGGGCGACGGTCCAGCGCAGCGCCGCGAACAGCGAAACGAAGTCGATGAGGGAGAAGGATCGCATCGCGTCGTCCCTCAGCGCCGCCGCGGCCAGCGGAAGGCCGCCAGACCGATCACGGTGAACAGCGCCTTGAACGACATCGCCATCGCGAAATAGACCGTGCAGATCACGGCATAGACCTCGAAGCTGCGATAGGTACGGCTCTCGATGAAGCCGGCGACGTGGAACAGCTCATCCGTGGCGACCTGCGAAGCGAGCGAGGTGCCGAGCAGCAAAAGCACGAACTGGCTGGTCACGGCGGGATAAGCATTGCGCAGCGCCGGCGGCAGGATGATGTGGCGAAACACCTGCCAGCCCGACAACCCCAAGCACTGGCCGGCCTCGACCTGGCTGCGCGGAATGGAATCGAGACCGGCGCGGATGATCTCGACGGAATAAGCGCCGAAATAGAGTGACAGCGCGACGGCCGCGGCCTCGAAGGCGGGCAGCTTCAGGCCGAAGTTCGGCAGCACGAAGAAGACGATGAAGATCTGGATCAGCGAGGGCGTGTTGCGGAACAGCTCGATGTAACCGCGCACCAGCCAGCGCAGCGACGTGATCCGACCCTTCAGCGCGACCGCGCCGGCGATGCCGATCACGAGCCCGGCGAACGCCGAGATCACCGTCAGCTCCAGCGTGACGATGGCGCCGTCGATGAGCTGGTTCTGATAGCGCCAGAGCGGCAGGAAGTTCATCGCGCCGCTCTCAGCCGAACTGGGTGGGGAGGGCGCGCGCCACGACGCCGTCGGCATCGAGGCCGAAGATCACGCGCCAGCGGTCGAGGCAGGTGCAGGGATGCGAGATGCCGAAGGCGATGATGTCGCCGACCGCAAGCGCAGCTTCGGATGCGACCGAGAGGAACGCGTGCTGGTCGTTGAGGCGGGTCACCGCGAGCGCCGCGGCAAGGCCTTGCTGCTCGACTCCGTCCCGGAACACGCGCAACGGCACGGGCAGTCCCTGGTCGAAGGAGGCATCGCGCATGCCGAAGCCGGCGATCGCAAGTCCGTCTTCGGGCCGCGACAGCACCTCGGCCCAGAGCGTCAGCGTGGGCCGAAAGCTCTCCACGGCCGAGTGGTGCAGGCCTTCGATGAGGAGGCCGCCGCGCCGGTCGACTTCCGCGAAGGCGCGCGCATAGATGCCGTGATCGGCGAAGCACAGTGCGCCCGAGCGCAGGATCACACTGGCGTTGCCGTCGGCCTGAGCCGCGGGCGCAAGTGCTCGCGCGACGATATCGAAATAGGCCGAGCCGCCGGCACTCAGGATCAACGGCCGCTTCGGGGCGGCCGCGCGCACCAACGCAAATGTCTCGATGGTGCGCTCCAGCAGCACCGCGATGGCGCGCATCGTCTCGTCGGTATCGGACGTTGCAGCGGCGCCTTCGTAAGTGGCGACGCCGCCGAGCACGAGCCGGTCGGCGGCGAGCACGGCTGCGATCGTTGCCTCGACCGCGGCGCGGTCGCGCGCGCCGGTGCGGTCGGCGCCGAGTTCGACCAGCACCGATAATTCACTGCGTCCCGCGATCCGCGCGGCCTCGGCGAGAGCTGCCACCGCAGCCGGTGAATCCGCGAAGGCGTGAAATTCGACGTCGGGATAGGCGCCGAGCAGCGCGCCGAGCCGCCGACCGGCGGCGAGCCCGCCGATCTCGTTGGCCAGCAGCAGGCGTCGCTCGCCGCTCGCGAGCAGCACGGCGGCCTGCTGGACGTTGGCAACCGTCGTGCCCCAGGCGCCGGCGGCGCGCAGCGAGCGGGCGAGCTCCGGCGACATCGGCGTCTTGGCGTGGGGCGCGACGGCAACGCCTGAACTCGCGCACCATTTTAGGAAGAGATCGCGGTTGGCCGCGAAGGCGGCTTCATCCAGGGTGAGGACGGGCAGGGCGAGATCGCCGTGTGCAGGCGACCAGCGCTGGTTGCCGATGTCCGCAGTGGCAACGCCATCGACCATGGGAATGCCCCGCACGGTCGCCGAAAGGCGTTGGTTCTCCCACCGGGACAAGAACTGCATCATCGCTCCCTCAGCGGCCCTCGACCGCTGCCAGGAAACGATACGGCCATATGACAACGTTGTCATTAGCGGATTTTAGCCAATCTGAGGCCAAATTCGATGCAATGAGGTATCAAGGTAAGGTGCGCTTGCCCCTGGAGTAGGCTAATGCTCGCCGCCCATCTGGATGAGCAGCTCCTCGATGTCGACATCGACCTGGCCGGCGGCCCTGACGTGACGGACCTCCAGACTGTCGGGCTGGAAGCGGTATTCGACGAGGCCGACTTCCTTGATCGCGATCCGGTCCTGGCGCTGATCGTTGATGACGAAACCCGCTGAAGGCGCCCAGACGTGGCGTGTATGGCGAAAGGTGAAGTCGCGGCGCTGGTGCACGTGGCCGCTGGCGACAAGACGCAGGTCGACATTGCCGAACAACTCGATCAGCCGCGCCCGCGCTGGCTGCGGCACGTAGCGGATCGACGTCTCCGGCGTCTCGGCATCGTCGGGCAGGTTGAGAAACAGCGGCTTGTGCAGGAACAGCGCGACCGGCCTGCCGTTCGTGCGCGAGATTTCCTGAGACAGCCAGTCGAACTGCTCGGCCTCGAAGGCGAGGCCCGAATTCATCACCAGCGAATTGAGGCCGATGAAGCGCCAGCCCGCGGCTTCGAACGACCAATGGTCTTCGCCGATGATGTCGCAGAACTGCCGGCGCTGCGTCTCGCTGACCGGCGGCTTCGGCGCCGGCCCGATCGCGGTCGGATTGTCGCCGATGTCGTGATTGCCGGGGAGATAGCGGCAGGTGACGGGCAGCGCGTCGTGCAGGCCTTTGGCGAATTCGACGTCGTCGCGGCTGGTCGGCCCGTCGAACGAGACGTCGCCGGTGTTGACGACGAGATCCGGCCTGCCGGCGTCGATGTGCTCGCTGATGCGATGGAAGTTGGCGATCAGGCCGGGGAAACGCCGGCCGAGATGAGTGTCGGAAATCTGCGTGAGACGAAATTCGGACATGCGATCATCCTACCGGTCGCCGCGCGTCGGAACGATGACGGGCCGGGCATGGATCGCACCGAACAAAGTTTAAAGCACGCGGTAGCGGATGGTGTAGCCGTCCTGCGGGGCGACCGCGCCGGCGAGCGGGGCGGCGATGCGGTCGGCGAGGTGCCAGGGGCCGAACTCGACGGAACGATGCGGCTCGGCCGGCAGGCGGAGGCGGAACTCGAAGATGCCCTTGCCGGACAAGTTCACGACCAGAACGCGATCGGCCGTGCGGTGGTTGAGCACCACTGCGCCGCGCAGCACCGCCCGGCCGTCCGCGAGATCGCGCACGCCGTCGACCAGCGCCAGCGTCTGATTGCGATCGGTGTGCAGCTCGATCTGGCTGTCGCTCACCGCCGTCAGCATCTCCCGGGGCATGCGGATCTCGAACTCGACGGCAGGCTTGGAGGGATTGAGGCCGAGATAGGCAAGCGCAGCGTGGCGCATGTCGTAGGCGGCGAAGGCGAACAGGGCGACCGCGGCCAAGGCAGCCAGCCCATGCCGGGCGACGTCGCGCCAGGTCCGATAACTCAGGCGGAAGTAGACCGTCATGGCCAGTGCGACCGCTAGGGCTGCCGCGATCCCTGATAGGGCCGACATCAGGATGCCGAGCTGGCCATCGGCGGATTCGGTGAAGAGGCCGGACAAGGTCGTCATGGCGGTATCTCGCCTCGGGCCCGAAATGGGGCCGAAATCGCTTTAACAATCTGTGGTTGGTCGCAAGAGCGGGAACGCCGGTTCAAGTCGCTCGCTGGCGACGGCAGCAATCCCGCGAGATTCCGGCGCCGCTGCGTGCCGGCGGTATCTGAAACGCTATTCCGCGGCAGCCAACACTGGGGTCGGGCGGCGGCTCGCGGCGTTGAACTTGCCGCACACCTGCGTGCTGAGGCAGTCGTCGCATTGCCGCGAACGCGCGGCCTGTTGCAACAGGCGGAATCGGCCGGGCAGGGCGGCGAGATCGGCGGCGTTGCGCAGGCTGCCGATATCGATGCCGTAGTCTTCCGTCGTGAAGCTGCAGGGCGAGACCCGGCCCTTCTCGTCGATGAAGAGGAAGCTCTCGCCGGGGTCGCAATCGGCCACCGGCATCCGCTCGCCCAGCGTGCTCGCCCGGATCCGCGCCAGATATTGCTCCCCGCCGACCAGCACGACGCCGCGTGCTGCGAGGCTTTTGCGGATCGCCGGCAGCGCCTGCTCCAGCGCGTCGACGTCGGCGCGGGTGAGGCGGTGCTGCGGGTAGAATTCCGGGCGGTCGCGGCCGCCGAGCTGGTTGTAGGTGATCTCGACGATGCCCCAACCGGCGAGCTCTTCGCACAGGGCGGCGAAGCGACCGACGTTCTGGTGCATCAGCACGACATTGGCGCGCAGCGTCAGCTTCGAGCCGCGTACGCGTGCCTCGGTGTTGAGCCGAGGGACCCAGCGGCGCAGCTTCTCGAAGCCGCCGGCCCAGCCGCGCGAGGGATCATGGAAGGCGGCAAAGCCGTCGACGCTGATGGTCAACTCCTTGTAGGTCTCGCACAGATGCTGGCGCAGGGCCGGGCTGCCGAGGGTAGTGCCGTTGGTGGTCGCACTCACCTCGAGGCCGAGCCCGCGTACGGCGTGGGTCAGCGCCTGCAACGGCTGCCAGCGCGGCGGCTCGCCGCCGAGCCAGCTCAGGAGCACACGGTCGCCGGTCTGCGCCTGATGCTCGGCCAGCACCGCGGCGAAGCGGAGGACGTCCGCCGGCGCAGCCTGGCTGCGCGGAAAGCCGAGCCGCTTGTCATACGCGCAGAACCCGCAGGCGAGGTTGCAACGGTTCACGACACGCCAGACGACGATCATGTTGGCCTCTCTCTTTGCCTCACTGTCTCAGACGATGATTGCCATCGCCTCGTTCAAGCTTGAGCTCCCCGCGGTTCTATTTGCAACTTGTTATTTGCAATTTGCTATTTGTATGAGATAGCATGGGCTTATGGCCGCCGAGCTGATCCGTCCGATCCTTACTGTCGACGTCGTGCTTCTCACCCTGCATGACGACCGCATCCACGTCGTGCTCCAGGCGCGCGAAAAGGCGCCGCATGCCGGGCAGCTCGCGCTGATCGGCGGCTATGTTCACCCCGAGGAAGATCCGTCCACGCAGGCCGCTGCGGCGCGCGTGCTGCGGGGCAAGGCCGGCCTTTCGATCCGTGTGCTCGAGCAGTTGAAGACGTTTTCCGGCGGAAGCCGCGATCCGCGCGGCTGGTCGGCGTCGGTCGCCTATTATGCGCTGTTGCCGCACCAGGATTTCGCCGCGCGGGGCGATGCCTCGCTGAGGATGCTGCCGGTTGCCGAAGCGAAGGGGCTGCCGTTCGACCACGATGCGATCGTGGCCGGCGCGATGCAGCGGTGCCGGCGCCGCGCGGCCTATTCGTCACTGCCGGCCTTCCTGTTGCCGCCGGAATTCACGCTGCCGGCGCTGCGGCGCGCTTATGAGGCCGCGCTCGGCCGCTCCCTCAACGACAGCGCCTTTCGCCGCAAAATCGACGAGCTCAGGATGATCGAGCCGGTCACGGGGTCCCTCAGCAAGGCGACGGCGCGACCAGCGCAATTGTTCCGCCTGACGAAAGCGAACGTTGTCGAATTCGACCGCACCGTGTAGCGGTTGTTTGCGCGAGCCGCCGTTCGCGCCTCAGTTCGGGAAAGTTCCGATGTCCGTTCAAATGGTCTTGCTGCCGGTCTTCGTGCAGATCGCTCTCACCTTCGCGCTACTGATCGGCATGGTCCTGGCGCGCCGCAAGGCCCTTGTCGCCGGCGAGACCAAGATCCGCGACATTGCCCTGGGCGAGCCGAACTGGCCGAAGGGCGCCACACAAATCGCCAATTGCTACCGCAACCAGTTCGAGCTGCCGGTGCTGTTCTACGTCTTGATCGCGCTGGCATTGCCCTTGCGCCGGGCCGACCTCTTCATCGTGCTGATGTCCTGGGTGTTCGTGGTGACGCGCTTTGCCCATGCCGGCGTGTTCGTCTCCTCCAACGATCTCGGCCGCCGCTCCACGGTCTGGCTCGCCGGCGTGCTGGTGTTGCTCGCGATGTGGATCTACTTCGCGCTGAAGCTCTTGTTGCTGATCTGAGCCTGACGCGCCGGATCCCATCTGAAAGATTTGAAATGACCCCCGCTGCCCGGCTGTCCGCAGCCATCGAAGTGATCGACACCATCGAGAGGGACCGCGTGCCCGCGGCGAAGGCGCTGAAGGAGTGGGGCACCGCGCACCGCTTCGCCGGCTCGGGCGACCGCGCCGCCATCGCCGGCCTCGTCTGGGACGTGCTGCGGCGCTACGCCTCGAGCGCCTGGCTGATGGATTCCGATACCGCGCGGGCCCGGCTGATCGGCATGCTCCGCCTCGAGCGCAACATGGACATGGCAACCATGGGCGCCTTGTTCGACGGCAGCCGCTTTGCGCCGGCGCCGTTGACCGAGGCCGAGCAGGCTGCACTCGCCTCGCGGTCGCTCGAAGGCGCGCCGGCCGCGATCGCCGGCGACTACCCGGAATGGCTCGACCCGTACCTTGCCAAGGTGTTCGGGGAGACCCGCCCGGCGGAAGCCGCGGCGATGGCGAGCCGGGCGCCGCTGGACTTGCGCGTCAACACGCTAAAATCCAATCGCGACAAGGTGCTGAAGGCGCTTTCTCATCTTCATGCAAAACCGACGCCCTGGTCCGCAACCGGCCTGCGCATCGAGCTTTCCGCCGATGCGCGCAACCCCGGCATCCAGGCGGAAGAGGATTTCATCAAGGGCGCCATTGAAGTGCAGGATGAGGGATCGCAGCTTGCCGCCCAGCTCACCGCGGCAAAACCCGGCGAGCAGGTGATCGATCTCTGCGCCGGCGCCGGCGGCAAGACGCTGGCGCTCGCCGCCCTGATGCAGGGCAAGGGCCGGCTGATCGCGACCGACCGCGACAAGCGCCAGCTCGCCCCGATCCATGAGCGGCTGTCGCGCGCCGGCGTCCACAATGCCGATGTCCGCACGCCCAAGGGCGAGGCCGATCCGCTTGCCGACATCCGCGGCTCCGCCGACCTCGTCGTGATCGACGCGCCCTGCACGGGAACTGGCACTTGGCGCCGCAACCCCGATGCCAAATGGCGGATGCGCCCCGGCGCGCTCGAGATCCGCCTGCGCGACCAGGCCGAGGTGCTGGAGCGTGCGGTTCCGCTGGTCAAGCCGGGCGGCCGCATCGCCTACATCACCTGCTCGGTGCTGGCGGACGAGAACGGCGATCAGGTGAGGGCTTTCGTCGGCCGCCATTCCGAGTTCACGGTCGTCCCGCCCGAGCAGACCGCGAGCGTGCTCTGGAACCAGGCGGACGCTTTTGGCGAGGCCGCGCTGCAGTCCGCCGAGGGCTGGCTGATGACGCCGCGGCGCACCGGGACGGATGGGTTTTTCGTTTCGGTGCTGAAGAAATCGGGCTGATTTCTCTCCCCGTCATTCCGGGGCGCCCGCAGGGCGAGCCCGGAATCCATCGGGCGGCAGGGTCTGCGGCTCAATGGATTCCGGGCTCTCGCTTCGCGAGCCCCGGAATGACCGGGGCAAACAAAAGCCCCGCAGACCGATCCCGGTCGCGGGGCTTTCGCGTTCTAACGTTCTGCCGGTACGTCCGTGGTCAGAACGCTGCGCCAGCGTTAGCCGACGCGGAGATTGTCAGCCGACGACTTGCCGCTGCGGCGGTCGGCGACGATGTCGAACGAGACCTTCTGACCCTCGTTGAGGGAAGAGAGGCCAGCGCGCTCGACGGCGCTGATGTGAACGAACACGTCCTTCTGGCCGTCATCCGGCTGGATGAAACCATAACCCTTTTGGGTGTTGAACCACTTCACGGTGCCCATAGCCATGGGAATTTCCTTTAGTTAGTTAGGTTGAGTACGCACGCAGACCGGTACGCAGCGTTGCGCCCATAGTCCCTGATGAGTCGATGTTTGGAGAATTCATCTGAAGCGTGCGCGCCCGTCAGCAACGAAGCGAAGCGGCCCAGTCGTTCGGCCAAGTATCGATGATCACAATATAGCGAGAATTTGGGGCCACTTCAAGGCACCACCCGCGGCTCGGCACCTCACGCGACTTTGCTATTTTGCGGTGCAAATTAACCGCGCCCTCGCGTGTTAGTCGACAATGAAAAGCGTCGCCCCCGTGGCCGTCGAGGACCGGTGCGCGGCGTCGCCGAAATCCGACACCTGGTAGCTCATCCCCGCGGTGAGCTTGAATTTGCGCCCGTCGCGCAGCTCGCTATCGAGCTCGCCCTGCAGCACGTACAGCACGTGGCCGCGATCGCACCAATGATCGGCCAGATAGCCCGGCGAGTACTCCACCATCCGCACCCGGAGCTCGCCGATGTTGAGCGTGCGCCACTTGGCCTCTCCGCGTTCGCCGGGATGCGTGGTCGGCTCGACCTTGCTCCAGTCGGTGACGGTGAAGGGGGAGGTGGGAAGTTTCATCGGGGATTCCTGTCTTGGAGCCGGCGGGCGCAGTGTTAGCGCACAGGCGTGCCGCAGTCTCCGTCGCAATGACGCTGGTGGCACGCTCGCGCCTCCCGCTCGGTGTCATCGCCCGGCTTGACCGGGCGATCCCGTATTCCGAGACGTCCGTGGTCGATCGAGAAGTCGCGGCGTACTGGATTCCCCGCTTTCGCGGGGAATGACAGCGGTGGGTGGCCTGCACCGTCCAACGCAGCGAGCCTCAATGCGCCAAATGGTTCGCCGAGCCCTGCACGATCAGCCCCGCCTCATTCACCCGCAGATATTCGCAGATCTTCTTGCCCCGCTCGTTCTCGTAGAACACCACGAGGCTGTCCGGGCTGACGAACAGATCGATCAGCGAGAAATGCAGGTTGGGCACCAGGGGAAGCGCCTTGCCCCAATAGGCGCGAAGGGCATCCTTGCCGCGCACGGTGCCGCTGGGGTCGAACCCCAGCATGGGAATGCGGTCCGAGGTCATCACCGCCGCCTCGTCGTAGAGCGTGAGCACGCGCTCGAGATCGCGCGCGTTCCAGGCCTCGACCCAGGTCCGGCCGAGCGCGGCAAGTGTTGACGGCTGATGGTGCTGTGACATGGCATTCTCCCTGATCGGCCCCTTTTCTGAAGACGGAGCATAATAGGTCAATATTACTTACCTATATTCATTTGTCCATGCCAAAGAAGCATGTGGGCGCACTGCTGCCGCGGTTGCGGGCCGCGCGCGGCCAGCGTATTGGCTGGCCATGACAGCAGCACAGAACGACCGCTCCGCGTCGACGCCCTCGGTGGCCTCGGCGCACGACAAGATTCTCATCGTCGACTTCGGCAGCCAGGTGACGCAGCTGATCGCGCGTCGCGTGCGCGAGGACGGCGTCTATTGCGAGATCGTCCCGTTCAACAAGGCCGAAGAAGCCTTCAAGGAGATGAAGCCGAAGGCGGTGATCCTCTCCGGCGGGCCGGAGTCGGTGCATGAGGCCGGCTCGCCCCGCGCCCCCCAACTGATCTTCGCCTCCGGCGTGCCGGTGATGGGCATCTGCTACGGCCAGATGACCATGGCGGCCCAACTCGGCGGTGAGGTCGAGGGCGGCCATCACCGCGAGTTCGGCCGCGCCGATGTCGAGGTCAAGGCCGACAGCCAGCTGTTCGCGGACGTCTGGTCGGAAGGGACCAAGAACCAGGTCTGGATGAGCCATGGCGATCGTATCACCAAGATGCCGCCGGGCTTCTCCGTCGCCGGCACCTCGCCGAACGCGCCGTTCGCGATCATCCAGGACGAGAAGCGCAAATATTACGGCCTGATGTTCCACCCAGAAGTGGTGCACACGCCCGACGGCGCAAAGCTCATCCGCAACTTCGTGCGCAAGATCGCCGGCCTCACCGGCGACTGGACCATGCGCGCCTTCCGCGAGGAGGAGATCGCAAAGATCCGCGCGCAGGTCGGCAAGGGCAGGGTGATCTGCGGCCTTTCCGGCGGCGTCGATTCGGCCGTGGCGGCCGTCCTGATCCACGAAGCCATCGGCGACCAGCTCACCTGCGTCTTCGTCGATCACGGATTGATGCGCCTCAACGAGGCCGAGCAGGTCGTCGACCTGTTCCGCCACCACTACAACATCCCGCTCGTGCACGTGGATGCCTCCAAGCAATTCCTCGGCGAGTTAGAGGGCGTCACCGACCCCGAAACCAAGCGCAAGACCATCGGCCGCCTCTTCATCGAGGTGTTCGAGCAAGAGGCCAAGAAGATCGGCGGCGCCGACTTCCTGGCGCAAGGCACGCTCTACCCCGATGTGATCGAGAGCGTCTCCTTCACCGGCGGCCCCTCGGTGACGATCAAATCGCACCACAATGTCGGCGGCCTGCCCGAGCGCATGAACATGAAGCTCGTCGAGCCCCTGCGCGAGCTGTTCAAGGACGAGGTGCGCAAGTTAGGGCGCGAGCTCGGCCTTCCCGAAATCTTCGTCGGCCGCCACCCGTTCCCGGGCCCCGGCCTCGCTATCCGCTGCCCCGGCGAGATCACCAGGGACAAGCTCGACATCCTGCGCAAGGCCGACGCCGTCTACATCGACCAGATCCGCAAGCACGGCCTCTACGACGAGATCTGGCAGGCTTTTGCCGTGCTGCTCCCGGTCAAGACCGTCGGCGTCATGGGCGACGGCCGCACGTATGACTATGTGGTTGGCCTGCGCGCCGTCACCTCCACCGACGGCATGACCGCGGACTTCTACCAATTCGACATGAAGTTCTTGGGCGAGACCGCCACGCGCATCATCAACGAGGTGAAGGGCGTGAACCGGGTGGTGTACGACGTGACCAGCAAGCCGCCTGGGACGATTGAGTGGGAGTGAGGATGTCGCTTATCTGAGACATTGACTAGCGTTGCGCGTCGAGGGCGACCTCTATTAAAGCGCAGTTGGTAGGATGGGTAGAGCGCAGCGAAACCCATCGCGTTTGCAAAACGAACTTGATGGGTATCGCTTCGCTCCACCCCTCCTACGATCTACTTGTTTAATATCTTCGCTTCGTCAGGGATCGTTCACTGAGGCAACGAAGCGGGCGCCGGGCTGGAAAGCACTCTGAGGCGGGTACGGCCAAGCCGTCTTGAAAATCGGGCAGTTTACCTATATGACTACTGTAGTCATATAGGTGTCCCATGCGCGAAATTCAGCTTCGTGATGCGAAGGCCAACCTGTCCGCAGTCGTCGATGAGGCGGTCGACGGCAAGCCTGCGGTGATCACGCGTCACGGCAAGAAGCAGGCAGTGGTCTTGGGCTACGAGGAGTGGCAACGGCTGTCGAAGGTCCCAAGCTTCGGGCGGCTCCTGATGGCGGCCCCCACGAGTGCGGGCGATTTGCCGGCCCGGAATCGATCTAAGCTGCGCAAGACCGATTTTTGAGACGTGTACCTCGTTGACACAAACATTATATCTGCGGTGTCGCCGAACCGGCCAGTACCTGCGGCGCTGGTCGAATGGATGGATGCGCAATCCGGCATCCTCTATTTGTCGGTGGTGACGATTGCAGAAGTCGAGGATGGAATAGCAAAGCTGCGGCGCGAAAAGGCTACACGCAAGAGTAAGGACTTGGCGCAATGGCTTGACGCCGTGCTGCACCTCTACGGCGATCGTATCCTGCCGTTCGACATGCCGACCGCGCGGCTCGCGGGGCAGCTGTCGGATCGGGCTCGCGGGCTAGGGCATGCGCCTGGATTTGCGGACATCATCATTGCTGCGACGGCGCGCCAGCACGCGCTGATGATCCTGTCCCGCAACGTCAGGCATTTCGAGCCACTCGGCGTGCCCGTACTCGACCCCTTCACTAAATTGCCGCTCTCCTGATTGTTGCGCAGGTGATGCGCGCTTGCGTCGGGTGTGCGCTGTGGTGGTCCATGATACGACATCTGCATCACCTTTCCGGAGCCAAGCTTGATGTCGATTGCGCCCGCCGCCACTCAGCCTGCCACCACCACCGACCCCGAGCCCCTCGGCTCAACGGCCGCCAGATCGTGCCATCGCAGGTGGTCGAGGACATCGCGCGCGGCGGCGATCCCGAAAAGTTCAAGCCGGCCGGCTACACCACGCTGCCGGGTGCGTCCTATCGCAATCAATGGTGGGTCACGCACAACGACCACGGCGCCTACATGGCGCGCGGCGTCCACGGCCAGGGCATCTACATCGATCCCAAGGCCGAGATGGTGATCGCCCGCTACGCCTCGCATCCGATGGCGGGCAACGCCGCCAACGACCCCGTGACGCTGCCGGCCTACAGGGCGCTGGCGAAGGCGTTGATGGCGGGCGGGTAGGGTGGATTAGCCTGCGGCTGCGCGAAGCGCAGTCCGCCGGCGTAATCCACCATCTCTCGCCGCGCCGTGTTGCCAGATGGCGGATTACGCTTTCGGCTAATCCGCCCTACGAGCTGGCGAAGGCGCTGATGGCGGGCGGGTAGTGCATCGCGAGGCTCGCGCCTCACTCGCGCGCCTCCTGCCAATGCGGATAGGTGACATAGGCGGTGAGGGCGCCTTGCTCGTGCGAGCGGATCGTGACCGTCTCGCCCTTCGGCATGTAGACGATCTCGCCGGGACCGGCGGTGACGGTGCTGCCGGCGCTGGTGACCGAGAGCTTTCCTTCCAGGACGAGCATGACGTCGTCGACTGCAAGCGTCTCGTTCAGGCTCTGGTTCGGCGCGTAGCGGCCGAAGCCGATGGTGATCGGTCCGCCGTGACGCTGGTCGATCACATTGCCGGCGAAGATATCGCCGTCCTGTCCCGGCGAGCGTTCGAGCGAAGCATCGGCGATGGCGAATTTGCGAACTTTCATGAATTCCTTCCGTTCTAGGCGGGGCTTGGTGGGAACAGGGCACCGATAGACGCCTGGACAGGTGTTTGGTTCGCGTCGGCGCGCGAGGCGGTTTGACGCAGTAGCGTCACTGAATATAAGGATTGACTTATATTAGTGGTGTTCGATATTCATTGCCTCACACGAAAGCGACAGGGAGAGGCGCCAATGGAATTCGACGTCGCCAGGGTCCTCGGGCTCGTCACACGTTCGGTGAGGAATTTCGCCAAGGATGGGAAACCGGCGAGCATCGTGACCCTCACGCGGCTCTACGACACCGGCGTCGACGATCTCTGGGACGCCGTGACCAGCAGGGAGCGGATCCCGCGCTGGTTTGCGCCGGTCGAGGGCGACCTCCGGCTCGGGGGACGCTACCAGGTCAAGGGCAATGCGGGCGGCACCATCACGGCCTGTACGCCGCCGACCCATTTCGCCGCGACGTGGGAATTCGGCGGCGCCACGAGCTGGATCGACGTCAGCCTGACAGCCGAGCGAAGCCAGGCGCGCCTGACGCTTGAGCACACAGCGATCATCGAGGATCATTGGAATCAGTTCGGCCCGGGGGCGGTCGGTATCGGTTGGGACCTCGCGCTTGCGGGACTGGAGCGTTATCTTGCGACCGGGGCATCGGTCGACCATGAGACGGCGGAGGCCTGGATGGTCTCGCCCGAGGGCAAGGACTTCATGACGATGAGCGGCGAGCATTGGCGTGCGGCGCATGTCGCAAGCGGGGTCGATCCAGCCACGGCGAAGGAGCGCTCGGACCGAACCATCGCGTTCTATCGCGGCGAGATGCCGCCCGACATCGTTCATCCCGGCACCGGAAGCTGATGCACGCCTTCGAAGTCCTCGCCGATCCCGTGCGCCGCCGCATCCTCGAGCTACTGGCGCCCGGTGAGTTGGCATCCGGCGAGGTCGTCGAAATCATCGGGGCCGAGTTCGGCATCACCCAGGCGGCGGTCTCGCAGCACCTCAAGGTGCTGCGCGAGAGCGGCTTTGCGAGCGTCCGGGCCGAGGCGCAAAGGCGGCTCTATTCGGTCGACGCGGCCGGGCTGCAAGCGGTCGATGCCTGGGTCGGCCAGTTCAGGAATTTCTGGGAGCCGAAGCTGGACGCGCTGGCAACCGAGATCGCGCGCGGCAAACGCGAACGCCGCAACGCGCCGATCACCAAGCGCGGCGGGAAGCGGGCGTGAGGAGAGAGAACGCGTAGGGTGGATTAGCAGACCGCTGCGCAGAGCGCGGCGGGCGGCGTAATCCACCATCTCCCTCGTTTCGTCATGTTCAGATTGGTGGATTACGCTTCGCTAATCCACCCTACGAATTCCGAGCCATCTTCTCGTACTTTTTCACCAGCCGCTCCCGCTTCAGCCGCGACAATCGCTGGATCCAGAATAGGCCGTCGAGCTGGTCGATCTCGTGCTGGTGGCACACGGCGCGCAAGCCATCCGATTCCTCGGTGTGCATGTTGCCGTCGAGATCAGAATAGCTGATCCGGACCCGCGCATGGCGCTGCACCTCGTCGTTGACCCCGGGCATCGAGACGCTGCCTTCGCGATGCATGATCATCTCCGGCGAGGTCCATGTGATCTCCGGATTGACGTAGGTCTGCGGGCCGTCCTTCGCGTCGAGCTCCAGCACCACGACGCGCAGGGGCACGCCGATATGCGGCGCAGTGATGCCGATGCCGGGCGCGGCGCGCATCGTGTCGAGCAGATCCTGCGCGAGCTCGCGCAAGGCATCGTCGAACACAGTGACGGGGCGGGCCGGCAGCGCAAGCCGGCGGTCGGGATAGCGCACGATCGGGCGAATGGTCATGCAGGCTCCTACCACTCGCTCACGGATCATTGAAGCATGTCCGCTTGACTGTCTACCTACTGGAAGGTAGCTAAGCGCCATGAGCACCGTTTCCTCGACTGCCGACGACATTCTTGCCTGCGCCCGCTCGCTGATCATCGCCGGCGGCTACAACGGCTTCAGTTACGCCGACATCGCCGATGTCGTCGGCATCCGCAAGCCGAGCATCCACCACCATTTCGCCAGCAAGGTCGACCTGGTCCGCACCCTCGTGGCGCGCTATCGCGAGGAGGCCCAGGCGGGACTGTCGGCGCTCGAACGCAATGTCGCCGACCCCGCCGAGCAGCTCAAAAGCTACGTCGCCTATTGGGAGGCGTGCATCAAGGACGCGACGGCTCCGTTCTGCGTCTGCGCGCTCCTTGCCAGCGAGCTTCCGATCCTGCCCGAGGAGGTGGCGCTCGAAGTCCGCGCGCATTTCCGCTCCCTCTCGTCCTGGCTGGCTGCGGTGATGGAGCGCGGCAAGCGGCAAAGCCGGCTCCATCTCTCCGGCACGGCGCGGGTCGAGGCGGAGGGATTCATGGCAACCGTTCACGGCGCGATGCTGTCCGCGCGGGCCTATGGCGATCCAAAAATCTTCGCGACCATCACCCGGCCGCTGCTGGAGCGGCTTTCCACCAGGCAGTGACGTGATCGGCACAGGCCAGGGCGGTTCGAACCTTTCCGCTTCCATCAAAACTACCAACTAGTAGGTAAGGAATAGGCTATGAGAAACAGCGAGATGGCTTTGGGCGCCGATCAGGCGCAATGGCTGAAGCAGTACTATTTCATGCGTGCCGCGTGCTCCGCCGCCTGGGTTGTTGCGGCCTTCGCGCTCGCGCCGTCGTCGATGGCGATCGCAGCGGCGTTGCTCGTCGCCTATCCCACCTGGGACGCTGCGGCCAATTATCTCGATGCGCTCTGGAGCGGCGGCTTGAACCGCAACCGCACGCAGGGCCTCAACGTGCTGGTCAGCCTCGCGACGACCATCGCGGTCATCCTGGCCTTGCAGGTCAGCATGAACTGGGTGCTCGGAATCTTCGGGGCCTGGGCCATCCTGTCCGGATTGCTCCAGCTCGGCACGGCCCTGCGGCGCTGGAAGCGTTTCGGCGCGCAATGGGCCATGGTGCTCAGCGGCGGCCAGTCGGCCCTGGCGGGCGGCTTCTTCATCTACCAGGCCGCAATGCCCGCGGTGCCGTCGATTGCGAATGTCGCGGGCTATGCCGCGGTCGGCGCGATCTACTTCCTGGTCTCGGCGGTCTGGCTCACGGTCGGCACCTGGCGCCGCAGCGCGGCCCTGTGAGCCGCGATGTCACTTACGGATAAGGCGTGCCGTCCTTGTGCAGAAAGCGGCCGTCGGATGCCGGGCTCATCATGTCGATGTCGGAGCACGTGATGAGGTCGCCTGGCGAGCGCGAGCCGATCTCGAGGTAGACCGCGGTGGCGTCCGAGCGGTTGATCATGTGATGGCCGTTGCCGCTGGCCTTGGGGAAGGCGGCGCAATCGCCGGCGCGCAGCACGGTTTCGCCGCCATCCTCGATCAGCGTCACTTCGCCTTCGAGAATGTAGACGAACTCGTCCTCGTGCGAATGCCAATGCCGCTGGCTCGACCAGCCGCCCGGCGGCAGGCGCATCAGATTGACGCCGAAATCCGACAGGCCGCCGGCATCGCCGAGCCGCTTGCGAATGCGCTCGGCGCAAGGCGCGCTGAAGGGCGCCGGATAGCCGGAGCCCTTGCGGGCCGGCACTTTGGCGACGTCGATCTTTGGCATGAGGGGACTCCAATCGGTTACCGAGGTCGGCGCATTCGCGAACATCTTGCGATGTGTTACATAAGGGCGTATGTAAGTCAGCATCATGGCCCATATCAGCATCCGCGATCTACAGAAGATTTCCGGTGAAGCCATTGGTGCATTGCCCGGCCCGACGGCGGTGAAATCGGGGGAGCGAACGGTCGGGCTGCTCATCCCGCTCAAGGCGACCGATCCGGAGCGCTTGGCTGCCGTGCTGGCGCGCGCGGAGCGGCTGGCCAAAGGGCGCGACGCGGCCGCGGACGATGCCGCATTGGCCGAGTTCGGCGAGGTCGATCCGGTCGATTGGTCGATTGCTGCAGTGAAGGCCCTGACGCGCAAGCGGAAGACGTGAGACCACCGTCGGCAACGATCGTCATCGATGCGGCCATTCTGGTCGCCGCTGTTCGCGGTCGAAGTTCCGGGGCGCTTTTGGCCGCCGCGGAGAAGGTGGTCTTCGTGACCACGGACCGTGTCGTCCAGGAGGCACGCCGGCGCATCGCGCTCGGCATGCAGCGCCCCGAACTGCTCGATGTGCTCGATGACCTCGCCGAGCTGTTGACGATCGTTCCCGTTGCGTCGCTGGAGCCGATCATCGCCCGGTGCGAGGAGACCCTTCGCGATGCCGTGCCGAGCCGCAATGGATCGGTGCGCGATGCCCACGTGCTCGCGCTCGCGTGGAGCGTCGATGGCGATGTTTGGACCACCGATCGCGACTTCGCAGGAATCGGCGTGGCAACGTGGTCGACGCCCAATCTCGTGCGTGGTCTTGGCGAGATCTGAGCATTGAACCGCACAGGATGGTGGCCCAGCGATGCTCTCGAATGGGGGGATGATGCCGTTATGCCGGTGTTTTGCCCGACGGGTCAACCCGCGCCTCGACCTTGCAAATGGCCGTCCTCGTAAGTCATTGATCCCGCTGGCGCCGGCTACTGTGCATGGGGTTGTTTTTCGAGTTTTGTTGGCAGGTCACGAAAGCGTGCGGCAAATGCGACGTCGCCCTGTCGGCCGGCGCAGTTCCCATTCGTCTTCCAGGCGAGACAGAGCTGACGGGAGACTGAAATGACTGCTTCCAACTATCGCTGGGTGATCGTCGCCGCCGGCGGCGTGCTTGGCTGCGTCGCGATCGGCGGCATGTTTTCGCTGCCGGTGTTCCTGCAGCCGATCACCAAGGACACCGGCTGGTCGGTGACCGGCATCTCCAGCGCGATGACGATCGGCTTTCTGGCGATGGCCTTCACTAGCATGGCCTGGGGCACGCTGACGGACCGGTTCGGGCCGCTGCCGGTGGTGCTGACCGGATCGACCGTGCTGGCGCTCAGCCTGTTCGCGGCGAGCCTCGCCACCTCTCTGATCGTGTTCCAGATCGTGTTCGGCCTGTTGGTCGGCGCCGCCTGCGCGGCGATCTTCGCGCCGATGATGGCGACCGTCACCGGCTGGTTCGATACCAATCGCGGCCTCGCGGTGTCGCTGGTCTCGGCCGGCATGGGCATGGCGCCGATGACGATGTCGCCGCTGGCGGCCTGGCTCGTCTCCGGCCACGACTGGCGCACCTCGATGCAGATCATTGCGCTCGTGGTCGGCGCCATCATGATCCCGGTCTCGTTCCTGGTGCGCCGTCCGCCGGCGCTCGCGCAAGGCCCGGCCGCGCCCGTGGGCGAAGCCGCCGCCGGACAAAACGAGATGTCGATGGGTGAGGCGCTGCGTTCGCCGCAATTCCTGATCCTGCTCGCCACCAACTTCTTCTGCTGCGCGACGCATTCCGGCCCGATCATCCACACCGTCAGCTATGCCGTGAGCTGCGGCATCCCGCTGGTCGCGGCGGTGACGATCTACAGCATCGAGGGGTTTGCCGGCCTCGGCGGGCGCATCGCCTTCGGCCTGATGGGCGACCGCTTCGGCGCCAAGCGCGTGCTGGTCTCGGGCCTGCTGCTGCAGGCCTTCGGTGCGCTCGCCTATGTCTTCGCGCAACAGCTCACGACGTTCTATGCGGTCGGCGCCATCTTCGGCTTCATCTATGCCGGCACCATGCCGCTCTACGCCGTGCTCATCCGCGAGAACTTCCCGCTCAAGATGATGGGCACGGTGATCGGCGGCACGGCGATGGCCGGCAGCCTCGGCATGGCGACCGGCCCGCTCGCCGGCGGCCTGATCTATGATGCCTTCTCCAGCTATGCCTGGCTCTACATCGCCTCCTGGGCGATGGGCCTCGGTGCCTTCCTGATGGCGATGACGTTCCGCCCGTTCGCAAAGCCGCAAGGCGAGGTGGCGCCGGCGGCGGCGTGAATTCGCGATCGAGGCGCGGCGTCAGAGCTGCGCCTCGATCGCGGCCTTGTCGATGACCGACCAGACCCGACGGATCTTTCCGTCGCGAAATTCGTAGAACACGTTTTCGCAGAAGGACACGCGCCGCCCGTTGACGGCAAGACCAAGGAACGGTCCAGCCGGCGTGCAGTCAAACTTCAATCGGGCGGCGATGCGGGGAGGATCTGAGATCAGCATCTCGATGTGGAACTGCAGGTCGGGTATCTGCCGAACATCCTGCTCCAGCATCGCGCGATAGCCCTCAAGCCCAAGCGGCCGCGCGTTGTGAGCGACCTCATCATGCACGAATTGTCCGAGTGCCGGCCAATCCCGCCGATTCAGGCAGGTGATGTAGGCGCGGTAGATGTCGGCGAGGTCGTCTCTCGTCATATCGAAGCTCCCACTTCGACCTAACGCGCGAGGATCGCGAACCGGTCCGGCATCAGAGCCGTTTCTCGAAGAACAGGTCCGGGTAAGGATCGTCATTGAAGCGGGGAATCTCGCGCCAGCCGCTGGTGCGGTAGAGCTGGGCGGCCTCGGGCAGCGCGCTGTTGGTGTCGAGCCGCAGCAGCGTGATGCCGAGCTCGCGTGCTGCGGCCTCGGTCGCGTCCATCAGGCGCCGGCCGAGCCGCAGCCCGCGCGCGGCCGGGACGACCCAGAGCCGCTTGATCTCGGCGTAGCCGTGATCGGTTCCCTTCAAGCCCACGCAGCCGATCGGCAGCGTGTCCGACATCGCGACGATGAAGGTGCCGCGCGGTCGGCGCATGTCCTTGGCGTCGGGATCGCGCGACAGCGAGACGTCAAAGCCTTGTTTGAAGCGGCGGCCGAGTTCGGCATAGTACTCGCCGAGGCAATAGCGTGCCGGTTCGGACTGAGGGTCGATCTCATCCAGCGAAACGCGCTCTCGCGTCAATGCGGATGCGATCAGGTCCATCGCCGCGAGCAAGGCCTCGGCTTGCGAATTCTGAGCGAGGAAGCCTTCGGCCTGCGCGTTCGAGAGCGCCTCGTAGGCTGCGAACTCGCGCCGGCCCGTGCGCGTCAGCCGCGCCACGCGGCGGCGGGCGTCGTCCGCATGCGCGGTGGTCTCGACCAATCCTTCGTCCTCGAGGCTGCGGAGCAGCCGGCTCATCAGCCCGGAATCGAGCCCGAGATAGTCCCGGATCTCGGCGACGTCCGAACGCCCGTGCCCGATCGCATTGAGCACGCGCGCCGCGCCGAGCGGCCGACCGCGCCCGAGAAACGACGTATCGAGTGCTCCGACGGCCGAGGTGACGGCGCGGTTGAAGCGGCGAACGCGGGAGACGGCGTCGAGCATGATGTCTGACTTTAGTCAGATATCACGCGCATGTCAATCGGGGGAGCGCCGGCGTCACTTCGCCGGCGTCAGCAGCGGCCTGTCCTTGGCGACGATATAGGTGGCAAGTTCGCTGGCGGTCTCACCGCCGACATTCTTCGCCGCATGCACCGCGCCGGCAGGGATGAACAGCACGTCGCCGGCTCTCAGCGTGACCGGCGGCTTGCCCTCGACGTCGTATTCGATCGCACCCGCCAGCACGTAGATGATCTCTTCGCCCGGATGGGTGTGCCGGCGGAACGCCACGCCCGGGGCAAGGTCGACGCGCACCTGCACAGCCTCGCGCCCGGGCGCGCTGAGATCGTGGCGCTGGAGGTCGGTGCGCGTGACGCCGGCCTGCGCCGCCGCGGCCGGCAGTGTGAACAGGTTTGCCGCGAGCAGCACCGCGCTCGACAGCACGCGGAGGATTCGCAGACGACGATGGCTCATGGTCGGCTCCTTTTGGTCACGAGATTGTCCGCGCCGCGCGGGCCCGGCCGATGCCGGCCGGTCCGCGTCGTGGCGCTTCAGACGAGGGTGGTGGTCACCTCGATGTTGCCGTGCACCGCCTTGGAGTAGGGGCAGATGCCGTGTGCGGCCTCGATCAGTTCCTGCGCCACCGCGCGATCGACGCCGGGAACGCTGACGTCGAGACGGGCACGCAGGAAGAAGGCGCCGCCGGCGTTGTTCAGGTCGATCGCGGTGTCGACCGACGGCTCGCTCGGCAGCTTGACCTTGCGCTGGGCAGCGGCGAGCCCGAGCGCGCCGAGATAGCAGGCCGACCAGGCGGCGGCGAACAGGTTTTCGGCCGCCGGGTGCGGCTGGGCCAGCTTGACGTTCAGGAATCCGTCACTGGAGTGCGCGGTGCCGTCGACGCCCGAGGTGACGTGGGTCTTGCCGGTGAAGAGAACCTTTGCAGCGGAGGTCATGGTCGTATCCTTCGGTTGAATTATTAATCGTATCCGATCTAATCGGATGCGTATGGAAATATACTCGCCGCACCCACCGGTCAAGCTCTTCCGATTTAATCGGATACGATTTATATTGGTCGGCAGATCACGAATTGCGGAGGTTCCCGTGGCCCGTTCCCCCAAATCAGCCGGCAAAGACCGGAAATTGTCGAATTTCCTCTGCTTTGCGATCTATTCGGCCAATCTCGCTTTCGGCCGGGCCTATAAGCCCCTGCTGGACAAGGTCGGCCTGACCTATACCCAGTACATCGTCCTGGTGGCGCTGTCGGACGAGGATGAGCAGACCGTCAGCACACTGGGCGAGAAGCTGTTCCTGGAATCCAACACACTGACTCCGATCCTGAAGAAGCTCGAGCAGATGGGGCTGATCAAGCGCCACCGCGATCCTGCCGACGAGCGGCAGGTGCGCCTGAGCCTGACGCCCGCGGGGCGCAAGCTGATCGAGCAGGATCTCGGCGGGGCGCTGATTGAGGCGACAGGTCTTGGCGACGATTTTCCGGTGGTGCAGAAGACGGTGAGCAGATTGCGCGACAATCTGCTGCGTGCGACCAAGGCCGATGACTAGCACATCGAGACAGGACAGATCGGGAGTCCCCGCCGCGGCACGCCCGTCGCCGAGGCCGGGCCCCATTACGGGAGGACATCGTGAGCAACGCGAGTGAAGCGGCGGACCGGTTGATCGCAGCCCGAAGCAAAGGCGGATCGGTCGGCTGGCGTGACATCCTTCCTTCGGATCGTGCGGGCGCCTACGCCATCCAGGATGCCACGCTTGCCCGGCTCGGTCCGCTCGGCGGCTGGAAGGTCGGGGCGTCGGGCCCGGATGCCGAGCCCGTCTGCGCGCCGCTGCCGGCATCCGGCCTGCTTGCCTCCGGCGCGCGGCTCGGTCCTGAATTCCGCCTGCGGGGTGTCGAGGTGGAGGTTGCGCTCCGGGTCGGGCGCGCGCTCGCGGCTGACGACGCCGCGTTGCCCGATCGCGAGCTGGCACGCGCCTTCGACGCCGTCTATCCCGCCATCGAGATCGTCGAGACGCGGCTCGAGGATTGGACGAATAGTGCCGCCCTGGCCCAGCTCGCGGATTTGCAGAGCCACGGCGCGTTGCTGATCGGAGCAGCCTCGACAGTCAGCCCTGCTGCCATCGATCTGAGGGCCGTCGAGGCGGATCTCTCGATCGGTGAAGACATCAGCCCTCGAACCACTGGCGGCAATCCGGCAGGAGACGTCTGGCGTCTGCTGCGCTGGCTCGTCCGTCATTGTGCGGACCGGGGTCTGCCTCTCTTGCCGGGCCAGATCGTCACGACCGGTTCGTGCATCGGCATGATCTTCGCAGAAGCGGGGACCAGCGCCCGTGCACGCCTTGTGGGTTTCGGCGAAGTTACTGTCGATTTCTGAGCAATGAGGCTTGCTTCGCTTCGGCGAGCCGCGACGCGCTTTCCGCATCACGCTCAGCTTTGGGGGCGGATCAACTTGATGTCCTGATCGGCTGCCCACGCGGCGACATCCTCGCGCTTCAGCGCGGTCGCCATCAGATCCGGAAACTGATCCGGCGTGCAGGCGAAGACGGGGATGCCGAGACTTGCGACCTTTGCCGACAACGCAGGATCATAGGAGGGATGCCCTGTGTCGGTCAGTGCCAGCAGCACGATCACATTGACTCCGCGCGTTGCGAGCCGCGCCAGCCGGTCGACCAGCTCATTTGCATTGCCGCCCTCATAGAGGTCGGTGATCAGGACCAGATGCGCTTTCGACGGCCGTTCGATGCGCTCCTCGCAATAGGCGACGGCGCGGTTGATGTCGGTGCCACCGCCTAGCTGGACGCCGAACAGCACCTCGACGGGATCGGCGAGCTCCTCCGTCAGGTCGACGATCGCCGTGTCGAAACAGACGAGCTTGGTTGCGACCACCGGAAGCGAAGCCATCACCGCCGCGAAGATCGAGGCATAGACGACGGAGGTTGCCATCGACCCCGATTGGTCGACACACAGGATCACCTCGTCGAGATCGACGATGCGGCGCTGCTGGCGCAGGAAACCGATCAGCCGTTCGGGCACGATCGTGCGATGCTCCGCCTGATAGTGGCGCAGATTGGCCTTGATGGTGCGCGGCCAGTCGATATCGGCAAAGCGTGGGCGACTGGTGCGCAGCGAGCGGTTGAGGGCGCCGCCGACCGCATCCGCGGTGCGCCGCTCTAGCCGCTCCATCAGCTCGGCCACCACCTTGGCGATCACAGTGCGGGCGGTGTCCTTAGTCTTCTCAGGCATCACGCCGCGCAGCGCGACCAGATCGGCGATGAGGCTGACATCGGCCTCGACGGTCGCGAGGAATTCGGGCTCAACCAGCATCTGGCGCAGGCCCTTGCGCTCGAAGGCATCCTTCTGGATCACCTGGACCACCGGCGCGGGGAAGAACTCCCTGATGTCCCCGAGCCATTTGGCGACGCGCGGTGCCGAGCCGCCGAGCCCGCCGCGGCCTTTCTTCGGGGCTTCGTCGCCGTCGCCGTAGAGCGCCGTCAACGCCTCGGACATGCGGCGATCGCTGGCGGACAGAGCAGGGCCTTTCTCGGCGCCTTCGGGGTCGACGCCGAGGGCGAGCGTCCAGCGGCGGCTGCGTTCATCGGCCTCGCTCATCGCGCCGCTCCCGCCTTGACAAGTTCGAGTACGCGGACCTGATGCGCCGGCCAGATCTCGTTTGCGCCGGCGATCAGCCGATAGCCTTTGGCAGCAGCGGTGCTTCGCGCGAAGAGCGCATCCATCAGCCGCCGGCGCTCGGTTCGGTCCAGGGCCGAGAAGACGCGGCGGAACAAGGGCAGGCTGGCGGTGAAGGCCTCCTCGTCCAGCGTCATCAACCAGGCATCGACCGCGCCCCGTAGCGCCGCATCGTGGATCAGCCGTTGGCCGGCGCCCTCGAAGAAGCCTTCGAAGAATCCCGCCGCTTCCGCGACCGGCGTTCCGGGCGAGAGCATTCGGGTCAGCAGGTCCGCGGCATGATCGGCTGTCAGCAGCTCGGCCTCGTAGAGCAGCCGCGCGGCGGTGCCGGCGATCAGGCGGGTCGCGTGATCGTCATTCATCAGTGCCCGCAGCGCATCGCGCCAGCCGGCCACGATGTCGGCCTCGATCTGGGCGAGCTGGATCGCGGCGTCGGCCGCAAGGAGCGCACCGCGCAGCTTGGCTGCCGCCGGCGCATCGAGATTGCGCGCAGCATAGGGCAAGGCAAGTGCCGCCTGCACCACGATACGCGGCATCAGCGCCGTCAGATGCTCGACCGTGCCGGTGCGCGCCTCGCCATAGCGCAGGATATCGGCCATCGGCGGCAGTGCGGCAAGGAGCGACGGGCCGTCGCTCGTCAGTGCCGCCTTCGTCTCCAGCGCGGCGATGCCGAACTCGGTGGCGCGCGCCAGGTCGGCGATCATGGCATTGCGCACCAGGCTCGCCAGCGGGCCAAGCTCGGCTTCCTTGCCCATCGCTTCCATCAGGCGCCCGCCCGCGGCTTCCGCGATGGTCGAACCGTAGAGCAGATTTTCCACCAGCCTGACCGCGAATTCCGGCTCCCAGCGCAATTGCCAGTTCTCGCGGAACGTCCCGCGGCTGCGCCCCGCATCCGTCAACCGTCCCCAGGGCACGTCGAGCGCGTTCAGCCGGTGCAGTAGCGTGGAACGCATCAAGCCGCTTTCGCTGCGCAGATCGATTGTGAGCGCCCGCTCCAGCGCCTCCGGCTTGAGGCGCGTCGCTTTCTGCTGACGCTGGAGATCTTCGAGCAGCGGCGCGAGCGGTGTCGATGCTGGGATTGCACCGACGCCCGCGCCGATCAGGAGTTCGGCCGAAATGTCGTCCCACATGGCGCGCTCGCCGTTGCAGAGGCAGGCGATCGCCGCCTCGCGCAGCTCTGCAAAGCCCGGCGCGGGCCGGTCGCGCAGCGCCGCGAGTGCCGTCCCCAGCCGCTGCGCCTCGATCACCGAGGCGGTGGATACGAAATGGCCGCGATCGCGCAGCGCGCGCGTCACCTTGGCAAGCCACTCGGCAGCGCGATCGCGGTCGCGCGTGTCCCAGACATGTGCGCACCATCCCGGCGCCACGACGCCCGCGCCATAGCCGCTGGCGCGCGCCAGCCGCGGCGCGGTCCATGGCGCCCAGGTCGCCTTGATCTTGGTCCTGGGCCGGCCCTTGAGCAATTCGCGATCCGCAGCAAGGCTGCGGCGCTCGGCGAGCGCCGGCACGTGCCAGGCGCCGCAGACGACCGCAACGGCGCCGTCGCATTCTTTGGCCGCCTTCGCGATCTCGATCCGCATATGGGGCTTCGCGCGCGGCCTCGCGCGCCGACAGTGATTTTTCGTCCGCACGCAGCGCGGTCATCGCATCGGCAACGGCCGTGAAGATCGGGCCCGTTGCGGGATTCTCCTCGATGACGTCGGACCACCAGGATTCGCCATCGTCATAGCCTGCGGCAGTTGCGAGCGCGCCGATCGGATCGTGGCTGACCGGGTCGGCCTCGGCCCTTGCTGCGATCTCCTCCGCGATATCGCCATCGCTGGCACCCAGCCGGTCCGATGCCGGCAGGTCGATGAAGCGCAGGGTCGCGCCGTGACGCACCGCCCAGCGTGCGGCCTGGTATTCCGGCGAATAATCGGCAAAGGGAAAGAAGCTGGCATTCGCCGGATTGTCCTCGGCATAGGTGAGGAGGGCCACCGGCGTTACCATGTCGGGATCGGCGAGCATCGGCAGCAGCTCGGATGCATCCGCCGGGCCTTCGATCAGCACCGCCACCGGTTTCAGCGCGTCGAGCGCTTCCACCAGCCGCCGCGCAGAGCCGGGGCCGTGATGCCGGATGCCGAAGAGAGAGACCTGGCCCGCCATCGCTCGCGCCGCTCCGTCAGATCAAGTCGGTCAGCGACGCGTAATAGCCTTCGAAGCCGCGTCGCTTCTTCAGCACGGTCTCGAGATATTCGCCGAGTACGGCCGTGTCCTGCACCGGGTCCTTGACCACCGCGCCGATCATGTTGCTGGCGAGCGTTTCGGGCGTCAGCTTGCCGTCATTGAAGAAGGTCGCCTGGCTGATCCCGCCGATCATCACCGCGATTGCCTCGGCCGTTGACAAACCCCCCGAGGGCGACTTCAGCGCGACCTTGCCGTCCTCGGTCGAGCCCGAGCGCAGCTCGCGGAAGATCGACACCACCCGCGCCACCTCGTCGGCGACGTTCTTCGGCGCCGGCAGGTCGAGAGTCTGCGCCATCTCGCCGACGCGCTTGACGATGATCGCCACTTCCTCCTCGGCGCTGTCTGGCAAGGGCAGCACGACGACGTTGAAGCGGCGCTTGAGCGCCGAGGACAGTTCATTGACGCCCTTGTCGCGGTTGTTCGCGGTCGCGATGATGTTGAAGCCGCGCTGGGCGTACACGGCGGTGTTGAGCTCGGGGATTGGCATCATCTTTTCCGACAGCACCGTGATCAGCGTGTCCTGCACGTCGCTGCCCATTCGCGTCAGCTCTTCGAAACGGCAAAGCTTGCCGCTCTCCATCGCGCGCATCAGCGGAGTAGGCACCAGGGCTTCGCGGCGCGGACCGTGTGCGAGCAATTGAGCATAATTCCAGCCGTAGCGGATCTGGTTCTCGTCAGTGCCAGCCGTGCACTGGATCACCAGGGTGGAGTCGCCGGTGATGCCCGCGGCGAGGTGCTCGGAGACCCATGACTTCGCCGTGCCCGGTACGCCCAGCAGCAACAGCGCGCGATCGGTCGCGAGCGTCGCAACGGCGGTCTCGATCAGACGCCGGTCTCCGACATACTTGGGCGTGATCACCGTGCCATCAACCGCCTTGCCGCCCATCAGATAGGTTACGACCTGCCGCGGTGCGAGTGCCCAGCCCGGTGGGCGATGCTGATCGCCCGTCGCAAGCGCCTTCAGCTCCGCCGCATAGCTCTCCTCGGCGGGCAGGCGCAGTTTCTCGCTCATGGTTTTGCTCCCTTGTCGTCCAACGCGGCGTTGAGCCGCAGCATGTCGAGGCGCGGGTCGCCTTGCAGCAGGCCTGCACCGGCTAGACCATTCAGCGCGCCTCGCGCGCCCTCGCGTGAGGTAATCAGGCCGAGCGCATGAAATTCCTCAGCGTCGTCGGAGGGCCTCGCATCGTCCCGCTGGAGCGCCGCAAGCAGCGTCTTGCCCGCAGGTGCGGACAGTGGATCTCGGAGCCGCGCAGCCGTTCCCGCGATCAGTTGCGCCAGCTCGAAACGGATGCCGCGCGCGTTCAAGGCCGCCTCGGCGTGCCTTGCGCGCTCGGCGGGCGCAAGCCGGGCAGCCAGCGATATGATGAGGCCAGTCGCATCGTGTTCGCTGACCGCGTCGGCCGCTTGCGAGACTTGCGCATCGGCTCCCGTGGCCACGATCAGATCGACCAGCGCCGCATCGGCGGTCTGGTCTGTGTTCCAGTCCCAGGCCGCGATCAGCTCCTGCGGTGCAAGGCCCAGCGCGCCGGCGAACGATGTCAGGTCGGCGCCATCGAACAGCGCCTTTCGGCGCAGCGATTGTGCCGCCGTCTTGAGAGGCTCGGCCTGGACCACGCGCGAGCGGCGCAACAGGCCCTTGGTCTTTACTGCGAAAAATCCGGCGAGCTCCGCCGTGTCCTCGCCCGCAGCAGGGCCGCGGCCAAGGCGTGCGAGCAGCGAGGTCGCAAGCGCCTTGACCTTGGGGGCACGATCGTTCGCCGCGACGCCTTCGAGAAAGGCGAGATCCTCATCGGACAGCCGTTCCGACAGCAAAGACAACAGGCGCCACCGCGTGTCGGCCGTCTCACCGGCAAGCTTAGCTTCCAGCACTGCGCGCGCCGCAGAGGGATCGCGCCTCCTGAGCTCGGCCAAGGCGACCTTGCGCGCTGCCGGCCAGAAATCGTCCCAATTCTCGGCGCTGAGTCGGTCGTCCGTCTGCCGCCGTGTGGCGCTATCGGACGCTGCAATCGCCGCCCAGTCGCGCCACCCGGCGTAGAGATCGGGCACATCGTCATCATCGGCTTGGGGCATCCAGTCGGCAGGATGCATCGTCCAGCCGCGCGCCGCGAGGAAGTGGACGAGGTCGGTCTTGACCTTGCCCTGCTTCTTCGTGGTCAGGATCCGGCGCACCAGCGGACGCAAGGTCTCGGGCACAGTCGGCAATGCAAGCGCGGGAATGTCGGGCAGAATGCGAAGCGATGAGGAGGGCTCCATCGTCAACGCGGTGCCGAGAAACTGACCCGAAAGTGCAAGCAGCCGCAACTCGGCCTCGACCGCATCGTCGCCGAGCTCGGCACGCCAGAACGAGGCTGCTGGCGCGGCTGGTGATCCCATGGTCCAGCGCGTGAGCACCGCACCCATCGCGTCGTAGATCGTCTCGGCCTTGATGACATCACTCATCGCTGCCGATCCGTCCCCAGGAGGTCTGTGCGGCCAGGATCGTGAGCCGGTTGCCCGACCAGATCGCGGCTGTGCGCATCAGCGCTGTTCCGACCAGCAGGCCCTCCGTGTTGCCGGCGACGGGCAGCGTGGCGGTGCCGTCGGCGGCGCGCCACCAGGCACCCCCTGTCTCGTCGCGCGCGATCCGCCCCTGCGGCAGCAGCAGCGGCATTTCGATCACCCACGGCTCTGCGAGCAGGGGGCGTGTCAAGGCGTCGCCGAGCGCGGTGTCTGCAGCCGGCCATTCCAAGGCAGGTGTCTCTTCGCTCGCATCGCGCCGCACGAGCAGGGCGCGCAGCGGCTGCTGCGACGGATAGAAGACGAGCTCAGCCTGGAATCGGTCGCCGGGTGTGAAGACCGAGCCGCGTCGTCCGGCACTCGCCGGGAAGAAGTCGAGCAGCATCGCAAAGCGCGGACCGTTCGGAGCCAGATTGAGCAGCCAGGTCGTTTGCGACACCAATCCGTCGCGGCGCGTCTGCACCTGCTCGGCCAGGACCTCCCAGCGCGCATCGACCCGCAGCGCTTGCGGATCGCTCAGCACGGTCTCGCGCGTTTCCGATGCGGCGACGGCGCGCCTGATCTCGGCATCGCGCGGCGCGGCACGGAAGGCGCGCGCGAGCAGGACCAGCTTGCCGAGCTCGACCACGGCGGCACGTGGCCGGTCGCCTGCGGCAAGTGCGAGCAGGCGGGACGGCAGTTCGTCGATCCGGCCGGCGAGCACCGCGGCCTTGCCGTCGACCAGCCGTGCCGCGATCCTCCGGCATCGCGAGGTGGCATCGTCGATGAAGCCCGACAATCCCAGCCGCAATTGATCGCCGATCCATTGCTCGAGCGCATCCAGCGCGTCGAGAATGGCCCGCTCGGTCTCCTCGCTGCGTCTGGCGGCTTGGGCCTCGCGCCGCGCTATATCCTTTGGATCCTCGGCCACTTCGGGCTCGGCCGCGCGCGCGGCGCGCAAATCCTTGTCGCCGGCGGGCGGCGCATTGCTCCCGGGCTTTGCCGCGGACGTGCCGCGCCGGCGGCCCAGCCAATCGCTGACCCAGGCCGGTGTTTCCGCGGGCACGAACGGCACGATCGCTTCTGCATTCAGCCACAACAGGCCGAGCACGTGCTTGCAGGGGAATTTGCGCGAAGGGCAGGTGCACTTGTTGCCGAGATCGCGCAAGTCGGCCATCACGCGGTACGGATTGGCGCCGGAGCCCGCGCATTCGCCCCAGATCAGCGCGCCATCCTGGCTTGCGCCGACGCCGGACCATTTGGCGGGCTTGGCGAGGCCAGCCGCCGCCTTGAGCGAGGATTGATCGGTAGCGAGTTGCTCGACCGCTTTCAGATCAATCGCCACGCCGCTGTCCCAAATCGAATCCAGGAGCGGCAGTATATCGGTACAGGATGAAAGCTCAATGTCGCCGCGAGCGATCCAGGTGCTGCACGCGGGGATGGTGGTGTCGCTCGGCTTCCGCCAAGTCGAGCTCAAGCTCATGGCGGACCTTCCGCGAGAGCTTTGCCGCGATCAGCGCATGCGCCTGCATGAGTTAGGTCGTGAGCTCGGCGTCCGGCAGGGTGCTGTTGCTCGCATGGCAACAGCGAAGTTGATGTGCTGCCGCTCTTTGTGAGTTGTGCCGGAGCCGCGGACCGCTACCATGCGCCGGCTCTACTGGAACTCGAGAGCCAAGCACAATGAGCGGAGGCGACATGAGCGGCCAGCAACGCAAAGCGAAGGGATCGGACCTGTTCGTCGCGGCACTGGAGAATGAAGGTGTCGACCGCATCTTCGGCATTCCCGGCGAAGAGAATCTCGATCTGGTCGAATCGCTGCGCGCCTCCAGGATCGAGCTGGTCCTGACCCGCCACGAGCAGGCCGCTGCCTTCATGGCCGCCACCCATGGGCGGCTGACCGGCAAGCCCGGCGTTTGTCTGTCGACGCTCGGCCCCGGTGCACTCAACCTGTCCACGGGCGCGGCCTATGCGCATCTCGGTGCCATGCCGATGATCCTGATCACCGGCCAGAAGCCGATCATGAGCAGCCGGCAGGCGCGCTTCCAGATCGTGGACGTGGTCGCGACCATGAAGCCGCTCACGAAACTGTCGCGGCAGATCGTCAGCGCCTCGAGCATCCCGACCGTGGTGCGCGATGCGTTCCGCGCGGCGATGGAGGAGCGTCCGGGTCCGGTGCATCTCGAGCTGCCCGAGGACATCGCCGGCGACGAGGTGCCCGATGTCCCGGTGATCCCCGTTCACCCGATTGAAATCCCGGTCGCCCATCGCGCCGCGCTCGACCGCGCCGCCGAGATGATCATGGCCGCAAGGCGCCCGCTGGTGATGATGGGCGCTGCGACCAGCCGGCCGCGGTCGACGCATGGCATCGCAAGCTTCGTGCGGCGGACCGGCATTCCGTTCTTCACCACGCAGATGGGGAAGGGGACCGTGCCCGGCGGCACCAATCTCTACATGGGCACTGCGGCGCTGTCGGAACGCGATTACGTTCACGACGCGATCGATGCCGCCGACCTGATTGTCGCGATCGGTCACGACCCGGTCGAGAAGCCGCCTTTCATCATGGGGCCTTCAGGGCCAAAGGTGATTCACGTCAGCTACACGCCGGCGAGCGTCGAGCAGGTCTATTTCCCCGATGCCGAAGTCGTCGGCGACGTCGGCCCGAGCCTGGAACTGCTGGCGGACCGGCTCGAGGGCAAGCTGCCGCAGGCCGCGGCGCTGCTCCCGCTGCGCGAAGAGATCCTGAAGCACATCGCCGACCGCGCCACCGAGGCGCGCTGGCCGCCGACTCCGCAGCGCATCGTGCACGACATCCGCCAGGTGATTCCCGAGAACGGCATCGTCGCGCTCGACAACGGTATGTACAAGATCTGGTTCGCGCGCAATTACCGCACCCGCGTCGCCAACACGCTGCTGCTCGACAATGCACTGGCGACCATGGGCGCCGGCCTGCCGTCGGCGATGATGGCTGCGATGCTCTATCCCGACCGCCGCGTGCTTGCGGTTGCCGGCGACGGCGGCTTCATGATGAACAGCCAGGAGATGGAGACGGCGGTCCGCCTCAAGCTCAACCTGGTCGTGCTGGTGCTGGAGGACAACGCCTACGGCATGATCCGCTGGAAGCAGGCGGTGGATCATTTCGCCGATTACGGCATGACTTTTGGCAATCCCGACTTCGTCCTCTACGCGAAAGCCTATGGCGCCAAGGGTCATCGCATCGAGACGATCGACAGCTTCGGCCCGACGCTCGACGCCGCCTTCAGGGAAGGCGGCGTGCATCTGGTCTCGATCCCGGTCGACTATTCGGAGAACGTGCGCGTACTGGTCGATGAGCTCCGGGCACACGAGAAGGCGAAAGAGTGATTCCGGATACTCTTGCCACACCCGTCGTTGCGAGCGCAGCGAAGCAATCCAGAATCGTTCCGCAGAGGCAGTCTGGATTGCTTCGTCGCTTCGCTCCTCGCAATGGCGAAGTATGCCGATCAGCGCGAATGCGATAACAATTTGCGTCAATGCAACCAACCACAGGACTATGAAATGACCCGCATTCGTTGTGTCACCGAGATGGGCATGGGCGTCGACGTCCACGGCCGGGACGCCACCAAGGCGGCGAAGCGGGCGGTGTCGGATGCCATCAGGCATTCCAGCCTCGGCTTCTTCCGGATGATCGGCAAGACCGCGAACGACATGTTCGTGGACGTCACGATCGGGGTTCCAAATCCCGAAGCCGTCGACAAGGAGGCTGTCGCCAAGGAGTTGCCTTACGGCACGGTGACCGTGACCGCGGTCAAGGGCGGGCTGGAGATTCCCTCGGCCACGGAAGTGGCCAACGATCCCATCCTCATTGCCAATGCCGCCGTCATCGTTAGCTTCGACAGGGACTAGGCCGATGTCGGCGAGCAATGAGGCGCTGCTGGATCGCCCGATCTGGAGCGCGTTGACGACGAGCCACAAGCATCTGGCGGAGGGCGGCCCGCAGGCTCTGCGCTATCCCGTGGACATGACGCCGTTTGCCGATATGCCAGATATGTCCGCCGCAAGCTTTGCGGCGCTCGGCGAACTCATGTCGGGCTCGCAAGTCGCGGTGCTGTTCACGCCCGAGCCGGTCGAAATTCCCGCCGGCTTCAAGGTGCTGCTCGCCGAGACCGGCGAGCAGATGATCGGCTCGCCTGCCGACACGTCGCTGCGTAATGCCGAGATCGTCCGCCTGGGCGCGGCCGACGTTCCCGCCATGATGGCGCTGATCGAGCTGACCAAGCCCGGGCCGTTCGCGGCGCGGACACACGAGCTCGGCACCTTCCTCGGCATCCGCGCGCACGGCGAGCTGGTCGCCATGGCCGGCGAGCGGATGAAGCCCGGCAATTTCACCGAGATGACGGCGGTCTGCGTGCATCCCGATCATCGCGGTCGCGGTTACGCGCAGGCGTTGCTCGCCGCCATCGCGCGCCAGATCGAGGCGCGCGGGGAAATTCCGTTCCTGCACGTGTTCTCGAACAATACGTTGGCCATTGCGCTGTACCAGCGGCAGGGCATGCGGATTCGGCGGCGCCTGCACGTCACCGTGCTGATGAAGCAGGTCTGAGCTGCGCGGTGGGCTTCATATCCCGGCAAATCGCGCTATATCGATTCCAACCACAATTGGGGGGAGCACATGGACGCCAGAACGCCTGATTTTTCCGCCGTACGGACGGCGATGCAACGCTACGTCGATCAGGAGATCATTCCGGGCGTGTCCTGGGCCGTGCTGCGCGGCCGCGAGGTGGTCGATCAGCAATGCGTCGGCTTTACCGACCGCGAGGCCAACACTGCGCTGCGGCCCGACCACATCTTCCGCGCGTTCTCCAACACCAAGATCTTCGTCACCTGCGCGATCATGCTGCTGGTCGAGCAAGGCCGCATCGGGCTCGATGACCCGGTCGAAAAATTCCTGCCGCAGCTCGGCAATCGCAAGGTGCTCAAGCAGGGCGCTTCAAGCCTCGCCGATGTCGAGCCGGCAAAGAGCCCGATCACGATCCGCCAGCTCCTGACCCACACCTCCGGCCTCAGCTACGGCATCTTCGATCCCGGCACGGTGCTGTTCAAAGGCTACAACGAAGCGCGCGTGCTCAATCCGCTGACGCCGCTCAGCGACATGATCGACAAGCTCGCCGGCCTGCCGCTGTCTTATCACCCCGGCACGGCCTGGGAATATTCGGTGGCGACCGACGTGCTCGGCCGGATCGTCGAGGTCGTCTCCGGCCAGCCGCTCGATGCCTTCCTGAAGGCGCGCATCTTCGATTCGCTCGGCATGACCGACACCGGCTTTTATGTCCCCGAGGCCCGGCAGGGCAGGCTGGTCGCGCTCTACAATGGCGCCGATGTGCTCGATCCCATGAAGCCCGGCCTGACGCGCGCGGACAATCTGCCGTTTCCACAAGCCTATCGACGGCCGTTCCCGCGGCTCTCGGGCGGCGGTGGTCTGGTCTCGACCCTGCCGGACATGCTCGCGCTGGTCCGAGCATTGTTGCCCGGGTCTGACGCGCTGCTCAAGCCGGAGACGCTGCGGCAGATGATGACGAACCAGCTCCCGGCAGGGCAAACCATCCGCTTCGCCAATCTCGGGCCGATCCCCGGCAAGGGTTTTGGCCTCGGCGGCGCCGTCACCTTCGCGCCGACGCCGTTCGATCCGCCGAGCTCGACCGGCGAATTCCAATGGGGCGGCTTGGCCGGCACCCATTGGTGGATCTGCCCGGAGGCCAATACGGCCGGCGTCCTGATGGCCCAGCGCTATATGGGCTTCTGGAATCCGTTCTTCTTCGAGTTCAAGCGCCTGGCCTATCAGGCTGTCGGAAGCTGATCGCAAAGAATCTTCCGTCAGCGCGAATCCTTTTTGGCCGTCGCGTCCTCTCGATGGTCGAGGCAATCGGTCTCGGCCCATGTCGGAGGATGTGATGGGATTCTATCGAAAGAACATCGGCGGACTGCATCAGGCGGTGCGGGTCGTCCTGGGTATCGCGGTCGCGGTTGCGGCGTTCGTTTATCTTGCCGGTGCGGCGGCATGGCTGGTCGCGCTCGGTGGCGCCGGCTTCGCGCTGACCGGTCTCGTCGGTTATTGCCCGATGTGCGCGATGGCGGGCATCGGCAAGGGAGGGATGTCGTGAGTGCGGCGGCGATCTCGCCAAGTCTGTTCGAGGCCGCACGGCTCGGCGATATCAGGGCGATCGCGCGCCTGCTCGAGACGGCACAGCCGGACATCCGCCGCTACGCGCGCGCGACCTGCCGCAGCTCGGCGGACGCCGAGGATGCGACGCAGGAGGCGTTGTGGATTCTGTTCCGTCACGTCGGCACGATTCGTTCGCTGCTGGCATTGTCGGCCTGGTTGTTCAGTGTTGTCCGGCGCGAATGCCTGCGGCTCGCGCGCCGGGCCGGCCTTATGCCGGCGGTCGATGAGGGCGAGGCGGAGGCCGCACTGCTGTTGCGCCCTGAGGCCGATCTGCGGCTCGACGTCGCGGCGGCGTTCGAGGCGCTGCCGCCGCACTATCGCGATGTTGCGCTGATGCGCGACGTCAAGGAGATGACGATCGATGAGATTGCCGCCGCGCTCGGCGCGACCAGGCAGACCGTGAAGGCGCGGCTGCATCGCGCCCGCGCGTTGATGCGCGAATATCTGACGAGATGAGAGACGATCGAATTCAGAAAAATATGAAGTGACGTGGGGGGAGACATCGCGTCCCGGCCACGGTTTCGCTTCAATCCTTCCACGGATCGAACTCGCCTTCGCCGGCCATGGCGACGGCGAACGGCCGCAGCGTGTGCAGCACCCGCACGGTGCCGGCGTGCTGGGCCAGCACGTCCGGCAGGCGGCGATAGGCCATCGGGCTCTCGTCGAGGTCGGCACCGATCAAGGTGACGCCGCGCTCGTTCAGCTAACGGTCCATCTCCTCGCGCGAGAAGCGCCGCTTCGCCTCACGTCGTCCGAACAGGCGGCCGGCGCCGTGCACCGTCGAGTAGAGCGAAGCCTTGGCTTCCGGGCTGTCGATGCCTTCGAGGATGACGGCGTCGTCGCCCATCGAGCCGCCGACGAATCCCTTCTGGCCGGGAAACGCCGCGGTCGCGCCCTTGCGCACCACCCACAAATCCTTGCCGCCGTGGGTCTCACGCCAGGCGTAATTGTGGTGATTGTGCACGCTCTCGGTGACGTTGCCGCCGATGATCCGGCGGACCCGCTCGACGACCCACTCGCGGCCCGCATAGGCGTAACGCCCGGCGAGCTGCATCGCCGCGATGTAGCGGCGGCCGAGCTCGCTGTCCTCGTCGACCACGGCGGGCGGGACGTTCATGCCGTCCTTGCCGCCGGCGGCCTTGAGGTAGCGCGTCGCGGAGGTGTGTCCGAGACCGCGGCTGCCGAAATGGACGCCGATCCAGACGAAGCCTTCTTCGTCGCGCATGAGGTCGACATAGTGGTTGCCCGATCCGACCGTGCCGAGCTGCTTCACCGCCTTCTGACGGTAGTCCTCCATGTCGCTTTCGCGCCAGGCATCGCCGTCGTCGAACAGGTCGTGCTCGGCCCGTTCCGCGTTGGCACGTCCGACGCCGAACGAGATCACCTTGGCGACGTCGCGGATGATCGTGGGAGCGATCTCCGCAATGTCGTCGAAGCGGGTGTCGAGCCGGGCCGCCATGTTGCCGCAGCCGATGTCGAAGCCGACGCCGGAGATGCTGATCTGCTTCTCGTAGGCGATGACCCCGCCGACTGGCTGGGCGTAGCCGAGATGGCCGTCGGCGCAGATCACGCCGGAGACGACGTTGCCGATCGCCATGCAGTTGCGCATCTGCGCGATCGTCGCATCCTCGTGCGGGCCGAACACCTTCAGGGGCGCGTTCTGGAAGCGGGCGTCCTGCGTCCGGAACTCGGCGATCGAGCTCGCGGTCGCATTGGCCTCGCGGGCAAGATGCTCCTTGCGCGCGGCCTCCTTGTACAGGCACCAGGCCGGCTGGCCGCGTCCTTCGCCGACGCGCGAGTCGGGATCGACACCGGCGGCGAGGCAGAGCTCGCGGGCGCGTTCCATGTAGGGATCGGGTCGTCGCATGGTCCTAGGTCCTTGTCATTCCGCGCGCGCCATAACGGGGCGGGCGGATCATTTCAGAGATTTGCTGGCCCCGGGCGCGGCTCGCGTCCGGGGCCATTGTCGTTGCGCTCAGTTCAACGCCGTCTCCGACGCCGCGATCCACGCGACCACGGCCTCAGAGAAGCCGTTGACGCGGGTCCAGGCGCCGTGGCCGACACCGTGCTGATACGAGGCCACGTTCACCATCGTGCCGCGCGCTTTGGGCTCGGGCACCTGGTCATGGCTCTGCTCGTCGGTGAAGACGATCAGGCGATCGCCCTTGCGGTCGATCTCCGCCACCGCCTTGCCGAGCCAGGTTCCGCTATGCGGCTGCGAGTCGATGATCGCATCTCGAAGCGCGAAGCCGCGGCGGGGAGGGACCTTCACCACCCTGTCGGAGAAGGTGAAGATCTCGACCTCGTCGCAGATCTCGCGCGCGAGGATGGCAAGGCCACACGCCGCCTCCGCGCGCGTCATTTCCGACTGAGCGGAGAGCGTCGCGAACATCGAGCCCGACACGTCGATCAGGAGCCGGGTACGGCCCGGAAGCCGCACATGGTCCTTGACCGACTTGAGCATCGCTGCCTCGAGCTCGGGCTCGAAGTCCGGCGCATAGCGTGCCGCCGTGATGAAGCGATAGGGAAGGATACGATCCGTCCGCATCGCATCGATCGCGCCTGCGATGGTCTCGCGCGGGACCTGCGCAGTCTGCATCAGCCGCAGATTGCGCAGCAGCGCGAGGCCGCCGAGCTTTCGCTCGGCGATCAGCCGCTCGAAGGTCTCGCGCTTGTCCTTGCCGGCCGAGAGTGAAACCTCCCAGGTGTCGGGGGAGGCGAGCTCGCCGTCGACGAGCTGCTTCCACACCTTCGCCTGTTCGGCATCCCTGGGCTTGGCGTGCACGAGGAACAAGACGTCCCTGATCCGCACCGCACCGTCGCGGTCCCACTTGGCGAGCTGGTAGGCGTCGAACTTGGTCAGCGCCCGGGCAAGACCCTTCTTCACCTGCGCCGACACCGGCTGCCGCTTGCGCTGCTGCATTGGCCCCAGCGCATCCGCCCAGTAGATCGCGAGCAGCTCCGTCATCTCGTCGGGACGCTGGATCACCTGAGCGAGCGTGTCCGCGACGAGGCCGCGGTGCTTCTCGTTCCGCGCCATCTCGCGGATGACGAGGAGCGGTGCGTGCCGCAGCTTCATCACCTCGCGGGCCTCGATCGCGAGCTGCGCGACGCGCTCCGGCGCCACCTTGGGCACGAGGGCCTTGATGCGGTCGGCGATCGCAACGCCGTCCTCATAGAACTGGTCCTCCCACAGGAGGCAGTTCATCAGTGCCCGCTTCAGCTCCATCTCGGGCGTGAAGCGCCTTGCACGCGCGCCCTCCCGCGTGAAGGCGCGAACGATCTTGTTGAGCCTGACCATGACGGCCTCCTCTTGGGTTGACGGGGACATGAAACGGTGCCGGGGAACAGGCGAGGCTGTCCTGCCCACGAGGGGCTCCACATGCTCTACCGCTGAGCTACGGACTTTCGTCAGGAAGGAGTCGAACCTCCGACAGTGTGATCACGAAGTAACAGCACTCTTCACCACCGGCGGTGGTTAAGGGGACACGATCCGGGAACAGGCGATTGCTGTACCCAGCGAGCCGAAGCTCGCCGGAAAGCGCTCTATCCTCTGAGCTACCGGTGCATGGGACACCGGGCGGGATTCGAACCCGCGACCTCTCGCGTTGCAGGCGAAGTAACAGAAATCTTCACCACGGACCGTGATGGGGTTGGCGGGGAACGGGCGATGCTGTTGCTGCCCTTGCGGGCGATCCGCCTTTCGGCGCGCAGGGTTCGAACCTGCTCGGCGCTTTCGCGCCTTCACCACGAAGTAACAGACATCTTCACCACCGCCAGGCCGACGCCTTCGCATCGGCCGTTGATAGGTACGCTGGGGAACGGGCGATATCGCCTTGTTGGGATGGCAACCAAGTGTCCTCCACCTGTGACAATAGCGCAGAGCGCGTAAGTCAAAGGCGAAGTTCGAGCCCGCTCTTCCATCGTGTGAAGTATTCGATATCCTCACCACCAGCGTCGGTTGAGCCGCGACCACTCGCGGCAAACCGAGTTACATTCGATCGCGGCGCTGTCGACGCGCCGCATGTTGCGAACCCTGAAGGGTTCGCTCTGCCATCGGTGTCCGGCTCATCGCCTCGTTCCCTCCGGCAGGCCCCGCGCACTTGGACACGCGCCTTCTCAGCGCGAGCCCGGGATCCGGGTCTCCCGTTCCGGCCATTGCCGGGTTGTTCGGTTGGGCCGCGCGGCGGGCAACAAAAAACCCTCCGGAGCGGCAGGCTCGGGAGGGTCCGTGAGAAGCGGACTGTCGATCTTGCGGTCAGGCAAGATCGCTCCCATGAGCCGGGCATGCGCAATCGAATAGCTTGTGGCTATTCGGCGTGCGGACATTTCTTTCGTAGCGGTACGACATCGCTCGGTTCATGGTGTCTGTCGCAAACGGAAGTGCTTGCGAGGGCGCGGGACATACGCCCGCAACTTGCGGATGTCAAGCGAGACGCGTGCGGAAACTGAAATTGACGGACGCATGACTTGCCAAAATTATTTGGGGCTCGACGGATTTCGTTTCGGCTGGGTCGCAGCGTGGATCGACGCGCGCGGCGATCACGGCTTCGATTATTCGCCTAGCCTGACGCGTCTGCTCGCATTGCCGCACGCCCGCGCGATGATCGACATGCCGATCGGACTGAACGTGAGCGGCTATCGTGCCTGCGATTTGCGCGCACGGGAGCTGATCGGCCCTGCCGTGTTTCTGGGCGCGCGCCGCGACCTCTGGACCTTTCCGGACCTGGCGGCGGCCAATCGCCATTACTGGAAGCACGAAGGCGAGGGCAGGGGCGTGTCGGCGCAGCTCTGGAATATCAGGGACAAGATCAGGGAAGTCGATGAGGCCATGACGCCGGCGCGGCAGGCGACGATCGGCGAAGCGCATCCGGAATTGATCTTCTGGAATCTGGCAGGGCGCGTGCGGCTCGAACCGAAGACCTCGCCGCGGGGGCGAGAGCAGCGTATCGCGTTGCTGGGAGACCGCGGCTTCACTGAGGTCGAGAGATGGCTCACGCTTCGCCACGGCACCGGGATCGGTCGCGACGACCTCATCGACGCCTGTGCCTGCGCCGTCGCAGCGCGCGACAGCGCGCAATCCGTTGGCGACGGCAGGACCGATCCGCGCGGATTGCGGATGGAGATCAACTTCTGACGGCGATCAGCCCTCGACTTCGCCTTCGAGCTGACCGCGGCTGTCGGGGTCTGGATATGAGCCGCCCTCGTCGTCCAGTCTCGTTGCTCGCGATTCGTACTCGTCGGCCATCGTCCGCAACCGTTGCGCGGCTTTGCTGTGCTCGAGATCGTTCGCGACGCGGCGACAGCGTTCAGCGTGGTCGAGCAGGGCGCGTTTCTCGATGTTCATCGAGCGACAACGCGCGAGGGGGCCATTGGTCCCTGCGCAAGCCGCCGGAACAGCACGATCGCTTCGCAGCGAGATCGGGAAAAAATAGCAATATTTTAGTGCCGCCTGGAACGTGGCGCCTGAGCCGACGTTCTACGCCAGAGGCTGTCGAGGGACATAATACGATGTACGACGTGTGCCAATTGGCGACCGCGATGCTCGCGATCGCCTTTACGGCCCTGCTGTTGATCACGGGTCAACGGTTCATCGAATCTCGGCTGCAGCGTGAAGCAAAGCCCCCGATCGTAGCGATGGCGACGCTGCCGCCCTAAGCACAGCCGGAAGTCACTTGCGCACTGCGGTATCTTGCCTAGATTGAGCACGCCTCAGTCCATGCAAAGGTCCCGATGTCCGATCTGTCCGTCTTCCCCATCACCAAGCGTTGGCCAGCCAAGCATCCCGAACGACTCCAGCTCTATTCGTTGCCGACGCCGAACGGCGTCAAGGTCTCGATCATGCTGGAGGAGATCGGGCTTCCTTACGAAGTCCACCTCGTCGATTTCGGCAAGGACGATCAGAAGACGGCCGAATTCCTCTCGCTCAATCCGAACGGCAAGATCCCGGCGATCCTCGATCCGAACGGCCCCGGCGGCAGGCCGCTGCCGCTGTTCGAATCCGGGGCGATCCTGCAATACCTCGCCGAAAAGACCGGAAAGCTGCTGCCGCAGGATGCCGCGCGGCGTTACCAGACGCTTCAGTGGCTGCACTTCCAGATGGGCGGCGTCGGGCCGATGTTCGGCCAGGTCGGCTTCTTCCACAAATTCGCCGGCAAGGATTACGAGGACAAACGGCCCCGCTACCGCTACGTCGCCGAAGCCAAGCGCCTGCTCGGCGTGATGGATGTGCATCTCGCCGGCCGGCAATGGTTCATGGACGATGACTACACCATCGCCGACATCTCCATGCTCGGCTGGGTGCGCAATCTCATCGGCTTTTATGGCGCCGGCGATCTCGTCGAGTTCACCCAGTTCAGGGCGGTCGGTGACTGGCTCGAGCGCGGGCTTGCGCGTCCGGCGGTGCGACGCGGATTGAACATTCCGCAGCGGCCGTAGGCCATCCCTAGAACAGGCGCCCGCCGTTCGGCACCGGCTTGCTCGGCTGCACCAGCACGACCTTGCCGTTGGCATCGGGGAAGCCGAGCGTCAGCACCTCGGAGACGACCGGGCCGATCTGGCGCGGCGGGAAATTGACGACGGCCGCGACCTGTTGCCCCACGAGGGTTTCGAGCGGGTGGTTTTCGGTGATCTGGGCCGAGCTCTTGCGCACGCCGATGGCGGGGCCGAAATCGATCCACAGCCGCCACGCCGGCTTGCGCGCTTCCGGAAACGGTTTTGCGTCGACGATGGTGCCGACACGGACGTCGACCGCGAGAAAAGTGTCGAAATCGATGGTCGGTGCGGCGGCTGCGGCGGGATCGTGGGTGACGTGCATGGTGATGTCCGTTTAAAGAGTTGGCGCGTGCCGCAATATTGTCGCGCGACGCGGAGTTTCGTACAACGCCACGCACATCACCGATACGCCATGCGCGAGGACTGTCTTGCCCACCATCATCTACGGCATCAAGAACTGCGACACCATGAAGAAGGCCCGCGCCTGGCTCGATGCCCATGGCGTGGCGTACGCGTTTCACGACTACAAGGCCGCGGGTGTGGAGAAGGACAGGCTCGAGCAGTGGACCGACAAGGTCGGTTGGGAGACCCTGCTCAATCGCGCCGGGACGACCTTCAAGAAGCTCCCCGATTCTGACAAGGAAGGCCTCACCGAGAAGAAGGCGCTGGCATTGATGCTAGCGCAACCATCGATGATCAAGCGGCCGGTGCTCGAAATCGGCAGCAAGCTGCTGGTCGGCTTCAAGCCGGATATCTATGCCAAGGAGGTCGGTGGCAAGGCGCGCTGACGGCTAGTTCAGCTCGATGATCTCGTTGGAAATAGCGGGGCCCGGCTGGTCCGCGAACTCGACCGTCTCGGCGGGTGCGATGCGGCCGGGGGCGCGATGAAACAGCTCGCGGTCGATCACGGCCCGCAGCTTCGGGCGCGGCAGCGCGTCATTTCCGCGCATCAGATTCTTGATCTCGAAGCCGCCGTCCTCGCAGAACGTCTTCACTGACGCGATGACGTGGCTGACCCTGCCGTCGGTCAGGAACGGCAGCAGCAGCCGCTCATACGCGACGATGCGGCCATAGGTGTCGTCGACGTCGGCAACGCTGTAGACCGGAAGGCCGCGCGCGACGCATTCGAGATAGACCGGCACCACGTAGGGTGCGAGCAGAGGTCCGACATAGTCATCGAGCGAAACGCCCTTGCCGGTATGCCCATAGGCGCGCGAGATGCGCGTGCCTTCGCTCTGGATGACGAGACGCGGCGTCGGCGTCGAAAGCTCCACCGTATAGTAGATCAGATCCGACAGCTCCTCCTCGAGCCGTGCGGGCTGATACTCCCAGATCGCCGGAGCGATCTGCTGACGCGCATAAAGTCGCAGCCACGTGTTCAGGAGATCGCGCTGCCGGATCGACTTGACGACGGAGGGAGCCGCGCTTGCAAAATCCAAAGCAATATTCTCCGCACGTGAAAAACCCGCGCATGATCGGGCTTGCGGGGAAATTATTGATGAAGGCTGGCGCGGGAGACGAAAGACCGTTAACGACGGCTTGATGGCCGGTGCCTTGCGAACCGGGAAGGCCGGGCAGGCACGACATCGACCTCTGCGACTAAGGGAGCATTTGTATCCCAGCCGAAGGCCTGACCTGCTCAGCTTTCCGCCTTGCCTAACCCCCGTCACCTCCGGCATATTCCGCGCCCGGAGGCGGCGCCCCGGTGGGCTGCAAGTCCTCCGGACAGCCGAAGCAACAAGGACAGCCACGCGCCGCGCGGGCAGGGGGAAAACTGTTTGGCCGATGAGTTCATTCTCGAAACGGAAGGCTTGACCAAGGAGTTCGCGGGCTTCTTCGCCGTCCGCGACGTTGCGCTCAAGGTTCGCCGTGGGAGCATTCATGCGTTGATCGGCCCGAACGGGGCCGGCAAGACGACCTGCTTCAATCTCTTGACCAAGTTCCTCAAGCCGTCGGCCGGGAAAATCCTGTACAAGGGGCAGGACATCACCGCGATGGCGCCGGCGGATGTGGCCCGCATGGGGCTGGTCCGTTCGTTCCAGATTTCGGCGGTGTTTCCCCATCTCACCGCGCTGGAGAACGTCCGCGTCGCGCTGCAGCGCCAGCATGGCTCCTCGTTCGACTTCTGGCGCTCCAAGTCGGTGCTCAACCGCTTCAACGATCGCGCGCGCGAGCTTTTGAGCGACGTCGGCCTCAGCGAGTTTGCCAATACGCCCGCGGTCGAGATGCCCTATGGGCGCAAGCGGGCGCTCGAGATCGCAACCACGCTCGCGCTCGACCCGGAGATGATGCTGCTCGACGAGCCGATGGCCGGCATGGGCCACGAGGACATCGACAAGATCGCGGCGCTGATCAAGCGCATCTCCGCGAAATACACCATCCTGATGGTCGAGCATAACTTGAGCGTCGTGGCCAACCTCTCCGACATCATCACCGTGCTGACGCGCGGGCAGGTGCTCGCGCAGGGCCATTACTCCGAGCTCACCAAGGACGAGCGCGTCAAGGAAGCTTACTTGGGAGCCGGTCATGCCTGACACTGCGATCGCCGAGGCTCCGGCCAAGACTGCGACCGGCGGGAACATCCTGCAAGTCCGCAACCTCGAAGCCTGGTACGGCGAGTCCCACATCCTGCACGGGATCAACTTCGACGTGAATGCGGGCGAGGTCGTCACCCTGCTCGGGCGTAACGGCGCCGGCAAGACCACGACGCTGAAGTCGATCATGGGCATCATCGGCAAGCGTGCCGGTTCGGTGAAGTTCAACAACCAGGAGATCATCCGCGCGACCTCCGATAGGATCGCGCGTATGGGCATCGCCTTCTGCCCGGAAGAGCGGGGCATATTCTCCAGTCTCGACGTCCGCGAGAACTTGATGCTGCCGCCGGTGATCCGTGAAGGCGGATTGTCGCTCGAGCAGATCTTCGAGTTGTTCCCGAACCTGAAGGAGCGGCTGAACAGCCAGGGCACCAAGCTCTCGGGCGGCGAGCAGCAGATGCTCGCGATCGCGCGCATCCTGCGCACCGGCGCGAGCTTCCTGATGCTGGACGAGCCCACCGAGGGCCTCGCGCCCGTCATCATCCAGCAGATCGGCCACACCATTGCGCGGCTCAAGAAGGAGGGCTTCACCATCCTTCTGGTCGAGCAGAATTTCCGCTTCGCCTCCACCGTCGCCGACCGCTATTACGTGGTCGAACACGGCAAGATCATTGACGGATTTTCCAATTCCGAGCTTGCCGCCAACATGGACAAGCTCCACACCTATCTCGGTGTGTAGCCGAGCAGGCCGGACGATCGAGAGTAACTATCAAAGGAATATTGGGAGGCTGATTATGAAGCACGGCATTTCGGCAATGTTGCTCGGGACGGCCCTGGCGCTCGGCGCGGCAGGTGGCGCAGTCGCGCAGGACAAGAACATCAAGATCGGCGTGCTGACCGACAATTCGGGACTTTATGCCGACCTCGGTGGCGCTGGCTCGACCGTCGCCGCACAGATGGCGATCGAGGATTCCGGGCTCGCTGCCAAGGGCTGGAAGCTCGACCTGATCTCCGCCGACCATCAGAACAAGCCCGATATCGGCTCCACGATTGCTCGGCAATGGATCGACGTCGAGAAGGTCGACATCTTCATGGATGTGCTGAACTCCGGCGTTGCGCTGGCGGTGAACAACATCGTCAAAGAGAAGAACTCCATCCTGATCAACACAGGTGCGGCGACGTCGGATCTCACCAACGCGCAATGCTCGCCGAACACGGTCCACTGGGTCTATGATACCTATATGCTGGCCAACAGCACCGGGCAGGCGCTGGTGAAGGCGGGCGGCGACACCTGGTATTTCCTCACCGCGGACTACGCCTTTGGCCATGCCCTCGAGCGCGACACCGCCGCGGTCGTGGTGAAGTCGGGCGGCAAGGTGATCGGCAATGTCAAGCATCCGCTGAATACTGCCGACTTCTCGTCGTTCCTGCTTCAGGCGCAGGCCTCCAAAGCCAAGATCATCGGCATGGCGAATGCCGGCGGCGACACCACCAACACCATCAAGCAGGCAGCGGAGTTCGGCATCGTCTCCGGCGGCCAGAAGCTTGCGGGCCTGCTGCTCTTCATCACCGACGTGCACTCGCTCGGTCTGAAGGTGGCGCAGGGCCTGAACTTCACCGAGACCTTCTATTGGGACATGAACGACGGTACGCGCGCGTTCTCCAAGCGCTTTTCCGAGCGCATGAAGAACAAGGCGATGCCCTCGATGGTGCAGGCCGGCGTCTACTCGGGTCTGCTGCACTATTTCAAAACGCTGGAGGCGATGGGCGGCAACCCGCATGACGGGGCCAAGGTGGTCGCCAAGATGAAGGAGATGCCGACGGAGGATCCGCTGTTCGGCAAGGGAACGATCCGTGCGGACGGCCGCAAGCTACATCCCGCCTATCTGTTCGAGGTCAAAAAGCCCGAGGAATCCAAGGCGCCCTGGGACTATTACAAGCTGATCGGCACGACCCCCGGCGACCAGGCCTTCCGGCCGCTGTCGGAAAGCGCCTGTCCTCTGGTGAAGAAGTAACGGTGAACGATGCAGGCCGGTGCGCAACGGCGCCGGCCTGTTGTTGAGGAATAAAAGGGACCGGGTGCGGGATCGATGCAGGCTCTTTACGCTCAGCTACTGGTGGGACTGATCAACGGCTCGTTCTACGCGCTGCTCAGCCTCGGGCTTGCCGTCATCTTCGGCATGCTCAACATCATCAATTTCGCCCACGGCGCGCTCTACATGATGGGCGCCTTCGTCGCCTATTTCCTGTTGAACCTCGGCGGCATCAATTATTGGTGGGCGCTGCTGCTGGCGCCGATCATCGTCGGCATCTTCGGCATGATCCTGGAACGGACCATGCTGCAATGGCTGACCGGACTCGATCATCTCTACGGCCTGCTCCTGACCTTCGGCATCGCGCTGATCGTGCAGGGCGTGTTCCAGAACTATTTCGGCTCCTCGGGTCTGCCTTACGCCATTCCCGACCAGCTCAGGGGCGGCATGAATCTCGGCTTCATGTTCCTGCCGATCTACCGCGGCTGGGTCGTCGTGTTCTCGCTGGCGGTGTGCCTTGCGACCTGGTTCCTGATCGAGAAGACGCAGCTCGGCGCTTACTTGCGCGCCGCCACCGAAAATCCGACGCTGGTGCGCGCCTTTGGCATCAACGTGCCGCGCATGATCACGCTCACTTACGGTCTCGGCGTCGGTCTTGCCGCGCTCGCCGGCGTGCTCTCGGCACCGATCAACCAGGTGCGGCCGCTGATGGGCGCCGACCTCATCATCGTCGTGTTCGCGGTGGTCGTGATCGGCGGCATGGGTTCGATCATGGGCTCCATCATCACCGGCTTCGCGCTCGGTGTGATCGAGGGCCTGACCAAGTATTTCTACCCCGAGGCCTCCAACACCGTCGTGTTCGTGCTGATGGTGCTGGTGCTCCTGGTGAAGCCAACGGGATTGACGGGAAGGGCGGCCTGAGATGACAACCCTGACGGACGACACGCTGCCGACAACCCCGCGCGCGATGCGCGACGAGATGACCGTGTTCGTGGCGATGGCGCTGCTGCTGGCAGCGGTGCCGTTCACGGGCCTCTACCCGTTCTTCGTGATGCAGGCGCTGTGCTTTGCGCTGCTCGCCTGCGCGTTCAACCTGCTGGTCGGCTATGGCGGCCTGCTGTCGTTCGGCCACGCCATGTTCTTGGGGACAGCCGGCTATTGCAGCGCGCATGCGCTGAAGGTGTGGGCGCTGCCGCCGGAGCTCGGCATTCTCGTCGGCGTGGCCGCGGCGTTCGTGCTCTCGATCATCACGGGCTACATCTCAATCCGCCGCCAGGGCATCTATTTCTCGATGATCACGCTGGCGCTGTCGCAGCTGTTGTACTTCATCTATCTCCAGGCCCCGTTCACCCATGGTGAGGACGGCATCCAGGGCATCCCGCAAGGACGCATGTTCGGCCTGCTCGATCTCTCCAAGCCGACGGTGCTGTACTATGTCGTGCTGGTCGGCTTCCTCGCCGGCTTCCTCCTGATCTTCCGCATCATCAACTCGCCGTTCGGCGAGGTGCTGAAGTCGATCCGCGAGAACGAGCAGCGCGCGATCTCCCTCGGCTACCGCACCGACCAGTACAAGTTCCTGGCCTTCGTCCTGTCGGGGACGCTCGCCGGCTTTGCCGGCGCGCTGAAGGTGTTCGTGGCGCAGAACGCCTCGCTCACCGACGTGCACTGGTCGATGTCGGGCGAGGTCGTGCTGATGACCCTGGTCGGGGGGCTAGGCACCATTTTCGGTCCCGTGGTCGGCGCCTTCGTGATCATCGCCATGCAGCAATATCTGGCGGGTTTCGGCCAGTGGGTGACGGTGATCCAGGGCGCGATCTTCGTGGTCTGCGTGCTCACCTTCCGCCGCGGCGTCATCGGCGAAATCGCGCATTACTTCCGGCGTTCGCTCTAAGCGGCTGATATTGCACCAATTTCATTGGTGCAGGAAAGCGGTGGATGATCCGGCTCCGCGGGCGTGAGATGACGCGCGCGGATCGAAAATGGTCTATGACAGTTTTATGACAGCCCCTCGCGGGCCTGACCATTTTCAACCGGTAGCCAATCCCCATGATGCGATGGTTTCGTGCGTTCCTGCCCAAGGAAGAACGGTTCTTCGACCTGTTCGACCGACATGCCCAGACCGTGATCCAGGGCGCAATCGCCCTGCAGGGCATGCTCAATGGGGGTGAGGAGACGCCGGTCTATTGCCAGCGCGTCAACCAGTTCGAGAACGACGCGGATAACATCACCCGCGAGGTGCTGACGGCGGTGCGCCGCACCTTCATCACCCCGTTCGACCGCGGCGACATCAAGAACCTGATCACCTCTCTGGACGATGCCATCGACCAGATGCAGCAGACAGCCAAGGCCGTGATGCTGTTCGAGGTGCGCGCCTTCGAGCCGCCGATGCGCGAGATCGGCGGACTCCTGATCGAATGCGCCAATCTGGTGGGACGCGCGCTGCCTTTGATGCAGTCGATCGGTCCGAACGTCGCCATGCTGACCGCGATCACGGAAGAGCTCGGCAAGCTGGAGGGCCGGGTCGACGATCTCCACGATATCGGGCTGAAGGAGCTGTTCCTCAAGCATCGCGACGGCAATGCGATGGATTTCATCGTCGGGGTCGAGATCTACGACCATCTCGAGAAGGTGGCGGACCGCTTCGATGACGTTGCGAACGAAATCAACAGCATCGTCATCGAGCAGGTATAGGGCCTCGCCGTGGATGCCGCGTTGGGTCTTCCCGTCCTGGTCGGCTTGATCGCCGTCGCGCTGCTGTTCGACTTCCTGAACGGCCTGCACGACGCCGCCAATTCGATCGCGACCATCGTCTCGACCCGCGTTCTGCGGCCGCAATTCGCGGTGTTCTGGGCCGCCTTCTTCAATTTCATCGCCTTCCTGGTGTTCGGGCTGCACGTCGCCCAGACCATCGGCACCGGCATCATCGATCCCGCGGTCGTCGACGCCCAGGTGATCTTCGCAGCGCTCGTCGGCGCCATCGTCTGGAATCTCGTGACCTGGGCGCTCGGCATTCCGTCCTCGTCCTCGCACGCACTGATCGGCGGGCTGGTCGGCGGCGGCATGGCCAAGGCCGGCATCTCGGCCGCGGTGTGGAGCGGCCTCTCCAAGACCGTGCTTGCGATCGTGCTGTCGCCGCTGGTCGGCTTCCTGCTCGCGATGTTGCTGGTGGCGATCGTGTCCTGGGCCTCGGTGCGCTCGACGCCGTTCGCGGTCGACCGCGCCTTCCGCATCCTGCAATTCGCCTCCGCCTCGCTCTATTCGCTCGGCCATGGCGGCAACGACGCGCAGAAGACCATGGGCATCATCGCGGTGCTGCTCTATTCGCAGGGCCATCTCGGCAGCGACTTCTCGGTGCCGTTCTGGGTGATGCTGTCCTGCCAGGCGGCGATGGCGCTGGGCACGCTGATGGGCGGCTGGCGCATCGTCCGCACCATGGGCCTGCGCATCACCAAGCTGACGCCGATGCAGGGCTTTTGCGCCGAGACGGGGGGCGCGGCAACGCTGTTCATGGCGACCTATCTCGGGGTTCCCGTCTCGACCACCCACACCATCACAGGCGCCATCGTCGGCGTCGGCGCCGCCCGCCGCGTCTCGGCGGTGCGCTGGAACGTCGCCAGCTCGATCGTCTATGCCTGGGTGATCACGATCCCGGCCTCGGCCATCGTGGCCGCGCTGACCTGGTGGGTGGTCCAGCTCGTCAGGTAACGAGCTTCAGTCCGATGATGCCGGCGACGATCAGGCCGATGCTGGCGAGGCGGAAGGCCGTGGCCGGCTCGCCGAACAGGACAATGCCGAGCGTCGCCGTGCCGACCGCGCCGATGCCGGTCCAGACCGCATAGGCGGTTCCGACGGGCAACGATTTGAGCGCAAGTCCGAGCAGGATGACGCTGCCGGCCATGGCCGCCAGCGTGACCGCGGACGGAACAAGCTTGCTGAAACCTTCGGTGTATTTCAGGCCGATCGCCCAGGTGATCTCGAGAAGACCGGCGACGAACAGGATGCTCCAGGCCATGACGACCCTCCATCAAGGCAGGGTCGTCCCCGCGGCTGAGGTGCTGATGGGCGGGGAAGGCCGTCCTCCCCCAAGACTGATATAACCAAGCGTCGATATGGGGCTGGCCGGAAGTCCCCGCAATCACCAAATGAGGCTTGATCAGGCCCGTTTTCCCTGCCACACGCTCCCGCCATGTCCGACATCGCCACCACCACAGCCGAATCGCCGGCCCGTTCCCCGCTTGCCGCTGAGGTGGCGCGGCGGCGGACCTTTGCGATCATCTCCCACCCCGACGCCGGCAAGACCACGCTGACCGAGAAGCTGCTGCTGTTCGGCGGCGCCATCAACCTCGCCGGCCAGGTCAAGGCCAAGGGCGAGCGGCGCAACACGCGCTCGGACTGGATGAAGATCGAGCGCGAGCGCGGCATCTCGGTCGTGACCTCGGTGATGACCTTCGAGTTCGAGGGCCTCGTCTTCAACCTGCTGGACACGCCGGGCCACGAGGACTTTTCGGAGGACACCTATCGCACGCTGACGGCGGTCGATTCCGCCGTGATGGTGATCGACGCGGCCAAGGGCATCGAGGCGCGCACCCGAAAACTGTTCGAGGTGTGCCGGCTGCGCGACATCCCGATCATCACCTTCATCAACAAGATGGACCGCGAGAGCCGCGACGTGTTCGAGCTGCTCGACGAGATCGAGAAGACGCTGGCGCTCGACACCACGCCGATGACCTGGCCGGTCGGCCGTGGACGCGACTTCCTCGGCACCTATGACGTCGTCAATGGCGGCGTGCGCCTGCTCGAAGGCGGCGGCGCCAAGACCGGCGCGGCGCAGCAGATCGCGATCGAGGAATTGGCCAAGCTCAACGCCAATCTCGACGTCTCCGCCGTGAAGGACGAGCTCGAGCTCGTCACCGCGGCGTCGAAGCCGTTCGAGCTGGAAGCGTTCCGCGAGGGCCATCTGACGCCGGTCTATTTCGGTAGCGCGCTGCGCAATTTCGGCGTCGGCGATCTGCTGGAAGGTCTCGGCAAGTTCGCGCCCGAGCCGCGCGCGCAGGACAGCGACCAGCGCAAGGTCGAGGCCACCGATCCTCGCATGAGCGCCTTCGTGTTCAAGATCCAGGCCAACATGGATCCCAACCACCGCGACCGCATCGCGTTTGCGCGCCTCTGCTCGGGCAAGCTCAGCCGCGGCATGAAGGCGAAGCTGGTGCGCACCGGCAAGAGCATGCCGCTGTCGAGCCCGCAATTCTTCTTCGCGCAGGATCGCTCGGTCGCGGACGAGGCCTTCGCCGGCGACGTCGTCGGCATTCCCAACCACGGCACGCTGCGCATCGGCGACACGCTGACGGAAGGCGAGGAATTCAACTTCGTCGGCGTGCCGAGCTTTGCGCCGGAAATCGTGCGCCGCGTCCGTCTCACCGACGCAATGAAGGCGAAGAAGCTGAAGGAAGCGCTGCAGCAGATGTCGGAAGAGGGCGTCGTGCAGGTGTTCCGCCCCCGCGATGGCGCCCCGGCGCTGGTCGGCGTGGTCGGCGCGCTGCAGCTCGACGTGCTCAAGGCGCGGCTCGAGGCGGAATATTCGCTGCCGGTCGAGTTCGAGGTCAGCGAGTTCCAGCTGGCGCGCTGGGTCTCCTCGGAGGACCGCAAGAAGCTCGACACCTTCATCGCCGCCAACACCTCGAGCATAGCCGACGACGTCGACGGCGATCCCGTCTATCTCGCCCGCAACGAGTTCTATCTCGGCTACACCCGGGAGCGGGCCGAGGGCATCGAGTTCAGCAACGTCAAGGACGTCAAGAAGAAGGGGTAGGGCGGCGCGCCCTCCACTGGGCGGCCACATACCCGCTGCGCAAGCACACCCTCCGCTGTCATGCCCCGGCTTGACCGGGCATCCAGTACGCCGCGGCCTGTCGATTCAGCCACTACCGTCTCGGAGTACTGGGTCGCCCGGTCAAGCCGGGCGACTACAGCGTGCCTGAACGCGAGCATGTGAACGCGCGCGGACTTGACGCGTTCATGGACAGCGCCACTTTTCTCGTGACCTTGCGAGCTCACTCCATGTGGCGCGGCATTCTCGTTCTGACCCTGCTGACGATCTCAACGATCGTCGTCGACGCACGGCCGCGCCAGATCAATCCGATCCCGTTCGCGCACGAGCCCTGCAGCGTGCTCGACGGCGAGCCCTGCACGCCGTCCTATTGCAGCCCGCTCGAACCCGGGCCATGCATTCCCGAGATCGATTACCCTTACGGCCAGAACCTCCAACTCACCGTCGAAAGCGTGCCGGCGGAAGCTGATCGCGCCAAATATCAAAAGCCCGATCACGACCTCGATACGATCGGCGACCTCTTCGCCGCGCTGCGCAGCTGCTGGTCGCCGCCATCGGACCGTGCGCGCACGGGCATGCAGATGTCGGTGCGTTTCAGCTTCAACAAGGCCGGCGGCCTGATCGGCCCGCCGCGCCTCACATACGCGACTGCGGGTGTGCCGGCGGATATCCGAACCACCTATCTCAACGCGATCAATTCATCGCTGAAGGCCTGCCTGCCGCTGAAGTTCACGAGCGGTCTTGGCGGGGCGTTGGCCGGGCGACCCATCGCCATCCGTTATGTCGACAATCGGGAGCTCGGCAAGTAGCGCGAGTTGCGAGCGGCAGCCAATCGATGATACCTCAGAGCCGGGGGCTGCTTTGCGGGGAGGGTGTCGTGGGTCTGCTGGTCATGATCCTGGGGCTGGTGCTGTTTTTTGCATCCCATATTTTCACAACCAAACGAGAGGCACGCGCGCAGGCGATCGCGAGGCTGGGCGAGGGGACCTACAAGCTGCTCTATTCGGCGGTCTCGCTGGCAGGGCTGGCGCTGATCATCTGGGGCTATGCCCACTACCGCAGCTCCGGCTGGATCGACGTCTGGTATCCGCCGAAGGCGATGAAGCACATCACGCTGGCCTTGATGCTGCCTGCAATCATCCTCGTGGTGGCGTCCTACATGCGTGGCCGCATCTACGCGACGCTGAAGCATCCAATGCTGGCCGGCATCAAGCTGTGGGCCGCGGCGCATCTTTTGGCCAACGGCGATCTCGGCTCCATCATCCTGTTCGGCTCGTTCCTGGGCTGGGCGGTCTATGACCGCATCTCGCTTAAAGCTCGCACCGACGCCGGCGGCCCGCCGATTCCGGTCGGCGGCGTCACCAACGATCTGATCGCGGTCGCGGTCGGCGTGGTCGCCTATCTGGCCCTGGCCTTCGCGTTCCATCCGGTGGTGATCGGTGTGCCCGTGATCGGGGTCTAGCGCATGATCCGGAAAAGTGTGCAACGGTTTTCCGATAAGATCATGCGCAAGAATTAAGTCAGCTGGTCAGCACAAGACGAAACCCGGATGTCCATGCGCGGAAGATAAGAAGATAACAAGAGCAACAAGCCGAGGGCATCCCGATGGACTGGTCGCAATCTCAGATCCCGCCGATGCGGCTCGTGGCGCGCTTTGGCGATCGAGTAGTGCCGGCGTTTTGCGATCGGCCATCGAGCCTCTGGGCGATGATCGCGGACGCCTGCGCCCGCAATGCCGAGGGCGAAGCGTTGATCTGCGGCAATGTCCGCCTGAGCTGGGGCCACGCGGTGGAGCAGGCCGCGCGGATCGCTGCGGGATTTCGCAAGCTTGGATTGCAGCGCGGCGATCGTGTTGCGATCCTGCTCGGCAATCGCATCGAATTTCCGCTGCTGCTGTTTGCCGCCGCGCATGAGGGGCTGGTCACCGTGCTGCTCAGCACACGCCAGCAGAAGCCGGAGATCGCCTATGTGCTCGCCGATTGCGGTGCCAAGATCCTGATCCACGAAGCCGCGCTCGCCGAGCGGCTGCCCGATGCGCATGATGTGCCCGATGTGATCCATCGCATCGCCGTCGCCGATGATCCGGCTCTGTCGCGTTTCGCAGGGCTCGCCGACAACCCGCCCGCCGTGGCACCGATCGAGGTGGGCGAGGAGGACACCGCGATGATCCTCTACACCTCCGGCACCACGGGCAAGCCGAAGGGCGCGATGCTGGCCCATTGCAACATCGTCCATTCCTCCATGGTGTTCGTGTCCTGCCTGCAATTGACGGAGGCCGATCGCTCGATCGCAGCGGTGCCGCTCGGCCATGTCACGGGCGTCGTCGCCAACATCACCACCATGATCCGCTGCGGCGGGACGCTGATCATCATGCCCGAGTTCAAGGCCGCCGATTACCTCAAGCTCGCCGCGCGCGAGCGCGTGACCTACACGGTGATGGTGCCGGCGATGTACAATCTCTGCCTGCTCAAGCCCGATTTCGACGGCTACGATCTGTCGAGCTGGCGCATCGGCGGCTTCGGCGGCGCACCGATGCCGGTCGCCACCATCGAGAAGCTCAAGGCGAACATTCCCGGCCTGAAGCTGATGAACTGCTACGGCGCGACCGAGACGACCTCGCCCTCGACGATCATGCCGGGCGAGCTGACCGAGAGCCACATCGACAGCGTCGGCCTGCCGTGCCCCGGCGCGCGCATCGTGGTGATGGGCCCGGACGGACGCGAGCTGCCGCCCGGCGAGATCGGCGAGCTCTGGATCCAGAGCGCCTCCGTCATCAAGGGCTACTGGAATAATCCGAAGGCCACCGCCGAAAGCTTCACGGGCGGATTCTGGCATTCGGGCGATCTCGGCTCGGTCGATGCGGAAGGGTTCGTTCGCGTGTTCGACCGGCAGAAGGACATGATCAATCGCGGCGGCCTGAAGATCTATTCGGCCGAGGTCGAATCGGTGCTGGCCGGCCATCCCGCCGTGGTCGAGAGTGCGATCATCGCCAGGGCATGCCCGGTGCTGGGCGAGCGCGTCCACGCCGTGGTGGTGACGCGACAGCCGGTGGCCGATACGGACCTGCGCGCCTGGTGCGCCGAGCGCCTGTCCGACTACAAGGTTCCCGAAACCATCGCGATCACGGCAGACCCGCTGCCGCGCAACGCCAACGGCAAGGTGCTGAAGCGGCAGCTGCGGGAGCTGCTGGGAGCTTGAGCCGGGCAGCGGCATCCGGGCTGTCCCGGGTGGTTAACGCCTTGATCGGGCTCGCTTTGCCTTGCCACCGCCATATCGTTAGGCTACCTCGCCGCCACGCGGGGACGGGATTCCTGACGCGAACGCCTTGGCGCGCGCACCCGGACGGGCATGGGATTAGCATAAGTGTCTGAATTCTTTAACGAAGTCGACGAGGAAGTACGTCGCGAACAGCTCAAAAAGCTGTGGGACAAATATTCGATCTACTTCATCGCCCTGATGGTGCTGGTCGTGGCCGCCGTCGGCGGCTGGCGCGCCTATCAATATTTCGAGGCCAGGAAGGCCGCCGAGGCCGGCGCCGTCTTCGAGAAGGCCGTCGAGCTGTCCGAGCAGGGCAAGCACGAGGACGCCGAGAAGGCGTTCACCGAGCTCGCTGCCAAGGCGCCGTCCGGCTATCGCACCCTGGCGCGGCTGCGCGCTGCGGCCGAGGCCGCGAGCCGCGATCCCAAGGCGGGCGCGAAGATGTATGACGACATTGCCGCCGACCGCAGCATTGGCGGTGAGTGGCAGGATCTGGCCAAGATCCGCGCCGCCGGCCTCGTGCTCGACAGCGCCAGCTACGCCGACATGCAGCAGCGGCTGGAAGCTTCCGCCGCGCCCAAATCGACCTTCCGCCACAGCGCCCGCGAGATGCTGGCGCTGTCGGCCTGGCGCAACAACGACATGACCGCAGCCCGCAAATGGCTCGAGGCGATTGACGGAGACGGCGAAACGCCGCCCGGCCTGCGCTCGCGCGCCGAGGCGCTCCAGGCTTTGTTGCCACCCGTCGCCAAAAGCTGACGACGGTTCTCTGACGTAACGAGACACCAAGATGCGCCGCACGCCCCGCTTGATCGCAGCCGCCGTCCTGATCGCCTTCACCGGCGCCCTGGGCGGCTGCTCCAGCTTCGATCCGAGCGACCTGCTCGACTTCCTCGATACCAAGAAGAAGCTGCCGGGCGACCGCAAGCCGGTCTTCCCCGAAGGCGTGCCGGGGCTCGAGCAGGGCGTGCCGAGGGATCTGTACAAGGGCGCGCAGCAGCAGCAACCCGACCCGAACGCACCTGCCGTGGCGGCATTGCCCGCGGAGCCGGAGCCGGCCAAGCCGGCGAAGGGGGCCAAGGCAAAGCATACCAAGCAGCCCGCCACGGCGGCCGCGCCAGCCGCAGCACCCGCCGGCGAGGTCGATGGCGAGGCCCAGCCGGAGGCCGCGCCAGCGACGTCCGCTCCGCCGCCCAAGCACAAGATCGTCCGCAGGCGCACCACCGCGCCGGATCAGCCGGCCCAGCCGGCGCAACCCGCCCCGGCCACGCAGCAGCAATCGCAGAGCGCCTTCCCGGCGCCGCTGCCGAGCGGCAGCTTCTCGCGCTGATATTTTCCCGTTGCATTGACAGGCGCAGCCCCGGCAGCGCACGAATGACCGATGTCCTTCACGATCGCCATCATCGGCCGGCCCAATGTCGGCAAATCGACGCTGTTCAACCGCCTGGTTGGGCAGAAGCTCGCGCTCGTCGATGATCTGCCTGGCGTCACCCGCGACCGCCGCGAAGGCGAGGCCAGGCTCGGCGACCTCCGCTTCACCATCATCGATACCGCCGGCCTCGACGAGGGCGCCAAGGGATCGCTGACCGCGCGCATGCAGGAGCAGACCGAGACCGCGATCGCGCAGGCCGACGCGCTGTTCTTCGTCGTCGACGCCCGCATCGGCCTGACGCCGACCGAACGCGCCTTCGCCGATTTCGCCCGCAAGGCCAACAAGCCGGTGCTGCTCGTCGCCAACAAGAGCGAGGGCAAGCACGGCGATGCCGGCGCGATGGAAGCGTTCGCGCTCGGCCTCGGCGATCCCATCCAGATCTCCGCCGAGCACGGCGAGGGCATGGGCGAGCTCTACGACGCGCTCGCCGGGCTGATGCCGGAGCCCGTCGAGGAAGACGAGGATGAGGACGACGCGCCGCTCACCGAGGAGGAGGCCGCGACGCGCCCGATCCGCGTCGCCATCGTCGGCCGGCCCAATGCCGGCAAGTCGACGCTGATCAACCATCTGCTCGGCGAGGAGCGCCTGCTGACCAGCCCCGAGGCCGGCACGACGCGCGACTCCATCGCCGTCGAGATCAACTGGAAGGGCCGCGACTTTCGCGTGTTCGACACCGCGGGCCTGCGCCGGCGCTCGCGCATCGAGGAGAAGCTGGAGAAACTCTCGGTCGCCGACGCGCTGCGCGCGGTGCGCTTTGCCGAAGTGGTCGTGCTGATGATGGACACGCAGAACCGCTTCGAGGAGCAGGACCTGCGCATTGCCGACCTGATCGAGCGCGAGGGACGGGCGGTGGTGCTGGCCGTCAACAAATGGGATCTGATGGAGACCAAGGGCGGCGGCGCGATCTCGGGCCTGCGCCGCGATGCCGATCATTGGCTGCCGCAGCTCAAGGGCGTGCCCATCGTCGCCGTCTCGGGCTTGATGGGCGAGGGCATCGACCGCCTGATGCAGGCGATCCAGGACGCCTATGCGATCTGGAACCGGCGCGTGCCGACCTCAGCACTCAATCGCTGGTTCGAGCAGGCGATCCAGGCCAACCCGCCGCCCGCGGTCTCCGGCCGCAGGCTGAAGCTGAACTACATCACCCAGACCAAGGCGCGCCCGCCGAGCTTCGTGCTGTTCTGCTCGCGCGCGGACGCCGTGCCGCAATCCTACTTGCGCTATCTCACCAATTCGATGCGCGAGACCTTCGAGCTGCCGGGCACGCCGGTGCGCATCACGCTGCGCGAGAAGGCCAATCCCTTCGCGCACAAGCGCAAGCGGCCGTCGTGAGCGACGGCACGGGCGAAGCGGTGGTGCACGGCGCAGCGCCGGCCAGGGGCGGCGCCGTCGCTTTCATCTTCGTCACCATCCTCCTCGACATGCTCGCGCTCGGCGTGATCATGCCGATCCTGCCGAAGCTGATCGAAAGTTTCGTCGACAACGACACCGCACATGCCGCGCGCATATTCGGCGTGTTCGGCACCGCCTGGGCCTTGATGCAGTTCGTGTTCTCGCCGGTGTTAGGGGCGCTGTCGGATCGTTTCGGACGGCGGCCGGTGGTGCTGCTGTCGAATTTCGGGCTCGCGGCCGATTACGTCTTGATGGCGCTGGCGCCGTCGCTTGCGTGGCTGTTCGTCGGCCGCGTCATCTCCGGCATCACCTCGGCGAGCATCTCGACCGCCTTCGCCTATATCGCCGACATCACACCGCCGGAACGGCGTGCGGCGGTCTTCGGCCGGATTGGGGCGGCCTTCGGCGCCGGCTTCATCTTAGGGCCGGCGCTTGGCGGCCTGCTCGGCGATATCGATCCGCGCCTGCCGTTCTGGGCCTCGGCGGCCCTGAGCTTCGCCAACGCGCTCTATGGCCTGTTCGTGCTGCCGGAGTCGCTTGCGCCCGACAAGCGCGCGCCGTTCCACTGGCGCAGCGCCAATCCGCTCGGGGCGCTGCAGCTGCTGCGCTCCAACGCGGCGCTGGCCGCCTTGTCGATCGTCAACTTCATCGCGCAGGTCGCCCACGTCGTGCTGCCCTCGACCTTCGTGCTCTATGCGACCTACCGCTATGGCTGGGATTCCAAGACGGTGGGCTTGACGCTCGCCATGGTCGGCATCTGCGCCATGGTGGTGCAGGGGTTTGCGATCGGCCCCATCGTGCGCGCGCTTGGCGAGCGGAACGCGCTGCTGCTCGGCCTCTGCTGTGGCGCGGTCGGCTTCGTGGTGCTCGGCGCTGCGCCGACCGGACCGCTGTCGTGGCTCGGGATTCCCGTTCTGGCGCTGTGGGGCATCTCCGGTGCTGCCTCGCAAGCGCTGATGACGCGGCTCGTCGCGCCGGAGCAGCAGGGCCAGCTGCAGGGCGCGACCGCGAGCGTGCAGAGCGTGTCGCAGCTCGTCGGCCCGTTCCTGTTCACGCTGACGTTTTCCTACTTCATCGGCGCCAGCGCACCGCTGCATCTGCCCGGCGCGCCGTTCCTGCTCGCAGCGGTGCTGATGGTGGCGTGCGTTGCGATCGCGGTGCGCTCGCTGGGCGTTACGAAGACGGTCTCGTAGGGTGGGCAAAGGCGCGTAAGCGCCGTGCCCACCATCTTTATGCGATATCGAGAAATGGAGGGCACGCTTCGCTTTGCCCACCCTACGGCAGTGCCGCTTGTCGCGCGAGATCCCGGGTCTGGTGCTGCGGGCCGCGCTTCGCGGTCCCGTGCGCACCATCCCGGGATGACCGCTACACGGTCACTTCTTCACCAGCGGGCAGTCGCTGTCCTTGAGCGGCTTGGCCGCATCCTCCGGCGCGATGGTGGCGACCAGCTTGTAATAGTCCCACGGTCCCTTCGACTCCTCGGGCTTCTTCACCTCGAACAGATAGGCGGGGATGAGGCGGCGTCCGTCCTGGCGCAGCGGGCCCTTGCCGAACAGCGGATCGTCGGTCGGCAGCTCCTTCATCTTGGCGACGACCTTGGCGCCGTCATGCGGATTGCTGCCGAGCGCTTCCATTGCCTTCAGGTAATGCAGGATCTCGGCGTAGAGCCCCGCAACCGTCATCGAGGGCATCGAGCCCTTGGGCGAGACCTTCTGGAAGCGCTTCGACCATTCGCGGGTCTGGTCGTTGAGGTCCCAGTAGAAGGATTCGGTGAAGGTCAGGCCCTGCGCCGTCTTCAGGCCGAGCGAGTGCACGTCGTTGATGAACAGCAGCAGCGCGGCGAGCTTCTGTCCGCCCTGGACGATGCCGAATTCGGCGGCCTGCTTGATCGCGTTGGTGGTGTCGCCGCCCGCGTTGGCAAGGCCGATGATCTTGGCCTTGGAGGACTGCGCCTGCAGCAGGAAGGAGGAGAAGTCCGCCGTGTTCAGCGGGTGCTTGACGCCGCCGAGCACCTTGCCGCCGGTCGCCGTGACGACCGCGCCGGTGTCACGCTCCAGCGCATGGCCGAACGCGTAATCCGCGGTGAGGAAGAACCAGCTGTCGCCGCCCGCCTTGGTCAGCGCCTTGCCGGTGCCGTTGGCGAGCATGTAGGTGTCGTAGGTGAAGGACACGGTGTTGGGCGTGCAGGCCTTGCCGGTGAGGTCGGCGGTGGCCGCACCTGAATTGAGCAGCACCGCGTTCTTTTCCTTGACGAGATTGCTCACCGCGAGCGCCACGCCGGAGCTCGGCGTGTCGGCGATGGCGTCGACCTTGTCGGCGTCGATCCATTGCCGGGCGATGTTGACGCCGATGTCGGGCTTGTTCTGGTGATCGCCGGAGAGCACCTCGATGGTCCAGCCCTTCGCCTTCAGGCCGGAATCCTCGACCGCCATCTTCACTGCCGCGACCGAGTTCGGGCCGCCGATGTCGGCATAGAGGCTCGACATGTCGTTGAGCACGCCGATCTTGATGGTCTTGTCCTGCGCGAAGGCGGATGTGGCAAAGCCGAAAGCGGCACAGGCCAGAAGAGCCGCAGTGCGGCGTGCGGGCATCGTCATAAAAGGCTTCCTCCATTGTCAAATATGCGAACGGCTCTCTTTGGGAGCCTTGTTCCAAGTGATCGCTCTACCGTGTCCCACGGCCGACGGCAATGCACCTAAAGCCGGATGACGCTGCGTCCTAGCGTCATCCTTCGGTTAACTTTTGGGCAAAATGCGTTGAGACGCTATTTCAGCGCGTGCGATTTCAGCGTGAATTTCTGATTGCGCTTTCCGGCACCGACTTCGGCGGTATGGCCATGCCCCGGGCATGGCGTCCGAAGGCAATCAGGCCGGAGCGCGGAAGCTCATCAGGGTGCGGGTCTTGTAGTCGTAGAACTTGCCGGTCTCGGTCCAGTCGGGCGCACACAGCGGCACGATGAATTCGGCAACCTGCTCGGGCGTGTCGAGCGTCGCCGGATCCTCGCCGGGCATCAGCGTTGCGCGCATGCGGGTGCGCACCGGGCCGGGATTGAACAGATTGACACGCAGCTTCGTGTTTGCGGTTTCCTGTGCCCAGGCGCGTGCCAGCGTCTCCAGTGCGGCCTTGGACGCCGCGTAGGGGCTGACGTAGGCGGTGGCCTTGTTGGCGGCACCCGAGGTGATGAACACGGCGCGGCCGGCCTCGGACTGCTTCAGCAGCGGCTCCATGCAGCGGATCAGCTGGAAATTCGCGGAGACGTTCACCGCCATCACCTCGTTGAAGGTCTTCAGCTCGATATGGCCGATCGGCGAGGAAGGGCCGAGCACGCCGGCATTGCCGACGAGGATGTCGAGCTTGCCGTAGCGCTCGTGCAGGCCGGCGCCGAGACGCGCGATGCCGTCGGAATCGGTGAGGTTGAGCGGCACCAGGGTGGCACTGCCACCCTCTTTCCGGATCTCGTCGTCGAGCTCTTCGAGCCCGCCTTGCGTACGCGCGGTGGCAACGATATGCGCCCCGGCTTTGGCCAGTGCGATAGCGGTGGCATAGCCGATGCCGCGCGAGGCGCCGGTGACGAGAGCGATACGGTCAGCGAGGGGGGTGGTCATCGTTGGATACATCCGTCATGCCCGGGCTTGTCCCGGGCATCCACGTTCTTTGCGGCGGGTATTGCAGACGTGGATGGCCGGGACAAGCCCGGCCATGACGAAAAGAAGTCTCTGATGAGGCCCGGGGGGAACGATCCTTCGTCAGCTCGCCTCCGCCAGCAGCGACAGCTGCCGCGGCTGCGGCTCGGTCTGGGTCTGGTCGGTAAGATGGGTTGGATAGACGCCGGTGAAGCAGTGATCCGCGAACTTTGGATTGGCGGGATCGCGGCCGGGCTCGCCCATGGCGCGGTACATGCCGTCGATCGACAGGAAGGCGAGTGAGTCCGCGCCGATGAGCTCGCGCATCTCCTCCAGCGAATGCGTCGCTGCCAGCAGGCCGCCGCGGTCGGGCAGGTCGATGCCGTAATAGTCAGGGTAGAGGATCGGTGGCGAGGCGAGACGGAAATGCACCTCCTTGGCGCCGGCATCGCGCATCATGCGCACGATCTTCTTCGAGGTGGTGCCGCGCACCAGGGAGTCGTCGATCAGGATGATGCGCTTGCCTTCGATCGCGGCGCGGTTGGCCGAGTGCTTCATGCGCACGCCGGATTCGCGGATCGCCTGCGTCGGTTGGATGAAGGTGCGGCCGACATAATGGTTGCGGATGATGCCGAGCTCGAACGGCACGCCCGAATGCTGGCTGTAGCCGACCGCCGCGGGCACGCCGGAATCCGGCACCGGCACGACGACGTCGACAGGCACATGGCTCTCGCGTGCGAGCTGCGCGCCGAAATTCTTGCGCACCTCGTAGACCGAGCGGCCGTGGACGATGGAATCCGGCCGCGAGAAGTAGATGTATTCGAAGATGCAGGGGCGCGGCGCCATCGGCGGGAACGGCTTGTGGATGTCCTGGCCGTTCTCGTCGAACACGATGACCTCGCCGGGCTCGATGTCGCGCACGAAGCGGGCGCCGATGATGTCGAGCGCGCAGGTCTCAGACGTCAGGATCGGGCAGCCGTCGAGCTCGCCGAGCACCAGCGGGCGGATGCCGCGCGGATCGCGCGCGCCGACCAGCTTCTTGTTGGTCAGCGAGACCAGCGCATAGGCGCCTTCGATCTCGCGCAGCGCGTCGATATAGCGCTCGATGAAGCGGCTGCGCCTCGAGCGCGCCACCAGATGCAGGATCACCTCGGTGTCGGAGGTCGACTGCATCATCGCGCCGTTCTTGACGAGTTCGCGGCGCAGCGTCAGGCCGTTGGAGAGGTTGCCGTTGTGGGCGACCGCAAGGCCACCGGCATTGAGCTCGGCGAACAGCGGCTGCACGTTGCGCAGGATGGTGGCGCCGGTCGTGGCGTAGCGGACATGGCCGACCGCGACACTGCCGGGCAGGCGGTCGATCACCTCGCGGCGGGAGAAGGTGTCGCCGACGAGGCCGAGGCGTCGTTCTGAATGAAAGCGGCTGCCGTCGTAGGAGACGATGCCGGCGGCCTCCTGGCCGCGGTGCTGCAGGGCGTGAAGGCCGAGCGCGGTGATGGCCGCCGCATCAGGGTGACCGTAGATGCCGAAGACGCCGCATTCCTCGCGCAGCGTATCGCCTTCCAGATCGTCCTGAAGCTCGAGTGCGGCCGGGCCTGGACCGGCGTTTGGATCGAGATCAATGGCGTCCTGGTCAGGGTGTCGCATCTCGTTCTCGCCTCTCTCTAGGGCTGTATCAACGCGCCGCAGGTTTCTCGATCAGCTTTTTCATGCCGTCACGAGCCGATTTACTGTATCCGTCGCCACTGCCCGAAGGCTGCTGCTCGGATTCAGCTTGATCATCATCTGGTTTGTTTTTCTTGAATCTCTTCAAGATGGTGTTCTCGGGGTCGTCAGGCAAGAGGGCCATCAGCCAATCGCCGGTTCCCTGGAGCACGACGCGGGACTTGGCCCCGGTGACCCAGTCCGGCCGCTGCTTGTCCGGCACCAGCCAGGTGAAGAACAGGAAGGCAACCACCACGATCAAAAGCCCGCGAGCCAGCCCAAACAGGAAGCCGAGGGTGCGATCCAGCGCGCCGATCCGCGAATCCAGGATCATGTCGGAGATCCGGACCGTGATGACGGAGACCACGACCAGGGTGCCGACGAACACGCCCGCGACCACGACCACGCTCGCGACCGTGTCGTTGTTGAAATAGCTCTTGGCGGTCGGCAGCAGCTTCGAGAAGGAATACAGCGTCACGATCGCCGCCGCACCCCAGGCCGCGATCGACAGGATTTCGCGCATGAAGCCGCGGACCATGGCGAGCAGGCCCGAGATCAGCATCACACCGAGCAGGATCAGGTCGAGGAGTGTTACTGGCATCGGCTGGTCTGGTCCGCTCGTACTTCAAAGGTGCTCTAGCGAATCGGTGTTTGGCCGCTGCCCTAAAAGAAGGGCAGACGGCGTTCCCGGCAAGGCCGCAACCACGCAATCCCATGCTGCTTTTGTGACGGCTGTATAGCGGCGAGGGCCTCCGGCGTCACCTCCACCTAACCCTCTCCGCGGCGGAATCTTGCCGGTGTGGCATTTTTCTCTGGCTGCGCGCTGGATTCGCCCCGGCGGGAGCCCCGGGCTGCGATCTCGGCGACCAATGTCGTCAGGCTGTTCACCGTGTTCAGGGACAGTCCGGCGTCGCCGCCCGCATCGCCCCGTGCCGATTCGGGCAGCACCGCGCGCTGGAAGCCGAGCTTTGCCGCCTCCTTCAGCCGGGCCGGGGTCTGCGCCACCGGGCGCACCACGCCCGACAGCGAGATTTCGCCGAAATAGACGGCATCGGTGGGTAACTGCGCATTAACCAGCGATGACACCAGGGCCGCGGCGGCGGCGAGATCGGCCGCGGGCTCGTGGATGCGCAGGCCGCCGGCAACGTTCAGATAGACGTCGTGGCCGGACAGCTTGACCCCGCAATGGGCCTCCAGCACGGCCAGCACCATCGAGAGCCGGCTCGGATCCCAGCCGACCACGGCCCGGCGCGGGGTGCCGAGCGAGGTTGGGGCCACCAGTGCCTGCAATTCGACCAGAACGGGCCTCGTGCCCTCGATGCCGGCGAAGACCGCGGTGCCGGGCGTACCGAGATCGCGCTCGGACAGGAACAGCTCCGACGGGTTGGTGACCTCGCGCAGACCAAGGCCCGTCATCTCGAACACGCCGATCTCGTCGGTCGGACCGAAGCGGTTCTTCACCGCGCGCAGGATGCGGAATTGCTGCGAGCCTTCGCCCTCGAACGACATCACCGCATCGACCATGTGCTCGACCACGCGGGGGCCGGCGATCTGGCCGTCCTTGGTGACATGGCCGACCAGGATGATGGCGGCTCCGGTCTTCTTGGCGAAGCGGATCAGCGCCTGCGCCGAAGCGCGCACCTGCGTCACCGTGCCGGGCGCCGATTCCACCGTGTCGGTCCACATGGTCTGGATCGAGTCGATCACGATCAGCCGGGGCACTGCGCCCTCCGACAGCGTCGAGACGATGTCCTCGACCGAGGTCTCGGCCGCGAGCTGCACCGGCGCGTCCGACAGCCCGAGCCGCTCGGCGCGCAGGCGCACCTGGGCGACCGCCTCTTCGCCGGAGATGTAGACGACGCGGTGGCCGGCGCGCGCCAGGAGACTGGTCGCCTGCGTCAGCAGCGTCGACTTGCCGATGCCGGGATCGCCGCCGACCAGCAGCACCGAGCCGCGCACGAAGCCGCCGCCGGTGACACGGTCGAGCTCGGTCATCCCCGAGGACAGGCGCGGCGCGTCCGGGCTCTTGCCGGCAAGGCTCTCCAGCGCAAACGTTCGGCCCTTGCGTTTGGAGCGGATCGACACCGGCACGCTGCCGCTGGTGTCTTCTTCCGCGAGCGTATTCCACTCGCCGCAGGACTCGCACTTGCCCTGCCAGCGGTTATAGGCCGCGCCGCAGTTCTGGCAGACGAAGGACAGCGTGGATTTGGCCATGGGGACAGCGAGTCGCGGGTTTCGGATGTGCTGATAGCACGGAATGGCGGGCCGATCGCCGGAGCTTCGAATATCTCAATTTGGCACCGGAGATATACCCTTCGTTAGCTCTGTGCCGCCGTGCCCGGCTGGATTTTGCCAATTCTTAGCGGACGGGGGCCCAATCTCGGAACCAACGGGGGCGGCGAAGATGACGAGATTTCTGCGAATATTGCTCGCGGCGGGCGTGGCCTGCGGCGTTTTCGGGTCCGCTGGCCGCAGCCTTGCCAAGCCCCTCAACATCGTCTTCGTCAATCCCGGCAAGTCCGGCGAGGTCTATTGGGACATGGTCGCGCAGACCATGCAGGCCGCCGGCCGCAAGCTCGACGCGCATGTCGAGGTGCTGACCAGCGAGCGGAACTACCGCACCATGCAGGAGCTCGGCTTCGGCGTGGTGGCCCGTGCCGACAAGCCGGACTTCCTCATCCTGTCGAACGAGGAATCCGCCGCCGTTCCCATCCTGGAGGCCGCCGAAGCCGCGGGCGTCAAGACGCTGCTGCTTTCGAACACGCTGATCGGCGAGGACGCGGTGCGTCTTGGACCGCCGAGGCACAAGCTCAAGACCTGGCTCGGCGACATCACGACCGATCTTCAGATTGCGGGCGCGCGGATGGCCGATGCGCTGATCACGGCCGCGCGTGCCGAGAAATGGCAGAGCCCCGATGGCAAGATCCACATTCTCGGCATCGGTGGCGACGAGACGACGCCCGCCTCGATCGCCCGCAATGCCGGCCTCAAGCTCGCGGCGGATGCTGCGTCCGACGTCGTGGTGGACCGCATGCTGTTCGCCAACTGGACGCAGTCCGAGGCCGAGCGGGTTACGGCAAACTATCTGAGCTGGGCCGCACGCAAGGAAATCCGGCCTGCCGGGATCTGGGCTGGAAACGATCCGATGGCGCTCGGCGCGCTGCGTGCGGCAATCGCCGCGGGCCTCGTGCCCGGCCAGAACATCCAGGTGGTCGGCCTCAACTGGTCGGAGGATGCGATGCGCGAGATCAAGGCCGGCCGCATGCTCCTGACCGATGGCGGGCATTTCCTGCTCGGCGGCTGGTCCGTCGTTCTGCTGCGCGACTATGCCGACGGCTGCGATTTCGCCGCCGTTTCGCCCCGCGTCGAGGTCAAGACGTCGGCGATCACCCGCGACAATCTCGCGTCTGTCGGCGACCTCATCAGGACCCGGGCGTTCGACCGGATCGACTTCACGCGGTTCCGGGCGCAGGCCGGGCGCTGCGGCCAATATGACTTCTCCCTCGGTGCGCTCATCTCGTCGCTGCCGCTTGCCGAAGGCGTTGCGGATTGATGCGCAAGGGTGAGGCGATGACCGATCCGGATCGCAAGCAGCAGGCAGCGCCACCGCGCTTGCGCTCGGTCGTCCACGCGATGATCTGGGCCACCGTGCCCGTTCTGCTGCTGGTGCAATTGCTCGCCTCCGCCGGCGTCGAGGCATCGAGCTTCTGGTCGCAGCTGAGGCAGCTCGACGCCCGCATGGCCCGCGTCGCCGAGAGCCGCGCCGAGCTGATCGCCGAGCCGCTCTGGAAGATGCGTTACGACCAGGTCACGGGCGTGCTCAACGAGATCATGCATGACGAGACCATCGCGGCGGCGGCCGTCTATGACGATACAGGCGCCGCGATCGCCCGTGTGGTCGCGCGCTCGGAAGGCCAGTCGGTTGCTGAGGTCTCGCACCCGATCCGCTACAGCAACGGCAATATGGCCGTTCAGGCCGGCCGCATCGCCATCGCCTATTCGCGTACGGCGCTCTACGCGGATGCGGGCAGCCGCCTGATGCTGCTGCTCGTCGTCGGGCTGCTCGCAACCTTCGCGACCCTGATCGCCATGCGGATCTCCGCCAACATCTTCATCGGCAGGCCGCTCGCGGCCATGATGTCGGCGATCCAGCGCAGCAAGCAGGACGGCCGGGCCTATCCGGCTGATGTCACGTCTTCGAACGAATTCGGCCAGCTCGCGCGCGCCTTCAACGCCATGCAGCACACGACGTCAGGCGCGCTGGACCGGCTCGGGCACATGGCGACGCACGATCCGCTGACCGGGTTGCCGAACCGGCGCTCCCTGACCGAGCGCCTCGCCGTGACGAGCCAGAATGGAGGCGCGGCGGATACGCCGGTCGCGTTCTGCTTCATCGATCTCGACGACTTCAAGGGCATCAACGATACCTTCGGACACGAGGCCGGCGATGCGTTCCTGGTCCAGATCTCGCAGCGCCTTCGTCGCGCGGTCGAAGCCGAGGACTGGGTTGCCCGGCTCGGCGGCGACGAGTTCGTCGTCATTCGCCCCGAGGTGCGCGACGAACAGGCCGCGCACGCATTCGCTCAACGCGTGCTCGATGCCATTTCCGAGCCGATCCGCCTCCACGACAAGCAGGTGGTGCCGCGCGCCAGCATCGGCCTTGCCGTGCGCCACGCCGACGATCCGGAGCTGTCGCATCTGCCGACGCTCGCCGACATCGCGCTCTATCATGCCAAGAGCAAGGCGCCCGGCACGGTCGCTGTGCTGGACGAAGCGCTCCAGCGCGACTATCGCCGCCGCAGGGAACTCGAGCTCGCCATTCCCACCGGCTTTGCCGAGGGCCAGTTCGAGGTCTGGTACCAGAGCCAGGTCGATCTCGACAGCCATGAGGTCGTCGGCCTGGAAGCGCTGATCCGCTGGCGCCATCCCGAGCACGGCGTGATCGGCCCCGGCGAATTCCTGCCGCTGATCGAGCGCAGCGGCAACAATGCGCGGCTGACCCGGTACGTGCTGACAGATGCCTGCCGGGCCTTGCAGCAATTGGCGGCTGCGGGCAGGCCGCAGATCCGGATCGCGATCAATCTGCCGCCGTCCGAGCTTGCCGACCATTCGCTCGCCGCCGAGCTGCGCGCGACCTGCGCGCGCTTCGGTGTCGCGGCATCGATGCTCGAGCTCGAGATCACCGAGGGATCGCTGATCAACAACATCGCCAGCGCCTCCGAAACGCTGCATCGCCTGCGGCGCCTGGGCGCCACGATCGCGCTCGACGATTTCGGCACCGGCTACTCTTCGCTCGCCCATCTGCGCCGGTTTCCGCTCGACAAGGTGAAGATCGACAAGGCATTCATCAGCGAAATTCCCGGCAGCGCGGAGGACAAGGCGATCGTCGGCGTCATCGCATCACTCGCCGCCACGTTGGGACTGACATTGGTCGCCGAAGGCATCGAGCGCGCCGAGCAGGCCGCGGCCATGCGCGAGATGGGCGTGCGGCTCGGACAGGGATTCCTCTACCAGCGGCCGCAGCCGCTCGAGGCCGTGCTGCAATGGCTCGATGGCCAGCCGGCGGCGGCGAGCCGCGTCATGGCTGACAGCCCATCGATCACCCCGGAATTCGCCGCCTGAGCCGTGGCCGGGTTACGGCTGCGCTGCGTTCCAGAGCATCGAGAGCCCGGCGGCGATCATGATCGCGTCCATCACCAGGCGGAACACGTCCGGCTTCAGGTGCAGCACGAAGCGCTTGGCGATGAAGGCGCCCGACATCAGCGAGGAGCCCGCGATCAGTCCCTTGATGAAGACCTCGCCAGTCAGCGCGCCGAAACGTTCGAACGTCACTGACTTCGCGAAATAGAGGCCAAGCGAGGAGGCCGCCTCCGTGGCGAGGAAGGCGCCCTTGGACAGGCCGTAGAACAGGAACAGCGGCACGCTGAGCGGCCCGGTCGAGACCACGATGCCGGTGAGATAGCCGATCACCGCGCCGCCGATCGCAAGATGCCAGAGATTGGCCTTGAGGTCGTGCCGCGCCAGCCAGTGCCGCACCGGCACCATCGCGATCAGGAAGAGGCCGATGGCGAGATCGACGGCATGCGCGGGCAGTGCCAGCAACGTCCGCGCGCCGAGCGCCGCCGCCGGAATGCCCGTAACCGAATAGGCCGCACAGGCCCGCCAATCGACCTCGCGCCACCACGCCAGGATCCGGGAGAAGTTCGCCATCACGGAGGCCACCGCCATGATCGGCACGGCCTCCTTCGGCCCGTAGGCATAGACCAGCACCGGCATCAGCATGATCGACGAGCCGGTGCCGACGATGCCTGAGATGGTGCCGGCGGCGAGACCGACGGTGAGGACGAAGAGAAAGGCCAAGAGGAGCGCTCCGGGAATCGGAGCAGTCTAGCCGGAGGGACCGGAGAGGGCGAACATTGTCTCGAGTGCTGCCTCGTTCTCCTCGTTCCTGAATTGCGCGCGCCATTCTTTCGGGGGCGGCAACGTTCTGCTGCTCCGGCAGAAACAGCGCGATTGGGGCGGACCTTGCGGCACCCGTTCCGAGTTGGCATCATTCGTGCGAACCGCGATCATGGTGCCGTGACCATAACGTCTCTCCGAAGCAAGGTCCGCCGCCTTTACGAGGGCGCAACGCCGGACGGCGTGCGCTTCCGCTATGCGCTGCTCGTCTTCGATATCGTGACGGTGCTGTTCATCATTGCAACCTCGTTCCTGCAGCCCAGTGGCATCGTCGAGACGCTCGATGTTCTGTTCGGCGCCATACTGCTTGCCGACTTCTCGGCTCGGCTCCTGGTCGATCGGCATCCGCTTCGGAAGTTCACCCAGCTCGCGACCTGGGCAGACATGGTCGCGATCGTGTCCTTCCTGGCGCCGCTTGCCGGCGAAGCGGGCGGCTTTCTCCGGATCCTGCGGACGTTGGGGCTGCTTCGCGACTACCAGATGCTGGTGAGGCTCCGCCTCGATTCTCCATTCTTTCGTCGCAATGAAGACGTCATCTTCGCCGTCACGAATCTGGCGGTCTTCATCTTCGTCATGACCGGCATCGTTTACGAGACCCAGAAGTTTCGGAACGATGAGATCCGGAACTATGCCGATGCCCTGTATTTCACCGTCACGGCACTGACGACGACCGGCTTCGGCGACATTACCCTGCCGGGCACGGTCGGCCGCTTGATCACCGTCGTGATCATGATTTTCGGCGTCACGCTGTTCTTCAATCTCGCCCGCGCACTGCTCAGTCCGCACAAGGTGCGATTTCCGTGCCCGACTTGCGGACTCCAGAGGCATGATGCCGACGCCGTCCATTGTAAGGCCTGCGGCAATGTTCTCAATATTCCCGATGAGGGGGCCACCTGAAGAGCCTCTCACGCCGGCGCGGTGCGCTGTGTGACCGGACTGAGGTCTCCTACTGTGCATGGGGTTGTTTTCGCCTTTTTGTTTTGACCGTGCCGCTGCTGACAGCATGTTGGCAGCAGCGGCCGGCTACGACCGCGCTCCTGACAAAACGGGAGCGGATCATGCCGATCGAGGCAAGCTGTCATTGCGGTGAGACGGTGTTCGAGGTGACGGAGGGGCCTTCGAGCGTGACGCGCTGCACCTGCACGCTCTGCGCCAAGCGCGGCGCGCTGTGGGCCTATTACAAGCCGGCGCAGTTCCGATTGCTGTCGCCGCCGGAGAACGTGGCGACCTATCTCTGGGGCAGCCGCACCGTCAAACACCATTTTTGCGCGACTTGTGGCTGCGGCACCTATTCGGAGTCGCCGGACTGGTCGACCGGCAAGCCCGATTTCGACAATCCCAAGGTTGCCGTCAACGCGCGCCTGTTCGACGATTTCGATCTGGAGGCCGTGCCGGTGAACGTGATCGACGGCAGGAATTTGTGGTGAGGGTCACCGCAACACCACCCACGTCGGCGCGTGGTCGCTCGCGCCATCCTCGCCGCGGATCTTCTTGTCGACGCCGGCTTTGGCGAGACGCGGGGCGAGGGCCGGGCTGAGCAGGAGATGGTCGAGCCGCAGGCCCGCATCGCGCGGCCAGCGGTTCCGCATGTAGTCCCAGAACGTGTAGATGCGCTTGTCAGGATGCAATTCGCGGATCGCGTCGCACCAGCCTTGCTCGACCAGCGCGGCAAAGGCCGCGCGGCTCTTCGGCTGGATCAGCGCATCCTTGTCCCATGAGCGCGTCGGATAGATGTCGATCTCCGTGGGCGCGACGTTGTAGTCGCCGGCGAGCACCACCGGCAGGTCCTGCTTGATGAAGGTCTTGGCGTGGCGCCGCAGCCGCGCGAACCAGTCGAGCTTGTAATCGAATTTCGGCCCCGGCTGCGGATTGCCGTTGGGCAGGTAGATGCTGGTGACGATGACGCCGCGCACGGCGGCCTCGATGTAGCGCGCTTCGAGATCGGCGGGCTTTCCCGGCAACCGGTCGCGCGTCAGCACAGGCTCGGCGTTGCGGGCGAGGATGGCAACGCCGTTCCATGTCTTTTGTCCACGCCACACCGCGCCATAGCCGACCTTTTCGATGGCGGCCGCCGGAAATTCGCCATCACTTGCCTTCAACTCCTGAAGCGCGACGACATCGGGCTTCGCCGCGCGCAGCCATGCCAACAGATTGGGCAGGCGGCGGTTGATGTTGTTGATGTTGAATGTCGCGATCTTCATGTAGAGCTACCGGCTCCTGCCTTCCGTCCTCGGAGATACAATGTTCAAATTGAGCTTTGCCGCTACTGCCTTCGTCGTCGCGTTCTCCGGGGCCACGGCACAGTCAGCCGAAACGCGCGGCGCGTGCAAGGCGGACTATGACAAATTCTGCGCCGGCATCGCGCCGGGCGGCGGCATCGTCGCCTGTCTCAACGCCAAGCGCGACCAGCTCAGCGCCACCTGCAAGACAGCGCTGGACAGCAGAAAGAAGAAGTAGCCCTCGTGTCCCGGACGCGCGGAGCGCGAGCCGGGATCCAGAAGGCGACACGGCACACTGTCGAGAGATGGGCCCCGGCTCTGCAGCGGAGCGCTGAAGGAGCGCTGCACTGCGTCCGGGGCACGAGAGCGTCGCTTAACTTGGCAGCGGCGGCAACGCCGGCGGCTGCTCGATTGGCGGGGCGGGCGGCTGCCCGGCGTTCGACGCGGGCTCCGGCTTCGTCAGCGGCTCCTCGACATTGCCGCCCTTGTAGACGCGGGCATAGCGGTGGCCGAGGCTGGTCAGCACCTCATAGCCGATCGTGCCGAAATGGTGCGCGAGCTCGTCGACGGTGATGCCTTCGCCGAGCAGCGTCACCATGTGGCCGCGCCGCACCGCGTTCGGCGCCAGATCGGTGATGTCGATCGCGATCAGGTCCATGGAGATGCGGCCCGCGATAGGGCAGCGCTTGCCGGCCACGATGACATCGGCGCCGCGGGTGCCGTCATTGGAGCTCGCAGCACGGAAATAGCCGTCGGCGTAACCGACCGCGATGATCGCGAGTTTCGTCGGACGCCGCGCGGTCCAGGTGCCGCCATAGCCGACGGTCTCGCCGCGATCGATGGTGCGGATCTGCACGATGCGCGCCTTGAGGTCGACCACCTGCTGCATGGGATTGTCGGCCTCCGGCGTCGGGTTGACGCCGTAGAGCGCAGCTCCCGGCCGCACCAGGTCGAACTGGAACGGCGCGCCGAGGAAGATGCCGGAGGAGTTGGCGAGTGCCGCCGGCACGCCTGTGAACTCACTGGCGATGCTGCGGAAGGCCGCGAGCTGTCTGGCATTGATCGGGCTGTTGAGCTGCTCGGCCGAGACCAGATGGCTCATCACCAGCGTGATGCCGTGATCGCCGGCATTGATGCGGGGGATGATGGCCTGCGCTTCCGACAGCGTCAGCCCGAGCCGGTTCATGCCGGTGTCGATGTGAATGGCAGCGCCCCCGTTCCAGCCGGTGCGGCGGCAGAACACGTCCCATTCGGCGAGCTCGTGGAGATCGCCGATCACCGGACGGCAATTGATCTTGGCGTAGTGCTCGCCGGTGTTCTGGAAGTAGCCGCCGAGCACGTAGATCGTGGGCTCGGGAACGGCGGCGCGCACCTTGCGCGCTTCCTCGATGGTGGCGACGAAGAAGGTCTTGCAGCCGGCTTTGCTGAGGGCTCGCGACACCTGCTCGGCGCCGCAGCCATAGGCATCGGCCTTGATCACCGCCGAACATTCGGCCGGCACCGCCGTCTTCTCGAGCTTGCGCCAATTGGCGATGATCGCGTCGAGATCGACGGTCAGCACGCCGCCATAGGCCGCGAGCGCGGCGGCCTGGTTGGCCTCCGCGGAGAGTGGGCCGGATTGCGGGATCGATTTCGGGGCGGACGCCATTGTCATGGCGCCGTTTTACGCAAGAGGTAGGTCCGGTTCAAGGAAGTCAGTAGTCGTTGTCGCTGCGAGCCGGCAGCTGACTGTCGGGTGCCAGGTCGCCGAACCGCGTGACCGAGGCTTCGAACGCCAAATCGACGGTGCCGGTCGGGCCATGGCGCTGCTTGCCGATGATGACCTCGGCCTTTCCGTGCGCAAGACTCATGTCGAGCTGCCACTTCTCGTGTTCAGGCGTGCCTGGGCGGGGTTCCTTCATGGCGAGGTAATATTCCTCGCGGTAAACGAACAGCACAACGTCGGCGTCCTGCTCGATTGATCCGGATTCACGCAAGTCTGAGAGCTGCGGCCGTTTGTCGTCGCGGGACTCGACTTGGCGCGATAGCTGGGACAGCGCGATCACGGGAACGTTGAGCTCCTTGGCGAGCGCCTTAAGGCTGGTCGTGATCTCCGTGATTTCCTGCACGCGGCTGTCGCTGGCGCGTTTGCTCGAACCCGAGAGCAGCTGGATGTAGTCGATCACCAGGAGATCGAGACCCTTCTGGCGCTTCAGCCGGCGCGCGCGCGCCATCAGCTGCGCGATCGACAGGCCGCCGGTGGCGTCGACATAGAACGGCAGCGATTGCAGCTCGATCGAGACCTCCCGGATCTTCTCGAAATCGGCTTCCGAGATGCCGCCGCGGCGGATGTGGGAGGAGGGAACACCGGTGCGCTCGGCCACGATACGCGTGGCGAGCTGGTCGGCCGACATTTCGCAGGAGAAAAAGCCGATCACGCCGCCATTGGCGGCCTTCGTGGTGCCGTCGGCCTGGAGTTCCGGAACGTAGGCTCGTGCGACATTGTAGGCGATGTTGGTGGCGAGCGAGGTCTTGCCCATGCCGGGACGGCCCGCGACGATGATGAGGTCGGAGTGCTGCAGGCCGCCCATCTTGGTGTCGAGGTCGCGCATGCCCGTCGAGATGCCCGACAGTTTTCCGTCGCGCTGGAACGCCTTGGCCGCGAGATCGACCGCGACCGCCAGCGCCTGCGAGAACTTCTGGAAGCCGCCGTCATAGCGGCCGGATTCGGCTAGTTCGTACAGCTTTCGCTCGGCGTCCTCGATCTGTGCCCGCGGCTGGAAGTCGACCGGCGCGTCATAGGCGACGTTGACCATGTCCTCGCCGATGCCGATCAGGTCGCGGCGCAACGACAGATCGTAGATGGTGCGGCCATAATCCTGGGCGTTGATGATGGTGGTCGCTTCGGCCGCTAGCCGCGCCAGATATTGGCCGATGGTCATGCCGCCGACGTCGGTATCGGCCGGCAGGAACGTCTTCAGCGTGACCGGGGTGGCGATCTTGCCCATCCGGATCAGGCTGCCGGCGGTCTCGAAGATGGTCTGGTGCAGCGGCTCGAAGAAGTGCTTCGCCTCGAGGAAGTCGGAGACGCGGTAGAAGGCGTCGTTGTTGACCAGGATCGCGCCCAGAAGGCTCTGTTCCGCCTCGATATTGTGCGGCGCGCTCCGATAGGCGGGAGTTCCGGCATCGGGCGCGAGTTTGAGAACGTTCGAATCAGTCAGTGCCATGGTCGGACGTGCTTAGCAATTTTCTTGGGCGGATGCGGGGCCGGGATAAAGCGCCGCCTCGGTGCAAAGCGGAAGCGAAAGCTGACCGCTATCAACCGCTCAGTTAAAATGGTGGATGATTAGCAGCCGCAGCATGCGCCGCGCTTGACTGGATTTTGGCGGAGCTCGCTCGTCCGAAAGGGGCCGCGGTCGCGCCTTGGAAAAATCCTGAAACCCATGAACCCTGTCGGCTGGCGCGCAGACCTATGGGGAGGCGCGCGAAATGACGCAGCGCAGCTGCATTCGGCTCGGCTTTAGACCAGCAGGAGGTAGACCAGCGCAACCAGGGCCGCCCCGACGCCGGTGACGATCAGGGCGTAATCGGTGCGGAGGTCGTCCTGCACGTCGAATGAGGTTTGGGTCTCTTTGCTCATGGCGACGGTCTAAGCCAGGCCCGACCAGACTTATGTGAAACAGATCACATCTCCCCGGATTCTTTCGGGGTCATGCCGGAACAGGCGGAGGGGCAGGGGATTATCTCATTCCCCGCCGACAGGGATACGAGGCGAGCGATGCAGCCAGAACGGCAGCACCAGAACTGGCGAAGCGAGGCAGGCAGCCGGCTTTGGCTGTCCGGGTTGGTCGCCGCCATGAAGCATGCGGAGCGGCCCGAGGTGCGTCGCCAGTCGGTCGCCCCCGAAATCCTGCTGGAATTGCGGGCGCAATTGACGTTAACGGCGTCTTTCCGGACATCCGGGACTTCGACGCTTCGTCACTAGGATCCGGACCTATTCGCCAGCCAGCTTGAGCCTTGGCGTGGCCGCGCCCTCCCGCGCCCGCAGCCGGGCTTCCTCCCGCGGGACGTAGTCGCGGGTCATCGGCACCACGCCCTGGCGACGGGTGATCTGGATCTGGAAGTTCATCATGGCTTGCTTGCGGAACGTCATCTCGCAGGCCGCCAGGTAGAATTCCCACATCAGGGCGAAGCGCTCGTCGTAGAGCTGCACGGCTTCCTCGCGCCGCGCCATGAAGCGCTCGCGCCAAGCCCTCAGCGTCTCGGCATAGTGCAGGCGCAGAATCTCGATGTCGCAGACAAGGAGGCCCGCACGCTCGATCGCCGGCAGCACCTCCGACAGCGCGGGGATGTAGCCGCCGGGGAAGATGTATTTGGCGATCCAGGGATTGGTCGAATCCGGGCCCTGCGAACGGCCGATCGAATGCAGCAGCATGACGCCGTCTTCCTTCAGCAGCTCGGCGCAGCGCTGGAAGTAGGCGTCGTAAAACCTTGCCCCGACATGCTCGAACATACCGACGGAGACGATGCGGTCGAACGTACCGTCGACGTCGCGATAATCCTGGAGCAGGAATCTGGCCGAGCCCGCCACGCCCTTTTCGGCGGCGCGCGCATTGGCGACCTGCAGCTGTTCGGTCGACAGCGTCACGCCGGTGACGTCGGCGCCTGCAATCTCGGCGAAATAGAGCCCGAGGCCGCCCCAGCCGGAGCCGATGTCGAGCACGCGCTGGCCGTCCCTGACGAGAAGCTTCGCGGCGATGTGCCTTTTTTTGGCAAGCTGCGCGTCGTCCAGCGACATCTCGGGCGTCTCGAAATAGGCGCAGCTATATTGCTTGTCGGCGTCGAGAAAGAGCGAATAGAGCCGGCCGTCGAGATCGTAGTGATGCGCAACGTTTTGACGGGAGCGGGGGCGGGGATTGAACTGCTTGAGGTGCCGCGTCAGGTAACGCAGGTGCCACCACGGCTTTGCCCACTGCGGCAATAGGTCGGGTTGATCGAGCAGGATCGCGAGGGCATCAGCTATGCTGCCACGCTCGACCACGAACTCGCCGTTCATGTAGGCCTCGCCAAGCCCCAGCTCGGGATTGATGAGGACCCTCCGCTCGGCGTCCGCGGTGACGAAGCGGACCGCGACCGGCTCGCCGGAGCCGTCGCCGACGGTGAACTTCGATCCGCTGGCGCCGGTCACCGTCAGCGAGCCGCGGCGGATGAATTGAGACAGGAATCGACGCAACAGACGGTCCATCGGCACTCCTCTCGAGCGAACCCGAAAGATGCGACTAACCCGGCCTTCATATCTGACGCCCAGGCGCCGCAGCGGTTCCTATGCGTTTGCATCTAAATCTAGCGAGCCGGTTCCGGCCGCGCTATTGCACTGTATTCAAAGTAGATATTCGAAAACCGCTTAACCACATCCTTGCGCGTGGACCTGCTTCCATTCGCGGCTCAATCGGTTAAAAGGTGACCGCCGCCGCACCGGATGCCGGCTGCTTCGCAGTAAAATTCAACGGAGATCATGGGAATGTCGAGCCGAGCGCTCAGCCTCGCGACGGTGATGCTTCTGATTGGCTTCGGTGCGGCCGATTCCGTCCTTGCGCAGGCGACGAACCTCGAGGCCGGCAAGTCCCCGTCCCAGCTGTTCGCGCAAACCTGCAATGCCTGCCACAAGAGCCCGCGCGGACTGCTGAAGTCCGTGTCGCCCGGCTCGCTGCCCGGTTTCCTGCGCCAGCACTACACCACGAGCTCGGACATGGCGGGCGTCCTCTCCGCCTATCTGGTCTCCAATGGGGCCACCGACACCCGCTACCAGGCCAAGGACGGCAAGAAGGACGGCGCTTCGCCGGAGCAGCAGGGCCGACGCCCGCGCGCGCAGGAGGCCGCCAGGCCCGAGGGCGAGGGCGCCACTCCGGCCGCCGAGGGCACGCGCCAGAAGCGTGCCGCACGGCCGGCCGATGACGGCGCGAAGCCCGAGGGACAGGCTGCGCCCGAGGGACGCAAGGGCAAGCGCCGCGCCAAGCCCGGGACCGAGGAAGCCCCGAAGGTCGATGCGGCCGCACCGGCGACTGACGACAAGAAGAGCGAGCCGAAGCCGGACGCCGTCAAGCCTGACAGTGCCAAGGTCGAGCCGGCATCCGAGAAGCCAGTCGAGGCCAAGCCTGATAGCGCTAAGCCTGATACCGCGAAGGTCGAGCCGCGCAGCGACGCTCCGGCCTCGCGACCCGACCCGGTCCCGCAGGTGACGCCGGCTGCACCTGCCGCCGCGAAGCCTGCCGAGCCGGCGGCGCCAAAGCCGGCCGAAGAGGCTGCTTCCAGGCCGGCCGCGCCCGCAGCCAGCTCCGAGCCGGCGGCCAGGCCGCAGCCGGCCCCGCCCGCGGCGCCGGCCGAGTCCTCCGGTCCGCCGGCACCGCCGATCTCGCGGTAAGTCCCTTAGCTTAGACAGACGAGCGGAGGCCGCCTTCATGGCGACCTCCGCTCCGTATTGACCAGTTCTAGAGTTTTGCTCTAGAGTAATACTCCAGGAGGCGCGATGGCGGCGAGCGTGCGAGACGATCTGTTGGCGGCCGGGCTGATGGTGTTCGACCGCGTCGGCTTCGAGGCCGCGACGGTGGCCGCGATCCGCAGCCGGGCGCGCGCCTCCAATGGCAGCTTCTTCCACGTCTTCGGCTCGAAGAAGGAGCTCGCCGGTGCGTTGTTTCTGGAGGTTCTGCGGCACTATCACGCCGCGGTGCTGGCCGCGCTCGATCCCGTGCCCGATGCCGAGCACGGCATCGATCGCCTGATCCGGGCGCATCTCGACTGGGTCGTCACCAGCCGGCGCGAGGCGCGCTACCTCTTCGAGATCTCGCGCAGCGAATGGGGCGAGGACGTGCGCGACGCCCAGCGGGCGCAGAATGCGCGGCTTGCCGAAGGCATCGAGCGCTGGCGCGCGCCGCTGGTCGCAAGCGGCGAGCTTCTGCCGATGACGCCGGCAATGTTCATCAGCCAGCTGATCGGTCCGGCGCAGATCTTCTGCCGCGCCTTCCTGTCGGGGCGCGACCGCACCGATCCGCGCACCGAGGCGGACACGCTGATCGCCTGCGCCAATCGCGCGCTGAGGCCGTTCGATCGCATCAACAAGCAATAAGGGGAGACCGCATGCGGGCCGACGCTGATCCGGAATTTGCGCCGATTGCCGAGCGCATTCACGCCAATGTCGGCCGGCAGGGTTTCATGAACCTGGTCGGCGCCGAGCTCTCCGAATTGTCGCGCGGCACCTGCACCATCGCCGTACAGCGACGGCCGGAGCTCTTGCAGCAGCACGGCTTCTTCCATGGCGGCGTCACCGCCTTCCTGGTCGACAACGCCACGACGATTGCGGCCGCCACCTCGCGCGGCCAGCCGGCGCTGACGGCGGAATACAAGCTCAATCTGTTGTCGCCCGCGGTTGGCGAGAAGCTGATCTGCCGTGCCAGGGTGATCAAGCCCGGCCGCCAGGTCGCGGTGGTCGCGGCTGACGTGTTCTGCGTCAGCGACGGCGTCGAGAAGCATACGGCCACCGCGCTGGCATCGATCGCGATGCTGAGCGAGGACGTCGCTGCAAAAACGAAAAGCCCGGCCGCGTGAGGCGACCGGGCTGATCCATATCTCGGGCTTCCGGGTCTGGTCCTTCGGACCATCCCGGAATGACGTGATCGGAGTTACTTCTCTTCCGCGGCCGGCGCCGGCGCGACGTCGTCGTGCTGGGCTTCCGGATCGAAGAACTCGCCGGCGGCGGCGATCGCTTCGGCAGCCGCATCGCGATCCTCGTTGCGGGTCGAGATGTCCTCGCCGCGGTTGATGCGCTCGGCCTCGTCCTGGCTGCGTGCGACGGTCACGGTGATCTCGACCTCGACCTCGGGGTGAACGGCAACGGTGATCGAGTGCTTGCCGATGGTCTTGATCGGCGCGTCGAGCTGGATCTGCGGACGGGCGAGCGAAACGCCGTCGGCTTCGAACGCGATCACGATGTCGCGCACGTTGACCGAGCCGAACAGCTGGCCGGCTTCCGACGCCTGACGGATCACGATGATGTTCTTGCCCTCGATCTTCTCGGCGACCTTGGACGCCTCGGCCTTCGAGGCGAGATTGCGCGCTTCGAGCTCGGCCTTCATGCCGTCATACTTGGCCCGGTTGTCGGCGGTGGCGCGCAGCGCCTTGCCGCGCTTGAGCAGGAAATTGCGAGCGTAGCCGTCGCGAACTTTCACGACTTCGCCCATCTGGCCGAGCTTGTTGACGCGTTCCAGCAAAATGACTTCCATATTCGTTCTCCTTTTGAAGTGCTCTGTAGGGTTTCAGTTTCGGGGTTGAACTCAGGGGGTAGGCAGTGGTGGCGGCTGCCGGCTGCGCAGGAAGCGCTCGCGGAAGCCGAACACGGCGTCCGCAAGGCCGAGGATCACCATCGCGATCACGGGCCACCCGAACACGACGACGGCGGCGTAGGTCGAGCCGAGCCAGAACGTGCGGCCGTTCAGCGCGAGCGTCAGCGTATGCAGCACGGCGAAACCCGCCAGCGCATAGCTCATCATCAGCGCAGCGGTGGCGATCTGCGCCACGATGGCCAGCAGCCCACCGGTGAAGCAGAAGGCAAGCGAGATGCACAGCACAACCAGCGTCATCTGCGGCAGCTCGGTGGCCTTGAGATCCGGCCAGGGACGGCGCAGCCGGCCCGATGTCGCGGTCACCTTGGCGCTGAGCCAGAGGTTGAGAGTTAGCGTCATCGTCGCAGCGATGGTGGCGGCGGCCGGTGCGATGCGCACCAAGGCGTCGACGAACTGACTGGCTTCACCCGAAGTTTGCGGGTCGGTGGCGCGCAGGAGGCGCATCAGGCCACGGCGCAACGTGCCGGTGATGGTCTCCGCGTCGGTCCCAAGCGTGAGCAGAGCGGCCATCGTGGTCAGCGTGGCGAAGCCTGCAATCCAGAGCAGGATGCGGCCGACCGGGTACCACTCGATGTCCGGCTCCGCGGCGGGCGCCGTGCCGGTCGCAGGCGCTGTGCTTCCCACCTGACGCCCGAGCAGGACCAGATGGCCGAGCCACCACGCCGGCAACGCGACGGTGACGGCGAAGGCGATGCAGTAGGGCAGGCCGAACAGGGCGCCAAGGCCGATCGCGGCAGCGATGCCGCCGAGGCTCGCGCAAAGCGGGCCCCAGCCGATCGCGGCGACCATCAGAGGGAGCGGAGCGAGATAGAACAGGACGAGCGAGATCAGCGCGCCCGAAATGATCGAGGCGAACATCAGGGCCGACGCAGCGCCGGCGATCAGGGCTATCAGTCCAAAGGCCATCATCAGCTGTCCCGCTCCCTTCGAGCGGTTAGAGGCATCGTTTGCCCCAACCATCGGCGACCGGACGACCCGGAAGCCTTATGAGTTCGAAGTCGCGACCGGCGGCTGAGCGGCCGCCGGTCGAATTGGTCGTATCAGCGAATGACGTAGGGCAAGAGGCCCAGGAAGCGCGCGCGCTTGATGGCGCGGGCGAGCTCACGCTGCTTCTTCGCGGACACCGCGGTGATGCGGCTCGGCACGATCTTGCCGCGCTCGGAGACGTAACGCATCAAGAGCTTGGAGTCCTTGTAGTCGATCTTCGGAGCATTGGCGCCCGTGAACGGGCAGCTCTTGCGACGACGGAAAAACGGGCGGCGTGCACCAGCTTCAGCCATGATTCTTACTCCCCATCCGTGGTTTCAGCTTCGTCACGCGGGCGGCGCGGGCCGCGATCGCCGCGGAAACCGCCCTCGCGGTCGCCACGGAAGCCGCCTTCGCGCTCACCGCGGAAGCCGCCGCCACGATCGTCACGCTCGCGGTCGCGATCGGCCTTGCGCATCATCGCAGACGGGCCTTCCTCGAGCTCCTCGACGCGGACGCTGAGATAGCGGATCACGTCCTCGCTGATGCGCTCCTGGCGCTCGATCTCGGCGATCGCCGCGGAGGGCGCGTCGATGTTGAGCAGCACGAAGTGCGCCTTGCGGTTCTTGTTCATGCGGTAGGTGAGGGACCGCACGCCCCAATTCTCGGTCTTGGTGATCTTGCCGCCGAGACCCTCGACGATACCGGTCATCTGCGCAGTCAGCTCTTCGACCTGCTGCGGGCTCGCGTCCTGACGCGCGAGAAAAACATGCTCGTAAAGAGGCATGGTCGTCCTTTCCTCATGTTGGCGCATCGCCCGGCGTCAAACCCTTAAGAGGCCTTCGGAAAGGACTCTGGGATCAAGCTCAGAAGGCGGAAACACGGGACGACGGGCCGACTGGCCCTGCCACACCAAAATCACGAATGATTTGCTGAGACCGTCCGTTCAGCTCCCGGCCGGGGTCTGCGGATGGGCGCCTTATACGGATTTTGGCCGGCTTTGCAAGGTTGGAGGGGCTGTCCTCCCTTCCCACACCGGCAGGACCTATCCTCCAATACCAAGATTCGCTTGATCTATTTGTTTGTATGACATACAAATAAATCAGCGGAGAGGATCCCATGGCGGAAACGTCGGCCGATGCGCCGCTCGAGGCGGCAGGCGACCCCAAGCACGCCGCGCGCGCGACGCGCTCGGCCGGCCGCAAGATGCGGTCGCTGCTTCTGGATGCTGCGAGCCCGCTGTTTCGGGAGCGGGGGCTGTCCGGCACGGCGATCACCGACATCGCGGCCGCCGCGGACGCATTCCCGAGCCAGATCACCTATTACTTCCGCACCAAGGAGGCGCTGTTCGTCGAATGCGCCTGCCGCGATCTCTTGTACCTGGCGCGTGCCACCGAGCAGGCGGCGCTGAAGGCGAAGACGCCCCGGGAATACACCCGCGCGCTGGCCGAGACCGTGACGGCGAGCGATTCGGTCGCCTTCTTTGCCGAAGCGCTGACGCTGACGCGGCGGCGCCAGGATCTCGCGCCTCTGGTGGAGCGGACCATCGAGCGCCTGCACAGCGAGGGTGCGCGCGCTTATGCAGGGCAGGTCGAGCGGCACGGCTGGCGCTCGCTGCGCGCGCCCGATGAAAGCTCGCGGCGCTTCTGGGCCGTCGCCATCGGCGTCATGCTCGAAGGCTATGCGATGGGCCGTTCGCCCGAGGCGCTCTGTGCCGAGATGCTGCGCGTGCTGGGCGAGCAGGCGAAATCCACTGAAGACACCGGGCGCCTGCGTCTCGTCGAGGCGCGTGAAGCATCCGACAAATCGAATGGAGAGGGCTAGGCCATGACCGCGCTTCGCATGCGTGCCCGCGATTTCCTGACCGATGATCAATTGGCCGAGGTGCGCCAGCGCGCGACGTGGAAAGGCGCTGCGCTGATCGCGCACGCCTGGGCCCTGATCATTGGAGCCATCGCGCTGGTGGCGTGGTGGCCCAATCCGCTCACCTATATCTTCGCTGTCGCCGTCATCGGCTCCCGCCAGCTCGGTCTTGCGATCCTGATGCATGACGGTGCGCATGGCTGCCTGTCCGCCGACGAGAAAACCAATCTGGCGCTGAGCCAGTGGTTCTGCGCCTATCCGCTGTTTGCGGAGACGCGCAGCTACCGGCGCTATCACCTTCAGCATCATGCGCGCACCCAGCAGGAGGACGACCCGGATCTGGTGCTGTCGGCGCCGTTTCCGATCACCGGGCTGAGCTATCGCCGCAAGTTCATCCGCGACATCACCGGGCAGACCGGCTATCAGCAGCGCAAGGCGCAGCTGCTCAACGCGCTCGGGCCAAGGGACTGGTCATGGCGGCAGCGTGCGGCGCATTTCTGGGAGATGCTCGGCCCGCAATGTGTGGTCAACGGGATCATGTTGGCCGCGCTCGCCGCGGCCGGCGTGTGGTGGGCCTATCCGCTGCTCTGGCTGGTGCCGCTGCTGACCTGGATGATGGTCATCACCCGCATCCGCAACATCGCCGAGCACGCCGTCGTCCCCGACAGCAGTGACCCCTTGCGCAACACGCGCACGACGCATGCCAATTTTCTCGAGCGCCTGTTCATCGCGCCGTATTACGTGAACTATCACCTCGAGCATCATCTCTTGTTCTACGTGCCCTGCTACAATTTGCCGAAGGTGCACCGGCTGCTGAGCGCGAGCCGGTACGCGGGCCGCATGGAAGTGCAGCCGAACTACGTTTCGGTGCTGCGGCTGGCCACCGCAAAGCCGAACCGCGAGGATCGGCCCGGGCAACTCGTCAACAGCGCGCGCCGCGCGCAGGCCGGGGCGGACGTCGATGCCAACCAGACCGCCGGCGGGTTTTGAGGGGCCCATTCCCCGTTGAATGCTGCTCCAGGTTCCCGTCTCGGCTTGACAGTGCGGCCCCGGACGGTGTCTACGGCCCCCTTTGGAGCATGATCCGGAACCATGGCCCAAGGAACCATGGCCAAGGAACCACGGACCAGGCCGCGCGTAATCGGCTGCCGGTTCTCGAAAGGGATCATGCCTGACAAGCAGGGAGCGCCGATGACGGCTGCATTCACATTTCCTGGGCAGGGTTCCCAGGCGGTCGGCATGGGCAAAGCCCTGGCCGAGGCCTTTCCGGTGGCGCGCGCCGTGTTCGACGAGGTCGATGCCGCGCTCGGCGAGAAGCTGACGGCCATCATCTGGGAAGGTCCGGCCGAAACCCTCCAGCTCACCGAGAACGCCCAGCCGGCGCTGATGGCGGTATCTGTCGCGACTTTGCGCGTGCTCGAGGCTGAGGCTGGTTTTTCCGTGGGACGAGACGCGGCCTTCGTCGCCGGCCACTCGCTCGGTGAATATTCGGCGCTGGCAGCGGCCGGCAGCCTGACGGTGTCGGATACTGCGCGTCTGCTTCGCACCCGCGGTCTCGCAATGCAAAAGGCGGTCCCGGTCGGCGCCGGCGCGATGGCCGCGCTGCTCGGTCTCGATTACGAGGCCGCCATGGAGGTCGCCGGCGAGGCGGCGCAGGGGCAGGTCTGCCAGGCCGCCAACGACAATGGCGGCGGCCAGGTCGTCGTCTCCGGCGACAAGGCCGCGGTCGATCGCGCCGTCGAGATCGCCAAGGCCAAGGGCGCCAAGCGTGCGATGCTGCTGCCGGTGTCCGCCCCGTTCCATTGCAAGCTGATGCAGCCGGCTGCGGATGCGATGGCGGAGGCGCTCTCGAAGGTCACGATCAAGGCGCCGGCGGCACCGCTGGTCTCGAACGTGCTGGCGAGCGCCATCACCGATCCCGACGAGATCCGCCGCCGCCTGGTCGAGCAGGTCACCGGCACGGTGCGCTGGCGCGAGTCGGTGGCCTATATGGCCGGGCAGGGCGTCACCCGCTTCTTCGAGATCGGTGCCGGCAAGGTGCTGACCGGTCTCGTCAAGCGCATCGCGGACGGCGCGGTCGGCATTGCGGTCGGCGGCCCGAACGACATTGCCGCCGCCAAGGATGCATTGGCCGCTGCGAAGCAGGCTTAAGGGAGTCATCAATGTTCGATCTGACTGGCCGAAAGGCGCTCGTCACCGGCGCGACCGGCGGCATCGGCGGCGCGATCGCGCAGGCGTTGCACGCGCAGGGCGCCACCGTCGCCATATCAGGGACGCGCAAGGAGGTGCTGGACGAGCTGGCCGGCAAGCTCGGCGAGCGCGCCCATGTGCTGCCCTGCAATCTCTCCAAGGCCGATGAGGTCGAGGCGCTGGTGCCGGCTGCGGAAGCGGCGATGGGCCAGGTCGACATTCTCGTCGCCAATGCCGGCATCACGCGCGACAATCTCTTCGTGCAGCTTCGCGACGAGGACTGGGACGAGGTCATCAACGTCAATCTGACCGCGACCTTCCGCCTGGCGCGCGCCGCGACCAAGCTGATGATGCGCAAGCGCTTCGGCCGCATCGTCGCCATCACCTCGGTGGTCGGCGTCACCGGCAATCCCGGGCAGGGCAATTATACGGCGTCGAAGGCCGGCCTGATCGGCATGATCAAGACGTTGGGGGCCGAATACGCCAAGCGCGGCGTGACCGCGAACTGCATCGCGCCCGGCTTCATCAAGACGCCGATGACCGATGCGCTCAACGACAAGCAGCGCGAAACGATTCTGACCAAGGTTCCGGCCGCCCGCCTGGGAACGCCCGAGGACATCGCGGCGGCCGCCGTCTATCTGAGCTCGAACGAAGCAGCCTATGTCACCGGGCAGACCATCCACGTCAACGGCGGCATGGCCATGATCTGATGTCTCGTGCCGCAGCGCCCGTCAGGGCGGTGCGGCATGCGGCAAACGGCCGTTTCCGGAGCGAAATGAGGCTTGTAGTCAAGGCAATTGAAGTATGATAACCGGACCTTCAACGGATGGGCAAAGAACGCCATTGCAGGTTTTTGAAACCCTGTATATTGGCGATGCGGAGCCTTTGGCCGTCGTTCGCCGGGGCCTCCATCGGTTAGGATGGGCCAAATCAAGTTCGTAAGCGAAGGCAGTCAAACGACCACGACGGCTCGTATCGTCCCGGGGGGTCGGGTCTACAGGGAACAACACGAGGTTAAGCAATGAGTGACATTGGCGAGCGGGTTAAGAAGATCGTGGTCGAACACCTTGGTGTTGAACCCGAGAAGGTTGTCGACAACGCGAGCTTCATCGACGACCTCGGCGCCGACAGTCTGGATACCGTCGAGCTGGTGATGGCGTTCGAAGAGGAATTCGGTTGCGAGATTCCGGACGACGCTGCGGAAACGATTCTCACCGTCGGCGACGCCACGAAGTTTCTCGAGAAGAACGCGAAGAGCTAAGGCTCTTCATTTCGCGGGGACAGCATTGAAACCGGACGGGCCGCTTCGCAGCGGCCAGCCGGTTTCTTGTTATTGGCCGTGAATCTTTCGATGCGGAGTTTTCGGATATGAGGCGGGTTGTCGTCACGGGTCTCGGCATGGTCTCGCCACTCGGCTGTGGCGTCGAGCCGACCTGGAAGCGCATCCTCAACGGCGAAAGCGGTGCGCGCAGGATCGAGAGCTTCGATGTCTCCGATCTGCAGACCAAGATCGCCTGCACGGTCGTGCGCGGCGACGGGTCGAACGACAGCTTCAATCCGGACAAATGGATGGAGCCGAAGGACCAGCGCAAGGTCGACGACTTCATCATCTTCGGCATGGCCGCGGCCGGCCAGGCCCTCGACGACGCCAACTGGCATCCCGAGACCGAAGAGGACAAGTGTGCGACCGGCACCATGATCGGCTCCGGCATCGGCGGCCTCAACGGCATTGCCGACACCGCGATCCTGCTGAAGGAGCGCGGACCGCGCCGGGTGTCGCCGTTCTTCATTCCGGGCCGCCTGATCAATCTCGCCTCCGGCTACGTCTCGATCGCGCACGGGCTCAAGGGACCGAACCATTCGGTGGTCACCGCCTGCTCGACCGGCGCGCATGCGGTCGGCGATGCCGCCCGCCTGATCGCGCTCGGCGATGCCGACGTGATGGTCGCGGGCGGCGCCGAGTCGCCGATCAGCCGCATCGGCATTGCCGGCTTCAACGCCGCGCGCGCGCTTTCGACCGGTTTCAATGAGACGCCCGAGAAGGCCTCGCGTCCCTACGACAAGGACCGTGACGGCTTTGTGATGGGCGAGGGCGCCGGCGTCCTGGTGCTGGAAGAATTGGAACACGCCAGGCGGCGCGGCGCGAAGATCTATGCCGAGGTGATCGGCTACGGTCTTTCGGGCGATGCCTATCACATCACGTCGCCGTCGCCCGATGGCGATGGCGGCTTCCGCAGCATGTCGGCCGCGCTCAAGCGCGCCGGGCTGACGCCGTCCGATCTCGACTACATCAACGCGCACGGGACCTCGACGCCGCTCGGCGACGAGATCGAGCTCGGCGCGGTCGAGCGTCTGCTCGGCAACGCCGCCTCCAAGGTCGCGATGTCCTCGACCAAGTCGTCGACCGGCCATCTGCTCGGTGCGGCCGGTGCCATCGAAGCGATCTTCGCGATTCTGGCGATTCGCGATAATGTCGTGCCGCCGACGATCAATCTCGACGCTCCATCGGTCGAGACTGCAATCGATCTCGTGCCGCATAAGGCAAAGCAGCGTGAGGTCAACGTCGCGTTGTCGAACTCTTTTGGTTTTGGCGGTACCAATGCGTCGGTGATCGTCCGGCGCCTTATCAGCTAGTTTGTGTTTGAGACGAATCCACCGTTTTGCCGTATTCGGCGATAGTCATGGACGTGGGCGCGTGCGTTTTTGGCAGGGCAAGCGATTGTCGGGCCGCGATTGAACCGGCAGGATTCAGGTTGTTTCGATGAGTGAAAGGCCGCCCATTTCACCCCGGAGTCCGCGGGCCGCGCTCGAGCCCGAGCAACTTCCGCCGCCGCCCAAGCGGTCGGACCGTGCGCGCAATCCGTTCGTCATCGTCGGCAACGCCATCATCACCCTTCTGCTGATCGCCATGCTCGGCGCCGGCGGCGTCTATTATTACGGCCGCCAGGTGCTCGAGGCGCCCGGACCGCTGAAGGAGGACAAGATCGTCAACATCCCGCAGCGTGCGGGCAAGCGCGACATCGCCGAGACGCTGAACCGGGAAGGCGTGACCGACGTCAATCCCTGGGTGTTCATCGCCAGCGTCGCCGCGTTGAAGGCGAGCTCGGACCTCAAGCCGGGTGAGTATTCGTTCCAGAAGAACGCCTCGCTGCGCGACGTCATCGGCACCATCGTCGAGGGCAAGGTGGTGCAGCACGCGGTCACGATACCGGAAGGGTTGACCTCCGAGCAGATCGTGGCGCGGCTGTCCGACAACGACATCTTCACCGGCAGCGTGCGCGAGCTGCCGCGCGAAGGCACGCTGCTTCCGGAGACCTACAAATTCCCGCGCGGCACGCCGCGCGAGCAGGTGGTCCAGCGCATGCAGCAGGCGCACAAGCGCGTGCTGACGGAGATCTGGGAACGCCGCAATCCCGACATTCCGGTCAAGACGCCGGAGCAGCTGGTCACGCTGGCGTCCATCATCGAGAAGGAAACCGGCAAGCCCGACGAGCGCAGCCGCGTCGCTGCGGTGTTCGTCAACCGGCTGAAGCAGCGGATCAAGCTGCAGTCCGATCCGACCATCATCTACGGCCTCGTCGGCGGCAAGGGCACGCTGGGCCGGCCGATCAAGCGCAGCGAGATCACGCAGCCCTCGCCCTACAATACCTATGTGATCGAGGGCCTGCCGCCGGGCCCGATCGCCAACCCCGGCCGCGCCTCGCTGGAAGCCGCCGCCAATCCGGCCCGCACCCGCGACCTGTTCTTCGTCGCCGACGGCACCGGCGGGCATGCCTTCACCGAGACCTACGACGCGCACCAGAAGAACGTCGCCAAGCTGCGCGCGATGGAGAAGCAGATCCAGAACGACACGGTCGAGCCGGCCGAGGACGCGCAGCCGCCGGCGGCTGCCGGGTCCGGCGCTGCCGACGCGCCGACCGCGACCACGCCGGCGCGGCCCAATCAGCAGAAGAAGCCGCCGGCGGCACGCCCGGCTGGCCCAGCCAATCCCGCACCGGCCCGACAGGGCGCAGTGCAGGGCTCGCCGCCGGTGGTCCAGCGCTAAAGCCCGCGCGCAGACCAGCTGCCGGGCATTGCTGATTCCACTTTCCGGCAAAATAGTCTTAAGATTCGCGTGGCTTGATGGCCTCGCGAATCCCGTGTTCCTGGAGAATCTGAACTGATGGCGCTGTCGTCCATGACCGGCTTTGCGAGATGCCACGGCGCGAGCGGGCCGTATACGTTCGAATGGGAGTTGAAGTCGGTCAACGCCAAGGGCTTCGACTTGCGCGTGCGGCTGCCGCAGGGCTTTGACGAGCTCGAGGCCCATGCCAAGAAGCGCGCCGGCGAGCTGCTCTCGCGCGGCACCGTCTACGCCAACCTCAACGTCAAGCGCACCAACGCCGCCGCCACGGTGCGCGTCAACGAGGACGTGCTCAACGCCGTGCTGAAGGCCGCCGCGCTGATCTCGGGGAAGGTCGACGCGGTGGCGCCGAGCATCGATGGCCTGCTCGCCATCAAGGGCGTCGTCGAGGTCGCCGAGCCCGAGGGCGACGAGGAGGAGGACAAGGCCGCGCGCGCCGCGGCCGCCGAGGCCTTCGACAAGGCGCTCGACGAGCTCGTCGCGATGCGCAAGCGCGAGGGTACCTCGCTCGGCCAGATCCTGACCCAGCGCGTCGACGAGATCGAGCAGCTGGCGAGAAGAGCGGAAGCTGCGCCCGGCCGCAAGCCGGAGGCGATCAAGGCGAAGCTCACTGAACAGATCGCAGCGCTGCTCGACACCTCCGACCGTTTCGATTCCGACCGCCTGATGCAGGAGGCGATCCTGATCGCGACCAAGGCCGACATCCGCGAGGAGCTCGACCGGATCGCCTCGCACATCGCGCAGGCGCGCGAGCTGATCGGCAAGGGCGGCCCGATCGGCCGCAAGCTCGATTTCCTGGCGCAGGAGTTTCACCGCGAGGTCAACACCTGCTGCTCGAAGTCGAACGACATCGAGCTGACCAATACGGGCCTCGCCATGAAGAACGTGGTCGAGCAGTTCCGCGAGCAGGTCCAGAATCTGGAGTGATCGATGACGACGGGCGGTCACGGAACTGACGGTGTCGAACGGCGCGGATTGATGTTCGTGCTGTCCTCGCCATCAGGCGCGGGCAAGACGACGCTGTCGCGTCTTTTGATCGAGCGGATGCCCGGCCTGAAAATGTCGGTCTCGGCGACCACGCGGCCGATGCGCCCCGGTGAGGTCAACGGCAAGGATTACACGTTCGTCGACAAGGCGACGTTCGATGCGATGGTCAAGGCCGACGAACTGCTGGAATGGGCGACCGTGTTCGACAACAGCTACGGCACGCCGCGCGGCCCTGTCGAGGCGGCTCTGTCGGCAGGCCAGGATGTGCTGTTCGACATCGACTGGCAAGGGACTCAGCAGTTGAAGCAGAAGGCGCGCGCCGACGTCGTCAGCGTCTTCATCCTGCCGCCCTCGGCGGCCGATCTCGAGAAGCGCCTGCACTCGCGCGCGCAGGATTCCGACGAGGTGATCCGCAAGCGCATGAGTCGCGCCAGCGACGAGATGAGTCACTGGGCCGAGTACGACTACATCGTGATCAACCACGCGGTCGACGAGGCGTTCGCGGAGGTGCAGTCGATCCTGAAGGCCGAGCGCCTCAAGCGCGAGCGGCGGATCGGCCTCGTAGGCTTCGTTCGAAGTTTGCAAGGTCAGCTTCAAGGTTAGGCCGCGACAGTCGCGGCCCTTGCTTGGCCAGCTGTTCCAGCATCGTCGTGATGCCGTCGACGTCGACGGCATCGGCGTCACGACCTGCCGACGCGTCATCGTGATCCTTGCCGATCTCGCCAGCGGCGAGCTTGGGCGCTGCGGCGACGGGCTGGAATATCTTCTCGACCATCTCGACCTTGTTGCTTCTGGTCTCGACGGGTTCTGCGGCCGGAGCGGCGGCACGTTGTCTGCGCGCGTCGATCAGCTCGATCTCGCGGCCGATCGCGGCAAGCTTCGTCGCTTGTCTTGTCGGTTGCGGACGTGCCGCATCGAAGTCGATCGGGCGCGGCGGCTGGGCGGCGGCCGGCGGTGAATCGCGCCAGGGCGCACGGCTTCCCTCCTGGGTCTGCGCCTGCCAATCGTCCCAACGCCCGTGACGGTCCGCCGACCGGAGCCGGACGCGCGCGCCGGCGAAGCGGTAGATGAGGCTGGCCAGGATTCCAGCGAGCGCGAGCGCGCCGCCGATCACGAGCAGCAGCATCTGCAGCGAGCCGGTCGGCTTCTCAGTCGTGCTGTTGTCTGCCGCAGCGAGCGCCACGGGCGAGGAGGATTTCGACGGCTTTGCGCTCGGCTGCGCGGCTGCCGCGACAGCGGTCGGTGCCGGCGACGACGCGGGGGGAGCGGATGCAGTGGAGACATCGGGCCAGGGTGCGGCGCCAGCGGGTTGCTGCGCGTTGCCGTCAGCGGCCTGGTCCGCGGATTGTTGCACCGGCGCCGCAGCGGCGGCTTGCATCGGCACGTTCGCCGTCTTGGCAGCAGCAGTTCCGCGCGGCGTCGGATATTCGGCGCGCGCGTCCTGCACCGGGTTCTGCTGCGGCGCCGGCGCGTCCGCGGTCGATGGATCGCTCACGGCCGGGGCGGCCTGCGCGGTCCTTGCGCTCTCCTTCTCACCGGCGGCGCGCAGATACCAGCATTTCCGCTTCGTCGTGCGATCCAGGCGATAGTACCAGTGCTGGCCCTGCGGCGCGGCATCCTTCGGCGAAGCCAGGCAGTCGGGGGCCGCGTTGGCGGTGCTCGATGGTGCAGGCGCGTTCTGCGACACGGCGGCTAATGGCGCGCCGGCAAGGATGCTGCCAACCAGCGCGGATACGAATTTTGCGGTGCGGTTGCCCATCCTGGTCTCCCGGTTACGCATGACGCAACTCTTAACCACCCCTTTGTCATCAAAGACTTGGGTGGCAATGAGCCGCAAATCCGGAGAGGATGTGGCTTGAATCGGGCCTGCGCGGCGTTCGTTCCGCCGCCGGATGAGACTCTTCAACACCAGGATCAGAGTTCCACGGCGCGACCTCCGCCGGTTGACTTGATAATTAGTTTATACTAATCATTAGTTACGGCTTATTATAGGTCGAACGGGCGTGGCATCGGGCGGCGAGTTTCTATGGCTAAAGACAGCGCACAACTGGCTGCTCTCGGCGATCCGACCCGCAGGCGGATCTTCGAGCTTGTCGGTGCACGGCCACGCACCGTCGCTGAGATCACGCGACAGCTGACCGTGTCCCAGTCGGCCGTCTCACAACATCTCAAGGTGCTGCGCGAATCTCGCTTGGTTCGTGCGGAGCCGAAGGGCGCCAGCAACGTCTATCACGTCGATCCAGCGGGGCTCGGCCAGATGCGCGCGTGGCTCGACCGGTTCTGGAGCGACACGCTGGCAGCCTACAAACTAGCCGTCGAAAAACCATCGGAGGGATCCAAATGAACACACGTGTATCGGCTGCGCCCGTAAAACATTCCATCGTCGTCGAGGCGCCGATCGAGCGCGCGTTCAAGGTCTTCACCGAAGACTTCGGCAGCTTCAAGCCGCGCGAGCACACTCTACTCGCCGTTCCCATTGCGGAGACTGTATTCGAGCCTCACGTGGGCGGAAGCATCTATGATCGGGGGATCGACGGCAGCGAATGCCGCTGGGCACGCGTGTTGGCGTTTGAACCACCCAACCGAGTCCTCTTGAGCTGGGACATCAGCCCGCGCTGGCAAATCGAAACAGATCCCGCCAAGACGAGTGAATGGGAGGTCCGGTTCATTGCGGAGACACCAAGTCGGACCCGCTTGGAGCTGGAGCACCGTCACCTCGATCGGCATGGCGAGGGCTGGGAAGGCGTCCGCAGCGGCGTTGACAGTGATCAGGGTTGGCCGCTCTATCTGCGGCAGTTTGCCGAGCTGATTGCCGGCAAGGGTTGACGCGCCTTTCCAACGCCGCGTCATGATGAGCTGGAGAGGCCCTATCGAGCCTTGCCCCCGATTGGGCCTGGAAACTTCTCACCTCCGCAGCCGTTATGTCGCGGCTGAGGAGACGTCATGCCGGTCAAGGATCAGATCAAGAATTTCGCCAAGAAGCTGGTGGAGGAGCAGCCCGATGCGGCGACCCTGCGGGCGGTGGTGCGTGCCCGAAAGCCGACCGCCATGCACTTTCGCGACGACGGCATCGTGCCGAACAATCCGCGCTTCCCGGCGCTGCTCTATCGCCGGGCGGTGAAGCTGAACGGCCGGCGCTTTCCGCCGGAGGTCGTCATCGACACGCTGTTCGACACGAACGGCTGGGGCCGGTCGTGGCGCGACACCGTGTACGACTTCGTCCACTATCATTCGCAGATCCATGAAGTGATGGGGGTGGCGCGCGGTGCGGCGCGGATCGAGTGCGGCGGGATCAAGGGCCGCATCCTGAATGTGAAAGCCGGCGACGTTCTGGTCCTGCCCGCGGGCACCGGCCACCGGCTGATCGAGTCCAGCCGGGACTTTCTGGTCGTCGGAGCCTACCCGCAGGACGGCACCTATGACGAGTGCACCGACACGCGCCAGCGTCCTGACGCGGTCAAGCGCATCGCCAAGGTCCGCAAGCCGAAGACGGATCCCGTGCTGGGGAGCGACGGGCCGCTGCTCGCCGCGTGGCGGAGCGCTCAGCTCAGATAATCCGGCGTGAAATCCGCCAGTCTGCGCAACTCGTCGGGCTGCAGCAGCTCGATCTCGCTGCCTTCCCAGGCGATGAACCCGCGATGCCTCAGCTCCTGGATGGTGCGATTGACGTGGACGATCGACAGTCCGCAGGCGTCCGCGACGTGCCGTTGCGTCATCGGCATCTGGAAACCGTTCCCTTTGACGAGGCCGACGACCGCCAGCCTTGCGGCCAGCTCGCAGATGAGGTGCGCGACCTTGGGCAACGCCGCCTGCGCGCCGAGGCGGGCGATCCATTGCCGGGAGATCGCCGCGTCGACCAGCGTCTCGCGCCAGAAGGCGCGGGTCAGGTGGATCGAGCTGTCGAGTAGCTGGCGGAGCTGGCTGTGGGCGACGGTGCCGACGATGGTCGGGCCAAGGCCCACGAGGTCCGCGTCCGTCGGCGAGACCAGCAGCGTGTGCAGGCACGGCATGTCGCCGGGAACATGGAAGGCGAGGGTCTGGCTGCGATCACCGACGATGCGCGACTGGTACAGGAAGCCGCTGACGACGAAGACGCAGCGGGTCGCGGCCTCGCCCTGGCGCAGCACGATCTCGCCATCCGAGACCTGGCGCAGCGTGGACGGCAAGCCCGCGATCTGTCGGCGCTCGTCCTCGGACAGGCCTTCGATCGCTTGCAGACGGGCGATGAACTTCGGATGCGGCATGGGCCTCGCGTGCCGCTTCAGCCGTCCCGCGGCCCCGGCGCCTCGGCCAAGCGACGCGACAGTTTCGCAAGTGTCCCGTCGGAAACCGGCGCGGATCGGAACTCGAGGATGGCGCGGGCGAGCTCCTGATCCGACATCGGCCGGACCGGCTCCTTCAGCCTTCCCTTCAGCAAGGCATCGTTGATGCTGTCCAGATGCTCGCCCGCCTCGGATGCGAACAGGCGGCGGATGCGCTCCAGCAGAGTGGTACTTTTCATGAGAAGGCCGGCTCGTCCGAAATCGGGGGGATTGGTGTGGCTGCGATCGGCGCGTCGCAAGCCGGTTAGCAACCTGTGCTTCCGATCTGCGTTCTAGTCCGCTGAACGCAAGCCGGACGTATCATTTGATAGAACCGGCGCGATTATTGGCGGCCCCATGGAAAAAGCTCACGACGTGCTGATACGGAACCTCGGCGAGCACACCGCGCTCGCAGATGAGGATATGGCCGAGATTCGCGCGCTGACCTTGTTGCTGCGCGATTTCGCGCCCAACGAGGATTTCATCCGCCAAGGCGACGAACCCGAGCATTCCGCTTTGGTCGTCTCCGGCATGGTCGCCCGCTACCACCTGCTCGGCAGCGGGCGGCGGCAATATCTGGCGTTCCATCTCACCGGCGATCTCCCGGACGCGCAGGGGCTGTTCATCGACCAGATGGATCACGGGCTCAGTGCGCTCGGGCCGGCGTCGGTCGCGTTCATCCCGCACCGCGAATTGTTCATCGCGTTCCGGCGGCGGCCGACCTTCAGCCTCGCCGTCTGGCGCGAGACTCTGCGCGATGCCGCGATCTTTCGCGAGGCCATCACCAACAACAGCGCCCGGCCGATGCAGGCGCGCATGGCGCACCTGTTTTGCGAGCTGTTCTACCGCGCCCGCGCGGCGCAGCTGGTGCGCGGCAATCGTTGCCGCGTGCCGATCAGCCTCGCGCAACTCGGCGAGACGCTCGGCATGGCGATCGCGACGGTGAACCGGACCCTCGGCGATCTCAGGCGCAGCGGAGCGATGGATCTTCGTGACGGCGAACTGGTCGTGCTGAAATGGCGCGAGCTGCAGCGGCTCGGCGATTTCAGTCCGGCCTATCTGCATCTGAAGCGGCAGTCGCCGCCGCTTGGGTGAGTCGGAGGCGTCAACCCTCCGCGGTTGCCGCTCCACCGCACACCTCGTCAAAATGCTTCTTCACCCAATCGTTGCAGCAGCAGGCCCTTGCTTCGAGCGCTGCTGCATCGAGGATCAGGATGGCGCCGCGGCGGGTCGCGAGGATGCGCCGCGCCTTGAACATCTGGATAACGCGGCTGGCATAGCTGCGGGAGACGCCCAGCATGCCGGCGAGCTGCTCGTGCGTGAGGGGAATCTCGGCTCCGCCGATATGTTCATGCGCGGAGATGATCCACTTGGCGGCACGCTGCTCGATCGAATGTGCAGCGTTGCAGGCCGCGGTCTGCAGCAGCTGCGCGAACTGGCAGTCGGCATAGCGCGCGAAGGCCTCCTGGAGTGTCGCCGACCTCTGCTGCGCCTGCTCGAGCGCGCGCAGCGGCAGCCGCACCAGGGTGCCGCCAAGCTTCACGATCATGCGCGAATAGGCGAGCGAAGGGCTGCGGCCGGCGGCGATCCCCACCGCGCCCTCGCGCCCCACCAGCAGGCTTTCCACCTCGCGATCGTCCTCGACCGGCACGGCGAACGACACCAGCGCGGGCCCGCATGGAAAATGGACCGCGGCGACATCGTCGCCGGCGTGATGCAGGACGTGGCTCGCCTCGAGTTCGACCGGCTGGAGGTGAGGCGCGAGCAGCTCGAAATCCGGATCATTGAGCTGCCGGAGCAGATCGTTCTGGGGCCGACCGGTCACATCGTGTTCTCTTGGGCGGGCCGGGAATCGGCGCCAGCGGCAAACCTACGTTTCCGCGGCGGAACCGACGGTTCCAAAGTGCACACAACGGGCGGTCGGGCGTTGAAAACTACAGCACGACGTCGTGTGCTTCAGCTGGCTGGACGGCAGCGAGGATCGTCAGCCGCAGCGGACTTCGCGATCCCCCGCCAGTCGGCCTTGTGCCGCAGCCGCGCGGTAAGCGTCGATTGCCTTGTTGGCGAGCATCAATTGCCGGCGCTCACCGGTTCGAAGCTGGGCCTCGATGGCGTCGAGCAGGAAGTTCGCGCTCGCGTCCGGCGGCCCGAGCTCGCCGCTCTTCTCCAGGCAGCTCCAGGCGATGAAGAACGCGCTTTCGACGGTGCAACGGATCGACATGCGCAGCCAACGCGGCGCGGCCGCAGGCGTTCCGTGCGGCGGGCGAGACTTGCGTCGGACCCGCCGCGCTGTTGTCAGTTCTTCAGCACGATGCGGCCGACGACCTTGCCGGCGCGCAATTCGTCGATCCATTTCTGCACGTCGCCCATCGGCTCCTCGCGCATCGGCGTCGGCTTGATCTTGCCGGCGCGGGCGAGCGCCATCAGCTCGTGGGCTTCGGCGAGCGTGCCGACCATGAAACCTTCGATCGTCATGCGCTTGTAGACCCATTGCACCATCGGCAGCGTGAACTGGCCGCCCATCAGGCCGGACACCACGATCTTGCCGCCGCGCGCGGCAACCGCGACGGCAAAGGCCATCGACTTCTCGTTGCCGGCGAAATCGACGATCTCGTCGAAGCCGCCCTCGGTCTCCTTCAGGATGCGCTTGATGACGTCGGGCTCGGCCGGATCGTAGGCCACCGCGGCACCGTTCTTGAGTGCGGTCTCGCGCGCGGCCGGCGAGAGGTCGGCGACCGTGATCGGCTGCTTGAACATCGCCTGCGCGAACGACAGGCCCATCATGCCGACGCCGCCGAGGCCGATCAGCAGCAAATTGCGTTGGCGTGGCCGGTCGACCAGGCGCTTGAGCGCGCCATAGGCGGTGACGCCGGAGCACATCAAGGTCGCGGCCTGGTTGACGGGCAGGGGATCGTAGTCGAGCAGGTACTTTGCGTCGGGGACCAGAACGTGGGTGGCGAAGCCGCCGTCGATGGAGACGCCGAGGAAGCGCTGCTTGACGCAGAGGTTCTCGTCGCCATTGGCGCAATCGCGGCACTGACCGCAGCCGATCCACGGGAATACCGCTTTTTTGGCGCCGACGAGGCTGGAGGGAACATCGGGGCCGACCTCGTCCACGACGCCGGCGATCTCGTGGCCGAGCGTGAAGGGCAGCGTCATGCCGCGCGTGGTGTCGAGCTTCCTGCCGCCGCCGAGATCGGCATAGCCGTCCTGGATGTGGAGATCGGAGTGGCAGAGGCCGCAGCGCTCGATGCGGACCAGAACCTCGGCGCCTTTCGGCTTCGGCGTGTCGACGATGGTCTCGCACAAGGGCGCATCGAACTTGACCAGGGACTGCCGACGCATCAACGCCATTTTCTTTCCTCCGGAATTCTTGGTTACTCGGCTTCGCTGCGTATATCCGCCAATTCACGGGCCATGGCAACAAAGCCGGAGATGGGAATGGTCTCGGCGCGCCGCGTCGCATCGACGCCGGCGGCTTGTGCTAGCCGCGCCGGATCGACGCCGAGCGATTTGAGGCTTTGCCGCAGCATCTTCCGGCGCTGGCCGAACGCGGCGGCGGCGACCTGCTCGAGCAGCCTGCGATCACACGGCAGCGGCTCCGGCCGCGGCTTGAGGCGCACGACGGAGGAGGTGACCTTCGGCGGCGGCACGAAGGCCGACGGCGCAATGTCGAACAGGATCTTGGTCTCGCAGCGCCAATTGGCGAGCACGCCGAGCCGGCCATAGGCCTCCTCGTCCTCGCGCGCGACGATGCGCTCGCCGACCTCGCGCTGGAACATCAGCACCATCATCTCGTACCAGGGCGGCCAGGGCTCGGTGGTTAGCCAATTGATCAGAAGCTGGGTCGCGATGTTGTAGGGCAGGTTGGCGACGATCTTGGCGCGTTCGCCCGAGAGCAGCGGGCGCGGATCGAAGGTCATGGCATCGCCATGCACGATTTCGAGCCGGTCAGGATAGCGCGCGGCAATATCCTCCAAGGCCGGGATCGCGCGCTCGTCATGCTCGATGGCAATGACGCGTTTCGCGCCGAGCGCGAGCAGCGCGCGCGTCAGCCCGCCGGGACCTGGGCCGATCTCGACGATCGTGGAATCTTCCAGCGGTGCCGCCGCGCGCGCGATGCGGGCGGTGAGATTGAGGTCGAGCAGAAAATTCTGGCCGAGCGATTTGCGCGCCGACAGTGCGTGCTGGCGAATGACCTCGCGCAGCGGCGGGAGGTCGTCGATCGCGCTCATCAGCTTTGCGACGCCGCCATGCGGCTCGCAAGCTTGAGCGCGGCGATCAGGCTCGCCGGATTGGCCTTGCCGGTGCCGGCGATGTCGAAGGCGGTGCCGTGATCGGGCGAGGTGCGGATGAAGGGCAGTCCGAGCGTGACGTTGACGGCGTCGTCGAAGGCGACGGTCTTGATCGGGATCAGCGCCTGGTCGTGATACATGCAGACCGCGCAATCATAGGTTCGTCGCGCCGCCTCGTGGAACATGGTGTCGGCGGGCAGCGGACCCCTGGCCTCGATGCCGTCGTTGCGCAGCACTTTCAGCGCCGGGGCGATGACGGTCTGCTCCTCGTGGCCGAGCGACCCGTCCTCGCCGGCGTGGGGATTGAGGCCGGAGATCGCGATGCGCGGCGTTGCGATGCCGAAGCGGGATTTCAGCTCGGCGGCGACGATGCGGACGGTCGAGACGATCAGCTCGCTGGTGAGCTCTCCCAGCGCATCGCGCAGCGAGACGTGGATGGTCACCGGCACGACGGCGAGCTGCGGCGACCACAGCATCATCACCGGCTGCGGCACGCGGCCGCTCTCCGCGGCGAGCTCGGCGAGGAATTCGGTGTGGCCGGGATGACGGAAGCCGGCGCGGTAGAGCACGCTCTTGGCGATCGGGTTGGTGACGACGGCGCCGGCACGGCCTGCGCGCACGTCGATGACCGCCTGCCGGATCGAGGCGAGTGCGGCCGGCGCGCTGGATGAATCGGGCTTGCCGGGCTCGGCGGTGGCGCGCTCGCCGGTCGCGACCACGGGCAGGGCATCCTTGAAGGCGGACGTCGCCTCTCCGGGGCTCACCGTGGCGATCCTGATGTCGGTGCCGAGTGCCTTGGCGCGGCGCGCGATCAGCGCCTCGTCGCCGAGCAGATAGAAGGCGGGCAGGTTCAGCTCGCCCCGGCTGCGCCAGGCTGCGATCGTGATGTCGGGACCGATGCCCGCGGGCTCTCCCAGGGTGAGGGCAAGGGGCTTGGCGGCGGACCTGGTGGAGGGCTCTGGGTGGGGCTTGGCCATCAGCGGTTGCGATATTCGATCATCGCCGCCTTGCGGAGCTCGTCGAGATAGGCCTTCTGCGTCTTCTCGTACTTCTCCTGATACATCTTCTCGCGGACCTCACGCTTCTTCGGCGTGTCGATCATGGTCGGCTTGCGCGAGCACAGCACCACCATCTCGATGCCGTTCTTGGTCATCTCGGGCGCGGTCAGATGGCCGATCGCGGTGTCGTCGAGCACCTTGCGCAGCGGCTCGGGCAGCTCGGCGGTGGTCTTGGTGACGGCGTCGCGGATGGTGGCGTTCGGGGTCGAGCGGAACAGCGAATTGGCCTCCTCGCAGCTCCCGACGCGGGCGCGATAGGACTCGGCTTCTTTCTTCCGGGTTTCCAGGAACGCCGCCGACGAGCCGCGCGGCACGATCAGCACGATCGGCTGCATCTTGTACTCGATGCCCTCGACCTGGAGCTTATCGCCGGTCTGCGCCTGCACGGCCTGCGCGACGTCGCGCTCGCCGACCAGCAGCTTCTCCTTGAAGCGGCCGCGCACGAGGCTGCCCCAGACCATCTCGGCCCTCATGCGGCTCTTCAGCGTCTCCGAGCGGACACCCTTGGTTTCGAGCGTCTTGGTGAGCTGGTCCGGTGTGATGCGCATGCGCTGCGCCATGCCGTCATAGGACTGGTTGATGTCGGACACGCCGGGATCTACGCCGTACTTCTTGCCTTCCTTGATCTTCACCTTGTCGTCGATCAGCTCGTTGATGACCTCCTGCCGGCTCGGGGTCTTCTGCGTCGTCAGCTGGTCGAGCTTGGTGCGCTGCTCGATGTCGAAATCGGTGATGGGATCGCCGTTGACCATCACGACGATGTTTTGCGCGCGCGACGGTGAGGGCAGGGCGGCCAACATCAGTCCGGCACCGATGGCGAGAAGGAGGCGGAAGATAGGCAATGGCGTCGTCATGATGTCGCTCGCATGTCGACCGCGTTGAGATAGGGCAAACGCGGCCGACACTTTAAACTGTTCACTGGAGGCCGGCGGAACTGCTGCTCGTCGACGAGTTCGCCAGCGTGCGCAGGCCGATTTGGAACATGAACGCGTGGCTCAGCGTGGGCGGTGCGGTGCCCGCGGAATAGCTATACGAAGTTACGTAATTCGCCGCCAGCACGAAGCAATCGTCGACATAGCCGGCACCGAGCACATATTGGTTGATCTTGTTGGCCTCGAGGTCCCAGCGCGCCGAGCCCGACACCACCCAGTTGGTCGCGACCTTCAGCGAGCCCGTCGTCAGGATGCCCTCGCGGCGGGTCAGATAGCCCAATTCCGGCTGGGCTGCGTAATTGCCGTACAGCACGCTGACCGACCAGCGATTGAAGTTGGCGCGGCCTTCCGCCTCGAAGCGCTGCACGTTCCAGGTCTGCTCGTCCATGCGGGAGCGGACGCTGAACGTGTAGGTGCTGTTCGGCGAGTAGCTGGCGCTGGTGACGTAATCGGACCGCGGCTTGTCGAGGCCGGAGTTCAGGCCGGTATTGATGGCATCCTGGACCGCGAAGGAGTTCAGGCCGAACAGGTGGTAGGACTGGCCGAACAGCACCTTGACGGCGCCGCCCCTGTCGAACTGCGTGGTGGACTGCACGCCGACATTGGCGCGGCCTCCGCCCTCGACACGGTCGTAGCCGGAGAACTTGTCGACGTTGAACAGGTTCGCGGCGTCGAACACCAGGCTCTGGGCGTCCTCGTTCGGCAGCCTGCCGGCATAGGTCTCGTTCGGGCGGATGATGATCTGCGCGATCGGCTCGAGCGTGGTCGAGCCCCAGGGCTGAACGTTGATGAACGGATAGCGGTACTCGAGGCCCACGGTCGGCATCAGGCGGAACGCCTCGGTGTCGCCGACGGGCAGGTAGTTCGACACGCCGGGCTGGTTGGAGACCGAGGATTTGATCGCGTCTGCGCGCAGGCTCGCGAACGGCGTCCAGATCTGGCCGAACGGGTCGGTGAAGGACTTGCGCCACTGCGCTTCCGCCGAGAGGCGGGTGTAGGTGCCGGGGAAGCCGCGCAACAGGCACTGCGAGAGCATCCGCGCCAGCGGATCGGCCGATGCCGTGGTGCACAGGCCGTTGGTGTTGGCGAGCGTCGTGATCGGGTCGAACACCGCATCGTCGCGCGACAGGTTCACGAAATTGGTCTTGTAGCTGAACTCGCCGCCGAAGACGGGATAGTTGAGCACGTTGGAGTAGTCGATCACCGGGTAGACGATCGGCACCTGGCTCTGGTTGCCCGAATAGCTCAGCCAGTACATCGTGCGCGCATCGAAGAAGCTGCGGTTGCCGACGCCGGTCAAATAGAGCTGCGACAGCGCTTCCGTCGGCAGCAGCAGGAACGAGCCGAGCGGATCGCGGTACTGATAGAGCCGGTAGTCCGAGAAGAAATAATAGTCGGACATCAGGACGCCGTCCCAGCCCCAGACCCATTTGTCGTTCAGCGCGAACTGACCCTTGGTGTCGATGGCGCCGCGGAACTCGCGGTCGCCGGGCTGCCCGGCGAATGCTCCGGGATCGAGCTGGTAGATGCCGTAGGCGCGGATCTGGTAGGCGCCGTCGATCAGGCGCTGGCGGAATTCGCCCTGCAGCAGCGCGCCTTGCCGCGACAAGAAGCGCGGGGTGATGGTTGCGTCCATGTCGGGCGCGATCGCCCAGTAATAGGGAACCTCGACGCCATAGCCCGTGTTCGTCGTGCCGGAAATATAACCCGGCATCAGGAAGCCGGATTTGCGCTTCACGGTGGGGTCGGGGGTCGAGAAATAGGGCATGTAGGCGAGCGGCACGCCGAAGAATTCGAGCTGCGCCGTCTCGAAATACAGCATCTTCTCCTGCTGATCGTGGATGATGCGGGCACCCTTGACCTGCCACAGCGGCGGCTTCTTCGGATCCTCCTTACACGGCGCGCAGGCCGTGTAGACGCCGTTCTCGAACACCGTGTAATTGCCGCTGGAGCGGTCGGCGCGGCTCGCGGCCATACGGGTTTGATCGGCCGTGTCCACGCGCAGCGAATCGACGAAACCGTCGCGGTAATCGTCGGAGAGATCCATGATCTCGGCATAGGTGATCTTGCCGTCGGCATCCGTCATGCGGATGTTGCCTTCGGCGTGCAGCCGCTTGGTCTTCTGGTCGTAGATGACCCGGTCGGCCTCGACGCTCGTGCCGTTGTAGAACAGCTGCACGTTACCGACGGCGGAGACGCGCGAATTGTTGTAGTCGTAGTCGACCTCGGTGGCCTGAACCAGCATCTGGTTGTCGTTGGGGGCCCTCGGCGGCTTCGGACGCGGCGGCAGCGGATTGTAGGTGAAGCTCTGGGCCTTAGCCGGCGCCACGGCAGCGTCGATCAAGCCGCCCAGCGAGGCAGCCGCGACGACGGCAAGCAGGAGCCTGCGGACGGACAAGCCGCACCCGTTCGCGCGCACCAATGTGCGCCGCGTCAAACGAGACACGAGCCCTCGGCGGACGGCAGTCACTATCCGTCCTCCTGATAGAGCAAGGCCAAAAAGCCGGTGAGGCCGCCCACCACAACGGGCAACCACGCCGCAGCGATCGGATGCATCAACTCAGCCTTGCTCAAGTCCTCAGTTACTTTCGACAGAACGTAGAGCAGAAAGCCTGCGCCCACGCCACTCAAAACCATCTTCTGCACGCCGCCCATCCGGAAGAAGCGCAACGACACGGAGGCCGCGAGCATCACCATGGCTGCGAGCAAAAACGGCTGTGCCAGAAGCTTCTGATACTGGAGTCGGTATCCGGCTGTCGCGAAGCCCGAGCTCTCGGAGGAGCGGATGTAGCTCGGTAGTTGCCAAAAGGACACAGTCTCGGGGGTGGAAAAGCTGTTGCGGACCTGCGCCTCGGTCAGCGTGGTCGGTATCTCAAGAACGGGCTGGTCGATCGGCGGTCCGTCCAGCGAGAAGCGGCGGACGCTCTTGAACAGCCAGCGGCCCGACTCCAGCGTCGCCTCGCGCGCCTCGACCCGCTCCTTGAAGTGCTGGTCCTGGTCGAACCGGAACAGCGTCAGCCCGGTGAGCCGGATGCCCTGCTGCTCGCTGCGCGCCGCATTGATGATGGTCTGGCCGTCGTTGGTGAGCTGGTTGAGCCAGAAGCCGGAGGCGTCCTGAATGCCGCCGCCGGGCGCCGAGCCGAACAGCTCGGCCTCCATGCGCTTGGACAGCTCGCGCAAATTGGCCGACATCGGATTGTAGGCGACGGTGGCGATCACCCCGATCAGCAGCGCACTGCCGAGCGCCGGCGAGATGAACTGCCAGGCGGAGATGCCCGCGGCGCGCGCCACCACGAGCTCGAGCCGGCGGGAGAGGGCGAGATAGCAGGTCATGGCGCCGATCAGCATGCAGAACGGCGTCAGCTTCTCCAAAAGCTGTGGTACCCGGAACAGCGAGGTCTCGGCCACCATGATCGCGGAGGCGGAGGCGAGCCCTGAGGTCTTGCGCACCATCTCGATGTAATCGACCAGCACCAGCAGCAGGAAAATGCCGCCGAAGACGCCGAGCGCGGCGACCACGAAGCGGCCGGCGAAATAGCGCCCGAGTGTGTTGGTGAGCATGCTCATGCGGTGGCCGGACGTCCGAACAGCCGCGCGATCCGTGCGTTCGACCTGTTGATGGCCTCCATCAGGCCGGGAGGCGCTTCGACCACGACGCCGCCGATGATCATCCACAGCCCAGCGCCGATCGCGCCGAAGACCATCGCATATTGGACCAGCACCGGGCTCGGTGACTTCACCGCCATCACCGAGCAGGCAAAGCCGGCCATGCGCAGGCCGAACACCGCGACGATCGACGAGGCGATCGAGAAGTTGCGGCTCTGGCGGGTGGTGCGCGGCGCTCCGAGGAAGGCAAAGGTCAGCACCGCAAAGGCGAAGGGATAGATCGGCGCGAGCAGGCTGTCGTGCAGGGCCGCGCGGAACTGCCCGGGAATCTCCTTGTAGACGGGATCGGTCTCGGATGGCCAGAGCAGCTCCCAGAGATAGCGCTCGCGAATGCCGAGGGTGACGTCGCGGCCCTTCGAGAATTTCGACATGTCGAAGCCGTAGCGGCCGAAGGCCACCAGCGCCGGATCGCGCTTGCCCGCCTCGAAGCGCTGGAGATTGCCGGTCTCCAGCACCAGGAACGAGCCGGTCTCGTTCTTCACGACCTCGCCGCGCTCGGCGACGATCGAGACGCGCTCGTTGCGATCGCGCCGGTCGTCGATGAAGATGCCGGCAAGGATGCCGCCCGGCTGGCGTTCGCGAATCCGAATCGTGAGGTTCTCGTCGAGCCGGGCGAAGCGGCCGGGCTGCAGGATGTTGGTGAGCACGTCGGCGGTGATCTCGGCATCCCACTGCTTGATCCGCCGCATGCCGTCCGGGGCGAGATAGGCCGCGATGAAGGCGACCAGCAGGGCCACCACGCAGGTGGCGTAGAAGAACGGATAGAACAGCCGGAACGGCGAGAAGCCGGCGGCATTCATCACGATGATCTCGGAATCGGTCGCGAGCTTGTTCAGCGTGTGCGAGATCGCGATCATCAGCGCGATCGGCGAGATGATCAGGACCAGGGCCGGGATCACGAGGCTGGTGATGCCGAGGAAGGTGAGAATGGTCTGACCCTGGCTCGTCATCAGGTCGATGCCGCGCAACGCCTGCGTAATCCAGATCACGCCGGTGAGGCTGACCAGGACCAGCGCAAACGACGCCAGCGTCGTGCGGAAGATATACCTATCGATCGACCCCATGCGCTACCGCACGAACCCACCCAAGTCCCCAATGTCGACCAGAATTCCGGCGGTCCAACCAATCCCCGTCAGGGGATCCCCAAGGTCGGCCGACAGCTCTTCCGGCGGTTCATTCTCTCACTACCATCCCTTTGATCCGTCAACAAAATGGCTGCCCCGTGGCACCCTCATTATATGGTTAATATTTCGGGCGTTGTGGCCCCGCGGCCACGGCGGCGCTTGGCATCGGGCTGGCCGCTGGCCCATAGTGGGGGAAGCCTCAGTGAATCGCCGTTCAGCTCCGGCTTGTGCTCGGACCCCCGAACGACGAAAAACCCCATGTTTTGGAGGAGTTATCCATGTCCGATGCCATCAAGGTCGGCTTTGTCCCGTTGTCTGCCGCCCCCCGTGGCATCCTGGTCGTGTTTTGCGACGACGGCCTGAAGCTCGGCCCGGCGACGGCCAAGGCGCTGGGTGGCGCTGCCGACATCGTGAAGCGCGCGGCGGCCGCGGCCGCCTTCAAGGGCAAAAGCGGGGCCGCGTTGGACATTCTGGCACCGGAGGGGGTGAAGGCGACCCGGCTGATCGTGATCGGCGCCGGCAAGGCGACCGGCCTCAAGGCGAATGATTTCCTCAAGTTCGGCGGGGTGGCCGCCAGCAAGCTGCCCGTCGGCACCAGCGCCATGACCGTCCTCGCGGAACTGCCGGGTGGCTCTATGACGAGCGAGCAGGCGGTTGCGATCGCCTCGGGCCTGCGCTTACGCGCTTACAAGTTCGATCGCTACAAGACCAGGAAGAAGGACGGCGAGGAGGGCGGCGCGCGCGCCGACGTCTCGCTTGCGGTCGGCGATGCCGGTGCGGCGAAAAAGGCGTTCGCTGCGGCCGGCCACGTCGTCGACGGCGTGATCATCGCTCGCGACCTCGTCAACGAGCCGCCGAACGTGCTTTTCCCGGAGGAATTCGCCCGCAGAGCCGGTCAGCTGCGCAAGCTCGGCGTCAAGGTCGAGGTGCTCGACGTCAAGGCGATGCAGAAGCTCGGCATGGGCGCGCTGCTCGGCGTCGGCCAGGGCTCGGCGCGGCCGAGCCGCACCGTGGTCATGCGCTGGGACGGAGCCAAGAAGGGCGAGGCCCCGGTCGCCTTCGTCGGCAAGGGCGTCTGCTTCGACACCGGCGGCATCTCGATCAAGCCGGCCGGCAGCATGGAGGACATGAAGGGCGACATGGGCGGGGCGGCCTGCGTCGTCGGCCTGATGCATGCGCTCGCGGCGCGCAAGGCGAAGGTCAACGCGGTCGGCGCCATCGGCCTGGTCGAGAACATGCCCGACGGCAACGCGCAGCGGCCGGGCGACATCGTCACCTCGATGTCCGGCCAGACCATCGAGATCATCAACACCGATGCGGAGGGCCGCCTCGTGCTCGCCGACGTGCTCTGGTACGTCGCCAAGAAGGTGAAGCCTAAATTCATGGTGGATCTGGCGACGCTGACCGGCGCGATCATGGTGGCGCTCGGCACCGAGCATGCCGGCATGTTCTCCAACAACGACGAATTGGCCGACCGGCTGCTCACGGCCGGCATCGAGAGCGGGGAGAAGGTCTGGCGCATGCCGCTCGGCCCCGAATACGACAAGCTGATCGATTCCCAGTTTGCCGACATGAAGAACACCGGCGGCCGCCATGGCGGCTCGATAACCGCCGCGCAATTCCTGCAGCGCTTCGTCGACGGTGTGCCCTGGGCCCATCTCGACATCGCCGGCACCGCGATGGGCGCGCCGAAGACCGACATCAACCAGAGCTGGGGAAGCGGCTACGGAGTCCGCCTGCTCGACCGCCTGGTCGCCGACCATTACGAGCGCAAATGATCCGACATGACTGAAGTGCTGTTCTACCATCTGCAAAACATGACGGTGGAGAATGTGTTGCCGCCGTTGCTCGAGAAGTCGCTCGAGCGCGGCTGGCGCGTCGTGGTGCAGTCGACCTCGGAGGAGCGCGCCGACGCGCTCGACTCGCATTTGTGGACCTATCGCGACGATGCATTCCTGCCGCACGCGACATGGCGGGTGAACGATGTTGCCGACCAGCCGATCGTGCTGGCGATCGAGGGCGGCAATCCCAATGGGGCCAATGTCCGCTTCCTGGTCGACAACGCCGCGCTGCCGGAGGACGCACAGGGCTACGAGCGCATGGTCCTGCTGTTCAACGGCGACGATCCCGACGCGCTTGCGCTCGCTCGCTCGGCCTGGACGGATTGCAAGGCGCGGGGATTTGATGTCACCTATTGGCAGGCCGACGACCGGGGCCGGTGGCAGAAACGCAATTAGCCGCAATTAATGATAATTTGCACTTTTCGGGCGATGCTGGCTTCGGCCACCTTCGTGCCGCAAAGGGATGTTGGGACAAACGCTTAGGGCTGGTCCTTCACGCGGGGAATTAGTTTATCGTGCGACATCAAAAGCTTCCCGGCTCGCTCATGATTGCGCTCGTTGCCGTAGCACCGCTGGTCGCGGGCTGCTCGGGCGGCACCGACCTGCTGTCGAAGGACGCCGAATGGTTCCAGAAACCCGGCCGTCTCTTCATCAAGAACATCTCGATCGAATCGCCGCCGCTGACCCCGGACAAGCCGGTCGGAGCTGAGGATCTCGTCAGCGCCGACGGCGCCTGTCCCGGCATGGCGCCGCCGCCCGGACCGGCCGATGCCAATGCCTCGACGACCGCGCCGATGGGCGGCACGGTCGCGCTCGGCCACACCGAATGCGACGTGGTGCGCGGCATCGGCGCGCCCTCGAGCATCAATCTCTCCAACGATGCCGCCGGCCGCCGCGTCGCCGTGGTCACGTGGACGACTGGTCCGCGCGCGGGCGTCTACACGTTCACCGCTGGACGTCTGTCCTCGATCGAAGGCAATCCGGACCCGCAGCCGATGCCGAAGGCGGCCAAGCCGAAGAAGAAGCACGCGTAGTCGGGGATCGCCTGCGCCGCAGTGAAACGGAAGAGTCTCCGATCCAGGAGGTGAGCGGGGCGGACCCGATGCAAAGCCGGCTTGGCGGCGCGCTCAGAGGATCGGCTTGGTGTTGAAGCGATCGGGCTGGCGAGCGCGGAAACGGCCCTTCATCTTGAAGCCGTCGCGCATGTTGAGGCCGAGAAGGCCGATGTTCATCGCGCCGGCAAACAATTCGAGAGTCTGCACCGCGTAGAACGTGGTGTCGAACTCCGCAGCCTTCGCCTTGGAGGCAAGAAACAACGCGGCGGGAATCAGAACCAGGATGCCGTTGCCGGCGATGAACGGCATGCGCTTGATCTTCGCACCGATCAGGCCGGCGCGCCGCTGCTGTGCCAAGACGAATCCCGAACCTCCCGTCGCCGCGAGCATCGGAATGAGCAACAGGAAGCCCCACGGTATGGCGGTCTTCACCATGGCGATGGTCTGGTGTGACGCAAATAGCTCGGTGAGAGCCGTGGAAAGCCAGAAGGTCGCAATAATCGCCAGTGCGACCGCTCCCGCGATTGGGTGGATGATCCTGGTCATCGGGTCTGCCGTTCTCGAAGCGGGCTACGCGACGCAAATGCCGGGCACCGCGACCTTCTCGAATAGGTGCGGGGAGGCGACGGCGGATGCGGGGTAGGCCGAGATCTTCGACCTGAACTCGGGGTGCGTGAACGCAGCCCGGAAGTCGGCGGTCGTCTGCCAAACCGCATAGTTCAGATACGTGGGGCTTTCGGCAATTGCTCGGTGAAGCTGGGTGGAGATGAAGCCCGGCTGCCGCTTCATGAAGGCGGCATCGTCTTGCCAGATCCGGAGAAAGCTTTGTTCATCGGCCTTGTCGAGCGTGAACAGATTCACCAGCACCACGGGGCCGGTGTCGATGCCGAGCTGGCGCTCGATGGGACAGTCAGGGTCCAGTGGGCGTAGGCGCGCCATGACGAACTCCGTCGAGATGGTTTTATGATGTCAATGTGGTACTATGGATAATCTAGTAATTTGACATCATGATGTCAATAACTGTCTATGGTGACGGATGCGAAAATCCCAACGAACGCCGGCCGGCGATGCTCTGACCGACCTCATGCTTGACTTGTTCCGGCTGAACAGCCTGCTCTTGACCGCTGGCGACCGCTTGGTGGCCCGGCTCGGGCTCACCAGCGCCCGCTGGCAGATTCTCGGCGCCATCGTGCAGGCGGAGCGGCCCCAGCCGGTGGCCTGGCTCGCCCGCGATCTGGGCGGCAATCGTCAAAACGTGCAGCGGATCGTCAACGACCTCCACGGGGAAGGCCTCGTTGCTTTCGAGGCCAATCCGCACCACCGCCGAGCGCAGCTCGTCGTCCTGACCGACAAGGGGCGCCGTGCTTTCGATGCCGCCATGGCCCTGCAGATGCCGTGGGTCAACAGCCTTTCCGAAGGGCTTGCGGTCAAGGATCTGCAAACGGTTCATCGCATCGTCGCGGCACTACGGACGAAGCTCGAGAGCGAAGCCGAGGCGCAGACGTAGTGCTGGGCAAGCGCCAAGGTCACGCGCGGTCGCACCGAATGCGATGTGGTCGGCCTCGGCGCGCGCTCGACCGCTGCAAGGTTCCTGCTGACGTCGCTTTCGTGATGGCCGCGCGCCCCTGAATGCGCTTTGATGGCGCAAACAACAATCCGGAGGAAACTATGCGGTTCATTGCCCTCGTATCGGCGCTGCTTCTGCCGCTCGGTGCAGCATTCGCCCAGGACTATCCGACCAGGCCCATCACCATGCTGGTGCCATTCGCCGCGGGCGGGCCGACCGACACCATCGCCCGGCTGACCGCGGCGGGCATGGCGAAATCCCTGGGACAGCAGGTCATCGTCGAGAACGCGACCGGCGCCGGCGGCACCATCGGCACGACCCGGGCCGCGCGCGCCCAGCCGGACGGCTACACGCTACTGATCCATCACGTCGGCATCTCGACCGCCGCGACGCTCTACCGCAATCTCAGCTACGACACCAAGACGGCCTTTGCGCCGATCGGGCTCGTCACCAACGCGCCGATGACCATCATCGCGCGCCCCGACTTCCCGGCCGATACGCTCAAGGACCTGGTCGCCTACGCCCAGCAGCAGGGCGACAAGCTGACCTATGCCAATGCCGGCTTGGGTGCGGCCTCGCATCTCTGCGGCATGCTGTTCATGACCGCGATCCAGAAGCAGCTCACCACGGTGCCTTACAAGGGTAACGGCCCGATCATGAACGATCTGCTCGGCAAGCAGATCGATCTCACCTGCGATCAGGCGACCAACACCACGGGGCCGATCACGGCCAAGCAGGTCAAGGCCTACGCGATCACCACCAAGGAACGGCTGAAGAGCCTGCCGGATCTGCCGACCGCCGACGAGGCCGGCCTCAAGGGTTTCGAGCTTGGTGTCTGGCACGGCATCTATGCGCCCAAGGGCACGCCGCCGGCGATCGTTCAGAAGCTGACCGCGGCGCTGCAGACCGCGCTTAAGGATCCCGCGCTGATCGCCCGGTTCAACGACATCAACACCGAGCCAGTCCCGCAGGACAAGGCGACGCCGGAGGCGTTAGGTGCGATGCTGACGAGTGAGATCGACCGCTGGGCCCCGATCATCAAGGCGGCCGGGCAATACGCGGATTGAGCTTTTGCGCCCCGCTAGGCTTGCCGGCCGAGCGGGTAAAAAGCAGCTTGTTCAAAGGCTAGTTCGCCGGTGCCATAATGCCGGTACTGTGCATGGGGTTGTTTTGCACGTTTGGTTGGCGCGCGGTGGAGGCGCTAACCCGCCGCCTCGTCGAATTGCGCGCTCGCCTCCAGCCATTGCTCCTCGGCGCGCGCCAGCGCGTCGGCCGCGTTCGCGCGCGCCTTCGACAGCTGCGCCGCCTGCTTGGGATCGCGCGTGAAAATGTCGGGCAGGGCCAGCGCCGTGTCGATCTTGGCGATGATCTCGCTGACGCGCGCGATCTCGGCCTCGGCTTCGGCGATGCGCTTCTTCAGCGAGCCGCGATTGTCCGATTTCGGGCGCTGCAGTTTCTCGCTTGGCGCGCTGCGCTCGCGCGGGGCTTCGGCGTTGCGCGTCGACAGCACCAGGCGGCGATACTCGTCGAGATCGCCGTCGTAATTGGTGACGGTGCGATCGGCGACGATCCAGAGCCGATCGGCGCAGGCCTCGATCAGATAGCGGTCGTGCGAGACCATGATCACCGCGCCGGGAAACTCGTTGATCGCTTCCGCAAGCGCGCCGCGGCTGTCGATGTCGAGATGGTTGGTCGGCTCGTCCAGGATGATCATGTTCGGTCCGAAGAAGGTCGCAAGCCCCAGGAGGAGGCGCGCCTTCTCGCCGCCTGACAATTTACCAGCCTTGGTGTCGGCGGCCTTGCCGGAGAAGCCGATCGCGCCGGCGCGGGCGCGCACCTTGGCCTCGGGCGCATCGCCCATCAGCTTGCGGACGTGATCGTAGGCAGAGGCGTCTTCGTTCAGCTCATCGAGCTGATGCTGCGCGAAATAGGCGATCGACAGCTTGTCGGCGCGCGTCACTTTTCCCGAGAAAGGCGCGAGCCGTCCGGCGAGCAGTTTCACCAGCGTCGACTTGCCGTTGCCGTTGGCGCCCAGCAGCGCGATGCGGTCGTCATTGTCGATGCGCAAGGTGACGCGGCCCAGCACCGGGCTCGCCGGATCGTAGCCGACCGAGGCGTTGTCGACGGCAATGATCGGCGGCGACAAGATCTTCTCCGGCGCCGGGAAGCTGATCTCCCGCACGTCCTCGGTGACCAGCGCCGTGATCGGCTTCAGCCGCTCCAGCATTTTCACGCGAGACTGTGCCTGCCGGGCTTTCGATGCCTTGGCCTTGAAGCGGTCGACGAAGGCCTGGAGGCGGGCGCGCTCGGCCTCCTGGCGCTTGACCGCCTTGGCATCGAGCAGCTCGCGCGCGGCGCGCTGCTCCTCGAACGAGGAATAAGACCCCTTGTAGAGCGTGAGCTTGCCGCGCTCCAGATGCAGGATCTGGTCGACCGAGCTTTCCAGGAGGTCGCGGTCGTGGCTGATCACGATCACCGTGCGCGGATAATGCGCGAGGTGATCCTCCAGCCACAGCGTGCCTTCGAGGTCGAGATAGTTGGTGGGCTCGTCGAGCAGCAGAAGGTCGGGCGCCGCGAACAGCGTTGCGGCGAGCGCGACGCGCATGCGCCAGCCGCCGGAGAATTCGGCGCAGGGGCGGAGCTGATCGGCGGCGGAGAAGCCGAGGCCGGAGAGAATCGCGGCCGCGCGGCTCGGCGCCGAGTGGGCGTCGATGTCGACGAGGCGGGTCTGGATCTCGGCGATGCGGTGCGGATCGGTCGCGTGCTCGGCCTCGGTGAGCAGCGCGTCGCGTTCGAGGTCGGCCTTGAGCACGACCGAGATCAGGCTTTCGGGGCCGTTCGGCGCTTCCTGCGCCAGGCTGCCGATGCGCCAGCGCGGCGGCAGGGTCACCGAGCCGTGCTCGGCCGCAAGTTCGCGGCGGATCACCTTGAACAACGTCGACTTGCCGGTGCCGTTGCGTCCGACCAGGCCGACGCGCGATCCGGGCGTGATCTGCACGGAACTCTGGTCGATCAAAAGGCGTCCGGCGAGGCGGATGGAGAGGTCGTTGATGGCGAGCATGCGGCCTTGTCACCGCAAGGCGCGTGGAACGCAACCCGTTTTTCCGTCAGTGCGTCTCGCGTTCACGCCGCCGCAGCTCGTTCAGGAGCTGCTCGAGATGGGTCGGAAGGCGCGGCTCGGGCCGGAGGCTCTGTTGCAGCCGTTCGCCCACGGCATCGCAAATCGAGCGGCTGGTGCGCCGGTCGATCTGTTCGCTGTCACTGGCAAAAGGCCCAGCCATCGCAAGGTTCCGTGTTCTCGAAGTAAAGACACGGTACCAAGTCATTGCCGGCGAAATGGTTTCGCCGGCTGTAGGGAATGCCGGACATTCTCGTAAAAATTGTATGAGCTGCGCCTTGTCCGCTCAAGGCAAAGCCCCGGCGAGGGGGCGCCGGGGCTTCTCTTGGCAGGTACCTTGGGGGGCTTAGGTACCCTTCGAAAGGTGCTGACGGGTTCAGTAGCAGCGGTTGATCAGCCGCCAGCGGGGTCCCCAGGGGGTCGGGACCAGCCGGCGCACATAGCAGCCGCCATAACCGTAGGAGACGGGGGCATAGTAGCGCGGACCGCCCCAGCGGTAGCCGCCGTGCCAGCCGCCACCGCCATGCCAGCCCGGGCCGCCGCCATGCCAATGAGCGGAGGCCGAGGTCGGCGCCAGCGCGGCACCGAGCGCAACCGCGGCGACAGCGGCAAGCGAAAGTTTCCTCAACATGGTGATCTCCTCAAAACTGCCCGGCGCGGGGGAATCCGCGTCGATGGAAAGGCCTCCGAAACGGTCCGCCTGACGATCAGGCTTCGGTTTCGATGGAGCCACCTTACGCCGGCGAAGCTGAACCGGACCCTCACGGCGGTTTCAGATTGGGTTCATCTGGGTGAAATTGTTGTCATCCAAGCCGAAATCGGACGCCGGCTGCCTGCGGCGAAGCGCCTGTGAGGCCGTTTCGGCGGTCGCTTGCCGTCCGGCAAAGGCGCCGATATAAGCCCCGCAACTCGACAACCACCCGCCTTCTTCCCCAAGGACAATATTATGGCCATCGAACGCACGTTCTCGATCATCAAGCCCGACGCGACCGAGCGTAACCTGACCGGCGCGGTCAACGCCGTGATCGAGAAGGCAGGCCTGCGCATCGTGGCGCAGAAGCGCATCCGCATGACCAAGGAGCAGGCCGAGACCTTCTACGCCGTCCACAAGGCGCGCCCCTTCTTCGGCGAACTCGTGGCGTTCATGACCTCCGGCCCGGTCGTGGTTCAGGTCCTGGAAGGCGAGGGCGCGATCGCCAAGTACCGCGAGGTGATGGGCGCGACCGATCCGTCCAAGGCCGCCGAGGGCACCGTGCGCAAGCTCTACGCCAAGTCGATCGGCGAGAACTCGGTGCACGGTTCGGATGCGCCGGAGACCGCCGCGATCGAGATCGCGCAGTTCTTCTCGGGCAACGAGATCGTCGGCTGATCCAGCCGGCAGGTTAGAAACAACGGGCGAAAGGACTCATTGTGGACTGGCTCTGGCAGATCTTCGATCCCGCTACGATCGGGGCATTCTTCACCCAGTTCCGCAACGAGATGGCTGCGCCGACCTTCTGGATCGCGGTCGGCAAGATCATCTGGATCAACATCCTGCTCTCCGGCGACAATGCGCTGGTGATCGCGCTCGCGTGCCGCGGCCTCTCGCCGCGGCATCGGCTGTGGGGCATGATCTTCGGTGCCGGCGCAGCGGTGATGCTGCGGATCATCTTCACCGGTATCGTCGCCACGCTGATGGAGTTGCCGTATCTCAAGCTGGTCGGCGGCCTTGCGCTGATCGTGATCGCGGCCAAGCTCCTGGTGCCGGAACACGATGACGATGACGACGTCGACGCTGCCGCGCATCTCTGGCAGGCGATCCAGATCGTCGTGGTCGCCGACATCGTCATGAGTCTCGACAACGTCATTGCGGTCGCCGCCGCGGCCAATGGCAGCGTGCCTCTGCTGATCCTCGGCCTTGCCATCAGCGTGCCGCTGATCGTCGCCGGCGCGGCGCTGATCATGGCGCTGCTGGAAAAGCTGCCGGTCCTGGTCTGGGCTGGCGCGGCATTGCTCGGCTGGATCTCGGGCGAGGTGATCGCGACCGATCCCGGCGTCGCGCCGCGACTGCACGCGCTGTTCGAGGGCCCGTTCGGCGCCTCGCTCGACGCCATGCTGGGGGTATTCCGCATCCCGCCGCAATTCGGCCATGGCGGGGCCGGCCCCGAATTTCTCTGCGCCGCACTCGGCGTCCTCGTCGTGCTGGTGGTCGGCACCATCTGGCGCCGGCGCAGGCTGACCGCCGTCGCGCTGGCATCCTCCGAGCAGCACGCCAAGGCTTCGGCGGAATAGAGTTTTCCGAGGATTGCTGTTCAGCTCTCCCGCAGGGAGAGGCGAGCACTCGCCGCCATTGTCAGCGCCGCACGATCGATCCCGAGCGGCCGATCAGGCGGGCGAGCTGACGGAAGCGGCTGCCGACGCGATCGGCGACGAGGTCGCCGAGCCGGTGCTCGAACACCAGCATCAATTTGCGGCCCTGGCTGCGGAAATGCGTGGCGGGCAGCACGCCGGGACGTGCAGCCGAGATCAGATGCGCGACGCGGAATGCAGCGCCCAGGAGGCGCGCGCGTTCGAGTTGCGCCGGCGTCAGCAGCTCCTGCATGGTGGCCGGCGGCTGGTTCTCCTCGCTGAGGCCGGCATAGCGATAGAACACCGACAGGCCGACGAAGGCGCGTTCGGTGTGGGTGATCGCGCCGAAATTGCCGTTGACGACGAGGCTGAGCGTCTGTTCGCCGCGATGATCGGGATGCACGCGCCAGCCGATGTCGGAGAGCAGGCACGCGGTGTGGCGGAGGCGACGGTCCTCTTCCGTCTCGCGCAGCTTGACGACGCGCACCAGGCGGTCGGTCCAGGCGATCAGCTCCCGCGCGTGTTTGGCTGAACGCGACAGCAGCTGGTTCAGCTCCTCGGCCGCGCAGATCAGCCCGTCCTTGGTCCGTTCGGACTCCGACAGCTTCTCGTGCAACAGGCCCTCGCGCACGCCGAAGGTCGAGAACACGATCGTCTTGGGTTTTGCGACCCGGATGATGTGCTCGAGCACCAGCGCCGCATAGGTGAGGAGAGGGCGCCGCGCATCGGCCACGATCTCGATGTCGGCAAGCATGTTGGCGGCGGCGAGGCGCCGCAGGCGGCGCGAGAAGTCGAGCGCTTCAGCAGCCGGGATGGAATAGCCGTGCATCACCTGGAGCGGATAGCCGCTCTGGATGATGTGGATGCGCGCGAGCGCGCGCCAGGTGCCGCCGACGGCGTAGAAGGTGCGGCCGCGGCCTGCAGTCAGCTGCGGCACCTCGTCGATCTCCTCGCGCACGATGCGATCGGCACGCTTGAGCGATTTGTGCGCGAGATCCTGGAGCGCGAGACCGCCGAGCGGCAACGTCACGCCGCTGCGCACCGCGTTCCTGCGCACGTCGATCAGCTCGAGCGAGCCGCCGCCGAGGTCGCCGACGATGCCGTCGGGGAGGTGGATGCCGGAGATCACGCCGAGCGCCGAGAGCCGCGCCTCCCGCGGGCCCGACAGGATCTCGATCTTCACCGCGCAGATGCGCTCGGCCTTGGCGATGAAATCGGGACCGTTGGAGGCGTCGCGGCACGCCGCGGTCGCGATCGCGAACACGCGTCCGACCTGCATCACCCGGCAGAGCGCGCGAAACCGTTTCAGCGAGGTCAGGGCCTTGTCGACGGCGTCGGGCGCAAGCAGGCCCGTGCTCTGCACCTCGCGTCCGAGGCCGCACAGCGTCTTCTCGTTGAAGATCGGGATGAGGCTGCGCGCCAGCGCCTCGTAGACGACGAGGCGGACCGAGTTGGAGCCGATGTCGATAACCGCGACGCTCGAGCCGCGCTTGCGCGGCCGCTTCACGTCGCAAATCCCCGATCAGGATTGATGGCGTTCGTTCCGGCGCGTGAGACGACGCGGCGAGGATTCCTTGAGCGACTTTCCACGGCCAGACAGACTCGGATTCGTCATGAAGTAGTTGTGGACGTTGAAAGGCTCCTCGCCCTTCGCGGTCTTCATACGCGTTGAAGACCCATCCGGCAACAACTGCCAGCTCTGCTCATTGTCCTTCAGGTTCGCGACCATGATCTGTTCGAGAACCTGCTGATGCACCGTCGGATTTTGCAGCGGACACAGCACCTCGACGCGGCGGTCGAGGTTTCGCGGCATCATGTCGGCAGAGGAGATATACACAGCCGCTTTCGCGCTCGGCAGGCCCTGGCCCATGCCGAAGCAGTAGATTCGGCCATGTTCCAGGAAGCGGCCGATGATCGACTTGACGCGGATGTTCTCCGACAGGCCGGGAATGCCGGGCCTGAGGCAGCAGATACCGCGCACCACGAGCTCGACCTGGACGCCGGCCTGGGACGCCTCGTAGAGCGCATCGATGATGTCGGGGTCGACCAGCGCATTCATCTTCATCCAGACCGCGCCCGGACGGCCGTGCCGCGCATGCGCGGTCTCGCCCTGGATGTGCTCGATGATGCGCTTGCGCAAGGTCAGCGGCGACACGGCCATCTTTTCCAGATCGCTCGGCGCGGCATAGCCGGTGATGAAATTGAACACGCGCGCGGCATCGCGGCCGATGGTCGGGTCCGAGGTGAAGTAGGAAAGGTCGGTGTAGATGCGCGCGGTGACCGGGTGATAGTTGCCGGTGCCGGTGTGGACGTAGGTCGTCAGGCTGCCGCCCTCGCGGCGCACCACCATCGAGAGCTTTGCGTGCGTCTTCAGTTCGAGGAAGCCGTAGACGACCTGCACGCCGGCGCGTTCGAGATCGCGCGCCCAGCGGATGTTGGCTTCCTCGTCGAACCGCGCTTTCAGCTCGATCAGTGCAGTGACGGATTTGCCGGCTTCGGCCGCTTCGGCGAGCGCGCGCACGATCGGTGAGTTGTTGGAGGTGCGGTAGAGGGTCTGCTTGATCGCGACGACATCGGGGTCGCGCGTGGCCTGCTGCAGGAACTGCACGACGACGTCGAACGACTCATAGGGATGATGGACGATCAGGTCCTTCTGCCGGATCGCGGCAAAGATGTCGCCGCCATGCTCGCGCACGCGTTCGGGATGGCGCGGCACGTAAGGGGTGAATTCGAGGTCGGGGCGGTCGAGCCGGGTCAGCTGCGAGAGCTCGTTCATCGCCTGCACGCCGTCGACCAGGAACACCTCGTCGTCGGCGGCCGAGAGCGCGTGCTGCACGAAGCTGCGCAGCTCCTCCGGCATCTTGGCGTCGATCTCGAGCCGGATCACCGATCCGCGGCGGCGGCGCTTCAGCGCGGTCTCGAACAGGCGGACGAGGTCTTCGGCCTCTTCCTCGATTTCGAGCTCGGAGTCGCGAATGATCCGGAAGGCGCCATGGCCGTGCAGATTGTAGCCGGGGAACAGGCGATTGATGAATAGGGCAGTGGCCTGTTCCAGCGAGATCAGGCGCACCGTGCCCTCCGCCGGCAGGCGGATGAAGCGGTCGATCTTGCCGGGCATGCGGATCAGCGCGTTCATCTGCTTGCCGTCGGCGGCGCGCGTGAGGTGCAGCGCGATGGTGAAGCCGAGGCTCGGAATGAACGGGAAGGGGTGGGCCGGATCGATCGCCAGCGGCGTCAGCAGCGGGAACACGTTGTTGAGGAAGTAGTCCTCGATCCAGGTCCGTTCAGCCTTGGTGACGTCCTTGCCGTCGACCAGCACGATGCCGACATCGGCCAGCGTGCCGCGCAGGTCGCGCCAGATCGCCTGCTGGTCGGAGGCGAGCTGGGAGACGGTGCGGTTGATCAGCGCGAGCTGCTCGGACGGCGTCAGGCCGTCGGGGCTGCGTTCGGCAATGCCCTCGCGCACCTGGGCCTTGATGCCGGCAACGCGGACCATGAAGAACTCGTCGAGGTTATTCGCCGAAATCGACAGGAATCGCACCCGCTCCAGCACGGGGTGGCTGGGGTTGACCGATTCCTCCAGGACGCGGCGGTTGAAATGCAGCCAGGACAGCTCGCGGTTGATGAACCGCTCGGGGCTGGACGCGATTGCCGGGAGGCCCTCGGTTTCCGGGGCTTTCTCTTTGGTTTCAAGAGCTTGCGCAGAGTCCATTAGAAGTCGGTCCATCCAGTTCACCCAATTGCGACTTAAGCGCAAAATCGGCGGGAGCATGTGTTAGAGCGATGACGTTTCGATGACATTGATGTTCCGCCGCCGCCCCGCGTCAAGCCGGCTTCAGGGAGGCCTGCGAGCCGGTCAGGCGTCCCGGAGCAGCTCGGCGGCCAGTGCCCGGGTGACGGGACGGCCGAGCCGCAGGGCTTCGCTGTCGAGCAGCTCGATGGCCCGGCGGGCGGCGGCCGAGGACCGTTCCAGGCGGGTGGCGAGGTAGCCGACCACGCTCTCGTCCACATTGAGCTGGCGGTCGGCGCAGAACTTGACGATGAGGCCGCGGAACAGCTGGTCGTCGGGCAGCAGCAGCGTGACCACCGGAACGGCCCGCAGGCGCGAGCGCAGGTCGCGAAGCTCGATCTGAAGCGCGGCCGGTGCCTCGCGCCCGGTGAAGAGGACGTAGGCGCCGTCCTCGCGGCCGAGATTCATCAGGTGAAACAGGGCGCGCTCGTCGAAGTCCCCAGCCTTGAGATCCTCGACCACCAGCGCGCCGGTGGCGAGCGCGCCGGGCACGGCCGCCGCGGTCAGCGCATTGGCGGTGGTCGAACGGGCGCCAGCGTCCTCGGCCCAGATCGCGGCGAGATGGCTCTTGCCGCTGCCCTCCGGGCCCGCCAGCCACATGATCCGGTTCGGCCATTCCGGCCAGCTGTCGATCAGGCCGAGACCGGCCGCGTTGGCGGGGCCTTCGAGGAAGTTGTCCCGGCTGAGGCTCTCCGCATGCGGAAGTGCAAACGCCAATTGTCGGGGATGAACGCGGCCTGCCACGCTTGCTTTGCTCCATGCCGGCGCGCCGGCCGGTTCGAAGAGAATTCGATTTGATCGAGCGGAGATGGCCTTTACGAGGCCGCTTCCACTTTCATTTGGCCTCGATCGTGCTCATGTGCCGCAGCCACTCGACGAGATAGAGCGACACGGAGGAGAGCGTGAGGACCGTGACGAGACCCATCAGGATGATATCATAGGGCGCGGGCTTGAAGCCGAAGGCAAGCGCCGCCAGCACCAGGGCTGCGAACGCCACTTGCGCGACCGTGTTGAGCTTGGACACTTTCGACGGCTTCATCTCGACCGGCCGGTCGAACAGCCAGGACACGATCACGGCGGCGACGATCATGATGTCGCGCGAGACCACCAGGATCACGATCCAGCGCGGGATCGCGCCCCAGATGCCGAGCGCCATGTAGATCGAGACCAGCAGCGCCTTGTCGGCGAGCGGATCGAGCAGGGCGCCCAGCTCGCTCGTCATGTTGAAGCGCTTGGCCAAGAACCCGTCCACGGCATCGCTGATGCCGGCGATGAGGAAGACGGCGAACGCGACCTCCATTTGGCTCGATACGATGGCCCAGACGATGATCGGGACCAGCATGATGCGGCCCAGGGTAATGATGTTTGGAATACTCACGCAGCGCTTCCCGGCACCGGTTCTGACCTCAAATCCGGCCCGTTGCAGGCTGAACCGGTTGATATGTCTACATAGTATAGCGGGGAGCGCCATGCGAGCCATTGCGCGTCCCCGGAATTCGACGTAACCAGCCGCAAACCCACTGGAAATCGGGCATGACCGACCGCAAAAACGGCCTCACTTACGCCGATTCAGGCGTCGATATCGACGCGGGCAACCGCCTGGTCGACCTGATCAAGCCGATGGTGCGCGCCACCGCACGGCCGGGCGCCGATGCCGAGATCGGCGGCTTCGGCGGCCTGTTCGACCTCAAGGCGGCCGGCTTCAAGGATCCGGTCCTCGTGGCCGCGACCGACGGCGTCGGGACCAAGGTCAAGATCGCGATCGAGACCGGGCTGCATGGCGGCATCGGCATCGACCTCGTCGCCATGAGCGTCAACGACCTCGTGGTGCAGGGCGCCGAGCCGCTGTTTTTCCTGGACTATTTCGCCTGCGGCAAGCTCGACCCCGAGGCCACTGCGGCGATCGTCGCAGGCGTTGCAGAAGGATGCCGCGAATCCGGCTGCGCGCTGATCGGCGGGGAAACCGCCGAGATGCCCGGCCTCTACAAGGACGGCGACTACGACCTCGGCGGCTTTGCCGTCGGCGCCGCCGAGCGCGGTACGTTGTTGCCGCGAAAGGACATCGCCGCGGGCGATGCCGTGATCGGTCTCGCTTCGTCCGGCGTGCATTCCAACGGCTTCTCGCTGGTCCGCAAGATCGTCGAGCAGTCGGGCCTCAGCTTCGAGGCGCAGGCGCCGTTCGCGCCGGTGATGACGCTCGGCGGCGCGCTGCTGACGCCGACCAGGCTGTACGTCAAATCCTGCCTGCGCGTTATCCGGGAGACCGGCGCGGTGAAGGGGCTCGCCCACATCACCGGCGGCGGCTTCACCGACAACATCCCGCGCGTGCTGCCCAAGCACCTCGGCGTCGGCATCGATCTGGCACGCCTGCCGGTGCTGCCGGTGTTCAAATGGCTGGCCGCGCAGGCCGGCATAGCCGAGCTGGAAATGCTGCGCACCTTCAATTGCGGCATCGGCATGATCGCGATCGTCGAGCCCGACAAGGTCGACAAGGTGATCGAGGTCTTCACCGACGCCGGCGAGACCGTGGCGCAGCTCGGCACCGTGATTCCGGCCGAGGGCGAGCACCGCGTCGTCTATAACGGCCATCTCGACATGGCGCTGTGATGAAGCGCCGCGTCGCCATCCTGATTTCCGGGCGCGGCTCCAACATGGCCGCCTTGATCAGGGCAGCCGCTGCCGCCGATTTTCCGGCGGAGATATCGCTCGTCATCTCCAACAAGGCCGATGCGCTCGGCCTCGAACGTGCCCGGGCGGGCGGCGTGACCACGGAGGTGATCGAGAGCAAGCCGTTCGGCAAGGACCGCGCCGGCTTCGAGAAGGTGCTGCAGGCCGCGCTCGACAAGCACGGCATCGAGCTGATTTGTCTGGGCGGCTTCATGCGCCTGTTCACGGCCGAGTTCACAAAAGCCTGGTATGGGCGGATGCTCAACATCCATCCGTCGCTGCTGCCGTCGTTCGCCGGCCTCGACCCGCACGGCCAGGCCCTGCGCGCGGGCGTCAAGCTGTCCGGCGCGACGGTGCACTTCGTCATCCCCGAGACCGATGCCGGCCCGATCGTGATGCAGGGCGCGGTTCCCGTCAGCGACCACGACACTGCGGAAACGCTGTCCGAACGCATCCTCGAGGTCGAGCACCGCATCTATCCCGAGGCGCTGCGGCTGCTCGCGACCGGCAAGGTCCGGATCGAGGGCGATGTCTGCAAGACGGCGGGAAGCGCGGCGTCGGAGAATTTCTTGGTTGCGCCGGTGGTGCGCTGAAGAGCCGCCCCGTCCCGTCATTGCGAGGAGCTCTTGCGACGAAGCAATCCAGAATCGCTCCGCGGAAAGATTCTGGATTGCTTCGCTTCGCTCGCAATGACGGAATATGTGGCGCGTGCGAGCCGAACCATGAACCTACGCGCAACGGGCGAGCCCCAAACAAGATCCCCCGGCAGAGCCGGGGGCAACGTCATGATCGCTCGCTTGCCGCGAGAGACATCAGGAAACCTTGAGGTTCTCCGCGGACGACTTGCCGCGGTTCTCCACGAGGTCGAATTCAACCACCTGGTTCTCGTTGAGGGTGGAGAGTCCGGCACGCTCGACCGCGGAGATGTGGACGAACACGTCCTTGTCGCCGCCGTTCGGCTTGATGAACCCATAGCCCTTGGTCGGGTTGAACCATTTGACGGTGCCCTTTTGCGGCATCGCTCGTCTCCTCCACTAGATATAAAAAAAGACGCGGCCGCTTTTCGCGTGCCACGCCACAAACGGTCTTCCGGAAGTCTGTTCGAGTCTTGAGGCGCAATGTCGCGAAACGCACAGCCAAGCGGCCAATTCCGATTGTGACCGATATTGCAACATGAAAATCGCCGCCTAGCAAGCCACGCGGGGATTTCAAGACCAGGCCAGCTGCCTTCAAGCGCAATTTGCGACCTGTGGCAGCAGAACCACAATCAGTGCAATAGCCTTGGCCGTCATGCGCCGACCGGTTGACCCCTCGTGGCAGTTCGGCACAAATCACCGCTAGCGCCGCAGACCGTGTTGCATTTTTGCGCGCCGCCACTTCGCTACGGGATTCATGGTCATGCGCTGCGCCGCGCAGCTCTCCGGGACACGGCAGACGATCGGGCTGGACCGCGTCCGCCGGATCGCCGCTGCGCTTGCGATGGCGTTTGCGCTGGTCGTGACGATGGCGGCCGTTAGCCCGAGCTTTGCGCAAAGCCCGACGCCGACACCCACCCCGACGCCCACGCCGTCGCCGACGCCGATTCCGTCGCCGACCTCGACCAATCAGGATCAGTCAGCCGGCAACAGCGCGCTCAATCTCGGCTCGGGCTTCCTGGAACGGCTCGGCAACCAGGCATCCGGCGGCGTCAACCGGGCGTTCCGCACCAATCCGGGCGGCGGCGGTGCCTCGGCGGGCACGGAAGATCCCCGCTACCGCACCTGGTTCGAGGGCTACGGCCTCTCGGTCCGGACCGATGCGCAAGGCGATTTCGTCGGCGACAAGCGCAAGACCTTTGGCGGCGTCGCCGGTTTCGGCGCGCGGCTCGCACCCGGCGTCAACATCGGATTCTCGGTCGACCACAGCCACACCGACATCGACGTGCCGCTGGCTCTGCAATCCGCAACGCTCGACCTGACCCAGCTCGGCTTCAGCGGCTCGGTCGACAGGGGCCCGTGGACCTGGGCCTTTGCGGTGGTGCACGGCTTCGGCAAGGTCCATTCCAGCCGCGACACCGGCCTTGGCCTTGCGACCGCGGGCTATCGCGCCGCCGTCGACGGCGCGCTGACCGAGATCAGCTATTACTGGACCAAGGACCAGATGCGCATCGTGCCGAAGGGCGCGCTGGAATATGTGCGCGCCACCAGCGCCGCGTTCAGTGAGTCCGGCGGGCTCGATCCGCTCAGCGTCGGCGCGACGGCGCTCTCGCGCGCGCGCATCATGATCGGGGCGGAGATCGGCCGCCACTTCATTATCGACCAGAAGATCCTGGACCTCTCGGCCTACGGCAAGTTCGTCGACAATTTCCACCAGGACCTGGGATCCATCCAGGTCAGCCTGGGCGCCCAGAACATCATCGTTCCCGGCATCGGCGAGAGCCGTTACGGCGCGGATGCCGGTGCCTCGGCTTCGCTCAGCCTGACCAACGTGGCTCGGCTCTACGTCAATTACGACGGCAAGTTCCGCAACGAGCTCACCTCGCACCAGGGCACAATCGGCTTCGAATACAAATGGTGAGCTGACGCTCGCCTGCGTTCAGGTCGGCGCCGTCGCCACATATCCGGTCAAGCCAAAGCCCTCGCGCGCCGCCGTCATCATCGGCACCAGCGCGTTCGGATGGATGAACTCGTCGCGGAAGCAGGGATAGGTCCTGGGATCGAAGATCTTCTTCAGCCAGTCGACCACGATCTTGTGGCGCTCGGAGGTGCGAAACTCCTTGTGATAGGTGAGCCAGAGATCGGCGTGGTGGCTGACGCCGAGGTCGACGGCAACGAGCGGCGCGCCGAGCGCAGTCGACACCGTCGGCAGGAAGCCGATGCCGGCGCCGCGCTCCACCGCATAGAGCACGCCCACCGACGAATTGGTCTTGATCCCGACGATGCCCTCGAGCGACTTCAGCCCGAGCACGCGGGCATAGGCGCCGTCGTCGACCTGCGGCGCGCTCTGCTTGATGATGCGGTGGTTGTTCAATTCGGCGAGCGTTGCCGGCACGCCGTAGAGGCTTTCATATTCCTTGGAGACGAAGGGATAGATATGAAGGCGGCCGAGCCTGGCGACGATCAGATCCGGATTGGTCGGCGGCTCGAGCTGGATTGCGATGTCGGATTCGAGCCGCGCGACGTCGGCCTGCTCCATTGCGCAGCGCAGATCGACGGTGATCTTGCGGTAGGTCTTCTGGAAATCGATCAGCCGCGGCAGGATCCAGAAATTGCCGGGGCCTTCCGTCACGGCGACGCGCACGGTGCCCGAGGTGTCGTTCGATGTCCGGGCGGCGCGTCGGAAGACGTTGAAGGCGTGACGCTCCATATGCGTGACGTCGGCGATCATCGCGTTGCCTTCATCGCTGAGCGTAAGCCCGCTCTGGTCGCGCAGGAACAGCTTGCAGCCGATGCTCTCCTCGAGCCGGTCGACGCGGCGCATCAGCGTTGTGGAGGTGAGGCCGAGCTCTTCGGCGGCATTCCGAAAACTTTTATATTTTGCGCACGCTAAAAACAGCTTCAAATCATCCCAGGACGTGCCCAGGGCTTCTTCACGGTGCTGCATCATCGCAGCACCCCGGTGCAATAACTGCTGCATACTCCTGATCCCCAACCGCTAAGCTCGTCGTCATAGCGGGGCATGAAAGCCTTGAACGATAGAGGCGTGATATGAGTATGGAAAGGGGCTCGTTTGCCGCAAGACACGATTTCGATGCCCTGCCTCTGAGCCCGGACATCGACGTCCGCTGTGCGCAATTTTCCGAAATTGGGGCGCTTTCGGAGATGGCGCACCGGCTGGTGCCGGGCGTGCAGATCGGGACGGCGGAGCTTGCCAAATATTACCTTTTCGATCCCCAGAGCATCCTGACATTCAGCCGCAAAGGCAAGCTCGTCGGCGGCATGGCGTTCCTGTTCCTCAATGATCGCGGACACGACGCGCTGCTGCTCGACGAGATTTGCCTCGCTGCGCCGGAGACGCGCTATCTCGCAGCGGCGGACGACGACGTCGCCGCCATCTACATCTGGGCGATCGCGGCGACGGGCCGCGGCATCGCCGGTCTCGGCAAGGCCGCGGCGCATCTGCGGCAGATAAGGTTTCGCAGTGCGGACTGCTATGCGCAGCCGTCAACGGTGGCTGGACGCGACATCATGAAGGCGACAGGCTTTGCACCTGTTCCGAGCTTTCAACCCGACCTTTGGTGCTACGAGCGGCCCTGGCATCGACGGCCGCTGCGCATGCCGGGTGCGATCATCCAATCAAGGAGCTTTGCAGATGCACGGTACTAGGATTCCTGTCGCCACGCCCTGTTCCCGCGCCATCACCATCCGCCTCGCGCGCGACCCAAGCGATCTCATGCTGGTGACCGCCATCCGCTCGGCGGTCTATCTCGCCGAGCAGGATTGTCCGTTCGAGGAGGAGTTCGACGGCAACGACATGGTCGCCGCGCATTTCATCGGCTTCGTCGGCAACGAGCCTGCGGGCTGCCTGCGGGTGCGCTTCTTCGGCGATTTCGCCAAGGTGGAGCGGCTTGCGGTGCGTCACCAATATCGGCGCTCCCGCGTCTCCTTCAAGCTGGTGCAGGCCAGCGTCGATTATGTGAAGCGCAAGGGCTTTCGCAAGATCTACGGCCAGGCGCAGGACCGGCTGGTCGATTTCTGGGCCCATTTCGGCGCCAAGCCGCTCGGTCACAACCGCAAGATCACCTTCTCGGATTTCTCCTACACGGAGATGCTGCTGGAGGTCGAGCCGGGCCCGGACGCCATCACGCTCGACAGCGATCCCTATGTGATCATCCGTCCCGAGGGCGATTGGGACCGGCCTGGCGTGCTCGATGCGTCGGCCGGGCGGGCAGTGACCTCACCGCTGCGGGACCTCGCTCTCGCCGACCGCTGAAATAGGTGCAGCTGCGCGCAACACGATGCTGGTTTCCATGCACGATGATCCGCCGATCCTGGTCTGTGCGGATCTTCAGGTCGAGTACCTGACCCCCGGCCGCCGCCACGTCATCCGTGACGGCGATGCGACGATGGCGCGCTGCCTGGAACTTCTGACGCTGTGGCGCAGCAATCTGTGGCCGGTGATGCATCTGAAGCGCATCGCGCAGGCGGCCTGGTTCAATCCGTCATCCAGGCTGACCGATTGGATCGCAGAGGCCAGGCCACGGCCGGGCGAGATGACGTTCGAGCACCCGCTGCCGTCCGCCTACAGCTCGTCGCGGTTTGTCGGCCACATGTCCGCTATCGGCGCCATGCGCTGCATTCTGGTCGGCTTTTCCCTGGACGAGACCATCCTGGCCACCGCCGTCGAGGGGTTTCACCGCAGCCATCGCTACCATGTGATCGATGACGCCGTGGCTTGCCGGCAGCCGGGCACGGACGATGCCGCCGCCTACCGGCATGCGGTAGTGAATGTCATCGCGAATTTTGCTACAATCCAGTCCAGCGCCGAACTGATCAGAACCAGCGGCGCCGTCGCGGTGTAGGCGGCCGCGGCCGGTCGATGGGGTTGAGAATTGTCGCGGGGAGACGAGCTCAAGGAGCTGGTGAGCGATCTGTCGCATGCCGCCGAGAAGGCGCGCAGGCTGGGGCTGCCCACGACGGTCTACTTGCTCTCGATGGCGCTGATGGAGGTGAGGGAAGCCGCTGCCGCCACCGACGAAGGGGACGACGACGGCGCGGCGTGAAAGCTGCCCGGCCGGCTTCTGCGATCCGTGGTGCCGTCATGTGCGGCTTTGTGCATCCCTGCTGAGCGCTTGCCGCCGACGAATTGGCGTTGCAAGTTTCGCGTCGTGGCAATAGCCACGTACTTAAGACAAGCACTTGCCATCGAGTGATGACGCCGGCCGAGCCGGCGGCGTGACGCTTTCAAGGATCTTCGCAAATGTCCATGCTGCCCAATTCGCAAGAGGCCCGGGATGTAGCCTATCAGCTCCATCCCTACACCAATGCGCGCACCCATCAGCAGGCCGGTCCCCTGGTGATCGAGCGCGGCGAGGGGCCCTATGTCTTCGACGCGTCGGGCAAGCGCTATTTCGAAGCGATGGCGGGCCTGTGGAGCGTCGGGCTCGGCTTCAACGAGAAGCGGCTGGTCGAGGCGGCGTACAAGCAGATGCAGGCGCTGCCGTTCTACCACACCTTCTCCGCCAAATCGCACGGTCCCTCGATCGACCTCGCCGAGAAGCTGGTCGCGCTCGCGCCTGTACCGATGAGCAAGGTGTTCTTCACCAATTCGGGCTCGGAAGCGAACGACACGGTGTTGAAGCTGATCGCCTATCGCTCCAATGCGCTTGGCCAGCCCCAGCGCAAGAAGGTGATCAGCCGCCTGCGTGCCTATCACGGCGTCACCATCGCATCCGCCAGCCTGACGGGCCTGCCGAACAACCACCGCTCCTTCGACCTGCCGCTGCCGAACATCCTGCATACGGGCTCGCCGCACTTTTATAAGGACGGTGCCCCCGGCGAGAGCGAGGAAGCCTTCGCCACGCGCCGGGCCGAGGAGCTCGACGCGCTGATCCAGAAGGAGGGGCCGGATACGATCGCGGCCTTCTTCGGCGAGCCGGTGATGGGGGCGGGCGGCGTCGTCGTGCCGCCGGCGACCTACTGGGACAAGATCCAGAAGGTGCTGAAGAAGTACGACATTCTCCTGGTCGCCGACGAGGTAATCTGCGGCTTCGGCCGCACCGGCAAGATGTTCGGCTGCGAGACTTACGGCATCGAGCCGGACGCGATGGTGGTCTCCAAGCAGATCACCTCGAGCTATTTCCCGCTGTCGGCGATCATCCTGAACGACCGCATGTTCGAGCCGATCGCGGACGAGAGCAACAAGATCGGCGTGCTCGGCCACGGCTTCACCGCCGGCGGCCATCCGGTCGGCTCGGCGATTGCGCTGGAAAACCTCAAGATCATCGAGGAGCGCGGCCTTGTCGCGCACGCGGCCGAGCTCGGCGCCTATATGCAGGGCCGCTTGCGTGAGCTTACGAGCCACCCGCTGGTCGGCGAGGTCCGCGGCGTCGGCATGATCGCCGCGCTTGAGCTCGTGCTCGACAAGGGGCGCAAGACCGCCGCCAGCACGCCGGGCGCCGTCGGCGGCATCGCCAGCCGCATGCTCCAGGAGCGCGGCGTAATCTCGCGCAACATGCTCGATGCCATCGCCATCTGCCCGCCGCTGATCACGACCAAGGCTCAGATCGATGAGCTGGTCACCGCGATCTCAGGCGTGCTGAACGACATGAAGAGCGAAGTGGCGAAGCTGACGCCGGCGTAGGGGCTCTCTCCCCGTCATTGCGAGGAGCCCTTGCGACGAAGCAATCCAGACTGCCACTGCGGAAAGATTCTGGATTGCTTCGCTGCGCTCAATGACGCTGTGGAAACAGCGGCCGCCTACGCCCGCTGCACCCCGATCACGCGGCCCTTCTCGATCGCCAGCGCCAGCTCGCCGCGCTTGAGCTTCAAGGCGGCGTCGCCGAACAGCTCGCGGCGCCAGCCGCGCAAGGCGGGGACGTCGGCCTCATCGTCCGCCGCGATCTCTTCGAGATCGTCGACGGTCGCGATCACCTTGCTTGCGACTGCGTGGCGTTCGGCGGTCATCCGCAAGAGCACCTTCAAAAGCTCGACGATGGCCGCGCCGTTGGAATTGTTGCGCGGTTTCTCCAGCTTGGGCAGCTTCGTGAAGTCCCGCGCGAGCCCACGCTCGACCGCGGCGATGATGTCCGCGCCCCATTTGGACTTCTCGAACCCCTTCGGCACCGAGCGCAGATGCGCGAGCTTCTCCAGCGTGGTCGGCGCGTGGGTCGCGATGTCGGTGACGGCTTCGTCGCGCAGCACGCGGCCGCGCGGCACGTCGCGGCTCTGCGCCTCCTGCTCGCGCCAGGCCGCGACCTCCATCAGCACCGCGAGGTCCTTGGGCTTGCGGACCCGCGTCTTCAGCCGTTCCCAGGCGCGCTCGGGGTGGAAGTCATAGGTGCGGGGCGAGGTCAGGACCTCCATCTCGATGGAGACCCATTCGCTGCGGCGGCGCTTCTTCAGGTCGGCGTCGAGCGCGGCGAAGACGTCGCGCAAATGGGTGACGTCGGACACCGCGTAATGCATCTGCTCCTTGGTCAGCGGCCGGCGTGACCAGTCGGTGAAGCGGTGGGTCTTGTCCGGGCGGTGGCCGGTGACCTTCTCGACCAGCGCGTCATAGGCGATGCTGTCGCCGTAGCCGAGCACCATCGCAGCGACCTGGGTGTCGAACACCGGGTGCGGGATGATGCCCGCCTGGTGCCAGATGATCTCGATGTCCTGGCGGGCGGCGTGAAACACCTTCAGCACGCCCTCGTTGCCCATCAGCTCGAAGAACGGCTTGAGATCGATCCCCTCGGCCAGGGCGTCGATAACCACGGCTTCCTCGGCGCTGGCCATCTGCACCACGCACAGCAGCGGGTAATAAGTGGTCTCGCGCAGGAACTCGGTATCGACTGTGATGACGGGGTGCTTGGCCAGCCGGCTGCAGGCAGCCGCGAGGTCAGCGGTGGTGGTAATCAAATCCATGAACGGCCCATGACACTGAATACAGCCGTTCTGCCGAAAGTGCTGTGATGTCAAGGGGCTCTAAGCGAATTCGAGCCTTGCATCGGGCCGGAATCGACCCTTTCCGACCAAATTCCTATTCGTAACGGACCCGCTGCGAGGGTTTTCGCGCGCAGGGCAGCGCCACCACGATCACGCACATGGCGACCAGCGCCAGTCCCAGGAACTCGAAAACCAACAGATCCACGGCGAAATATCTCCAGAAACATGGATAGATTTGTCGGGGCTGCGTTGAGGGTCTGTTAATTGCGATGGTTACCGGCGGCGGGCCGGGAGCGGATGGTGGATGGAGGGTTAATGGCGCGCCGCAGCCATGGTCACGCCATCAGCTTCGGCAGGCCGGCCGCGAGTATGTCCACGGCCGCGCGCACCTTCGGCGGCAGCCGGGGCGAGCGCGGCCAGAGCGCGTGGCACTCGTAGAGGAATTGCGGCTGACTGCTGAAGAGACTGACGAGCGCACCAGTGTCGAGGCGCTCGCGGACCAGCCAATAGGGTAGCCACGCGAGGCCCATGCCTTGCGCCGCGGCATCGGCAATCGCCTCCAGATCGTCGAACCTCAGCCGGCCCGATGGCATGATCTCGCGCGGAATGCCGCCCTCCTGCGGAAACAGCCACGGCCGGACACGCCCCGAGCCGCGATAGATGATCGCTTGATGGTTGGCGAGATCGTCGAGCGATTTCGGCTTGCCGCTCGTGCGCAAATACGACCGCGCACCACACACCACCATGCGCTGGCTTGCGATGCGCCGCGCGATCAGACCGGACTGGTCGTCGAGATCGCCGGTGCGGATTGCCAGATCGTAGCCGGCCTCGACGATGTCGGCGATCGGATCGCCGAACGAGAGGTCGAGCTCGAGATGCGAATGTTTCCGCGCCAGCCTCATCAACAAGGGCGCGATGCAGTGCCGTCCCAGCAGGGCCGGCATGGTCACACGCAGTCGGCCGCGCGGCTCCGACAACTGGTCGGCAACGACGCTATCTGCGGCTTCGGCCTCGCTCAGCACCGCGCGGCAGCGTTCGTAATAGGCCTGGCCGGCGTCGGTCAGGCTCTGGCGCCGCGTGGTGCGGTTGAGGAGCCGTGCACCGAGGCGTTCTTCGAGGAAACGGACGTGCTTGCCCACCATCGGCCCCGACATCTCCAGGGCGTCGGCCGCGGCCGCAAAAGAGCCGAGGTCGACGGCCCTGACGAACACGGCCATGCTGGTCAGGCGGTCCATGATTGAAAACTCCTGGTTTCGACGGTTCAGTTGTTTGAGCGATTTATTCCTTTCGCGCGGACCGGCATAGCTCCCTTCGGTTCAACTGTTTTGGAGTGCATCCATGGCCCGCGCCGTTCGCTTTCATCACCATGGTGGTCCCGACGTGTTGCGCATCGAGACCGTCGATGTCCCGCCGCCGGCATCGGGCGAGGTGCAGATTAGGGTCAGGGCACTCGGCCTCAACCGCGCCGAGGCCCTGTTGCGAAGGGGGACCTATATCGAGCGCGCGACTTTTCCGTCGGGGCTGGGCCTAGAGGTGGCAGGCATCGTCGAAGCGGTCGGGGATGATGTGACCAGCTTTGTGCCAGGAGATGTCGTGAGCATCGTGCCGCCTCTGTCGATGGTGCGATGGCCGGCCTATGCCGAGCTCGCGACGTTTCCGGCCGAACTCGTCGTGAAACATCCGCCGGAGCTCGGCTTCGAAACGGCGGCTGCCGTGTGGATGCAGTATCTGACGGCCTACGGCGCTTTGGTTGATATCGCCCGACTTGGCCGAGGCGACGTCGTTGCCATCACCGCGGCATCCAGCAGCGTCGGAATCGCGGCCATTCAGATTGCGAACCGGGTCGGCGCGACGGCGGTCGCGCTGACACGGACCTCGGCCAAGAGTGGGCCTTTGCTTGATGCCGGCGCTGCCCATGTCGTCGCCTCGGACGAAGACGATATTCGGGCGCGGCTGGAGGCGATCGCCGGATCAAACGGGGTCCGCGTCGTCTTCGACGCCGTCGGCGGTCCCGCGTTCGAGCCGCTGACCGCGGCGATGTCGCCGGGCGGAATCCTGATCGAATACGGCGGATTGAGCTCCGAGCCGACGCCGTTTCCGCTTCTCAACGTGTTGACCAAGAGCCTGGTGTTGCGCGGCTACCTCGTACACGAGATCACCCGCGATCCCGTGCGCCTTGCGCAGGCAAAGGCGTTCATTCTCGACGGGCTGTCGGATCGCACGTTGCAGCCGGTCATCGCCAGGACGTTCCGGTTCGAGGACATCGTCGAAGCGCATCGCTTCCTGGAGTCGAACGATCAGTTCGGCAAGATCGTGGTGACGATCTGATGAAGCGCTTTTCGGGAGCCAAGGCTCCGTAGGGTGGGCAAAGCGAAGCGTGCCCACCATCTATCGACAGAGTTGAGCGGTAGATGGTGGGCACGGCGCTGTGCGCCTCTGCCCACCCTACGAGATTTGCGTCTTTGGCTTGGAGCTGCAAAGCCCCTTACGGCAGCTTCAGCGAAGTCTCCGCGTTGTACGGCTTCAGCGTCTCGTCGGCGGCCTTCTGGGCGGCGGCGAGGGCTTCCTTCGGCTGCTTCTTGCCGTTGAGGACCAGCATCACCTCGTCCTCGAGGTTCTTGCGGACCGGCACGGTCTTGTAGGTCGCAAACCACGGCTTGGCGACGTCGAGCTGCTCGACGGCGGTCTTGGCGTCCGGGTTCTTGCCCAGGAATTCGACCATCTCCGGCGTCTTGTAGGCGGCCATGTTCGGCGCGAAATAGCCGGTGGCGCGGCTCCACCAGCCGCTCTTTTCCGGCGAGGTCATCCACTTGATCAGCGTCCAGGCGGCCTTCTGCTTGTCGGCCTCGAGGCCGGCCGGCATGATCAGCGAGGCGCCGCCGATCGGCACCGCGTTGCGGACGTTGCGCGGAATGAAGGCGACCTTGTAGGCGAACTTGGCGTTGTCGCGCACGTAGGTGAGCGAGCCCGTCGACAGCATCATCATCGCGGCATTGCCTGAGATGAAGGAGGTGCTGACGGCAGGGCCGGGCGTGGCGCCGGGCGTATGCACCTTGTGCTTATAGATCAGGTCGTTCCACCAGGAGAGCGCGCCCAGCATCGAGGGCGTGTCGTAATAGACCTCGCCGCCGAACTCCTCGTTGTAGTAGCGCCCGCCATTGCTCATGGTGAGCGTTTCCATCATCCAGCCGCAATAGTCGTAGGCGCAGGGGATCGCGATGCCCCATTGGGTCACCTTGTCGCCCTCGCGCTTGGTCAGCTTCTTGGCCCAGTCGGTGAGCTCGGCCCAGGTCTGCGGCGGCTTGCTCGGATCGAGGCCGGCTTCCTTGGCCTTGTCGGCGTTGATGTAGAGCAGCGGCGTCGAATTGTGGAACGGCACGCCGTAGACCGAGCGGTTGATCACCGCGTTGCCTTGCAGCGCCGGGAAGAACTGGCCGAGGAACTGCTCCTTGGTGATGCCGTCCGCCTTGATCAGCGCATCGAGGTTGGTGAGCTCGTTCTCGATCTGCATGTCGAGCAGGAAGTTCGCCGACATGATCACGGCTGCCGGCGGCTTGCCGGCCTTGATCGCGGCGCGCGTCTTGATCAGCGTGTCGTCGTAGGAGCCGGTGTAGACCGCGGTCGCCTTGACGTCGGGATGGGTCTCGTTGAACTCCTTGATCAAGGTGCCCATGTCGCGGGCGAGCTTGCCGTCGACGGGGACGGGGAAGAACAGGTCGACCTCGGTCGGACCTTCGCCGGCGAGAGCCGGAAAGGCGAGGGCGCCTGCCATTGAGCCGGCCATGGCGAGGCCAAGCACGATCCTGCGGGAGAACAGCATCGGAAAATCTCCTATTTGATGCCTGAGGTGACGAAAGAGCTAATGAAGCGTTTCTGGAAGATCAGGAAGGCGACGAGCAGCGGCGCGATCACCATCAGCGTGCCCGCGGCGATGGTGCCCCAGGCCTGCGTGCCTTCGGCGGTCTTGGTGAAGACGGAGAGGCCGACCGTGAGCGGCCGCTTGTCCGGCGAATTGATCACCATCAGCGGCCACAGGAAGTCGTTCCAGTGGCTGGTCACGGAGATGATGGCGAAGGCCGAGAAGCTCGGCATCGACAGCGGCACGTAGATGTGGCGGATGCGCTGGAACAGGCCGGCGCCGTCGATCAGGGCGGCGTCTTCCAGCTCGGTCGGAATGGCTTCGAACGCCTGGCGCATCAGGAAAGTGCCGAAGGCCGAGGCGAAGAACGGCATCATCACGCCGGTGAGCGTGTCATAGAGCCCGAGCTGCGCCACCAGCGACAGGTTCGGCACGATCAGCAGCACCGGCACCAGCATCAGCTGCATCAGGAACAAATAGAAGATCAGCGTCTTGCCGGCGAATTCCAGGCGCGCGAAGGCAAAGCCGGCCAGCGTGATCGTGACGAACTGCACCAAGAGGATGCCGGTGCAGATGATCGTGGTGTTGATCGTGTAGCGCGGGAAATCGCCGATCTCCCAGGCATCCCTGATATTGTCGAGCGTCGGCTTCAGGCTCGGCATCAGTTCGGCCATCGTGTTGATGCCGTCGGAGGCCGGGCGCAGCGTCGCAACGCCCATCCACAGGAACGGGATGAGCCAGACCATCGCGAGCAGCACTGTCAGCGCAAAGCCGAGCTTGGGCGTGATCTCGCCGCGGGTGGCGAGCGGGGCGTCCTTCCACAGCGTATCGATCAGCTTCATGGCCCGCCCTCGCGGTTGGCCATCGTGCGGAAGGACAGCGCGGTGAGGCCCATCAGCGCGGCGAGCGTCAGCAGCGTTGCCGCCGAGGCCTTGCCGATGTCGTAATGCTCGACCGCCTGCTGGTAGATGTAGAACAGCACGAGGTTGGTCGCGTTGGACGGCCCGCCCTGGGTCATAACGAAGACGTGGTCGACCTGCGTCACCGCATTCAGCGTGGCGATGACGGTGACGAACAGCAAGGTGGGCTTGAGCTCCGGCAGGATGATGTGGCGCAGGCGCATGTAAGGCCCGGCCCCATCGAGATGCGCCGCCTCCATCACATCCTCGGGCACGGCCTGAAGGCCGGCGAGGAAAAACAGCATGTAATAGCCGGCATTCTTCCAGATCGTGATGACCATGATCGCGGTGAGCGCGATGTCGGGGTCGCCGAGCCAGTTCGGCAGCACCGGCAGCAGCCGGCCGATGTAATAATCGAGCAGGCCGACATTGGGCAGGAAGATGAACAGGAACAGCGCGGAGGCCGCGACCATCGGGATCAGCACCGGCAGGAACAGCGCGGCGCGCAGTGCGCTGTTCACGGCGCGGGTGCGTGACAGCGCCAGCGCGAACAACAGCGCAAGCGCGATGCTCGGCACCGCCGTGCCGAGGGCGTAGATCAAATTGTTGACGACGGCGCCGGTGAAGGCGGGGTCGGCGAGCACGGCGCTGATATTGTCGAGGCCGACGAAACGCACCGGCGCCTTGGGCGTGGCGCGCTGATAGAGCGCGTCGATGAGGACGCGTCCCATCGCGCCATAGGTGAACAGCGCGAGGAAGACCAGCGAGGGCAACAGCAGCAGATAGGCCGGCAGCGAGGTCTTGAAGCGCTCCATGAACCGCTTCAGGACGTTGAGACGCGGTGCCGCCGACGTCGCGACCGGGAGAGCCGCGGGTTCAGCGAGGCTCATCTCATCGCGCCGGGAAATTGAGTGCATAGTCGCGGCCGTCCACTCCTGCCGGTGGTTCGAAGGGGAAGCGCAGACTTTCGTCGAGGAAATCGTGGCTGTGCACGACGAGGTTCTCGTCGTCGATCAGCACGACGCCATAGGCCGGCGGCTCGTGGCTGGCGAGATGCTCGCTGGCCGCAACGTCGAGCTCGAACCAGACCTGGTGGTTGGTGCCGCGCAACGTCGAGAACGGGATCTTGCCGTAGCTGCCGAAGATCGGCCGGTGCACATGGCCGAAGAAGAGATGGCGGATGCGCGCGCGATAGGGCGCTATCACCTCGGCGAACTCGGCGCTCTGCTTCAGCGCGATCTCGTCCATGGCGTGGACGCCGACCGGGAAGGGCGGATGGTGCATGAACACGACGAATTCTTGCTCGGCGGGGGCGGCCGCGAGCGTATTCGCCAGCCAGCCGAGGCGCTTTGCGCACATCTCGCCGGCATGGCTGGTCTCGTCCAGCGTGTCCAGGAAGACGAACAGGCCATGTTCGGTGGTGCGCGTGCCCTGCACGAAGCCGTTGGCATCGCGCGGCGCGGCCTTCAGCGCGTCGAGGCAGATGACGCGCTTGTCGTGATTGCCGACCATCGCGATGTAGGGAATCTTCAGCGCCGCCATCGCCTCGGCGAAGTTGGCGTAGGACTCAGCCTCGCCCCAATGGGTGAGGTCGCCGGTCACGACGGCGAACGCAGCGTCGGACTGGTGCTTGTTGATGTCGGCAATCGCCGCATCCAGCCGGGCGCGCGGATCGAGCCCGTAGAGCGTCAAGCCGGGGTTCGCGAGGTGCGTGTCGGTGAGGTGGATGAACTTGAAGGGCATGGCGCGCCTAAATCGGGACGGTTGGAGGATGGCGCCTCCGGCAAGACGGCGCTGTCAGCCCGTTAGAGCGCGTGTGTTTCAGTTTGATGACAGCGGTTCCCGTGTCCACAAGCGCCCGTGTCGTAGGGTGGATTGGCCGAAGGCGTAATCCACCACTGTGAGCCAACCTCAAGTTGTGCTATCGATGGTTGATGCCTGACTATCGCCGCGCATTCATCCCCGGAGGACGCTGGTTCTTTACCGTGAACTTGCTTGATCGGCGGAAATCTCTTTTGACCGAGGAGATCGAGAGCTTGCTGGACGCAGTCGCCGCAACCCGCCGGAGCTATCCTTTCGAGATCGATGCTTTCGTGGTCCTGCCGGATCATCTCCACGCGATCTGGAAGCTGCCGCCGGGCGATGCCAATTTTTCTGTGCGTTGGCGATTGATCAAGGCACGGTTCGTCAAAGCACTCCCGGCGACCGAGCGTCGGAGTGCAGTCCGTGCCGCGCGCAACGAACGCGGTATCTGGCAACGCCGGTTCTGGGAGCATGTCATTCGCGATGAGGCCGACTTCGCTCGCCATGTCGAGTATTGCTACTACAATCCCGTCAAGCACGGGCACGTGTCGAAGGTTTGCGACTGGCCGTACTCGTCGTTTCATCGCGACGTGCGGGCGGGATTGTTTCCGGAGGATTGGGGCGGGGGCGTCAGGATCGCAGGCGAGTTCGGTGAGAGGGCATGATCAGCGTCAGTCTGTAGGGTGGATTAGTGAAGCGTAATCCACCTCTTCACTTTCTGCTCGGTGGGAATGTGGTGGATTACGCCTTCGGCTAATCCACCCTGTACCCTTGTGGGGTTCGTGGCGGCCTTCGGATGTAGACTGGCCGTCCGGGCCGATCCGCCGGGAGCAGCCTTGTCCACCTGTGCCTCGAGCACCGACGTAGGAACCGCGCCCCGGCGGACAAGGGCATCGTCTCGCAAAAGCATAGATAACCAACAGCCTGACGCCGCCGGCTTCCCCCATCAAGGGGCGATACCACCCCTTGATGCCGAAGCCGAAACAAAACGAATTGGCTCACAGGCTCTACGCACCGAGTTTGTCGCTACGTCCCGCAGAACGTCTGCAGCACCCGCTGGTCCGGCAGCGGCGGATCGGCGTAGGCCGCATACTCTGGCTGATCCTCGTAGGGTCTCGCCAGCACCTTCACCAACTCCTCGAACGGCGCGTAATCGTCGTCGTTCACGGCGGCCTGGATCACGGCCTCGACGCGGTGGTTGCGCGGGATGAACATGGGATTGACCGCGTGCATGGCCGCTTGCCGCTCGGCGGCGCCTTGCGGCTCCAGCGCGATGCGCGCGCGCCAGCGGCCGGCCCATTCGTCGAAGGCTGCGGGCTCCATGAACTGGGCGCGCACGTCCGCAGCCTCCTCACCGGCGGCATCACCCAGCTTGCGGAAGGTGAGGGTGAAGTCGGCCTGGTTCTTGGCCATGGCATCCAGCAGGTCCTGGATCAGCGCTTCGTCGCCGTCACGCTCGGTGAACAGGCCGACCTTTTTGCGCAGGCCGGCCTGATAGGCGGCGCTGAACTGATCGGAGAACGCGCCGAGGATGTCCTGGGCTTCGGCGACCGCCTTCTCCTGCTCGTCCGAAAACAGCGGCAGCAGGCATTCGGCGAGGCGCGTCAGATTCCACAGGCCGATGCGCGGCTGGTTGGCATAGGCGTAGCGGCCCATCTCGTCGATCGAGGAAAAGACCTGCGCCGGGTTGTAGGCGTCCATGAAAGCGCAAGGGCCGTAGTCGATGGTCTCGCCCGAGATCGAGCTGTTGTCGGTGTTCATCACGCCATGGATGAAGCCGACCAGCAGCCAGCGCGCGATGAGCTCGGCCTGGCGCCCGACGACTGCGGCGAGCAGGTCGTGATAGGGCCGCTCCGCATGCAGCAGGTCCGGGTAGTGTCGCGCGATGACGTGATCGGCGAGCCGGCGGATCGCCTCGGTGTCGCGGCGGACGGCGAAGAACTGGAAAGTGCCGACGCGGATGTGGCTGGCGGCGACGCGGGTCAGCACCGCGCCGGGCAGCGCGGTCTCGCGGATGACGTGCTCGCCGGTGACCACCGCGGCGAGCGAGCGCGTGGTCGGGACGCCCAGCGCATACATGGCTTCGCTGACGATGTATTCGCGTAACACCGGCCCGAGCGCCGCGCGGCCATCGCCGCGGCGGGAGAACGGGGTGGGGCCCGAGCCCTTGAGCTGGATGTCGCGGCGGACGCCGTCCTTGTCGATGACCTCGCCGAGCAGGATGGCGCGGCCGTCGCCGAGCTGCGGCACGAACTGCCCGAACTGGTGGCCGGCATAGGCCATGGCAATGGGATCCGCTCCGGCGGGAACCGTCTTGCCGGCCAGGATCTCGGCACCATCCGAGGTCTCCAGCCGATCAGGATCCAGCCCGAGCTGGACCGCCAGCGGCCGGTTCAGCTTGATCAACCGGGGGGCGGCGACCGGGGTCGGCGCGACGCGCGCGAAGAAGTTTTCCGGCAGCGCCGAATAGGAGTTCTGGAAGGGGAAATGCACCGTCATGACCTCAAGATAGGGCTGGAACGGGCATCGGCAAAGGCTCCGGGCCCGATAAGCCAAAAATGGGCCCCTGAGGTCCAAATCAGGGCGTTCCCTTGGTTGCCGCCCCCGTCCTCCCGGGGTAAACCCTGCCGCAACTTCGGACCGGCCATCACGGGCCGTCCGATTCGTTTCCTTCAGACATCGATTTTGGGACGACCATGCATCGCTACCGGTCACATACATGCGGCGCGCTCCGCGAGAGCAACATCGGCGAGACCATCCGCCTCTCCGGCTGGGTCCATCGCGTCCGCGACCATGGCGGCGTACTGTTCATCGATTTGCGCGACCATTACGGCCTGACCCAGTGCGTGGTCGATCCGGACTCGCCGGCTTTCTCGCTGGCCGAAAAGCTGCGCTCGGAATTCGTGGTCAAGATGGACGGCAAGGTCCGCCGCCGCCCCGAAGGCACCGACAACGATGATCTGCCGACCGGCAAGGTCGAGGTCTATGTCAGCGAGATCGAGGTGCTGGGACCGGCCGGCGACCTGCCGCTGCCTGTGTTCGGCGACCAGGAATATCCCGAAGACATCCGCCTGAAGTACCGCTTCCTCGACCTGCGTCGTGAGAAGCTGCACCAGAACATCATGACCCGCGTCGAGATCATCAAGTCGATGCGCCGGCGCATGGAGGGGCAGGGCTTCTTCGAGTTCAACACCCCGATCCTGACCGCGTCCTCGCCGGAGGGCGCACGCGACTTCCTCGTCCCGTCGCGCATCCATCCCGGCAAGTTCTACGCGCTGCCGCAGGCGCCGCAGCAGTACAAGCAGCTGCTGATGATGTCGGGCTTCGACCGCTATTTCCAGATCGCGCCCTGCTTCCGCGACGAGGACCCGCGCGCCGACCGTCTGCCCGGCGAGTTCTACCAGCTCGACGTCGAGATGAGCTTTGTCACGCAGGAAGACGTCTTTGCGGCGATGGAGCCGGTGATCACGGGCATCTTTGAAGAGTTTGCCAAGGGCAAGCCCGTCACCAAGGGCTGGCGCCGCATTCCGTTCGCCGAGGCGCTGCGCAAGTACGGCAGCGACAAGCCGGACCTGCGCAACCCGATCGAGATGCAGGACGTCTCCGAGCATTTCCGCGGCTCCGGCTTCAAGGTCTTCGCGCGCATGCTCGAAGATCCCAAGAACCAGGTCTGGGCGATCCCGGCACCGGGCGGCGGGAGCCGCGCCTTTTGCGACCGCATGAACTCGTGGGCGCAAGGCGAGGGCCAGCCCGGCCTCGGCTACATCATGTGGCGCGAAGGCGGCGAGGGCGCCGGTCCCCTTGCGAACAACATTGGGCCCGAGCGCACCGCCGCGATCCGCGCACAGCTCGGCGTCAAGGAAGGCGATGCCGCCTTCTTCGTCGCCGGCGATCCCGACAAGTTCTGGAAGTTCTCAGGGCTTGCCCGCAACAAGGTCGGCGAGGAATTGAACCTCACCGACAAGGAGCGGTTCGAGCTCGCCTGGATCGTCGACTTCCCGATGTACGAGTACAACGAGGACGACAAGAAGGTCGACTTCTCGCACAACCCGTTCTCGATGCCGCAGGGCGGCCTGGAGGCGCTGAAGTCGCAGGATCCGCTGACCATCAAGGCGTTCCAGTACGACATCACCTGCAACGGCTACGAGATCGCCTCGGGCGGCATCCGCAACCATGTGCCCGAAGCCATGGTGAAGGCGTTCGAGATCGCAGGTTACGGCGAGCAGGAAGTGGTCGAGCGTTTCGGCGGCATGTACCGCGCCTTCCAGTACGGCGCGCCGCCACATGGCGGCATGGCCGCGGGCGTCGACCGCATCGTGATGCTGCTCTGCGGCACCACCAATCTGCGCGAGATCTCGCTGTTCCCGATGAACCAGCAGGCCATGGACCTCTTGATGGGCGCCCCGTCGGAAGCCACGACAAAGCAGCTCCGCGAGCTGCACATCCGGGTGAACCTGCCGCAGAAGTGAAGCTCTTACCTCTCCCTGCTTGTCCCGCCGAAGCTTCAGCGAAGGCGGATGCAGGGAGAGGCCACGCCCTCTCCACATCGTCATTGCGAGCGCAGCGAAGAAATCCAGAATCTTTCCGCGGAGGGCTGCGCTTCTCTCCTACAGCCCCGTCGAGGCCTCGATCCTGAACTGCGCCAGCGCGATGATCGGTTCGTGGTCGAGGACATCGACCAGCTGAAGCACCGGCAGCTTGCCGAGCGGTGTCAGCCTGATGCTCAGCGTTTGCCCTGAGGTCTCGACGAAACCGGCGAGTGCATCGACCGCGACCTTGGCATCGAGATTGGAGGCCGCGATCTTCTCGCCCTGGGCCCGGATCATCGCGACGATGGCGCTGCGCGCGGCGTCGCGGCTGACATTCTGCATGCGCGCGAACTGGGCCACGACCAGATCGACCACGCCGCGATCGCGCAAGGAGAGCTCGATGGCGCCGGTCTCGACCTGCGCCAACTGCTCCATAGCCTCGGACGGGTCCGTCGTGGTGAAGAGGTCGCGCGGCACCTTGGCAAGGGCCACGCTCAGCTGCGCCTTGGCGAGGTTGCCGAGATCGAGCGTGGCGGGGGCGAGCGCGAACGCGCCCGACGATTCCGTCCAGGCCGCGCCGAGATCGAGGTCGATCGCGAGCTTGTCCACGCCTGCCACGATCAGCGGCTGCAGCGCAGGATTGGCGGGATCGGTCGGCGTGACCATCTTCACGACTAGGCTGGCCCTGCTCGGGATCGATCCGACCAGCTGGCCCCAGTTCATGCTGATCGTGTCGATGGTGATGGGCTGCCGCGCGTTGTTATGGGGAGCCACCACGCCCTTGATCTCGGCGCCTTCGAGCACCCGGAACAGGCCCAGCATCTGATCGGGCGAGGGCGGCTGACCGTGCTTGCTGAGGCCGGCCGCCCAGCGCATCAGGTTTGCCGCGCTGAACGATTTCAGCGCGAAGCGCTCCATCTTGAACTGCCCTTGCGGAGACGGCGTGTCGACGCCTTCGACTGCGAATTCGCCGTCGTTATATCTGACCGCCTTGATCCTGGCCGTTCCCTGTGGAAGGCCCATCGACGTCGCGCCGATTTCGATCCGACCAATGCGAAGACCCTCATAGAATCCGGCGAGCTTCTCCATCATCTCGCGCGATTGCGCGGCGGTCGCGACGACCGACCGGTCCGTCGGCATAAGTGCAACGATCTCGGCCGGCCGGAATTTGGAGGGCTGCACCGCGATGTCCTCGAAATTGATCCCGTCGATCTCCATCCGTAGGCCCTGGGTCGATTTGAGCACATAACGGCCGGCCGAAATCTGCCGATAGATGCGGTGATGGCTGTCGTCGCCGGCCTTCTGCGGGTCGAGCGCCGCGGCGACCGCGGTCGCGTCGAAATCGTTGATGATGATGTTGGAGAGGTCGCCGGTCAGCTTGTCCTGCTTGCCCGGCTGCGGCACGTCGATGGTGAAGACGGCGCGATCGGCCTTCATCGCCTCTACCTTGCCGCGCTTGAGAGTCTGGACCGCCAGCCCGGAATAGGTGATTTCGCCGCTTCCAGCGGCGCTGCCGCTCGCGTCGAAGGTCATCGTCAGCGTCGGAGCCGTGACGGATGATGCCGTGATGCTCGAATATTGTTTGAGCACATAGCGATAAATGTCGATCAGGGAGCGGTCCGTCGGCGGATTGCCGCCGCGAATGGGGCCGGCATAGTCCCGCAGAGTGAGCTGCGGGATCTTGTAGGATGCCTTCAGCTTCGCGGCGCCGACCTGGTCCAGGGCGACTTCGAAACCGCCGACCTCGATGATGTCGGCCGAGAAGCTGGTATCGTCGATCAGGCGAACGCCGGTACCCTTGATGCCAGTAATCTTGATCTGCGCTTGCGGCTGGCCGGCGGGGGTGATGGCGATGTCCTCGATCGTCAGCGTCCGGGTCGCGAGCTCGAAGGTGATCTTGCCATGGCTCGCCTTGCCGCCGCCCGAGCGGATCTGCTCGAACGCCGCCTCGACCTCGCTGGTCGCCCGATGCTGGACATAGAGGTTGAAGCCAAACCATCCGCCCGCGCCGAGCACGGCTGCCACGATCAGGCCGAACAGGATTCGCTTCATTCCCAGCTCCAGTTGCTCATTTTGCACCGCGCAACCTGCCATATTCAGAAAAAGTCGCGCGGTCCAGGGAAAGCTATGCTTTTCAAATATTTGACGGCGCGCCCTGTTGATGGGGGCGCAATCGGATGTTGCCACCGAGGCGCCCGGCGTGCTTCATCGCCCTTCCATGACCCGGAAATACGGTTCGCTTGGACAGCAGCCCCGGATCATGCATTTTGAGGCCGGTAACGCGAGGCGAGACACCGCATGTCGTCCTATTCTGATGATCTCCACCAGGCGGCGCTCGCCTACCATCGTCTGCCGCGCCCTGGAAAGCTCGAGATCCAGGCAAGCAAGCCGCTTGCCAATCAGCGCGACCTCGCGCTGGCCTATTCGCCGGGCGTCGCCGCGGCCTGCACCGAGATCGCCAAGAACCCGGCTGAAGCCGCGACGCTGACCACCCGCGCCAATCTGGTTGCCGTGGTTTCCAACGGCACCGCGGTGCTCGGCCTCGGCAATATCGGTCCGCTGGCCTCCAAGCCGGTGATGGAAGGCAAGGCGGTCCTGTTCAAGAAATTCGCCGGCATCGACGTGTTCGACATCGAGATCGCCGCCGACACCATCGACCGCGTGGTCGAGACCGTGGCCGCGCTCGAACCGACCTTCGGCGGCATCAATCTGGAGGACATCCGCGGACCGGAATGCTTCGAGATCGAAGCGCGCCTGAAGGAGCGCATGAAGATTCCGGTCTTCCACGACGACCAGCACGGCACGGCCATCATCGTTGCCGCCGCCATCACAAATGGTCTGAGGCTGAACGGCAAGAAATTGTCCGACGTCAAGATCGTGGCCTCGGGGGCAGGGGCCGCCGCGATCGCGACGTTGAACCTGCTGGTCTCGATGGGCGCGCAGCGCAAGAACATCTGGGTCTGCGACATCGACGGCCTCGTGCATGAAGGGCGCAACACCTCGATGGACCGCTGGAAGGCGGTCTATGCGCAGAAGACCGACAAGCGCACGCTCGCCGACGTCATCGGCGGCGCCGACATCTTCATCGGGCTCTCGGCACCCGGCGTGCTCAAGCCGGAGATGGCCAAGGCGATGGGCGACAAGCCGCTGATCATGGCGCTCGCCAATCCGACACCGGAGATCATGCCGGAAGAGGCGCGCAAGGCGCGGCCCGACGCCATGATCTGCACCGGACGCTCGGACTACCCGAACCAGGTCAACAACGTCCTCTGCTTTCCCTTCATCTTCCGCGGGGCGCTCGACGTCGGCGCCACCGCGATCAACGAGGAGATGAAGCACGCCGCCGTCGAGGCCATCGCGCAGCTCGCGCGCGAAGCGCCGTCGGATGCCGTCGCGCAGGGCTTCGACACCGGCGAGACGCAGGGCTTCGGTCCGGGCTCGCTGATTCCGAGCCCGTTTGACCCGCGCCTGATCCTCCGCATCGCGCCGGCCGTGGCGAAGGCGGCGATGGAATCGGGCGTCGCGACGCGGCCCATCACCAATTTCGACGAGTACAGGGCGCTGCTCGAGCGCTTCGCCTTCCGCTCCGGCCTCGTCATGAAGCCGATGTTCGCCAAGGCCAAGACCCAGCCGGTGCGCGTGATCTATGCCGAAGGCGAGGACGAGCGCGTGCTGCGCGCCACGCAAGTCGTGCTGGAGGAGAAGCTGGCGCGGCCGATCCTGGTCGGCCGTCCTTCGGTCGTGGAGGCGCGCCTCAAGCGCTTCGGCCTCTCGATCAGGGCGGGCAAGGATTTCGACCTGGTCAATCCCGAGGACGATCCGCGCTACCGCTCCTACGTGCAATCCTATGTCGAGGTCGCCGGCCGCCGTGGCGTGACGCCGGATGCGGCGCGCACGGTGGTCCGCACCAACAATACGGTCATCGCGGCGCTTGCGGTGACGCGCGGCGAGGCGGACGCGATGCTCTGCGGCGTCGAGGGCCGCTATATGAGCCATCTGCGCCACGTCCGCGAGATCGTCGGCTTCTCGCCGGGGATCAGCGACTACGCGGCGCTGGCGCTGCTGATCACCAGCAAGGGCGCCTTCTTCATCGCCGACACGCAGGTTCGCCCCAACCCGAGCGCGGAGGAGCTCGCCGAGATCGCCTCGCTCGCCGCGGTCCACGTGCAGCGCTTCACCATCAAGCCCAAGATCGCCTTCGTCTCGCATTCGGATTTCGGCAGCTACGACACCGAATCCTCGCGCAAGATGCGGCGGGCGACGCAGCTCTTGAGAGAGAAGCATCCGGAGATCGAAGCCGACGGCGAGATGCAGGGCGACACCGCGCTCTCCGCCACTGCGCGACGAATGGTGCTGCCGCACTCCAAGCTCGAGGGTGAGGCCAACATCCTGATCATGCCGACCCTGGATACCGCCAACGTCGCCTATCAGATGATCAAGTCGCTGGCGGACGCGCTGCCCGTCGGCCCGATCCTGGTCGGCCCGGCGCGCCCCGCGCACATCCTCACCCCCTCGGTAACGGCGCGCGGCATCCTCAACATGACCGCAGTTGCCGTGGTGGAAGCGCAGGAACGCGCCTCGCGGCAGCAGCCCACGTTGTTCACGTAAGGGCCGGGCTCTCACGGCGCTGGAGGTGCAATCCCTTCTCCCCTTGCGGGAGAAGGTGGCGTAGGCGGCCTTCGGCCGCCGTTCTCAAGAACGCCGAAGCGAAGCTTCGGCTATGGCGCCGGATGAGGGGTTGTTTCCGCGAGTCCGGATCTCGCGAGATTCCCCATGCTGATAGATACCCCTCATCCGTCTCGCCGCTTCGCGGCGAGCCACCTTCTCCCGCAAGGGGAGAAGGGAAGAAACCGCCACCTTTGAATTCCTTTCAGCTCGCCATTTCCCCGTTTGAAAAGCCCAAACGGACTCTTCATAATCGACTTAAGCGTTCCGTGCGGTAGCGCTTTGCCAAGAGGCCGATCATGCCAGCGTTCGTGACTTTCGGGCGAATCCTGTTCGCCGTGCTGTTCATCTACACGGGCGCGACCAAGCTCTTTGCCATCCAAGCGACCGCCGACGTCATCGCCGCCAAGCTCGTGGTGCCCGACGTCATCGCGCCTTACGCCAAGCAGATCGAGACGGCGACCGCCATGACGACGCCGCAGCTCTTGGCGATCGCGATCGGCGGGCTCGAGATCATCGCAGGGCTGATGATCGCGCTGAATTTCGGCGCGCGTTTCTTCGCCATGCTGCTGATCGTCTACGTCGCCGTCGCGACCGTCCTGTTCTACGATTTCTGGAACATGGCGGCTCCCGACAACGCCAAGATGCTGGTCGACGCGCTCAAGAACCTGTCGATCATCGGCGCGCTGTGCATGATCATCGGCTACGGCCGCACCACGCGTCCGGCCGAAGCGGCCTACGGCGACGTCTAGCGGTCAAATCCGCTCTCGGCGGCGCGCGGCGCGGGTGTGGCGCTGCACGCGGTCTCGATATGGTGGGGGGCGGCGGCTCGGCTGATTCCGCACAAGAAAGCAGCAAGGTACGCAATGGTATTCTATTGCCGGTACTGTGCATGGGGTTGTTTTGCCAGTTTGAATCGGAGCCTTCGGTGTGAGCGACGTCGGGTAATCCCGAGAGGCTAACCCGGCCGCCACGGAGTCACAGTCACCTCGTGCGCCGCGTCGAGAAGGTACGGCGCGCCCGGCTTCATCCCGTGCGCAGCCAGTACGTCATGCGGCGTCCGCTGGGGCACGCCGACGAAGCAACCTTCGCCGCCGGGCAGCCGCACATGCGGCGCCTCCGACAGCCAGAACGTGTCGTAGCGGTCCATGAACATGTCGAACACGACCGGGCCGCCGATGATGGCGACCATGCCGGAGGCGACGTCGGCGAAGGCGCAGGCCTGTTCGAAGCTCGCATGCGCCGGATTCCACAGCGTCGCGTTCGGCATCTCCGGATCGACGGTGAGGTCCCTGATCTTGCGGGTCAGGATCAGCCGCTTGCGCTTGGCCGAATTCGGCTGCTGCTCGTGCGAGTTGCGGCCGTGCACGATCAGCGCGGCGCGATCCAGCGCCTGCTCGAAGAACAGCTTGTCGCCTTCGAACTTCAGGCTGTCGGGCATGACGCGACCGGCGTCGGCAAGCATGCCGTCCGCCGAGACGATGACGTAGCCTTCGAAGCGGAAAGACAATGGCCTTCTATTCGGAAACGGTCGTCACCACGGAATTGACCGGGCGCTGGCTCACCGTCGGCAGCTTGATGTCCTTGAGCAGCTCCTGGTCGTATTCCGGCAGCGTCGAGACCGGGAACTTGGCGCGCATCGCCACCACCTTGTAACCGCCGGCCTTCAGCCGCTTGAGCAGCTCGGGCAGCGCCTCCGCGGTGTGCTTCTGGAAATCGTGCATCAGGACGATGCCCTTGCCCCTGGTCTCGAGCTTCTTCATCACGGTCTCGACCACCTTCTCGGGCTTGGAGGCCTTGAAGTCGAACGAGTCGATGTCACAGGAGAAGATGCCGACATTGCGGTTGCCGAGATAGGTGACCATCTCCGGCGGATGCTGCAGCGCCGGGAAGCGGAAGAACGGCGCAGGCGAGATGCCGCCGAGCGCCCACTTCACCGCCGCAAAGCCCTTCTCGATCTCGTCCTTGCGCTGCGCGTCGTTGAGCTTCTTGTTGTTGAGGTTGGCGTGCGACCAGGTGTGGGCGCCGACGGTGTGACCGGCCGCGTAGACCTGCTTCAGGATCTCCGGCTCATAGGTCGCGTGCTTGCCGATAGTGAAGAAGATTCCGGTGGTGCATTCGTCCGCGAGTGCCTTCAGTACGGCGGGCGTGTTCTTCGGCCAGGGGCCGTCGTCGAAGGTCAGCACCACCTCCTTGTCGCGCAGGAAGTCGAGCTCCTTGAAATGCTCGAAGCCGAAGCCGGGACCGCCCGTGGTGTCGATCTCGACGGTGCGGGCGACGCCGAGCGCGCCCGGTGTGTTGCAGGCCGCGCGGGCCGGCTGCGGCGCCTGTTTCGGCGGGGGTGGATTGACGAAGCCCGTTGGCGCCGCAGCCGCCGGAGCGGGCGCTGGAGCTGCAGGGGGCGTCGCAGCCGCTGGTGTTGCCGCCGGCGCGGCTTGCGGCGCGGCTGCGGGCTTCGCGGCCGGCGTCTGCGACCATGCGGCGCCGGTCATCGCAACCGACATCGCACCTGCTAAAATCAGTCCTGCCGCCACACGCATGGTGTTGTCCTCGAGATTGATCCCGTTGTTCCGCCGCGGCTTTTCGCCTGCGGCCAAAACCGTCCTGCCCCAAACCCATCCTAGCCTAGATGGTGGGCCATCGCCATTGCAACGGCTGTTTGATGCCCCGCCGCAATTGTGCCCAACCGGATGGCGTGCACCTGCGTCACGTGTCGGCCAGGGTTCTGGCAATGGCAGTCTTGATCCGCGTGTCGGCCGGCTCGACGGCGGATGGAAACACCTCGGCGATATAGCCGTCGCGGCCGATCAGGTACTTGTGGAAGTTCCAGCGCGGAACTTCCTTTGGTCGAGCCTCGGCGGCCCATTTGTAAAAGGGATGCGCTCTCGCACCGACCACCGTCGCCTTGGCCGTGATCGGGAAGGTAACACCATATTGGTGGTGCGCGGTCTGCGTGATCTCGCTGCTACCGCCGGGCTCCTGGCCACCGAAATCGTTGGAGGGCACGCCGATCACGGTGAGGCCGCGCCCGCGAAACTCGTTCCAGATCTCCTGCAAACCGGCATATTGCGGTGTGTAGCCACAGAGCGAGGCCGTGTTCACCACCAGCAGCGGTTTGCCGGTGAACGCTGCGAGGCGGATGTCGTCGCCTGACAAAGCGGGAAAGGAGAATGCGTAGGCCGAGACCCGGCTCATCCCGCTATCAGCGAGGGCGCGCGTGACAGGCGCGAATGCGCCTGCAAGCGTGACGCTCAGCACGGTCCTGCGATTCATCATGACGGCGTCCCCCGAGACGATCCGAGGGCAGATTACTCCGCCACTGCGACCTCACGCGTCAACACCGCGTTATCGAGCGCTGCGTGCGGGCTAGTACAGGCGGACGATGAAGTCGGTGCCTTCGCCGGTCTCGCCCTGGTTGATGCCCTGGTCGGAAACGATGATTGAGCCGCCTGACGTCAGCATCTCGTTGATCTTCGCCATCGTCTCGGTGGGGACCGAGATGCGGTCGAGGGCTTCAGCCGGGCTGTCCGGCGTCACCACCGGTTTTGCGGCAACGGGGATCACGGCTGCGCCGCGCTGGCGGCGCGCTAAGCGGCTGTCGTCCTCGCGCGCCGCGGAACGGGCGGAGACGGGCAGTGACACCACCGACCAGCGCAGCGCGTTGGCATCGGCCTTGTCGAGTTCGGCGGTGAACACATGCGTGCCGAGCGGCCGGTCGCTCGCGGCAATCGTGACGGGCACCTCGAACAGCGGCGCAAAATTCTGCCGCACATAGAGCTTGGAATCCTTGCGGCTGATGAAGACGGCAATCTGGCCGGCCCGCTTGGGCGCCTCAGTCTTCGCCGCCGCCGCAGGATCGGCAACGCGGCCCTCGTCCTTCTTCGCATCGGGTGCGGCGGCGAGCGCCGGTGCATTGGCCTGATTGGGCGTCTTCGCGAGGTCCACCGCCTCGGTCTTGGCCGGCTCGGTCTTGACGGTCTCGACCTTGTCGGCGGGCTTGTCGTTGCTCGCCGGCTTGGCCGATTCTTCCGATTGGGGCTTGGCCGCTTCGGATGCTTCGGCCGTCTTGACCTCGGCGGCCGGTGCGGCGGCTTCCTCGTGCGCAGCCGCATTGCCGGCGGTCACGTCCGACAGCACGGCGTGGCCGACGGAGGTGCGCAGCTCGAGCACGCTCTCGGCGCTGGCCGTCTTGGTCTCGACCGGCTTGGCTTCGGCCGTGCCTTTATCGGCCTTGTCGGCGACATTGGTCTGCGGCGCGAGGCTCGCGGCGGGCTGCGGCGGCACGCGCATGGAGGCGAGCAGGGGATGGGAGAAGCTTTGCGGCGACATCTGGCCGGGCGCCACGATCACGCGCGCGCCCATCCTGGTCCAGTTCCACATCTTCATCGCGAACGCCATGGGCATGCGGATGCAGCCATGCGAGGCCGGATAGCCCGGCAGCACGCCGGCATGCATCGCGACGCCGGACCAGGTGATCCGCTGCATGTACGGCATCGGCGCGCCGCTATAGATGTTGGAATGATGGAATTTGTGCTTCTGGATGACGCTGAACACGCCCATCGGCGTCGAGTGGCCCTTCATGCCCGTCGACACCGGTGATTCCGCGAACACGCCGGTCTTGTCGTAGACCGTCACCTTCTGCCGCTCGATCGAGACGACGATGACGAGCGGGCCTTGCGGCTTGGTGCCGGCTTCCTTCTCGACGACTTCCTTCTTGCTTGCGGCGCCGCGCTTTTGCGGCTTCTGGCGCGGTATTTCGGGAAGTCGCTCCTGCCGGGCGTAGTAGGACCCGTCGGAATAGTCGGTCCAATAATAAAATGCTGCGTCTGCCTGGCTGGTCGCGCCGATCGCGCCCGCCGCCGTCAAAATGGCGACCTGCCACAGCCGTACCGGCTTGGCAGAAGAACCCGACCCGTTCACGCTGTTCATCCTCGAATCCATAATCCAAATCAGACGTTAGTCTTCGCAAAGGGGATACGCGTTCACCAGCAGCGCGGTTCTGCCATCAGCTACTTTTGTTCAAGGCGTAGCAAAAAAGCCTCACGGAGCGGTAAACGGCGGCCGCGTCCGCCCCTCCGCCGCCTTCCTGACCGCCGTTTGCGTTCCTACATTGCGGGGACTTGTTACCGGAGACCTTCATGTCATCTCGTTTCCCCGGTCTTTCCAGCATCCGCTTGAAAGCCCTCGCTTTATTCCTCCTGGCTTTGATCGCGCCAACGGCGTCGGCATCCGCGGCCGATGAGCCCGATCTGATCTTCCGCCGTTCCACCGTGTTCAAATGGGTGAGCCCGAATGACAAGCTCGCGACCTATGGTCTCGACGATCCCGAGGTCGAGGGCGTCGCCTGTCATTTCACGGTGCCGGAGAAGGGCGGCTTCAAGGGCTGGCTCGGGCTCGCCGAGGAGGTCTCGGATATCTCGCTGGCCTGTCGCCAGGTCGGTCCGATCAAGTTCAAGCACAAGATGGAGCAGGGCGACGACATGTTCCGCCAGCGCCGGTCGCTGTTCTTCAAGAAGATGCAGATCGTGCGGGGCTGCGACACCAAACGCAACGTGCTGGTCTACATGGTCTATTCGGACAAGCTGATCGAAGGCTCGCCCAAGAACTCGACCTCGACCGTGCCGATCATGCCTTGGGGACCGGCGGACGCAAACGTCCAGAAGTGCGGCGAGTTCTTCACGCAGTGACGCGCGTCGTTCACTCCTGTGACGCGGTCGCGTTCACCCGGTGGCGATCGCGCGGCGCAGCAAGCCGCGACCCGGTCAGCCGCACAAATGTCTGCGGCGCCGCCTCGAAGCCCCGGTTCGATTGCAGCGCCATTGCGCCGGCGCTGCCGCGAATGATTGGTTGATCTCCGCGATCCGTCGGTGGATTTTCATCGCGCGGCGTTGCGCGATTTCCCGCGATCATGGCCATCCCTCACGTGAATGCGCCCGATGATCCGGGCGTCTCGGTTTCGATGGCTTGGGTCGTCGTTGAACCAACCCCGGTTCAACAGGATCCAGCCTTCTTTTGCCCGTCCTTTCACCAGAAAAACGTAAAATGCGTGTGAAGCGCGCGCGGCGGCGGCATGACGACAGCTGCGCGGGGCGCATATCGGTACCGGCACCGGAACTTAGCGGGCGACTTTGACCTGCCGTGAGACCTGTCTGATATAACTGGCATTTTCCGAGATTTGTTTCGTCGCCGCGCCCGGGACGAAACAATTCTCACGAAGACGAAACCATTTTCAGCTTTTCGCGCATCACGCGCGAAACCGCCCATGGTTATCAGGCTCATAACGACGACGGCGCACCGCCGGCCACCGAATTGGAACACACATCATGCGCGCGCTCAGCTTCATCCTTGCTTTCGGTCTCGTTCTCGCCGGCCCCTCATTGGCGGGTGCGCCCGATGGCAATCTCCCCGGTGTCGGCACCTTCCAGTACAGCGGCTCGCCCGTTGCGGTTCCGGCCGCTCAGCCGATCATGATAGCTGCGCGCTTCTGACCGCACACAACAACAGCCGGCATAGCCCATCATGTTGCTTCGTCTCTGCGCCGCAGCGTTCGTGTCCCTTCTGACGATCAGCTCCGTTCAGGCGCAGGTCCGCTCACCTTCCAGGCTACCCGATCCGCGCGGCGAATTCGTTCGCCAGTGCGCGCCGCGCATGCTCGGCCGCTGGGAGCATCCGGAGGAGGTCTGTGGCTGCCTGCACGATCACGCCGCCGCGGCCGTCGAGGATCGCGATCTGCGCGAAGCGCTGCTGCGGGGCATCAGCGAGACCGGCGTGCCCACCATCGAGACCGATTGGGTGCCGGCCTCCAAGCAGAGCGAGATCGGCCCGACCTTCACCAAGATCGCCAAACCGACCCTGCAGTGCATGTTCGATCCGGCGAAATAGCTTCCCGGATCCTCACTTCGTTTTCGGTCCGTGCCGCGGCACGCAGGAGCTCGTGCGCGAGACTCCCTTATCGGTCATCTTCGCGCCGCGCACTTCCCTGACTTGGCCGGCGGGGCAGGTTCCGTCATCCACGAGCACACGCTGGCCGAGCTTCAGATCGCCGATGTCCTGCTCGCGTCCGATGGTGGCGGCGCTTGCGGTCGAGGCAAGCGCGATGGCGATCAGCAACGAAAGGCAGGTCGCGTGGCGCAGCGGCATGATGTGAGGTCCCGGATCGATGCCGCAATCTAGGGAGCGGCGGGCGATTCTGATAGTGAAGCTTCGTCACGCGCGGCGGGCCGATTTTCCCCTTGCGCCCAATGCCGCGCGCGATTCCCTTGCGAGACGTTCGGCGGAGGCCACGAGCTGTGGCATGGGATGTCCGGAAAATCCCAGCACGAAGCCGGGGAGGGGACGCCCGCGCGAATAGGTGTCGGCCAATAGCCAGCCTTCGGCGCCGGCCGCCTGCTTGGCATGCGCCGCAACCGCCGGATCGACGGCAGGATCGAACCGGGCGACAAGATGCAGGCCCTGTGACGGTACCGGCACCGAAAGCGCGCCGTCGGATGCGACTTCCAGCGTCCCGGCGAGCACGTCGCGCGCCTCGCGATACAGTTTTCGCACGCGCTTCAGGTTCGCGGCGAAGGCGCCGGAATTGAGCATGTCCGCCACCGCGCCCTCCATCAGTGTGCCGGGAAAGCGGTCAAGCGCCGCGCGCGCTGCCGTCACGTCTGCGATCAGACGTTCGGGCAGGGCGCAATAGCCGATGCGCAGGCCCGGAAACAGCGTCTTGGCAAATGTGCCGAGATAGATCACGCGCTGGAGGCGATCGATGCCGGCGAGCGACATCAGCGGCGCGCCGTCATAGCGGAACTCGCTGTCGTAATCGTCCTCGAGCACGAATGCGCTGGCCTGCTTCGCCCAGTCCAGAAGCTCGAGCCGCCGCGGCATCGACATCTGCACGCCAAGCGGAAACTGGTGCGATGGCGTGACGTAGGCCGCGCGTGCGGACGGCGCCGCGATCCGGCCTTTGGCGACGCGCATCCCGTGCTCGTCCACCTGGACAGGCACGGTGCGATAGCCGCAATGGGCGATGGTTTTTCGGGCGGCGGGATAGCCCGGGTCCTCGCACCAGACCTGGTCGCTGGATTTCAGGATCGCGCTCAGCACGATGCGCAGCGCGTGGAGCGTGCCAGAGGTCAACATGATCTGGTCGGGATCGCAACGCAATCCGCGCGCGGACAACAGATGGTCGGCGATCGCCACACGCAGCTCGCGGCTGCCGCGAGGGTCGCCATAATGCAGGTGCTCCGATCCGAATGCCCGCATGCGGCGGCCGACAAAAGCGCGAAAGCGCTGCACGGCGCGTTCGTCGATATGGGTACAGCCGAGCGCAAACGCGCCCTGCTTTGGCGCTTCGAGAACCACCTTCGGCTTGTTGGGCTCGGCGGCGCGCTTGGGGATACGCGCCGCGACGAACGTTCCGGAGCCGACCGTTGCGTCGGCAAAGCCGTCGGCGATCAGGCGCTCATAGGCGGTGACGACGGCGTTGCGGCGGAAGCCGGTCTGCCTGGCCAGCGTCCGCGACGGCGGCAGCGGCTCGCCCGGCTTGACCAGACCGGAGACGATCATCTCGCACAGCGCCTGATAGAGCCGGTGCGCGGCGGATGCGCCGGCCGTGACATGAGGGCCGGCGAGATCGAGCGGAAGCTCGGGCTTGGCTCGGGAGGATGAATTGGTCGGAATTTTTTGCATGGAATTGGAACTATCGCAGACCAAATGCGCCGCTACAACTGCTCCGGATTTTCTTCTATCCGAGCAGGAGCGGCCGTGAGCCAGACCGAGACCTCGACTTCCTATCCGACATCGGCACGCAACCAGGTGAAGCGCCGGCACGACCGCGGATTCTATGATCACGACACGGTTCATCGCATCCTGGATTCCTCGATGCTGTGCCACGTCTCCTACGCGATCGACGGCCAGCCCTATTGCACGCCGACCTTCTTCTGGCGGCAGGGCACCAAGCTCTACTGGCACGGATCGAGCGCCAGCCGCATGCTGCGCAACCAGAGCAGGGGCGAGCGCGTCTGCCTGACGGTCGCCCATCTCGACAGCCTCGTGCTGGCGCGCTGCGGCTTCAACCATTCCGCCGACTACCGCGCCGTCATGGCGTTCGGCACGGCCTATCTCGTCACCGACCCCGATGAGAAGGAGCGGGCGGTGATCGCGATGGTCGATCGCTTCTTCCCGGATCGCACCGCCGGCCTGCGACAGAGCACCACACAGGAAATCAAGGCAACGTCGTTCATCGCAATGGAAATCGAGGAAGCTTCGGCCAAGATCCGGAGCAAGGGTGTCGCCGACGACGATGAGGACTATGCGTTGCCGATCTATGCGGAGCGCATTCCGGTCCGCACCGTGCTCGGCGCCCCGGAACCGTGTCCGCGCCTGCTCGATGGTGTGCGCCGGCCTGCGACGCTGAACGGCTATTCCGAAGGCCGGCTGCTCGAAGATGCATTGCGGGATGCATATTTTCTGGAGTACCCGAACGGCTGAAATCGGCTAGTTTGCGCGCTCCTTGGGACCATTGGAATGTCTGGAGTCGCCCGAATGAATGCCGAAACGCAGCAGAGGATTCTTGACGCCGTCGACAACGGCTTCGAAGCTCAGCTTGCAACTACAAGCGATTTCGTCGCGATCCCTTCGACCCGCGGGGCGGAGGGACCCTGCCAGGACATGATCGGCGATCTCCTGCGCGAACGCGGCTACGAGGTCGACGACTGGCATATCGATGTCGAGGATTTGAAAGATCTGCGCGGCTTCGGCCCGATCGAGCACGACTTTTCGAAGGCGCGATCCGTGGTTGGCACTTACCGCCCGCGAACCAATGGCGGCAAGTCGCTGATCCTGCAAGGGCACTGCGACGTGGTGCCGGCGGGTCCGCTCGAATTGTGGGATACGCCGCCATTCTCGCCGGTCATCAAGGACGGCAAGATGTTCGGCCGCGGTGCCTGCGACATGAAGTCCGGGACGATCGGTGCGCTCTATGCGCTGGACGCGATCAAGGCGGCTGGCTTCAGGCCGACGGCGCGGATCCATTTTCAATCGGTGATCGAGGAGGAGAGCACCGGCGTCGGCGCACTCTCCACCCTGCAGCGCGGCTATCGCGCGGACGCCTGCTTCATTCCGGAGCCGACCGGCGGCAAGATGGTGCGATCGCAGGTTGGCGTGATCTGGTTTCGCCTCCGCGTGAAGGGACACCCGACCCACGTTGCCTTCGCAGGCTCCGGCGCGAACGCCATCATGGCGGCATATCACCTGATCCAGGCGCTGCAGAAGCTCGAGATCGAATGGAACGAGCGCGCCAAGGCCGACCGTCACTTCAAGACGATCGACCATCCCGTCAACTTCAACGCCGGCGTCATCAAGGGCGGCGACTGGGCCTCGAGCGTGCCGGCCTGGTGCGATGTCGACTGCCGGATTGCGGTGTTGCCGGGCTGGTCGATCGCCGATCACCAGAAGGAGATCATGGCCTGCGTCGCCGCCGCTTCGCGCAACCACCGCTTCCTCGCCAACAATCCGCCGCAGGTCGAGTGGTCCGGCTTCCTGTCGGAAGGCTATGAGCTGACCAATGCTAGGGAGCCCGAGGCTGCGTTCGGCAAGGCCTTCAACAGGGTCTATGGCGGCGCGCCAGAGGATCTCGTCTTCACGGCACTGACCGACACGCGCTTCTACGGCCTCAACCACGACATCCCGAGCCTCTGCTTTGGCGCCAGCGGAGGCGAGATGCACGGCTTCAACGAGTTCGTCGATCTGGATTCATTGAAGAAGGCGACCAAGGCGATGGCGCTGTTCATCGCGGAATGGTGCGGCGTGGAGGAGGCGTAGGCCTCTCCGCCGTCATTGCGAGCGCAGCGAAGCAATCCAGCATCTCTCGGCGGCGGCAGCCTGGATTGCTTCGTCGCTGCGCTCCTCGCAATGACGGAACGGCGGTTAGGTCCTCATCCTGAGGAGCTTGCGGAGCAAGCGTCTCGAAGGGTGAAGGCACGGCCGGTGGCCTCGCCCTTCGAGACGCCGCTTCGCAGCTCCTCAGGGTGAGGAGAAACATCTTGCCGCCCTGTGCCCGAAACACGGGCTTCGCCAACTCCTTTAAGCTTAAAAGAAAGACTAGGATAGCGGGCGTCCCGGTGGCAGACTGGCGTCCGGTTCGTCGGACGAGTCCTCGGGAGCAACGATGCGCGATTGGGATGACGCTTACGCCAATTCGGCCCATATCCCGGGCTCGGACAAGATGCCGGCGCTGTGGGCGGAGCGGGCGGCGGCCTACCGCGCCGGGCTGAAGGAATTTCGTCCCGACATCGCCTACGGCGCCGGCGAGCGTCAAAAGCTCGACCTGATCCTGCCTGACGGCGACAGCAAGGGTCTGGTCGTCTTCGTTCATGGCGGCTACTGGATGCGCTTCGACAAGTCGGCCTGGACCGACCTCGCCGAAGGTGCCCGGCATCATGGCTGGACGGTGGTGCTGCCGAGCTACACGCTGGCGCCGGCTGCACGCATCTCCGATATCACCGCGGAAATCACCGCCGCGATCGCCAAAGCCGCATCGCTGGTCTCAGGGCCGATCCGGCTCGCCGGCCATTCCGCCGGCGGCCATCTCGTCACGCGCATGCTGTGCGACGACAGCCGGCTCGAGTCTGCTGTCTTCAACCGCATCGCCGGCACGCTCTCGATCAGCGGCCTGCATGATCTGCGTCCGCTGCTCAAGACGAAGATGAACGACACGCTGCGCATGACCATGGAGGAGGCGAGCCTCGAAAGCGCGGCGCTGCATCTGCCGCGGGGGCATTCGCCCGTAACGGCCTGGGTCGGCGGCAGCGAGCGGCCCGAATTCATCCGCCAGTCCGATCTGATGGCCAATATCTGGACCGGCTTCGACGTGCCGACGCACCTCGTCATCGATCCCGGTCTCAACCATTTTACCGTGATTGACGGGCTGAAGGAGCCGTGCTCGCCGATCACTGCCCGCCTGATCGGCCTCGACTGAGCAAAGCCGGGAAGATCGATCGAAAGGACCCGCCATGACGTCCCGCGATTACGATCCTGCAAGCGAAGGCGCCGAGACCGATTTCGCCCGGCGCATGTCCTATGGCGACTACCTTGCGCTGGATGCGATTCTTGGCGCGCAGCACCCGCTGTCGGAGGCGCATGACGAGATGCTGTTCATCATCCAGCATCAGACCACGGAGTTGTGGATGCGGCTCGCCATCCACGAGCTCAGCGCTGCGCGCCGCGCGATCGCCAAAGACGAGGTTGCCCCCGCGATGAAGATGCTGGCGCGGATGTCGCGCATCTTCGAGCAGCTCAACAACGCCTGGGACGTACTCCGGACCATGACGCCCAGCGAGTATACCCGCTTCCGCTCGCAGCTCGGTCAATCCTCGGGGTTCCAGTCACGCCAGTACCGACTGATCGAATTCCTGCTCGGCAACCGCAACCACGCCATGCTGAAGCCGCACGCGCACGATGCCGAGACGGTCAAGCTGCTCGAAGCCGAGCTCGCGACGCCAAGCCTCTATGACGAGGTGCTGCGGCTCGCCGACCGCAACGGGCTCAAGATGCCTGCGGCGGTGCTGGCGCGCGACGTTCGCGAGACGCACAGCTTCAACGAAGGCGTGCTGCAGGCCTGGCGTATCGTCTACGAGGCGCCGGAGACGCACTGGATGCTCTACGAGCTGGCCGAGAAGCTGGTCGATTTCGAGGACTATTTCCGGCGCTGGCGCTTCAACCACGTCACCACGGTCGAGCGGGTCATCGGCTTCAAACGCGGCACCGGCGGCACCGGCGGCGTGAGCTATCTGAAGCGCATGCTCGAGGTCGAGCTGTTTCCCGAGCTCTGGCGCGTGCGTACAATTCTGTAGGGATGTCCATGACCAGGCTTCGCGTCTACGACGACACCAAAGCGTTGTTCCATCTGCCTGACGGCCTGATCTATCTCGACGGCAATTCGCTCGGTGCGCTGCCGCTGGGCGTTGCCGAGCGCGTCAACCGCGTGATCACCGAGGAGTGGGGCAACGAGCTGATCCGCGCCTGGAACACCGCAGGCTGGTATGTCCAGCCGCGCCATGTCGGCGATCGCATCGCGCGGCTGATCGGTGCGGAGGCCGGCTCGGTGATGGTCGGAGACACGCTGTCCCTGAAGGTCTATCAGGCACTCGCCGCCGCGCTCGACATGACCCCGTCCCGCAAGATCGTCCTGTCGGACACCGGCAACTTCCCGACCGACCTCTACATGGCCGAGGGCCTGATCGCGACGCTTGGGCGCGGCCATCAATTGCGTCTGGTGGCACCTGAGGAGATCGAGGGCGCGTTGTCCGACGAGACCGCCGTTCTGTACATCACCGAGGTCGACTACCGCACCGGCCGTCGCCACGACATGGCAAAGCTCACCGCGAGAGCGCACGCGCTCGGCATCGTCACCCTCTGGGATCTCGCCCATTCCGCCGGCGCGCTGCCGGTCGATCTCGCCGGGAGCGGCGCCGATTTCGCCGCGGGGTGTACCTACAAATATCTCAACGCGGGTCCCGGAGCGCCGGCCTTCCTCTACGTCGCGCCGCGTCATGCCGACAGCGCTCGCGCCGCTCTGTCGGGGTGGATGGGCCACGCAAAACCGTTTGCGTTCGAGCTTGCCTATGCGGCCGCGGGCGGCGTCGAACGCATGCGCGTTGGCACCCCTCCGGTGCTCGCCATGGCGGCGCTGGAGGCCTCGCTCGATATCTGGGACAAAGTCGACATCGCGGAGGTTCGTGCGCGTTCGCTGGCGCTGGGTGATCTCCTGATCAGTGAAGTCGAGCGCCATTGTCCGCAGCTCAAGCTCGTCACCCCGCGCGATCATGAGCGCCGCGGCTCGCAAGTCTCGTTCGCCTTCGACGGCGGCTACGCCGCGATGCAGGCCCTGATCGCCCGTGGTGTCATCGGCGATTTCCGCGCGCCTGACATCATGCGGTTCGGCCTGACGCCGCTCTATGTCGGAGAGAATGAGATCATCCGGGCGGCGGAGATCATCGAAGAGGTGATTTCAGGGGAGGTGTGGCGACGGCCGGAGTACCAGGTGGTGAACGCGGTGACGTGAGGCGGTCTCGTGCCCCGGACGCAGCGCAGCAACGCTTCGCGTTGCTGCGCGTCCGGGACACGAGAGTATGGCATTGCGTGAGGACGTCAGCACCGCCATTACCTCGGACGTCATTGCTTCGCCGCGCGGGGCAACTCACGCTGAGGCAACAACCAATTGGGAGCAGTTCCGATGACGCCGCTCGAGAAACTTAAAGCGATGAAGATGCCGTTCGCCGAGCTCAAGGGCGTCGAGTTTGTCGAGGCGGAGAAGGACCGCGTAGTGGCGCGGATGACCGTCCGGGCCGATCTCTGCACGCTGCACCACACCATCCACGGCGGGGCCGTGATGGCGCTGGCCGATTCCGTCGGCGCGGCGGCGACCGTGATCAATCTGCCCGAGGACGCCAAGGGGACGACCACGCTGGAGAGCAAAACCAATTTCATCGGCGGGGCAAAGGAGGGGGCCACAATCATCGCTACTGCCACCCCGGTGCACCGGGGCCGGCGGACCCAGGTCTGGACCACCCGGCTGGAAACCCAGGACGGCAAGCTGGTTGCGGTGGTGACCCAGACGCAGCTGGTACTGTGACTACAGCATTTTGATTTTATTAACGAATTAGTCGCGTCGGTGCCCGAATCTTGGGCAGGTTCCCGTCTTGAAAATCATGGTGCGATGCACAATATTGGGGGCCTAGGGATTCGAACGCCTCCTCGAGGGACACCAAGAGGAGTTTCTGACGTGGTACTTGAAGACACCGTCCGTACCGTTCCCGGCTATGTACGGACCTTGATCCAGCAGGAAGAATTGCCGCTCCTGCGCGATCACCTGCTGAGGCTCGATGCCGCCAGCCGGCACGACCGTTTCAACGGCTTTCTCGACGACAGCTTCATCGAGCGCTACGCCGCCCGCTGCGCCGAGGACGGCACCGTGATCGTTGCCTATATGGTCGACGGCGTGGTGCGCGGTGCGGCTGAGTTGCATCCCCCGGAGGACGATTCCTTGCCGGAGGTCGCTTTCAGCGTGGAAGCCTCCGCGCGCCGCCAGGGCGTCGGCACCGTGCTGTTCCGCCGCCTGATCGCGGAGGCGCGCTGGAAGGGCTACAAGCGGCTGCGCATCACGACGGGTGCCGAGAATCACGCGATGCGGGCGCTCGCCAGGAAGTTCGGGGCCCATCTGGCTTTCCGCCACGGCGAATCGACCGGCACGATCGACCTCGCCAAGACGCCCGAGGCCGAGCTTGCCGATCTGGCGGCCTCGCCGTTCACGGCCGGACGCGCTCTTCTCAGCTTCAACAGCACGTGCTGGAAGCTGATCTCGAGCATGTACGGCAATCGGGCTGCATAGCCCGGAAATTGCGCACAGGAATCACAAAGCGGACCGCCCAGGCCGGTCCGCTTTCGTGTTCCGTGCGATGAGATGAAATGGATGCTCAGCTGCGTGTGGCGGCGCCGAAGCGGCGGACAACGCGGCGTTCGACCACCACGGAGCGCTGCGCGCCCTGTTCGCCGGCGATCACGCGCGTCGCCGTGATGCGGCTGTTGGCGCGGGCCTGCTTCTTCACCTCGGCCTGGACGACGTCGAGCGGCATCCCCATCAAGGCTGCGGCGATCTCGGCCTGCTGCGCCTGGTCGTCGGTGATGCCGATCGCAGCGAAGATCGCCTCGTCGAGGGTCGGAGGATCGTGGCGCACGCGCCGTGTGCCATATTTGGTATTCCAGTCTGCGCTCATAACGGCCTCATTTCGATGCCGGATACCTAGTGCCGCCAATGTTGCATTGCAATATGGAATCGGTGTGGCATCTCAGCTATGCACCGGTCTGGTGTCACAGCGGTGACGCAGCACCTGCGCCGACCTCCACCCGTTGCTGGGGCCAACGCTTCAGGGCGGCGTGTCCGGCTTCGGTGAGCCGGTAGATTCCCCGCTCAGCGCGTTCGAACCAGCCATACACATTGTTAAGCAAGATCTTGCCGGCATCGGGGCAGCGTTCGCGCAGCGCGCGCACCTGTTTCGGCCCCTCGGCAAGCGCCGCCGCGCAGGCCAGCGCCTGCTGGCGATAGGCCGTCATGATCGGTGCGCGGGTGCTGCCGCCAAGCACGGGATCGCCCTGGCGGCGCTGATGCTCGGCAACCAGACGCGAGCGCACCTTCGGCTCGCGGCGCGGCGCCGCGGTCGGCGGCTTCACTAGCACTTCGACCTGGCCGCGATCGGTCACGCCAAGCATGCCGAAGCCGAGGCGGCGGCAGAGATTGCGATAGCGCGCATCGCTCTCGCGCCCCTTGCCGCGCGCGGACATCTTCGCTGCGATCCAGACCTCGTCGCCGGCCGGCGCGCGATCGACCGCCTGCAGGATCAGCTCGAGATTGAAGGCAAGCTTGAGCTCGCCGATCACCACGACGGGTGGATCGCCGGCGCTGAGGCCGACGAGATCGCAGCCGCCGATCTCGCCCTTGACCGTGAAGCCGAGCTCTTCGAGGAAGCGTTTGACGGGGAGGTAAAGCGCGGTTTCCAAGGGACGTCCGATCGGAGAATCAGTTGCAGACAGTCTAGAGCCTTCTCGGCCCCTATTGAATCGGAGCCGATGTCTCTAACTGTCGGATCGGAACGCGATTAGACCCGGCCGCCGACCGGGACCAGCGCGCCGGTGACGCCGCTGGCGGCATCGCTGGCGAGGAACAGGATAACTTCGGCGAGTTCCTGTGGCGTCACCCATTTGGAAAAGTCGGCTTTCGGCATGTCGGCGCGGTTGGCCGCGGTATCGATGATCGAGGGCAGCACGGCGTTGACGGTAACCTTGCCCTTCCACTCGGTGGCGAGCGCCTCGGTCAGGCGATGCACGCCCGCTTTCGACGCGGCATAGGGGCCCATGCCGCTGCCGGCCTGCAGCGCGCCCATGGCGCCGATATTGACGATGCGGCCGGCCGGGGACTTGGCAAGGTGCGGCAGCGCCGCGCGCGAGGCGTTGAGCGCCGTCAGGACGTTCAGCGCGTGCATGCGCTGCCACGTCGCGATGTCGCCGTCGCCGACGGTCTCGAAGGCGAAGCCGCCGGCGATGTTGATCAACGCGTCGAGCCGGCCGAAATGCTTCGCCGCCGCATCGACGGCATTCTTCGCTTGCCCCGCGTCGGACAGGTCGACACCGCCCATCACGATGCGTTGGGGTGTCTCTGACAATTGCGAGGGCGCATGATCGATGCCGGCGATCCGCGCGCCGCGGGACCGTGCCATCTCCGCGACGACTCTGCCGAGTGCGCCGAGCGCGCCAGTCACGACAACTACTTTCCCCTGCACGATTGCTCTCCATCGTTATCCTTCACTGACTATTGCGCGGGGTGGATTGCGCTTGCAATGGCGGCAACATCAAGACTGGGCTACAAATGCAACTTTAGATCGTTGAGGAGGTCATTTCATGTCTGACAATTTTGCCAACCGTCGAATTTCCCGCTGCGATCGTCGACCTGACATATCCGCTGATGCGGCTCCGACAGGCGTTGGGAGACAAGGGACCAGTGCGCATCGTCGCCATGGGCTCGTCGTCAACAGCCGGACGAGCCGACGTCGTCCCGTATCCCTATAGGCTGGAGATGTATTTGCGGCAGTATTTCAAGGATGTGGTGCCGCGGCCGGACATCCGGATTGACGTCCTGAACCGGGGCAAGGGCGGCGAAGAGGCAACCGAAGAGCTTGGACGCTTCGATGTCGATATTTTTCGTGATGATCCGGCATTGGTCATCTGGCAGGTCGGAACCAACGCGGTCTTTCATAACGACAAGTATGACGTGGATATCGTTGCCGGGGACATCAGGAAGGGCCTGGCGCAATTACGCGCTCGCGGCTTCGAGGTTCTGGTGATCGATCCGCAATACGTGACGAAGATGCTTTGGGATGACCGCGCCGAGCTCGCTGACAAGATGGTCCGGCTGATCCGCGAAGCTGCCAATGAGGCAAGTGTGAACTTGTTTCGGCGTTGGTCGCTGATGCGGCACTGGCACGTGCAGAACAATGTCTCGTTCGATCAGTTGATCGACACGAGTGATCCCGACAAGCTGCACCAGAACGATTGGAGCACCCAACAACTTTCCTTGGCGCTCAAGAATGCCATCATCAAAGCCCTCGGGCCGATGGCCTGAGGCTACCGCCGCGGGTCACGCCTGCAGATAACGCTCCTTCAGTGCGGTGCGCTCTGCCGTGCCGAGCTTGAGCCCGTCGCGCAAATAGGTTTCGAGATCGCCATATTCGCTGCCGACCGCTTCGAAAGCGGCCGCCAGGTAAGAGGCCTCGACGCTGCCGATCGCGTCAAGGACATCGGCGGGCAGATCGGAGGCGTTCGACGGGTCGCGCTTGTAGTGCCGGTTGGTCAAGAGGTAATCGTCCGCAATGACATCGTCCGCCACGCCCAGCGCGTGCAGGATCAGCGCGCTGGCAAAACCGGTGCGGTCCTTGCCGGCGGTGCAGTGGATCACGAGCGGCGCGCGGTCTTCCAGCAGATGGCCGAACAGCGCGCGGTAACTGTGGGTGTTGTGGCGGACATAGTTGCGGTAGGACTCGCGCATGAGCTCGAGCGCCACGGCCGCGGTCAGCGTGCCCTTCGCGAGCTCGGCGCGCAGCGCGGCCACGACGGTCGGCTCGATCGGCAGCGAATGCACCGTGATCTCGTTCACGACGCAGATGCCGGCCGCGCGCTCCTCGACACCGCGGAAATCGAAGGCGCTGCGCACGCCGAGCGCGCGGACGATCTCGACGTCGGCCGCGGTGAGTTGGCCGAGATGGTTGGAGCGGAAAATGTGCCGCCAGCGCGTGGTGCGGCCATCGGCGGTCGGGTAGCCACCGAGGTCGCGGAAATTGCTGGCACCCTGGAGGGCGAGATGACGGGCAGGGGAGTCCTTGAGAGAGGAGTCTTGCATGGGATCAGCTTGGGTTATGGTTCCACCGGATGCACGTTCGGCATCTTGCGGTCTATTACAGGGGGCGATCATGGGCCGGCACAAGGCCATTGTTTTGACGGTCAGCATGCTGGCGGGCGGAATGCTCGGTGGGCGGCAGGCCGATGCGCAGACCTTCCAAACCTATCGCTGCGCCGATGGTACGCAGTTCATCGTCGGGTTTTATGACGGCGACAAGCGCGCCTTTCTCCAGATCGACGGCGAGCCGGTCGCGCTCGCCAAGCGGCTGGCGGTTTCGGGGGCGCGCTATTCGGGGGCGGGAGTTACGCTGAGGATTCCCAAGTCCGGGCCCACCACGGTCAAGCACCTGAAGCGGCCGGTTACGGCCTGCGCGGTGGTCGAAAAGCCCGGGATCTAGCCCGGGGGCCGCCTGGAATCGAAAAGGGCCGAAACGCCGTTGTTTCGACCCTTGTTCAAACTGTCGCCGGCCGGTTGCGAGAGCCTGGCACTGTCGGACCAGCCGCTGGCATCAGCGTTCCCATTTGGGCTTGGCTTCGTCGACCGCGTCCTGGTGGTACCAGCTATCGCTGCAGATCGAGACGTTCGCTGGCAGCGAAGCCTGATCGGCGGGAAAGCGGGTCTCGCCATAGCGGCGTCCGGCGAGGGCCGCACGGCCGCCGACGGGGAATTGATAGATCTTTGCAGATCCGTGACTCAGACCATTGTTCATCATTGCGATTCTCCTTGGTCGAAGCGCCTTGGCCTCCATGGTGCGCCCGACTCGTTCGATTGTGGTTACTGGAATCCCCATATCGGCCCCTCGTCCCGGATTGGAAAGTGCTGAAAAGGAAATCAGTTTCCGCCCAATTTGTAGGCAGGCAGCCTTCTGCATCCTCCAAGGCACGCTGCCGCTGACCAACGCGTGGGCCATTCCGAAGGTTGCTGGGGAGGGGTGGGGGAGTTTGCGAAAGTTACCGGACGTTGATGCGCGTTTCATCGGCAACGCGCGGGGCGGTGTCAGCTGCTTCTGAATCGGGCGTTTTCCGCGGGATTTTTGCAGTGCAGCTTCACGTCAAGGTGCGCGGCTATGACGCACGGTGCCGTGGAGGCCTCGCCCGCGGCGAGGAGGAGCCGGAAGCAGTGGAAAACAGCCCGTTCTGCGGCCTTTTGGCACGCAAAATGCTTGGGAAGGGCCGGCCGATGATGGCCGGGTACAAAACGTGCGGGGGCCGCCAGGCCCCCAACCTTTCGCATCATCTACAGAGAGGCTCAATGACCAAGTACAAGCTCGAGTACATCTGGCTCGACGGATATACGCCGACTCCGAATTTGCGCGGCAAAACTCAGATCAAGGAATTCGCGTCGTTCCCGACGCTCGAGCAGCTTCCGCTCTGGGGCTTCGACGGCTCCTCGACCCAGCAGGCCGAAGGCCACAGCTCCGATTGCGTGCTGAAGCCGGTCGCCGTGTTCCCGGACGGTGCGCGCACCAACGGCGTGCTGGTGATGTGCGAAGTCATGATGCCCGATGGCAAGACCCCGCACGCCTCCAACAAGCGCGCCACCATCCTCGACGACGCCGGCGCCTGGTTCGGCTTCGAGCAGGAGTATTTCTTCTACAAGGACGGCCGTCCGCTCGGCTTCCCGACATCGGGCTATCCCGCGCCGCAGGGCCCGTACTACACCGGCGTCGGCTTCTCGAATGTGGGCGACGTCGCCCGCAAGATCGTCGAAGAGCATCTCGACCTCTGCTTGGCCGCCGGTATCAACCATGAAGGCATCAACGCGGAAGTCGCCAAGGGCCAGTGGGAATTCCAGATCTTCGGCAAGGGCTCCAAGACCGCTGCCGACCAGATGTGGATGGCCCGCTACCTGATGCTGCGCCTGACCGAGAAGTACGGCATCGACATCGAATTCCACTGCAAGCCGCTCGGCGATACCGACTGGAACGGCTCGGGCATGCACGCCAACTTCTCGACCGCCTATATGCGCGAAGTCGGCGGCAAGGAGTATTTCGAGGCGCTGATGGCCGCCTTCGAGAAGAACCTGATGGACCACATCGCCGTCTACGGCCCGGACAACGACAAGCGTCTGACCGGCAAGCACGAGACCGCGCCGTGGAACAAGTTCAGCTACGGCGTTGCCGATCGCGGCGCTTCGATCCGTGTTCCGCACTCCTTCGTCAACAACGGCTACAAGGGCTATCTGGAAGACCGCCGTCCGAACTCGCAAGGCGACCCCTACCAGATCGCTTCGCAGATCCTGAAGACGATCTCGTCCGTGCCGACCGACAAAAAGGCCGCGGCCTAAGATCCTCCCGGCCCGGGCTTGGGGGCTGGCCCGGGTTGGCATTCAATCCGCCGGAGCGACAAGCTCCGGCGGATTTTTGCATTGTGATGACAGCTGTTCCTCTGCCTGTCGGCCCCGGCGCCGCGAAACTTGTCCATCGCCGCCGAAAGCGGGATAGAGTGCGTCCGGATGCGCGCAGAGCCGGGGACACGGCTGGTGTTTGAAGGCTTCTACAAGGTGAGATTTCAGCTCGGCGATTCCGTCGGCCGCAGCGTGATGCATGCCGGCAATGGCAAGATGCTCGGCGGCAATTCGGCTTTCGCCCATATCGGCAGCTACGAGAAGACCGACAGCGGCGTCGACGTCGTCATCAAGACCGTCCGCCACAATCCCGATCCGAGCTACCGCGCCATGGCCGGCACCGACGATGCGACCCTGATCGCGAAGGGCTGGGCCGACGGCGATCTCTATCGCTTCAAGGGCGAGCTCAAGGAGCTGCCGGGCGTGCCGTTCCAGTCGCTCATGACGCCGATCACCGAGGAGGAGGTGCCGATCGCGGGCGGCGTCGGCGAAGCCGGCATCAGCGACGGTCTTTACTCCATCCACCTGCGCATGCTCGACGGCCTCGACGGCGGGCTCACCGGGGTGATGCTGCTCAACCAGGGCCGCATCCTCGGCGGCGATGCGGCTTTCTACTATCTCGGCAGCTACACCGCCGCGAAGGGCCGCTGGAAGGGCCAGATCCTCAACCAGGAGCACACGCCGGCCAAGGACGATCCGATCTTCGGCGGCCACGAGGTCGGAATCGGCTTCTCCGGCAGCTACGACGCGGAGCAGGCGGTTCTGGAGGCAGCGGCGCTGGCCGGCAAGCGATCCTTGCGTCTGACCGCTGCGCTCAAGCTGATGCATCGCGCCTGATTGCGTCGGGAGCTATCAATGGAAAATGTCCGCATGCTCTCGACGCTCGGCCTGATGGGCGCGATGCGGAGCCTGTCCACCGCCTTCGAGGTCATCAGCGGCATCCATGTCGATGCCGATTTCGCGCCGACGCTGGCGCTGCTCAAGCGGTTGCGCGCGGGCGAGGCCGCCGACCTCGTCATCCTCACCCGCGAAGGCCTCGACGAGATGATCGGCGAAGGCCAAGTGGTCGCCGCGAGCGCAGCGGATCTGGCGCGCTCCTTCGTCGGCATCGCCGTGCGGGCAGGGCAAGCGCACCCCGACGTCGCCAACGAAGCCGCGCTGCGCCAGGCGTTGCTCGCCGCGCGGTCCGTCGCCTATTCGCGGCTCGGCGCAAGCGGCGTGTACTTCGCCCAGCTGATCGTGCGGATGGGCATCGCGGCAGAGATCAACGCCAAGGCCAGCATCGTCGAGCAGGGCTTTACCGCCGAGCGGCTCGTGACGGGCGAAGCTGACCTCGCCGTGCAGCAGATCAGCGAGCTGAAGCAGGTCGGCGGCATCGAGGTGGTCGGCCCGATCCCGCGCGAGCTGCAGACGCCGGCCGTGTTCTCCGCTGGCCGCATGGCGAATGCGAAACATGCCGGCGCCGCGGACCGCTTGCTGCGCTATCTGGCATCGCCCGAGGTCGCCCCCGTCCTGCGCCAGTCGGGACTCGAGCCTTGAATTTGCCGAGCCACAGACGCAACGTGACGATCATGCGGATTTTCCTCCTTGCCATGCTGCTGGCCTTCGCCGCGCCCCAGACGGCGCAGGCGCAATCGGCCGATCTCGTGTTGTGCGACCGTCTCGCCGCCGATCCCAGCGATCCCGACAAGCCGGCCGACGTGAAGGGCGTCGCGGAGATCGCGTCCGCCGACATCGCAACCGCGGTCAAATTCTGCAGGCAGGCGGCCAACGCCTCGCGTCGCGCGATGTTCGAGCTCGGGCGCGCTTACGCGGCCAACCGGCAGACGGCAGAGGCGATCGCCGCCTGGCGCAAGGCGGCCGACAAGGGATCCAGTGCGGCCATGGTCGAGCTCGGCGTGCTCTACGGCACCGGCGCCGGTGTCGCCAAGGACGAGGCGCAGGCGCGAAAGCTGTTCGAGAAGGCGGCGCAGGCCGGCAACCCGCGCGGCGTCAGCAACCTTGCCGCGCTCGGCAGTGCAGGCGGCGCGGCGCCGGCCGACCCCGCCCAGGCCCGCGCGCTGCTCGGCAAGGCCGCCGAGACCAATGCGGAGGCGCAGTACCAGCTCGGCCTGATGCTGTCTGAAGGCGATGGCGGGGCAAAGGACGACGTCGCGGCGCGCGCGCTGTTCGAGAAGGCGGCGGCGCAAAACCATCCCGGCGCGCTGGAGCGGATGGGGGCCTTCGCGCAGGAAGGCCGCGGCGGTCCGAAGGACAAGGACGCCGCCAAGGCCTATTACGAGCGCGCCGCCGCGCTCGGCGACGAGGACGCCAAGAAGGCGCTGGAGCGCATTCGCTGTCCCTATGCGATCAAGGACAAGCAGGGCAAGCTCGTCACCACGCTGTGCTTCTGATTGATCCCGCTCCCTTCAAGAGCGGCCAGTCGCAATGGGCGCGCATCGGGCAGGTGAACATCGGCCCTCATCCGGGCCGCTAAAAACAAAACTCCGAAAACAACCCCATGCACAGTAGGGCCCCCGCTGAAATCACAGCGAAATTCGCGCTTGCGGATTTTACGAAGTTCGTTTGACCCGTCGGGCAAAACAGGGGTATAGTAGTATCATGGCCACCGACGTTTTCGAGCAGGGCCCCTGCGCGGAAAGGCCGGATGGAATCGGTGCGGCAGCGGTGCTAGGTAGCCCTCGATTCCATATTGATTTTGCGGGCGAATTGCATTGCTGGACGGGCTCTACAAGGTTGAATACGGCGTCAACGATGCGTTCGGCTGCAGCATCATGTGCTTGCATGACGGCAAGATGCTGGGCGGCAATTCGGGCTTTGCGCATCTCGGCACCTATGTCGAGCGCGACGGCGAGATCATCGCCCAGGTCATCACCGAGCGGCACAACCTGGACCCCGGCTACAAGCCGCTGATGGGTGCCGACGTCGCCTCGATCCGGGCGCGCGGCCGGCTCTACGGCAACCAGATCCGTCTCGAGGGCGGCGCGGACACCATGCCTGGTGCCAGGTTCTGGGCCAATCTCACGCGCCTCGACGACGAGGGCTTGCCGCCGAGCGGTGCGGTCGGACCGGGCGGCATCGCCAACGGGCTCTATGGCATGAAGCTGAGCGCGCTCGACGGCGTCGATGCCGGATTGTCCGGCGTGATGCTGCTGATCGACGGACGCATCCTCGGGGGCGATGCGTTCTTCTACTATCTCGGCTCCTATTCCTCGGCGGACGGCCGCTGGAAGGGCGAGATGCTGAACCAGGAGCACACGCCGGCGAAAGGCGAGAACCCCGTGTTCGGCGGCCTCGAGGTCGGCATCGGATTCTCCGGGACCTGCACGGAAGACAGCGGCGAGCTCGAAGGCATCGCGCTCGCAGGGAAGCGAAGCTTGCGGCTGGCAGCCTCGCTCAAGCTGATGCGAAGGGCGTAGGGCGCACACTCATTGGCATCGGATGTCCGCTTCGTGAGCTGCATGCCTCGGGTTGGCTAGGTGCGGGTAGACCCATTCCTTCCGCCCGTATCGCAGCAAGCTGTCGGTATGCCTTGCCTGGCGTCCCAGATCAGCTGCTAGATCAGCTTTCAGAACGGCGTCGTTCTCAACGGCAGCAAGCCGATCGAAGGCAACTGCTCTTTCAAGGTCAAGGGTCCAGTGCAGTGGCAATTCCTTGCTCGACTGGCGATTAACCTGCATCAGCAACTCTTCAAGAATGGAAGGAAAGCAGCAGTTCGCAAGGAACGGCTCCGAATAAGCCTTGTTGCCCGACATCGATGACACATGTCCCTCCCTCGACTAACCCGGCCAGCACTGCTGACCGGGTTTTTCCTGCATGGAGAGACCACCGACCCCTGCGGCTCTGCTGTCGCGCGGACTTTCTCGGTTAGGGCGCGCTTGGTATCACCATCCCGCCGTCCGTCCTTGTGAGCGCCGAAGCCATCAACTGACGTCTCCCCTTGGCTGGTGGCTGACCTCCGCTCTGCTCGTCGCATTGTCCGCTTCCGAGGTGAGCAGTGGCGTCATGCACACCGCAAGGCATCCTTTGTCGTCGCCTCTCTGTCCAGCACGTCGTTTTTCGGGCTGCTCGTTGGTTTAATTCTCGCCCCAAAAGCACTTCACGGGAAGAATTCATTATCCTAGATTTAATACAGGTTAATTATTGGAAATATTAAATACGGTAAATCACGAGCATACCCGAGGAACTTTTGGCCAGGGCGTTGCGCATGCAAGGGCCCTAGGGCCCAAACTCGTTCTATCCGTACGGAGCTGGCTGGCATGGATCGAGAATACCTTGACGCGTTGTCCATGGATGAATTGTGGGCGCTGCACACGCAGGTCGATCAGATCCTCGCGGCGAGACTCGTTGCAGAAAAGCGCGAGCTCGAACGGCGGCTCGATCAGCTCGGCCAAGGAGCAAACTCGAACGAACCGGCGAAGAACTCCCCGGCGAAGCACTAGGACGCGAAGCCGGTTTTTAGCGGGACTCGGGGTTTGTTATATTTAGTGATTGAACTCGATTAACTTTATTTAATTTACTCAGATTGGCGGACGTGTTTAATTGCAAGAGTCATGAGGAGGCGCGATGTCCTCATACGAACACGACGACCGGCGCGAGTTTTTGAAGACCTGCGGAAAATTCGCCGCCGTAACTCCTCCTGCCGTGACCATGCTGATGTCGACATCAACTCGGTCGCGGCGTCTGGCGGGGAGGGCGCGGGGTCCCACGAACACCATCATCACAAACACGGTGAGATTAGCTGAGGGTCGCTCCGGGGCGCGGCTTGCCGCTCCATCTCTTCTCGCGACGAAATCAGTGGGGAACGTGCTCAGGGTCGAACCCTAGGTACGTCGCCACGCGGAGGACCCGGCCATGGGTGGTCTCCACCATATCCAGACTTCCTCGTCGGCCCCGCGGGCCGATCTCTTCAAATCGGCCAAGGTGCCTGCGGGCAATCCCTGGGCGGATGCTGCTGCCGCTGCTGCTCTTCTTCGTCACCGTTTCGAAGCGCTCGCTTCTCAGCTCGCCGAACTGGAAGCGCTTCGCGTACGAGTGCTTGAGGCTGAGCAGAAGCACGACCCGAAATTGATCTGATGAAAGGCTGGCCCGGGCATCAGTAAGCGCCGTTTAGCGCATAATGAACTCGGCCACTTTCAGCTTCTGGCGACCTATTGGCCTCTGAAGAGTGTTGCCGCGCCAAAGAGTAGGGCGCATTGGAGGCAGATATGCTCAGGTCGGTGATCAAGTCTACGGTCATAGCAACGTTGTTGATCACCCTGATTGGCCCGCCGGTCATCACCCAGGCCTTTGGCCACGGGAGCGGTGGTGGTGGTGGTGGCGGCGGTGGTGCCGGGGGGTGCCGGGGGCGCCGGCGGTGGTGCTGGTGGCGCTGGAGCTGGCGGTGGTGCCGGTGGGGCTGGTGGCGCTGGTGGTGCTGGAGCTGGTGGCAGTGGTGGCGGTGGCGCTGGTGGTGCTGGAGCTGGGGGCAGTGGTGCCGGCGGCGCTGGGGGTGCTGGAGCTGGTGGCAGTGGTGCCGGCGGCGCTGGTGGTGCTGGAGCTGGCGGCGGTGGTGCCGGCGGCGCCGGTGGTGCTGGAGCTGGCGGCGGTAGTGCCGGTGGTGCTGGTGGCAGTTATGGCGGGGGCCATCATGATGCTGGTGCATCCAGCTTGCCCTATTCCAGCCGGCTCGGCACGAACATGCAGCTGATTCAAAGGAGCAAGGCCCGGTCTGGTGGTGGCTGGATTCGTGAGGATACTTTTTATCCGTTCCGCGGACCCGCGCCCCGGCTGCGGTGGGATATGTGGAGGCACGCGGCGCCCGTGTCTGACCTCCACAGGCTTCACAAGGCTCAGCGAACAAGGGTCGGGCCGCACGACATGCGGAAGATTCTGTCGGGCCAGAAATCTGTGCAATCGTTCGGGACGCGAACCTCATTGGACGCGCGTCGCGGGGAGGGCGATGCGACGGCTGCCCGCCGACCGGTAAATCGTTCACGAGTCGAAGTACAGGTAGCGCCGCCATCCTTGATCGAGCGTAAGGAAGAGCAAACGACTGGGGCGGCGCCGGTAGATGCGTCGGCGGATGTGGTCAAGATCACCCCGCCAGCCGCGATCGAGCGCGAAAGCGAGCAAACGATCGGCGCGGCATTCGTAGATGCCTCGGCGGATGTCGCTCAAGTCAACCCGCCCTCCGTTATTGAACAGTACGACGCGTCGACAACGCTGTCACTCGACGCCCTGGTAGCGATGATGATGGCACTCGTCGCACTTGGTATCCCATTGCTCCTTCACCATAAGGATGCCCGACGCGTGTTGGCCTATGCTGCGACGCGTCGCTCCGAAGCACGGCTCGACGATGCTCGCCCCGTCTACTTACTGTGTCCACCGCGGATCGAAGCCGATCCCGATCTTGAATCTAATTGGGAAGCGTCCGTGAGAAACGTTCTCAACACAATAAAAGAGGCTGAGGTCGAGATGGCTTCCTCACGACAGCTCCGAAAACCCGCGTGAAGCCCTCCCTGAGTTTGTTGACGCTGATCGTGCCTTTGAGGTTTCGGGAGACCTACCCGTCGCCTAAACAGGTGCGTCGATGCCGGATTGTCCGGCGTGATGCTGCTGATCGACGGGCGCATCCTGGGAGGCGATGCGTTTTTCCACTACCTCGGCTCCTATTCCCCGGCGGATGGCCGCTGGAAGGGCGAGATGCTGAACCTGGAGCACACGCCGGCGAAAGGCGAGAACCCCGTGTTCGGCGGCCTCGAGGTCGGCATCGGAGTCTCCAGGAGCTGCACGGAAGACAGCGGCGAGCTCGAAGGCATCGCGCTCGCAGGGAAGCGAAGCTTGCGGCTGGCAGCCTCGCTCAAGCTGATGCGACGGGCGTAGGGCAAGTGCTCACGAACGTCGGATGCCGGCGTCGTGAGGTGAAGCAGGCCTGATGGGTCGCCCTCGCCAATGTCAGCAAGCGGTCCGATGCCAAGTTCGGCCTAATTGAGAGATCGACTGAGCTTAGGAGAGAAGGATGCTATTGAAAGCGAAAGTGGCCGCCCGCCTTCCAGCCAAGGATCTGGATCGGGCTCGGGCGTTCTATTCCGAAAAACTCGGCCTTGAGCCGATCGAACAGCGCGAAGGCGGATTGCGCTATGTCTGCGCAAATGGCGAGTTTGCGATATTCGTCTCAGCTGGCACGCAATCCGGCACGCATACGCAAATGGGCTGGGAAGTCGAGGATATCAAAGCAACAGTGCGCGAGCTTCGCGCGCGAGGAGTCAAATTCGAGGAATATGATCTGCCTGGTCTGAAGACGGTCGAGGGGATTGCCCAAATAACCGGGAACTACCCCAGCAAGGGCACCGGTGAGCGAGATGCGTGGTTCCGCGACAGCGAAGGCAATCTTCTTGGGATCGGTCAGCCAATACGTTCCTGACGGGCGGCTGGGGCGTCGCTGGCGCTCCAGGCGATCGGCAGCGCGAGCGCTGCCTTCAACGAAGGGCGCGATGGCCTATCCAACAAGCCTGGCCAATCTCGCGGTGGGTATTGATCCGAGCGTTCGCAGAACGCGTCGTTGGTGGCTGCGGCGGGCCGGAGATTGACGGGAGCGCAAGGACTTCGTGGTGAGCTCTTAGCCAGTGTTTCTGACCGCCTCAGCCAGAACGGCGTAAAGCTGCTGCCTGCTGAATTCCTTTGTCTGCTTCCTCTCTGCTGTATTCGATGACACCTTCTGCGCGATTGGACGGGCGCAGGCTGCCGACGACGGCCTCAGCTTCGGGGCCGGCCTGATCTGGGGCCGTGCTGTGGGCGGCTTGTGACCGCGCTTCAGGCCCAGACGATTCAGCATACCGCAAACCGCGTTACGACTGCAGCCGAGATGGCGCGCAATCTGCGCCGCGCTCTGTCCTGCGGACCAGAGCCTTTTCAGAAGCGCTATGTCTTTCGCATCCCATCCCATGAAACATATTATAACACCGACTGCCGGACCCGGGCCAGTCTAGTCTTCTTCCGGCTCGCGCACGACCGCCGGTCCATCATCATCGTCTTCGTCCTCGTCGTCCTCGTCTTCATCGTCTTCATCGTCTTCATCGGGATCCCGGGGCGGCATCACGATGTGCATCAGCGTGAGTAGTGTCCAGCCGATCGCTCTGGTGGAAACTGCTTCGGAGGTGTGTTGCTTCATGCCTTTGTGCTCCTCGACAAATACGTGCGCTCGCAAATTCTTGGCCGGCTCATTCAGGTGGCAGGGCTCGATCGCCGCAAGCGCGATGCAGATCAGGTTGATTGCACCATCAGCGGGCGTCAGGCTAGCCGGCAGCGTTTTCGGCTACTTGATGCCCGAGGACCCATTGGGCTCTATGTTCACCAAAACCTCGCCGGCAGAGATTTCGGGAACTCCAAGATCGAGGTCGGGTAGACTGGCTTGAACAAATGCCAGTATCTTGGCGTTCGCTGCGTTGGCGCTTTCGCGGTCGTCAAATATCATGACGGCGATGCCGACACCGTCGCCCGCATCCAGCACATGGTAAGATCTGAATCCCGGCGATTGCCTCAGGATCTCACCAACGCCGCTCTTTGCGCGACGAGCGGCGTCCGCTACCGAACGAACCTTGCTGTACTTGCGAATGACCATGTACATGGGGCACCACGTGCCATACGCCCAATCGCATCAAAGCATTTCGGTCGCGCTCGGACTAGTGCCAACTTCCGCGATGGACCTCGCGTCCGGCCGGGCGGACCGCGCAACGCGCCTTGCCAACGAGCCATCCTCGGTGCTGAGGCTCAGGAGCCCTCGAACTTGAACGATACGTTGAGCTTGGCGCGATAGGCCTCGACCTTTCCCTTGTCATCCAGTTGCATATCGAGCTTGATGACCTCTGCAACGCGAAGATCCCGGAGAGATTTAGCAGCTTGCTCGACCGCATTGGCGGCCGCCTTCTCCCATGAGTCGGTGCTGGTACCGATCAGTTCAATGACCTTGTAGATGCTATCGGGCATGTTCGTCCTCCTAATCGGCAGGGAGCAGGAAGTGTAGCATCAGGAAATCGACGCTGATACGCCCAAGGGATGCCGCGGAAAAGGTCCGACTGTCTGTCACTTTCCTGTTCGACCCAAGGAAGAACTCGGGTTGTCCTGTCGGGGATTGCGTTCGCATTTCAGCTCGAAGGATGGGGTGAGCCCTTGCGAAACCCATCATGCTTCGTCGTATGGTGGGAGCGATGGGTTTCGCCGGCGCTCCACCATCCTACGCGCCGGCCAGACCGGCAGTCAGCGGAGACCGCCGTTCATCCGCAAGGATCGCACGAAATCGATCACTGCCAGCGCCATGACGCTGACAACAATGATGATGAGCGGGATGGCCTTGATCCAGGCCACCAGGATTCCAAGAAACGCCAGGACAAGCGCAAGGCCGATGATCCCGGTGATCACGTTGGTCATCGCATCTTCCTTTTCGCCGCACCGGGAGCCGATTTCGCCCCGGCGCTCGGGACCTTGCACCGAGTGCCACTAGCCCTGACAAGCCAGTGCGCCGTGCGCAAGAGGCGGGCATCGTTTCCGCGGCGGCCGACAAGCTGAACGCCCAGCGGAAGGCCGGTTTCGGAGCTCATCAACGGCAGGCTGATGGCGGGCACGCCGAGATAGGTCCAGAGCGTGCAGAAAATCGGGTTGCCGGTCGTCTCAATTCCGGGCGCCGCGCCGGGGGCTGCGGGCGTCAGGATGGCGTCGTATTCGTCAAAGATATGGTCCAGCGCCTGATTGAGCGGCGCAATCCCGGACAGTGCGTTGCAATAATCCACCGCGAGATGCGTGCGGCCGCGCTCGATCGCCTGGCGCAGCCGGGTGCTCAGTCTGTCGCCGCCTCGTTCGTAGTCGCGCCGCAGATTGTGCGCCATGTCGACTTCCATGATGATGCCATGCATATCGACGGCCTTGGCGAAGCGAGGGCCAAGCTCGACTTCGCTCGACGCGTCACCCAAAATCTCGATGAGCTCGGCAAAGGCATCCCGCGTCACCGGCTCGGCCTGATCCCAGACCGGAGAGTGCACGAAGGCAAATCGCGGCGGTAACGGCGGCTCGCTCGCCGCTACGGCGGTGAATGGCGGACACGCAACGGGCCGGGTGTCCGGATCCTCCTGGTCGAAGCCGACCAGGACCTCGGCGAGCAGGGCCACGTCCTCGACGCTGCGCCCAAACACGCCGACATGATCGAGCGTGCGCGACAATTCGAGCGCGCCGCTGCGCGGAATCAGGCCATGCGTGGGCTTGAAGCCGACCACGCCACAGAAGGCGGCAGGACGGATCACGGAGCCGTTGGTCTGCGAGCCGATGGCACCTGGTGCCATCAGCGCCGCAACGGCCGCGGCGGAGCCCGAGGACGATCCGCCCGGCGTGTGAGCCGTATTGTGCGGATTTCGCGTCTTGCCGGGATTGTAGTACGCGTATTCGGTGGTCACCGTCTTGCCGAGGATCACGGCTCCTGCCGCCCGCAGACGCGCCACGGCCGCCGCATCGCGACGCGGCGTGCGTCCGGCCCACAGGTCCGATCCGAATTCCGTCGGCATGTCGCCAGTGTCGAAGATATCCTTGATGCCCAAGGGCACGCCATGCAGCGGGCCTACGGCCTTGCCGTGCTTGCGATGATCGTCGGCAGCCTCGGCCTGCCGCATCGCGTGGTCGCGATCGAGGAACGCCCACGCATGGATGTCGTGATCAACCTCATCGATGCGCTTGAGGCAGTCGCCGACAAGTTCCACCGAGCTGAACCGGCCGTCGCGGATGCCGGCCGCAGCTTCGGTGAGACGCAGTGCGCAGAGACTCATCTCGCTTCGTCCTCAATTCTGCGGAAGCTCGTTCTCATAGCCGGGACCAGTAGTTCGGCAGCCAAAGCGCCATGCCCGGAAAGATGTACATGAGCACCATGAACGCCACCACGATCCAGATGTAGGGCATCACGCCCGAGAAGATCTGGTTGATCGTTACGTGCGATGGCGCGACACCCTTCAGGTAGAACGGTGCCATTGCCACCGGCGGCGACAGGAACGAAGTCTGCAGGTTCAACGCGACCATGACGCCGAAGAACAGCGGATCGATGCCGAACTGCTTCAGGAGCGGCAGGAAGATCGGCAAGAAGATGATGATGATCTCCGTCCATTCCAGTGGCCAGCCAAGCAAGAAGATGATCAGCTGGGCCACCAGCATGAACTGCCACGCCGAAAGGCCGAGGCCGACGACAAATTGCTCGATATAGGCCTGCCCTCCCAGCAACGCGAATGCCGAGGAGAAGATCGCCGAGCCGACGAACAGCCAGCAGACCATTGCCGTGGTGCGGGCGGTGAGGAAAACCGACTCCCGCAGTTTATCCATGGTAAACGCGTTGTTCGGAAGCAGCGCGCACATGACGAGGATCGTCAGGGCCGCGGCGGCGATAGGGACTGCGTTCAAGCGCGGCAGGCCGAAGTAGCGAACGCCGATCAGCCAGACGACAACGGCCGTCATGATCACGGCGTAGCTGCGCAGGATGAGCAGGTTGTGGCGCTTGGAATAGTCAGCGCCATAGCCGATCGCGAGCAGCAGCGCGCCGAAGGCGCCGATCGCCGCCGATTCGGTAGGAGTGGCCAGTCCTGCAAAGATCACCGCGAGCACGACGAAAGTCAGGATCGTCAGCGGCATGAACGATACCAGCACTTCGTAAAGCACGGTGCCAAGCGGCGCGCTACGCTCCTCCTTCGGCAATTTCGGCGCGAGCTCCGGTTTCCACGTCGCAAGTGCCATGATGTAGACGAGGTAGGCGGCGGTCAGGCCGAAGCCGGGAATGAAGGCGGCAAGATAGAGCTTGATGGGAGAAATGCCTGCGGTTGCGGCATACAGGATCAGCATCACGCTCGGCGGAATCAGGATGCCCAGGGTGCCGCCGGCGCAGATGACGCCCGACGCCAGCTTGTTGTCATAGCCTGCGCGCAGCATTGCCGGCATCGCCAGCAGGCCCATCAACACGACCACCGCACCGACGATTCCGGAGGCAATGCCCCATAGGGCGCATACCACCATGGTCGCAAGGGCAAGCGAGCCGGGCAGACCGCCGATCGCAAGCTGGAGGGCGCGGAACATGCGATCGAGAATATTCGCCCGGTCAATGATGTAGCCCATGAAGGTGAAGACCGGGACCGAGATCAGGACGTCGTTCGACGAAACCTCGAAGGCCTTCTGCACCAGCAGCGTAAATACGCGATTGGACGTGAGCTCCTGGCCTGGCACGTAGTAGGCGTAGAAACCGAAGCTGACGCCCATCGCCATCAGCGTAAAGGCGATCGGGAATCCCAGCACGATCAGAAAGATGAAGATGATCAGCATCGAAATGCCGAGTTGGGGATCGGTCATGCCGAGCCCCCTGTGCGGACGGACGGAGCCTGCCGGTCATGCTCGGCCAGATATTGCTGTTGGTGCAGGATGACCGTTTCCATTTCCTCGACGTCATGCAGTCGCTGAGGCCATTGGCCGTCGCGGATACAAAGGATGCATCGGATGATCTCGGCGACGCCCTGGATCAGGAGCAGCGTGCCGGCGAGGGGGATCAGTGCCTTGAGCGGAAAGACCGGGATGCCAGCCGGACTGAAGACGCTCACTTCGCGAAAGCGAACCGACATCGAGGCGTAGTTGAAGCCAGCATAGACCAGCGCGAGAACGCCCGGAAGAAAGAACAGGACGAAAAGAACGAGATCGATCGTCGCCTGGGTGCGTGGCGCCCACGTCCTGTAGATGAAATCGCAGCGCACGTGATTGTTGCGCGCCAGCGCATAGGCACCCGACATCAGGAAGAGACCGCCATAGGTGATGTAGCTGAAATCGAAAGCCCATGTGGTGGGTGCGTTCAAGGCATAGCGGACGAAGACCTCGTAGGTTACCGACATGCTGAGAATGAGGATCAGCCAGGCGAATGCCTTGCCGACCCAGGTGCTGAGTTCGTCGATGAAGAAGAGGAAATTTCTCATGCGAGCTTGGCCCGCGGCGAGTAGCACATCCGGATGTCCCCCAACCAATTTGGTGCCCGGGCGGCGCTTGCACAGCGCCACCCGTCATCATGCAGCGTCAGTGCTGCGCCGCCGAGGTCGTCACGCCTTGAGAACCCCCGGGAAGTGATGCTCGAAGGCGCCGCGGTAGTCCGTCGCGTTGTTCATGTTGTAGTAGACCACGCGGCGCACCCATTCCTTCTGCGAGTCCATGACCTTCTTCATGAACGGATCCGAGCCGAGCTGGGCGATCAGACCGTCCCACGCCTTGATCTGGGCGTCGAACACCGACTTCGGCGTCCGCTGGACGTTGACCTTGTCTTTGTTGATCAGCTCCTGCAGGTCCTTCGAATAGTAATCCATGGCTTTCCATTCGTTGGCGGAGGACACGGCTTCGGCGGCGTATTGCAGGATCGCCTGCTGTTCTTTCGGCAGCGCGTTGAACTTCGTCCGGTTGAACATGATCTCGAAATATTCGGTCGCCTGATGATGGCTGCCCATCATGTAGTTCTTGGCGACATCCTGCGCGCCGAAGCGCCGGTCGGAGGTCGGATTGTTGAACTCGAACCCGTCGATCACGCCACGCTCCATCGCGGGCACGATCTCGCCACCGGGCAGCTGCGCGACGGATGCACCCATCGCCTGGAAGAGGTCGGCGGCCAGGCCCACCGTGCGATACTTCAAACCCTTGAGGTCATCGGCGCTGGTGATGGGCTTCTTGAACCAGCCGAGCGGCTGGGTCGGCATCGGCATGGCGAAGAAGCTCTTGATGTTGACGTTCATGATCTTGGTCTGGAGCTCCTCGAACAGCTCCTTGCCTCCGCCGTTGTGGATCCAGCCGAGGCCTTCGTTGGCGTTGAAGCCGAACACCGGGCCGGTACCGAACAGCGAGGCGGCCTTGTGCTTGCCGTACCAGTAGACAGTGACCGTGTGTGCAGCGTCGAGCTGGCCGCCATGAACGCCATCGAAGACCTGGAACGGGTGCACGACCGAACCGCCGACGAGATAGTCGATGCGCAGCCGACCTCCGGCCATCTCGTTGACGCGCTTCACATAATCCTCGGCCATCTCGTTGAAGACATCGGCCTTGCCCCACGAGCCCTGCATCTTCAGGGCCACCGTTTGCGCCCGACTGACTTGCGGCATGGCAACGGTGGCGGCGCCGGCCGCGCCGGCCGTCAGCAAGAATTTGCGACGAGTGGATCTGGTCTTCTCAGCCTTTGAGCTCATGGACGTCCCTCCCTGGCGGCCTGGTTGTTCGAACGCGCTTCAGCGCGCTTGTCGTTGTTAACCGCTGGAGGTATGCCGCATTCCAGCGACTTTGATCACAGTTTGGACGCATGGCCGGCGTCCGACAAGCGCACCGGTGTCGCACAATTGGTCTTAGGCGGCTCCATTTGATCTGTTGGCAGCCGATATCCTCGCGCTTGTCGCAGCGCAGCAAAGATGCAGCCGGACGTCCGCCATTGGCGCGGCCGGCGAAAGGCGAGAACCCCCGCGTTCGGCGGCCTCGAGGTCGGCATCGGATTTTCAGGAACCTGCAATGAAGACAGCGGCGAGCTCGAAGGCATCGCGCTCGCGGGGAAGCGAGGCTTGCGCCTGACAGCCTCGCTCACGGCAAATCAGGTCCAGCACGCGCTGGGGCACGCTGGGCGCATTAAAGGCCGAAAGTCGATAGGCGACTTTCGGAGGCGCAAGGCTGAAGAAGCAGTACTTCTTTGCGCTAGCCGTTTTTCAGCGCACGAGACCGCGGCGCTAAATTCGTCTGCCGCCTTTGAGCGAAGACCGCTCGATCAAGAAGTCGTCTAATTTCCGGCCGCATCGAAGCTGCGGTTGCAGCCAGCGAGGTGGCCTACCGCGACCCGACCACGTTTCTGCGGGGTTGTTCGGATTACGATATTTGGGCCGGACCGGCGGGTAGGGACGACGCTTACGATCGAACCGTATGGTCTCGTTGGCGAGTCCAATCTTGTGGAGCCGTTCCTCCAATCGTGCTTTTTGCACCAGGATTTTCTCAGTAAGGCTGGCCGTAACCTGCTGGTGAACTATCCAGAGCTCGTCAAGCGAGAGCGAGTTGAATTGCGCGGCATTCATGGCACAGATCCGGTTCTGGTGAGAAGGCCAGTCACACAAGCCGTAAAATGAAGGGACAGACAACCCGACATTTAAAAATTAGCCGTACAATCCACATTAAAGTGCGAGGTAGCAGGGAGAAAGGCGCGACGGCGGTTATATCGTGGCGGAACATTTAATTGGGTGAGGACAAGGACGCGGGCGACGCTCGGCGCTCGCGGGTGGCTCGATTTCGTCGCTTTTGCAGCCTGCTAGAGCTGGACCGACCTATTAATTTGGATAGCCGAGCGCAAAATTAATCATCGCATCGCCCAATTTAAGCCGCATGAGAGCCCATCTTGCCGCGAAGGCTTGTGCCGGATGGGGGCAACACCGGGAGTTTTCGATGTCCGGTCATTTGCGATTCTGCTTTGCCAGTTTGGTTCTTGTTGGAGCTGTTTCGGCGGCACCTGCGTCCGCCAATCCCATCACCGACCTGTTCAATACTGGTCCTCGCGAGCCCGCTGCAACGTCGCCGGTGCAACCAGAATGCTTGCTGCGGCCCGGCAACTCGTCTGGCCCACGCCAGCGCTGGATGTATCGGCGGGACGGCCATCGCAAGTGCTGGTTCCTGGCCGAGGGCATCGCAGTCGTGCGAAAGTCGGTTCGTGATCGCGCGGCGAAAGGCGGCGCCAGTCCCGACAGGAATGAGGCTGGGCGGCACAGGCAAAGCCCGGTGATTGATGCGCGCGCGGAGTTACCGAGGTCGGCACCGGCCGAGGGGACTTCGGCGACGCCGCCGGCGCTCGAACTCAAGGTAGCTGATGCCGCTTCGGAGCTCAGTACGCGCGCCGCCCCGACCTGGGCGGCTTCCATCGCGGAGCTCGCTGCGCCCGAACATTCAGTGCCTGGCCAAGCCGATGTAAAGCAGCCTCTCGCGGCGGGGCCCGTCGCTGACGCAGGGCCTTCGTCGAATCCGCCGGCTATCGCGATCAGCGTGGTCGAGGAGGAGCGGAGCTCGGCGCTGCCCTGGTTAGGCGTGCTGCTGATGGCGCTGGGGGGCCTGTCAGTCTTAAGCTCGAGCCGCATACTTCGGGACGCGGTGCGATTGCGCCCACCGAGAGTGCGATACGCCGGGCACGTTACCTGACGCGCCGTCACGAGATCCATGAATTCAGGAGTTCGAAGTCGAACGGGAATCCGTACGACCGCTCCATCCTGAATAGACGGCGGATCTCGCCGCCGAGTTAGCTTGCGGCCCTTGCTCCGCGACCTAGTCCGACACGCCGCCTTCTGAGTGTTCTGGCCTCTACGCGTCGGAGCTTGCTTCGAAGCTTTTCAACCTCTCTAAGCTCCGCCACGAGTGCGTGGAGTCGCTCGCTCAAAACAGCACAAGTATAAACTTGACGCATACTGGACATGGCACGCCTCGAGGCAGTTCATAAAAAGAGAAAAGACAAAATTCAGCCGGCCGAAGTTCAGTGAGTCAGAGCAGTGGCCGCCAAATGTTCCCAATACTCCGCCTCTGCGAGCAGCTTCCAGCTTCTCTCGGGATAGCGCGCGGCACTCTGTCGGCAAAGCAACGCCATTGCGCGAAACCGGCGGGCAACTTCCATTCCAACCTCCCATTATATTTTGTTTTCAACATATTGTTTAATGTTGTGCTGGAGTCATCATCATTATCGGTCATAATCAAAATTATCGTTTAAGGGCAGTCAACTAGGGTTCCTCAGGCGAATTAACGGGCATTTGTTTCGGTTCGGAGTTCAGATCGGTTTCGAATGCGACGTGCTGCGTTCGCGTTGCGAGTTGAAGCGCCTCGCCACGCGATTGTGCGCTCGTCAGGAGCCTGTGGCGCAACAACACAATTGTGTTTGATCAGAATATCGGTCGGGTCTGCGCGAGTTCTCAGACAGCGGCGAGGCGAGGAGAGTGGGACCTCAGGTCGGGCACCGGAACAAAGTACTCCAAATTAGCCGACCCTCGTCAGCTCAATGCCACGCCGCCAGAGCGGCCCTGGCCAGAAGCCTCCCGAAAATCCCGAGTCCGGAGGTTTGCGGAAGCGTTCCACTGCTCCATGGCCTGAAACCATTTGGACAGCGAAATCGGAGACTTTGACACGCGCGAGCCGTTTGACTTGGACCTGCGAGGGATCCAATCGCAAGCCCAACCTCACGAACGCATGGCGTCGATCGCATGGGCGATTAGGACCGCTGCACTGACGCCGATGAGAACGACGAGCAAAAGAGTGAATAACACGTTCGCCTCCAATGTCTGGAATTGAACGCGCTCATTCGTGCACAGTCAAAATCAACCGGCCGAGATTATTAATTTCGGCTTTGGGCTGAGGATTCACGGTAACGCTTGCGTCCGTTGTCGGCCCTATCGATGGAATGCCATGAACAGAAGAACCCCGACAACGCACGCCGCGAGTGAGAGCAAGTAAATACCCACGGCAATCCCCGACTCATCACAAATCAGCATTTAGATTGGAACTCGCATCATTGCGCGGGTCAAGTGCGAGCGGCTCAACAAATTATTTAATCAATTAAATAATGCCGAAGTCAGCCGGATGTGATTTAATTGCAGGTCCCGACGTCGCGCGAGAAAGCGCATTTTAGGTTGGCTTCTTCATTCGGAGTCTCGCCATGATCGAACGTCGTGCAATGAAGCGGATAGCGATCAACCGGGCGGCGCGGCTGTCATTCGGTGAAATCATTGGGACTCATCCCTGCATGGTGCGGGACATCAGCGCCTTGGGAGCCTGCATCTCCACGCCGTACTACATATTCGCGAACGAATTTGCGCTGTCGTTCGACAGTCACTCCGGGATATTCGTCTGTCGCGTTGTGTGGAGGAAGGAGACGCTTTGCGGGGTCCGCTTTCTTCTGCGACACTGCTCGCCGAACTTAGAGAATGATTCCAGCATCACTGCACTCGCAGCGCGACTTGGCCCCCGGATGGTGTGCGGCAATGGGCCCGTTTCCGCTCACCTTTAGCGTTGCGCTGCACAGCACGCCTCTTTCGGACTTGAGAAGGCTTAGTCTCGATCAATCGTCCCAAGGCGCCGCTCGTGACCACGGCGGATATTCGGCTCCGAAAAAAACCGGCCAGCAGTGCTGACCGGGTAAGTCAACTTGGGAGGAGAGCAAGGATCGCCATCGATCTCCGACAATGAGGCGTATTCCTCGTCGTTCCTCTACGGTTGCGGGGTTCCACCGCCGGTGAAGACTCCCTGATGCAGGTTAAGCTCTCCTCGGCCCCAGTCGGAAGACACACTTCTGCGACTCTGTATCGCCGATTTCGACCCGAAGCAGACGAAGGCTTGGAAGGGTACCCGAGGGCCGAGCCCATCGAGGGGGCCTTGGGATTGACGGGAGCGCAAGGACATTCGTGGTGAGCTCTTAGCCAGTGCTTCTGACCGCCTCAGCCAGAATGGAGTAGAGCTGCTGCTTGAAGCGACGGCACCGCGCAAGCATCAGCAGTCGCGCTCAAACATTGGGTGCCGGTAGTGGACACCATTGGGTTATTTCGAAGCCGAAGACCTCGTTTCGTGCTCGACGTCACTTTCGATTTCCAGCCATGGCTAGTCCAGGGAAGCGGCTGTTCGACGCTGTAAATGCGTTTGACGGCGATAAGAAGAGGGGCTGCTGTTCATAGAGTAACATCCGCCTGCATGTCGCCTCGTGGTCCATGCCTGACCTCCGCCGGATCGACGAAATGACTAGGCCCCGGTGCGAGCGCTCGCTTAGTCGATGCTTGTCGAAGAAGGTTCATCTGAGGATAGAAAAATTTCGCAGCTCCTCAACGCGGGAGTGTGGTCATAGGATTGGATCACCCGGGCGACGAGGCCCGAGCTCCAACGGCATCCTTTTTGGTTTCGGACGCGGCGCCGGTCGCCGATCCGCGCGTCAAGGTTTGCCTTTACCAACAAAAGCACAGAGGGGGGACCATCATGCCTGCGTTGTCACGCCGCGATTTCCTGGCACTCTCGACATCAGCCGCAGCCGTCGGGCTCGCCGCGCCCGCGCGCGGGACGATGGGGCCGAACGACAAGTACGACCTGGTGATCCGCGGCGGCGAGGTGCTCGACCCGAGCCAGTCGCTGCGCGCCAGGCGCGATATCGGCATCCGCTGGGGCGTGATCGAGGCCGTCCAGGAGACGATCCCCGCCGAGCGCGCGTTGAAGAGCATCGACGCCTCGGGCAAGCTCGTGATGCCCGGCCTGATCGATCTGCATTGTCACGTCTATCCCTACGGCTCGGCCATCGGCATTCCCGCCGACGAGCTGGTCCAGTTCCAGGGCACGACGACCGTCGTGTCGGCGGGCGATGCCGGCGTCAACAATCTGGCGGCGTTGCGCCGTTTCATCGTGGCCCAGACGCGGGCTCGGATGTACGCCTTCGTCCACATCGCCAATAACGGCCTGTCCGCGTTCCCCGTCGCCGAGCTCTACAACATCGACACCGCGCAGACCGAAGCCTGCGCGATGGCGCTGGCCGAGAATTCGGACTTCCTCCTCGGGGTCAAAGTGCGCATGTCGGAAAACGTGATCTTCAAGCACGGGCTCGAGCCGCTCAAGCGCGGCATCCAGGCCTGCGAGATGTGCGGCTGGCCGGCGAAGATGATGGTGCATATCGGCGGCGTCGAGTCCAAGGAGCTGATGTCGCAGATCCTCGACCTGATGCGCCCGGGCGACGTGCTGACGCACGCCTATTCGGGTGCCCCGAACATGTCGAGCGTCTTCACGAATATCGTCCAGGACGGCAAGCTGCTGCCTGCGGCCCTGGCAGCCAAGCAGCGTGGCGTGCTGTTCGACGTCGGACATGGCGGCGGCAGCTTCGATTTCACCGTGGCGGAAGTGGCGATCCCCGGCGGATGCGCTCCTGATACCATCTCGTCCGATATCCACGTCTTCTCCGGCAATTCGCCGGGCATTCCCTTCCTGCCCAACGTGATGAGCAAGTTCATGCTGCTTGGCTTCACGCTGGAGCAGGTCGTCGCAATGGCGACGACGGCGCCGGCGAAGATCATCAATCGCGCGCCGAAGATCGGAACGCTGCAGGTCGGTGCGCCCGCCGACGTCGCGATCATGGAGCTGGTGGAGGGACCGGTCAGCTTCGTCGACACGCGCAACAACAGGAGGGAAGGGAAAGCCCAGCTCAAGCCGATCCAGACCGTCATCAACGGCGTGCCCTTCGGGCGGCCTTATCAGGCGCCGTTCTCGGTGAGATAGAGTCGGCGCCGGTCTCGAGCCGCTTCGGGAAATGTCTGCACGTCGAGGACGGGAAGCCGCCGCTCAGCGCGGCGTACTGTTCGCCGTCGGGCATGGCGGCGGCAGTTTCGATTTCGCCGGGGCGGAACTGCTGAGGCAGCCTTGAGCGATAGCCGACTTTGGCGTTGAGCCGATTTGTTCCGGGTGCTATGTTCGAGCGACATCATTGCCCTTAGGGCTGATGGGACGGGCGGGTTATCAGGCTTACGGACTGCCGCCTGCCAATTTGGAAACTGGAATATTCTAGCCATAGGCCCCGCCTCCGGACGCATTTCAAAGTCGGCCGGAGAATGTTGATTGACGTCATTTTCCTCCGTTCTTCCCATTGACTCGGAGGCGGGCTTTTTTGTTCAACTAGAAAAAGCCATCGCCATGTCTACTTTCAGAAGCCGAGCCCGGTGCGCGGCAGGTAGTGGCCGTTCAAGCGCAAGGCGAGTTTGCAGCTACTTTTTGGCTTGCATACTCCAAGCCGCCTGCGTCGTTCCTTTCGCGAGTACCGCGTCCGCGCAATGCGCAGCCCGCGATGTCTTGCAGAACCGGCTGAAGCCCAAGACGCACTCGGCCCCAGCGTCCGAACAGCCTATCAGGTCCGCTCGTGACGTTGCGACCTGGAAGACGATCACGATAGGTACCTTCGCCAACTCACTTACCTTGCGCAACGAGCTCGCTAGCAAGGGCTGCAGTGTCGGTGGTCAGGCTGCAGAAATCCTTGCTCGGCCGGCGTTCACCGTTAGCTCTCAGAAGACAAATGTCGAGCTCGTCCATTTATCACCTGCGCAGCTTGGGTTTACCTTCGACACCGTGACCCTGGCTAACGTATACGCACGCGCCCAGCAGGTCGGCCTTAAGCTTGCTGCGGCCGAAGTCGGCCCGCAATTGCGCATCCAATATTTCGACCAACCTGTCGGCGAATTTCTCATCATCGGAATGGAGCCGATCAAGACATGGAGCGGCGAGCCGATTATTCTGAATGTGGCAAATGGCGGCGCCGGATTGATCCTAATCGGCCAGGATGGTCGAGCCGAAGCGGATATACCCGTGACCTCTCGTTTCATTTTCGTCCGATCCCATCAACCGGCAGCTAGCAGCGAAGTCGTCGGATCAGTCGCAGCATTTTTGCCGCCGTGAACGGATTGAGGCCGCCTTAGTGTCGAATGACGGCTTATGATCCGTTGGCGAGTTTCGATGCTCCTAAAAATGGCCAGCTTGTTAGGCATCATGGGATCTCTGCCTCCTAGAGCCCAGGCGTCACCCCGAAGCGGCCAAGCCCAGGCAGCTTGAGCGCCGGGCGTCGGATATCGAGACCGAGCACGGCGCCGAAGAAATTGATCTCCAAGCCTTCGACCCAGCCGACGGAAAAGCCAACATATCCGGCAAGCGAAGCATAGATACCCGTGCCGGACGCCGTCAGGCCGACCCACCTACCCGTGTACGGGAAGTCCTTGCCGATCGCGGTCGGCGGCAGCACGGCCCTGAGCTCGGGGACGGCATCGAGGGCCGCCTGCACGAAGGTGTTCGAGTTGGGACCGGGCCAGACGCTATAATCTCCATAGGACCGAAACTGGTAGTTTTCGATCACGTATCGGATTTTGGGATCAGCACCTCGGCGCGCTCTCCGTTGACGGCCACAATGGTTTCTGGCGCAGCGCCAAACCACCGCCCGTCCGGAGCGAAGCCGTTGGTGCGGATCGGTTCGCCCCACGCCGTGTAGTCATAGCGGGTGTAGGTCGGGGCATTTTTCTCCTTGACGACGATCCAGGTGTGAACCGCGAAGATGCTGCGCCACCGCACCGTTCGCGCCCCGAACACCCGTATGACGGCTTCGGGATGATCGGCAGCGGGAAGCAGAAGACCTGCGCTCGACCGATCGGCGGTTTGCCAATTCTGGCGGCCATCGCCCAGCCAGAAATATCTCACCGCCGACGCGGCCAGCGGTGCCAAGACAAGGAACAGAAAGATCAGCAAGGGCTTCTTCAAGGGAGTGATGCGGCGGACGTTTGACAAACCATATAGTTCGCATGAATGCCGCCGCCAGAGCCGAAGGCGCTGAGATCAGGTGGTTGTTCCCCAACCGCAGCAGGATTGGAGCACGCGCATGGACATGAAGGAAGCTGCGGCGATGACGGAAGCCTCCGGCTTGGCAGCCAATCAGGACGGCTTGGAGCAGATCTCAAGCCCGCGGCCAGGTTCCGGAGCGGCCAAGCCACAACCCGACTCGCCTTCGCTGGATTCCGCCAGGCGATGGGCTGACCGGTTGCGAGAGGTCACGATGAAAGCGCCTCTACGGTCGCTGTTTGTCGCCTTCCTGGCCGGAGTGTGGATCGCTCGCCGGCGGTAGGAGCTGTGAGCTTGCGCATTTCGTGACAAGGAGACTGCGGCGATTTATGACTGGCTGGTAAGCGGCGAGATGATCGCGAGGATGGCGGCGCTGGGAGGGCCGCCTTCCAGAATGCCGGAGACTCCGGTCAAGGGACCGCTCACGGATTGCCCGAGAGCGGCCTTTTCGTAAGGCGCATCAAGCAGCCTTTTCTTTGAGTTCAAAATCCATGGTCCAAGTCGAATTTCCTGGCTGCTTGCGGAATATCCAGATGGTCAATGTCGAACCCGGTGGGATGACGATACTGTCACCTTCGTGCATCGTGAACTGCCGAATGTTGCTTTCGGTCGCCCAAATCGAATGAGAGTAAACGTCCTTGTCGCTGGACTTGGTGCAGACCAGAACTCCCCCGTTCAAAACGGCGCGGGTGACAGTCTGGCTTACGGACGAGTCCATGTGGATGGTAGTCATCGCGGCAATCTCCAAATGATGAAAAAACGCCAGATGCTCCCTTAGGTTGTCGTGGCATGTCAAGTGTGACCGGCCCCAGTCCGCTCCTCTCAGGGAGCTGGACGCCAACCCGGAAAATTGATGGACCACCCCTTGCTGCACAGCATCAGGATGTTCGGGTTTTCCGCTCCGTTGCCGGATCTTGTGCAGGGGGCTCCCAGATCCAGATCACTCTAGGCGCATAGTCGTCTGGACGGTCTTTTTCGTAAAGCACGTCCAATCGCTTAGCTGCAAAGACCGCAACTAGAGAAAGACGATGTTCATGCCATCTCGATCATCGCAATGATCATTGGCGTAGAGCTTCGCTGTCGTCGTTATTATGCTCAGCTCGTAGGGTGGGTAGAGCGCGGTGCTGCTCGTCGTAACTCCGTTGTCATCGAGTTGGCGATCGTGATGCACGGGTGCATCGCCGGCCCTGCATCATGAGCCGCAACTCATATCCGCAGGGCCGACAGACGTGCTGCGAGGAAGTCCATCGTGGCGCGGATGCGCCGCGGCAACGCGCCGGCGCTCGAAGGTCTCGGCTGCGATGGATACTCAATCGCTGATCGGCTATGTGTTGCCAAATGGGTGGAGGAAGACGGAATGCGAGCCGAGGCGTGGACTGACATCGTTCAAGCGAATGCGTCGAGCTACGGGGGCATCGTCGTAGGCATTGATCCATATCTGCCAGATGTTCCCGCGGCTTTCGAGAGCGAGGGCGGGCGCCTCGATTGGCTGCCCCGATACCTTGATTTCGTCCTGGACCGGACCATTGGTCGGGTCGGCTTCGTGAAATTCCAATCTGCCTACTTCGAGGCATATGGCCTTGCAGGGCTCAATGCCTTGTCGTTGGCAATGAAGCGGGCTCGGAGTGCGGGTATGGGCGTGATTCTTGATGCGAAGCGCGGTGATATCGGATCGACCGCCGCGGCGTATGGGCGAGCCTACCTCACGCCTGGGACTGCTGGTGGCAGCGGCGACTTTGAGGCGGATTGCCTAACCGTTAATCCGATGATGGGACCAGACACTTTGGAGCCATTCCTCGATTGTGTTCGCAGGTATGGCAAGGGCTTGTTCGTCCTCTGCCGTACCTCGAATCCCGGTGCAGGCTGGTTACAAGACCGGATGACGGGAAACCGTTTTATTTCCGATCGGCTCGCTGACTTGATCGCGACTGTCGGCAAGGATTGCAATCAGGGGGCGCGCCTCAATCCGGTCGGGGCCGTGATAGGCGCGACAGTTCCACAAGAAGGAAAGCGGCTTCGTAGCCTGCTGCCGAACGCCATCATTCTAGCTCCAGGGCTCGGGCCGCAGGGAGGAGATGTGACAGCATTGAATGCATTGCGGGGCTCTCATCCGGGAGATCTTCTAGTACCGGTCTCTCGTGGTCTGCTTCGGGTGGACGATCGGTCTATTGCACTGGACGAATACGAACAACTCATCAAAGAACGTCTTGAGCTGTTCAAGGCCGTGATCGCGGCTCCATCGAAGCTTAGTGCAACGGGTTGAAGCCCACGGGAGGAGGTCCGCACGCGGTTCCTCACGCCGGCAGCGCGCGCCCCACCTGCCATCCAGGCCTCCACCAGCGCGCCGGCAGGCTCTTGCCCATAGCGAGTGGGTGGCCGAAGCCGGTCGCCGATCCGTACCCCGCCGGGCTTCCCCTCACGCCCCGCATGCCCTATGACGCTGCAACGCAAAAATCCCCCCAAAGACACTCATGATCCGCCTCGACAACGTCAGCAAGCAAGCCGGCCACCAAATCCTGTTCATCGAAGCCTCCGCGGCCCTCAACAAGGGGGAGAAGATCGGTCTCGTCGGACCGAACGGCGCCGGCAAGAGCACGCTGTTCCGGATGATCGCCGGCGAGGAACTGCCCGACGAGGGGCAGGTCTCGACCGATCGCGGCATCACCATCGGCTATTTCAACCAGGACGTCGGCGAGATGTCCGGCCGCAGCGCGGTGGCCGAGGTGATGAACGGAGCTGGTCCCGTCAGCGAGGTCGCGGCCGAGCTGCGCGCGCTCGAGGCCGATATGGCCGACCCCGACAAGGCCGACCAGATGGACGAGATCATCGCCCGCTATGGCGAGGTGCAGCACCGGTTCGAGGAGCTGGACGGCTATGCGCTCGACGGCCGCGCGCGCGAAGCGCTCTCCGGCCTCGGCTTCAGCCAGGAGATGATGGACGGGGACGTCGGCAAACTCTCCGGCGGCTGGAAGATGCGCGTGGCGCTGGCGCGTATTCTCCTGATGCGCCCCGACGTCATGCTGCTCGACGAGCCGAGCAACCATCTCGACCTCGAAAGCCTGATCTGGCTGGAAAAATTCCTGCACGATTACGAAGGCACGCTGCTGATGACCTCGCACGACCGCGAGTTCATCAACCGCGTGATCTCCAAGGTGATCGAGATCGATTCCGGCTCGCTCACCACCTACACCGGCGATTACGAATTCTACGAGCAGCAGCGGGCGCAGAACGAGAAGCAGCAGCAGGCGCAGTTCGAGCGCCAGCAGGCCATGCTCGCCAAGGAGATCAAGTTCATCGAGCGCTTCAAGGCGCGCGCCTCGCATGCGGCGCAGGTGCAGAGCCGGGTCAAGAAGCTCGACAAGATCGAGCGCGTCGAGCCGCCGCGGCGCCGCCAGAGCGTCGCGTTCGACTTCCTGCCGGCGCCGCGCTCGGGCGAGGACGTCGTCGCGCTCAAGAACGTGCACAAGGGCTATGGCTCAAAGCGCATCTATGACGGGCTCGACTTCATGATCCGCCGTCGGGAGCGCTGGTGCGTGATGGGCGTCAACGGCGCCGGCAAGTCGACGCTGCTCAAGCTGGTGGCCGGCGCGAGCGAGCCGGACCAGGGCACGGTGGCGCTCGGAGGCAGCGTCAAGATGGGCTATTTCGCCCAGCATGCGATGGATCTGCTCGACGGCGAGCGCACCGTGTTCCAGTCGCTGGAGGACGCGTTTCCGACCGCGGGGCAGGGCTCCTTGCGTGCGCTCGCCGGCTGCTTCGGCTTCTCCGGCGACGATGTCGAGAAGCGCTGCCGCGTGCTCTCGGGCGGCGAGAAGGCGCGCCTCGTCATGGCCAAGATGCTGTTCGATCCGCCGAACTTCCTGGTGCTGGACGAGCCCACCAACCATCTCGACCTCGCCACCAAGGAAATGCTGATCAACGCGCTGGCGGATTTCGAGGGCACCATGCTGTTCGTCTCCCACGACCGGCATTTTTTGGCGACGCTGTCGAACCGCGTGCTGGAGCTGACGCCGGAGGGCATCCACCAATATGGCGGCGGCTACACCGAATATGTCGCGCGCACCGGGCAGGAGGCTCCGGGGTTGCGGAGCTAGTGAGGGGGCCGCGGACCTTGCAATGACGGAGCTCTGGTAGGGTGGGCAAAGGCGCAAATCGCGCCGTGCCCACCATCTCGTTCTGATCTGCGGCAGATCGTGGGCACGCTCCGCTTTGCCCACCCTACGAGATCCGACCGCGTAGCCCGAATTTCGCGCGATCGCCTACCGCAAGATCTCGCGCAGCACTTCGCCATCGACGCCGTGCGGTCTGTGATGACCGCTGCTTCAAGCGGGACTAGCCGAGGTTCTAAATTAATAGGCGTAGAACATCCGCTGAATGTCCTTGGTGTCGGTCGTCTTGGTCAACGCCAGCATCAGCAAGATGCGCGCTTTCTGGGGATTGAGCGTATCCGAGACGACGAAGTCGTGCTCATCGTCCTTGGCCTCGCCATTGCGCGCGACGATGCCGTTGCCGACACGGCTGCTGCGAACGATCACAACGCCCTTCTTGCGGGCTTCGTCCAGCGCCGGCTCGACCGCGGGGCGGGCCAGGCTGCCGTCACCCACGCCGGCATGCACGACCCCCTTGGCGCCGGCGGCGACAAAGGCGTCGATCGCAACCCGGTTCATGTTGGCGTAGCCGTAGACGATGTCGACCTGAGGCAGGACATCGAGGTTGGACACGTCAAATTCGGAATCCGCCGTGTGCCGGCGGGTCGATTGCCGATAGAAATACGGCTTGTTGCCCTGCATGTAGCCGAGAAAGCCGAGTTCAGGCGTGCGAAAGGTGTCTGCCGTGGACGTGTTGTTCTTGGTGACGTCGCGCGCGGCGTTGATCTGATCGTTGAGGGCGACGAGCACGCCCTTGCCGACGGCTTCTTCACTGCCTGCGAGGATCACCGCATTGAAGAGGTTGATCGGGCCGTCCGCGCTGATCGCTGTCGATGGCCGCATCGCGCCGACGACGACCACAGGCTTCTTGCTCTTGACGACCAGATTCAGGAAATAGCTGGTTTCCTCGATCGTATCGGTCCCGTGCGTGATCACGATCCCGTCCACGTCGTCCTGTGCGAGGAGCGTATTGACGCGCTTGGCGAGCTTCAGCCAATAATCATTGTTCATGTTCTCGCTGGCGATCTGGAAGACCTGCTCGCCCTTGACGTTGGCCACCGTTTTCAACTCGGGGACGGCGTTCAAGAGGGTCTCGATGCCCACCGTGGCTGCGGTATACCCGACGACTGTGGTGCTGCTCGCCCCGCTGCCGGCGATCGTGCCGCCGGTTGCGAGAACCATGACGTTGGGCAGGCCAGGGCCTCTGGCGTCGGCAACGTCAACAATCATGAGCAGCGCAAAGAGCACACTCATGGTCGCCATCATGTGATCACGCACGCGGAACTGCAACATCTCGCCCATCCTTTGCTGGAAGCCTCGTCGATGCGCCCCGGTTCGCTCAGCGTTGCATCATCCGTCAGCCGCTGCGTTCTGTCTAGGGTCGCGAGGAGTTTGCTTTACGCGCACGGCGCGTGCCAGAAAACTGGCGGCGGGGAAGGCACAAGAACCAAATGGCCGGGAGGTCTAAAGCGCGATGCGATCGGGATGAATCGTCATCGCGCTTTAGCTTATTGTTTGAGCATGATCTTCTCGGAAAGCCGCTTCGCACTTTTCCGGATCATGCTCTCGCGCGAAGACGCGCTTCTGCCCGGCCATGACGGCATTTCGTTTGTGATGGCTCGCTGAAAAAGCCGGGAACGGACTGCGCGCTTACGCGCTGGTCTCGCACTTCTTCATGAAGCTGTTCTTGGCGGCGCCGGCGAGCGGCTTACCGTCGGAGCCGACGGCCTTGGGGGCGCAGGCATCTTCCTTGCACTTCTTCAGGAACGAGGTCTTGGCGGCGCCGGCCAGCGGCTTGCCGTCCTTGCCGACAGCCTTGCTTTCGCAGGTTTCTTGCGCAAGGGCCGAGCCCGCTGCAAAGCTGGCAACGATCGCAGCGAGGAAAATCCGCTTCATCATGGGGGTCTCCTAAGCCAGAAATGGCCGGGAGATTGGAGCCGCAAATCGTGGCGCAATCAAGCAGGATGAGCACCGGCCGCCCGCTCGCCCCGCTGATTTTTGCGCTTCGAGCGCGGAAGATGTCGCCTCTGTTGCACTGCTCGCTGACCTCATCGGGCGATCCTGCTAGCGTCGGTCCCTCGAGATGGAGAGGAAGCATCGTGATGGACGCCGCGATCCCGCACGACCAGGGCGCCGCTGAGCGGCATTCGCACCTGGTTCGCCCCCATGACATGGATTGGCAGAAGACGCGCTTTCCGGGCTGCGAGGCCAAGACGCTGCTGTTCGATCGCGGCACGGGGCTGATGACCGCCTTGATGCGCTTTGCGCCGGGATCGGTGCTGCCTGATCACGAGCATGTCGGCATCGAGCAGAGCTGGGTCATCGAAGGTGCGCTCGTCGACAAGGAGGGCCCGGCCAAGGGCATTGCCTGCAAGGCCGGCGAATTCATCTGGCGCGAGGCGGGCAGCCGGCACGCCGCCTGGTGCCCGGACGGCGCGCTGATCCTGGCGATCTTCCAGGTGCCGAACAAGTTCTTCGAGGCCGACGGCCGCGTGGTCGATGCCGCCGGCCAGGATTGGGACGAGGTCTGGGGGCACACCGCGGCGCAGCGGGCGCAGAGCGCCTGATCGCCTTCACACGCCGCGCACGAGCAGCGCCTTGAAGTCGGCCCGCGCGCGCTGGGCTTCGGCGCGCGCGGCGTCGGAGGCGTCGCCCATGCCGAAATAGCCGTGGATCAGGCCGGGGCCCTCATGATGCTTGACGCGGATGCCGGCCGCTTCCAGCGCCCGCGCATAGGCCGCGCCTTCGTCGCGCAGGGGATCGAACCACGCGGTGGTCACGACCGCCGGCGCGACGCCGGCCAGCGATGCGGCCCGCAGCGGCGAGACGCGCCAGTCGCCGGCGTGCGCGGGATCGGCGAGATAGTGGCCGCAGAACCATTCCATGGTCGCGCGCGTGAGGAAGTAGCCGTCGGCGTTCTCCGCGCGCGAGGGATAGCGTGCGTTCTCGCCCGCATCGGCATAAGCGCCGACGACGTCGGTGACCGGATAGACCAGGAGCTGCGCGGCGAGCTTGATGCCGGCATCGCGGCAGGCGATCGCGGTCGTCGCAGCGAGATTGCCGCCGGCGCTGTCGCCGGCAACGCCGAAGCGCTTTGCGTCACCGCCAAATTCCGCGATGCGGCCAAACACGTCGCTCACCGCGGCGAAGGCATCCTCGAAGGCGCCGGGAAAGCGCGTCTCGGGCGGACGTCGATAGTCGACGGAGACGACGACCGCGCCGGTCTCGATCGCAAGGTTGCGCGCCTGCCGGTCGTGGGTTTCGAGATCGCCCGCAACCCAGCCGCCGCCATGGAAGAACACCACGGTCGGTGCCGGCGGGCTGCCGTTCCGGTAGACCCGTGCAGGAAGCGGACCGGCGCCGCCTTTCACCTTGATATCCTCGACGCTATCGACGGGCGGCGGCGGAATGGCCGCGCGCGAGGCAGCGAGTGCGCGCAAGGAATCGCGGGCGCTCTGTGGCGTCATGCCCGTGGGATCGCGCATCGGCATGAGCGGAATGATCTGGGCGATGACGGGATCGAGCGGTGCGGCCATGGACTTCCTCACAGGGTTCTTGGTCTTGCTTGGTCATTAGCATAGGTTTTGCGCGCCGCATCGGCAACCGGTGGTCTGTCGCAACGCCGGACGAGCGGGCAGGGAGGTTCACGAGGTGGAATTCGAGACGCTGGTCCAGTCGCGCCGCAACGTGCGTGGCTTCAAAAACACGCCGGTGCCGCGCGCGGTGATCGCACCCGGCAGGTCGACATCGCCATGCGCTCCGACATTGTGCGCGAGGTCGCCAAGATTCCGGGAAGGACGAGGTCATCATGAGCGTCGCGATGGGCTATCCCGACGACAGCTTTGCCGCGAACGCAGTTCGCTCGGACCGCGAGCACAACCACGAGTTCGTGCGTCACGTGGGTTTTGCCGATTAGCGCGAGCAAGAGGAGATTATTCTCTGGCGGAAATTTTTTTGGTGCGGCGTCGCGAGTGGCCTCTTGCAATCTCGAAGTTGCGGGAGGAACAATATGCGGACTGAGAGGTTTGTTGCTGGCGCGAGGGAATTGACATGCGGCGGCTGGCTAGCCTGGTTCGGCGGTTCTTCGGTCCGCGATTGCGGCACAAGATCGATGATGATCCAAGTCTTCCTTTCACACCCGAAGAGTTCGGCCGACTGATTCGCAGCGGCCGGCACGAGGACATGAAGCTGCTGGCCGACGGGCTGGCCTGCCGCTCCATCCCGCGTCGCGCCAGCTATCGTGCGACGCATTGAGGCGGCGTTCGAGACGGGGTACAGCGCTCATCGTGTGAGCGCGACCTGCTTGAACGAGCGGACCAGCGCCTTTTCCAGCTTGCCATTCATCCCGCACAGAACGTCGTAGGCCTCCGCGCGCGGCATGGTCGGCTTGTAGTGCCGGTGCTCGATCAGCGCTGCGAAGATGTCCGAGATCGTTAGAATCCTGACGATATCGCAAATGCTCTCGCCGCAGAGCGCATCGGGATAGCCGCTCCCGTCCAGATACTCGTGATGGTGGCGAACGGCATCGAGGATCTCCCGCGAGATTCCGTCATGGTCCTTGAGAAAGTCGTAGCCAGCGGCCGGATGCGTTTCGATCAGCGCGCGTTCCGTGGCATCGAGGCGACCAGGCTTGTCGAGCACCGCGAGCGGAATCTGCGCCTTGCCGATGTCATGGAACATGGCCGCCGAGTAGAGACGTTCCAGGTCGGCCCTGCCGACGCCAAGGCTCAGTCCGAAGTCGATGGCGAGACCGGTCACCAGTAGGCAGTGCTGATAGGTTCCTTCGTGGTGGCGCCGCACCGTCATGAGCCACTCGGTCAGGCCCTGCCGGGTGATGCGCTCGGCGATCTGGCGACCGGCCTCCTTGGCACCATCGACATCGAGCGGCTGGCCCAAGGTGACAGCCGCGAACATCGATGCGATCGCGGTCGCTGCGGTCTCGACGGCGTTGTCGGATTGCAGCGTATCGCCTGACGAAGCGGACGGCCCGTCGGCCGGATCGGCCAGTGCCGCCAGCAGCTTGGTCCGGCCGACCGTGCTGGGAAGGACCAGCGTCGCCCCGAGCGCATAGGCCTGGGAAATGCAGACGTGGGAGGTGTGCTCGAGCAGGAAGATGCGCTTCCCGACCTTCGCCAACTTGGCAGCCCGCTGCTTGATGGCGGCGATATTGTCGACGTCGCGCAGCTCCGCGCGAATGACGATGGCGACCGGTGTCTGCGACAGCCTGGAATCGGCATCGAGCCGCTCGCCTGCAATGGCGAACCTCTCCTGGAGGATCGAGCAGATGCCCGAGAGCTTGTCGGACGTGTCGGCCAGCACGTGCAGGAGGGGACGAGCCGTTGCCGTCGTTCGGATGCCGGCGTCACCATTGACGGAGCCGGATCTGGTTCGCGCGTCTTGCACGGTCTGACCTGGATTGCGACTATCTGGATGTGAAAACTGCGGGTGGAATCTTCGAATTCTATTTGCCTCTATTTGACCTGGACCGCGTTCTGCCCGGGCGCTGGTGCGCCGGCAGATTTCTTCTTGCCGTCAACGGTAATGAAATGGACGCCGGCGGTGGTGCCGTCGATCCAGACCAGCTCGCAGCGCCGGTAGGCGAGGCCTGTCGACGACAGCACCATGAAGAATTCCTTGGCCTTGAGCACGTCGAGCGTGCCCTCGACCTCGACCTTCGCGCCCGTCTGCGATACGTCGAGCAGGACGCAGCTGCGCCGCCAGGTGCCGTCGGACCCCATGAGATTGACCGGCTGCCTGTGGTCCAGCTTCACGCGGGCGGCTTTTCGACCGTCGAACTTCATCAGCTAACCCCCATGTTCTTTGCGTCCCGATGACCCCGACCGCTCTCCTTGGCGTTTGCGGCAATTTCGCCCCAACGCACCGTCCACTGGCTGGTCGACAGCAGCAACGTCTCGAAAATGTGCTGTGCGCGTCCGCGCTCGGCGAAGGAAAGCCGCGTGCCGCAGCGGTTGCTCAGGATGGCGAGCGTGGTCTGCCAATTCAGCCGCGAGGCGCGGCAGGCCATGACGAGACCCTCGCAATCCTCGTCGGTGATGACATGCTCGACGATCTCGATGGGAGTGCCCGACAGCACCGACAGCGCCGTAACGAGGTTGGCAGTCTCGCCGCGAATGGCGAAGCGGTTTACCGTGGAATCGTTGAGCTTGCCGGTGCGGTTGAGCGCGACGATTTCCGGCCGCGCGCGTGCATAAGCGGCGGCGCAGGGCAGCCTCGCGACGTTCGGCGCGGCCGTTGCGGTCTGATGCGAGCCGATGGCCTTCGGCCCTGTGCCAGATTTCGGCGCTGGCAAGGCCGACAGCAACTCCCGCATGACCCTATCGGGCGTGTCCGGCCTGAGCGCCAGAGCTTTGGTCAGTTCGTCATCCGACAGGCACTTCTCAATCAATGCAACGTAGGCGGCATCGGAGAATCTTGCCTCCCTGTTGCCGATCAGTGCGAGACAAACACTGGGGGCGCCACACTTGATCAGCGTCTCGATCACCAGTGGATCGATCGGCGCGCGGCCGGCGATCGCACATTGTTGTCGTTCGCCGCTCGCGGCTGCGACCGACTTGAGATCGGCCGTGGACAGTGATTGCGAGCGGAGCAAGACAGGGCAGGCGACTTCCGGATCGTGGTGCGAGGCGAGACGTCGCACGGTCTTCGGCGGAGCCACTTTGAGCTCTGCGAGCGCCGCGCTGACATCAATCAGCGTGCTGGCCTCAACCCGCTCGACCAGCCGTAGCAGGACGCCGTCGGCCATGTCGGCGAGTAATTCCTGAGATCGGTCGCGGCTGCTTGTGAGCAGTTGCAATATGCCTGAGAGGATGCGAGCACACCGGTCCAGCGGACATGTTGCAACCGCGTTCTCCAGATCGACCAGACTATCAGCAGGCGAGTTTGCCATCATGGCAGGAGCCTGAAATTAAATAAATTGAACCATCAAACGACGGTCATTCCGCCTCAAAGGCGTTAATTTGAATTTTAATCCTCGAAGGCTCGGGTATTGGCGCACCGCCGGCCTTGTAGGAAACGTTATCGAAATTCGGCGAGACCGGGTTGTCCCGGATTGTTCTTTCAACCGACCCCTCTCCATTTAATCAGGCCACAGTTACGATCGATTCTGACGAAATAATCGAAGGAGGAAGCGAACCGGCACCCCGCGGCCGGACGCAGATCCAGAGCGGCGCGGCATTTTCTTGTTTCCATGAACAGCATTGACGATGTGCCGAGGTCGGCACTCAAAACATTTCGCTTTTCAGACGTCGACGAATTTCGAAACGCCATACGCGGGCTGAACTTCGAATTCACCCCTTTTGTGCGGAAGATTTCGGCTGAGCAGACAATCCTCGCCTTGCCCGGCTGCGACGTGAATTTGACGCGCGCGTTTCCGCGGGTGGTTGACGCACAACTCGTGGAGAATTGCACTGCGATCGGCTTCACGATGGACGATCTCAACGTACCGATTCGCTTCAACGGCTCGCAACGTGCGCGACCGGTCGTGGTCATTGGCAACGGCGGAGCGGCCTACACCACCATCGAGGAGGTGCAGCGGCAAATCGCCTCGGTGATTTTCCGGCCCGAGGTGAGGGATCGTGGTTGGCCGCTCACGCTCTCGAGCTTCAAGATTTTTGAAATCTCCCCGGTCGGCTTGCAGCGGTTGCGCGGCGTGGTTCGCGAAGTGCTGGCCGAGGCGTCCGGCCCGGTCGACGCACGGGAGCTCTTGTTGAAGGGCGCGGCGATGAAGGAGTCCCTGCTCGGAGCCGTCGACGACGCCTTTGCAACCATCGTTTCGGCCCGCTGGACCCTGGGTCCCAACGACGGACGGAATTTCAGGATGTTCCAGGACATCCGCGCACTGCTGTCTGAGGACCTGTCGGAGCCGATTTATAGCGATGAGATCGCGCGCAAGCTCGGGCTGTCCGTTCGCACCATGCACGACATCGTTCGCCGCTACCGCGGCATGAGCCTGCACCGCTACTTGCGTCTGCACCGGCTGTGGCTGGTGCGCCGGCGCCTTCTCGCCGGCGCCGACAGCGTCAAGGCAGTCGCGCTGGCGTATGGCTTCTGGCATCTCAGCGATTTCTCCAGAGGCTATCGCGACCAGTTCGGCGAGACGCCGTCGCAAACGCTGGACCGCGGTCGCAGAAGGTAGCGCGACAAATCGAGTAGGGCTGGGCGCCGGTTTCGTGCTACCGTTCGGCCATGAGCAATCGCATTCTCGTTCTCTACGGTTCCTACCGTTCCGACCGCATGGGCATCCGCCTTGCGAATTTCGTCATCGACCGGCTGCGCGGCCGCGGCGAGGACGTCGAGTTCATCGACGCCAAGGCGATCGGGCTGCCGATGCTGGACCGCATGTACAAGGAATATCCCAAGGGCTCGGCGCCGGAGGCGCTGGAGAAGCTGGCCGGGCAGATCCGCGACGCCGACGGATTCGTCTTCGTCACCGGCGAGTACAATTGGGGCATCCAGCCCGGCCTGAAGAACCTCACCGACCACTTCCTGGAGGAATGGTTCTGGCGCCCGGCCGCGATCGTGAGCTATTCGGCCGGCCGGCTGTCCGGTGCCCGTGCGGCGACGGCCTGGCACGGCACGCTCTCGGAGATGGGCATGGTGGTGGTGTCGAGCACCATCGGCGTCGGCCCGATCGCGCAGACGCTGTCGGAGGCCGGCGAACCGATCGGCGACGGCGGCAAGGCCCTGGAGCGCTCCTTCCCGCGCTTCGCCGACGATCTGGCCTGGTGGATCGAGGCGGCGAAAGCACAACGGACGCGCAAGGCACCGCCGTATTGACGTCGCGCTACGCCGTCCGGACCTCGCCGAGAAAGCGCTCGAACTGGCCGGCGAGATCGCGCGACTGGGTCGAGAGCTGCTCGGCCGCGCCCAGCACCTCTCGCGCCGCGGCGCCGGTGTCGTCGGCGGCGCGCTGCACGCCGGAAATGTTGCTGTTGACCTCCTGGGTGCCGCGGGCGGCCTCCTGAACGCTGCGGGCGATCTCCTTGGTCGCCGAGCCCTGCTCCTCGATCGCCGCCGCGATCGCGGTGCCGATCTGGTCGATCTCGGCGATGACGTCGGCGACGTTGCGGATCGCCGCCACCGTCTCGTCGCTCGCGGACTGGATCGCGGTGATCTGCTCGGAGATCTCGGTCGTGGCCTTGGCGGTTTGGCCGGCCAGCGACTTCACTTCGGAGGCGACCACGGCAAAGCCGCGGCCGGCTTCGCCGGCACGGGCAGCCTCGATGGTCGCGTTCAGCGCAAGCAGGTTGGTCTGCTCGGCGATGCTCTGGATCAGCGTCACGACGTCGCCGATCTTCTGGGCGCCCTCGGCGAGCGTGCGCGCGGTGTCGCCAGTGCGGCGGGCGTTGTCGACGGCACGGGCCGCGATCTCGGTGCTTTGGGCGACCTGACGACCGATCTCCGCGATCGAGGAGGTCAGCTCTTCGGTGGCGCTCGCGACGGTCTGCACGTTGGTCGAGGTCTGCTCGGAGGCGGCGGCGACCACGGCGGCCTGGCTGTTGGTCTGCGCAGCCGTCGAGGTCATCGACTGCGCGGTGCTTTCCATCGCCGCCGAGGCTCGCGAGAGGCCGCCGACCAGCTCGGTGACCTTGGCCTCGAAGGCGCGGGTGAGATCGTCGAGCGCCTGGGCGCGGCGCATCTTGCCGTCGTTCTCGGCCTGCTTCTCGGCCGCGAGCCGGTCGGCCCGGATCATGTTGTCCTTGAAGATCCGAACGGCCGCGGCCATCGCGCCGATCTCGTCGGAGCGCGCGGCGCCGGGAATCTCTTCCGCAACCTCGCCGTCGGCGAGCCGCGACATCCGCGTCGTCAGGCCGACGATCGGCGCGCAGACGCGGCGGCGAACCGTCACGATGAGGCCGACGCTGGCCATCAGCACGGCGACGAGGCCGACGAGGGCGATCGTGAAGCTGGTGCGCGCGGCGGAGGAGGCGCCGGCGAGGATCTGCTCCGCGTTGTCGTAGAAGGCGTCGCGGACCGCGATGACGGTGGACAGGCCGCGCTGAGTGGCGGCGTAGTAGGTATCCACGTCGTGCTCGTACTTGCCGGTGACGGCGCCGTCCTTCGCCAGCTTGAGCTCGCGGCCGAACTCCTCGACATAAACCGAATTGAACTTCTCCAGCGCCGCGGCGACGTTGGCGGGCGTTGCCGGATTGCCGCGCAATTCCAGCAGCGCCATCACGAGCTGGTCGTTGCGGCCCTGCGAGCGGCTGATGTCGGCCTTCTCGGCATCGGTCGCCGGCTTCTTCCCGCCAACGAGATTCTTGTGCAGGCTCGAGTTGAAGCCGCCGACGTCGCGCAGCGTCATCGCGATATTGGCGTAGCTGGCCTGCCGGTAGGCGTCACCGTTCAGGATCGCCATGCGGCGGACCTGCTCGTTGAGCAGCGCGGTCACGCCGCCGTTGAGCACGGCATTGTCTGCGACGATCTTCTTGGCGGCGTCTTTGCGCGCCTCGGCGGGACCTGCCAGCGCCTTGTCGATGGCCTCGCGCAAGCCGGTGAACTTCGCGTTGATGCCGTCGATGTTGCTTCCGATCGTGGTGCCGTCGTCGAACGGGCCGGGCAGCTCCTTGCGCAGTGCGTTCATCTTGTCGCGGGCGCTGTCGGTCTGCTTGCGCAGCTTGTCCTGCTCGGCCAGCAGCGCGGGGTCGATGGCCGCAGGCCCGTACAGGATGTTGGTGGAATAGCCGCGCTCCGGATTGAGATAGCGCGGGATGTCGCTGACCGCACGGACGATCGCGAGCCGCCCCTGCGCCTCGGTGATCCGCTCCATCGTCTGGTATTTCGTCACGGCGACGTAGACGGCGAGGCCGCCCCCGACGGTCGAGAGCGAGACGATGGCGCTGGTCAGGAGCGTACCGATTTTCATGGTCAGTCCGGCAAATAACGGAGAATTATTTTGCCCGGACGATAGGGTGGTCCTGTTAATCTGCGGTTTACGCTACCTGGCCGGCTTAGGGGGATGTCCGATCGAGCCTGGCAAGGATCTCCAGCGTGGCGCCGTCAGGCTCGCTTGCGAAATATCGGGCGAGCGCCTGATCGAAGACGGGCTCGTCGGATACCGCGCCGAACAGCGTCATCGACGAGCGGAATTTGGCGTCATCCGGCGCGCCGAGGATCGCGTTGATGGTCCGGCCCTCGACCGCGAGCACCAGCCTGGTGCATTCGATGAGGCGCCCGCCCAGGATGGGGTGGGCGAGATAGGCCTCAGCCTCCGCGCGGGAGCTGATGGCGTAACGCTGCGACATGGCGCTGGCGCCGAGACCTGCGACCTGGGGGAAAATGAACCACATCCAGTGAGTCTGCTTCCGGCCCCGGGTCAGCTCGCCCAGGACATCGCGAAAAACCGGGTTTTGGGCCTGGACGAACCGTTCTAGGTCGAAAGTATCGGTCATTGGATACCCCCAGAGGTGTCTCACCGGCCGCGATTATGCCTAACTTTTGGCTCCCAATGTGGTAGCTGGTATAGAGTCTCTCCGGGTGGGGGTTGGGTCCCCCGGGGGTCGATTTGGGGATCTGATGGTTTCCGACGCAGCACACGCCGAAAGGCTGTTGTCGCGCCGCCGTGTCGGGCGGGCTGAAACGATTCTGCTGTCTCTGGCAGGGGTCGCGCTGGCGCTTGGCGCCGCCGCGTGGGTCGCCGACATCAGCGATTCGACCCCGCTTGTCTCCGCCGCGTTGCCGCCGGCCAGTGCCCCCTCATTCGAGGACCGTTTCGCTTCGGCCTCCGCCAACTCGTCGCCGCGCGAGCTCGGCCTGCGGGTGTTGGAGCGCTCGGCGGTGAATGCGGTCCAGCTCAAGCTGCGGGACGCCAAGGCGATGCTCGCCCAGAAGCTCCAGGGCGACGACTGGCGCTCGATCCTGACCGAGGACGACCGGTCCGCGGCCGAGGAGGCGAGGTCCTCGCAGCGCGCCGACGCCATCCCGATGCCGCGCGCGCGTCCGGTCCAGGCGGACTTCTCCGCCCAGATCGCCTCCAGCCAAGCCTATGCGGACACCAACCTCAGGGTCGACAACCGCAATTTCTTCGAAAAATTCACCGACAAGATCAGGCTGGCCTCGCTGACGCCCGGCGACGGCCTGTTCAGCAAGGCGCCGGATCTCGCCGCTCTCGGCTACGATTCGCGCACGGCGGTCTATGACATCTCGGCCAAGGCGGTTTACCTGCCGAGCGGCGTGGCGTTGGAGGCCCATTCCGGCCTGGGCGCGCTGATGGACGACCCTGAACATGTCGACCGCCGGATGGTCGGCGCGACGCCGCCGGCGACCTACGACCTCAAGCCGCGCGAAAAGCCGTTCCACGGCGTCCGTGCGCTGCGCATGACCCCGGTCGAAGGCACCAGCGCGCTCGGCCGCGTCGGGCTGCTCACCCACAACTACTTGCTCGGGCCGCGCGGCGATTCCAACGGCTGCGTCTCGATCAAGGACTATGATCGGTTCATCAAGGCCTACGACAATGGCGAGTTCAACCGCCTGGTCGTGGTGCCGAACCTGCGCGGAGCGGCGACCGCCTCGCAGCGCGCGAGCACCGATTCCTGAAATTCGCCTGCGACGGCGGGGCTGCCGTTTCCCCTTCGTTAAGCCGTCCTCGTCCAGAAGCAGCCCATGAGTGATGCATCCAGTTCCGAAACCCCGCTGCGCACGACGTTCAAGATCAAGCTGAACGGCGACACGTTGGCGATCGCGACCGTCGGCCAGGCCTATCAGTTCCTCACCAACTTCAAGTCGGTCGAGTGGATGGAATTTCGCTCGCTGCACGAGGATGCCGTCGCGGCCCTGGAAGGCGCTGCCGGTAACGCCATGCTGGCGGTGCAGGCAACCAACGCCGTGCGCGCGCTGTTCGTCAGCGCCAAGCTGCTTTGAAGCGAGCTACAGGCCGTTCTGTCGCATCTTGAACTCCGCTTTGGGAACGGGCAAACGGTCCGCGAAGGCCGTCGCCGTGCAGCCGCATGTTTGAAACTTACTTCAAGGGAGAGTCCTCATCATGAAACGCCGTACATTCCTGCAAGGCGGCGCGGTTGCCGGCGCGACGACGCTGGTTGCTGCACCTGCGATCGCGCAGAGCGCGCCCGAGATCAAATGGCGCCTGACCTCGAGCTTCCCGAAGTCGCTCGACACCATCTACGGCACGGCGCAGACCTTTGCGAAATATATTGCCGAGGCCACCGACAACAAATTCCAGATCCAGACTTTTGCCGCCGGCGAGATCGTCCCCGGCCTGCAGGCGCTGGATGCGGTCAGCACCGCCTCGGTGGAGATGGCGCAGACGCCGCTCTATTTCTACATCGGCAAGGAGCCGGCGCTGGCCTATGCCACCGGCGCGCCGTTCGGCATGAACCATCGCCACCAGGAATCGTGGTGGCATTTCGGCGGCGGCGCCGATCTCACCAACGAGGCGCTCAAGCCGTTCAAGGCGCACGCCATCCTCTGCGGCAATTCCGGCACCCAGATGGGCGGCTGGTTCCGCAAGGAGATCAAGACCGTCGACGACCTCAAGGGTCTCAAATTCCGCATCGCAGGCTTGGGCGGCCACGTGCTGGCAAGGCTCGGCGTCGTGCCGCAGCAGATCGCCGGTGGCGATGTGTATTCGGCCCTCGAGAAGGGCACGATCGATGCCGCCGAATTCGTCGGTCCCTATGACGACGAGAAGCTCGGTTTCCACAAGGTCGCCAAGTACTATTACTTTCCCGGCTGGTGGGAAGGCGGCGCGATGCTGCACATGGTCGTCAACGACGAGAAATGGGCCTCGCTGCCCAAGCACTATCAGGCGATCGTCAACCAGGCGGGCGCGGCGGCCGGGGCCTGGATGCTCGAAAAATACGACAGTGTGAATCCGGCGGCGCTCAAGCGCCTGCTCGCAGGCGGCGCGGAGCTGAAGGCGTTCCCGCAACCCGTGCTGGAGGCCTGCTACAACGCGACGCAGGACCATCTGAACGAGCTCGCCGCCAAGAGCGACCTGTTCAAGCGCACCAAGGACAGTCACGACGCGTATATGAAGGAGTTGTTGTTCTACACGCAGATCGCGGAGAATTTTTACGACATTTATCTGCTGAGCAAGATGCGCAACAAGAGCTGAGCGTACAGCTCTCGTAGGGTGGGCAAAGGCGCACTTGCGCCGTGCCCACCATCTTTCCGGGAATCGGATAGAGGTGGTGGGCACGCTTCGCTTTGCCCACCCTACGGGACTACGAGATCTGAGCGAGCGGCCTACGCCGCGCCCAGGCCCAGCTTCGCATAGATTCGCCGTGCATAGGCGCCGAACGCGTCCGTGGTCTTCAGCGGAAGGTCGCGCGGGAAGGGCAGGTCGATCGCGAAATAGTCGGCCATCTTCGCCGGGCCCGCGGTCAGCACGGCGCAATGCGACGACAGGAACACCGCCTCCTGTATCGAATGCGTGACGAAGATGATGGTCTTGCCGCTCTCGCGCCAGATCCGCAGCATCTCCAGATTCATCTGCTCGCGCGTCAGCGCGTCCAGGGCGCCGAACGGCTCGTCCATCAGGATCAGTTTTGGATCGTGAATGAAGGCACGCGCGATCGCGGTGCGCTGCTGCATGCCGCCGGACAGCTGCTGCGGATATTTCTGCTCGGAGCCGGCGAGCCCGACGAGGTTGAGCAGATCGCGCGCCCGCTCGCGCGCGGCCTTCATCGGCAGGCCGACGATCTCGGCCGGCAGCAGCACGTTGTCCAGGATCGTCCGCCACTTCAGCAGCAGCGCCTGTTGGAACACCATGCCGATGTCACGCGTCGGATCGAACGGGCTGTTGGCATTGCCTATCCTGACGGTGCCGCCGTCGGCGCCATGCAGGCCGGCCAGGATCTTCATCACCGTGGTCTTGCCGCAGCCGGACGGGCCGACCAACGAGACGAGTTCACCCTCAGCCACGTCCATGGTGACGTCGGATACGGCGAGAAATTCGGCGCCGCCGCTCCGATAGACCTTGCGGACGCCTTGCAGGCTGATGAACGGGTCTGAGCTCATGCCAGCCATTTGTTCAAGTTGGCGGCGACGAACTGATCATCGCTGAGGTCGGCGTGCTCGCGCGTGACGCGGTCGATCTCCTCCTTCTGGCCTGGGCTGAGGCCCTCGTTCGGATCGAGGCACCACAGGCTCCGCATCAGGCCCTGGCGCCGCAAGACTTCGTGGCAGCCGGCGATGCAGCCGTGAAAATTGTTGGCTACATCGAAGAAGGCGCTGTTGCAATCGGTGACGCGGGCATCGAGCGCGAGCAGGTCGGCGGGTACGCTGTCCTTGTGCCGCGCCGCCTTGCAGCGCTCGAACTGCTTGATCGCTTCGGCCGTCCATACTGACCAATGGCCGAGCAGGCCGCCTTTGAAATAGGTGCGGGTGGTCACGCCTTTGTCGCGAAGATCGAACGGCAGCACCAGGTCGAGCAGGATGTGATCGTCATTGCCGGTGTAGAGCGCGACGCGGTCGAGCGCGCTCGCCGCCGCGACGCCGCGCAGGACATCGAGCGTGCGGTAGCGGTTGAACGGCGCGACCTTGATGGCAATGACATTGTCGATCGAAGCAAAGCGTTGCCAGAACCGGCTGGACAGGATGACGCCGCCCACCGCCGGCTGGAGGTAGAAGCCGACCAGCGGGATTTCTGCGGCAACGGCCGTGCAATGCGCGATGATCTCGTCCTCGGAGGCGCTCTTCATCGCGGCGAGGCTGAGCAGGCCGGCGTGGTAACCGATATCGCGCGCGGTGCGGGCCTCGCTGACCGCTTGCTTTGTCGGACCCGCGAGGCCGGCGACCATCGCCAGCGGCCGCGTGGTCCAGTTCGCGGCGGTCTCGGCGGCGAGCTCGAGCACGGGACGGTAGAGGCCGACATCGCGGATCGCGAATTGCGTGGTGTGCACGCCGACCGCAAGGCCACCGGACCCGGCGTCGATGTAATAGCGCGTCAGCGCGCGCTGGTGCGTCTTGTCGAGCTGGCGCTCGGCGGTCAGCGCGAGGGGATGTGCCGGCAGCACGGTGCCTTCGGCGATCAGCTTGCGGATTTCGCCATTGATCTGGCTGTGGTGCATGATGTCCTATCCGAATTCGGGGCCGGCGACGGCGAACGGCGTTTCGTCCGCAGCGATGGTAGTGGGGCCGAACCGCATGCGCTGAAACGGGCGCTCGATGGTCCAGCCGGAGGCGGTCAAGCCGTCCAGCAACGCGGTTTGCGAGGCGACCGCATCGAGCAGCAGCGGGCCGGTCTCGGTGCGCATGATCGCCTCGACCAGAGCCAGAGCTGCTGCGGCATCGTCGGCCAATAGCGGGCCGATATGGCGGGCGGTGCGGCCGTCGCGGACCAGCGCAATGGCGCCATTCGCGGCGAGGATGCGCGAGCCAGGACGCTGGGCGAAGGCAGAAAGAAGGGCGGTTCGGTCGAAGCCGGTGGCCCGCCGGTCGCGCGCACAAAGCGCATCGAGTGTTGCGGATGACGATGGCGCCGCTTCGGCACGTCCGGGCCTCGCCAGCTTCAGGCGGCGCAATTGCAGCGTCGGCGTAAACCCGAGCGGTCCATAGACGGCGGCGCCGTCGGGCGTGGCATCGAGCCAGCTCGTCAGGCCGTTCTTGCGCGCGGTTTCCAGGCAGGCATCGACCAGGCGCGTTGCAAGGCCGCGGCGGCGGTGCGTGCCTGATACCAGCACCATGCTGACCCAGGCGTTGTTGCCGGAATAGGGCAGCAGTGCTGCGGTGGCGACCAATCGCGCGCCGTCGCGGATGCCGAACACGACACCATCACGCAGGAAGATGCGCCAGTCCTCTTCGGTCTGGTTCCACTGCGCTTCCGTCGAGAGCGCCAGAGCGGCGATCGCATCCTGGACGCCGAGCTTGAGGATGGGTGGAGCGTCAGTAGCGTCCATCGCGCACCTCGTATTTGGTGGGCTTGCCGAGGCTCGGCATGGCACGAGAGACCCAATCCGCGGTCCAGGCGATCAACTGCTCGGTATCGACGACGGGCAGGCCGAACAGCTCGACCGCCTTTGACGTGTCGGTCAGCCACGCCGTCGGCTCTTCCTTGCCCGTCAGCACCGGCGCGCAGCCGAACCTTGCCCCGAATTTCTCGGCGAGATCGCGTACCGCCAGGATCTCGTGACCGCTGACATTGATCGGCGAGGTCGGCGTCGTGCAATAAGCGAGACAGCGCAGCGCCTGTGAGGACGCATCGCCCTGCCAGATGAAGTTGACGTGGCCCAGGCTGACATCGATCGGCGTGCCGGTCAGCACTCTTGTGGCGATATCGTGCAGCACGCCGTAGCGCATGTCGATCGCGTAATTGAGGCGGAACAGGCGGCCCGGCGTGCCGAATTTGCGGGAGAAATGTTCGAACATGCGCTCGCGGCCGACGCAGGACTGGGCGTATTCGCCGGGCGGGTTCGGCGCCATGTCCTCGGTCGAGCCCTGGCCGTCGACGGGAACGAACGGATAGATGCAGCCGGTCGAGAACGCGACGATGCGCGAGGACGGGAACGCCTGCGCGACCAGCGCCGGCACATGCGCGTTCATCGCCCAGGTCAGCGACAGATCGCCCTCGGCGCCGAACTTGCGGCCTGCCATGAAGACGATGTTCGGCGCCTTCGGCAGCGCCGCGATCGCCTTCTCGTCCATCAGGTCGCAATTGATGGTTTCGACCCCGCGCGCCTGCAGCCAATCCTTGACGCTCGCGTCGCTAAAGCGGGCGACGCCGATGATGCGGCGATCCGGCACGGCGGCTTTCGCGAGCCCCGCCAGCGTCGGACCCATCTTGCCGGCGACGCCGAGGATCATGATGTCGCCCTCGACCTTGGCGAGGTCGTCGATCAGCGCCTGGCTCGGCCGGCACAGGAGATCGTCGAGGGCTGCGACATCGGGGATGGTTTTCGGCAACGTCTGGCGGGTCAGGAGCATGGATTCGTCCTTGGTCTTCAGGTCTGTCTCGCATCGCCGACCACGAACATGCGTTCGAGGGCGAGCACGAGGCCGTAGAGAGCGACGCCGAGCAGCGTCAGCAGCACGACCGCCATCACCATCGCGGGCGTGTCGAGCGAGGACTGCACCTGGATCATGAGGTAGCCGAGCCCGCGCTCGGAGGCGATGAACTCGCCGACGATGGCGCCTGCGACCGCCAGGATGGCGCCGACCTTCATGCCGGAGAACACGTAAGGCAGCGATCCCGGCAGCTGGATCTTGCGGAACAGCGTCCAGCGCGAGCCGCGGAGCGATTTGACGAGGTCGAGCAGGTCGGGCTCGACCTCGCGCAGGCCGCGCGCGGTGGTGAGCAGGATCGGGAAAAAGCAGATGCTGAAGGCGATCAGGATGTTCGGCACAATGCCGTAGGAGAACCAGACGATGAAGAGCGGGCCGAGCGCGACCTTCGGAATCATGTTCAGCGTCACGAACAGCGGCAGCAGCACGAGGCTCAGCAACGGCGCCCAGCTGAAGATCACCGCGAGCGCCACGCCGACGAACGCACCCAGTGCGAAGCCGCCGAGGATCTCGATCGCCGTCACCAGCGTGTTGGCGCCCCAGGCATAGCCTGTGGTTCCCAATGTTTGGATCGTCGCGAGCGGGGAGGGCAGGATGAATTTGGGCACGTGGAAGGCGTCGACCGCGACCTGCCACAGCACGAGCACGGCGAGGTGCACGATCAGGATGATCGCAAAGCTGCGCCAGCTGCGTGCGCTGTCTCCTGCCACCGATTGCTCCCGTTGTCGGCAGTCACCCTGCCGCCGGCTGCAAGCCTAGCCGTCCTCCAGGGAAGTTTCAACCAGTTGGTTGATTATGGCCGGAGCGACTGCAGCACGAGATCCGCGACATGCCGTCGCCGGGCGCGCCGTGCGCTGCGGCTCGACAGGTCCTTGCCGAAGATCGCCGACAGCGTCGGCGTGTTGGAGAAGAAGAAATAGCTGAGGCCCGCTATCGAGATATAGAGCTGGATGGGGTCGATCCCCTTGCGGAACACGCCCACGCGGACCCCTTCGTGGAGGATGTGCGAAACACTCTTCACGAGCGGTGAGTGCATCGCCTCCAGCCGGGTCGAGCCGCGGACGTGGCGGGCGCCGCCGCGGTTCTCGTCGTTCAAAAGCACGATGAAATCAGGGTTCGCCGCCAGGTGATCGAACGAAGCTTCGATCAGCTTGCGGATCGCCTTCTCCGGCGCCAGACCCTCGAGATTGAGTCTGCGCTCCTGCGCGCGGATGTCCTCATAGACCCATTCGAGCACAGCGAGGTACAGAGCGTCCTTGTCGCCGAAATAATGATAGACGAGCTGCTTGTTGACGCCGGCGCGCTCGGCGATCTCGTCGACGCGGGCGCCTGCAAATCCGTGCCGGGCGAATTCCTGGCGCGCCGCGGTCAGCAGCTTCCTGCGGGTGGCGACGGGGTCGCGGCGCTGCGGCACGGTGTCGCCAGATCGTTTTGCGGGCATTTCCAACCAAACAGTTGACAAGTGAAGGGCGGGCTTGTTGCATTGGTATCCTCACAAGGGGAGAGCGACAAGCCGGGTCGCGGCAACGAGGAGAGATGCGATGAAGCGTTTGCAGGCGGCGGGCTCTGCCCTGATCTTGGCCTTGGGGCTCGGTGTGTCGGTCGCGCCCGCGCATGCGGGAGAAGCCGTCAATCTGATCCTGAACTGGACGCCGACGGCCGACCACTCGCCCTATTATTTTGCCAAGGCGCAGGGCTGGTACGAGAAGGCCGGCATCGACCTCACCATCGAGACCGGCAAGGGCTCCGGCGTCTCCGCCGCCAAGGTCGGCTCGGGCGGCTCGCCGTTCGGCGTCGCCGATCTCGCCACCATGCTGGTGGCCAAGAGCAAGGGCGCCGACGCCGTTGCGGTGATGAGCGTCTATGCCAATACCGGCCAGACCTTCTATTGGCTGAAGAGCTACGGCGTGAACGGGGTGAAGGATTTTGCCGGGCACAAGATCGGCAATCCGCCGGGCGATGCCTCGCGCGTGATGTGGCCTGCCTTCGCCAAGGCCGCAGGCCTTGCGCCCGACTCCGTCGGCTTCGTCAATGTCGGACCGACCGCGAAGATCGCAGCGCTGAAGAGCCATACGGTGGACATCATCAGCGACTTCTACAACGAGCACGACCTCAAGGTCATCGATTTCGGCCAGGACCTCGGCTACGTCAACTGGAAGGACATCGGGCTCAACCCTTATGGTAATTCGCTGATCGTCAACGGCGCTTACTTGCAGAAGAACCCGAAGGTCGTCGAAGACTTCGTGCGCGTCACGCAGAAGGCCTTTGCAGCCTGTGTCGCCGACGTCGCGCCATGCCTGAAGGCGCTGCTCGATCAGGTCTCCGGTCTCGACAAGGAGAATCAGGAGCGCCAGTGGGAGCGCATCAAGTTCCTGATGACCGACGAGTTCACCACGAGCAAGGGGCTCGGCTGGATCGACGGCGAGCGGATGAAGAAGGACTATGAGCTGGTCCAGACCTATCTCGGCATGGAGAAGCCGTTCGACGTGACGACGGCGTTCACGACTAGGATGCTGGACCAGAGCATCAAGATGGACGCGAGCAAGGTGAAGAAGTAGGGCGTTTGCCCATGGACGGAGTCATGCCCCGGCTTGACCGGGGCATCCAGTACGCCGCAGCCCATCGATTCAATCACAACGGTCTCGAGTACTGGATCGCCCGGTCAAGCCGGGCGATGACGGCTGTGCTGGGGGGAGCGCGCTCCTAATACCGTGAGCCCGCGGAGAAATTAACCCGCCGTTAACCATATCCGCCGCATCGTTAACCATTCAATAACAGGGAACGAGTCGGCCGCCATGGAGGCTGCAGCAAAGGTCCAACGTCAAATGGTGCGCCTGCGGGGGCGCTCCTATGTGGCTTTCGTGTTCACGCCGACGGTTCCGGTCCAGGACTGGCTGCACGAGATTGACGCCACGATTGCGCGCTCGCCGGGCTTCTTCGCCGGCCGGCCCGTGGTGATCGACCTGTCCTCGGTCGATCTCAGCCAGGTCGGTATCGGCCATCTGCTCACCAGTCTGCAGGACCGCAACATCCGCGTGCTCGGCATCGAGGGCGTAGAGGAGGCGAGGCTGACCCCGACGATGCCGCCGCTGCTGTCGGGCGGGCGCAGCTGCGTGGTCGAGCCGAGCGCGCCGAAGAAGGCCGACGTGAAGGCCGAGACCAAGCCGACCTCCCTGCTGCTCGATAGCCCCGTGCGCTCGGGCCAGACCGTGATCTTCCCGGACGGCGACGTCACCATCCTCGGCTCGGTCGGCTCCGGCGCCGAGGTCGTCGCCGGCGGCTCCATCCACGTCTACGGCGCGCTGCGCGGCCGCGCCATGGCCGGCGTCAACGGACACACCAGCGCGCGCATCTACTGCCAGAAGATCGAGGCCGAACTGCTTGCAATCGACGGGTTTTACCAGACTGCGGACGACATCGACGCCGCCTTGCGCGGCAAGCCGGCGCAGGCCTGGCTGCAGGGGAATACCATGCGAATTACAGCACTGAACTGACCAGCAAAGGAGACATTTCAGATGAGTAAGGTACTGGTCGTGACATCAGGCAAGGGCGGGGTCGGCAAGACCACGACGACCGCCGCGCTGGGAGCTGCCTTGGCGCAGCGCGGCGACAAGGTCGTCGTCGTCGATTTCGACGTCGGCCTGCGCAACCTCGACCTCGTGATGGGGGCCGAACGCCGCGTCGTGTTCGATCTCATCAACGTCGTGCAGGGCGTCGCCAAACTCCCGCAGGCGCTGATCAAGGACAAGCGGCTGGAGAATTTATGGCTGCTGCCGGCTTCCCAAACCCGCGATAAGGACGCGCTGACGGAAGAGGGCGTCGGCAAGGTCATCGCCGAGTTGCGCAGCCGGTTCGACTGGGTGATCTGCGACAGCCCGGCCGGCATCGAGCGCGGCGCCTCCATGGCGATGCGCTTTGCCGACGAGGCCGTGATCGTCACCAATCCGGAAGTCTCCTCGGTGCGCGATTCCGACCGCATCATCGGCATGCTCGATTCCAAGACGGTGCGGGCCGAGAAGGGCGAGCGCGTCGAGAAGCACATCCTGATCACCCGCTACGATCCCTCGCGCGCCGCGCGCGGCGAGATGCTGACCATCGATGACATCCTGGAGATCCTTGCCACGCCCTTGCTCGGCATCATCCCCGAGAGCCAGGACGTGTTGAAGGCCTCCAACGTCGGCACGCCCGTGACTCTGTCGAATGCCGATGGAGCGCCGGCACGAGCCTATATGGACGCGGCCAAGCGCCTCTGCGGCGAGAACGTGACGATGCACGTTCCTGCCGAGCGCAGAGGATTTATGGACCGCCTGCTGCGACGGAGGGCTGCATGAGCATGGGTCTGCTTCGACTTCTCCGCGGCAAGAAGGCCTCGGCACCCGTCGCGCGCGAACGCCTGCAGATCCTGCTTGCCCATGAACGCGGAATGCGCGGCCAGCCCGATCTGCTCGGTGTGCTGCGTGAGGAAATTCTCGCCGTCGTGTCCAAGCATGTGACGCTGGACCCGACCAAGGTCATCGTCCGGCTCGAGCGCGGCGACGAGGTCTCGACCCTCGAGGTCGATATTGAGGTGCCCAACGACATCGAGCGGAAAAAGGTGGCGGTCGCGTAGGGACGCGGCCGCAGCCTCCCGTCTTGGGGTGGGTGAGAAGGCGGTCCGCCGGGCATGGCGGGCCGCCTTTGTCTTGCCGCTCACATCGATGGGACGGAACGCGCCCCGCGCCTCGACCGTTGTATCAACCCGCGGCAGCGTTGCACCGCGGCCGGTCAGAACGGGAGAGCGCCCATGATGTCCGAGGTCCAGGTCCATACCGTTGCCAGGCAGATGCTCGAAAAGCACGGCTTTGCTGCGATCGCGAAGGCCGCGGAGCAGGCCCAGGCCTGCGAGGGCCGCGGCGAGGCCGACGAGGCGAGGGAATGGCGTCACATCGTGGACGCCATGAAGATCATGCGCGGCCCGCATCAGAGCTGACATTCGCACGCGCGAACGTCTTCAACGCTCCTCGCGATCGGCGCCTTGCTGCGACGTGCGATTTTGTGTCTGTGGCTGCGCGCGCTCGCCCGATTCCCTGCAGGCAGCGGTTCCCACGTGCCGTCCGGCGCCTGCTGATAGGCACTGCAGGACGGCGAGGTGGACTTTTCCGCGGCCCTCTGGGCGTCGGAATTCCTCGCCAGGGCGGGCGCAGTCAGCACCGCGGCGGCAGCAATCGCGCCGGCGAAAACGAAATGGATATTCCGCATCAGGACCTCCTGTTCGAATTCGGAAAGAGGCCGCATGCTTTCGCGGATTGTGACGATTTTGGGCCGCGGCAGAGGTTCCGTCGCGGCGTGCTTAACGCGGCAACGCCGGGGCGCTAGCCGCCCTTGCTCCGGATCAGGCCGGCGAGATTGGTCTTCTGGGCTTCGCACCAGCCGGACATGCCGAGGCGGCGCTGGTCCATGTCGGTCGCCTGGGTCGCAACCGCGACTTCCGCCATCAGATCGTCGTCCTGCTTCTCGCCCATCTTGCCGCCGGTGTGCATCCAGGCGATCGCCTTGCGCACCTTCTCGGTGGTGCCGTCGGGCAGTTGCATCTGCTGCGCCCTCTGCACGAGGTCCTGATAGACGAGATCGGTGTTGGGGCACTCGACCTTGGCGGCGAAGGCCTGCAACACCATCGTCACATAGGTCGCCCGCGGTGGCGCCTCGCCCGCGAGGGCCGGCGTGGCCAACAGCAACAGGGCCGTCATCAGAAAACCGGTGCGCATCCTTGGGACCTCCTCCGTTTTTCCGAGAGGCTAGCGTCCCGCGCGCCGCTCCGCAATGGTGCGCGGTGCGATTGTCGTCCGTCGGGGCGGTGGGCTAACCTGCTGCTTCCCAGCATCGGAGCGCGACATGAGCCTGTTCAGCACGCCGTTCGATCCCGCACGCGACACCGCGCTCGTCACCGGCGCGGGCAATGGCATCGGCCGCGCGATCGCGCTCGGCCTGGTCGGCGAGGGCGTCCGCACCGTGTTCGCGGATGTGAGCGCGGAGCGGGTGCGCGCCGCGATCGGCGCGAGCGAGAGGCCTGGTCTCGCCGTGCCCTGGGTCGGCGATCTCGCCAGCCTCGAGGCCTGCGATGAGCTGCTGACGGCCGCACACGCCGCGCTCGGCGAGGTCACGCATTTCGTCCACAGCGCCTCGCCGCCGCGACGCGAGGCCGATCATGCGCTCGCGGTCGATCGCAAGACCTGGCAGGAGATGCATGCCGTCAATCTCGATGCCGGCTTTCACCTCGCTCGCGCGCTGGCAAAGCGGCTGATCGCGGCGAAGCGGCCGGGTTCGTTCCTGTTTCTGACGTCGCTGCATGCGGGCACGCCGCGCAACCTGCCGCATTATTCGACGGCAAAGGCCGCCATGGCGATGCTGGCGAAGGAGCTGGCCAAGACGCTCGGACGTTACGACATCCGCGTCAACGCACTGGTGCCCGGCGCGATCGCAGCCGGCGGGTTCGTCGCCGATCCCGCGCTGGCGCGGCACATTCCGCTCGGGCGGCTCGGCGAGGCCAATGACCTCGCACCGATGGCGCTCACGGTGCTGTCGAACAAGCTGTCCGCTTACGTCACCGGCGCAGCCTTCGTCGTCGACGGTGGATTGTCGCTGACGAACTGGTTCGAGGCGCCGGCGCTGGATTAGCCTAGCGCTGCCAAGCCGGCACCGGATCGAGCGGCGTGCGATACAGCTCGTTGTGATCGCGATCGGTGACGCGCACCGCGCAGCCCTTCTGCTGCAGCTCCGGCTTCACCTGCGACAGCTCGCAAGCCAATTGATCGGCGCGATCGGAGGCAACCTCGATGTCTTCGAGGATGATTCCACCCTGGTTCTTGAACTCTTCACCAACCACGAGATCGAAATAGTAGTAGGGCATCCGAATTCCCCGGTGTGACGATCTGAGCTTCAGTGCAAGTCTCAACGCATATCGGATGATACCACTGAGTCGATATCTATCGAACGAACAGAGCGCGCAATCTCTGAGCTTATGGCGCAGAAATGATGTGCAGTGTGCGGGGTCGTTAGGAATTTATTAAATATGCCTGCGCAATCATTAAGGCATGGAATTGCAGCAGAACCGGGCTCCGGGAACCGGGAGCTGCAAGAGAAGGCCGCCGGCATAGATCCCGACGGCCTTTTCTCTTGAGCGTGAGATCGCTTCCCGTAATTCCCCGGAGTTAACGCATCGCATCGACTCGGACAGCGTACGCGAGCGCACGACAGCGAGGCCGCGGCGTTGCTCTAAAGCGCGATGCGATGAATCGTCATCGCGCCTCAGGTTAGTGTTTGAGCATGATCTCTTCGGAAAACCGCTACGCGCTTTGCGCTAACGCGGCCCTTCGGGTCCGGATCATGCTCTAACGCAGCGGCATCGGCGGGCGCACGATCGGTCCGTCGTCATCGGCAACGGCTTGCGTCGTCGGCGCAGCTGACGGCGGCGCGGCAGCGGCCTGCGATGGCGGCGGCGGAGGTGCGAGCGGCGAGGGCGAAGAGGCCGGCATGTAGGTCCGCGTCACAGGCGGCTTGGGCTTGCGAACCGGCGGCACGACAGGCTGCGGCGCTGCAGGCTGCGGCGGCAGTGCAGCTGCGCGTGCGCGCGGATCGACCGGCGGCCGCGCTTCGGTGACCGGCTTCGGTGCAGGAGGCCTGGCCATCTCACGCGCCATCTGCTCCTGTCCGGCCTTCAACTCGGCGATGTTGGCCTTGAGCTGCTCGATCTGCTGCGCCATCGCGGCGAGATCGCGTGTCATCGATTGCACCTGCGCTGCATCGACAGGCTGTGTCGCTGCAGGCGCGGCCGCAGCAAGCTGAGTCTCGGGCGGGGGCGCAGCTTGGTCCGCCGTTTGGTTGGGTGTGGCTTGGGCTGCCGGCGGCGCGGCCTCGGCGGCGGCGACCGGCGCGCTTTGCTGCGGTGTCGCAGACAGCAACGAGGTCGTCGGGAGCAGCGAGGTCAGCGCCGGCGTCCATTCGGCCAGCAACTGCTTTGCCGTGTCGCCGTGCTTCTCCCAGGCGACGCTGGCGGCCACACTGGCGCCGGCAAGCAGGAACGTGACGAACGCGCCGCGCAGCCATTTGCGGACCGAGGATCGCTTCTTCATCACGGGACCATCGCTGGAGGTGATGCGGACAGCTGTATCGATCGAAGGGGCCGCGGCGGATTTTCCGTAGACGACGTTGATGGTGGGCTCGGGCGCGCGCGGGGGCTCCAGCGTGAATTTCGGCATGAGCTTGGGCTCCGGGGCAAACTTGGGCTCCGGACGCCGCGCGATCTCCGGCGCCAGCGCAGGCGACACGCTGGTGGGGCGTGAGGCGAGCACGATCTCGGGCGAGATCTGGACCGCGTCGTGCGGATCGTTGTCCTTGACCGTGTCCTTCACGATCTCATCGACGATTTGCTTGGCGTTCAGCGTCGCGAGCATCGCAGCTCCTTTGAAGCGCAGTGTTCGAGGTTTAAGTCATCCGCATTGGCGCGGGGCTGATCCGAGGTGAGCCCATGCCGGTCCCCATGACGCACGAGTCCAGCCGGGTTTGACCAAAGCAAGGCGAGGGGATGGAGATGATGCGACAGTCTTCCGCCCTTTGTGGTGATGGAACCCAATTTGCCGAACACGCGCATGTGTTCCCGCACCGCCTTGTTTTCAGCATGATTTTGGCAATATCTGGCGCTGCTGGGGGCGCTGTTGTTCCGCTATTGGGGGGCCGGCGGTGCCAAGATCTCTACTCGTTTTGTTCGTCGCAGCCCTGTTGCCGCTGGGCGGCTGCATGCAGACGACACTTTCGCCATCGACGGATGCGAGCATGACGCCGCGCGACCGTCAGTTGCTCGCGCACGCGCCTTACGCGAAGGCGAACGTGCCTGAGCAATATCTGCGTCACATCGTCGATTACCACCGCAAGGAGCAGCCGGGCACGATCCTGGTCGATACCGACGCGCGCTATCTCTATTACGTGCTGCCCGAGGGCAAGGCGATCCGCTACGGCGTTGCCGTCGGCGAGGAAGCCATGGCGTTCTCCGGCGTGGCGCGGGTCGGTCGCCTCGCGGAATGGCCGGACTGGGTTCCGACCGCGGATATCCAGGCGCGACTCGGCCCGTATCCGGCGCGCGTTCCCGGCGGTCCCGCCAATCCGCTGGGCGCGCGGGGCATCTATCTCTTTGTCGGCAACAAGGACACGCTCTATCGAATCCACGGCACCAACCAACCCGAATATATCGGGCAGGCGATCTCGTCCGGCTGCATCCGGATGCGTAATGAGGACGTCATCGATCTCTACGACCGGGTGAAGCTCAATTCGATGGTCGTAGTGCTGCCGCCGGGGCAGAGCGCGCAGGCCGAGGCGGGCGGACGCTGGCGAGGGTAAGGCCGCCCGACCGGCTGCTCGCGTTCTCGGGGATTGTTTGTGCGCGGCTACTCAGGCCGGGCGACCCGCCATTGCAGCGTCGTGGCATTGCCGTTGGCGTCGCCCGGCGCCTTGTCGGCGGGCGAGGTATAGAGCGGGCGATAGCGATACGCCCACATCTTGCTGCCGTCGTTGCGGCTGATCACGGTGAAATCGCCGACGGCCTTGGCGTCTGCGGTCGCTGGCAGCGGGACCCAGCTCTCGGTGCACTTGCCGTTGCAGTTCGACGTCTTTCCGGTGGTGTCGCGCTCGTAATAGTAGAGCGTCATACCCTTGAGATCGACGAGCTTGGGACCTTGCTTGGTCAGGACCACCTTCGCCGGCGCAGTCGTCGCCTCGGGCTTCGGCGGCGGGGCATCGCCGCCGCCATGGCCGTTGGCGAGCGCGTGACCGGTCGAGAGCGCGATGGCCGCGGCTACAACGAGGAACCTGAACATCCGAAACTCCGCCCCGCAAAGTTAATCGCGCGTTAAGCGCCCAATGCGCGCCGACGTTAGCAGCCGAAGGTTAGTTCCTGGTTTCGTGCGCTGCGACAATTACGGACATGGTCCGAGATCAGAGCTGCGCATCGCGCAGCGGCGCCCGGCTGAGCTCGTTGCCGGCGGCGATGGCCTTGCGCAGCAGCCGCATCAGCTCCTCGCCCTCTTTCGCGCTGAGGCCGCGCAGCATGATACGCTGCGCAGATTCAACGGCCGGGGTGATCTTGCGCAGCGTGCGCCGGCCCTCGTCGGTGATCTCGAGCTCGCGCGCGCGGCGGTCGCGGCTGGACGGACGACGCTCCACGAGGCCCTTCTGGACGAGGCGATCGATCACGCCGGTGATGGTGGTGCGATCGTAGGCGATCAATCCGGCGAGCGTCACCTGGTCGAGCCCCGGATTGGCCTTGATGGTCGCAAGCGCAGCGTACTGCACCGGCGTGAGATCGAATCCGGCGTCCCCGACCTCGGCCAGGAACACCGCGACTGCGATCTGCTGAAAGCGGCGCGCCAGATGGCCGGGCATGTCGTTGTTGTCTTTCACCGAAATCTCCTCTGCGGGCAGGGGCGCCGCGGGTCGTTGACAAGCATACTGATAGTCAGCATACTGAGCAATATTCAAGCAGAAACTGGCGGGAGAGGTGCTCATGCAATTCCATCTCAATGGATTTCAGCCGGGCGACCCTGAAATCGCCGATCCTGCCGCGCGCGTTCAGGCATCGGGGGCGGCGGGCGCCGTGCCTGGCGAGGTCGATGTCCTCATCGTCGGCTGCGGGCCGGCGGGCCTGACGCTCGCCGCCCAACTCGCGCAATTCGCTGACATCAAGACGTGCATCGTCGAGCAGAAGCCGGACCGCCTGCTGGTCGGCCAGGCCGACGGCATTGCCTGCCGCACCATGGAGATGTTCCACGCCTATGGCTTCGGCGAGCGCGTGCTGAAGGAGGCCTATTGGGTCAACGAGACGACGTTCTGGAAGCCGGATGAAGGGACGCCGGAGAAGATCGTCCGCAGCGGCCGGGTGCAGGACGTCGAGGACGGGCTGTCGGAATTCCCGCACCTCATCCTGAACCAGGCGCGCGTCCATGATTGCTTTCTCGACGTCATGCGCAAATCGCCGGCGAAGCTCGCGCCGTATTATAGCCGACGTGTGCTTGATCTGAATGTCGATCCCGCCGCCGCTGCCGACGATCATGCCGTGACCGTGCGCCTCGAACGCGTCGATGCCGCAAACGAGGGCAATGTCGAGACGATCAGGGCCCGCTACGTCGTCGGCTGCGACGGCGCCCGCAGCACGGTGCGCAAATCAATCGGTCGCGAGCTGCACGGGGATTCCGCCAATCACGCCTGGGGCGTGATGGACGTGCTGGCGGTGACTGATTTTCCCGACATCCGCTTCAAGTCGCTGATCCAGTCGGCGAAGGACGGCAGCCTGCTGATCATTCCGCGCGAAGGCGGCTACATGGTCCGCATCTATGTCGAGCTCGCCAAGCTTGATGCCGGCGAACGCGTTGCCAATCGCAACATCACGGCCGACGACGTGATCGCGAAAGCGCAGCGGATCCTGAAGCCGCATCGGCTCGAGGTGAAGGAAATCGCCTGGTGGTCGGTCTACGAGATCGGCCAGCGCCTCACCGACAAGTTCGATGACGTGCCGGAAGGCGAGGTCGCTGCGCGCCTGCCGCGCATCTTCATCGCCGGCGATGCCTGCCACACCCACAGCCCGAAGGCGGGGCAGGGCATGAACGTCTCGATGCAGGATGCCTTCAATCTCGGCTGGAAGCTCGCGGCCGTGCTGCGGAGACAGTGTGCGCCGAGCCTCTTGCATTCCTACTCGGCCGAGCGCCAGGCGGTCGCGAAGGAGCTGATCGATTTCGATCGCGAGTGGGCGGGGATCCTCGCCTCCGCCGCCAAGGCCGGCGGCGCCGATGCCGCCAAGACGCAGGACTATTTCGTCCGGCACGGACGCTACACGGCGGGTACGGCAACGCATTACAGGCCTTCAGTGCTGACAGGCGCGGCCACGCATCAGCATCTCGCGCAGGGCTTTATCGTCGGCAAGCGCTTCCATTCCGCGCCGGTGATCCGGCTGGCGGACGCCAAGCCGGTGCATCTCGGCCACGCGGCGCAGGCCGACGGACGCTTCCGCATCTACGCATTCTCGCCCGCTGAGAACCCGGTTGCGTCGGGCTCGGCCATTCGCGCCTTGTGCAATTTTCTCGCGGAGTCCCGGAAATCACCGATCCGTCGGTATACTCCTGTTGGAGCCGACATCGACAGCGTGATCGATCTGCGCGCGGTGTTTCAGCAGGACCATCGCGAGCTTGCCATCGAGGCGATGCCGGCGATGTTGCTCCCGAGCAAAGGCCGTTACGGCTTGCACGATTACGAGAAGATGTTCTGCCCTGACCTCAAGAGCGGCCACGACGTTTTCACGATGCGCGGCATCGATCGGACGGCCGGCTGCATGGTCGTGGTGCGGCCCGACCAGTATGTCGCGACCGTGCTGCGGCTCGACGATTTTGCCGGGCTCGCTTCCTTCTTCGACGCCTTCATGCTGCCGGTGGAGTGACGCCGAAAGCGCCGTGCCGATGAACGATGGATGAATATTGAACTTCGCGCGTGCGCGCGTTCTCAATCTTTCTGCTGATGCGATGATGACGGGCGGAACGCTCGTTCCGCCTGCGCGTTCCGTCGAAAGAGGAGGAACACGCCATGAAATTCAGAAGCGTTCTGGTTGCCGCATTGCTACTCGTCCCGACAGCCGCGCTGGCCGCGCCGGGCATAGTGACCGTCTCGACCGGCTTGCGGGCCGGGCCGGGCACGGGCTTTCCCCTGGTCGATCGCATCCCCGGAGGCGCCCGCGTCAACATCCATGGCTGCCTGCGCGGCAAGGCCTGGTGCGACGTCAGCTTCTCCGACGATCGCGGCTGGGTGTCGTCGCAATATCTCGAATATCTCTACCGCAATCGCTACGTCTATCTCCCCGACTATGTCGACGAGATTGACGTGCCCGTCGTGCCGTTCGTGCTGACCTCGTACTGGTCGAGCTACTATGCGGGACGGCCCTGGTACCGCCGCCACGCTTATTGGAATAATTACTGGAGCTCGCACGAGCGCTTTGCGACGCGGCTGACGCTCGATCCGCGCGCAGCCCGCATCGGTCGCGCGGCGACGCGCGATGCGGCTGTCGCACTCGAGCGCAGCGGCGTGCGCGGCAAGGGCGAGGCCGCCATCTCCGGACGTGACGCCGTCACCGCGCGGCCGGACGCTGCGATCGCAAAACGCGATGCTGCGATCGGAAAGCGCGACGGCGCGATCGCAAGGCGCGACGCTGCGATCGCCAAGCGCGACGCTGGAGTAGCAACCGACCGGACGCGCGCCGGCAGCAGCGAGCGCATCGCGCACGAGCGGGTCAATGTGCAGAGCCGCAATCCGCGCGATGCACAGGCGCGCATGATGCACGAGCAGGCTGCAGGCCGTGCTGCCGTCCGCACCCAGCCGATGCCGCGCGCGCATGAAGCACCGCGCGTGTCGGCCGCGCCGGCCGCGCGGCCCTCGATGCCGCATGCGGCGCAGCCGAGCGTCAGCCATGGTTCGCCGATGAACGCGCATGCGCAGACGCCGGCGCCGCGTGCCGCTGCGCCTGCCATGCCGCACGGCGGTGGCGGCGCTCCGCGCGTCAATGCCGCGCCGCATGGCGGCGGTGCACCGGCGGGCGGGCCCGGCGGGCACCAGAAGCACTAGCTCCCACGAAAGCCCGGCCCTCGTGCCGGGCTTTCCGCTTGCGCGCCCTCCGGTTCCGTGCGCGTACAATTTAAGAAAGTTCTTCGCGGGCAGATTTCATCGATCGTAAGATGTCTATCCAAAGCTGTAAGCATCCACTCGGGGCAGCGGGGGCACCGGAGGATGACGATGAGACAGAACCAAGCGGAGACGCGCCGTCAGCAAAATGTCGCGAAGCGGTCGATGACCAAGGAGGCCAAGCAGCTGGCCGGCTTGATTGCCGGACTGCGGGAATCCCTCGAGGAGATCCACAAGGAGCGGGCGGGTGCCAAGCTCTCGGGCGCAGAAATGGGACTACTGGATGAGCGTCGCAACAATCTGCTGCTCACCATCGCAGCCCTCAATGACCGCCTCTCGGCGGTGCAGGGCCTGATCAATCTCGGCCGCCCTCATATTATCCGCGTGCACTAGCGCCGATCCGAGGTCACGAGATCGGCTCTGTTGCGACGGCACGGGGCCGGCCACAGGCCTCGTGGACGGCACCAAATTGCCACGCTCCCGGCGAATTGCCGCCAAAGCCCGCTGCCACGAGAAGGCCGGGTGCAGGGCGACGCAAGGGGATGCGAATTGGCCTACAAGATGGTCGCAGAACGCGACAACGAGAAGTACAGTTTCGCCCGCGAGAGCCGGTTGCTCATCGTGGCGAAGGCGAAAGTGTGGGCGAGCGAAGGATGGCGGGTGGTCATCACCGACCAGGATGGCAAGGCCTACGCGCCACCCGAATTCGATCAGCTGTCCGCAGCGTGATGGTGGGGCGGGGCCTGACTGCGCCTCTGCTCATTCTAGCGGCTGCCATGCTGCCGGCGACGGCCGCCGTCGCGCAAAATCTGGATGCCGGCAAGTCGCCCGCGAAGCTGTTCGCCGAAGGCTGCGCGACCTGCCACCGCAGCCCGCGCGGCTTGGCCAAGGGACGCTTCAGCCTGACGCTGTCCTGGTTTCTGAGGGATCATTACGTGACCAGCTCCGATTCGGCGAAAGCGCTCGCCGCTTACCTGGCATCGGTTGATGAGCCGCCGCCCAGGGGGGCGGCCAAGCCCGGTGCCAAGGCGCCCCGGTCCGCCCCGCGTCCGCCCACGCCCGCCCCGAGCCGGTAACCGCGCGCGTCAACGCACCGTGGTCTCCGAGAACAGGTTGATGATCACGACCCCTGAGACGATCAGCGCAATGCCGACGAAGGCTGCGGCGTCCAGGATCTGACGGAACAGCACGAAGGAAACGGTGGCGGTCAGGATGATGCCGACCCCGCCCCAGATCGCATAGGCGATGCTCAACGGGATGACCCGGATCGCCACCGAGAGCGCATAGAACGAGGCGACGTAGAACAGCACCATCGCCAGCGTCGGCCAGGGACGGGTGAACTGGGCGGATTGCTGCAGGAACGCCGACGCGGTGACCTCGAACACGATGGCGAGGGCGAGAGCCGTATAGGCGTTGAAGGCGGAGGTCATGAGCCTCTCGGCGTGAGGAAGATACCGCGCGGCTGTCGCGAATATCACGTGGGAATGACGAACCTGCGACATGGCCGACGGGCTGACGGGAGGCCGCCGCGCGACGATCGTGCGGCGGCTCGAGATGGCCCGATTCTTCGACCCGGCCCTAACTGATCCGTAGCGAGAGCTCGACGTCTTCGGCAAAGGGAGTGGACATATAGCCGCTGCCGGGCGCGCGCACCCGTGCCAGATAGTCAGGGCTGTCGTCGGCATTGTCGGCGACGATGATCGCCCCCGGCCGCAGACGGCCTTCGACCAGATCCAGGATCTCGGGGTAGAGCGCCTTGGCACCGTCGAGCAGTACGAGATCGATCGTTTCGGGCAGGCCGGTGCTGAGCGTCTTCAGCGCGTCGCCTTCGCGGATGTCGACGAGATCGATCAAGCCGCCGGCCGAGAGGTTGTCTCGCGCCCGGGCAACCTTGGACGGCTCGAACTCGCTGGTGACGAGGCGGCCGCCGCCATTGTCGCGCAGGCCTGCGGCAAGGTGCAGTGTCGAGATGCCGAACGAGGTGCCGAACTCGACGATGGACCGGGCGCGGGAGCTACGTGTCAGGATGTAGAGCAGCGCTCCGGTCTCGCGCGAGACCGGAAGCGGTGCGTCCTTCAGGCGTCCATAGAGATTGCGATATTCGGTCTTGCTCCGCATCATCCGCTCCCGCTCTGCGTCGGACAGGTCTGCGACTGCGGCTTCCGTTGCTTCGCCTGCTGCCTCGGCTTCGCCGAACAGACGATCCAGCAGCGGCGCAAGCGAAGTGATGGTCGGGATGGTCATCGAAGTCTCCAGAGTTTGGCGAAAGAAGCGCGTGCTTGCGCGCCGATTGAAATACGACTAATTCGTCGCGTTTCCTATTCGCATTGCCCGAGCGAGCCATGGCCGACCGTCGAAGCCGTTCAATTTCCTCACGAAAACAGCCGCAGCAAGCTCGCTCGACGGAGCTGGTGGCGGCCATTCTGGATGCGGCTGTTCAGGTTCTAGCGAAGGAGGGCGCGCAGCGTTTCACCACGGCGCGGGTGGCGGAGCGGGCCGGGGTGAGCGTCGGGTCGCTCTATCAATATTTTCCAAACAAGGCCGCGATCCTGTTTCGTCTCCAGAGCGACGAGTGGCGGCATACGAGCGAGCTGCTGCGCGGTATCCTCGCGGATCGCGCCAAGCCGCCACCGGCGCGGTTGCGCGCGCTGGTCCATGCCTTCATCCGCTCCGAGTGCGAGGAGGCTGCGATGCGCACGGCCCTCAACGACGCCGCGCCGCTCTATCGTGACGCGCCCGAAGCGCGCGAGGCCCGGGCGGCCAGCAGGGGCATCGTCGATGTCTTCATGCGAGAGGCGCTGCCCAAAGCTTCCAATGCGACGCGCGGCCTCGCCGGCGAGCTGATCACGACCACGCTCAGCGAGGCCGGCAAGCGATTTTCGGAGACCCGGCGCAGCGAGGCCGAGATTGCGCGCCATGCCGACGGGCTGGCCGACATGTTCTGCGCCTATCTCGGGGAATTGGCCCGACGCTGAAGCGCGAGATCCGGGCGACACTTGCATCGCCCCGCGTTTGTCCGTACGGACCTCCTTCATGCTCGTCATCTCGATCCAGAGCCAGGTGGTCCACGGCCATGTCGGCAACAGCGCGGCCGCGTATGCCATGCAGGCGGAGGGCGTGAACGTTGCGGCGGTGCCGACGACGCTGCTGTCCAACCATCCGCGCTATCCGAGCCTGCGCGGACGTGTGCTGGAGACCGAGCTGGTCGCCGATCTCCTGAAGGGTGTCGAGGAGCGCGGCCTGGTCGACGAGGCTGCGGTGCTCGTCACCGGCTATCTCGGCTCGCCCGGCAATGCCGCCGTGATCGCCGATTTCGTCGAGCGGGCGCGCACGCGGAATGCGAAGCTCGTCTATCTCTGCGACCCCGTGATCGGTGACGACGGCCGCGTCTATGTCGCGGACGGCATTTTGGACGTGGTCCGGCACCGGCTGCTGCCGGCGGCGAACCTGACGACGCCGAACCAGTTCGAGCTCGAGCTGCTCTCTGGAGCGACGATTGCAGATGCCGAGGGCCTGAGTGCGGCGTGTGCGATGCTGGCAGGGGCGGGCCGCACCGACGTCGTCGCCACCGGCTGCACCCTCGCTGACACGGCGGCCGGGCAGGTGGAGACGATCCTCTGCAGCGACGGGCGATTGTCGCGCTTTGCGACGCCGCGCCTGCCGATCCGCCCCTACGGCACCGGCGATCTCCTCACCGGGCTGATCGCGGCGCATCTGGCCAAGGGCGAAGCGATGGGCTCGGCCGTGCGGCGCGCGGTCGACACGGTTTTTGCGGTGCTGGTGCGGACGCAGGACGCCGGCTCGGCCGAGATGCGGCTGGTGCCGCTGCCGACGGCGGAGCGCAAGCCGTAAACCGTCAGGTCGCGCGCTTGACGGCCGATTGCGCCGATTTCTGCGGCTTGGCCGGGCTCTTCTGCTCGCGCGCGGCGTGGGCCTTCGGCGGCTTGGCGCTGGCGATGGCGCGCGGCTTCTTCGGTTTGGCGCTGGCAACGTCCTTGCGATCGGAGGTGCCGCGCTTCGAGATATATTCCTTGCCGTCGATCGGGCCGACATGCGGCGGATCGCGGCCGAGATAGGGCCTGCCGATGCCGAACGCCTTGCCGTTGGCATCGACCCACTTCCACAGGATTTCGGTCGAGACCCAGCGCTGCGCCCGGTTATTGCCTTGCGTGCTGACGATATCGGCGGCCATGCCGTGGCCATACCCGCCGCGCGTGCTGCCGCCGTGATAGGAGCGGTTGGACGCGGCCTTCAGGCCGCTTGCGATCGACTGGCGATAATCGTCGCGGAACGCGCTGGTGATGCCCGGCGACAGGCCGGCGGCTTCGGCCGCGAGCATCATGCGGAACAGCTTCTGCTTGAAGCTCTTGTCCATGCCGCCGATGACGTAGTCCATCATCGACATGCCGGCGCGCTCGGCCGCGTTCGGATCCTTCCAGGTGAAGTCCTGATCGACCAGCTTGGTGAAGCTGCGCATCACCGTGACGGTCTTGCCCTTGCGCTTGATGGTGACCGCGCGCCGCTCCTGAACCTTGATCGTGTCTTCCTTGGCGGTGCGCTGATAGAGCGCCCAGAGATAGCGGTCGATGCAGGTATCCATGACGAAGCATTCGTCGAGCACGGCGACGGTGTCGGCGGGCGGAGACGCCTTGCTCGCAGGCGCGACAGGACCGCTCGCGATCGCCGCGGGCGACAATGCGTCCGTCGTCACGATCTCGGTGGGATCGGCGGATGCGAGCTTGACGGGGTCGGGCAGAGGGGCGGGGGCAATCTCGCTGACGATCGGCTCCGGTTCGGGGGAGATCTGCGGCGCGGGAGCAGGTTCCGCCGGCAGGATCAGCACCGGGTCGGCCGAGGCAAGCTTGACGGTGGAGGCGGGCTGCTCGGGCGTTGCCTCTGCTGGCGTAGCAGGGGTGGCAGCGACGGCGGCAGCGATGTCGGCGGTCAAGGCGAGGCCATCCTCGATGGTCGCAGCGCGCGGCACGTCGGCGAGGTCGATGCGGCCGAGATCCTTGGCGTGATCCTTGGCGTGATCCTTGGCGCGCGAGATGGCGGCTGCATTGGCACCGCTGTTCTCGATCAGCGCAGGCGCATAGGCCGAGAGAGACAATGCGAGCCAGCCGGCGAGAACGGCCGAGGGACACGACACCGCCACCAGAAGAGACCGCCGATCGTTCATGATCCCTGCCTCCAAACGGTCTGTTCGAAGCATCTGGCTCGAACAGTGGTGATGCAAACAGTCTGACGAAACAGTCTTGCACGGAAAGGCACGCAGCACGCCCATTGTTCGGGCCACGTTGTGGCGGCGCAATGGCGCAAATCGGCGGTTGCGGGCTTTTCGAGGCAGGTGTTGCCCAGGTGCAACGCCCGGTTCCATGCGGCATTGCCGCAACTTTGTTGCTGCTGGTGCGTTGGAGGCGCCATGACGCATCCCTCGCTTCGTCCCATGGACGCCTTCGATCCCACCGAGCCCGCCATCCTGCACGATCGTGTTTCGGGCACGATCATTACCTGGACCGCCGATCAGGCCGAGGACTACCGGCGCGCCAGCCGGCCCGGCGCGGATGGGACCGTGGCCTGGAAGACCTATCTGTTCGATGGCTGGGGCAACGTGCTCGGTGGCTGAGCACCGCCCGCTGGAGCGCGAGCTACGCCTTCCTCACGAACTCCGACTTCAGATTCATCGCGCCGATGCCGTCGATCTTGCAGGCGATGTTGTGGCCATCGCTGGCGTCCTGCAGGCGGATGTTGCGCACCTTGGTGCCGCCCTTGACGACCGAGGACGAGCCCTTGATCTTGAGATCCTTGATCACGATGACGCTGTCGCCGTCGGCAAGCACATTGCCGTTGGCATCGCGCACGCCCGCATCCTGCGCCGTGTCTGCGGCCGCTTCCGCTGCGCCGCTCCATTCATGGCCGCATTCCGGGCAGACCCAGAGATCGCGGTCCTGATAGGCGTGCTCGGAATTGCAGGTCGGGCATTTCATCGTGTCGGTCATGACGGGTCTTGTCTCGCGGGTTCGTTCGCGGCGCGACCGTAGAGGCGGGAACCGGGAAAGCAAGGAAAAGCTGCCAACGGCGTGGGCCGAGGGTTACCTGCCGGTGCGATATCACCGAGAAACGCGCGACGAACGTGGCGAGTGAGGGCGCGGCCAAGCAAGAAGTTTTTCGAAAAACAACCCCATGCACAGTAGACATGCCTTTGGAATCCTGGGGCTTTGTTTATATTCGGTAATCCCGAACGAACATTTGACCCGTCGGGCAAAACAATGGCATGATGCCATGGTGGCGTTCGTCCGTTGCGGGGGGATTCATCAGGGCCGTCAGGTGCGGCACCATCCCGGATTACGCTTGCGCTCCATCCGGGCTAGGCTCGCTTCGCAATCTGCGACGAGCCCCTCATGAGCTTCCTTCTCAACATCGATGTTCCCGACGTGGCCAAAGCCACGACGTTCTACACCGAAGCCTTTGGCCTCACGGTCGGCCGTCGCTTCGGCGCCGACTTCGTCGAGCTCAACGGCTGGCCGGCGCCGGTGTATCTCCTGACCAAGCAGGCCGGCACGGTCGGCGCCGGCGGCGATCGTCGCCGCTATGAGCGGCACTGGACGCCGGTGCATATCGACGTCGTCGTCGACGATGTCGACGCAGCCGTCGCGCGTGCGCTCGCTGCGGGTGCGATCCTCGAGGTGGGCGCGCGCGATGCGCCCTATGGCCGGATCGCGATGCTGGCCGATCCGTTCGGGCACGGCTTCTGTCTGCTGGCGTTCAGCGCGCAAGGCTATGATGCGCTGCTGGGACGTGAGTAGCCCAGATAGTGCGTGAGCGTAATCCGGGGCCGAGCGTGCTGCGCCAGCCCGGATTGCACTTTGCTCCACCCGGGTTACGCTCGCGCGCGGAAAGCTGCGCCGGCATCGGAGCGACATGCCAAAGAAACTGAAGACCTACCAGACCTCGCTCGGCTTCTACGATCAGGCGATCGCCGCGCCCTCCATGAAGGCGGCGCTTGCCGCCTGGGGCGCCAGCTCCAATCTGTTCCATCAGGGCGTTGCGAAGGAGACGGACGACCCAGACATCGTCGCCGCGACCATGGCAAAGCCGGGTGTCGTGCTCAGGCGTCCGGTCGGCTCGGATGGCCCGTTCACCGAAAGCGCGGAGCTGCCGGCCGATCTCGGCGAGGGCGAGACGAGGCCCAGGAGAAAGTCGAAGATCAAATCGGGATCGCAGAAGCGTCCGGCCAAGGCGGCCCGGACAGCATCGCGCGCGATCGATGATGCGGCGGCCCGCAAGGCCGCGGCGGCGTTCGAGAAGGAGGAGCGACGGCGCGAGGCAGAGCGTGCCAAGGAAGAGGCCGCCCGCGCCAGGGAGCGCGCACGCCGCGACAAGGCGGTTACTGCTGCGGAAGCCGCGCTCGACAAGGCAAGGCGCGAGCACGACGCTAAGGCCGAGGCGATCGAAGCCGAGCGCGCCGCGCTCGATGCGCGCGCCGAGGCCGAGCAGGAGCGCTGGGACAAGCAGAGGAAGAAGCTGGGAGAGGCCCTGCGACGCGCGCGCGAGTGACTTTCGCAGGTGGGGAGGAATTTCTTTACCATGCCGTCCGGTCCCCGCCGTTTCGCCCGACGTTTAGGAGTTGAGCCAAAATTCCGCGCTATCTTCGCCCCGATAGGAATTGCGCTTCGGGAGCCGTCATGGGTGATCATCGCGCCGCAGTCAGGCATCACACGCTGAGGACCGGCATCGTCGAATTCGACAATGGCAGCGGCGGCACCGTCAGCGTGCCCTGCACGATCCGCGACGTCTCTGGCACCGGCGCGCGGCTGGAGCTCAATTCGTCGCTGTGGGTCGCCGAGCAGTTCACGCTGATCTTCATGAGCGGCCTGCGCAAGGGCTGCCGCGTCGCCTGGCGCAAGGGCCGGCTGATCGGCAGCGCGTTCGCGGACGGCTATGCGAGCGCGGACGAGCAGGCGGTGATGATGACGACGGAGGAGCAGGCCCGGCACCGCCGCGGCATCGGCGCCCGCGTCAAGGCTACGCGCGAGGCCCGCGGCTACACCACGGCCCAGCTCGCCGAGCACCTCAGTATCACGCCGGCCTTCGTGGCGTCGGCCGAGCAGGGCGAGGCGGACATTCCGCTGTATCAGCTGATGCACATCGCCGATCTCTTGATGGTCGGCCTCTACCGGCCGGTGGCGGGGGCGGCGGCGGAGGAGGTGGATGCGGTGTAGGGCTTCGTGGCGGCGCCGTCTGCGCTACGCTCGCCGCTCTATCCCCGTCATTGCGAGCGAAGCGAAGCAATCCAGACTGTCTCCGCGGAAATATTTCTGGATTGCTTCGTCGCAAGAGCTCCTCGCAATGACGGGGAGAGGTCGGAGCGCCAAAGCCGACAGCCATGATGTCCGCACCTCGCGCGAAATTTGCTTGCCTTGCGTGGCATCCTTTTGCACTCTTTGAGCGAAGGAGACCAACGCATGACAAAGATGACCGCCGCCTTTGCGCTCGGAACGGCGCTCGTGCTGAGCAGCCTTGCAACATCGGGTGCGGAGGCGAGGGCGCGGAAAGCCGTCGTCGTTCGCGCCCCACAAGAGCGGCTCATCGTCACGGCGCCCGTGCTGAGGCCGACGCCGTGGGATTACAACATCGTCCCGCGCTATCGCTATCGCCCCGAGGACGACAAGGTCGATCCCTACGGCCCGCCCTTCGTGCCGTCCTACGTGCGCTATGAGGGATGGCGCTGGCCGTATTGGTGGTAGCCGACGATTCGCAGGGTGGGCAAAGCGACTTGTCCGCCGTAGCTCGAAGAGCGAAGGCGGAAGCGTGCCCACCATTGCGTGTGATTGGTGAGAGTACGTGGGCACGGCGCAAGGGCGCCTTTGCCCACCCTACGGCACCACGTCATTTGGTACGCGGACAAATTGAAGTTTGATGCCTGCCCATCTCTGCGTGCAGGGATTGCGATTGGGCAAAAATGGCAAAGTGGAGACTGTCAAGAATACATAGAGGTAGAACGGCACTTATCCCCGTAATAAACCCAATGCTGCTTGGGGTTCTGGGCGCGTATTGGGAGAACAGTCATGGCAAGTGTCGAACAATTGCACAGACGGGACGGAGTGAACTTGGTCCAACTCGAAGCCGATATCAGTTCGATCCGGTCGGGAAGCTCCATTACTTCAATTAATCTGCCTGATTACGTCGAGCACACCGCGGGCGTGTCGCGCGTCGGTGCGCTCAGTGCCGAAGCGGTCATTCGCGACTATGAGTCCGCTGCGAAAGAGATCGAGGCCATGGGCACCGAGTTGATCGACGCCGCGCAAAAATGCGAGGCGCTGACGGCGCAGGTTCATGATGCGATCGCCTTCATGCGGGAAACGGCGGCCGGCTATCGTGAAGAGGGACGGAAGATCTTCAAGCGTATCGAAGAATGCGCGCTGTTCACCGAAGACGTTCGCAAGACCTGCGAACAGGTCAAACGCAGAATGACTGACGTCTCGTTCGGCCCATCTTCCGATGAGGAGCTGGCGCCGCAAGAGCCCGAGCTGACGGGGATCGCGGCCAAGGTGACGATGAGCGAAGTCCGGTGAGGGGAGCGTAGGTCCGTCGGGTGGGTTAGCCCTGTGATTGCGCGAAGCGCAATCACTCGGCGTAACCCACCCCATCTGCCTCCGCGGAAATCAAGGAGGCGGGTTACGCCAGCGGACTGCGCATCGCGCCGCCGCAGGCTAACCACCCTACGGCACTTCAAATCCAATCGCGCCCTTCGCGAAACGGGCTCACCAATCCGGATCGCCGTAATAGGGGCCGGCCATATAAGGCGGCGGCATCCAGGGGCCTCGCGGTGGCCTGGCGCGCCGTGGCGCGGCCTCTGGTACGTGCGCCCGGGCACGCGCATCGTTGTTCACGACGCTGCGCACGACGGGCTTGGCGGTCGCAGAGGCGGATGACGCCGATGACGCGCTCAGTTGCGTTTGCAGCGCCTGGACCTGCGCGGCGAGGCGCGCATTGTCCGCCGCATCTTTCTCCTGCGCGCCCCTGAGCTGTTCGATGGTGGCGGCCTGGTCGCGCAGGGTCTGCTCGTTGCGGCTCTTCAGCTGCTCGAGCTTGCCGCTGATGTTCGCAAGCTCGCTCGTGATGGTCTTGAGCGATTGCGCGAGCTCGGACGCTGACGGATCGGCCGCCGCGGCGGCAGGCCTGGAAGTGCTTTCCGCGTCCTTGGGCCCCGGCGGCGCGGGCACCGGGCTCGACTCATCCGCGGCCGCCAGCAGCACCGTCGCCGGCTGCGCCGGATTGTCCGCCGCGGACGCCTGTGGGGGTGTGCTCGCGGCCGGCGGAGCCCATCGCGCCATGATCGACTTGCCGATCGATGTCGCCTCGTCGCTATATTGCGAGGCGACGGCGGCACCGAGCAGGCCGATCGCCAGCACGAGAATGACCAAAGCGCGCATCATGGCCTTGTCTCCCCTCAGGCCCTGATCGCGAGGCTTGGTGCTTAGAGGCTTGGTGTTGAGAGGCTTGGTGTTTGGCGGCTTGGTGTTTGGCGGCTTGGCATCAGGCGCCGCCGCCTTGTTTGCGGACGTGGCGGCTGCCGTGGCGGCGGCGCTTGCGTGCGAGGTCCGCGGGGCTTCGCTGCTGCGTTCCATTCCGGAAACCAGCCGGTCCAGCCGCGCAAGGTCTTCTTCTGCGCTCTTGATCCGGTCGTAGGCCCGAGTCAGCCCGCTGTCGGCACGTGTCTCGTCCGGCTTCGCTGCATCGGGCTTGGCGTCATCGGCCTTGCCGGTCTCAGGTTTGGGGTCGTTCGTGTCAGGCATCGATGCGCTCTCCATCCGGTCGGGCGTCAATGGGAGGCAGTCCGATCAAGGATAGGTCTCGCCGCTGTCCGACACAACGCGTGTGCAAAGGAGAAATTATGGCGGGCCCGGCACATGATGCGCGACAGGGCGGTGTCGTGCGATCGCCTTGCTGGTCTCACCATGAGCGTTCGCTGAGAGGAACGGGCGCTGGTCCATTCCGTTTTCTTTGAGGGGGCTTGTTCGAGGAGGACAACATGAAAGCAAGGATCATCGCGCTTTCGGCTGCCGTTGTCATGGCTACAGCCCCAGCCGTATTTGCTCAGGGTGTATCGAGCAAGACGCCAGGTCAGGAGATGCAGCAAATGGGTTCCCAGAAGGGCGAGCCGGGCGCTTCCAGCTACGCTCCTGGGCATAAGAAGAAGCATCAGGCGAAGGCCTCGAAGAGCACCAAACCCGGCGCGTCGAGCTACGCTCCAGGACAAACCACAGGTCAAACCACCGGCGCGAGCACGAGGCCGACCACCGGCACGAAGTCGGGGTACTGAACTCCAGGCCGTCCTCAAGCGGGTAGGGTGGGTTAGCTCCGCGACGGCGCAAAGGGCAGTCGCGTAGCGTAACCCACCTCATTCATCTCGGCGCGCGGAGAGCCGGAGGGTTACGCCGGCGCCGCAATACGCAGCTAGCGTTTAGTGACGTAGCGCGCGGATTTCGAGCGTCGTCTGGGTGAGCCTGGCCACGAACCCCTCAAGATGCATGACCCTTTGTCTGGTCAATTGTTCATGCAACTCGGTGATCTTCTGGGATTCGGCGACAAACGAGTCGCATGCCTGTTTCGCATACGCCATCTGAAGCTCAAACGCCTCGACGGGTGAGCGCGCCGTCGCGAGCTTTCCCAGGAAGTTCCAGGCTTGCTCGAGCGACGTCCTGACGTAGTCGCTATAGGCGTCGGCAATCGCCTGCGTGCTGGCCTCCAAGGGTTCGACCGGTGCGACGGGCGGGCTTGCAGCGATCTGCATCCCGGAAGCCTCGTCGGGCAGGGCTACAGCCGACGGTATCTCCGCACTGATCGGTCGGCTCGGCTCTTGCTCGGTCACTTGCTCGATCTTTTGCTCGGTCTCTTGCCGGTCCTCCACCGAGGCATCCGGCAATTGATGCGCTGAACTTGCGCGTTGCTCGCCGGCCCCGGTCCGTTGTCCGGCCTTTTTCTTACCGCCGCGCCGGCCGGATTTTCCTTTTGGCTTGTTGTCCACCGCACTCAACATTGCAAATGGCTCCCGAATATCGATGAAGCCGCGAGCCTCCGTCGCGTTTGCGCTGAAATCGCGATTGTGGGCTGTCGCTTGCGTGGCGGCCATGTGGTGAGATTTTGCCGCTGCATTTTTGGTGCATCCGGCAAAGAGTCGCCGATCGCGATACCTGCGGATGGCCGCCTTTGTTGCCACATCCCACGAGCTCTTTTGCCGAACGCGTAATCCACCATTCTTGCTTCTGCGGAGGCGGGCTACGCCGAGCAGACGCGCTTCGCGCGTCTGCATGGCGAAATCCAACCTGCGCGCTCAGATGAGGAAGTCGGTCGCGTGCAGGCTCGCAGCGTGGACGCCGTCGAGGGTGATGGTGTCGTTCGCCGAGAGGTGAACCACGGCATCGCCGGCGGCATTGTCGTTGATCTGGCTCGACAGCGCCGTCCAGTCAGCAAAGCCGTAATCGTGCACGTCGATCAAATCGTGCTCGGTCGCGGTGCTGCCCATCGCCTTGTTGCCTTGGTCGAAGTCGTTGAGCGTGTCGTTGCCGGAACCTTTGTTGAAGAAGAAGATGTCGCCGTTTCCTCCGCCCCAAAGCTGGTCGTCGCCGGCGCCGCCGTTCAGCGTATCGTTGCCGCCGGTGATCGAGCCTGGTGATGCAGGCGTGTAGATCCGCGCATCGCCATACATGAAGTCCCGGCCGGCGCTGCCGTTGAGAATATCGTTGCCGCCGTGGGCGTGACCCGCCATGATCGGCGCGTCGCCGAACACCGACGAGCTCGCATCCGCGTACTGGCCGGCCATCTTGACGGTCAAGATATCGTCGCCGCCTTGGGTCAGATCCATCAGTGAGGTCGACGAATCCCCCGATAGGCTGGCGCCGGATATCGGGCTGTCGCCGTCCAGGGTGGCGGTCAGATTGTCGTTGCCGCCTTGCGCAAGGCCGCGCATGGCGCCGATCGCGTCGCCGCTGACGGTTGCTCCGCCATCGATGGTGAGAACGCTGACATCGATCGTGTCATTGCCGCCGTGCGAGGTGTCGATCATGGAACCGCCGGCATCGCCCGCGAACAAATTGGCGCCGCCACGCCACCCGATCGAGCCGGTGATGTCGTCATTGCCGCCCCGCGCGTTGCCCGACATGTCGCCCGCGACGTCGCCGAAGGCCGAAACGGTGGTGTAGACGGTGCCATAGGCATCCGCGACGATGGTGTCGTGGCCGCCTTTGGCGTCGTCGATCATCGATTGGGTGTCGCCCACCACGAGCGCGGTGTTCCAGCCACCGCCGATGTCGGCAATGAGCGTGTCGTTTCCGCCTTGCGAGTGACCAAGCAGCGTCGTGTGGTCGTCGCCGAAAACAGTGAGTTGCGTATTGCGCTCGGTGACGGTGGCCGTCACGGTGTCGTTGCCGCCGACGACGTCCGTGCTTGAAGGAAAGCCGGGGTCTCCGTACACGGTCGCGATTTGACCAAACTGGTCGAGGGTGACGTCGAAGGTGTCGTTCGGCAGATGCTGCATGGCGTAACTCCCAGTTCCATTGTCGGAAGCGGGCCCGCGTGCAGATTTTCTTGCAAGTCGCGTTGTTGACCACGCTTCACCGGCAGCATTCTACCTTTGGTCGATGGCAGAGATTTGTAGGAATTCGGGAGAGAGTTTGATCGTGAGGCTGGAACTGCGGGCGCGAGCGTGGAGATGGTGCGTAGGGTGGGTTAGCCCCGCGACTGCGCGAAGCGCAGTTCGCGCGGCGTAACCCACCGCTTCTGTCTCTGCGGATACGAACAGAGGTGGGTTACGCTGCGCTAACCCACCCTACAAGCTACGAGCTATCACCAGAGATTCTGGCGACGACAATCAATAACGCCCGCCGCTGCTCTTCTGCTGCGTGATCCAGTCCGACAATGATTTCGGTGTCGATTTCGCCGTCCGGTCCGCTGATGCCTTCGGATTGTCGCGAGCGCCTTTCGCCGAACGGCTGCGCGGCGCTTGCGTTGCGCCGACGCCCTTCAAGGCAGCCGCCGATGCCTCTGCGGCTTCCTTCTCCAGCCGCAGCTGCTTCAATCGCGCCATCTTGATGCGCTCTGCCTCGACTTCGGGGCGTTCGGCTAGCTGCGGCTTGTGTTGAGCAAGCTCGGCCGGGACCAGGACGCCGAGAATGGTCGTCTCGCCGAGCGCCTTGCAGGCCTCTAACCGATGCAGTCCCTCGACCAGGACGAGGCGGTCTCCGTCGCGCCGAACGGAAATCGGGGCCTGTTGTCCGATGTCCAGAATACTTTCCGCAATCTCTCCGACGATCTCGGGCTTGATAGCTTTCCTCTGCTTCGTGGGAACGAAGATCTTCTCGATCGGGAAGCTTTCCGGTTTGGGCATGACTTTAACTCCGCTTCTACCGGGCACGTCGGAACCGATGACGGTGGGGTTGGGAGTTTAGGGGGGAAGGGCGCGACTGCAAAGGCAATTTCGGCGGATGAGCAGCGAAGTGGGATCCAATCTGCGACGGAGGCGATAGAACTCGGTATAGCGAAGCGAAACCCGTCAATAGCCGTCGCGGGATGATGTGTTTCGCAAGGCTCTACTCATGCTACGAGCTAGTTGACGAGACCCATGTTTGTGAACGTCAGACGGCTCGCAGTAACCTTGGTGCCGATAATTGCTACCAAATCGTGTTCCCCTTCGACGGGTCTCAAAAGGCGATCGGTTTCAACCGATAGTTTGGTGACTAGAGAGTCGTCCTGGAGCAAGCAATGGATCGGATCACTCGAGCTTGCGTTTTCGAAATGCTTCTGTTGTGAAGGCGGCGGCATTGCTAAGGCGTCAAGGAGAGTCTTGATACGGTTATCAATGTCCCCACCATCGCCGATCAGTTGACCTGGTGCTTGCCTTCGCAAGAACGTGATCTCAAGCTCGCAGAGAAGATCCAGGCGCTTCGAAACAAGGGGTGCAAAGACTGTTGTGCCGCGCGTTTCAAGGATGCCGATCTTGCTTGTAGGGATGTCATATTCTTCCTGCAGCATCTTCTCTGCTTCGGTTCGCAAAGGACAGTGCCGCCAGAGCTCGCGAAGTTGGGGAGCTAGAGCTAGTCGGATCGCGTGAAGCTCGGAAAGGCTTGCTCGCTGTCGTGGTGCGATTGGACCTTCATAGAGAAGTCTAAACTTCACGGCTTCTTCTCCTGTTCGCCCGACGATAAGGTGCCGCTTCGTTCCAATGGACCGGCACCTCTTTGCAGATAACAAAACTCCGACGTCCGAATATTCATGCTTTTCACTAGATTTAAAAATCGCGCAGCCTTCTTGTTCGGCTTGGCATGAGCAGCGAGAATTGCTTGCGCAGTTGCGTATGCACAAATGTCAGCCATATCCAAAAGATAAGCGTAATCCGATGATAGCTCGACTGCATTTGAATGGACGCGAGTGAAGTGTGTGGCTTGTAGGCGCGCGAGACCCCAGTCAATTTTAGTGCGGTCAGTATCGAATGCTAGTTGGTAGGCCGTGCCTTCATGGTGTTGCATGTTCGCAATTGCTGCGAAGCAGGCGAGGCCCGCCAAGTGCTTTTCATTGACGTCAAATGGGGGTCCGTTGACGAGCTTTAGCTGTTGCGGGTAGCGTGTTTGATCGATCCATGCGGAGAACCAGCGCCCTCCCAAATTTAGCATCGAGTTCACGCATTCTTCCAAGAAGGCGTGAACGTCTGCCGGCGAAAAATGCAGGAACGGCGAGCGGCGACGCGCGTCGCCGCTAAACAGGATGCGGCAGTGAATCTTTGCATCCGTTGGGACAGCGCAAGCATCTTTCAGTCGGAATAGCGCGTTCCGAGCCTCTTCGCGCGCGTTAGCCGGGAGCCATAGTATTCCTCCCGTAATGAACTGCTCAGCCTTGCTTTCGTCGCACAACGCAAGAGGCCGCTCAAGTACGAGCGGCCTCGACGATACAGTTGGGGTGTTCGGTCCGGTCAATGGGCTTAGCTGCACCCCGTCGTGCTGCCGCACGTATCGCACTTCATGCACGTCCCATTCCGCACCAGCGTGAAGTTGCCGCACTCTGAGCACATCTCGCCCTCGTAGCCCTTGGCCTTGGCCTCCGCGCGGCGCTCGGCCTTGCTGGGGGCCGCGACCGCGGCGGTGCCGGCCTTGCTCCATTGCAGCTGCTCGAGCTTCTCGGTCGGCGACAGATCGTGCTGGGCTTCCTGCTTCAGGGCGACGGCGCCTTCGATGGTGTCACTGAGGCGGGACGAGGTGCCGTGGGCGGCCAGCGCCGTGACCCGGCTGCCGCCGGAGGGCGCGCTGTCGTTGCCTTGGCTGACCGCGGTCGAGCCGCCGCGCATCACGACGAGGTTGTCGGTGCGCGAGCGGGTGAGGCCGCGCGAGACCAGTTTTGTCGCGTGGTGGCCGCCGTCCTCGTCCGGCTCCTTGCCTTCCTCGACGCCCTTGCCGAGCGCGTCGAAGCCCGTCTCGTTGGGATCGACGTGGGCGAGGTCGAAGCGCGAGAGATAGCTCACCGCCAGCTCGCGGAAGACGTAGTCGAGGATCGAGGTCGCGTACTTGATGCTGTCGTTGCCCTGCACGGGGCCCGCCGGCTCGAAGCGGGTGAAGGTGAAGGCGTCGACATATTCGTCGAGCGGCACGCCGTATTGCAGGCCGAGCGACACCGCGATGGCGAAGTTGTTGATGAAGGAGCGCAGCGCCGCGCCTTCCTTGTGCATGTCGATGAAGATCTCGCCGAGACGGCCGTCATCGTATTCGCCGGTGCGGAGATAGACCTTGTGGCCGCCGACCACCGCCTTCTGGGTGTAGCCCTTGCGGCGATCCGGCATCTTCTCGCGCTCGCGCATCACGACGATGCGCTCGACCAGCTTCTCGACGACCTTTTCGGCAACATGCGCGGCGCGCGCCGCCATGGGCTTCTCGTGCAGCAACTCGACCGCATCGTCCTCGTCCTCATCGTCGCTGATGAGCTGCGAGTTGAGCGGCTGCGACAGCTTGGAGCCGTCGCGATAGAGCGCGTTGGCCTTCAACGCCAGCTTCCACGACAGCATGTAGGCGGACTTGCAGTCCTCCACCGTGGCGTCGTTCGGCATGTTGATGGTCTTGGAAATCGCACCCGAGATGAAGGGCTGCGCCGCCGCCATCATGCGGATGTGACTCTCGACCGACAGATAGCGTTTTCCAATTTTGCCGCAGGGGTTGGCGCAATCGAAGACGGGGTAATGTTCCGCCTTCAGATGCGGGGCACCTTCCACTGTCATCGCGCCGCAGATGTGGACGTTGGCTGCCTCGATCTCACGCTTGGTGAAGCCGACGGCCTGGAGCAGGTCGAAGCCCGGAGCCGCAATGGCTTCGGCGCCGATGCCGAGCTGGTCGCGGATGAAGTCTTCGCCAAAGGTCCACTTGTTGAAGGCGAACTTGATGTCGAAGGCGGTCGGCAGGGCCTTCTCGACCTTGACGATGGCTTCATCGGTGAAGCCCTTTGCCTTGAGGGTCGAGGCGTTGATGCCGGGGGCGTTGGAGAGCGAGCCGTGGCCGACGGCGTAGGCCTCGATCTCCGCGATCTCGCTCTCGCGATAGCCGAGCGCGCGCAGTGCGGCCGGCACCGCACGGTTGATGATCTTGAAGTAGCCGCCGCCGGCGAGCTTCTTGAACTTGACCAGCGCGAAGTCGGGCTCGATGCCGGTGGTGTCGCAATCCATGACCAGGCCGATCGTGCCGGTCGGCGCGATCACCGTGGTCTGGGCGTTGCGATAGCCGTGCTTCTCGCCGAGCTCGAGCGCCGCATCCCAGGCCGCCTGGGCATGGCTGACGAGATCGGCTTGCGGGCAGGAGACGAGGTCGAGCGGCACCGGGTTGACGCTGAGCGCCTCATAGCCGTTGGATTGGCCGTGCGCGGCGCGGCGGTGGTTGCGGATCACGCGCAGCATGTGCGCGGCGTTCTTCTTGTAGCCGGGGAAGGTGCCGAGCTCGGCGGCGATCTCGGCCGAGGTCTTGTAGGTGATGCCGGTCATGACAGCGGTCAGCGCGCCGCAGAGCGCGCGGCCTTCCTTAGAGTCATAGGGCAGGCCCATGGTCATCAGGAGGCCGCCGATATTGGCATAGCCGAGGCCGAGCGTGCGGAACTCGTAGGAGAGCTCGGCGATCGCCTTCGACGGGAACTGCGCCATCATGACGGAGATTTCCAGCACGATGGTCCAGAGCCGGCAGAGGTGCTCATAGCCTTCGACGTCGAAGTGCTTGGTGTCGGTGTTGTAGAAAGTCAGCAGGTTGGCCGAGGCGAGGTTGCACGCCGTGTCGTCCAGGAACATGTATTCCGAGCACGGATTGGAGGCGCGGATGTCACCGGACGCCTTGCAGGTGTGCCAGTCGTTCATCGTGGTGTTGAAGTGCAGGCCCGGGTCGGCCGAGGCCCAGGCGGCGTAGCCGATCTTCTCCCAGAGGTCGCGCGCCTTCAGCGTCTTCGTCACCTTCTTCGAAGTGCGGGCGTTCAGATTCCAGTCGCCGTCGGTTTCCACCGCGCGCAGGAAGTCGTCCCTCAGCGAGACCGAGTTGTTGGAGTTCTGCCCCGAAACCGTGAGGTAGGCTTCGCTATCCCAATCGGTATCGTAGGTGTCGAACTGGATGTCCTTGTAGCCTTGCTTGGCGAACTGGATGACGCGCTTGATGTAATTGTCGGGCACGAGGCTGCGGCGCGCGAGCTTGATTTCCCGGCGGAGCGCAGGGTTCTTCTCGGGGTCGAAGCAATCGTCGCCCGAGCCTTCGCAGTTGACGCAGGCCTTCAGCACCGCCTTCAAGTGCTTCTGGTTGATCTTGGAGCCCGTGACGAGGGCGGCGACCTTCTGCTCCTCCTTCACCTTCCAGTCGATATAGGTCTCGATATCGGGGTGATCGACGTCGACGACGACCATCTTGGCGGCTCTACGCGTCGTGCCGCCCGACTTGATCGCGCCGGCGGCGCGGTCGCCGATCTTGAGGAAGCTCATCAGGCCCGAGGAGCGGCCGCCGCCGGAGAGTTTTTCACCTTCGCCGCGCAGGCGCGAGAAGTTGGAGCCGGTGCCGGAGCCGTATTTGAACAGGCGCGCCTCGCGGACCCAGAGGTCCATGATGCCGCCTTCGTTGACGAGGTCGTCACCGACGCCCTGGATGAAGCAGGCGTGCGGCTGCGGGTGCTCGTAGGCCGACTTGGACTTGGTCAGCTTGCCGGTGAAGGGGTCGACGTAATAATGGCCCTGGCCGGGGCCGTCGATGCCATAGGCCCAATGCAGGCCGGTGTTGAACCATTGCGGCGAGTTCGGCGCGACCATCTGCATGGCGAGCATGTAGCGGAGCTCGTCATAGAACGCCTGGGCGTCCTCGTCGGTCGAGAAGTACTTGCCCTTCCAGCCCCAATAGGTCCAGCAGCCGGCGAGGCGGTCGAACACCTGCTTGGCCGAGAGCTCGCTGACATAGCGCTCCTTCTCAGGCAGCGCATTGAGCGCGTCGGTGTCGGGTACGGAGCGCCACAGGAAGGAGGGGACGGATTCCTCCTCGACCTTCTTCAGGCGCGCGGCAACGCCGGCCTTGCGGAAATACTTCTGGGCCAGCACGTCGGAGGCGACCTGCGACCACTCGCTCGGCACCTCGACATTGTCGAGCTTGAACACGACCGAGCCGTCGGGATTGCGAATCTCCGACGTGGTCAGGCGGAAGTCGATTCCCGCATAAGGTGACTGTCCTTGGGTGGTGTGGCGCCGCTCAATCCGCATTGTCTTGCCCCGTCCTTTTCTTTGACCGGTCCCGCCCCTCGTTGTGGGCGTGCCGGGTCGTCATTGCATCTCGCGGGCGCCTTCAGCCGTTCGGCCTTGGGGCACCGCAGTTCAGCCGGTGGATCCGGCCCTGTTTTTTCCCGGCACGACCCCGATGCGTCGCATCGATCGTCCCGCCGGCATGTCCACACCCATCCGCCCCCAAGGGGATGCGTGCGACATGCGTTCAACGCCCCACAACGTCACTTCGTCTTCGATGCCATCCGAGCCTGTTGCCGGCCCGTTCTGGCGCCCGAAGAGCCTGCATTCCGAGGGCAGACAAGCCCTCATCCGCAGCCTTTGGCCGGCTGGCGGAGCGGAGATTTGCGAGACCCTTTGGGGGAGTGCCGGCGGGACGCAAACTCACTCGCGCCGAACGGACCGAAAGCTAGGACTCTCCGTTGCGCCCGTCAAGAACTAGTGCGAGTTCCTGAATCAAATACTAAATATGGTGGATTGTGGGGGATAACAGGGGTCTTCGCCGCGCCTGTTGTGGACCCAAGTATCAGTGAGTCCTCAGGGATTCCCAACCGAAAAAATTTGCATCCCGTGATGATGCGGAAGCTTCATCCCGCTGTTCACAGGGCAGCTATATTTTTGAGCAATGGGATTGCGTCAGCAGGACTCACGTAGCCCTACGGAAGGTGAGGGCAGGCATGCCCGCCGAAGTGGTGGTGGGACCTGCGAATCCGGGCCAAGCTGACTGTCGATTTTGCCGGACTACCTGACATGCTTGATTCGACGACGCCGGGCGTGCGGCCGCGCATTGCCCCGGCCGGCCTGATGTTCCTTGCGATCACCTCGGTCGGCTGGGGCTTCAACTGGCCGGTGACGAAATTCCTGCTCGCCGAGCTGCCGCCTCTGACGCTGCGCGGGGTCACCGGCGTGCTCGGCGCGCTGCTGCTGGCGCTGCTTGCGGTGATCCGCCGGCAAAGCCTGCAGGTGGAGGGCGCGATCTGGCCGCGTCTCCTCATTTCGGCCGTGCTCAACGTCACCGGCTGGATGGTGCTGATGGGGCTGGCGCTGCTCTGGCTGCCGGCGAGCGAGGCGGCGCTGATCGCCTACACCATGCCGGTCTGGGCTTCGGTCATCGCCTGGCCGGTGCTCGGCGAGCAGCCGACGCTGTTGCGCACGCTGGGGCTGCTGCTGGCCTTCGCCGGCCTTGCCACGATCATGGGCGGCAACGGCTTTGCCGCCAGCGTCGAGAAGCTGCCGGGCATCGTCATGGCGCTCGTCGGCGCATTCGGCTTTGCCGTCGGCACGGTGTTCTCGAAGAAGTACCCGATCCGCCTGCCGCCGATCACGGCTGCGGCCTGGCAGATCGGGATCGGCTGCCTGCCGGTCTCGATCGTCGGCCTCCTGGTCGAGACCACGCATCTGTCGCAGGTGACGCCGCTCGGCTGGTGGCTCCTGGTCTATTCGGTCGTCGGGCAGTTCTGCATCGCCTATGTCAGCTGGTTCGCTGCGCTCGCGCGCCTGCCGGCCTCGGTCGCGGCGATCGGCACCATGGCGGTGCCGGTGATCGGCGTCGTGACCTCGGCGGTGGCGCTGGGCGAGCCGCTCGGGGCAGGGCAGATCGCCGCGCTGCTGCTCACGCTGGCCGCCGTGGTGATGGCGACGCGTTAGCCTTCCGGACTCTGAGATATCAGTGGTCCTGAAGCTCTTTCTCTCGCCGGCGTTGCGCCGAGCCCGGCGGTTTCAACGGCAGGTCAGCAGGTGCGACAGCAAAGACTTCGAGAGCCTGGTCGTAGCCTTTGATAGTCCGCTGTCCGAGCGAGGCCAACGGAACGCTGTCCCTTACCCTTCCGGCGATCGTGGGATCGGCCAGGATCTGCGCGTCCTTCGCGAGATTGCAGAGCCGCGATGCCAGATTCACCACGGCTCCCATCGCCGTGTAGTCCAGCCGACCGTTATAGCCAACCGTTCCTACCGTTGCCGGACCCATGGCAACGCCCACACCAAAGCCGATCGCGTGGCCGGCGTCACACCATTTGCCGGCAAGGGACTGCACCGTCATTTGCAGGTCGATCGCGAGCCGGACCGCTTGCGTTGCCGGCTGTTCGCATGCGATCGGGGCATTGACCAGGAGCATGACTCCGTCGCCATCAAAGCCGATGAGCGTTGCCTCGTGACGAGTCGTCACGGCGCCGACGGCCTCGTAGTACTCTCGCATCACGGCCATGATGACATCGGGTTCATTGCGCGTGGAGAACGCCGTGAAGCCGCGCAAGTCGCCAAAAATGACAGCCACTTCGCGTCGCTGCCCTTCGAGCAGTTCATCAGAATGCTCGACCAATTCGGCGACCTGTGACGGCAGGAACTGCTTCAGCCGTTCGATCCGCGCAGATTTCTGCTGCGAGATCGCCAGTTCAGAAGCCATTTCGTTGAAGCGCAACGCCAGTTGCTGCAACTCGTCACCGCTGAAGATTTTGATGCGATGCTCGAATTGTCCGGTTCTGATCCGCTCCACGCCCTCCTCCAGTTGCTTGATCGGACCGGACATTCTGTGCGCGCGCCAATAGGCGAGCGCCAGCGCGATAAGAACACCAAAGGCAATGAGAATTGACGAGCGCCACAAGGCCGCGCGAATTGATGCAAAGGCTTCCGAGGTCGGCTGCATCGCGATCACCGTCCATCCCACATCGGCGGCCTGAACGGATAGCGCCACCACCGGGTTGCCTCGCTCCCCGGTTATCACCGCCGCTCCGCTCGTCGCGCCAACGAGATGCTTGATCGGGCCAAAACTGCCGGAGCTGGCGCGGCCGCGCAGAACCCGACTGATATCGGGATGTGCGATCAGATGACCGGAATCATCGACAACTATGGCGTAGCCGGTCTCGCCAATTCTAATAGCTGCGATGACATCCCAGATCAGCTTCAGATTGACCTCGGCGATCGCAACCCCCGCGGCCGGCAGGCTCCCGGCAACCGCGATCCTCATATAGGGCTCTGAATCTCGCCGGTACTGAACCGGTCCGTACCAGACTTCGTTGGCGCGTGCGCCCAGAACAGCGGGATCCGTCGACATATCAATGCCGCGCCCGGTCCTGTTCAGAAGCAGCCTGGAAACAAACACCCGTTCGGTGCCGGTCTCATCAAGAAGCGAAACCGAGACGATTGCAGGGACCTGCTGCAGGAGGCGCAAGGCATCGATCTTATGTTGCGCATCGCCTCCGGCAGACCAGGGAAGCTGCACCACCCAACCCAGCTGATCTCGGATGCCATCGGTGAACGCCTCGATCCTGTCGGACGCAGCGCGAGCATCGGCCTGCAGCACCGCGCTGATCTGGCGGCGCTGGTCCCGGTACCCGAAAGAAGCCTCGACGGCCGCGCCGAGTATCAGAGGCACGACCGCAGCGACAAACAACGTCGCGAAGTACTTGCAGAACAGCGAGCGACGCGGAGGCATCGTGCACGAAGAGGACTGCGCAGCACCGTCCGTCATGACTACTCTCAGGAGATCACCTTGCTGGCGCGAAACAGGATCGACGACACATCCAGCTCGATACCCAGAAGCCTGGCTGTCTTCAGATTGACTGCAAGTTCAAACTTGTCGGGACGCATGACCGGAAGATCTGACGGATCTTCACCGCGCAGGATGCGATCGGCATAAGTGGCAAGCCGAAAATAGGTCGTGCGCTGGTTTGCACCGTAACTCAAGAGGCCTCCAGCGTCACAATATTCAGACCAGCCAAACATCGAAGGCAGCCGGTGCGCGATTGCAAGCTCCGCAATCTTCGCACGATGCACCAGCGTCACAGCGTCGGGAAACACGAGGAGAGCATCCGCGTCCACCTTGCCGGCAGCCATCAACCCATTCTCGATTTCGCGAGCGCCAGAGAACGGAACGTAGGCTGCCTCAATGCCAAGATTTCGGCACGACTCCAAAGTCGCACGCCATTCCAGTGGCTCTCCCGGATGATCCGTGTTCGAGAACACCGCCAGTTTTCGCAGCCTTGGATAAATGTCCTTGAGCAGCTCAACGCGCTTTCCTGCCAGCTCGAGCGACAGGAATGTGCTGCCGGTGAAATTGGTGCCGGGGTGAGCAAGGCTCTTCACCACACCCAAAGCGACGGGGTCACCGCTCAATGCAAACAGCACGGGGACTTCGGTCACCGCAGTCATGACGCGTGTCGCCGGACCGCTCGAGACCACAAGGTCGACATCCCCTCGCTGCAACTCGGAGACGATCTTGCGCAGTGCCTGCGGGTTTTCAGGGGCATAATGCGTCTCGATTGTTACGGTCCTGCCCTCGACGTATCCCAGCGCGCGCATTCCCTCGCGAAAGCCGTCCAGGAAGGGATCCGGTCCGGACTGAGTCGAGACCCAGAAGATACGATGCAGCTTGGCTCCGCCCTGCGCCCGTGCGATCGCAGGCCAGGCCAGCCCCCCGCCAATCAACAAGATGAACTCTCGTCTTTTCATGCGAGCACCTGTCGAAGCTGCGCCGTCAATTCGGGCCGCAGACCAAGATCCTAGCTGTGCATCTGATGACTGCGCTCGGTACTGCGCTCCGCAAGCGGACTGTCGCGACACCGGCTCCTACATTTGTCGCCGAGAGCATGCTCAGAGACTGGTCTGGCGAGACGATTTGTCCTTGAGGTGCGCTTGATTTTTGCTTGAGACCGACCCGATGACGATCAAAACGGCCTTACGCGGTGCATAGCGCGGTGTCGAAATACCTCCGGCGCGCGGATCCGGGCGAGCTACGGCGTCTCAGAGGACAATTGGAACTCACTCCTGAGGCAGTGCCCTTGGCCTCATATAGGGTGTGACTGCAGCGCGCCCTCGGCAGTTCACGCGCTAGCTCGCCGCCATCCCGCCGCCGTTCAGTGCCTTGCGGATCATCTCCGCGAGTTGGTTTCTCCGGTAGGGCTTGGTCAGCAGCAGCACGCCGTCATCCAGCTTGCCGTGATGGACGATGGCGTTGTCGGTGTAGCCGGAGGTGTAGAGCACCTTCACGCCCGGCCGACGCCTCGCCACCTCCTCGGCGAGCTCGCGGCCGCTCATGCCGCCGGGGATGACGACGTCGGTGAACAGCAGGTCGAAGCTCTGGCCGGCCTCGATCAAGTCGAGCGCAGCCTTGCCGTCGGACGCGGCCACCGTCTTGTAGCCGAGGCTCTGCAGCTGCGCGGTGACGAAGTTGCGCACCAGCGGATCGTCCTCGACCACGAAAATGGTCTCGGCGCCGCCTTCGGCCTGCGGCGTGACGCCAGCTGCGACGTCCGCGCCGCCTTCGCCCGGCGGCAGATAGAGCTTGATCGTGGTGCCGTGGCCTTCCTCGCTGTAGATCTTGATGTGGCCGCCCGACTGCTTGACGAAGCCGTAGACCATGGAGAGGCCGAGGCCGGATCCCTTGCCGACCTCCTTGGTGGTGAAGAAGGGCTCGAACGCCTTCTGCTGGATCTCCACGGACATGCCGGTGCCGGTGTCGCTGACCGCGAGCATGACATAGGGTCCGGGTATCACGTCGGCATTGGCCTGCGCATAGGCCTCGTCGAGCGCGACGCGGTGGGTCTCCAGCAGCAGCTTGCCGCCGTTCGGCATGGCGTCGCGGGCGTTGATCGCCATGTTGAGCACGGCGTTGGTGAGCCTCGACGGATCGATATGCGTCGTCATCGGCCCCTGTTCCAGCACGGTCTCGATCTGGATCTGCTCGCCGAGGGTGGGGCGCAGAAGCTTTGCGATGTCGGAGATCGCGGCGTTGATGTCGACGTTGCGCGGCTCGAGCGGCTGCCGGCGCGCGAACGCCAGCAGATGCTGGATCAGCTCGGCGCAGCGCTCGGCGGCATCGTCGATCAGCCGCGCCGTGCGCTGCAGCTCGGGCTGGTCCTTCAGGCTCTCGACCAGCGTCTCGGTGTTGCCGGAGATGACGGTGAGCATGTTGTTGAAGTCGTGCGCGACGCCGCCGGTCAGCTTGCCGATCGCATCCAGCTTCTGCGACTGGTGCAGCTGCCGCTCGGTTTCGCGCGAGGTCGTCGCATCGTGATAGACCAGGACCGCCCCGGAGACGTTGCCTTGCCCGTCCCGCATCGGCCGGCCGCTGACCATGAGTTGGCGTGGCGGGTTGCCGCTGTGCGGGCGGACGATCATCTCCAGCTCTTCGAACTGCTCGCCGCGCAGCACGCGCGTCGACGGCAGCTCGTCGGCCAGAAGCGGCGTGACGCCGTCGCCGTGAAACACGTCGGACAGCGCGCGCAGATTGCCGACGTTCATGCCGGTACGATGCAGCAGCATGCGCTCTGCGGCCGGATTGGACAGCAGCACCATGCCCTCGGCGTCGATGACCAGCACCGCCTCCGCCATGCTGCGGAACGTGCTCTGGAGCACGTTGACCGACAGGCGCAGCTCGTCATGGGCGGCGACGAGGTGCTCGGTGCGCTCGGCCACCGCCGCCTCGAGAGCGGTCTTGGCGGCTTGGGTCTGCTCGAGCGAGCTCTGGAGCTCACCCGTCGTGCGGCGACTTTCGCGCATCACCAAAGCGACCAGGAGCAGGATCAGCACGGCACCGGCGACGTCGATGCCGAGCAGCACGATTCCGGTGCGGCGCGAATCCTGGGAGCGGGCGGCGAGCAGGCGTTCTTCCTCCGCGCTCAGACGGTCGAGATTGCCCATGACCGTGTCCATCAGCCCTCGGCCCTCGGCCTTGCTGTTGAGCGCGGCAATGCCGGCCTGGTCGTTGGCGGCGCGCAGGCGCATCGCGGTGGCGGCGATCTCGATCCGGCGCAGCGCCAGCGGCTCGGTGCCCTCCAGCAGCGCGACCTGATCGGGACTGTCGTGCACGTCGCGCTTGAGCTCGGCGAGGGCCGGCGCGATCTTGGCGTGCACCGCCTGGAATTCGTCGCTGAAGCCCTGGCTGCGATAGAGCTCGTAGCCGCGCGCGGCGCTCTCGGCCCGGCGCAGCAGCACGCGCAGATCGGAGATCTTCCTTTGCACCTGGACGGTGTGGTTTAGCCGCGCCGCGTCGGACCGCGACTTGACGTCGAGGGCGATCGAAGCCGCGGTGATGATCAGGAGGATGGCGAGTCCAACACCGAGAATGACGCGTTGCGTTGGAATCAAGGGGCTTCTTTCTGGTCCTTCGGCGGCGCGCTCGCGCCGGCGAGGCATTCCCGGATCGTGGTCAGCAGCGCTTCGGGCGTGAACGGCTTGCGCAGGCAGCGCGTTGCGCCGAGTTCCAGCGCCATGCGGAGAAAATCGGGAGAGGGCGAGGCAGACGAGGCGAAGGCGTAGCCCGACATCGCGATCAGCGGCGTGGCCGGGGCGCGCTCGTGAAAGATGCGGATGGATTCGAAGCCGCGCATATGCGGCATGAAGATGTCGACCAGCATCACGTCGAAGGCGTGCGATTCCAGCGCAGCCAGTCCTGTTTCGCCGCCGTCGGTGAGCGTGACGTCGAAGCCCTGACGTTGGAGGAGGACCTCGATGGTCGCGCCGACCATCGGATCGTCATCAACCACGAGAATACGCGGCATGACACTTCCCAGTAGATCGAAGTCCCCACTGGGGTTTGTGATATCCGCGAATCGTGGGTCGGGTCAATTTGGGATTGGATCGCGAAGGATATGCACGGTTCGGTGCATAAAGGTCCATTTGCATCGATTTGTATTTATCCTTGCACGTGCGAGCCGGTGAGGAAGACGCCGATTGCGAAAAAGGCGCCGCATCGCTGCGACGCCTTCTGCCTCACGCTTAGGCGATTCCGCTTACGGGCAGGGATGCCGCAGGCCGTCGTAGCCGAGATAAGTGCCCGAGGCCGGGTCGTACGATTTGTAGCGCTGCGCGCAATAGGCAGCGGAGTCGCCGCCACTATCGGGCACCACCGCAACCGTCGGCTCGTCATAATAGCTGTCGTAGTAGTAGGGATCGTCATAGTAGCCGTATCCGCCGCCATAATAGGCGTAGGAGCCGAGGCCACCGATCGCGGCGCCGGCCGCAAAGCCCGGCCAGAAACCGCCGCCGCGACGATGGTGATGGTGGCGCCAGCCGCCGCTCCAGGTGCCGCCGCTGCCGCTCCACGTGCCCGGCGAGGCGGTCGCGACGCTGCGCGTGCCGCTGAAGGTGGGCGAGATGCCGGGGCGGGCCGCCACGCCGCCTACAAAGCTGCCGCCGCTCGGACGGACCGCAGGGGCGGCCGCGAAACTGCCTCCGCTCGGACGCATCGCGGCGCCGCCTCCGAAACTGCCGCCGCTTGGGCGCATAGCGCCGCCGCCCGCCGCGAAATTGCCGCCGCCGCCATGGAAGGCCGCGCCGCCGCCGCCCATGCGCGCGCCGCCACCGAAGCCGCCGCCGCCGATGTGAGCACCGCCGCCACCGCCGCCGACATGGGCGCCACCGCCCGCTCCGACCGCGGCGGCACGACTCTGTGCAAAGCTCGGGCTCGCCAAGGGAAGAACCAACGCCGCTGCTGCGGCAGCACTCAACAATTTCAGACTGTTCATGGTCAAACTCCTTTCCCGGAAAGCAAACCCTATGAATGCATTGGGGTTCCTGGGATCACGCCGGTTTGCGCGCGAATGGAGCCTCAGGCCCTGCTGCTGTACGGGGCATGAATGAATCGCGTCCGCTTTGCGGCAGGGGCGTGCGCGGTAGGCGGATTTGCGGGGGCGCCGGCGCGCCTGCCGAACTGGACATTTCGCCCCCCGGATGGCATCAGGACCCGACGAAGCAGGGCCTTTGCCGCATGAAACAATTCTTCCTCAAGTTCTTCACCTGGTGGAGTGGCCAGACGTTTGGCACCCAGCTCTGGACCAAGCGGTATGGCGAGCTGGTCGGGGAGGACGAGCAGGGCAACCGTTACTACCGCACGCGGGGCGGGGCGATCGATCCGACGCTCGGCTTCGAGCGGCGCTGGGTGATCTATAATGGCTACGCCGAAGCGAGCCGGATTCCGCCGGAATGGCACGGCTGGATCCACCACGTCGTCGACAAGCCGCCGACCGAGGTCAACTACCAGCCGCGCGAGTGGGAAAAGCCGCACCAGCCGAATCTCACCGGCACGGCCAAGGCCTATCGTCCCTCCGGCTCGACGCTCGCCAGCGGCAGGCGTCCCAAGGCGACCGGCGACTATCAGCCCTGGACGCCCGGCTAGCCTTTTCGGCGCACCCACGAACCACCATCGTCCAAAGCGGATGCATCTGCATCCGCGCCGCGCAGCTGTGGACAACGGGAACAGCGGGGACGCTGCTTGCGCGGGCGTTGCCTCGAGGCGGGCGATGCGGCTCAATGATCCCATCTTACGGAGATGGGAGACCATCGCGTTCGGTTCGGGCAACAGTTCGCGACTGTCCCGAGATGCAGCGGCCGCCGAGGAAGGACTCGATCGGGAGATAGGCCCCCGGTCTGGAAGCTCCGACATCGCCCGATGTGAATGTGCAGCCACCGTGAGACAGGAAAGGCCGCTCGGGAAACCGAGCGGCCTTTTTCTGTTGGGGCCCTCGTGAGTCTCGTGCCCCGGACGCTGCGCAGCGCGAAGTGGTGCGCAGCTGAGCCGGGGCCCATTCTGCTGCGTGCTGTGTGGCTCCCTGGGTCCCGGCTCTGCGCCGCATCGCTGCGCGCCGCAGCGCGTCCGGGACACGTGAGCGGAGTCTAGTTCACCCGCTCAGCCGCGCGCTGCACCGCTTCGAGACGCCGCGCCTGGTTCTGCGCGCCGCGCTCCCTCAGCAGCGCCAGCACCTCGGCGGGCGCGGTATCGGGCGAGCCCGCATTGAACGGCGGGGCTGGATTGTATTCCATCTGGAGCTGGATCGCTTCGGCCGTGGTGCGATTGACCATGATCGAGACCAGCGTCAGCGCGAAATCGATCCCGGCGGTGACACCGCCGCCGGTGATGCGGTTGCGATCGACGCAGACGCGTGTCTTCGTCGGTGTCGCGCCGAACTGTGCGAGCATCTCCATTGCGCTCCAATGGGTGGCCGCGCGGTAGCCCTTCAGGAGGCCGGCGGCGCCGAGGGCCAGCGATCCCGTGCACACCGAGGTGACGTACTTGGCGCCTGCCGCCTGCTTGCGCAGGAATTCCAGCACGTCCTCGTCGTTGAGAAGGTCGTTGGTGCCCTGGCCGCCGGGCACGCAGATGACATCGAGCTGGGGGCAATCCGCGAACGTCGTGGTCGGCGTCAGCGTCAGCACGGAATCGCTCGGCACCGGCTCGATCCGCTTCCAGATCAGGTGCAGTTTTGCGTCCGGGACCATGGCGAATACCTGCAAGGGGCCGGTGAAATCGAGCTGGGTGACGCGTGGAAACACCAGGATTCCGATCTGGAGCGGTGACGACATGGGAGCCTCCGACAATGCGCTTGACGGCGGCAGAATGGCATGGTGCCCTGCTGTCAGAAATGGCATAATTCCCTCGCTTTCGGACATACCTGCGGCCTGGCCCATGATCGGCATCCTGATCTTCCCGGACTTCCAGCTGCTCGATGCGGCAGGCCCGATCTCGGCATTCGAGATCGCAGCGCGCTGCATCGGCAAGGCGCCGGCCATCCGCGTGCTGGCGGCCAAGCCGGGGCTGGTGCGCAGCTCGTCGGGCGTCGAGATGATGGCGCGTGACTTCAAGACGGCGAACGCGATCACGACCCTGCTCGTGGCCGGCGGCAGCGGCGTCGCGGAGGCCGCGCGCTGCGAGATCACGCGGGCCTTCGTGCAGCGGCTGGCAAGGCGCGGCGTGCGGGTCGCGAGCGTCTGCTCGGGCGCCTTCGTGCTCGCCGAGGCGGGACTTCTCGACGGCCGCCGGGCCACCACGCATTGGGGGCGGACGCGCGAGTTCGTCGCATGCTTTCCCAAGGTCAAGTTCGAGCCGGACCAGATCTTCACCCGCGACGGCAATGTCTGGACTTCGGCCGGAATCTCCGCCGGCATCGACCTCGCGCTCGCGATGGTCACCGAGGACCATGGCGAGGAGATCGCGCAGGCGACCGCGCGCCAGCTCGTGCTCTATCACCGCCGCAGCGGCGGGCAGTCGCAATTCTCGTCGCTGTTGGAGCTGAAGGCGCCGAACGGGCGCTTCGGCGCACTGTTATCCTGGGCACGCGAAAATCTCGACGCGCCGCTGACGGTGGAGGATCTCGCCGACCGCGCCGGCATGAGCGCCCGGCATTTTGCTCGCGCGTTTGCCGCCGAGACCGGCACGACGCCCTCCAAGGCGATCGAGCGGCTCAGGCTCGAAGTCGCGCGCGAGCGCGTGCAGTCCTCGCGGGAGGCGATCGAGCGCGTGGCGGAAACGACTGGCTTCCGCGATCCCGAGCGCATGCGGCGCGCCTTCATCCGCGCGTATGGCCAGCCGCCGCAGGCGCTGCGGCGCGCGGCGCGGGCGGGGTAGGGCGCCCGGCACAAGCCTCCACTTGAAGGGGCTCTGCCGGGCTTCGATGCGAACGTCAGCTCGCGCGGTCAGCCGAATTCCTTGCCGACCTCTCGTCCGACGGAGGCAATCACCTCGTTTTGCGCGCTCATGTCGACAGAGGCGCCCGTGAGATAGACTGCGACGATGAGCGCCGAGCGCTGAGGTGGCCATACGATCGCAACGTCGTTGTTGGTGCCGCGGCCGCCCGCTCCAGTCTTGTCGCCCACGCGCCAGCCCTGCGGCAGACCGGCGCGCAATCGGCTGTCGCCTGTCTTGTTTGCGATCATCCATTTGGACAGCTGCTCCCGACCTGCCGGCGGAAGCACGTTGCCCAGCACCAGACGCCTGCAATTCTCAGCCATCGCGTTCGGGCTTGTCGTGTCGCGAGGATCGCCTGGCGCAGCTTCGTTCAACTCGGTCTCGATGCGGTCCAATCGGGTCACGTCATCACCGAGGCTGCGGGCGAAGGCGGTCAGGCCGGCGGGGCCTCCTATTTCCCTGAGAAGCAGGTTGCCGGCCGCGTTGTCGCTCCTCGTAACGGCGGCCTCGCAGAGTTCCCGCAGCGACATGCCGTCCGGTCCCACATGCTCACGGGTGACCGGCGAATATTCGACGATGTCGGATTGATCGATGCGAACGCGTCGATCGAGGCCGTCCAGCTTCTCTCCTACCTGTTTCAATATTGCTGCGGACGCGAGCACCTTGAAGGTGCTGCACATCGGAAATCGTTCGTCTCCCCTATGTTGAATCGACGCTCCGGTTTGCGTGTCGAGCACGGTGACGCCGAGCCGACCGCCGCTTTTGCTTTCAAGCTGCCTGATGGCCTCCAACAGCCGTGTTGTTTCAAGTGTCGAAGCACCCGAGACTTTCGAGAGGAAGAGCTGTGCTGAAAGAACAAGTGTAGATGATCCGAACTGACGTCGCGTTAGCATCGTGAACTCCGATTGAACGTGCGCTTTTTTGCTGCGTGCTGCCGCGATTGACAAACGATGCTTCGTAAGGCCATCCATAAGTAAAACTTGGATCAGACGTGGCCCGCCGACCTCCCAACGTTTCCAGTCTTCCGCTGAACGCGCTCCGCGCGTTCGAGGCGGCAGCGCGTCACCTCAGCTTCACCAAGGCCGGCCTGGAACTCCGGGTGTCGCAGGCTGCCGTGAGCCAGCAGGTGCGAACTCTGGAGCGAAGCCTGCGTGTGGAGTTGTTCAGGCGGCTCACGCGCGGGCTTGCCCTGACAGAGGAAGGCGAGGCGCTGTTGCCTGCGATTTCGGATGCTTTCGGTCGGATCAACCAGGTGCTGGACCGTTTCGAAAACGGCCGCATGCGGGAGACGCTGATGATCGGCGTCGTCGGAACGTTCGCGGCAGGCTGGCTCGTTCCTCGCCTCAAGAGTTTCACCTCGATCCACCCGCAGGTCGACATCAAGATTTTTGCCAACAACAATCGTGTCGACCTCGGCGCCGAGGGCTTGGACTACGCCATTCGATTTGGCGACGGCGCCTGGCACGGTACCAACGCAGAGCGTTTGGTCGATGCTTTCTTCACCCCGATGTCCACGCCAACGATAGCGAAGCGCCTCAAAGACCCGATAGATCTCCATCAACAGGTGCTGCTGCGTTCCTACCGATCCGGCGAGTGGACACAGTGGTTCGAGGCGGCGAAATGCCGGCAGCCTCGCATGACGGGCCCGACGTTTGATTCATCGGTCTCCTTGGCGCACGCTGCAGCTCAAGGAGGCGGGGTCGCACTTTTGCCGGTGGTCTTGTTCTCGGAGGATGTAGCCCGGAAACGCCTGGCCTGTCCTTACGACACCCGCGTCCATCTTGGATCGTACTGGCTCACGTCCCTGAAATCAAAGCGGCACACGCACGCGATGCAGGCATTCCGGCAGTGGATATTGGCTGAATGCAAGAAGATGAAAGTTGAATGAGCATGGCGCATCGAGATGGCCTTGCTCAAAGGCATCGCGGCGCGGTGAGGGCCGACTAGGTGATGTGGCCCGTGGCCGCCCCGCCGGACGTATCTGCGCGCACGATCACCCGCCGTGCGATCGGCATCAGCATGTACGGCGCGAGGTGAATCGGAAACTGCGTCAGCGCGAAATAGAGCCAGGTGGTGGGCGGCAATGCGCCGGCGGTGGCCGCCAGCATCAGGCCCAGATTGCGCTGTGACACCATCAGGCCGATCGCAAAGGCGCGCTCGTTGCCGGCGCGGCGAAAGATGAATGTCGTGACGGCGAGCAGGGTGAAATAGACCGCGAAGGCAAGCAGTGCGACGCCGGTCGCAAACAGCGGATCGGCGAGGAAATCGTGCACCACGTCGCCCATGACGGCGGATGCGAACACCAGCAGGATGAGGATGTTGAAGCCGTCGATCGGCCGCCTGTGGCGCTGGATCGCGTCGGTGCCGAACAGTCGTCGGATGACGGTCGCGGCCAGCAGCGATGCGGCGAGGATGCCGAGCAGCTTCAGGCCGAGCGCGAGCGGCGAGATGCTGAGCATGCCGCCGAGAAAGAGGCTCGCGAACAGCGAGGCGGTCAAGGGCACGAGCGCAGTCGCGGTGACCAGCGTGACCAGCGGCAGCGTGGCGTCGAGGCCGATCAGCGCGGCGAGCGCGGGTGCTGCCATCATCGGCGAAGCCATGCCCTGGAGCATCAGCGCAAGGAAGAGACCGGGTGAGCTTCTGTCGAGCCCGCTTCCATGGGCGATGAGGCCGACGATCAGCGGCACACCGATCGTGGTCCAGGCCGTGGCGGCCCCGACCAGCGCCGGGCGGCGCAGATGTCCGTACAGCGCGACGAGATCGACGCGCATGAAGGAGATGCAGAGCAGAAGGAAGATCGCTTCGGTGACATAGGGGCGCAGCAGCGCGCCCAGCGGCGGCACCGCGACCGCGATGAAGGCGATCGCCGCCACGGCGCGCGTGCCCTGGCCGCCGAGCCAGCTCAGGGCGCGCAGGGGAAGGGCGAGGGCGGCTTCGAGGAGGAAGGGCATCTCTGTCGGGATTGTCGGTTCGGGGGCATTCCCGCTTTCGGCCCCGGGGAGGGGCTCACGACTATCCCACCCGGGAGCTGGCCTGGCCAGACCGCGCCGGGAAGGGCTGGGTTGCCGCCCTTCCCCCGCCGTATTCGGCGTGTTAACCGGAGGGCCTGCGAGCGGCGGTATCCCCTGTAGAATGTCCAACGAGCCCGATTCGCTGTTGAAGCCGCGCGAAATGTTCAAAATCTTTTCCCTGACCGGTCTTGCGGCGCTTTTGGCCACCACCGCACTGACGGCTGCGACGCCGGCTCAGGCGCAGATCGGCACGATCTTCTCCGATCCGCCGCCGCTGCGGCCGCCCGGCAACATTCCGCGCGGCCAGCCCCAGCCGCAGCCGATGCCCGAGGACGACGAAGAGGTGCCGGAGCTGCCGCCGCAGGGCCGGGTGCTGCCGTCGCGCCCGATGCCGCCGCCGGGCCGGCAGGGCAACGTGATGCCGGGGCCGGTCGAGACCCAGCCTCTGGCGCCGCCGCCGGGCTCGACCCTCGCGCCACCAAACCAGCCGCCCTCCGCCGCGATCGCTCCGCCGGGCCCGCAAGGCGCGCCGGGTGCGCCCGGTCAGCGCCAGCCCCAGCAGAAGGGCGGGCCGGGCGGCGCCGTGCCACAGACCCCGGCCAGCCTGCAGCCGGGCGACGAGGTCGTGACCGAGCCGCCGGCCCAGAAGATCGTGAACAAGAAGGCGACCTTCTCCGGCCTCGACAAGATCACCGGGCGCATCATCAATTTCGACGAGGAGATCGGCGAGACCGTCCAGTTCGGTGCGCTCCGCGTCAAAACCAACGCCTGCTACACGCGTCCGGCGACTGAAGCGGCCAACACCGACGCCTTCGTCGAGGTCGACGAGATCACCTTGCAGGGTGAGGTGAAGCGGATCTTCTCGGGCTGGATGTACGCGGCAAGCCCGGGCCTGCACGGCGTCGAGCATCCGATCTACGATATCTGGCTGACCGACTGCAAAGAGCCGCAGCAGACCGTCGCCACGGCGGCACCGGATCCGGCCGCGGCAAAGCCGCCGCCACCGCCGCCTGCACAGAAAAAGGCCGCCCCCAAGCAGGTGCAGCAGCGCCCGCCGCAGCCGCTGCCGCCGATCCAGCAGCAGCAGCCGGCACCGCCACCGCCGCCCCCACCGGAGCAGCGCCCAGGCCTGTTCGGCATTCCCGGATTCGGCCGCTAACGAGCTGTTCGTTATTGCCGCGAAGCGATGATCTCCAGGGCGCGTGCGCCCGGGATCGCTTCGCCGGCGGAGAGCCTCAGGAAATCGCCGGCATCGCCCGCCAGCGCCTTGTCGAGCAGCGCGGTGTAGCGTCGCCGCGAGATCTCGACTGCGCCGAAGCTCTTCAGGTGCTCGGTGACATATTGGGTGTCGAGCAGCTCGAAGCCGCCGTGAATGAGCCGCGCGACCAGATGCACCAGCGCGACCTTCGAGGCATCGCGCACATTGTGGAACATGCTCTCGCCGAAGAAGGCCCGCCCCAGGCTGACGCCGTAGAGACCGCCGACGAGCTCGTCGCCCTGCCAGGCTTCGACGCTGTGGCAATGGCCGAGCTCGAAGAGCCCGCCATAGAGGTCGCGGATGCGCTTGTTGATCCAGGTGTCCTCGCGTCCCACTTGCGGCGCAGCGCAGCCGGCGATCGTCGCCTTGAACGCGGTGTTGACGGTGACGCGAAACTGATCCGAGCGCACCGTGCGCGCGAGGCGCGAGGCGACGCGGAAGCCGTCGAGCGGGATGACGCCGCGCAGCTCCGGCTCGACCCAGAACAAGGTCGGATCGTCGGCGCTTTCCGCCATCGGAAAGATGCCGCAGGCATAGGCGCGCAGCAACACGGCCGGCGTGATTTCAGACGGGGCGGAGTCGCGCGAAGTCATGGCTTGGCATCATAGCAGGATCGCAACGCAGTTGCGATGGGTGGCCGCCGGACCGCTCAGCTCGCCGCAGCGGTGCTGGTCTTGCCGACGCTTGGGGGCACGCGGCCGAACTTCAGCACGACCCGGGTTCCGGAATGCGTGGGATCACGCTCCACCGTCGCGTCGAGCTTGGTGGCCATGGCTGCGACGATGCGCTGGCCCATGCCGGTGGAGCGCGGATCGGCCTTGACGTTGTCGCCGACGCCGTCGTCGGTGATCGAGAGCAGGAGATCGTCGCCTTGCGAGATCAGCTCGACATGGATCGGGCCGGCGCCATCCGGATAGGCGTATTTCACCGCGTTCATCACCAGCTCGTTGACGATGATGCCGACGGCGACCGCACGGTCCGGATCGATCTCGATCGGCTCGGCCTTCAGTGTCAGGCGCGACATCCGGTTGCCTTCGGCGGACCGCCTGAGATCCTCGAGCAGCGAGTCCAGATACTGATTGAGGACCACGCTCTTGAGGTCCTGCGAGGTGTAGAGGCGGCGGTGCACCTGCGCCACCGCGGCGACGCGGCCCATCGCATTGGTCAGCGCCGCCTTGACCTCGTCCTGCGCTGCGGAGCTCGCCTGCAGGTGTAGCAGCGAGGCGATGATCTGGAGCGAGTTGCCGACGCGGTGGTTGACCTCGCGCAGCAGGAGCTCGCGTTCGGCGGCGAGCGCCGCGTAGCGGTCGCGCGAAGCGTGGATCTCGGCCTCGGCTTCCTCGCGCGCCCGCTGCAGCTCGGCTTGGCGCAGCGCGCCCTCGGCGGCGACGTGGAGGAGCGGGATGAAGTCGCCCTGGACGTCCTTGACCAGATAGTCGGCCGCTCCCGCCTTGAGCGCGGTCACCGCGATGCTGGAATCCTGCGAGGCGGTGACGAACACGACCGGCGGCGCGTCCGGGATCGCCATGATCTGCTCGAGCGTCTCGAGCCCATCGAGGCCCGGCATGTACTGATCGAGCGCGACGACATCGATGCCGCCTTCGGTGCTGTTCTGGGCGGCGGCGCGGCGGATGCGCTCGAGGCCTTCCTCGCCGCTTGCGGCATGGACGACCCGGAAGCCGCGCCGCGTCAGGCCGCGATCGACCAGGCGCGCCAGCGCCTCGTCGTCGTCGATGTAGAGCAGTGTCGGCGTGCGCTGGTTCATGTGGCGGCGGGCGGGACCTGGATGACCGAGAAGAACAGCCCGAGCTGCCGGATGGCGTTGGCGAAATTCTCGTAGTTGACGGGCTTGGTGATGTAGACGTTGCAGCCGAGCTCGTAGCAGCGCTTGATCTCCTGGGAATCGTCGGTGGTGGTCAGCACCACCACGGGCGAGGCCTTAAGATACTTGTTCTCCTTGATCTGCCTCAGGATGTCGATCCCGGTCATGTCGGGCAGGTTGAGGTCGAGCAGGATCAGGAGCGCGTTGCCCTTCTGCACGAGCCCGGAGCCGTCGGCGCCGAACAGGTGCCGCATGGCCTCGGTGCCGGTGGCGAAGGAGACGATCTCGTTGTTGACGCCCGAGCGGCGGATGTTGCGCTCGATCAGGCGGGCATGGCCCTCGTCGTCCTCGATCATGATGATGGTGACAGGCTGGGTCATCGATCTCGGTTCCGGTTGCTCACGTTCCAGGCGATCGGCAGCGTGATCGTGAAGGTGCTGCCCGCATTAAGTTCCGATGATACCGACATGGTGCCGCCGAGGCGACGCACAAGTGCACGCACATGCGCAAGGCCGATACCCTGGCCGGGCTTATCCTGGGTTCCCGCGCGGCGGAACAGGTCGAATATCCGCTGGTGGTCCTTCGGATCGATGCCGCGGCCGTTGTCGCTGACCTCGAAGATAGCGTAGCCGAGCTTGGTCCGCCCGCGGATTCTGATCTCGCCGGGCACGCCGGGCTTGAGATATTTGATCGCGTTGTCGATCAGGTTGGAGAAGATCTGCTCGAGGGCGAGGCGGTCGCTCACGAGGTCCGGCAGGGGCTCGAGATGGATCTCGGCCTGCGCCTCGGCCGCCTGGTGCGCCAGCGTCGTTGCGATGGCCTCGATCAGCTCGCGCGTGTCAACCTTCACCGGCTGGAATTCACGCCGGCCCTCGCGGGTGAGGTTGAGGATGGCCGAGATCAGCCGGTCCATCTTGGCGATCGACGATTTGATGAAGCCGAGCGCTTCGGAGAAATCCTCCGAGAGCTGCTTGTCGGCGCCTTCGAGCGCGATCTCGCCCGGCGCGGCAGGCGCGAGCGGCGCTGCCCCCGCGGGGACATGCGCGAGGCTGCCGATGCGGCGGAAGATGTCGCCGCCGAGCTCTTCGAGCTCGCTCGTGAAGCCCATGATGTTGACGAGCGGCGAGCGCAGATCGTGGCTGACGATATAGGCAAAGCGCTGGATCTCGTCGTTGGCTTCGCGCAGATCCGCCGTGCGTTCGTCGACGACGGCTTCCAGATTGAGGTTGGCATCGCGCAGGCGCGCCTCGGCCTCGTCGCGCACGCGTGCCGAGCGCCGCACCAGCCAGATCGAGATCAGCGCCAGCACCACCACGAGGCCGGAGCCGATACCAGTCATCGAGGCGGCCAGGGTCTGGCTGTGGTCGGAGTTGGTCGTGCGGAGGCGGAACAGGCGCTCCTCCTCCTGGATCATCGCGTTCGCGACGCTGGTGATCCTGGTTGTGGTGTCCTGCGCCGCGGCCTCGCGAACCAACGCGGTGGCCCTGTCCGGCTGGCCCTGCTGCATAAAGATCATTTCCTGCGCAAACTGACCGAGACGGATTTCGATCGCCGCGCTCAGCTTCTCGACATTCGCGCGTTGCTGCGGATTGTCGGCGCTGAAGCGCGTGAGCTTGTCGAGGGCCGGAATGATCGCCGAAACGGCCTTTTCATGGTCGACCCTGAAGTTGTCCCCCTGGGTCAGCAGAAAGCCTCGGGCGCCGCTCTCGGCGCGCCGGATCTCCAGCAGCAGGGCATTGATCTGGTTCTCCACCTCGATGGTGTGAAGCACCCATTTACTGTCCTCGCGCGCCTTGTTGACGAGGTAGACGGAGCCGGCGCTGATCACGGTCAGCACCAAAATGCCCGCCGCGAACAGCAGGACCTGCCAGAATGCCCGCCGTCGCTGGCCTTCAGCCGTCACGACGGTTCACCTGTTTGCGTGCGATGGAGTTCAAAACGCCCCCTTGGAATTGGCCCCAACCCTCCAGAACGCGATCGGGGCCAAAGGGTTCCACAAGGGGACGAGGTTATCGCGGGGCGGGTTCCGCCTTGCCGGCCAGGTACTGCTCCAGCCAGTGGATGTGGTAGTCGCCATTGATGATGTCGGCCTCGCGCACCAGCGCACGGAACAGCGGCAGCGTGGTCTCGATGCCCTCGACCACCATCTCGTCCAGCGCCCGCCGCAGCCGCATCAGGCATTCGGCGCGGGTCTTGCCGTGCACGATCAGCTTGCCGACGAGGGAGTCGTAATACGGCGGGATGGTGTAGCCCTGGTAGACGGCGGAATCGATCCGCACCCCGAGGCCGCCCGGCGGATGATATTGCAGGATCCGGCCCGGCGAGGGGCGGAAGGTCTGCGGATTCTCGGCGTTGATGCGGCACTCGATCGCGTGGCCGATGACCTGGACCTCGTCCTGCCTGGCCGGCAGGTCGCCGCCGGCGGCAATGCGGATCTGCTCCAGCACGAGGTCGATGTCGGTGATGCTTTCGGTGACGGGATGCTCCACCTGGATGCGGGTGTTCATCTCGATGAAGTAGAACTCGCCGTCCTCGAACAGGAACTCGATGGTGCCGACGCCGAGATATTTCATCTCGCGCATGGCTTTGGCGCAGGTCTCGCCGATCTTGGCCCGTGCGGCGGCAGCGAGGACGGGCGAGGGGCCTTCCTCCCAGACCTTCTGGTGGCGGCGCTGCAGCGAGCAGTCGCGCTCGCCGAGATGGATCGCGCCGCCGCGGCCGTCGCCGAGGATCTGGATCTCGATGTGGCGCGGCTTCTGCAGGTATTTTTCCAGATAGACGGAGGCATCGCCAAAGGCGGATTTGGCCTCGTTCGCCGCCGTCGACAGCGCCACCTGCAGGTCCGCCTCGCTGTGCGCGACCTTCATGCCGCGGCCGCCGCCGCCGGCCGCCGCCTTGACCAGCACCGGGAAGCCGATCTTCCTGGCGATCGCCAATGCATCGTCGTCAGGACCGACGGCGCCGTCCGAGCCGGGCACCACGGGGATGCCGAGCCGCTTGGCGGTCTTCTTGGCCTCGATCTTGTCGCCCATCAGGCGGATGTGCTCGGCTTTCGGACCGATGAAGTGCAGATTGTGCTCGGCGAGGATTTCCGCAAAGCGCGCGTTCTCGGAGAGGAAGCCGTAACCGGGATGCACGGCATCAGCGCCGGTGATCTCGCAGGCCGCGAGCAGGGCGGGCACGTTGAGATAGCTGTCCTTGGACGCCGGCGGCCCGATGCAGACGCTCTCGTCCGACAGCCGCACATGCATGGCATCGGCGTCCGCGGTGGAGTGCACGGCGACGGTCGCGATCCCGAGCTCCTTGCAGGCCCTGAGGATGCGAAGAGCGATCTCGCCGCGATTGGCTATGAGGATCTTGTCGAACATGTTGTCCTGCAGCGAATGGCGAAGTGGCGAATGGCGAGTAGGGAAGGCTGACGCCATTCGCTAATCGCTATTTCCCCATTCGCGTCACTCAATGATCACCAGCGGCTCGCCGTACTCGACCGGCTGGCCGTCCTCGACCAGGATCTGCGTCACCGTGCCGGCGCGCGGCGAGGGGATCTGGTTCATCGTCTTCATGGCTTCGATGATCAGCAGCGTCTGGCCGACCGAGACCTTGGTGCCGACGTCGATGAACGGCTTTGCGCCCGGCTCCGGCGCCCAATAGGCGGTGCCGACCATCGGCGAAGTCACGGCGCCGGGATGCTTCGACAGATCGGCCGCGGCCGCTGCTGGCGCCGCGGGGCTTGCCGCCAGCGGCAGGGCGGCCGGAGGAGCCGTCACCTGCATCGGCATGGTCGCGGCAACGCTGATGTTGCGGGCGACGCGCAGGCGCAGGCCCGCCCGCTCGATCTCGATCTCGGTGAGGCTGGTCTCATCGAGCAGAAGTGCCAGCTCGCGAACGAGCGCGGAATCCTCGCTGGAAAACTTTGCGGCTGCTTTGTCGTCTGGCTGGCGCGCCATGTTGTTTGATCCGAATGTTCTGATGGAAGGGAGCGTCAGGCGTTGGGCTTGATGCCGAGCTTGGCGGCAAGGCCCTGGATGGCGAGGCGGTAGCCCTCGATGCCGAAACCGCAGAGCGAGGCGAAAGCCGCGCGTGCGGTGTAGGAATGGTGACGAAAACTCTCGCGGGCGTGGATGTTGGTCACATGCACCTCGACCGTCGGAATCTGCACGGCGAGCAGCGCATCGTGCAGTGCGATCGAGGTGTGGGAATAGCCGCCGGCATTGATGATGATGCCCTTCATCTTGCGCCGATGCGCCTCGTGGATGAAGTCGATCAGCTCGCCTTCGCGGTTGGACTGCCGGCAGTCCGCCTTCAGGCCGAACGTCGCGGCCGTCTCCCGGCACAGCGCCTCGACGTCGGCCAGCGTCGCATGGCCATATTTGTCGGGCTCGCGGGTCCCCAGCATGTTGAGGTTCGGCCCGTTCAGGACGAGGATCGTGTCGGTTGCAGGTTCGGCCATTCCAATCCCGGGAGAGGTGTTTCGGCGTGGCGGGGGTTATAGGTAACAAAGCGCTTGAGGGGAAGCCTTGAAGGGCCTCGAGGGCAGCTTCAAGCACCTCATCCAGTGCGCAAAAACCTGTGCGGAAACTACGGAAATTGCTTGTTAACCAGGCCGAAGCATGGCTGCCGGGCGCATGCAAAGGGGCGGGCATCGCTGCCCGCCCCCGATTGCCGTGTTCTGCGTCAGACGTTCAGGACGGCCACGATCTCGTAGGTGTCCGGATTGATGATGACGATCTCATCGCGGACCAGGACGTACTTGTAGGTCCGCCACTCCGGATAGATGGTCACGACCCGGGACGGCAGGGCGTGCAGGGTAATGCCCTCGCGCGGGATGCGGGTGCCGACCGAGATCGAGAAGTTCACGTTCGTCACGGGGGCGACGCGCTCCTCGCGGATCACGGACGTGATCTGCGTCCGCTGCTCGGTCGAAAGCTTGGCAGCGGCGCCGGCCTGGCCAACCGTGGTCGAGCTCTGGCCCTGCACGTTCTGGGTCGAGCTGGTGCCGGTCTGACCCTGCGCGTTCTGGTTCGTGGTGCCAGTCTGGCCCTGAGCATTCTGGTTGGTGCTGGTGCCGGTGCCCTTCTGGGTCTCGGCGTTGTTGGTCGAGGTGCCGCTCTTGCTGCCCTCAGCCTTCATGTCCTTCTGGTCCTTGCTGCCGGACTTGCTGGTGTCCTGGCTCATGCTCTTGGACTTGTCCTGCTGGGACTTGTCCATCTGACCCTGCGCGCGCTCGTCGGTGCGCTGGCCCTTGGTGGCGCCGGCCTTGTCTTCGGCCGCGTTCTTGTGCATCGCGCCGCCCGAGCGGTCGTCCTTCATCGCGCCGGACTTGTCTTCGGACTTGGTCGCGCTGGAGCCGCCGGCCTGGCCGACAGTGCCCTTATCGTGGCTCATGGAATCGCGACCCATCGCGCCGCCGCGCTCGGCGCCGCCGCCGGAGGGCTGGGAATGCTGCATCTGCTGCGAGCCAGCGCCAGTGTCGCGGCCCTTGTCTTGTGCGTTCGCCAGACCGGTGCCCGCGACGAGTGCGACTGCGGCAACCGAAATCATAAAGCGGTTCAACATCGAAATTCTCCTCACGTGTTCATTCGCGTCATTGCCCGCGCCGACAACGAAAGGAGATTTGAGTTGTTCCGGAACTTCGACTGTTCCACGGCATTTGTTTGTTGAATGCCAGATGAATGACTTGGCACGAAGGCGCCAACGTTCCGCGCAACAAAAAAGGCCGGCAGATCCGCCGGCCTTTGCTGTTCTCGCTATCGCCAACGTGTGATCAGCAAGTCGCCTTGCCGCAACGGGCAATGCCGATCTTTTCCTTCAGGCTTTCGACGCCGACGGCGCCGATCACGATCTGCTTGCCGATCACATAGCTCGGCGTGCCGTTCATGCCCATCGCTTCGGCGAGCTTGAAATTCTCCTCGATGGTGGCGCGCACCTCGGGGCTGGCGATGTCCTTCTCGATGCGAGCCGTGTCGAGACCGGCTTCCTTGGCGGCCTGCATCGCGCGGGCCTTGTCGGCGGCGCCGCGACCGCCGAGCAGCTTCTGGTGGAAGTCGAGATATTTCTTGCCGGAGGGATCCTGCATGCGCACGGCGACCGCGACCTGCGCCGCTTCGACCGAGCCCTGGCTCAGCACCGGAAACTCCTTCAGCACGACCTTCAGCTTCGGATCGCCCTTCATGATGGTCAGCATGTCGTCCATCGCGCGTTTGCAATAGCCGCAATTGTAGTCGAAGAACTCGACGAAGGTGACGTCGCCGTCCCGGTTGCCGAGCACGACCTGGCGCGGCGAGTTGAAGATCGCCTCGGCGTTCTGCGCGATGCTGGCTTCGTGCTTCTGCGTTTCGGCCGCGGCCTGCCGCTTGCTGAGCTCGGCCATGGCCTCCTCGAGCACCTCGGGATGGCTGACGAGATAGTTCTTGATGATCTTCTCGATGTCGGTGCGCTGGCTGTCGGAGAAACTGTCGGCGGAGGCGGGCACGGCCGCGCCGAACATGGCGAGCGCGAACAATGCGGGAGCGAGCAGGCGCAGCGAAGGCATAGTCAAATCCTCTTATCCAAAGCAGGTTTCGAGAAACGTCCCGGCGGATTCAAGCCCGGTGTCGTGACGTCGTGGTCGGCCGTCGTTCGAGTTGCGTCAATTGCGCGGCGGCTTCGCCGCAACGATGTCGTCGGCCTTGACCCATCCGGGCGTGCCGACAGCGAAACGGGTTTTCGCGCGCGTCGCAAGCTCGCGGGCGGTCTTGTTGTCGCCGCGCAAATAGGCGGCCTGGGCCGAGGCGAGATCTGCCTCCGCATAATCTCCCTTCCGGCCATAGGCCATCGCGAGCTGGGTGTAGCCGAGCGCCGCCTCGGGCTCCCGGGCCACCGCGGCGCGGAGAATCCGAACGGCCTCGTCGGTGTAGGCCTTATTATCGGTTCCGACCAGAGCCTGCCCAAGTAACATCTCGATGAGGGGGGCGTTGTTGGAGAGGGCGACGGCCTTGCGCAAGGGAGCGATCGCTTCGGCCGCCTTGCCGCTTTCCAGGAGCGCCTGGCCGCGCACCTCGTAGAAATACGGGTTGTTCGGCTGCACCTGGATCAGCGCGTCGATCTGGGCGAGCGCGCTGCGCAGATCGCCGTGCAGGTAGGTGCTGATGGCGCGGGCATAGCGCGCCGGCAGGCTGTCGTTGGTCTGGGGATAGCGGCGGTACACCGTCTCCGGCCGCTCCATGAAGGCGGAGATCTTGGCACGGACCATGTCGTGCCGGAGCTGGAGCGCGGGATCGTCCTTCTTGTTCCAGTACGTGCTGGAGCCTGCGAACTCCTGCAGCGCGGCGACGCGCTCGGCCGGCATCGGATGCGACTGCAGGTAGGGATCGGCACCGCGCGCGGCGAACAGGCTCTCGCTGGTGAAGCGCTTGAACGTCTCGTACATGCCCTTTGGCGATTGTTGGGTCTCCGTCAGGAATTTCACGCCGGCACGGTCGGCGTTCTCCTCCTGCTGGCGCTGATAGGACAGTAGCGTCCGGCGGATCACCTCCTGCGGAGCGGCGATCGCGGCCGCGCCGGCATTGGCGAGCCCGTTGTTGCCTGCGCTGCTGCGCTGGGTGCTGCCAGCCGCAATCGCGCCGGCGCCGAGCAGCATCGCGATGATCATCTGGGTCTGGGCAGCGGCGAGCTGCTCGCGCAGCTTGGACAGATGGCCGCCCGCCAGATGCCCAGTCTCGTGCGCGAGCACGCCGATGATCTGGTTCGGCGTCTCCGATTGCAGGATGGCGCCCCAATTGACGAAGATGCGGCGGCCGTCCGCGACGAAGGCGTTGAACGAGCCGTCGTTGATGATCACCATCTGGATGTTCTGCTTCTCCAGACCGGCAACGCGCAGGATCGGGCGCGTGTATTCGCGCAGCAGTTGCTCGGTCTCGGTGTCGCGCAGGACCGGCGGCCCCTTGGCCTGCGCGTGCGCGGCCGAGAACGGCGTCAGCGCGATCGCCGTGGCCGTGACGAGGGCGGTGAGGGCGGAGGCCTTCTTGCGCAATGCGATCTGGAGCGACATCAAGCGGTCTTGGTCAAACGGGCTCGGTCAAGTGTTCTTGGTCAAGCAGTTTCGTGATTGGTTTTGGTGATTGGCGGCGGACCGGATACGCGATATGCCCTTGTGAGCGTTGCCCTTATTGAGCCGTACAATGCGGCCAGTCTGGGGCGCAAGCGCCTCGTTTTCGGACCGGACGGACCGGTTCGCCAGCCAATAGCAGAAATCGATGTACGATGCGACATTGAGGAACCGGTTGGGGCAGTGGCTCGAGCCCTCCCGCCGCAGCGATGTTCCCCCGTTCATGGTGATGGACGTCATGGCCGCGGCGGCCCGAATCGAGGCCGCCGGTGGTCATGTCATCCACATGGAGGTCGGCCAGCCCGCGGCCGGCGCGCCCAGGACCGCGATCGCGGCCGCCCATGCGGCGCTCGAGGCTGGACGGATCGACTATACCTCGGCGCTCGGCATCCCCTCCTTGCGCGCGCGCATTGCGCGCCATTATCGCGACACCTATGGCAGCGACGTGAGCCCCGATCGGATCGTCGTGACGACGGGCTCGTCGGGCGGCTTCATCTTGGCGTTCCTGTCGATGTTCGAGCCCGGCGATCGCGTCGCCGTGACGTTGCCGGGCTATCCGCCGTATCGACACATCCTGACCGCGCTCGGCTGCGAGCCTGTGCTGATCGAGACCACGAACGAGACGCGGCACGCGCTGACCGGCGAGGCGCTGCTCGCGGCCCATCGCAAGGCGCCGTTGAAGGGCGTCCTGGTCGGCAGCCCCGCCAATCCCACGGGCACGATGATGTCCCGCGACGCGCTCACCGGCCTGATCGCGGCGGCGGAAGACGCCGGCATCCGCTTCATCTCGGATGAGATCTATCACGGTCTCGATTACGCGTTTCCAGCCGTGACGGCGGCGGCGCTGTCCGAGCATGCGCTCGTGATCAACTCGTTCTCGAAGTATTTTTGCATGACGGGCTGGCGCGTCGGCTGGATGGTGGTGCCCGAGATCCTGGTGCGGCCGATCGAGCGGCTGCAGCAGAACCTCTCGATCTCGGTGCCCTCGCTGTCGCAGATCGCGGCGGAGGCTGCATTCGACGGCACGGCCGAGATGGAGGCGATCAAGCACGGCTATCAGGAAAACCGGCGTGTCCTGATCGATGGTTTGCCCAAGGCCGGATTGACGAGATTCCTGCCGGCTGACGGCGCCTTCTATCTCTATGCCGATGTCTCGGACTTCACCTCGGACAGTTTCGAGTTCGCCAAGCAGATGCTGGAGCAGGCGGGCGTGGCGGCAACGCCGGGCCTCGATTTCGATCCCATCCATGGCCGTTCATTCATCCGCTTTTCCTATGCCCGCTCGCTCGATGAGATGCGGGAGGCAGTTGACCGGATCGCTCACTGGCTTAAATAGCCGCCAGTTTTAGACAGCCTTCCGGAGTTCGACGTGCCTGACCGTTCCGCCCCGTCCGCCGCTACGCCACATTCTTCTCTCGCCGCATTGATGTGGCCGACCCGACCGGGCGAAGCCGTCGGCACGCTGCGGGCCGTCGTGCTGATTGCGCTCGGCACCGCGTTGATGGCGCTGTCAGCCAAGGTGAATCTGCCGCTGCCCTACGTGCCGATGACGCTGCAGACGCTGGTGGTGCTGATGATCGGCGCCGCCTATGGCTGGCGCCTTGGCAGCGCAACCATGATCGCTTACCTCGCCGAGGGCGCGATCGGGCTGCCGGTGTTCGCCGGTCCCGTGGGTGGCATCGCACCGCTCGTCGGCCCGACCGCGGGCTATCTGTTCGGCTTCGTATTGGCTGCGTTCGTGACCGGCTGGCTCGCCGAGCGCGGCTGGGATCGCAGCGTGACGCTGCTGTTTGCGGCGATGGCTGCGGGCCACATCGTCATTCTCGCGACCGGGTTCGGCTGGCTGGCATTCGGCCTTGGTCTCGGCGCCGCCAAGGCCTGGCAGGTCGGCATCGTGCCGTTCATCGCGGCCTCACTGGTCAAGAATGCGCTCGGCGCGACCCTGATGCCGGCGGCGCGCCGGCTCGTCGAGCGCCGCGGGTAAAACGCGCCAACACGAGCAGTTCCAATTGACAGGGCCGGCCAAGTTGATCTTGGCTGGCCCAATGTTGTGAGGGGAGTGAAACTGATGACGACGACAACGATGGCGGGGGCGCCGGTCGCGCCGCCCGTTGCCAAGCCGTGGTACAAAGTCCTCTACGTCCAGGTGCTGATCGCCATCGTGCTCGGCGCCATCGTCGGATGGCTGTGGCCGACCGTCGCCACCAACGAATGGATCAAGGCGCTCGGCGACGGCTTCATCAAGCTGATCAAGATGGTGATCGCCCCGATCATCTTCTGCACCGTGGTCTCCGGCATCGCCCACATCCAGGACGCCAAGAAGGTCGGTCGTATCGGCGTCAAGGCGCTGGTCTATTTCGAGGTCGTCTCGACCTTCGCGCTGGTGATCGGTCTCGTTGTCGGCAATCTCGTCAAGCCGGGCTCCGGCTTCGGCAATGCGGCGGCAAACGAGGCAGCCGTTGCCAACTACGCCAAGCAGGCGGCCGGCCAGAAGTCCGTCGACTTCGTGCTGCACATCATTCCGGACACCGTGGTCGGCGCCTTCGCGCAAGGCGAGATTCTCCAGGTGCTGCTGTTCGCAGTGTTGTTCGGCTTCGCCTTGATGAGCCTCGGCGAGCGCGGCCACACCATCCGCAGCTTCATCGACGATGCCGCGCACGCGGTGTTCGGCGTCATCTCGATCGTGATGCGCGCGGCGCCGATCGGCGCGTTCGGTGCGATGGCCTATACGATCGGCAAGTTCGGCACCGGCGCGATCCTGAATCTGGTCGGCTTGATCGCGACGTTCTACGTCACGGCTGCGCTGTTCGTGTTCGTCGTGCTCGGCCTCATCGCGCGCATGGCGGGGTTCTCGATCTTCAGGTTCCTCGGCTACATCAAGGACGAGCTGCTGATCGTGCTCGGCACCTCGTCCTCGGAAAGCGCGCTGCCGTCCTTGATGGAGAAGCTGGAGCGGCTCGGCTGCTCCAAGTCGGTGGTCGGCCTCGTCGTGCCCACGGGTTACTCGTTCAACCTCGACGGCACCAACATCTACATGACGCTGGCGACGCTGTTCATCGCGCAGGCGCTCGGCGTCGAGCTCTCCTTCGGCCAGCAGATCACCATCCTAGTGGTGGCGATGCTGACCTCGAAGGGCGCCTCCGGCATCACCGGCGCGGGTTTCATCACGCTGGCGGCGACGCTCGCCGTGGTCGATCCGCGGCTCGTGCCGGGCATGGCAATCGTGCTCGGCATCGACAAGTTCATGAGCGAGTGCCGCGCGCTGACCAATCTGTGCGGCAACGGCGTCGCCTGCGTGATCGTCGCCTGGTGGGAAGGCGAGCTCGACCGCGACAAGCTCAAAGCCAACCTCGCCAAGGAGATCGATCCGACCGACATGGAGACGGCGATCACGACGGACTGATCCTTGCAGCGCGAGCTGCGCTGTCAGAGCTCGAAGTAATAGGGCTGGTCGAGATCCTCGATCAGCCCTTTTCCTTGAGGCTAGAACCGCTCCGGCCGATACGGCGTAGGATCGACCGCCGGAGTTTCGCCGCTCATCATCTCCGCGAGCAGGCGTCCGGTCGCCGGTCCCAGCGTGAAGCCCTGATGGCCGTGGCCGAAATTCATCCAGAGGCCGGGGTGGCGCGGGGCGGGGCCGAGCACCGGCAGCATGTCGGGCGTGCAAGGCCGCGTGCCGAACCACGGATCCGGCTCGGCCCGCTTGCCGAGGTCGATCAGCTCGCGCGCGGAGGCTTCGGCGCTGGCCAGCTGCACCGGCGTTGCCAATGCGTCCGCGCCCGTCAATTCCGCGCCGGTGGTGATGCGGATGCCCTTGGCCATCGGCCCCATGGCGTAGCCGCCGCTTTTGTCGATGAGGGGCAGGTCGAGCGAAGCGCCGCCGCTGTAATGCATGTGGTAGCCGCGCTTGCGCACCAGCGGGATGCGATAGCCGAACTTGTACAACAAATCGGGCGACCACGGCCCGAGCGTCACGACGGCGTGGGCCGCGTCGATGCGCCCCTCGTCGGTGTCGACCGACCAGCCGGTCGCGGTCTGCCGCAAGCTCTGCGCATCACCGAGCACGATCCTGCCGCCGAGGCGCGCGAACATCTCGGCATAGGCCGTGACCAGCGCGCCGGGGTCGGACACGGTCCAGGTGTCGAGCCAGTGGATCGCGCCCGGAAGATCGTCGCGCAGGATCGGCTCGGCCCTGGCAAGCTCGCTGCCCGACAGCACGCGATAGTTCACGCCGAATTCGCGCTGATCTTCCTCGGCGGCCTTGATCGATAGATCCAACGAAGCGCGATCGCGAAACAGCGCCCGGTAGCCGGCGCGGCGGATGAGATTGTCGGCATGCGCCTCGCGGATCAGGATGTCGTGCTCGGAAGTTGCGTAGGCGATCAGCCGTGCCCACGCCTCGATCGCCTCGCGATGCCGCTTCGGCGCCGAATGCCACCAATAGCGGAGCAGGGGCTCGATGTGCAGATGAAGCGAGGAGAGGCTGTAGCGCACGTCGTTGGTGCGGCCGGTCGCGATCTTCAGGAGCGAGGCGAGGTCGCGCGGCATCGGATAGGGGCGCACCGCTTCGGCCTGGATCATCCCGGCATTGCCGTAGCTGGTCTCGCGGCCCGGCTCGCGGCGATCGACCAGCGTCACCGACCAGCCGCGCTGCTGCAGATGCAGCGCGGCGCCCACGCCCACCATGCCGCCGCCGAGAATGATCGCGCTTTGCATTGCTGCTGACCTCATCAAAATCAAAACCGCCCGGTTTGGCCGGGCGGTTTCAACTCTTTTGTCCCTTTACTCGCCGCCGCCGAAACGGCGTGACCACCAGCCAGCCCGGCGCGGGGCGGTCGGGCTTTCGCTTGCCGCCTCCGGTGCGGGCTCAGCTGCCGGCGCGGGCGCAGCGACCGGCTCGGTCGCCTCCGCTGCCGGCGTTGCGGGCTCCGGCTGGCTGTTCAGCAGGAAGCTGACCTTTTCGCGCACGGTGGAGCGGCGCCGCGCGGCCCTGTCGCCGGCAAGCTCTTCGTCCGGCGTTGCGGCCGTCGTGGCGGGAGCCGGCTCCGGCTGCTGGGCCGGCGCCTCGGTCTGCATCTCCGCGCGCGGCTCGGGCTGCGCAACTTGCGGCTCGGTGCTGGGCTCGGCTTGCGCGATCGAGGGCGAAGCCTGGCCGCCGAAGCCATCGAAATCGGCGACTGCGTCGACGGCTTCCGGCGGCTGGCCGGTGCCGAGCTCGTCGCTGATGGAGCCGGCAAGACCTTCCTCGCCGCCACCGCGACGGCGGCGTCCGCCGCGGCGACCACGCCGGCGCCGGCGATCACTGCTGCCCTGCTGTTCGCCGCGGGCCGCCTGTTCCTCGCCTTCCTCACCGTCCTGCTCGGACTCGGTCTCGTCCTCGCCTTCGGCGGCGACCATCGCGGGCTCGGGCAGGATCGGCGCCGTATCGTCGCGCAACTCACCCTCGCGCTGGCCACCGCGACCACGCCGACGGCGACGGCGCTTGCGGCGCTGGCCGTCCTGCTCGGAGGCTGCCTCGCCGCCGGCTTGCTCGTCAGCAAGACCTTCGGTCTCGTCGGTCTCGACCTCGGATTCAGTCTCCAGGTCGAAGCCGTCCTCGTCGTCGTAGACTTCTTCGGCCAGCGGCGGCGGGCTCGCCGCGGCTTGGGCTGCAAGCAGCGCCTTGGCGGCTTCGAGCGTATGCACCTGCTCGCCGCGGTCGATCACATAGGCCTGCGGGCCGCTGACGCTAGCGTCGGCGATCACCGACAGCGTGACCTTGAAGCCGTTCTCGAGGTCGCGCAGATGGCCGCGCTTGTGGTTCAGCACATAGAGCGCGACGTCGGTGCGGGTGCGGACCACGAGATTGTGGGTCGCGCCCTTCATCAGGATCTCTTCGAGGCCGCGCAAGAGCTGCAGCGCCACCGAGGACACCGAGCGGACATGGCCGGTACCGCCGCAATGCGGGCACGGATCGGTCGAAGATTCCAGCACGCTGGCGCGGATGCGCTGGCGCGACATCTCGAGCAGGCCGAAATGCGAGATGCGGCCGACCTGGATGCGCGCGCGATCCTGCCTGAGGCAGTCGGACAGCTTACGCTCGACCGCGCGGTTGTTGCGCTTCTCGTCCATGTCGATGAAATCGATGACGATCAGGCCGGCGAGGTCGCGCAGGCGAAGCTGGCGGGCGACCTCTTCGGCCGCTTCCAGATTGGTCTTGAGCGCAGTGTCCTCGATATGGTGCTCGCGGGTCGAGCGGCCGGAGTTGACGTCGATCGAGACCAGCGCCTCGGTCTGGTTGATCACGATATAGCCGCCGGAGCGCAGCTGCACGGTCGGCGAGAACATCGCATCCAGCTGGCTCTCGACGCCCATGCGCGAGAACAGCGGCTGGCCGTCGCGATACTGCTTCACCGCGCTGACATTGGCGGGCATCAGCATCTTCATGAAGTCGCGGGCTTCGCGGTAGCCGGCTTCGCCGGCGACCTGGATCTCGTCGATCTCCTTGTTGTAGAGGTCGCGCAGCGAGCGCTTGATCAGCGAGCCTTCCTCGTAGACGAGGGTCGGGGCCTGCGACTTCAGCGTGAGGTCACGCACCGTCTCCCACATCCGGATCAGATATTCGAAGTCGCGCTTGATCTCGGGTTTGGTGCGGGAGGCGCCTGCGGTGCGCAGGATGATGCCCATGCCCTCGGGCACGTCGAGATCCTGCACCACTTCCTTCAAACGAGAACGGTCCTGCGCGCTGGTGATCTTGCGGCTGATGCCGCCGCCGCGTGCGGTGTTCGGCATCAGCACGGCATAACGGCCGGCGAGCGAGAGGTAGGTCGTCAGCGCCGCGCCCTTGTTGCCGCGCTCTTCCTTGACCACCTGCACCAGCATTACCTGGCGGCGCTTGATGACTTCCTGGATCTTGTACTGGCGGCGCGGACGGAAGGTGCGCTCCGGCACTTCCTCCAGCACGTCGTCGCCGCCGACGGATTCGACGACTTCCTCTTCGGCATCCTCGCCATCTTCCTCATCCTCGTCGTCGTCCTCACCGGCTTGTTCTTCACCGGCTTGGGCGGCCTCGGCATGCGGCGCTTCAGTGCTTTCGCCGGCGGCGTAAACGGCATCGGCCGGCTCGGCGGCCGACGTCACGGCTTCGGCCAGAGGCTCTGCCTGCGCTTCGGCGCCATGAGCTTCGGAAGCGGGAACGTCGAAGGTTGGGGCCGGCTGCGGCTCGGCAGCGGTCTCGACCGCGGGCTCGGCGCCGACCGCCGCGACAGGCGCGGGCGTCTCGCCGGCGCGATCATGGTCATGATGATCGCGCTCGTCCTCATGGCCGTGGGCGTCATCGTGAGCGTGATGGTGCTCGTGATCATGATGATGATCGTCATGATCACGGTCATGGTCGCCGTGATCGTGGCCCTCGTGCTCGCCGTGATGCTCCGTAGCGGCGTGCAGATGCTCGCCCTCGGCATGCTCGGGCTGCGCGGCGCCTTCGACCGGCTGGGCGGCGGGATCGGCGCCGGCCTCGAGGCCCTCGACGATGTCGCTGCGCACGCGCTCGCCATGACCGCGTCGGCGGGCGTTGCGGTGGCGCGAGCGGCGGCGCCCGTGCGAGCGATTTTCGCTCTCTTCCTCGGCCTCGCGATGGGCCTGTTCCTCGGCCTCGATCAGCGCCTGCCGGTCGGCGACCGGGATCTGGTAGTAATCGGGATGGATTTCGCTGAAGGCGAGGAAGCCGTGGCGATTGCCGCCATATTCGACGAAGGCGGCCTGGAGCGAGGGTTCGACCCTTGTGACCTTGGCGAGGTAGATATTCCCGCGCAGTTGCTTGCGTTGCGCGGTCTCGAAATCAAACTCTTCGACGCGATTGCCGCGGACCACGACGACCCGGGTCTCTTCCGGGTGGGTGGCATCGATCAACATCTTGTTGGGCATGTCTTAACTCTTGGCGGCGGCGGGCGCGATAAGCCGTGGGCGCGTATCGCGCCGCCGGGTGACGCGACGGTCCACCTGATTCGGGGGTGAGGGGAAGGCCGAAACGCCGTCTCTCGCGCCTTGCCGAACCGGAAGCTTCAGGACCATTGCGACGCGCGGGATTGTCACTCCGCAGCGTCGCGAATGCTCCTTCAGATTTCGTCGGCACAGTCTGGCGCATCAAGCGTCGGCCCGTATGAAACACTGGGCGGCGAGGCCGCCCTTCAATCAGTTGCTGCTGGCCAGGCACGGCGCGAGCGCGCTCGCCTTGGGGATCACGAACCGTCCCCTTGGGATCAAGGGACCGGGTAATGGGTTACGCCGCTGTCAGAACCGTCCCGGTAACATGAGTGGTAACCCGAGACCGTCCGCCGCCGGGGCTTGACCCGCTCCACCTCGCTGCCGCGCACCGCGCTGGTCTTAGAGGGAAACGGAAAACGCTGGAATTCCCAAACCTTGAGAGTTCCGGCGCTGCACCGGGAGGCTGAATGCGACACAACCGGAAATATCGGCCGTCAGCATTCCGTACATACGAGGAATGAGCCATCGGTGCAAGGGAGCGTCGCACGGCGGTCACAGTCGGAGAGTTTCGCGTTTCCGTCATTAAGGATCGATTAACCCTGTGGTTTTATTGCGTTAAGAGAGCTGCTCGGAGGCACGGAATTGGTGGCGAGCCGCACAAATCGACGGATTCTGCTGGGGGGCGTGTTGCTGTGCATCGCGGCATTGCCGTGTGCCGATTCCTCGCGCCTGATCGCCGCTGAACGCCGGCCGCAACCCGCTGCCGTCGCAGCGAATTTTCCGGTCGCCTCGGCCGCCCGGCTGGCCGGCGACGGCAAGCAGACCCGCTTCATCCTCGACCTCGACCAGACCGTTACCTTCCGCGCCGTCACGCTGGCCGACCCCTATCGCGTGGTGGTGGACGTGCCGCAGATGAATTTTCAGCTGCCCGCCGGGATCGGAAGCGGGGGGCGGGGGCTGGTGAAGGCCTTCCGCTACGGGCTCGTCATGCCCGGCGGCTCGCGAATCGTATTCGACCTGACCGGGCCGGCGAAGATCGCCAATTCCTACGTGCTGGAGGCGGCCAACGGCCAACCGGCTCGGCTCGTGCTCGAACTGGAGGAGGTCGACCGCACCGCCTTCGTGTCGTCGCTGCCGGTCGAAAACCGTCCCGAGCTGCGGCCCGCGATCGCCGAAGCGCCGCCTGCCACGGTTCCGAGCGCGCCGGCCCCCGATGGGGCGCAGCAGAAGCCCGACGGTCGCCCGGTGGTGGTGATCGATCCCGGCCATGGCGGCATCGACAACGGGACGCAATCGAGCGGCGAGAGCGAAAAGAACCTCGTGCTGGCGTTCGGCCTCGCGCTCCGCGACAAGCTGGAGAAGGCCGGCAAGTACCGCGTGGTGATGACGCGGGACGACGACACCTTCATTCCGCTCAATGACCGCACCAAGATCGCCCGCAATCTCAAGGCGGCCTTGTTCGTTTCGATCCACGCCGATGCGCTGCCGCGGGCCGAGGGCGATGCGCAGGGCGCGACCATCTATACGCTCTCCGACAAGGCGTCCGATGCCGAGGCCCAACGGCTGGCCGATGCGGAGAACCGCGCCGATGCGATCGCCGGCTTCAACCTCGCGGAGGAGCCGACCGATGTCGCCGACATCCTGATCGACCTCACGCAGCGCGAAACCCGCACCTTTTCAAACCGTTTTGCCCGCCTTTTGATGAGCGAAATGAAGCAGACGGTGCGGATGCACAAGCATCCCCTGAAGTCTGCCGGCTTCCGGGTCCTGAAGGCGCCCGACGTGCCCTCGGTGCTGGTCGAGATCGGCTACGTTTCCAACAAGGCGGATCTCGGGCACCTTGTCTCCGAGGGCTGGCGGTCTCGTGCCGTGGGCTCGATGGCCCAGGCGATCGACGGATTTTTGACCAAGCGGATGGCCACGGCCGGATCGTCAAATTGACGACCGGGGGGACGTCGAACTGAGCCGGCTTGTTGCTCCTGAGCCAAAGGCCCTAGTTTGGCCACAGCGGACGCTTTATAGAAAACCCGTAGCGGGTTCCGGAATCGGCGAGAATCCTGTTCGGCAAGCGTCTTAGGTCCGGCCTTGATGTGATTGCGTAAGCCGGTGAATTCGCGATGTGAGGTTGGCGCCAGTTTTGGGGTGCCAGTTTTTAGGTCCCATGGGCTGAATACTGGGCTGATCCAGAGTTTGAACGGATAAACAGATAATGCGCTTGCTGGTGCGGTTCATGGGCTTCCTGTTCGCCGCGGGAACAGTGGTGTTCCTTGTCGGTGTCGGGGCCGTGGCAGGCCTGATCTGGCATTTCTCCAAGGACTTGCCGGACTACTCTCAGCTTCAGGATTACGAGCCGCCGGTGATGACGCGCGTGCACGCGGTCGACGGTTCGCTGGTCGGCGAATACGCCAAGGAGCGACGGCTGTATCTACCGATCCAGGCAGTGCCAAAGCTCGTCATCAACGCGTTCCTCGCGGCCGAGGACAAGAATTTCTACGAGCATGGCGGCATCGACTACACCGGCATGGCGCGCGCAGGCCTGCTCTATCTCCAGAATTACGGCTCCAACCGGCGTCCGCAGGGTGCGTCCACGATCACCCAGCAGGTCGCCAAGAACTTCCTGCTCACCAACGAGGTCTCCTTCGCCCGCAAGATCAAGGAAGCCTTGCTGGCGATGCGCATCGAGAAGACCTATTCGAAGGACAAGATCCTCGAATTGTATCTCAACGAGATCTATCTCGGCCTCGGCGCCTACGGCATCGCGGCGGCCTCGCTGGTCTATTTCGACAAGTCGGTGAACGAGCTGACGGTGGCGGAAGCGTCCTATCTGGCGGCGCTGCCGAAGATGCCTGCGACGCTGCATCCGGTCCGCAACCGCGACCGCGCCATCGAGCGCCGAAATTACGTGATCGACCGTCTGGTGGAGAACGGCTGGATCAAGCAGGCCGACGCCGACAAGGCGCGCAAGGAGCCGCTCGCCGTCACCAGCCGCTCCAACGGCGCCCACACCTTCGCCGGCGAATATTTCGCCGAGGAAGTCCGCCGCGACATTTTCGAGCGCTACGGCGAGAAGAAGCTCTACGAGGGCGGCCTGTCGGTTCGCACCACGCTCAATCCGAAGATCCAGGTCATGGCGCGCAAGGCCATGGTCACCGGTCTCGTCAACTATGACGAGCAGCAGGGTTATCGCGGCGCCATCAGCAAGCTCGATATTTCGGGCGACTGGGGCGTGAAGCTCGCCGAGATCAAGTCGCTGTCCGACATCTCACCGTGGCGCATGGCGGTGGTGCTGGAGACCAGCGACCAGTCGGCGCGCATCGGCTTCCAGCCGAGCCGGGAGCTTGGCGGCGCCGTCAGCAAGCAGCGCGAGACCGGCATCGTCACGCTCGACGGCGTGCGTTGGGCGAGGGCCGCGCAAGGCAACGCCAAGGGCAAGACGCCGACCTCGGTGGCCCAAGTGCTCGCGCCCGGCGACGTGATCTATGCCGATCCGCTCTATTCCAAGGAGGGGCAGCCGGTCGAGGGCCAGTACCGTCTTCGCCAGATCCCGGAAGTCTCGGGCGCGATGGTGGTGATGGATCCCTGGACCGGCCGCGTGCTCGCGATGGTCGGCGGTTTCTCGTTCGACCAGAGCCAGTTCAATCGCGCCACGCAGGCCTATCGGCAGCCGGGTTCGTCGTTCAAGCCGATCGTCTATTCGGCCGCGCTCGACAACGGCTATACGCCCTCGACCGTCGTGCTCGACGCGCCGATCGAAATCGACCAGGGCCAGGGTGCCGGCGTGTGGCGGCCTGAAAACTTCTCCTCCGGCAAATTCCAGGGACCGGTGACGCTGCGCAATGCGCTGCGGCAGTCGCTCAACACGGTGACGGTGCGCCTCGCGCAGGACATCGGCATGCCGCTGATCGGCGAATATGCCCGCCGCTTCGGCGTCTATGACGAGCTGCCGAACTATCTCTCCTACGCGCTCGGCGCCGGCGAGACGACGGCGATGCGCATGGTCACGGCGTACTCGATGCTCGCCAATGGCGGCCGTCGCGTGAAGCCGACGCTGATCGACCGTATCCAGGACCGCTACGGGCGCACCATCTTCAAGCACGACCAGCGCGAATGCCGCGGCTGCGACGCGCCCGGCGGCTGGAAGAACCAGTCCGAGCCGCAGCTGATCGACCGCCGCGAGCAGGTGCTGGATTCCATGACCGCCTATCAGATCACCGAGCTGATGGAAGGCGTGGTCCAGGCCGGCACCGCGACCGTGATCAAGGAAGTCGGCAAGCCCGTCGCCGGCAAGACCGGCACCACCAACGAGGCCAAGGACGCCTGGTTCGTCGGCTTCTCGCCCGACGTCGCGGTCGCCATCTACATGGGCTACGACAAGCCGCGTCCGCTCGGCAAAGGCAACGCCGCAACCGGTGGCCATCTGGCGGCACCGATCGCGCGCGATTTCCTCAAGCTCGCGCTCGCCGACAAGCCCGCCGTTCCGTTCAAGGTGCCGGCCGGCATCAAGCTCGTCCGCGTCGTCGCCAAGACCGGCATGCGTGCCGGCCCCGGCGAGACCGGCGGAATCATTCTCGAAGCCTTCAAGCCGGGCACGGCGCCGCCGGATAATTACTCCGTCATCGGCGTTGCCGATGCCGACGGGCGCGGCGGCATGCCGGCCTCGCAACAGCAGCCGGATTCCGGTTTCCTCATGCGGCCGGGCACCGGCGGGCTGTGGTAGCGGATAACGCCGGATACGGACGAGGGGGGCGGTTGCGCTTTCGCGCCGCCGCCGTTACATCCCCAGCGCGGTGAGATGAACTGCATCGCGTCAGATTTTTGTTTGCGCATGATGCTTTCGGGAAAGCGCTGCACACTTTCCCGGATCATGCGCTAGACCAGAGAACAACATGCGCGCCGAAATCGAACGGTTGGTAGAAGAGATCAAGCAGTCAGTCGGGCTGCTGAGGAGGCATCTTTGACGTCGAGAAATCGACGGCGCGCCTCGCCGAGCTGAACAAGCTCGCAGAAGATCCCAATCTCTGGAACGACCCGCAGAAAGCCCAGAAGCTGATGCAGGAGCGCACCTCGCTGGAGGATGCGCTGTCGGGCATCGGCAAGGTCGAGCAGGAGCTCGACGACGACATCGGCATGATCGAGCTCGGCGAGGCCGAGGGCGATGACGGTGTCGTTGCCGAAGCCGAAGCTGCGCTGAAGAACCTCAAGAAGGAAGTGGCGCGGCGCGAGCTCGAGGCGCTGCTGTCGGGCGAAGCCGACCGCTTCGATTCCTATCTCGAAGTCCATGCCGGCGCCGGCGGCACCGAGAGCCAGGACTGGGCGCAGATGCTCCTGCGCATGTACACGCGCTGGGCCGAAACGCACGGCTTCAAGGTCGAGTACCTCGAAGAGTCCGAAGGCGAAGAGGCCGGCATCAAGTCGGCGACCATCCAGGTTTCCGGACACAACGCCTATGGCTGGCTGAAGACCGAAGCCGGCGTGCATCGCCTGGTGCGCATCTCGCCGTTCGATTCCAACGCACGGCGGCACACCTCGTTCTCGAGCGTGCAGGTGTTCCCCGTCATCGACGACAGCATCAAGATCGACATCAAGGAATCCGACGTCCGCGTCGACACCATGCGCTCGGGCGGTGCCGGCGGCCAGCACGTCAACAAGACCGAATCCGCGGTGCGCCTGACGCATATCCCGACCGGCGTCGCCGTGGTCTGCCAGGCCGGCCGCTCCCAGCACAAGAACCGGGCGCAGGCTTGGGACATGCTGCGCGCGCGTCTCTACGAGATCGAGCTGAAAAAGCGCGAGGAGAAGGCTGCCGCCGACCAGGCCGCCAAGACCGATATCGGCTGGGGCCACCAGATCCGCTCCTACGTGCTGCAGCCCTATCAGATGGTGAAGGATTTGCGCACGGGCGTGCAGACCTCCGACACTTCGGGCGTGCTCAACGGCGAGCTCGACGAGTTCATGGCCGCGACGCTGGCGCAGCGCGCCTTCGGCACCACGAGCGGCGACATCGAGGACGTGGACTAGCCATGCCCCGCGTCGCCTTCATCGGGCTTGGGCGGATGGGCCACGGCATGGCCGGCCGCTATCTCGATGCCGGCTTCACGGTGACGGTCTGGAATCGCAGCAAGGCAAAAGCCGAGGACCTGATCGCGCGCGGCGCGATCTGGGCGACCTCGCCGGAAGATGCCGCGATCGATGCCGACGCGGTCGTGACCATGGTCGCCGACGACGAGGCTTCGCGCGCGGTCTGGCTCGGGCCGCAAGGAGCGGCCAAGACGGCGAAGGCCGGCACCATCGCGATCGAATGCTCCACCGTCTCCTATGACCATTCCCGTGAGATGGGCCGCGAGCTCAACGCGCGCGGGCTGATTTACATCGATTGCCCCGTGACCGGATTGCCGGACGCGGCGGCGGCCGGGAAGCTGACGCTTCTGGTCGGCGCCGATGCGGCCGATCTCGAGCGCGCGCGGCCCTATCTCGAACCGATCGGCTCGACCATCCGCCATTTCGGCGCGGTCGGCTCCGGCACGGTCTACAAGCTCATCAACAATCTCATGGGTGCAATCCAGATCGCCGGCCTCGCCGAAGGCCTTGCGATTGCCGAGCAGGCTGGGCTCGACATGAACCTGGTGCTGGAATCGATCCAGGCGGGCGTCGCGGCAAGCCCGCAGGTCGCGCGCCACTCCAAGCGCATGGTCGCCCGCGATTTTTCCGGCGCGACCTTCACCGCAGCGCTGCGGCACAAGGATGCCGACTACGCCGTGAAGCTCGCCGAGAGCCTGCTCGCGGGCAAGCCGCTGGTCGCGCGCGCTGCGGTCGAGGCCTATGCGCAGGCGAAGGCGGTGATGCCTGATGATGATGAAGGGCGGATGATCGAGCTGGTGTCGCGGCCGAAGCAGCGGTAGGACGTGTACTCACAAACTTCTGCTTATCGATGCAAAGCGGAAGTCTCCGACCATGAAAGCTGTTTGGCTTCTGGACCCGAAGCGGACATGTCAGGCGGCCCGTTGGTCATTGATTGTCGCCAGTTTCAGCTTGCGTGGCCGCTACCAGCATGCGCTCTACAAGGCCGTCGAATTCGTACTTCCCGATTGAATCGGTCGCAGCAAGTTCATCGTAAGACTTGCTGTATTTGCTCGGCCAACCATGACGTAGTGCTTCATGAAGGACGCGCGCAGCAGCTTCGACCGCTTTTGCCGTCGGCGCTTCGATCAACGCAACCGCGGATTTACCGGCGCGCTCTCTCGTTAGCTGACTGTTTGCAGGAAGTGCGAGTTCTAATAGATGCTCCCTTAGGGCGGCGTCTGAATTGTAGTCGATGTCGTTGCGAGACACGATCAAATTAGCCCAGCGTTCGACGTCATGACGGCTCAAATCGCCGTCGCAATAACGACGAAGGATCGATGCCACATGCCTTCGTTCTAGGAGAACTAGAGGGAAGCTATCCCGTTCCAAACGGTCGAGAGTGAGCAGGATCTCCTCCAGCGGCTTTTTAAGCTCAAGCAGCTCGTGCAGCGCTGATTTTCTTTCCATGTATAAAAGCCCGGCTTCGGGTCAATGATCCAGTTGTAGCAGCCAAGGTTATCAATGTCAGCTTTTGGCCCGTTGCTGCCATGCTGGGTTGCCGGTTGGATGTCCGGGGTTGGCGGTGAACCAGACGTAACCAGCCGTAACCAGCCGTCGGTTCAAGGTCTCAGTTTGACCCTTAGCGGTCATGGCGCAACGCAGAATAGAGGGTTGCCGCGCTCGACTGCGCCTCCAACACCCGGGACTCCCATGCCGCGATGTGGTAATGCTTCGACCTTGGATTTAGCGTGGTCCTGAGCCTCTTTGGAGGGCTGCATGAGACGGCGCGATTTCATCAGTCTTCTTGGCGGTGCGGCGGTGGCATGGCCGCTCGCTGCGGCGGCACAGCAGAGCACCAATAAGAAACGTCTTGCCATCTTCAGCCCATCAGAGCCAAGCGCGGACTTGCATGAGAATAGCGAAAGCAAATTTTCTCGAACCTTATTCGCCGAGCTTCGGCGGTTGGGGCAGATCGAGGGAAAAAACGTCAAGGTCGAACGTTACGGCCGGGAGCAAAACACGTCCGGCCCCGAAGCCTTGGCGACAGAAATCGTTCGAAGCGACCCGGATGTCATCTGGGTTGTTGGCCCGGGCGCTGTCATCTTCAAAAAGCTAACATCGCGTATTCCCATCGTAGCGATAACTGGTGACCCCGTTAAGCAAGGGATCGCCGACAGTCTGGCTCATCCGGGCGGCAATTTCACGGGAGTTAGCGTCGACGCCGGTCCATCCCTTTATGGAAAACGGATCGCACTGCTGCGCGAGATGTTTCCAACGATGTCGAAACTTGGCTGTCTCATTCTTGGATTGCAATGGAATGGACCAATTACAGGTCCCGCAATCCGCGCGGCGGCCGAAACGACAGGCCTCCCTCTCGCGGTGTCTTTGCTAGAAATCGGTACCAGCGAAGCAGGCTATCGGGTGGCGGTCGAAAGCATCTCCCGCGAAGGTGCAGATGCGGTCATGGTCGTCGAGTCGCCTGAGCTCTTTCAAAACGCCGCTCTGATCGCCAAGTTGGTCGGCGAGGCGAAGCTTCCGACGATTTTTACACATCCTGAAGCCGTCGAAGCTGGGGGCTTAATGGCCTACTCCTTCGACCTGATCGAATTGTATAAGCGCGCCGCCAACACTATCGACGCAATTCTCCGAGGAGCAAACCCCGGCGACATCCCGATCTACCAAGTAACCAAACACGAGTTGTCCATCAACCTCAAGACAGCCAAGCAGCTGGGGCTTTCCGTACCTCCTGCGCTCCTCGCGAGCGCCGATAAGGTAATTGAGTGAACAAGCAAACGTCCGCTTCTGGCCCTTCTCGGACCTCACGCATTGTCTGCTTTCGCGCCGCTATCGGGAGGTAAGCGGACATAGCGGATCTTGTAAGTAGATTCGCTAAGCATCGTTTGACACGTCGGGCAAAACACCGGCAGAATGGTATCATTGGCGCTAGGCGATCACGTCTTCCTTTTCAGCCCCTCGCGCCACGATTTTCAATATGTTGTCTCCAAGCGGCCGCTGCAACGCCTTGGCTTCATCCCAAGGGGCTCGCAGCCACACGTCCCATTCTTCCGCGCTCGTCAGGATTACAGGCATGGCCTTGGGATGGATCGGTTCAACGACCGCGTTCGGGCTCGTCGTGAGAAACCCATAGACCTGATGCGGCCCCGGAACGGGTTTGGACTTCGTGCCTCGCTCGCCGTTGAACGTTGTCCAGATGCCGGCGAACGCGTAAAGGGGGCGCGCCTCTGCAAGCGCGAACCAGACAACGTCCTTCTTCTTCGTCTCCGGGTTCGGCTCGGGCGCATACTCGGCAAAGCTATTGGCGGGCACGAGGCAGCGGTGCTCGGGCTTGAGCCAGGCACGCCAATGCGGCGACGAGGTGTTGCGGATGTTGGTGACGGGCGGCCCGCCAGTGCGAGGCGGCGGCGGCATGCCCCAGCGCATCATCACCAGCTCGCGTTCGCCGGCGCCCGCTTCGCGGATGACCGGGGCCGGGTAATCCGGAAAGACGCCGGGCATCGGCGGCAAGTTGCCTTCGTAGCGACGAACGATGCGGAAGAGGTCGGCGATGGCCGCCTGATTGGTGGTTATCGAATATAGATTGCACATGGGTGATTTTGTCTCTTATCGCTCGCCCGGCCACCAGGTCGTAGGCGGTTGGCTGGCTGATATCTTTGTCGGCCGCAGCGCCACAAGCTCGCTGCGCTTGTAGGGACGCCCCCGCAGCTGCGAGCAATCCTTGCAGCGCATGTAGCGTTCGAGCTCGTGGATCGGAGTCGTTTTTGGCCGCCGAATGATTTCGAGCGCTATGGTCTGATTGGTATCGCAGCCATGACAGCGGACCTCGAGGTATGGATATCCTCCGTTGATCGCATCGCCGATCGTCGGCGAGGGCTGCGCCGGTCCCTTGTAACCGAGCATGCGGCTGTTCCAGGCCACGCAGGCGAGCTTGTCAGCTTCCTTGCGCGCCTCCCTGGCGCGCTCGGCTGACATCTTGATCTGAGTGCCGAAGAGATATTGGCGCGACTTCGTGGACATGCGGTCATCAAAGGCATGAGCCAACAGGGTTTGGCAAATTATCGATTCCTGGTAGGCGAGGGAGCCAGCGAGCTACTGCCTCTCGTGGCTGTGGAAAACCATGCCTGGCTATTCTCGGTCATAGGTCCTCTCGCAATCCCTTGAAGAATGGATGCCGCACCTTTCCCTCGGCGGACTTGGCGCGGTACTCGATTTCCGCGAGGAGCTTTGGCTCAACCCAGATGCCCTTGTGCGCGATACGCTTGGCGTAAGGCTGCGTCTTGCGCCGCAGTGGCTCCAGGCGCTTGCGCAGTTCGGCTGCTGATGTCTTGTCGAAGCCATGGTCAACCTTGCCGGCGTAGATGAGGTCATCGCCCTTGCGGCGGCCGAGATAGACGCCGTCCCACTTGCCTTCATCAAGCGCGAAGCCGGTGATGGTCAATGTCTCACGCTGCGCGCAGGTCGTCTTGACCCAATTGTTGCCGCGGCCAGAGTTGTAGACACTGTCGCGAACCTTGGAGACCACGCCCTCCAGCCCAACCTTGCAGGCATGGGCAAACATCTGGCGGCCGTCCATGTCAAAACTCTCGCTGAACTGCACGTCGGTGCCGGCGATGATCTTCTTCAGTTCGGCCTTGCGCTGAACCAGCGGGAGACTGCGGAGGTCTCGTCCGTTGAGATAGAGCAGGTCGAAAACTACGAGCACGAGTTTCGAGGACGTGCCCTTGAGCTCATTCTGAAGCACCGAGAAATCGGTCGTACCGTCAGCGGCCGGAACGACAATCTCTCCGTCGATGATCGCCGAGCCAGCCTTGATGTGCCACGCGTCCTCGGCGACCTTCTTGAAGCGCCGTGTCCAATCGTGCCCACGGCGGGTGTAGATGGTTACGGCCTCGTTCGCCAAATGCACCTGGACGCGATAGCCGTCAAACTTGATTTCGTGAATCCACCGTTCTCCGGAGGGCACCCTCGGGACAGAGGATGCCAAGGCCGGTTCAATAAAATCTGGGAAGGGCGCCTTGACGCCGATCGCCGGTGCACGTCGCTGACGCTGAGACGCCACTTACAACTCCACGCAACCAACTCATTTGATTCGAATCCTTTTGCGGGGATTCGTTCCGGCCTGGCGGCGCGACTAAACGAGACGCAAGGGAACCAACGGAATCTCAATGCGTTTTCGAAAAGCATGGAGGTGCAGCATGGCTAAGGCGAAGAAGCAGACCGCTCGCGGTCGCAAGCAGGACCGCGCGCGCGTGGCGGGCGGGCAGGATCACGAGGTGCGCTACGAAGCGAAGAAGACTCGCCGGTCGGCTTCGGCGGTGAAGAAGGCGGTCAAGAAGGTGGGCAGCAGTCGGAAGAAGGTGGAGCGGAAGCCGAAGCGGGGCTAAGTGGGAACAGCGAATGAACTGATCGCCGCTCCAGCAAGGGCCCCAAGCGCCACCTTCAGGGCTGTATAGGAGGCAACGGTGGCCATGATGGAATGTCTAGCTTGAGCTGCTCCTTCACTGAATGAGCAAGTTTTGCCACGCGGTCGCTTAATTCAACAATGCGATCTGCCGTAGAACAGATCTCATTGACGGTCTGTTTGCTGGCAGGCTTTGATCGCTCTTTGAAAATTGGATCGGAGGTCGTGCCCAGCGGAGCTAGGCTCCATTGATCAATGCTGAGAATAGTCTCACCGTCTTCGGCGGTCCGATATCTAGCATGACAGTAATAGTTGCGTACGGCAGTCAGAGCATCAAACAGTTGCAAACACTTCAGAATCTCGTTCTTTGTTTGATCATCCACGCCATCTTCATATCTCACCAGGTGGTGCAGCATCGTTAGGCGCCGACGAGTGCTTAGTACAGAAGCCCACGTAACATCAGCATTGCCATTTGATCGACCACCCAGGCAGAAGTAGATTGCGTAAAAGCACGTCTCGCAGTTCGCCCAGACCGCGATCAGTTTTCCTATGCTGATCAGGATTTGGCAGGTGAGGTCAAGGCCGGGCGGCAAAAGCGAATAAGTTGATTGATGCGACGGCATAAGACAGCTCTTGAAAAGTAGCATTTAGCATCGCCCCCGACGAGCGCAGGGCGAAGTCAAATACAATGGGCTTCGATAATTCTCACTTGCCGGCCGGTTATGCAAGCCGGCCGCACTGAAGCAAGAAGTCGCTTGCAAGATCCGACTAGCTTGACCCGTCGGGCAAAACACTGGCAGAATAGCATCATCGAGACGAGTTTGTTTGCACCCGCGCCGGTTCTCCCGCCGCGGGTTTTTTGCGTCTCGATCCAAGATGATCGGAGTAAATTTCAGACGGATTTTCCAAATGACTGAAGTGGTGAACTACAACCTTCTTTCCCAGAATGCTCTCGCGAGGGCGGCGGCCCGCCGCGCTCTAAAGCAGCGCACGCTAACCGAGATCAAATCCTTGGCGCGAACGCACACGAATGTCGCCATCAAGACCCTCGTGCAGATCGTGCGCAACAAGGACGCTCCCGCCCATGCCCGTGTGATGGCTGCCAACGCCATTCTCGATCGGGGATGGGGCAAGCCGTTGCAGCCGATTGCGAGCGAAGACGAGAACCCCATAAGGTTCGTGCACCGCATCGAACGGGTGATCGTGCATCCCGGCGACGACGTGACGATGGAGGCACATATCGAGGAGAGCGTGCGAGCACCGATCAGTGTGCTTGGCAGCCTCGGCGGGGTGCGCGATGAGGATGCCGATTATGAAGAGCTTTGGCTGGAGTCGCAGGAGCAGGCATGAGCGATATACTTCAGCAGTTGCTTCAAACGCGGGTTGAACCAGGGCCGAAACCCGAATGGCCGCGATGGATCGCCGACGCACTTGCTTACAAGCCTGAGAGTCCGGCGCTGGTGGACGCCTCGCCAACCAAGCCGGTCTCACCGGAGGCCGAGGATCAGCGCAATATTCGGCGATTGACCCGCGTATCGAACTCTTGAAGCTCAAGCCCGCGGGATACCGCGGGCTTTAGACTGCCGATGTCGGCTGCTGGGGTCCGAGTGGACATGTTCTAAGGGCCAGAGCATTTCGGCGTCTGACCCGAGGCGGCCCTCAATCTAGATAATCGACGGCTTGTCCCGGCAAGACGTACCCGTACACGCGGAAGCCATCACCGGTTTCCACTGCGGGCAGATGGATCTTTTTGAGGGCGCTTCCAACCTGTTGGCGGTGAGGCTGGTCGGTCGCGAAAATATCGACATACCGAATGTCGTCGTATCCGCCTTCTTGGAAGTGATAGAACCATTCGGCGTCCGGATTTGAGTAATATCCGTTGACCCTCATAATTCGATAGATTGTTGCCGATCCAATAGCGTACATGGCATCCCGCAATTCTCTCCACTTTGTATCGTTCATTACAGGATGAAGTTCAGCCACTCTTATCTCCGGTAGGTTCGCCTCGTCAGCAGCCTAACCTTCATATCAGGACATTGCGCTTTCGGTGAGATCATTCATAGAATGCTCCCGCGACAATGATCTTCGCTGCACGACGCCAGATATCAGGCGCCTTTGCCTCAAGACCGGACGTGTCCTGCGTCGCTTCGGCCCAGGCCGCCGCAGCTTCCAAAAAAGCCTCTATCGAACCATTTTCCCAGCCGTTAGCTCCGGGTCCGTATGGCGAGCTTGGGGCCGCCAATTCCTTCTGCTGCTCATCCCCCCGATCGAATGCCATTTTTCGCAGAAGTCGAATGAAACCCTGCTCGTCAGAAACGGCATCAGCTATCGACATCAAATCCTGAATCACTGGTCCTCCGAACTATCGAAATTTCGTCGAAGGTTATCACGACAGGCCGCAACGTCGCCTTATGGCCCATGGCTGCCGCGTCCCGCGGCCGAGGATATGTCGGCTATCAGGGGCAGACCCGACTATCTCAAACGTCATCACCGGAGAGGTCGGCCACCAGCGGAGTCAGTAAACAACCGGCCGCGCGGACCTAGCCCGCGCTGAGCCGCACGCCGGCGCGCAGGAATTTCTGCGGATCGACCGCTTCGCCTTCGATGCGGGTCTCGTAGTGCAGGTGCGGACCGGTGGAGCGGCCGGTCGAGCCGACGAGGCCGATGACCTGGCCGATCTTCACGACCTCGCCGACCTTGACGTTGATCTCGGAGAGATGGCCGTAGCGGGTCGAAAGCCCGTTGCCGTGATCGACCTCGACCATGCGGCCATAGCCGCCGGACCAGCCGGCGGAAACCACCTTGCCGTAGGCGGTGACGCGGACGGGGTCACCGCTGGCGGCGCGGAAATCGAGGCCGGTGTGCATCGCGGGCCGACCCAGGAAAGGATCGCTGCGCACACCGAAGCCCGAGGTGAACTCGACCTCGCCGATGACGGGCTTGCGGTAGGGCACCAGCGCCAGCGTGCGGTTGAGACGGTCCATCTCGGCGCGCGTGGTGTGGATGCGATAGAGCTGCTTCTCGAACGGTCCGGCATTCGCCGTCAGCTTGACGGGGACGAACGGTCCGCCCATCGCACTGCGCGGCACGGCGGCTTCGAGATGGGAAAGGTTCAGGCCGAGATCGCTGACCACGCTGCGCATCCGGCGCATGCGCGAATCCATGCTTTCCTCGACGGCACTGAGCGCCGCAATCTGGCGCCGCTCGACCTGATCAAGCGAGGTCGTGAGCCGGACCAGCACGTTGTCGAAACCCTGGTTCTTGGCGAACTGGCTGGTTGGCGCCGCCACGACGCTCGGCGCGCGCGATTCGAGGCGGGCTTCGCGATCCGGCGGTGCCACGAAGATCACGGTGTCGCTGATCGGCGACGGTTTGGGCGTGCTCGGGCTTGCATCGCTCCGCTGCGGGGCGGCGCGGGGAATCGAGCCGGTCACGTCGGGCATGGCGCCGAGCGCCGTGGCCCGGGACTCCAGCGCCGTCTGGCGCTTCATGATCTGGTCGAGCTTCTGGTCGAACTGTTCCTGGTCGAGCAACTGGCGGCTGGTGGTGCGATCGACCTTGGCGCGCAGCTCGGCGATGCGGTCCTCATAGGCGTATTGCATCTCGGCCTGACGGGCGATCAGCCTCGTGAGGACGTCGTCACGGAACGCGAAATAGGTGGCAGTGGCAGCCGACCACAGCCCAAGCAGCACCACGGTGCCGACCACGATCCAGAACACCACAGGCCCGAAGCGGACCTGCTTGCCGGCATGAACGATGGTGTAGGCATCGTCGGGGGCGGGCAGGGGAATCGCGGTTGCCGGCGCCGGGACACCCAGGCGACGCTGGAAGGCCCGTCCGTGGTCGTGGGGATGATGTTGGGGGTACTGCGAGTATTGGGCAGAACTTTTCGACATCGGCACTCCCGCGCCGGTCGGATGGGTTCCTTGCGGCTCAATTGCCGCAGCAATCTGGGCCGGTCATGGTTAATTTTCCGCAAATGGGAACGCGCGAATTTAAAGGATTGGTTAAAGGCTCCTTGCCGCCTCCAGCACCTGGTCGGCATGGCCGTCGACCCGGACGTTGCGCCAGATCCGCGCGACCTTGCCGTCGGTCCCGACCAGGATCGTGGTGCGAAGAATCCCAAGGAAGCTCTTGCCATACATGGACTTTTCGCCCCAGGCGCCATAGGCCTCGAGCATCTGGTGCGTCTCGTCCGAGATGAGGGGAATGCCGAGCTTGTGCTTGTCGCGGAACTTCTCCTGGGCCTTTAACGGATCGGCGGAGATGCCGAGCACCGCAGTGCCGGCGGCGGCGAAGGCGTCGGCCAGGCGGGTGAAGTCGATCGCCTCTCTGGTGCAGCCGGGCGTGTCGGCCCGCGGGTAGAAGAACAGGACCAGCTTCTGCCCGGCATAATCCGCCAGCGTGACCACGTCGCCGCCATCCCGCGGCAGGCTGAAGGCGGGGGCCTTTTGGCCCTCGGCCAAGCCGGACTTCAAGCCGGGCTTCAAGCCGGATTTCAAGCCGGACTTGGCCGCAGCCGGAGAGGAGGCCGATTTGGAGGATTTTAACTGTTTCGATGCGGCCTTATGTGATCCTGCTTTTGCTATGGTCGCGGCTGATTTGCGTGCCGGTGTCCGCTGCGTTTTCGCGGACCTTGTTTGAAGAGATGCCCGCGTTTTTGCGGTCTTCTTTTTGGCGGTCGGACTGCCGGAGGGCGTTTTGGACGATTTCTTTCGGGATTTCTTGGACATACGCCTTCCTTTCGACGCTTTCGGCAGGTCAACCGAAGCGGTATTGCAGCTCTTGTCTGGCGAGCCGGAATCGCGCCCTTGGCTGGGCAAGTCTGACGACGCCGGAGTATGGTTACAAGGAATTCCACGCACCACCCCACTGCTCGTTGAACGCGCTCCCGGGGCGAAATGACGAACAGCAGGAATATTCGAGGTATGGCGGCAGTGCCGGCGCAGGGAGCGTCACTTCCCGCGAACGGCTGCGGTCCCGGCGGCGCTCAATCCTATGACGGGCGCCTGTATCGAGAAGCAATGGCAAGGAATACGTCGCCCCAGGACTACAACCGGGATCTTGATCGGCGCGGCGGCCAAGTTGAGCCGCAGGAATGGGACGACGCCGACTGGGATCCGGATCAGGAAGCGGCGGCGGGCCATCGCGCACGCCGGCTGCTGGCGCGTTCCGGTTCGGGCTTCCTCCGCATCGGTGACGGATTCGGCGCGTTGCGCCGCCGGGCGGGTGGGGGGCGCTGGCTGAAGCGCACGGCCGTGGTCATCGCCACCATCATCGTCATTTTCGTCGGCTGTTTCGGTGCGCTGTGGTGGCGGCTCGGCGCCGGTCCCATCAACCTGGACATCGCAACGCCCTGGCTCGCAGCCGCGATCGAGGACAATATCGGCCACGGCAACACGGTCGAGGTCGGCGGCACGCAGATCGAGCGTGCCGGGCGGGTCCGCATCGCCGTCCGCATCCGAGACATCATCGTTCGCGACCGCGATCATGCCGTCGTCGCCAGCGCGCCGAAGGCCGAGGTGAAGCTGTCGGGTGCGGCCCTCCTGATGGGGCACCTGCGGGCCGAGAGCCTCAACCTGGTCGATGCCGAGCTCGCCATCCGCATTGCGCCAGACGGCACCGTCACCGTGTCCGCCGGCGACACCGCAAAGCCGCTGGCGACCGGTGTCGCGTCCAAGAAGGACGCGGGCCTGCCGCCGACATTCCCGCGCAGCGGCGTCCCCCCGCCGCCATTCGCGACCGCGCCTGCGGGTCCGGATGCATCGCAGGCCGCACCGCAGGCGACCGCGCCGAGCGGCATCCTTCAGGGGCTCGACTGGCTCGACAGCCTGAGCATGACGGGCCTCGACGGCCAGAATCTCAACGAGATCGGTCTGAAGAACGGCGTCCTGGTCGTCGACGATCAGCAGCGCGGCAGCAAATGGTCGTTCGAGAACATCACGCTCAGCCTGCGCCGGCCGAGCCGCGGCGGCGTCGCGCTCAGCCTCGGCGAGGAGGGCGCGCGCCCGTGGATGCTGCGCGCCACGATCGGCCCGGCCGAGAACGGCGTGCGCTCGGTCGACATCAAGGCCGACAAGGTCTCGACCTCCAACATCCTGCTGGCGCTGCGGGTGAAGGATCTCACCTATACCGCCGACCTGCCGCTGACGGGCGAGCTCAAGGGCGAGCTCGGCCGTGACGGCGTGCCGACCTTCTTCCGCGGCAAGATCGCGGTCGGCGCCGGCAACATCATCGATACCGACACGCCCGACTACCCGATGGCGATCGACTCGGCCGAGATCAACGTCGAGTGGGATGCGAACCGGCGGGTGCTGGTCGCGCCGTTCAAGATTCTCTCCGGCGCGAACCGCCTGACGCTGCTGGCGCACCTGGAGCCGCCCAACGGCACCACCAATGACTGGCAGCTCGGCTTCAGCGGCGGTTCGATCCTGCTTGGCGGCATCGACAACGAGCCGCCACTCGTCTTCAACCGCATTGCGATCGGCTTCCGCTTCGACACCGACCACAAGCGCATCCTGCTGACGCAGGCCGACGTCTCCAACGGCGAGATCGGCGTCGCCGGCACCGGCGCACTCGATTATTCGGGCGAGCCGCGGCTGACCCTCGGTTTTGCGGGCACGCCGATGTCGGCCTCCGCCTTGAAGCGGATGTGGCCGACGCTGATCGTCCCCGAATTGCGTGAATGGGTGATCGAGAGGATCGAGCGCGGAACGCTTCAGCGCATCGAGATCGGCGTCAACTCGCCGACCAGGAACCTGCCGCGCAAGGGCCCACCCATTCCGGACGACGGCCTGTCGGTCAATATCGTGGCGAGCGGCGTTGCGGTCCGGCCCGTGGACGGCATGCCGGTGGTGCGCGATGCGGATCTGAAGGCGCGCGTGACCGGGCGCACCGCGACCGTCAACATCGGGCAGGGCATTGCCGATACGCCCGCGGGCCGCAAGGTCACGATCTCCGACTTCGTGTTCGAGGTGCCGGACATGGCGCCCAAGCCGTCGCCGTCGCGGAGCAGATTCCGTGTCGAGGGCCCGGTGCCTGCGGCCGCTGAAATGCTCGCCAATGATCGGCTGAGCGACCTGTCGGCCACCGTCGTCGATCCCAACACCAGCAAGGGAACGTTCGCGGCGAACATCCAGCTCGGCATGCCGGTCAAGGGCGAATTGACCAAGGCCGACACCACCTATGCGGTCACCGCCGATCTCAACGGCTTTGCCGCCGACAAGCTGGTGATGAACCAGAAGCTGGAAGCCAACAACCTCAAGATATCAGCCAACAACCAGGGCTACCAGGTCAAGGGCGACGTCAAGATCAACGGTCAGGCGGCCTCGCTCGATTATCGCAAGCCGGCCGAGGGCGACGCGGACGTCAGGCTGCAGGCGACGCTGGACGATGCCAGCCGCTCGCGGCTCGGCTTCGATCTCAGCCCTGCCGTCAGCGGATCGTTGCCGATCAAGCTGTCGGGCAAGATCGCGAGCGGTGCGGATCAGACGACGAAGCTCGGCGTCGAGGCCGACCTGACCTCGGTCAGGCTCGACAACATCCTGCCCGGCTGGGTCAAGCTGCCGGGCAAGTCCGGCAAGGCCAGCTTCAAGGTGGTGCCGACGGCGCAATCGACGCGTTTCGAGGACATCGTCATCGAAGGTGGCGGCGCTTCGATCAAGGGCTCGCTCGAGCTCGACGCGAACGGCGATCTCGTGAACGCGAACTTCCCGACCTACGCGCCGTCCGACGGCGACAAGGCGTCGTTGAGGGTCGAGCGCAGCCAGGACGGCGTGGTGCGCGGCACCATGCGTGGCGACGTGTTCGATGGCCGCGGCTTCCTGAAGTCGGCGATCTCAGGCAATTCCAGGGACGACAAGAACAAGTTGAAGAATCTCGATTTCGACATCGACGTGAAGCTCGGTGCCGTCGCGGGCTTCAACGGCGAGGCCATGCGCAGCGTCGACGCCAAGATGTCGAAGCGCAACGGGGCCATCAAGGCGCTCACGCTGAGCGGCAAGATCGGCCGTGACACGCCTGTCGCGGCAGATCTGCGCGGTGGCCGCGCCCAGGGCAACCGCGAGGTGATCTACCTGCAGACCAATGACGCGGGCGCGCTGCTGCGCTTCACCGACACCTACACCAAAGCGGTCGGCGGCCAGATGGTGGTGGCGATGGAGCCGCCGTCTTCCGAGCCGAACACGGCGCGCGAGGGACTCATCAACGTGCGCGACTTCACCGTGAAGGGCGAGGCGCAGCTCGAGCGCGTGGCCGCCGGCGCCCCCAACGGCACCGGGAATGGCGTCTCCTTCAGCGCGCTGCGCGCCGAGTTCACCCGGCAGAACGGCGCGCTCACGATCCGCGACGGTGTGGTCAAGGGGCCGATGATCGGCGCCACCATCGAGGGCTCGATCGACTATCCCGGCAACCAGGTCTGCATGAGCGGCACCTTCGTGCCGATGTATGGCGTCAACAACATCTTCGGCCAGATCCCGCTGTTCGGCATCTTTCTCGGCGGCGGCAACAATGAGGGGCTGATCGGCGTGACCTACGAGGTCGTCGGCACGCCGGCCGCGCCCGTGATGCGCGTCAATCCGATCTCGGCGATGGCGCCGGGCCTGTTCCGCAAGATCTTCGAGTTCAACACCGGCAAGCAGAACTCGCCGTTCGAGGAATTCCCGTCGCAGTCGAACGACGGCTCGACCGGATCGACGCGCCAGCTGTCGAGCGGGTGCACCGTCGCGCGGCGGTAGTAGCGGGGTCCGCGGTCGTACATCGCGGTCAGATTCGATTGCAGCCATGAAGTAGGATGCGCTCCCTCTCCCGCTTGCGGGAGAGGGCTGGGGAGAGGGTGTCTCCGCAGAGAGACTCCCGATGAGGAGAAAGCCCTCACCCGGCGTGCGGGACGATGCTTCGCATCGCCCGAAACGCCGACCTCTCCCGCAAGCGGGAGAGGTGAAGCACAGCCTACGCCGCGCGCACGCCCTTCAGGAACGTTCCGACTTCGCCGGAGAGCTGCTCGGCCTGCTTGGACAGGTTGCTGGCTGCCGTGAGCACCATGCCGGCGGCGTTGCCGGTCTCGTTCGCCGCCGTAGAGACGCCGCCGATATTGGTGGTGACCTCCTTGGTCGCCTCCGCGGTCTGCGAGACGCTGCGGGCGATCTCGGCGGTGGCGGCGCCTTGCTCCTCGATCGCTGCGCCGATCGAGGTGGCGATGCGGCTGACCTCCTCGATGGTGGCGGTGATGCCGCCGATCGCATCGACCGCTTCCTTGGTCGCGCCCTGGATCTGGGCGATCTTGTCGCCGATCTCGCGGGTGGCTTCCGCGGTCTGGCTCGCCAGCGACTTCACCTCGGAGGCGACGACGGCAAAGCCGCGGCCGGCTTCGCCGGCACGGGCCGCCTCGATGGTGGCGTTGAGCGCGAGCAGATTGGTTTGCGCCGCGATGTTGGAGATCAGCTCGGCGACGTGCTCGATCTGCTGGGCGCCGTCCGACAGCGCGCGCACGATGGTGTCGGTGCGGCGGGCGCTGTCCACCGCGCGGCCGGTGACCTCGGCGGATTGCGCGACCTGCCGGCTGATCTCGGTGATCGAGGAGGAGAGCTCCTCGGCGGCGGAGGCGACGGTCTGGACGCGCTGGCTGGCCTCGTTGGCGGCCGAGCCGACCAATGCGGCGCGGCGGTTGGTGCCTTCGGCGGTGGACGACATCGACTTGGCGGTGGTCTCCAATTCACCGGAGCCGGAGGCCATCAGGCCGACGAGCTGGCCGACGGAGGCATCGAAGCGGTCGGCAAGCGCGATCAGGGCCTCGCGCTTCTCCTGCTCGCTGCGGGCCTTGGCCGCGACCTGCTCGGCCTCCAGATTGCGGGCCGTGAGCGCGGTCTGCCTGAGGACTTCGAGCGTCTCGGCCATGCGGCCGATCTCGTCGCCGCGGTCGGTCTCCTCGACCGGCTTGTCGATGGCGCCTTCGGAAATCGCCTGCATGCGGTTCTTCTGACGATCGAGCGCGCCGAGCACGTCGCGTGCGATCAGCCAGGACAGCGCCGCCATCAGCAGCATCAGGCCGATGCCGACCGCAGCGAGCTCCAGCGTCAAGGCACGCACGTCGGCGTCGATGTCGTCGACATAGAGGCCGTAGCTGATGGTCACGTTCCAGGGCGCGAACTTGCGCGCGAACACGGTCTTGCGGAGTGGCTCGGTCTGGCCCGGACGGGGATAGAGATAGGAGGTGACGCCGCCCTGGGCGGTCTCGCTGCCGGCCTTGATGATGGCGTCGGCGATCAGCACGCCGTTGGAATCCTTGGCGCCGGTGATCTTGCCTTCGAGCTGCTGATTGGCGCCGTTCACGACCAGTGAGCCGTCCTGGTTGTAGACCACCGGATAGCCCTGGTTGCCGTTGAAGTTCATGCGGCGGCCGCGCTGGTGGAACAGGCTCTTGGCCTCGGCCGCCGTCAGCTTGCCGGCGGTCTCCTCGTCCTGGAGCGCTTGGGCGTAGTTGTAGAGGAGCTCGACGGCGGTCCGCATCTGCTGGACGCGGTCCTCCATCATGCGGCTCTTGCTGAGCACGGCCGATACGCCGATGATGGCAGTGACCGTGAGCGCCGCAAGGCAGACCATGCTGGCAAGCTTGGTGCGGATCTTCAGATGGCTCAGCAGCTTCATCACAGCCCCTACGGAATGGTTGTTATTGCTCGCACCGGTAGCATGAAGTTCTTACCAATCATGAATGGAGGCATGCGACGGCCTGCCGCGCGGACAGCGTTCGCAGGCGCGTGCGCAATGGTGCAGGCAAATTGCTCTGCCAGCGGGCTCCAGCCCATCTGAGGAAGGGAATCGATCTTGGATTTTGGTGGCTATGGAGTGGAGCCGAACGCGCAATGAATCGATTCGTTCATCGCATCATCATGTCCGTGCTGCTCGTCGCGGCCCTGGTTCTCATGTGGAACGTGCTGGGGACGCGTTGAAACGGCACCGGCGGGCCCGCCGGTGCCGTCCTGCTTGCGAAGTGATCCGGAGGCGCCTCAGCGCCGCGCGAACGCGCCGCCGGCTGCGCCGCTCTCCTTGCCCATCGCGGCATCGACGCTGATCGGACCGCCGCCGGCGGCCGACAGGTAGAGGCAGGCGAAGCAGAACAGGATCGCTGCGGTACCGCCATTGAGCAGCGGCAGGAACACCGGCGCATCGCCCCTGAACATGTGCCCCATGAAGTAGGCGAAGGCCATTTCACCCGAGAGGATGAAAGCGGAGAGGCGCGTGAACAGGCCGATCATCAACAGCCCGCCAACCACCAGTTCGATCGTGCCGGCCGCGCCGTAGAGCGACATCAGTTCGACCTTCGCGAACATCGGCACAGCCGGGAACTTGAACAGCTTGGCAATGCCGTACTGGAACAGCAAGAGGCCGGTGATGAAGCGAAACAGGCTCAGCAGAACCGGTTGAAAGCGAGAGAGAAAAGAAAAGTCCATTTTGGTTTGCCCTCCATCCAATGCAGCGACTTGGACCGCATTCGGTTCCTCCTCGCAAGCCACCCAAGATTGATTCTGCGCTGACATTTTCGTCATGTCGGACATAACACCGCAGGCCGGGGTTTCGGCCGCGTGTGATCCGCATTTTTTGCGCGTATTCGTGCCGGTCCCACCCGTAATTTTCCGGTGACACGAATGCGATCAGGTTACCCCTGAGATACCTAGCGCCGCAAGGCGGGCACGATCAGGAATGGAATCATTCCGAGGATCACGCTCGCAAGTGCGAAGGCGAGCAGGGCGTTGTAGCCGTGCGTCGCGTCATGGATCAGGCCGCCGCTCCAGGAGCCGAACGCCGAGCCGAGGCCGCTGCCGATCGAGATCGTGCCGTAGATGGTGCCCACGCGCTTGCCCTGGAAGATCCGCATCGCGGTCGCGCTGATCAGCGGGCCGCGCGAGCCCATCATGCTGCCGAAGCAGACGATGAAACCGGTGAGCAGCAGCATGTTCGGGGAATATTGCAGCAGCCAGAGCAGGGCGATGCCGAGGATCGAGATCGCGTAGCTCAAGAGCACGGACGGCCTTCGCCCGATCAGGCCGTCGAGCGCAGACACACCGAGCATGCCGAACACCAGCACGACGCCGGAAAAACCCCAGGCGGTCGCGGCCTGGAGCGGGGGGAAGCCGGCATCGATCAGATACGCCACGATCTGCGCGGCGATCGCGTACATGCCGACGGCGGTGAAGAAGAACGTCGAGAACAGCGCCCAGAAGGCGTGGTGACGCATCGCGCGGAGCAGCGTCCAGCCGTTGTCGACGAAATCAGGATCGGTCTTCTTCACGACATGCGGCGAGCCCGCGGCGAACAGCCGCCACGGCAGCAGCAGTAGCGGGACCAGGAGGCCCAAGGCGGCGAAGCCGAACAGCTGGTAGGTGCCGCGCCAGCCGATGTGATCGATCAGCAGCTGCGAGGCCGGCAGCAGCACCAGCACGCCGCCGCCCATCGCCGAATACACCACCGACATCGCGGTCGGCAGGCGCGGCCCGAACCAGCGGCCGAGCAGGATCGAGTTCGGCACGATGCCGATGAAGGCGATACCGACGCCGACGCAGAGGCCGATCGAGAGCTGGAACTGCCACAGGCGCTGCGCGTGCGCCGCGATCAGGAAGGCGGCGCCGAGCAGCAAAAGGCCGAGCGCATAGACAATGCGCGGTCCGGAATGATCGAACAGGCGTCCGACGAAGGGGGCGGTAAGGCCGCTCGCAAGCCAGGTGAGTGAATAGACCGAGACGATCTGCGCGCGGTCCCAGCCAAAGCTTTCCGAGATCGGCTTCAGGAATACCGTAAAACTGTCGCCGAGCCCGCGGCCCAGCACGGCCAGCGTGAAGCAGAGTGCGAGCACGGTGAGCGCGACGCGCGCGACGCCTTGCGGTGTCGCCGCGACGCCGTCACGGTGCGTATCCTTGCTCGCTTCCCTGGGCGTGTATTGTTTCATTGCCGTCAGGGAGCGCGCATCTGTGCGCCCTGACAAGCAGTGAAAAGCTCATACGCCTATGCAGGCTTGATGAGCACGTGCTTCTTCTTGCCGAAGGACAGCTTGATCACGCCTTCCGGCGTCAGATTGCCTGCCGACAGCGCCATCTTCTCGTCGGTGACGGGCGCATCATTGACGCGCAGGCCGCCGCCTTTGATCTGGCGCCGCGCTTCGCCGTTGGAGCCGACGAGGCCTGCCTTGACGAAGGCGTTGAGTACGCCCAGGCCGGCGTCGAGCTCGCCGCGCGGAATTTCCACGGTCGGCAGGCTTTCGGCGAGCGCACCTTCCTCGAAGGTGCGGCGCGCGGTCTCCGCGGCTTCGCGCGCGGCGTCGCGGCCGTGCAGCAGCGCGGTCGCTTCGGTCGCGAGCACCTTCTTCGCCTCGTTGATCTCCGAGCCGCCGAGCGCCTCGAGCTTCTTGATCTCGGCCATCGGCAGCGTCGTGAACAGTTTCAGGAACTTGCCGACGTCGGCGTCCTCGGTGTTGCGCCAGTACTGCCAGAAGTCGTACGGGCTGAACTGGTCGGCGTTGAGCCACACCGCGCCTTGCGCGGTCTTGCCCATCTTCGCGCCCGAGGCGGTCGTCAGCAGCGGCGTCGTCAGCGCGAACAGCTGGTGCGTGCCCATGCGGCGGCCGAGATCGACGCCCATGATGATGTTGCCCCATTGGTCCGAGCCGCCCATCTGGAGGCGGCAGCCGGTGCGCTTGGCCAGCTCGACGAAGTCGTAGGCCTGGCAGACCATGTAGTTGAACTCGATGAAGCTCATCTCCTGCTCGCGCTCGAGGCGCAGCCGCACGGAATCCATGGTCAGCATGCGGTTGACCGAGAAGTGCCGGCCGACGTCGCGCAGCATCTCGATCCAGTTCAGCTTGGTCAGCCATTCCGCATTGTCGAGCATGACGGCGTCGCTCTTGCCCTCGCCGTAGCGGAGCACCTTGGCGAACACGCCGCGGATCGATTCCTTGTTGGCCTCGATCTCGGCAATGGTGCGAATCGCGCGCGTCTCGTCCTTGCCGGAGGGATCGCCCACCATGGTGGTGCCGCCGCCCATCAGCGTGATCGGCTTGTTGCCGGACTGCTGCAGCCAGTAGAGCATCATCATGGTCAGATAGTTGCCGATGTGCAGCGAGCGGGCGGTGCAATCGTAGCCGACATAGGCCGTGGCCTCGCCCTTGGCGGCGAGCGCGTCCAGCCCCTCGAAATCGGAGCACTGGTGGATGAATCCACGTTCCTGCAGGGTGTTGAGGAAATCCGATTTAAATGCAGTCATCTGTCGGCGTACCTGACAATTCTTGGTTTACCGTTTTGGGGGCAATTTAAGGGTCTTCCGCGGGAACCCGATTGGCCGCCCGCCACTTGGCGCGTTGGCATTATAAGATGTGTCCCTCTGGCACAAGATCGGCATGCCAGGGCGGGTTTCTTGAGGACGCTGGTCCATGATGTTGACGGCACTCGGTTTGATGAGCGGCACCTCGCTGGACGGGGTGGATGTCGCGCTGATCGAAACCGACGGAAAGCAGGTGAAGGCATTCGGGCCATCCGGTTACCGGCCCTACGGCCCGGCCGAGCGCAACCTGCTGCGCCAGGCGCTGAGCGAGGCCGTGCATCTGCAGCAACGCGACGCCCGCCCGGGCATTCTGGGCGATGCCGAGCGTGCGGTAACGCAGGCCCATGCCGAGGCGGTTGCGGCCTTCCTCGCCCAGAACCGGATGAGGGCGGAGGACATCGACATTGTCGGCTTTCACGGCCAGACCGTGCTGCATCGGCCCGAAAGACGGCTGACGGTGCAGATTGGCGACGCGCCGGCGCTGGCAAGGGCCATCCACATTCCCGTGATGCACGACTTCCGCGCCGCCGACGTCGAGGCGGGCGGGCAGGGCGCGCCGCTCGTGCCGGTCTACCACCGCGCGCTCGCCCATTCGCTGGAGCGCGAAGGGCCGATCGTCGTGGTCAATGTCGGCGGCGTCTCCAACATCACCTATATCGACGGCAACGATACGCTGATCGCCTGCGACACCGGCCCCGGGAACGCGTTGCTGGACGATTTCATGTACCGCACCATGAACCAGGCGTTCGATGCGGAAGGAAAGTTCGCCGCGCTCGGCAAGGTGGATGAAGCCTGGATCGCGCGGGCGCTGGAGCTGCCGTTCTTCGCAAGCCCCCCGCCGAAATCGCTCGACCGCAACGATTTTGCGGCCCTGCGGCTCGGCGAGGTGGCGCCGGCCGACGGCGCGGCGACGCTGACCGCCTTCACCGCCGCCGCGATCGCCCGTGTCATTCCGCTGTTGCCGCGCCGGCCGCGGAGCTGGATCGTCTGCGGCGGCGGCGCCCGCAACCTCACCATGCTGCGGATGCTGCGGGAGCGGGTGGGCTCGGCGACGGTCGAGGCGGCCGAAACGCTCGGCTGGGCCTCCGACGCCATCGAAGCGCAGGCCTTCGGCTTTCTCGCCGTCCGCGGCATGAAAGGCCTGCCACTGTCCTATCCCGCCACCACGGGCGTGCCGATGCCGATGACGGGCGGGGTGATTGCCAGGCCCTGAAGATTACTGCCTGACGATCACGCCCGGTTGATGCAAATGCATTGACCTTGACGGGTAGATGCAGTTGCATTTATATTTGATGCAGTTGCATCTAACCGCCGGGATCGTTGCCATGACCGCTTCACTGAAACTGATCAGCCACAAGCTTTGTCCCTATGTGCAGCGCGCGGTGATCGCGCTGAAGGAGAAGGGCATGCCGTTCGAGCGGATCGACATCGATCTCGCCAACAAGCCGGACTGGTTCTTGAAGCTCTCGCCGCTCGGCAAGGTGCCGGTGCTGGTGGTGACGACCGAGAGGGGCGAGGTCGCGCTGTTCGAGAGCAACGTGATCTGCGAGTACATCGAGGAGACGCAAGCAGGCAGCAGGCTGCATCCGGCGGATCCGTTGCAGCGGGCCGAGCACCGTGCCTGGATGGAGTTCGGCTCGGCGATCCTCGGCGACCTCTGGGGCCTGGAAACGACGACCGACGCGGCGACGTTCGAAAGCAAGCGCCAGGCGCTGGTCGCAAAGTTCGCGCGTGTCGAGGCCGCGCTCGGCGCGGGGCCGTTCTTTGCCGGTGACGCCTTTAGTCTCGTCGATGCCGTGTTCGCGCCGGTCTTCCGCTATTTCGATCTGTTCGACGAATTGACCGAGCACGGCATCTTCCGCGATGTGCCGAAGGTGCGCGCCTGGCGCGCCGAGCTCGCAAAGCGTCCGAGCGTGCGCAGCGCGGTTGGCGCGGACTATCCGCAACTCTTGCGCGCCTTCCTCGTTCGCCACGACGCGCATCTGCTCAAGCTCGCGGCCTGAGCGCATGTCGCAATCCCTGGCCTGGCTGTTGCTGGTGATCGCCGGCGCGCTCGATGTCGGCTGGGCGATCTCGATGAAGTACGCGGAAGGCTACACGCGGACAGGCTGGAGCGTTGTTTCGCTCGTGCTGCTCGCTGCTTTCGTATTCCTGCTCGGACGCGCCTTGAAGGTGCTCGAGGTCGGCGTCGCCTATTCGGTGTGGACCGGCATCGGTGCGGCCGGCACTTTCATCATGGGCGTCGTATTGTTCGGCGAGACCTTGAGCGCGATGAAGCTTGCCGGCATCGCGCTCGTCTTGATGGGGATCGTCGCGCTCAAGCTCGCTTGAGCCGCAGCCTTCACCGCACGTTGGCGAGGCGCATGTCGAGATAGGCCGTGATGGTTTCCATCAGCGGCTCGAGCTTGGAGTCGAAGAAGTGGTTGGCGCCGGGGATGATCTGCTGGTCGATCACGATGCCCTTTTGCGTCTTCAGCTTCTCGACCAGCGTGTTGACGTCCTTGGGCGGCACCACCGCGTCCTTCTCGCCGTGAACGATCAGGCCTGAGGACGGGCAAGGCGCGAGGAACGAGAAGTCGTAGAGGTTGGCCGGCGGCGCGATCGAGATGAAGCCCTCGACCTCGGGGCGGCGCATCAGGAGCTGCATGCCGATCCAGGCGCCGAAGGAGAAGCCGGCGACCCAGCAGGCGCGCGCCTCGGGATTGATGGTCTGTGCCCAGTCGAGCGCGGCGGCTGCATCCGACAATTCGCCGGTGCCATGGTCGAACGAGCCCTGGCTGCGGCCGACGCCGCGGAAATTGAAGCGCAGCACCGAGAAGCCGCGATGCGCGAAAGCGTAGTAGCACTGGTACACGATCTGATGGTTCATCGTGCCGTGGAACTGCGGATGCGGATGCAGGATCATCGCGATCGGCGCGTTCTTCTGCTTGGCCGGGTGATAGCGGCCCTCGAGGCGGCCGGCAGGGCCGGTGAAAATGACTTCAGGCATCGATGATCTCTGATTTAAGTCCCTTGGAGGTGATCCCTGCGCAATCGTCCGATTGTGGCTCTCGCAGCGTTGCCGCCGACGAGAGCACGGATGAAAGGTGGAGAGGCGCGCCCTCGGATGATGCGCGAGTGGCGCGCGGGTGAACTGACGCGCGCTTCTAACACGAGGCCAGGGTCAAAAAGCAAGCTTCTTCGACATCTCTCAATCAGCTCAACAGCTTAGCCAGTCATTGTGCTGTCATCTCCGGCCCGCCTCCCAGGATCGGGACCTGCCTGAATCAACCGGAGCCGGCAGGGGTTGCCCGCTGCGCCGGAGGGCAGCGCTCAACCGATTGGAATCACGCTTGTTTATGGATCGCCGGTGGCGCTTCCCGCCGGGGCGGTTCGGCTTCCGAGCGCGGCGACGGTCGACCGGTAACGCCGGCTGCCGCCGAGGGTCTGGCCGTTGTCGAAGGCGAGCTCGAAATCTCCTGACGGCTTGAGGTCCACGCCGCGCACCCGGTCGAGATTGGCAAGCTTGGTCCGATGAACGCGAACGATGGAAAAGCGCGCCAGCTCGCTTTCCGCCGCCGCCAGCGTGCCCCGGATGAGGTGCTGGGTGCCGTCGGCGAGGCTGTATTCGATGTAGTTGCCGGCGGACGCCACCCAGAGGATGTCGCGCGGCACCACGCGAATGCGGCTGGTGCCGTCACGCAGCCAGATCAGATCGGGAGACGGGGGCTGCGGGGCGGGCGGCGCTGACGAAGCGATCGCGGCGCTCTTCAGCTCGCGCCGGCTTTCGAGCAGCCAGATCGTGGCGCCGATCAGGACAACGGCCACGGCGTCTTTGCGGAATTCGTACAGGACCGTCGCGAGCGAGAAACGGAAATCGTAGGCGCCGCCGGCGAGCCAGAGCGCGAGCTTTCGCACCCAGACCATGCCGGTGATGTGGAGGGTGGAGAAGCCGAGCAGGGCGATCGCCCCGATTGCCGCCTGTGCGGCGAGGCCCGGTGTCCGGCGCATGCGGCGGACCGCCAAGACCAGGATCGGCAGCAACAGCAGGATGACGCCGATGCTCGACATCTCCCAGAACAGCCGACGGCCGATGTCGTAGCTGTCGCCACGCCAAGCCGCGTCCTGTGCGCCGGAAAACGCATTGACGATTCCGATCGCGAGCGCGACGGCCGCAATCGCTGCGAACATCATCCGGTCGCCGCCGCTGATCCCAAAAGACCCGCGACTCGTCCCAGCTGCCGGCGGCTCATCCCCTCGCGTCCGATTCTGATCCCAAACCGGCTCGACGCGCGCCGCAGGCGGAGCATTTTCGGTGTCAGCCATTTTCGATGTCAGCCCTGGCCCCAAAACCGCGTTCGTCGTCCCGTCAAGGAGCAGAAAACCATGACAACACCACAGCAATTCCAAAGCTCGGAAAGACGTATCGACCTGGACTGGGTGCGGATTTTAGCCTTCGGGCTCTTGATCTTCTACCACGTCGGCATGCTCTACGTGTCCTGGGGATTCCACATCAAGAGCGCGCACCGGCTGACCTGGCTGGAACCGGTGATGCTATTCCTCAACCCCTGGCGGCTGTCGCTGCTGTTCCTGGTGTCCGGGGTTGCCACCCGCTTCATGCTCGGCAAGTCCAGCCTGGCCTCGCTCGCGGGTGCGCGATCGGCGCGGCTCCTGATCCCGCTCATCTTCGGCATGCTCGTGATCGTGCCGCCGCAGGCCTATCTCCAGATCGTCGAAAGCCTCGGTTATCCCGCCGGCTTCCTCGATTTCTACACCAGGCACTACTTTGCCTTCGGCCCGCAGTTCTGTCCGAACCCGTGCATCGTGTTGCCGACCTGGAACCATCTCTGGTTCGTGGTCTATCTCTGGGTCTACACGATGGCCTTGATCGGCGTGCTCGCGCTGTGGCCGGCGGGGGCTGACTGGATTGGCCGTAAGCTTGCTGGCATGCTCGCCGGACCATGGCTGCTGATCGGGCCATGCCTGCTGTTTGCGGCCTGGCGCCTGGTGCTGTTCCCGGCTTTCCCGTCGACGCACGCGTTGTTCGGCGACTGGTACAACCACGCCGACCACGCGACGGCCTTCCTGATCGGTTTCCTGCTGGCCCGGCAGGAGGGGATCTGGCGCGAACTGGAGCGCCAGCGCTTCGTGGCCCTGCTGGCGGCCGTCGCCTGCTTCTCTGCCTTCATCCTGGTACGCGCCGGCCTGTTCGCGCCGTCGCCTGCGCTGAAGTGGGCCGCGGCCTCGGCCTATGGTTGCTATCAATGGCTCGCGATCGCCGCCGTTCTGGGCTTTGCGCGGCGCCATCTCACCGCCGACAGCCCGGCGCGGCGCTATCTCACCGACGCGATCTTCCCGTACTACATCGTGCATCAGACCGCGATCATCGTGATCGCTCATCAATTGCGCGACAGCGGTCTGCCGGCCGGGACCGAAGCGCTGATTGTCATCGCTGGGACCGCGCTCACATGTGTGGCGACCTATGAAATTGTTCGGCGCGTTGCCTGGCTGCGGCCGCTGTTCGGATTGCGGGCGGTGCCGCGAACGGTGCGAAGGGTGGAACGGCAGCCGGCCTGACGAGTGCCCACCCTCCGATTGGCCGGACGACAAAAGGTGCTAAGAGGGCGAGATGCCGAACCGTGTCTATCTCGACTGGAATGCGACCACGCCGCTGCGCGCCGAGGCGCGGGCGGCGATGGTGGCGGCCTTCGACCTGGTCGGCAATCCCTCCTCGGTCCATGCCGAGGGGCGGGAGGCGCGGCGGCTGGTCGAAGAAGCTCGCGCGACGCTTGCGGCCGCGGTGGGGGCGCAGCCGCGCAACGTCGTCTTCAGCTCAGCTGGAACCGAGGCCAATGCGCTGGCGCTCTCGCCGGGCTTGCGGGGTCCGTCCGGCGGACCTGTCGCGCGGCTGCTGGTCTCGGCGGTTGAGCACGCCTCGGTGCTGGCCGGCGGCCGGTTCCCGGCGGACAAGATCGGCCTGATCCAGGTCACGCGCTCCGGCGTGGTCGACCTCGATCAGTTGAAGCGGCAGCTGAAGGACGGCCCGCCAGCCCTGGTCTCGATCATGGCCGCCAACAACGAGACGGGCGCCGTTCAGCCCGTCACGGAGGCTGCGAGCATCGTCCACGAGGCCGGCGGCCTCCTGCATGTCGATGCGATCCAGGCGCTGGGCAAAATTCCATTCAATATCAATTCGGTAGGCGCAGACCTTGCCAGTTTTTCTGCGCACAAGATCGGCGGTGCCAAGGGGGTCGGCGCCCTGGCGCTGACCGAGGGGATAAGCGGCCTTGAGCCGGTGCTGCGGGGCGGCGGGCAGGAGCTCAACCGCCGGGCCGGAACCGAGAACATTGCCGGGATCGCCGGCTTCGGGGCCGCGGTAAAGGCTGCGCTTCAGGCTCTGCCGGAGCATGTGAAGCGCATGGCAAGCCTCAGAGATCGTTTGGAAAATGGCCTCCGTGACGTACCCGGGACGACCGTCTTTGCGACAGAGGTGGCGCGGTTGCCAAATACCGTCCTTTTCACCGCGCCGGGCTTGAAGGCCGAAACCGCCGTGATCGGCTTCGATCTGGAGGGAATCGCGGTGTCCTCCGGCTCCGCCTGCTCCTCCGGAAAGGTCCAGCCGTCTCACGTCCTGTCGGCGATGGGCTATGATCCCGCGGTGGCCCAGGGAGCGGTGCGTCTCAGTCTGGGCTGGTCCACGGAACCGGAGGACATCAATCGGGCGTTAGAGGCTTGGCGAAAGCTTGGTAATACCCTACTTAAGAGATGAGCGACGAAACACGGCTCGAACGGTTCTAAGCCCGTGCTTTCCGCGGAGAAATATCGTAATACTCGTCCAAGTTTGATCCACCGCGGTCCTTGAAACCGCGAGCGGAGGATGGAATGCCAGCCGTACAAGAGACGGTCGAGCGCGTGAAGCGCATCGACGTCGACCAGTATCGTTATGGGTTTGAGACCCTGATCGACACCGAGAAGGCCCCGAAGGGGCTGTCGGAAGAGATCGTAAAATTCATCTCGCAGAAGAAGAACGAACCCGCCTGGATGCTGCAGTGGCGGCTGGAGGCCTATCGGCGCTGGCTGACCATGACCGAGCCGACCTGGGCCCGCGTCGACTATCCCAAGATCGACTTCCAGGACCTCTATTACTACGCGGCGCCGAAGCCGAAGAAGACGGTCTCCTCACTGGACGAGATCGATCCGGAGATCCTGAAGACCTACGAGAAGCTCGGCATCCCCTTGCGGGAAGTCGCCATGCTCGAAGGCGTCGAACCCAAGCCCGGTGAAGAGGATCCCGCCCGCCGCAAGATCGCGGTCGACGCCGTGTTCGACTCGGTCTCGGTTGCGACCACGTTCAAGGCCGAGCTGAAGAAGGCCGGCGTGATCTTCATGCCGATCTCCGAGGCGATCCGCGAGCATCCTGAATTGGTGCAGAAATATCTGGGCTCGGTGGTTCCGACCTCGGACAATTTCTACGCCACGCTGAACTCGGCGGTGTTCTCCGACGGCTCGTTCGTCTACGTGCCGCCGGGCGTGCGCTGCCCGATGGAGCTGTCGACCTATTTCCGCATCAACGAGCGCAACACCGGCCAGTTCGAGCGTACGCTGATCATCGCCGACAAGGGCTCCTACGTCTCCTATCTCGAGGGCTGCACCGCGCCGCAGCGCGACGAGAACCAGCTGCATGCCGCCGTGGTCGAGCTCGTCGCGCTCGACGATGCCGAGATCAAATATTCGACGGTGCAGAACTGGTACCCCGGCAATTCGGAAGGCAAGGGCGGCATCTACAATTTCGTCACAAAGCGTGGCGACTGCCGCGGCGCCAATTCCAAGATTTCCTGGACCCAGGTCGAGACCGGCTCTGCGATCACCTGGAAATATCCGAGCTGCATCTTGCGCGGCGATAACTCCCGCGGCGAGTTCTACTCGATCGCGATCTCGAACGGCTTCCAGCAGGTCGATTCGGGCACCAAGATGATCCATCTCGGCAAGAACACGTCGAGCCGCATCATCTCCAAGGGCATTGCCGCCGGCAAGTCGCAGAACACCTATCGCGGTCTCGTCACGGCGCATCGCAAGGCGACCGGGGCGCGCAACTTCACCGCCTGCGATTCGCTGCTGATCGGCGACAAATGCGGCGCGCACACCGTGCCGTATATCGAGGCCAAGAACTCCTCGGCGACGTTCGAGCACGAGGCGACGACCTCGAAGATCTCCGAAGACGTGCTGTTCTACTGCATCCAGCGCGGGCTCAGCCAGGAAGAAGCGGTCGGCCTCGTCGTCAACGGCTTCGTCAAGGACGTGCTGCAGCAGCTGCCGATGGAATTCGCGGTGGAAGCGCAGAAGCTGATCTCGATCTCGCTCGAAGGGTCGGTCGGCTAATCGCCGACCCTCGCGGCGCGCGCCTCGCGCACCAACATCAATTGAATTGAATAGACTGGATACCAAGATGGCTTTGCTTGAAGTGAAAGACCTCAAGGTTCGTGTCGAGGAGCGTGAGATCCTCCACGGCCTGACGCTGACCGTGAACGAGGGCGAGGTGCACGCGATCATGGGGCCGAACGGCTCCGGCAAGTCGACGCTTTCGCACGTCATCGCCGGCAAGCCCGGCTACGAGGTCACCGACGGCCAGATCCTGTTTAGGGGCGAGGACCTCTTGGAGATGGACCCGGACGAGCGCGCCGCCAAGGGCGTGTTCCTGGCGTTCCAATATCCGGTCGAGATTCCCGGCGTCACCACCATGAATTTCCTGCGCACTGCGCTCAATGCGCAGCGCAAGGCGCGCGGCGAAAGCGAGCTGATGGTGCCGGACTTCCTGAAGAAGGTCCGCGAAGTCTCGAAGTCGCTGAACATCCCGCAGGACATGCTCAAGCGCGGCGTCAATGTCGGCTTCTCCGGCGGCGAGAAGAAGCGCAACGAGGTGTTGCAGATGGCGCTGTTCGAGCCGAGCCTGTGCATCCTCGACGAGATGGATTCCGGTCTCGACATCGATGCGCTGCGGATCGCGGCCGACGGCGTCAATGCGCTGCGCTCGCCGGGGCGTGCGATGGTCGTCATCACCCACTATCAGCGGCTGCTCAACTACATCGTGCCTGATTTCGTGCACGTGATGTCGAGGGGCCGCGTCGTGAAGAGCGGCGGCAAGGATCTGGCGCTGGAGCTGGAAGCCTCCGGCTACGCCCAGTTCGAGGATGCCGCGTAAGGAATTTTTAAGATGAACGTTGCTGTGGCAAAGACCGGGGGCGGCCGCGCGGTGAGCGATCTCTTCGCCAGCGCCGAGGGCCGCTTGCCGGGTTCGCCTGATGTGGCAGCAGTGCGCCGCGAGGCGTTCGAGACCTATGAGCGTCTCGGCCTGCCGCACCGCCGGATCGAGGAATGGAAATACACCGACCTGCGCGCGCTGGTCGGCGAGATGCTGCCGCTGGCAGCCGCGCCCGATGCCGCCGCGCTGAAGCGCGCCGCGGACGCGGTCAAGGCGCATGCCATCGCGGGCGCCCGCAAGCTGGTGCTGGTCGACGGCGTGTTCGCAGCCGAGCTTTCCGACGTGAAGGCGCTTGTCGCCGAGGCGGGCTTTGAGACTTCGCATGAGGCGCTGGAGAAGGACGCTAGCCTCCTGAAGACCGCATCCACTGATGCGGTGATTGCGCTGAACGCAGCAATGGCGACCGACGGCGTCATGTTGTCGATTGCGGATGGCGCCCAGCTGTCCGCGCCGATCCAGATCATCCACATCGCGACCGCCGCGTCGACCTCGGCGTTCACCCGCTCACGGATCGCAGTCGGGAAGGGCGCTCGCGTCACCATCGTCGAGACTTTTGTTGCGGCGGAAGCCAAGGCCTACCAGGTCAACGACGCCGTCATCGTCTCGGTCGGCGACAACGCCGACGTCGCACATATCCGCCTGATGGACGACGCGCCCGACGCGGTGAACGTCACCTCGCAGTTCGTCACCATCGGCGCCAATGTGAAGTTCAATTTCTTCAACATGACCACGGGCGCCGCGGTGAGCCGTCTTCAGGGCTTCATCACGCTGGCCGGCGAGGGCAGTGAGCTCTCGGCCAACGGTGTCAACTTGTTGAAGAAAACCGAGCACGGTGACACCACGCTGGTGGTCGACCACGCCGTGCCGCACTGCGTCAGCCGCGAGATATTCCGGGCCGTGATCGACGACCGCGCCCATTCGGTGTTCCAGGGCCGCATCATCGTCCGCCCCGACGCGCAGAAGACCGACGGCAAGATGATGACCCGGGCGCTGCTGCTGTCGGACGAGGCCGAAGCGGACAACAAGCCCGAGCTGGAAATCTTTGCCGACGACGTCTCGTGTGGCCACGGCGCGACCGCCGGCGCGCTGGACGAGAGCCTGCTGTTCTATCTGAAGGCCCGCGGCCTGCCGGAGAAGCAGGCCCAGGCGCTGCTGATCCAGGCCTTCGTCGGCGAGGCAATCGAGCAGATCGCCGACGATACCTTGCGCGAGCACGTGATCGGCATCGCCGAGCGCTGGCTGGAGCGGCGGTCATGAGCACGCATCCGGCGGTCAAGAACGGGGCCTATGACGTTGCGCGCGTGCGCCAAGATTTTCCGGCGCTCGCCATGCAGGTCTACGGCAAGCCGCTCGTTTATCTCGACAACGCCGCCTCGGCGCAGAAGCCGAGCGCCGTGCTGGACCGCATGACGCAGGCCTATACGTCCGAATACGCCAATGTGCATCGCGGCCTGCACTACCTCGCCAATGCCGCGACAGAGGCCTATGAGGGCGGCCGCGCCAAGGTGGCGCAGTTCATCAACGCTGCGCGCACCGAGGAAGTGATCTTCACCCGCAATGCGACCGAGGCGATCAACCTGGTCGCATCCTCCTGGGGTGCCCCCAATATCGGGGAAGGCGACGAGATCGTCATTTCGATCATGGAGCACCACTCCAACATCGTACCCTGGCACTTCCTGAGGGAGCGCCAGGGCGCGGTGATCAAGTGGGCGCCGGTCGACGACGAGGGCAATTTCCTCATCGACGAGTTCGAGAAGCTCTTGAGCCCGAAGACCAAGCTGGTCGCGATCACGCAGATGTCGAACGCGCTCGGCACCATCGTGCCGGTCAAGGACGTCGTCAGGATCGCCCATGCCCGCGGCATTCCGGTGCTGGTCGACGGCAGCCAGGGCGCGGTGCATCTGCCCGTCGACGTCCAGGACATCGGCTGCGACTTCTACGTCTTCACCGGCCACAAGGTCTATGGCCCGACCGGCATCGGCGTGCTCTGGGCCAAGTACGACCACCTCGTCGCGATGCGCCCCTTCAATGGCGGCGGCGAGATGATCCGCGAGGTCTCGCGCGAGGTCGTCACCTATGGCGATCCCCCGCACAAGTTCGAGGCCGGCACGCCGGCGATCGTCGAGGCCGTCGGCCTTGGCGCCGCCATCGACTACGTCAATTCGATCGGCAAGGAGCGCATCGCCGCCCACGAGGCCGATCTCACCGCCTACGCCCAGGAGAAGCTGCGCGAGATCAACTCGCTGCGGCTGATCGGCACGGCGCGGGGCAAGGGCCCGGTGATCTCCTTCGAGCTCAAGGGCGCGCATGCCCATGACGTCGCTACAGTGATCGACCGCCAGGGCATCGCGGTGCGCGCCGGCACCCATTGCGTCATGCCGCTTTTAGAGCGGTTCAACGTCACGGCCACCTGCCGGGCCTCGTTCGGCATGTATAATACGCGGGAAGAAGTCGATCATCTGGCACAGGCGCTGCTGAAGGCGCGGGATTTGTTCGCATGAGTGACACGGCCGAAATCAAAGCCAATCCGATGGAGACTCGTTCGGCGCTGCCGCCGGAGGAGACCGAGCGTCTCACCACCGAGATCATCGCCGGGCTCAAGACCGTGTTCGATCCGGAAATTCCGGCCGACATCTACGAGCTCGGCCTGATCTACAAGGTCGAGATCAAGGACGACCGCTCGGTGGACGTCCAGATGACGCTGACGACGCCGAATTGTCCGGCCGCAGGCGAGCTGCCGACCATGGTCGAGAACGCGGTCGCCAGCGTCCCCGGCGTCGGCGTGGTTGACGTCAAGGTCGTCTGGGAGCCGCCGTGGTCGCCCGAGCGCATGAGCGACGAGGCGCGCCTCGTGCTGAACATGTGGTGACGGCCTCGGCCCGCATTGAATTCGCTCCGCAACGGACCACATAAACAACATGACCCAGGCGACACCAGCATCCTCCACTCCGAAGCCGCGGCGTCCGCGCCCGCAGGTGATGCGGCTGACGGACGCTGCTGCCCAGCGCATCACCGAGCTGACCCAGCGCGCCGATTCCGAGATCGTGGGCCTGCGAGTCGGCGTCAAGAACGGCGGCTGCGCCGGCCAGTCCTACACGGTCGAATACGCCCACGAGATCCGCCCGACCGACGAGGTCGTCGAGGACAAGGGCGTCAAGATCCTGGTCGATCCCAAGGCCGTGCTGTTCCTGCTCGGCACCGAGATGGACTACAAGGCCGACAAGATGCAGGCCCAGTTCGTCTTCAACAATCCCAACCAGATCTCCGCCTGCGGCTGCGGCGAATCGGTCGAGCTGCGGCCGGCCAAGATCGACGGGTAATTAGCCTAACGCTCCGCTCTCGTGTCCCGGACGCGCTGCAGCGCGCTTGCGCTGCTGCGCAGAGCCGGGACCCACGCTATGGTCTGGGCCCCGGCTCTGCACCGCAGCGTTATAGGCTGCGCTGCGTCCGGGGCACGAGAGAGCGTGAGCATGGACCGCGAATTCCTGATCGACCTGTTCGCCGATTTCGGCCCGGTCACCTTCCGAAAAATGTTCTCGGGCTTCGGCATCTCCGCCGACGGCGTCAATTTCGCGCTGTCACTGCGCGCCGGCCTGTTCTTCCGCGCCGACGAGACGACCATTCCCGATTTCGAAGCCGAAGGCTCGAAGCCGTTCCAGTATTCGACCCGCGCCAAGACCGTGGTGGTGAATTCCTACTGGGAGCTGCCGGCGCGCCTGTTCGATGATTCCGCAGAGCTGGCGCAATGGGCGAGGGCGGCGCTCGCCGCGGCGCAGCGCGCCAAGGTGAAGAAACGACCGAAGGCGAAGAAGCCGGCGGCGAAGAAGGTTGCGCCGAAGAAGCGTCTGGCGAAGAAGGTTGCCAAGAAGACGGTGCGTAGGGTGGGTTAGCGCAGCGTAACCCACCACTTCATCCATCTTGATAGACAAGAGGTGGGTTACGCTGCGCTAACCCACCCTACAAATGCGAGGATGAACGTCACGCCACCCGGCTGTGGCTCTCGATCGCGAATTCCGGATCGGCTTCGCAGATCACGCGGTTGCGGCCGTTGCGCTTGGCGGCGTAGAGGCAGGCGTCCGCACGCTCGATCAGCGCGTCGGTGTCGTCGCCCTCCCTCAGCATGGAAACGCCGACGGAGATGGTGACGCGGCCGAGGATCTCGCCGGTCGATTTCTTCTTCAATTCCTTCGCCATCACGGCGCGGCGGATGTGATCGGCCACCGTGAGCGCCTGGCGCATCGCGGTGTTGGGCAGCACCACCGCAAATTCCTCGCCGCCGTAGCGCGCGGTGATATCCTGGCCCTTGATGGTCTGCTTGAGCGAAAGGCCGACGAGCCGCAGCACCTGGTCGCCGGTGAGATGGCCGTAGGAATCGTTGAACGACTTGAAGTGATCGATGTCGAACAGCAGCAGCGACAGCGGCTCGCCCGAGGCGAGCGCGCTCTGCACAGCCATGCCGATCATGCGGTCGAAATATTTGCGATTTCCCAGGCCCGTGAGCGGATCGGTCAGGCTCTCGGCGCGGATCGCCTCCAGGCTCTGCTGGAGATTGCTGATCTCGTTCTTGGACAGCGTCAGACGGTCTTCCAGCGCCTTGTTGGCCTCGCGCATCTCGCTGGTCGAGCGCAGCAGGGTCTCGACGATCGCCTTGATCTGGTCACGGCTCTCGGCCGACGACAGTTTCTCGGTCGCACCCGAGAGGCTGGTATCGTAGGCCCCGGTCATGCCGAGCGCCTCGCCGAGCACCTTCACCACGTCGTCGATCTCGCCGACGACGCGCGCGCCGACCTTGTCGATGCGGTCGGTGGTCTTGATGTGGGAGAGATAGGTCTCGTAGATCTGCTCGAGATCGGCTTCGGTCAGCTTGCCGCTGCGCGCCAGCGTCTCATTGATGATCTTGTTGAGCGGTGCGTTGTAGCCGGTCGCATAGACGTACCAAATCTCGTAATTGCGGGGAATGGCGGTCTGTCGCAGCGATCGGATCTGGCCGAGCGCCACCTCGGCGAACGCCATCGTGCGTTCGTGTTCGTCGAGCACCTTGATCACGGAACATCCCCACAGCGGCCGACGCGCCATCGACCGCAGCAATGCTTAAATTATGTTCGTAGGCTAACGGACGATTGTGAACACCCCGTAAATATACGTTCACGGGCGCATCCAAATAATTGCAAAGCGAGGATTTTCAACCGAAGTCAGGTAGTACCGGCGCGCGTCAGGCGCCGGCGGGGGAGCGGACCGGCCGTAGCAGAAAAGCCGGCAGATGCGAGTGATCGCCCGGCTCGGTATCGACCTCGCGCTGGCGGCGCGGCTCGGGACGGCCGATCGAGGGCACATGCGACGAATTCGCTTGCGGGCGCGCACCGTTGCGCGGCTCGGATGATTGCCTGGCTTCGCGCGGCGGCCGTGCCTCGCGTGCGGGCCTCGCCTCGGCAGCCGGCCGTGCCTCGCCACGCGCCTCGCGCGGCTCGTGGCCGCGTTCGCGGTCATGACCACGCCGCTCGCCGCGCTGCGGCTTGCCTCGTCCGCCGCGTGAACGCTCGCGGCCGCGCTGTTCGCGCGGACGGTCACCTTGTTCGCCCGCTTCGGCGTGGACGTCATAGTCGCCTTCGGCGCGCGGAATGCTCTGGCCGATCAGCTTCTCGATCGCCGCCATCGACTTCTGGTCGAGCGGTGTCACGATCGAGATCGCGGTGCCGGTTCGGCCGGCGCGGCCGGTGCGGCCGATGCGGTGGACGTAGTCGTCGGCGTGGTGGGGAACGTCGAAATTGAAGACATGGCTGACCTCGGGAATATCGAGGCCGCGGGCGGCGACGTCGGAGGCGACGAGGAGGGGCAGCTCACCCTTGCGGAACTGGTCGAGTGCCGCCATGCGGGCCGGCTGGTCCATGTCGCCGTGCAGGGCGCCGACGCTGAAGCCGTGCTTCTGCAGCGATTTGTGAACGATCGCGACCTCGCGCTTGCGATTGCAGAAGATGATCGCGTTCTTGAGGTCTTTCGCCTCGCGCAGCAGGCGGCGGAGCAATTCGCGCTTCTCGTGCGCCTCGCGGCCGGCGGGCACCTGGGCCTGCGTCACGGTGACGGCGGTCGTGGCGGGCCTGGAGACCTCGACCTTCTGCGGATTGTGCAGGAAGGCCTCGGTGATGCGCCGGATTTCCGGCGGCATGGTCGCGGTGAAGAACAGGGTCTGCCGGGTGAAGGGGACGAGCTTGCAGATGCGCTCGATGTCGGGGATGAAGCCCATGTCCAGCATGCGGTCGGCTTCGTCGATGACGAGCAGCTCGACGCCGGTGAGCAGGAGGCCGCCGCGCTCGGTATGGTCGAGCAGGCGGCCCGGGGTGGCGATCAGCACGTCGACGCCGCGCATCAGCTTGGCATCCTGGTCGCCGAACGAGACGCCGCCGATCAGGAGGGCGACGTTGAGTTTCTGGCCGGCGCCGTAGCGGTCGAAGTTTTCCTTCACCTGGGCTGCCAGCTCGCGGGTCGGCTCGAGGATCAGCGTGCGCGGCATGCGCGCCCGGGCGCGGCCCTTTTCGAGGATGGTGAGCATCGGCAGCACGAAGGCCGCGGTCTTGCCGGTGCCGGTTTGGGCGATGCCGAGCACGTCCTTGCGTGCGAGGACGTGGGGGATCGCCTGTTCCTGAATGGGGGTGGGGGTGGTGTAACCGGTGGCCGCCACTGCGGCGAGGACTTTTTCGGACAGTCCGAGATCTGAAAAGGACATTGAGCCTCTGGTCGAAACCGCCGTTCGGAATCGAGGGTAATAAGGCTGTCGCGTTCCACCCCGAAACGGCGCGCTCTCAAAGAAGCTGGGGGTGCTGACTCACGCGAACAAAGCGCAAGGCTCAGGAATCGCTCTTCGATCTGAGCCGCGTCGACCCGGAACATAGGCGGGAATTGGCCAAAGTCAATGGAGCGGGCGCGGGAAGAGCCTAAAAAACCTGAGGTTTTTGCCCAAATCACGGGCGCGGCTCGGGTTTTCCCCCGAGGACCTCGCCCAAGACAGCAGCTAGCGCCCCTCCGTGCCCTTGTCGGTCCCCTTGGCCCGGAAGTCGCCGGGGGCCATGCCATAGGCGGCGTTGAACACCCGGTAATAGGTCGCGAGGCTCTCGAAGCCGCACGAGGCCGCGATATCAGCGATCAGCCGCTCCGGCGCCTCGCGCAGGAGGCGGCGGCTCTGATTCAGGCGCTCGTCGGTCACCGTCTGGGAGAAGCTCTTTTCCGCCATCTCGAACAGCATGTGCAGGTGACGCACGGAGACGCCGAGCAGGTCGGCCACCATGGCCGGTGCCAGATTGGGGTCCTCAAGGTGGCGCACGATCAGCCGCCGGGCTTGCGAGAGACGGGCGGTCCGCAGCGCCTGCTGTCCCCGACGGCTGCCGGGCCGCACGACGCCGCGCTCGATCAGCGCCAGATGGGCCAAAGCCTGGACCAAGGAGGTCTGGACGGCAGAGGCCGCATCGTCCGCGGCAATCTCGCCGAGATCGGCAAAGCAGGCTGCGAGCAGGGGCACCAGGGCCGGATCGTTGAAGGTCCTGGGCGCAAGCTCGCGCATGCGCTTGTCCTGCACCGGGATGCTGCTCACGGGGATCTTGAGGATCCGCAGGTGGAACCCCCCGGTGCCCAGCGGCGCGGTGCGGTAGGGCAGGTCGGTATGGCTGGTGGCGAAGCTGCCATTGGCAATCGCAAAGTCGCTCGTGCGCATGCCGCCGAACCAGCCGCCGCTGCCGAGCTGCTGGTAGACGCAGATCGCCTCACCCGGGGCGTAGGCGATGTCCGCCGCGCTGCGCTCGACCGCGTAGGGCGAGGCCTTCAGCTCGACGAGGCCGGCGCCGACCAGCTGACGCAGCGAGAATTCGCCGAAAAAGTCCGCGCGCCGCTCGCGCGCGAGCTCGGCGGTGACGCCGAACAATCCCCTGGCGCGCACCTCGCGCCAATAGTCGAACCGATCCTTCGGGTCGACCTCGTCCGTACACCAGTGCAACACGGCAGTCCCTCGCTTGCGGCGAAATTATCCAAAGGGAAACAGATTCCAGCGGAATCGGCCATAGGCCGATCGTGCTATCGGAGCCCGAGGTCCCTTGAACCGTCATCTGGTCTCGGCCGACTATCACACAGCGGCGGGGGGGGGGTCCCATGAACTGCCGTTCGAAGAATCGGCGGCAGGGCCGGTTCTGCAACAGGAATTTTGCGATGACGCGTCGGCTTTTCAGAATTCTGGCGGCCCTTGGCCTCGCAGCAAGCCTGAGCGGCTTCGCCGCGCCAGCCTGTGCCGAGAAGCGCGTCGCGCTCGTCGTCGGCAACAACGACTACAAGAACGTGCCGAAGCTGCTCAAGGCCGTCAACGACGCCCGCACCATGGGCGACACGCTGAAGCAGCTCGGCTTCTCGGTGATGGTCGCCGAGAACCAGAGCCGGCAGCAATTCTCCGAGACGCTGCTCGCCTTCGACAAGGCGATCGAGCCCGGCGACACCGCGTTCTTCTTCTATGCCGGCCACGGCTTCGAGATCGCCGGCCAGAACTATCTGCTGCCGACCGACGTGCCGGCGGCGACCGAAGGGCAGGAAGAGCTGGTGCGCGACGCCTCGATCCTGGCCGACCGCATCGTCGAGCGGCTTCAGAACAAGAAGGCACGGACCTCGATCCTGGTGTTCGATGCCTGCCGCAACAATCCGTTCGAGCGCAAGGGCACCCGCGCGGTCGCCGGCGGCGGCGGGCTCGCGCCGATGACGCAGCTGCCCGAGGGCGTGTTCTCGGTGTTCTCCGCGGGTCCCCGCCAGACCGCGCTCGATCGGCTCTCCAATGACGACGCCAATCCGAATTCGGTGTTCACGCGCACTTTCGCCAAGGAGCTGCTCAAGCCCGGCGAGAATCTGGTTCAGGTGGCGCAGCGGACCCGCCGTGCCGTCAGCGAGATGGCCGATACCGTGAAGCACAGGCAGGTGCCGGTCTATTTCGACCAGATGGTCGACGATGTCTTCCTCAGCGGCCTCGCCAAGGACGCCGTCGCGCGTTCGGACGACCCGCCGCCGCAGAAGCTCGCGGCGCTGCCGCCGGTGTCGGTGCCGCAGATGCCCAAGGAGGAGACCCTCAACGCGCCGATCGCGAGCTTCTCGCGGCACAATGGCGGCTGGAGCGTGACGTTCTCCTTCGCCGATCCGACGCTCGGCATTTCCTGGCGCATGGCCGGCGCGGGCGATTTCCGCGAGACCGGCTTCATCGACACGCTTGATCCGCGCACGCGCAAGCGGATGCCGAACCCGTCGATCGAGCTGCCGCCGGATGCGCAGGCCGGCACCATCGAGGTTCGCTACGTCGACCAGTCCGGCGACATGCAGGGCCCGTTCCCGATCAGGTTCGATCCCGAGGCCGCGCTGATCCGCGACCAGCGCAAGATCCTCGACATGACCTCGACGAGCTGGTTGTCGTTCCGCGAGTTCAACGGGCTGCTCGTCTATTACACCCACCTCGTCTCCTATCGCTGCGCCATCCGCGAGGTGCGCATCGGCATCGACACCGCCGTGCCCAATCAGGTGCTGAAGATGCCGGCCTGCGACATGCGTGATCCCAGCGCGGTCAGCGCCGTCATGCCGCTCTACATGAAGCTCGCGCCAAGCACGAAATCCGTCTCGGTCGAGCTGACCTATCGCGACGGCAGCGTGTCGGAGATCAAGAGCTTCAGGAGCGCGAACCGGAGTAACAATTGAGCGGCTGTTCGGCCGGCGGATTGTGACAGGATCACCTTACGGCGTGAACGAAGTTAAATCGGACAGGTCAAGGTGAAAGTGCTAGAGCCGGGGATGACAAAATTCATCATCGCAGCGTTCCTTACGACGCTTCCGGTTCTGGCCCAAACGACTGCGGCCCCCGGCGCGCCGCCACTCACCGACCGCGAACGCGTCCAAGCGGATCGTGCGAAAGCCGCTGAAGAAGAGAGGGTCGCTCCGATCACCCGACCCTGGGATCGCGACGCTGACGGCAAGCGCCCGTGGGAACGGAAGTCGCAAAAGCCCTGAGGCAAGCGAACGTCGAGTCTCTCGGAAGGAACTACTCCTGCTGACTCGGATTGTCTGCCAAACCAGGGAGACGATCCATGATCCGCAAATCCATTCTCGTGATGATCGCTTGTGCTGCAGTCTCGACGACCGCCCTTGCTCAAGGCGGAGGCGGCGGCGGCGGCGGTGGTGCGGGCGGTGCCAGTGGTGCCAGCGCGGGATCTGCGGCAAGCTCAGGTGCCGGAACGGGCACGTCGTCCAGCAGCGCCAATTCGGGACCGTCGGCTCCGTCCGGAATGGGGACCCAGGGAACCACCACCGGAGCGAACGTCAAGACCAACAACAGCCCGAACAATCCGAATGTTCAGCCACCGACCGCGAACGGTAAGTCGCCTGCTGCCGCCCAGGCCGAGCGAAACTCCGGCGTCGGTCATGCGCCGAATGGCATGCCGATCGGCAGTCCGGGGTCCGGGACCAGCAACGAAGACCAGAAATAGTCATCCCCGCATCAAGCAAAGGCCCGCGCTCCTGCGGGCCTTTGTATGCTGCGAACGGCCCGCGCGGGCTGTCGCTGCAAATTGAGGCCGTCTCGCCGTGAATCGCGCTAGTATCGTCAGGTATTTCTTGATCGATAGTAGATCGCGGCGGCAATGACATCCGATCAACAGGCGAAGCGGACCATGAAAGTCCGCTGCTGCATCGTCGGCGGCGGACCTGCCGGCATGATGCTGGGCTATCTCCTGGGCCGCGCCGGCATCGACGTCGTGGTGCTGGAGAAGCATGCGGATTTCTTCCGCGACTTCCGCGGTGACACCGTGCATCCCTCGACGCTTCAGGTGATGGACGAACTCGGCCTGATCGACGACTTCCTGAAGCTGCCGCACCAGCGCCTGCAGAAGATGGACGGCCTGTTCGGCGGCACGCCGGTGCGCATTGCCGATCTTAGCAGGCTCCATACCAAATACCCCTTCATCGCCTTCATGCCGCAATGGGACTTCTTGAATTTTCTGCGCGAGGCCGGCCGGCGCTTTGCTTCCCTCGAGGTGATGATGAGCGCGGAGGCGATCGATCTGATCCGCCGTGGCGAGACGATCGCCGGCGTGCGGGCGAAGACGCCTGACGGCAATATCGACATCGAAGCCGATCTCACCATCGCCTGCGACGGCCGGCATTCGACGGTGCGTGAGCGCGCTGGGCTTGCGATCGAGGAGATCGGCGCGCCGATGGATGTGCTCTGGTTCCGGGCCGGCCGCAGACCCGACCAGACCGAGAACGTGTTCGCGCGGGTCGAGCCCGGCAAGATGATGATCACCTTCGACCGCGGCGATTATTGGCAATGCGCCTATGTCATCGCCAAGGGGCAGTACGAGGCGGTGAAGGCGAGGGGGCTGCCGGCGCTGCTCGACGACGTCGTGCGGATGGCGCCGATGCTCCGCTCCGGCATCGGCGAGGTGAAGAGCTTCGACGACGTCAAGCTGCTCACCGTCGCGATCAACCGTCTGGCGCGCTGGACGCAGCCCGGCCTTTTGTGCATTGGCGACGCCGCGCATGCGATGTCGCCAGTCGGCGGCGTCGGCGTCAATCTCGCCGTGCAGGATGCGGTTGCGACCGCAAACATCCTGGCGGACAAGCTGCAGCATGGCTGCCCGTCCGAGCGCGAGCTCGATGCCATCAGGCGCCGTCGCGAGTTCCCGGTGAAGATGACGCAGCGCATGCAGGTGGTCGTGCAGAACAACATCATCAGCGGCGCGTTGCAGGGCGGCGGCGGCCCGCTGAAGGTGCCGCTGGTCGTGCGCCTCATCACCGCGCTGCCATGGCTGCAGGGCATTCCGGCGCGCCTGATCGCGCTCGGCGTGCGGCCAGAGCACGTGCAATCGCGGGCCGCACCGGTATTTTAGCGTAGGACTTCGGTAGGGATAACGTTGCGCGAAATCGCGCGCGGCGCGTTGCGCGCCTGCAACAGCGCTACCGGATTGACGCCACGGTGCACGTTCAACCGCCACGTTAACCGTGTTGATTTCAATTTTAGTAAGGGCCGTCTGTGACCGTGCGCCCATCAAGGACACGGGGTGTACCATGCGTAATAAATTGATTGCCGCCTTCGCCTGCACGACCGCTCTGGTTTCGACGGGTGCTGCTTCAGCCGCCGATCTCGGTGCGCGCTACACGAAGGCGCCCGCTTACGTCGAGCCGCTGTTCAACTGGACCGGCTTCTATGTCGGCGGCCACATCGGTGGCGCATGGACCAACGAACAGTTCATCAACAGCGGCAACACGACGGCATTCGGCGATCTCGCTCCGGGCCAGGGCTATCGGCAGCGTGGTTCGGGCGTCATGGGCGGCGCCCAGATCGGCTACAACTGGCAGGCCAACAACTATGTGTTCGGCGTGGAAGGCACGATCTCCGGCCTCGACAACAAGGGCTCGTTCACGAACACCGCGTTTGGTGCCGGGGATGACGTGTTCTCCTGGCGCGCCAACGTGCTCGCGACCGTCGTGGGCCGTGCGGGCTTCGCCGTGCAGAACAACCTCTTCTACATCAAGGGCGGCTATGCCGGTGTGAACAACCGTCTCTCGGTCGCCGACACGGTCGCTCCGGCGACGGGCTCCGGCGGTCAGACCCACTGGGCCAACGGCTGGACCGTCGGCGCTGGATGGGAATACGGCGTCACCCGCAACTGGATCGTCGGCCTCGAATACAATTACGCGGCCTTCGGCAGCCAGACCTATCAGCTCGGCGGCACCGGCGGCAGCTACACCTTCGATGCCAAACCGCGGGACATTCAGTGGGCCGTCGTGCGCGCGAGCTACAAGTTCGATGCCCCCACCATCGCCCGCTACTGAGCACGTCGACGCAACGCGACCAACGATCAAGAAAAGCACTGCCTCAATTAAAAGCCCCGACCTTGTCCGGGGCTTCTTTTTTTTGCGCTATCGGCGGGCGGGCGGGCCTCAGGCCATCACCGAAAATCCGCCGTCGACCGGGATCGCCGTGCCCGTGACGAAATTCGACGCGGGCGATGCCAGGAACACGGCGATGCCGGCGAAGTCGTCGATGTCGCCCCAACGCCCCGCGGGCGTGCGCGCCAGCACGCGCTCGTGCAGCCCCGAGACCTGCTGCCGTGCGCCGCGGGTGAGATCGGTGTCGATCCAGCCCGGCAGGATGGCGTTGACCTGGATGTTGTCGGGCGCCCAGGCATTGGCGCAGGCGCGGGTGTACTGCACGATGCCGCCCTTGCTGGCCGCATAGGCGGTCGCGAAGCTCGCGCCGAAGATAGACATCATCGAGCCGATGTTGATCACCTTGCCATTGCCGGACGCCTTCAGCGCGGGATAGGCCAGCTTCGAGCACACGAAGGCGCTGGTGAGGTTGGTGTCGATCACCTTGTTCCACTCGTCGAGCTCGAGCTCGTGCGGCGGCTTGCGGATGCTCATGCCGGCATTGTTGACGAGGACGTCGATGCGGCCGAACTCCTTGACGACGCGCTCGATCATGGAGGCGACCGCCGCCTTGTCGGTGACGTCGGTGGCGACGGCGATCGCCTTCACGCCGCGCTGCCTGAGATCGGCCACGGCGGCCGCGGACTTGGTCTCGTTGCGTCCGACCACGGCGATATCGGCGCCGGCATCGGCGAGGCCCCGCGCCATGCCGAGCCCGATGCCGCCATTGCCTCCCGTGACGATCGCGACCTTGCCGCGGAGATCGAACCGGCTGGATGTCATGCTTGTATTCCCTGGTTTCTTCATTGGTTGCTCTGCCAGATCAGCACCAGACCGAACCCGGCCATGGCTGCGCCATAGCCGGCCCATTGCAGCTGGTCGACCATGAAGCTCGATCGGGGCCACGGAACCGTGCCGGTGCCCTGTCCGATCCAGAGCAGCCCGAGAGCGGTGGCAAACAGGCCTGCCACCAGCAGAAATCTGCGCATGCCTTCCTCCCATCGGTCCGCTTCTGTCGCGGTCCACGGCATTCAATGAATGCCGCAGCCACGAAAACTTGGCGCCAGACTAGCCGTAGCTCTGGTGCGGATACAATGGGCGGTGGCCGCAAGGCCGCGCGGAGGACGCATGTCGATGCGCAAGATCGTCCAGGGGGCGCCCGGCTCGCCGGCGCATATGAAGCGCTCAAGGTCAGTGTCGGACGATAGAACCTCAAACGAAAAAGCCCCGGCGATGCCGGGGCTTTGACGCTTTGATCGTGAGATCAGATCAGTACTTCGCGACGACCGGACCGGTCCAGTTGAAGCGGTAGACCAGCGAGGTCGAGATCGTCTGGTTCCAGCTGTTGGCGCGGATGCTGTTGCCGACCGGAAGGTTGCTGACGTCGAACAGTTCGTCCTGAGTCTTGGCATTGTAGAAGGCCGAACGATACTCGGTCTTCATGAACCAGCCGGGCGACGTGATGCCGAAGATGTTCAGGCTGTTCTCGACGCCGCCACCCACGAACCAGCCGTGCCGATCGTAGCTGCTGAGATGGACGCCCACGGGAGTGCCGCCCAGCGTCGTGAAGTTGGTCTGGCCGAAATGAGCGCCGGAGTAACCGCCGTTGACGTAGGACAAAACGTTCGGGGCGACCAGCCAACCGAGGCGAACACCCGCAGCCCAGGAGGTTTCCAGCTTCTGGTTGCCAGTGATGCCGAGGGTCGGATCCTGGATGGTGGCGCGGATGCTGCCGAACTGACCGTCGGCGAACACACCAGCGACCCAAGTGCCGCTGAACTGCCAGTCGTAGCCGGCGCCAACCGTGCCGAACCAGCCCGAGCCGCCCTGGCGCTGAGTGATCGTCAGCGGGGTACCCGTGCCGGTATCGACAACGCTCTGGTCAGCATTCGAGAGACCGCCGCCGCCGCCGCCGAAGACGTAGAAGCCGGTCCAGTTGGCGACGGGCGCCGGCATCGGGGCCTTCGCGTAGGGACGGGCAGCCAAGTCGGCAGCCGAGGCCGAACCGGTCATCGCCGCGACCGCGGTCAGAGCGAGCAAAATCTTCTTCATGTTAAAATCCCCAAACCTTGTCGGCGCGAGCGCACTGAAGTCCGTGTCATCTGATGCCCGAACTATAGACGGTTCTCGCCGAAATGCTGTTGCAGGGCAGGCACAGTCGCCGGAAAACGCCGGTGCGGAGGTATTTGCGGCGTTGTCGCGGGAATCTGTAATATCGATTGCATTTCAATAACTTGAGCGAATTCCGCCGTTTTGATTTTGGTAACGTCTCGTTAGCAAATTCGGCTTTGTCCGAAATGGAGGCAAACATGCCTCGGTCGCGGCATCCGTTGAGTCGCTGGCCGAGTCGCCTTGAGACGATCCGGGAATCAACGAAATACCGGCAGTCCACCCGGAAAGCCGGCCGGATCGGGCACCCGCTCCTCAACGACACAGCCCCGGCTTAGGACCGGGGCTGTGGCTGGCTTGTGGCAGGTTGGGTTGCCGCCTCAGACGTCCAGCAGCTCGTCGCTGGCAAACTCGGCCTTGTCCGAGATGAAGGCAAAGCGGGCCTCGGCCTTGGTGCCCATCAGCCGCTCGACCGAATCCGCCGTGGTGTCGCGGTCGTCGGCCAGCAGCACCACCTTGAGCAGCGTCCGCTTGGCCGGGTCCATGGTGGTCTCCTTGAGCTGCGCCGGCATCATCTCGCCGAGACCTTTGAAGCGGTTCACCTCGACCTTGGCGTTGGCGTTGAACGCGCTCTTGAGCAGCGCCTCCTTGTGGGCGTCGTCGCGGGCGTAGACCGACTTCGAGCCGTGGGTCAGCTTGTAGAGCGGCGGCACTGCGAGGAAGAGGTGGCCTTCGTCGATCAGGCGCGGCATCTGGCGGTAGAAGAAGGTGATCAGGAGCGAGGCGATGTGGGCGCCGTCGACGTCGGCGTCGGTCATGATGATGATGCGCTGATAGCGCAGATCCTCTTCGCGATATTGGGCGAGCGTACCGCAGCCGATCGCCTGCACGAGATCCGAGAGCTGCGCGTTCGCCGTCAGCTTGTCCTTGCCGGCGGAAGCGACGTTGAGGATCTTGCCGCGCAGCGGCAGCACCGCTTGCGTCTTGCGGTCGCGCGCCTGCTTGGCGCTGCCGCCTGCCGAGTCGCCCTCGACGATGAAGAGCTCGGAGCCGTCGGTGCCGGCATCGGTGCAGTCGGCGAGCTTGCCGGGCAGGCGCAGCTTCTTGCCGGCGGTTTTCCGCGCGGTCTCTTTCTCCTGCCGCCGCCGCAGGCGCTCCTCGGCGCGGTCGATGACGAAATCGAGCAGCCGGTTGGCCATGTTCGGATTGCCCGACAGCCAATGGTCGAACGGATCCTTCATCGCCTGCTCGACGATGCGCTGTGCTTCGGCGGTGGCGAGGCGATCCTTGGTCTGGCCCTGGAATTCGGGCTCGCGCACGAACACCGAGAGCATCACGGCGGCGCCCACCATCACGTCTTCCGAGGTGACGGAGGCCGCGCGCTTGCCCTGGCCGACGCGCTCGGCGTGATCCTTCAGGCCGCGCAGCAGCGCGCTGCGCAGGCCGGATTCGTGCGTGCCGCCGTCGGGCGTCGGCACGGTGTTGGTGTAGGACGAGAGGAAGCCGTCGGCATCCGCGGTCCAGGCCACCGCCCATTCGCAGGCGCCGTGCGCGCCGTTGCGCCCTGACTTGCCGGAGAAGATGTCGGGATGCACCAGCGTGTCGGCGTGGATCGCGGCCGCGAGATAGTCCTTGAGGCCGCCGGGGAAGTGGAAGGTCGCCTCCGCCGGCACGTCCTCGACGCCCTTGAGCAGCTCCGGCGCGCAGTTCCAGCGAATCTCGACGCCGCCGAACAGATAGGCCTTCGAGCGCGTCATCTTGAACAGCCGCTGCGGCTTGAACGCGGCCTTGGCACCGAAGATGTCAGTGTCGGGCTTGAAGCGCACGCGCGTGCCGCGGCGGTTGTTGATCTTGCCGAGATCCTCGAGCTTGCCCTTGGGATGACCGCGCTCGAACGTCATGCGGTAGAGCTTCTGGCTGCGCGCGACCTCGACCTCGAGACGGGAGGAGAGGGCGTTCACCACCGAGATGCCGACGCCGTGCAGGCCGCCCGAGGTCTCGTAGACCTTGCTGTCGAACTTGCCGCCCGAATGCAGCGTGCACATGATGACTTCAAGCGCCGACTTCTTTGGGAATTTCGGATGCGGGTCGACCGGGATGCCGCGGCCGTTGTCGGTCACGGTCAGGAACCCGTCTGCGCTGAGCTCGACTCCGATAAAGGTTGCGTGTCCGGCCAGCGCCTCGTCCATCGAGTTGTCGATGACCTCGGCGAACAAATGATGCAGCGCCTTCTCGTCGGTGCCGCCGATATACATGCCGGGCCGGCGCCGCACCGGTTCCAGCCCTTCGAGCACTTCGATGTCGGCGGCCGTGTAATCGGCTTCCCCGCCGCTTCCGCGCGGCGCCGCCTTGGCGGTGCGGGGCTTCGGCTCGTCACCGCCGAAAAAGTCATCTTTTGCTTTGGGCTTCAATTGCTTGGACATGAATCTTGATACGTTTTGAGGGCCGCGGAAGCGGCGAATCGGTTAGGCCGACTATGCCACTTCTCTCCTGGAAAGGTTACCGGAGGGCGGGCCGCGCGCTGTGGGTTGGGAGCCAATCCCGGCGATTTTACGCCGCAGGCCCGCCATTTCCCGGCAATTTGACGTTCCCGCCTTAGTCATGTCGGGTTTTGTGACTTGATGTCACACAAGTCCTTGGCTTACCAGTCCTTTTCATCGAGCAGCACCTTGAGACGGGGCGGGAAGGCTTTTTTGGATGGAGCAGTTTGCGCACGCCCTGGCTGACTTCGTGCGCGTTCACCAGGCCTGGGCGGCGCCAATCGTGTTCCTGCTGGCGTTCGGCGAGTCGCTCGCGTTCATCTCGCTTCTGGTCCCGGCCTGGGGTGCGCTGGTGGCCATCGGTGCGCTGATCGGGGCGAGCGGCATCAGCTTTTACCCGATCTGGATCGCCGGCGGCCTCGGCGCGGCGCTGGGCGACTGGGTCTCCTACTGGTTCGGCTACCGCTACAAGGAGAGGGTTGCCCAGATGTGGCCGCTCTCGCGCTATCCGGAGCTCCTGCCCCGAGGTGAGGCCTTCGTGCGAAGCTGGGGCATCCCCAGCATCTTCATCGGCCGCTTCTTCGGCCCCTTGCGCGCCTCCGTGCCGCTCGCGGCCGGCATTTTCGAGATGCCCTATTGGAGCTTTCAGGCCGCCAATTTCGTCTCGGCCCTGATCTGGTCGGCCGTGCTGCTGCTGTTCGGCGACGTGCTCGCCAAGATCATGGAATGGATCTGGCGGGTGATCTGACCGGGCAACCGGGCCGCCCGGTCAGGGCGTCAGGCCAAGCCTACAGCGTTGCGTTCCAGATCGCGGGGATCCAGCGATAGCCGGAGCCGTCCTTTTCCTTCTCGACCCGGACGAGACCGGGGAAGGCGGCGTGGAAGGCCTGGATCGGCATCTTCTCGGCAATCGCCATGTCGTAGAGCTTGCGCCGCGTCTGCTGTGCCAGCGGTTTGTCGACATCGGATGCGATGTTCCATTCGGGATGCTTCACGAACAGGAACGCTGCGCCCGCGGTGATATCCACCTGTACAAGCACCTTCTCGGCGCCGGAGGCGACGACAAAGGAATTGTGGCCCGGCGTGTGGCCGGGGCTAGCCACCGAGGTGATACCGGGCGCGACCTCCTTGCCGGCCTCGTATTGCGTCACCTTGCGACCGAGCGCATCGAACACGCGGCGGATGTTCTTGAAATTGTTCTCGAGGATCGGATTGCCCATTCCCTTGCTCATCTCGCCGTCGTCCATCCAGAACTTCCATTCCGCCGCCGGCACCATGATCTCGGCATTGGGGAAGGCGGGCTTGTTCTCGGCTGCCAGCAGGCCGTTGATGTGGTCGCCATGGAAGTGGGAGATGATGACGGTGTCGATCGCCGCGCGGTCGATGCTTGCGGCTGCCAGGTTGTTGTGGAACTGGCCGACCTTGCCCTTGGTCTGCGCGAACTGGTCGGGCCCAAGACCCGTGTCGATGACGACGAGCTTCGGTCCGGTGTTGACGACCACGGGGTTGAATGTGTGGGTGACCTTGTCGGTCGGCAGGTGATGTTCGGCGAAGATCTTGTTGATGTCGTCCTTGCTGGCACCGGCCGCGTAATTGTCGGTCAAATTGACGGTGGCAACGCCGTCGCAGACCACCGTGACCTGATGGGTGCCGACATTGTAGCGATAAAAGCTCGCATTCTGCTTTTCGGCCGGGGGCGCGGCGGCGCTCGCGGGAGAGGTCTTCACGAAGGGCAGGAGCGCCGAGGCGGCGGCACCGGCCAGCGTAGCGCGACGTGTGATCTCGGTCATGACGATGTCCTGAGGCTGGGTTGCGAAAGGGAGGACCCGGCGAGGTTGTGGCCCGCCGGTCATTCTCGGGAACACCCACGCTTAAGGGAAATTCCGCTGCAAGCCGATGACATCCGTGCGGCAACGTGCCGTCCCGTCACCAGTGCGGCAACGTGCCGTCACCAGTGCGGCATTGTGGCGGTCGGCCCCGGCATCCCGCGAGCCGATTTGGACTTGACCCTGGAACCCGCAGGCCTTATAGCCGCGCGCCATGATCAACGCCGCGACCATCCTGTTCGCTCGCCGCCGCCGCCGCAGCTTAGCGGTTTGGGCGGTCGATCGCGTTTGAGATCATCGTCTTTGCCGCTGGACCCGATCCGCGGCATCCTCTCTCCTGTCAGCGCGATCTGATCCGGCGGCCCCCCCCGAGGAGGCCCAGCAGGAGACCACGATGTACACGCCACCCTTTTTCAAGCAGGACCGCGCCGCGAGCCTGAAATTCGCCGAGGAGCGCGGCTTCGGCACCATGTGCGCGTTCGACGGCAGGAAGCCGATCGCCTCGCCATTGCCGTTCTATTTGACCTATGCCGCAGACGGCACGCCGCAGGCCGCGTTTCATCTCGCCCGTCACAATCCGCTGCTAAAGCAGGCGGGCGGCGATGCGTCGTGGCTGCTCGCGGTCAACGGCCCCGATGCCTATGTATCGCCGGACTGGTACGTCTCGCCGGATCAGGTTCCGACCTGGCTCTACCAATCGGTGCATCTGAGCGGTCCAGTACGGCCGTTGTCGGATGAGGAGCTCGCGGTGCAGGTCGACACGCTCAGCGACAAGTTCGAGAATTGGCTGCTGCCGAAGAAGCCATGGACCTCGGACAAGATGACGGCGGGCCGGCTGGAAGCGATGAAGAAGGGAATCGTGGGTCTGGTCATGACGATTGAAGAGGTCGAGGGCAGCTTCAAGCTCAACCAGCACAAGTCCGACGCCGACTATACGGCGATCGCCAATGCGCTCGGCGCGCAGCCCGCGGCCGACGCCAGGAAAATCGCGCAACTGATGCAGGACGTGAGGCCGGAAGCCTTTGCGGCCGAGACCAACAAGCTCGAAAGGAGCGTTCCATGAGCCTCACCGAAACCACGAAAGCCCCGATCACCGGCGCGGCCAAGAAGCCCGCCACCGTCTTCGTCGACGGCGGCTCCGGCACCACCGGGCTCGGCATCAACGAGCGGTTGAAGCTCCAGAGCGACGTTGCGGTCAAGACCATCGCCGACGACAAGCGCAAGGATCCGGCCGCCAAGAAGGCACTGATGGAGGAGGTGGATCTCGTCATCCTCTGCCTGCCCGACGACGCCGCCAAGGAAACCGTTGCCCTGGTCGACAGCATGGGCAATCAAGGGCCGAAGGTGCTGGATGCCTCGACCGCCTACCGGGTCGCGCCGGACTGGGCTTACGGCTTTCCGGAGCTGACGCCGGACCAGGCCGGCAAGATCAAGGCCGCGAAGAAGGTCTCCAATCCCGGCTGCTATCCGACCGGCGCGATCGCGCTGTTGCGGCCGATCGTCGATGCTGGCCTGCTGCCATCGGATTATCCCGTCACCGTCAACGCGGTGAGCGGCTATTCCGGCGGCGGCAAGTCGATGATCGCAAGCTTCGAGGATGGCAGCGCGCCGTCCTTCGAGCTCTACGGCCTCGGCTTCGAGCACAAGCATCTGCCGGAGATGCAGCTCTATTCGAACCTGACGCGGCGGCCGATCTTCATCCCCTCGGTCGGCAACTATCGACAGGGCATGCTGGTTTCGGTGCCGCTCCAGCTCGACACGCTGCCGGGCAAGCCTGGCGGCGCCGACCTGCAGGCGGCGATGGCGAAGCGTTACGCCGGCTCGAAATACGTCAAGGTGATGCCGCTGCAGAGCGAGGCGAGCAAGGGCGGCCGGCTCGAGCCGGAGGCGCTCAACGAGACCAACATGCTCGAGCTCTACGTCTTCGCCAGCGACAAATATCACCAGGCGCTACTGGTCGCCCGGCTCGACAATCTCGGCAAGGGCGCATCCGGTGCAGCGGTGCAGAACATGCGGCTGATGCTGGGACTGCCGGAGGAGTAGGGCAGTCTCGTGTCCCGGACGCGGTGCAGCGCTTAGCGCTGCTCCGCAGAGCCGGGACCCATAACACGACAAGCGAAAGCAAGACCATGGGCCCCGGCTCTGCAGCGCACCGCCAAGAGGCGTTGCACTGCGTCCGGGGCACAAGCTCAGTACTTCGCGACGAGCGGCCCGCCGAACCGGTAGTTGATGCGGGCGGTGATCAGATCGACGTCCTGACCGATCCGATCGGTGCGCGAGAACGTGCCGGCAGGCGCCAGCGCGCCGGTGGAGGTCAGCGTGACGTCGCGCCGGCCCATGAACAGATGGTCGTATTCGAGGCCGACCGACCAGTTCGGGGCAAAGCCGTACTCGAAGCCGACGCCGACCGCGGCGCCCCAACGAGTCTCGTTGGCACGGTCGAACTCGGCTCCGGCCAGACCGCCCGTGCCGGCGCCCCGGTAGCGATCGCTGGTGACGGCGGCGCCGCCCTTCACATAGAGTAGCGCGCTGTTCCAGGCGTAGCCGACCTGGCCGGTGAACAGGCCGAAAGCCTCGATCCGGGTGCGGTTCTCGACGCCGAGAATGGCACTGGCATTCCGGCCATAGAGATCGGCCCAGTCGCCCTGCGCTTCGAGACCAAACACGAAGGCACTGCTCTGCCAGCGATAGCCCACCTGGCCGCCGGCCACCGCGCCGGTCGCATCATGGCAGCCTTCGGCAACGCCGGGGCCGAAGCCGGCGATCTGGTCCCAGCACTTGCGCGACGTACCGTATCCGCCATTGGCGCCGATGTAGAAGCCGCTCCAGTCATAGATCGCGGCGATCATCGGCGGCGCCTTGGTGTAGGGGCGGGCGGCGAGATCGGCGGCACCGGCCTGCGTCGTGATGGCTGCGAGCGAGAGCGCGCCGAGCGCGGATGCAATCTTCCAATTCATGTCTGCCCCGAATCAATCAATTGCGATGGGTAAATATAGCTGTGGAAGAACGAGCCAGCGCATTGGCAGAGCGGGCCGTCGCCGATTCTTCCGGACTGTCATCCTTCGGCAACAGTCTATCGGTCATCCAACCGCTGGTTGCGGCTCGGGGGAACCTGTCTAGCTCGGCACCACCAGAGCCCGGAACGCGTGCTCGCCAGCACCAGCTATGCGGCGACCCATTCCAGCAGCGCGTTTTGTGCGTGAAGCAGGAAAGCCTTTGCGGACGCGCTCTGACATATCGGATGGGTCATCGCACTGGCACTAACCTCCTTGCCTCTGGTCACGGGCGGGCAGGGCAGGAAGATGACGTCGCCGCGGCATCGCTCGAGGAGCGGCGCCGAGATCTGGTATTGAAGGAGCTGATCGGCCCGTGCGCTATCGGGCCAGCAATCCGTGATGATCACATCCGCATCGAGCAAGCCGTCCAGACTGGTGCTCGTGGCGAAGTGCGGACAGGCGATATCCTTGATGTGCCAGTCTTCCGGATAGATCTGCGTCACCTGGATCGGCAGCGAGATCGAAGCTTCGACCCAAGACCGCAGAATGTTGGCGTCTGGAGCGACACCGACAACCTTCAGGCCCGCCAGCGATCCGCGCTTGTCACTGACATAGGCGAGATCACCGAGCGTTTCGCAGGGGTGATTTGATCGCGTTCTGGCGTTGATCACTGGGGCGGTGGCGTGCGCCGCCAGCTCGTGCAGGGTCGATAAGTCCCGGGTGCGCACGATCAGGATGTCGAACCAATTGTCGAGATACCTGGCGAGATCAGCCGTCGTCTCGTGGACGTTGAACCTGACCGAAGGCTGCACCGAGATGCCGCCCATGGCCTTCACCCCGAGATCGAACGCGGTCGTATTCCGCCAGCCGCCATCATCGACGATGAGGGCGACGCGTTTGCCGGCGAGGCTCTGCGGCATGGCGCGGTCCGTCCACGCTGCCCGCAGCACCTGTGCGCGCGCAACAATGGACAGGATCGAATCGGCATCGAGATCCTGAAACCGGAGAAAGTCCCGGCTGGATTTGCTAGGCATGAACCCGCATCGGGGCGACTTCAAACCAATCCGAAGATCGCCAGCGCCAGCACGGCCTGGGCGAGGAAGCCGACGGTGAAGGCGAGGGTACGGAACACCGGAATTCCGAGCGCATACACGATGGTGTGCGCGACGCGCGACCAGAAATAGACGGCGCAGGCGAGCACCGTCCATTTCGTGGAATAGTCGATCGCGTTCAGGATCAGCACCAGCGGGGCGAAGATAATGAGGTTCTCGACCGCATTGTCATGCGCGAACATCAGCCGGTTCGCCCATTCCGCCTGCGGCTTGTCGCCCCGCGAGGGGTTGGCCATGGCACCGCTCAACCCGCGAACCTGGCAGCGGTTGATGATGTAGGGAATCCACAAAACCCCCGTCAGGATCACCGTCAGTGTCAGCCAGAACAATTCGCGTGTCATAGTGCCGGTCCCCTGTGTCGTCGCTGGATTGAGGCGAGTCTATACGAAAGCGCGGCGGATTCCGCTACGCGCGAACTCTGACATAGCTGCCGGGCGCGTCCTCGATCGGCGGGAAAGCTTCGCTGCCGACCGCGCGCGCCGGGACTTCCTCGGGATCGAGCTCGCCCAGCCATTGGCGCCAGTCCGGCCACCACGAGCCCTTGTGCTCCACGGCGCCCTTCATCCACTGCGCGACGTTGACGTTCTTGATGTTGTCGTTGGTCCAATATTGGTACTTGTTCGCGGCAGGCGGATTGACCACGCCCGCGATGTGGCCCGAGCCGGACAGCACGTATTTCACGGGGCCGCCGAAGAACTGCGAGCCGTACAGCACCGATTCAGCGGGCGCGATGTGGTCCTCGCGGGTGGCGAGGTTGTAGACGGGCACCTTGACCTTGGAGAGATCGAGCAGGGTGTTCTCGAGCACCATCGTGCCGGTGGAGAGCCGGTTCTCGAGGTAGCAATTGCGCAGGTAATAGGAATGGTTGGCCTGGGTCATCCGTGTCGCATCGGAGTTCCAGTGCAACAGGTCGAACGCGCTCGGCTGCTGGCCCTTCAGATAATTGCTGACCACATAGGACCAGATCAGGTCGTTGGAGCGCAGCATGTTGAAGGCCATCGCCATCTTCGAGCCTTCGAGCACGCCGGCCGTCTTCATGTCGTGCTCGAGCGCTGCGATCTGCTCCTCGTCGACGAACACGAGGAGGTCACCCGCATGGGTGAAGTCGACTTGCGCCGCGAAGAACGTCGCCGAACTCACGCGCTGGCGGCGCTTCTCGGCAAGCCAGGCCAGCGTGGTCGCGAGCATGGTGCCGCCGACGCAATAGCCGGCGGTGTGCACCTTCATCTCGCCGGTGACCTTCTCGATCACGTCCATCGCCGTGAGCGGGCCTTCCTTCATGTAGTCTTCCCAGCCCTTGGTGCCGAGCCGCTTGTCGGGATTGACCCATGAGACCACGAACACGGTGATGCCCTGGTCGACGCACCACTTGATGTAGGATTTCTCCGGCTTGAGATCGAGGATGTAGAACTTGTTGATCCAGGGCGGCACGATCAGGAGCGGGGTGCGCAGCACCTTCTCCGTCGTCGGCGAATACTGGATCAGCTGCATCATCTCGTTCTGGTAAATCACCTTGCCCGGCGTCGTCGCCATGTTGACGCCGACGACGAGATTGTCCGGGTTGGACTGGCGGATCTTCAGCATGCCCTTGCCGGCGGCGATGTCCTCGGCCAGCATCTTCAGGCCGCGCGCGAGGTTCTCGCCGCTGGACGCCACCGTCTCGCGCAGCACCTCGGGATTGGTCAGCACGAAGTTCGACGGCGAGAGCGCGTTGGTGACCTGCTGGACGTAGAAGTCGGCCTTGCGGCGCGTGTTCGGATCGAGCCCTTCGGCGTCGCGCACCAGCTCCTGCGCCCATTTGGTCGTGAGCAGATAGAGCTGCATGACGAAGTCGAAGAACTGGTTCGACTTCCACTCCGGATCGGCGAAGCGCTTGTCGCGCGGCGAGGGCGCGATCGCCGGCTCGGCGTTCTGACCGGCCATGCGGCGCGCCGCCGAGCCCCATAGGTCGAGATAGTCCTTGGCGAGCTTGGTCTGCAGATCGGACGAGCGCGAGGAGTCCGACAGCCAGTATTCGGCGACCGCGGTGAAGGTCTTGACCATCTCCGTGAGCTCGGGCGGCGGGCGGTCCTGCACCTCGCCGCTCTCGCGCGGCTTGAGGTAGGCGGCGAGCGCCTTGCCGCCGCTCTCCATCGCCCGCGCGACGTTCATCGCGAAGGCTTCGGCATCGAACTTCGTCTCGGGTTTCGGCGTATCGGTCGTGGCCATACTCATGAGCAGAACAGTAACGATTCATTCCGTATTCGTCACCGCGAAGCTCGCATGTTTGACGTTAAACACTCTCGAAGATGTGTTGCACTGCGACAAATCTTCTTGGTTCCGTCACAATCGGGCCGCACGTCTCGGTTTGTTGGGCATCGGCTGTTTTCTCGCTCCTACCATTTTGGGCAGCAATGGTTTGAGCTTGGGCGCGGTCTTGGGTAAGCTTGCCCGGGGCCGTGCTTTGGGACGAGTAGGGGATTTCCCAAGTGTTGGCGGTATGGGACCTGCAAAAGACGCTGCCGATCTGCGGCGCGGTGCTGATCGCGGCGCTCGCCCTGGGCGGGTGTTCGAGCCAGTTCGCGGATCTGGCGCCTGCGGATGCGCCGCCGCGTGCCAGGGAGCCCGGCACCTATCTGCCGGTGCACGATCTGCCGCCGGATCGCGATCAGGCGATCATCCCGCTGGAGCAGCGCGCCAAGATCGAAGCCGAGCTCGCCGCCGCGCGCGACCGCCAGGCCGCTGCCGCCAAGGACGGCAAATAGGTTTGTGCCCGCGAGACCGGCAAGGTAATCGCTGGCGCGTCCGTGTTGCCGTGCTAAAAGACCTCGGTTCAGCCAAGAGTCAGGGCGAACGACTTCAGTCTTCGTCGCCGACGATTGCTCTAAGTATTTGATTTTGAGTAATTTTCGCGATGAGACCTGAGGGCTTTTGGAATGGCCCTCGCGGCCTGTCGATTCTGTCCTGACCGGTTGCCCGGAGCCCAGAGAGCCATGGAAGAATTTTACCGCATTCGCCGCCTTCCGCCGTACGTGTTCGAGCAGGTCAACCGGGCCAAGGCGGCTGCGCGGAATGCCGGCGCCGACATCATCGACCTCGGCATGGGCAATCCGGACCTGCCGGCGCCGGCGCACGTGCTGGAGAAGCTGAAGGAGACGCTGGGCAAGCCGCGCACCGACCGCTACTCCGCCTCGCGCGGCATCCCCGGACTGCGCCGGGCCCAGGCCGCCTATTACGCCCGCCGCTTCGGCGTGAAGCTGAACCCCGACACCCAGGTGGTGGCGACGCTGGGTTCGAAGGAAGGCTTTGCCAACGTGGCGCAGGCGATCACCGCGCCCGGCGACGTCATCCTCTGTCCGAACCCGAGCTATCCGATTCACGCCTTCGGCTTCTTGATGGCGGGCGGCGTGATCCGCTCGGTGCCGTCGGAGCCGACGCCGCAATTCTTCGAGGCGGCGGAGCGCGCGATCGTGCATTCGATCCCCAAGCCGCTCGCGCTCGTCGTCTGCTATCCCTCGAACCCGACCGCCTATGTCGCGAGCCTGGACTTCTACAAGGACCTCGTCGCCTTCGCCAAGAAGCACGAGATCCTGATCCTGTCCGATCTCGCTTATGCCGAGGTCTATTTCGACGAGAGCAACCCGCCGCCCTCGGTGCTGCAGGTGCCGGGCGCGATGGACTGCACCGTCGAGTTCACCTCGATGTCGAAGACCTACTCGATGGCCGGCTGGCGCATGGGCTTTGCGGTCGGCAATGAACGCGTGATCGCTGCGCTCGCCCGCGTCAAATCCTACCTCGATTACGGCGCGTTCACGCCGGTGCAGGTCGCGGCGACCGCGGCGCTGAACGGCCCGGACGATTGCATCAAGGAGATGCGCGACACCTACCGCAAGCGTCGCGACGCGCTGGTGGAATCGTTCGGCCGCGCCGGCTGGGACATCCCGCCGCCGGAAGCCTCGATGTTCGCCTGGGTGCCGCTGCCGGAAGCCTTCCGCAGCATCGGCAGCATGCAGTTCGCCACCCTGATGGTGGAGAAATCCGGAGTCGCGGTGTCGCCCGGCGTCGGCTTCGGCGAGCATGGTGAAGGATATGTCCGCATCGCCATGGTGGAAAACGAGCAACGGATCAGGCAGGCCGCGCGCGGCGTGCGCCGCTTCCTTGAAAGCGGGATCGAAACGTTGCACAACGTCGTTCCGCTCGCCAATCGGCGTTAATTCTCTTCTGCAGGTTTTCTGAAGTATCATGGTCGCACCCCTGAAAGTGGGCATAGCGGGGCTCGGCACCGTGGGTGCCGAAGTTGTCCGCTTGATCGAAACGCAAGCGCGCGTGCTGGCGGGCCGCAGCGGCCGCGGCATCCGCGTCGTCGCCGTCACCGCGCGTTCGAAGGCGAAGAAGCGCGGCATCGACCTGCGCGGCGTCGACTGGGCCAAGGATCCGATGGCGCTCGCCACGCATCCGGAGGTCGATTGCTTCGTCGAGCTGATGGGCGGCGCCGGCGATCCCGCGCTGTCGGCGGTGGACGCTGCGCTCAGTGCCGGCAAGTCGGTCGTCACGGCCAACAAGGCGCTGCTCGCCAAGCACGGGCTCAAGCTCGCCAAGGCGGCTGAAAAGCACGGCGGTGCGCTGAATTTCGAGGCAGCCGTCGGCGCCGCAATCCCCGTCATCAAGACGTTGCGCGAAGGTCTTGCCGGAACCGGCGTCAACCGCGTCTACGGCATCCTCAACGGCACCTGCAATTACATCCTGACCCGGATGGAGCAGGAGGGCCTGTCCTTCGCCGAATGCCTCAAGGACGCGCAGCGGCTCGGCTATGCCGAGGCCAACCCGTCCTTCGACGTCGACGGCCACGATACCGCGCAGAAGCTCGCCATTCTCGCCAGCCTCGCTTTCGGCACGAAAGTTGCTCAAAGCGCCGTGTATGTCGAAGGCATCTCATCCATCGCGCCGGAAGATCTTCGCGCCGCCGCCGATCTCGGTTACCGCGTCAAGCTGCTCGGCGTTGCCGTTCGCACCGCCAAGGGCATCGAGCAGCGCGTGCATCCGACCATGGTGCCGAAATCCTCCTCGATCGCGCAGGTGATGGGTGTCACCAATGCGGTCACGATCGATGGCGAGGGCATTCCGCCGATCACGCTGGTCGGCCCCGGCGCCGGCGGTGCCGCGACCGCATCTGCCGTCGTCGCCGACATCGCCGACGTCGCGCGCGGCATCCGCGCCAATCCGTTCGGCCGGCCGATCGCGCAGCTGCGCGACACCAAGAAGGCGCCGATGGAGCGCCACGAGGGCGGCTATTACATCCGCCTGCTCGCGCGCGATTTCCCCGGCACTGCGGCCGCGATCGCGACGCGGCTCGCGGAGCAGAAGATTTCGATCGAGTCGATCGTGCAGCGTCATCCCAATGGCGGCGCAGCACCCGCTGACGGCAAGGCGGTCCCCGTGCCCGTCATCCTGATCACTTATGCGACGCATGAGGACGCCGTGCGCCGTGCGCTCGCTGCCGTGCAGAAGGACAAGGTGATCAGCGGACGTCCGCAGGTCATCAGGATTGAGAAGAACTGAGCATGCTCCGGAAAAGTGTGACGCGGTTTTCCGGCAAGAGCATGCTCAAACCATAGAGCACGGTTCGAACGAACTGTGGGTGTTGCGAGTTGATGCGGACGGAGATTTCCGTCCCAAACGTTTCGAAGGAGTGAGCCGATGTCGACCCATATTGAAGTCCCCCCGCACGCCTTGCTCGAGCGCATCCTGACGCTGGAGATCGTGCGGGTGACGGAGCGGGCGGCGGTGTCGTCGGCGCGGTTGCGCGGCCACGGCAACGAGAAAGCGGCCGACCAGGCTGCGGTCGACGCCATGCGGCGCGAGCTCAACAAGCTGCCGATCCAGGGCACCATCGTGATCGGCGAGGGCGAGCGCGACGAGGCGCCGATGCTGTACATCGGCGAGCAGGTCGGCCTCAAGGCCGGCCCCGAGGTCGATATCGCGGTCGATCCGCTCGAAGGCACGACGCTGTGCGCCAAGAACATGCCGGGCTCGATCGCCACCATGGCGATGGCCGACGGCGGCACGCTGCTGCACGCGCCCGACGTCTACATGCAGAAGCTCGCGATCGGCCCCGGTTACGACAAGGGCGTCGTCGATCTCGATGCCTCGCCGGCGGACAATGTCCGCCGCCTCGCCAAGGCCAAGGGCGTCAAGCCGGAGGGTATCACGGTGCTGGTGCTCGACCGTCCGCGCCACGCCGACATCATTTCGAGCGTGCGCTCGACCGGCGCTGCCGTGCGCCTGATCACCGACGGCGACGTCGCCGGCGTCATCCACTGCGCCGACCCCGACAACACCGGCGTCGACATGTATCTCGGCACCGGCGGTGCACCGGAAGGCGTGCTCGCCGCCGTGGCGCTGCGCTGCATCGGCGGCCAGATGCAGTGCCGCCTGATCCTCGACTCCGACGAGAAGCGCGAGCGCGCCGCCAAGATGGGCGTCAACGATCCCAAGATGATCTACGGCATCGAGGACATGGCGCGCGGCGACTGCCTGTTCGCCGCCACCGGCGTCACCACGGGCTCGCTGCTGTCGGGCGTCAAATTCCGCAAGGACGGCGTGATCGAGACCGAGACGGTCGTGATGCGCTCCGTCACCGGCACGGTGCGCTACATCAAGGCCGAGCACCGCGAGTTGGCCAAGTTTCATCTGGACTGAGGTCGCGGTCATCCGCGCCCGCTTGTTCGGCGCTTTGGTCGCTGCCGAATCCGTGCTCTGCCTGCTATGGGCTGCGATGCGGTGCCGGGGCGAACATGTGCAGGTCGCGCAACATCAGAGCGAGCATGACGGCCCCCTGGAGCTGCCCAACCTCATCGGCCCAGGGCTGAAGAACGGACTTCGCCGTCGCCGTGTCTCCGCGCGCGAGCGCGCTGCGCGCGCTTATGTCGGCCTCGGCATAGGCGTCAGTTGCGATCATACGGGACAGCGCCTGCGTGAGGCCTTCATCGAAGCTCTCCAGGCGTACTTCGGAGAGGTAGTGATCAGGCTTGAGACCGATTTTGTTTCTTGGATGCGCCGGATCGAAATGCCCAACCTTTGCCAGCATGATCAGCAGGGGATGATTTGCGGCGATGGAAGGGGGAATGATCGGATAGGTCTTGTTTCTCCCCGCTCGATCATCAAGAGATGAGAAGGAGATGACCGGCCCAAGGTTGAAGCGCGACTTGCGATGGAGCACAGCGACGCGATGGTCGATCTCGGAGTCCGGTTTGAACACTTCACCGTTCTTGAAACTGGTGTCGGGATCGGCAGCGATGAGAAATGCCGAGAGCTGGGCAACCCGGCCGGTGACGGTGCGTTCGTCAAGCCCGTCCACCTCAAACTCGATCTCTCGTCCAGCGAACGCGGACAATCCGAGCGTATAAGCCCCCACGGTCTCGCCGGAACGGAAGGGAACGATGTCCATCCACAATCCGAACGGCTGATCTGGATACGCCTCGAACGCACGGCTTGACTGCTCCAGCCACATCTCGGGGGAACGGCCGACCTTTCCGCCCCAGATGACGGCGACGACACCGGGCATCGCCGCGAGCACTGCGCCTAGAAAGGCGGTCGTGAGGGGCGTGCGCTCGGCAAATCCTAGCGCTTTCGTTTCAGCATTGCTTTTGGCCGGGTCCATTGCCGCGACGACGAGGTGCGCGCGATGGCGTCCGGCGGCGTGAAAAGCTTCCGGCCATAGTGACGAGGCCCGCTCCCAAAGCCGCTGATCAAAAGGCACCGGCTCCGGTATCAGGAAGATCGTCATGACGTGATCTCCGATGCCGATGAGCATCGGACGGGCCGCGCTGTCGCTTGGTGCGACAGTGCTGCGACTGCACCGCAAGTCGGGATGACGAACCCGTATTGACTGGATTAGAGCTTCCTCATCCGGGAGACGGGCATCTTCGAGCAATATGAAAGCGATAGGAATGTTTGTCATGGAAGATGCGATTGCAAGCGATAGGCAGGCTGATCACGCCGCTCGCGCTGGGCGAGCCTGATGCGGCGGGCAACCGCTATTGTTGCATGGAACGGATCATGCTTTAAAGCCCCCAATCTCGGCCGGAGCTAGCCCGGGCCAAAACATAATGAGCGGAGCGAAGCATGACCACACCATCCGATCTCTCCGCCGTCAAAGCCCTCGTCTTCGACGTCTTCGGCACGGTCGTGGACTGGCGCACCAGCCTGATCACCGACTTCATGTGGTGGGGCAAGCAGCGCGGCATCAGCGCCGATTGGACCGCGCTCGTCGACGGCTGGCGCGGCATGTACATGGCCTCCATGGACGACGTGCGCAAACATCCCGAGCGCGGCTATGTCATGCTCGATGATCTTCACCGCCGCTCGCTGGAGCAGCTCGTCGAGAAATTCGCGATCAAGGGCCTCACCGAGGCCGATCTCGATTACCTCACCAAGGGCTGGCATCGGCTCCATCCCTGGCCCGACAGCGTCGCCGGCCTGACGCGGCTGAAATCAAAATTCGTGATCTCGCCGCTGTCGAACGGTAACGTCGCGCTGCTCACCAACATGGCGAAGTTCGCCGGCCTGCCGTGGGACCTCATCCTGTCGGCCGAGCTGTTCGAGCATTACAAGCCCGATCCGGAAACCTATCTCGGCGCCGCGCGCCTGCTCTGCCTCAAGCCGGAAGAGGTGATGATGGTCGCCGCCCACAATGGCGATCTCGCGGCCGCGCAGAAGAACGGATTGAAGACCGCCTTCGTCGCGCGACCGACGGAGTACGGGCCGCTCCAGAAGGTCGATTTCGAAGCAACCGGCAATTGGGACATCGTCGCGAAGGATTTTGGCGGCATCGCCGACAAGCTCGGCTGCTAGGATGGGCAAGGGGATTCCCGAGCCGTATCGACATCTCCGAACCTTCGCGTTCGGCGACAGCCCCGCGCTGGCGGACGAATTGGTCGAGCTCGTCGTCAAGGGCATCAAGACCGCGACGTGCAGCACCGAGGACGAGCCGAACACCTCTACGCCAGGCGAGCGCTGGGTCGTGCTCGACGGGCGCGGAGAGCCGCGCTGCGTCATCGAAACCATCGAGGTGACATACCGGCGCTTCAATGAGGTCGATGCAGCCTTTGCACACGACGAGGGAGAGGGCGACCGGAGCCTGGCTGATTGGCGCCGTGCCCATCAATCCTATTTCGGCAGGCTCGGTCGCTACAGCGACGACATGATGCTGATGTGCGAGCGATTTCGCCTGGTCGAGGTCTTCGGCGATGCCGATATCGATCCATAACGGGACGAGGAGATCCTAACTCAGGATCGCTCGCACGAGACCGGCTTGTGGGGCGCCTCGCGCCGCGAGAAACAGTCCGGGCGGCCCGCGCCGCCCGAACCTGAACTAATAGCTACAACGTCATCTTCATCGGCTCCGGATAGTAGCGGAAGCCATCTCCGGCCTTGGCGACGTGGCCATAGCCAGGCCAGGCGAAGTGATAGGACATCACCGGGATCTTGTTCGCCGCCAGCATCGTCAGCAGCTTGACGCGCGACTCGGCCGCCTGCTTCGGGTCGGAGTCGTAGGAGAACTCCATCCGTGGTTTCTCCAGCAGCAGCACCGAATGGTGCGAGAGATCGCCGAGGAATGCGAATGACTTGCCTGCCGACGAGACCATGAAGATGGTGTGGCCGACGGTGTGGCCGGGCGCCGCGATCGCCTGCACGCCGGGCAGGAATTCCTCGCCATCCCTGAAGAACTTGATCCGATCCCGGACCGGCAGCAGGTTCTTGCGGGCGTGGACGACGAAGTCCTTTGCCGCGCTGCCAAGCTTGCCTTCGTCGGTCCAGAAGTCGAAATCGCTCTGGGCAATGTAGACTTGCGCGTTGGGGAACAGCGGCTTGCCGCCCTCGTCGACGATGCCACCGATATGATCGATATGGGCATGCGAGCACACGACGGCATCGATGTCCTCCGGCTTGATGCCGGCCTCCGTCATGCTCTTCTGCTGACGTCCGGTGCTGGCGCCGAACATCTTCGATGAGCCCATGCCGGTGTCGAACAGGATGAGTTTGTCGCCGGTGTTGACGATCGGAGAATTCTGTTCGAGCACGACATTGTCCGGCGACAGGAAATTGTCGGCCAGCATCTTCTTGACCTCTTCCTTGGGAACGCCGGTGAAGGTCCCGGAGGGATCGCCGAGCGGAAGCGGTCCGTCGGATACGACGGTCACCTCGGCATCGCCGAGAACGAAGCGGTGCCAGTAGGGCGTCTGGGTGCCGAGCTTGGGCGCCCGCGCCATCGCGCTGCTGCCGAGCATGGCGCTGGCGCCGAGGCCGGCTCCGAGTGCGAGTAGGGATCGACGCGAGACGTCAAGTGTCATTCGTATCCTCCATTTTCTGTTTTGATCCGCGCGATTGTTCGCGCGTGATGTGCGGCTTTGGGCCGGCAGCGGGATGCTGCGCCGGTTCAGACAGGCTCGCAAGAGGAAACGGATTGATGATCGCGTGGCGCGCAAGCATCAATCAATGATTGTGTCGCGATTGTGTTCGCTGGATCGTCGCTGCAGAAATCTCACGCGATACGGAGCGAGGGCTCACTTGCATCCGTCTCGGCAAAGCCCGCCTGCAGCACCTCTTCGCGCTTGTGACGAAGATGCGCCCGCAGGATGTGGGCGAGGCCGACTCCGTCGCGGCGCTGAAGTGCGTTGAGGATCGCCTCGTGCTCCTTCACGGCGAGCGCCCAGCGCTGCGGCGTCATCGGCGTGACGTAGCGCGCGCGCCGGATGCGCGCGGTCACCGAGGCGTAAAGCCCTGCGAGCACGGGATTTCCTGCTGCGGTCACGATGCCTTCGTGGATGGCGCGGTTGCCGCGATAGTACTGGATCAAATCGCGGTCGCGATAATGCTGCACCATCTCGTCATGCGCGGCGGCGATCGCGTCGATCTCGGCATCGCCAATGCGCTCGCAGGCGAGTTCGCCGGCGAGGGCCTCCAAGCCCTGGCAGACCTCGAACAGGTCGCGCATGTCCTTGTCGGTCAGTTTTGCTGCGCGCGAGCCGCGATGCGGCAGCAGCTGCACGAGCCCTTCCGCGGCCAGCACCTTGAGCGCCTCGCGCAGCGGCGTGCGCGAGATTTCGAGCCGCTCGCACAGCTCGCGCTCGGGAATCCGCGCGCCCGGCGGGATTTCGCCGTCGAGCAGGATGGCGCGGATACGGCCGACAACCTCCTCGTGAAGCATGGAAGCGCTCCGTTTTGAATGCAAAAGCGGGATTATATGGCGATATTCAGAAGTTTCCGCTTGCTAATCGCAAATTTTGCATTCAAAAATGTAAAAAACAAGAGGACATGAGGAAATGGACCTTGCTACGGAGGCGGACGACCTCGTTTTTGAATCCAACGACGGCATCGGGCGGATCACCTTCAACCGCCCGCAAGCCCGTAACGCCTTCACCTTCGCCATGTACGAGCGGCTTGCCGCGATCTGCGAGCAGGCCAACCGAGACCATGCGATCAAGGTGCTGGTGCTGCGCGGTGCGGGCGACAAGGCCTTCGCGTCCGGCACCGACATCAACCAGTTCCGCGAATTCAGGACGCCGCAGGACGCCATCGATTACGAGAACCGCATCGATCGTGTGCTGACCACGCTGGAGCGGTGCCGGGTGCCGACGGTCGCGGCGATCAACGGGTTCTGCACCGGCGGCGGCGCCGGCATTGCCGCGGCCTGCGATCTCCGCATCGGCACGAAAAGCGCAAAGATCGGATTTCCCATCGCGCGGACGCTCGGCAATTGCCTGTCGATGTCCAATGTCGGCCGTCTCACCGCCCTGATCGGCGCGGCGCGCGTCAAGGATCTCATCTTCACCGCGCGCCTCGTCGATGCCGCGGAGGCCGCAAGCGTCGGACTGCTCGGCGAGGTCGTCGAGGATCTTGCCGCCCTTGAAGGACGCGCGGACGAGGTCGCCCGGCTCGTTGCGAGCCATGCGCCGCTGACGCTGAATGCGACCAAGCAGGCTGTCGGCCGCCTGCAACGGCGGCTGACGCAGGACGAGGGCGAAGACCTCATCCTGATGTGCTACACGAGCCAGGACTTTCGCGAAGGGCTCGATGCTTTCCTCAACAAGCGCGCGCCGCAATGGCGCGGCCAATAGGATGAGCCGATGCAAAGTTCACAATCCACCTCTCGCCGTTCGGGGCCGCTGGCCGGCCTCAAGGTCATTGACCTTACCCACGTCATGGCCGGACCGACCTGCACCTTGATGCTCGCCGACATGGGCGCCGACGTCATCAAGATCGAGAAATGGCCGAACGGCGACGACACCCGCCATTCGGTGCCGCCGAAGATCGGCGACGAGGCGGCGTCCTTCCTGATGATGAACCGCAACAAGCGCGGCATCGTGCTGGATCTCAAGACCGACGGCGGCAAGGAGGTGCTGCGCCGGTTGATCGCGGATGCCGACGTGCTGGTCGAGAACTTTGCGCCTGGCGCGATGGAGCGCCTCGGCTTCGGCTATGAGGCGCTGCACGCGGAATTCCCGGCACTGATCTATTGCTCCCTGTCGGGCTTCGGCCGTACCGGCCCCTACAAGCATCGCAGGGGATTCGACCTCGTCGCGCAGGCCATGAGCGGCATCATGAGCTTTACCGGCGAGCGGCCCGACGGTCCTCCGGTCAAGTGCGGGCCGCCGCTGTCCGACATCACGGCCGGCCTGCTCGCGAGCATGGGCATCCTTGCGGCCTACACCCATCGCCTCAACACGGGCGAGGGGCAGTGGGTCGAGACCTCGCTGTATGAAGCCGCCTTGGTGCAGACCTATTGGCAGTCGACCATCGCGCTCGCCGCGGGCACCGCGCCGCGCGCGATGGGCTCGGCGCATCCGCTCAACGCGCCATATCAGGCCTTCGAAGCCTCGGACGGCTGGCTCGTGGTCGGCGGCGCCAACAAGAAGCACTGGCTGTTGATGCTGGAAGCGCTCGGCGCAAGCGAACTCGCCGACGATCCGCGCTTCGTCACCGGCGCCGATCGCATGGCCAATCTGAAGAAGCTCGAAGCCGTCCTCAGCGAGCGCTTCCGCACCCAAACGCGGGCGCATTGGCTCGCGGCGCTGGACGAGAAGGGCGTGCCGTGCGGCCCCGTGCACGACATGCTGGAGGCGCTGAGCGATCCGCAGACGCTGGCGCGGGAGATGGTTGTCGAGGTCGAGCACTCCACGCTCGGTCCCGTCAAGACGATCGGGCTTCCCATCAAGTTTTCGGAGACCCCGGGCAAAGTGCGATCAGGCGCACCGGTCTATGGTGAACACACGCGAGAGGTTCTGGCCGAGCACGGGTTCGACCAGTCACGAATCGAAGCGCTCGAAAAAGAAGGCGCAATCGTTTCCGCCCAGGAAAAGCGCGAGGAACGCGTCGCCTGAACGGACGTCGATACGACAACAATAAAAGACAAAAAAATCAGCTGGAGGAAATCATGGGTCGGACGTCAACATTTCTGCTCTCCGCAGCCGCAGTCGTGCTCGCCGGCACCATGCCGGCGCTCGCCGCCTGGCAGCCGCAAAAGCCGATCGAGTTCATTGCCACCGCCGGCCCCGGCGGCGGCACCGACAATCTCGCGCGCGCGGTGCAGAACATCATCACCAAGCACAAGCTGACGGACCAGCCGATCGTCGTCGTCAACAAGGGCGGCGGCAGCGGCGCCGAGGGCTATGTCTACGGCAAGGCCTCCGCGGGCGATCCCTACAAGGTGATCTTCGGCACGTCGAATGCCTGGCAGCAGCCGCTCGTCTCCAAGGTCGCCTTCAACTACACCGATCTCACGCCGATCGCGGCGATGGCGCAGGACGAGTTCCTGCTCTGGGTCAAGCAGGACGCGTCGTACAAGACCGCGGGCGACTATCTGAAGGCGGCCGCATCGGGCGAATTCAAGATGGGCGGCGCGCAGTCCAAGGACACCGACGAGGTGCTGACCCGCATGATCGAGAAGGCCGGCAAGGTCAAGCTGACCTACATCCCCTTCAAGAGCGGCGCCGAGACCGCCGTGCAGCTCGCCGGCGGCCATCTCGACTCCCACGTCAACAACCCCAGCGAGAGCCTCGGGCAATGGCGCGGCGGCACGCAGCGACCGCTTTGCGTGTTCAGCCCGAAGCGGCTGCCGCAGGGCCCGAAGGTCACCGCGACCGAAGGCTGGGGCGACGTTCCGACCTGCGTCGAGCAGGGCCTCGACATCAAGCAATACGAGCAGCCCCGCACCGTGTGGCTGCCCGGCAAGGTCACGCCGGAGCAGGCCGCGTTCTATGTCGACCTCATGAAGAAGGTGCAGGCAACGCCGGAGTGGAAGGACTACATCGAGAAGACCTCCCAGGTCGACACGTTCCTGACCGGTGCCGAGCTTGACAAGTTCATCAAGGAGGACCTCGAGCACGTCAAACAGGTCGCAGGCGAGCAGGGCTGGCTGGTCAAGTGAGGCCGAGGATGGCCTTCGATCGCGCAGCCGACTACAGCCCTGGTCCTCATCCTGAGGAGCCCGCCGGAGGCGGGCGTTTCGAAGGATGGCCGTGGATGCGATCTCGCCTGGAGCCGTCCTTCGATACGCGCGCCAAAGCGCGCTCCTCAGGACGAGGACTGTTTCGCCGGAGCTGCCCATGATCTCACGCCGCGCGCTTGAACTTGCGACCGCCGTGCTCACCGGCAGCTTCGGCGTGGCTGTCGTCGTCTCCAGCCTCGACAACGGCATCGGTTGGTCGAGCGCAGGCGTGGACGCCGGCACATTCCCGTTCCTGACCGGGATCATCGTCGTGCTCGGCAGCCTCTACAATCTGGGACGAGGCCTGCTGCCGGCCGCGACGCTCGCAAACGTACCGATCGCGATCACGTCCATCGAGCTGCGGCGGCTCGCGGGCCTGTTCGTGCCGGCTGCGATCTTCGTCGCCGCGATCCCGCTCGCCGGGATGTACGTCGCCTCGGCTCTGTACGTCTTCGCGGTGCTGGCGATCCCGCGGCACCAATCCGTGCCGCGCGCGCTCGCCATGGCAGGAGCCACGGCGCTCGCGCTCTATCTCGTGTTCGAGCGCATGTTCCAGGTCAGCCTGCCGCACGGCGCGCTCGCCGCCGCCTTCGGGTTCTGACGGAGGGCCCGATGGACAATCTCGCAGAGCTCCTGCACGGCTTCACCATCGCGGTCACGGCGCCGCATCTGGTTCTGATGGTGGTCGGCGTGCTGCTCGGCATTCTCGTCGGCGTGCTGCCGGGGCTGGGCGCGCCGAACGGGGTGTCGCTGCTCTTGCCGCTCACCTTCGGCATGCAGCCGGTCTCGGCCATCATCCTGCTCTCCAGCATGTATTGGGGCGCACTGTTCGGCGGCTCGGTAACCTCGATCCTGTTCAACATTCCGGGCGAGCCGTCGTCGGTGGCGACCACCTTCGACGGCTATCCCATGGCGCGCGACGGCCGGCCGACCACGGCGCTCGCGACCGCCTTCGGCTCGGCGGCGTTCGGCGCCCTGGTCGGCGTCATCCTGATCACGTTCCTCGCCTCCTGGGTGGCGCAGGTCGCGCTCGCCTTCGGACCGGCCGAGTATTTTGCGGTGTATTTCCTGGCCTTCGCCAGCTTCGTCGGCATGGGCGGCGCGGCACCGATCAAGACCGTCGTGGCACTCGCGATCGGCTTTGCGATCGCCGCCATCGGCATCGACACCGTGTCCGGCAGCGTCCGCCTCACCATGGGCGTCGATGAGCTGGTCAAGGGCGTCAGCTTCGTCGTCGCGGTGATGGGCCTGTTCGGCATTGGCGAGCTGCTGGTCGCCGTCGAGGAGGAGTTTCACGCCCGCGCGGTCTCCTCGAAGATCGATTGGCGCGAGGTGTTCCGCGCGGTCGGCCGCCTGCCGCGGCACGGCGTGGCATTGCTGCGCAGCGCCGCGATCGGCTGCTGGATGGGCATCACGCCGGGCGGCCCGACCGCGGCCTCCTTCATGAGCTACGGGATTGCGCGCCGCTTCTCGCGCCGCGGCCGATATTTCGGCACCGGCGAGGTCGAAGGCATCATCTCGCCGGAGACGGCCGATCATGCCGCCGGGACCAGCGCGCTGCTGCCGATGCTCTCGCTCGGCATTCCCGGCTCGGCGACTGCGGCCGTGATGATGGGCGGGCTGATGATCTGGGGCCTCAATCCCGGGCCGATGCTGTTCGTCGACAGCAAGGATTTCGTCTGGGGCCTGATCGCCTCGATGTATGTCGGCAACATCGTTGCCGTGGTGCTGGTGCTGCTGACGGTTCCGGTGTTCGCCGCTTTGATGCGGATACCCTTCGTGGTGATCGCGCCGCTGATCGTGATCATCTGCGTCGTCGGCGCCTATTCGGTGTCGAACTCCTATCTCGACGTCGTCATGATGCTCGGCTTCGGGGTCGTCGGCTATCTCTTCAAGAAGCTGTTCTATCCCTTAGCGCCACTCGTGCTCGCAATCGTCATCGGCGACAAGGCCGAGGACGCGTTCCGGCAGTCGATGCTGATCTCCAAGGGCTCGCTGGGCATCTTCTTCGCGAACAAGCTGGTGACGTGCCTGATCGTGGGCGGCATCGCGCTGCTGCTGCTTCCGCTTGTGCTGCAGCTGGCGCGGCTGTGGCGCAAACCCTCTTCGCCCGCGACCGATACGCCAGTCCAGGAAAAGGTGATCATATGACCGCAAAGCCGCTGATTGCGCTGGCCATGGGCGATCCCGCCGGCATCAGCCCGGAGCTGACGGCGAAGCTGGTGGCGCAGGACGACATTCGCGCGAGCTGCCGGCTCGTCGTCATCGGCGATCGCCGCATCTTCGACGAGGGGGCGCGCGTCGCTGGCGTCCGGCCGGACTTGTCCACGGTGGAGCAGGGGACCGAGCTTCGCGCGGCGGGGGAGGATGCACTGTTCATCGATCTCCGCCACCTCGACCCCAGGGAGGTCGAGCCGAAGACGGCGACCCTTGCCGGCGGAAAATTCGCGCTGGCCAATTACAGACATGCGCTCGAGCTCGGCCGCGACGGCCATGTCGACGCGGTCTGTTTCACCCCCTTCAACAAGCAGGCGATGCGTCTTGCCCGTGCCGAGTACGACGACGAGATCGCGTTCTCGGCCGAGGTCGTCGGTCTCAAAACGCCGGCAAGCGAATTCAACGTGCTCGACCGGCTCTGGAACGCACGGGTCACCTCGCACATCCCGCTCAAGGACGTCGCTGCGAAGCTGTCCGGCGAACGCATCCATCGCGCGCTCAAGCTGACCGATTCCTGCATGCGCAACGCCGGCTTTGCGCGGCCGCGGATCGCGGTCGCGGGCCTCAATCCCCATGCCGGCGACGGTGGCAATTTCGGCCGCGAGGAGATCGATGTGATTGCGCCGGTGGTCGCGGCGAGCCAGCGCGAGGGCATTGCTGCGGAGGGACCGTTTCCCGCCGACACCGTGTTCCTGCGCGCCAAGGCCGGCGCCTTCGATGCCGTGCTGACGATGTATCACGACCAGGGCCAGATCGCGATGAAGCTGATGGGTTTCGATCGCGGCGTGACCTTGCTCGGCGGCTTCCCGTTCCCGATCTGCACGCCCGCGCACGGCACCGCCTACGACATTGCGGGGCAAGGCATCGCCTCGATTGGCGCCAGCCGCGCGGCACTGCTGCTCGCAGCGGAGATGGCTCGGCGCACCCGTTAATGAATCAGGGATATTCAGGCCGTCGCGAGCCACTTGGCGAGCGGCGTCGTCCCGAGCCGCGCCTCGCCGAGCGGGTTCAGCGATTGGTCGTCGATGAGAGCGCCGTAATAGGGCGCCTTCGGATCTCCGACCACAGGCCGGGCGTCGCCGGCTGCCCTCAGACGCCGCGCGATGAATTCATTGAAGGGCGCCTTCTCGGGTCCGGCGATATCGATCGTCCCGTTGAGCGGCTGCTCCGTTGCGACTTCGGCGAGGCGGTCGGCGACGTCGGCTGCCGCGATCGGCTGAAACAATGCGGAGGGAACGACGATCTTCCCCTCGCGCACGCTGGTCTCGGCGATGGCGCCGAGGAACTCGAAGAACTGGGTGGCGCGCACGATCGAGTAGGGGACCGAGCCGGACTTGATGACGGTTTCCTGCGCCAGCTTGGCACGGAAATAGGCGTTGTCGGGCGAGCGGTCGGTGCCGACGATCGAGAGCGCCACGTGATGTCTCACGCCTGCTGCGGCCTCGGCCGCGACGAGATTCTCGCTCGATCGCTGGAAGAACGCGAGCACCGCGGCCGGCTCCCAGGACGGCGCGTTGGCGACGTCGACGACCACATCCGCGCCCGAAAGCGCTGCGGCAAGGCCTTCCCCGGTGACGGCGTTCACGCCGGATTTCGGCGAGGCAGCCACCGCATCGTGGCCGTGCAGCTTGAGCTTCGCCACGAGCCTGGACCCAATCAATCCGGTTCCGCCGATCACGACGATCTTCATGGCATGTCTCCTTGCGATTGCGGAGCGCGAGATGATCGAAGCCAATCGAAAGTCGCGCCTCCCACGTCACCCATATGGTGCGAAGTGACTCTAGCCGATCCACGGCGCAGGCTCTTGCCTGTAACAGGCATACCTTGGCGGAAAATGCTGCCCGCATTTTGCCCGACGTTTCAAAACGTCCTGATGAACGCAAGGTGGCGCAGGCCCCTAAAAAAGGCCAATGAAAACAACCCTGAGGCTACTGTGCATGGGGTTGTTTTCGCAGTTTGGGATTGGACGGGCGACCGCGTCCGATTTCGGGAAGGCGGCCCCTGGTCGCGTCACGCCCCGCAGACGATCACGCCGTACCAGCCGAGCCCGCGATAGGTCTCGTAACCCGGGGTGGCATGGAAAGCGACCAGCGTGCCCGTGCGGTCGTGGTAGAAGCCGGAGCGCTGGCCGTTCAGCGACAGCGAGATGCGTTCGCTGAGGATGCCCTGGCCGTCGGAGGCCGCGATCACGCGGAAATTCGAATCGACCAGCAGCACGCGGGCCTTGTCGCTGTCGCCGACGCGCACGCCCTGTACGATGGCGCGGGCCTGCGGCTCCCAGTCGAAATGGATGGCGAGCACCCCGATCGGGGCGCCGTTGGCCTGGCCGCCGGCGCGGACGCTGGCGCAATAGGTCGCGACCTGGGCATTGCCGAGCAGCGGCTGGTTCTCGACGTCGCCGGCGACATAATCGTCGCCGGAGCGCAAGGACCGCGCGTCGCGAAACCATTTGGTATGGGCGACGTTCTGGCCGACGACGCGGAAGCGGTCGGCGCGGCCGTTGGCGATGACGTTGCCGTCGAGGTCGCAGAGCCAGAGATCGAGATAGACGGTGTAGGCCCCGAGGATCACGCCGAGGCGCTGCGAGGCATGGGAGACCGCCGCAGCACTGGGCGAGGCCGCGCAATCGACCACGGCGGAATCGGTCGCCCACCAGCGCACGTCGCAGGTGCGTTCATAGAGATTGCGGTCGATCAGCTCGATCGCGTTGAGCGACAGGTCGACCATCCGCTCGCCGCGGGAGCGCTGGCTCATGCGGTCGATCGAGGCGACGAGATCGCCGGTGCGTTTGGTTAGCTGGGTCTCGAGCTCGCGGGCGATGGTCTCGACCTGCTGGCCGACGCCGCGCACCTCCTGAGCCACGACCGCAAAGCCCGCGCCTTGTGCGCCGGCGCGCGAGCTTTCGATCAGCGCGTTCAGCGCCAGCATCTTCATCTGGTTGGTGATCTGCTGGATCGACTTGGTCTTGTCGACCGCGATCTGGTTGACCTCCGCGGTGAGGCGGTTGATCAGCGCGGAGATGTCGGAATCATCGTCCGCAGGTGCGGTGGCGATCGGCTTGGCTTTCAGACCCAGCGCAGCTGACATCGGGAACTTCCCTTGGCAATGAGGTCTGATCTGCAATGAACCCGGAACAACAACTTACAGATCGAATACGATTCTTTTTCGAGGATTCCGCCTAACGCCTCCTTAATTTGCTGTTTGACGGAATGCCTAAATGATAGTCACTCCGGCCCGCCGACCTGCCATCCACCGCTTTGTGCGCCCCAGCCGTTGCAAATCGCCGGGGTTTCCCAGCCAATCCTTTCAAGCCAGTCCCGGCCGCGAGCGTGATCGCCCGGACCCGAGTTCCCAATCGATAGCCCTCGCCATGACGCCTCCCGCATCCGCACTGCCCGTCGAAGCGCCCCAGGCGTTCCTGGGCGTGGCACGCTCGCTCACCGACAAGCTGTGGCGCGACCGGCTCGATGCCCGCGGCGCGGCCCAGGCGCTCGCCATGGTGCAGCGGCACCAATTGCCGGAGCTGCTGGCGCGGGTGCTGGCGGGGCGCGGGGTCGATATCGACGCCGTCGCCGATTTCCTCGATCCGACCATCCGTAAGCTGCTGCCGGACCCGTTCACGGTGACGGAAATGGAGGCCGCCTCCAGGCGCGTCGCGGATGCCGCGACTACGGGCGAGAAGGTCGCGATCTTCGGCGACTACGACGTCGACGGCGCGACCTCGGCGGCGCTGCTGGCCTGGCACCTGCGCCATTGCGGGCTCGATCCGCTGATCCACATTCCCGACCGAATTTTCGAGGGCTACGGCCCGAACGTCGAGGCCGTGCGCGGGCTCGCCGCAAAAGGCGCGACGCTGCTCGTCACCGTCGATTGCGGCACCACCAGCATCGAGCCGCTCGCCGAGGCCAAACGCCTCGGCATGTCCGTGGTGGTGATCGACCACCACCAATGCGGCCTCGATCTCCCCGAGGTCGATGCGCTGGTCAACCCGAACCGCCCCGATGATCTCTCGGGCCTTGGCCATCTCGCCGCGGTCGGCCTCGTGCTGGTGACGCTGGTCGCGGTCAACCGCGAGCTGCGCCAGCGCGGCTTCTGGAATGCGGAGATGCCCGAGCCGGATCTGCTCGGGATGCTGCATCACGTCGCGCTCGGCACGGTCGCCGACATCGCGCCGCTGATCGGGCTCAACCGCGCCTTCGTGGCGAAGGGGCTGATCGCGATGCGTCGGCGCGACCATGTCGGCCACACTGCGCTGATGGACGTGGCACGGCTCAACGGCCCGCCGGAAGCCTGGCATCTCGGTTTCATGCTGGGGCCGCGCGTCAATGCCGGCGGCCGTATCGGCCGCGCCGATCTCGGAGTGCGGCTGCTGCTCGAAGGCGACAGCGTCGAGGCGGCGCGGATCGCGGCCGAGCTCGACCGTCTCAACAGCGAACGCCGCGTCATCGAGCAGGCGGCGGAAGCCCAGGCCGAAGCCGAGGCGCTGGCCTCGATCGGGCTGGAGGACAAGCTCGCCGTGATCGTCACGGCCTCGGAAGGCTGGCATCCGGGCGTGGTCGGCCTCGTCGCCTCCCGCCTGAAGGAAAAGTTTTCGCGGCCTGCCTTTGCCATTGCGCTGGAGCCCGGCGGCATCGGCACCGGCTCGGGCCGCTCGATCGCCGGCGTCGATCTCGGCAAGGCGGTGCGGCAGGCGGTCGCTGACGGCATTCTGCTCAAGGGGGGCGGCCACGCCATGGCCGCGGGCGTGACGCTGCGCAAGGAGAAGCTCGCCGAATTCCGCGCCTATCTCGAGACCGTGCTGGCGCGCGACGTCGCCGAGGCGCGCCACGTCAACGAGCTCTATATCGACGGCGCGGTCTCGGCGCGCGCGGTGACGCCGGAGCTGGCGACGACGCTCAACCGCGCCGGTCCCTTCGGCAGCGGCAATCCGGAGCCGGTGCTGGCGCTGCCGGCGCACCAGCTCGTCTTTGCCGACGAGGTCGGACAGGCGCATCTGCGCCTGCGCTTCAAGGCGGGTGATGGCGCCATCGTCAACGGCATCGCGTTCCGTTCGATCGGCCAGAAGCTCGGCAATGCGCTGCTCGCCAATCGCGGCCAGCAGATGCACGTCGCGGGCTCGTTGTCGGTGGACCGCTACCAGGGCGCCGAGCGCGTGCAATTCCGCGTCGTCGACGTCGCGCTACCGGACCAGGGGCCATCCGTGATTAGATGACGCATGATCCGGAAAAGTGCGAAGCGGTTTTCCGACAAAGATCATGCGCAAAAGACAACGGCCGCAAACAACAAAAAAGGGAGTGAGCATGGCAGGGCAGGTTGAGGGCAAGGTCGCACTGGTGACGGGCGGCGCCTCCGGCATTGGCGAGGCTATCGTCGAGCTGTTCGCGCGCGAAGGCGCCACGGTCATCGCGACCGACATCGACGAGCTGAGGGGCCCCGAGCTCATCAGGCGCATCACCAATGCCGGCGGCAAGGCCATCTTTCTGGAGCAGGATGTCACGAGCGAAGAGCGCTGGATCGAGATCGTCGCCGAGATCGCAAGGCGCTTCGGCCGGCTCGACGTGCTCGTCTCCAATGCCGGCATCGGCATTTCCGTGCCATCGATCGTCGACATGACTCTCGCTGACTGGCGCAAGCAGAATGCGATCAATCTCGATGGCGTGTTTCTGTCGGTCAAGCATTGCCTTCCCCTGATGCGTAAGACCGGCGGCGGCTCGATCGTCATGATGTCCTCGCTGGCGGGCCTGCGCGGCTCGCCCGGATTGTCGGCCTATTCAGCGACAAAGGGCGGCGTGCGGCTGTTCGCCAAGTCGATCGCGATGGAGTGCGCGGCGGCAGGCGACGGTATCCGCGTCAACTCGGTTCATCCCGGCATCATCGACACCCCGATCTGGGGCAAGATCCCGACGGGGGCGGCCGGCTCTGGCCAGAACGCCCCGATCGATCCGGAGGAGCGCGCCCGTGTCGTCACGCCGCTTGGCCGCGCCGGCCAGGCCGCGGAGATCGCCTCGGGCGTGCTGTATCTCGCCTCCGATGCCTCGCGCTATGTCACCGGCAGCGAGCTCGTCATCGATGGCGGCATGAACGCCGGCGGGGTGCCGCGGCGCGCTTGATCGACGCAGGGCAGGGTGGCGACCGCAGGGGCTGACGCGAAGGCGCCAGCCCTGTACAACACGGGCCAGCTCCCAAACGACAGAGGTGTCCTTCGCCATGGCGCACAGCCTTCACGCGTCCTCACCCGCGCCCGCGACCTTCCGCTCCAATCGGCCGGATCTCGCCACCGACGCGATCCGCACCGCACGCGAGGATCTGGCCGCCTGCTTCCGCATGGCCGCGCGCAACGGCTTTGAGGAGGGCATCTGCAATCACTTCTCGGCGGTCGTGCCGGGCCATGACGACCTCTTCCTCGTCAACCCCTACGGCTACGCCTTCCGCGAACTGACGGCGTCAAAGCTCCTGATCTGCGATTTCCACGGCAACGTGCTTGACGGCGAGGGCGTGCCCGAGGCGACCGCCTTCTACATCCATGCCGAGATGCACAGGCTGCTGCCGCGCGCCAAGGTCGCCTTCCATACGCACATGCCCTATGCCACGGCGCTGTCGATGACCGAGGGCGAGCCCCTGATCTGGGCCGGCCAGACCGCACTGAAATTCTACGGCCGCACCGCGGTCGACCGCGACTATAACGGCCTCGCGCTCGACAGCCGCGAAGGCGCGCGTATCGCCTCCGCCGTTGGCGATGCCGACATCGTCTTCATGAAGCATCACGGCGTGATGGTGCTGGCGCCGACCATCGCGGAGGCCTGGGACGATCTCTATTATCTCGAGCGCGCCGCCGAGGTGCAGGTGCTGGCGATGTCGACCGGACGGAAGGTGCTGCCGGTCGATCCCGCGATTGCGGCCGAGACCTACAGGCAGATGCGCGAGGGCGATTCCGAATCCGCCCGGCTGCATCTCGCTGCGATCCGCAGACAGCTCGATGCGGAAGAGCCGCAATACAGGCACTGAGAAAGGGAGCACCAGCCACGGTGTCATTCCGGGGCGCGCCACTTGGCGCGAACCCGGAATCCATTTTTCCGCGCGCTTGCTGCCCGATGGATTCCGGGCTCGCGCTTCGCGCGCCCCGGAATGACGAGCGCGACTATCCACCCTGCCGCAGCTTGGCCAGCACCTTCAGCCCGCCATAGCCGTCCGCTGGCGTGATGCCGGCGCGCTGCTGGAAATCCTTGACCGCCTTCATGGTGTCGTTGCCGACGCGGCCGTCGGTGCCGCCGGTGTCGAAGCCGGCCTTGGTGAGGCGCGTTTGCATCTCCTGCACCTCGGCGAGCGTCAATGCACGCTCGGAGCCCGGGAAAGGCTGGATGAAGGGCGGAGCTCCCAGGCAGCGATCCCCGAGATGGCAGATCGCCAGCGCGTAGTTCATGGAAGGGTTATAGCTCTTCACCGAATAGAAGTTCGGTCCGAGCAGGAAGGTCGGCCCGCCCGCAACCGGCGTCCACATCTGTGCGGATGCGTTGGGCTGCGGAAACGGTTGGCCGTCGGCGCGGCTGACGCCGGCCGCCTGCCAGGCTGCATAGGTACGGCTGCCGCTCATGTTGCCGGACGCGCGCACCTCGTAGCCCCAATGCTCGCCGCGATGCCACTTGCCGCGATTGACAAGGTATTTTGCAGTCGAGCCCAGCGCGTCGTCGGGCTTGCCGAACGGCGAGACCTTGCCGTCGCCGTCATAGTCGATGCCGACATTGAGCCAGACTTCCGGCATCCATTGCGAATGCCCCATCGCGCCGGCCCAGGAGCCCCGCATTTCCTCAGGCGTGCTCCAACCCTTGTCGACGATGCGCAGTGCGTTGATCAGCTCGGTCTCCCAATAGGCCTTGCGGCGCGGCTCGTTCCAGGCGAGCGCGGCGAGCGAGGGAAACACCGGCCTCATATGGTTCTGCTGCACCAGGGGATCGCCATAGGCGGACTCGACGCCCCACAGCGCCAGCAGCGTGCCGCGCTCGACCCCGAAATCGCGCTCGACGCGGGCGAGCAGCGCCTCGTTGTTCTTCAGCGCGATCTTGCCGTTGATGATGCGCCAGTCCGAGACGCGGCGGTTGATGTACTGCCAGACCTGCTCGTGGAATTCGGGCTGGTTGCGCATCTGCGCGAACACGCTCATGTCCGGCTCGACCCTTCCCATCGCGCGCTGCCATGTCGCGGCGGAAATACCTTTTGCCGTCGCGCGTGCGCGAAAGCTCTCACGCCATTCGTCGAAGCCGGGGGGCGCGGCGAGAGCGCGGCTGGGCAGCGCGAGCAAAGCGGCTACACCAAGCGTCGACTGGAGCAGGGCGCGGCGGGTGTGACGGGGCGAGGAATCAGCGTGCTTCATGGGCACATTCTAGCCGGAAACATGGCCCGTGTGAGTCGGTTCCAGGAACGGCAATGTGCGTGGATCGTGCCTGAGCGCATCGTCTGTTCCCACCGGAACAAGTGTCGCTCTTCCCGCATTCCCTCCTCGTCCGGAAGGAGGAGAAGATTCGGCCGTGGGCCGGGCCTGCCTTCCGTACGTCTGTTCATCGAAAAACGGGGTGGAATGAAGATACGCACGCATGCGGAAAGCCATGTCGTCGAGCTCGACGACGGATCGCAATGGAAGATCTTTCCCGGCGACCTCGCGACGACGCTGAGCTGGAAGCCCGAAACCGATTTGCGTCTCGAGCCGAGCGGTGAGCGAGTGAATTCGCACGTGCTGGTCAATACCGCGGACCAGACCCGCGTGCGGGTGATCGCGGCGGACGAGACCTGGCCCGACGGCGCAGTCAAGAACGCCTTGAAAGGCGGGTAGAACTGCGGCCGCGACAGCTGCGATGCCGGTCGCCTAGTCCTCCTGCAGGTCAGCCGCAATTCCGGCAAGCCAGCGCCGGATCGTGGTTTCCGCCTTTGAATCCAGATTTCGAGCGAGGCGCTTCTCCAATTCGAGCACACGCTGCCGGCACGTCTTCAAAAGTGTCGCGCCGCGCGGCGTCAGCGTCCATTGCTGGATGCGGCCGTGGACGGGATGAGGCGTCATGACAATGGCACCGTCGCGTTCGAGGTTGCGAATGATGACGCCGACGGTCTGGGGCGTCAGGAAGGTGAGGCGGGCGACATCGGCCCCCGACAAGCCCGGATAGGCGTTCAGCATCGTCAGCACCGCGAATTGCGGCGACGTCACGCCGAGATCGGCCAGGGTGCGCTCCATCGTCAGACGAACCGCGGCGTGGGCCTGGCGCAGCAGATAGCCGAGGTAGCCCTGCTCGCCGCGCTTGCCTTCGCCCGGCGCGGGAACATGCACGGCGCCGTGTTCAACTGCCTTTCGTCCCGATTGCGATCTCGTGACGTCATTGGTCTTGCGTGGCATATAAGAGCTCTTATAAGATATCCGAGCTCTTATAATAGGCCGAGGTGAATGGCAATGTCACACGCCCGCAGCGAATATGAAGATTTCAAGCGGATCGCGCCCGATGCGTATGATCTGGTGCTGGCGCTGGGCCAGCTTGCGGCCAAGGCCGGCCTCGACAAGCAACTGCTCGAACTGGTCAAGCTGCGCGCCTCGCAAATCAACGGCTGCGCCTTCTGCGTGCAGCACCACGTCCTGCTGTCGGAACGGATCGGCGTTCCCGTCGACAAGCTCCATCTGGTCGCGGTCTGGCGCGAGGCGCCGATCTTTTCGCCGCGCGAGCGGGCTGCGCTCGCCTGGGCCGAGGCGCTGACCTGTCTGCCCGACGGCGTCGGCGACGAGGTCTATGCGGAAGCGTCCGGCGAATTCTCCGAGACTGAATTGACGTACCTGACCTCGGCCGTCGCCTCGATCAACGTCTGGAACCGCTTCGGCGCGGCGTTTCGCTGGACGCCTGCAAAGCGGCCGGTCGCAACGGCCGCCGCTGCGTCCTGACGGAGGCAAGGGGAGATCACGATGACAGCCATGAGCTTTTCTGCCGTGCAGTGGCCGGCGCCGTCGCGTTCGACGACGCTCGCCGTCGTCGCAGGGGTCGCCTGCGCGCTCGCGATCGGCAAGACGCTGCCGGTGACGATGGACACCGTCGCAGGCGTACTGACCCCGCTCTGCGCCACGGCCGCGGAGGGCTCGCCGCTCGACAAGGTCGAGCCGATCGGCTCCTACGCGCTGCCGAACGTCCCGGGCAAGCGCGTCACCATCGTGCGCGTATCCTATGGTCCGGGCGGGTTTTCGCGGCCGCATCGCCACGCGGGATCCGTTACCGCCTACATCACCAAGGGCGAGATCCGCTCGCAACTCGGCGGCGGCCCGGTCGAGACGTTCGGCGTCGGCCAGTCCTTCTTCGAACCACCGGGCTCGACGCACCTGGTCTCGGCCAATGCCAGTATGACGGAGCCGGCGGAGTTGATTGCGGTGTTCGTGGCCGATGAAGGCGCGCAGCTGACGACTTTCCTGGAGTAGCCTACACGGGGCATTCGCGACACCCGTGCTCAGGCCGATCGCGATCGCCTCAGCCGTTTCCATGCCGGTGCGAGTCCGTATTCGACGACCGGAATGGCAACCGCGCCGATGAGCAGTCCAAGCGCGCCCGAGATGGCTGCCTCGACCGACCATTCGACGATGCCGGCAACGGATGGAAGGAGATGTGCGGCAGCCTCGGTTGCGGCATGGACCGTGTCACCAATTGCGGGCGGGCCGTACTTTTCGATGCCATGCAGGATGATGCCGCCGCCGACCCAGATCATGGCGGCGGTGCCGATCGCGCTCAGCACCGCCAGGAAGGCGGGCATGCCGCGGACGAGCGCGCGTCCAAGCAAGCGGATCGCGCGGCCAACGAGTGAAGTGCCGCCGTAGCGCGCAAGGGCGATGCCGACATCGTCCGCCTTCACGATCAAGGCGACCACGCCATAGACCCCAACGGTGATGAAGACGCCGACCAGCGCCAGCACCAGCGCCTGCGTCCAGATGCTGCCCGCAGGGATAGCCGCCAGCGTGATCGCCATGATCTCAGCCGACAGGATGAAGTCCGTCTTGATGGCGCTTGCGACCTTCTCGTCCTCGACCGACCGCGTATTCAACGCAATCGGCTGCAGCTGAGCTTCGTGCTGGTGCGCATGATGCGGCAGCACGGCTTCGAGCACCTTTTCGGCGCCCTCATAGCAGAGAAAGGCGCCGCCCAGCATCAGCAGCGGCGTGACCGCGGCGGGAAGGAAATAGCCAAGCAACAGGGCAACGGGCAGCAGAATCAGCAGCTTGTTGCGCAGCGATCCGATCGCGATCTTCCCGACGATCGGCAGTTCGCGCTTCGATGCAAAACCGATGACGTAGTTCGGCGTGACCGCCGCATCATCGATGACCACGCCGGCCGCCTTTGTGCCCGCCTTGGCAGCCTGGGCCGCGACATCGTCGAGCGAGGCTGCAGCCACCTTTGCGATCCCCGCGATGTCGTCGAGAAGACCGATCAGTCCGACACTCATCAACCTGTCCTTCTTCGTTCGAGCCGGCGAGATGCGCGACCAGATGCACGCTCCGGCAACGAACGAGTACGCTCTCAGTTCTCCTCGCCGCCCGCCCCCTCGCGCAAGTCGGGCTTGAGCACGTCCTGCGGCAGCGCATGGGCCACCGGTTGCGACGTGATTGCGATCTCCGGGCCGATCTCGCGGCCGCGCGCGCGGATCAGCCGCTCATAGGCCGATACCAACGTGACGTAGGGATTGACCCAGATCCAGCCGTCGCGGGTGAATACCTGGACGTCGAAATGCAGGTGCAGCGACGTTCCGGCGGGACGGTCGAGATAGTTCGAGACCACGCCGATCTTCTCGCCTTCGCTGACGAGGCGGCCGTTGACGAGGCCGTCGGCGTTCATCGCGTGCGGATTCATGTGCATGTAGCGGAAACGGATGTGCTCGGTGCGGCTATTGACCTGAAGCGTCGCCGCCTGGTCCTTGGCACCGCGGATGACGATTGCATCACGCACGGCGACGACGCCGCGCTGCTTGGGATCGCAGGGCTCGCGGCCTTCGCCGGGCGGCGGACAGCCGGCGGCGCGGATGTCCTCGCCCTGATGGCCGTAGCCTCCGCCGCATTGCCACACTTCGAAACTGCGCGACTCGCAGAAATTGTCGCGCCAGGGAAAGGCGGTCGGGCCTTCGCTCTTGTCACGTTTGCCGTAGGATTGCGAGCGCACGAAGGCGGGCGCCTTCTCCAGCGGAAAGCGGATCTGGGCGTAGGCCATAGCGTCGGGATGGCCGCCCTGTTTGCGGTAGCCGGTGTTCGGGATGATGTCGCCGCTCGGCCGGTAGCTGAAATCCGGTGAACGCACCGCGGGGCGATCGATGATGTTGGACGCAACGTCCGTCAGTGGCCGCATGCGCTGGCCGCCAGCGATGCGCAGCGCTTTCAGGAAACGCTCGGCGACCGGATAGGCCTCCTTGCAGGCGAGCCGCCGCGGCCTCGCGACGCTGTCGAGGCACTGGATCGAGACCACATAGGCGGCGCCGAAGCGGGTGAAGGCGTAGCGCACATAGCCTTCCCGGATGAACCTGCGCAGATCCGGGTAGGCTGCTGCGAGCGGCTTGACTGGCTCGCCCTTGCCCCCGGCGGGATCGGCGATGTCGTAGACGAGCGCCGAGCCCGTGATCTGCACCTCGACAGGCCTTGCGTACACCCGGCTTGGCATGCCCTCACCGGCGCCTGGATCGAGCGAGAAGGTCGCGCTGTAGCCGGCAGGCCCGGCATCGAACATGTCGACAGGATTGAAATCGGCCTGGTAGCGCGACAGCGCGAGCGTAGCCGGCGCGCCGCTGCGCTGCGCATCGAGATACGCGGCGGCGTCGAACGGCAGCAGCACGGGGACGGGACTTCGGGTAATGCCGGTGAAGAAGCGCGAGGAGATCGCGTTGAGCTGCACCAGTGCGGGCATCGCGCGCGGGTCGTAGCGCGGCACTGTACGGCGGGGTACGAAGATGAAGTCGCCCGCAATCTGGGGACGGCTGTTGATCTCGCTGCGAAGCTGGTCGAGCGCCGCGCGCCAGTCGACGCGCAGGGCCGTCAGCGAGGGGCTGCGGAATTCATCCGCAGCGAGGGGAGTGGCAAGGAGGAGCGAAAGCAGCGCCAGATGCAGCGAGACGAAGCGGAAACCCTTCCCAACCACTGCCTCGCCCCCCGGCGGTACCTGTTGCGATCGCTCGGTTCCCCGTCAGTCCTTGGCGCGCTCGGAGTAGGAGCCGTCTTCGGTCATCACCACGATACGGGTGCCGACCGAGATGTGCGGCGGCACGGTGGTGCGCACGCCGTTGGAGAGCACCGCCGGCTTGTAGGACGAGGAGGCGGTCTGCCCCTTGGTCACGGGCTCGGTTTCGACCACTTCGAGCGTCACGCGCTGCGGCAGCGCCATCGACACCACATTGACGTCGTGGGTCGACAGCTTGACGGTCATGTCTGGCTGAAGATAGGCGGCGGCGTCGCCGACGACGTCCTTGGAAACCTGGACCTGGTCGTAGGTCTCCGGGTTCATGAAATGGTAGCCGTCGCCATCCTCATAGAGGTAGGTGTAGTTACGCTCTTCGATCGTGGCCTTTTCGACCTGGTCGGTGGTCTTGTAGCGTTCCGAGATCTTTACCCCGTCCGAGATTCGGCGCATTTCGATCTGGCTGACCGGGGTGCCCTTGCCGGGATGGATGTTCTCGGCGCTCACGACGACGTAGAGCTTGCCGTCTTGCTCGATCACGTTGCCCTTGCGAATAGAACTGGCGATGACTCTCAAAGCTGTATTTCCTGCTTGCTTGGCCCGGCACCAGCCAGGACGTGGTCGAATTGATGGGGGACTTGGGGCCTCAAATCGGACCTCGGCGCCCGTTTCGGGCCGCAACATACTGATTTTGCCGTTGGATGCCAGCACTTTGCTGCCGGCCGGGGCGGTCGGTTGATGGCTGGGGACAAGCCGATGTCGCCGTTTTGGTCGCCCTCGCGGCACCTCGACCGGCGGCCGTTCCTCCAGGCCAGGGCCGCCGTGACCGGAGCTTTGCGGGGGTTTTTCGCCGAACAAGGGTTTGTGGAGGTCGAAACCTCCGTTCTCCAGGTCTCTCCGGGCAACGAGACCCATCTGCACGCCCCCCGGACCGAGATCATGCGGCCGGACGGCAGCCGGGCCAGCCGATACCTGCGGACCTCGCCTGAATTCGCCTGCAAGAAGCTGCTGGCGGCGGGCGAGACGCGGATTTTCGAGTTCGCACGGGTGTTCCGGGACCGCGAGCGCGGCGACCTGCATCTGCCGGAGTTCACCATGCTGGAATGGTACCGGGCAGGCGCCCCCTATGATGCCATCATGGCTGATTGCGTCGTGGTGATCGCCCGTGCGGCGCAGGCGACCGGGATCGGGACCTTCTTCTTCCGCGGCCGGACCGCCGATCCCTTCGCCGAGCCGGAGCTGCTGACCGTCGCGGGCGCCTTCGAGCACTTTGCCGGCATCGACCTGCTGTCGACAATTTCGGGCGGCGAGGGTAACCGTGCGGCGCTCGCCGCGGCGGCAGCCGGAAAGGTCCGTGTCGCCGAGGACGACACCTGGTCGGACATCTTCAGCAAGGTCCTGGTCGAGCATGTCGAGCCGCAGCTGGGGCAGGGGCGTTTGACCATCCTGTTCGAATACCCATCTCCAGAGGCGGCGCTGGCGCGGGTGAAGACGGTCGATCCGAGGGTCGCCGAACGTTTCGAGGTCTATGCCTGCGGCGTCGAGCTCGCCAACGGCTTTGGAGAGCTGACCGATGCCGAGGAGCAGCGCAAACGCTTCACGGAATCGATGACGGAGAAGCAGCGCCGCTACGGCGAAGCCTATCCGCTCGACGAGGATTTTCTGACGGCGGTTGCCGCAATGCCGGAGGCAAGTGGTGTCGCGCTCGGCTTCGATCGGCTGGTGATGCTGGCGAGCGGCGCGACACGAATTGATCAGGTGGTGTGGACACCCCCAGCGGATGAGAGATGACAAAGACCAATCTTGCACGCACTCTGCGCGAGCCTGCCGAGCTGGTGGCCGAGGGGCTGGCGCCTGCATCGGCGCTGCCGGCGCTCGAACGCGTCGCCGCGCGCTATGCCGTGGCGATCACGCCTGATCTGGCCGGATTGATCGACCCGACGGATCCCGACGATCCCATCGCGCGGCAGTTCGTTCCGACCTCGGCCGAGCTCGAGGCGCAGCCGGGCGAGAATGCCGATCCGATCGGCGATCACCCGTATTCGCCGGTCGCCGGAATTGTGCACCGCTATCCCGACCGCGTGCTGTTCAAGCTCGTTCATGTCTGCGCGGTCTACTGCCGCTTCTGCTTCCGCCGCGAGATGGTCGGCCCCGGCAAGGACAATGCGTTGTCGGAGAGTGCCTATCGAACCGCGATCGACTACATCCGGACGCAGGGCGAGATTTGGGAAGTGATCCTGACCGGCGGCGATCCCCTGATGCTGTCGCCCCGGCGAATGAGCGAGATCATGGCCGATCTTGCGGCCATCGATCACGTCAAGATCATCCGTCTTCATACCCGCGTTCCCGTGGCCGAACCCGCACGCGTCAGCGCTGAGATGGTTGCGGCCCTGAAGGTCGCGGGCGCGGCCACCTGGGTCGCGGTACACGCCAACCACGCGCGGGAACTGACGGGTCCCGCGCGCGCCGCCTGTGCGCGGCTCGTCGATGCTGGTATACCGCTTGTGAGCCAGTCCGTGCTGTTGCGCGGCGTCAACGACGACATCGCCGCGCTGTCGGATTTGATGAGAGCTTTCGTCGAATGCCGGATCAAGCCCTATTACCTGCATCACGGCGATCTCGCGCCGGGCACCGCGCATCTGCGAACGACGCTGGCGCAAGGCCAGGACTTGATGCGGCAGTTGCGCGGACGGGTGTCAGGCCTGTGTCAACCGGACTATGTCATCGACATTCCCGGCGGCGCCGGCAAGTCGCCGGTAGGGCCGAATTACGTGTTGGCGGTGCAAAATACCGCGGACGAGGCGCGTGAAGCGGAATCGGAAACGCGCTATCGTATCGTCGACTATTGCGGCGACGTTCATCTCTATCCGCCCGAGACATGAGGGGCGATGGCATGGACGCTTGATTTGAGAATGGAGAAACGGACATGAAGAAGATCATGCTGGCAACATCGCTCGTGGTCTTGCTTGGCGGCGCGGCTGTTGCGCAGACCGGCGGCTCCAAGGGATCGACATCAAGCGGCGCATCGTCCGGATCGGTGTTGCCGGCGCCGGTCGGTCATCGCCAGCCGCGTGCCGGGGATGTGCCTAGCGAGAAGAATCTGAGCGATGCGAACGATCCGCTCAGCAAGGAAAACCAGGCGCTCGACAAGAAGATCAAAAGCATCTGCCGCGGCTGCTGAGACTTTCACCTCTCCCCGTCGGGGAGAGGTGAGGAACGAGCCATCTAACCCAGTGATCCGTCAGGCTGACCTCTCGTGCAGTCCCGCGCGCTGGGTGTTGCGGCGGATCTCGACGGCGTCGGCGAGCTGCTCGAGCGTCTTTGACGTCGTTGCCCAGTCGATGCAACCGTCAGTGATGCTCTGCCCATAGGTGAGCGGCTTGCCCGGCACGACATCCTGGCGGCCGGCGACGAGATTGCTCTCGATCATCACGCCCATGACGCGGCTCTCGCCGCCCGAGATCTGGCGGGCGATATCGGCCATCACCAGCGGCTGGTTCTCCGGCTTCTTGCTCGAATTGGCATGGCTGGCATCGACCATCACCAGCGGGGCAACGCCGGATTTGGTCAATTCATTGCAGGCGGCTGCAACACTTGCCGCGTCGTAGTTCGGCTCAGCTCCGCCGCGCAGGATGATGTGGCAGTCCTCGTTGCCGGCGGTCGAGGCGATCGCCGAGCGGCCGAGCTTCGTGACGGCCATGAAATGATGGGGATGCGAGGCTGATTTCACCGCGTCGGCCGCGATCCGCACATTGCCGTCGGTGCCGTTCTTGAAGCCGACCGGGCAGGACAGCCCCGATGCCAGCTCGCGATGGATCTGGCTCTCGGTCGTGCGCGCGCCGATCGCAGCCCAGGAGACGAGGTCGGCGATGTATTGCGGCGTGGTCATGTCCAGGAACTCGGTGCCGGCGGGCAGGCCGAGATTGTTCACGGCCGCGAGCACGTTACGCGCGAGCCGCAGGCCCTTGTTGATGTCGAAGCTGCCGTCGAGGTCGGGATCGTTGATCAGGCCCTTCCAGCCGACCGTCGTGCGCGGCTTCTCGAAATAGACCCGCATCACGATCTCGAGCTGATCGGCGAGATCCTCGCGCAGTCTTGCCAGGCGCTCGGCGTAGTCGAGCGCGGCCTTGGGATCATGCACTGAGCATGGGCCGACGACGACCAATAGGCGGTCGTCCTGATTGCTCAGGATGGCGTGGATGGCGTTGCGCGCGGCCATCACCACACGCGTTGCGGTGAGCGTACGGGGGACTTCCCGCATCACCTCTTCAGGCGTGCTCAGCTCTTTCAGTTCGCGGATACGAAGATCGTCGGTCGTGCTCAGCACGGCGGGCTCCTGTCTGTTCTAGAACCTGCCGGCCAATAAAAAAGCCGCCAGGTCTGGCGGCTGTTCGGACGTTTGCTGCAATGTTTTAGATTGAGCGCGATCCTCCCGCCGCCAGCGAGCTGTCGTAGCTAAAGTACCAAAAATAGCTGGTGGCGACGGTGATCATGGGAAGGCCATATAGCGTGCCGCTGGCGCCTTGTCACCCCCCGCGACGGCACAAGACGCAACGCGCGTCTCAGGTGTTGCTTTTGCGTGCCGCCAGCGCCATGCCGATCAGGGTGGCGCCGCCGAACAGCAGGTTGATACCGACGAGGACGCCGATCGCCCATTCCGCCGAGCTCGGCAGTCCCGTGATCACCATGAACGAGATCGCGATGTCGACGAGGCCCGAGATCAGGAGCCACGACCAGCGGCCGCTGAGCTCGCGGCGGTGCTCCAGCGCGTACATGATGGTGGCGACGCCCTCGGCGAGGAAATAGGCGCCGAGCACGATGGTCAGCGTCAGCACGGCCTGCATCGGCCGGGCCAACAGCAGCATGCCGGTGAGCACGGCCAGCGCAGCCGAGATCAGCGACCACCAGAAACCCGGCGTGCTGCGCGCCCAATAGGTCGCGATCAGTCCGCCGATGCCGCCGATCAGGAACATCCAGCCGAGGAAGATCGCGGTCGCAAGACTGGCGAGCGGCGGCAGGACAAGCGCGGCAATGCCGAGGACGGCAAGCAGGATGCCTTCGAACAGAAAAGCCTTCCAATGCGTCTTGACCGCCTGGTTCATCTCGGATTGGAGGCGAGCAAATTCCTCGGGCGATGTCATCGTCGGGCTCCGGAACGAGAGGATTACCCCAATCTAGTAGGCCGATGGCGCGTTCGCCATGCGGTGGATCAACTGCTGCCGGGCGCCGAGGAGAAGCCCTCCGCGCTGGTGCGGATGCGGTTGCGGCCGAGAATGTAGATCGCCGATGTGACAATCAGAAGCGCAAGGCCGAGCAGGATCGAGACGAAACCGATCGGGATCAGCGCCAGCGTCAGGTTACGCTCGGGGTTGATCAGCCAGTGATGGATCGAGGTCAGGACGAAGGCGAGCCCGACAAAGCCGATGCCACCGCCGGCGAGCAGCAGCGCCCACATCCGGCGCAGCTGGCTGAGCCGCTCGCGTGCGACATCGGTCCGCGGCGCATGGTGGCGAGCGACGCGCCGGACCAGGCGGATGGCAAAGGCGATCGAGCCGAAGCCGATCAACAGGCTCGCCGCGCCCAGCCACATGCGCAAGCTGGGATCGAGATCGGGCATGCGCTGGAGCGTCAGCAGCGGGAAGTCGAAGGCCGAATGCAGCGCGAGCGGGCCGGCGAAGATCAACAGCCGGCTGGACAGACGGGCCCAATCGCGATGATGGCGGTTCGCGCCCAGCGCCGTGCCGGCGCGCGCGATGGTCAGGTAGGCGCCCGCGATGATGCCGAGCGCACCGTGGAAGGGCACGGTCAGGACGCTGCGCAGCGCGGCTAGCGAGCGCCACATGTCGGCGTGCTGGACCAGGTAGGCGAGGTTCTCGTAGGCGGCGAAGCCGAGGCCGACCGCGGCTCCGTAGACCACGGTGTCCATCGGATTGGCAAAGGTCCGCCGCTTGGTGGAAGAGACCAGCACGATGGCGACCACCTTGACGGCCTCCTCGGGCAGCGCGACGCCGAAGATCGAATGCATGGCCAGCGCCGCCCAGGGGTCGTCCGGGGCGGCGACCATCTTGGCGAAGGGGGCGCGCGCGAGACCCAGGAGTGAAATGCTGGCCGCCCCCAGCAGGAATGCGGTCCAGACCTGGGCCGGCGGGCCGGGCCGCTCTTCGGCGGCGATGACGAGCCAGAGCATCAGCAGCGCCGGGGCGATGGCGGCAGTTCCAATGACGGTGGGGAGCGCTTCGATCAGGTACATTGGCGCCGAAAATAGGTTCCCTTGATCCGCTTATCTACGTTCACCGATGCGACCATGTGTCATGCGCCTGCTGTCGGGTCGCTTAACACGCGCGACAGCTGCCGTTCATGCGCTCCTCTCCCGTTACGAGGTGGAATACAAGCGCAATCAATTGCATGACAAAAGATGCTCGTCATCCATGGCAACGAGTGCGCGGCGGGCGCGGGATTGAGATTTGCAAGCCAGATCAAGGCAATGCGTTGGTTTCTTCGATTCCCGGCGCACATGGCCCGGCGGCGGCCGGTCCTAGTCTCGCTTCGCTATGTGCCCGTGGCGCGGGGCGTCGATCCGGCGTGCGCGCAACCGCTCCAGCTCCCAGAACGCGCGGACGAGGCACGTGCCGAGGCAGAGGACGATGAGCAGCAACATAAAGGCCTGATCGACGGCAGGGATGTGTATCATGGCGATGATAAAGCAACGCCCATGCCAGGCGTTCCCGCGACGGTCCGCGCTTTTTCCAGCTCAGTGCGTGGTGATCGCAGGCGGCGCGTCGGGTGCGACGTCGAAGGCGCCGAGATGGAATTCCTCGCCGGCGGAGTCGGGCGATTCGGAACTCTGCGCCAGCAGCGTGAACGCGGCCTGCGGGTATCGCTTCCAGATCTCGAGATCGCCGGCGGTGATGGTGAGCCAGCCGAACGTGTACATGTAGCGTCCGGGCTCGGTGACCCGGCCGACCCTGTCCCAGGTGATCTTACCAACCTTGATCTTTTCAGCCGTGATCTTGTCGACTGCCATTCGGTCCCCCGATCGCAAGTCTGCAAAATGACGTCCGGCCCGAGGCACAGACCTGCAAAAGCTGATCCGGCATTGGGGCCGCTATAGGGCGGCGTGGCGGAGGGTCAGGCCGACTTCAGCAAGGGCGCGCGCACGATCAGGCGGCCGAGGTCGTCCCGGTCCTGCTTTTCGGCGAATTTGACCGCAAAGCCGTGGTCGAACTTGCGGATCACCCGCCCGACGCAGCCGCCGACAGCAAGCGGGGTTCCGATCGCCGGATCGTATTCGGAGGACACCGCGACGCCGGCCGTCGAGACGTCGATGATGAAGCAGGAATGGCTGCTGCCGTCCGCGAGGGTCAGGACGGTGTGCGAGATCTGCGGAACGAAACGCGCGTCACGCCGCAGTTCCCGAACGCTGGCATCCTTCTGCTTCTTCTCCAGCCAGGTCAGCTTTTCCGACATCCAGGCGCGCCGCGCCCGCGTCATCTCGAGTTCCATCAGGAAGCCTGCCTTCAATGTCGCACTGATGGTGCCCTGGAATTCGCCGAAATCCTGGAAGTAAGAGGTCAAGCGCTCGCCGACCTTGCCGACCACAGGCACGTCCACGATCATCCGGAAGGGTGAGACGCGCTTGGTCCGGCAGGCGAAACTGCGGAGCTTGCCCTCGCAATCGTACCAGCGGGGCAGCGAGTAGCTGCCGCTGACCGCAACATCCACTGCTCGCTGCCTCAGGAATTCTGCGACGGACATGAGCGCCAATCTGCTTTGGATGACTTCCGTACTTTCACGGTAACTGCGAAACTCTAAGCAAATGATACTGAAGCCCAAGAGCAGGGGTAAACTTTCAGTAAATGCGCGGCTCGGCGGCACAGTAGGGCGCGCGGCATAAAGCCCCGTTGTGCTACAGGCAATCGCACAGCGTTGTCCACTCAGGGTGCAGCGAAGACACGGCGCTCCGCGGCGGCCCCTAGAGGAGTCCGAACAGCACCAGAATAGTCAGCGCGGCAGCGGCCCCGGCGAACTGGATCGTCCTCCACGTCGGGGCGTCCGGACGGATCTCCCATCCCAAACGCGGCAATGCGCGCCGCAATGCGAGCGCCGTCAATGCCTCGACGACGGCGAGCAGAAGGGCAATGCCTGCCAGGGAAGGCCATGACTCGGTCGGAGGCATCCATGGTGCGAGCCACACGGGGACGGAGCCTTTCAAAGCGCCGAGCAACGCGAACCATCCGAACCAGAATACAGAGCGCTTGACGAGGTCTGGGCCGATTGTTTCGGGCTCGAGGCGGATACCGATGCTTGCCAGCGCGCGTTCAATGCGCTCGCCGTCGGTCAGGAACAGAAACGCGCCGAAATAGAGAGGAACGTGCGACTGGAAGAGCAGCCCGCCGACACCGAACAGGACGACGTAGGCGATGACATCGCTAACAGCGTCCTTGGCGCTGCTGCCAGACGGCACGGGTGCGGCCGGCGCAAAATCGGCCTGGGGCCGCGGCGCCGACCGGGCGCGCGCCATGTGCTCGAGCATTTTGGCGCGTCGCTCCGGCGAATATGGCGCGGTGCGGCGCATCCATGCCAGTGGCGTGGTCGTCGTGGAGGGGAGGCCGGACTGGCCTTCCAAGGTCGGCTTGCCCTGCTCCATGAGTCGAACCAGATCCTTCAATGCGCGGCGCCGCCGCGGCGGTGGTTTCCTTCAGACATTGGTTGCGGGTGAGGGCTGGGGAGTTCATGCCGGGTAACGGATTTTGCCGCTCATCGTCGCCGGCCGAGGACGAATGGATGGCGGCATATCCGGCGATCCACGTCGATGATCTTCCTGTTGATCTCGCTCTCCAGTTGCGCTTGAGTACGATTAGGTCTGGGGGACCATATTGATGTCTAATTTGGTGGCTGCGGCGTCCTGCGCCGCGGCGTTGAATTTTGCGGTCCGTTTCAGTTCGAGCAGGCTCAATGAAACCTGCGTCTTGCCATGGACATGACAGTCGTCTCCGACTGCCTGTCCCCGCGGAAGGCAGGAATTCTAGATCACGCCGACCGGATCGCCGCGGATCGCGTGGCGTGGCGCGAGAGGAACCGCTTTTTTCACGACGAGGATGAGCGCTATCTCCGGTTTCTGATCCCGCCGGGAAGCCGCGTCCTCGACATTGGTTGCGGCATCGGCGATACGCTCGCGAGTCTTGCGCCATCACATGGCGTCGGGGTCGATCTCTGTCGCAAGCAAATCACGATCGCGCGGCAGCGCCACCCCGATCTCACCTTCATCGAAGGCGATGCCGAAGACCCCGCGACGCTCGATGGGCTGCAAGGTCCGTTCGACTATATCCTCGTCCTCGATACGATCGGTTCGGTGGAGGATTGTCAGAGGTTCATCGCCCAGCTGCATCCGTTCTGTACGCGGAATACGCGCCTGGTGATCGGCTACTTCTCGCATCTCTGGTATCCCCTGCTGAAATTCGCCGAATTCGTCGGCCTGCGGATGCCGCAACCGGACCAGAACGTGCTGTCGCCGACCGACCTGCGCAGCCTTGCCAGGCTTGCGGATTTCGATCCGGTGAAGTGCTCTCTCCGGTCGGGATGTTCGGGGTCGGCCGTTTTCTCAATCGTTTCGTCAGCGTGCTCCCGGGGATCCGCCAACTGGCGCTTCGGCATTATCTGGTCGCTCGCTCCGGCCGCAGCGCGAGGGAAGAATTCGCTTCGGCCACCGTCGTCGTCCCGGCGCGCAACGAACGCGGCAATATCGAGCCTGCGGTCCTGCGAATTCCCGACTTCTGCAGCGACATCGAGATCATCTTCATCGAAGGTCACAGCCAGGACGGTACGTTCGAGGAGATGGAGCGGGTCAAGCAGGCGCATCCATCCAAGGACATCAAGGTGATGCGGCAGCCGGGCAAGGGCAAAGCCGACGCCGTCTTCACCGCCTTCGACGCGGCGCGCGGCGACGTGCTGATCATTCTCGACGCCGACCTGACGATGCCGCCGGAGCAGATTCCGAAATTCGTCGAGGCGCTGCAGGCGGGCAAGGGCGAATTCGTCAACGGATCGCGCCTGGTCTATCCCATGGACGATGGCGCGATGCGCTTCCTCAACCTGATCGCCAACAAGATCTTCTCCTATCTGTTCTCCTGGCTGCTCAATCAGCGCTATACCGACACGCTGTGCGGCACCAAGGTTCTGCGCCGCAGCGACTATCAGCGCCTGAAGGCCGGCAAGGCCTATTTCGGTGATTTCGATCCGTTCGGCGACTTCGACCTGATCTTCGGCGCATCGAAGCTCAACCTGAAGACCGTGGATCTCCCGATCCGCTATGCCGCGCGCACGTACGGCGAGACTCAGATCTCCAGGTTTCGCCATGGCTGGATGTTGCTGAAGATGGTGGCTTTCGCCTTCTTCAAAATCAAGGCGATCTAGGCCGCGGAAGCCACGGTTCGATATGTCAGACGATTGCTTTCCCGACGCACGGTTGAGCGGAAGGATCAGAACGCTGCTGATCCTCATCGTGCCGTCGCTGTATCTGGCGGCGACCTTGCTCTATTCGGCCTACCAGGCCGTTTGGGGCGTCCAGGTCGATCCGGAATCGGCCTACACGATGAACGGGCTGGCGATGGCGGCGGGATACGGCTCGCTGAAATTCGATCACCCGGGTACGACGACGACGCTGCTCGTCGCGTTGATCGTCAGGGGCTGGGCTCTGGTCGCCGGGGCCGGGGATATCGTCGCGTTCGGGCTCGAACACTACGATGCCATCACATGGGCAGGCCGAACCGGAGAGGCGCTGGCGCTCACTGGCGCGTTGCTGGCGAGCGGACTCATCGTCGGTCGGACGACCCAGAGCGCGATCGCTGCGATGCTGTTTCAGGCCGGTGCGTTCGTGCACTCCGACTCGTTTCACTTCCAGACCGTGCTTGCGCCGGAAAGCCTGATGGCCGCCTTCGCGCTGTTCGGCATGGCGATCGTGATCAAGGCCGCGCTCGATGCGCGCCCGCCGGGGACGGGGCTCGGCGTCGTGTCCGGGGTCATCTTCGCCGTCGGATTTTCGACCAAATATCTCTATCTGCCGCAGGCGCTGTTCGCCGTGTGCCTGCTCAGAAACAGGCGTGCGTTCGTCGCCGCCACGATCGCCGGGGCGATCGGCTTCGTTGGCTTCAGCCTGATCTTCAATCCGGGAACGATCACGCGCGGATTCGGATGGCTTGCGCAAATCGCCACCCACAAGGGAAACTACGGCGAGGGCGAGCCAGGGTTCATTGATTTCGGAATATTCTGGTCGAACATGGCCGCGATCGTCAAAGCCGCGCCGCTTGTGCTCGCCGTGTACGTCGTCGCCGCGGCCGTGGCGCTGACCTGGTGCGTCAGGAGCCGGAGCTGGCGGGATCCGGTCAGCCTGACGCTCGGTGCCGCCGTCCTCATCTATGCCGCGCACCTCGTGGCAACGTCGAAGCATTATGCGGTCCATTACATGCTGCTGCCCTGGGTGCTGACGGGTGGCGTACTGGTCCTTGTGGTGGTGCAGGTCAGACGGCTCGTCCCGGCGGTCCCGTCGGCCGCGCTGAGCCTGCTCGCTGGCAGCCTGTGCGTGGCGATCAGCGCGGGGACGTTGATCGAAGCCCGCGGCGCAGCGCTGCATTCGTATCGCTTGAACGCGATCGGAGCCAGGCTCTCGAAGGCCGTGGTCGCGGCAGGCCCCGCCTGCGCCAACGTCTCCAGCATGTTCGTGCGCGCGCCGGAAAACGACATGAACCACGGCTGGGACATGACGGTGCAGCTCTGGGGCGACAAGGCGATGCGGGACAGGTTCTCTGCGGCCTATGCGAGCGTCTTCAGGATCCCGCTCCTGGACCACAACGGCTACACGCACGTCCTCAAGAACAACTTTCGTCCGGACAGCTACGCGAAGCTCGCGGCGGATTATCCCTGCATCATCGTCCGCGCACCGGAGGCGCTCGATGCCGAAAGCTCGATCGGGCTGCTGGGCCTCAATCCCGACCATTGCCTGATCGAGGGGATCCACGTCTATACCGTCGGGCTTGCCTGCGCGAAGGTCGGCAGCAGCTTCCTGGAGCAGCGGTGAGGGGGATTGCGGACTGGCTGGCGCTCCCTAGCGGAATCGAACCGCTCTCTCCACCGTGAAAGGGTGGCGTCCTAACCGATAGACGAAGGGAGCAAACGCAGGGCCCTGCCGATTGTCCCGGCACGGCCGCTGGCCGGCCGAACAGGGTCCGGCGGCTTGCAGCGGGCGAACGTATAGTGGCCTTTGCGCTCCCGGGCAAGCCGTTCGGGAACGGTCTTTTGGCTCCGGTGGATAGTCCCGAGCCCGGGATCATTCGGAGGCGATTTCAACGGTTTGTTAGGGTTCCCTGCGTAGCGCTGGACGGGGAGATTTTGCCGATGCCACCGCCGAAGAAGCGCGCAGCCCGCAAGCTGCTGTCGCAGCACGCCTGGATTACGCTGGACGGCGGATTCGCCGCGCGGCACTGCCTGGTCCAGGACATTTCGGATTCGGGCGCCAAGATCACCCTCGACGAGGACGCAAGCCAGCTTCCCGGCGTGATCCGGATGGCCTTCGCGCGCGATGCGCGCACCGGGCGGAGCTGCCAAGTGATCTGGCGCCGCGGCAAGTCGGCCGGCGTCAGGTTCCTCTGATCGCGGACCGCCCGATGGCGCGCGCGGCCGGTCCGGGCTACAAGGCGGCGATGCGCACGCCGCTCCTCATCCTGCTCTGTCTGCTGGCCACGTCCGCGACCGCGGCCGAGAGCCTGCGCCTGCCGCCTGCCGAGCCGCCACAGGCGGGCAACTCGCTGCCGCTGGCCGGCAGCACGGCCGGGAAGGCGAAGGCAGGCTCCTGCGCCGCGTACGGCCCGCGCTTCGTGATGGTCGAGGGCACCGGGACCTGCGTCCAGCTCGGCGGCGCGATCAGCGTCGACACCATCCGGCGCTGAAGGCCATGCCTGCGGATCTGGTGCGGCTCGACATCATCGTTCCCGTGCTGATGTATTGCGCGCTGCTGTGGTGGGTCGGCCGCGGCCTCAGCTGGACCGCGCGCCTTGCGACCGCCGCGGTGACGCTGTTGCTGATCATCGCCGTGCTGCTGGTCGAGCGCGGCTGGCGCTAGCGCACGTCAAAAGTTGAGAAAACAACCCCATGCACAGTAGCCGTCAAGCGCGGCCGTGACGCCGCGGGGCGCGCGCCGGAACGAGGATTCCCCGCGCGATCGCCGCAGCTTGACCCGCGCGAGGTGCTCACGACATCGGCGGTGCGACGAATTGCGCAAATCCCGGCCGCTTGCCGAGCTCGGCGAGCCAGCGCGTGAGGTGCGGCTGTGCCGGCCGGCTGATGCCCTCGACCCCGAGCCAGCGCCGCGCATAGGATCCGACGGCGATATCGGCCAGCGTGAACGTATCGCCCTCGATGAAGCGGCGCGTGGCGAGCAGGCGGTCGGCGATCGCCCAGACCTCGGCAGCGGCATCGGCATCGCGCTGCACCTGGATCATGTCGCGCTCGGCGGGCGCGGTGCGTACGATGCCCCAGAACACCGGGCGGTCGACCGGCTGCACCGTCGCCAGCGTCCAGTCGAGCCAGCGGTCGACCGAGGCGCGCTGCTTCGGCGCCTCGGGGTAGATCGGCGTGCCGCGCCCATGCGCCATGCAGAGATAACGCATGATCGAATTGGATTCCCACAGCACGAAGTCGCCCTCGACCAGCGTCGGAATCCGCGCATTGGGATTCATCGACAGATATTCGGCCTCGCGCGTCTTGCCGTATTGCATGCCGGCATCGATCCGCTCGTAAGCGAGGCCGAGCTCGGTGCAGCACCACAGCACCTTCTGCACGTTGACCGAGTTGGCGCGGCCCCAGATCGTCAGCTTGGTGTCAGGCATGAAGCGTCTCCCCGCATTGTCGCTTGCTGCGGGTGATAGCGGAATTCGGCGCGCCGAGCGATGCGCGATTGCATCGTGCCCCTCATGCAAAAAGCTCCGCACGCGGCGGAGCTTTCATTGCAAAGTTCAAGCCTTTCACTCAGCGGCCGAAGAACAGCCACAACAGAATGATCACCGGGATCGGCACGCCAAGCATCCACAGCAACAGCCCTCTCGCCATCGCATCCTCCTCCAATCGCATCGCTTGGAGGGTGAACGCGGGCAGTGGGCGCTTGTTCCTGCGCGAAAGGGCCTACCAATGGCCGGTATTGGGCATCGACGCCCAGGGCTCCTGCGGCGGCTTCGGATCGCCCTTCTGCAGCAGCTCGATCGAGTGCAGGTCCGGCGAGCGGACGAAGGCCATGTTGCCGTCGCGCGGGGGACGGTTGATGGTGACGCCCGCCTTCATCAGCTTCTCGCAGGTGGCGTAGATGTCGTCGACCTCATAGGCGAGATGGCCGAAGAAGCGATCCTCGCCATACTTCTCCTCGTCCCAATTGTAAGTGAGCTCGACCAGCGGCGCCCCGCGGGTCGGCGGCTGCTTCTTCAAGGCTTCGAGATCGTCCGCCGAGCACAGGAACACCAGCGTGAACCGCCCCTTCTCGTTCTCGATCCGCCGCACCTCCTTCAAGCCGAAAGCATCAACATAGAATTTCAGCGCGACATCGAGATTGCGCACGCGCAGCATGGTGTGGAGGTATCGCATGGTTGTTGCTCCCTGGAACGGACGGAGGGTTTTGTCTTGGGCCGGGACAGCCGGCTCTCGGCGGCAAGTCAGGCGGGAAAGAAGACACCGAGCCGGTGAGCCGGGTTGAGACCGCAAACAGCGCTGCGCGAGTAGAGCCTCGCAAGAGGGGATATTTCAATGCGGCGCAGATCTACGCCTACAGTCCCGGGGCGCTCTATCAGATTTACGCTGCACCGGGGCAGATCACGGATATCGCGCTCGAGGAAGGAGAGCAACTGACGGGATCAGGGCCGATCGCGTCCGGAGATACCGTACGCTGGGTCGTGGGTGATACCGAAAGCGGGAGCGGCGACACGCGGCGCGTCCATATTCTGGTCAAGCCGACCCGAGCTTCAATCGAGACCAACTTGGTGGTCAATACCGACCGGCGCACCTACCTGATCGAGCTTCGCTCCCGCGAACGGCCATACATGCCGTCTGTTGCCTGGTATTATCCAGAAACGGTACGGGAACGATCGCGCTCGGTCGCTCTGAAACCTGTTATTCCGGAGCCAGCGCAGCGCATCTCCCGCTATACGATCGAAGGGGACAGTCCTCCCTGGCGGCCCCTCGCCGCATATGACGATGGCCGCAAGGTCTACATTGAATTCCCGCAAGGTATCGTGCAGGGCGAGATGCCTCCGCTCTTCGTCATTGGTCCAGATGGCAAGACTGAACTCGTCAACTATCGCGCTTACGGCAACGTGTTGATCGTCGATCGGCTGTTTGCTGCCGCCGAACTGCGGCTTGGCGGCGAGCACCAGCAGAGGGTCCGTATTGTCAGGACCGACGGGAAGCCGTCGTCATGAACACTCGGAATGTAAACGATCACGAGCAAGCAGTTCAGTCGGAGATACAAGGGGAGCAGTCCGAAAGCTTCCGCTTGAGAGCAGAGCACCCGCGCGTGACACGGTTGTCACGAAAAGTCTTGGCAGGAGGGAGCGCGGTCGTATTGCTCGTCATCGGTGGGACTGTGCTGTGGTCGTTACAGAACAATCGCCCTCGAAACCAGGCGGCCGATGAGCTTTACAGCACTGACCATCACAACGTTGCCGACGGCATCACGATGCTGCCAAAGGACTATTCTGGCGTTCTGCGCCAGCCAATCCCGCAGCTTGGTCCGCCGCTCCCTGGGGACCTCGGCCGACCGATCCTTGCCGCTCAAGGCATCGCCGACAATCGGTGGGGACCAGGAACAGCAGCGCCAAGATCAGGAGACCGAGGCAGCACGCATCAGTCATCTGTTTGCTTCGACCAGTGGAGCAGGAGTGCGTCCGTCCGCCGCTACGGTTCCTGGAAGTGAGCGCGTGACGTCGCCGAATGCGTCGAGCGCAGGCGATGACGGATTTGCGCAAAATGGCCAGGACCGGAAGCTTGCCTTCGTGAACGCATCCTTGGATCGTCGTACGGTCAGCCCTGACCGCATCGCGAGGCCAGCTTCGCCGTACATCGCGCAGGCCGGGACGGTCATTCCGGGGGCCCTGATCACCGGGATACGATCGGAGCTGCCTGGCCAGATCACGGCGCAGGTAACCGAGAATGTCTTTGACACGCCGACCGGGCGCTTTCTGCTTTTGCCACAGGGTGCGCGTCTGATCGGCACCTACGATAGCCAGGTCACTTTCGGCCAGTCGCGCGTTCTGCTCGTCTGGACTCGGCTGATCATGCCAAATGGACGTTCTGTCGTTCTCGAGCGGCAGCCTGGCGCTGACACCGCTGGATATGCAGGCCTCGAAGACCAGGTCGACAATCACTGGGGTGAGCTCTTCAAGGCTGCGGCACTATCGACGTTTCTAGCGGTCGGCACCGAACTGGGGGCTGGCTCGGACACCAACAGCAACGACAGCGCCATCATCCAAGCATTGCGGCACGGCGCCTCGGACTCACTGAACCAGACCGGGCAGCAGGTAGTTCGGCGCAGCCTCAACATCCAGCCCACACTGACCGTGCGACCCGGCTTCCCGGTTCGCGTTGTCGTCAATCGTGACCTGATACTTGCGCCTTACGGAGGATAGGGGATGGCCAAGCTGAGAATAGGAGCGCTGGAAGACGACAAGCCGGTCAAGGTTACCACTGAGCTTCCAGCGTCAGTCCATCGGGATCTCGTCGCCTATGCAGAGGCCGTGGCACGCGAAAACGGGCAGCGTATCGATCCGGCAAAGCTGATCGCGCCCATGCTGGCGCGTGCTATTATTGGCGCGCCAGTGCCATCTAGAAGCTCGCGATAAGTTAACCCCACCCGAAAAGCATGCTTTGCTTGCGCAGAGGCTTTCGAGGAACCTGACCGACGAAGAGCGGATGATCGCCTACATCGAGGCCGCCGGCGCATCTGGCATTGCCGCCTATGAGATCGCGAACAAGGGCAAGATCGCTCGGGATCGCGTCGCCGTCATCGGCGAGATGTTCGAGAACATGGGCATGATCCGCTCGGCTCTTGTCCGCACGTCGGATCGAGGACGCAAGGGGACGCGGTACTTCATGAGCAAATACGGTGAGCCGATGATCGGGGAGGGCGGTCGCCTGATCCCGGCCTGACGGAGACCGGATCGGTCTCTCTCGATGCGCCGATCTGCGCGAGCATTCGCGCATGGAAACTCGCATCGTCAACACGATTCCCGAATGGCGCTATCAGGCCGAAGTGATCGCGCGTCTTCACAAGCTCGAAGACGACGGTCTGCCGTTTACGTGTGCCGGTGATATGAACCGAGCGCGCCGCAATCGGCGCGAGCGCATGGAGGCCAAAGTCACGGGCCTCACGGCGGGCGAGCCCGACGTTCGCGTTTATATCACCGGCGGCGTTCTGCTCAGCTTCGAACTGAAGACGCCCAAGGGATCGCGCTCGAAGGATCAGAAGGATCGGCACGCGAAGCTGATCGACCTGGGCTTCGAGGTAATCACCGTCAAGGCGAAGAGGCCCGAAGAGATGGCCGATCTGATCGAGATCGAAGTACGCAATCGGCTGCCCTGATGCAAATCACGCTCACGCTCACGAAGGGGATGCTCGACCGGCTAGATCAGCTTCGTGATCGCAGCATCAACACCGCGACTGCAAAGGCGCTAACCTTCACTGCGAAGGACGCGCAGCAAGCGTTGCGGACGCAAATCCCAGGCGTCTTCGTGCTGCGTCGGCCCTGGGTAATCAGCGGCATCCGCATTCGCCCGGCGAACGGCGGCAACCTCAGGTCAGTGGTTGGCAGCATCGACAAGTACATGGAGCGCCATGTCATCGGTGCGGGCAAAGAGAAGTATCCCGACAACGCGCTCTCGATCCACTCGAACCGCAATAGCAGCGGCCGACTCGCGACCGGCGGCATCCTCATCAAACCCTATGGCTCCATCGGCAGCGCCCCGGTTCATACCGTGGTGCGTCGCCAGTTGAAGCGCGTGGACGGTCAGAAGCGCAAGTCGTTCCAGATCGTGTCGGGAAGGAAGGTGCTGATCGTGCGTCGTCGCACGAAGAAGCGTCTGCCGCTGCAAACGCTCGCGGTGCTTCAGGGGAGCGCAACGATCAATGAGCATTGGGATTTCCTCGGGACCGTGTCTGGCGTCGTCCAGGCGCGCTTCCCGCAGCACCTCTATCGCGCGGTGGTCAATGCAGCGACGCGATAGAGGGTCCATGAGCGAATCAATTCCCCCCCTTCGAGGGGGAAGGTTCATGAGCGAAATGACTCACACCCTCCCTCGCACGTAAGCCGCGCACGCAAATCACTCAGACTACGGCCATCGATGTCAGCCCCCTCGACCAAGCCCCCGGCCTGCTCAGGATCAGTGGCATTTCTGTGCCGGGCGGAGGTGGTGGAGGGGATCGTGTCCGGCAGTGTCGCGCCGATCATCCCCTACACGGGTGGATGATCATCTCGTTCCTGAAGCTCCTCTGAGGGGTCGGAGACTGCCGAGGGCATCGCTTGATCATCCAGATGATCCAGCAGTCGCTCAAGCTCCCCTTGCGGGAGTTGCTCTGAATGGAATGCGGCTTGAAGCTTCTCTGCTGGTTCGTCATCAAGCAGCCGCCGAAGCTCCCCTGGAGGGAACTGGTCAAGATCAAAAGTAAGGTCTTCCGGATCGATGGAGAACGACAGAGCAGGTTGATTGCCTCCTAGTCCGTGAAGCTCGTCATGCAACTGCTTTTCCAGTCGCCGAAGCTCCTCTGAAGGGTCGGAGACTGCCGACGGCATGGCTTGATCATCGAGGTGATCCAGCACTCGCCGAAGCTCCCCTTGCGGAGGTTGCTCTGAATGGAATGCGGCTTGCGCCTGAATGAAAGGCGACGACGCCCGGTGACCGTCTAGCCAATCCTGAAGCTCCTCTGCTGGCTCGTCCGGTCGCAGAAGCTCATCTGGTGAGAACAGCTCGCGATCCGAAGTAAAGTCTTCCGGATCGATGGGAAACGACAGAGCATAATTGTCTCCTAGTCCGTGACGCTCGTCATGCAACTGCTTTTCCAGCCGCCGAAGCTCCTCTGAAGGGTCGGAGACTGCCGACGGCATGGCTTGATTATCGACATGATCCAGCACTCGCCGAAGCTCCCCTTGCGGAGGTTGCTCTGCATGGAATGCGGCTTGCGCCTGAATGAAAGGCGACGGCGCCGGGTGACCGTCTAGCCAATCCTGAAGCTCCTCTGCTGGTTCGTCATCAAGCGGTCGCAGAAGCTCATCTGGTGAGAACAGCTCGCGATCCGAAGTAAGCTCTTCCGGATCGATGGGAAACGACAGAGCATAATTGTCTCCTAGTCCGTGAAGCTCGTCATGCAACTGAAGCTCCTCTGAAAGGTCGGAGACTGCCGACGGCATGGCTTGATCACCCGAATGATCCAGCACTCGCCGAAGCTCACCCTGAGGGAGCTGCTCTGACTGGAATGCGGTTTGCTCCTGAATGAAAGCGGAGGGGGCGTGCTGACCGTCCTGTTCCTCCTGAAGCTCCTCGAGCCGAGTGTTCGCTTGCTGGGACGCGCTGTGCTGCGCACCGGCGTCGTCGATGCGCAGCGGTTCCATCAGCGCGACGGTTTCGGGATTGATGAGGGGCACGTTCTGGGGAGGAGGATTAAGCTTAGCGCGAGGGCGGCCGGGCGGCGCGGGCACGACTACTCCCGTCGTCATCAAGGTGCGGAAATAGTCTAACGCTTCGAGGAGATTGGCATCACTCGCTCCGGGGTACCTGTGTATGGCACCATCGTCGCTCAGCGACTTGCTGTCCAGCCGAGCAACAATGCTCGGTCTGTTGTTCTCGAACAGCCAACGGCTAAACTTAACAAGGCAGCTTCCAAGTCGCCTTGCCGCTTCGGAGGCCTTGCCGCCCTGGATGAGGGCCTGCTGAAGCCTCACGACCGCGGCAGCATCCTCGGAATAGAGAGGCCGCTTGTCCGACCCACGGATTATGACGCCTGTTGAGGCAACCTGCGGTGCTGCGCTACTTCCTCCTGAAGCGGCGTTTGCGCTTGGTTGTGGGTATAGCACAACCTCTTCCAGATCGTTCAGCGTCCTCAGTCTCTTCCCTGCTCTCGAATGAGCGGCGTGGGCATAATACGCACGAAGGACTCCTACCGCTGTCTTCATAGCTCCATTATTCGGAAAGTGCGTATTTAGGTGAGCGAGCAGGGACTTGTGGTCCGCTAGATCGGTCATTTGGTCGCCACGGCGGAGGTCATTCACCAGTCGACGAAGTGCCCGCGTATAACTTTTAGCCGTATTAGGTTGTAGATTTTGCTGAGCCGCATATCCAGCAATCACGGTATCGATAAGGTTCCGGTCCTCTTCAGTCAAATGGGGATAGGCGGGGAGATGATACTCACGAAGAACGGTCACCCCTCTCTTCACATTTGTGTCTTTCGGGAAGTGAGTATTTGCGTGATCGTGCAGGGCCTTGTGGTCCGCTAGATCGGTCGTTTGGCCGCCACGGCGGAGGTCATTCACCAGTCGACGAAGTCCCGTAGAATAACCTGTAGCCGTTGCAGGTTGTACGTTTTTCCGAGCCACATATTGAGCAACCGCGCTGTCGATAAGGCTCAAGTCTTCTGTAGACAGGTAGGGATAATCAGGGCCCCTGCTGGCGACGGGAGCAGCCTGGCTTGCCTCGGCCAAGTGGTGCTCAAATTCCATGGCCTCGTCCGTCTGCGGCGCTTCGGAGACCGCGTGCTGCACCGGCGACGAAGCTGCTACATTAAATGGATTAAAGTTTTGCGGGTCCACGTTCGCCTCACGTTCAAGATAACCTGAGCAGGTCTTCTACTCGGGCTAACTTTCGAGTACCTGACGGGACCATGGTTCCGTACCGTTGGCCTTGGTCGTGAGCGGTATCGTCTGAAAACCGAGAGTGTGAAGCTGTTCACCTTGGCCGGATCTCTCCTCGCCTACAGTATCAACGTTCCCCTCTGGGACGCTCATCCGGGAATGGACGAGTTGGGCGAGGCTGGAGGCGCGGCCATGAAGCGCCATGCAATGAGCAAGTATTTCGGTAATGGCGCCGGCCACGTTCTGCGCCAACACAATAGCGCCGTGCTGCAGTTCAGCTGGGGCGGCAGGCCCGACGGATCGGCCCGCTATATCGAGCGCGTCAACCGCTACACCCGCGATGGCGTGGAATATTCCAGCCTTGCCGCCCTGCTCCGCGCCGTCGAGGACGAGCACGCTCAGACGCAGCCGCAGGAACGTTCAAGCGGCGAATGAATCGCGGCCAAGACGGCTTGGAACTGAAACACTCCCGCGAGCCGGGAGTTGGCTAGTGGGCTTCGGGGCTTCGCAACGTGCGAGGCGCGCCATGACCCCTCTCCCGGTGAGCGATGTGTTTCTCACGGTCGCGTCATGGCCGTGACCTTCGTGGTGGAGATCGGCCTTTTCACCTTGATTGGAATGTTCTGAATGGATGTTCCGGCCGGCGGCCTAATCGACCTGGCCGGCCCATAGGCAGCGGCCAATTGGGGTCTACCGCAATGCAGGAGTTGTTCGGGCCAGAAGTCCGCGATGGGCTTCATAAGGCGCCGAACGTGGTCGGGGCCATAGACCTCGGCTTGGGTCTCATTCGCCGACCTGGGATATCAAGCCTAAGGGCTGCCCATGGCATCCAGCACCCGCGAGATCGCCGGATGCATTCGGTTCTTCACCTTGATCCAGTCCTTCGATCGACCGGCAGCATAACGCCGGTCGCGTCGTTTCGAGACCAGGCCCTCAAGGCCCATGCGACAGGCAGCACGAAACAGATCCGGGCCTATCTCTCCGGCCTCGAACGGGGCGACGAAAATCCCGTCCGGCCGGCCGCGGAGTAGGCGCGCGAGGTTGGTCTTGCGCACCGACAGCGGCAGCGGCCGCAGATCGTCGCCACCGAGCGCGAGCACGTCGAAAGCATAGAGCTGCACCTCTTCGTCGTGCCGGCGGGAGTGCAGCGCGTTGAAGTCGCTGATGCCGTCTACCCCGAGGATCACTGCCTCTCCATCGATCACGAATTGCTTCTCACGGTTCTTCAGCGCCGCCTCAGCAATCCAGGGATAGCGCTTCGTCCAGTCGGTGCCGTTGCGCGAGAAGAGCCGCACGCGTTCGTTCTCCCGGATGACTAGCATCCGATAGCCGTCGTGCTTTACTTCGTGGATCCAGTCCGGCCCGGAAGGGACCTGCTTGGCGGCGGTCGCCAGGCAGAGCTCGTACGCCATACGCATGAGCCGAAGGTAAGACTTCGGATAGGCTTTACGAGTCGGGAACAAGTGGCAATTTGGCGAATTGGCTTTCTGCTCCGGCGTCCCCAAAAGCCGGAGTAGAATACCCCACGGCCCCGGCAGCCGCCCCTGCTGGGGCCGTCCTGTCGTAAGCTCCATGTCAGCGGGCGTTCTCCGGTCAGAACAATCTGTGATATTAATCGATCATGCTCTGTTCTCGGAGCGTGTATTTATAAGCGGAACAAGTTTGGCTCAGTCGCTCTGACAGCAGCAGCGCCGGAATAAGGTCGCCTCAGGCGGCGCCCCAGGGTCAGCATTGCCACCCTTTTCACGCTTAAATTGTTGTACTAAGATTTCGCCCGATTGGCGATGGGGAAGTACAATGAGGAATGACCGAATTGTGACGGCCGCCATCATCGCAGTTGGCGCGCTCAACACGGCGCTCGTAGCAATAGCGCTTCTGTCTCTCTGAGCACCGATGATTTGCCGAGGACATTGATCTATCGCAACTAGCGCGCCTGACCCGATGCAGCCTCCTAGCAGGAGGCAACCATGCAACCTTGGATGCAGCCTTGGATGTTTCATGTGCTGGCATGGGGGGCAGCGGCCTTGGGCTTGGCGGCCATCCTCTCCATGAGCCTGTAAGTTCGGTCAATTGGCGAATTGCGGTGGCCTGCCGCTCTCGAAATCCGGCCTGACGTCGGCCCCGCGGCTCCCACAGCCGGCGCAGAGGAAGCGTGGCTCAACATCAGACAAGCGAACATTGTCGGACCAGCGATCGGCGCTCAGCGCGACGTGGTGGCCGCAGTGGCAGTAGACAAGCACACGGCGCAAGCCCATGGCGCGCATCTTGCCGAACGTGATCTTCATCGGTCGGCCGTCGGGGTGCGTCGGCGTATGGCGTTGCGCGGGGCGGGGCATGCGACCGAGACCTTTGGCGGTGGCCCGCCCTACTGATTCCGCAGGGATCGCTCTCAGGCAAGCCGCTACATGTTGGAGCGGTGGGCGAGGCAATGTGCTTCACCTCGGTCAAGAGGAGGCATAGAGGGTGGATCGGCTGCGGTGCTGCCGTTGGAGCCGAACCGGCGGGTCCGGGTAAAGCGGAACTTTAGGGTAATTCAGGGAAAGAAGGGCTCAGCGAAAAAAATGCGGAGTCCCGAGAGCCCAAAAAGGCTAAGCGCTTAGCTGAAAAAGCGCTTGGGCTTTGACATGGAACTCTGATTCTGTCAACCCGCGGATTGACGCCTTGTAGGAAGAATCCTATATTTATTTTCATAACCCGCCCACAGCGTGCTGTGGGTTCAAAGGCCGCTAAACAGGTTAAGCTGTTGGCGGCCTTCTGCATTTTATAGAATGACCAAGACGATTGTATATATTGATGGCTTCAACCTTTATTACAGAGCCCTTAAGGGAACTGCCCATAAGTGGCTGGACTTGGAGGCCTTAAGCTTGGCCAGCTTGCCCTCAACAGCCCCAAATCATTCAGATCAACTACTACACAGCTCGCGTTTCGGGACGATTTAGACCCGAGCGGCCCCAAAGACCAAAATACATATCTGCGAGCGCTGGGTACCAACCCGCTTATCAAGATTCACTATGGAAGGTTTCTTACCGCCCAGAAATGGTCCGGTATGGCGCCTCCAGTCCCATCGTTCCGGCCAACTCCGGTTTCCAAACATATCGTGCCGAATCCCGTCGTGGCGTGGGTGTGGAAAACGGAAGAAAAGGGCTCCGACGTGAACCTAGGCGCGCATCTTGTGCGTGATGCCTTCCTAAAGGCCTTTGATGAAGCCGCCGTCCTAACGAACGATACCGACCTTTGCGAGCCAATGCGCATCGTCAAGGAAGAGGTCGGTCTACCAATCACCTTGCTCTCCCCAGTCAATGCTCCGCATACAAGCTTGGTGAACGTATCTACTCACGTTCGCCACGTTAGCCCATACATCGGGCCGTGCCAGCTTCCGTCACCGATTCTTGGGAATGGAAAGCCGATTGTTAAGCCGCAGGACTGGTAGGTGTCCTAATTCCCCTCTGCGGGTGTCCCAATTAGGCCAGCACCAAAAAAGGGGCGGATAACTCCACGGTTAACCGCCCCTTTTTTCTGTCCGGCCGAGCCTCTTCACCTCAGCCAGGACGGCGTGTCCGCAATCGCCGGCGGCAGATCCGCCCTCGCTCGTAAACCAGATCCCAATGCCCCCGCGGCTAACGCAGACCAATCGCTCGAGTGCTTGACAGAAGACCCACCAGTCTCGGCGGCTGTCCCGATCAGTCGTTGCCCCAGGTGGGCAGCGGCGGCTCGCCGTCTGGCTACCAGGTGAACCTGTTCTTGGATGACGTTGCGATGCTTGCCCGATCGCGCCGACGTCCGTCTGACGCGGTCTCAAATTCCGGCACCGAACCGGTGCGTCTGCGCTCCAGCAGTGGTTGCAAGCCGGCGATCAGGCAGTCGTCAAAACGTCTCGGTGATCTTGCTCAGCCGAGGTGGATGATCCGGGTCGAATCCGCGGGCGCGTGCGCCTGCTCGATCATGCGATAGGCTGGAACGAGCATGGTGATCGGATCGGTGGCGGGGTCATCCTCGGCCAGCCAGGGCAGCGAGCCATGCGGTCCGCCGCAGAGATGCAGCGCGATCTTTTGCGCACGCAATTCGTCTGTCAGTGCGTCCACACTGGCCGCCGTTTCATCCATGAGGCGCATCATGACGACTGGCGTGTGCGCCGATAGCGCGGCACGTGGCCCATGCTGCAGTTCGGCGGCGCTCAAGCCGATAGAGGGCAGGCGCAGGATTTCCGAAAGCTTGAGCGCGATCTCCATCGCCGAGCCCAAGCCCAAGCCCCGAGCCGCCACAAACACAGCCGACGCCTTGGCGAGATCACCGGTAATCTCCGACCAGTCGAGGGCTAGTGCGCGGCGAAGGCGCTCTGGTAGCCTCTCGAGGGCTGACTGCAGCGCACGATCTTGCGCCAGTTCGGCAACAAGGCCGGCGCTGGCAGCCATCGAGCCGATAACGGTCTTCGTCGCCGCCACGGAGTGCTCCTGGTCGGCTGCGAGCGGAACGACGAACTCCGCGGCGTCAGCCACCGGCGACGACACCGTATTGACGATGGCAATGGTGCGGGCGCCCGAGGCGCGCGCCGACTTTGTCGCTGCGACGAGATCCGGGCTGCGCCCGGATTGCGAGATCACGATGAACAGCGCATCGCGCAGCATCAAGGGTGTGCGAAATGCAGTGATTACCGAGGGAGCGCTTGCTGAAACGGGAAGGCGAAGCCGCGTCTCGACAAGGTATCTCAGGAAAACCCCGGCATGTCCGGAGCTTCCCCGACCACACACGACGCACAAGGGGACGGAGCCAATCCCAATTCGCTGCGCGATGTCGCGCGTGGCGGGACGGCTGCGAACAATGTTGGCGACAACATCCGCGCTTTCCCCGATTTCGCTCGCCATCGCGGATGTTGTCATGACTCAACCGCTCCGCCTTGCTTGCGTGCCGCGGGGTGCCTTGGGATGCGAATCCGAATGCGAGTCCCGATCTCTGGCGAGCTCGGCAAACACGCGCCGCAGATTGCCGTCGCCGTCCTTCAGAATGGTCTCCGCTTCAGTTCTGGTGACACCCAGCGCCAGAAGGACCGCCGTCTTGACGTCCCCTTCGGCCTGCTCCAGCGCGCGTGCCGCGTGCGATGGATCGCAGTCGGCGATTTGCGCCACCATGGCCTCGGCGCGCCGCTTCAGCTTGGCATTGGTCGGCTGCATGTTCACCATCATGCCGCGATACACCCGGCCAAGACGCAGCATGATCCCCGAGGAAATCAGGTTGAGCACAACCTTCTGCGCAGTGCCTGCCTTCATCCGCGTGGAGCCGGCGATCAGCTCGCGGCCGGTCTCGATCAGGATCGGAAACTTGGCCGACGCTAGCAGCACAGTGCCAGGATTGTTGGCGACACCGACCGTCACTGCACCGCAGGAGCCTGCCTGCTGCAGGGCCGCGACCGTGAACGGCGTTGTCCCGCTGGCGGCGACCGCAATCACCACATCATGCGGTGTGAGCCGCGCGGCATTGATCTGCGCGACCGCATCATCGATGTCATCTTCCGCGCCCTCGATGCTGGTGACGAAGGCACTGTATCCGCCGGCGACGATGAATCGGACCCGCTCTTTGGGCCAGGCGAAGGTCGGCGTCAGCTCCGCGCCGTCCTGGACCGCCACGCGCCCCGAGGTGCCGGCGCCGACATAGACAAGGCGACCGTGATCGCCCAGCGCCGCTTGGGCCGCTTCGGTGGCCGCGGTGATCGAGGGGAGGGCATGACCGATCGCAGCGACCGCCGCAAGCTGGCCCTCCCACATCGCTTCCATCGCTGATGTCAGCGGCCAGGCATCGAGGTCGGCAAATCTTAGATCGACGTCTTCGGTCGCTATATTGTTGATCCAAGTGCCATCAAACGCGGAACTTCGGAGCCTGTTCATGGTCAGTTTCTCTCGGGCAGGGCCAGCGTGGGCAGGTCCAGCCGCCCTCGCGCGACCAGTAACGCGCCGGCTGTTGCGTCGGCGTCAGGACGCTTCAGGCGGGCGCGCAGGTCGGGCGTCAGCCAAGGCGTCATGGCATTCGCGAGCCCGCCCACCAGCGAGAGCCGGTCGGTCCCTCTCGCCAGGAAGAGATCGAGCAGATCGCCAATGGCATCGGCAGCGCGTTCGACAATGCGACGGCCGACCGGATCGCCCTGATTGGCGTGGCGCATCACGATCGGCGCGAATGCGGCGTAGTCCGTGGCTCTGGCTTGTTCGGACCAAGCCACCGCCTGATATGGATCATGATCGAATGCGCCCAGCACCTCTGAAAGCAATGGCGTTAACTAGCGGCGGCGATCCGCAGCGCGCAGCGCCAATCGGACAACCTGTAGACCGATGTCGGCGCCACTGCCTTCGTCCGACACGGGGAAACCATAGCCGGCGAGACGGATCTCGCGGCCGCCCACCAGGCCGACACCAACCGACCCCGTGCCGGCCACCACGATAGCCCCGTCCGCGCCGCTATGGGCGCCAAGACAGGCCGCAAGGCCGTCGCTGATGAAGTCAACGGACGCGAAAGGATGCGCAATCTCGCTGAGCGCCGCTTTCACGCCCCGGCGGCCAATGCCGGCAAGGGCAATTCCAGCGTGCATCTGCGCGAAATCCTCGCTGCTTAGTCCGGCCCGTGTGGCCGCCGCTTCAGTGGCCTCCATGATGGACCGCCAGGCCTTGTCGATGCCAATCCGTGTCGTGGCCGGTCCCGAACTCGCTTCTGCGAGCGCCGTGCCGTTTTCGTCTTCGATCCGGGCGCGACAGCGGGTTCCGCCGCCATCAATGCCGAGGTAGGTGGTACCTTTTGTTCCCATGGAGAGTTAACGCGAAGGTTTCGCTTGGGGTCCGCAATGTCCCCGTGGTGTACGTATGTACCGTTGTGGCGGGGTTCGCCTCACGGTCCGTGACGGCCATTCCAGGATCATACTGATGGGCCATGCTGGTTCTGCCTCTCTCACGATTGCCGCACAGCGAATCTTTGATGGGACTGAAATGCGCGGGCCGGGGTCTGTCAGGATCTCACAGGGGCGCATCGAAAGCGTCAGCTTCGAGGAGGCCGCAGGTGCGTCAATCCGGCTTCCCGGGGATGCGATCCTTGCACCCGGATTCATCGACATTCAGGTGAACGGAGGCGGAGGCGTTCTTCTCAACGACGAGCCGACCGAGGCCGGCGTTCGACGCATCGCCGAGGCGCACCGCAGGGCGGGGACCACGGGCTGCTTGCCAACCCTCATCACCGATCGACGCGAGGTCATCGAACGATTGGCTGTCGCAGCTCAGGCGTGCCTCGATATTCCCAGCGTGCTCGGCTTTCATCTGGAAGGTCCGGCCCTCAACAGGTCCCGCAAGGGCATTCATCCGGAGGCCGAGATACGCGTGCCCGATCGACGCGACCTCGCCGCCATCAAAAGCTTCGGGGATCGCGGCCGCTCCATTGTGACCCTGGCCCCGGAATGCGTGCCCGGGTCCATGATCGATGAATTGATTGGCGCCGGATTGCGTATCGCAGCTGGCCACAGCGATGCCAGCGCTGAACAAATCGGGCAGGCGGTCGGTCGGGGTGTCTCGGGGGTGACCCACCTGTTCAACGCCATGTCGCAGTTGAGCGCCCGGGAGCCTGGCTTGGTGGGGGCCGCACTGGAGGATGACCGGTTGTTTGCAGGGATCATCTGCGACGGCATCCACGTTGACCCCACCGGTTTGCGTGTTGCCTTCCGCTGCAAGGGACGCGACCGATTGATGCTGGTCAGCGATGCCATGCCGCTGGCAGGCACGAACGACCGGCAATTCATGCTCCAAGGTAGGGAGATAACATTGCACGATGGTCGCCTGACTGGCCCGGACGGCACACTCGCAGGCGCTCACCTCACCATGATCGAGGCGGTACGCAACGCCGTTGCGCTGATCGGAATCCCCCTCGTCGATGCCCTCATCATGGCGTCCCGGACGCCCGCTTCATTTCTGGGCCTTGGATCCGTCCTTGGACGGATCGCGCCCGGATACCGCGCAGATCTTGTCGCCTTTGATCCGAACTTTCAGGTCGTCGGCACCTGGATAGGCTGCGTCGGTTCGATCGGAGAGGGGAGTAACGCTTCCGAGCGAGGCTAGATACGCAACCATCCCATGTGGTGCGGATGGCGGTACAACGACTTCACTGTACAGGGCTTGGCGGATCTCAGGGACGGAGGCGGAGCCGGTGGTTGGGAGTTTTCCAGCCGGGAGAGCACCCGCCAAGCTGATTGAGTCGGCTGATTTCAGCTCGTACAGATTGAGCGCCGTCGCCTTCGATAGTTTGATGAGTTCCTCTTCGTTGGATGTGCGGTATCGCGCGCCGCGTGGCTTTTGGTTTTCATCGAAGCCGAGAAGGATAAAGACCTTCGACCGGGACTTTGCTGCCTCCATTGCCTTCGCTGGAGGGGCCTTTGTTGCAGCGGCGGCACTTGATCTCGCCGGAAGAACGGCGGCCGCGAGCTCGTCGTACAAGCTGCGTTTGATGTAGGGCAGAAGCGCTCTGCCTTGGTCGTGAACGCGTCCGACCGGAATTTTCGCGCCGGTTTCGACAAGGGCTGGTCGATCGACGTTGCAAACAGCGAGCTTGAGTGAGCGCGCGGCCTTTTTGGCTGCCGCTGCCTGGCGCTCCGGGAACCGGCCGGCCTTCGGCTTGCCGGTCGCGCCGATCCCGTAGACGATGATTGCCGAGGCGGAGAGTGTCTTCCGGGGCGTAATATTGGGCTTGGCGATTTCGCCCTCCTGAAAAGCCGAAGGGGCCCGATTTGGGCCCCTTTCTAAAACGGCGTTGTCGCTGGTTTTCCGGGATGGTCCCGGCAATGGCGGTCTTGTCATTGGACGACTCCTTTGCTGAAGACGAGAAGAGTATTCGAACAATCTCGTCGTAAGTATCATAAAGCAGAGCTGTTAAAAGCGCAATGATTCAATACTTTAATCGCCGCAAAACTGCACATAAATAGACGATGATTACTGTAATTTTAGCGCTTTTTTGGCGCAATTACTGTGAACAATGCACGATGATAGATCGCATGACTTGCGATCATCAATATTGTTGCCGTTGCAGACGTTCAAACCGTCAGCAGCGCAGTAATGCCAAAGAGCGTGCTGAACAAAGCGCGGAAAATCCGGCGGAAAATCACCGTCAAACTGGCGCGCGTCGATCTGCGCCGAGACGCGCCGCAAGACGTCGGCGCAGCCGCCGTCTGCATAGCAACGGGGACCGTAAGGGTGAACCATGCCAAGTTGCTGCAAAATACCGGTTCGGACCAGAAAGTTGTGAACCAACCGATCCACGACGATCATGGCACTGCCAACTGCATACCAATCAGGACGGCCCTCGCGATCCGCCATCAAGACTGATGAAAGCGTCATCGTCAGAACCTTGTCCGAAACCCCAAAAACATGACGGGTCGGACCGACTAACGCCTCTTGAGCGGACCCATCGCCAAGTTCGCCCGCCGCCGAGAGCTGGCCATCGATCCACCCAAAAAGATCGGAATCCGCGACATCTCTGACAAACAGAAAGAAGCTGAACGCAGTCTGGTTGAGATGGCCATTTCTCAGTGGAGCCTTGGGAACGGGGCACCGGCGGATATAGCGGGGGTGGCTGCACGTGCGCCGAGTCTTGTCGTAGCGGCAGCTTTCGTAGGTCCAATAACTGTCTAACAGGGCGCAAGCGGGATCACGCACCATTTGGCTGATCTCATGCCAGGTGATGCCGCCATGGGCGTGAAGATAAGACGCGGCCACCCTGTCCGAGATCCCCTGGAAGCTGAAGGTCTCGACCATCCAGTCAAATAGCGGCGGTGTGTTTCGAGCGCGCACGATCTGATGGAGGTCCGGATCTGGTGAGCCGACGCCGATCTGAGGCGCCAACGAGGGCAGGCCAGTGCCATTTCGGCAAATGGCGATGATCAAGCTGGCCGCGGATCCGACCGCCGCTCCGGTGGGGTGCCGGGGTTGCGCCGGCACTGCCAATGATCGGGACTTCCCTAAATCAAAGATACCAGCCTCCTTTGGGCGTCGCTGTCACCATCAATATACCGCTCGGTCGTTTGGATCGAACGGTGGCCGGCCAGGAGCTGGACATCCCTTAGGGAGCCGCCGGCCTTGTGAACGAGGCGTGCGGCGCGCGTAATAAAGGTTCGTCGTCCGGAATGAGACGAGCAGCCGCTGAGGCCAATCGCTTGAAACGCGCGATTGAACCAGACCACGATGCTGAGTGGCGTCATCGGTCCGCCGCGTTCCGATCGCGCGATTGGTCCGTTTCCCGGAGATAGCTTTCGTAAGGCGATGAGTGCCTGTCGCAGATCCTGTTGGACCGGGATTCGGCGGCCGTGTCGCCGTTTTGCGACGCTGTCCCGTACCTCGATTGTCGCGCCAATCTCGCCTTCGGCGCCTTCAACCAGTTTTACTAGCCGAATTCGAAGGAGATCCTATCGTAGGTTGCTTAGGGGGAAATACAGCTCGACTATCGAATTCCACGTACGTCGTTCCATTTTGCGCAGCCATGCTCGCTGCTCCTTAACCTCATCTTCGATAAGATTGGTTTCAGATCCAACCTCCTCCTCCTCGCTAGGTGACGTAGTTTATTGACACCCTAAGTACTGGCCGTCCGCATCTGGATGCCAAGTTCGTAGACCCTCACGGGCGACAGCTGACATTGCCTTGGAAGGCTCCCTCCTCTCTCGTTTACGATAATGATTTACAAGATCGAGTCATGTCGCCTCGCGAGCTATCCAGATCGCACTCATGAGCAAACTCTCAAAGCCTCATCAGTCGCCGAGCACCTCTCATCCGGATGCGCTGATCTCTTCCGAAAGGTCATCGCGTCAAACAAACTGATAAGCATTTATTGTGTTGCGGCGAGACTAGTCGAATTGCTAGAATCTAGCATTCGGTTTGATCGAGATGGCAGGCAAACAAGCCAAGATCCTTTCTGATCAAGCGGCGCGAGACTTGCTCTTCTTCGCCGGCACGACCCGGCACCCGGATAGAAATCGCGTTATCGTCCTCTTGTCGCTGAAGGCAGGCTTGCGCGCCGCCGAGATTGCCAAGCTGACATGGGATATGAACACGGAAGGCAAACAAGGCTTCAAGAAATGATGAGGCCCGCTACGTAGGGCGCGGACTCATTAAGGCGCAGCCACAACCGGATTGACGCGAGTTGAATAAATGCAAGGTAGTAGGCGGCGATCCTGCCGTAGCGCGTTGCCACCCGACGGCATTGCTTGATCCTATTGAAGAACCGCTCAACCTTGGTCCGAATGGTTCACGTCATGAACGGAAACGTGAGCGTTGTTGTTGTGCCCGTGTCGGCACTTTGCTGCTGGACGTCGCCACCAATTTGTTTGGCAAGCGATGCGATCAGCTTAAGACCCGATCCATGCTCGTTCGATTTCTGGATGCCACACCCATTGTCGGATACAGTTAGACGTGCCTCGCCGTAGCCGACGCCGCCTACCAAGTGCACCTTGATCCTGCCGCCATTCCGGTCGAATGCATGTTTAATGCTGTTCATTGCAGTCTCATTTAGGATGAGACCGACCGGCAATGCTCGGTCGATGCTCAGTTCGAGCTCGTCGCACTCGACATCGATTTCGACTCCTTCAACCTGCTGACGGATCGCGCGGCAAAGTGCGCGTATGTAAGATGATAGGTTTACATTATGGCCTTCGTGTCGAGAAGCGAGTTGATCATGCGCCAGCGAGATGGCGTTGATACGGCTCGCGACATGATCCAGCTCGCGATGAACCTCTGTGCTCTGATGCCGGCGCTTTTGGAGGGAGATAGAAGATAGAACGAGCTGAAAGTTATTCTTGACGCGATGTTGCATTTCCCGAAGTAGTACTTCTCGCCTTTGAGCTTCGGCAGCAGCAGCCACCAAACGCGCTTCTTCATCCGGCCGCGCATAGTGGCGAAGTACGGCTCCTATCAGCGCGGCAGCGGCGGTCAGAAAATCGGTCGTGTCCTCGGTGAACTCTCTCGCCTTGGTGCTGTCCACTTCGAGCACACCCCAGGCTGCACCATCAATAAGCACAGGAACGTTGGTCAACGAAATGATGCCATGCTCCTTCAGAAGATCCGAATGAATGTATTCTTGTTGTTCACCGAGATTTTGGACGGTGACGGGTTCTGCCGTCTGAAACGAGCGCCCGGGTGGAGAGCGTAGGTCGGCCGATAAGGTCGCGGTCCCTACGACCCCATCCTTCCATCCCACACCTGCGACTAAGAGGAGATCTGAGGAGTGCGGACGATATCGAAGAATCTTTACGTGGTGTATCTCCACTGCGCGCGCGACTTGAACGACCGCTTGATTTAGAAAGCGATGCAGATCGACCTTTTCACCCCCGAGTCGTCCGATATCGACCAGAATGCGGATGTGGCGCCGGAGCCTATCCAGCGAGTCACCTTCGTTCATTCCGGGCGCCAGTTCTTTCATTTACTTCCAATGCGGCGCACTCCGAAAAGTGCTAAAGACAGTTGCTGAAGCCAATCTCTTATCTACGGTCCAGTTCGCTTATTGCGCTGCCGCACGAACTTGGCCGCTATAGCCGATATGGCCTACGTCGCACTACGGCCCATTTGAGAGTAAACAGCATAGCATTCGCCAAGTAAGCATCCAAGCCGAGTTCGCTTAGTTGGCTCGCAGCCGCACTTGAGCGCCCTTGCCGTCATTACTGCTCTAGTTCTCTGAGGATGCGGTCTCGATGCTGCAGGTGCTGCGTTTGAGAGGCATTGAAATTATCGAGCAGCTTCCGCGCCTCGCCGGTGTCATAGCCCTGACGAACCATGAACCCTATCCGTCCCTCCTGCTCAGAGATGTGGCGCTCGCCTTGAGCTATGTGCCGCTCGGCTTCTTCCAAATGTCGGAGCTGCATCGCGCGGTCCATGCCACAGCTTATCGCAAGGAAGATGATCTCGGTGCCTGGAAAATCCTGCTATTCCCAATCTTCCTCGGCATTATGTCGCGGCGCGTTGCTTGAGGAAGGTACTCAGCGGTGGATGTTTCAGGATTGCCGAACACAGCTCGACCCTCTCATGGGAGCGTTCAATCAGCTGCTCGTCGATCGTACGATCAATTCTATAGACAGGTTTTCGCTGCTTTTGCGGCAGCATATAGCCCTTAACGACCGCTCTGTCGGTCATGCAGATGACGAGGTCATTATTTCGATAACGACCGCCGGGGCAGGAAAGCGGGCGACGAAGACCAATTTCTCAAACTGCTCCGGGGCCGCTTTGGGTCAAACTGGACAAAACTCAATGTGAGCATAAGGTCTGCTGCCAGGCCGATAGCGTCCAAATCCCTAGGCGGGAATGCGGACTTTCGCTAGCAGGATCTCGCGCACGCGCCGATCAGGGGCAGGTGGCTCGGCCGGGATCCCTGCCGGCGTAACGAACCCCACGCGGCGAATCGCCGAAGCGAGCTCGGAACAGGCGATTGAAATGCGAAACATCCGAGAAGCCGACCTCCAGCGCGATGTCGGAAATTAGCTGCGCGCCAACGCGCGCCTCGGTTAACAGTTTGAACGCAAGTTGGAGACGTAGCTCATTCACATGACCGGTGAACGATGATCCTGATGACGCCATCAGGCGCTGCAGATAGCGAGGTGAAATGCCTTGGCGATGAGCGACCTCCTCGACGCTAAGCCCAGGCTTCTGAAAGTGTGCCGCGATGTAGTCGAGTACGGCGCTGTGGCGCGCGGTCACGACCGCGCTCGCATCGCTCTCGCCCAAGGGAGCGCACTCGCTGACCGCGAGCGCAACAAGATCACAGGTGTGAGCCACGACCGCATCACGCAGCTTGGGGGCGGCCAGAGCCCCTTCCTTGAAAGCTGACTTCAGATAGGCCATGAGGAGGCGGAGTGGTTCGTTTCTCTGGGGAATCGGCCGCATGGCGAGGCTCTCGATATCTGCCACGCGCTGCGCAAGGGCCTCGCGGGGCACCGCCAGACCAAATAGCATTCCGTCGATATAGGTGACGGTAGCGGGTTCCGAATGCAGAATCGAGGTTGCGTCGCCGGCGCAAAGCTCGATGTCCCGGCCGCGCTGCGACAAACGACTTTTGCCGGGTAAGCAGACGATGAGGCCGATTGAGTCGTCGCCGTCAGCAACGCTCGCCCGCAAGCGCTTGAAGCACATGGGAGAGCCCTTCAGTGCGAGTGTGCGTAGACCTCGGAGCGCTTGCAATGTTGCGTCGGCTTGAAACGGAACGTTCGTTAGAGGTTCGATATCGACGTGAACTATTCCTCGCACAAACCTCTCGCGCCATAGTGGAAGTCGCATTCGCTCCGGATGCTCGCGCGACGAGAATCGATGCGATACGAAATTGGCTGCGTCCGTAGACATGGGGCTCCAGCCTTGATAAGCCACCGGGCCAAAGATGCCGGTATCCGGATTTTGCATTTCGCGCACCGACCGTCCCGTCAGGTACGCAGGATTCCAAGAAGCTACTTCAGTTGTCTGCTAGTCTCATTCACCTGTGATTGATGCTGATGTGAACTGGCTCACGTGGCGACCAGAAAATTACAACAATTATTGATTGCAAATGCCACGTGCAAATATCTCCTTTAAGAGGAGATGATCGTAATGGCTCTATTTCAAATTGCTGCCGTCGGATCCAGTTTGAACATCCCTGGTTGCAAGACCCTGGCTGCAAGACCAGATTGAACTTTCTAACACTGCTCGCGACTGATCGGCTTATCGGCCCGCGGGCAGAAGTTCCGCAGAACAACACTGTCCTCTGATCCGGCTTCCTATCGTGCCTTGGTCGCCGCATCACCTTTAAGATTCGTCGGACCCAAATTACTTCCCGGCACTCTTCCTTTTTAGCTGCCCGATGAAATGTCGAAATCTGTCGCATGGGACGTCGACCGTGGTGATCAGGAAGAGGTTCGATCATGTCCACCATACTCGACATGCTTTATCGCGAGTACTGCCGAGCCCGCCTCACCGAAATGCGAAAGCAACTTTTGATACGGGGCGTTGGCGACAAAATCCTGGAAGCGCGTTGGGAGGACGATGATCCGCCCGACCCTGGCGCTCTAGGGAGTAGCCGGGCGACGAAGGAGCCCCCATCATCCATCGGATAGCCGGAGCGCGTTATCGACCCTATGAGGCGCGAGCGCGGGCCAACAGATGGACGATCGAACTCAAACCTCGACGCGATTGTTCGGCGAAACTCCGCCGGAGTTCAGAGCGGCCGGCCGCGATTTGCGTATCGATGTCTGCCGCGGGATCGCGTTATGGTGGATCTTTCTCGATCATGTTCCCAATAACATCGGGAGCTGGCTGACACCGCGCAACTACGGTTTCTGCGATGCCGCCGAGATCTTCATGTTTCTCTCGGGCGTGACCTGTGCGGTGGCCTACGGCAAGGCGCGTGAGCGCGAAGGCTGGAGCGGCATGATCGGCCATTCGCTGCGCCGGGGATGGGACATCTACGCGGCGTTTCTACTGCTTACACTTGCTTGCGCTATCCTGGTCTATCTTACGGCAGCGATGATCTCGCCGACGGGAGCAATACGCGAATTCTGCTTGAGCTTCCGGGTGCGGCCCTTGCGCACGCCGCAATCCTGCAATACCGGCCTGTCAACACTGACGTCCTGCCGGTTTTTGTGATTTTTCACGTGCTGTTCGCGCCGCTGCTGTGGCTGCTGCTGCGAGCGCCGAACGTCACGCTTGGAGTGTCCCTGTTGCTCTACGCGGTCGTGCACGTCCTTGATTGGAGAGTTCCCGCCTGGCCCGACGGCGTCTGGTTCTTCAATCCGCTGGCTTGGCAGTTTCTGATCGTGCTGGGCGCATGGTGCGTCATTGAGGGAGAGAAATTCCGGCCGTGGGTGATGGCGCGCTTGACGCTTGTTCTGGCCGTTCTCTATCTAGTGTTCGGCCTGGTCCTTGCACAGAGTTGGAGCATCGAGCCGCTGGTCTCGCACACTTTGAGGGACCTGCTATTTCCACTGGATAAATCGAATCTCAGTCCGATACGGCTGCTGCATTTTTTGGCCCTTGCAATTGTGGCGCTACGATTCATTCCTCGGAATTGGGAGGGGCTATCGACACCGGTGCTGAGCTGCGCGAAGTGCTGTGGCGAGAATTCGCTGCCGATCTATTGTCTCGGCGTCCTTCTGGCGCTCGCCAGTCAACTTGCGCTGCTCGATCTCTCGAAGGGCCTTGCGATGCAGATCGTGGTTAGTGTTGCCGGAGTGCTGTTAATGATTGGCATCGCGCGGTTACTGAACGCGATGGGCATCCAGCGCGAGCGGAAGTCAGCGGGGGCGCAATCGATCGGGAAAGTTCCGCCGGTTCGCTAAACTGGTAAATTGCGGGTGGAGCACGGAGAGCAGCTCTTGGCCTTTCGATGGCATCCACGATCTGTCAAACATCCGCTTCATGTCGAGCGGACAAACTCCACATCATTGGACTAAGCTAACGCTCAACCATCCTTTCTTTTCAGGGCAGTGCGAACTGAGAAACTCGATAAACTGGTGCATATTGCCGTTCCAGCCGCGTTCCGCAGCAAAGGCCCGACCTTCCTTCGAGAAGGCGAGGCCTGCAGGCGTGGTCACCTCGCTGAAAGCGTCAACCACGGGCCATTCGACGTCCTCGACGGCTGGCAGTATCGGGGTCGAATACAAGACGGGCGACGAAACCCGTTCGCTGGTGGGGTTTGCCAGAATTATCACCGGGCCCGCGTGGCAGGACACGCCCGCGCAGCGGTTTGTCCGCTCGTGGTATAACGACCCGGCCATCCTCAGCTATAATCAGTTCACGGCTTCGCGGTCGACCACGTCCGCAAGTTTTACAGAGGTGAACAGCGAGATTCGAATCGAGGCGTTGATCTGGAGCGGCGAAACTGGGACGTCATGGAAGGCGTTGCCGGCTTCAGCAACAGCACGGTAAGCACCAACAGTTTTTTCGCCATCCGAATCGACAGCACGACGACACCCGAGCCAAACGACGTGCTCTTGACCTTGTTGGGGACTGGTGTTGGCGGAATGTCGGCCGGCGCTTCTGCGCGCAGCATAAAAACAGGGCTCCTTACTCGGGTAGTAAGCGAGCGGATCGGCGCCATCTGCTCGAAATCGCCCGAGCCGACGCGCTTGCCTGCAGGCTAGACGACCACGCCGCCCGGCTATAGCTTGTTGAAGCCATGGGCGTTGGCGCGCCACTAGGAGCGACCGCGCACCCTACCTTTGATTTGAAAACGGAGAACTGAAAGTGGCTATTGGTACTGTGAAATGGTTCAACCCGACAAAGGGCTACGGGTTCATTCAACCGGATTCGGGCGGCAATGACGTCTTTGTCCACATCTCCGCGGTTGAGAAGGCTGGTTTTACTTCGCTCGCAGAGGGCGCAAAAGTCAGCTTCGACATCGTGAAAAGTCGCGGAAAAGACTCAGCGGAAAATTTGCGGATCGGGTGACGCACCCAGCATTCGATCCAACGGATTCGCGGCGTCCAACTGTCCGACGTCGCCCGTGCGTCGCTGCATAAAGCCCTAGCTCGACAGAATGTCGCCGCCGATTCAGGTAGGTGCCCGGCAGACTTTTCGCCCATACAACTTGAGGCCCGTGGGCTACACTCCCCACGGGAAGCGCGGTCAGCTTCTTTCGCCGCTGAGGCTGGCCCGAGGTTAGCGGCGCGCGGCAGGGACAGCACTCGTGCCGAGTCACGTGCCGCTAACTTCACCGGCAGCGCGGGCGGGGTAGGGACAGCGTCTGATCCAACGCAACCGAACAGCGCCGAGTCTCGCCCGCACTGCCTGCGATCTGTGATCGACAATCATCACGGACATTCAGGGAGCGAAAGGAGATTGTCCGGTTGAATTCGGTCCACTGTTGTCTTGATGTACTTGTGTCGCCCGTCGGTAGCGAGGATGACCTCAACAGTGACGCCTGATTCTTCGACGTAGTACTCCCACTCGCGGCTTTCGAGGTCTCGGATAGTCTTCTTAACGGATAGCTTCCATCGCGTTCCGTCTGAATTTAGCCCGCCGACATTTTTGATTCTCTCGTGTGCGCTTCGCCTGTCAGTCTTGTTTATGCAACGAATGCGTACGCGTTTGGCCATGCGGTGTCTCCCATCTCTGCAAGCCTGAGGCACTAGCTTAGAGACTGGTCGTGGAGGAGGGGACGGCCAACTCTGGCAGTTGTGCCGCGGCTTTTTGCGGTGGATGTATCCTACCGTCAGCCTTCTTCCGTCGCTGAGGCTGGCGGTGGAGTTAGCGGCGCGTGGTAGGGACAGCGCTTCTTCTCTCCGATGAGCGCCGAGTCACGTGACCGCTAACTTCTACCATGGTGCCCAAATGGACGGTGAGACAACGTCGGCCAGTCCGGCAGACGACGCGCTTGTACGCTGGCTGGCTTCACACGCTCAAAGGAAGTGGCCCAGCTAAACGGACCGTAAGCGCTCAGCCGGGGTGTCAATCGGCCCTTTAATTGCGGTTTGATGTCAAGCCACCTCCTTGCTTCCCTGCTCTCCACTTGGCACGGCGGTAGCGCTTGCTCCGTTGGAGCTGGTCGGGTTGCGGAGACGGGGCGAGCGCGGCTTATCTACGATTGTTAGCCGTTGATGCATCGCTGGGGTCATGGTCCTTTCCGAGGTCGCTAAGCGCCTCACGATGATGTCCGGGTCGGGTGCCTCAACGTGTTGGGCGGAGTGCGGTAGCAACCGCCACCAGCCGATTGACGGAGGTCACCACGACCACCGTCCCAGCGGGACATCGCCAGCCCGGCGGACTAGGAATTCACGAGACGAGATTAGGCGGGCTTCGCCTGGCCCCAGTCGAACGACGTTCCGTCGACCCAGATGCAATGGAGAATCACGGCGATCTTCCGAGCAATGGCGACCTTCGCCTTCTTCGCGCCAATTCGCTTTGCGAGCTTCATTCCCCAAGCCTTAAGCGAGGACCATTTTTTCGTTCGATAAAGCAGAACGGTCGCCGCTTCGAACAGGTAGCTTCGGAGAAGCCGGTCGCCCCATCGCGATATCTTGCCAGTGATGTCAGTTTCGCCAGATTGGTTCCGGCGAGGGGTAAGGCCCAGATAGGCGCCGACCGTCGAAGCCGATCGGAAGCGCGAGGGGTCATCGATCGTGTGGCGGAACGTTAGGGCCGTCACGACACCGACCCCCGGGACCCTCATCAGGCGACGCGTCGTATCGCCCAGCTTTGCCAACCGGCGGACCTCGTTGTCGAATTTACCTTGTTGTTGACAAACGTTCTCATGGATCGAGAGCAGCGGCGATATCACGCTGAGAAGCAAATGATCGACGCCCAAGAGTTCGCTGACCTGGTTGCGGAACTGTTGGCCGATCGCGCGAGGGAATAGCAATCCACATTCCTTGATCAAGCTGCGAACCTCGTTCTCGATGTCTCGGCGCATGGACACTAGCCGAGATCTGGCGACAAGGATCGCTCGGATCTTCTGGCTTTCCGCACTTTTGACTTTGACCTCTCGATAACATCCAACCCGCACCAGTTCGGCAAGGCCTCGCGCATCATTCTGATCGCTCTTGTTCATTCGGACCGACAAGGCTGCGTGCGCATGCCGAGCGTCGATGCAGACCACCGGAAGCTCGACCCTGCGGAGTTCATGCCATAGCCAACTCGCCATCGCACCGGTCTGGAAGCCGATACGCTCGGCATGAGGCGCATGTTTGCTAAGCAGATCAGTCAAGGCACCAGGATTAGGCCTTGGCTTTTCCTTCGAAGATTACTTGACCAGTCTCGTTGACAACGCACACAGCGGTTTCTCTCTGTGAGACGTCCACCCCGACGTACTGCTTCATGGGAGCTCCTTCGAATCATTTGATTGCGAGGCTCAACGATAACGGAGGTTGTCTGCCACGAGCGCCGACCGCAATTACGTCATCGTGTTCAAATTGTGCCCCCCTAAGCTGGGGGATCGGCGTCCAAAATTACCGGCCACCACGGCCGGCCAATGACAACGGCTGAGATTTGTCGGCCTCACGTCGCAACATGAGCAAGGCGTCTAAATCGGCTGGTGCGGAGACCTGTTGCCATGAAGATGCCCCGAGGGAGAGAAGCTAATTGTCCTAACGCTCACGGATATCTCGAAACGCCTGCAACGCAAACCTGAAGGAGATGTCCCGATCGCTGTTGAACTACGTCACGTCGGGCGGGCGTTTCCGGAATGAATATTATGCGACGCTCGTGATGTGGGCAACGGGCTTGATCGTCATGCGATTGTGGTGAGCTTGAAGAGCCGCACGCAGAACCGACAATTGCTTATGCGCCTTCAATCGTCGGAAGCCCTTGTTGGCTTCGATCATGCCGGCCGCGACCCATCGCAAGGCCATACCGGCATCCCGCCAGCGTTTGACGTTGCGCGTGACGCGGCGAATGGTGCCCATCATGTTCTCGGCGATGTTGGTACAGGCGAGCGATCGACGAAGCTCCTTCGGCAACTTCAATCGGACGACAGTCAGGATTTCGTCGAGGCCTTCGAGGATGCTGGCCGCTACGCCGGGCCATTGCTGGTCGAGTCGACGCGCGAGATTGCGGATCAATTTTTCGGCCTTGTCGGCGTCATCGAGCTCCCAGGCCTGGCGCAGCACCCGACGGGTGGCCGCATGATGCTCTTTCGGCAGGCGTTCCATGATGTTGCGCGCCTTGTGGATCTGGCAGCGCTGGATCGCAGCGGCCGAACCGAAGGTGCGGCGGATCGCCTTCGACAACGCCTTCGCGCCGTCGGCGATGAACAGTCTTGGCACCGTCGGGTCGAGCCCGCGCGAGACCAGGTTGTCCAGCAGGGCCTGAACCGTTGCGGCATTCTCGGTCGCCCCTTCCACCAGTGCCAGCGGATGCTTGTTGCCTTCGCCGTCAACCCCGATCGCGGCGACCAGCACGAGATCGTCGCCGAGATGCAGCCCGTCGATTTGGACCACCAGAAGGTCGAGCGCGGACAGATCGGCAGCCATGAAGTCGGCCAGCCGCGCCGCCGACAGCGCTACGAACCTCCGCGAGGCCGCCGACTTCGAAACCCCCGATCCGGGCGGTGCCGGCACGTCACCCTCGGGCAGCCGGACGGCGCGGCCGAACCGGCGCGTCGACATATTGATCAGCATCAGGTTCATCGCCCAGCGACCGAGCCAGTCCTCCTGCGTCGCCGTTTCCCAGCTCGGGATCGTGACCTCGCGGCCGTCCACGCCCCGGACCCGCGGGCGCTCGACCTCGATCTTGCCGCCGTGGAAACCGATCCGTCCCCGCGTTCGGCCCCAACGGTGCGCCCGCCGCTCCGCATCGCGACCGTGGCGCGGCCCGCAGGCCGCCGTCACATCCGCCTCCATCATCGTGCCGAGCGCCTCGATCCCCGCCGCAAGGCAGAACCGATCGAAGCTCGCCCGCACTTCCGCAAACGCTTCGTCCACAGCCCCAGTCGCCGGCGAACCAGCCGGTGTGATATCTCTCGTCATGGCGTTGCTCTCCTTTGTGGAATCAGCACCCCGAGCCTACCGGCTCAAGGTGGGCAACGCCGACCTCTTCAGAAATTCAACAGAACCCGGGACATCCCCGAGTTTTCGCTTTCCTTCGATGAGTTTCGCACGACCCACCCTTGCCGCCTCATCTGGCGACAGGGCGACTTTATCGGAGTGGCGTTCCAAAACACGTTATCCAACATCGTGCAGCCAGATAGCAGGCCCCCTTTGCGCTAGTATCGCCCTATTGGTGAGGTCGCCTTCTGGTGGGTGATTTCGCCGCTCTATTTCGGGCAGCGCTAGATCCCCGCCGACTCGATATCAAGCAGTCGTAGTTGTTACACAGGCTATGTCACCTTCGCCTTAGCGCTTGCTCCACCAGCCTGCGGATGGCCGGCGAGCGCGACGGCTTGTCGTCTTGTTTCGACGCCCAATCTTCCACGGCGTCTAATACATCCTACGGAAGTCTTATCGTAACGGCAGGGTCACGCCCCGTGGCTGGGCGGCCTCGTCTTTTTTGGTGTACCGTAATTGACTTACCATATTTACGGTGTAGCAAAAAAGCAGGCCGGTTGCAAAGCTGTAACTTTGCAGCCAACCCTAACCAAACGGGAAACGATCCGACGCATGGCTGGATGAAACGCGTCGCCAATGGGCTGGCGGGCGATTTGTTGGAGCTACCCCAGGTTCGGCTCGCAACGCTCGAATTGGCAAAATACAAAGCGGAAGCGGCGGAGCAATTCCCACAACGCTGGCCATGTTGCGATCGCTCCCCAGCAGAGCAACGCCAGCGCTCAGAAACCCCGGCATCGAAAGGTGGCGGGGCGTTTTCTATTTCGCTGGTAGGGCCCGTCTCGGGCTGACTTGCTCTGTTCCCCGACCAGCGTTAACCATAGCCATGGTTTGGCTTAGGGAAGTACGGTGAGCAAGGCGCGCGAGTTTGTCGATTTCTGGGTCGAGATTAGCATTCACCCTGTCGAGCTGCAGGCGGAGATCGGGCAAAGTCCCAGACTACATTGGATACCAGCTAAAGGCCGCGAACCGCGCTGAAAGCGAAAGGAGGAAGTCGATCTAGGCCGACCGAGACCTCACTTGTCCAACCTGTGAACATCACCGGGCTCCAGGTTGAATTCTTCGAACATCCGCTGCTGCGCAGCTGTCAATGCGACATTCAACACTTCCGCGGTCCACCCCTCCGGCACGGCGGCGAGGACCAGTCTTATCGCTTGGCTCGGTTTGGCGAGCGCGATCCAAATCTGCGTTGTTGTGTCGTCCGCCGTCAATTTAACAACGGTGAAGGTGTTACCGAACGATTCGGCCATTTCGTTCAATGCGGCAACTAGCACCCGGGTTTCTAACGGAGGAGCCTAGACCGGTTGGCGCCCGCCAGCAGCAATTTTCCGATTCGCCAGCCCCGCTTTCTCAACGGGGCGGGCTGGCTACAAGGTGGTTATAAAATTTGTAGCCAGCCATTCAAACCATTGGCTAAGTCTTTGATTTTGTGGGTGAGCGCGTTGGGGCTCGAACCCAGGACCCGGTGATTAAAAGTCAAGTACTCAGGTCGTCCGTGCGCGCGTCAGCTTGACCGGCAGACTGCCCGATCAACAAAATAGATCCGCGCGCGGCCGTTTTGAAGGAAGGCAGCAGGGCGCAAGCATCGCTCACGGGCGGACAACTACGGTTGAGATATTGCTGGGAGGACCGTTACAAACACCGTAGTTGAATCAACGAGGTTGCATAGGACATCCCTTTTCCCGACGGGCCAAGGCTTTCATCGCATCGTTGCTGCCGAGGTCCTGATGAGCTTGCGGTAGCTGAGGGCGACTGAGCGGTCTGTGACGCCAAACGTATCCATTCGCCACTGATAAGGCTTCATTGCAAATGGAGTCGGTTGGCCAACTGATAAGGTAATTCTCAAAAGCTTATCAGTACTGCACTGCGCCGGCCCAAGCGGAAAGTGAACGAACACGCGTCCCGACTGACCTGGCGGATCACCGCTCCTCCAAACGAGGATTATCAGTCGGCGCGCGATCGCTTTCTGCGTCCGGCGTCAGCACGCCTGCCGAACTGCACCACCTGATTGCGGCAAGGATACCCGCGTGGCGCAAGGTGATCGAGGAGCGCCACGTCAAGGTCGAGTAGGGAAGGTGCCCTGGTCGAGGTCGAGAATCAATTAACCTGACGGGCAAGGCCATTCCAGAACGGTTTTGCGCAGAGCAGCCCTGTCGATCTTGTTACACCGGGGACGGCAGCATGCCGATTGACAACAATCTTCTGGAGCGCGACATCAGGGTTTTTGCAACTGGCAGGAAGAGTTGGTTGTTCAGCGACACCGTGGGCGGAGCCAAGGCCAGTGCCGTCGTCTACAGCCTGATGCTGACCTGCCGCGCCTCACGTGTCGAGCCGTTAGCGTGGTTGCGCCACGTCCTCACTGAATTGCCTCAGCGCGCCGGCGACGCCGATATTACCGATCTGCTGCCCTTCAACTTCCACAAAGCCGCCACTGCCTGAACGGCCGGCATTGCCCGATACTGCGGTAATCCATCAAAACCGCCGGCGTCAACGTGCGGGGAAAATCGCGCTTACCCCTCAGGAGCAACATCACCGCCTTTCCAATAGCCGCCACCTGGCGATAGCTTCTTCGTCAGCTTGCCGACAGGTCAGTGCTTCAGAAATTACAATCTATCGTAGTGGATTGAGTCTACTCAGTCTTGGCAAGGGAGTATGGGATGGATCCTTTTGAGGCAGGACATATTCAGCGCCGCGATGGGATCTCTTCGAACGAACAAGAGGGGCAGGAAAACGAGGCCGGGGCGCAGTGGGGCGGAGTGCTGACAGGCTATGACGTGGCAGATTCAGCTCATGTGGAGGACGATCAAGACCAGACGGTTGAAAATTGGGCTGCCGAACGGGACGTGGGCCCGCTCGAGGATCGAGAAGAAGCCCTAACGCGATTAAATCTTTCTGAGTCTAATCAACATCTCGATCTCGAATCGTTGTCCCTGACCAGTTTGCCCAGATTTTCGACCGACCTCAGGCGGATCGACGTTCCCTTCAACCGGCTAACCAGACTGCCCCATACCCTGCCCGCCACCCTCGACGCGCTCAACGTCGGTCACAACCAGCTGACCAACTTGCCCACCCTTCCGGCCGTGCTCCGTTATCTCGACGCGAGCAACAACCGGCTAGCGAACCTGCCTGACGCCCATCCTCCCGCGCTTCAGTTTCTCGATGTCAGCCACAATCAGTTGCCGAATCTGCCGGAGGCCCTCCCAGCTGAGCTTGAGTATCTCGACGTCAGCCACAATCAGTTGCCGAATCTGCCGGTGGCCCTCCCAGCTGAGCTTCGGTTTCTCGACGTCAGCCACAATCAATTGACGAGTCTGCCGGAGGCCCTCCCGGCTGAGCTTCGGCTTCTCGACGTCAGCCACAATCAATTAACGGGTCTGCCTGAGAACCTCCCTGCTACGCTAAGTACTCTCGCAGTTAACCGCAACGAGCTAACCAGGTTACCCGAGGCGCTCCCGCCCGGGCTCGAGCGCCTCTTTGCTAACCATAACCAGCTAACCAGGTTACCCGAGGACCTGCTGACGCAGTTGGGCGCAAGTGCCGACGTAGATCTGTCTGGAAATCCGCTGCCGCAGCAGGTGCTGAGGAATCTGCATGCAGCCCGAAGCGCCGAGGACTATATCGACCCAAACGTTGCGCTTCCGGGCGACAACGTGAGTGAACTATCCTCGACAGACGATGAACAGAACGCGCCCCTCACTCTCACTGAAGCAGTGGCATACTGGCTCAGGGATAATCCAAAGGAGGGCGATCGGGAGGTGCTGGCGGCCTGGCGGACCTCTGCAGAAGAGCCGGGCGCTCAAGAGTACGCCCTTTTCCTCGGCAAGCTGTTCGACTCCGTCAACTCAAACAATCAGGAATTCCAGGAGTCGGTGGCGAATGATCTACGACAGGCGGCGAAGAACCCGCAATTGCGTGCGCAGTACTTTCAACTGGCCGCCGACGCCAACCAATCCTGCGAGGATCGCAGAACGTTGACTTGGAACGGTATGCAAACAGCACGTCTCATCGCAGACGTGGAGAACGGCGTCTATGACGAGAGGGCGCGGCTTCCCGATCTCATCGATCTGGGGCGCGTCATGTTCCGCTTGGACGCTCTGGAAGGGATTGCGCGCGAGAAGGCTCAGTCACTCGGCTCCGTCGACAACGCCGAAAACATCGATGCCATCGAGCTCTATCTTGCTTATCAGAACAAGCTACGCGAGCGGCTGGGACTGCAACACGTCGCACCGAATATGCGCTTCTTTGAAGCTTCCGGCGTCACCGACGCTGACATTGACAGTGCAGAGATAACCGTGCGGAGTAAGGAAGCGGCGGAATTTGCTGACTATTTGGCGACGGACTGGCAACCTTGGGACGATGTGGTTTCTCGCATCGCCCCTGACGACCATGCTGCGATGCAGGACCAGCTCATTGATGCAATGGGCGAAGAGTTCGACGGCAGACTGGAGCAACAGCTCGCCGACAGAGGCTTGAGTGGAACTGAATCTGATCTCGTCGAGGATGCCAAGCGAGAATTAGGGGCCAAGGTCCGTAAGGAAATTGCCCGCGAGATAAAGGGCGCTCTGAGGGATAGGGTGCTCAATGATCACGGCCTCCGGCTGTGAAGCAGCCTTTGACCGCAGGAGGCTGTTAATTCGCATGAGACGTAGCGCTGTACATCGGACTGCGGAGCGCCGACCTAAAAGCCGGCGCATTGCTCAGGTGAGCGGCTAAAATTCGTGCAAGTAGCGTGAGAGTGGGACTCTCTTCCCCGATGCCACAACTGCGCGAAAACCGCCGGAAAACAAGGATTCCAAAAAGGCCGGGGTCAATTTCGTGACCACCGCCGTTTACCACCGATAGGCGCGCAACGCGCGGTAAGCATCAGAACAGCCAGGCAGCCATGGTAAAACCGTTCCCGTCGAAGACCCACATCGGCAATCATATGCTGCATCCGGAAACCCTGATGCTGACCTATGGCTATGATCCGCAATTGTCGGAGGGCGCCATCAAGCCGCCGGTGTTCCTGACCTCCACCTTCGTGTTCAAGACAGCCGAGGACGGGCAGGACTTCTTCGACTACATCGCCGGCCGGCGCGAGCCGCCGGAAGGCATGGGCGCGGGCCTGGTCTATTCGCGCTTCAATCATCCCAACAGCGAGATCGTCGAGGACAGGCTCGCGATCTACGAGCGCACGGAGAGTTGCGCGCTGTTCTCATCCGGCATGGCGGCCATCGCAACCACGATCCTGGCCTTCGTTCGCCCCGGCGATGTCATCCTGCACTCGCAGCCGCTCTATGGCGGGACGGAGACCCTGCTGACGAACACGCTCGCGCGTCTGTCGATCGGCGCCGTCGGCTTTGCCGACGGCATCGACGAGATGGCAGTCGAGCACGCCTCGCAGGAGGCGATGCGCAAGGGGCGGGTTTCGATGATCCTGATCGAGACGCCCGCCAATCCGACCAACGGCCTCGTCGACATCGCAATGATTCGCCGCATCGCCGATGCCATCGGCAAGGCGCAGGGACACACGCCGATCATCGCCTGCGACAACACGCTGCTCGGGCCGGTGTTTCAGCGACCGATCAAGCATGGCGCGGATGTTTCGCTGTATTCGCTGACGAAATATGTCGGCGGCCATTCCGACCTGATCGCGGGCGCCGCGCTCGGATCGAAAGCGATCATGAAGGGCATCAAGGCGCTGCGCGGCGCCATCGGCACCCAGCTCGATCCACATTCGTGCTGGATGATCAACCGCTCGCTCGAGACGCTCAGCCTGCGCATGGAGAAGGCCGATGCGAATGCGCGGCTCGTGGCGGACTTCCTGCGCGACCACCCGAAGGTCACCAAGATCCATTACCTAGGTCATCACGAGCAGGGCTCGGCCTCGGGGCGCGTGTTCGCGCGGCAGTGCCTGGGCGCGGGCTCGACCTTCTCGTTCGACATCGTCGGCGGCAAGGAGGCGGCAGTGAAATTCCTCAACGCGCTGCAAATCCTCAAGCTGGCGGTGAGCCTCGGCGGCACCGAGTCGCTCGCGAGCCTGCCGGCGACCATGACCCATTCCGGCGCTCCCGCCGACATCCGCCAGAAAATCGGCGTGCTCGATTCCACCATCCGGCTGTCGATCGGCATCGAGAACCCGTCGGACCTGATCGCGGACCTCGCGCAGGCGCTGAACGCGGCTTGAGCGAGGGAATCAAAGCGGATTGGACGCGCGGCACGTCGACATGATCGCCGCGGCGGCCTCATTGCTCTGCGCGCCCGAGAGCTGCCGCACGAGGCAGATGTAATAGCCCTTGCTGGATGCGTTCAGCAGGGAATCGCCGGCAGGCCGTCAATGTCACTCGATTTCGAGCCATTCGAAGACGGCGCGACCGGTGGGCCAACGAACGAAACCAGGTATTGTCGCCCGATTCCATGCCCGAGCGCGATCACCGTGCTCCTGCTTTGTATCCTGTTGAAGCAGTTCAGCCTCGGCTCACGCCGCGGGTTCCAAGGCTTGCCAGTTCTTGGTTGGCCAAGCCGTTGATGATGCGAGCGCCGTCGGGATGAGGAGTCAAGTCTCGGCGCCCCAGACCCGGGGCCGGCGCCGACGCCTCTAAGTTGACGGCCTGTTGTTTGCCTCGAGCCATGCGGCGCCCGCTGAGTAATCATTGTACCCTAAGGAACAACTCCGAGCCTCTGAACTGCTGCTGCGAAGCGTCGAGAAGGACGTGTTCTTCAGCGATGATTCGGATAGGCCCGAACGCGCTGGCGCCCCTCGGTTTCCACCAACTCGCCCTTCTAAGGCATTCCGCGGATCTCGAAATAGGTCGGGCGTCAACTTCGGGCATGATCCGCTGGCCTTCGAGGATGCGGAGAAGGTAATCCGGCAGGAATCGCTCCCGGTGGCCCGGTGCTCCAAATACCCAAGATCGACTGCACCTTCGTCGGGTCGCGCGGCCCTAACGATCTGCGAGGGACGATAGAGGGGCTGGGATGGGCCAGCTTCGTTTATCCCGCCAGCGCGCGGGTGATGAATCAGGCGAACATCCATGCGGCCTCGCGGTCCGAACGTCGCGGAATAGTGGTCCCATTTGACAACATTTCCAGGCGGCGGATCGCCCGCCCTGGCCAGGTAGCCACCCAATCGTGCAAGCTTGGTGAGATAAAATGCAAGGGTTCCAGGGCGACATCGTCGATGGCTGGCGCCGCTGATGAGTCGATCGAGCAATGCGATCTCGGTATTCGTCAGTGCGAGCTTCGGTGGCGCGTCCGGGGCGATGCGATTGAGCATGGTGAGCCAGAGGACGCGCCAGCTGAGAATGCAGAAGACCGCCATTAGATTGGCAAGTCGCTCCGCGGTCCGGAGTTTTGAGTCTTCCGCCTTGCAGCCCGATTTCAGGATCTTGTGGAATACCTCGATCTTCCACCGCATGGCGTACCAGTTGATCTTCTCGATTGCTTCGGAGCGACTGCGGACGGCTAGGTCAGTGATGAGCTTCCACTCAATTGGTTTACGGCCCTTTGGCGTACCGCGCTCGGTGGCATGGATTATCGTCAGGTCGAGGGGCCGGATAGCGTTTCTGCTTCCCGATGGGCGGTAAGACCACGATCCGCTTGAACTTGATTTCCAGCGCGGCCTTCGTCGCCTCTCCCTTGTCGTTGCGCACGTCGATGTAATGCAAGCCTTTGACGCTGGTCTCTTCCATCTCGGTTGCGATCGTATGACCGCCATCGCCTGCCAGCCGATCGACGCAGGCGCGGACAAGGAAGTGGGCGCCAAGCTCTTGCGTCAGGCAATATAATTCGTAGATGTCGCTTTCGCGGTCGCCGATATGAATGCAACGCGCCGGCTGTCCGAGCCGCTCGATCGACTGCCTGAGATTGTCGAGCCAGCGAACGCTTTCCTTCTTCTCAATCGGAACGCGGGTCGGGTTGATCTTCTTCTTGAGCTGCGCCGTGCCTTTGAACTTTTTCCGTGTCCAGAACTTCACCGCCGCCAATCCCAGCGGTAGGCCCTCGACAGTCACGGCGAGACTGGAATGCATCAGCATTCCACCGACCGTGTGATGGCGCCAACGGCCGTCCTTGTCCCGGCCGCTGTTGACGCTCTTGGTCAGGCCAATAGCGCTCGTGTTCGCGCGCTGGTAGGAGAATTCCGTAGTGTCCTGAATAAGGAGGATCGGGCCTCTACAGTCATCGTAACGCGCGCGGGTGGCGGCGAAGTGACCGCTGAGGATGTCGGCTTCCTCCACGCGATCATTGGCGAAGAAGCGGTAGGCCGCTTTCGTGTTCGCCCAGTCCTGGCACGCGAACGGTATGCTCCCGCCCATGCCGTCACCAATTTGCTTCAACAGCTCGCTAAATCGTTGACCGAGACGGGCATCCTTGAACGCTGTCTTGTCGATCTCGCGCTCCGTCCAATGTTCGACGGCACTTTCATCACCATCATCCGGGCCGGCCGACCAACGACACGTCGTTCCGCTTGAACACATCAAGGCACCTCGCCGTCGCGATTCAGGTGCCCGACAATGAATCACAAGCGATTCATCCGATTCAAGATTTTTCGATTAGGACTATCGCAATCGAATCAAGCATTTGTGGGTAATTGAAAGACGACGAAGACCGCCTAATTGACGTATGCGCGCGGGCACAGTGAGCTCTATGATCGGTTGGGAAGGTCAGGCGGCCTGCTGATCGGCGGGCTTATCGGCTTGGCGCTGGAGCTTCCATTCCCAGGGCAGTAGTTCGTGCAGGCGCGGTGCGGGAAGATCGGCGATCCGGGCGAGGACGTCGGCGAGCCAGGCTTTAGGATCGACGTCGTTGAGGCGACAGGTTGCGATCATCGTCAGCATGATGGCGGCACGGTCGGCACCACGCTGGCCGCCGGCGAAGGTCCAGTTGCACCCGCCAGGGCAATGCCTCTCAATGCGCGCTCAGCGCAATTGTTAAAGGGCATGATGTTTTCAGCGCTCAAACCCGGTGGAGAGGACAGGTCGTCCGGATTAGTCTGTCCAAGCCGGGATAGGGGCGCTGGAGCACGAAACGGTGGCAGGCCGCCATGACCATGAGCTGTGAGCTCGCTTTGTTACTTGGCCGCCCCTACGACTTGCCCGGCTGCGCTGCGAGCGCGGATCCGTAGATGTCGTGCAAGCCACTGGCTCCTGAGACAAAGGAGAACCAAGCATGCAAATCGTCGGCATGGACATCCACCGATCCTTCGCCCAGGTGGCGATCCTGGAGGACGGAAGAATAATCCGACAGCTCCGCGTTGATCTCGTCCACGATCGGCTTGTCGCCTTTGCCAAGGACACTCAGCCTCGAGGATGAGGTGGTCATCGAGGTAACGGGCAACAGCGCGGCGGTCGAACGTATTCTGCGCCCGCACGTTAAGCGCGTCGCGGTCGCCAATCCGAGGCTCGTTCGGGCGATCGCCTATGCGCGAGTCAAAACGGACAAGGTCGATGCTGGGACCCTGGCAAAGTTGCATGCTGCTGGCTTCTTACCGGAGGTCTGGGTTGCTGACGAGGACACCTACAGCCGCCGGCGCCAGATGGCCGAGCGCGCTGGCGTCTTGGCGCAGATCATCCGGATTAAAGGACGCATGAAGGCTATCCTGCATGCCAACCTCATCCCGCCCTACAAAGGCTATCTCTTCGGCAAGCGCGGACAGCATTGGCTGGACAGTCTGCCTCTTCCATCGGAGGAGCGTGCAATGCTCCGGCGTCTGATCGCGGAACTCGAACGCGTGACGAAGCAACTGTCGGAGATCGACAAAGTCGTGGCCCAGCAGGCTCTGGACGATCCACGGGCTCTCAAGCTGATGACGATCCCCGGCGTGAGTTCGGTTGTCGCATCGAGTATACTGGCCTCCATCGGCGACATCGCACGCTTCCCGGCGCCGGATAAGCTCAGCACCTATTTCGGGTTGACTCCGCGGGTTCGGCGTCAGGCGAGCACCCGGCACGGCATGGCCGGATCTCGAAACAGGCAACCGTGACGCCCGAATGCTGGTTGAGGCGGCGTGGTCGGCCAAGACGGCGCCGGGGCCGCTGCGGGCCTTCTTCACCGTATGCAGAAGAAGCATGGGCCTGGAGTCGCGGCCGTCGCTACGGCACGTAAGCTCGCAGTGATGATCTGGCACGTCCTGACGACCGGGAAAGATTATGCTTACGCACGACCGGCGTTCACGGCGATGAAACTCCGGAAGGTGGCTCTGAAGGCTGGGGCTCCCCGTGCCTACGGCAAGGCTGGCCCGGGCCGGGACTATTGGATCAAGGAAATCCGCGAACGGGAAGCTGGTTACGTCGCACGCGTCGAGCAGGCCTACGAACGCATGGTGGCGGCCTGGAAGGAAAAAACCAAAAAAAGTTGCTACGAACTGAAGGTAAGGACTTCTCAACACCATCCGCCGACATGCAAAGTCGTCCGACATCAAGGAAGCGGCTAAATGCATCCCATCGGCTGAGGCAATAATTGATCGCTTTGGTCGTGTCATTGTTCCTGGAGAGCTTGGCGCGCTGCTCGCGCAACCACGCCTCCAGCTCGACGATGAGAGGGCGGCCGCGCTCCTGGCGCACACGCAAACGCTCCTGCGGAGCAAGGCCGTTGATCTCGCGCTCGATGGCGAACAGGACATCGATGCGCTTGACCGCCTCGGCCGCGATCGGCGCCTTGCTGAGCTGCGCGAGATCAAAGAACTTGCGCCTGCCATGCGCCCAGCACGCGGCCTCGATGATCGGGCCACCCTTGCGATTGGCCTCATAGAGCCTGCCGAAGCCGGCGTAGGCCCGCCGGCGGGGCTGGGCCGGCAAACGGACGGTCGTCGCGCACATAATGAGATGGACGGTCACCGCCCTGATAAGCTGCAAAGAGCCACCAGAAGGAGAGCGAGCTATGGCTATGATGACAATCGGGCTTGATATCTCGAAGAGCTGGTTTCAAATCCACTGGATTACGGCGGATGGAGAAATTATCCGCAAAAAACTCGCCCGCGGGAAGGTTCTCGATTTCTTTTCACGGCTTCCAAGTTGCCTCGTTGGTCTTGAGGCTTGCGGCAGCGCTCATCATTGGGCTCGCGAACTGATAAAGCTTGGACACAGAGCCCGTCTTATGCCGGCCCGTTACGTAAGAGCCTATGTGAAAACAAATAAGCACGATGCTGCTGATGCAGAAGCGTGCTGGGAAGCCGTCCAACGGCCTGCCATGCGTTTTGTCCACGTAAAAAGTGCGGAACAACAGGGAATTTTAATGCTACATCGCACGCGTGATTTGCTTACTCGACAGCGCACGGGCGCGATAAATGCACTGCGCGGTCATTTGGGCGAGCTGGGGATTGTGACCGGAAAGGGAAAAGCAAACGCGAGAGAGCTCATGGCACTTGTCGACGTTGACGATCGCATTCCACAAAGCGCACGCCGCGCCCTCTCAATCCTTGTCGATCAGATCAACGAGCTTGAGCTAAATATTGAAAGCTACGAGAAGATGATCCTCGCAACCGCGAGAGACAACGAGGTTTGTCGCCGTCTCATGAAGGTGGCGGGCATTGGCCCATTTGCCGCCACCGCCTTGGCGGCGTCTGTCGATCATCCACAACATTTCGCTTCCGCAAGGCATTTCGCCGCCTGGCTTGGATTATTACCGAAGCAGCATTCAACCGGGGCTAAGGAGCGTTTGGGTGGCATCAGTAAGCGCGGCGACGGATATATTCGCACATTGTTGATACACGGCGCCAGAGCAGCCGTTCATCGCGTCCGTATCCATCAGGTCACAAATACCTGGATAACAGAGTTGCTAGGCAGACGTCCCTTCAACGTCGTGACGGTGGCGCTTGCTCACAAAACTGCCCGGATCGCTTGGGCGATCATGGCCAATGGTGAAGAGTACCGCGCGCGAGCATAAGTCGAGCACGGTTCCGTTTGCGAGGGCAAAAACAGAGTGATGGCCACCGGTCGGACCGGGGTCGGCTAAGCCCGTTGGACCTATCGAGCTTCAGAGCTCGTCAACGTAATTGGGCGCCGATCCGCGGATCTCATCAAGGCTCGTGGCATCGCCAAAGCCGGATAGATAGCTGCAGAGGCGCGGTCGTGAGCGTTGAAGCTAACGGTCGGGAATACCCGAACGGATAGGCGTCCAAGAGACGAATGAAAATGAACCCGCCGATGAACCGTCGTAACGTGGAAATCGTCGTCAAAACCAGAGGTGTGTCGTCCCTCTGGGATGAGCCCGCCGGAAGCCTGATGACCGGGCGAGCGGCGACCGGCGTTGAGGGGGCGTGAATCGGATGCAGGCGCTCCCGCGGAACTGCAGGAACCAGTCGCTCCGATGGAAAGGGAGAAGCACAAGCGGAGAAGACCGCGAGGCGAGATTACCGACGCGGAGCACTGGGAGGGACCGATCCGTATTAGCGAAGGCCCGTAATGGGGCCGGAGCGAAGGGATTGGATCAGGTGGGCTGGCCATCGTCGCAACTGACAACAGGAGGACGACAGTGAACCAGCCGGGCAAACCGTTCAACATTGACAAGAGAGAGGTGTACGAAGCATATCTGCAGGTGCGATCCAATGGTGGCGCAGCCGGTGTCGACGGAGTGACGATTGAGCAGTTCGAGTCCGACTTGAAGAGCAATCTCTACAAGAGTTGGAATCGAATGAGCTCAGGCGCTTACTTCCCGCCGCCTATTCGCGCCGTCTCCATTCCAAAGAAGAGTGGCGGCCAAAGGATCCTCCGGGTGCCCACTGTGGCAGACCGCGTGGCACAGACGGTTGTCCAAACAACTGATTGAGCCGGCTCTCGACGCAATCTTTCTGGCGGATACTTATGGCTACAGACCCGGTAAATCGGCTCTCGATGCCGTAGGCGTGACGCGACAGCGGTGCTGGAAATACGATTGGGTTCTGGAGTTCGACATCAAGGGACTGTTCGACAATATCGACCGCGAGCTTCTGCTGCGGGCCGTCCGGAAACATGTGACGTGCGCATGGGCGCTGCTCTACATTGAAAGATGGCTGACAGCGCCGATGGTGCAAGAGGATGGAACGATAATCGAGCGAAGCCGCGGTACCCCACAAGGGGGCGTGGTGAGCCCGATCCTCGCCAACCTCTTCATGCACTATGCATTTGATCTCTGGATGGCACGGATGTTCCCCGATCTCAGGTGGTGTCGGTATGCGGATGACGGGTTGGTACATTGTCGGAATGAGATGGAGGCGCAAAGCGTGGCTTCTGCAGCACACTGTCATCTGCGTGGATGCGAGCTCGTCCGGAGACTTTTGGATGAGGAAGCTGCAGGCTTCATCCAATGTGGCAGCCTCCGGCGTGCCAACAATAGAGGGAGACGCATTGCGCATCCTCAAAAAACGCGGCGCGTTGCAAATCTGCCCCATGCTCCGTGGAGCGGCGGCAGGATCTTCGTTCGCGCTTTGAGGTGCAATCCAAGCACAGAGAAAACGGCAACGGCCAATCGCGCATAAGAAAATCTCACGTCCTGAGAACGATCAAGTTAATCGCAGCCAAAGGCTGTCCACCGGAAAGAGAGAGCAGCTTCGCCCTCCGCAAGTGCCCGGGTGGTTGGCTAAGGCACGAGGGGGATGTCCTTTACGGCTGTGACTCTGGCTAACGCCCACGTGGCGAGGGCGTGGTGTTGTTGCATGGCGATCCTTGTCATTTTGGACAGGCACGCCCCGCTCTGAGTTGGGCGCATGATCGCATGCCTAACGACAAAGACCAAAGCTATACAGCGACGATACGATGTTCGCCCTGGCATCTACCGCGACTGCAAAGCAGCGACCGATGAGTGATGAGAGTGTCAAGAGAATTCCACGAGCGGCGGCCCGCCTCGTGATGTTTGCCTCTATGTGAGCGCGGTCAGCAAACAAGCCCACCTCAACGGCCGGCCGGGCTTCTCTTTGATCATTGCGATGATTAGCAGGATAGAAACCCGCCGCACGCATCGCGCTGATCAAGCCAAACAACTGCGCTTGCTAACTAAATGCCTGATGGAGTACAGCTTCGTCTCCTCAAGCGCCAAGGAATTTCTAAGGTACTTTGGGGCCCGCCTAATCGGGCGGGATCGCAGGATCGGCCAGTTCGCGCATATTTGGCGGTGGCATTTTCGGCCTTTGGTTTCTCACAAGAAAGTGGCTTTCCCGAGCCGTATATCACCCGCCCGACGGGCCCTCACTCCAGACGCAGCGGCATTGTCACCAACCAATCCTGATAGGTGCGTCGCGGGCCTCTTCGAAGACACGATGCGACGCGAATGTAAGGCTGGCTGCGTGGGGTAAGAGAGAATGATTGATAGACGCGTGCTTTGGTTCGGTCTCGGGCTAGGGGGCTGTGTCGGCTTCACTCTATGGCTGGTTTTGACTGCCGGCCTGGCTGCTAAGGGCGATGGCGCCCGTGCGGATGACAACTCTCAGATCGACAAGGTTAGATCAACTTGGCGAGCGCAGGATGGTGAGACGGCGGAGGAAATCTTTGCCAAGGTCTCGACGGTAGCCCACTTCGTTCCTAGGGGATGGGAGGTTGGCCGAAAGACGGACACTGGCGAGCTCGTCATCTTTTCATGGGCCAAACACCGGTCGGATAAAAAGAAGGACGAATATACGGTCACTTGGGAGGTGGCCCCCGATGGCACAATGAGACTTGTGGCTCCGCATGCGAAACCGATGGAACTAGGCTGGCAGGCGTTCGCACTTTCGCTTGTTGCTGACGAGGTGGCGAACAACGAAAGGGGCGTGAACCGTCGCTTTCTGCATGATCCCGCTAACTTCAACTTCGTGACGACGGCGCAGGGAAAGCTGGGCGATCTTCTGCGGCGCGGCCGCTGTAGGATCGGCGAGCCGGTTGGAGTGGACTATTCGCCGAAGGTAGATGAGCAGCAAACCACCGAGGGGGACCTGTGGCACGTCGAGCTTTCGGTCGACTGCAATATTCCCGGACCTAGTTATTTTACCCGTCACGGAGTCATCATTTTCGAGAAGCGCGAAGGTCAGGATTGGGAGCCGCAATCCTTCTTTGCCAGGCTTATCGACACGTCTGCACCCGGCTCTTGGTTTGGGCCTGCAGACCCGAAAGACCAGGAAGCATTCGAGCCGGCTCGAAAGACATTTGCAAAATGAACGCAGCAAACCAGCTCTCGGTGCGGGCCGTCGATCATGGATAGCGAAGGCGAACAGATCGATGATGCTGATACGTGCCATCGCGCGCACAGAGAACGAGCACGGAGAGCGTGTCATCAGGTAGCTCGTACCTCGCCCCTGCAGGCGGTAAATCATGGATGCACTGGTGAGTAAGCCGACCGTGGAAACATGGCCCGTTGACCGTTCAGGGCCTACGAGCGCAATTCGCGCCGGCATCGTTTTTGTCGGCCCGCTGGCCGAGGACAAGCGAGAGGGGCGGCAACCTATAGGCCGCGCGAGGCACGGCCAGAGGGAGCCAGGATGCACCTCTAGAGGCCCGCCCCTCAAACCTACGGTGAGGGCCATTTCGAGCCATAAGGTGCCATACGGCAAGCCGAGCAACATCCTGCCGCGCGGCTCTACGTGGGCCTAGTCAGCTTTTCGAAAGCTCGCGCAGACTAGAGTCTGCTCAGGTGATCTTGGACGTGAGGCTAGCGTGGACCAGCAGAACTTTGAACCGGCCAATGTAACAGCTTGGTCGCAGGTGCAGCACGCCGTCTCGGAAGAGCCGCAGGCGGGCCAGGCCGGGCAAGAGGGCTTTGAGCAGCACTTGGCCGAGGCAAGTCAGGTCGATCCCGCTCTTGTCGCCAGGGAGAGGGCTGTTCGCGATTCCTATCCGCACTTGCGTGAAGAAGATCGTGACGTTATCGATAAAGCGATTGCTCAATGGGCGGCTCAGACGGACCGAAATCCGAAAACGCTCAAAAGGTATACTCGCTCACTTCGCCGGCTCGTGGATGAGTTCCGCCATGATGGCCACTCGACTCATCTAAGCGATCACCAATCCCTGGCCAAGTACGCCAAAGGTCGTTGGAATCAGGCAGACCGCGTTGTCATGAACATCCTTTGTGCGTATTATGAGCCGGGCTATTTAGCTGTTCACGATTACTATCCGCACTTGCGTGAAGAAGATCGTGACGTTATCGATAAAGCGATTGCTCAATGGGCGGCTCAGGCGGACCGACATCCGGAAACGCTCAGAACGTATAGTTCCGCACTTCGCCGGCTCGTGAATGATTTCCGCGGTGAGGGCCACTCGACTCATCTAAGTGATCACCAATCCCTGGCCAAGCACGCCAAAGTTTGGAATTCGGCAGACCGCGTTGTCATGAACATCCTTTGTGCATACTATGAGCCGGGCTATGTAGCTGTTCGAAAGCAGGCCCCGTCAGCAGAAGACGCCCCTCTCATAGAGCAGCTGACTATTCCCAGCGGACTCAAAGAGGATACCTTTGCTATATATCGGCGTGCTCTTCGCCAATTTTATGAGGCGCTTACGGGCGTGGGGCAGAGCATATCTGAGCTGGATCACGAGTCGCGACTCAAGTTCGCTCGTGAGTTGCTTCCGAAGAGCACAATTCTCTTCTCCGCGTTGAGGAGGCTTCGTGACCAGCTCGACGCGAAACAGGGTTCAGGTGCGGGTGGCCCTCGGGAGACCGGGAGTGATGGTGTCCTGTCGCCCAGGTCAGGCGGGGTTCCGGCGGAGGTCCGGGACCTGTTCGATGATGCGACCGAGGAGCCGCCGACCAATCCACTGGAACTTCAGCGGCTGGAACAGGGCTTCCGTGAGGAACTTCACGGACGGCGGGACGATCAACGCGCCCCCTCAGGGCTGGCTTTCGATGCAGAGCAGTTTCCCCCGGCGAAACTTCGGCGAGTGCTCAATCACCTGGATAATCCATCCATGCCTTCGCCAGCCTCCGTAGATCCAACGGAGCTTCTGCGACTGCAAGAGCAGCTTCACAACGAAATTCAGCAGCAGCCGGATGATCAACCCAGTCAATCATTCTTCGTCGATCAAGAGGAGTTCAATCTAGAGCAGTTCTCTCCAGGGGCGCTTCGGCGACTGCTGGATGCTGGCCCCGCGCAGCCGCAAGTTCCCGTCAATCCAAAGGACCTCAAGGCAGGCGCTGGCGTGCTGATGCAGGCTCCCCTCCACGAATTGCTGCAGCACAGGGGGCACGGACAACCTGCTGCACTGAGCAGGAGCGGCGTCCTGCCAAGCGAGGACAACCGACCGACCAGCTTCGCGATCAACACTGAGCGTTACACGGTTCGTTTCGGATCCCGATCGGAAAACGCTCCGCAGCAGCCCAGCGCGCCGTTAGGGAATCAAGCTTCGCCAGCACTGCCTTCACGCAGGATGGGGCAAGCCGCGCCGGCGTCCGACAGGGCTGAGGCGGTGTTCCTAGCGCTCGGCGAGACTTTTGATGCGTCTTTGTCCGTTCCCGACGACTTCTCCCACGGCACCCAGCCTGCGCCGGGTATGATGCGGTCCAAGCTGGGCCGCTGGGGTCTGTTGCCGGATGTAGCAGAGCCCGTAAAGACCTACGACATTCGCGGTGAACGCTACACGGCCGTGCTGGGACCGGGCGGGCCCGATGATGTTCGGCTCATTCACCTGCGGTCTCCCGCTGTCGGCGATACATTCGACGTTTCGTTTGCCGTTCCCAAGGATTTTTCTCATCGCTCCCAGCCGGCCCCCGACATGATGCTGTCCACGTTGGGCAAGTGGGACTTCTTGCCTGTCGCGGAACATCCAATCATGAACTACGAGATTGGCGGCGAACGCTACACGGCCGTTTTGGGACCGAAGGGATCCAACGACGTTCACCTCATCCATCATCCTCGAGCTGCTGATGAAGCCGCGCCAGCGGCTCCGTCAGGCGCCTACAACGTCCTTGATTTGCCGTCCTCACCGGAGGAGCTGCCTGATTACGCGAACTATCTGTCGGCGTTCCCGCGCATACACTCCGGTGCCGAGATCGGGGCGTCGGGTCCGGCGGCCTCATCCCACGACCGCAGCGGGCGGGCTCTCGGCGCCACGGAATGGCTCGGCGACGAGCATATCCAGAGGGACTACGAGCTCCTGACGCAGAAGTTGCAAATGGATCATCCGAATCTTGCCGCCGGAACGCGGTTCGTCGATCCTCTCATCGCCTTTCAGTTGAGTTGGGGCGCCGAGCGCGACGCGCTCAGCGGATGGGAGCGCATCATCTATGATCGGGATCACAAAGATGTCGCCCACTTCCTATTCCTGCCAGTGAACGATGCCGGTGCGACCGATCCTAACGGCACCCATTGGTCGCTGCTACTCATAGATCGCCGCCCGGAACGACAGCCTGTCGCCTATCATTACGATTCCGTCCAGGGACACAATGACGGGCCTGCAGAACGGCTCGCAGCACGGCTGGGCGTGACTTCTCTGCAGCGAGCCGGCATGGCCCCGCAGCAGAACAGCTATGATTGCGGGGTGTTCGTGGTGGACGGCACACGGGAGCTGGTTAGACGATTGGCGCAAGGAGAGCGGCCAGAGCACGAGCCGCTGCACCTCGACAACCTCGTCGTCAATCGGCGGGCACTCCGGGACCGGCTTAGGGGTTGATGGCGATGCGCCCGCCCGCAGCCGTGTCGATCGGGGTTTTCGGCGGCGTTTCAGGACCGGTCCCCGTCGAGTGCGTGCGGCTAGGGATGCGCCCGACGATTAGGCGCGTCCCACCCGCCGCGAGCAAGCGCACGAAATCAGAGTTGGGACCTGGATCGTGTCCCCGGGCGTGGTGTAGCTGGCGGTGGGTCACCGCGTTCGCCGGCCTGGGCTGGATCGGTCAGGTGGCGATTGCCGGGAAGTTGACGGCGGGATCATCGCCCAATGGCGCGATCGTTTCCAGTGTCATGTAGCGACCGCGCTGGACCGCCCACTCATCGTTCTGTTCGAGCAGGATGGCACCAATCAGGCGGGTGATGGCGTCCTCATTGGGGAAGATGCCGACCACTTCGGTTCGGCGCTTGATCTCGCCGTTGACGCGTTCGAGCGGATTGGTAACCGGTATCCAACGTTCCGCTGCGGTGTTCTACATCGTGGCGTATGGTGCGACCATCGGGACAGAGGCACCGGGAGCACGAAGTGCGGGCAGGCCGATGCACACGATGAGCCGAGAGCTCGAGTTAGTAGCTGGCCGCCTCTGCGACTCGCCCGGTTGGTGCGAATGCGACGGATAGGGCATTGATGTCCACCGAACCTTCGGGGAGGTGGTATTTTGGGAGAACGGCAGGCTTCGACATGCGGGTCGCATTGATATGACGCGGACTGCGCTGGAGGGATTTGGCAAAACCCTGCTGGCCGGTGATGAGGTGGTGCTCGAAGCGACTGGTAACCGCCTGCGCGGTGTCGCGGGTTCTGGCGCCATTCGTGGCGCGGGTGATCATCGCCAATCCGTTGCAGGTGAAGGCGATCGCCCAGGCTCACGTCAAGACCGACAAGATCGATGCCGGCACGCGCCAGTCTGCAGGCGGCGGGATACCTGCGGCAGATCTGGACGCCTGACGCGGAGACAGAGCGCAAGCGTAGGCTGGTGGCGCGGCGCTACCAGGTCGTGCGGCATCGCACGCGGCTCAAGAACGTGGTGCATTCGATCCTGCACGCGCACCTGATCCCGAAGTGCCCGCATGCCGATCTTTTCAACGCCCGCGGCCGGGCATGGTTGGCCGCTCAACAGTTGCCGGACGATGAGCGAGCGGCCATCGACCGGCATGTCCGTGAGCTTGACCGGCTGGCGGAAGACCTGGTCCTGCTCGACCGCGAGATCGCGCGGGACGCAATCGAGGATTCCGCGGTCAACAGATTGATGACGATCACCGGCGTGAACCTGGCGGTCGCCGCCGGCATCCTGGCGGCGATCGGCGACATCAGCCGGTTCAACAGCCCGCAGAAGCTGGTGAGCTATTTCGGGCTGAACCCGCGGGTGCGGCAGTCCGGGTTGCGAGCAGCCCACCACGGCCGTATCGGCAAAATCGGCCGCAGTCATGCGCGCGCCATGCTGGTCGAAGCGGCCTGGGCAGCGGCCAAGGCGCCCGGTCCACTGCATGCTTTTTTCGTGCGGATCCGCGCGCGGCGCGGCCATCAGATCGCCGCGGTGGCCGTGGCTCGGAAGCTCACTGTGCTCTGCTGGCACTTGCGTACGCATACGACGAGGACCGCCTGATTGACGCATGCGCGCGGGTACAGTTAGTTCTATGATCGGCGGGGTGAAGGTCAGGCGGCTTGCTGATCGGTGGGATTGGCTTGGCGCAGGAGCTTCCATTCCCAGGGCAGCAGTTCGTGCAGCCGCGACGTAGGAAGATCGGCGATCCGGGCGAGGACGTCGGCGAGCCAGGCCTTGGGATCGACTTCGTTGAGGCGACAGGTCGGGATCATCGTCAGCATGATGGCGGCCCGATCGGCACCGCGCTGGCTGCCAGCGAAGGTCCAGTTGCGCCGCCCCAAGGCGATGCCTCTCAACGCGCGTTCAGCGCAATTGTTGGTCAAGCAGACCCTGCCGTCGTCGAGGAAGCGGGCGAAGTCGTCCCAGCGCCTGAGCATGTAGTTCATGGGCTTCAGGACCTCGGAGGAGCTCGACAGGGTCTCCCGCTCGCGGAGCAGCGAGTCGTGCATGTCGTCGAGAAGCGGCTTGCTCTGTTCCTGTGTAAAAGAAGGGACTTGAGCTGACAGTGGTTGCTTTGTCGCAGCAGGTGTCCGACAAAGATTTCATGTCCAACCTCACGCAGCCGGCAACACTTTCTCTCTCGACAGAGCACTTGCGTCAAGCAAGGTTTGCATCGGCGTCTTGCCGTAGCACCAGCGCCCCTGATGCGGGCGCACCTCATTGTAAGCAGCGATCCAGTCATCGAGATCGCTCTGCAACGCGGTGATAGTCGGATAGAGGAACGCGACGCGATAGAACTCCTCGAGCACGGTGCGGTGGAAGCGCTCCACAATGCCGTTGGTCTGTGGGCTCTTCGTCTTGGTGCGGGTGTGTCGATGTCCTCGACGGCGAGGTAGAGTTCGTATTCGTGATGCTCCGGATTGCCGCAATACTCGGTGCCGCGGTCGGTCAGTATCCGGTTCAGCGGGATGCCCCGCGCATCGAAGAACGGCACCACGCGATCATTCAACAGTTCGGCCGCCGTGATCGGCGTCTTGCGATCATACAGCTTGGCGAACGCCACCTCGCTGTAGGTGTCAATGAAGGTCTGCTGATAGATCCGCCCGACCCCCTTCATGTTGCCGACATAGAAGGTGTCCTGCGCACCACAATAGCCGGGGCACTCGCTCTCGAACTCGCCGTGTGCCTCCTTCTCGGACTTGGCCTTTTCCAACGCAACGAGCTGGGCCTCGGTCAGCACCAGGCCGTCCTGGGCCATCTTGGCCCCCAGCGCCGTCAGCCGCTTCTTGACGTTGGCGAGGTCGTGGCGCAGCCACACCGCACGCACGCCGAACGGGGAGATCGACAGGCCGCGGCTCCTGAGCTCATTGCTGACTCGCACCTGGCCCCAGGCCGGCTGGTCGATTGCCAGCTCAACGACGGCCGCCTCGACCTCCGGCGCGACCCGGTTCTTCAGGATCGGTTTCTTGCGGCTGATCTCAATCAGCGCCAGCTCGCCGCTTGTCGTACAGTTCCTTGAACCGGTAGAAGCTGTCGCGGCTATAGCCCATCATCCGGCAAGCCTGGCTGACATTGCCGAGCTGCTTGGCCAATTCCAGCATTCCGACTTTCGCGCGAATGACCTTCTGTTCCTGGGTCATGGTAATGTCTCCTGTGTGACGCTGCGGGCTGCGCGGGAGCGCCCTTTGGGTGAGCGCTCCTGCTCGCCCGCAGCTCCATTCCCTGCCAGTCAAACCTTGCCGTCAGATTAAGTCGAAACTTCTACAGTTCCTGGCGCACGGCGCGCCGGCCGTCGGCACTGCGGCCGTTGATGGCGCGCTCGATCTCGAACAGGGCGTCAAGACGCCTGACCGCTTCCAGCGCGATCGGGGAGACCGGTTTGCCTTTCTGTCCGTCCCGGGCGGCTTTCTCGATGTCAGCCAGTTCGAAGAAGCCCCGCCGCGCATGGGCCAGGCAAAATGCCGGCGTGATCGGCATCGCTTTCCTTTTTGGGTCGAACAACGGCTCGAAGCCGCTATAGCAATCCGCCTGCAGGATACCGCCGAAGACGGCCAGATGCTTCTGGGGATGTTCGCCCCTTCGGTCGCCCGAGGCGTAATAGACCGCCGCCGGCGGCGCAGGTCCGGCGAAGGGCCGATCATCCCGCACATACGTCCAGATCCGGCCGGTCGTGCACTTGCCCTTCGCCAGGATGCGGATGGTGGTGTCGTCGCCATGAAGGCGCTCGGCCGCAAGCACATGACGCTCGATCTAGCTAGAACAGCGGCGTGACGGCGAAGGTCCCGTGACCGACCTGGTCGGCCAGCGTCGATAACGGCAGATCGATCCTCTCGGCCTTAAAGCGCACGCTCTGGCGGTTGAGCGGGATATGCATGCCGAACTTGTCGAACAGAATCGTCGCCAGCAATTGTGGGCCGATGAGCCGCGCGGCGTCGCATGGAACGGTGCCGGCGGCTGGCTGATCTTCTCGCAATCGCGGCAGGTGAACTTCTCGCGTACCGTCTCGATGACCTTAAAGCGACGCGGAATCTCCTCCAGCGTCTTGGTCACATCCTCGCCGACCTTCGCCAACCGCGATCCACCGCAGCAGGCGCAGGTCGTTGGAGCCTCGATGACGACGCGCTCACGTTCGATGTCGTCAGGCCACGGCTTGCGCACCGGCCGCTTGCGCGTGAAGGCGCTCACGCTCTGGGTTTTTGCCGCGGCAGCCTGCGCAGCCAGCTCATTCTCGGTCGCCGTGGTGGCGAGTTCTTCGAGCTCCAATTCCAACTGCTCAAGTAGCCGCGCCGTGCGCTCGGAGCGCTGCCCGTGCAGTTCGCGTTTGAGCTTCTCGATCCGTAGCTCAAGATGAGCGATCAGCACTTCGCTGTCCGACAGCTCCGCCCGCGCGTTGGCGGCATCCGCGACCGCCACATCGCGTTCAGCCTGCAACGCCTCGCGCTCGGCCAGCAGCGCAAGGTAGGCGCTCGCGAGATCCGACGGAAGATCGCTCGGCTTCGATGTCATGAAGCCTTTGAATCAGATCGAGCATCAGATTCAAACCCAAAACGATTATCCGACCCGCGTCGGACGCTGGGTTTCTTGCGGATTGCGCCAATCGATCCCGGACAGCAGGTAGCTCAACTGCGCCAGCGAGATCGTTACCGCTTCACCGGCAACCGATGGCCAGATAAACTTTCCTCTCTCGAGTTTTTTTGTGAACAAGCAGGCTCCCTGACCATCGTGCCAGATCACCTTCACAAGATCGCTGCGGCGACCGCGGAAGACAAACAAATGACCGCTGAGCAGTTCTTTGTGCAGCACCTCCTGCACTTGGAGGGCCAGCGATGGAAAGCCTCTGCGCATATCCGTGTAGCCTGTAGCCAGCCACACTCGCACATTCCCTGGTACAGAAATCATCGGCGTCCAAGCACATCGAGGACCCGCGCCAACGCCTCCGGATCGACGTGCGCATCCACCCGGATGCACCGTCGGTTGCCGAGATCGATCTCTATCAATCCAGTACGCGCGGCTGCCGCCGAGCGAACTCGGCCATCAACCGTAGGCAAAAGCTTCGGAGTTTCTTCAGCCGAGGCCGCTACGGCGGCGATCTGCACCGGCGTAAAAGATAGTGCAACTTGTTCCGATGTCCGTGCTTGTCGACGCCAGGTAAACACCAGGCTGGCCGCTACTCCGTTGCGCCGCGCAACCTCAGTTACCTTCGCGCCCGGTGCCAGCGTCTCCTCGACAATCCGTGCCTTGTCGTCCTGCGACCAACGCCGCCGCCGCTCGAGCCCGCCCAAAACTTCGACCCGCATCGCCTGATGACCTTAAAGCTAGACCTAAGGTCACACGCTTCGCGAATTACCACCCGTCACGCAAGACGGTCCTCGTCGGAGCGGTACAGTGCGCCATCGCCGATCGCCAGTTCAGGCGCGACCTGCAGTCCGCGCCGGCGGATGTCGATCAAAAGCTCGCGCCAGCTCTGGGCGCTCTCGCGCACGCCGACCTGGAAGCCGATTAGCTCCTTCTTGCCCTCGGGCGTCGCGCCGATCAAAACCAGCATGCATTCGCTGTGGTCCTCCATCCGGGCCTGCAGGAAGACGCCGTCGGCCCAGACGTAGACATAGCGCCGCGCCGATAGATCAGATAACGTACAGAGTCTTTCGCACTTTCAGGATTGACGGCTTCTTCTAGAATGAAGGAGCTTTGAATGAACGATGGGAATGCCATGGGTCAGGTGATCCAAATTGATGAGGCCCGGATTCGAGATCAGGGAAGGCTCGCGCGAAGCCGAAGCGTCAGCGAAGATTGCCAGCCGGACACACGATGCTGACGGCACCTGATGAGTCCCTTTCCGACGGCAGCTGCAGTGATCTTCCACGAGGTGTCTCGACTTTGGATTGTTCACGTGAAAAGATGCACGTGTTCTCGTTGAGGGAACGCGACCCCCTGCATATTGCGCAGGGACAAAATTGGGGGATCTCCGTGCGCGAATTTGAAGAAGGCGCCGTATTGCACGTGCGCGCAATTGCTGGACTGCACGTCGTTACGCTGGCTTGGGACTTCGCACCAGGCCAGGAAGCCAAGAAGACCGGACTATTGGGCTTTGCCATCGAGCGCACCGAGTTCGACAGGAACGACAATATCCACGAGCGCTACTTCATTAGAGGGATCAAGCGCTTCAAGCACAAGGACGAGGGACTGGCTCCTGGAACTCCGGTGCCGACGTCGGAGCATCCGATTCAGACATTTCAGTGGGGCGACTACACCGCCAAGCCCGAGACAACCTACGAATTCCGCGTCATCCCGGTCTACGGCAAGCCAAAACTCCTCGAGCTCGATGTTGCATCGGCAACCAAAATTCGTGTGAGCACGGAGGCAGAAGAGGGTGGAAACAAGCCGGGAGAAATCACTCACGACATCTATTTCAACCGCGGTGCCGCCGGTTCTCAGGCGTTCGCACGCAAGTTCGGCAAGACCGAGCTCGATGAAAACGATCCCAGCTCGGATGCGATGAAATGGCTTTCCCGTGGCCTGTTCGAGGCACTCGTCAAGTTCATCGAATATCCCTCGACGCTGCAAAACCCCGGTGACTACGCCTTGCGGGCGATGCTTTACGAGTTTCGTTACAAGCCCGTCGGCCTGGCGTTCAAGAAAGCGAAGAATGCCGGCGTCGACGTCGATATCCGCTACGAGGCACAAAGCTATGTGGACGAAAACGAGGAGATGATAGCTGCGGCCAGGATCAAGAGCATCTGCACGCCGCAGAAGTCGCGCGCCGGAATTAGGCACAATAAGTTCATCGTTCTGCTCCACAACGACGTGCCGATCGCCGTCTGGACGGGGTCGACGAACATTTCCTCGGGCGGCATCTTCGGCCATTCCAATGTCGGCCATGTCATATGGGATGGTGAGATTGCACAGAGCTTCCTCGATTATTGGGAGCGCCTGGCTGCACCGGACGTCACGCTTGCTCCCCTGAAGAAAGCAAATCTCGCTGTCGATGCGACGCCTGCGCGCCATACTTTGCCGCCGAAGAATCGCATCTTGCAGCTGTACTCGCCGCGCGACGACAAGACGAAGCCGACGACACTGGAATGGTATGCGGATCTCATCGCCGACGCCAAGCGGATGGCCTGCATCACGTTCGCCTTCAACCTGGACGACTTCCTCTACGAGGCGCTGGCAAAAGACGATGATACTCTCCGCTACTCGCTGTTCGACAAGGATCCGGGAGACGAGTTTGCCGACGAAATCAAAGTCACGGGCAACAGCGTCATGGCGCCCGGAGCCAAGCTTTCAAAGGGCGATCTCGAATTCTTCCTCGGCGAGAAGCTGACCGGTTTCAACCGCAACTTCTATGTTCACGACAAATTTCTGCTAGTCGATCCGCTGGGAGGCGACCCGGTCGTCGTCACCGGCACTGCAAATTTCAGCCAGCCGTCACAGAACGCCAACGACGAGAATATGCTGGTCATCCGCGGTAACACGAGAGTCGCCGACATCTATTTCGGCGAGTTCATGCGCGTGTTCGACCACTTCTACTCGCGCTATGTCGTCAAGAAGATCAAGGAGGCGGGCAAGGGCGACCCGGACGCCGGTTTCCTGAAGGAGAATTGGAAGGAATGGGTGCCCGGTCATTTCAAAGCGGGGCAAAAGCAGTTGCGGCGCGAGATCTTCATGAAGCAGGATTGATTGGAAGCTGTTGGGATTAACGTCGCCCGGAGAGGCGGCTTCGACTTAGGGTGACGTGCACCAGGCACCCGGAGTGTGGGGCGGGACGCCGGACACTGACTTAGTTCGTAGGATGGGTAGAGCACGTGCGAAACCCATCATGCTTCGTCACGCAACAAGGCTCTCGATGGGTTCGCTTCGCTCTACCCATCTACGAGCTTACGTTGCTGGCGACGGAGAGCGTCGATCGAGAAGGTTTCGCAAGGGCTCAACCCATCCTACGAGCTGCATCACGTTCGAAGCAGTGCCGCCATCTCTTTCCAATGATAGATTCGCACCTTCTCCGTTTGATGCCGCGCGGCTTTGGCGATGGCGTGCGCGATGTCGTTGCCGGCGAGCCCGCGATATCGGTCGGCCGGGCCAAGGAGCAGCGGATTGAGCACGCCCCATATCGCGATGATGAGGCGCTCACGCGGGCGGTCTTCGTCGCGCGCGCCGAGGATCATCGACGGGCGGAAAATATGCGTGTGCTCGAAATCGAGCGAGAGAATGTCGCGCTCCACCTCGCCCTTGGTCCTGAGATAGAACACGCCGGAGCCGGCGTTGGCGCCAACGGCCGTGACCAGAAACACAGACCGCGCGCCGTTGGCCCTGGCGATCTCGGCCGCCAACAGCGGATAATCATGATCGATCTTGTAGTACTCGGCCTCGTCAGGGGTGTGCTTGCGCGTCGTCCCCAGCGCAATGAAGATCTCGTCCGCAACCAATTGCGGCTTGAGTGCGGGCAGGGAAGCGAGATCACCGATCAGCACCGTGAGCTTCGGATCGCTCACCGCCAGCGGCTTGCGGGCCACCGCCACAACCCGCGAATAATCGGGACTGTCCAACAGGTCGCGCAGCAAATGCGAGCCGATGAAGCCGGTTGCGCCGAAGACAAGTGCGGTTTTCATTCAAGCCACCGTTTTGCGTTGATTGCCCAAAGGCCAGCTTGATGAATGCAGATCAGGAGGCCCAAGGCAACCTGGGTTAGCTCGTAGGATTGGTAGAGCACTTGCGAAACCCATCATGTTTCGTCACGCAACAAGGCCCTCGATGGGTTTCGCTTCGCTCTACCCATCCTACGAGCTGATCGGTTGTTGAAAGTCAGGGGGAGTGGCGGCCGTAGGTCGTGCAGGATGCGCAACATCCGGATCGAGCCTTCCGCTACGGTATAGGCCGCGACATGGCGTGCCGACAATGACGAACTCGCCTGTGCCGGCCATTTGGCCGATCGTGACACCGCGATGACCGGCCCAATGAACCCCGCCAGCGGTGGCGCCGACCAAACGCCATGGCCGCATTGCTTGCAGAACTCCTGTTCGATCTCGTCAGAGCCCTCGTTGGCAGCTGGCTGAGAGAGGCTGCGTTCGCCATCGGTGCGTGGCTCGATACGAAGATTCACAGCCGCTCTGCACGCATTTTCGTCGGCCTCCTGCTCGGGGCCGCCGCCTTTTTCCTCATTCCTGTTATCTCCGGCCTGCTGGGTCTTTGATGCTCTCCGTGAGGACACACCTCGTCATCGCATTGGCCGTCGGGGCGGTCGTCTCGACGGTGCTCCTCGTCCTGGAGCCGCTGACCGACTTCGCGTTTCTTTGGCTGGAGTGGCCGGGCATCACCGCAGCGTATTTCTTCTGGGGAGCGGTTGGAGGGGCGACCTTCGCCGGCATCGCCATTTCCTGGGTCGTGAATGCACTGACCTACGGTCTCGGTGCTTTCGTCATTCTCAGCGCCTTCAAGGTGCTGAGGGAAGCATGATCCTCACGCCGTCTCGTCGTCACCCTTGGCGACGATCTCGACTTCGAAATAGCCCATGTCGCGGAGCTCGGCGGCCTTCTTCTCGGCCGCTTCCCGGGTGTCTCTCTTCAGGATGATCTGGCCCGCTCCGTCGCGGGCGCAAACGAAATAAGGCATTCTCGATTCCCAATTTCGTTTGCATACGCACGGAGCCGGGTTCCCGCAATCGGACGGCTCACTCCTCCAGCCCGGCCTTTTGCCGCATCTTGTCGATCAGCTCCGAGGCCTCGGCCTTGGTCAGCTCCTGCTCGGGCAGGTCCTGGTGAGCCTGCTCGGCCAAGGTCTTGAGGTAGGATTCCTGGGCTCGGGTCATCGGATCGTCGCCGGAAACCCAATCCTTCGGGTCCTTCTGGGTGTTGTCGGCCATCGCGCATCTCCCATTCCGTTTTCCGTAGAACGTCGGACTCGACTCTTCGTTCCGTTTTTGTTCTCATGGGTCACATCTAGAATTCGCGAGGCGGAACAATGCCGGACCTGGACTTTCTCAGGCGGGAGATCGAACGGATGCGCAGCCAGATCGGCAGGCAGAGGAAGGAGATCCTCCAGCTGCAGCGGGCGGGCATCGGCACCGCCTCGGCCGAGGCGCTGCTGTCGCGGATGGAGGCGAAGGTCGAGAGCCTGTGCGCGGAACGCGACGCGCTGAAGGCGGCGGAGCCGCGCCAGATCAAGGGCCGGGTGCTCGGCGGGAGGACATGGTGAGCAGGCGGTGGTTCGACGACGAGAGAGACCTGTCGCCCTTCCTGACCGCGCTCGAGGACGTTCGCCGACGCGCGACGCGGGAAGGGTGGTGCTATGCCCACGTCCAGGCCATCCTCGTCGCCATTGATCAATACGCGGAAGCTGCGACAGGCAACCGCGAGTATTTCCTGAACAAGCCGGTTTCGATCGGAGACAACCGGAAGGCGGCGGACATTCCGTGAGCGTTCCAGCGGCTCTCTGCCGCCGAGGTCCGGCAAGGCCGTCGGATGCGAATGAGCCCGCGAGCAAGTCTTGAAGGTGAGAAGGGCCAGGTCCGCGGGTTCACGAAAGATGCGTCACGTAGGCTTGCGCCGCTTCGGTTATGTCGCGAGCGCGCAAGCAACCCCAAGCATGCGCGCTTGTCGCTGCCGCCGATTAGCGCGGTGAGACGGAGGAGAGAGTCGACCTGGTGCGCCTGGGCGAGGCAGTCTTGCTTTGCGGCGAAGCAGTGCTCTTGCCGGACCTCCGACGAGCTTTTGGCGTGATCCCATTCTGCTCATCGAACTGCTTCAGCCAGGCCGCGATATATCGCGGGTCCTCGGGACAAAGCCGCTCGAGCAAACGAAGGTTCTGCGCTCTGAATTCCACAAGGGTTTTCGGCATCACGGCTCCTCAAAACCCTGCCCCCGTCGCAAAAAATGCGTCTGGAGGGCTGCCGGGTCAACGGCAAAGAGCGCTTGAAATCCCGGGCGAGCTGATGCAGCGCCAAAAGCGAAAACCCCGCCCTTGGGAAGCGGGGTTCTCTGTCGAGGTGAAGCTTAGGGACGGTTCAACTGTAAGACGCGCAAGCGGCAAGAAAGTTCAAATGAGGACGCGGATGCACTCGCGCCGGGCAATTACAAATCCGTAAGTCGGTTGAAAATCGACGCCCAAAAACTATCTCTGCGTCAGGCGGCAGCGTAACAAGCCGCCCTTCAACTGACACCCAGCCGCCGCGCTCAGAACAGGCGAAGCTGGGTCCTTTGACATTCTCCCGCTTAAGGTCCCGCCTCATTGGCCTCAGAGGCAAACGTCCATGACTGCCCGCACCTACAATCACGAACGCTGGTCGGAAGACGACGACCGGCTGCTTCGATCCATGTGTGAAAGCGGCAAGAGCCTCACGCTGATGATCGTGAAGCTGAAGCGGCCCATTGCATCGATCAGGTCGCGCGCGATCGAGCTTGGCATCAATCTCCCGGGCACGCGCATCGGCCTGCGACGGAAGCGGCGAACCGCTTGAGCCCGCGCGTCGGACAAAACTGCTGTGCCTCCATCGCTGAAAGCCGGTGCGCACTTGCACGCCCTTGCGGCCGGGCTAGGCCGCAATCCGGTGTTCGACCGGCGTCGTCAGGAACTTGAGCGCTTCGGCATGTGCGAGATCCGGAACCGCGATCGCCGTGTGGCTGTACATCGCGTGTGTCCGCGACGTCGCGATCTGGTCCAGGATCTCCTTGCCCTTGATGACGTGGAGGCCCATGCCGTCATCGACGGGGAAGATCGCCAGCACCACGTCGTAGGCCGCGATGACCGCTCTGAGCGCTTCAGCCTTGTCTTCGGCGACGTCGACAAAAATACGAACATCAGCTGCGAGTTCACGCAGCTCGTTAAAGTCCAGCACTGTCAGGATACTCCAACGCAACCAACCTGATCGAAGCTTGGTCGCGTTAGGTTACTGAAGCGTCAACAATGGGCGCCGAGCCACAAGTTTCACGCCGAGGTGACTTCGCTTTAGCGCTTGGCTTCGTTGTTGCGAAGCCTGGCCTCCGCGGCCTCGTCCACCAGGTTCAAGGTGGCGCCGTCATAGCTCAGCTTGAGCCCGCGGCCGACGATCCAAGACCAGCCTTCGCGGTCCTTGATGGCCGGTGCGTTGAACTGCTCGGAGATCGATTTGACGGCGGTGTCCTGCGATCCGGGATTGTTCAGCGTCGCATCGACGCGCCAGATCGGATGCCTGGCGTCGGCTTCAACGCCGTGGGCTGTGACCTTGGCGCCGTTGATCTCGCATTCGAGGGTGTACGGACCTCGGCTCTGCCGGCAGAGATAGTGGCGTTGACTGACGAGCTTGCTCGCCTCGTCGAATGTCATCCCCGGCGAGAAGCCGAAGATGTCGGACTTTTTCACGAGGGCAAGCGACGCAGGCTTCAAGAAGCCTGGCTGGATCGCGACGAGGGCTGCGACAGCGAACACGATCAAACCTGCAATGACGATAGCGACCTTCATCAGCACCCCATCGGAAAACTTGCGACCTTATAGCAGGCGCGGTGCTCTCACAGGTTCAAGAAAATTGCAGGTCTTACAACATCTTGCACAGGAAGTCCGGAACCCCGCAGAGCCCATGCTTGCGTTTTCGGCCTCGATAGGGTCTAAGCCCGATCACTTCATGACTTCTGGCATGAATCAGCAGCGCGCATTCGCGGGTCCGGCCGCGTCCCCAGCAGCAGATTGCTCCGCGCACCCATTCGAAGGAATTCAGACCATGGCAAAGATGACGAAGACCCAATTGATCGATGCAATTGCCGAGGGCACGCAGCTTTCGAAGAACGACGTGAAGTCCGTGATCGAGTACATGGCGACCGTCGGCTACAAGGAGCTCAACGAGTCCGGCGAGTTCGTCATTCCCGGCTTCGTGAAGATGTCGGTCGTGAACAAGCCGGCGACCGAAGCCCGCATGGGCGTCAACCCCTTCACCAAGGAGCCGATGCAGTTCGCGGCGAAGCCCGCCAGCAAGTCGGTCAAAGCCTCGCCGCTGAAGGTGGCCAAGGACGCCGTCTGACGTGCCGGCGATGTCGTTGCGGCGCGCTCATTGGCGCGACGCCGCAGCGATCAACCGCTGAAGACCAGGTGGTGCTCGGCCATGGCGATGCCGAACATCACCAGACCATCACGACAAGCCGTAGCGCGCGGTGCTCGCGCCATCGGGAACGGCAAGCCCGTTCCGTCACCATCCTCACCCGCTTCACAAGAAAAAGCCCCGCGCTTTCGCGCGAGGCTCTTCTGGCTGACGGCGTTGGGATTTCAGCGCCTGGCCGACAGCCATGGCTCCTAACCTAAAGTTGAAATTGCAAAAAGCAACAGCGCCGCCGTGACGGAATATGTTCGTCAGGCGGCGCTGCCGTGTAACTGGGCGCTGAAATCCCCAGCTTCAATGAGTGCTTGCTGCGCCGCAAAGGTTCAACGTCGCCCCGAGGAAATTTCGCCGGTGGGGGCTGGACTTTTTGTTCTCATTTTGTTCTAGTGTGAGCCGCCCAGGTGGACCGTTGGAGGTTGCTCATGACCGTCGAAAAACAGCGCGAAGTGATCAGGCTCTGGAACGAGCTCAGGAAGCTCGAGGGCCCTGCCGCGGAAGAGCTCCGCATCCAGATCCTCGAATGCTTCTCGAAGGAGAAGACGAAGCGGGCGGCCTGACCTGCATCGACGCCGCGCGGCGACGCGCAAGCGCGATCCCGCTCTGAGGGGAGCGCGCTTGATCTGTCGCCGCGTTGCTTGCCGACGAACTCTTGCCGGCGAACTCTTGCCGGCGAACTCTTGTCGCGGAGTTTTGTCGGAGAAGGGTCTTTTTGCAGGAGGGTCTTGTTGCAGGGTCTTGCCGCCGAAGAGTCCTGCCGCGTCGAACGTGTGAGCGTGCGCGGTTTCATCGATCGTTAGGAATCGCTCTGCGCTGATTCTTGCGACTCCGATTCGTTCTTCGCGAACGAAATGGAGTCGAAGCTGGAACAAAGCAGGTCGTTGTTGTTGCAGCTCATCACTGCGGAGCTGCCAGCTGCGGTCTGGCTAACGAGAGCTTGCGCGGATGCCGATAACCCTATTCGGTTAGGTTAAAAGCCCAATCGCGTTGCGCTTGCTGCGCCTTGGGCTAGGTGTTCGGCAAAGACAAGCAAGAACGACGTTCCCAAAGAAACGACTTTGCCAAGAAGCAATTTGCCATGATGCCTTTTTCAGAGCCGTCCTTTTTTCAAGGCGACCGGCACACCTACCGGCGCGTTGCCGTCGTCGGCGCGCTGTTCTGTCTTGCCTTCGTCGTGATCAGCTTCTCGCTGCGGCCGCAGGCCGAGGACACGCGCGTTGCGGTCAAGGCCGACCGGCTGGTCCGCACGGCAGGTCAGGCACTGCGCGCCAATTAACGTTCGTCGCCGCAGCGGCGGTCGTCGGCCCGTGCCTGCGGGCATGCGGCACCGCGCGAGGCGAGCGCCACAAAGCCGGCATAGCCGGACAGGTTGAGCAAGACTTCGAGCCAGACGGGCATATCGGCCTTCTTTCCCTCCGCTCAGCGGGAGGAAAGATTCAACGTCCGCGCGTAATCCCGGTTCCGTGCTCCCGTAGAGAAATTCAAAGCGGAGAGGAGGGGTCGAGCCTTCGGCCGAGGGTGGCGACGGATTCGCTCGACGGCTGCTCCTTCAGGAACTCGGAGATCGCCTGCGCCAGCTCGCGGTCGCTCATCGGCGTCGGCGGCGGGCGCAGCGTGCCGACACCGAAGCTGCGGACGATCTCGTCATAGTGCTCATCGCCGGATCTGGGAACCAATTTGCGGATGCGGGCCAGCAAAGCGGATAACGGCAAGCTTTCCTCCTCGATCGTCGTCCCTGCTGGCAACCGTCATGGTCTGCTGCCATCTGCTCCCGTGAAACTGAAAACCCCGCCAGCATCGCGGAGATGCTGACGGGGTCTTCGTGCTGTCGCCTCAACCCGGATGGCGGAGGCGCCCGCACTTGGAACGTCAATCCGCCACAGGCGATTTCGTTCCCGCTGCGTCGACATTTTTTGACCGCGATCGGTTCCCTGCGTTCCGCGCAACCATCGCAGGCGCTTGCGGTTACCCCCTGCAGCGAAGGAGGAGAGCATGAAGAAGACACTGGCAGTTCTGGCCACCGTCGCAGCCGTTGGCGTGACCGCGGTCGCGGCCCCTGCGCCCGCCGAGGCAGGTCACCGCGGCATCGGGCCGGGCTTGGCGTTCGGCCTTGCCGCCGGCGCCATCACCGCGGGCGCGGTCGCAGCCTCCCATCCCTATGGCTATTACGGCCCCCGCTACGGCTATTATGACGGCCCGAGCTATTATTACGGACCGGGTCCGTATGCCTATTACGGCGGGCCGTACTACCGACGCCACCACCACTGGCGCCATTGGTAAGTCCGGCAATTGAGTGATCGCCAATAGCGAAAAGCCCGGAGCGCTGCTCCGGGCTTTTTTCATTCGCATGTCGTCGCGCCCTGCCGGCGCGACCGATTACGGCCAGAGCGAGGGCCGCTCGACCTTGCGGGCATTCTCCAGCGTCGACACGAAGTATTCCTCGCGCTCGCGCTTGAACTTTTCCTGAGTGGCACGGAAGGCGGCGACACGGGCGGCGATCTCTTCGCGTTCGCGCTCTTTGCGCTGTTCGTCCTCGGTCATGTCAAATCTCCCCTCTACACCTTGCGTATGTGCACATCTGAACTCAAGCACTGCCGCCGCAATCACGTTGAGTCGCGTCAACACATCCATTGGCACTTCCGAATGGGGCGTCAATGGGGAGGAGGCATTGCAGGATTGTGATATGCGAAGGTCGGAAGAAATTGCCGAGCGCGTTGCGTTGGCGCTTGATAAGAGCGTCAACGATCTTGCCGCTTGCGCATGTTGCTGTCAGGCCCAACGGAGTCGGGAGGCGCGATTGATCGCATCGGATCTTCAGAGCGGTATCGAGCGGCTCGGCGACATGATCGCCGAGGCCAGGACCATCGTGCCGTTCACCGGTGCCGGCATCTCGACCGAATGCGGCATTCCCGACTTCCGCTCGCCGGGCGGAATTTGGACGCGCAACCGTCCGATCCCGTTCGACGAGTTCGTCGCGAGCCAGGAGGCGCGGGACGAATCCTGGCGCCGGCGCTTTGCGATGGAGGCGGTCTTTGCCGCAGCGAAGCCCGGCCGCGGCCATCGGGCGCTGGCATCGCTCTACCGCGCCGGCAAGGTTCCCGCCGTCATCACCCAGAACATCGACAACCTGCACCAGGCCTCGGGCTTCGCGCCGGAGCACGTGGTTGAACTTCACGGAAATACCACTTATGCGCGCTGCATCGGTTGTGGGCAGGCCTATCCGCTCGACTGGGTGAAGCGCCGTTTCGACGACGATGGCGCGGCGCCCAACTGCACCGCCTGCGACGAGCCGGTGAAAACCGCCACGATTTCCTTCGGCCAGATGATGCCGGAGGACGAGATGCAGCGCGCGACAGCGCTGTCGCAGGCTTGCGATCTCTTCATCGCGGTCGGTTCCTCACTGGTGGTCTGGCCGGCCGCCGGTTTTCCGATGATGGCCAAGCGCGCCGGTGCGCGTCTCGTGATCATCAATCGCGAGCCGACCGAGCAGGACGACATCGCCGACCTCGTCATCCAGCACGACATCGGCGAGACTCTCGGGCCCTTTGTCGCAAATTGAGGCGTCAATTTGATTCGCGGCTGTGCAAGCTGTTCATAGGTTCCGGCGAATCTCTTTTTTGTCTATGCGTCGCAACCGGGAGTGTTATCTTTTGAGTCGAAAGATTCGCGTCGCGTCGAATTGAGAACATTCTCTTAAGACGCGTGATTCGAGCGCCGCCAATGTGGCGGGTTGCATGGCAGTGTGGGGTCCGGGGTTATGGGGTCGTCGGACGGATTTGAGTCCAAGAAGCTTGGAGTTCCCGGACAGGGCACCTCGCCGGGGCGCTTGACGCCGAGCGAGCATGGCAGCGCCGGCCGCGACACCGCACTCAGTCCCTTCACCGGATTGGGCGAAGCCAGCGCCAACCTCGTCGAGGTCACCGGCGTCATCAAATGGTTCGACGCCTCCAAAGGTTACGGCTTCATCGTTCCCGACAATGGCTGGCCCGACGTCCTGCTGCACGTTACCGTGCTTAGGCGCGACGGCTTCCAGACGGCTTATGAAGGCGCCCGCATCGTCGTCGAGTGCATCCAGCGCGCCAAGGGCTACCAGGCTTTCCGCGTCGTCTCGATGGACGAATCGACAGCGATCCATCCGGCGCAGATGCTGCCGCCGCGCACCCATGTCACGGTCACCCCGACCAGCGGGCTGGAGCGGGCCCAAGTCAAATGGTTCAACCGGCTGCGCGGCTTCGGCTTCCTGACCTGCGGCGAGGGCACCCCTGACATCTTCGTGCATATGGAGACGCTGCGCCGCTTCGGCATGACCGAGCTCAGGCCGGGCCAGTACGTGCTGGTCCGCTTCGGGCCCGGCTCCAAGGGCATGATGGCGGCCGAGATCCATCCCGAGACCGGATCGCCGGGATTGCAGTCGCACTAAGAATTCCCGCAATCGTGAGCAGAGGCGCGCTGCGAGTCCGGCGCGCCTCTTCCTTTTCGGGCGGTCGCCGCGTAAGGACTGACTTTAAGTCCCACGCCGCGAGAGCCCCCATGAATTCTGATCGAAAGGCCGTCTGGTCCGTGAAGGGCTGGCTGGCCGCCATCCTCGTCATCGCCTTCTGGGCCGTCGCCGGCGCGCCGGTCGGCGCCGCCAGCTTCCAGCCGCTCGAGATCGTCACCAAGAATGGCGTGCAGGTGTTCTCGGTCGAGATGGCAACGACCGCGGAGGAGAAGGAGACCGGCCTGATGTACCGCAAGGAATTGGCCGACGGCAAAGGCATGCTGTTCGACTTCAATCCCGAGCAGGAAATCTCGATGTGGATGAAGAACACTTATGTTTCGCTCGACATGATCTTCATCCGCGCCGATGGCCGCATTTTGCGCATCGCCGAGAATACCGAGCCGTTGTCGACGAAGATCATCTCCTCCCGGGGGCCCGCCCGGGCCGTGCTGGAGGTGGTGGCGGGAACGGCGCAGAAGTACGGCATCCGTCCCGGTGACCGCGTCGGTCACCCCCTGTTCGGCGGCAAATAGGGCGGGCAGGGCTATTGCCGCCCCGGCCGGCGGCTTTTGGAAGCTTGCTGGCGCTCCGGGAAGCGTGTATCGACGGGGCTCGCCGGACATTCGGGGTATAGCGCAGCCTGGTAGCGCGGCAGTTTTGGGTACTGCAGGTCGTTGGTTCGAATCCAGCTGCCCCGACCAGTCCCGGGCGGCGCTGGCCTAGAGGTCAGCATCCAACCGGCAATGGCCACATCCACGCGTCCGGCCTCCGCTTCGCGCGGAAATCAGCAAAGCCTCATCGAACCTTCGCCCGTCGCCATCGACAAATCCGTGTTGGGGATTTCAGCGCCCAATGTCTAAACGGACGCCGCCAAGCGATGAATATTCCGCTTGTGCGGCGTTGCGCTTTTCGGGCCGCGCTCGTCAGTTCGACGCGCACCAGCCGGGCGGAAATGGGACGTACGACCAGGCCATATGGTTGTCGTTGGCGGCTTGCGGTGGCTCTTGCGAGGCCGTGCTCACGATTGACGCGGGCCGCGCCACGCGGAGCGCGAGGCGCAGACGTGCCCATTGCAATTTCATCATTGTCGTCCCCCCGCAATCTACTTGCTTCCAAACGTCCGATCGTCTGCAAAGTTCAGTGTAGAAATCACTGTGCGCCGAAACGGCGCGCTCGCCCTCAAATCACGGACATTCTAGAAAAACCGGCGCCGACTTTCAACCGATCGCGCCGCCCCATCCCAAGAAGTAAGGTTGATCGGCAAGGTTAAAGGCGAGCGGCTGTTGCGGTCGTCTGCGTGGCTGTTATCACGTCGGTCCCGGCTCGCGATGGGCTGCTTTCACTCTGTGCGACCACAGATGACGGTTCGTCGCGGCGCGCGCATCTTTTGAGTTCTGCGCCAGCGAGTTCTGCCCATGTCTCTTGATCCCAACATCAGGACCGTCGGTCCGCAATCGAACTGGACCGAGATCTGGCACCTCTGGACGGTGATCGTACCTCGCCGCTCCATCAACGGGCAGTTCGTGCTCGGCAAGGTCTGGCGTCGCCACGACGGCCGCGACTGGATCTACAAGAAGTTCACCGAGTTCGACGGCGAAGAGGCGGCTTAGCCGCCTCTCTCAGGCCGCCTTCGCTTCGGCAGCCGGCTTAGCCGGCGGCGGCTTCAGCGGCTTGTCCTGCTTCTTCGACCACGAGATGTAATAGGCCACGGTCGTCATGATCGCGATGCCGGCGACACTGACGAAGATCTGCGCGAGCAGCGAGCCCGAGCTCATCGACAGCTCGAAATGACCGACGAAGGACAGGAACACGCCGACGCAGAACACGGCGAGCGACTGCTGGCCGCAGACGATCAAGGGGTCGAACACCTTCCACTCCAGCCCCGGCCACTCCTTCGGCACGAAGCGGATCACCAGGATCACGATCACCACGAAATGGAGGAAGCGGTACGGCGCGAGGTTGGTCTTGTCATTGGGGTTGAAGGCCGAGAACAGCCATTCCGGGAACATGCCGCCGAAGGTGGGGAAACGGCCGGCCATGGTCATGACCAGCGCGAACAGGAGATAACCGAGGCAGACCCACAGCGTAACAGGCGAATTGATCAGCGCGATCGAGCGGCGCGCGCCGCCCATGGAGCACCAGGCGCCGAACACGAACAGCACCTGCCAGCAATACGGATTGAAGTACCACTGGCCGGCCGGATAGGCGGTGAGATTCCAGCCGAAATGGCGCGCGGCGAGCCACAGCACGATCGACAGGATCATCGTCAAATCGGGCTTGCGCAGCATGAACCACAGCACCGGCGGGAACAGGCCCATCAGCACGATGTAGAGCGGCAGCACGTCTAGGTTGAGCGGCTTGAAGCGCAGGAACAGGCCCTGGCGCAGCGTCTCGGTGGCGTTGTCGACGAGGCCGGCGACATTGAACTCGTTGATCATCTCGGAATCGCCGAAGCGCAGCGCGAGATAGCTGATCGAGGCAATGTAGATCACGAACAGGATGATGTGGGCGACATAGAGCTGCCAGACCCGCTTGGTCAGCCGCGTCGCGCCGACGATGAAGCCGCGGTCCAGCATCATCCGTGCATAGACGAAGGAGGCGGTGTAGCCGGAGATGAACACGAACAGGTCGGCCGCGTCGGAAAAGCCGTAGTTACGGGTCGTGATCCAGTTCACGACGTTGTCGGGGATGTGGTCGAGAAAGATCGCCCAGTTCGCGACACCGCGAAACAGGTCGAGCCTGAGGTCACGGCCCTTTTCGGGCAGCGTGGCGTTGATGTTCAGGAAGGCCATGCGACAGAAGCTCTCGAAGAGGACGGATCTGCTGGTATCGACGAGACGGCGTCGGGCGGGATCCCGGCGCGGAAAGCGGGTACGCAATTGTCACGGTGCAGCATAGTGACTATACCGTTGGCGAGGGTGCCGGGGCCGGAATCACGATCAGTTCCCAACCGGTTTCTCTATACTATCCCCGAGATTTCCACCAACTGCCACCGTGACGCATCGAAATCGAACGAAAAGACGAAGAGGCCCGGACCAGTCATGACCGCACGCATTTTCAAGCCTGCCAAGAACGCGATGCAATCCGGCCGGTCCAAGACCAAGGAATGGCAGCTCGACTACGAGCCGGAGCAGCCGCGGTCGGTCGAGCCGCTGATGGGCTGGACTTCGTCGGCCGACATGAAGCAGCAAATTACGCTGCGCTTCCACAGCAAGGAAGAGGCGATCGCCTATTGCGAGCGCAAGGGCATCGCCTATCAGGTGATCGAGCCCAAGGAGTCGATCCGCCGGCCGGTTGCCTATGCCGACAATTTCTCGTTCCGCCGCGGCGAGCCCTGGACGCATTGAGGGGCCATTCTCATCCGAAGCATCCAAAGTGCCGTCATGCCCGGGCTTGTCCCGCCTGCGCGGCCGAAGCTGCTTCGGCGAGGCGAAGGCCCGGGCATCCACGTTTTTGTAGATGAAGAACGTGGATGGCAGGGACGAGCCCGGCCATGACGAAGGGAGCGGCTGGTCGCCCGAGCCCAAGAACCCTTGCCCAAGAACCCTTGCCCAAGAACCCTTGGCAGCCATTTCCCGCCGTGCTTCGCTGGCCGCCATGACACGACCATGGCGGGGCGGGGTATGGCGGGGCGTGACCAGCTCGACGGCGTCGATCTGAAAATCCTATCCGAGCTGCAGCAGGACGGGCGGGTTCGCAACAACGAGCTGGCACTGCGGGTCGGTGTGTCCGCGCCGAACTGCCTGCGGCGGCTGAAGTCGCTGTTCAGCCGCGGCGTGATCCGGGCAGTGCGCGCCGTGATCGACGAGCGGCTGCTCGGCTACGAGGTGGTGTCGTTCGTCTCGATCCAGCTCGGCAGCCAGGCCCAGCCGGTGCTGGAGGCGTTCGAGAGCTCGATCGCCGCGATCCCGCGCATCCAGCAATGCTGGCGGATTTCCGGCGATACTGACTATCTCCTCAAATGCGTGGCGCCGAGTGTCGAGAGCATGCGCCAACAGCTCCTGCATTTCGCCGCGATGCCAAACGTCAAGAACGTCCGCAGCTTCCCCGTGCTCGGGGTTGCCAAGGACGTGCCGCTGCCTTTGCAGGAGGTCGCGGTGGCGGAGGCGGCTGGGTAGGGCTTCTAATATACCACCATCAAATCTGAAGTTCAGAGGCGCGTCTCAGCGATACCGCCCACGAAACTCGCGCGGGCTGGCACCGGTCCAGGTGCGGAAAGCGCGCGAGAAGCTCTTCTCGTTGCGGAATCCGGCGATCTCCGCGATGCGCTTGATCGGCGTGCGGCCGCGCATCAGCTCCTGTTTGGCGAGCTCGAATTTCGCCTCCTCCTTGAGATCGCGCAGCGAGGTGGACTCCTCGCGCAGGCGGCGATGCATCGTGCGGGTGGAGAGCGCAAGCTCGCTGGCGACGTCCTCGGCCCCGAGGACGCGTCCGCGCGCATTGCGCAGCACGCGGCGGACGCGCTCGACCAGCAGGCGGTCGCGTCGGTAGGGCAGCACGGTGAGCCGGAGCGCGCCCTTGAGCATGTTGTCGAGATCGGCCGCGCTGCGCGTCAGCGGCAGCGACAGATAGTGCTTATCGAAGACGATGCGGGCATGGGCCGCGTCGAAGCGGACGTTTCGGCAAAAGATGGTCGGATAGACCGAGACGTGGCCCGGCTCCGGGTGGGGAAATTCGGCTGCGCGGAGCGCGATCCTGGAATCCACCGCCCAGCAGGAGAAGCCGAGCACGTAGCGGAGCAGGGTGACCAGGCAGAATTCGCGCAAAGCCCCGAGGTCACGCTGCTCCCGGATCGCTACGACCGCAGTCTCCTCGCCGATTTCGAGATCGAGCAGCACGTCCTCGGTGAGCAGGCGGTGATGCCGGCACCAGCGCTTGAGCGCGACCTCCAGCGTCGGCGCGGAGATCGAGGCGCGGCACAGCATGCCGTAGGAGCCCCACGGCAGCCGGCGCGAGAACCAGCCGAGCGCCTCGTCATCGAGCTCGCGCATGGCGTGGCCGGCGAGGGCCTCGAACTGGGCGGCGGTGACCCGCCCATCCGGAGAATTGACCAAGTCCGGCGCAACCTGACCCCGGCTCAACGCCTCCGCGGGATCGCGGCCGTAACGCTCGTAGGCTGCGACCACGCCGCGGACGAAGGCGGCAGGGGTGACGGCGCGACGCGGGATCGCGGTTGCGGCTTGAAAAGGCATCGGAATTCCCTCCGGAAAATCCTCGCCAAGTTTGGCGGAAAATGCAACCTTTTCGACCGGAGAAGGTCCCGGACCTCGCTAGGTTCGGACCCAAATTACGGAGGAATCGCCTTGAACATCCCGAGCATCGATTTCGATCTGGGCGAAGATATCGGCCTGCTGCGCGACACGCTCCGCGCCTTCGTGGAGGCGGAGATCACGCCGCGCGCGGCCGAGATCGAGAAGGCCAACCTGTTCCCGGCAGACCTGTGGAGGCGCCTTGGCGACCTCGGCCTGCTCGGCATGACCGCGCCGGAGCAATATGGCGGCTCCAACATGGGCTATCTCGCCCATATCGTCGCCATGGAGGAAATCTCGCGCGGCTCGGCGGCCGTGGGGCTGTCCTACGGCGCCCATTCCAACCTCTGCGTCAACCAGATCCGCCGCAACGGCAATGACGCGCAGCGGCAGCGCTATCTGCCGAAGCTGATCTCAGGCGAATATGTCGGTGCGCTCGCGATGTCCGAGCCGGGCGCCGGCTCCGACGTCGTCTCGATGAAGCTGCGCGCCGACAAGCGCGGCGACCGCTACGTGCTCAACGGCTCCAAGATGTGGATCACCAATGGCGGCGATGCCGACGTGCTGGTGGTCTATGCCAAGACCGATCCGGAGGCGGGCGCGCGCGGCATGACCGCCTTCCTCATCGAGAAAGGCTTCAAGGGCTTCACCCACGGCCAGCATCTCGACAAGCTCGGCATGCGCGGCTCCAACACCTATCCGCTGTTCTTCGACGATTGCGAGGTGCCGGAGGAGAATGTGATGGGCAAGGTGGGCGAGGGCGTCAAGGTGCTGATGTCCGGCCTCGACTATGAGCGCGCGGTGCTCTCGGGCGGCCCGCTCGGCATCATGGCGGCCTGCATGGACGCGGTGGTGCCCTACATGCACGAGCGCAAGCAGTTCGGTCAGCCGATCGGCGATTTCCAGCTGATGCAGGGCAAGCTCGCCGACATGTACGCGACCTGGCAGGCCACGCGCGCCTATGTCTATGCGGTGGGACGCGCCTGCGACCGCGCCGACCATGCGCGCAGCTTACGCAAGGACGCTGCTGCTGCGATCCTCTATTCGGCAGAGAAGGCAACGTGGATGGCTGGCGAGGCGATCCAGGCTCTGGGCGGGGTCGGCTATACCTCCGAATTCCCGGTCGGGCGCCTGTGGCGCGACGCAAAACTCTACGAGATCGGCGCCGGCACCTCCGAAGTTCGGCGCATGCTGATCGGCCGCGAGCTGATGGCCGAGACGGCTTAAGTCCTTCACTCCATTGGAATCACCATGCCGCTTCATTCCAGCATCGATCCGTCTTCATCAGATTTCGCGCGCAATTCCGAGGCCATGCGCGGCCTCGTCGCCGACTTGCGCGAAAAGCTTGCCCAAGTCGCCGGCGGCGGCGGCGAGGCCTCGCGCCAGCGCCATACCGCGCGCGGCAAGATGCTGGCGCGTGAGCGCGTCGACCTGTTGGTCGATCCCGGCACCTCGTTCCTGGAGCTGTCGCCGCTCGCGGCCTATGGCCTCTATGGCGGCGACGTGCATTCGGCCAGTGTCGTCACCGGGGTCGGCCGCATCTCGGGGCGTGAATGCGTGATCGTCGCCAACGACGCCACCATCAAAGGCGGCACCTACTACCCGATGACGGTGAAGAAGCATCTGCGCGCGCAGGACATCGCGCGGCAGAACAATCTGCCCTGCGTCTACATGGTGGATTCCGGCGGCGCCTTCCTGCCGCTGCAGGACGAGATCTTTCCGGACGAGCGGCATTTCGGCCGGATCTTCTACAATCAGGCGCAGATGTCGTCGCAGGGCATTCCGCAGATCGCGATCGTGATGGGCTCCTGCACCGCCGGCGGCGCCTATGTGCCGGCAATGTCGGACGAGAGCATCATCGTGCGCAACCAAGGCACCATCTTCCTCGGCGGCCCGCCGCTGGTGAAGGCCGCGACCGGCGAGGTCGTCAGCGCGGAAGAACTTGGCGGCGCCGATGTGCATTCGCGGCAATCCGGCGTGACCGATCACTACGCCCAGAACGATGCGCATGCGATCGGCATCGCCCGGCGTATCGTCGGCACGCTCAAGCCTTCCGCGCGGCCGAACCTCAACATGCATGAGCCACGCGATCCGCTGTTCGCGGCAGAGGAAATTTACGGCGTGGTGCCCGTTGACGGCCGCAAGCCGTTCGACGTGCGCGACATCATCGCGCGTGTCGTCGACGGTTCGGAGTTCGACGAGTTCAAGAAGCTCTATGGCACGACGCTGGTGTGCGGCTTCGCCCATATCTGGGGCTATCCGGTCGGCATCATCGCCAACAACGGCATTTTGTTCAGCGAGAGCTCGCTGAAGGGCGCGCATTTCATCGAGCTGTGCTGCCAGCGCGGCATTCCCCTTGTTTTCTTACAGAACATCACCGGCTTCATGGTCGGCAAGAAATACGAGGCGGGCGGCATCGCCCGCGACGGCGCCAAGCTGGTGACGGCGGTCGCGACGGCGTCGGTGCCGAAATTTACGGTCGTGATCGGCGGCTCCTATGGCGCCGGCAATTACGGCATGTGCGGCCGCGCCTATTCGCCGCGCTTCCTTTGGATGTGGCCGAACGCGCGCATCTCGGTGATGGGCGGCGAGCAGGCTTCGATGGTGCTGAGCCAGGTCCGCCGCGACAATATCGAGGCCAAGGGCGACAGCTGGTCGAAGGAGGAGGAAGATAAATTCCGCGAGCCCATTCGCGCGCAATATGAGAGCCAGGGCCACCCATATTACGCAACCGCACGGCTGTGGGACGACGGCGTGATCGACCCCGCCGACACGCGCCTCGTGCTCGGCCTCGGCCTCTCGGCGGCGTCGAATGCGCCGATCGAGCCGACCAAATTCGGCCTGTTCAGGATGTGATGCGATGGACCGCTCAAAGCTCTACCGGCGTTTTCGCACGCTCCTGATCGCCAACCGCGGCGAGATCGCCTGCCGCGTCATCCGCACCGCGCGGGCCATGGGCCTGCGCACGGTCGCGGTCTATTCCGAAGCCGATCGCGATGCGATGCACGTCGCGCTCGCGGACGAGGCCGTGTTGCTCGGGCCCGCCCGGGCCCGCGACAGCTATCTCAATGTCGAGCGGCTGATCGAGGCCGCGCGCAAGACCGGCGCCGAGGCCGTGCATCCCGGCTATGGCTTCCTGTCGGAAAATGCCGAGTTTGCACGAGCCTGCTTGGACGCCGGGTTGGTGTTCGTCGGCCCGACCGCCGGGATGATGACGGCGATGGGCTCAAAATCCGGCTCGAAAGAGCTGATGGAGCAGGCCGGCGTGCCGCTGGTGCCCGGCTATCACGGCGATGCGCAGGACGACGCGACGCTTGGGAAGGCGGCCGACAAGATCGGCTTTCCCGTGCTGGTGAAGGCCTCCGCCGGCGGCGGCGGCCGCGGAATGCGCATCGTGCGCTCGGCTGATGAGCTTGCATCCGCGATCGTCAGCGCCAAGCGCGAGGCCAAGGCCGCATTCGGCGATGACCGCATGTTGATCGAGAAATACGTCGACAATCCCAGGCATATCGAGGTCCAGATCATCGGCGACAGCCATGGCAATCTGCTCTCGTTGTTCGAGCGCGAATGCACGCTGCAGCGCCGGCACCAGAAGGTGATCGAGGAAGCACCATCGCCAACGCTCAATGCCGCGCAGCGCGAGACAGTTTGTGCTGCCGCGCGAAAGGCAGCGGGCGCCGTGAACTATGTCGGTGCCGGCACCATCGAGTTCGTCTCCGACGGCAAGGACGTGTTCTTCATCGAGATGAACACGCGCCTGCAGGTCGAGCATCCCGTAACGGAGCTGATCACCGGGATCGACCTCGTCGAATGGCAGCTGCGCGTCGCCTTCGGCGAGGCGCTGCCTCTGAAGCAGGACGAGATCAAGCTCAACGGCCATGCCATCGAGGCGCGCGTCTACGCCGAGAACCCGACCAAGAACTTCATGCCGTCGGTCGGCAGAATCTCGACCTGGCGCATGCCGGCGGAAACCGGCGGCCTGCGCATCGATGCCGGCTATCGCGAGGGCGATAGCGTCTCGCCCTACTACGATGCGATGCTGGCAAAATCGATTGCATGGGCGCCCACGCGGGACGTTGCGATCGACCGCCTGAACCGCGGCCTGGAGGAGTCCGATGTCCGCGGCATCGTCACCAACATCCCGTTCCTGTCCGCGCTGATCACCCACCCGAAGGTGCGCGCGAACGCGATCGACACCGGCTTCATCGAGCGCGAGCTGGCGGTACTGACGTCGGCGGCGCCGGCGCCTGGAGAGCTCGAGCTCTGCGCCGCAGTCGGTGCAATCGTCAACGAGGAGCGGCAGACGGCGCAGGCGGAAGCGAATTCGCCCTGGCAGACCTTTGGCTGGCAGCCGGTCGGCCGCCGCCAGCGCAGCTTTGCCTTCCGCGTCGGCCATGGTCCGGAGCAGAAGATCACGCTGAACTACGGCAGCGGGCCGGCGACGCTGGTGATCGGCGAGCGCGAGCTGGCGTTCACGATCGCGGCCAAGGACGGCGGATTCGATCTCACGCTTGACGGCGTCAAATCATCGGTTGCGGCTGTGATCGACGGCCATGAACTGTACCTGCGCACCCGCAACGGCCGCTTCGACCTGCACTGGGTCGATCCATTCGGCGGCGAGAGCGAGGAGCATGTCGGCGAGGACAAGATCGCAGCGCCGCTGCCGGGAACCGTCGTCGCCGTGCTGGCCGAGGAGGGTGCCAAGCTGGAGAAGGGTGCGCCGATCCTCACGCTCGAAGTGATGAAGATGGAGCAGACGCTGCGCGCGCCCTATGCCGGTGTGCTGAAATCCATCAAGTGCAAGGTCGGGGACATCGTGCAGGAGGGCGTCGAGCTCGCCGTGGTCGAGCCTGCAGGAGAGTGACATGAGCGACCAGGTCCGCATCATTGAAATGGGGCCGCGCGACGGCCTCCAGAACGAGAAGACGCCTGTCAGCGTCGAAGCGCGCATCGCGTTCGTCGAGGCGCTGGTCGCGGCCGGGCTACATACGGTCGAGGTCGGCGCCTTCGTCTCGCCCAAGGCCATCCCGCAGATGGCAAGCTCGGACGCCGTGCTGCGCGGCGTCGCGCATGTGAAGGACGCCGAATTCCACGTGCTGGTACCGAACGAGAAGGGCTATGACGCCGCGCGCGCTGCGGGCGCCAAAGTGGTCTCCGTGTTCGCGGCGGCCTCCGAAGGATTTTCGCGGGCGAACATCAACTGCACGGTTGCGGAGTCCATCGAGCGCTTCAAGCCGGTGCTGGCGCGCGCCAGGGACGATGGCGTCAAGGTGCGCGGCTATATCTCCTGCGTGCTCGGCTGTCCGTTCGATGGCGAGATCAAGCCGAAGGCGGTGGCCGATCTTGCGAGCACGCTGTGGGAGCTCGGATGCTATGAGATCTCGCTCGGCGACACCATCGGCGTCGGCACGCCTGATAGGGCGAAGGACATGTTACGCGCGGTCAGCGCCAACATCCCGCCAGCAAAACTCGCGATGCATTTCCACGACACCTATGGTCAGGCGCTCGCCAATCTCTATGCCGGCCTGGAGGAGGGCGTTCGCGTCATCGACGCCGCCGCCGGTGGGCTCGGCGGCTGTCCCTATGCGCCGGGCGCGACCGGCAATGTCGCGACCGAGGATGTCGTCTACATGCTCGAGGGCATGGGTATCAGGACCGGCGTCGATATGGACAAGCTGCTCGTGGCGACGAACGCGATGAGCGTCGTGCTGGGCAAGCCGCCCGTGAGCCGCGTGGCCTCCGCGCTGAACGCGAAGAAGAAGCGGGTGGTCTCCTAGTTCTCCGTCATTGCGAGCGAAGCGAAGCAATCCAGAGTCTTTCCGTTGAGGCGGTCTGGATTGCTTCGTCGCTTCGCTCCTCGCGATGACAAGTGAGAGAGCCTTCGTAGGGTGGGCAAAGGCGCGAAGCGCCGTGCCCACCATCTTTCACAATCGTTGGCGGAAGGTGGGCACGCTTCGCTTTGCCCACCCTACGAGACCTGCCGTTAGGCCGCCTTCAGCCCGACATCCGGCAGACGCGGCCGGTTCTTGAGCGCCTTGGCCATCATGGCCTCGACCTCGGCCTTCTCGTGCGGCAGCAGTGCGAGGCGGGGCGGGCGGGTCAGGGCGGTGCCGCGGCCCATGATGTGCTCGCACAGCTTGATGCACTGGACGAGGTCCGGGCGGGCATCGAGATGCAATAGCGGCATGAACCATTCGTAGAGCGGCATCGCTTCGGCCAAGCGTCCGGCCTTGGCGAGGCGGAACAGCGTTTCGCCTTCGCGCGGGAAGGCGTTGGACATGCCGGAGACCCAGCCGACGGCACCCATGGCGACGCTCTCGACGATGACGTCGTCGAGACCTGCGAACAGCACGAAGCGGTCACCGACCATGTTCCTGGTGTCGATGAATCGTCGCGTGTCGCCGGAGGAATCCTTGAAGCAGACCACGGTCTCGACGTCGGCGAGCGAGGCCAGGATGTCGGGTGTGACGTCGTTCTTGTAGATCGGCGGATTGTTGTAGAGCATCACCGGCAGGTCGGTCGCAGAGGCGACGGCGCGGAAATGCGCAGCGGTCTCGTGCGGCTTGGAGGAATAGACCAGCGCCGGCATCACCATGACGCCGTCGATGCCGATGCGTGCGGCTTCCCTCGCCGTCTCCACCGCAAAGGCGGTGGTGAACTCGGCGATGCCGCACAGCACGGGCACGCGGCCCTTCGCGACCGCCTTCGCGGTCTCCATGATCGCGACCTTCTCCTTGCGCTCCAGCGAGGTGTTCTCGCCGACCGAGCCGCAGACGATCAGGCCGGAGACGCCGTCGCGGATCAATCCGTCCATCACCTTGGCGGTCGCGTCGATGTCGAGCGAGAGATCGTCGTGGAATTGAGTGGTGACGGCCGGGAAGACGCCTTCCCAGGCAACGCGGCGGCTCATTGTTTTGACTCCAGGTAAATATGCCGGCGGGGGGCTGGAGCCGCCGGCTTTTGTGAAAGGGATGGGAACCGGATCAGAGCGTCGCGCCGACCTTGCGCAGCTCGGCGAGGACGGGGGCCTTGGGCAGCCAGATCTTGTCGAACTCGGCGATCACGGCCTCGGTGTCCTTGGCATCGACCTGGCGGATCGGGATCGGCGCTTTCTTGAAGTTCTCGATCAGCGTGGGCTCGTTGCCGGCGAGCTCGTCGATCTGCGCGTCCAGCGTCGACTTGATCGTCTTGGTGATCAGCTCGCGGTCGGCGGCGGGCAGCGACTGCCAGACCCGGCCGGAGACCACCGCGGCCATCGGCATGAAGACGGCGTTCATTTGCAGGATCACCTTCGACACCTTGTCGAAGCGCTGGTTCCAGGAGAATTCGAGATCGGCTTCGAGGCCGTCGACCTGGCCGTTGGCCATGGCATCGAACACCTGCGGCGTCGGAATCGGCGTCGGCGCTGCGCCGAGCGATGAATAGAAATCGCGATAGACCGGCGTCGGGTTGATGCGCAGCTTCATGCCCTTGATGTCGGCCAGCGAGTTCAGGTCCTTGGAGGAGAACACCGCGCGCATGCCGGTGATGCCCCAGCCGAGCCCGATCGTGCCGGTCTCCTGCGGCAGCACCTCGAACAGCTTCACCGCCGCCGGATGCCGCACGAACTTCGCCACCGCCGGCGTCGAGCGCACGATGTAGGGCGCGTTGATCGCGGCGATGTGCGGCACGCGCGAGCCGAGCTCGGCGGCCTGGATGAAGCCCATGTCGAGCGCGCCGGATTGCAATTGCTGCATCATCGCGGTCTCGTTGCCGAGCTGGCCGGAGTGAAACACGGTCAAGGTCAGGCGGCCGTTGGTGGCAGCCTTGAGCTCGTCGCCGAATTTGAGCGCGGCCTTGTTCCAGGAATGGCCGTTCGGCGTGATCAGGCCGAGGCGGAATTCCTTGGCCTGGGCGAGCGCCAGCGACGGCGCGAACACCGAGGCGGCGGCACTGGCGGCGAGAAAGTGGCGGCGTGAAAGCGGCATGGTCGGGCTCCTTTCGGATGGGCCTATTTGACGAGGATCAGCGAGAGCGAGGGATAGAGCGAGAGCAGCACCAGGAGGACGCAGGAGATGACGAAGAAGGGCAGCGTCACCATGAACATCCTGCCGGGCTTGGCGCCGGTGACGGCGGCCGCGACGAAGAAGCAGAGCCCGACCGGCGGCGACAAAAGGCCGAGCACGAGGTTGATCACCACGACGACGCCGAACTGCCGGGGGTCGATGTGATAGATCTCGGTTGCGACCGGCAGCAGGATCGGCACCGTCATGATCAGGCCGGGAATGCCGTCGATCACCGTGCCGATCACCAGCAGGATGGCGTTGCAGATCAGCATGAAGCTGACGGGATCCTTGGCGGCGGTCTGGATCCAGGCGGCGGTCTCCTGCGGCACCTTGCCGAAGATCAGGACCCAGGAGAACACGGCGGCGGCCGCGACCAGAAACAGCACGATCGCCGAATAGATGGCGCTGCGCAGCATCATCTGCGGCAGCTGCGAGAACTCGAACTCCCTGGTCCAGAACTTTCCGACCAGCGCGGCGGCCACGGCGCCGACGGCGGCGGATTCCGTGGCGTTGGCGAGGCCGCCGAGAATGCTGCCGACGATGACGATCGGGATCAGCAGGGTCGGCGAGGTCCGCAGGATCGTCATGACGCGCTGGCGCGGCGTCTGATAGTCGGCGCGGGGATAGTTGTAGATGTAGCCCATCAGCGCGATGACGAGGCAGAACATCACGGTGAGGATGACGCCCGGCACGATGCCGGCGATCAGCATGTCGCTGACCGAGACCTGCGCCAGCACGCTGTAGACCACGAACATCACCGAGGGCGGGATGATCGGGCCGAGCATGCCGCCATAGGCGGTGAGGCCGGCCGCAAAAGTCTTGTCGTAGCCCTTCTTCTCCATCTCCGGGACCATGATCTGGGCCATGATCGCGACCTGCGCAGTCGCCGAGCCCAGGATCGAGGAGATGAACATGTTGGCGAGGATGTTGACGTAGGCGAGCCCGCCCTTGAGCGAGCCGACGAAGGCCATCGCCATGTCGACGATGCGCCGCGTGATGCCGCCGCCGTTCATGATCTCGCCGATCAGAATGAAGAGCGGGATCGCGATCAGGCCGTAGCTGTCGACGCCGCCGAACAGCTGAAGCGGATAGGACTGGAACAGCACCGGGTTGCCGGACGCCGCGATATAGACGAGCCCGGCCAGGCAGAGGCAGAGGCCGATCGGCACGCCGACCAGCATGAAGGCCATGAAAGCCGCTGAGGTGATCATCAATTGACCCCGTCGAGCTCGGAGAGCTGAAAGCCCTTCGGCGGCGTGCGCGGGACCAGTCCGAGATCTTCCAGGAGGTTGGCGAGGCCGTGCACGGTCATCGACACCGCGAAGATCGGCAGTGTCAGATACAGCACCCAGGTCGGCCAATTCAGCGTCTGGGTGCGCTCGGTGTAGAGGAAGTTGAAGGTCTCGGCCGCGAGCTTGCGCCCGTCGAAGCCGACGATCGCCAATCCGATCGGGTCCATCCAGAGCACGCAGGTGACGGTCAGGGCAACGCCGAACACGACGACCATGCCCGTCGAGATCACTTTTGCGATCTTCTGGCGCCGCGGCGACAGCCGCTCCGTCAGCATGGACACCGCAAAATCGAGCCGCAGCCGCGTCATCGCGGACGCCCCGATGAAGGTCAGCCAGACCACGCAATAAACGGCGGATTCGTCGATCCAGTAGATCGGGAAGTGCGAGTAGCGGGTGACGACGTTCACCAGGATCAGGCCGGTGAGCAGATACATCAGGCCCATCAGCGCCAGCCGCTCGCAGGCGAGCAGGGCGCTCGACATCCGGACGATCATGCGTCGGAGGCCGAGTGCGCGCGTGGCCGGCATGGTCTGCTCGATCATGAAAGAGGCCCCAACCCCCTGAAGATTTGTCGTGCGATTGACGAATGTATAATTTATACATTTTGGGAGTCAAACGGAGTTTGCGGTCGTTTCGTCGGCAGGGCGCGCTTTTGCTGGGCACTTTGGTTGTGGCGCCTTGGCTTTTGCCGGGCAGCTCGACATGCAAGACAGGGACCGCGTCGGCCGCACGAGTCGGGAAGGACAACGGACGATCAGATGAAACAGCCTCTGAAGCATCGCACCCTGTCGGCTGCGATCGTCGACCAGCTCCGCCAGGCGATCCTCGACGGCACCTATCCGGCCGGATCGCAGCTGCGCCAGGATGCGCTCGGAGAGGCCTATGGCGTCAGCCGCATTCCCGTGCGCGAGGCGTTATTCCAGCTCGAGGCGGAAGGCCTGGTGCGGATCGTTCCGCAGAAGGGCGCCATCGTATCCGAGCTGTCGCTGGACGAGATCAACGACGTTTTCGACCTGCGCCGCATCCTGGAGCCGCGATTGCTGGCGCAGTCGGCGCCGCGTTTCACGACTGAGGATTTCGACGGGCTCGATAACATCCACAAGAGTTTCGAGAAGGCGATCAAGGCGCGCAACGTCAGTGAGTGGGGCCAGCTCAACGCCGACTTCCACATGGCGCTCTACGTTCACGCGCCGCAGCCGCGCACCCGCGCGATCGTGCTGTCGCTGCTCCAGACCAGCGACCGCTACACGCGCCTGCAGCTCTCCAATACCAAGGCGATGGGCACTGCCGAGAAGGAGCACGCCCAGCTGATCGCGCTCTGCCGCGCGCAGAAGGTGGACGAGGCCTGCCGGTTTCTGGAGCGGCACATCGAGGCCGTGCGCAAGGATCTGTTGCAGGTGGTGGCGAATGCGCCGAAGGGACGGCGGAAAGAGAATTCGTAGGGTGGGCAAAGGCGCGCAGCGCCGTGCCCACCATCTCTTCGTGATCGCCGACAGGTGGTGGGCACGCTTCGCTTTGCCCACCCTACGAGACTGTGAATCTTTTGTACCGCGCGTCAGACGAATGTGATTCTCTGGGCAGACTGATCTGCTGGAGAGGATGATGGCTAACGACGGACTTTTTGGTGAATTGCCGGAGCAGTCGGCACGAACCGAAGCGGTGCCGCAAGGCGCACCTCGGCTGCGCGAGCCTGTGCGCAATCAGGTCGAATTGCGAGCGGTCGATATCGACAGCCTCAAGGGCATCGTCTCGCAAAAGCATAGATAACCAACAGCCTGACGCCGCCGGCTTCCCCCATCAAGGGGCGATACCACCCCTTGATGCCGAAGCCGAAACAAAACGAATTGGCTCACAGGCTCTACGATAGCGACCGCAGCGTCACCTGCTGCCGTCCGGCCCCATCACGAGGTCCGGCAGCCAGGTCGAGATTCCCGGCACGAAGCAGAGCAGCAGCACCGCGAGCATCATCAAGAGCACGAAGGGCAGCGTGCCCCAGATCACCTCGCGCAGGGGAATATCAGGCGCGACGTTGCGGATGACGAAGATGTTGAGGCCGACCGGCGGATGGATCAGCCCCATCTCCATCACGATGGTCATGACCACGCCGAACCAGATGATGTCGAAGTTGGCGGCGCGGAGCGGCGGCAGGATGATCGGCGCCGTCATCAGGATGATCGAGACCGGCGGCAGGAAGAAGCCGAGCACCACGACCATGACGAGGATCGCGAACAGCAGCTCCCAGCGCGGCAAATGCATTGCGACGATGGCTTCGGCCACCGATTGCGAGATGTGCAGATAGCTCATCACGTAGGAATAGAGCAGCGACATGCCGATGATCATCATCAGCATGGTCGATTCCCGGATCGTCGACTTCATGATCGGGGCGAGGTCGCTCGGCCGCCACACGCTGTAGATTGCCGCGATCAGCGCCAGCGCCAGGAGGCCGCCGAGGCCCGCGGTTTCCGACGGCGTGGCGTAGCCGCCATAGAGCGCGACCATGACACCGGTGAGCAGCAGCACGAAGGGGATCACGCGCGGCAGCACGCTGAAGCGCTCGGCGAGCGTATATTCGTCGCGGGTGAGGATCGCAGCCTCCGGCCCGCCGTTCTTGTAGACCGCTTCGGCCGCCCTGTATTCCTGGCGGAAGCGGATCACGGCATAGGCGCCGAACAGCGTGACCAGCAGCAGGCCCGGTCCGATGCCGGCGAGGAACAACCGCCCGAGCGACTTTTCGGCGGCGACCGCGAACAGGATCATGGTGATCGAGGGCGGAAGCAGGATGCCGAGTGTGCCGCCGGCGGCGATGATCCCAGCGGCGAAGCCGCCGGAGTAGCCGCGCTTGCGCATCTCGGGGATACCGGCCGAGCCGATCGCCGAGCAGGTCGCGGGCGAAGATCCCGCCATTGCCGCAAACAGCGCGCAGGCGAACACGTTGGCGACGCCGAGGCCGCCGGGCACGCGATGCAGCCAGGCGTGCAACGCCGAATAGAGATCCTGGCCCGCGCGCGACTTGCCGATCGCCGCGCCCTTCAGGATGAAGAGCGGGATCGACAGCAGCGTGATCGAGGCCATCTCCTCGTAGACGTTCTGTGTCACCGTATCGAGCGAGGCCGAGGGCATGTAGATGCCCATGAACACGACCGCGACCGCGCCGAGCGCGAACGCGATCGGCATGCCCGAGAACATCACCAGCAGCGTCGCAATGCCGTAGGCAAGGCCAATGCCGAAAACGCTCATGGCCGCTTGGCTCCGGTGAAGGGCAGCGCAAGCTGCACGAGGATCTGGAGGCAGAGCAGGCTCATCCCGAGTGCCATCAGCGAGTAGGGGATCGCGAGCGGCGGCGACCACATCGAGTTGGAGACCTGGCCGTCGACATAGGCCTCATGGGCCAGTGTCCAGGACTTCCAGGTGAAGAAGGCGCAGAACAGGAATGTGGCGGCATCGACCAGCCAGAGGCGAACCTGGTTCGCGAATGGCGACAGCAGGCCGACGAAGGCCTCGATGCCGATATGACCGCGATTCTGCTGCACATAGGCCGCCGTCATGAAGGTGGCGCCGACCAGGAGGAACACGGCGGCCTCGTCCTGCCAGTAATTGGCGGCCTTGAACAGCGCGCGGCTGAGCACGCTGTAGCTCAGGATGGTGCAGGCGGCGACCAGCGCAATCGCGGCGAACACGACGATGATGCTGTTGAGGACGGCGAGACCGCGATCGATCGCCGCCGCAGGGCCGGTCCCTGCGGCAACGCTCGCCTGGTCGTCACGATCCGGAAGCGGACCGTGGCTCATGCCGCGACGTCGATGGCGAGCTTGAGCAGGTTTGCGGCGGTCGCGGTCTTGGCGCTGTAATCCTTCCACGCGGTGTCGCGCGCGATGTCGCGCCATTTGCCGACGGTCGCGGCATCCAGAACCGAGACCTTGGCGCCGGCCTTCTCGTAGACCTTGGCGACCTCGACGTCGTCGTCCTGCGCGCCCTTGCGGCCGAAGGCTTCGAGCTCGGTGCCGACCGCGAGCAGGATGTCCTGATGGTTCTTCGGCAGCTTGTCGAAGATCGCCTTCGACATCATCAGCGGCTCGAGCATGAACCAGTAGGAGGCGCCTGCCCCTGATGTCAGCGACTTCGCGACCTCTTCGAGGCGGAACGAGATCAGGCTGGTCGAGGAGGTGATGCCGGCATCGCAGGCGCCGGTCTGCATCGCCGCGTAGATTTCGTTGGAAGGCACCGACAGCACCGAGGCGCCGGCGGTCTGCAGCACCATGTCCATCTCGCGCGAGCCGCCGCGCACCTTCAGGCCCTTGGCGTCTTCCGGCGCGACGATCGGCTTGGAGCGGCTGGCGACGCCGCCGGCCTGCCAGACCCAGGTGAGCAGGATGATGCCCTTGTCGGCGAGGAAGTCGGTCAGCGCCTTGCCGACGGGCTCCTTCTTCCAGCGCAGGCCCTGGTCGTAGGTGGTCACCAGGCCCGGCATCAGGCCGATATTGGTTTCCGGCACCTCGCCGCCGGCATAGGGCATCGGATAGAGGCTGATATCGAGCGCGCCCTTGCGCATGGCGGAGAACTGCGCGTTGGTCTTGATCAGCGAGGAGTTCGGATAGATCTCGGCGGCAATGTCGCCGTTGCTGCGCTTGGCAACTTCAGCGGCGAACATGCGGCAGAGCCGGTCGCGGAAATCGCCCTTGTCGATGGTGCCGCCCGGAAATTGATGTGAGATCTTCAGCGTGGTCGCGGCCTGCGCGGTGCCAGTGCCGAAGCGCAGAATGGCGGGTGCCGCGACGGCGGTCGCGATCAGATGTCGGCGCGTAATCATGGTGTGATCCCTTTGATCGTTTCTTTGGACTGTTCTTGTTGGTGTGATTTGGGTCGGGTCTTGTCAGACCGGCGTTCGGGCCCATCCTAGCCGGTCTTCCACCCGATATTCTCTCATCTGATAGTTCGAGACCGAATGCCCCGGCAAGTGCCGGCCGTGCTGCGCTGCACACTTGCGATCCCGGTTGTGAGCGCGAAGCACGTCGTACAGCGGCCAGCGGATGGCTCGCCAAAATTTATAGGCAGCGGCGTAACAACGCCGACTGGCGATCCGTCGATATTGAATAGCGGCGTCCGTCGCTGACAAACACCATCTCGAAGGAAAGATGAACCATGACCATTCGCACCCGCATCGTGCTCGGCGTCTCGGCTGCCGCTCTCTCGCTAGGCCTCGCGTTTGCGCCGGCCGCTTTTGCTCAGGACAAGATGGGCAAGGACGACGGCATGATGAAAAAGGACACGATGTCCAAGGACGGCATGATGAAGAAGGATACCATGTCCAAGGACGACGGCATGAAGAAGGACCACATGTCGAAGGACGGCATGAAGAAAGACGACGGGATGATGAAGAAGAACTGATCCAGGGCCGTCATCGCGCAACGCCCTTTGGCGGGTCGCGCCCTCTCGAATTCCGGCGGCGGCCTTTGAGGCCGCCTCCGGAGTGATTGTTCAGTTCAAGTTCAATTGAACGTGACCGGCGAGTCTTACTTGCGCTTCGCTTTGCGGGCGGCGTAGCGCGCATCGCGCTTGGCCTTCTGCTCGGCCTCGAGCGCAGCCAGCCTCTCGGCGGCTTCCTCGGCCTCCCGCGCGATCCGCGCAGCTTCCGCCGCCTTGGCCTCTTCCTCGAGGCGCTTCTGCTCGGCCTTTTCGGCCTCGCGCGCGGCCTTTGCCTCGGCGCGCTTGGCCGCAAGGGCCTCGCGTTCAGCGCGGCGCGCGATCACCGCCGGATCATCGGGGCCCGGCTGCGACTTGAACTTGTTCAAAAGATTTTTGCGAGCGTCCTGCGCCGCCTTTTGCCGGTCTGCAAAGCCGGGTTCCCTGAATCCACTCATCGACGAGCCTTGTCTTCCTCGCTTTCGATCCTACATCGGTGCCTGTTGGTACGTCGGCTGGGCATAGCAGGCGCCACGCGACGCAGAAGCGTGTACATCGGCGTGCGTCGCGAAGCCACCCATAATCGCAGCCGATCAGGTCAACGAAAAATCGCCCCCCGACGATCTCTCGTAGCCCGGAAAAACTGCTGAATTGTGATGTCCCTCATAAACGGGGCACACGGGCGACGCCTAGCGTCCGCCCCGTACGAGACGGAGCACGGGCATGACGATCTCAAGACCAAGCCTGAAAGCGCTGGCGATTGCCTTCGCCGTGGCAGGCGTGGCCGGCGCCGCGCTGCTGCTCGCACGTCCGCAGCCCATCGAAAGTGCGGTGCTGGGAGCGGATTGGGAATGCACCCGGACTGCATTCGTGCTCACGAGCTGCGCACCGCGCGTTCAGGAGGCAATTCCGGCGGTCGAAACCTTGCGCAAGGATGCGATCCGGCAGACCCGGGGCTGAATTGGGCCGGGTGATCGGGATGTGACGCGACGCCGCAGAGGTGGTAAAGCCAGCGCGCCAGCGTGACCAGGCGGCCATGTCGAAACCAGAGTCCAGATCCGAACCGGGCGAGGAGCCCAATTCTCGACCGAACCGTCAGCCCAAGCGTCCGTCCGGCGGCGACCGCCGCGGCGCGCTCGCAGGATTGATCATCGCGGTCGTGATCCTCGGCGTCGGCTGGTGGCTGGCCCGGGACCTGACGGCAGCCAGCAAGATGCAGGATTGCCTGATGTCCGGGCGAAGCAATTGCAACGTGATCGAGCCGGCGCGGTAGGCGCGATCCCGCACGACCCGCAGGGCTAAAAAGAGGCCCTGATCTTAATCATTTGTAACGGGACTTAGCCGATCAAGCAGGGCAGTGATTTCGGCCGGCATCAGCCCGGCGCGTGGCGATTCGTCGATCGCGCCCGGAAATCATGGCCATGGAAAGAACAGGGGGCTAGCACGCATGAGTGCGTCCAAACGCATCAAGATCATCCTTCCCGTGGTCTCCGCCATCTCGTTGCTCGCGCTGTCGGCGCAGGCCCAGGAGGCCAGGCCACCGAAAGACGCCAGCCCACCGCCGGCCGGGCCGGCCGCAGGCGCGCCGCCACAGGCCAATCCGACCATGCGCAAGGGCCCTCCACCCCAGCAGGCGACCCGCCCTGCGCAGCCCGGCGGTCAGCCCCATGCAGGTCACAATGCCGGCGGCCCGCCCCCCGGACGTCACGTTGCGCGCGGTCCTGCTCCGGCACGGGACTGGGGCGGACACAGCTATCGCGGCAATCTAGCCTGGGAGGGCGGACGCTGGCGCCACGAAGTCCGCCATGGCCGGTCCGGCTGGTGGTGGGACGTTGGCGGCGTCTGGTACTATTATCCGCAGCGCATGGCTGGCCCGCCGGCCTACATCTCAGAGGACTATATCGACGACGTGCCGGTAGCCTACGCCCCGCCTCCGGTGGCCTATGCGCCGCCACCTCCGCCGCCGCCACCGGCTGATCCCGGCGCCAGCGCGCTTGGCGGCGCGATCGTCGGCGGCCTGCTGGGTGGCCTGATCTCAGGCAATGCAACAGGGGCTGCCGCTGGCGCGGTCCTCGGCGGTGCAACGGGCGCAATCGCCGGTGCGACCGCTGCAGCCCAGCCCGGCTATTACTGGGCGCAGGGCGCCTGCTACTACCGTTATCCGAACGGCCAATATGTGCAGGCCGATCCCCGCGCCTGCTATTGAGTTTTCTATTGAGTTTTCCTGGCCGGATTGGACCATTAAGGCGGGCTCGAGCCCGCCTCATCTTCTTGCACACCGGCGGTTGCTTCGAATTGGCTCTGGCGCTCGCCGCCGCTCCACGCAAATCTCAAAGAAAAATGACGGGATGATTCGCGGGGATGTGGGACATGCTGGATGCCATCCAGATCAGCCTGGCGCTCTGGGCCATGATCGTTTGCGGCGGAATTAAACTCGCGCAGGTGCTGCCCAGCCTGATCTAAGGCAGGATCAGCGGGCAGACCGACCACGTCGGCGCGTCAGGACACGAGCCAGTTGAAGAACGCGATCGAGGCCCAGACCAGGCCGGCGATCCAGGCCACCATGACGACGCCGATGGTACCGAGATAGGCGATGCCGAGCAGGTCCGCGCGGTGTCGCTGCGTCGGCACGATGACTTCGGTTGCTGCTTTGCGTGTCATGACCGGACATCACCCATGAAGCCTTGGCAGCTTGTTTAGCGGAGATGTCGCGGACAGGCTGTGACGTGGTTCACAGATCGGTCCACGCGGCTGGCGGGGGACCCCGCAATCATACGGAACGAAATTGCCACGCGCTTGTCCAGATGGCCGGCTAGAGTCTGCCTCATGTACACCGAGTACGATCCGCAACATGAGGCCGAGGCCGCAATGAAGCGCGCCGCGGAGGCCGAGGGTGTCGACCGGCAACGGCTGATCCAGCTGGCCCTGGCATGGCACGAACTCGCCCGCGATCTGCGCGATGAGCAAGCCGGCGCCTCGCATCCGGCCGGACACAGACCGCCGGCCCGATAGCACTGACATGAGAAAAACCCCGTGCTCGGGGGACAAGCACGGGGTCCTTCAAAGCCGACCGGGGCTGGCGGGTCGGCACCACTCTGTTCGCTTATCAAACGCGCTGATCGCGCATTCGTTCCCGATCGATCCGCAGTGATGAAGGCCATCGAATTGCAGCGATCTTCCACCGCAGCAAGCCATCGTTAACGAATGCGCCGCGCCATCGAATTGCGGTTGCGATTCGTGCTTGCGAACGAAGCGGAGTCGGACCGTGAACAAACAAAAGCCCCGCGGGGGCTCAGTGTTTTACGCCGCTTCCGTCTTCGGAACGGCATCGGCATTCACCGACAGCTTGACGACGTCGCCTTCGACGGCACCGACATATTTCGTGTCGATATAGTGGTGATGGTCCTTGTGACCTTCCGGGCTGTCCTTGCGCGTCAGCTTGATGCGGTTGCCCTCAAGCCGATCGACGGTGCCGACATGTGCGCCGTCCTTGCCGATGATTTTCATGTGCTCTCTGATGTCAGCCATGCTGTCCTCCTTGCATGGATTCAACTGCGAAGGTGCCTGTTCGTTGCAGCGGGCGCGTTGGACCCGCTGGGTTTTCCAGACGTTGACGCCTGACTGGATCTGTCAAGAAGCGCAATGGAGACCATTCGAGCCTATCTGGAGCGCAAGCACGCGGAACTCAGGCTGTTGAACGGCAGCCTGAGAAACCCGCTCGACTTGGCGCCGCCGTGTTCCGTCGACGACGTCGTCCGATCCAAATTCCAGATCACTGCGGCGCTCAGGGCGGAGCACGAATTGCACGAGTGGAAGGCGACCGAGACAGCCTGGTCGCACACGGCCGATCCCGCCAGTGGGCCGTTCGAGTTCAGTTACGATTACCAGCGGGCCGATCTCACGGTACGCGGGCCGTCGTTCTACGCGCTCGACGGCGGCTGCACGAGCACGGCGATCTACACCGCCTCGGGAATGGCGGCGATCTCCGCGGTGCTGCTTGCCTCCGCGCGGATCGTTGCGAAGGCCGACATCCTGGTGCTGCCAGGCTCCTACGGCGAGTCGCTGGAGCTGATCCGAAGCTTCATCCCGCATTTGCGGATCGAGGCCTTGACGCTGCCGCTCGGCGATGCGTTGGCACGGGTGGGCTCGCCGCGGATCCTCCTGCTGGATTCCTGCTCCGTCGCCGGCGCCATCGAAGCGGTGCTGCGCCGTGACGGCTCGGGACTCGATCTCCTGATTTTCGATACGACGTGCTTCGCCGGCAGGTCTGGTCGCATCAGGCGGGTCTCGAGGTGGGCCAGGTGGCACGGAATTCCGCTGGTGCTGGTGCGAAGCCACAACAAGCTCGACTCGCTCGGAGCGGAATATGGCAGGCTCGGCTCAGCCGTCTTCGTGCACGGGCATGAGCGTTCGCCGCGGGCAGGGGATATTGAATGGACACGTCTCGCGTCCGAAACGCGCAATGCGGTGCGGCTGCTCGGCGGTGCGGCATTGCCGGCCCACTTCCCGCCCTTCGCAGGCAGCGCGGCGTACTGGGCGCTGACGAAGCGGCGCGTGGCGGCGATCTTGCGTAACGGCCGAAGCTCGGCGCGATACTTTGCCGCCGAGATCCCGGCGCTCTCGGCTCAGCTTCGCTTCACCCACGGTCTCTACGTGACCCTTCGCGGAAAGCGCGCGCTCGACGAGGCGGCCGCGCGACAGGCTGCCGAGGACATGAGCTGCGAATTGCGCCGCGAGGGCTTTCCCATCCGCCACGCCGGCAGCTTCGGGTTCGACTTCGCCGCGACCGAATGGTTTCACGACGCGATGACGGATCAGTACAGTGTCCGGGTGGCGGTCCCGGACCTACCGACGGAGGTGTGGGGCGATCTCACCGCTTCCATTGCGCGGTGGTGGCGCGGTCATCAGCCGGCAGTCGGCGCCGTGTCTGTCGACAGCCCGGCGGAGGGCGCGTCGATCAGTCGACCGCCAGGCAATATTCCAGTTGCGGCTTCTCGCGGTCGCGGCGCGCCCACTCCTGGAGGGTAAATGCAGGCTGACGTTGTCCCGTTGCGGCGCCAATGATCGAGGCCTGGGCCAGCTTGATGGGCCGCGTGACCACATTGGTGTTCACCACGCCTGCGTCGATTGCCAGATACGATATCGCAACGACCGCGACCGCAGATGCGATCGCCATTCTCGTCAGCTCGGATTGCTGCATTCAGAAACCTGTCGGGCCCGTCTCGCCCGGCGTTTACATAGTGCTGGTCGGCACCGTTCAAAGGCCGGCATATGGTTACCCACGCGTTCGTGATGGGCGCCGGCTTTGCAATCGTGAGTGGCGATCCCGGCAGGACTCGAACCTGCAACCCGCGGAGTAGAAATCCGCTACTCTATCCAGTTGAGCTACGGGACCGTCTTGAGCCGGCCGGTTGGGGCCGCCCGGATTGGGCGGCTGGCCGTTCATGTAGCATGCCAATATGAAAAATTGGGTGTTTCGCCAAGCCTGAACCGAACCGTTTTCCTCCGTGCTGCGACAAAGCGGAACGGTGGGGTGTCAGGGTGCCGGGTTGAGCGGCAGCGGACTGGACGATGGATCACATCGCCGGGAACGCTGAACAGCTTCCGGGACACGGCCGCCGGTCGACTGGTCAGGTCATGTTGCACCATCAGGACGGCGTGCGCGGCAGTATCTCGGCTGGTCTCCCTGGGCTTGCCTTGTCATGGCGAATGCGACGATTTGCACCTTACGGTTCCATCGCCTTGAGTCGGTCACCTTTCCGCGCATTTCATTTGCCGCCGCGGCGTTCGTCCGCGCTTTCCGGGAGTCCTCCATGATCGGTCTTGTTCGCGCCGTCACGATCTGCGCCGCGCTGGCGCTCGGCCTTGTCGCTGCACAGGCCGCCGACAAGGCGTTCAAGCGCGACGACCTCGCCGATTCCGCGATCAAGCTCGAGGCCCAGATCAAGAGCGAGGCGGGGCCGGTCGCCAAGACCAACGCGACGCTGAAGACGGACGCCGACGCTGCCTTCCGGCGCAATGATTACCGCACCGGCCTTTCGGTGCTCGGCCAGATCGCCGCGACCACGCCCGAGGATGCCGGCAACTGGCTGCGGCTCGCCAAGGTCGTGTTCCAGATCTCGCCGAAGAGCTCGAGCGAGCAGACCTTCCTGCTGGAGCGCGCCTCGACCGCGGCCTATATCGCCTATCAGCGCGCCGGCAATTCGGGCGAGGAGGCCGACGCGCTCGCCGTGCTCGGCAAGGCGCTGGCTGAACGCAAGCTGTGGCGGCCGGGGCTGGATGCGCTGCGGCTGTCGCTCGACATGCGCGAGGTCGCCGACGTCCGCGGCCAATATGAGAGGATGCGGGACGAGCACGGCTTCCGCCTGCTCGACTACACCGTCGACTCGGATTCGGCGAGCCCGCGCGCCTGCTTCCAATTCTCCGAGGAATTGGCCAAGCGCACCGATTTCGCGCCCTTCCTGGCGCTGGCGGGCCAGGACAAGCCAGCGCTGTCGGCCGAAGCCAAGCAGCTCTGCGTCGACGGGCTCAAGCACGGCGAGCGCTACAACATCAATCTACGCGCCGGCCTGCCGTCTACGGTGAAGGAGGGGCTGCCGAAATCGGCCGAGTTCAACATCTATGTGCGCGACCGCAAGCCCTTCGTGCGCTTCACCAGCCGGGCCTATGTGCTGCCGCGGACCGGCCAGCGCGGCATTCCCGTCGTCAGCGTCAACACGCCCGCGGTCAACATCAACGTTTACAGGATCGGTGACCGCAACCTGATCAACACGGTGGTCGACAGCGATTTCCAGAAGACGCTGTCCAAGTATCAGCTCTCAGATCTCGGCGACGAGCGCGGCGTCAAGGTCTGGTCGGGTGAGCTTGCGACCGCGATGACGCTGAATCAGGACGTCACCACGGCATTCCCGGTCGATCAGGCGCTCGGCGAACTACAGCCCGGTGTCTACGTCATGACGGCAGCGGCCAAGGGCCCAGGCTCGGACGACGACTACCAGCTCGCCACGCAATGGTTCATCGTCTCCGACCTCGGCATCTCCGCTTACTCCGGCAATGACGGCATCCATGTCTTCGTCAATTCGCTGGCGTCGACCGATCCGGTCGGCAAGGCCGAGGTGCGGCTGGTCGCCCGCAACAACGAGATCCTGGCGACGCGCAAGACCGACGAGACCGGTCACGTGCTGTTCGAGGCCGGCCTTGCGCGCGGCGAGGGCGGATTGTCGCCGGCGATGCTCACTGTCACCGGCGAGAAGGCCGACTATGCCTTCCTGAGCCTGAAAACGTCGGCCTTCGACCTCTCCGACCGCGGCGTCTCGGGGCGCGCGGTGCCCGCCGGCGCCGATGCCTTTGTCTATGCCGAGCGCGGCGTCTACCGCTCCAGCGAGACCGTCTTCCTCACCGCGCTGCTCCGCGACGGGCAGGGCAATGCCGTCACCGGCGGGCCGATGACGCTGGTGGTCGAGCGCCCCGACGGCGTCGAATATCGTCGCGCCGTGCTGGCGGATCAGGGCGCCGGCGGCCGCACGCTGTCCGTGCCGCTCAATTCGGCTGTTCCCACCGGAACGTGGCGGGTGCGCGCCTTCACCGATCCGAAGGGGGCTTCGGTCGGCGAAACCACCTTCATGGTCGAGGATTACGTGCCCGATCGGATCGAATTCGACTTGTCCGCCAAGGACAAGCTGATCAAAGCTAACGCTCCAGTGGAGCTTAAGGCCGATGGTCATTTCCTCTATGGCGCACCGGCCTCAGGCCTTCAGCTCGAAGGCGACATGCTGATCGCGCCCGCGGCCGAGCGGCCCGGCTTTGCCGGCTACAAGTTCGGCGTCGACGACGAGGAAACCACCTCGAACGAGCGCACGCCGCTGGAGAGCCTGCCCGAAGCCGACGCCAATGGTGTTGCCACCTTCCCGGTGACGCTGGACAAGCAGCCGGCCTCGACGCGTCCGCAGGAGGCGCAGATCTTCGTCCGCATGGTCGAGACCGGCGGCCGCGCCGTCGAGCGCAAGATCGTGCTGCCGGTCGCGCCCGCGACGGCGCAGATCGGCATCAAGCCGCTGTTCGGCGACAAGAACGTCGCCGAGGGCGACAAGGCCGAGTTCGACGTCGTGTTCGTCTCGCCGGAGGGCGAGAAGCTGCGTCGCGACGGCCTGCGCTACGAGCTCCTGAAGATGGAGTCGCGCTACCAGTGGTACCGCCAGAACAATTATTGGGAGTACGAGCCGGTCAAGTCGACCTCGCGCGTCGCCGACGGCGACGTCACCATCGCGGCCGACAAGCCGGCGCGGATCTCGCTCACGCCGCAGCCCGGCCGCTACCGGCTCGACGTCAAGTCGAACGACGCTGACGGCCCGATGACATCGGTGCAGTTCGACGTCGGCTGGTACTCCGACGGCAGCGCCGACACGCCGGACCTGCTGGAGACCTCGATCGACAAGCCGCAATATTCCTCCGGCGACACCATGACGGTCTCGGTCAACGTCCGCAGCGCCGGCAAGCTCACCGTCAACGTGCTCGGCGACCGCCTGCTGACGACGCAGACCATCGACGTCAAGGAAGGCACCGCGCAGGTGAAGCTCCCAATCGGCAAGGACTGGGGCACCGGTGCTTATGTGGTGGCGACGCTGCGCCGTCCGCTCGATGCGGCTGCCCAGCGCATGCCGGGCCGGGCGATCGGGCTGAAATGGTTCGGCATCGACAAGCAGACCCGCACCTTGCAGGTGAAGCTGTCGCCGCCCTCGCTGATCCGGCCGAACTCCACGCTGAAGACCCCGGTCAAGCTCGACGGCCTCAATCCGGGCGAGGACGCCAAGGTCGTCATCGCCGCCGTCGATGTCGGCATCCTCAACCTCACCAATTACAAGCCGCCCGCGCCGGACGATTACTATCTCGGCCAGCGCCGCCTCAGCGCCGAGATCCGCGATCTGTACGGGCAGCTGATCGATGGGATGTCCGGCACGCGCGGCCAGATCAAGTCCGGCGGCGATGCCGGTGCGGGTGAGCTCCAGGGCTCGCCGCCCACGCAGAAGCCGCTCGCGCTCTATTCCGGCATCGTCACGGTCGCTGCCGACGGCACCGCGGACGTGAGCTTCGACATTCCGGAGTTCGCCGGCACCGCGCGCGTGATGGCGGTGGCGTGGACCGCGACCAAGCTCGGCCGCGCCAACACCGACGTCGTGATCCGCGATCCCGTCGTGCTGACCACGACGCTGCCGCGCTTCCTGCTCAACGGCGACCACGGCACGGTCAACCTGGAAATCGACAACGTCGAGGGCCAGGCCGGCGACTACGTCATCAATGTGAAGGCGGGCGGTCCGGTGAAGATGACCGGCAATCCCGCAACCACGGTGAAGCTCGCCGCCAAGCAGCGCAATTCGTTCTCGCTCGCGCTCGATGCGACCGCGGCGGGGCAGGCGACGCTCGACGTCGACATCAAGGGGCCGAGCGGCCTTTCGCTGGCGCGTCACTATGCGTTCGACGTCAAGGCGGCGACGCAGGTGCTGGCGCGGCGTTCGATCCGGACGCTGGCGAAGGGCGAGAGCCTGACCCTGACCTCGGACATGTTCTCCGATCTCGTGCCGGGCACCGGCAGTGTCTCGGTCTCGGCCAGCCTGTCGACCGCGCTCGACGCGGCAACGATCCTGAAAGCGCTCGACCGCTATCCCTATGGCTGCTCGGAGCAGATCACGAGCCGGGCCATGCCGCTGCTCTATGTCAACGAGCTCGCGGCCGGCGCGCATCTCGCCATGGATACCGAGGTCGACCAGCGCATCCGCGACGCCATCGAGCGGCTGTTGGCGCGCCAGGGCTCGAACGGCTCGTTCGGCCTGTGGTCGGCGGGCGGCGACGATGCCTGGCTCGATGCCTATGTGACGGACTTCCTCACCCGCGCCCGCGAGAAGGGGTTTGTGGTGCCTGATGTCCTGTTCAAGAACGCGCTGGACCGCATCCGCAACTCCGTCGTCAATGCCAACGAGCCGGAGAAGGACGGCGGCCGCGATCTCGCCTACGGCCTCTACGTGCTCGCCCGTAACGGCGCAGCTCCGATCGGCGATCTCCGCTACCTCGCCGATACCAAGCTGAACAACCTCGCAACCCCGATCGCGAAGTCGCAGCTTGCGGCGGCGCTCGCTCTCGTCGGCGACCGCAACCGCGCCGAGCGGGTCTATGGCGCGGCGCTGGACAGCCTTGCGCCCAAACCCGCGCTGGAATTCGGCCGCACCGACTACGGCTCGCAGCTGCGCGATGCCGCAGCATTGGTGTCGCTCGCCAGCGAAGGCAACGCGCCGAGGGCGACGTTGACGCAGGCGGTGTCGCGGGTCGAGAGCGCCCGCGGACTGACGCCCTACACCTCGACGCAGGAGAATGCGTGGCTGGTGCTGGCGGCACGGGCGCTCGCCAAGGAGAACCTCTCGATCGAGGTCGACGGCCAGCCGGTCAAGACCGCCCTGTATCGCAGCTACAAGGCCGACACGCTGGGCGGCAAGCCGCTGAAGATCACCAACACCGGCGATGCGCCGGTGCAGGCGGTCGTCTCGGTATCGGGCTCGCCGGTGACACCGGAGCCGGCGGCGTCCAACGGCTTCAAGATCGAGCGCAGCTACTACACGCTCGACGGCAAGCCCGCGGACATCAGCAAGGTCAAGCAGAACCAGCGCTTTGCGGTGGTGCTGAAGATCACCGAGGCCAAACCCGAGTACGGCCACATCATGGTGTCCGACTATCTGCCGGCGGGCCTGGAGATCGACAATCCGAAGCTGGTCTCGTCGGGCGACAGCGGGACGCTGGACTGGATCGAGGACGGCGAGGAGCCTGAAGACACCGAGTTCCGCGACGACCGCTTCACCGCGGCCGTCGACCGGGCCTCGGATTCCAAGTCCGTCTTCACCGTCGCCTATGTCGTCCGCGCGGTCTCGCCCGGCAAATACGTGTTGCCGCAGGCCTATGTCGAGGACATGTACAATCCCTCGCGCTATGGCCGGACCAGCACGGGGACCGTCGAGGTGCGGGCGGCGAAGTGAGTGCTTGGAATGACTGACGCTCCGAAGGGGCCACAAACACCGTCGTCATGCCCGGGCTTGGCCCGGGCATCCACGGACTTTGGCGCCGCGGCTCAGAACGTGGATGGCCGGGACAAGCCCGGCCATGACGCGCGGAAAGGGCGGATTGCCTTCCGCTTTCTCTCGACAGCCGCGTTCTCTTTCATCCTCACCGTCATCGGCTTCGTTGCCTGGGTCTATTCCCTCGGCCCGCTCCCGCTCGACGAAGCCCGCCAGGTCTCCACCACCATCGTCGATCGCAACGGCAAGCTGCTGCGCGCCTATGCCATGGCGGATGGGCGCTGGCGGTTGCCAGTCGATGCCAGGACCAACGTCGATCCGACCTACCTGAAACTGCTGTTCGCCTATGAGGACCAGCGCTTCTACGGCCATGACGGCATCGATCCGCTGGCGCTGGGGCGCGCCGCGTTGCAGCTGGGAACGCGCGGCCACATCGTCTCGGGCGGCTCGACCATCACGATGCAGCTCGCCCGCCTGATCGAGCCGCGGCGGCAGCGTTCGCTCTATGCAAAGCTGCGGCAGATCGTGCGTGCGATCGAGATCGAGCGCAGCATGAGCAAGGAAGAGATCCTCGATCTCTATCTGGCGCTCGCGCCCTATGGCGGCAATCTCGAAGGAATCCGCGCGGCGTCGATCGCCTATCTCGGCAAGGAGCCGAAGCGGCTGTCGCTGGCGGAGGCCGCGCTGCTGGTCGCGCTGCCGCAGTCGCCGGAGACGCGCCGGCTGGACCGCTATCCTGAGGCGGCGCGAAAGGCGCGCGACCGCGTGCTCGACCGCATGGTCGAGGAGCACGTGGTTAGTGCCGACGACGCGGCGCAGGCCAAGGCTGTGGCGGTGCCGAACCTGCGCAAGCCGATGCCGATCCTGGCGCCGCATGCCTCCGACTCTGCGATGTCGACGGTCAAGGACACGCCGATCATCAAGCTGACGCTCGATGCGAACCTGCAGAAGATGCTGGAGCCGCTGGCGCGCGACCGCGCCATCGCGCTGGGTCCGAACATCTCGGTTGCCATCATCGTGATCGACAATGAGAGCGGCGACGTGCTCGCGCGCGTCGGCTCGGCCGATTATTTCGACGAGAGCCGGGCAGGGCAGGTCGACATGACCCGCGCCGTCCGCTCGCCCGGCTCGACGCTGAAGCCTTTCATCTACGGACTCGCCTTCGAGGACGGCTTCGTCCATCCCGACAGCCTGATCGACGACCGGCCGGTCCGCTTCGGCTCCTATGCGCCGGAAAATTTCGACATGACCTTCCAGGGCACGGTGCCGGTGAGGAAGGCGCTGCAATTGTCGTTGAACGTGCCGGCCATCGTGCTGCTCGACCGCGTCGGCTCGAGCCGGCTCGCCTCGCGGCTGCGGCAGGCCGGCGGCAACCTCATCCTGCCCAAGGACGAAGCGCCCGGCCTTGCCATGGGCCTCGGCGGCGTCGGCGTGACGCTCCAGGACCTCGCCCAGCTCTATGCCGGCTTCGCCCGGCTCGGAACCACCAAGCCGCTCCGCGAGATCGTGACGGCCAAGGACGATCGCGAACCGCTCCGGCTGCTGGATCAGGTCGCAGCCTGGCAGGTCGGCAACGTCCTGCTCGGCACGCCCCCGCCGGAGAACGCCGCCCACAACCGCATCGCCTTCAAGACCGGCACCTCCTATGGCTATCGCGATGCCTGGTCGGTCGGCTTCGACGGCCGCATGACTATCGGCGTCTGGGTCGGCCGTCCGGATGGGGCGCCGGTTCCCGGCCTGATCGGACGCGTCGCGGCTGCGCCCATCCTGTTCGACGCCTTCGCCCGCAGCGGCAAGACGCTGACCCCCTTGCCGAAGCCCCCCAAGGGAACCCTGGTCGCAAGCAACGCGAAGCTGCCGCTGCCCTTGAAGCGGTTCCGGCCGGTCGGGGAACTGGTGCGAAGCGGGGGCGAGCAGGCGCTGCACATCCAGTTTCCCCTGAACGGCTCGCGGATCGACGTCGATCGATCAGGTGGCCGGGAGAGCGCAGCCATGCCGGTCAAGGTCGCCGGCGGCGTGCTGCCCATGACGGTCATGGTTAACGGCACCGCGCTCGGCGAGATCGACGGCCGCCGGCAACGGCTGATCGATCCGCCCGGCCCGGGCTTTGCACGGCTCACCGTGATCGACGCCACGGGCGCCGCGGACACAGTCGTCATTCGAATTCAATGACCCTGCCTTAAGCGGTTGTGGCCATGGCGGTTTCAGCGTAAGCGGAACCAATGGCCGAGACCTACCCAAGCCCCCGTTTTGGAGCCCCCCGCGAGTCGAAATCGCCCGCAAATCCGGGCAGCGGGCTCGTGCGCATGCTCGACATCGTCACCGCCAGCCACGCGCGCGCGGTCGGCTTCCTGGTGCTGTGCGCGCTGCTGCTGTTCCTGCCGGGCTTCTTCACCATTCCGCCGATCGATCGCGATGAGGCACGGTTTGCCCAGGCCACCAAGCAGATGGTCGAGAGCGGCGACTATGTCGATATCCGCTTTCAGGAGGACGTCCGCTACAAGAAGCCGGTCGGCATCTACTGGTTGCAATCGGCGACCGTCGAAGCCGCCGCGATGCTCAAGCTGCCGAAGGCCGAATTGCGCATCTGGGTCTATCGGCTGCCGTCGCTGATGGGCGCGATCGGCGCCGTGCTCATGACCTATTGGGCCGCGCTCGGCTTCGTCACGCGGCGCGCCGCGGTGCTGGCGGCGCTGATGATGTGCGCCTCCGTGCTGCTCGGTGTCGAAGCGCGCCTGGCGAAGACCGATGCGATGCTGCTGCTTTGCGTCGTCTCCGCGATGGGCGCGATGGCGCGGGCCTATTTGTCCTGGCAGCGCGCCGAGGACGAGACGCATCCGCCGTGGAGCTGGCCCGCGATTTTCTGGACCGCGCTCGCAGTGGGCATCCTGATCAAGGGCCCGCTGATCCTGATGTTTGCAGGCCTGACCATCGTCGCGCTCGCGATCCAGGACCGCGACGCCTCCTGGCTGTGGAAGCTGCGGCCGGTCTGGGGCCTGATGTGGATGCTGGTGCTGGTGCTGCCGTGGTTCGTCGCGATCTTCTGGCGCGCGGGCGAAACCTTCTTCGCTGACTCCGTCGGCGGTGACATGCTGAGCAAGATCGGGGCCCAGGAATCCCACGGCGCGCCGCCCGGACTGTACCTGGCGCTGTTCTGGATCACGTTCTGGCCGGGCGCGCCGCTGGCGGCGATGGCGGCGCCTGCGGTCTGGCGGGCCCGGCGCGAGCCCGGCGCGCAGTTCCTGCTGGCCTGGCTGATCCCGTCCTGGATCGTGTTCGAGGCCGTGCTGACCAAGCTGCCGCATTACGTGCTGCCGCTGTATCCAGCGATCGCGATCCTCACCGCCGGCGCGGTGGAGCGGCGCGTGCTGTCGCGCTCCTGGCTGATGCGCGGCTCGGCCTGGTGGTTCGCGATCCCCGCCGCCGCCTCGATCATTGCGGTGGTCGGCGCGGTGATGCTGACGCGGCAGCCCGCCTTCGTGGCCTGGCCGTTCATCGCGGCCGCGCTGATCTTCGGCCTGTTCGCCTGGTGGCTGTTCGATACCAACCGCGCCGAGCGCTCACTGCTCAACGCGCTGGTCGCAGCCCTGATGCTCGCCGTGACAATTTACGGCATCGTCCTGCCGTCGCTGACGCCGCTATTTCCCAGCATCGAGATCGCGCGCGCGCTTCGCAACGTCACCTGCGTCGGACCGAAGGCGGCTGCGGCCGGTTATCACGAGCCGAGCCTCGTCTTCCTGGCGGGCACCCGGACCTTGCTCACCGACGGCTCCGGCGCGGCGGACTTCCTGCGGCAGGGCAGCTGCCGCTTCGCGCTGATCGAGCAGCGCTCGGAGCGCAGCTTCGTGCAGCGCGCCGAGGCGATCGGGCTGCGCTACAAGGTCGGCGCGCGCATCGACGGTTATAATTTCTCGCAAGGACGAGCCATCTCGATCTCGATCTTCCGCTCGGAAGGTACCGAATAGGATGCAGGCGCCGACCGATATTGCGCCGCATGCGGGCTACCCCGCGCAATTGCTCGCCGTGTCCTGGCGCGCGCTGGCGCAGCTCGTGCGGTCGCCCTCGCATTCGTGCCGCGCCGAGGCCGCCCGGAAGCTGGCGCGGCATTCACTATGGCTTGCCATGGCGGGTGCAGCCCTGGTCATCGTGCTGATGGTCGCGTTCGATCAGACCGAGATCCTGCTGATGCCGCCGCGCGGCACGCCGAGCCTGTGGCCGATCCGGATCCTGACCGATTTCGGCAAGGACGAGTATATCCTCTCGGTGATGGGGGCTGCGCTGGTGGTGCTGGCGCTCGTCGCGGCCGGGCTGCGCGGGAGCCGCCGCGCGCTGCTGCTGGGCTTCGGCACGCGGCTGCAATTCATGTTTCTGTCGGTTGCCGTGTCTGCCTTCGTCGCCGAGATCCTGAAATATCTCATCGGCCGCGGACGCCCCTTCGTCGGGGGCACGGCCAATCCGTTCAACTTCGTTCCGTTCGAGGGGACGGGAGCTTATGCCAGCCTGCCGTCGGGCCATGCCGTGGCTGCGTTCGCCCTGGCGTTTGCCGTGTCCGCATTGTGGCCGCGCCTGCGCGTCTTCATGTTCACTTACGCAATCGTGATCCTGCTGACGCGCCTCGTGCTGCTGGCCCATCACCCGAGCGACGTCGTGGCCGGCGCTCTGGTCGGAACGGTCGGCGCCATGGCCGTCCGCTACTGGTTCGCGGCCCGAAAGCTCGGATTTGCCATCCGTGCCGACGGCACCATCGTGCCGCTTTCAGGGACGTTTTCCGACCGCCTCAAAAGGGTTGCCCACCGGGCATCCGCCCCATAAAAGCGGCTGCCTGCCGGGACCGCCGGTTCCCTTGGGCAGGTCAATTCCAACCACGAGCCTCGATTTGTCGACGTCCCAGCCATCGGTTTCCATCGTCGTTCCCGTGCGCAACGAAGCCGACAACATCGCGCCACTGATCGCGGAGATCGGCGCGGCGCTCGATGGCCGCTGGCCCTATGAGATCATCTACGTCAACGATGGCTCCGCCGACGCCACCGGCGAGCGGCTTGCCGCCATCATGAAACAACGGAGCAATCTGCGTCAGCTTCGCCATGCAAGATCGGGCGGCCAGTCCGCGGCCGTGCGCAGCGGCGTGCGCGCGGCGCGCGGAGAGATCGTGGCGACGCTCGACGGCGACGGCCAGAACAATCCGGCCTTCCTGCCCGACCTGATCGCGGCGGTCGAGAAGGGAGCAGGGCGCGTCGGGCTCGCTGCCGGCCAGCGCGTCGGGCGCAAGGACACCGGTTTCAAGAAATTCCAGTCGCGCGTGGCCAATGGGGTTCGCAATGCCATCCTGAAGGACGGCACGCGCGACACCGGCTGCGGGCTGAAGGCGTTTCGCCGCGACGTCTTCCTGATGCTGCCCTATTTCGACGGGCTGCATCGCTTCCTCCCCGCGTTGGTCCGCCGCGAAGGCTACGACATCGCCTATGTCGACGTGATCGACCGGCCGCGCCATTCCGGCGTGTCCAACTATGGCTTCTTCGATCGGCTGTGGATCGGCATCATGGATCTCGCAGGCGTGTGGTGGCTGATCCGCCGCAAGAAGCCGACGCCAGAAGTGACCGAGGTGAACGCATGATCATTCAATACGGTCAGGCGCTGAGCAATTATCTCTATGACGTCTTCGTCGCCAAGTTCGATTTCTGGCTGGCGTTCGGCCTCGTCGCGCAATTGTTCTTCACCGCGCGCTTCCTGGTGCAGTGGATCGCGAGCGAGCGCGCCGGCAACAGCGTGGTGCCGATGGCGTTCTGGTTCTGCTCGATGGGCGGCGGGCTGATGACGCTGGTCTATGGCGTCGTGAAGCGCGAGCCCGTGATCATCCTCGGACAGTCGCTGGCGACGATCATCTATATCCGCAACATCATGCTGATCTGGAAGAACCGCGGCACCGCCTCGAAGACGCTGGACCGCTGATACGACGTGTTTATCGCGGCAGCGCCGACGCCGCGCCTGAGGCGGGCAGGGTGGCCGTCTCCGTCTCGGTTCTGCGGTAGGGCTCGCCGGCGGCATCGAGCACGGGATACGCGACCGAGCAGATATGCGAATGGATGCGCCTGAGGTCGCGCAGCACGTCGAGATGCAGCGAGGTCGTTTCGATGGTCTCGGAGCGGCCCTCGCGCAGGCGGTCGAGATGACGCTCGACGGCGGCAAGCTCGGCGTTCTTCAGCATGGTCTTTTCAACCAGCAGCTTGCGCGCCTCGTTGGCGTCGCCCGACATGAAGACGCCGAAGGCGATGCGCAGCGAATCCATCGTGCGCTTGTGGAAGGCGGCGAGCTCCTCGGCCCCCTCGGCCGAGAACTGGAAGCGGCGCTTGATCTTCTTGGTGGCGAGCTCGCTCAGGCTCTTGTCGATGATGTCGCCGATATGCTCGAGGTTGATGGCGAAGGAGATGATCTCCATCGCGCGCCGCCCTTCGCTCTCGTCGAGGCTGCCGCGCATCAATTTCGTCACGTAGAGCTTGATGGCCTCGTCCAGACCGTCGACGAGATTGTCCATCTTGGAGACCTGGTCGACCAGCGCACGGTCGCCGGTCATCATCGCGGCCATCACCTTGCGCAGCATCACCTCGACGAAGTCGCCCATGCGCAAGGTTTCGCGGGCGGCGTCGGCGAGCGCAAGCGAGGGCGTCTCCAGCGCGGTCTCGTCGAGATAGCGCGGCCGAGCCGGGTCGGCCTCCTGCACCCGATCGGGCAGCAGCCACGTGAGCAGGCGCGACAAGGTGTCGAGCAGGCCGATGAAGAGGACGGCCGTGCCGACGTTGAAGGCGATGTGGAAGGCCGCCGTCATCTTCGCGAGATCCGGCTGCCAGGCATGCATGTGCCCGGCGATGACGCCGAGGAAGGGCAGCACGAGCGCGATCCCGATCACGCGGTTGACGAGATTGCCGACCGGCAGGCGATAGCTCGCGGGATCGTCGCGCCTAGCGCCTTCGAACACCGGATTGATGGCGCTGCCGAGATTGGCACCCAGCACCAGCGCCAGCGCCGCTTCCGGCGTGATGAACTGCGAATAGGCCAGCGACATGATCAGAAGCACGCTGGCGACGCTCGAATGTACCGCCCAGGTGACGAGCGCGGCGATGACGATGCAGAGAACGGGATCGCCGGTGACGGCCGACATCACGAGGCGCATGCCGGGTGCGTTCTCCGCCGGCGCCATCGTGTCGAGCAGGATGTGCAGCGACAGCAGCATCAGGCCGAGGCCGATGCAGACGCGGCCAATGTCCTTGATCCGGGAGCGCGGTCCCGAGCGGAAGGCGACGAGGCCGAGCACGAACAGCACCGGCGCGACGGCTGCGATGTTGAATGACAGCACCTGCACGATCAGCGTCGTGCCGACATTGGCTCCCAGCATGATGGCAAGCGCTGCGGCGAGACTGACGAGGCCCTCGGCCGCGAACGACGAGGTGATCAGCGCCGTCGCCGTGCTGCTCTGGAGCAGCGCCGTGAGCGAGAGCCCGGCCGCGAAGGCGCTGGCGCGGTTGCTCAGCGCCTTACCGAGCAGGCGCCTGAGGTCGGGGCCGAAGGCGCGCAAGATCCCGCTGTGGACCATGTGCAGGCCCCACAGCAACAGCGCAACGCCGCCCATGAGATCGAGCAGAACCAACGTTCCCATGCTCCGTGTCCGGATTGGAGGTCGATTGGTGAGGCTAGCGCCAAATGCTTGAGGATCAAACCATTTGTTGGCGCATCGGCGTTAACGTTTGCCGTGGCTGCACGTTCCCGCGGCGCGCATTGGCGCGTCCGCAGGCGCGATGCCTTGCGCGCAGGCTCACATTGCCGCTTTGAGGGCAGCGAAGCCGCGATCGAGATCGGCCTTGAGATCGTCGGTGCTCTCGAGCCCGATGTGGAGACGCAGCGTCGGGCCGCCGGGCGCCCATTTGGTCGCGGTCCGATAGGCGTCGCAATCAAAGGGAATCGCGAGGCTTTCGAATCCGCCCCAGGAGAAGCCCATGCCGAACAGCTTGAGCGTGTTGAGCATGGTGTCGACCGCCTTCTGCGGCGCCGGCTTCAGCACGATGCTGAACAGGCCCGAGGCGCCGCTGAAGTCGCGCTTCCAGATCGCATGACCGGGATCGGTCTCAAGCCCGGGATGCAGCACGCGCGCGACCTCAGGCCTCGTCGCCAGCCAGCGCGCCATCTCGAGCCCGGAGCGATGATGTTGCGCGAGCCGCACCGACAGGGTGCGCAGGCCGCGCAGCGCCAGGAAGACGTCGTCGGGGCCGGCGCAGACGCCGAGCAGGCGGATGCCTTCGGCGATCATCGGCCAGGCCTTGGCGTTGGCCGAGATGGTGCCGAACATGATGTCGGAATGGCCGCCGATATATTTGGTGGCGGCCTGCATGCTGATGTCGACGCCCTGTTCCAGCGAGCGGTGATAGAGCGGCGTCGCCCAGGTGTTGTCGTCGATGACGAGCGCGCCGCGCCCATGCGCGACGTCGGCGATGACGCGGATGTCGGGCATCTCGAACGACTGCGAGCCCGGCGCCTCCACCAGAACGGCCCGGGTGTTGGGCTTGAACAGCTTGTCGATGCCGGCGCCGATCAGCGGATCGAAATAGGTGGTCTCGACGCCGTAGCGGGTCAGCATGCCGTTGCAGAAATTGCGCGTGGGCCGATAGACGTTGTCGACCACCAGGATGTGGTCGCCGGCCTTCAGCACCGAGAGCAGGGTGGTGGAGATCGCCGACAGCCCCGACGGCACGATGCCGACGCCGGCGCATTGCGGACCCTCCAGCGCCATCAGAGTCTCCTGGAACGCCTTGGTGGTCGGGGAACCGTGACGGCCATAGGTGAACTCGCCGCGATGGGCGTGCAGGTCCTCGGCGGTCGGATAGAGCACGGTCGAGCCGTGGAAGACCGGCGGATTGACGAACCCCTTCTGCGCCTTGGTGTCGCGGCCGGAGGTGACCAGCCGGGTTTCGGCGTGCTGCTCTTGGGGGTGCGAAGAATCCATGCGTGTGCTTTCAAAACCGCGTTTTCCACCGGACGCATCGCGCCCCTGGGCCGGCCGGAAGGCCGCGGTCGTTAATAACAGAACACAGAAGAGTCCCGTCAACCCCTTGACCCGGCTCGCCAGTCGTTCTGTGATGCGCAGGTGCTATTCAGTCGCCGCATGTTGAGGGGCCTGCCGCGACCTTCGATCCATTGTCTGACCGGACTTCGCGTCACAGCCAACGAGATGGCGGGCGCCAGCGGCGGGGATGAAGGTATGGCCTCCCGAGATCGGCGAGTGTTCGGCAGGGTTTTCCAGCATGACTCTTGCAAGGCCAGACCCTTAGAAGACCTGGCCTGGCAGAGACGAACCTAACGACAACATTCCTGACCTTGAGACGACCTTGAAAGGCCCAAAGCCCATGAAACGCGTAACCCTGGCTCTCACCCTTGCTCTCGCCGCCGGCCTCACCGCCCAAGCCGCCGATGCGCAAACGCTCAAGACCGTCAAGGACCGGGGCATGGTATCCTGCGGCGTCAGCCAGGGCCTGCCGGGCTTCTCCTCGCCCGACGACAAGGGCAACTGGACCGGCATCGACGTCGACGTCTGCCGCGCCATTGCCGGCGCGATCTTCAACGATCCGACCAAGGTCAAGTTCGTGCCGCTGTCCGCCAAGGACCGCTTCACCGCGCTGCAATCCGGCGAGATCGACGTGCTCTCGCGCAACACCACCTGGACCATCTCGCGCGACACCTCGCTCGGCGCCAATTTCACCGGAGTGACCTATTACGACGGGCAGGGCTTCATGGTGAAGAAGTCGCTGAAGGTGAATTCGGCGCTCGAGCTCAACAGCGCGTCGGTCTGCGTGCAGACCGGCACCACCACCGAGCAGAATCTCGCCGACTACTTCAAGGCCAACAACATGAAGTACGAGGTGATCGCGTTCGCCACCAACGACGAAACCGTCAAGGCCTATGAAGCCGGCCGCTGCGACGTCTTCACCACCGACCAGTCGGGCCTGTACGCCAATCGCCTCAAGCTCGCCAATCCCAACGAGCATATGGTGCTGCCCGAGATCATCTCGAAGGAGCCGCTCGGCCCGATGGTGCGCCACGGCGACGACCAGTGGTTCGACATCGTGAAATGGACGCTGTTTGCGATGCTCACCGCCGAAGAGCTCGGCGTCAGCTCGAAGAACGTTGACGAGAAGGCGAAGCTGGAAAATCCGGAGCTGAAGCGCGTGCTCGGCAGCGACGGCAATTTCGGCGAACAGCTCGGCCTGACCAAGGATTGGGTGGTGCGGATCGTGAAGACCGTCGGCAATTACGGCGAGGTGTTCGATCGCAACGTCGGTGCCGGCTCGCCGCTCGGCATCAATCGCGGCGTCAACAATCTCTGGAACAAGGGCGGTCTCCAGTACGCGCCGCCGATCCGCTGATCAGCCCCGATCGGCCGGCAGCGGCATGAGCACCGAGGCTCGAAAACCGCCGCCCCAGATCGCGCTGAAGATCCGGCGCATTCTGGGCGGCAAGGCAGGCTGGAACGGCGTTGCCGTCCAGTTTGCCTTCGCGGCGATCCTGGGCTGGATCGGCTACGAGATCGTCTCCAATGCGCGGGCCAATCTCGAGAACCAGCACATCGCCGCCGGCTTCGGCTTCCTCAGGAACAATGCCGGCTTCGACGTCAACCAGACCCTGATCTCCTATACCGGCTCGGACACGTTCCTGCGCGTGTTCGTGGTCGGGCTGTTGAACACGCTCGTGGTCTCCGTGGTGGGCATCTTCTTCGCCACGGTGATCGGCTTCATCGTCGCGCTGTGCCGGCTGTCGCCCAATTGGCTGCTGTCGCGCGTCGGCGAGATCTATGTCGAGGTCATCCGCAACCTGCCGCTGCTGTTCCAGATCCTGTTCTGGTATCTGGCGGTGCTCGCGGCCTTGCCCAATCCGCGGCAGAGCATTTCCCTGCTCGGCGTCGCCTTCATCAGCAATCGCGGCCTCGTCGTTCCGAGCCCGATCGGCCAGGGCGGTCTCGAGCCATTCCTGGCGGTGCTGGCGCTCGGCATCGTCGCCGCGCTGGCGCTGCGCTTCTACGCCAGGCGAGCGCTGTTTCAGCGCGGGCAGGTGATCCACATCTGGCCTTACGTGCTGGCCCTGCTGTTCGGGCTTCCGCTCGCCACGATGCTGGTATTCGGTCTGCCCTTCACCTTCGAGCTGCCGCAGCTGAAGGGGTTCAACTTCGCCGGCGGTTCACGCATCATCCCGGAATTCGTGGCGCTGACGGTGGCGCTGTCGACCTATACCGCCGCCTTCATCGCCGAGATCGTGCGCGCCGGCATCCTGTCCGTTCACAAGGGGCAGATGGAGGCGGGATCTTCGCTCGGCCTCAGCCGCGGCGCCACGCTCCGCCTCATCGTGGTGCCGCAGGCCATGCGCGTCATCGTGCCGCCGCTGACCAACCAGTACCTCAATCTCACCAAGAACTCGTCGCTGGCGGTCGCGATCGGCTATCCTGATCTGGTGTCGGTGTTCGCCGGCACGTCGCTGAGCCAGACCGGGCAGGCGATCGAGATCATCGCCATGACGATGGGTGTTTATCTCCTGATCTCGCTCCTCACCAGCGCGATCATGAGCGTCTACGGTTGGCGCGTCAGCCGGAGCCTCGGCGCATGAGCGATGTCATGTCATCCAACTTCGTCCGCCAGGACCTGCTCGCCGAGCGTCCGGCGCCGGTGAAGACGACGGGCTTCATCGGCCTGATGCGCACGCGCCTGTTCAACTCGCCGACCAACATCCTGCTGACGATCCTGGGCGCCTTGCTGCTCTGGTTCACCATCATTCCCTCCGTCAAGTTCCTGATGGTCGATGCGGTCTGGAGCGGCAAGGACCGCGCTGCGTGCCTCGCCGAGAACGCCGGCTTCGCAGTCGGCGCCTGCTGGCCCTACATCCAGGCGAAGCTCCCGCAACTGATCTACGGCTTCTATCCCGAGGCCGAGCGCTGGCGGGTGAACCTGACGCTGTTGCTCGCAGCCGTCCTGCTGTTGCCGCTGCTCGTTCCGCGGCTGCCGGCAAAGAGCCTGAATGCCGGCCTGTTCTTCGTCGCCTTTCCGGTGGTGGCCTTCTTCCTGCTGCACGGCGGCGGCATCAAGGGCTTTGGGCTGAGCTGGACGGCCGGCCTGCTGCAATTGTTCGACGAGAGCATCGTCGGTGCCGGACAGGCGCTGCTCACCTCGAGCAGGACCTCTGCGGTCGGCCCGCTGCTCTGGGCCGTCGGCAGCCTCATCGTCCTGCTCGGCACGGTGATCCATTGGCTGATCTTTCCGCTCACCTGGCTGCGCGACTATATCCAGGGCACGGGCCAGTCGGTCTGGACGGATTTCGCCATCACAGCCGCGATCGTCTGCCTGATCGCCTTCGTTCTCGGCGGCGGTGTTCGCACCGGCGGGCGGGCTCTGGCATCGAGCATCGCCACCTTCATTGCCATCGCCATCGTGCTCAAGCTGATGGATCTCGACCACGGCGGATTGCCGGTCGTGACGACGAACCTGTGGGGCGGCCTCCTGGTGACGCTGGTGGTCTCCGTCACCGGCATCGTCACTTCGCTGCCGATCGGCATTGCGCTCGCGCTCGGCCGCCGCTCGACGATTCCCCTGATCCGGATCTTCTCGATCGCCTTCATCGAGTTCTGGCGCGGCGTGCCGCTGATCACCGTGCTGTTCTTCGCAACCTACATGCTGCCCCTGTTCCTGCCCGGAAATTTCACGGTCGATGGCCTGGTGCGTGCGCTGATCGGCATCGCGCTGTTCACCGGTGCCTATCAGGCCGAGAACGTCCGCGGCGGGCTCGCGGCGATCCCGCGCGGTCAAAGCGAGGCGGCCGCCGCCCTCGGGCTGTCCTGGTGGAAGACGACCTCGCTGATCGTGCTGCCGCAGGCGCTGCGGCACGTCATTCCGAACCTCGTCAACAGCTTCATCTCGCTGTTCAAGGACACCTCGCTGGTCTCGATCGTGGCGCTGTTCGATCTGCTCGGCTCGCTGCGCGCCTCGTTCGCGGATCCGAAATGGTCGACGCCGTCGACGGCGTTCACCGGCTTCGCCTTCGCCGGGATCATCTACTTCATGTTCTGCTTTGGAATGTCGCGCTATTCGTTGTTCGTCGAGCGGCGCCTCAACGCCCACCGCCGCAACTGATCGAGGCCACCATGTCCGCCCCCATCGTCAAGATTTCCGGCCTGAACAAATGGTACGGCGATTTCCACGTCCTGCGCGACGTCGACCTTGCGGTGCAGAAGGGCGAGCGCATCGTGATCTGCGGCCCCTCGGGCTCGGGCAAGTCTACGCTGATCCGCTGCATCAACGCGCTGGAGGAATTCCAGGAGGGCGAGATCGTCGTCGACGGCATCGAGCTCGGGCCGAACCTCAAGCATATCGACGCGGTTCGCCGTGAAGTCGGCATGGTGTTCCAAAGCTTCAACCTGTTCCCGCATCTGACCGTGCTCGACAATTGCACGTTGGCGCCGATCTGGGTCCGCAACATCCCCAAGAAGGACGCCGAGGCGACTGCGATGAAGTTCCTGGAGCGGGTCAAGATCCCGCACCAGGCCAACAAGTTTCCGGGCCAGATGTCCGGCGGCCAGCAGCAGCGTGTCGCGATTGCCCGGGCCCTGACCATGAACCCGAAGGTGATGCTGTTCGACGAGCCGACTTCGGCGCTCGACCCCGAGATGGTCAAGGAGGTGCTCGACACCATGGTCGACCTCGCTGAAGAAGGCATGACCATGCTGGTCGTCACCCACGAGATGGGCTTTGCCCGCGAGGTTGCCAATCGCGTCGTGTTCATGGACGCGGGGCAGATCATCGAGGCCAACACCCCGAACGAGTTCTTCGCCGCCCCGCAGCACGCGCGCACGAAGCTGTTCCTGAGCCAGATTCTGCGCTGAGCCTCGGCGCCGGCGGCCTCGCCGGCCTGACCGCAAGCCTGGCACCATCCGAATCGGCTTGCCTCTCTTCGGACCCATCCTCCGGAGAGAGACCTTGCAGAGCAGTGCCGGCGCGCGCGCATACCAGAATGCGCGACTGGAAAAGAAGCTGAAGAAGCAGGCGGATGCCGTCATGGCCTTCGCGATCGAGGCGCTCGGGCAGGGCAGGCTTGCCGAGGCCGAGATGCTCTGCCGCGAGATCTTGAAGGAAGTTCCCGATCATTTCCATGCCACGCATCTGCTCGGCCTGCGCGCGTTCGACGGCGGGCGGCTCGACGAGGCCGAATTCCTGCTCGAGCGTGCGATTGCGCTCGATCCGCGCTCGCCCGACGCGCACGGCAATCTCGGGGCCGTCTATTTCGCGCTGGAGAAATTCAACGGGGCCCGCGCATGCCAAGAGAAGGCCATCGCGCTGAAGCCGAATTGTCCGATCACCCTGACCAATCTCGGCAATACGTTGCTGCACATCGGCCTCGGTGATGAGGCGATCGGGCTGCACGAGCGGGCGATCAGGCTGAAGCCGGATTATGCCGATGCGTTCTGCAACCGCGGCATGGCGGAGTTGATGACCGGCCAGTTCGAGTGCGCCAAGGCGAGCTTCGACCGCGCCCTGTCGTTTCAGCCATCTCACGCCGAGGCGATCGCGGGCGGAGGCATGGTCAGCCTCGAGCTCCGGCACTTCGCGGAGGCGGCCGCCGCCTTCGACGCTGCGCTCGCGATCAAGCCGGGATCGCCGCGGATTCTGCTGCAGCGTGGACGGCTCAACCTCAGTCTGTCCCGGCTGGAGCAGGCGGCCGCGGATCTCGACGCGGCGCTGGCGCAATCGCCACGGCTTGAGCTAGCGCTGTGCTGGCGGGCGCAGATCGACATTCTCGCGGGAAACACCGCGCGGGCGATGGCGGGCGTCAAGACACTGCTCGAGGTCAATCCGCGATCCGAGATGGGGTTGGCGCTTCTGGCGGCCTGCCACGTGAACCAGGGAGACATCGGGACGGCGCTCGCACACCTCGACGCTGCGCTCGAGATCGCACCGGACTTCCCGGAGGCGATCGGATACAAGATCTTCGTGTTGGACTACCTGCCGGAGGCCGATTTCGTCGCGCAGCAGGCCGCGCGAAGATACTGGTGGGATGCGATCGGTGCCAAGCTTGCGCAAAGGACGCTGGCGCCCCGGTCGCTCGATCCGGACCGGCGGATCGTGATCGGATACGTCGCGTCCGAATTCAGGAACCACTCGGCGGCGTACTCGCTGTTGCCGGTGCTGCGCCATCATGATCACGCCAGGTTCAAGATCGTCTGCTATTCCTGCTGGCCCATGCAGGACGACATGACGGAGAGGTTCAAGCCTCTCGCGGATGTCTTTGTCGACGCCGCACAATTGTCCGATGACGAGCTGGCCGACCGCATCCAGGCCGATGGGATCGACATTCTGATCGACGTGTCCGGGCACACGACCGGCAGCAGGCTTCATGTCTTTGCCCGCAAGCCGGCGCCGATCCAGGTCACGGGCTTCGGGCACGCTACGGGGACAGGCCTTCGAACCATGGACTACGTGCTCGCGGACCCGATCTTCATTCCGCAATCGGTGCGCCACCTCCTGGCCGAGAAGGTCCATGACCTGCCGTGCCTGATCACGATCGATCCGATCCTGCACGTGCCGCCTTCGGAGCCTCCCATGCTCCGCAACGGCTACGTCACTTTCGGCGTGTTCAACCGCATCTTCAAGATTTCGGACGAGGCCATCCGGGTGTGGGCGAAAGTCATGCATGCGGTGAGGGGATCGAAGATCATCGTCAAGAACGGGCTGCTTGACGATCCATTGCTGCGCGATCGGCTGATCGCGCGGTTCAAGGCGCAGGGCATCGCCGAAGAGAACCTCATCTGCATGGGCTCGACCTCGCGCCCCGAGCATCTGCGGGCCTTTGCGATGGTCGACATTTCCCTCGATACGTTCCCGCAGAATGGCGGCATCAGCACCTGGGAGTCTCTTTATGCCGGCGTTCCGGTCGTCGCCAAGCTCGGCAGCGGCGCTTCGTCGCGCGCCGGCGGCTCCATCGTCGCGGCCGTCGGCCTCGATGACTGGGTGGCCGAGGATGACGAGGGCTATGCCGCGATCGCGTGCAAATATGCGGCGCAGCCGGCCCATCTGGCAAAGTTGCGGGCGGATCTGCCGGCTCGGATCGCTGCCTCGCCCGCCGGCGACGTCGGACTTTACACGCGTGAGGTCGAGGCGGCCTATCGCCGGTTCTGGCGCGATCATTGTGCCGCCGCCTCGGAGCTGGTGTAGCAAGATCTTGCGCCGGGCCCCGTGAAATCCCGGAAGCGATGGAGCTCGGGTGACCGGCCGGCCAGGCTCGCGAATCAGTTAGACTTTGCCGAGGGCATCCTCCGGAGAGACACCTTGCAGAAGAGCGGCGGCGGCGCGCGCGCGTTTCAGAATGCGCGATTGCAGAAGAAATTGATGAAGCAGGCCGACGCCGTGATTGCCGCCGCGGCGAACGCCTATGGCCAGGGCCGATATGCCGAGACCGAGGCGCTGTGCCGCGAGATCCTGAAAGCCCTTCCGGATCATGTCGATGCCCTTCACCTGCTCGGCATGTGCGCCCATGACGGCCGGCGCCTCGAGGAGGCAAGAGAGCTGCTGGAGCGCGTGATTGCGCTCGATCCGCGCCTGCACGATGCCCATAACAACCTCGCGACCGTGCATTTCGACCTCGGCAATTACGAGGAAGCGCGGCGGTGCCAGGAGAGGGCGATCGCGCAGAAGCCGAATTTCGCGGTGGCGCTGACCAACCTCGGCAATACGCTGATGCATATGGGCCAGTACGAACAAGCGCTCGAGCTGCACGAGCGCGCCATCAAGATCAAACCGGATTATGCCGATGCGTTCTGCAATCGCGGCATGGTCGAGATCGTGCTTGGGCAGATCATGCGTGCCAAGGAGAGTTTCGATCGCGCCCTGCTGTTTCAGCCGCGTCACGCCGAGGCCATCGTCGGCAGCGGCATGGTCAGCATGGAGCTGCGACATCACGAGGAGGCGGCAGCCAAGTTTGCCACGGCGCTCGCGATCAAGCCTGGGGCGCCGAGGATCCTGGCCCAGCGCGGGCGGCTCAGCTACGAGTTGCAGCGCCTCGAGCCCGCGCTTGCGGATTTCGAAGCGGCGCTTGCGATCTCGCCCAAGCTCGAACTGGCGCTGCGCGGCAAGGCACAGGCCTGCCTCGTGATGGGAAAGACCGCGCAGGCGATGGCGGCCGCAGCGGCGTTGATCGAGCAAAATCCGCGCTCCGAGATGGGGCAGGCCCTGATGGGCTTCGCCTATTCAAACCAGGGAGACATGGAAGCCGCGATCCAATATCTCGATCGCGCGCTTGCTCTGCGGCCGGATTACGGAGATGCGATCAGGGGCAAGATCTTCTTGCTCGACTACCTCGCGGAGGCCGATTTCGCGGTCCAGCAGGCTGTGCGGAAGTCCTGGTGGGATGCGATCGGCTCGAAGATACCGCAAAGGACGCTGCCGAAGCGGCCGCTCGATCCGGACAGGCGGATCGTGGTCGGCTATATCGCCGCCGAATTCCGGCAGCACTCGGCGGGCCTCACCTTGCTGCCGGTGCTGCGCAACCATGATCACGCCAAGTTCGAGATCATCTGCTACTATTCCTGGCCGGGCGCGGACGAGTACACCGCCATGTTCAAATCATTGGCGGACGTCTGGGTGGATGCCTGGGGGCTTTCTGACGACGAGCTCGCCGATCGCATTCAGGCCGATAATGTCGACATCCTGATCGACGTGTCCGGCCACACGACCGGCAACAGGCTGCAGGTTTTCGCGCGGAAGCCGGCCCCGATCCAGGCCACCGGCTTCGGACACGCCACGGGCACGGGCATGCAGACGATGGACTATGTGCTCGCCGATCCCATCTTCATTCCGCCCTCGGCCCGGCACCTGTTTCCCGAGAAGATCCACGATCTGCCGTGCCTGATCACGATGGAGCCGGTCACCAATCTGCAGCCTTCCGAGCTGCCGATGCTCCGCAACGGCTACGTCACCTTCGGCGTGTTCAACCGCATCTACAAGATCTCGGATGATGCGATCCGTGTGTGGTCGCGCATCATGCGCGAGGTGCCGGGATCGAAGATCATCCTCAAGCACGGTCTGCTCGACGATACTCTGCTGCGCGATAGCCTGGTCGCACGCTTCATTGCGCAGGGCATTGCGGAGGAGGACATCACCTTCCTCGGCACCACCTCGCGCGACGATCACCTGATGGCGTTCGACAAGATCGATATTTCCCTCGACACGTTCCCGCAGAACGGCGGCATCAGCACCTGGGAATCCCTCTACAAGGGCGTTCCGGTCGTGGCCAAGCTCGGCATTGGGGCCTCCTCGCGTGCCGGCGCCTCCATCGTGGCGGCCGTCGGCCTCGGCGAATGGGTCGCGGAGGACGACGACGGCTATGTCGAGATCGCCCGCAAGTTTGCCTCGCAGCCCGAATATCTGGCGAAGTTGCGCGCGGGCTTGCCGGCCCAGATCGCAGCCTCGCCCGCCGGCAATGTCGAGATCTACACGCGTGAGCTCGAAGCGGGGTACCGCAAGTTCTGGCGCGACTATTGTGCCGCTGCCGGCGAGCGCGGCGACGCCGCGGTCAGCGAGGCGGACGCACCTGGCGGCTCCTGAGCCGCATCCTGCAGGCGAACCCCGGGATCTCCCGGACGGATTTCTGGTCCGGCAGTTCGGCCGGGCCGGGACGCGAATCAGTTAGACTCGGCCCTGGGCCATCTTCCGGAGAGACACCTTGCAGAGCAGCGCCGGCGCGCGCGCATTCCAGAATGCGCGATTGCAGAAGAAATTGAAGAAGCAGGCCGACGCCATCATTCCCGCCGCGGCGAGCGCCTATGGCCAGGGCAGGTATGCGGAGTGCGAGGCGCTCTGCCGCCAGATCGTGCAAGCCGTTCCGGATCATTTCGACGCCACGCACCTGCTCGGGCTGAGTGTGCAGCAGGGCGGACGCCTGGAGGAGGCGCAACAGCTGCTCGAGCGTGCGATCGCGATCGATCCGCGTTCGCACGAGGCGCAGAGCAATCTCGCGACCGTCTACGTCGTCCTTCAGAGATTGGAGGCGGCCCGCGCCTGTCAGGAGAGGGCGATCGCGCTGAAGCCGAATTTTACGCCGGCCCTTGTCGGCCTCGGCAACACCTTGCTCCAGATGAACCTGCCGGGACAGGCTATCGATATCTACGATCGCGCCATCAAGCTGAAGCCCGACTACGCCGACGCGCTTTGCAATCGTGGCGTGGCGGAGCTGGCACTGTACCGTTTTGACCGCGCCAGGGAGAGCTTTGATCGCGCGCTGTTGTTTCAGCCGCGCCACGTCGAAGCGCTCATCGGCAAGGGCATGGTCAGCATCGAGCTCAAGCGCTACGATGAGGCGGAAGCTGCGCTCGCGGCGGCGTTCGCGATCAAGCCCGATTCTGCGAAGATTCTGGCGCAGCGCGGACGCCTCAACTCGGCACTGTCGCGGCTGGAACAGGCTGCCGCGGACTTCGATGCGGCACTTGCACTTTCGCCGCGGTTCGAACTTGCCTTGCGGGGAAAGGCAGAGGTCTCGCTCAGCCTGGGGAACACCGCACAGGCGATCCTGGCCTGCACGACTTTGCTCGAGCAAAATCCGCGTTCCACGATCGCATTGGCCTTGCTGAGCTCCTGCCTTGCAAATCAGGGAGAAATCGCCTCCGCGATCGAACATCTCGACGCGGCGCTGGCGATCTCGCCGGATCCAGACTTGATGGCGCGGAAGATCTACTTTCTGGACTTTCTTCCCGACGCAGATTTCACGATCCAGCAGGCGACACGAAGGTCCTGGGGCGAAGCGATCGGCGCCCGCGTGCCGCAAAGGAAGCTCGCCTCTCGGCAGCTCGATCCCGACAGGCGGATCGTGATCGGCTATGTTTCTGCCGAATTCTGGTATCACTCGGCGGCGTTCGGCCTGCTGCCGGTGCTGCACCACCATGATCATGCGAGCTTCGAGGTCGTCTGTTATTCGTGTTCGCCGACGAAAGATGCGATCACGGCCGAATTCAGGTCGGCGGCGGACGTCTGGGTCGATGCCTGGCAGATGTTCGACGACGAATTGGCCGATCGTATCGAGGCCGACAAGGTCGATATCCTGATCGACGTCTCCGGGCATTCGTCGGGCAACAGGCTCCAGGTCTTCGCCCGCAAGCCGGCTCCCATCCAGGTCACGGGCTTCGGACACGCGACCGGTACGGGCCTTCGGACGATGGACTACGTGCTCGCGGACCCCGTCTTCATTCCGCAATCGGCACGGCATCTGCTGACCGAAAAGGTCTATGACCTGCCGTGCCTGATCACGATCGATCCCATCCTGGATGTGCCGCCGTCGGAGCTTCCCATGCTCCGCAACGGCTACGTCACCTTCGGCGTGTTCAACCGCGTCAACAAGATTTCGGACGAGGCCATCCGCGTCTGGTCGAACGTGATGCGGGAGGTGGCCGGATCGAAGATCATCATCAAGCATACGCTGCTCGACGATGCCCTGGTGCGCGACGGTCTCCTCGCGCGGTTTGTCGCTCACGGGATTGCCGAAGAGAGGATCACTTGCCTCGGCTCGTCCGAGCGCGCCGATCATCTGCGAGCCTTCGCCTTGGTCGATATTTCGCTCGATCCATTTCCGCAGAACGGTGGCGTCAGCACCTGGGAATCCCTCTATGCGGGCGTTCCGGTCGTCGCCAAGCTCGGCCACGGCGCATCGTCGCGCGCCGGCGGCTCCATCGTGGCGGCCGTCGGTCTCGACGACTGGGTGGCTGAGGATGACGCGGGCTACGCCGCGATTGCGTGCCAATTTGCTGCCCAGCCCGCGCTTCTGGCAAAGTTGCGCGCGGAATTGCCGGCCCGGATCGCAGCTTCAGCCGCGGGCAATGTCGAAGCCTACACGCGCAGGGTCGAGGAGGGCTACCGCAAGTTCTGGCGCGACTATTGCGCCGCAGCCTCGGAAGGCGGGGAAGTCGCTTAAGCCGGCCGAACTGCGCAGAGCTTGTCGACGTGCGCCCTCGGCCCGAGGACGCGCGTAACGATCACACGAACGGCGGCTTGATGTTGCTGCGCTTCTCCAGCCATTCCGGCACCGGCAGGTTCTTGGCGCGCATGAAGTCCGCGTTGAACAGTTTTGACTGGTAGCGGCTGCCGGAATCGCACAGCACGGTGACGATCGTCTTGCCGGGCCCGAGCTGCTTCGCAAGCCGCATCGCGCCGACGACATTGATGCCCGTCGAGCCGCCGAGGCACAGACCTTCGTGCTGGAGCAGCTCGTAGATCGCGCTGACGGCGTCGGTGTCGGGAATGAGATAGGCCTCGTCGACCTTGGCGGTCTCGACGATTGCGGTGGCGCGGTTGAGGCCGATGCCCTCGGTGATCGAGCCGCCGGGCGTCGCCTTGGGATCGCCGGTCCTGAAATATTCGTACATGCCGGCACCATGTGGATCGGCGCAGGCGACGCGGATGTCCTTGTTCTTCTCCTTCAGATAGCGGCTGACGCCGGCCAGCGTGCCGCCGCTGCCGACCGAGCAGACGAAGCCGTCGACCTTGCCGCCGGTCTGCTCCCAGATCTCGGGCCCCGTGGATTCGTAATGTGCCTTGGCGTTGTCGAGGTTGTTCCACTGGTCGGCGAACAGCACGCCATTGGGCTCGGTCTTGCGCAGCTCGTCGGCGAGCCGCCGGCCGACATGCTGGTAGTTGTTGGGGTTGGCGTAGGGAAGGGCCGGCACCTCGATCAGCTCGGCGCCGCAAAGCTTCAGGAAGTCCTTCTTTTCCTGGCTCTGCGTCTCCGGGATCACGATCAGGGTGCGGTAGCCGCGCGCGCTCGCAACGACGGCAAGGCCGATGCCGGTATTGCCGGCGGTCGCTTCCACCACGAGCCCGCCGGGCTTCAGCTCGCCGCGCTTCTCGGCCTCCAGGATCATCCATTTGCCGGCGCGGTCCTTCACCGACTGACCGGGATTCATGAACTCGGCCTTGCCCAAGATGGTGCAGCCGGTCAATTCCGAAGCCCGCTTGAGCTTGATGAGGGGGGTGTTGCCGATGGCCTCGACAACGTCGTTGCGAATGGTCATGTCAGGGGAAATCACTACCAAGGGGTTGATTGGCCTTGGCCCGAACCTAGTGCTTGGCAGGCCAAAGGGGAAGGCTTTTGCGCTGCGGCGAACCCGAGCGAAACGCCCACGGAAACAGTGATATGCCCGAGAAGAGACCGGCGCTGATGCGCGGGGCCATGAGGCGGGATATGAGTAGGAGGAAACAGCCGAACCCCGACCAGGGCAAGAAACGATTGCGCTCCCGATGAGCGCTGTCGCGACCAATTCTTGCCACTGGCGAGACGGGCTTGCGACAGGACGCGTGGACTGCGGTGACAGCCCAGGAGATATCGGCGCGTTGGACGGCTTCGTTTTCGGCAAGATTGACGGTGTGGCGCGCCGCGCAGAGGATGGGACTGAGCTGAAGGCGCGTGGCGCGGTCCAAATGAAGAGCGAAGCTAAGGGTGTGGCCGCGATATCACATGAAATCTTGGTAAGCTTGCTTACGTTTCCCAATGTTTCACAGTAAAAGAAGTGACTGCGAGACAGGTACTTTTGGTATTTTCTTCAGCTCGCGCCCAGCTCATTGGCTTGGGCATCTCGCAACTGCGGCACTGTCCCGCCGTTCCGGGCCCGGCTAGTATGCATCGCAGGTTCCGCAGAAAGCATCACCGCTGTGAACGCGTTGTCCAAGGCCACCCGACTGTCCCGCCGCGAATCGGTTAATCCGGCGGCGTTGCGGCGGCCTGATCTGCCCGGCGGGGGGTGGACGTGACACACCAAGTTCCAGCGATCGCCTCGCGGCGGTCTCTCGGTTCTGCATTCCGGATGCGGCCCGCGGCCCGATGGATGGCGGTGCTGTGCCTCGCCGCCGCCTCGGGGGCCTGCGTGCTGACCCAGGATCTTCCCGATCCCGCGCTCGACGTTCCCGCGCATTACAAATATGCCGGCAAGGGCGATGCGCCGCCGTCGCTGGATTGGTGGCGCGGTTTCCGCTCTGCGGAGCTGACGCAGCTGATGGAGGAAGCGCAGACCGTCAATCTCGACATCGCTGCCGCCGTGGCGCGTATCGTCCAGGCTGACGCCCAGGCGCGGCAGGCCGGCGCGGCGTTGCTGCCGAGTCTGTCTGGCACCGGCCAGGAGACCTATTCGCGCACCTCCGGCTCTTCGGCCTCGGGGCTCACCAATGGCGGCCGTGAGGTCGTCAACTATCAGGCTTCGCTCAGCGCGAGCTACCAGCTCGACTTCTGGGGCCAGAACCGCGATGCACTGCAGACGGCCGAGGAGACGGCGAACGCCAACCGCTTCGATCGCGACACGGTCGCGCTGACCACGCTCGCCGCCGTCGCCAACGCCTATTTCCAGGTGCTGGCCTCGCAGGATCGCATCAGGACCTCTCAGCGCAACATCGCGAGCGCGCAGCGCATCCTCGATGCGGTGAGGGACCGCCGCAAGGCCGGCACCGGCACCGATCTCGACGTCGCCCAGCAGGAGAGCGTGCTGGCGAACCAGAAGGCCCTGGTGCCGCCGCTGCGCCAGACACTCGATCAGAACGTCAACGCGCTCGCCGTGCTGGTCTCGCGCCCGCCGGAGAGCGTGCGCGTGCACGGCGGCTCCCTGGATCGGATCGCGATCCCGCGCGTGACGCCCGGCCTGCCGTCGGAGCTGCTGACGCAGCGGCCGGACATCCGCCGGCAGGAGGCGCAGCTCGCCTCGGCCACCGCCAACATCGGCAATGCCCGTGCGCAGTTCTTTCCGACCATCCAGCTCACCGGCAATGGCGGCTATCAGAGCGCGGCGCTGGTCTCGCTGTTCCAGCCGCATGCGGCCTTCTTCCAGCTCGTCGGCAGCGCGACGCAGCCGATCTTCGACGGCGGCAAGATCCTCGGCAATTTCGAATTGGCCAAGGCGCGGCAGGACGAGCTGCTGCAGACCTACCGCAAGACCATCATCCAGGCCTTTGCCGACGTCGACAACGCGCTGTTCTCGATCAAGCAGACCACGATCAAGCTGCAATTGCAGCGCGACGTCGTCGCCGCCTCGCGTCGCGCTTTCGATCTCTCCGAGCAGCAATTGCGCGCCGGCACCGCCGACATCGTCACCGTGCTCAACACCCAACTGACCCTGTTCCAGGCGGAAGACGCGCTGTCGCAGGCCCAACTCGCACGGCTTCTGGCCATCGTCAGCCTGTACCAGGCGCTCGGCGGCGGCTGGGAGCCGCGAATGGAGAAACCGGTCAATGCTCTTTAAGCCCGACACCAAGCAGGGCGCGGGAGAGGGGACGGCGACGAGATCGCGCGGCCGCGGCTTCGTCATGACCCTGATCACGCTCGCGATCCTCGGCGGCCTGGGCTATGTCGGCTGGATCGTCATGCACCAGCAGCAGACGAACAACCGCAACCAGCGTCCCGATCTGCCTGTGCCGGTGCTGGCAGCGAGCCCGCGCATCCAGGACGTGCCGGTCTATCTCGACGGCGTCGGCGCGATCCGCGCGCTCAACACCGTGACCGTGCGCTCGCAGGTCGACGGCAAGCTGATCGCGGTCAACTTCACGGAGGGCCAGGACGTCAAGAAGGGCGACGTGCTCGGCGAGATCGATCCGGCCATCTATCAGGCGCAGTACGATCAGGCGGTCGCCAAGAAGGCGCAGGATCAGGCCCAGCTCGCAAACCAGCGCATCGACCTGACACGCTACGAGCAGCTCGCCGCCTCCAACGCCGGCTCCAAGCAGCAGGCCGACACCCAGCGCGCGCTGGTCGCGCAGACCGAGGCGCTGGTCAAGGCCGATCAGGCCGCGATCGACAACGCTGCGGCGACGCTGAGCTACACCAAGATCGTGGCGCCGATCTCGGGTCGTGCCGGCCTGCGCCAGGTCGACCAGGGCAACATCATTCATGCCTCCGACACCACCGGCCTCGTGGTGATCACGCAATTGCAGCCGATCGCGGTGTGGTTCAGCCTGCCGCAGCAACAGATCATGCGGGTCAATGCGGCCGCGGCGAAGGGTACGCTCGCGGTCGACGTGTTCGGCAATGACGGCATTACGGTGATCGATACCGGCAAGCTTACCGGCATCGACAACCAGGTCGACCAGACCACCGGCACGCTCAGGCTCAAGGCCGAATTTCCCAATGCCAATTACCAGCTCTGGCCGGGCCAGTTCGTCAACGTCCGCCTCAAGGTCGAGACCTTGACGCAGGCGCTGGTGGTGCCGACCTCGGCGGTGCAGCGCGGCCCGATCGGCACTTTCAGCTACGTCATCGGCGAGGGCAACATCGTCTCGGCCAAGCCCGTGACGGTGACCCAGCAGAACGAGCATGATGCCGTGATCGCCAGCGGCCTGTCGGCGGGCGAAAGGGTCGTCACCACGGGCTTTGCCAATCTGTCCGACGGCTCCAAGGTGATCGTCGGCCGCGACGACCAGACGCCGTCGGCCGATCTCTCCCCGCGCAAGCGCTCGCGCGCACCGGACGCTCAGAGGCAGGACGGTGCCAAAGAAGGCCAGAAGGACGGACAGGGCAAGGACGGCGAGTTGCGCGCCAAGCGCAAGAGCAGCGAAGGCGACCAGAAGGGGCAGACCGGACCGGCACCGGGGCCGGGGGCATCGGAAAGTGGAGCCAAGCAGCCATGATCCGACAACGGCCGCTTGCAGCGGCAGGCACAGCCCATGGGTGTCTCTGAACCCTTCATCCGCCGGCCGATCGCGACCTCGCTGCTCGGTATTGCGCTTCTGATCGGCGGGCTGCTGGGCTATTTCGCGCTGCCGGTCTCGGCGTTGCCGCAAGTCGATTTCCCAACCGTGCAGGTGACGACGCAGCTGCCGGGCGCGAGCCCCGACGTGATCGCCTCGCTGATCACCGCGCCGCTGGAGCGGCAGCTCGGGCAGATCCCGTCGCTCTCGGCGATGAACTCGACGAGCTCGTTCGGCGTCAGCCAGATCTCGCTGCAGTTCGACCTCAACCGCGACATCGACGGGGCAACGCAGGACGTGCAGGCCGCGATCAATGCCGCGGCCGGCGTGCTGCCCAAGACGCTGCCTTACCCGCCGACCTACGCGAAGGTGAATCCGGCGGATGCGCCGGTGATGACGCTCGCGCTGCGCTCGGACACGATCTCGCTGCGCGCAATGAGCGACATCGCCGATACCATTCTGGCGCAACGTTTGAGCCAGATCTCCGGCGTCGGGCGCGTTTCCGTGCTGGGCGGGCTGAAGCCGGCCGTGCGCATCCAGGCCGATCTTGCGCGCCTTGCAGCCTATGGCATCGCGATGGAAGACCTGCGCACGGCGATCGCCAATGCCAATGTCTCGGGCCCGAAGGGCTCGCTCGACGGCACACAGCAATCCTACGTCATCGCCGCCAACGACCAGATCGCCGTCGCCGAGGCCTACAAGCCCGTCATCATCGCCTACCGCAACGGCTCTCCGGTGACCATTGCCGACGTCGCCCAGATCGTCGACGGCCTCGAGAACGACCGCACCGGTGGCTGGTACCAGGGCACGCCGGCCGTGATCATCGACATCCAGCGCCAGCCCGGTGCCAACGTCATCGACGTCGTCAGCCAGATCCGCGCCGAAATTCCCAAGGTCCAGCGCGCGATTCCGGCCGGGGTGAACCTCACCATCGTCTCCGACCGCACCGTCACCATCCGCGCCTCGGTGCGCGACGTGCAGTTCACGCTCGTCCTTGCCGTCGTGCTGGTGACGCTGGTCGTGCTGTTGTTCCTGCGCTCGATGCGCGCGACCGTGATCGCCGGCGTCGCGCTGCCGTTGTCGCTGATCACGAGCTTCGGCATCATGTATTTTGCCGGCTTCAGCCTCGACAATCTGTCGCTGATGGCGCTGACGATCGGCACCGGATTCGTCGTCGACGACGCCATCGTCATGATCGAGAACATCGTGCGCCACATGGAGAATGGCGACGGCGCGATGGAAGCCTCGCTCAAGGGCGCCAGCGAGATCGGCTTCACCGTGATATCGCTGACGGTCTCGCTGATCGCGGTGTTCATCCCGCTCCTGTTCATGTCGGGCCTGGTCGGGCGTATGTTCCGCGAGTTCGCGCTGACCCTGACCATCGCGGTCGTGACCTCGGCAGTGGTCTCGCTGACGCTGACGCCGATGATGTGCTCGCGGCTGCTCAAGCACGCGCACGAGGAGCTGGCCGTGCCGGGACTGGCCGCGATCAGCCGCTTCATCGACCGCACGGTCCATGCCTATCACCGATCGCTGTTGTGGGTGCTGGAGCGGCAGCGCGCCACGCTGGTCGTGACCTTCGCCACGCTGATCGCGACCCTGGTACTCTATGTCGTCGCGCCCAAGGGCTTCCTGCCGCTGCAGGACACCGCCTCGATCACCGCGGTGACGGAGGCTGGGCCCGACGTGTCGTTTGCGGAGATGAAGAGGCGGCAGGCCGAGGCGGCGGACGCCATCAGGGCTGATCCTGATGTGGTCGGCGTGGTCTCGGTGATCGGTGCGGGCTCCGTCAACCCGACCACTAATGTCGGCCGCCTCGTCATGAGCTTGCGGCCGCGCGGCGAGCGCCGTGACGATGTCAGCGTGGTCGTGACCCGGCTGAAGGAGAGGGTCTCCGGCATCCCCGGCATGACCGTCTATTTCCAGCCGGTGCAGGACGTGCAGATCTCGACCCAGTCGAGCCGCTCGCAATACCAGTACACGTTGACCGGCACCGATGCGACGCTGGTCTCGGAATGGGCGCGCAAGCTGGTTGCGGAGATGCGGCGCGATCCCCTGTTCCGCGACGTCTCCTCGGAGGCGCAGGAGGGCGGCCTGCGGGCGCAGCTCGACGTCGACCGCACCCGGGCCGGCCAGCTCGGCGTGAGCCTGCAAGGAATCACCGACACGCTGAACGATGCCTTCGCACAGCGGCAGATCTCGACGATCTACGGCCAGGCCAACCAGTACCGCGTGGTGCTGGAGGCGCTGCCGATGTACCAGCGCGATCCCTCGATCCTGTCCAAGCTCTATCTGCCGGGCGCGGCGAGCGCCACCGCCGGCGCGCCCAATGCCCAGGTGCCGCTGTCGGCCGTGGCGACGCTGAAGCGGACCACGGCGCCGCTCGCGATCTCGCACCAGGCGCAATTCCCGTCGGTGTCGCTCAGCTTCAACCTCGCGCCGGGCGCGGCGCTCGGCGATGCCGTCGAAGCCGTGAAGGTGATCGAGACCCGCATCGAAATGCCGGGCAGCATCGTCGGCATTTATGCCGGCGATGCCGCCGAGTTCGCCAAGGCGCTGGCCGGCCAGCCGTGGCTGCTGCTCGCCGCCGTGATCACGATCTACATCGTGTTAGGGGTGCTCTACGAGAGCTACATCCACCCGATCACGATCCTTTCGACGCTACCCTCGGCCGGCGTCGGCGCCATCCTGGCACTGATGTTGTGCGGACAGGACCTCTCGGTGATCGGCCTGATCGGCATCATCCTCCTGATGGGCATCGTCAAGAAGAACGCGATCATGATGATCGACTTTGCGCTCGAGGCCGAGCGCGGGCAGGGCATGTCGCCCCATGAAGCGATCGTGCAGGCGTGTCTCTTGCGCTTCCGCCCGATCATGATGACGACGCTGGCGGCGCTGTTCGGGGCGCTGCCGCTCGCGATCGAGAGCGGCACCGGCGCCGAGCTGCGCTTTCCGCTCGGCATCTCCATCATCGGCGGCCTTCTGCTCAGCCAGCTACTGACACTTTACACGACGCCCGTGATCTATCTGGCGCTCGATCGCATCAACCGCCGTCTCGAGCGGGCGCTGCCGCCGACCGAACCCGGCGGCCCGCCGGTCGCCGGCGCGACCGAGGGGATGCAGTGATGGCGTCGATCTCGGAGCCCTTCATCCGCCGTCCGGTCGCGACCACGCTGCTCTCGATCGGGCTGTTCCTGCTGGGGGTCGTCGCCTACGAGTTTCTGCCCGTCGCCTCGGTCCCGAACGTCGACTTCCCCGCCATCTTCGTCTCCGCCAGCCGGCCCGGCGCCGATCCATCCGTGATGGCGGCGACGGTGGCATCACCCTTGGAGCGGCGTCTCGGCGAGATCGCCGGTATCAACCAGATCACCTCGACCTCGAGCCTCGGCACGACCAGCATCCAGCTCCAGTTCGACATCGGCCGCAACATCGACAAGGCTGCGCGCGACGTGCAGGCGGCCATCAACGCCGCGATGGTCGACCTGCCGAGCGACCTGCCGACGTTGCCGCGTTTCCGCAAGGCGAACACGGCCGGCGCACCCATCTTCGTGCTGGCGCTGACCTCCAAGACGATCTCTCCGTCGGCGATCTACGACGTCGCCGACAGCGTGCTGGCGCAACGCATCTCACAGGTACCTGGCGTCGGCAACGTGTCGATCTCCGGCGCCGACCAGCCGGCCGTGCGCGTGCAGCTCAACCCGGTCGCACTGTCCAATGCTGGAATAGCGACCGACGACGTGCGCACCGCGATCATCGGCGCCAACGCGCTCGGCCCCGTCGGCATCTTCGAAGGCGAACGTCAAAGCGAGACGCTTTCGCTGAACAAGCAGATGCGCACGGCGAAGGAGTTCCGCGACATCGTCATCAAGAGCTCGGGCAGCAATTTCGTGCGGCTGTCCGATGTCGCCGACATCGAGGATTCCGTCCGCAACGTCCGGTCGATCGCCTGGTTCAACAGGCAACCGGCGGTTCTGATCCAGATCACCAAGCAGGGCGATGCCAACGTCATCGACACCGTCGACAGGGTCAAGGCGCTGATCCCCGAGCTGAAGCAGTGGATCCCCGCCGGGGTCGAAATCTCCACCCTGGTCGATCGGACCGGCACGATCCGCGCCAGCGTGCTGGATATGCAATGGACGCTGCTGGCGACGGCCGTCCTGGTGATGGTCGTCGTATTCCTGTTCCTGCGGCGGATCACGCCGACCATCGCGGCCGGCATCTCGGTGCCGCTGGCACTCGCCGGGACCTGCGCCGGCATGTGGGTCGCGGGCTTCTCCATCGACAATCTGTCGCTGATGGCGCTCGCCATCTCCGTCGGCTTCGTCGTGGACGATGCCATCGTCATGATCGAGAACATGTTCCGCAATCTCGAGCACGGCATGCCCCCGTTCCGGGCGGCGCAGGAGGGCGCCAAGCAGATCGGCTTCACCGTGGTTTCGATCAGCCTGTCGCTGATCGCGGCCTTCACGCCGCTGATCTTCATGGACGGCGTCGTCGGCCGGCTCTTACGCGAATTCTCCCTGACGCTGACCTTCGCCATCCTGGTCTCGACGCTGGTGTCGCTGACGGTCACGCCGATGATCTGCGCCCATTACATCCGGCAGACCACCTCCGGCACGGCAACGCTGTTCGACCGCATCATCGAAGGCACGCTGTCGCGCACCATCGTGTTCTACGCTCGCAGCCTGCGCACAGTGCTGGAATTCCCGCTGCTGACGTTGCTGGTGTTCTTCGCCACCATCGCGCTCACGGTGACGCTATACGTCAAGATCCCCAAAGGCTACTTCCCGACGGACGATTCCGGCTTGATCATCGGCGCGACGCGCGCCTCGGCCGATATCTCGTTCCAGTCGATGCTCGGCCTGCAGCAGCGGCTCGCCGAGATCGTGATGAAGGATCCGGCCGTGGCCGGCATCGGATCGACCGTCGGCAGCGGAGGCGGGGGCCCGGGGCCGGCGACCTCGAACCGCGGCACCATGTTCATCAGCCTGAAACCGCCGGAGGAGCGCGCGCACGTGTCGACGGAGGTCGTGATCGACCGGCTCAGGCGGGCGCTGTATCCCGTGCCCGGCATCCGCCTCTTCATGTTCGCCGCCCAGGACGTGCGCGCCGGCGGGCGGCAGAGCGATTCCGATTACCAATATACGCTCACCAGCACCGATCTCGGCCTGCTGCAGACATGGGCGCCGATCGTGGCCAAGCGCATGGAGAGCGTGGAGGGCATCACCGACATCTCCAGCGATCGCGACCCCGGCGGCCTGCAGCTGACGCTCGCCATCGACCGCCAGAAGGCGTCCGCGCTCGGCGTCAGGGTTCAGGACATCGACAACGCGCTGAACAACGCGTTCGCACAGCGGCAGATCTCCATCATCTACACCCAGCGCAACCAGTACATGACCGTGCTGGAGATCGACCCGAAGTTCCAGGTCGACCCCTCCAATCTCGATCGCATCTACGTCGCCGGCGCGGGAGATGCGCAGGTGCCGCTGTCGGCCGTGGTGCGGGCGACGCGCGGGCTCGCTGCGCTCGCCGTCTATCATTCGCAGTCGTTCCCATCGACTACGGTGTCCTTCAACCTGATGCCGGACGTGCCGCTTCAGGCGGCGACGCAGAACATCCAGCGCGCGGTCGATGAGTTGCACATGCCGGAAGGCATTCGCGGCAGCTTCGACGGCAATGCCGGCGACTTCGCCAGGACCAGCGGCCGCCAGCCGCTCTTGATCCTCGGCGCGTTGGTTGCGATGTATATCGTGCTCGGGGTGCTCTATGAGAGCCTCGCCCATCCGCTCACGATCATCTCGACGCTGCCCTCGGCCGGCTTAGGTGCGCTGCTCGCCTTGCAGCTCACCAACACGCCGCTGACGGTGATTGCCTTCGTCGGCATCATCCTCTTGATCGGCATCGTCAAGAAGAACGGGATCATGATGGTGGACTTCGCGCTCGACGCCGAGCGCCAGCGCGGCCTGTCCTCGGCCGAGGCGATCTTCGAGGCCTGCCAGGCGCGTTTCCGCCCGATCCTGATGACGACCATGGCGGCGCTGTTTGCCGGCATTCCGCTGGTGATCGCGACCGGCCCCGGCACGGAGCTGCGCCGCCCGCTCGGAATCACCATCATCGGCGGCCTGTTCGTCTCGCAGATCCTGACGCTGTACACGACGCCCGTGATCTACCTGCTGATCGACCGCATGCGGCGCCGCTCCGGGCCGCGGCCGCTGGCGGCACCGGCGGAATAGGTTGTTGACGCGCCGCTTCAAGCGTATAGCGGCGCCATGCCCAACCCGCCCGACACCGTCGCCGCGCCGGCCGAACTGATCCCTGAATGCCCGCATTGCCAGAAGCCGATGCCGCTCTGCATTTGCGACAGCGTCACGCCGATCGAGAACCGGCTCTCGCTCCTGATCCTCCAGCATCCGCAGGAGCAGGACAGAGCGCTCGGCACGGCGCGGCTGCTGGCCAGGCACTTCGGCGATGCCACCGTGCGGGTCGGCCTGTCCTGGCCGAGCCTGTCCAAGGCGCTGGGACGGCCGGTCGAGAATGCCTCGCGCTGGGCCGTGCTCTATCTCGGCTCGGCGCGCGCGGCCGATCTCGATGCTGAAGGCGAGATCGTCGCGCTCAACCGCAAGGGCGAGGTCGCGGAGAACCAGCGCGCGCTCCTCGGCAAGCTCGAAGGCGTGGTGCTGCTCGACGGCACCTGGAGCCAGGCCAAGGCGCTGTGGTGGCGCAATCCCTGGATGCTGAAATGCCAGCGCGTGATCCTCAATCCGTCACGCCCCTCGCGCTACGGACGCCTGCGCAAGGAGCCGCGCCGCGACGGTCTCTCGACCATCGAAGCGGCGGCGACGATTCTGGCCGGCCTCGAGCGGCGTTCCGACATCGCCGAGACGTTGCTTACCAGTTTCGAACGGATGCTGGCGCGCTACCGCGAGGTCCAGGCAGAGATGCCGGAACTCGCGCCCAAACCCGCGCCGAAGAGCCGTCGGCGCGACTTCCGGCGCGGCAAGCGCGCCTGACTTTGGTCCACATTGGAAAAGGCTAGTGCCGTCAAAGTCGGACGAAGGCGGTTGCCTCGGCCATTGATCCCCTATATTGCTCCGCCCCTACGGGGCCACGTGGCGGAGTGGTTACGCAACGGTCTGCAAAACCGTGTACACCAGTTCAATTCTGGTCGTGGCCTCCATTACAAGCTCCTGATTTTTCAGCAAAAATGCGAACTCGCCGCGGCTTTCACGGCAGTGCCGGCAAGGCCTGCATTGCCGCGCCCACCGGGTTTGTCCGGGGCTTGGCGGAAACCCGCGATTCAGTCCCATGGCACAGACTTCGCATGTGCGAAGCGATGCATGTTCCCATCAACTGAGCGCTGGAGAGCACGTGGGCGAAATCGTCCGATTTGTCTCGAAATCCGAGCTGGAGCGGGCTCGTCTCATTCGTGAGGCGCGCGCGATCTATGACAGCATCTTCCCACCGGCCGTACCCGAGCGGGCGCCGCAGGACGGCGACGAGCGCGCCAAGAATTGATCGTCGTGACGCTGGGCGTGGGGGCTCGGTGGTGGGCCGCCCGCGAGGCGAGCCGCATCCGCTGACGTGAAGTCGGCCTCAGCAGGCCGCGTACCAGCCGTCGGGAAAGGGCAAGAGGGGCCAGGCGCCCTCGTTGTCATTGGCTGCCTTGGGCGTCGCGTCGAAGCTCCACGAGCGAGGCACGAATTCCTCCACCGGCACAGGCGCGAAATCTTCAAAGACCATGGCGTCCCGGACAGCATCCAGCAGCAAATTGAATTCGGCTTCACTCATCACACCCTCGCAGAACGCGGATGGCGCAATGTCGCAAAGCCGGTTTGTTTCCGGATTGACCCGATCGTTCGCATTTTAACGATGCGGCGATCGGGATCCGAATGGTTAGCGAATCCTGAAAATCCCCGGGCAACCCTAAGCGCCGCCGCCTCGCGGCGGGTGTGAATGAAGTCACATTCTCAGCGGTTTATTTCTCCTACCCCTTTGCACCATGCCGGCCAATGCAGGCCGGAGCGGGCAGGGCAGAGCGGGAGACTGGTCATGAAGGCGAGATTCTTGCGGTTTGCGGGCGTGAAGAACCGGGCGCGGGGCGCCTCGACGGTCGGGCTGTTCCTGACGCTGTTTGCCTCCGCCGCCCATGCACAGGGAACAGCGGAGCAGCGGCGGGCCTGTACCCCCGACGTCTATCGGCTGTGCGCCGGCGAGATCCCCAACGTCCGCGCCATCACCACCTGCCTGCGCCGCAACCGCGCCAGCCTCAGCGAGGCCTGCCGATCCGTGTTCGACCAGGCGGGTGGCTGAACGGCCCCGCTTGTGGGTTTGTGCGCAGCAAGGGCATCGCACGGGCTCGCGAATCCGCCACAGTCACCCTGTGGATATGCTGTGGATTTGCTGCGGATACCGGACGTGGATGCTTCGCTCTCTCGTCGCATCCTGGTCGGCAATCGTCATAGCTCTGTCAAATGAGCTCACCGAATGATTCGTAAACGCGAAGAAGTTGCGGCGCCGGCCGATATCAGTTGGTTTCCAGCATTCGAAGCCCCATTGATGGACCACGGCCTGCCGAACCGTCCCCGCATTTCGCCTCAAATTGCAACCGGCGCGTGCAAGAAGTCTTGATCGGCCGTGAGCTAGGGGTGATCAGGCCGCCTTGAACGCGGGCCCGGAGCGCCGCGACTAACCGACAGAGTGCATAGGGATCAGCGGAACGTGATCGAGCTTCCTCTTCCGAAAGCACCAAAATGGTGCTTTAGTGCTTTCCATGAGCCAATCGCCCCGAAACGCGCCGTCTGCGCTGCGTTACAGGCTTGCCCCTGACCCGGCCGCCAAGGCCGCCATCGAGGCGACGTTTCAGGCTTATGACCGCATGATGGAGATCCTCGACGAGGTGGCGCGGGCTCACAATGTGGGTTCCAACGTGGTCCTGCTCCACGCCCATGCCTACGAGTCGATCCGCAAACAGACCGCGCTGCCCTCGCGGCTGGTGACGCTCGGCCTGCGCGACCGCACGGAGTATCGCGCCGCCCAGGGGCGCCGCCTGCCGCTCGACGACAAGCTCGCCAAGATCAAAGGGCCCGCCACCATTTCGATCGCGACCGTGCAAGGGCGCTTCAGCGTGCCCTTCGACTACGCCGGCTATGCCGAGGGCTGGGGCCAGAGCGTGCCGGCGCGCCTCATCCGCACCGACGACGGTTTCGAAGTTCACTACGGCGTCACGCCGAACAGCCTGCCAGAGGAGGAGAACGCCATGGATACCATCGCTGCCGCTCCCGACAACTTCCTGTCCCGTGTCGGGCGCCTGATCGCCGGGATCGCGTACGATGCGATCGAGCAGGCGGAAGGCAAGAACAAGCTCAAGGTGGTCGGACAGGCCATCCGCGAGATCGAGCGCGCCGAGAGCGAAGCGCGAGATGCGCTCGCCGCCGCGCGGGCCGAGGAATACCGCCTCAACGCGCGCCGTAGCGAAATCGAGCGCGCGATGACCGATCTGACCGCCAAGATCGAGGGCGCGATCGCCGATGGCCGCGACGATCTCGCTCGCGCCGGCATCGCGCGGCAGATGGATCTGGAGGCGCAGTTCGAGGTGCTCTCGCGGGCCATCGACGAGAACAACGAGAAGATCGAGCAATGCGTCACCTCGCTGCGCGCGGTGCTGTCGGCGCTCCAGGATGCCGAGCAGCGCCGCGCCGATCTCGAAAAGAGCGAGGCACATGCCAGCCCACAGGCATCAACGTCGTCGCGGAAATCCGGCGGCACCTCCGCTGCCGCGAAGGCGTTGCGCGCGGGCAGGGCGGTGGCGCGGGCCACCGGCGTGCCTCCGGGCATCCCTTATTCGAGCGACATCGACGAGCTCAGCACGTTGCATCGCGACAAGGAAATTGCAGCGCGGCTGGCCCGGTTGAAGTCGGGCTCCTGAGTGCCGTGTCATGAGCGCTCTGCTCGAACACGTCATGTCGCCGGAAGTCAGGCCGTTCGCTATCGCGGCGGCCATGATCGTCATCGTCGGCTCGATCGAGGTGGTCTCCATGCTGGTGGGGGCCTCGCTCAGCGAGATGCTCGGCACCAACATCGATTTCGCCCATCCCAGCGACAACGGCGTGCTCAATGCCATCTCCTGGGTCAATGTCGGTGGCGTGCCGCTCTTGATCTTCCTGTTGTTGCTGCTCGGCGCCTTCTCCATTACCGGCTTCCTGATCCAGGACATCGCCCGGTTTGTTGCAGGTCCCTTGCCGGCGACGGTCGCCTCTGCCGCCGCCGTCGTGGTGTCGGTTCCGCTGGTCCGCTCCGCCAGCAGGGCCATCGCGCGGGTCATTCCCAAGGACGAAAGCTACGTCGTTGGCTTGGGGGATCTCGTCGGCCGCATCGGTGAGGTCGTCGTCGGCCCGCTCGACCAGGGGCCGCCGGGCCGCGTCAGCGTCGCCGACGTCCACGGCAACCGTCATTTCGTCTCGGCGGTCGCGGCGCCGTCATCGGGGCCTTTGCCGCAGGGAACCATGGTCCTCCTGGTCGACCGCGATGGCACCCGTTTCGTCGCGGTGAAGGCCGACGATGAACTCAAGCCGTCCAAGCCCACTCTAAGCAGTTAGCAAGTCCCACAGCGGAGAAAGCCATGTTCGACATCGCAGTCCCGGCCGTGATTGGCGTCGCGCTGATCGTCGTCCTGGGGATCGTCTTCACCATTCTCTACAAGCGCGCCACCCGCGACGAGGCCTTCGTGCGCACCGGGCTCGGCGGCAAGAAGGTGGTGCTCGACGGCGGCGCCATGATCCTGCCGATCTTCCACTCCTACGCCAGCGTCAATCTGAAGACGCTGCGGCTCACCGTCGAGCGCAAGGAGCGGGAATCCCTCATCACCAAGGACCGGCTGCGCGTCGACATCGTCGCCGAGTTCTATGTGCGCGTCCGCCCGGATGAGGAAAGCATCGCGCTCGCGAGCCAGACGCTGGGCGCGTTGACCAACGATGCCGAAGCGCTACGTAACCAGGTCGAAGCGAAATTCGTCGACGGCCTGCGCTCGGTCGCGGCGACCATGAGCATCCTGGAGCTTCAGGAGAAGCGCTCGGACTTCGTCAAGCACGTGCAGTCGACGGTCGAGTCCGACGTGAAATCGAACGGGCTCGAGCTGGAATCGGTGTCGCTGACCAAGCTCGACCAGACCGACGTCAAGTTCTTCAACCCGGAGAATTTCTTCGACGCCGAAGGTCTCACCCAGTTGAAGACGGTCACCGAGACCCGCCGCCGTGATCGCAACGCCATCGTGCGCGACAACGAGGTGGCGATCGCGCAAAAGGACCTCGAGGCGCGGCAGCAGACTCTCGGGATCGAGCGGACCAAGAAGGAAGCCGAGCTCTCCCAGGAGCGCGACATCGCCAACAAGACCGCGAGCACCCGCGCCGAGGTCGCAACCGCGACGCAGACCGCGCGCCTGACCGAGGAGAATGCCCGCATCGACACCGACAGGGCGGTTGCCGAGAAGGAGGCCGGCGCAAAGCAGGTCAAGGAAACCGCGGTCATCGAGTCGGACCTCGCGATCAACAAGCGCAAGACCGACGCCCAGCGCGAGATCCAGATCGCGACGCAGGAGAACGAGATCCAGATCGCAGCGAAGAGCAAGCAGACTTCGGAAGCCGTTGCCGAGGCCAAGGCCGCCGAAGCGCTCGCCGTCTCGGCCGAAGAAAAGGTCGTGACTGCACGCGCGGTCGAGGTCGCCGATCGCGCCCGTCTCACCCAGGTGCTCGCCGCGCGGACCGAGGCCGAGCGCAAGTCGACCGAATTGATCGTTGCGGCCGAAGCCGAGAAGAAGGCCTCGCTCGACCGCGCCGAGGCCGTCAAGACGCTGGCCACGGCGGAAGCCGAATCCAACAAGATCAAGGCAGTCGGCGTGCGCAATATCGGCGAGGCGGAAGCTGCCGTCATCACCATGAAGAACGAGGCGCAGAACAAGCTCGGCAGCAACGTGATCGATTTCGAGATCGCCAAGAAGCGGATCGAGACCATGCCCTCGGCCCTGGCCGAGATGGTGAAGCCGATCGCGAACCTCAAGGACGTCCGCATCCTGCACACCGGCGGCGCGTTCGGCGGCAACGGCGCCGGCGGAGGCAATGTGGGCTTCGGCGAGGGTCTCGCCGGCGAGCTGCTCAAGGTGCATGCGCTGCGCCCGATGATCGACGAGATCCTGCGCCAGAGTGGCTTTGCACCGGGCGACGATCCCGTCAAGGCGCTGGTCGGCGCCGTGACGGGCAAGAGCAACGGCGCGGCCGTGCCGGCGCCGGTGCCGGAGAAAACAAGCCCTGCCGAACTATGAATGCCCGTTCATTGCTGCGGAGAATTCCAACCGATAAACAGGCTGGGCGCGTCTCGCGTCGCGCAAACGTTCGGAAGTCCAGACCGATCGTCTCTTGAATCGTTCGATCTCGCTCCGGACTTGTCTTGAGGCAACGTTTTGTTTGCCGCAGCGCCTGCGTCGATCGACGTCGGGCGCTGAGACCTGTTTCGATCGGAGAATTTCACATGAAGCAATTTCTGTCTGGACTGATCGCCGTCAGTCTTTCGATCGCCGCTGCGCCGTCGCTTGCGGCCGATGCCCGCAACGTCACGGTCGTCAACGAGACCGGCTATGCCATCAAGTTCCTCGGCTTCAACGCGCCGGATGACGGGCTGGACGAATGGGAGAACGCACTCGACAAGGTGTTGCAGAACCAGGCCAGCACCTATGTCGAGTTCGACGACGACGACGAGGGCTGCGTCTGGAACATTCGCGTCGATTGGCAGAACTACGACGAGTCGGTGCTGTGGAAGAACGTCAATCTCTGCAAGTTCACCGCGCTCCGCTTGCGTTACGACCTCGGCACCAAGACCACCTCGTTCCTCGCCGAATAGTCTTTGCCCGGAAGGGCCGGAGGAGAGGCCATTCCAGGCCCCTCCCGAGCGCGTTGCGGATGATGACGAATTCGTCCTTTGCAAGCGCAAGCGGCTTTGTTATACGCAGCCGCGCGCGAACGAATGGTTCGCCTTTTCCTCGGTAGCTCAGCGGTAGAGCATCCGACTGTTAATCGGATGGTCGCTGGTTCGAATCCAGCCCGGGGAGCCAAATCTTTCAGATATTTCAATGATTTGTGTCCGCCTCCTCACGCGGCGCGCGATCTGCTTTCCCTGATCTTTGAACATTGCACCCGTGGTCCGGCGCGGAATCGGGGTCAAACAGATGTGTTTGCGTCGGCGTCGTCTCGCCATTGGGACGACTCAATTCACGTCGAGCGTGGATTTGCCGGACATTTGCGGAGCTGATTCCCATGCCAGAGATCCAGGTCGACCGTTCGGATATCGCCCCCTCGATTCTGCCGGCCGGCATTCCCGAGCTCAGCGACGATCAATGCCTCGCTTGTCTCGCGCGCGCAGTCGAGGCGCCGGATTCGGCTAGGCTGGACGAGGTCGCTGCCCTGATCGGCCGCCTGGCGGTCGCCATCGAATAGGGCTGGTCGGGCCCCATCAGGCGGGCTGCGGAGCGCGGTGCGCCACCGCCAACGGCCATGTTGCGTTTTGACCGAGCATGCTCCAAAGATGCCGCGATTTTTCTCCGCGGCATCGTCCGCATTGCAGGGTCCGCAAATGTCCGGTTTTTCGACCGCGCGCCAAAAAATGGTCGATGGCCAGGTGCGCACCAATGACGTCACCGACCGTCGTGTTCTCGATGCCATGCTCACGGTGCCGCGCGAAGCCTTTGTGCCGGCCGGCAGGCAGGCGCTGGCCTACCTCGATCTCGATCTCGACGTGAGCGAAGGCACCGCCAAGCGGTTTTTGATCAAGCCGGCGCTGACCGGCAAGCTGCTTCAGGCCGCCGAAATCGGCGAGGGTGACAACGTGCTGGTCGTCGGCTGCGCCACCGGCTATCTCGCCGCACTGGCCGCTAAGCTGGCGCGGCAGGTCACGGCGACCGAGTGCGATTCGGCTTTGGCCGCCAAGGCCGGGGACGCCTTCACCGCCCAGGGGCTGGCCAATGTCGCCTGCAAGGCGGCGGCCTGTACCGACGGGGATCCCGCTGCCGCGCCCTATGATGTGATTGTCCTCAACGGGGCGGCCGAAGTGCTGCCGGAAGCTCTGCTCGGGCAGCTGAAGGAGGGTGGGCGCCTGGTGGGGGTGTCGGCCGAATCGAGGCCGCGGCGCGCCGTGATTGTGACCCGTACCCACGGCGAATTCGGCCACCGGGCGCTGTTCGACGCCGCCGCCCCGGTCCTTCCCGGGCTGGAGCGCGCGGCTGCGTTTGTCTTCTGACGGCCCCAAAGCCGCCCCAAATCCCGTTCTGAATCAGAAGTGTGGCCGGGATGCTGCACGTGAAGAGTTTCCACTGAGAACTACCCTCGGGTAGTTCCGTCGCGCTTGGCCGCGTCCTATGTTGCGGCGGGGCAACGACTCCACTGATACGGTAACCCAGCTCGCGGGCACGAGTCGGGCGTTAGAATGAACGGAATTTCACGGATGCATGGGGTGAAGCTCTTCACCGGAGCTGCGGTTTCGGTCCTGCTGCTGGCGCTTGCCGGGCCGACGCCTGCCTTGGCGGATACGATCGATGGCGCGCTGGTGCGCGCCTATCAAAACAATCCGCAGCTCAACGCGCAGCGTGCCCAGGTGCGCTCGACCGACGAAAACGTGCCGCAGGCCTTGTCTGGCTATCGTCCTCGGGTGTCGATGACCGCGAGCGGTGGCTATCAATACCAGGATCTGCAGAGCGGCGTCGGCACTAACTCAATCCACGGAACCACCTTACCTCGCAGCGCTGGAATTACCGCTTCGCAGACACTCTACAATGGCAATCAGACCGCTAACAGAACGCGGGCGGCGGAGAGCCAGGTGTCCGGTGCTCGCGAAGCGCTGCGCAGCCTCGATCAAAGTGTGCTGCTTCAGGCCGCGACGACCTACATGGACTATCTGCGCGATGCGGCCACGCTTGAAGTCCAGCGCAGTAACGTGCGCGTGCTCGAGCAGACGTTGAAGCAAACCCGCGATCGCTTCAACGTCGGCGAAGTGACTCGCACAGACGTTGCGCAATCGGAAGCACAGCTGGCCGCCGGCAGGACGCAGGCCCTTACCGCGGAAGCAAATCTCACCACCACGCGCGCAAACTTCCGCCGCATCATCGGCAACGAGCCGGCAAATCTTGCACCCGGATCACCTGTCGATCGTTTCCTCCCCGCAACGCTTGCCGCAGCGATCGAGCTTGGCCTGATCGAGCATCCCAACGTCACGGCTGCGATGTTCGGCATCGACGTCAATTACCTGCAGGTCAAGGTCGCCGAAGGTGCGTTGCTGCCCACGATGACGATCCAGGCATCGGCCACACAGGCCAACGAACAGTCCTTGATTTCGTTGCGCTCGTTCAACGCATCCGCGATCGCGCAGCTCTCGGTGCCGATCTATCAGGGCGGCAGTGAATACGCGCTGATCCGCCAGTCCAAGGAAAACCTGGCGCAGCAGCGACTCAACCTCGAAACGACCCGCGACCAGACCCGTGCGACGGTTGTGCAATGGTGGGGCTCGCTGCAGGCCACCAAGGCGCAGGTCCAGTCGGCCCAGGCGCAGGTGGCGGCATCCGAGATCGCCCTGAACGGCGTACGTGAGGAGGCCAAGGCCGGCCAGCGCACCACGCTGGACGTGCTCAACGCGCAGCAGGCGCTGGTGAATGCGCGCGTTGCGTTGGTGACCGCGCAGCACGATCGCGTCGTTGCATCCTATAACGTCCTCGCTGCGGTCGGGCGTCTCTCGCCGCAAGTCCTCGGCCTTGCGACCACGGTCTACGACCCCAGCGTTCACTACCATCAGGTCCGCGACAGCTGGGCCGGCGTGCGCACGCCTGACGGGCGCTGATCCCGCAATCATCCGGTCGATCTCGCCAACAGCCGAGGTCGACCGGTGCTTTGCTTGCAATCATCAAAATCCCTGACATAGCCTTGCCAAGATGATGCGGGTCGATTCGCCCCGCGTTGATGTCGTGTGCGTAACGCTTCGGTGCCGGGGGCAGGGCACGCCGCTGCACGTTGAGCCGTGATCTGGGGACAAGTCGGGCTGCGGCGACGAAAATGACGGGCCTGTCGTTGCGGAACCGGCCAATCCTGCCGTGCTTGGTGTAAAACAACGCATGCGAGGGCGTTGATGATGTGGAGTCGGAGATGACGCAGCCTGCAAAGGTCACAGAACCCTCCATGGAGGAGATTCTGGCCTCGATCCGGCGCATCATTGCCGACGATGAGGCAAAGCCCCCGCCGGCCGAGGCCGCCAAGCCCGAGAAGGCGGCGGCGCCCGCCGCGCCGGCGAAGCCGCAGGCGATGAACGACATTCCGCCATCCAAGGTCGCTCCACCCAAACCCGCTGCCGAGAAGCCCGCTGCACCGCCGCCGGCCGCAAAGCCGGCGCCGCCACCTGCGCCGGCGCCCGCGGCGGACGCATCCAACAGCCAGGACGATATCGACGCGTTGCTGGCTGGCCTCGATGCGGCCACACCTGCGCCCGAGGTCCGCGCGCCCGAACCAGAGCCAGAACCCGAGCCGGACGTGCTCGAGCTGACCGACGACATGGCGATGGACCCGACGCCGCCTCCGCCGCCGCCGAGCTTCCGCAAGGTCGAACCGCGCGACGATCTCGAATTCGCCGAACCGCCGCGGCCCGCTCCGCCGCCGTCCTACGCGCCGGTGGACTTCGACGCGCCGCCGCTGCCCCCGCAGCAGCCGATCCTCGCGCAATCGACGGTCTCCGCGGTCGAATCCGCCTTCAACTCCCTGGCCCATACGGTGCTCAGCAGCAACGCGCGCACGCTGGAGGACCTGGTCAAGGAGATGCTGCGGCCGATGCTGAAGTCCTGGCTCGACGACAACCTGCCGGGCCTCGTTGAACGCATCGTGAAGGCCGAAATCGAGCGGGTCTCGCGCGGCGGCCGCTGAGGGCGGCCGACAGGCCCTCATAAAGCCCGGCTTGGGTGTCATATCCGCGCCCCGACCGGGCCGGAAAGCGCCGTTGCCGCCTCGTTTTTCCCTGACCTTTTCGTTGACTTGGCCCCCTCCCGCGGCTTTCTAGCAGCCCCATGATCGAGAAAAATTACCAGCCCGCCGATATCGAAACCCGCATGTCCGTGGTGTGGGAGGACAGCCTTGCGTTCAAGGCTGGCCGGCCCGACCGCCGTGATGCCGTGCCCTTCACCATCGTGATCCCGCCGCCGAACGTGACGGGCTCGCTGCACATGGGCCACGCCCTCAACAACACGCTGCAGGACATCCTGTGCCGGTTCGAGCGCATGCGCGGCCGCGACGTGCTCTGGCAGCCCGGCACCGACCATGCCGGCATCGCCACCCAAATGGTGGTCGAGCGGCAGCTGATGGAGCGTCAGCAGCCCGGCCGCCGCGAGATGGGCCGCGAGAAGTTTCTGGAGCGGGTCTGGCAGTGGAAGGCCGAGAGCGGCGACACCATCATCAACCAGCTCAAGCGGCTCGGTGCGTCCTGCGACTGGTCGCGCGAGCGCTTCACGATGGACGAGGGGCTGTCGAAGGCCGTCATCAAGGTGTTCGTCGAACTGCACCGCGAGGGCCTGATCTACAAGGACAAGCGGCTGGTGAATTGGGACACCAAGCTGCTCACTGCGATCTCGGATCTCGAGGTGCAGCAGACCGAGGTCAAGGGCAGCCTCTGGTATCTGCGCTATCCGATCGAGGGCAAGACCTTCAGCCCGGAGGATCCCTCGAGCTTCATCGTCGTCGCCACCACGCGCCCCGAGACCATGCTCGGCGATACCGGCGTGGCCGTGCATCCGGAGGACGAGCGCTATCAGAAGCTGATCGGCAAGAACGTCGTCCTGCCGCTGGTCGGCCGCAAGATCCAGATCGTCGCCGACGAGTATTCCGATCCTGAGAAGGGATCTGGTGCGGTCAAGGTGACGCCGGCGCACGACTTCAACGATTTCGAGGTCGGCAATCGCCACGGCCTGCGTCGCATCAGCGTGCTCGACAGGGAAGGCTGCCTCGATCTCCTCGACAATGAGGACTATCTGCGCGACCTGCCCGAAGGCGCCGCGCAATTCGCCGAGGAGTTCCACAAGGTCGACCGCTTCGCCGCGCGCAAGCGCATCGTCGAGCGGCTGGAATCGTTCGGCTTCGTCGAGCGGATCGAGCCCCACACCCACATGGTGCCGCACGGCGATCGCTCTGGCAGCGTGATCGAGCCCTACCTGACCGACCAGTGGTACGTCGACGCCAAGACGCTGGCGAGACCTGCGATCGCCGCGGTGCGTTCGGGCGAAACGACGTTCGTGCCGAAGAACTGGGAAAAGACCTATTTCGACTGGATGGAGAACATCCAGCCCTGGTGCATCTCGCGCCAGCTCTGGTGGGGCCACCAGATCCCGGCCTGGTACGGGCCGGACGGCAAGGTGTTCGTCGCCGAGACCGAGGAGGAGGCCGTCAGCCACGCGCTCGGCTATTACGTCGAGCAGGAGGTCATCACGGCCGAGCAGGGCCGCGAGATGGCGCTCGACCGCAACAAGCGCGAAGGCTTCATCACGCGCGACGAGGACGTGCTCGACACCTGGTTCTCCTCGGCGCTGTGGCCGTTCTCGACTCTCGGCTGGCCCGACGACACACCCGAGGTGCAGCGCTACTACCCGACCAATGCGCTGGTGACCGGCTTCGACATCATCTTCTTCTGGGTCGCCCGCATGATGATGATGGGCCTGCACTTCATGAAGGAGGTGCCGTTCTCGACCGTCTACATCCACGCCCTCGTCCGCGACGAGAAGGGCGCCAAGATGTCGAAGTCGAAGGGCAACGTCATCGATCCCCTCCACCTGATCGACGAATACGGCGCGGACGCGCTGCGCTTCACGCTGGCGGCGATGGCAGCGCAGGGCCGCGACATCAAGCTCGCCACCAGCCGCGTCGAAGGCTATCGCAATTTCGCGACCAAGCTCTGGAACGCGTGCCGCTTCGCGGAGATGAACCACTGCGCCGTGCCGGAAGGCTTCGAGCCGGCGAAGGCCAAGGAGACGCTGAACCGCTGGATCGCGCATGAGACCGCGCACACCACGCGCGAGGTGACCGAGGCGATCGAGGCCTATCGCTTCAACGATGCCGCCGGCAGCATCTACCGCTTCGTCTGGAACGTCTATTGCGACTGGTATGTCGAACTCGCCAAGCCCGTGCTGCTCGGTCCGGACAGCCCTGCCAAGGACGAGACCCGCGCCATGGTCGCCTGGGCGCGCGACGAGATCCTGAAGCTGCTGCATCCCTTCATGCCCTTCATCACCGAAGAGCTGTGGGAGGTGACGGCCAAGCGCGACGGCCTGCTCGCGCTGGCACCGTGGCCGCTGAGGCCGGTCGAGCCGACGCCGGAGCAGCTCGCGATGCTCGCGGTGACCACGGGACCGACCGATGCGCTCGTCTCGCCGGCCTGGGTGCTGCCGATCTTCGATCATGCCGACTTTGCCGATCCCAAGGCCGAGGCCGAGATCGGCTGGGTCATCGACCTCGTCACGCAGATCCGCTCGGTGCGCGCCGAGATGAACATCGCGCCGGCAACGCTGACGGCGCTGGTGCTTGCCGGCGCCTCCGCCGAGACGAAGGAGCGCGCGCCGCGCTGGACCGATGTCATCAAGCGCATGGCGCGGCTGTCGGATATCTCGTTCGCCGACCGCGCGCCTGATGGCGCGGTCCAGCTGCTGGTGCGCGGTGAAGTCGCCGCGCTGCCGCTCAAGGGCGTGATCGACGTCGCCGCCGAGCGCACGCGTCTCGACAAGGAGATCGCCAAGGCCGAGGCCGACATCAAGCGTGCCGAGTCCAAGCTGGCCAACGAAAAGTTCGTCGCCAACGCGGCCGAGGAGGTCGTCGAGGAGGAGCGCGAAAAGCGCGAGGCGGCGCTGGCCCGCAAGGCCAAGCTGCTGGAGGCGCTGGAGCGGCTGAAGCAGGCGTTTTAGGGCTACTTCGGAAACGGCTTGCTCAGAAACTTCGAGCCCCTGACGCCGTAGCGCCAGGGCAGCTCGACCGCCTTGGTGATGCCGATGCGGATGCCGGTTGCGACCTCCATCTCCTCCGTCCGCGCATGCAGTGAGATCGGCGGCCGATCCAGCGGCAGGGCGTTGTGCGCGATGGTGATGCCGAGTGCCTCGGTCAGCTTGCCCGGGCCCGAGCATAGCGCATGCACGTCCTGCAGGTGCCGGCGTCGGCGCATCGCAGCCAGGCCATGCGTCGGCTCCAGCGCACGGATCAGCACGGCGCTGGCCGAGCCTTCCTCCTCGCAAACGAAGTTCACGCACCAATGGATGCCGTAGGAGCGGTAGACATAGGCAAAGCCGGGCGGGCCAAACATGACCTGGTTCCGCGGCGTCGCCCCGCGGTAGGAGTGCGCGGCCGGGTCGGTATGATGATAGGCCTCGACCTCGACGATGATGCCGCCGACACCGTCGACCAGCATGGTGGCACCGATCAGGTCGGGTGCGACCTCGTGCACGCTGCGTCCGAAGAAGGCGCGCTTCAGGGGCTTGCCGAGCCGCGGTGGAGAAGTCTTCGAGATTGGAGCCATTCGAGGTGAGAATCGCCTGAGAACAGAGCAGGATATTGCCCATATCTGCCATGTTCCCTGAAGCGGGGCGAGCCGGGTTGCGATGCCGGGCCAGACCGACTAGGTAGGACCTGAACAGACCGGACACCCCATGGTCGTTATTGTCGATACCATCGCGAACCCGCTGCGCCCACGCCACCCCGAAAAGGTGAACCGCCCCGATTCCGCTTCGCCGCCGAAGCCGGACTGGATCCGCGTGCGCGCACCCAACACCCGCGGCTACGCCGACACCCGCAACATCGTGCGCGCGAACGGCCTGCATACGGTGTGCGAGGAGGCGGGCTGCCCGAATATCGGCGAGTGCTGGGACAAAAAGCACGCGACCTTCATGATCATGGGTGACACCTGCACCCGAGCCTGCGCTTTCTGCAACGTCAAGACCGGCCTGCCGAACGCACTGGATGCGGCCGAGCCGCAGAACGTCGCCGAGGCCGTGGCCAAGCTCGGCCTCGCCCACGTCGTCATCACCTCGGTCGACCGTGACGACCTCGCTGATGGCGGCGCCGAGCATTTCGCAGAGACCATCCGCGCCATCAGGGCCGCGTGTCCCTCGACGACGATCGAGATCCTGACGCCCGACTTCCTGCGCAAGGAGGGGGCACTCGAAATCGTCGTTGCGGCGAAGCCTGACGTGTTCAACCACAATCTCGAGACGGTGCCGTCGCGCTATCTCACGGTGCGGCCCGGCGCGCGCTACTTCCATTCGATCCGGCTGCTGCAGCGGGTCAAGGAGCTCGATCCCACCATCTTCACCAAGTCCGGCATCATGGTCGGCCTCGGCGAGGAGCGCCACGAGGTGCAGCAGGTGATGGACGATCTGCGTTCGGCCGACGTCGACTTTCTGACCATCGGGCAATATTTGCAACCGACCCGCAAGCATCACGCGGTGATGCGCTACGTGCCGCCGGACGAGTTCTCGTCCTACGAAAAGATCGCCTACACCAAGGGCTTCCTGATGGTGTCGGCGAGCCCGCTCACCCGCTCGTCGCATCATGCCGGCGAGGATTTCGCGAGACTGAAGGCTGCGCGGGCAGCTCACGCCCGCTGACGTACCATGCATCGAGTTTCGAGCAAGCACCGTGTCAACCACAGCGCGTCCGAGATGTTCGATCTGGTCGCCGATGTCGAGCGCTACCCGGAATTCGTGCCGCTGTGCAGCGCGCTGAAGGTGCGCCAGCGCATGGCGAAGCCCGACGGCACCGAGGTGCTGGTCGCCGACATGACGGTGTCGTTCAAGCTGGTCAAGGAATCCTTCACCAGCCGCGTGACGCTCGACCGCGCCAATCTGAAAATCCTCGTCGAATACCTGCAAGGTCCGTTCAGGAATCTGGAAAATCGTTGGACGTTCGAGCCCAAGGGAGAGGGCGTCTGCGACGTCGGCTTCTTCCTCGCCTACGAATTCAAGAGCCGCATGCTGGCGATGCTGATGGGCTCGATGTTCGATGCCGCATTTGCGCGGTTCTCGACGGCGTTCGAGAAACGGGCAGACGCGATCTACGGTCGGCCGAAGGTGGCATCGACGTAGGCACACTCTTTCCGCCGTCATTGCGAGGAGCCCTTGCGACGAAGCAATCCAGAATCCCTCCGCGGAAAGATTCTGGATTGCTTCGCTTCGCTCGCAACGACGGTGAGGCTCAATCCACCGCCTTCACCACATCCGGCGGCTGCGAGGCGTAATACGCCGCCGCCTGCTCGATATCCTGCGGCGTCATCGCGCGCGCGATGTTGCGCATCTGCTGACTGATGTCGTTGCGGCGCTCGCCTGATGCGAAGGCCTGGAGCTGCGCCTTCATGTACGTCTCCGATTGTCCTTCGAGCCATGGGCTACCGGTCTTGTTGTCGAGGCTGCCATGGCAGGAGCCGCAAGGCGCGATCCCGCGCATCGGCGCGCCATAGATGACGATGTTGGGCTTCGGCAGTTGCGGCGTCGGATGATAGGCCGGCAGCCGCGGCAGATAGGCATAATAGTGAGAGAGATCGGCGATCTCCTGGTCGGTCAGATTGACCGCAAACGGCGACATCACGGCATTGGTGCGCGCGCCCGAGCGGAAGTCGTGCAGCTGCTTGTAGATGACCGCGGCATACTGGCCCGCAAGGTTGGGGGAGTCCGCGCGACTGATGCCGGTCGGGCCGTGACAGATGGCGCAACGCTGTGCCAGCGTCGCGCCGCGGCCGATCGCCTCCTGGCTCGGCCGTGAGAGCGTATTCGAGGTGAGCACGACGTCGGACAGACGCTTGGTCTGCTCGGGCGCCGTGACGGTTGCCGCGCGCTGTGGCAGGCCGGCGGCGCTACAGATCGCATCCCAGACATTGGCGAACTGGACCCAGGGCTGCGCGAACGGCAGCACGATGAAGCCGCCGATCGCGGTCACGATGAGGATCGCGGCGGTGATGCCGACAGCCGTCGTAAAATGCGGGTTACGGAAGCTGAAGAGGTCGCGCGCACTCATCACTGCGCTCCCACATAGACGGCCGGCACCGAGGTGCCTTCGTTCAGCGCCAGCGTCAGGATCGGGTAGCCGTAATTGGTGAGGGTGAGCGCGATCATCAGCCCGACCCACAGGGCGTAGGTGTTGAGCGCGACCGGCACGGTCGCCGGCTGGTGCACGGCCAGCGCAAACCGATAGGGCCCGGCGTCAGCCTGCGGCGCGCGCATGCCGCGCGCAAGAATGACCAGGAACAGAATACCCGAGGTCAACAGGATGAAGCCGCCGATGGCCGAAAGGGTCACGGACAGCGCCTGCGGCGAGATCGCTGGATCGGCGAAGTCGAAATAGGCCATGCGGCGCGGCATGCCCAGAATGCCGACCCAGTGCCACGGGAAGGTGGTGACCATCATGCCGACGAACCAGAGCCAGAGCTGGGTCCGGATCAGGCGGAGATCGATCAGCTCGCGGCCGGTCAGATGCGGCCACAGATCATAGGCGATCGCGAAATACATGATCACGATGGCGCCGCCGAAGATCAGGTGGAAATGTCCGGTGATCCACTGCGTGTTGTGGATGGACGCATCGAGCTGATAGCTCATGTTGATCAGGCCGCCGGCTCCGCCGAAGCCGAGCATGACGAACGAGAAGGCCAGCGCCAGCATCATCGGATTGTCCCAGGGCAGGGCCCTGATCCAGCCGAACAGGCCGCGCCCGCCGCGCAGCCGCGCAGCGATCTCGACCGAGGCGCAGATCGTGAACACGGTCAGCAGCGTCGGCAGCGCGACCAGCGCGGTGAAGGCCGAATGGATGAACTTGAAGCCGGCGCCGACCTGCGGATCGGCAAAGGTATGGTGCATGCCGATCGGCATCGCGACCACCAGGAACAGGATGAAGGAGATGCGAGCCATGGTGTCGGAATAGACGCGCCCGCCGATCGCGCGCGGCACGATGGTGTAATAGGCAATGTAGGTCGGCATCAGCCAGAAATAGACGATGGCGTGCAGCGTCCAGGAGAAGAACACGCGGGCAAGGCCGGCATCGATTGTGCTCTTCAGGCCCGCCGCGACCGGAATGATCTGGAGCAGCAGCTCGAGCGCGGCGCCGACTGCGGTCCAGGCCCATAAATAGGAGCCTGCGACATTGGCGAACATGGCGAGCGGCACCGGCGCGCCGGGATGGGCCTTGCGCCAGACGCGCAAATTGATCGACATCAGCGCGACCCAGACCCACGAGCCGACCACGACCAGCACGACGCCGAGATAGTAGAAGACGTTGCCGATCAGCGGCGGATAGAAGGTGTAGAGCACCGAAGCGCGGCCGAGCGCGATCGGGATCACCGCCATGATGCTGCCGGCGACGATCAGCCAGAACCCGGTCCAGGCCCAGCGCACCCCGACCAGGCGCTGCTCCAGCGCGGACTCAGCTATGGCATAGCCAAAACCCATCGCGACCAGCGTCGGGAAAACGTAGCCCATCACCGTGCCATGCGCGGTCAGCGAGCGGTAGTACAGTTCGGGATTGGACAGCCAGGTGCCGATCGGGCTGCGGATGAACATCTGCCAGGCGCCGAGCGCGAGCGCGATGCCGAACACGGCAAAAGCGAGCCAGAAATGAGCGAGGATGAGCTTCCTATTGGCCAACACAGCTCAGCCTCCCGCCACCCTTCGCACGACCGGCGAATTCGGCCTTGTCGATCACCTTGACCTTGCCCCACATGCCTTCGTGGCCGAAGCTGCAAAACTCCTGGCAGGGCATCAGATAATCGCCGGTCTTCGTGAAACGCATGAGCTGTTCGGAGATGTAGCCCGGGACCAGCATGGCGTTGACGTTGGTGCCCTGGATCAGGATGCCGTGCACGACGTCGGCGCTGGTGGCGCGCAAGGTGATCGGCGTGTCCGCAGGCACCAGGATGCAGGCCGGTGTGAAGGAATATTGCTGGCCGATCGCGCGCACGGTCACATTGCCGTTCGCCTCGAGCACGCTGCCGAGATTGCTCTCGACGAATTCGCCTGAGAGATGCAGCCGGGATGGATCGGTCGTTTCGACGCGCGGCTGCGGCATGGTCGCGCGATGGATACCGGCGAATGCCGCGAGCAGCGCCATCATCACGATGATGATCACGGCAATGGTCGCCCAGCGCCGCTCGACGCGGGCCGCGACCTCGGCGCTGGCGCTGGCGTGAGTGTCCTGGGCGCTCATTGCAGCGGTCCGCGCGGCAGGAAGACGAACAGGTAGAAGGCAAACCACATTGCGACGACGCAGGCCGTGGCGATGCCGGCAAGCACGATCGCCCCGGACGGGCCTTGGGCGACGACCTCGTCGACCGCCTGGTCGGCGGCGGCTGGGCTGGTCGGCGGGTCGGAATTGATCATGACGGATCTCTGGGTCTCAGTTCAGCGGAGCGGAGCGCAGCTCGTTGGCCTCGCGCGCCGAGACCGGCGTGCCGCGATTGCCCCAGGCGGTACGGATGTAGGAGACGACGGCAGCGATCTCGTTATCGGACAGAAGCCCCGCGAACGGCGGCATGCCGTAGGGCATCGGGTTGCCCTTGGTGCCCGGCGGATAGCCGCCATTGAGCACCATGCGGATCGGATTGACCGCCGACTGCATCTCGATCGACTGGTTGTTGGCGAGCGGCGGCCAGTGCGGCGGCTTGCCTTCGCCCTGAGCGCCGTGACAGCTCGCGCAGTGCTTGTCGTAAACGGTCTTGCCGAGGCTGATCAAGAGGCTGCTCTCGCTGGTCGGCAGCGTCGAGCTTGCCGGCGGCGACGGCGAGGGCTCCGCAATGCTCTTGAGGTACACCGCCATGGCGCGCGTGTCCTCGTCGCTGAGATATTGCAGGCTGTTGTGCACGACCTCGGCCATCGGGCCGTAAACGACGCCGCGCATGGAGACGCCGGTCTGGAGCAGGTCGGTGATGTCCTTGATGCTCCAGTCGCCGAGCCCCGCTTCGCGATTTGAGGTGAGGGACGGCGCGTACCAGTTTTGCATCGGGATCAGGCCGCCCTTGAAGGCGTCCGATTGCGAGGTGCCGCCGAGCGCGTTGATCGGCGAATGGCACATGCCGCAATGGCCGAGGCCCTCGACGAGATAGGCGCCGCGATTCCATTCCGCCGATTTCTTCGGATCCGGCTTGAACTCGCCCTCGGTGAAGAACAACGTGCGCCAGCCGAGGATGAGCTGGCGATTATCGTAGGGGAAGCGCAGCTCGTGCGGCTTGTTCTTCTGGTTCACAGGCTGAATCGAGCGCAGATAGGCGTAGATCGCGTCGCTGTCGGCGCGCGTGACCTTGGTGTAGGAGGCGAACGGCATCGCTGGATAGATCAGCCCGCCGTCCGGGAAGCGGCCGCTGTGCATGGTCTTGTAGAAATCGTCGGCGCTCCATTTGCCGATCCCCGTGTCGGGATCCGGCGTGATGTTGGAGGTGTAAAGCGTGCCGAACGGGGTCGGCATAGGCCGGCCGCCGGCGAACAGGCGTCCCTCGGGTGCAGTGTGGCACGCCGTGCAATCGCCGGCGCGGGCGAGATATTCGCCGCGCGCGACGACATCGCTGCTCTTGTCTTGCGCGTGCGCAATTGTCGTGAGCGCGACGATGGCAAAGAGCGTGATCGACAGTTTCGAGACCATCATCCGCCTCGTCAGTTGGGCTGGCTGCCGCAGCCGAAGGGCAGGGCGTAGGTGCCTCTCGGGAGGGGGGCCGGGTTGGCGGGCGCAGGCCGCGTCGCGAGCCAGGCGGCCACGGCCGTCACGTCGGCCTCGGTGAGATGACCGGCGACGAGCTGCATGCAGTCCGGCGACTTGGCCGTACGGGTGCCGTAACGCCAGGCGCCGAGCTGTGCGCTGATATAGGCGGCGCGCAAGCCCAACAGGCCGGGGATGCCTGGCTGCATGCCGGTCAGGTCGGGGCCGTGGCAGCTCACGCATGCCGGAATGTTGCGATTGGCATCGCCGCTGGTGGCGAGCTGTTCGCCCTGTGCGAGGACGTCCTTGCTGACCTCGCTCGGCGTCGGCTGCGGCAATGGCGGATGCTCGTTGGCAAAATACTCCGCCATTGCCTGAAGATACGGATCAGGCAGAAACTCCAGGAGATAGTTCATCGGCGGATATTTGCGCCGGCCGCTGCGGAAGGCGAGAAGCTGGTTGTAGAGATAGCCGGCCGGCTTGCCCGCGAGGCGCGGGAAATAGACGTCGCTGGTGCCTTCGCCCTTGTTGCCATGGCAGGGCGTGCACGCCTCCACCCGCGCTGCCATCGTGTCCGGCGGCTGGTTGGCCATTTGCGCGGACGCACCATCAATGGCGGCCAAAGTGATGATCACGGCGGCCGAGGCCGCGACGCGAGCGAACAATTGCGTCGCCCTCCACGATGCTGGTCCGGTTGATTCCGGAGCACAGCCTAAGTCGGCATTATTGCGCCAATATTTTCCCGTGCAAGATCGGACACCAGCGATGAGGTTTGGTCGCGCCGTTCGCATGGGCGTTCCGATCGGTATCGACGAATTTGCGTGCTTTCTGAAAACGGAGCATAACGCTGCAGCCTCGCGACAGTTCCTGCCCGAGCTTTGCGTTGTCATGACGCCCTTAAATGTCAGAAGGCGCAGGGAAGACCGGGTGCCGGCCGGGCACCCACGGTCCACTGTGCGAAGGTTGCGCTACAAGAGGCTGCACAGCGGCATACAGGTGAAGCCCAACAACCGGCCTTCCCTGCGCAGTGGTTTGACGGCTTATGCCGAGCTCTCCCCGGGGAGCGATGCACTATTGCCCCCGTCGCCTTGCCGATAGCTGACGCGCGCGTCCGGTTGGACCGCCACATCACCGCAAGACTTGGCGCACAGACCCCGGGCGCCAGGACGACACGGTTTTGCCGTACGCAAATCACACCGGTCGTGTGCGCGACGGTTTTCGCTCACGGTTGCCCGCCCTGCGAACCCTTCGCGCCGATGTGACATGCGTCCACCGCAGCTCACCCCGCGTTCGTGACGATCGCGATACGCCCCTCTGACAAGGGATGAGGTGCGACGAGAATGCGACAAAGCCGAAATTCTGTAAAGGCGAATATTTTCGTTGCGGGTGGTTGACCGGCCGTTTGTGTGTTTTGCCCGTCGGGCAACGCAAGATCTCGTAAGGTGGATAGCCGAAGGCGCAATCCACCATACCAAGAGTTTCCTCCCGTGTTCCGCCTCAGCCGTCGCGGGGATCATTTCGCATTGCGGCGCGTTCTCAACCGACAGTCCGGGTTGGAGCCGCCATGACCATCAATTTCGACACGCTGAAAGCGTCGCTCGTCCTGTACGGGCTGAACGCGATCTACGCGATCCTGTTGCTCGCGGTCGGCTGGTATCTGTCCGGCGCGATGCAGCGTTTCGTCACGCGAGTCCTCAGCGTCACGCACCGCGTCGACCCGCTGGTGACGCTGTTCGTGGGCAGCCTTGCGCGCTATGGCGTCCTCGCGGTCGTCGGCATCGCCGTGCTGCAGCTCTTCGGCATCCAGACGGCGAGCCTGGTCGCCGTGCTGGGCGCGACCTCGCTCGCCATTGGTCTCGCCTTGCAGGGCACGTTGTCCAATCTCGCCGCCGGCGTGATGCTGCTCTTGTTCCGGCCCTTTCACATCGGCGACGACGTCGAGGTCGCCGGCAAGGCCGGCAAGGTGAGGTCGTTGTCGCTGTTCATGACCGAGCTGGTCGCGCCCGACAACACGCAGATCCTGTTGCCGAATGGACAGGTCTGGGGCGCGGCCATCATCAACCATAGCGCCTATCCCGGCACGGGCGAGGTCAAGGTGACGTTTCCGGTCCCCGCCGGCGCGGCCAATACGCTGGCCGATCGCATCCTGAAGGAATTGCGCAACGACTCCCGCATGGACGAGCAGGCTGCGCCTGCCGTCTCCGTCACCAAGGTCCTCGATGTCGCCAATCCCGCGGCACCGATCCTGGAATTGACGGTTAGCGCAAAGGCGAAGCCGTCTGAAGCCGACGCGGTCAAGCAGTGCGTGCTCGATCACGCGAGCGCGTTGCTTGCGGCGGCGGCCTGAGGCGTTTCATCCCCGCGGCGAACGTGGCGGCCGGCGCTTCACCACATGCCGGCGCGGCGAGCGGGTCACGCGGGGGCGGAGGCGGCTTGCCGCGGCACGTTGCGGCTTGGCCGCGACTTGCGGGCCGCGGGCCAGATCCATCAGCATGCGCAGCGCCTCGACGACCGAGCGGGCGCGCACCGCGCTGCGGCCGATGGCGCCGAAGCGGTGCTCGCGGTGGATGATGCGGCCGTCGCGCGCGGCGGCGGCGAAGTGCACGAGACCGACCGGCTTGCCGGGCGTGGCGCCGCCCGGGCCGGCGATGCCGGTGATGGCGACGGCGAGATCGACATCGGCGCGCTCCAGCGCACCGATCGCCATCGCGGTCGCGGTCTCCTTGCTCACCGCACCGAAATTCGCAAGCGTGCTCGCCTCGACGCCAAGCATCGCGCGCTTGGCCTCGTTGGAATAGGTGACGAAGCCGCGGTCGATGACATCGGACGAGCCGGGGATGTCGGTCAGCGCGCCCGCAACGAGACCGCCGGTGCAGGATTCGGCGGTCGCGATCGTCAGCTTGCGCATCCGACACAGATCGAGCAGCGAGCGGGAGAGGGCGCGTGCGTCGCTGCCGCCCATGGCCTTACACGCCCCAGGGCAGGCGGATGGTGGCGCTCGCGGTGGCCGCGATGCCTTCCTCACGGCCGGTGAAGCCGAGCCGCTCGCTGGTGGTCGCCTTTACCGCGACGCGCGAGATCTCGACGCCGGAGATCTCGGCGATGCGCGCGCGCATGGTGTCGCGCAATGGACCGATCTTCGGCCGCTCGCAGATCAGCGTCACCTCGAGATTGGCGACGCGGCCGCCGCGCGCTGCGACGCGCTCGATGGCATATTTCAGGAACTGGTCGGAGGAGGCGCCCTTCCATTTCGCATCGCTCGGCGGAAAGTGCGAGCCGATGTCGCCGTCGGCGAGCGCGCCGAGAATGGCGTCGACCAGCGCATGCAGGCCGACGTCGCCGTCGGAATGAGCCAAAAAGCCCTTGGTGTGCGGCACGCGCACGCCGCAGATCATGACATGATCGCCTTCGCCGAAGGCGTGCACGTCGTAGCCGGTGCCGATCCTGATGTCGCCAAGCTGGGCGGCCAGGCGCGCTTCCTCGCGCACGAAATCCTCGGGAGTGGTGAGCTTCATGTTGGCAACATCGCCTTCAAAGGTTGCGACCGTCAATCCCGCCCATTCGGCAATCGCGGCATCGTCGGTGAAATCCGAGCGTCCATCCCTTGCCGCGCGACGATGCGCCTCGAGGATGACGTCGAAACGAAAGGATTGCGGCGTCTGTGCGATTCGCAAGGAAGCGCGGTCCGGCGTGGCCTCGACGTTGCCGCTCTCGCCCGTGACCTTGATGGTGTCGGTGACGGGAACAACGGGGATCGCAGCACCGGTGCGGCCCGCCGCCTCGATCGCGCGCGAGATTACGCCTTCCGAAACGAAGGGCCGCGCGGCGTCGTGGATCAGCACGATGTCCGGCTTGTGCTTGGCCAGTGCCTCGAGGCCGGCGAGCACCGAGGCCTGCCGCGTCGCGCCGCCATTGGCCGGCGGCTCGTGCCTCAGCCCTGCGACCGCTGCCGTGAACATGGCATTGTCGTTGGGGTTCACCACCGGCTGCACCGCGAATACGTCAGCGTGGCGGCTGAAGGCCTCCATGGCGCGACGGATCACAGGCATGCCGCCGATCTCGCGATATTGCTTCGGCCCGCCGGCGCCGGCGCGCAATCCACGCCCGGCTGCGACGAGGACGACCGCGGTGCGCTGTGATTTCGCCATAGGACTCAAATACTCAGTTGCCAATAAAGGAGCAGGGGATGATTTGCCGGCATGCCTCTAGCACGGCAGGCCCGCAAAAAAAGGGGGTTTCCCCGGATTGTGGGAAACAGCATTTTGCTGCACTGCACTTGAAAGATCTACAGAACTGTCTAAACTGTAGGCATGACGCTTGACTGCACAAGAATTGTGCGCAAGATAGATCATGGCAGGCGCGATGAGGCCCTGCCCAGTCAACGAGACCCCCGTGACCGGCTCGGCAGTATCAGGCTCTAAGCCGTTGAAAATAGGCGATATTGAAGTCGCCGCCCCGGTCTTCCTGGCACCGATGTCGGGTGTGACTGACTCGCCCGTCCGCCGGCTGGCTGCCGAGCTTGGAGCCGGTCTCGTCGTGTCCGAAATGACTGCGAGCGATGAGCTCGCCAACGGCCACCGGATGTCCCGGTTGCGCTGCGAAGCCACCGGCATCGGCCCGCACGTGGTCCAGCTCGCCGGCTGCGAGACGCACTGGATGGCCGAAGGCGCCCGGATCGCCGAAGCGGAAGGCGCCGATATCATCGACATCAACATGGGCTGTCCCGCCCGCCACGTCACCGGCGGCCAGTCCGGCTCGGCCTTGATGCGCGACCTCGACCATGCCGTCAGCCTGATCGAGGCGACGATCGCGGCGGTGAAGGTGCCGGTGACGCTGAAGATGCGTCTCGGCTGGGACGACCGCAGCCGCAACGCGCCGGAGCTGGCGCGGCGCGCGGAGGCCGCCGGGGTCAAGCTCGTCACCGTCCACGGCCGCACCCGCTGCCAGTTCTACAAGGGCGAGGCCGATTGGGATGCGATCCGCGCCGTGCGCGAGGCCGTCTCCATTCCGCTCGTCGTCAACGGCGACATCACCTCCTACGAGAAGGCGCTCGCGGCATTGGACGCCTCGGGCGCCGACGCCGTGATGATCGGCCGCGGCGCGCAGGGCCAGCCCTGGCTGCCGGGCCAGATCGGCCGCCGCCTGAAAGGCGGCGCCGAGGAAGCCGCGCCCTCGCTCGAAACGCAGCTGCATTATGTCCGCACGCTCTATGACGGCGTTTGTGCGCTCTATGGTCTGCGCATCGGGCTGAGGCACGCCCGCAAGCATCTGGGCTGGGCGCTCGACGTCGCCGCGCAGGCGAGCCGTGCGCCGGCCGAGAAGCTGAAATCCTGGCGGCAGAAAATCCTGGTCTCGGAGGATCCGCGCCTCGTTCACGATTCACTGCAAGACGCCTTCGACGACTTCGCATGGAGCGCTGCTGCATGAGCTCAGCCGCTGAACATCGTCGGCCGCTTCAGTCCGACAGCGACGCCATCCTGGATGCCTTGCCCAACCCCGTGCTCATGATCGGGCCGGACGGCAAGATCGTCGCCGCCAACATCGCCACCGAAGCCTTCTTCGAGATCTCGACGCAATTCCTGAAGCGGCAGTCGTTGAAGGAGCTGGTGCCGTTCGGAAGTCCGTTGCTGGCGCTGATCGACCAGGTGCGCTCGTCGAACTCGCCGGTCAACGAATACAAGGTCGATCTCGGTACGCCGCGCATGGGCGGCGACCGCCAGGTCGACCTGCATGTCGCGCCGCTCACCGAGCGGCCCGGCCACATCGTGGTGATGCTGCAGGAGCGCACCATCGCCGACAAGATGGATCGGCAGCTCACCCACCGCAGCGCAGCGCGCTCGGTGATAGCGCTAGCAGCGATGCTCGCGCACGAAATCAAGAATCCGCTGTCGGGCATTCGCGGCGCGGCACAGCTGCTCGAGCAGCAAGCCTCGTCCGAGGACCGCATGCTGACGCGGCTGATCTGCGACGAGGCCGACCGCATCGTGACGCTGGTCGATCGCATGGAGGTGTTCGGCGACGAGCGCCCCGTGGTGCGCGGCCCCGTCAACATCCATTCGGTGCTCGATCACGTGAAGCGGCTGGCGCAGTCGGGCTTTGCCCGCAACATCCGCTTCATCGAGGACTACGATCCGTCGCTGCCGCCCGTGCTGGCGAACCAGGACCAGCTGATCCAGGTGTTCCTCAATCTCGTGAAGAACGCCGCCGAAGCGTTGATCGACGTGCCCGACGCCGAGATCCAGCTCACCACCGCGTTCCGTCCCGGTGTGCGCCTGTCAGTCCCCGGTCAAAAATCCCGGGTATCCCTTCCGCTCGAATTCTGCGTGAAGGACAACGGACCCGGCGTGCCCGACGATCTTCTGCCCAACCTGTTCGACCCCTTCGTGACCACCAAGCAGACCGGCTCGGGTCTCGGCCTGGCGCTGGTTGCCAAGATCGTCGGCGATCACGGGGGCATCATCGAATGCGAATCTCAGCCGCGCAAGACCACCTTCCGCGTGCTGATGCCGATGTATTCCACATCGGTGAAACACGCCGATCAAAGCAGTCGCGACGGCTCTGCCGGGAAGTCGTCGCCTGCGTCACAGGGGGCAAAATGAGGATTAACAATGCCCGCAGGTAGCATTCTCGTAGCCGATGACGATACCGCCATCCGCACCGTTCTCAATCAGGCACTGTCCCGCGCCGGTTACGAAGTGCGGCTGACCGGCAATGCCGCGACGCTGTGGCGCTGGGTCAGCCAGGGCGAGGGCGATCTCGTCATCACCGACGTGGTGATGCCGGACGAAAACGCCTTCGACCTGTTGCCGCGGATCAAGAAGATGCGGCCGAACCTGCCCGTCATCGTCATGAGCGCGCAGAACACCTTCATGACGGCGATCCGCGCCTCCGAGCGCGGGGCTTACGAATATCTGCCGAAGCCCTTCGACCTCAAGGAGCTGATTGCCATCGTCGGCCGCGCGCTCGCCGAGCCGAAGGAGCGAACCTCGACGCCGGACGAGGACGCCGAGATGGAGGCGATCCCACTGGTCGGCCGTTCGCCGGCGATGCAGGAAATCTACCGCGTTCTGGCGCGCCTGATGCAGACCGACCTCACCGTGATGATCACGGGCGAGTCCGGCACCGGCAAGGAGCTGGTGGCGCGGGCGCTGCACGATTACGGCAAGCGCCGCAACGGCCCGTTCGTCGCGGTCAACATGGCGGCGATCCCGCGCGATCTCATCGAGTCCGAATTGTTCGGCCACGAGCGCGGTGCCTTCACCGGCGCCAACACCCGCGCCTCCGGCCGCTTCGAGCAGGCCGAGGGCGGCACGCTGTTCCTGGATGAGATCGGCGACATGCCGATGGAGGCGCAGACCCGCCTGCTGCGCGTATTGCAGCAGGGCGAATACACCACCGTCGGCGGCCGCACCCCGATCAAGACCGACGTGCGCATCGTCGCGGCCTCCAACAAGGATCTGCGCGTCCTGATCCAGCAGGGCCTGTTCCGGGAAGACCTGTTCTTCCGCCTCAATGTCGTGCCGCTGCGGCTGCCGCCGTTGCGCGAACGCATCGAGGACCTGCCGGATCTCGTGCGGCACTTCTTCACGCTGTCCGAGAAGGACGGACTGCCGCCGAAGAAACTGGATACGCTGGCGCTGGAGCGGCTGAAGCAGCACCGCTGGCCCGGCAACGTGCGCGAGCTAGAAAACCTCGCCCGACGCCTCGCCGCGCTCTATCCGCAGGACGTGATCACGTCCTCCGTCATCGATGGCGAGCTCGCACCGCCCTCGGTCAGCCCGGGCGCCGCGGTCCAGCAGGGCGTCGACAATCTCGGCGGCGCCGTGGAGGCGTATCTGTCCTCGCACTTCCAGGGCTTCCCGAACGGCGTGCCGCCGCCGGGCCTCTATCACCGCATCCTCAAGGAGATCGAGGTGCCGTTGCTGACGGCGGCGCTCGCCGCCACCCGCGGCAACCAGATCCGCGCCGCGGACCTGCTCGGCCTCAACCGCAACACACTGCGGAAGAAGATCCGGGACCTCGACATCCAGGTGTATCGGAGCGGGGGGTAATCTTTCGAGGCGGCCGGTGGCTCAGCTCCCCCTACCAAGGCAGAGCTGAGCCTGTCCGGATCGCGCTGGCCGTTGTGGCTGACGCGGTGAGCAGAAGTCCGCGCTGGGTCCAAATGTTCCGGTCGTCCATTTAAATTTGTTTGGCCGCAGCGCGCGGCATCACATCTATCTGACCAGCCGCCCAGATGCCGGCATCACGCTGGCGAGAGTCACCGGGTCCTGCTTATGGCCGAGGCCGTTGACCAGGAGGTCGGAGGCCACGATCAGCAGCAGAACGGCCGAAACCATCGTCGCGAGACAGATCTTATCCATGCTGATCAAGCCGGAATGGCGGGCATCCGTTCCCGTCCCTCCGGCATGTGCCTGTGGATTGCGCGGGGCGGCCGCGGCCAAGGCGCCGCGGAATTGTCGCAATTCGGCAACAATGTGGTACGAATACATCAGTATCCGCGCGTCCGCGGACCCGTTTTCAGCACCGCCATTGCCGGAATGACCAGCGCAGAGACCTCGGCCGCACACTTTAACACGGCCCCAGCGGAAGAGCCCCGGCGTTGGTCGGTGCGACGCTGGCTGGCGCCCTTTGCCGTCGCGCTGGCGCTGCTGTCGGCCTTCCTGACCTTCCTGGTCCTGACCGGTCTGAGCACGATCGAGCCGACGCCCGGGGTGGTCCGCACATTCTATCTGATCAATGCCGCCACGATCCTGCTGCTGGTCGGGATCATCGTCCGGGAACTCTGGCAGCTGATCCTGGCGCGGCGGCGGGGCAGGGCGGCGGCGCGTCTTCACGTCCAGATCGTCAGCCTGTTCTCGATCGTCGCGGTGCTGCCGGCGGTGCTGGTCGCCGTCGTCGCCAATGTCACCATCGAGCGCGGCCTCGACCGGCTTTTCTCCGGGCCGACCAAGCAGGTCATCCAGAACTCGCTGACGATCGCGCGGGCCTATATGCAGGACCATGCGCAGCTGATCCGCGGCGACATTCTCGGCATGGCCAACGACATCGCCCATGCCCGGCCGCTCTATGACCAGGACCGCCGCACGTTTCGCGAGATGCTGACGGCGAGCGCCGCGTCCCGCAACCTGCCGGGCGCGATGATCATCGACAAGAACACCAACATTCTGGAATCCGCCGACACCGGCATGCGGCTCGCTTATTCGCCGCCCGCGCCCGACTTTCTCAGCAACGTCAACGAGGCCGAGCCCGAGATCGCGGTGCTCCCCGATGCGAGCTTCGTCGCCGCGGTGATCCGCCTGCGTGCCTTCAACGACACCTTCCTCTATGTCGCCCGGCCGCTTGATCCGAATGTCGTCAATCAGCTCAAGCAGACCGAGGTCAGCGTCGCCGAATACGCCCAGATCGAATCGCGCCGGCTCGGTATCCAGGTCGCCTTCGCGCTGATGTTCGCGGTGATCGCGTTGACCATCTTGATGGCTTCGGTGCTGATCGGTCTCAATTTCGCCAACTCGCTGGTCTCGCCGATCCGGCGGCTGATGAATGCGGCCCACACGGTCTCGACCGGCGACCTGCACGTCCAGGTGCCCGTGCACCAGTCGGAAGGCGACCTCGCCCAGCTTGGCGAGACCTTCAACAAGATGACGCAGGAGTTGCGCAGCCAGCGCGACGAGCTCGTGAGCGCCAGCGACCTCATCGACAGCCGCCGCCGCTTCATCGAAGCGGTGCTGTCTTCGGCGAGCGCCGGCATCATCGGCGTCGACGCGTCCGGCAGCGTCGGCATCCTCAACCGCTCCGCCGAGAAGCTGATCGGGCATTCCGAAGCCGAGACGCTCGGCCACCCGCTCTCCGACGTGCTGCCCGAGCTGGACGAGATGATGAAGACCGCGCGGGAAGGGACCCAGCGCCTGGTGCAGGGCCAGATCACGATCACCCGCGACGGCACCGAGCGCAACCTCTCGGTCCGCGTCAGCGCCGAGAAGAACCAGCCGCACGACAGCTACATCATCACGCTCGACGACATCACCGAGCTGGTCTCGGCGCAGCGCACCTCGGCCTGGGGCGACGTCGCGCGCCGCATCGCCCACGAGATCAAGAACCCGCTGACCCCGATCCAGCTCTCGGCCGAGCGCATCCGCCGCAAGTTCGGCAAGACCATCACCGAGGACAAGGACAAGCAGATCTTCGAGCAGTGCACCGACACCATTGTGCGCCAGGTCGACGACATCAGGCGCATGGTCGACGAGTTCTCGCGCTTTGCGCGGATGCCCAAGCCCGTGATGGAGGGTGAGGACGTCGCCGACACCGTGCGCCAGGCGGTGTTCCTGATGAAGGTCGCCCATCCCGAGATCGACATCGAGGCTGAGTTCAAGCAGGATCCGCTGCGCGCCCAGTTCGACCGGCGCCTGATCTCGCAGGCGGTCACCAACATCGTCAAGAACGCCACCGAGGCGATCGAGCAGGTCCCGCCCGAGGAGCTCGGCAAGGACGATGGCAAGGGCCGTATCGACGTCGTGGTGTCGCGCGAGGGCGACGACGTGCTGATCGACGTCATCGACAACGGCATCGGCCTGCCCAAGGTCGCGCGCTCGCGCCTGCTCGAGCCGTACGTCACCACGCGCGCCAAGGGCACCGGGCTCGGGCTCGCCATCGTCGGCCGCGTGCTGGAAGACCATGGCGGGCGGATCGAGCTGAAGGATGCCTCCGACTTCCGTGCAGGCCAGCGCGGCGCCTGGATGCGCATGCGCTTTGCCGTCTCAGGGCAACCCGCGAAAACGGAGCACGTGCCGGCGGCCAACGCCGCGACCGAGACGACCTCCAAAGCCGACATCACGCAAACGGTGACGGAATCCGTCGAGAACCGGGAAACAAAAGAGCCGGCCGCCGGAACCAAAGAGCCGGCTGAAAAGACCAATGATTCAACCAAAATCGAAGCCTCAACAGGCAGCTGACAAGACAGGCGCGATCCATGGCAAGTGAAATTCTGATTGTCGATGATGAGGCCGATATTCGGGATCTCGTTGCGGGCATTCTCGAAGACGAGGGATTCGTCACAAGGACCGCACGCGACAGCGACTCGGCGCTTGCCGAGATCGCCAATCGTCGGCCGCACCTGGTATTCCTCGACATCTGGCTGCAGGGCTCCAAGCTCGACGGCCTGCAGCTCCTGGAGCAGGTCAAGAAGGACAATGCCGATCTGCCCGTCGTGATGATCTCCGGCCACGGCAACATCGAGACCGCGGTCGCCGCGATCAAGCGTGGCGCCTACGATTTCATCGAGAAGCCGTTCAAGGCCGACCGCCTCATCCTGGTCGCGACCAGAGCGCTGGAGAACTCGCGGCTCAAGCGCGAGGTCAAGGAGCTGAAGCAGCTCGCGCCGAGCGCCAGCCAGCTGGTCGGCCGCTCGCCCAGCATGAACCAGCTGCGCCAGACCATCGAGCGGGCGGCCAAGGCCAACAGCCGCATCCTGATCGTCGGCCCCGCCGGCGCCGGCAAGGAGCTGACCGCGCGCACGCTGCATGCCGCCTCGGGCCGCGCCGACGGCCCCTTCGTCGTCATCAACGCCGCCGCGATCACACCCGAGCGGATGGAGCATGAGCTGTTCGGCGTCGAGCAGTCCAATGGCGAGCAGCCGCGCAAGCCTGGCGCGCTCGAAGAAGCGCATGGCGGCACGCTGTTCATCGACGAGATCGCGGACATGCCGCGCGAGACCCAGAACAAGATCCTGCGCGTGCTGGTGGAGCAGTCGTTCCAGCGCGTCGGCGGTACCGCCAAGGTGCAGGTCGACGTGCGCATCATCTCATCGACCGCCCGCAATCTCGAAGAGGAGATCACGGCCGGCCGCTTCCGCGAGGATCTCTACCACCGGCTCTCGGTGGTGCCGATCCGCGTGCCTGCACTGTCGGAGCGGCGCGAGGACATTCCGGAATTGATCGACTATTTCATGGAGCAGATCTCGGCGGGCAGCGGCCTGCCCAGGCGCCAGATCGGTCAGGACGCGATGGCGGTGCTGCAATCGCATGTCTGGCCCGGCAATGTGCGTCAGCTCCGCAATAATGTTGAAAGAGTCATGATTCTGGCCGCCGGTGGGCCGGAGGTCATCATCACCGCCGACATGCTGCCGCAGGACGTCGGCTCGATGGTGCCGGCGATGCCGACCAGCAACAATGGCGAGCACATCATGGGCCTGCCGCTGCGCGAGGCACGCGAAGTGTTCGAGCGCGACTATTTGATTGCACAGATCAGCCGTTTCTCAGGAAATATTTCCCGAACGGCCGAGTTCGTTGGCATGGAACGTTCGGCCTTGCACCGGAAGTTGAAAGCGCTCGGCGTCGGCTAAGGCTGCGATGCCGCGGCGGCATCTCGACAATAGGCGAAGAAAATCATCGATTTCCGTAATTTTTCGGGGCAATAGGGCCGGGCCTGCCGCTTGAAGCGGCTTGCCTAATATCCCGACCTGTCCTCTAATCGAACCGCTGTTCCTTCCGAGGGGGATCTCATGAGGAACGGCAACCGGAGGAGGCCCCGAACTTCACAAAGAGGGCCGCATCCGGCGCAATAAAAAGAAACTCAAAGCGAGAAAAAAACAATGGCGGCAGACCGCGCACAAAACCTACAGGACACCTTCCTTAATCACGTTCGCAAAACCAAGACGCCACTGACGATCTTTCTGGTCAACGGAGTGAAGCTCCAGGGCATCGTGACCTGGTTCGACAATTTCTGTTTGCTGCTTCGGCGCGACGGTCATTCGCAGCTCGTCTACAAGCATGCGATCTCGACCATCATGCCGGGCGCTCCGATTCAGCTGTTCGAAGGCGGCGAGGACCAGCCGGCTTGAGAGTGATCTGATTGGAACCCCGGAATTTCGACGGGGATGCCGACCGTCCACGGTCGGCAGGGGCTACGCAGACGGGGCGGGTGCTTGTCATCGGCCCCTACTTGCGCGTGCGCGCGGGCAGTGCCGACGCGCAATCGGAGACTCATGCCTTGCGAGACACCGAGGCCCGGCTCGATGAAGCCGTCGGCCTCGCGCGCGCGATCGATCTCGTCATTGCCGACGCCATCGTCGCCCCGGTCAGCCAGATCCGGCCCGCCACCTATATCGGCAAGGGCAAGGTCGAGGAGATCGCCGGGCTGATCAAGACCCTCGAGGTCGAGCTCGTGGTGATGGATTGCGCACTGTCGCCGATCCAGCAGCGCAACCTCGAGAAGGAATGGCACGCCAAGGTGCTCGACCGAACCGGGCTCATTCTCGAAATCTTCGGCCGCCGCGCCAAGACCAGGGAAGGCTCGCTGCAGGTCGAGCTGGCGCATCTCAACTACCAGCGCTCGCGCCTGGTGCGCTCCTGGACCCATCTCGAGCGCCAGCGCGGCGGTTTCGGCTTCATGGGCGGTCCCGGCGAGACCCAGATCGAGGCCGACCGCCGCCTGATCCAGGAGCGCATCTCCAAGCTGGAGAGCGAGCTGAAAAAGGTGCAGGCGACGCGGCGGCTGCATCGCGCCGGCCGCCAACGCGTGCCGTATCGCGTGGTCGCGCTGGTCGGTTACACCAATGCCGGCAAGTCGACGCTGTTCAATCGCCTGACCCGCGCCGAGGTGCAGGCGGCCGACATGCTGTTTGCGACGCTCGATCCCACCTTGCGGGCGCTCACCCTGCCGCATGGCGGCAAGGCGATGCTGTCGGACACCGTCGGCTTCATCTCCAACCTGCCGACGCAGCTCGTCGCCGCCTTCCGCGCCACGCTGGAGGAGGTGCTGGAGGCCGACGTCATCCTGCATGTCCGCGACATCTCGCATGAAGACGCCGAGGCGCAGCAGAGCGACGTCGACGCGGTGCTGCGCCAGCTCGGCATCAACCCGGACGATTCCGGCCGCATCATCGAGGTCTGGAACAAGATCGACCGTTTCGCCCCCGAGCAACGCGAAGAGCTGCTCAACATCGCCGCGCGCAGGCCGGAGGATCATCCGGCGATGCTGGTCTCAGCCGTGTCGGGCGAGGGCATCAATGCTCTGCTCGCCGCGATCGAGCAACGCCTGGCCGCCAAGCGCACCACGCTCGATCTCTCCATCGACGCCGCCGACGGCGCCGGCATCAGCTGGCTGCACCGCAATGCCGAGGTGCTGTCGAAGGAGCTGCACGACGGCCGCTTCGATATGACGGTGCGGGTGGACGAGACCAAGCGGGATATCGTGGTGAACAGGTTCGACGCCGTGCCGCATCACGCCACATAACGGCGCGATGCCATTGGTGCGCGGCATCGATCGCGTGGTTCCAGCGAGAAATTACACGCGGCATGGATCGGTACACCCTCGTGCGCGCTACGCACGGGGCACGAACGACAGCTGACCTGGCGGCGTGCTGACGCTCGTCGGTTGCGAACTTGATCAGCACATCAGAACGGAATTGTCAGGCCCGGATGTTTGGCTTGCGCCCTGGTATAGGCGACGCCGTGAACCTTGATACCACGCGTGTCCAGCAGCGAGATAATGCCGCCCTGGTTCGACAATTCCATCGGCTTCTCCACGACGACGGCGAGCGTTCCTCCGGCTGCGATCGTCCCCGACAGCGTCATCTTCTTCTTCTGCTTGTCGGCCAGCTTCCAGCCGGTGAGATCGATGTCGCGATCGGCCGTGTTGAGCAGTGTGACGACTTCGCGCTCCGGCGTCTTCACGGCGTTGACGAGTGCCGCAATGATCCGCACGAGCCCATCCGGCATTTCCTCCGTCGGAGGGGCCGTCGGATCCAGCGGCGCTGTCGGCGTGCCGCCGCCGAGATCAATCGGATGACCGGTCTCGTCGTCAGTGTGCCAGGCCTGCGTCTGGAATTTGAGAAGGACTGCCGTCCATAAATTTTGCTCCGGGAATTCGAACACGAGCCCGCCGTCCTGCCACGGCCCGTTGTCGCCCGAGAACCTTCCGATGGGATTTCCCTGGTTCATATGGATGTCGTGAATGCCGCGTCCCGGCCTGAAGCCGAAATAATTGTCCGCCTTGGTCTCGGGGCCCCATGTCTCGCCGAACGCGTAGACCATCGCGCTTTCGTCCGAGAGTGCGCGCTGGACGAACTGGTCGAGCTTCTCGTTGAGGTCGTTGTCCGGCCCAGGCACGGACAGCGGCAGCGGCACCATCTCCTGGGGCTGCATCAGATTACCGCGGATGAAGTCCAGCGCGATGCTGTTGGGCTGGGGGGCCTGCGGGTGCAGCCCCTCCGGGAGTGCCGCGAGTCGTTCGGTGATCGGATGGACGAAACGAGATCGCACCAGGAATTCGACCTCGCTTCCGTCGGCCGACTGCACGTTGACGGCAATGCGGAAATCTTCACCGCCGGCGACGATATGGACTTGATAGTGCGGCGACCTGCCGGTGCCGAAACGCATCGCAATCGGGCGTCCCTTGAGGACTGAATAATGTTTCAATGGCATCGCGCTTCACCTGCCGTAGGGGGGTGGCTGCGTCAGAACTATACAACTTTAGACTGTCTGCGGTGACAATTTCATGGCGGCGGCTTGACGCATCTTTCCGTGCGAGCCGCTGGGGGCGGTCAATCGGGGTACATTGCTGACCGATCGGCGATGGATGGTGTTGCCGGATCTCTCCGCCACCGCACCCGACTAAGCGGCGGTCTTCGCCGCATTCCACAGCGCGTCCATCTCCGCCAGCGAGGCCTGCTCCAGCGTCCGGCCCTGCGCCGCCAGCGCCCGCTCGATATAGGCAAAGCGCCGCTCGAATTTCGCGTTGGTCGCACGCAACGCGGCTTCCGGATCTGCATCGACATGGCGGGCAAGGTTGACCAGCGCGAACATCAGGTCGCCGGTCTCTTCCGCCAGGCCCGCGCGGTCGTTGCGGTCCAGCGCGGCTTCGATCTCGTCGGCTTCCTCGCGGATCTTCTGCAGGACCGCGCGCGGGTCGTTCCAGTCGAAGCCGACGGTGGAGGCCTTGCGCTGCAGCTCCATCGCGCGCGTCAACGCCGGCTGGCCGGCCTTCACGCCCGACAGCAGCGACTTGTGCGTCGGCGTCTCTTCCGGCGGCCGGCGCGCGGCGCGTTCGGCCTTTTCCTCGGCCTTGATGCGGTCCCAGACCTCCTTGACGTGGTGCGGGGCGAGATTGCCGTCCTTGTCGGCGAAGACGTGGGGATGGCGGCGGATCATCTTGCGGGTGATGGCCTCGACCACGTCACCAAAATCGAACGCGTTCTGCTCTGAGGCCATCTGCGCGTGGAACACCACCTGAAGCAGGAGATCGCCGAGCTCCTCTCTGAGATCGTCGAGATCGCCGCGGGTGATGGCGTCGACCACCTCATAGGCTTCCTCGATCGTGTAGGGCGCAATCGTCGCAAAGTCCTGCTCGAGGTCCCAAGGGCAGCCGGTCACCGGGGTGCGCAGTGCCGCCATGATTTCGATCAGGCGGGAGATATCGCGGGAAGGGGCCATTGCCGGGCAGTCTCCTGGGGTCCAGAGCCTTATGCCAAAAGCGGACCCCCAATCCCAGCGCAAGGCGGCGGAACAGGCCGATTTCCACCGATTGGCGAGCAAGTCGCGCAATGCTAAAGCGCGGGCCATGAACGACGCATTTTCTTCCGAAACCGCGCTGGTGCTGTTCTCCGGCGGCCAGGATTCCACCACCTGCCTCGCCTGGGCTTTGAGCCGCTTCGTCCGCGTGGAGACGCTGGGGTTCGAGTACGGCCAGCGCCACGCCATCGAGCTTGACTGCCGCGACCGCCTGCTCGACGGCATCAAGGGCCTGCGCGCGGATTGGGCCGCAAAGCTGGGCGAGAGCCACACGCTGTCGATCCCGACGCTGGCGGCCGTCTCCGAGACGGCGCTAACCCGCGACGTCGCGATCGCGATGGGCGCCGACGGCCTGCCCAACACCTTCGTGCCGGGCCGCAACCTCGTGTTCCTGACCTTCGCCGCAGCGCTGGCCTACCGGCGCGGCATCCGCCACATCGTCGGCGGCATGTGCGAGACCGACTATTCCGGCTATCCCGATTGCCGCGACGAGACCATCCGCGCCATGCAGGCCGCGCTCTCGCTCGGCATGGCGAGGCCCTTCGAGCTGCACACGCCATTGATGTGGATCGACAAGGCCGCGACCTGGAAGCTGGCGCACGATCTCGGCGGCGAGGGGCTGGTCGATTTGATCCGTGAGCAATCGCACACCTGCTATCTCGGCGAACGCGGCGCGCGGCACGAATGGGGTTATGGCTGCGGCGAGTGCCCGGCCTGCAGTTTGCGGGCGAGGGGGTGGAACGAGTACGTGGCAGGGCGGTAGGGTCGCTCCGCCGTCATTGCGAGGAGCTCGCGACAAAATTGCGCAGCAATTTTGCGCTGATGCGACGAAGCAATCCAGACTGCCGCCGCGGAGGATTCTGGATTGCTTCGCTTCGCTCGCAGTGACGAACTCAGCGATCAGCTACTGAAAATCCTCGTCCCGCAGCTCAATCGGCTTGCCGTGCGGCGTGCGATCGGCGGCGTGGTCCCAGGCATCGCGGTAGCGGTGCAGCGTCTCCAGCGAGGCGACGCCCTTGCGCGCGACGAGGCCTTCCAGCGTGGCGAGCCAGTGCAGATAGTAGGTCTCGCCGGTGTCAGGGTCGCCCGCGGCCTGGGCACGCTTGATCTCGGAGGCCAAGGCTGCGGCCCATTCCGGCCAGGTGAATACGCCGCGCTCGTGCAGGCTCAAGGCCATCGCGAACGCATGCGCCTCCCAGGGTGCGCGGAACACCGGGCCGTCATCGTCGCGCGGAATGCCCGGGATTGCCGCCGTCGCCGCGGCCGCAAGTGCGCCGCTCATCACGCCGGATCCAGATAGGGCTCGAACGCGTCGATCGAGACCTTCAGCGTGGGATCTCCGTCGTCACCCCAGAGATCGCGGCCCTCGAACACCACGGTATAGAGCCATTGCGGGTTCTCGCCGCGCTCCATCGCCGCACTATCCGGAAACACGTGGCAGCCGTGGTTCAGCTCGACCACGCCGACATGGCCGCGCACATAGCGTGGCAGCCGCGTGTGCGTCGCTGGATGAATATTCTTGGCGCGGACGCGATCGCCAATGTTGAATTTCGCCGGCGCCGGGGCAGGGCGGCCAAACTTGCCGCGCACCATCACGCGCTCGACATTGGCGCGGTCGAACGTGCCGTGCTTGAGCGCCTTTGCGGGCTGCATCGCATGGCCGGCAGCGACCTCCTCGCGGGTGAGATAGCCCTTGTCGATCAGCATCTCCTCGAGCCCGAGAAACCATTTCTTGTAATAGGAGCTCGAGAGATAGACGTGCGGCGGCAAGGTCTCGCGATAGAAGCGCGAGGTGTCGATGTTGAAGGCGCCGGCCGCGCCCATCGCGCGCACCATCGCCAGCACGCGCGATTCCCATTCTTCGTGAAACATCGGCTCGTTCGGCTCGGGCTCGACCTTGCCGAACCCGTCCATGCCGCCCATGTCGTGCACGCCGTTCACGACGGTGCTCCCGGCGTCTTGGGGAAACCGGTGCCGATCATGGAGTCGCGCGTCACGAGCTCGGCGAGCTGCGCCTCGCTCCAGCCTTCGGTGCCGGCGGGCCGCATCGGCAGCACCAGGAAGCGCGTCTCGGCGGTGGAATCCCAGACCCGGATTTCGATGTCCTTCGGAACCGCGACCCCGAAATCGGCAAGCACGCCGCGCGGATCCTTCACCGCGCGGGAGCGGTAGGGCGCGGCCTTGTACCAGACTGGCGGCAGCCCCAGCATTTCCCAGGGATAGCAGGAGCACAGCGTGCACACGACCATGTTGTGCCGCTCGGGCGTGTTCTCGACCACGACGAGATGATCGCCGACGCGGCTGACATGGCCGAGCGTGCCGATGGCCTTGGAGCCATCCTCCAGCAGCGCCGTCTTGAACGCCGGATCGGTCCAGGCCTTGGCGACCACGCGCGCCCCATTGTGCGGGCCGATCTTGGTTTCATAGGCCTGGATGATGGCATCGAGCGCGGCCGGCTCGACATAGCCCTTTTCGGTCAGGATCGTCTCGAGCGCGCGCACGCGCAGCTCGGTCTCGGACAGCTCGGAATGGTCGTGATCGTGGTCGTGATGATGCTCGCTCATGACGCGAAGATAGTCCTGGAATCCGGGCCTTGTCGAGACGAAGACCTCTGCTAACATCGCTCCATGGGCTGGGCTGCACGAACCGGAATGACCGCTGTCATCGCGGCTGTTGTCGCATTCTCAGGCCGGGATGCGCGCGCTGCGAATGGCGCCTATGCGGTGGACGCCGCCGACATCTCCGAGGTCGGCTCCTGCAAGATCGAAAGTTGGCTGTCGGCCGCAACCAATACGGATTTCGCAGCCGTCGCGAATCCCTCCTGCGTCGTCGATCCCTTCAGGCCGATCGAGCTGAGCATGCAGACCATTCGGGCCCGCAGCGACGGCGAGTGGAGCACGACGCTGGCTCCGAAAGCCAAGACCAATTTCATCCCGACCGGGATCGGGCGGTGGGGATTGTCGGCCTATGGCGGCGGATCGTTCGATGCCGCGACCGGCGAGGCACTGTCGGCCTTTGCGGTCATACCGGCGACCTTTCGCCTGTCCGAGACCATGCGCGTCAACATCAATGGCGGCTGGCTCTGGGATCGCACGATCGATCGGCACTACCTGACCTACGGTATCGGCTTCGACTGGAAGTTCACCGACACGTTGCAGTGGACCATCGAGGCCTATGGCCAGGCCGGCGCGTCCGAGATCGCGAGCGTCGTGCAGCCGCGCCTTCAGACCGGCGTGCGCTACCGGCCAAACGAGATCTTCTCGGTCGACGTGATCTACGGCCGCAACATCACCGGCGAGAACGCCAATTGGATCACCATCGGCACGACGATCAGGTTTCCCGTCCGTGGGGGCGAGCCGGAGCACCGGCGCACCGGGCATTTGTGAGCCTGCGAAAAACAGCACGGAGCTGCAGAACCCGGAGGATTATTCTGCTCCAGGGAGGGATTGGGAAATCTTCGTCCAACCCCCGCCAAATATCTGAAATTGCAAGAAAGACCGGAAAAGGCGATGGTGCGTGCTGCGGTGCAGCGCGTCCGTCCCGGATCCTCACCGTCTCTCTCCCCATCCGACCTGGTTCCCGTGCGCGCACTCGGGAACGCGAACAGTGCATGAAGGCCGCCTCCATGAATGCCCACCAATCGCTCGCGATCGGACGACCGATCGGAACGCTTGAAGCGATTTCACCCGCGCCGGACGCGATGGTCCGTTTCGCCGCCATCTCGAAGACCTATCCGGCCTATCGCGGCAAGCCCGGCGTCAACGCGCTGCAAGACATCGACTTCGCCATTCCGCGCGGCTCCATCACCGGCGTGATCGGCCGCTCCGGGGCCGGCAAGTCGAGCCTGGTCCGGCTCATCAACGGGCTGGAGAAGCCGACCACGGGCCGCGTGATCGTGGACAACAGCGATATCTCGGCGCTCGCGGGCCGCGAGCTGCGGCTGGCGCAGCGCTCGATCGGCATGATCTTCCAGCACTTCAACCTGCTGTCCTCGCGCACCGCGGCCGACAACATCGCGCTGCCGCTGGAGATCGCCGGCTGGACCAGGGCCGACATCAAGGCCCGCGTCGCCGAGCTGCTCGCGCTGGTCGGCATTGCCGACAAGCACGATCGCTACCCTTCAGAACTGTCCGGCGGCCAGAAGCAGCGCGTCGGCATCGCCCGCGCGCTGGCGACGCGGCCGAGCGTACTCTTGTCGGATGAAGCGACCTCGGCGCTCGATCCGCAGACCACGCGCGCGATCCTCGATCTGCTCGCCAACATCAACCGCGAGCTCGGCGTGACCATCGTGCTGATCACGCATGAGATGTCCGTGGTGCGCCAGCTCGCCAAGGAGGTGGTGGTGTTGGACGCCGGCCGCGTCGTCGAGAGCGGCCACGTCGCCGACATCTTCACGCAACCAAAACATCCGATCACGCAGTCCTTCCTGGCCGAGGTGATCGGTGACAGTCTGCCGGTCTCGCTGGCAAGCCGGATCGTTTCGGACCAGCCTGCCGGCGGGCAGGCCGTGATCCGGGTCCAGGTGCGCGGGGCAGGGGCCGGCGACACCGTCGTGGCGCGGCTCGCGCGCGAGCTCGGGCTCGATGTGGCGCTGCTGTCGGCGCGTATCGACGAGATCGGCGGCCAGCATGTGGGCTCGCTGACGCTTGGAATTCCCGGTGGCGATGACGCGGTGGCGCGGACGCTCGCCTGGCTCTCTCAATATCAATTCTCGGCGGAGCGTCTCGGCTATGTCGCCTGAACTCATCAACCTGATCATCCAGGCTACCTTCGAAAGCCTGTACATGGTCGGCATCGCGGCGCTGCTCGGCACCGCCTTCGGCCTGCCGCTCGGCGTGTTCCTGGCCACCAGCCGCAAAGGCGAGCTGTTCGCGGCGCCCCTCGTCAATCGCGTGCTCGGCATCGTCGTCAATGCGACGCGCTCGACGCCCTTCATCATCCTGGTCGTCGCCATTATCCCGTTCACGCGCCTCGTTGCCGGGACCTCGATCGGCTCGACCGCGGCGATCGTGCCGCTGACGATCGCCTCGACGCCGTTCATCGCGCGCCTCGTCGAGGCTGCGATCCGCGAGGTCGACGGCGGTCTGATCGAGACCGCGTCCTCGTTCGGCGCCTCGCCGCTCCAGATCGTGTTCAAGGTCCTGATCCCGGAGGCGCTGCCGGGACTGCTGCTGGCTCTGACGCTCGCCGTGGTCAGCTTGCTCGGCTACTCCGCGATGGTCGGCGCGGTCGGCGGCGGCGGCCTTGGCGACCTCGGCATCCGCTATGGCTACCAGCGCTTCATGCCGGAGATGATGCTGGCCGTCGTGGTCGTGCTGATCGCCCTGGTGCAGATCGTCCAGAGCGCCGGCGACTATCTGGCGCGCCGGGTCAATCGCCGGCTGCGGCACCGCTAGGCAGCCGGCGGGTAGTAGAGAAACTCGATCATCAGGCAGCCGTCTCGGGTGAAGAACGGCCCGTGTTCGACGTGGGCCGGCCTCACGGCGTAGGTGCCGGCCTCGAGCCGTTGCGTTTCCTGTGCGGCTGTGCCGATCGACAACGTGCCGGAGATCAGAAACACTTCCTCACACCAATCGTGCGAGACCGGGTGCTCTACCGATGCACCGGCGGCCCAGCGCGACAGCCGTGTCACTGCTCCCGTTTGCGCCGGGTGGTCGAAACGGCCGGACAGGATCTTCTCCTCGACACCGACATAGCCGGGGACGGTCCGCCAGCCGTCCTCGGCCAACGCGTTGAAAAACTCCCGGTGGTCCTTCATGAACCGACCGAAGCCGGGCTCCGCCATGAACATCATCTCCTGCGCCGACACTGACACAGGGACGACCTTACAGCAGGCAAACGACGTTTCCCACTTGCAGCCGTAGGGGCAGGGACTCGTGCGTTCGATGATTGCGTTCGTCTAGAAGGATTCCAGATCCCGAAGATGACGCACGCCATTCCGCGCCTGAGCGCATTCGTCGCACATGCTGCGTACACGTCTGGAGAAATTCTAACCCGGTTCCTATCGCACTCGAAAACCGCCTGAGTTAGGGCGGGGCATCAAAAACGGTACCGGCGAAGCCGGCAGTGCGTGGGGCCTCGAAAGACGTGAGCGACTTTCAATTCTCTTTGCGTGGCGACACGCGTCGTCGACAGAGTCAGGTGCTTTTCCTCGGGGCGGTCAGCACATTCTCTCTTGTCATTCCCTTCGCTTGCGTGGAGGCACAGACGCAAATTCCTGCGGTCACCGTCGAGGCGCCGGCGCAGCGCACCCGTCCGGCGGCGATTGCGTCGTCGCGACGGGCTGCGGCGACGCGAACCGCACGCGCCAATCGTCGCGGCCCGGCGCAGCAGGCCGCGCCAACCCAGTCGGCCTCACCGAACGGTGCAACGGCCGAGCGCGCCAATGGTCCGGTACGCGGTTTCGTCGCGACGCGCAGCGGCACCGCCACCAAGACCGATACGCCCTTGATCGAAACGCCGCAGTCGGTGTCCGTCGTCACTACCGACCAGGTCAGGAACCAGGGCGCGGTCTCGATCGGCGAGGCTCTGCGCTACACCGCGGGTGTCAGTGGCGACGTCAATGGTGGCTCGGACACCCGCTTCGGCGCTCTCCAGATTCGCGGCTTCGACACGACCATGTCCGGCCTCTACATCGACGGCCTGCGGATTCCCTCCAGCAACTACGTGCATTTCAACGGCCTCGATCCCTATGGCGCCGAGCGGCTCGAGGTGCTCAAGGGCCCGTCCTCCGCGATGTATGGCGGCAGCGGCACCGGCGGCATCCTCAACTACGTGACCAAGCTGCCGACCGCGCAGCAGTTCGGCGAGGTCTCGATCTCCGGCGGCAGCTTCAACCGCTATCAGGGTCAGTTCGACATGGGCGGCCCCGCCAACAAGGAAGGTACCGTGCTGTGGCGCCTGACCGGCGTGGTCCGGGACGGCGAAACTCAGGTCGACTTCACCAAAGACAACCGTGTCTTCATCGCGCCCGCAGTCACCTTCAAGCCGAGCGAGGACACGACCCTTACCGTGCTCGCCAACTACCAGAAGGATCGGGCAGGGTGGGGCCTCCAGTTCCTGCCGGCCTCGGGCACGGTGTGGCCGAACAACGATCGCACCATCCCGGTGTCGTTCTTCGCAGGCGTGCCGAGCTTCGATGCGTTCAACACCGAGATCGCAACGATCGGCTACCAGCTCTCGCACGATTTCACCGATTACCTCACGTTCCGTCAGAACCTGCGCTACGCCTATCAGCACAACGAGGAAAAGGTGTTTTACGGCGGCGGCTATGCCGACGAAGCCGCGGGCCAGCTCGCGCGCTATGGCAGCTACAGCAACTCCTACATCAACTCCTTCGCGGTGGACAACCAGCTCCAGGGCAAGTTCACCACTGGCATTCTCAGTCATACCACCCTGGTCGGGCTCGACTATCGCAACACCACGTTCCGCGACACCGCCTTTGCCGTCACGACGTCGGCGCCGGAGATCAACGTCTTCAACCCGGTCTACAGCTACGACTGGGCTCTCGGCGGCATGTACGACAACAAAGGCATCAAGCAGTCGCAGCTCGGCCTCTATGCGCAGGATCAGATCAAGCTCGGCCGGCTCTCGTTCCAGCTCAGCGGCCGCCAGGACTTCGTGACGACGCAGCTCGACACCAATCTACCGCCGGTCGATACTTCCACCTCGAAGGACTCCTCGGCGTTCACCGGCCGCGCTGCATTGATGTACAATTTCGACAACGGCATCGCTCCCTATTTCAGCTATTCCGAGTCGTTTCTGCCGCAGCTCGCGACCAGTCCGTCCGGACAGATGCTCGATCCCGAGACCGGCGTGCAGTACGAGGTGGGCGTCAAGTATCAACCGCTGGGCTGGAACGCGCTGTTCACCTTCGCCGCCTTCGACCTGACTCGTGACAACGTCGCTGTATACGTGCCTGCAACCACCTTTTACGAACAGATCGGGCAGGTGAAATCGCGCGGCATCGAGCTCGAAGGCACGATGTCGCTCGCCGACGGCTGGAACCTGCGCGCCGCCTATGCCTATGTCGATGCCATGGTTACGCAGGATCCGGTCAATGTCGGCAAAGCGCCGGTCACCGTGCCGCTCAACCGCGCTTCGCTGTGGAGCGACTATACGCTGCAGTACGGGCCGCTCGCGGGCCTGCAATTCGGCGGCGGCATCCGCTATGTCGGCGCCACCTGGGGCGACGACGCCAACACCTTCAAGGTGGGCGCCTCGACCGTGCTGGACGCGCTGCTGGCCTACACCCACGACAATTGGCGGCTGTCGCTGAACGTGACCAACCTGGCCGATACCCACTACGTCGCCGCGTGTTACAGCCTCTCGGGCTGCTTCTATGCCGAGGGACGCAAGGCGATCGGCAAGCTGACCTACCGCTGGTGAAATCGAAGACGGTCCGGCACCAGGCGGCCGGACCCGCTGGATGAGAGTGGAAGACGATGAGAGCGATATTCGGCAGGCTGCATCGCTGGGCGGGATTGCTCACGGCCGGATTCCTGTTCTTCTCCGGCATCACCGGCGCGATCATCTCCTGGGACCACGAGATCGACGACGTCCTGAACAGCCATCTGTTCGATGTCTCGACGAAGGGCCCGGCCATTCCCTCGCTCGAGCTCGCCAAGATGATCGAGCAGCGTGATCCCCGCGCGCGCGTCGTCTACCTCTTCATGACGCCGGAGCAGGGCCACTCGCTGTGGTTCTTCGTCATGCCGCGGATCGATCCCGCGACGGGCAAGCGTTACCCGCTCGACTACAATCAGGTCTTCCTCGATCCCAACACCGGCGCGGAGCTTGGCCGGCGCTATTGGGGGGCGGTGTGGCCCGTCACGCGGGAAAACTTCGTCTCGTTTCTCTACAAGCTGCACTACACGATGCACATTCCGGAATTCTGGGGCAGCGACCGCTGGGGCATGCGCGTGCTCGGCATCATCGCCATCATCTGGACCATCGATTGCTTCGTCGGCTTCTACCTGACGCTGCCCTCGCGCCGGCGCGCCAAGGCGGCGCGGGCGCCCGAGGTCGCGCGCCAGCTCGAGCGCGGCTTCTGGGCGCGCTGGGCGCCGGCCTGGACCATCAAGACGTCGGGCAGCGCCTACCGGATCAATTTCGACATCCATCGCGCTTTCAGCCTGTGGACGTGGGGTGTGCTGTTCATCATCGCCTTCACGGCGTTCTCGCTGAACCTCTATTTTGAGGTGTTCTCGCCGCTGATGAAGATGGTGTCGAACTACACGCCGACGCCCTATGAGCAGCGGCCGTACCGCGATCTCGACGATCCCATCGAGCCCAAGGTCACCTTCGCCGACATCGCCGCGCGCGCCGCGGCCGACGGCAAGGCGCGCGGGTGGACGGTCCCGGTCGGGTCGATCAATTACGGCCCGGCCCATGGCGTCTATGCCGCCGCCTTCTTCCACCCCGGCGACGATCACGGCGCCGGCGGCGTCGGCCCGGCGCAGCTCTATTACGACAGCGAGGACGGCCGTCCCATCGGCGAGCGACTGCCCTGGGTCGGCACCGCTGCCGACATCTTCGTGCAGGCGCAGTTTCCGCTGCATTCGGGCCGCATCGTCGGATTGTTCGGGCGCATCCTGATCTCGGTGATGGGCCTTGTGGTCGCCGCACTCTCGGTCACCGGCGTCGTGATCTGGTGGCGCAAGCGCCGCGCCCGGGTTCGCGTACGCGAGACCGCGGCCCTGCGGCTGAGCCGGCAGCAACTCACACCGGCAGAGTAGGGCACCCGCGTTCCGCCAGCGGATGAACCTTCGCACTCGGCGTCGGCACAAAGATGGGAGATCGCTCTCCAGTCTTCCGGAATTGCAATGAGATTGCCTGCCTTGCTCTGCCTGCTCGTCCTGGCCGCGCCTGCCCGTGCTGCCGCGCCAGAGCAGCACTATCTCGACCTGCGCGACCGCTACATCGCAAAATTTTCCAGCGCCAAGGAGAGCGACGAGATCTACAAGCAGCATGATGCGGCCCTGAAGGAGCTGGCCGGCGTGCTGCGCGGCCTGGTCGGTCCGGTCGCGATCAAGGGGCTCCCGGCCGAGGGCAAGTCCAACGTCGATACGCTGTTCAAGAGCGACATCGGCTTCGGCCATCTCGACGGGCTGAGCTTCGCTTCCGAAGGCGACAAGATGCAGGCCGTGGTGACCACGACCGGGCTGCTCAGGCATTGGCTGAGCGAGCATCGCGAGGACGGCATGCCGCTGGAGAGCGGCGCAGCGTTGAAATCCGACCGCTTCTATTATTATGCGATCCAGGACGCCGCCTTCGCGATCTATGCGGAGCTGCCGATCACCAAGCCGGCAAGGGCGAGCGCCGCAGCCGCTGTGCTCGGCGTGCGCGGCAATGGCGACCTCAAGGGTCCCCCGGACGAAATCGACGTCGTCGCGATCCAGGGCGACAAGGTCTATTTCCTCGCGGCAACGGAGGCCGTGAAGACCGCCCCGATCCCGGCCTGCGAGAAAGTCTGGAAGCAGATGATGGCAAAGCCCGTCGACAAGAAGGATCCGCGCGGCGAGATGACCCGCGAAGACAAGGCGATGACCGCCTTCACTTCGTGCTTCGCCAAGGAAGCCCCGAGCCAGAGCTGGTATGCGGCCGCCGTCAAGAAGGCGCAGAGCCAGTTGGAGCGGCTGCCGCTTCCCTAGAACGCCAGCTCAAGATCCTCCACCTTGATACTCCGCCTTGGCCTGTGCCGGCGAGGCGGCCGACGCGCCGTCCGGCAAAGGGCAAGACATGAGATTTTTGAGCAAGTTAGACCGATAAGCGCCGTGTTCGGCGGATGCAATCCGCGAGCTTCCACTTGCGGGTTAGGCGAGATACTATGGCCTTTTGTCATACTTGCTGCATCCGGTCTGGCACCAGCTGGGGGACCGTTCTTGCGGTTCGTCAACGATTTGGCTGCGATTGACGATGAGTACGCAAACCCGCGATCCAAAAGGCGAACGTCATCGATTGACGGTGCTGTTCTCTGACCTTGTGGGGTCCACGGCCCTGGGCAGAGATGTCGAGTCCGAGCACCTTTCCGAGCTCCTCAGCCAATTGCGGCAGATCTGGCATCGCGCGGTGGCCAAGCACGGCGGTCACATCATCAGAACACAGGGAGACGGTGCCCTCGCTATTTTCGGCCATCCCCAGTCGGGCGAGGACGACGGTCGTCGTGCTGCGGAAGCAGCGCTCGATATTCACCAATGGGTCGGGCAGCTGCGTCACGATGGCGTGTCGCCGGCGCTGATGCCGCTGCGAATGCATTCGGGTATCCATGCCGGCACCGTGCTCCTGACCCAAGGCGACATCGAGTCCGGCCGGTATGACCTGATCGGCGATGTCGTAAACACGGCGGCGCACCTGTCGCGTCACGCCGGTCCGGATCAGATCCTCGCCAGCCTCGATGCCCTTGGGCCGCACGCCAACTTCTTCGAGCTCGGTGCCCACCTCCCATCGGGAGGGATTTCCGGAATGCCGCAGGCGAGGCTGGTGCTGAGACGAAGCACGGCGACCCGACGCTTCGAGGCAACCTCGCGCCGCGGCTTGACACCCTTCATCGGTCGCAACGAGGTATTCGGCTTCCTGACACGCTTTCTGAGCGAGGCACCTCTGCCCGCGCAACGCTGCACGGTCGTCGTGGGCGGCCCCGGCCTCGGCAAGACGCGTCTTCTGGAAGAAGTGCTGGAGCACGTCGGCACCGAGCGCTTCAGGCTGCTGCGGGGCAGCTGCGAGAGTTATGTCGGTGCCGAGGTTCTGCAACCGTTCCTGCAAATGCTGCGCTCCGCTCTCGGAATAGGCCCGGATGCTTCCATCGTTGAGGCCAAGGAGACCGCGCGCACGGCTCTGGAGCCATGGGCCGCCCAGCTCGGCCCGCATGCAGAATCGATCCTCGCTCTGGCGTCGGCCGGCGCCGATGCGCGCGGCGGCCGCATCACCGTCGACGGCGTCGTCGGCGATCTCCTCGCGTTCTTCACCGGCCTGTCGGCGCAGGGCCCGCTGGTGCTGGTGATCGACGATTGGCAATGGTCCGACGATGCAAGCCGCCAATTGCTCCAGGCCTTGCTGGAATTGCCCAACGGACCTCGTGTCATCCTCGCCAGCCGGCCACGCGAGGACGGCACCGAATGGATTTCAGGCGCGCCGCACCTGCTCCTCGAACCGTTTCAGGGGCCCGAAACCGACCTTGCCGTACGCCGCTGGGTGCCGCAGGCCGATCCATTCCTCGTCGCGCGCATCCACGCCTACGCGGGCGGAGTGCCGTTGTTCATCGAAGAGCTCTGCCATTCCATCGCCGCCAACGATCCTGCTTCATTCGAAGCGCGCAGCAAACAGGGCTGGATCGCAACACTGGTCGCCTCGCGCCTGGCACGCCTGCCGTCCGATGAGGCGAAGGTGGTCCGCGCCGCGGCCGTCATCGGCAACACCGTGCCGCACGGGTTGCTGGTTTCGGCCTGCGGCAGCGAACCCGACCCGGCCATCGTGCGGGCATTGGCCGATGCGGACTTTCTCTATGCCGATCCAGGGGGCGACGTCCTGCGCTTCAAGCACGGCATCACGCGCGACGCGGTCTACGACAGCATTGGCTTGCACGAGCGTCAGGCATTGCACAAGCGGATCGAAGCCACCTTGCTGGCGCGGTCCGAGCAGGCTGATCGCGAGGACGCGATGGAAGCTCTGGCCTATCATTCGCGCGGCGCAGGTCATTGGGAAAGCGCCGCCCGCTATGCCGAACGCGCCGGCGACAAGGCCATGGCTGCATTCGCGCTCGATCGTGCCAGTGCGCAGTACCAGGTCGCCATGCAAGCGCTGGATCGCGTGCCGGATCGCTCCCGCGAGCAATCGCTGCGCTGGTGCTTGCTGGCCAATAAGCTTGGTATGGCCAACATCTTCGACCCGCTGTCGCTGACCGACGATACGTCCGTGTTCGAACGCGCGGTTGCGATCGCGTCCTCCCTCGGCGAGACCGCCGCGATGGCGAGCGCCTATGAATGGCTCGGCTACATGTGCTACGGGTTCGGCCGCTTCCGGGACGCTGTGACACACACGCGGACGGCACTGGAATTGGCGCGCAAGCTCGGTGATCATCGCCTGATCGCCCAGATCGAAGCAACGCTCGGGCAAATTCTGGCCGCAAGCTGTCAGTACGACGAAGCCATCGCCCTGATCGACGCTGCCATTTCGACCAAGCAGCAGCGCACCCGGCGGCATGGCGCGATATCCTTCGGAGCGGCCTACGCGCTGTCGTGCAAGGGCGGCATCCTCGCGGATCGCGGCGATTTCGACGGTGCCCACGCATGTTTCCGCGAAGCCATGGCCCTGGTCGAAGGCTCGACCCATCCGGTCGTCAATTCCGTACGCAACTGGATTGCGGTCGCGCTGAACTGGCAGGGCCGCTGGCGCGAGGCGGAGCAGCTTGCCGTCGAAGGGGCGCGCATCGCCGAGAACACCCGCAGTCTGCTGCTGCTGGCGGATTGCCGGGCCGCCTCGGGATTTGCCCGCTGGTCGGCGGCCGCCGACGCCGATGGCTTGCTGCAGCTGCGCAACGCCGCGGAATGGATGGAGCGGCGCAATTTTCAATTCTACACGTCGGTTCAATATAGCTGGCTCGTCGAGGCGGCGACGGCCGAAGGCGACGTCGAGACGGCACGGCGATATGCCGCCCATATCCTGCGCCGCGCGCGCGAAGGCGAGCGGCTGGGCGAGGCGGCGGCGTGCCGCTCGCTGGCGAGGCTCGCAGCCCGGCGCCAGGATCTTAGCCTCAGCGAACGGTGGTTGCAGCGGGCCGAGGCCTCCGCAGGCTGGCGCGGTTCGCTGCGCGATGCGGCCCTGAACCTGGCCCTGCACGGCGAGCTTCTCGCGGGGCAGGGCCAGGGCGAGGCGGCCCGCCAGACCATTATTGAAGCCGCCGAGAAACTCAAGGCGATCGGCATGCACTGGCATGCGGAGCAGGCGATCCGGCTCTTCATCGGCACACCCGTCGTCTACGCCAACGATCAACTCGGTCGTGCTCAGCCTTGTGCCGTCTAGTCGCTGCGCCGCCTGTCCTGAACGGCTCCAAATTTAGCGCAGAGCTGGACTCGGCGGCGCGGGAACCCTTCCGTCCATCGTCAGGCTCATTGGAATGGGGCCGGCCCGCAAGGGTAGCGGCGTCTCCACCAATGCGCTGAAGAAACCCAGCATCACTGCCAATGCCGGATCTGCTCCGGGACATGAATGCGTGGGATGCCCCGCGACCCTGCGGTTGCCGCCGAAGGCGTGATAGAGGTCCTGACGACCTTCGGCGAGATTTTGCTGGGTGGCGGAGACCGCGCCCGCGACGATGACGTCTCCCGGCCTGACCTCGACACCTCCGATGGTTTGCGAAACGACGGCTGTCCGCCAGATCAGTTCGGGCACCGCGCGAAGCTGCATCGCGGGGATGAAGTCGTCTCTCAGGCGGTTGAGGGCGTCCATGTAGTTCTTTGCCTCCGTGCCGGCATAGCGAGCGCGCAACGCCCACAGCGTTCCTTCGCGCAGCCATTCGTTCAATATCCTGCGCAGGTTGCCGTCGACGGTCGGAATGAAGCCCATCATGGCGCCGGCGATGGTACGAGCCACGAACGGAATGTCGCCGGTGCCTCGCGGCGAATTGTAAACCGCCTTCGTCACGGGTCCGCTCGTCGGCCCGAATTGCGTCAGGAAACTCTCCATGGCGCGGCGCGCAGCGTCGCCATGTGCCGCGCCGATCGCCTCCACCGTCGTGTTCGGGTGGGGCTGGAAGATGTAGCGCGAAGGGGAGAGGAAATGGCCGGGATAACCGGGCGGCTCGCCTGGCTTCCAATCCCAGCGATAGCCGATGCGGCGGAAATGCCCCCCGTCTTCGCTCAACCCGAACCACGCTTCGCAGAAGGCGGCGAGCAGCGGATCCACCAATTCGTGCACGTCGACGGTCAGTTCCCAGCTCGCTTCGCCGTCGCTAGCGGCATAGTCAATCATCTGCTTGACCATGAAGCCCAGCACCTTCTGTGTGACTGTGCGCGCCAGCTCGAATGCGGCGGGTTGGTCAAGGGCCATGATCGCAGCGTTGCAGGCTGCGGATTCCTGCTCATAGACTTGGTCAGGCTGTCCGGCGTCGCGGCCAAGATAGAGGATGCCGAACGACCGCAGCATGCGGGGAAGGTAGCCGGTGATGGTCAGCTTGGTGTCGGAATCGGCAAAGACCCGGTAGACCATGTCGCGGTCGGCGACCAAGACACCGAAGGGCGTGCGGAGCGCGCCGCCGTGGCGCTCGCGGATCGCAGCCCAGATCGACGCGTTGACGAAATGCGAGGCCGAATCCGGATCTTCGAGCGCCGTCTTCCATGCGGCCATCGCCGCGGCTTCGCCCTGCCGGCCCTCGATCAGGCGTAGACGCGCGATCTCCTTTTCCCCCTGATCGACGCTCCACGTCACCGCCGGTTTGTGCCCCTGGCTCGCCGCCCATTGCTGAAGATCGGCAAGCGCCTTCTTGGATGGCGCGAAGAAATACGCTCCCCATTCCAGACGCACGAAGGGACGGGGTTCGTCGTGGAGGCGGTCCGAGCCGTCCAGCGCCACGCGAATGGTTTGGCCTCCATGCTCGAAACGGAAATGTCGGAGCCGGCCAGGCTCGGCGAGGCCGAGGAAAGGATCGCTTACCCCCGAAGACGACCCCGAGCTGTTGCCGCCGGCCAGCCAGCTCTGCACCACCTCGAACTGCTCGCCGAGGCTGGCATTGTAGGCCATGAAGACCAGGCCGCGTTCTGGTTGCGGAGCGGATCTGGCGGCTTGCGAGTCGACGGGCGGACCGTAGGACATGCCGCGCCTGACGATCCGTGGGGGCCTGGCGCCGGCATCCGCCTTGGTGATCGAGAGGCGCGGATTGGCGCGCCGTATGTGCGCGTGAAATGGGCACAGTTGGGCCTGCGGATCGGCGTCGTAGTTGAAGTCGTTGTAGCCTTTGTCAGGGGGCGGAGTAGGGGTCAGGGGTTGGCCGGCCTGGGGATGGCCCGTCGGCCAGCGTCCCATCATCTTGGCCATCAACATCTCGCGCGTCAGGGCAGGTGCGTCCGGTCCGGCCGTCTCGGTCGCCTGTCGCGTCGCGCGGCACAGGACGTCCTCCAGCTGCTCGACATCTTGTCGCAGCTTGCGCAGCGCCATGAAGCTGCCGTCGCGGAGCATTGCGTGAGCACGATTGGTCGCGTCGCCGAGCGGCGCGGTCTCGTCGGCGAGGTTGGGGTAGCCGCACAGAATCTCGCCAAGATGCACCCGATTGGAATAGACCTCGCCGGCCTCGCTCGCGTCCAGCACCGGGTTCGAACTGCCATCGGCGAAACCAAAATGGTCCTTCATGTTCTCAGAGGACCCAACACGTTGCCGCTGCATCCACTGAATCGACAGCGGCCTGACGCCTGGATCCACCTCGACCAGGCGGTTCATTTCGGCCATCAACGGTTTTCTCGCGTCCGCCGCCGTCTGCGGGTCCTTGTTCGGGTCCTTGGTCAGCAGGCGAAGCTGAAGGACGGCATGGACGGAGCTCATGCTGATGCGCGGCGCCGGGGCGCCTTCGGGCAGGTCCGGCGCGTTGATCCCGAGCGCCCAGTTGCTGGCCGGAAGGCGCCATCGCTGGGGGTGATTCCAGCGCACGTCGCCGAGCAGGCCGGCGCGTCTTTCCATGCCCTGCACAAACTCTTCCGGCAGTGTGCGCACCTCTTCGTCCGACAGGCCGGCCTGACGCAGCCCCTCGACCGTGAATGCGATGTTGGTGACGATCTGCCCCGGTGTCAGAACGTCGGCTGCGGACGTCACCTGTAGGACGTCGAGAAACGCCGCCAGCGCGGCCGGATTGGCGAACTGCAACAGCAGCAGGCAGCCGTGATCCGAAGCGGGGTAGGCGGAGAGAATCCCGCCTTGCACGTTGCAGCGATCCTGCAACGGCGATTGGGGCGGCAGGGCGAGCGGCAGCTTTTGTCGCACCGGCGCCACGTCGGGTGGGGTCATCAACCAGTGCAGCGCTTCTTCATAGCGCCGGCTGGCGCGTTTGACGCCTTCCGCATAGGCGGGGGTATTGATCATGGTGACGAATTCCGGCAGCAGCTCGTGGGCGGCCCGATGCAGAATCACTCCGTCATGCGTCCCCGGCGGATAGAAGTCGGCCAGACGGTAGAGCCCCGCCAGCGCAAGGATGCCGTGGCGAAAGGCAGGCCGGCCGGCCGCTTCGGGGGTGAGCGTTTCGCTGAAGCCGGCATTGGTTGGATCGGCGCCCTGGAATACCGAGCGTCGCGCAATCTCTTCCGGCGACGGAATCCTCATCCGCGTGACGATCTGATCGGCGCCGGCGCCCGAGGCGCGCCGATAGACCCGCTCCTCCATCCGCAGGAAGCGCGTGTCGTCCACGGTCAGGTCGGGGGTGGCGTAGAGGAAATAGGCTTCGGTCTGCCTGCTCTTGAGCCAGATACCCCAGTTCTCGTAGGTGTTCTCGTGCCCGAGCACGTAGCCCTCGGTATTGCAGAAGATGAGGTCGAGCAGCCGGGCGGCCTTCTGCCAGATGACGCGGACATAGGCTTCCCAGGAGCCGTCGAACGTCGCGGTCAGCAGCACGTAGTCCACGGCATCGACGGAATCGTCCTCGGGTTCGAGCACGGCGATGCCGACCGAGTGGATCCGTCCGACGCGATCCACGGAATCGGACAGCACGCGAGCGAGCTCGTATTCATACGCATTGGCGCGTCCGCTATTCAGCGCCCGCAATACATATTTGACGCGGGTCTTGTACGTGGTCGCATCCAGGGAGGGCACGAACCCCTTCTTGATCGGAGCCATCACCCTGAAATCGGACGTGCCGGCCATGCTGCCGGTCTTGATGGTCAAATCACGACGCATGTCTCTGGCTCCCCCGGGTCGCACGCGGGCTGGAGGCGCCTTCGCGCCTGGGCCCGGCAACCGAAACGTGTTTCGTTATGCAACGCTATTTAGGAATAGTGCGGCTCTCGGCCGTTCAAATGTATGAACTGGCCCACACTCTCCGAACTTTCGGGCGCGGCGCGCAGGCGGAAGTTTCGCCGGAGCAATGCAATCCGGTAGCCTGCGAGAGGGGCATAGGTTTGAGCCCGGGAAGGGGCGGCAATCGGGCTCGCGCGCGAGCTAGCGGTGCAGCTCACAGGCCGTGCAGACAGCGGTCGGCACCCATATCCCTGATTCGCATAAGGTATATTATGGAATATATTTATCTACAATCAGATCAATAGTTTAGCCAAAACTCCTCCAACGGTATCTCCACTTGAGCGCTGGTTGCGGCCTGCGCCTCGACCGTCGCCGGAGCTCGTGTCGGCTACTGTGCATGGGGTTGTTTTTGCAGATTTGAAATCGGGTCTCCTGTGCCGAAAGCCGATATTGCCGTGACCTTGTCCGGCTGCAATAAGCGAGGCTTCCGCGAGATCGCAGATGACCTTAAGGCGACCGTCCGTATAGGTTTGCATCTCAGAACAACAACAAACCTTCCGAGGAAGCAGACCCATGGTCTTTTCGACGCGCTTTTCCCGACGCACGCTTCTCAAGGCCTCCGCCGCGACCGCGGTCCTGGGCGGCATCGGTGCGCCCCATGTGGCCCGTGCCCAGAGCGCCGAGTTCACCTACAAGTACGCCAATAACCTGCCCGACACCCATCCGCTCAACGTCCGCGCCAAGGAGATGGCGGCGGCGATCAAGACCGAGACAGGTGGCAAGTTCGACCTGCAGATCTTCCCGAACAACCAGCTCGGCTCGGACACCGACATGCTGAGCCAGATCCGCTCCGGCGGCGTCGAGTTCTTCACGCTGTCGGGCCTGATCCTGTCGACCCTGGTGCCGGCAGCGTCGATCAACGGCATCGGCTTCGCGTTCCCGGACTACGATACGGTCTGGAAGGCCATGGACGGCGATCTCGGCGCCCATGTCCGCGGCGAGATCAAGAAGGCCGGTCTCGAGGTCATGGACAAGATCTGGGACAACGGCTTCCGCCAGACCACGTCCTCGACCAAGCCGATCACCGGGCCTGACGACCTCAAGGGCTTCAAGATCCGGGTGCCGGTGTCGCCGCTGTGGACCTCGATGTTCAAGGCGTTCGATGCCGCACCGGCCTCGATCAATTTCAGCGAAGTCTATTCGGCGCTGCAGACCAAGATTGTCGAGGGCCAGGAGAACCCGCTGGCCATCATCTCGACCGCCAAGCTCTACGAGGTGCAGAAGTACTGCTCGCTGACCAACCACATGTGGGACGGCTTCTGGTTCCTGGCCAACCGCAGAGCCTGGGAAAAGCTGCCGCAGGACGTGCGCACCGTGGTCGCCAAGAACATCAATGCCGCCGCGGTCAAGGAGCGCGAGGATACCGCCAAGCTCAACGCCAACCTGCAGCAGGAGCTCGCGGGCAAGGGCCTGACCTTCAACCAGCCGGCCGTGGCGCTGTTCCGCGACAAGCTGCGCGCTGCCGGCTTCTATGCCGAATGGAAAGGCAAGTATGGCGATCAGGCCTGGGAGCTCCTGGAGAAGGCCGTCGGCAAGCTGTCGTAACGCGTTGGGCCCGAGGTCAGTATCAGGATGGCTCACGTCGGGATCGAGGTGACCGAAGTGGTGGGCGAGGTGACGTTGCAGTCCCCTCGCCGACCTTCGCTGCTGACTTCGCTCGAGCGCGTGCTCGGTCTCGTCGTCGAAATCCCGGCGGCGACCCTGGTCGTCGCCGAGATCGTGATCCTGTTTGCCGGTGTGGTCGCGCGCTACGGCCTGCACCGGCCGCTGATCTGGTCGGACGAGCTCGCCTCGATCCTGTTCCTGTGGCTTGCCATGCTGGGCGCGGCAGTCGCGTTCCGCCGCTCCGAGCATATGCGCATGACCGCGATCGTCGCGAGCGCCAGGCCGGCGATGCGAGCCTATCTCGATCTGGTCGCGACCTCGGCCGCGCTGGCGTTCCTGGCGCTGATCGTCTGGCCGTCCTGCGACTATGCCTACGAAGAGAGCTACATCACCACGCCGGCGCTGCAGATCTCCAACATGTGGCGCGCCGCCGCGCTGCCCGCCGGCGTCGGGCTGATGGCGGCCTTTGCCTTGCTGCGGCTGCTACGCGCGGCCGACTACCGGATGGTAGCCACAGCCGTGCTGTCGGTTGCGATCGTGATCGGCCTGTTCTGGCTAGCGGAGCCGCTCCTGCGGCCGCTCGGCAATCTCAACCTCGTCATCTTCTTCGTCGGCGTTGCCGGCTTCTGCGTCTTTGCCGGCGTTCCCATTGCGTTCGGCTTTGGCCTCGCCATCTTCGGCTATCTCGCGCTGACGACGCGCACACCCGTCATGGTGCTGGTCGGGCGCATGGACGAGGGCATGAGCCACCTCATCCTGCTTTCCGTGCCGCTGTTCGTGTTCTTAGGCCTGCTGATCGAGATGACCGGCATGGCGCGGGCCATGGTGGCGTTCCTGGCGAGCCTGCTCGGCCACATCAGGGGCGGCCTGCATTACGTGCTGGTCGGCGCGATGTACCTCGTCTCCGGCATTTCCGGCGCCAAGGCCGCCGACATGGCCGCGGTCGCGCCGGTGCTGTTCCCTGAGATGAAACAGCGCGGCGCAAAGCCCGGCGATCTCGTCGCGCTGCTGGCGGCAACAGGCGCCCAGACCGAGACCATTCCGCCGAGCCTGGTGCTGATCACGATCGGCTCGGTGACGGGCGTCTCGATCGCCGCCCTCTTCACCGGAGGCCTGCTGCCCGGCGTCGTGCTCGCGGTCACGCTCTGCATGCTGGTGTGGTGGCGCTACCGCCACGAGGACATGAGCCATGTCCGCCGCGCCACCGCTTCCGAGATCGGCAAGACCTTCGTCATTGCCCTGCCCGCGCTCGCGCTGCCCTTCGTGATCCGCTATGCCGTGGTCGAGGGCATCGCGACCGCCACCGAGGTCTCGACCATCGGCATCGTCTATGGCGCGCTCGTCGGCCTCCTGGTGTACCGCCGGTTCGACTGGCGGCGGCTGTTTCCGATGCTGGTCGAGACCGCCGCGCTGTCGGGCGCGATCCTGCTGATCATCGGCACCGCCACCGGCATGGCCTGGGGCCTGACACAGTCCGGCTTCTCGCGCTCGCTGGCCGCGGCCATGACCGGATTGCCAGGGGGAGCTGCGACCTTCATTGCCGTGTCCATCCTGGCCTTCACCATCCTCGGCAGCGTGCTGGAGGGCATTCCGGCCATCGTGCTGTTCGGGCCGCTGTTGTTCCCGATCGCCCGCGCCGTCGGCGTGCACGAGGTGCACTATGCCATGGTGATCATTCTGGCCATGGGTATCGGGCTATTCGCCCCGCCCTTCGGTGTCGGCTATTATGCCGCCTGCGCCATCGGACGCGTCGATCCGGCCGAAGGCATCAAGCCGATCTGGGGCTATCTGCTGGCGCTGCTGGTGGGATTGATCATCGTCGCGATCTTCCCCTGGATCTCGATCGGATTTCTTTGAAGCTGTTTAAGGAGGGTGTCGATGAGTGAGCGACCGAACCCGTACAATATCGGCCTCGACAAGACGCGAGCCAATTATGTGCCGCTGAGCCCGCTCAGCTTCCTCGCGCGCAGCGCCGCCGTCTATCCCGATCACGTCAGCACGGTCTATGAAGGCCGCAGCTTCACCTGGGCGCAGACCTATGAGCGCTGCCGGCGCTTTGCGTCCTGGCTCGCAGGCAAGGGCATCGGCGTCGGCGACACCGTCGCGGCGATGCTGCCGAACATTCCCGCGATGAACGAGGCGCACTTCGCCGTGCCCATGACGGGCGCGGCGCTCAACGCGCTCAACATCCGCCTCGATGCGCCTTCGATCGCGTTCCAGCTCGACCATGGCGGCGCGAAAATCATCCTGGTCGATCCCGAGTTTTCAGGCGTCATCAGCGACGCGCTGGCGAAGATGACCGGCCCCAAGCCGTTGGTGATCGACGTCGACGATGCATCGTTCAAGGGCGGCAAGCGCATCGGCGAGATCGAATATGAGACGGCGGTCGCCGAAGGCGATCCCGGCTTCGCGCCGATCACGCCACGCGATGAATGGGACGCGATCGCACTGAGCTACACCTCGGGCACGACGGGCAATCCCAAGGGCGTCGTCACCCACCATCGCGGCGCCTATCTGAACGCCGTCAGCAACATCCTCGCAGGCAATCTCGGCCAGCATCCGGTCTATCTCTGGACCCTGCCGATGTTCCACTGCAACGGCTGGTGCTTTCCGTGGACCATCGCGGCCGCCGCCGGCATCAATGTCTGCCTGCGCAAGGTCGAGCCGACAAAAATATTCGAGCTGATCAAGAGCCAGGGCGTGACCCATATGTGCGGCGCGCCGATCGTCTACAACACGCTGATCAACGCCCCCGATGCGCCCAAAGGCAATGCCGCCCGCCGCGTCGTCGGCCTGATCGCGGGCGCTGCGCCGCCGGTCGCCGTGCTGGAAGGCGCCGAAAGCATCGGCATCAAGCTGACGCATGTCTACGGCCTGACCGAGGTCTACGGCCCCGCCTCCGTCTGCGCCGAGCAGCCGGGCTGGGACGAGCTCCCTCCCGCCGAGCGCGCCCGCATGAAGCGCCGGCAGGGCGTGCCCTACCCGCTCGAGGAAGCCGTCACTGTGATCAATCCGCAGACCATGCTGGAGGTGCCGCGCGACGGCGAGACCATCGGCGAGGTCATGTTCCGCGGCAACATCGTGATGAAGGGGTACCTGAAGAACGAGAAGGCGACCAAGGAAGCCTTCGAAGGCGGCTGGTTTCACACCGGCGATCTCGGCGTGCTCGACGAGCACGGCTACGTCATCATCAAGGACCGCTCCAAGGACATTATCATCTCCGGCGGCGAGAACATCTCCTCCGTCGAGGTCGAGGACGTCCTCTACAAGCACCCGGCCGTGCTGTTCGCCGCCGTGGTCGCAAAGCCCGATCCGAAATGGGGTGAAGTACCTTGCGCCTTCGTCGAGCTGAAGGACGGCGCGAGCGCAACCGAGGCCGAGATCATTGCGTTCTGCCGAACGCACATGAGCGGCTTCAAGACGCCGAAGGCGGTCGTGTTCGGGCCGATCCCGAAGACGTCCACCGGCAAGATCCAGAAATTCCTGCTGCGTAACCAGGTGGACTCAGCGAAGGCGATCTCAGCGTGAGCTTCTCGCGGCCTCACAAAGGGATCTGAAAGTCTCCGCCCGCGCGATGATTGTGCGCAGGACACGTCGGAGACGCATTCCCGCCGCAGCCCGGGGCAGGCTTCGACCGCCTCGGGTAGCATCCTTATCGACAGCCACACCAGGGCTCCCGCTTGCAAGTGAGCCTGACGACTGAAACGCGTGTAGCGGAGGAACCTCCCGCATGCGGGACCATTGGTGTTCGACCTTTCCCGAACCACGCTCGGAATGCACGTTGCCAAAGGCTGAGAACGACGGCGAACAATCTGAAGCTCCCTCCCCAAACCCGAAGCGACGTGGTCTCGCGCGCTCGCTCGGGCTAGGTGTGGTCACCGGAGCCGCTGACGACGATTGCTCGGCCATAGGAACCTATGCGAGCGCCGGAGCGCAATTTGGAACATCGCTGTTGTGGACTGCCCCCATCACGTTTCCAATGATGTTCGCGGTCGTCTACCTCTCCTCCAAGCTCGGGCAGGTCAGCGGCAAGGGGCTGTTTCACGTCATCAAAGATCACTATTCAAGTTGGGTCCTCTGGCCGACGCTGATAGGCGTGCTGGTTGGGAACACCATCGAAGCGGCCGCGGATCTCGGAGGCATGGCAGCAGCGCTCGGACTGTTCGTTCCGTTGCCTGCTCCGGTCATCGTGTCCGGCGTCGCCCTCGCGATTCTCGCGCTTCAGGTTTGGGGTTCGTACGAGACCATCCGCAACATTTTCAGATGGCTCGCCTTGGTGCTGTTTGCCTATGTCGGTTCGGCCCTTCTCGCCAAGCCGGACCCGTGGGAGGTGCTGCGCGGCACCTTGGTTCCGACCGTGCAATTCTCAGGCGAATTTCTCTCTATCCTCGTTGCGATTATCGGCACGAGCCTGTCGGCGTACCTCTACACCTGGCAATCCAATGTCGAGGTCGAGGAGAAGATTCAGCAGGGACGCACCACGCTGGAGGAGCGGCGCGGAACGACGCAGGGCGATTTGCGCCGATCGCGCAATGATATCCTGACCGGAATGCTGTTCTCCAACATCATCATGTATTTCATCATCCTTTCGACCGGCGCCACCCTTCACAAGGCGGGCCAAACCAATATCGACACGGCGGCACAGGCCGCCGAAGCCTTGCGCCCGATCGCCGGGGACACAGCAGGCATCCTGTTCGCGGTCGGAATTATCGCAGTCGGCTTCCTCGCTGTGCCGATCATGACCACCGGCGCGGCCTACGATCTCTGTCAGGTGATAGGCTGGAAGAGCAGCCTGCACGCGCGTCCCAAGGAGGCCAAGAAATTCTATGCAGTGATCGCCGGCTTTACGCTGGTTGCGGTCGTCCTGAATTTTCTTGGCTTCAATCCCATGCGCGCGCTGGTCTATTCCGGGATCGTACAGGGCTTTTCGACCCCGCCGCTGCTGTTGTTCATCCTGTTGATGACAAACAACCGCAAGATCATGGGTGATAAAGTCAACACCCTGCCGCTCAACATCCTCTCGTGGATTACGGTGGGCGCAATCTTCGCGGCGACGGCGGGCCTCGTCGCTTCCTGGTTCATCTAGTCTTGGCTAAGCGCGATCGGATCGGGATGGATCCTTACCGCGCCTTACCTCATGGCTCGCGCATGGTCGTTTCGTAAATCGCTGCACCCTTGCCCGGATCATGCTTTAACGTTTCACTGACCAGAATTCTTGCTCGCCTCAGTGCGTCTCCAGCCGCAGCCCGTCATAGGCCGGCACCACGCCAGGGGGCAGCGACTGCCGGATGACCTCGTAGTCGACATCGGCGGTCATGTTGGTGATGACCGCGCGCTTCGGCTTGAAGCGCTCGATCCAGGACAGCGCATCGTTGATGCTGAAATGGCTGACATGGCTGGTATAGCGCAGGCCGTCGACGATCCAGAGATCGAGATTCTCCAGCGCGCCCCAGCTCTCGCGCGGGATATCATTGAGATCCGGCGTATAGGCCGCATTCCCGATGCGGTAGCCGAGCGCGGGAATGTTGCCGTGCTGCACCAGAAACGCAGTCATCGTCACGGCGCCGCCCTTCCCCAGAATGGTCTGGCTTTCGCCCGCCTCGATCGAATGCCGGGTCAGGATCGGCGGATAATCGCTGCCCTCGGGCGAGATGAAGCAATACGAGAACCGCGACAGGATGTCCTTGGCGGTCGACTGGTTGAAATAGGTCGGAATGCGCCGGCGCATGTGCATGACGACCGACCGCAGATCATCCATGCCGTGAGTCTGGTCGGCATGCTCGTGGGTCAGGAACACCGCATCGATGTGGTCGACATTGGTCGAGAGCAATTGCTCGCGCAGGTCCGGTGAGGTGTCGATCACGATGCGTGTCGTACCGTGCTCGGACGTCCGTTCGACCAGCAGCGAGCAGCGGCGCCGGCGGTTCTTGGGATTGTTGGGATCACAGGCGCCCCAGCCGAGCGCCGGGCGCGGCACGCCGGCGGAGGAGCCGCAGCCCAGGATCGTCAGCGTCAGCGTCATGCGGCTCCCAGTCTCAAGCTTTCACCTTCGAGAACAGGCGGAAGAAATTTTCGCTGGTCTGGCGCGCAACCTCGTCAAGCGACACGCCGCGCGTCTCGGCGAGTACTTTTGCGACCTCGACCACGTAGGCCGGCTCATTGCGCTTGCCCCGAAACTTGCCGGGCGCAAGATAGGGCGAGTCTGTTTCAACCAGAATACGGTCGGGCGGCAGTTCGGCTGCGAGCGCGCGCAATGCCTCCGATTTCTTGAAGGTCAGGATTCCCGTGAAACCGATATAGAGCCCGAGCGACACCGCCTTCAGCGCCAGCTCGCGCCCGCCCGTGTAACAATGCAGCACGGCGCGAAACGATCCCTTTGCCGCCTCCTCTTCCAGAATGCGCGCGCAGTCCTCGTCGGCCTCGCGGGTATGGATCACCAGCGGCAGGCCGGTGGCACGGGCGGCGGCGATGTGGGCGCGAAAGCCCCTCGCCTGCGCTTCCGGCGAGCCGTTGTCGTAGAAATAATCGAGCCCGGCTTCACCGAGCGCGACGACCTTGGGATGCTGGGTCAACGCAATCAGCTCGTCCGGCGCGATGCCGTCCTCCTCGTCCGCATGATGCGGGTGGGTGCCGACCGAGCAATAGACGTCGTCATACCGCTCGGCGATCTTGAGCAGGTCCTTTAGCCGCCGCACCCGCGTCGAGATCGTGACCATGCGCGCGATGCCGGCGGCTCGCGCCCGCGACACGATCCCGTCGAGATCTTCCGCAAAGTCCGGAAAATCCAGATGGCAATGACTGTCGACCAGCATCGTGCGAGCGCCTTCAGGCCGCCGGCTCAATGTAGCGCGGAAACGCCGGCGTCGGCGCCGGCAGCGTCGAATCGGGCGCGATGCGCTTTGCGCCGCCGAGCATGGCGAAGTTGCGCTCGGCTTCGGGGATACCGAGGCTGTCGAGCAGCTTGCCGGAGGCGGTCGGCATCGCTGGCTGAGCCAGGATCGCGATCTGGCGCACGACTTCGGCGGTGACGTAGAGCACCGTCTTCTGCCTGGCGGGATCGGTCTTGGCGAGCGCCCACGGCGCCTCGCCCGCAAAATAGCGGTTGGCCTCCGCGACCACGGCCCAGACGGCGTTGAGCCATTGATGGATCTGCTGCGTCGCCATGGCCTCGCGCGACGCTGCAATCATGCCGTCGGCCATCGAAAGGATCGCCTTGTCGTTGTCGCTGAACTCGCCGGGCTCAGGCAGCACGCCGCCCAGTTGCTTGGCGATCATCGAGAGCGAACGCTGCGCGAGATTGCCGAGATCGTTGGCGAGGTCGGCATTGATGCGCGCCACGATGGCCTCGTGATTGTAGTTGCCGTCCTGGCCGAACGGCACCTCGCGCAGGAAGAAGTAGCGCATCTGGTCGACGCCGTACTGCTCGGCCAGGTTGAAGGGATCGACGACGTTGCCGACCGACTTCGACATCTTCTCGCCCCTGTTGAACAGGAAGCCGTGGGCATAGACCCGCTTCGGCAGTGGGATGCCGGCCGAGAGCAGGAAGGCGGGCCAGTACACCGCATGGAAGCGGATGATGTCCTTGCCGATGATGTGCACATCGGCCGGCCAGTAGCGCCAGTTCTTGTCGCTCTCGTCGGGGAAGCCGACGCCGGTGATGTAGTTGGTCAGCGCGTCGACCCAGACATACATCACATGCTCTTCGTCGCCGGGCACCTTCACGCCCCAATCGAACGTGGTGCGCGAGATCGAGAGATCGCGCAGACCGCCCTTGACGAAGCTCACCACCTCGTTCTTGCGGGAATCCGGCCCGATGAAATCGGGGCGGTCCGCATAGAGCTTGAGCAGCTTGTCCTGGTAGGCCGACAGGCGGAAGAAATAGCTCTTCTCCTCCACCCATTCCACCGGCGTGCCCTGTGGTCCGAGCCGCACGCCGTCGTCGTTCACGCGCGTCTCGTCCTCGGCGTAATAGGCCTCGTCGCGGACCGAGTACCAGCCCGAATAGGTGTCGGCGTAGATGTCGCCGCTCGCTTCCATGCGCCGCCAGATCTCCTGGCTGGAGCGATGGTGCTGCTCCTCGGTGGTGCGAATGAAGCGGTCGAACGACACGTCCAGGCGCTCGTCCATCTCCTTGAAGCGGCCGGCATTACGCGTCGCGAGCGCGGCAGCGGACATGCCTTCGTTCGCCGCCGTCTGGATCATCTTCTGACCGTGCTCGTCGGTGCCGGTCAGGAAGAACACATCCTTGCCGTCGAGGCGCGCAAAGCGCGCCAGCGTGTCGGTCGCAATCGCCTCATAGGCATGGCCGATATGCGGGCTGCCGTTGGGATAAGCGATCGCGGTTGTGATGTAGAAGACGTTGTCGCGCGCGACCGCGGGCGCGGCAACTTGCGGCGAAGTGACGGGCTTTGGCGCACGCGGGGCCTTTGGCTTCGTCGGCTTTGGCTTCACAGGCGTGACGACGGGAGCCGGCGCGGCGGCCACGGCAGGCGCAGTCGCCTCTTTCGCGACCTTCTTCGCCGGAGCCTTGGCCGGCCGCTTGGCAGCCTTCTTTACCGCCTTCTTGGCGACGACCTGCTTCTTCGCGGCCTTCTTGCCCGCCTTCTTTGCTGCGCCCTTCTTCACGCTCTTCTTGACGGCACCCTTCTTGGTCTTTTTGACCTTCTTGGCGGCTTTGCTCGCGCGCGCCTTCACGGTCTTTTTCGCGGCTTTCTTGACGGCCTTCTTCGTAGACTTCTTGCCGCTCTTGCGTTTGACGGATTTCTTAGCTCGCGTTGCCACCACGAATTCCTTTACCGGCTTCTCGAATTTTGGAAACGGCTCGGCGCTTAGCGCGTTGCGTCCGCCAGCCAGCCAAACACCGAGAAAACCAAGGGCTTGCGCTCCAGATTGTAGGTTTCGGTGTCGCGCGCGGCGCGGACGATCTTTTCCCATACCTCAGCTAGCCGCGCAAGGCGCGGCAGGTTCTGGTTGGCATTGGCCTCATCCGCATGCAGGCGCTCCGCAATCCAGCGGTCGATGCCGTCGATGAAGGCCGCAAGCGCCACGCGGTCGCTGGTGCCAAGCGAATCGCCGAGCGTGTGCAATTCGCGCGGGTCGACCTGCGGCAGGCGCGCGAGCAGCGCCGCCGTGCGCTGCTGAAGTTTCAGGGCGTCGCCACCGAGCAACGTCAGCGCCCGTGCGACGCTGCCCTCGGAGGCCTCGGCCGCCTCGCGCAGCGCGGCATCGTTCGGATCGAGCCCGGCCGCTGAAGCCGCAGCGTCGATCACCTCGTTCGTGGCGAGCGGCCGCAGGCGCAGCTTGCGGCAGCGCGACTGGATCGTGGCGAGCACCCGCGCGGGCGCGTGGCTGACCAGCAGGAACAGTGATTGCTGCGGCGGCTCCTCGAGAATTTTCAGAAGCGCGTTGGCCGCGTTTGGATTGAGTTCGTCGACGGTGTCGACGATGCAAACGCGCCAGCCTTCGGCCGCCGCGGTCGATCCGAAGAACGCGATCGTCTCGCGCGTCTCGTCCACGGTGATCACGGTGCGCATCACGCCGCGCTCGTTGGCGGTGCGCTCGATCGTCAGCAGGCCACCATGTGAGCCGGCCGCCACCTGCCGCGCCACGGCGTCGTCGGGACCGATCGCAAGGCTCTCGGCGCGCTGCACGGCCGGCGCCAACGGCTGCGCATGGGCGAGCACGAACCCCGCCATCCGATAGGCCAGCGTGGCTTTGCCGATCCCCTGCGATCCGCCGATCAGCCAGGCATGGGGAATGCGCCCGCTGCGATAGGCATCGAGCAGCGCAGCCTCCGCCTCGCGATGGCCGAACAGCTGCGACGTCTCGCGCGGATGCGGTACGGCGGTTTCCCGCTCGGCCTGACGCGGACTCATATCGACACCACTGACGCAGGCGTGGGCAGCAGACGCTCGCGCAGCGCGGTCCAGACGCGCGCGGCAACTGTGTCCGGATCGGAATTGGCGTCGATCAGCACGCAGCGCGCCGGATCCTCCGCCGCGATCCTGCGATAGGCCTCGCGCAAGCCCTCGTGGAAGCTGAGCTTCTCGGCCTCGAACCGGTCAGGCGTACTGCTGCCGCGGCGCGCGGCGGCGCGTTGCAAGCCAATCTCGACCGGCAAGTCGAGGATGATGGTGAGGTCCGGCTTGAGATCGCCGATGGTGACCCGCTGCATGGCGTTGATCAGGCCCTCAGGTACGCGGCCCAGGCTGCCCTGATAGGCCCGCGTCGAGTCGGCGAAGCGGTCGCACAGCACCCAGACGCCCTGGCTCAATGCCGGCTGAATCACGGTGTGGACATGGTCATCGCGCGCGGCGGCAAACAGCAGCGTCTCGGCTTCGGGACCGAGCAGCTTGCCCATGCCCGACAGCACCAGATGGCGCATGATCTCGGCGCCCGGCGAGCCGCCCGGCTCACGCGTGACCCGGATGCGAAGCTTGGCCGCCGTGAGGCGATCGGCGAGCTTCTTGATCTGGGTCGACTTGCCCGTGCCCTCGCCGCCTTCAAAGGTGACGAAGCGTCCCCGTCCGGACGGCCGCTGTGCAGCGCTCTCACTCATGATCAGAGCTTCTCGGCACCTGCGCGGAACATGCCGATCACGAGCTCGCTGGCGCCGTCGATCGCGCGGCGCATGGTCGAGCCGGTGCTGATCGCCTCGGCGGCATAGACCGGCGTCTCGACCGCGATGTTGCCGCTGCGCCAGACCCTGACCACGCCGACCCGCTGGCCGGCCTCGACCGGCGCGCGCACCGGGCCGCTGTAGACGATGCGCGCAATCAGCTTGTCGCTGCCGTTCTTGTGCACCATCACCTTCACCGGCGTCTTGGCGACGAGCTTGACCGACCGGCTCTCGCCGCCGAACACCTTGGCGTAACCGACGGGCTGCTCGGCCGCGATCAGGGTGCGGGTCTCGAAATTGCGAAAACCCCATTCCAGCATCTTCTTGGCTTCCGTGGCGCGGTCCTCGGGATCTTCGAGTCCGTTGACGACGACGATCAGCCGCGTGCCGTTCTGCACGGCAGAGCCGACCATGCCGTAGCCACCTTCCTTGGTGTAGCCGGTCTTCAGACCGTCAGCGCCTTCCATCGAATTGAGCAGCGGATTGCGGTTGGGCTGGCGGATCTTGTTCCAGGTGAACTCCTTCTCGCCGAACAGTTTGTAGAATTCCGGGAATTCCAGGATGATGTGCCGGGCGAGCATGCCGAGCTCGCGCACCGTCATCTTGTTGCCGGGATCGGGCAGACCGTTGGAATTGGCGAAGGTCGACTTGGTCATGCCAAGCTCGCGGGCGCGCTTGGTCATGAAGTCGGCGGCAAAAATCCGCTCGTTGCCCGCCATGGCTTCGGCAAGCGCGATGCAGGCGTCGTTGCCGCTTTGGATGATCGCGCCGCGCAGCAGATCGTCGACCGAGACCTTGCTGTTGATGGCGGCGAACATGGTCGAGCCGCCCGAGGGGGCGCCGCCTCTGCGCCAGGCGTTCTCGCTGATCCGGTACTCGTCGGTCAGCTTGATGTCACCCTTCTTGACCGCGTTGAAAACGACCTCCGCCGTCATCAGCTTCATCATGCTCGAAGGCGCGCGCAGCTCGTCGGCGTTCTTCTCGAACAGCACGCTGCCTGATGAGGCTTCGATCAGGATCGCGGTCGGGGCATCGCCATCGAAGCCGGCGTCTTCCGCTTTCTTGGCGCCCTGGACGCTCTGGTTGGCCGCATAGAGCGCCCCACCCCAGCCGATGCCAGCCACCAAAACCGTCGCGATCAGCCCACGCGCCAGCGTTCCGGCGGTGAGCCAGTTGCGACGAAGCAAAGGAAGACGAAGTGCCATGGCGAAGCCCTGAGAGAGGCGTTCTAACAGCTGGAACAGATGCGAACAACACGCGGTTGGACGCTGTCCCTGAGATTGCACGATTCTCGCCGCGCCCCTATCGTGGCGCCTCATGTTTTTCGACCAAACCCCTGAAACAAGGCGGAAAAGCGAATGTCCTCAACCCGCATGATCAAGACCAACGGGGTCGAGCTGTTCGTCCGCGAAGCCGGCCAGGGACCGCTGGTGGTGCTGTGCCATGGCTGGCCGGAACTGTCGTACTCCTGGCGCCACCAGATCCCCGCACTTGCCGCAGCCGGGTTTCACGTCGTCGCCCCTGATATGCGCGGATACGGCCAGAGCGCGGCGCCGCTCGATGTGAACGCCTACTCGATCTTCGATACGGTCGGGGACGTGGTCGGCCTCGTCCAGGCGCTCGGCGAGAGCAAGGCGATGGTGGTCGGCCACGATTGGGGCGCACCGGTCGCCTGGCACGCAGCGCTGTTCCGGCCCGATATCTTCACGGCCGTCGCGGGGCTGAGCGTGCCGCCGCCGTTCCGCGGCCGCGGCAAGCCGCTCGACCTGTTGCGCCAGGGCGGCGTCACCAATTTCTACTGGCAGTATTTCCAGACGCCCGGCGTCGCCGAGGCCGAACTCGAGCGGGACGTCGCACGCACCATGCGCATCGTCCTCGGCGGACGGGGCCTCGCCGATCCCACCGCGGCCATGTTCGTGCAGGAGGGCAAGGGCTTTCTCGGCCATGCGACCGCCGAGGAGCCGCTGCCTGGCTGGCTCAGCGAGGCCGACCTCGCCTATTTCACCGAAAGCTTCCGCAAGTCCGGCTTCCGCGGCGGGCTGAACTGGTACCGGAATATCGACCGCAACTGGGAGCTGACCGCGCCCTGGCAGGACGCGCAGATCCGCCAGCCTTCCCTCTTCATCGCAGGCTCGAAAGACGCGGTGATCACCGGCCTGATCGGGGCCAAGCGCGTCAACGAGCTCGAGCGCGTGCTGCCCAATCTGACGCGCAAGCTGATCCTCGATGGCGCTGGCCATTGGGTGCAGCAGGAGCGGCACGACGAGGTGAACGCGGCCCTCGTCACGTTCTTGAAGGAGAGCACGGCTCAGTAGAGGCCGCGGCCGCTCAGGATGCTGCGGGCCTCGGCGGCGCCGTCCGTCGCGCTCTCGCTCGCGTAGCGGCCGTCCTGGTCATAGGACACCGCGCGGGCGTTCTGGAGCGTCCGGCCCCGGCTGCGGCTCGAGGCCGACATTTCCGAGGTGGCATTGAGCGAGGCCATGTCGGCCGAGCTGCTGCCGAGATTGTACGGTCGTCCCTCCGGCATCGGGACCTCGCCGCGAAGGGCGCCGCGGGTCGAGGACGGCAGCTCCGGCACGAACGGCTTGGCCGAGGCGACGCGGACCATCGAGGGCGATGGCGCCGGAACGCCGGTGCGCAGCGTCGCGAGAAGCTGACGGTCGTCGGAGCCTTCGAGCGGCGCCCGGCCGACATATTCGACCCGGACCTTGGCGACGCCATTGCCTTTGAATTCAAGGAGTTCGGCCGCCTTGTTCGAGACATCGATGAGGCGGTTGCCGTGATAGGGCCCACGGTCATTGACGCGCACGATCAGCGACTTGCCGTTGGAGACGTTGGTGACCCGGGCGTAGGACGGCATCGGCAGGGTCGGATGCGCCGCGGTCAGCGAGGTCATGTCGAACACCTCGCCATTGGCCGTCAGGCGGCCGTGGAAATCATCGCCGTACCAGGACGCCATGCCCTCTGCGCGGTAGTTGACGTCCTCCTCCGGCACGTAGGTCTTGCCCGCCACGACATAGGGCTTGCCGACGCGGTAGGTGCCGCCGCCCTTCGGGACCGGGTCGCCCCAGGCCACGACGCGCGGGCTCGAGGACACGCCGTATTTCGGATCGACGCGGCTGGCGAACTTGTTCGAGGAGGCGCAATTGGCGAGCGCAAGGCAGGTCGCGACCGCCGCAACACCGCGCGCGGCCCGCAAAACCGAATCTGACCGACGGATCCCCATGCGCCCCAAATACCACTTCGCCGGAGGCGTACCCAACCCGCTTTGGTGACGGGGAGCGCTATCCGGTCCTTCAACTTCCGAGGCGGCCCACCACCGCATCGGACGTGGTAAGGATAACGCAACCCGAACGCGGCGGAAATGGGGAGCCCACGGCGATCACGCCGGGATGGTAAACGGGACGTTCGCATTTTTCCGTTGTTCTACGGGACGATGGCGCCCGGGCTGTGCCAGTGCTGGACATTCTGTTGCGCCAAATCCTCACTCCACCCCCATTGTCGCGCCGCTCACCGAAATTCTTTTGACTGTGCAAGGCCGCACGCGTTCTCTCGGACGCAAGGGCGGGATTTGGAATTTAACGATGATCGAGACGGTTTCGGCACTGATGGGTCTGGTAAGCGCGGGGATATTCCTGGCCCATGCGTTCGAAGGTTACCGCACGAGGGCCTGAAGGCACTCGCGCGGGCGGCAAGCATCACCTCTTTCAAAGCAGCGCGTTCGGACGGTCTTAGTCGAGCCGATCGCGCATCGAACACGAGAGCGGCAGGTGTCCCATGCGTAACCATGACCTCGTATCCGATGGCTTCCTGGCCTTGACTGCCGGCGGCTTGGTGCTGCTCTGCTCGAGTCTCGTCGCGCTGGCGTTTGCCTGAGGCGCACGTCCTCCTTTCCAATCCGCTCGTTTCTGACGCGGCTCCATTGCGGCGCAGCAAACAGGCCCGTGCTCCGCTCCCATTCAGTTGATTGAATTATTGCGTGCGGCGCCTCGACCTATTGCAAGAGGCCATCACCAACGAGGGTGACGCAAATGCTTGCCGAGAAATTCTTCCTGGTCCTGGAATCCCTGATCCGCGGCGACCGCACCTATCCGGATGGAAGTCCCCGGGTCATCAGCACCTCCCCGCACGTGCCGGTCAGGCCGACACCGCCGAAATAGCCGACGCATCCGCCAGCCGGCCACACGCGCCGCTCAGCGCAAACCCAACAGCGAGCGGCGGTAGAAGCTGCCGCGGGCCTCGTTCTGGCAGACGAAGCTGCCATCGAAGCCCTGGCCGTAACGCTTCTGCCCCTTGCGGTAGTAGACGCCCTTCCTGAAGTCGAGCCAGACCACCTTGTCGCGCGGGCAATGACGCTGGGCCTGCGCCTCATAACGAAACGGCGTCAGCGGCGTCGCCGAGACCTCGGCGCCGCCTGCACCGACCAGCATGGCGCCAGCGCATGCGATTGCGCCGGACCATTTGCCAAAGCCGCTCCGAGACACGCCCCACCTCCCGCTCGCCGCCGTCCCCGACGGCCGGTTGGTACGCTAGCACGAAACGGCCCAACCTGCGGCAGGCAAGCGCGCGTCACGTCTTCCGCCAGCCATCTTGTCGGGGTACATGACGGCGAGATCGTCTCGATGCGAGGGTGCTGCCCGAATGTCGGTTGAGCCTGAGACAACAACTGGTCCCCGCCCGCCCTCGCCGCAGCTCGGCCTGTTGCCGATGATCATCTTCGGCTCGCGCTGGCTGCAGCTGCCGCTCTATCTCGGACTGATCGTGGCGCAGTGCGTCTACATCGCGCTGTTCGTCAAGGAGCTCTGGCACCTCTCCTGGCACGCCCTCGACCTCACCGAGCAGCAGATCATGATGAGCGTACTGGCGCTGATCGACGTCGTGATGATCTCCAATCTGCTCGTGATGGTGATCGTCGGCGGTTACGAGACGTTCGTCTCGCGGCTCGACCTCCAGGGCCATCCCGACGAGCCGGAATGGCTCGGCCACGTCAATGCGAGCGTCCTGAAGATCAAGCTCGCCATGGCCATCATCGGCATCTCCTCCATCGCGCTGCTGCGCACCTTCATCGAGGCCGGCAATCTCGGCTCCAACCGCGCCGGCTTCACCGAGACCGGCGTGATGTGGCAGGTGCTGATCCACATCACGTTCATCGTCTCGGCGCTCGGCATCGCCTATGTTGACAAGCTCAGCGAGTCCGGAATGCGCAAGCGCGCCGAATGAAGCGCTGCTGCAGGTTCAGGGCCGGTCCGCTTCCAGCTGCGCCAATGCCTGATGCAGACATTCCTGAAGCCTCGCGGCGACCTGCTCGCGCGCGATCCCCTTGCCGGCGAGATCGCCCGACACCTTGCTGACCACATCGTCCATCGTCCGGCTCTCCAGATGGTCCGTCACCAGCGCCGCTGCGTAGCTTGCCGCGGCATCGCCACTGAGCCCGAGCTGGCCTGCGGCCCACAGCCCGAGCAGCTTGTTGGACCGCGCCGTGGCCTTGAACATGAATTCCTCGTCGTGGGCGAATTTGGCTTCAAAGCCCTGCTCGCGCTTGTCGAACGTGGTCATGGTCAGCTCCATTCTGCTTCGCTGATGAGAATCGGACTTGCTGGGAGCGAACGTCTCCGTGGTTCAGGTCAGTTTAGGATCATTTGAAGCTTCCTCCCGGAAGCCGAACGGCGTCAAGCCTGCCGAAGCGCCCGCCAGGCCGGTGCACAGGCGGCGCGAGCCCCGCGCCAGCCAGCTCGGCCAAGCTGAGAATGTTTACCATTCGTTAAGCAGACTCAGCGTCGGATGACGACAGAGACATCGAGAGCTGACGCATGAACAGAGAGCTGCGGGAGTTTCGACGGCTTGAACGGGTCTGCCTGGAGCAGGCCGCCCTCTCCACCATGGACCTGACGCGAAGCGGACTGCTGAAGGTCGCCGACGATTGTCGGATCGCGGCCGAAGCGATCGAGGCCCAATTGCCTCGCGGGGTCTTTGCGGACGCCGTCCAGGCGTTCAAGCTGGCCTTGAGCGCAAAGGCCAAGCGGCACTAAGCCGGCCGCCGCGGGAGAAGCGATTTGGGAGCTTGGGCGGCGAAGCGCGTTCGCTCAGCCTTTCGCCGCCGCCGCTTCACGCGCCAGCCGCTCGGCCTTCAGCCGTTCCTTGTTGGCGTAGAACGCCTTCTGCGCCGCTTCGTGGTCGCGCATGGCCTTTTCGGCCTCGATCCGGCGCGCCGCATCGCGGGCGTGGCGTTGTTCGGGGGTCAGGGGTTTGCGTCGGAAGGAAAGGTCTTCAGTCATGCCAAGTGAACGTGGCTGCCAGGAAAAAGTTCCGGCCGAGACGGTCGTCCGGTCATGACGTTCCGCGAAAACAACCCCATGCACAGTAGCTAAGCCCCTCTTCTGCAACGCTTTTTCTCAACGACGCAAGAGTCCACTTGCCGACGGGCAAACAGCGGCATCTGCGAGCCGCAAGCGATGTGACCCACTCGCCGGAACCATCAGATCGCGATGTCCGCAATCACGGGCAAATGGTCGGAATAGGCGCGCGCTTCCTCGTCGGTCCAGACTTTCCCGAACCGGCTGTCCCGCGTTGCATAGATGCGGTCGAGCCGAAGCAACGGCAGATGCGCCGGAAAGGTGCGCAGCCGCGTCCGGTTCGGGCAGACCTGCGCTAGCACGCGCCGCACCGATTTCACCCAGAACCAGTCGTTGAAATCGCCGAGCACGACGGTTCTTTCTGGCTTCACCAGGCTCACCAGGGCCTGAGCCTGCTCGTAACGCTCGTGGATGCTCAGGCCGAGATGCGTGGCAACCACGCGGAATTCGCCGAGAGGCGTCTGCAATCCCGTGGCAATCGCCCTGCGCGGCTCTCGCTCCCGATAGGACACGTCGACGATCTCGGGCACGCCGGAGAACGGAAAGCGGCTCATGAGCATCTGCCCGTAGTCACCGTCCTCCGTGACGATCGACTTGGCATGAACGCGATGATCGCCGACGACCCGCGCCAGCTTCGCAAACGGATCGTCCGACCGCGATCGGGAATCCACCTCCTGAAGCGCGACGACATCCGGCGACCATTTGCGAATGATCGAGCAAACCCCCTCCAGATCGAACGTCGGATTGAGATTGAAGGTGCCGTGCACATTCCACGTCATGAAACGCACCGGCATCAACGTCTCCCGGCAAGCCAGGTCGCGACGAACTGTGCGCCCGCGCAGATCCCGAGCCATCCCAGGAACGCCAGTGCCAGCAGCGCGATGTTGCTCAAGGACGCATTCCTGGCCAGATCTGCGATCTGCGCTCCCAGAACGGCCATGGCGAGAATACCGGGCATCATGCCCAGCAGCGTTCCAACCATGAAATCACGAAGCGGCAGCGTGCTCGCGCCAGCCGCGACGTTCACCAGCGAGAATGGTGCGATCGGAATCATCCGGATGACCACGACGGCCAAAATTCCCTTGCCGACAACCCGTTCCTGGATGCGCGCGGCACGGCGTCCCAGCAAGCGCTGAAGACGTTCTCGGCCCAGGAACCGTCCGATCGCAAAAAGCATAAGCGCGCTGAGCAAGACGCCCGCCATGGCGGTGACGAAACCCAGCCATGGCCCAAGTGCGGCAGCAGTCGCAGCGATGAGCACGAGAACCGGAAAGATCACCAGCCCGCCAAGGACGAAGGCCGCGATCGCGAATGGCGGTCCCCAGCCGGACTGCGCATAGGCAGACAGGAACGACGAGAGATGGCCCGCATCGGCGTAATCGCTCAAGGACGTGTACGACCAGGCCAGCGCCAGTCCAAGAAGCGCCAGCGCGATCGAGGCGATCCCGATGATCGTCTTCGTGCTCCACATGCGAGATGCCGCGCGTTCCAGATGAAGCGGCAGCTCAGGGTCCGCCACCGGCTGAACCAAGGTGGCCAGCGTGCTGGTCAGGACCGAGGACTCCACTTTTCGCAGCGTCTTCGCCCCACCCGTTTTCGACACCTGGTCCAGCACAGCGAACAGCCGATGCTCGTTTTGCGTGACGGCCTGTTCGTCGAGACCGCAGAAATGAGCGATGAGACGACGGCGGACGGAGGCGATGAAATCCCGATGCTCCTCGGATTCAGCTTCAAAAATCAGGTCGCATTCGCTGTCGGCGCCCATGGAACGATTGTTCAAATTGGCCGAGCCGATCCGCAGGATCCTATCATCGACGACCATGAGCTTGCTGTGCACCATCACGGCGGCTTCCTTGTTCCCGCTGCGGGAAACCGGATAGACGAAGCGGATGCGATCGGCGATGCCAGCCGCGCTGAAGCAGTCGATGAAGGCGCCACGGCCGTTCTGCATGGCCTGGGATTCCAGCCACGAGGAATGCAGTTTCGGGGCGACGACCAGAACCCGAAGCGACGGCACGCGACGCATCTGCTCCGCCAACTCGCTCGCCATCCTGGTCGCGCTGGTGAACTGATTTTCGATGTACACGAAGCTCGTTGCCGACCGGATCGCCGCAATGAAGGAGCGTTCGACCTCCCTGATGGTCGAGCCTGCCGGACAGACCACCTCGGTCCTGGCGATCCCGACCGGCAAATGCTCGGCCTCGACAGGCACGCTCGCCGGCCAGCGACCATTCCTCAGCGCGCGCCGTTCATCGACCTGTTGGCCTGCCGCACGCCAGCGTTGCTCCGCGAGCGCGAACAGCTGCTCAGCGGCCTCGCCGTCGACGAGGCACTGAACATCGTGAAACGGCGGATACGGCTTGCGCTGAGGGTCGCAGCGCATGGCGTTGTCGGCGCGGTGGTCACTCGTGTCCCAGCGCCTGATCGTCAGATCGAGCCCGCCGACGAACGCCAGTGATCCGTCGACACAGACGATCTTCTGGTGTTGCGCCGAACCGAACGGAAGCGTGGCGTCCAGATGAAACCGGACTCGGCCGTCGGTGTCGGCGATGAATTTCGCCGCGGAATTCCACTCCCTCTCGGAGGCGTAAAACGAGACGAAGTCCCAGACGAGAATATTGATGCGCAAGGCGGGCCGGCGCTGCACCAGGGCGCGCAGGAAGGGACCAAGCTCCTCAGGCAGGCCATCATCCGCACGTCCCGCGGCTCCGACCAGGCGCGTCCTGCTATGGATATCCCATCCGATGATGTAGACGAGATCCTGCGCCTCCAGCAGGGCCTCCCGCAGGGCTGCGAAATAGGCGGCGGCATCGTTCAGAACCGCCACGCGCCGCGCCCTGCACCGTCGCCAGACGGTGTCGCCGGGAGTCAGTGTCGATGCGCTCTGAAGCAGGTGGACCTCGCAATTCGCGTTTGCGTCTAAACGCGCTGGAGGCTCAAGGGGTTCCACGCCGTCAACGGCTGCGGTTCGATGCAAATGCCGGACGTCCGGCGCTCACTGGGCCCATCGCACAATTCGTCATTTGGTGCGGACAAACTTCGCACCGGCGCTCCTCAACACTTCCACAATTTTCTCAGGGGCGTCGCCGTGAAAATCGACGGAAACCTCGATCAGGCCTTCCAGCTTCTGCCGCCCCTCCGGCGCGGGCGCAGTCTTGACGTCGGGACCTGCCGGGCGTGTTCCCACCGTATTCGCATCGCCGACGGGCTGGACGAAGACGTCGCCTCGCGGCACGCCGCATTCCTGCACGACATGCTCAACCGCAAGCTCGGCGCCGCGGCGCGTGTCGAATTCTCCAATGATGGTGCTTTCCAAGGCTGCTCTCCGTGTGGTCTCGCGTGCGGACAACAGGCGAACTGGGGTCAGGTTCCTGAAGCTTGAGCGAGCGGCATCTCAAGGGCAGTGACGTTCCTGACGCGTCGCGCGTCGTTTGGCTCGAGCAGGCGGCGCTTTTCGCGCGTCATTGAGACAGGTCAATACCAGCAAGCCGAAGCTCTGGAAAACTGACTTCAACAAGTCAACGGAGGCCGCCATGTCACAGCAGAGCAGCATGCATTTCTATCTCAACTGGGCCAAGGAGCGGATCGACGAGATGGATGCCGCGTTGGCCTCGTTCGAGGTCAAGGCCGGCCAGGCCAAGGCCGAGTCCAAGGTGAAGACCGATCAGCTCCTGTCCGATCTGACCAAGCGACGCGACGAGTTTCAGGCGCTGCTCAAGGCCAAGGCGCAGGCGGGTGAAGCGGCGTGGGCGGATGCCAAGGCCGAGTTGGAACGGCAATGGGCTGGTTTCGAAGCCCAGGTGAAGACCTACTTCGAAGGCGCAGGCAAACAGCTCGAGCAGCAGCAGGCCACGTTCAGAGATCTTGCGGCTGCGCAGGCCAAGGCCTGGGGCGAAGCCGCAGAGAAATTCCGCGAGGCCGCAGGCAAGGTCACTGCTGCCCGCACCGTCGACATCGACGCCGCGCTCAAGCAGATGAAGTCCGACGCCTCCGAAGCCGAAGCGCGCCTGCAGAAGCTGAAGCAGGCGGGCAGCGAGTCCTGGTCGGTGATGAGCGCCGCCCTCGCCGAATCCCGCAAGGCATTCGATCAAGCGAACAAGGCGGCGTGGGACGCGCTGAAGGGCGGTGATGCGAAGAGGTGAAGGTGGGCTTCAGTTGATGCCCCGGGCTTTCCAGCGCAGGCTAGTGCAACACCCGTCCGGCTTCGGCACGCCGGACCCTTTCTCGCAGCTCCTCGAGCTCTTCGATCGAGTCCAACAATCTCACCAGCTCGCGGGCAATATGTGTCAAACCGGACTTGGATTGCTTTAAGATACGAACTCGCTGTGCCATCGGTGCACGCCTCCATGCTTGGGCAAGTCCAATTGGCAAGGAGCGTGCCACCCCATGAAGGGAACTTAGGGCGATTTATGGCGGAAGGGGTGGGATTCGAACCCACGGTACCCTTGCGGGCACGCCGGTTTTCAAGACCGGTGCCTTAAACCACTCGGCCACCCTTCCTGAGCCTGGAATGGCTGTCGCTTAACCCAGTCGCCCGCCCAAGGCAACGCGAAGTTGGCCTGCCCTCGCCTCCGGCCTGTTGTCAGGCAAGCGTCAGCCTGTTCGCTTAGGCTGTACCTTCGGCAAATCCGCGGACACCGGCGACATCTCCCAGGGCGTCGCTGGTTGCGAGGCCCGGCCGGATTGGTCTCCATACCCGGGCCTCGTTTTGCGCTTCGCCAAAAGCAAACGGCGCCCCGTGGGGAGCGCCGCTCGAAGACGGTTCTCTTGCGCGGGCGTCAGTAGCCGCACGATGCGCAGTTCATCTGCACCGGGGCGTAATAGGAATAGCCGGGCGAGACCATCTCGACGCGCTGGCGGGTGGCGTATTGCGGCGGGATGCGCTCGTACTGGACGCCCGGCGGCGCCACCATCACGGTCTGCGGCACCATCACGGTGCGATACTGCGCCGGCGTGCGATGCGCGACGACGGAGCCAGGCGAGACCATCACGGTCTCGTCGACGGTGCGGTATTGCGGCGGCACGTATTGCTGCTGATAGCAGGTCGTGCACGGCGGCGGCGTGTAGCAATTGTAGCAGCCGGCGGAGGCTGCGCCCGTCATGGAAATCGCGGCGACGGCCGTGGAGAAGACAACGGCGAGAGTACGAGACATTGCGGTGGTGCCCCAGTTGCCCGAAATGGATTTGCGAAGGTGGCCGCGAGTATACGCCGCAAAATCCAGGGCTGCTGAAGTTCATCAGGGCATCCTTAATGCGAATGGCACGCTTTCGCCGGACGTTCAGAACTCATTGACCATCGCGCGAAGGACAGATGACGCGGCGCCTTCAGAACGCGCAAAGGCGATCTCGGATCGGCATCGCGGCGCGCGCGCCGACCGCATCGGGCCGAATGACGGGCCGCCCGTCCGCGTGGCTCTGGGATCACACCCGCCGAAAATCCGTCAATCCTCGCGGTTGATGACCGCAACTTGTGCATCTATCTCGCCCAGGTTGCGGCTCACCCTGCTGACCCGCGTGGCCGGATCTGACATGATCCGTCGCAAAGAATCGTCGGCCGGCACCTTAGGATTGCTGAGCTGTCGGCAGGGGTTGGCGAATGCATCTTTGGTCAGTGTCGCGGCGCGACCGGTGCGCCTTGGGCGGCAAGCTCTCATCTGGTAACAAGTCTGCCCTGCTTGCGGTCTTCGCGGCCGCATCCATCGCAATCGTCGCCGCGCATCCCGGCAGCGCCCTCGCCGCCTGCGCCGTGACGGCTGGTCCCAACACGGTCACCTGCAACAGCACGGTCACGACGAACACGGTCAATACGAACGCGGCAAGCGCCTCATCGACCGACCGGACCCAGGCGTTCAGCACGGGTTCGGTGAGCGCCACAATCAATGCCGGCCAGACGGTCAGTGGCTATGGGCTCGCCATCGCCGCGAGCGGGGGCGACGTCAACGTCGTCAACAACGGCGCCCTGACCACCAATCAGCCGGCGAGTGCGCTGGCCGTCAGCACCAGCGCCGGCAGCATCACCTATTCCGGCAACGGCAGCGCCAGCAACCTGGCTGGCAATTCGCCCGGTCTCACCTTCCTCGCCTCCGGCAGCATCACCATCGGGACTAGCGGGACGCCCGTGACACCGAATTTCCAGGGGTCGACCGCCATTGTCGCGTCCGCGTCGAACGCGATCAACCTGGCCCTGAACGGCGGGTCGCTGACGACGCTGTGGCCGGGCGGCGGCGGCGCGCTGCTCAGCGGCGATGACGTGTCCGTGGCATGGACCGGCAACGGCGCCATCATCAACGCGAGCGGCGCCACCGCCAACAGAGGCCTCGACATCTTCGGGACCGGAGCCCTGACCGTCAGTTCGAATGCCACGATCGGCGGCGCCAGCGCCGCCACGTCGTTCCAGACCGGCATCCTGGCGTCCGCCTTCGGTGCCACGGGCAATGGGGACGTCAACGTCAACCAGACCGGCGGCACAATCTTCGCGACCAACCGGGGCATCATCGCAAGCATCGGTCCGACGGGATCAGGGACTGTCGCGGTCAACACGGCATCCACCAGCGCGATCACGCTCACCGACCCGGCAGCCTACGGCATCCAGGCCGACACGAGCGGCACCGGAGCCGTGACCGTGCAGCAGGCGGGTGCGATCACTGGAGGCGATATCGGCATCAATGCGGTGATCTCCAATGCCGCAAATTCCCGCGATATCACCATCACCAGCAGCGGCACTATCGATGTCGCATCGACGGGCATCAACGCAGCCACGGCCGGAAGCGGCAACATCAACATCACCACGTCCGGCAACATCCAAGGACCCTTCGGCGGCGGTATCATCGCCAATGCCGTCGATGGCCGCATCACCGTCAACGTGAATGCCGGCACCGTCCTCGGCAGCGCCGGCGGCTTCACCACCCCGGGCATCGGCGCGACTGCATCCGGCAGCGGCGGCGCGACCATCAACCTCGCCGCGGGCGCGACCGTCGCCGCATCCCAGTTCATCGGCATCACGGTCAACGGCACGAACAACATCATCAACAATTTCGGCACCATCAGCGGGGACGGAGGTGTCCGTGCCTTCGGCGCCACGACCATCGTCAATGCCGGCACGATCGCGGCGTTTTTCGAGGCGGTGCGGTTCGACAACGCCGGAAGCACGCTGGAGATGCAGGGCCCCGGCGCCACGCTCACCGGCCTGGTCGTCGGCAGCGGCGCCGATACGATCCGCTTCTCCGGCACGGGGGCGAACACGTTCAATGCAAGCCAGATCGACACCGGCTGGGGGCTGATCGATAAGACAGGCTCCTCGAACTGGGCGCTCACGGGAACGTCGACGACGACCGCATTCGTGACGATCAATGGCGGTACCTTGTCGGTGAACGGCGACATGACCTCGACCGGCGGCTTCATGGTGAATGCCGGCGGCACGCTCGGCGGCACCGGCATGGTGTCGTCGACCATCATCAACGCCGGCGGCTCGCTCGCGCCAGGCAACTCGATCGGCACGATGACGGTGAGTGGCAATCTCACCTTCACCGGTGGCAGCAATTACGTCGTCGAGGTCTCGCCGGCCACGGCGGACCGCACCAATGTGACCGGTAACGCGACCCTCGCCGGCACGCTGCGCGCCATCGGCACCGGCGGGGCCTATACGGCGGGCACGCATTACACCGTGCTCAACGCCGCGGGCACACTCGGCGGGACCTTCGGAGCGCTGACCGTTTTGGGCAATTTCGGCGCCACGCGGCCGCATATCGAGTACGACGCGAATAACGTCTATCTCGTGCTCGACCAGGCGCTCGTCTCGCCGTTTTTGGTCAACGGCACCCGCAACCAGATCGCGACCGCAGGCGCGGTCGATTCCGCCTTTCTCGGCGGCAGCAGCGCATTCTCGGCGCTGATCGGATTGACTTCGCCGCAGCTCAACGCCGCGCTGGATCAATTGTCGGGCGAGGTGCACGCCTCCACGGTCGGGACTCTGGCGAACGACAGCCTGGCAATGCGCGGCGCGATCCTCGGCCGCTTGCGGCAGGCCTCGTATGGCGGTGACATGGACTCCATGGGCGCGTTCTCGCTTGGCGGCCCCCAGACCGCGTTCGCCGCCTACGCCATGGAGACCGCCCTCGCCTACGGCAAATCGCCTGTGGCGACCAAAGCGCCGATGGCGCCGGCGCGGCCGATCTCCGACACCGTGTTCTGGGCTCAGGGCCTGGGCGCCTGGGGCACGTTCAGCGGCGACGGCAATGCAACCGGCGTGCGGCGTGATCTCGCCGGCTTCATCACTGGCTTCGATACGCGCGTCGGCGGCGCCGGCCGTCTCGGCCTGGCCGCAGGCTATACCGGCACCAAGAACTTGCTCGACGGTCGCGGCTCTTCGAACGTCGATACCGCCCACATCGCCGGCTATGGCGGCTGGCGCTTCGGCAACATCAATCTGCGGGCGGGCGGCGCCTATGCATTCCACAAGATCGATACCGATCGGATGGTGAACATCGTCGGCTTGGCCGATCGCCTGACCTCGCGGACTGACGGCAGCACCGGGCAGATCTTCGGCGAGCTCGGCTACGGCGTCGCATTCGGCAAGGTGGCGTTTGAGCCCTTCGCTGGGACCGCGTGGGTGCGCGTGCATACCGATGCGACCGCCGAGCTCGGCGGTCCGGCGGCACTGAACGTTGCGCGCAGACCTTCGAAACCGGCTATGCGACGCTCGGCGCGCGCGCCGCCACTTTCGTGCCGCTGGCGCTCGACATGACGCTGATCCCGAGGGCGACCGTCGCCTGGCAGCATGCGTTCAACAACGTGACCCCGGCCGCCGTGATGGCGTTCCAGGTCGCGCCGGCATCGTTCACGATCGCCGGTGCGCCGATCGCGCGCGATTCGCTGCTCACCGAAGCGGGCTTCGATCTTTCGTTCGGCCGACACATCACGGTCGGCCTCTCCTATGTGGGCCAGATCGGCAACACCGTCACCGATCACGCTGCCAAGGGCAAATTCTCCTGGGCGTTCTAGCCTACTTCGCGCGCCGCTGGTGCTGAGCGCGGCCTGGCCTGCAGCGCCGTCGCGACGGCCCTCGACAATCGAGCTTCAACGCCTCGCTGCTCTTTCCAGGAACTCCAGCAACGAGGGATCGGTCTCCTCGAGCTCGACGAAGCGGCGGCGCAGCTCATCGGCGATTTCGGCGGTGGCATCCCGCGACCATCCCTCCGCGGTATTGAAGGCCACGATCCGTGTGGGATGGAGATACTGCCCCTCGGCGAGATGCCTGAGCAGGGTCGCGCGATTGGCGTCCTCCTCGGCCGTCTCACACCAGGCCCGGCCCAGCCGGCGGCCGAAGTCATCGAGCACGAGATAGACGTCCCGGTCTGTCGTGATTTGCGGCACGAGTGAGGGAGAATGACTCATGGCTAACTCCGCTACTGGAAATCCGGACTTGTGCGGACGGATCTCGATACGGCGACCGCCTCGGCCGAATTCGGAAAAATGGATTTCGACGATTTTTCACAATGGCACAATTAAATAACAAATAAAAATAAAATTAATAGAAATTAAATAGCGAAATGTGGACAAATGCACTAAGTTGATGGTGCCTGGCGGGCGAGCCCGCACGTCGGGTGCCCACTGCGCAACGGCTCCCGCTCCCCACCCAACCAGCCCACGCCCCCGGGGAGGCGGGAGCCGTTCTTTCCGAATCTCCGCTTCGGCTTCGCGTTTCCTGCAACGGCGCATGCGCGTGCTCGCGCGGAGCCGCGCGTCGTTCCGAAGATCTTCGATCCAGCCTTTTGGTGCCGATCAGGCGCTTACTTGCCGCGCCGCTTCACCTCGCGCACCGCGCCGCGCGCGGCGCTGGTAGTGAGCGCGGCGTAAGCCTGCAGCGCGGTGGAGACGTTGCGCTTGCGGTTGGCCGGCTGCCAAGCGGCATCGCCCTTCGCCTCCTCCGCAGCGCGGCGCTTGGCGAGCTCCTCGTCGGAGACCTCGAGGCTGATGCTGCGGTTCGGGATGTCGATGGCGATGCGGTCGCCGTCGCGCACGAGGCCGATGTTGCCGCCTTCGGCGGCTTCCGGCGACAGATGGCCGATCGACAGGCCGGACGAGCCGCCGGAGAAGCGACCGTCGGTGACGAGCGCGCAAGCCTTGCCGAGGCCCATCGATTTCAGATAGCTGGTCGGATACAGCATCTCCTGCATGCCGGGGCCGCCGCGCGGGCCTTCATAGATGATGACCACGACCTCACCGGCGACGACCTTGCCGCCCAGAATGCCCTCGACCGCCGCGTCCTGGCTTTCGAACACGCGCGCGGGGCCGGAGAATTTCAGGATCGAGGCATCGACGCCGGCGGTCTTCACGATGCAGCCGTCCTGCGCAAGGTTGCCGTAGAGCACGGCGAGACCGCCGTCCTTGCTGAAGGCGTGTTCGAGGTCGCGCACGACGCCCTTCTCGCGATCGGCATCGAGCTCGTCGTAGCGTCGCTCCTGGCTGAAGGCGACTTGCGTCGGGATGCCGCCCGGCGAGGCGCGATAGAAGGTGCGCACCGTCTCGCTCTTGGTGCGCTTGATGTCCCAACGCTCCAGCGCCTCGTTCATGGTCGGCGCGTGCACGGTCGTAACAGAGGTGTCGATCAGCCCGGCGCGATCGAGCTCGCCGAGAATGCCCATGATGCCGCCGGCGCGGTGCACGTCCTCGACATGCACGTCGGCGACCGACGGGGCGACCTTGCAGAGCACGGGCACGCGGCGCGACAGCCGGTCGATGTCGCGCATGGTGAACTCGACCTGCCCTTCATGGGCGGCGGCGAGCAGATGCAGCACGGTGTTGGTCGAGCCGCCCATGGCGATGTCGAGCGTCATCGCATTCTCGAACGCCCTAGAGTTCGCGATGTTGCGCGGGAGCACGGATGCATCGTCCTGCTCGTAATAGCGGCGGACCAGATCGACGATGGTGTGGCCGGCCTCGACGAACAGGCGCTTGCGGTCGGCATGGGTTGCGACCACCGAGCCATTGCCGGGCAGCGCGAGGCCGAGCGCCTCGGTCAGGCAGTTCATGGAATTGGCGGTGAACATGCCCGAGCAGGAGCCGCAGGTCGGGCATGCCGAGCGCTCGATCACCTTGACGTCGTCGTCGCTGACCTTGCTATCGGCCGCCGCCACCATGGCGTCGATGAGGTCGACGGCCTTGGTCTTGCCGGCCAGCTTGACCTTGCCGGCCTCCATCGGCCCGCCCGAGACGAACACGGCGGGGATGTTGAGCCTGAGCGCTGCCATCAGCATGCCCGGCGTGATCTTGTCGCAATTGGAAATGCAGACGAGGCCGTCGGCGCAGTGCGCGTTGGCCATGTACTCGACGCTGTCGGCGATCAGTTCGCGCGACGGCAGGCTGTAGAGCATGCCATCATGGCCCATCGCAATGCCGTCATCGACCGCGATGGTGTTGAACTCCTTGGCCACGCCGCCGGCCTGCTCGATCTCGCGGGCGACCAGCTGGCCGAGATCCTTGAGGTGGACGTGGCCGGGCACGAATTGGGTGAAGGAATTGACCACCGCGATGATCGGCTTGCCGAAATCGGCGTCCTTCATGCCGGTCGCGCGCCAGAGGCCGCGGGCACCCGCCATGTTGCGGCCGTGGGTGGTGGTGCGGGAGCGATAGGCTGGCATGGCGGTTTCCGTCCTCGGGTTTGCGGGCCGGGCGGGAAAATGTGGAGCCGCCTCAGGCCTTTCCGGCCGGATAGCGCACGGACCCGGCGGGCGCAACGGGAACTTGGGCTGGACAGGGCTCCTCTGCTCCCGGCGCGGGCTTTTTGTCGCCCGTCTTGCTCTCCGTCATTCCGGGGCGATGCGCAGCATCGAACCCGGAATCCATCGGGCGGCAGCACCCGCGGGACGATGGATTCCGGGTTCGCGCCTTTCGGCGCGCCCCGGAATGACGGTGGGGGCGTCGGCGCCTTACTGCAGCGTCGGATCCAGCCGGTCGCGCAGCCAGTCGCCGATCACGGAGACGGCCAGCGTGGTCACCACGATGGTGGTCGCCGGCGCCAGCATGATCCAGGGTGCACGGGTCAGATATTCGCGGCCGTAGCCGACCATGTTGCCGAGGCTGGTCATCGGCGGCTGCACGCCGAGGCCGAGGAAGGACAGTCCGGATTCCATCAGGATCACCTCGGGGAAGACCAGCGTGGTCGAGACGATCAGGGTCGAGGCGATGTTGGGCAGGATGTGCCGGAGGTAGATCCGCGACGGCGTCGCGCCTAACTGGCGGACGGCGGCGGCGTAGCCTTGCGCATTGGCCGAGATGGCAAGGCCGCGTGCGATGCGGGCATAGCGTTCCCAGCCGAACAGACCCATCAGGCCGATCAAGAGCGGCAGCGAATTGCCAAAGAAGGCGAGCACGGCCAGCGCCATGATCAGGAACGGCATGCTGGCCTGGAAGTCGGACAGCATCAGCACGAGCTGCTCGACGGCCCCACGAAAATGCGCGGCGAGGAAGCCGAGCGTGGTGCCTGCTACGGCCGAGATCGCGGTGGCGCCGAAGGCGATCAGCAGCGAGATGCGGATGGAAACGAGCAGCCGCGACAGCACGTCCCGGCCGAGCTCGTCGGTGCCGAGCCAGTGCGCGGCGTTGCCGGGCGCAGCGAGTCGGTTGCGCAGGTCGAGCTGGGTGAAGCCGTAAGGCGCGATCTTCTCCGCGAAGGCCGCGATCAGGAGCATCGCGACGATCCAGCTGACCGCCAGCGCAACCGAGACCGGAATGGCCGGCAGGCTGATGCGGCGGCGGACAGACGTATCCTTCAGCGTCGCGTCGGTCATGCATGGGCTCCCTTGCTGCGCAGGCGCGGATCGAGGAAGCCGTAGAGGAAGTCGACGATCAGGTTGGACGTCACCATGGTCATCGCAACCAGCAGCAGGATGCATTGCACGACCGCGAGATCGCGGTTGGCGACGGCGACGACGAGCAGGCGCCCTACTCCCGGCCAGGCGAACACGCTCTCGACCACGACGGCACCGGCGATCAGCGTGCCCACCATGAAGCCGAGGATGGTCACGGTCGGGATCGCCGCGTTCGGCAGCGCATGCGACGTCACCACCTTGCGCCAGGGCACGCCTTTTGCGGAGGCGGTGCGGATATAGGGCTGGCCCAGCACCTCCAGCATGGCGCTGCGGGTGAAGCGCGCCAGCACCGCCGCGCCGCCGAGGCTGAGCGTTGCGATCGGCAGGATGGCGTGGCGCCAGCTGTCCTGTCCGCCCGAAGGCAGCCAGCCGAGCTGCACGGCGAAGACGAGCACCAGCAGCAGCGCGAGCACGAAGCTTGGGACGGTGAAGCCGGCGACCGCCGTCATCATCACGGCGCGGTCGATCCCCGAGCCCCGATGCAGCGCCGCGTAGATCCCGGCGGGAATGCCGAGTGCGACCTTGAAAAAGAACGCCGGCAGCGTCAGCGCCAGCGTGGCCGGGATGCGTTCGAGCACCAGCTCGATCGCGGGCCGGCCATCGCGCATGGAGCGGCCGAGCTCACCTTTGGCGATGGCGCCGAAATAATCGAAATATTGGGCCCAGATCGGATCATCGAGGCCCCAGGCCTTGCGAAACGCCGCGAGCACCTCCGGCGGTGCTTCAGGCCCCAGGATCATCAGTGCGGGATCGCCCGACAGCCGCAATACGATGAAGGCGAAGGTGACGACGAGCACGACCGTGAGCGCGGCGCGGCCAATGCGGATGGCGAAATAGCGTCCCATCACGCGGCGTCCCGTGTCGCAGCGCCGGTGACGAGATGGCAGGCGACCTGCCTGTCGCCGCCGACGGCGGACAGCGCCGGCACCTCGCTCGCACAGCGTGCGATCGCCCGCGGGCAGCGCGGATGGAAGGCGCAGCCTGTGGGGCGCGCGGCCGGGTTCGGCGGATCGCCTGCCAAAACGATGCGGCCCGCGCTGCGGCGGCCCGGCGCTGGCGAGGCCGAGACCAGCGCCTGGGTGTAGGGATGCTCGGGCCGCGCGAACAGATCGTCGGCGCTGCCGATCTCGACGATGCGGCCGAGATACATCACGGCGACGACATTGCTGATCTGCCGGACGACGCGCAGATCGTGGCTGATGAACAGCAGCGTCAGCGACAGCTGCGCCTGGAGATCGCAGAGCAGGTTCACCACCTGCGCCTGGATCGAGACGTCGAGCGCGCTGACCGGCTCGTCGCAAACCAGGAAATCCGGCTTCGTGGCGAGCGCCCGGGCCAGCACGATGCGCTGCCGCTGGCCGCCGGAGAGCGCGCCGGGATAACGCGCGCCATGCGCCGGCGTGAGCTCGACGGCGCGCAGCAGCTCGCGGACGCGCTCCTCGCGCATCGCGGGCGTGCCGAGGCCGTGAATGTCGAGCGGCTCGCGGATCTGCGTTGCGACCGGCAGCCGCCGGTCGAGCGCGCCGAGCGGATCCTGGAAGATCATCTGCACCCGCGCGCGCTGCGCGCGCCACGCCGTCGTCCCAGGCGCGGCCATCGGCTTGCCGTCGAACCGCACCTCGCCGCTGTCGGGCGGCTCGAGGCCGAGCACGATGCGCCCCGTGGTGGATTTTCCTGAACCGGATTCGCCGACGAGACCCAGCGTCTGGCCTCTGGCAATCCTCAGCGACACGCCGTCGACGGCATGCACGGCCGCAGCTCGCCCGAACATTCCGGACCGCATCGCATAGGTGCGCGAGATCGCGGAGACCTCGACGAGCGGCGGGCTCATTCGGCGGCAATCCCGAGCAGCGCGCGGCGGGAGGCCTCGGCGCGGATGCAGGCGACGCTGCGATCATCGGCGATCGGCGCCAGGCTCGGCGCCGCAAGGCCGCATGATTCCGCGACCAGGGCGCAACGCGGCGCGAAGGCGCAACCGCCGGGCATGTGCGCGGGATCAGGCACGGTACCGGGGATGGCGGTGAGGCGCCGCCGCGGACCATCGAGCGGCGGCAGCGCGCCGATCAACCCTTGCGCATAGGGATGCAGGGGATCGGCGAACAGCTGGTTGCTCGGGGCCTGCTCGACGATGCGGCCGGCATACATCACCGCGACGCGGTCGCAATTCTCTGCGACGACGCCGAGGTCGTGACTGATCAGCACCATCGCCATGCCGAGCTCGCGGCGGACCGTGGAGAGCAGCTCCAGGATCTGGGCCTGAATGGTGGCATCGAGCGCGGTGGTCGGCTCGTCCGCGATCAGGAGATCGGGATTGCCGGCCAGCGCCATCGCAATCATGATGCGCTGGACCTGGCCGCCCGAGAATTCATGCGGATAGGCCTCCAGCCGGCGGCTCGCGTCGGGAATGCCGACGAGGTCGAGCAGCCGCCGCGCTTCCGCCTTCACGGCGTTGCCGGAGAGATTGCGATGAAGCGCCAGCGCTTCGCAGAGCTGCTTGCGGATGGTCAGCACCGGGTTGAGCGCGCTCGCCGGATCCTGGAAGATCATGGCGATGCGCCCGCCCCTGACCTGGTCGAGTTCGGTGGCCGGCGCGCCCAGCAGTTCGCCCCCGTCGAGCCGCACCGAGCCCGAGACTTGCGCATGCCTCGGCAACAGGCCGAGTGCGGCCAGCCACGTCACCGACTTGCCGGAGCCGGACTCGCCGACGAGGCCGATGGCCTCGCCCTCTTGCAAGGTAATATCGACGCCGCGCAGGACCGGCACGCCATTGAAGGCGACGCGCAAGTCCTCGATGCTGACCAGCGGGGGCACCTTCAGACCTCGAAATTGCCGGCGCGGAAATCCATCGCGAAGGCGGGCGCCGCCTTCCACTTGATCGATTTCGGCTTGGCCGTGAAGGTCGCGTTCTGATGCAGCACCGTGTAGGCGGGATCTTCGCGCTCGGCGATCTCCAGCATGCGGCGGAACGCCTTCTTGCGTGCCGCGCGGTCGGTCGACGTCTCCAGGAATTCGGAGAGCGTGTTCAGCTCGACATTGGTCCATTCGCCGATCTGCTGCTGCTGGCCGTTCGGCCCGTGCTGGGCGACCAGCGAGGACACCGGATCGTTGAACGCGGCCGAGTTCGACCAGTCGCGCACGGCGCGCGTCGGCGCCCGCTCCATGATCTGCGACCAGTTCTCCTTGGTCTCGATCTGCACGTTGAGGCCGACCGACTTCCACATCTCGACCAGGATCTGCGCGGTCGCGACCTGGTTGGTGTAGTAATTGTTGAGCAGGCGGTACGGGATCGGGTCGCCCTTGTAATTGGCCTGCTTGAGCAGATCCTGCGCCAGCTTGGGATCATAGGCCGGCACGCTCCAGTCGGCGTTGAACATGTCGCCGTAGAATTCCCATTGCAGGCCCTTCGGCACGCGGGTGCGGCCGGCCCACAGGCTGTCGACAATCGCCTGGCGGTCGATCGCATGGGTGAAGGCGCGCCTGACAAGTGGATTGGCGAGCACGGCATGGTTCTTGTCGAACACGGTGAGGCGGTGATTCTGAATCGTGCCGCCCTGCACTTCGAAGGAGGAATTCTTCTCGATGCCGGCGATCTGGTCCGGCGGGATGTCGCAGGCGAACTGATATTCGCCCGACAAGAGGCCGTTGATGCGGCTGGCGACTTCGGGCACTTCGAGGAAGCGGATGCGCTTGAGCGGCGGACGGCCGCCCCAATACTCATCATGGGCTTCGAGCGTCAGCGAGACGTCGGGCTTGAGCTCCACGACCTTGTAGGGGCCGGTCGTCACCGGCTTGCGGGCCCAGTCGAGATAGCTCGCCGCCTCTTCCCAGGCGCGGCGGTTCATGATGTCGGAGCCGTAGCGCGACAGCCGGCCCTCGATGGTGACGTCGGGCGTCGCGTTGTAGAAGCGCACCGTGTACTTGTCGACGGCATCGACGCGCACCAGGTCCGGCCAGATGCGGCGGGCGACCGCGGGGACGTCCGGCGGCAACTCCTTGCCCGGGCGTGGCGTCGGGATCTTCTCGAACGCCTTGATGGTGGAGCGGTTCTTGGCCTCGGTCTCGCCGAACATGCGCTCGCGGCTGAAGGTGAACACGACGTCTTCCGCCGTCAGCTCGTCGCCGTTGTGGAACTTGACACCCTGGCGCAGCTTCACCTCGACCGTTTGGTCGTCGATGCGGCGCCATTCGGTGGCAAGGCCCGGCACGGCTTCGAGATTGCCGCGCCAATTCTTCGAGATCAGGCCTTCCCAGATCGAGGAGAAGAACACCCGCTCGCCGACATTGGACTGCTCGCGCAGCACGTCGAGCACGTTCGCATTGGTGACCTTCTGCACCGCGATCGTCACTGATGGACGGTTGTCGGCTTGCGCGATGGCAAAGCGCGGCAGCAGCAACGTGCCTGCGGCGGCGCCGCCGGATTTCAGGATGGTGCGACGGGTGAGCTTGCTCATGAGGATGACCCCTGCCCTTTGGTGATTGCTGTTATTCGGCGAGACCGAGCGCGCCGAGATGCGCCGCGCCCTTGCGGACATCGTCGTGATTGCGGAGTTCGAGGATCAGCCGTGGATTTGAAGTCAGCCGGCCAAGTGCGCGGAACACGGCGACCCAGGGAATGTTGCCTTCGCCCGGCGCCCAGTGCCGGTCGGCAAAGCCGTCGGTGTCCTGCAGGTGCACATGCGTCAGCATGTCGCCGGCGGTCTCGACGTAATAATCGACTGGCGGCGCGCCGGTGGAGATGTGGGCATAGTTGGCGTGTCCGGTGTCGAGCGAGACCCGGACCTTGCTGCTTTCCAGAGCCTTGGCGAGCCGCACGCGGTCGCGCGGGTCCTTGTCCTCGATGTTCTCGATGACGATCTCGCAGCCGATCGTCTCGGCACGCGCGATCACCTCGGCCAGCGTCGCCTTGACGCGCTCGACGATATTGGCGCGGTTGTCCGGATAGAGATCGAGATTGTTGTGGTCCCAGGTCGTGAACGGCGAGTGGATCACCATCTGCGTGGCGCCGAGGAACTCGGCGGCCTCCAGCCCCTGGAGCAGACGCTTGGTCACGGCCTGGCGGATCATCGGATCGTGGCTGTCGATCTTGAAGCCCCAGAACGGGCCGTGGATGCCGAGCCGGCCGGCGTGACCGGAAAGCATCTGCTTGATCTCGCCGGCGGTTGCGCGCCAGTCGCTATCGAGCAGATCGGCGCGGAAGAAGTCCTGGATTTCCAGATCGCGCTGCTTTTCGAGAAGCCAGTCGCGATGCGCAGGGATCGATTTGATGGACAATGCGGCGCCCAGCACCGGCTTCGACATGGCATGCTCCTTCGTCGTCAGCGATGACGGAGAGCAGCGCTAGACCAGTTCAATGACAGGCCGGTGAAATCCGTCTTCCGCAGCGCGGACGAGATGTGGACATCTCCTGCCCGCGCGCGTTGGCGAGTGAGGCAGCGGCGATCGCTGCGAGAGATGCTGAACGGGCACATGGCAAGCGCTATCGTGTCCGTAGTGATCCGGAATGGAATCCTAGCCGACCTTCGCGTACATCGCGGGACATCGATCGGCGGCCACTTCCACGGGCATCACCCTCTGATCGCGCTACATGGGGTTGGGGGACCACATGGGGCGGGGGATTGAAGGCTGGGGCAAGGTGACGAGGTCCGGACTCCTAGGCACTCCGGACCTCGAAACTTTTGAGATTGAACGCAGCAACGCGCCGTCCGGTGGGGCATCCGGGCGGCGCGTTGTCGTTCCAGCGCCTCTTTTGTTTCGGCGCTTAGCGCGTCTGCGGCTCGATCGTCACCGTGCAGTCGCCCTGCCCTTGCGTCGCGACCACGATATTCCCCGCGGCAGTGCCGAGCGCAATCGGCGCGGACGAGCCGCCGCCGGGCATCTGAACCGTCACGCTCAGGGAATCCGTGCGCGCGGTCGAGCCAACGGTCGAAGGTTCCGCCTGGGCGACATTGCCCGAGGCATCACGCCGCATGATCTGGCAGTTCACATTGCTTCCGCCGGCTGCCGCCATGCTCGACGACGCGCTGCCGCCCATCTGCGCGCGGGCGCGCGACGGATCGCGCGGCACCTGGCTGACGATGCGATGCGTGCGCGGCTCCACGATGACGACGTCGTCCTCCGTGGCAAAGTACTCGTAGTCCCGATATTGCGGCTCGATCGAGACGATCTCGGGTGGAAGCCGATGGAGACGTACGCGCGAGGGAATGGTCTCGCCGACCCGGATCGAGATGTTCAGATTGCGCTCCGGCTGCGCGAGGCGCGCGCGGCTCACGGTTTCGGAGATCCGCACCTGCCTCTCGGTCGTCATCTGGGCCTGCTGATTGACCTGCGTGTTGGTCTGCGTGGTCTGGTTGGCCTGATTGGTTTGCGTGCCCGTGGAGCCGGGCGCGGTCTGTGCATTGTTGGTCGGAGCCGTGCGGCTGGAATCCGTCGCGGTGGCCGGCCGGTTGTTCTGTTGTGCCGGCGGCTGTGGCTCGGCGGCATTGCGCGGCGGCTGGCTCTGGTTGCGCTCGTTCTGGTTGGCCGTTGCTCCCGCCCGCTCGTTCTGCTGGCCAGCCGCGCCCGCCGGCCCCGTCTTGGATTTCTCGGACTCTGCGGTTGATTTCTGCGGCGCAGACTTGTCCTGCCTGGTATCGGCGCTGCTCTTGCTGTCGCGTCCCGGCTTGGTGCTCTCCGCCTCCCGGTTGCGATCACGCGAAGGTTCGCGAGATTCTTGTGCCTGATCCTTCCCCTTCGGCTGATTGCGCTCGGCAGAACTGGCCGGCTGGCGCTTGTCGTCGTTCGCCTCCTGCTTGGCAGCGCCGCCCTTCTCTTCGCGGCCCGCGCCCTGTAGTCGTTCTTGAGCGCCCTGCGCGCGCTCCTGAACACGTTCCTGGGCTCCGCCGCGCTGCGGACCGGCGCCCTTCGCCGGTTCCTCGGTCCGTCTTGGTTCGTCCCTGCGCTCGCCGGGCGCCTGGGCGTAGGCAACTCCGGAAGCAAGCATCAGTCCGATAGCAGCAGTCGATAACATCAAGTGCCGGCGCATGATCCCTCTCCTCGAAAATCACAACAACAGACGCGAACGTTCTGTGGGTGCGAAGGTTCCTGAGCAGGAACGACGACGGATCAGGCCTACATCGCGTCCTTCAGTGTGAGGCGAGCCGTGAATGTCACCGTGGTCTTGCCGACCAGCGCCATGCCTTCGACTTCCGCACCCCCGGGAAAATAGACGCCGGAAAAGCCGCAGGTGACCTCCCGGCCGCCGAATGCGAGCGTCCTGCCGACTGCCTCGGTGTGCTGGTTGACGATCATGTCGCCCCGCCACTTGCCGTTACGGAAGGTGTAGCTGCCGGTGTAGTAGAAGTAGCTGTCGCCGCCCATGATGCGGCCGTCGCAGAGCACGACCACGCCCCTGGCCTGCCCACGCTTGCCGTCCCGCATCTCGATGTCGAAGATGTAGAGGCCGTTGACGACCCGGGCCTCCTCACCCGCTTCCGCCTCATCGCCAGCCGTCATCCGATCATCCCACCCGATCCGCTGCTCCGATCAGTTCGGTACGTTCCGCTCGAGATCCTCGAGCCATGCCGCCGCGCTCGAATCCGAGGGCGCGCGCCAGTCGCCGCGTGGCGACAGCGAACCGCCGGCCGAGACCTTCGGCCCGTTCGGCATGGCCGAGCGCTTGAACTGGCTGAAGGCGAAGAAACGGCGCAGGAACACGTCCAGCCAGCGGCGGATCTCCGGCAGATCATAGGCCTTGCGTCGGTCGCTGGGGAATGCCGGCGGCCATTCCCCCTTGGCAACGTCCTTCCACGCCTGGAGCGCCATGAAGGCGATCTTGGACGGCCGCATGCCGAAGCGCAGCGTATAGAACAGGTTGAAATCCTGCAGCTCGTAAGGTCCGACGGACGCTTCCGTGCTCTGCGGCTTCTGGCCGGCCTCGACCGGCACGAGCTCGGGCGAGATTTCGGCCGCCAGGATCGAGCCGAGCGTCCGGTTGACGTCGTCGCTGAATTGTTTCGAGGAGATCACCCAGCGGATCAGATGCTGGATCAGCGTCTTCGGCACGCCGGCGTTGACGTTGTAATGCGCCATCTGGTCGCCGACACCATAGGTGCACCAGCCGAGCGCAAGCTCGGAGAGATCGCCGGTCCCGATCACGATGCCGCCGTGATGGTTGGCGAGCCGGAACAGATAGTCCGTGCGCAGGCCCGCCTGCACGTTCTCGAAGGTGACGTCGTAGACCTTCTCGCCCTTGCCGAAGGGATGGCCGATATCCTTTAGCATCTGCGTCGCCGTGGTGCGGATGTCGAGCTCCTGCCAGCTCGTCTGCAGCGCCTTCATCAGGGCGAGCGCGTTGGTCTTGCTCTCGCTGCCGGTCGCAAAGCCCGGCATGGTGTAGGCCAGGATGTTGTCGCGCGGCAGGCCGAGCAGGTCGATCGCCTTAGCGGCAACGATCAGGGCATGGGTGGAATCGAGCCCGCCCGAGACGCCGATCACGACGCGCTTGGTGCCGGTGGCGCGCATGCGCTGCACCAGCCCGGCGACCTGGATGTTGTAGGCCTCGTAGCAGTCCTGCTCGAGCAGGGTCTCATCGCTCGGCACGAACGGAAAGCGCTCGACCTTGCGCAGGAAGCCGATATCGGCCGCCGGCGGCTTCAGGGCAAATGTCACCTTGCGGAAAAATGCCTCGCGCTGCCGCCTGTTGTCGTCGAACGTTCCCATCAGCGCGCGTTCCTGCCTGAGCAGGTCGAGATCGACGTCGGCCAGCGTGATCTGGCCGCCCTGGCGGAACCGCTCGCCCTCAGCCAGCAGCACGCCGTTCTCGTAGATCGAGGTCTGGCCGTCCCAGGCGAGATCGGTGGTGGATTCCCCGGCCCCGGCTGCGGAATAGACGTAAGCTGCGAGGCAGCGCGCCGAGGTCGATTGGCACAGCAGCGCGCGCGAGCGCGCCCGGCCGATCGTGATCGGACTGCCCGAGAGGTTGATCAGCACGCTCGCGCCCGCAAGCGCGAGCTCCGAGGCCGGCGTCACCGGGATCCACATGTCCTCGCAGATCTCGACGCCGATGGTGAGGCCTGGAACGTCCTCGGCCGCGAACAGGAGATCCACGCCGAACGGCGCATGCATCCCGCCAAAGGCGATGGTCTCGCCGGCGATGCCGGCACCGGAGGCGAAATGCCGTCCCTCGTAGAACTCGCGATAGGTCGGCAAGTAAGATTTCGGCACGACGCCGAGGACGTTGCCGCGATGAATGACGACGGCGCAGTTGTAGATGCGATTGCCAAAGCGCAGCGGCGCCCCGACGATCAGGACCGTCATCAGCCCCGCGGAGGCCTCAACGATCCCTGCGAGCCCGCGCTCGACCGCATCGAGCAGCGGATCCTGCTTCACCAAGTCCTCGATGGCATAACCGCACAGGCACAGCTCGGGAAACACGGCAACCGCGACCGACTGCTCATGGCAGGCATTGGCCGCCGCCAGGACGGCTTTCGCGTTGGCCGTGGGATCGGCGACGTGGGAGGTGGTCACGCAGGCCGCCACGCGCGCAAATCCATGGGCGTAAATCGAGTGGAAAGTCATCGAGCGCAGTACCCTTAAGTCTCTTGCCGGCGGCCGCCGCCGTCAGCTCCGGTCATATGTAGCCCATCGATCTGGCCCCGTGCAGGCCATCCGGCATCATGCATAACGGATTTGCGCCTCGGCCGGTCCAATGCCGGCGAGCTCAGGCGCTGCGGGCCAGCACGCCAGGCAGATCGCTGCGCAGCCACCCGGCGATCCGGGGCCAGGCGTGCGCATGGGTGCGCGCGCCCATGAACAGGCCGAGATGGTTGCTGGGCTCGGACGCTGCCGCGATGAAGGCTGGTGGCGTGCCGACGAGGCCGGCCGTGGCGAGCGCTTGCGTCGCCGGCACCACATCGTCGTCGAGCCCGGCGAGCAGGAAGATCGGCGCCCTGACGTCCTTCAGGTCGATCGGGCGGCCGAGCGCGACGAAACTGCCCTCGGCGATCCGGTTCTTTCGGAAAATCGCGTTGACGATCTCGAGATAATAAGTGCCGGGCAGGTTGAGCGTCTCGGCGTTCCAGTGGTCGAACCGCGCCAGCAGCTCGGCGCCCTGCGCGTCCGAGAGATCCCGCTGCAATGCCGCCACGATAGCGTCGTGGTCAGGCGCTTTGGACCAGAAGCGCAGCATCTCCTCGCCGCTGACATTGCCGCCGCCGCGCGCGACGAGCTGGTCATAGACCAGCTCGGGTGCGTTACGGGCGAGCCGGGACAGCGAGGACTCGATCGACAGGTCCACGGGAGCACCGACGAGAACCAGCCGCCTCACCTTGGCTGGAAAGCGCGCGGCATAGAGCAGCGACAGCCATCCGCCCTGGCACAGCCCGACGAGATCGACCGGAGCGCCGATCTCGTCGATGGCGACGTTGAGATCGCCGAGATAGCTGTCGATCGAGAGATAGCGCATGTCCGGTGTCGCCGACCGCCAGTCGGTGAGATAGACCCGGTCGATGCCGCCATTCTGCAGCGACTGCACCACGCTGTGTCCTGGGGCGAAATCGGCGATCAGGGCCCGGTGCAGCGCATAGGGCGCGCAGACCAGCGCCGGCTGGCCGGACCGGGTCTGCGAGCAATCGCGCAAGCGCATCGTTGCGAGCTCCAGCGCAACGCGGCTCGGCGTCGTCCATGGCAGGCTGCTGTCACCCTGTTTCTCGGGTGCCCGCTCCAGCCACCAGAAGCAGGCATCCATGGCGAACTGCGCCGCGGCAAACGGCCAGAGCCGCGGATCATCGGGGGCCTGCCCTGGCCCGCGTGGCGGTTTGGCGGTCTTGTCCACCATGGCTACCTCGACATCCTCACAAAAATGCCTCGAGGCTCACGACAGCAATGCCGAGGTCCCGAAAACTCCGATGGGTCGCCGCGACCGAGCCGTCGAGATCAATGCCGCGACAGGCATCCTCGATGACGGCGACTTCCAGCCCCGCCTTGCGCGCATCTTCCGCCGAGAAGCGGACGCAGAAGTCCAGCGCCAGGCCGGCGACAAAGACGGTCTTCAGCTCGCGTTCGCGCAAATAACCCAGCAGTCCGGTCGGTGTCCGATGGTCGTTCTCGAACAACGCCGAATAGGAATCGATGCCGCGGCGAAAGCCCTTGCGCACGACGAGGCTCGCCCGCGTCACGTCGAGATCGCGATGAAATTCCGCGCCGGCCGTGCCCTGCACGCAATGCGTCGGCCAGAGCACCTGCGGTCCGTAGTCGAGTTCGATGGTCTGGAACGGCTGCTTGCCGGCATGGTTCGGCGCGAACGAGGCGTGGTCGCTCGGATGCCAGTCCTGCGTCAGCACCACATTGGCGAATTTTTGGGCGATCCTGTTGATGGCGGGGACGACCTTCTCGCCACCGGGAACGGCGAGCGCCCCACCGGTGCAGAAGTCGTTCTGGACGTCGATCACCAGCAGCACGTCGCGGTCGGAAATCTTCATCGCCGTCCCATTCGATCTGCCGGGCGCGAGGGCACCGGGCGAGCCAGCTCAGTGTCGGCCTTCCCGCGCTGCTTCGCAACCACTGGCGCGCGCGGCAGCTGCGCGAATTGGTCAGTGCAAGCCGCCACGATGCAACGGTTTGACCTCGTCCGTGTTGACTAGGCGCACCCAAGGGCAGATTCTCGCACCGCCCGCGCCAGGCGGATCGGGTCGAAGGAGCGGAGGACAGGGCTGCCAGGGCCTGAAGGTCGTGGCGGCGATGAGGCCATGAATATCGGCAAGACCGGAAAAATTCTTCTCGCCGATATCGGCGGCACCAATGCGCGCTTCGCGCTGAGCCCGAGCGGTCAGACCGGACCGATCGACTATGTCAAGGTCGCGGACTTCCCGACCGTCCGCGAAGCCATCGCGGACGTGCTGGCGCGCCGGTCGAACGGCGAGCAGCCCCATCGCGCGGTGCTGGCCGTGGCAGGTCCCGTCACCAACAATCGCTGCGTCATGACCAACAGCCCCTGGGTCATCGACGGCAACGAGCTGCAGGGCGCGCTCGGCTTCGACAGCGTCCATGTGCTGAACGATTTCGAGGTGGTGGCCTGGTCCCTGCCCGCCTTGGAGTCTTCCGACCTGGTCCCGCTCGGCGGCGGCGACGGCTTGCCCGGAGAGCCGTTGCTGGTCGTAGGGCCTGGAACCGGATTTGGTGTCTCCTGCCTGGTCGACCGCCATGGTTCGCGACTGGCCGTCGTCACTGAGGCCGGACATGCGACCCTGCCGGCCGAGAACGAGCGCGAGGAGCGCGTGATCGCCTGCTTGCGCCGGCGCCTCGGCCATGTCTCCATCGAGCGCGGCGCCCTCTCGGGTTCCGGGCTGCAGAACCTCTACGAGGCGCTGGCCGAGATTGACGGCGTTCAGGTGCCGCATCGCGATGCCGCCGCGATCACCAAGGCTGCGCTGGAGAACAGCTGTCCGGTCAGCCGCGCGACGCTGGAGATGTTTTGCGCCATCCTCGGCTCGGTCGCCGGCAATCTCGCGGTGACTTTCGGCGCCCGCGGCGGCGTCTATATTGCCGGCGGAATCGTGCCGCGCTTCCGCGAGTTCCTCGCCGCCTCCGCGTTCCGGGCGCGCTTCGAAGCCAAGGGACGGTTTCAGGACTATTTGCGCAACATCCCGACCAGGCTCGTGATCAAGCCCGATGCGAGCTTCCTCGGCCTGACGATGTTTGCCGAGCACAATCCCGGCTGAGGGCGACCTCCGCGCGGCGAGTTCCCGTCATGCACAGCTGATTCAGCCTACCGGCGGTTCCACGCAGGTTCGTGCTTGCCTGCGTGTTCCCGATGAGAAACAATCTCCCCGTGTGTGGCGTAGTTGCGGGGGCGTGACATGCGTAAGCAGGATCCGGGTTTCGACTATCATCGCTATCACCGCCTGTTGCGCGAAGCGGACAGCGAAGACAAGCGGCTGGCGCTCATCGAGCTCCTGATCGAGGAAAAGGCCCGCGACCAGCTGGCTGCCCAGCGCGCTTCGGACCGCGCGGCCATGACGGCTCACACCATTGCCAGGGTGCTGAGGAACGGCCGCACCCCTGCCGGTTGAGCCCCTCTCCGGCCATGCGCCAAAGGCGCGATCGGTCAGCTCGGGATTTTGGCTGACGGCTCGGGAAACATGGAATCGATCATTGCCTTGAGCTGATCCATCGCGATCGGCTTGCGCAGGATCGGCCTGCGCCGAAGCAGGGACGGCAGTAGCTCCGGACCGTAGCCTGTCGCGAACAGAAATGGCTTTCCGCGACGTTCGATCAGGTCGGCGACGGGATCGACATAGACGCCCATCAGATTGATGTCGAGGATGGCCAGATCATACTGCGCGGTCATGGCAAAGGCGCTGGCGTCGCGCACATTGTCTGCCTCCGCAACGACGTGGTGGCCAAGCTCCTCCACCATGTCGGCGATCATCATCCGGATCAACGCCTCGTCTTCGACCAGGAAAACGGAGAGTCCGTCCGCCATATCAACCCCGCAATCAGCCTTGCGAAGCTAAGCATAACCGAATTGCGCTGTGGATACACGAATTCGTGGCGGGCGCCGTTAATTCAGACGCGCCCGAACCGATTCAACTTGATCAATCCAGCCCACGCTCGTGGCTGAGGTGCACCATCTCCTGGATGAACACCTGCTTCTGCTTGTCGTCGAGGCTCGAAAAGAGCGGCTCGGCGGCGTCGGCGACGTTGCGCTGATCGGCGGCGCGATCGATCAGAAACTGGGCCTCGTTGCGCATCTGCTCGATGATGTCGTCGGGCGGATCGCGCTTGGCGCGCGCAATCCGCAGGTTGAGCCGCTCTGCGCCATTATGCCCGAGGTAGTGCATCGCGCTCGAGAATCCGTACCAGTGCTTCTCCTGATCCGGCGTGAGGTTCAGCTGGCTCTTGATCCGCTCGATGTAGGAATCGCTGTTGGCGACGATCTGCTCGGCGGTCAGCTGCGGCGCGCCGGGCTGAGTCAGAACCGTGACTTCCTTGTTGTCCTTGCCCTTGTTGTCCTGCGGCGCGTTCTTCGCCTCCTTGGTCGCCTTGGCGCCCTTGCCCTTGGCGCTCTTGGCGTCCTTGTCCTTGGCCCCGCCCGGCTGCTTGGAATCCTTGGCCGTGTCCTTGCCGGCCTCCTTGGGCGGCGGCGCCTGATTGCTATTGTTGCCGACGCCGAGCACGCCGGTGAAGACGCCGACCACGCCGCCGATGGCGCCGCCGAGCACGCCACCGACCGGACCTGCCGCCTTGTTTCCGGCCGCTGCGCCTTCCTGAACGCCCTTGACGAGACCTTGCGCATTCGCCACCGCGGCTGCCCCGAGCAACAGCGCGAGCACGGATCCCAGCGCAAGGCATCGCCGCAGGTGAAGCCGCGCGGGTAGCGCCGGTTTGATCATTCTCGTCTCCATCATCGATCTGGCCTGCCAGCGGGAGTCAGCCGCCAGGCGCAACTCTATCGTTTCCGCCGCTTCGAGGTCCAGACGCGGCCGATTGCTGTCCACGCCCGAAAAGTCTTTCACGCGAAGCGTTTATCCAAACTGCGGCGTAAATGCGCACGACAGCGTTTGAGACCGTTTGGCGCGAAGTGTGCGTCGCAAAAAACACCGTGCGCCGCGCCTGCAGCCGCATCGCTCGCCACGCATTGCGACGTTTCCGGGCACACCATTAGTTTTAGACGCGAAGCCATTCGGCTTTCTCGACAGATGCGATCAATCATGATCTGATCGCGCTACCAATTTGCCGCGACCTGCGTGAATTGCCTCACGCCTGCCGACGGCACCAACAAGAAAATCGAGCAACAAGAACTCAAGAAAGAAGTCTCAGAGGAAACTCCAACAACAACACCCAAGCGAGGAAACGAGATGTCACGCAAGACACTGACGCGACGTCAATTTGTGGCTGCCACTGCAATGTCCTCCGCGGCGCTGATCTCGGCGCCCTATGTCCGGGGCGCTTACGCCGCCGGCAAGCTCTCGATCGGCTTCTGGGACCATTGGGTGCCGAATGCCAACGACGCCTCCACCGCCATGGTCAAAGCATGGGGCGAAAAGGAGAAGGTCGACGTCTCGATCGACTACATCACCAGCAACAACAACAAGATCCAGCTCACGGTCGCTGCCGAGGCACAGGCGAAATCCGGCCACGACATCCTGCAGATGCCGACCTGGTGGCCGCACGCCTACTCTGAAAATCTAGAGCCGGTGAACGACGTCATGGAGCCGCTCATCAAGCAGAACGGCGAGGTCAACGGCACCGTCAAATATCTCGGCCAGGCCGGCGGCAAGTGGCTCGCCGTTCCCGCAATCCCGGGAAGCCAGATCAAGGGGCCCTGCTCACGCATCGATCTGATGAAGAAGCATGCCGGCATCGACGTGCAGGAATTGTACCCTGCCGGCGCGCCCGCAAAGGCGGACAATTGGACGTTGGAGACCTTCCTCAAGGCGGCCGAGGCCTGCCACAAGGGCGGCGTGCCATTCGGGATCGGCCTCGGCGAAACCACTGACAGCGTCGACACCGCAGGCGCGATCTTCCAGTCGTTCGGTGCCGAGCTCGTCAACGCCAAGGGCGACGTCACGGTGAAGACCGATGCCGTTCGTCAGGCGCTCGAATATTACAAGAAGCTGATCGCCTTCCTGCCGCCGGACGCTCCGTCCTGGGACGACGCCTCCAACAACAAATGGCTGATCTCGGGCCGCGGCGCGATGATCCTGAATCCGCCGAGCGCCTGGGCGGTCGCAAGGCGCGACGCGCCGCAGATCGCCGAGCAGTGCTGGACCCACGGCATGCCGTCCGGGCCCAAGGGCCGCTTCGCACCCTATCTGCCGTACTTCTGGGGTCTCTGGAGCTTCAGCAAGAACAAGGAAGCGGCCAAGAGCCTCCTCACCTACCTGTCGCAGCCGTCCTCGATCGAAAAGTTCGTCGCGGCGAGCGGCGGCTACGATCTGCCCGCCTACGCCAACATGACGACGCTGAAGACCTGGGCCGAGGAAGCGCCGCCGAAGGGGACGCTGTATCACTATCCGAATCCCAACAATCATCAGACGCTGTCGATCGCGGCGTCTCCGGCGCCGCCCAAGATCGCGCAGCAGATCTACTTCCAGGCGACGTTGACCAAGATGGCGCTGCGCTATGCGCAGGGCGAAAAGATGGAGGCCACGCTCGCCTGGGCCGAAGGCGAGTGCGAGGGCTTCATGCGGAGTTGATGCCGGGCGTGTGCCAGGCGGTTCACGCTCGAGGCGTGAGCCGCCACGCATCGCGCGCCGCCAATCGAGGAAGCCGGCCGATCGGGCCGGCTTTCCCCAGTCGACAATTTCCGAGAAAGCTACGCCATGGCCGATGTCGTCGTTGAGCAAGGTCAAGCGGTCCGTGCGGCGCGCGCGCGCAAGCCGGCCAGCCTTCGCAATGTCCTGGGGCGAAAATCGACGGTCGCGTTCTTCCTGACGCTGCCGCTGATCCTGCTGATAGCGCTTCTGGTGCTCTATCCCGCCGTCTACTCCGTCCATCTCGCGACGCTGAACAAGTCGATGCAGAAGTTCGTCGGCTTCGGCAACTTCCTGTTCCTGTTCAAGCGCGACACCTTCTGGATGGTGGTGAAGCAATCCTGCATCTTTGCCGTCACGGCCGTGTTCTTCAAGGCGCTGATCGGATTCATCGTCGCCCATTTCGTGCACAACATTCCGGCCAAGGGGCAGCGCAAATGGCGCGGCATGCTGCTGGTGCCCTGGGTGATCCCGCCGGCGATGAGCACGCTGGCCTGGCTGTGGCTGTTCGACCCCTCCTACAGCGCCTTCAACTACACGCTCTCGTTCTTCGGCATCGGCCCGATCAACTGGCTCGGCGACAATGTGTGGGCGCGCTTTTCCGTCATCCTCGTCAACATCTGGTACGGCGCGCCGTTCTTCATGATCATGTATCTGGCCGCGCTGAAATCGGTGCCGGACCAGCTCTACGAGGCCGCGGCGATCGACGGCGCAAATTGGTGGCAGAAGATCTGGTACATCACGCTGCCGATGATGCGGAACATCATCGCGATCACGGCGCTGTTCTCGCTGATCGTGACCTTCGCCAATTTCGACATCGTCCGCATCCTGACCTCGGGCGGCCCGCTCGACCAGACGCATATCTTCGCCACCTGGGCCTTCAAGGTCGGCATCGAAGGCAGCGACATTCCGCTCGGCGCCAGCGTCTCGCTGTTCATGGTGCCGATCCTCGCCATCGCAGCGATTTTCATCCTGCGCGATGTCTCCAAACGCGGGAATGAAGCCTGATGAGCACGCTTGCAATCGACAAGGCCGGACCGTCGCGCAAGGTCAAGTATGGCAGCATGAGCCGGGACCGCGCCTGGGCGCTGCGCTGGTCCTATTTCTTCCTGGTGCTGTTCGCGATCTTCTTCCTGACGCCGCCGATCTACATGCTGATCACCTCGCTCAAGAGCAGCGCGGAGATATCGGCGGCGACCAATCCCTGGTGGGTGTTTCACCCCACCTTGTCGAACTATGTCGAGCTCCTGACCTCCAACCAGTTCCTGCGCTTCTTCTGGAATTCGTCGATCGTCTCGCTCGCCGTCGTCCTCGTGACCATGCTGATCAGCGTTCCCGCGGCATTCGCGCTGGCACGCATGAAGTTCTGGGGCTCGACGACGCTGGCAACCGGCGTCTTCCTCACCTACCTCATCCCGGACAGCCTGTTGTTCATCCCGCTGTTCAAGATGCTGGCGTTGGTCCAGGACTACACCGGCATCACGCTGCTCAACAGATGGTACGTGCTGCTGTTCATCTATCCGACCCTGACGGTGCCGTTCTGCACCTGGATCATGATCGGCTATTTCGCCTCGATCCCGAAGGAGCTCGATGAAGCCGCGCTGATCGACGGCGCCTCCTGGCTGCAGACGCTGACACGGATCTTCATCCCGGTGGCGCTGCCCGGGCTGATCGCCGCGACCATCTTCGCCTTCACGGTGTCCTGGGCGCAGTTCCTCTATCCCCTGGTGTTCACGACGTCGGTCGACCAGCTCGTGCTGCCGGTGGGCATCACCACCACCCTGATCAAGGGCGACGTCTTCAACTGGGGACAGATCATGACCGGCGCGCTGCTCGGCGCCGCGCCGCCGCTGATCATCTACGCATTCCTGATGGACTACTACATTGCCGGCCTGACCGCCGGCGCGACAAAGGGTTGATGACGAGGAGCTGAAGTTCGATGGCTGACGTTGCTTTGCGGAAGGTTGTCAAGCGTTACGACGATGTCGAAGCCGTGCGCGGCATCGACCTCGACATCGCCGACCATGAGTTCATCGTGCTGGTCGGCCCCTCCGGCTGCGGCAAGTCGACCACGCTGCGCATGATCGCGGGCCTCGAGGACATCAGCGACGGCGACATCATGATCGGCGGCGACGTCGTCAACGACGTGCCGCCGAAGGACCGCGACATCGCCATGGTGTTCCAGAACTACGCGCTGTATCCGCACATGACGGTCGCCGAGAACATGTCGTTCGGGCTGCGCCTCAAGCACTATCCCAAGGCCGAGATCAAGGCCCGGGTGACCGAAGCCGCCCGGCTTCTCGACATCACCGACCTGATTGACCGCAAGCCGAAGCAGCTCTCCGGCGGCCAGCGCCAGCGCGTCGCCATGGGCCGCGCCATCGTGCGCAATCCCAAGGTCTTCCTGTTCGACGAGCCGCTGTCCAACCTCGACGCCAAGCTGCGCGTTCAGATGCGGATCGAGATCAAGAAGGTGCACCAGAAGGTGCGCACCACCACGGTCTACGTCACCCACGACCAGGTCGAGGCGATGACGCTGGCCGATCGCGTCGTCGTCATGAACAAGGGCAAGATCGAGCAGATCGGCACGCCAAACGAGCTCTATCACAAGCCGGCGACGCGCTTCGTGGCGGGCTTCATCGGCTCGCCCGCGATGAACTTCATTCCGTGCCGGCTCGAGGATGTCGCCGGCACGCTTCAGCTGCGCCTCACCGACCGCATCGCCTTCGCGCTGCCGCCGGCCCGCGCCGCGCGCTACAACGCGTTGCCGCGCACCGACAAGCTGCTGCTCGGCATCCGGCCCGAGCATCTCACCGAGTCGCATGCGCATCTTGCGCCGGGGGTCGAGACGTTCGACACCGTGCTCGACGTTACCGAGCCGATGGGGATGGAGACGCTGGTCTATTTCGGGCTCGACGGCACGCCGGTCTGCGGCCGCGTCGATCCCAATGCCGGCGCCAAGGACGGGGCACCCATGCGCCTGGCGATGGACCTCAACAACATGCACCTGCTAAATGAGGAGACCGGCGTCGTGCTGTGACGCCGCCTCAAAAAGCGCAGGCAGGGGAGCGATGGCGACCAACAAGAAGAAGATTTTCGTTACACAGACTTTGTCGCAAGGGGCACGTGCCCTCCTCACCCAGCGGGATGATATCGAGCTCGTCGAGTTTCCGAACCTGATCTCGGCGAGGGATTTCGAGGCCTTGCTAAAGAGCCATGCGCCGGTTCATGGCGTGGCACTCGGCGCCACCGCCTTCGGCGAGACCGAGCTCGAGGCCGCCCGCGACATGAAGGTGGTGACCCGCATCGGCGTCGGCTACGACGCCGTCGACGTGCCCGCCCTCTCCCGCCGCAAGGTGCCGCTGATGGTCGCCGGCAGCGCCAACTCGCCCTCGGTTGCGGAGGCGGCGCTGTTCATGATGCTGACGCTGGCTAAGCGCGCACAGGAGCTGCATTCCTGCGTCAAGGAAGGCACCTGGGCTGATCGCCTCGGCATGCTGCCGTTCGACCTCTACGGCAAGACCGTGCTGATCATCGGCTTCGGCCGCATCGGCAGCCGCACCGCCAAGCGCTGCCTGGCGTTCGAGATGAAGGTGCAGGTCTACGATCCCTACAAGGCAGCCGCCGACATCAAGGCCGCCGCATGCGAGCCGGTCACCGACCTCAACGCCGCACTGCCACACGCCGATTTCGTCACCATCCACTGCCCGAAGACGGCGGAGACCGTCGGCCTGTTCGATGCCGACAGGATCGGCCGCATGAAGCATAGATCCTACCTCATCAATACCGCGCGCGGCGGCATCGTGAAGGAAAAGGCGCTCTATGACGCACTGAAATCCGGAAAGCTCGCCGGCGCCGGCATCGACGTGTTCGAGGTGGAGCCGCCGCCGGTCAGCAACGCGCTGTTCGCGTTGCCCAACGTCATCATGGCCCCGCACGTCGCCGGCGTCACGGTCGAAGCGGTGAGCCGCATGAGCGAGCAGACCGCGCGCAATATCCTGAGCGTGCTGGACGGCGATCCCATCAGGCAGAACGTCATCAACCAGGATGTGCTGGGCTGACGTCGCGATGGCGGGCGGCTCACCCGCCCGCCTTCGGAACGCCAGAAAGCGTCCCATTTTGGTGCAGATCGGGCCCCAACTCAGCCTTAATCAAACGCGCGTAATGGGCTTGAAACGCGGCGGCGGTGGGACAGACTGGCCGGCGCGGCGAGCTGGAGGATGGACCCTTGTCAGAGATCGACCCGACCGACCACGCGTTGGCGACCATCGCCAGCATTCTGGAGAACCCCGAGCCCGTTCTCGTCATTCGCCAGACCGAGACCGAAATCGTGGTCGCCGGAGAGCGTGAGCACGTCGCCTCTGACGAGCCGCCGATCGTGGACGAGCATCCGGTGATCGACGAGCATCCCGTGGTCGAAGAGCAGCCGCTGGTGCCGGAGCACACCGATGCCGACGGCTACAGCAAGGTCGGTCCGGGGCCCATGGTCGCGATCCGTCTGAAGTGGACGGTCCATCGCGGCGATGACGGGCAGTACTACGTCCACGAGACCATCGGCGAGCAGTCCGCGCCCGTGGTCAGCGGTCCCATGACAAGCGAGGCCGCGGTGCGTTTCGTCGACACCCAGGAAGACGAGGCGAACAGGCGCTTCGAAGAGCTGCGCAGCGAGATCGCCGGCCGCAGCTCGCTTGCCGACTACGAGCGCAAGGGCGAAGCGTAGGCGAGCTGGCTTTCACACCAGGTCTCTCTTCACCTCCCCCGTGGGGAGAGGTCGGAGCGCATCGAAGATGCGATCCGGGTGAGGGGTTAAGGTCTTACTGTGCATTGCGGCCCCTCACCGGGATTGCTTACGCAATCCGACCTCTCCCCGCTGGGGAGAGGTGGACATCGAGCCTGCCGCTACTTCCTCCCCAGATAATCCTTCTTCACCAGCTCGACGCCGGCGTGCCGCAAAAGGTCGTAGGCCGTGGTGACGTGGAAGAAGAATTGCGGGACGCTGAACGTCAGCAGCAGCGCCCGCCCGGTGAACGGCAGCTCGGTGCCGTTCTTCAATCTGAAGAAGACATTCCGTTCTGCTGCCGCATCGATCTCCGCGCGCGACAGGCTCTCGATGAACTCGATGGACGTTGCGATGCGCGCCTGCAGCCCGGCCATGTCGTGCTCCAGCGCCGGCAGCGCCACCGGCTCGCACTGCGCCAGCAGAGCCGGCGCGACCGTGGCATGGCGGCAGGCCTCGCCGACCTGCTGCGCCAGATCGTACATGTTGGGCGCAAGGCGCATGCCGAGCAGAATCGCCGGATTGAACTTGCGGGCCTGGGCATAAGCGACGCCCTTGTCGAGCAGTGCCGACAGGTTGCGCAAATTGGGCACGAACAGGCCGACGGAGACCTCGTACATCGAAATCGTCACCTCAAGGATTCCCTTCGATTTCTGCCTCGCCAGCGACGGGCATCTGGTCTAAATCCACGTCCGAACGGCTGTACAATGACAGCTCGCGCAGGGGTGGAAAAGAGATGATGGTCCGAATATCCGTTCGAGTCTTGGCGGCCTTGGCCGTGATGTTGCTGGCGAGCCTTTCGGCCCAAGCGCAGCAGGCGCCCTCGCGTCTCGACGAGATCGTCAAGCGCGGCAGCTTGCGCGTCGGCATGACCGGCGACTACAAGCCGTTCACCTATCTGGACAAGACCACGCAGCGTTTCTCCGGCTTCGACGTCGACATGGCGGAAGCGCTCGGCAAGGCGCTCGGGGTCAAGGTCGAATTCGTGCCGACGGCCTGGCCGAAGCTGATGAAGGATTTCGAATCCGACCAGTTCGACATCGCCATGGGCGGCGTGTCGGTGACGCTCGATCGCCAGAAGAAAGGCCTCTTCTCCACTCCGATCATGCGCGAGGGCAAGACGCCGATCGCGCGCTGCGCCGATGTCGGCAAGTACCAGACGCTGCCCGACATCGACAAGAAGGGCACCCGCATCATCGTCAATCCCGGCGGCACCAACGAACGCTTCGCCCGCGCCAACATCAAGGAGGCCGAGATCACGGTCTTCCCAGACAATACCGTGATCTTCGACGAGATCGCCAAGGGCAATGCCGATCTGATGATGACGGACGCTTCCGAGACACGCTACCAGCAGAAGCAGCACGCCGGCGTGCTCTGCGCGGTGCATCCGGAAAAGCCGTTCGATTTTTCGGAGAAGGCCTATTGGATCCAGCGCGACATGGCGCTCAAGGCCTTCGTCGACCAGTGGCTGCACATTGCGATGGAAGACGGCACCTACAAGAAGATCTACGCGGCCTGGTTCGATTAGGCGCGTCCTCCTGTTGCTTGCCCGGCCAAACTTTGGACCCGCTCCGGGCCTATTGAACCCGGAACCGCCGGAAGACGACTCACAGCAACGACAGTGATCTAGATCACTTTTTGCAAGCGAGCCGGCGCGTAAGCGTCGGTGCGGGACCACCTGTTCAGGAGACGGAAATGAGGAAGCTGTTGGCCACGGCCGCATTCCTTTTGGCGAGCACCGCCGCGCAGGCACAGTACACGTTCGAATATGGCGGGCACACCATCCGCATCGATCCCGATCGCGGCACGGTGCAGATCCCCGGCGTCTACGACAACACCGGCCAGAGCAAGCCCAAGAAGGCCAAGAAGAACGAGACGGCGCCGCAGCAGGCCACGGTCGACCCGCAAGCGCCGGCTGCTCCGGCACCAGCTCCCGCTCCTTCCGCCGCCCGCCGCGGCGCCTGCCCCCGCTCCCGTTCAGGCTGCCGTCGCGCCCCCTGCTCCGGCGGCTGCGCCGACGCGCGACCTCAATTCGCCGGTCGGCATGTGGCTTACCGAGGAGAAGGAAGGCAAGGTCCGCATCGAGCAATGCGGCACCAACCTCTGCGGCTATTCGGTCGACAGCAAGTCGAACCAGAACGGCGAGCAGGTGCTGATCAACATGAAGCCCGGCAAGGACCAGAAATGGTCCGGCCGCATCCTCGATCCCAACTCGGGCTCGACCTACGATTCGACGATTGCCATGAAGGGCACCGACCGGCTACGCGTTCAGGGCTGCGCCTTCGGCGGCATGTTCTGCGGCGGCCAGACCTGGACGCGGGTGAACTGAGTTCGGCTCCGGCGCGCTGACCAAAAAAGGGGCCCGCGATCCGGGCCCCTTTGCTTTGTCCGCGGCGACGTGCGCTATCTCACAGAGCCTGCTGCTCGCGTGACAGCCCTCACATCGCCGGTTCCTCGTCGATGTCACAATCCCCGCATCATCAATCGCAGGGGCGTGTCATGACGGGATTTCGCAAGGGCCTTTTCGCTACCATTGTCGCCATCGTCTTCCCGCTCACACAGGCAGGCGCTGCGACGAGCAGCTTCGACGGCGCATGGAATGTCCGCATTGTCTCATCGAGCCAGGCTTGCGGCAACGGCGCGACGGTCGCGATCGGGATCAACAACGGTCAGATCGCATCGAGCAGCGCCGCAGTGTCGGCGTCGGGCCGCGTCGCCGAGGCCGGCAACGTCAACGTCACCTTGAGCACCGGCATCAAGCGTGCCGTCGGCTTCGGCCGGCTCAGCGGCACGTCAGGCTCCGGCACTTGGCGCGGTGCGATGTGCACGGGCACCTGGACGGCAGAGCGCATGTAGGTGCCGTGTCCCGGACGCGGTGCAGCGTGTAACGCTGCGCCGCTGAGCCGGGACCCAGCATCTCAGTCGCTGGAAGACTCTGGGTCCCGGATCGGCGACGCATCGCCTTGCGCGATGCGTCTTGTCCGGGACATGAGAGCGTCAGCCGATAGCCGCGCCGTACTCCGCGTCCGTGACCGGCTCCAGCCAGGTCGAATAGACGCCGTCGAGCGCTTCCTGCATGGCGATGTGGCACATGCCGTTGGTCGGCGAGGCGCCGTGCCAATGCACTTCACCCGGCGGAATCCAGACGGTGTCGCCGGGACGGATTTCCTGGACCGGGCCGCCCTTGGTCTGAACGCGGCCGACGCCCGAGATCACGTAGAGCGTCTGGCCGAGCGGATGGTGGTGCCAGTTGGTGCGTGCGCCCGGCTCGAATGCGACGCGCGAGACGTTCAACCGCGCAGGCGCCGGGGCCATGTTGATGGGGTCCTGCCACACGGTGCCGGTGAAATGTTCCTTCGGCGCGCGGCGGGTCGGCCGCGTGCCGGCGAGCGTGATGTCCATGAGAGTCCTCGTTTCCTTATCCGTTACTTCTTGCTGGCGGCGTAGCGCGCCTTGGTTTCGGCGTTCATGGGATAGAGGCCGGGCAGCACCGCGCCGTTGTTCACCTCATTCACGATCCAGGCTTCCATCCGCTCCTGCTCGACGCCCTCATTGAGGACGTGTTCGAGCATCGCCTGCGGAATCAGCACGCAGCCGTCCTGGTCGGCGACCACGATGTCGTTCGGGAAAACGGCAACGCCGCCACAGCCGATCGGCTCGCCCCAGCCGACGAAGGTGAGGCCCGCAACCGATGGCGGCGCGGCATAGCCGTCGCACCACACCGGCAAATTGGTGCCGAGCACGCCCTCGACGTCGCGCACCACGCCGTCGGTGACGAGCGCGGTGACGCCGCGCTTGACCATGCGCGCGCAGAGAATGTCACCGAAGATGCCGGCGTCGGTGATGCCCATGGCATCGACGACGGCGATGCAGCCCTCCGGCATCGCCTCGATCGCGGTGCGGGTCGAGATCGGCGACGACCAGGATTCCGGCGTCGCCAGATCCTCGCGCGCCGGCACGAAGCGCAGCGTGAAGGCCGGTCCCACCAGCCGCGGCAAACCGGGGCGCAGCGGACGCGCGCCGCGCATCCACACATTGCGCAGGCCCTTCTTCAGCAGGACCGTGGTGATGGTGGCGGTGGTGATGCCGGCGAGGGTCTTGCGGGCTTGGGGGGACAGCGACATGGACGAGAACGAGCTCCGAGGTGCGGGAAAGAACGCGCGCATCTTGCGAGCCGCGAGCTTTGCGTCAAGGGCCAAGAGGCTGGCAATTACGCAGGGCCGCCGAGCTGTTATGCGACGCGATAACAAGGGTTTATCGCGCGCCCTTGGATTAATTTATTGGACTTGCGGGCACATTTACGCGAAGCAGGGACAAGCGGAACTCAAGGTCGAGCCCGCGTTCCTGAGAAGCCCGATTTCGACAGCGCACTGACAGCTCAATGGCCGCGACGCTTCCCCCGCCCCGCCTTCTGCCCAGTGGCGACAGTGCCGTCACGGTCGAGTTCAGCCGCACCATCGACGACGATGCCAACCAGCGCGTGCTGGCGCTCGACAAGGCCCTGCTAGCTGCGCCCATCGACGGCATCACCGAGACCGTGCCGACCTACCGCTCGCTGCTGGTCCACTACGATCCCGGCAAGATCGGCTTCGATGCGCTCGGCGAAAAGATCCTCCCCATCGCCACCCGGCCGCTGCCGCCGGTCACCAAAGCGCGCCGCTGGCGCGTGCCCGTCGCCTATGGCGGCGAGCACGGCATCGACCTCGAGGACGTCGCCAAGTCGCTGGGCACCACGCCGGATGACATCGTCATCAGGCATTCGGGCGGCGATTACAAGGTTGCCATGATCGGCTTCACGCCGGGCTGGTCCTATCTCAGCGGCCTCGACAAATTCCTGCACATGTCGCGGCGGCAGTCGCCGCGGCTGCTGACGCCGGCCGGCACGATCTCGATCGGCGGCATCCAGGCCGGCATCCAGTGCCTCGCCGCCCCGAGCGGCTGGCACCTGCTCGGCCGCACCCCGGTCCGAACCTATCAGCTCCACCGCGATCCGACCTTCCTCACCGAGCCCGGTGACCGCGTCACGTTCTACGCCATCGACCACAAGACGTTCGAGGACATGGACCGCGCCGCGGAAGCCGGCGAGATCGTCGCCGAGCAGGTGGACGCATGAGCCGGCTCGTCGTTGCCAGCATCGGCCCTGCCAGCTCGGTCCAGGACGGCGGTCGCCACGGCGCGCAGCGCTATGGCTTGACGGTGAGCGGGGCGATGGACCGGCTGTCGCTTGCGGCGGCGAACACACTGGTCGGCAACGAGCCGTTCGCGGCCGCCATCGAGATCGGCCCGTTCGGCGCCTCCTTCACCGCCCGCGACGGCGCCGTGCGCTTGGCGATATCGGGCGCGCAGCGCAATGCGGACGTCGCCGGCAGCCCGGTCGCGATGGACACCTCGGTGACACTGAAGGACGGCCAGACGCTGACGCTCGGCTTCGCCCGCGGCGGCGCCTTCACCTATCTCGCGATCGAAGGCGCCATCAGAGGCGAGAAGGTGTTTGGCAGTCTCGCGGTGAACGCCCGCGCCGGCCTCGGCAGCCCCTACCCGCGCCCACTCCAGGCCGGTGACGAGTTCACTGTCGATGCCGCGAGCGGTGCACCGGAGCTGCGCATCGAGCTGCCGAAGCTGGCGGCAGGTCCGATCCGCGTGCTGCTGGGTCCTCAGGACGACGAGTTCGACGACGCCAGCAAGGCGCTGTTCTTGGATAGCGAGTGGAAGATCTCGGCGACGTCAGACCGCATGGGCTACCGGCTCGAGGGCCCCGCGATCAAGCATCTGCACGGCCACAACATCGTCTCCGACGGCACGGTGAACGGCAGCATCCAGGTGCCCGGCAACGGCGCGCCGATCGCGCTGATGATGGATCGCGGCACCTCCGGCGGCTATCCGAAGATCGCCACCGTGATCACGGCCGATATCGGCCGCCTCGCCCAGACCTCGGCAGGAACCGCGTTCCGCTTCAAGGCGGTCAGCATGGCCGAAGCGCAGGACGAGGCGCGCAAGTTCGCGCAAGCGATCCGCAGCCTGCCCGATCGCCTGCGCTCCTCCGACACCGTCACGCTCAACATCGAGGCGCTCAGCGATGCTAACGTGGCCGGCTATGCGGTCAGCGCGGTCGATGCCGGGACCTGGCAGGTCACGGCGGAGCCGTAAGCGACAACAAGAGCAGAGGCGGAGAGCAACCCATGAAAACAGTCGATCTGAATTGCGACCTCGGCGAAGGTTTTGGTGCGTGGGAGATGGGCAACGACGCCGCCATGATCGAGCTCGCAAGCTCGGTCAACGTCGCCTGCGGCTTCCATGCCGGCGACCCCGACATCATGCGCCGGACGGTGGAGCTTGCGAAGGCGCGCGGCGTCTCGGTCGGCGCGCATCCCGGCTATCGCGACCTGCACGGCTTCGGCCGGCATCCGATCGCAGGGCTCAAGGCCTCCGAGATCGAGAACCTCGTCGCCTACCAGATCGGCGCGTTGCAGGCGATCGCGACCGCGGCCGGCCACAAGGTCACCCATGTGAAGGCGCATGGCGCGCTCTCCAATGTCGCCTGCGAGGACGACATGACGGCGAAGGCGATCGCCGCCGGCATCAAGGCGGTGGATCCCAGCCTGATCTTCGTCGTGCTCGCCAATTCGAAGCTGGTGAAGGCCGGCGAAGAGGCCAACCTGCCGATGGTGCACGAGGTGTTCGCCGATCGCGCCTATGAGGACGACGGCAACCTCGTCTCGCGCAAGAAGCCGGGCGCGGTGCTGCACGACGCCAAGGCGATCGCGGACCGCGTGGTGCGCATGGTGCAGGACGGCGCGGTGGTGTCGGTGTCCGGCAAGGTCATCAAGATGCGCACGGATACGGTCTGCATCCACGGCGATACGCCCGGCGCGGTCGAGATCGCGCGCGGGGTGCGTCAGGCGTTGAAGGCTGCGGGGATCGAGGTGGCGCCGTTCAAGCGCGGGGCGTGAGGCACGAAAGGTGCCGTAGGTACTGTAGGGTGGGCAAAGCGAAGCGTGCCCACCACCTATCACGATAGGAAGAGATGGTGGGCACGGCGCTACGCGCCTTTGCCCACCCTACGAGACCTTCAAAACGGATGCACCGAGAGCGTCCCGAAGACAATCGCTGCGATCACCGCAAACGCGCTGTACATCGCAACGTGGTGCATGCTCGCCCCGGTCCGGCGCGAGAGCGAGCGCGCGTAGAAGTGCAGCCTGGCTTCCGCCGATAGTTCGCGCATGGTCGATCTCCAACGCCCCATTTGCGGGAGTATGAAGGATCAACCAGGGCGGGAGGCAAGATGGTGGCGGAAATAGCGATGCGCCTTCTCTGATAGCGCCACATCGCAGATGCAAATTCTCTTCACCGCCGGGTTCCGAGAACCTTATTCGTTCAAATCCGAGCCAGTTGGAACCGGCTCGGATGACGCCGGGATGACAGCTCTCGTAGGGTGGGCAAAGCGAAGCGTGCCCACCACTTAATAACGGTGGGCACGGCGCGCGAAGGGCGCGCCTTTGCCCACCCTACAGAACCGAGCAAATCGAAACGAATTTCCTCGTCCCGGTCTAGCTGAAGCTCAGTACACGTCAGCCTGGAAGCGGCCGGTCTTCTTGAGCTCGGCGACGAAGCTGACGGCCTCATCGGTCGAACGTGCCCCGAACTGGGCGACGATGTCGACCAGCGCGCGCTCGACGTCCTTGGCCATGCGCTTGGCATCGCCGCAGATATAGAGATGTGCGCCTTCGGCGAGCCAGGTCCACAATTCGCGGCCGACCTCGCGCATGCGGTCCTGCACGTAGAACTTCTTCTCGCCGTCGCGCGACCAGGCCAGCGACAGCCGCGTCAGCAGACCCGAGGTCTTCATCGCGTTGAGCTCGTCCTGGTAGAAGAAGTCGCAATCGCTGCGCTGGTGGCCGAAGAACAGCCAGTTCTTGCCGGGCGCGCCGGTCGCCTTGCGGTCGAACAGGAAGGCGCGGAACGGCGCGATGCCGGTGCCGGGACCGACCATGATGATCGGCGTCTTCGGATCCTGCGGCAGGCCGAAATTGTGCGCCTTCTGCACATAGACCTTGAGCTTCTCGCCCTCGTTGATCCGCTCGCCGAGGAAGGTCGAGGCGACGCCGAGCCGCTTGCGCTTGCCGATGACGTAGCGCACCGAGTCCACCGTGAGTGACAGCTTTCCCGGCGTCGCATTGTGCGAGGACGAGATCGAGTAGAGCCGCGGCTGCAGCGGCTCCAGCGCCTCGACGAAGGCCTCGGGATGCGGCCGCGTGCCGGAAAACTTCTGCAGCGCCGCCATCACGTCGAGGGTCGCGGAATCGCCATCGGGATCCTCGCCTTGCGCCAGCGCCCGCGCCTTCTCGCGGGCCGCGCCGCCGGTGATGAAGGAGATCAGCTCGAACAGCGTGTCGGGCGCCGGCGACAGCGAGACGTCGTCGATCAGCACCTCGCGCAGCGTCTTGCCATTGACTTTGGTCGTGTGGGAGGCACCGAGCAGCGCGATGACCTGGTCGACGAGGCCGACGTCGTTGCGCGGGAAGACGCCGAAGCTGTCACCAACGACATAGTCGAGCTTGCTCTCGGAGAGATCGAACTCGATGTGATAGGTCTCCTTCTCCGACTTGCCCTTGTTGAGAAGACGGCGCGACAGGAAGGTCGCCTGGATCGGATTGTCGCGCGAGCGGCCGGGCTCTGCGATCGTCACGGTCACGGCCGGCGCCGGAGCATCGGGCTTGTCGGCGGTTTTGGCGGCAGGCGCCTTGTCGAGCTCCTCGTACAGCGACTTCAGCATCCGCGCGGTTTCCTTGCCGCCGGGGACGCAGAGATTGAGCCGCGCTTCGCTGCGGCTCGCGATCGCCTCGGAATAATCGTGGCAATTGTAGCCGCACTGGCCGCAATCCTGCTGTGCCATCGCCGCCATCATCTTGCGGCGCAGGGGACGGCCTTCGGCAAGCTTCATCCGCTCGGCGATCGGCATGGTCTGGTCGTGCCACGGCGCTTCGCCGTCGTCGCCGTCGCCGGCCGGCATGACCGCGGCGCCCTGCTCTGCTGACAGGGGCGTCGCGACATCAGGCGAGAGCAGTCCGGCAAAGAAGCCGTTGAGCCAGGAGCGCTGCGCGTCGGAGAACGGCGCGCTGGCGGGAATGATGTCGAGTTTCGGCGGAGGCGTGATCTGGTTCATGCGGACACCTGTGCATCGGCAAGCTTGCGCAGCGTTTCGCCGTCGTGGCGGCGCGCGAAGGCGAGGAAGGTTTCATCGGGCGAGGCGCGATGGGCGAGATAGGCCTTGAGCAGCGCCTCGACCGTCTTCGGCGCGTCCTCGGCCTTGAGGTCGTGATAGACCTCCTGCCCGACATCTGCGTCAGGGCCGAACCCGCCGCCGGTGAAGAGGTGATAGCCCTCGACCGTGTCCTCCTCGTTCACGGGCACGCGTGCGCCGATCAGGCCGATGTCGCTGATGTAATGCTGCGCGCAGGAATGATGGCAGCCGGTCAAATGGATGTTGACCGGCTTGTCCATGGCGACGCGCGGCTCGCACCAATCACCGATCTCGGCGGCATTCCGCTTGGTGTTGGACGCCGCGAAACGGCAGCCGGCATTGCCGGTGCAGGCGATCAGCCCGGCGCGGATGTGCGAGGCTTCGACCGCGAGCCCGATCTGCTTGATGGCGGCAATGGCGAGCTCGACATTCTCGTCGCGCACGCCCGAGATTAACAGGTTCTGCCAGACCGTGAGCCGGATCTCGCCGTCACCGAGGTCACGCGCGACCTTGGCGAGGCCCCGCATCTGATCGGAGCTGAGTTTGCCGAGCGTCAGCGATACGCCGATCCAGTTGAGGCCGTCCTGCTTCTGCTTGTGCACGCCGATATGGGCCATGCGGTCCGCGGCGGGGCGCGGCGCGAAAGCCTCTTCCGGCACGCGCATAAACGGCGTCTTCAACCGCTCCTCGACCAGTTTGAGGAAGCCGTCATGGCCCATCGCGTCGAGCACGTATTTCAGCCGTGCCTTGTTGCGGTTGGTGCGGTCGCCATGCTCGATGAACACGCGCACGATGGCGTCGGCAATTGCGGTCGCCTGCTCCGGCCTGACGATGATGCCGGAATATTTCGCAAAATCCTTGTGGCCGGTGATGCCGCCGAGGCCGAGCCGAAACCAGACGCCCGGCTCGACGCCGAAGCCGTCCTTCACCTCATAGGCCGTGAAGGCGATATCGTTGGTCTCTTCCAGCACCGCAATCCTGCCGGCGCCGTCGAAGGCGACGTTGAACTTGCGCGGCAGGCCGTAGAGCGAGCGATCGTTGAGGATGTGGTAGTGCCACTCGCGGGCATAGGACCGCGTGTCGATGATCTCCTGCGGATCGATGCCGGCGGTCGGCGTTCCCGTCACGTTGCGGATGTTGTCGGCGCCGGAGCCGCGCGAGCACAGGCCGAGCTCCTGGATGCCCTCGATCATTCTGATCGCGTGCTTCGGCGGAATCTCGCGCAGCTGGAGATTGGCGCGCGTCGTGACGTGGCTGTAGGGGCCGCAGAGCTCGTCGGCGAGATCGGCAAGGCCCGACAGCTGCCAATGCTTCATGATGCCGTTCGGGATGCGCAGGCGGCACATGTAGGAGTCCTGCGTCGGGGCAACGTAGAAGATGCCGTAATAGCGCCAGCGGAAATTGTCCGCCGGGCTCGGCGGGGTGTTGTCGAGGGCCTGCTGGCGCAGCCGCGGATAGGCATCGAAGGGATGCTCGTCGCGCTTGAACTTCTCCTGGTCGGCGAGCTTCTTGCCCGACGCGATGACCTTGTCCTGCGCCTTGAGGTGCGCGGCATCGGGACCAACAGGCTCGGCATTCGCCTTGCTGCTGCTGCCACCAAGGCCGCGGCCGACGCGGCTGATCTGCAGGCCGGTCGTGAAGCCTTCGAGATAGCGTTTCTGCTCGTCGGTAAAGTCGACTGAGAGCGTATCGATTTTCATGGTCGGTAACGAAGCTCCTGCGGCCACCTTCGGTGGCTTCGACGGATTGCGCGACCCGCGAGGAACATCAGGCTGGCTCAGGAGCCGGCTTCGTCACCCACGGTCCGATCAGCTTCGTTGCTGCGGGACTTGGCTCAGCAGGCACCTATGACAAGCTGGCCGCAGTGCAACATTCAAGTTGCGTGCCAGCTTGGCGGAAATCGAAAATCATGAATTTTCAGATGGTTATAACGAGGGACGGCAGATGCCGGCGCGGGAACTCACCCGAAATTCGAGCACTCAGCTCAAACATTAGCCAACCAACCCACATGCTCAAAACCGAAGCAATTTCGAATCAGGCTTTCCAGCGTCCGACCCCGAAGGCCTCGAGATGTCCGCGGATATCGGCCGGGTCGAAAGTCGGCCCGGCGAAGGCGCCGAACGCTGCGGGAGCCTCGGCCGGCGCCTTGTTGCCGAGCGCCGCGTCGTAGAGATCGGGCCTGAACACCGCCATCGCCGTCTTGACGCCGTCGGGGGTGAGCGCCGTCTGGCCCCAGCGCACCATCTGCGCATAGAGCCAGGCGGCCTGGACCGGATCGGGCCGCCCTGCCCCTTCGCGTCCGACCAGCAGGTAGCGGCTGCTTTCGCGGAAGGTGCCATCGGGCGAGATCTTCAGGCGCCCGGTGAGAGTGCGCTGGATGACCTCGGCGTCGACGCCGATCCGTTCCGGCTGCGCCAGGATTTGCGCCGCCTCGGTCCGGTTCTCGGGATGCTCGATGAACTCGGCGGCCTTCACGGCGGCCCGCACCAACGCTGCGACCACATCCGGGTTCTTGTCGGCCCAGGTCTGGCGGACCGCCAGCACCTTCTCCGCTGCCCGGACCAGGATGTCGGAGACGAAGTGCAGGATGTGGCCGATGCCGAGATCGACCGCGACCGAGTTCCAGGGCGCGCCGACGCAGAACGCATCGACATGGCCGTTCTTGAGACTGTCGACCATATAGGGCGGCGGCAGCACCACGAGGCGCACATCCTCGTCGGGATCGACGCCCGCCGCAGCCATCCAGAACCGCAATTGATAATTGTGGGTGGAGAACGGGAAGGTCATGCCGAAGGTCAGCGGCTCCGCACCGGCCTTGCGGCGCTTGGCAACGACCTTCGCCAGCGCTTTCGCCGTCGCCATCGGGTCGAAGCGATCGCCGTCGATCTCCTCCATCAGCGCGGCATGGAGCGCAGGCGACACCGTGATGGCGTTGCCGTTGACGCCGAGATTGAAGGGTGCGGCGATCGGCACCTTGACGTGACCGAGCCCGAGCGAGGACGCGATCGCGACCGGCGCCAGCAGATGCGCCGCATCGAACAGGCCGATATTGAGCTTGTCGCGGACGTTCGACCAGGAGACCTCGCGCACCAGCTCGACATCAAGCCCTTCAGTGGCGGCAAAGCCCTTGTCGACGGCGACGATCAGCGCGGCAGCATCGACCAGCGGAATGAACCCGATGCGGAGGGTAGCAGTCATTTCAGCATCTCCGACGCGGTGATGATCGACTGCGCGATCTCGCCGATTTTCTTCTTCTCGCGCATCGCGGTGGAACGCAGCAGCACATAGGCCTCGTCCTCGGTCAGGCCCTTCACCTTCATCAGGATGCCCTTGGCGCGTTCAATGATCTTGCGGTCCTCGAGTTGCGATTTGGTGCGCTCCAGCTCCTCCTGGAGCTTGGCGAAGGCGTTGAAGCGGGACACGCAGAGGTCGAGGATCGGCTTGATGCGCTCCTTCTTCAGCCCGTCGACGATATAGGCCGACACCCCCGCCTCGACCGAGGCCTGGATCGAGGCTGAATCGCTCTGGTCGACGAACATCGCGACCGGCCGCTTCACCGCGCGGCTGACCTGGAACATCGCCTCCAGCACGTCGCGGCTGGGGTTTTCGAGATCGATCACGATGATGTCGGGGTCCGCCGCATAAATACGGGCCAAGAGGCTCTGCATCTCGCTGATATGGACGACCTGGGTGAATCCGGCTTCGCGCAACCCCTCCTCCAGGATCGCAGCCCGGATCGGGCTTTCGTCGACGATCACGATTTTGGGCGACTGTTCGGCGCTCATGGCTCACTCACGGCAGGTGATTCATCCATAGCACGCCCGCGAACCATGCAAAGGGTTGTAATTATGGGCAATTGGAACTAGCACAGGCCGGTCAATCAGGCAGATCAGATAGGATCAGACGGCTGCGCCCAAGGTCAGCTTCGTGTCACTCGGGTGCGCGTGAGGCAACGAATGCAAACTTTCGAGGCCGCCGACTCCCGCCCGACGGCAGCTGCCATCTCCGCTTACGCTCTCACGGAATCTTCGCGCCAGCGATCATCTTTTCGATAAGTGGCACGGCGGCCAGCACCGCCGTCTCGTTGCGGCCGGAGACCGCTAGCCGCACGACGTAGGAATTGCCGTCATGGTCGAGATCGGCGTAATGCGCGATCACTTCAACCGGCTGGTCCTTCAGGGACGGATTGTCGTAGCGGTTGATGATGACCTTGGGGTTGACCGAGGGAAGCGTGGCGATCTTGGCATTCTTGCCGGATGTCGTCGCCCAATCCTTATCGCTCGTTGCGACCCATTGAACCAATTCGGTCTGCTCCTTGTTGTAGCGGCCTTCGGCATAGATGATCACTTCGGCCTTGCCGAAAGTCTTCCCGTTGGGCACGAACATCGAGGCGCCGTACTTGAGGCTCGCGGCCTCGTCCCTCCTCCACCCATCGGGGACCTTCACGCGTGGCCTGAATTCCGGGCACAATCGTTCTTGCCGATCGCAGACATGGATGATCTTGTCGACTTCAGCTCGCGCCGGGAACATCGCACAATAGGAAACGGTAACGAATGCCATGCCGAGGATGAAACGACGCATCGCGGTTAAGCTCCGTGAAATCAAGCAAGAAACAGAATAACAACCAAAACGGGCGCGTTCGAGCAATTCACCTCGGATCTACCACTCGCTCGATCCGAATGAGCTTCCAGCCTAGGAACCCTTGGTCAGTCCATACCTTCCCTGGTGACTGGCCGATCACGCCAAATACGCGCGAGGACCTGCTTTAGCAGCGGGCCGCATACGTTAGTTATTGAATTTCGCCATCGGTTCAATTACTTGGATCGCAAATCCAGACAATTCAGATAGGCTCCAGGCGATTACATGGACAGAGCGCCGCGCATTTCATTCACGTCACTCGGCTGCCCCAAGGCCTTGGTGGATTCCGAGCGCATCATTACGCGCCTGCGCGCGGAGGGCTACGAGCTCGCCCGCAAGCATGACGGGGCGGACATCGTCATCGTCAACACCTGCGGCTTCCTCGACAGCGCCAAGCACGAATCCCTCTCGGCGATCGGCGAGGCCATGGCCGAGAACGGCAAGGTGATCGTAACGGGTTGCATGGGCGCGGAACCGGAAGCTATCGAGCAGGCCTATCCGGGCGTGCTCTCCATCACCGGCCCGCAGCAGTACGAGAGTGTGCTAGACGCCGTGCACCGCGCACTGCCGCCGGCGCACAATCCCCATCTCGACCTGGTGCCGCCGCAGGGCATCAAGCTAACGCCGCGCCACTACGCCTATCTGAAGATCTCCGAGGGCTGCAACAACCGCTGCACCTTCTGCATCATTCCGAAGCTGCGCGGCGACCTGGTCTCGCGCCCCGCCGACGACGTGCTGCGCGAGGCCGAGCGGCTGGTCGGCGCCGGCGTCAAGGAGCTGCTGGTGATCTCGCAGGACACCTCGGCCTACGGCGTCGATCTGAAATACGCCGAGAGCCCATGGAAGGACCGCCAGGTCCGCGCCAAATTTCTCGACCTCGCGCGCGAGCTCGGCGAGTTGGGAGCCTGGGTCCGGCTGCAATATGTTTATCCCTACCCGCATGTCGACGAGGTCATCGCGCTGATGAACGAGGGCAAGGTGCTGCCCTATCTCGACATCCCGTTCCAGCATGCGAGCCCCGAGGTGCTGAAGGCGATGAAGCGTCCGGCCGCGCAGGACAAGACGCTGGCGCGGATCAAGCGCTGGCGCGAGCAATGTCCCGATCTCGCCTTGCGCTCGACCTTCATCGTCGGCTTCCCCGGCGAGACCGATGCCGACTTCACCTATCTGCTCGACTGGCTCGATGAGGCCGAGATCGACCGCGTTGGCTGCTTCAAATACGAGCCGGTCGCCGGCGCCACCTCGAACGCGATCGAGAATCCCGTCCCCGAAGAGGTCAAGCAGGAGCGCTACAACGCGCTGATGGCCCGGCAGCAGAAAATCTCGGCGCGCCGGCTGAAGCGCAAGGTCGGCACGCGCCAGCAGATCATCATCGACGAGGTTGGTCCGACCGTTGCGAAGGGCCGCTCCAAGGCCGATGCGCCCGAGATCGACGGTGCCGTCTATCTCTCCAGCCGCCGCCCGCTCCGTGTCGGCGAGATCGTCACCGCGAAAATCGAGCGGGCGGATCAGTACGACTTGCACGGCAGCGTCGCGGGGTTCTGACTCTTCCGTCATTGCGAGCGCAGCGAAGCAATCCAGAATCCCTCCGCGGAGACAGTCTGGATTGCTTCGCTACGCTCGCAATGACGATAGGGATGCAGTCAGGCCTCACGCGCGGAAAACACCTCCTTGGCTGCGAACAGCCCGTTCACAGCCGCCGGGAAGCCCGCATAGACGGCCATCTGCATGATGATCTCCACGATCTCGTCGCGAGACAGCCCGACGTTCAGGCCCGCCTCGATGTGCACTTTGAGCTGAGGCGCGGCATTTCCGAGCGCCGTCAGCGCAGCGATCGTTGCGATCTCCCGATCGCGCAGTCCAAGGTCCGGGCGGCTGTAAATGTCGCCGAAGGGAAACTCGATCACGTATCGTGCGAAATCCGGAGCGATGTCGGCGAGTGAGGCGACCACCTTTTCGCCGGCTCTGCCGTCAATGCGCGACAGGGCCCGCTGGCCGCGATCGAAGCGGCTTTCGGCTTCTTGGGCGTGCGTCATTTTGCTTCGTCCTCTGTTCATCGCTGGCATAGCCGGCGATCTTGGTATCAAGGACGAGCAGGCATTCCCTGAGTTCGGCAAGCTGCGTGCGAACCCGTTCCCGGTGGATTTCCAGCATCTGCCGTCGGGCTGCCCCGGTGGCTTCGCCTTCATCACGAAGCGCTGCATAGCGCAACATGTCCCGGATCGGCATTCCCGTGGTCTTGAGCCGACCGATGAATGTGATCCATGTGAGGATCGACGCGTCAAAGTCACGCTGGCCGGAACGATCCCGGTCTGCGTATGGCAGCAGCCCGATGCGCTCGTAATAGCGCAACGTGTGAGCCGACAGGCCGGTTCGCTTTGCGAGATCGCCGATCTTCATGTGTGCCCGTTCTCGTACTGACGCACGTACAGATACCCCTTCGAGCGCACTCTAAGTCAAGGGGGATCGCAATCGAGATCGAAAGGTGCCATTCCTGCGAGGTCGGCATGGCACGACAGGAGAAGATTTCGGGGCGCCGGCTGGGCAGCAATAACACTCGGATCCCGAGCTTCAGGATTCCGTCAGCCATTTCGGCACCCAGCGCTCCGGGCGCGGAGCGCGGGCGAGATCGGCCTGAGCCTCGGACAATTTCGCAGGTTCGCCGGCGACTATCGGGCGCGCATCGTATTCGAAGCTCGGCATGACGCGACCATCGGCGTAGAGTCCGAACCTCATCGCATACCATAACCCGAGCTCAGGCTGAGCCTTCCACATCTGTTCGCGCAGCTCGCGCAGCAGAGATTCGATCGATGTGGCTTCCTCGAACGGCTGCGCCCCCTGCTTGAGGATTCGCGCCTGGTATTGCTTGCCGACGATCGCGACCTCGAAACGCGTATTATCCCAGGCATTCTTGCCCTTGGGCAGATGGGCAGCCAGCCGCCAGCCGAGTTCGGCCATCATGCGATGGTTAGCCCAATAGTCCTCGCGGTCCCGGCTCCATTTTTCCATGAAGCCGCGGAAGTCGGGCAGCTCCGATGCATCCTCGTCCGGCGCAGCCGCCTCGCCCGTCGGCCGTTCGGCGAGCCATTGCGCCAGCTCGACGGTCTGGCACTCGACCTCGTCGTGCGGCTTGAGATCGCGCCAGGCCTTGTCGAAAGCTTGCGACGTCAGCTTGGCAAGCAGCCCGTCGAGGCTTGGCGCCAGCAATTCGTAATCGCCCTCGGATCCCAGTCCGACGATCGGCGGGTTGTCACGGTCAAGGCCGGCGCCGTACCAGCCGCCGACGGCCGAGCCGTCCGGCAGCCGCATGAACAGCGAAAACCTTTCGCGCAAGGGACTGCCGTCGACGATCGGCGCGGAATCCGAGAATTGGCCCTGCAGCGAGAAGCAGCCGACGCTGCCCCAGGGACGCCCCTTGAGCCAGGCCGCAAAGTCGACCAGCAGCGGCGGCGCCTCGATGCCAGGCGGAAACGCGCCGCGGATGCTGTCGAGGTCGATCGGATAGGGCGTATCGGACAAGGCTTTGAGCTATCTGGTTGGTCCCGCCTTCTTGGTCTGGGCCGTGGTGCATTCGGTTCGAACCAAGTCGCGTCCTTCGATCACAAACACGCTAGAGGCGCAATGGTTTCGACGCAGGAAACAATGAAACACGATGAAACGTCGGGGATTTTCCTCAAGCTGTCCGCAATCGTCCTGACGATGGCCCTGCTCGCGCTGCCGGCCCCCGCCAACGCGCGATCGCCATCGCCCGCGCAGGCCCGCCAGTGGTGCTTCGCCGACGATGGCGGAGGCAGCGACGAGCGGCGCTTCGCCGGCTGCTCGGCCCTGCTCAAGGCCAATCCAGACGATGTGCATGCGCTCGCCAATCGCGGCGAAATGTTTCGGCGACGGGGCGAGGCCGAGCGCGCCGTGGCCGACTTCAGCCGCGCCATCGACCTCGATGCCAGGGATCCCGACCTCCTGTACAATCGCGGCATCGCCTATGACGATCTCGGCGACGCCGACCGCGCCATTGCCGACTATACGCGCGCCATTCGGCTGAACGCCCGCGACCCGCTCTATTTCAACAACCGCGGCAACTCCCACATTCACAAGAAGGCCTACGAGCTCGCGATGGCCGACTACGATCAGGCTATCAAGCTCGATCCGAAATTCGCGCTCGCCTATTTCAATCGCGGCACCGCCTTCAGCAACCACGGCGACGATGCGAGAGCACTTGCGGACTTCGATCTGTCGATCAGGTTCGACCCGAACTACGGGCCAGCCTACGGCAACCGCGCCCGCATCTATCGCGACCGCGGCGACCGCCCCCGAGCGCTGGCCGATTTCGCCAGAACGATCGATCTCAGTCCGAACAACGACCGCGACTTCTATGCGCGCGCGAACATGTATTTCGATACGCACGATTATGCGCTGGCGCTCGACGATTACGACCGCTCCATCAGAGCGAATGCGAACCGGGCGGACGTGTTCAATTCGCGCTGCTTCACCCGCGCGATCGTCGGCCGCCTGCAAGAGGCGCTGGCCGATTGCGAACAGTCGCTGAAGATGGCTCCCAACGATGCCGAGACGCTGGACAGCCGCGCCCTCGCCCATCTCAAGCTCGGCGACATCGACGCGGCGATTGCCGACTACGATGCCGCGCTGAGCATCAAGCCGGGGCTCGACGGCTCGCTCTACGGCCGCGGGCTGGCGAAGCGCAAGAAGGGTGACCGTGACGGCGCCGAGCGCGACATCGCGGCCGCCAAGGCACTCAACGCCGGCATCGCCGATGTGTTCTCGCATTACGGCGTCGAGTAAGCGTCACGCAGGAATGTGACACTATAATGCATTCACGCAGGGGTCACCGCGATTGCAACGAGGCCGAGGAAGCCGCGCACCCGACCTGAGCGATGCACGCTCGGCGTGCATTCTGCAAAAAGCCTGCTTGACAAGTCCTGCCGTTAGGCTGTACGGACGCGCCCCATGATCAACGCCCGGACCAGCCAGCGCACCGAAATGCTCCGCCGTCGCTCCCGCGACGACGAGAGGGTGCGCCATGTCCGAGGACGCCGCTGAACCACTGAATTCAGCCAGTTTTCGAGAAAGGCCGCACCCGCAAGGTGCGGCCTTTCTGCTTTTTGCGCCCCTTTTTCCACCCGCCTCCAGAGGAGTACGACATGACCACGCATCCGTATGACGCGCTGATGGACATCACCGCACGGCCCAAGGCCGTGTTCGTCCGCGGCGCCGGCTCCTACCTCTGGGACGACGGCCGCAAGCGCTATCTCGATTTCGTGCAGGGCTGGGCCGTGAACTGCCTCGGCCACTCCCCGCCCGCGATCGCCGATGCGCTCGCCGCTCAAGCCAGGCGGCTGCTGACGCCGAGCCCGGCCTTCTACAACGAGCCGAGCCTCAAGCTTGCGCAGGCGCTGGTCGAGAAAAGTGCCTTCGATCAAGTGTTCTTCGCCAATTCCGGCGCGGAAGCCAATGAGGGTGCGATCAAGCTCGCGCGCAAATATGGCAGCCTGCACAAAGGCGGCGCGTTCGAGATCATCAGCTTCGAAGGCGGCTTCCACGGAAGAACGTTGGCGACGATGTCGGCCTCGGGCAAGAAGGCGTTCGAGCCGCTATTCGAGCCGAAGGTCGCCGGCTTCAAGAAGGCCAAGCTGAACGACATCGCCTCGGTGGAAAAGCTGATCAACGCCAACACCGTCGCCGTGATGCTCGAGCCGATCCAGGGGGAATCCGGCGTATGGCCTGCGTCCGATCGGTTCCTGCAGCAGCTGCGCGCGCTGACCGAGGCGCATGGCCTCTTGCTCATCTTCGACGAGATCCAGACCGGCATGGGCCGGACCGGAAAGCTCTTCCACTACGAGCATACAGGCATCGCGCCCGACATCATGACGCTCGGCAAGGGCATCGGCGGCGGCGTGCCGCTCGCCGCCCTGCTCGCGACCGAACGCGCGTCATGCTTCGAGCATGGCGATCAGGGCGGCACGTTCAACGGCAATCCCATCATGTGCGCGGCAGGGCTTGCGGTGCTCGAGGAGGTCAATAAGCCCGACTTCCTGAAGGCGGTCACCGAGACCGGCCTCCTGCTCGAAAGCGAGCTGCAGAAGGTCTCGGCCCGGCATGGGCTCGGCGGCGTCCGGGGACGCGGCCTGTTGCTCGCGCTCGATCTCAAGCTGCCGATCGCACCGGGCATCGTCGCGCAGGCGTTCGAGGCCGGCGTGCTGCTCAACGCCCCGCAAGTCGACAGCTTGCGCTTCATGCCGGCGCTGAACGTCACGAAGAGCGAGATCGCCGAGATGATCGAATGTCTCGACGCGATCTTGACCAAGGCCGGCGCGGCAAGACGGGTGGCGTAGGTGCCGCAGGGTGGGCAAAGCGAAGCGTGCCCACCATTTCTCACCGCAAAGAAAAATGGTGGGCACGGCGCTCCGCGCCTTTGCCCACCCTACGAAACCGTCGATTCCGAAAGAGCTACGGCTTCAAGATCGACGCGCCCGTGGTCTTGCGGCTTTCGAGATCGACATGCGCCTTGGCGGCGTCCTTGAGCGCGTAGGCGTGGTTGATCGGCACGTGCAGCTTGCCGTTGATGACCGCGGCGAACAGCGTGTCGGCACCTTCGAGCAGTTCCTTGCGCGTGCCGACATAATCGTTGAGCTTCGGCCGCGTCGCGAACAGCGAGCCGTGATTGTTGAGCTCGGCGATCGCGAACGGCGGCACGGGGCCCGAGGCATTGCCGAACGAGACGAACATGCCGCGCGGCTTCAGGCAGGAGAGCGAGCCCGGGAACGTCGCCTTGCCGACGCCGTCATAGACGACGTCGCAGCCCTCGTTGCGGCTGATCTGCTTCACGCGCGCGACGAAATCCTCCTCGTTGTAGAGGATGACGTGATCGCAGCCATTGGCCTCCGCAAGCTCGGCCTTCTCGCGCGAGCCGACCGTGCCGATGACATGCGCGCCGAGCGCCCTCGCCCATTGGCAGGCGAGCAGGCCGATGCCGCCGGCGGCGGCATGGACCAGCACGCGATGATGCGGCTCGACCTTGAAGGTCTTGTGCAGCAGGTACCAGACCGTCAGCCCCTTCAACATCAGCACGGCGCCCTGCTCGTAGGTGATGTGATCGGGCAGCTTGACTAGCTTCTCCCAGGGCAGGTTGCGCTCGCCGGTATAGGCCCCGAGATTGTGGTAGTAGGCAACGCGGTCGCCGGGATGAAAATGCGTAACGCCAGGCCCGACCGCGACAACCTCGCCCGAAGCCTCGTTGCCGGCGATGAAGGGCAATCCCGGCGCCTTGTAGAGGCCGGTGCGGTAATAGACGTCGATGAAGTTGAGGCCCACCGCATGCTGGCGGATGCGCACCTCGCCCGGCCCGGGCGCCGGCACATCGACGCTCTCATAGACCAGGGCTTCGGGGCCTCCGACCTTGTGCACACGGATGGCTTTGGTCATCACCTGACCTCCTCTTCTTGCGGCTGAGCGAAAGCCATCGCGCCCGCGTTGTCAACTCGACGCCCGCAGGACCGGCTAGGCCGACGGCTTGCTCGCCTTCTTGCGGTTGCGCTTGGCCAGCACGTTGAAGAACTCCACTGCCGCCGAGAACGCAATTGCGAAATAGATGTAGCCGCGCGGAATGTGGAAGTGGAATCCGTCCGCGACCAGCGCGACGCCGATCAGCACCAGGAAGGCCAGTGCCAGCATCTTGGTGGTCGGATGCTCCGCGACGAATCGCGACACCGGCCCCGACGAAATGTACATGATCAGGCAGGCGATCACGACTGCCGCGACCATGATCTCGATGTCCTGGGCCATGCCGATCGCGGTGATGATCGAGTCCAGCGAGAACACGATGTCGATGATCACGATCTGGACGATCACCCAGAAGAAGGCGTTGCCCGCGGACCTCTCCTCGCCCTCGCCCTCATCGGCTTCGACCTCGCCGTGAATCTCGTGCGTCGCCTTGGCGATCAGGAACAGTCCACCGCCGATCAGGATCAGGTCGCGCCAGGAGAAGTCGAACCCCGCAAACGAAAACACCGGTGCGGTCAGGCCGATCAGCCAGACCAGCACGCTGAGCAGGATGATGCGGAAGACCAGCGCCAGCGCCAGCCCGATCTGGCGGGCGCGATGCGCCTGCTGCTTGGGGATGCGTGCGACGATCACCGAGATGAAGATGACGTTGTCGATCCCGAGCACGATCTCGAGCGCCGTCAAGGTGAGCAGCGCGGCCCAGGCTTCCGGGCTGGTCAACAGGTGCATCACACCAAGGATCTCGCCAGGGATCTTGCCAGGCGGATCAAGGCGTCGCTGAAGCTGATCCAGAGCGCGATGGCGCAGAGCACGAGGGTCACCCCGGCGCCGACGCGAAAATCCATCTGCAGCGTGTAGAAGGCGAGCACCGCCCAGATCGCGATCAGCGACATCGTCAGCCAGCGCAGCCGGACGACGCGGACCGGATGCAGCACATGGAACGGCACGAACGTCAGCACGACCAGCGCGGCGACCAGCAGCGTCGCCCACAGCGGCGGCCAATGCAGCAGGAACAGATAGAACGCGGCCGCATTCCACAGCGCCGGGAAGCCGCGGAAATGATTGTCGTCGGCCTTCATGCGCTGGTCGGCGAAATACAACGCGCTGGTGACGATGATGGCAATGCCCAGCAAGGGAGCCGCGACCGGCAGCAGCATGCCGCTGGCGACGATCGCATAGGCTGGCACGAACACATAGGTGACGAAGTCGACCACGAGATCGAGCACGTCACCCGACCAGTTGGGCTGCACGTTCTTGACGTCGAGCCGGCGCGCGATCGGCCCGTCGACCGCATCGATGATCAGCGCGACGCCCAGCCATTGAAACATCGCCGCCCAGTGCTCGCGCACGGCCTCCAGCATCGCCAGGAGCGCGATCGCCGCGCCGAAGGCGGTGAAGATGTGCACGGAGAAGGCCGCGGCGCGGATCGCCGGTCTCGGCTTCAGGGAATCCTGCTGAATATCCATGGCTTCTGCTATCAGAATGCGACCGGTTTGCACATCCGCCATTGCGGCGCACGATCGCACAATTCGCCATAAAATCAGGGAAATATAGGTGGGCTTGAATTTGCCGCCCGGCGTGTCAAATGTCGCTCCATGACAGATGCATCGACACTCCATGACGCGGCCGTGGTCGGCGGCGGACCGGCCGGACTTGCCGCGGCGATCGCCCTGGCGCAGGCGGGTGCCCGGACCGCACTGGTGGCGCGCCGCGTTCCCTATGCCGACAATCGCACCACCGCATTGCTCGGTGCCTCCATCGATCTATTGGAAAGCCTCGACGTCTGGTCGCGCTGCCGGGACAAGGCTGCTGCGCTGGAAGTCATGCGCCTCGTCGACGACACCGGCCGACTGTTCCGCGCGCCGGAGGTGCGCTTCTCCTGTCACGAAATCGGCCTCGACGCGTTCGGCTACAACATCGACAACCGCGCGCTGATGCTGGCGCTGGAAGCGCGCGCGGCCGAGCTGCCCAATCTGGTCCGCTTCGACGACGAGGCCGAAAGCGTGGTCATCGAAGCCGACGACGTCGCATTGCGCACGGCGTCCGGACAGTTTCTCTCGGCTCGCCTCGTGGTCGGCGCCGACGGCCGGCACTCGCTGTGCCGCGAGGCCGCCGGCATCGAGGTGACGCGGCGCGAGCTGAGCCAGACCGCGCTGACCTTCAACGTCGGTCATAGCAGGCCCCACCGCAACGTCTCGACCGAGTTCCACACACCGCACGGGCCTTGCGTGTTCGTGCCTCTGCCCGGCGACCGTTCGAGCATCGTCTGGGTCTCGGCGCCAGCAGAGGCCGAACGGCTGCGCGGCCTGAGCGACGAGGAGCTGTCGGCGGCGATCGAGAAGCAGTCGCATTCGATCCTGGGATGCATGAATGTCGAGCCCGGGCGCAACCTGTTCCCGCTCGCGATCGAGCGTCCGAAATCCTTCGGCCGCGACCGTATCGGGCTGGTCGGCGAAGCCGCCCATGTGGTGCCGCCGATCGGCGCGCAGGGCCTCAATCTCGGCCTGCGCGATTCCGCGGACATCGCCCGGCTCGCGGGCGATGCCATCGCCGCGGGACGGGATCCCGGCGCGGACGACGTGCTCAAGCGCTATGATCGCGCCCGCCGGCCGGACATCTTGAGCCGCACCTTTGCGATCGACATCGCCAACCGCTCCTTGCTCAACGACTTCCTGCCGCTCCAGCCCGTCCGCGCAGTCGGCATGCACCTCCTCGGTGCCATCGGCCCGCTCCGGCGCTTTGCGATGCGCGAAGGCCTGACGCCGACCTGGCGGCGGTAGGATTGGCGGCGGCCAAGCCCGCTTACGGAAACGCCAGCCGTCCCGTCTGGATCGCCCACATCACGCTGGTCAGCGTGACCACCGACGCGAAGGTGCCAAGCAGCACTGCGACGGAGGCGGATTCGATCCAGGCATCGTTCTGCCGGGCGATGACGAACACGTTGAGCGCCGGCGGCAGCGAGGCCATCAGCACGGCGGTGGCGGCCCAGGGCTGCGCGAACGGGCCGAACGCCAGCATCAGGGCGAACGCCGCGAGCGGATGGATCAGCAGCTTGACCGCGATCACGCCCGGCACCTCCCACGGCACCCGATCGAACGGACGGAGCGCCACGGTCACGCCGAGCACGAACAGCGCGGTCGGCGCGGCCGCGTTCTGCAGGAATGTGATGGTGCGGTCGAGCGCGACCGGCAGCTCGATATGCAATGCGGCCACCGCCGCGCCGAAGCACGCTGACATGATCAGCGGATTGAGCACGATCTGCTTGAGCACGACGCCGAAGGCGTGGACGAACGAGGGATGGTCGCGGTCGGACAGCTCGATCAAGAGCGGCACGATCGTGAACAGGAAGATGCTGTCGCAGCAGAAGATCAGCGCGGTCGGCGCGGCCGCCTTCGGCCCGAGCACCGCGAGCGCGAGGCCCGGGCCCATATAGCCGATATTGCCGTAGCCGCCGGAGAGGCCCGCAAGCGTCGCTTCGCGCAGCGTCAGCCGTCCGAAGAGCTTGCCGACAACCAGCGCCAGCGTGAATGCCGCAACCGTCGACAGCGTCGTCGCCACCAGGAACGGCGGATTGTTCAATTCCGAAAACGGCGTCTTCGACATGATCGCAAACAGCAGCGCCGGCAGCGACACGTAGAGCAGGAAGAAGTTCATCCAGGCGAGCCCCGATTCCGGGATGGACTTGACCTTGCCGCAGGCGAAACCGACGAAGATCAAGCCGAAATAAGGTAGCGCCAGATTGAGGATATCGACCATTGCTGAAGTTTTTTCTGAAGGCTTGGGGGCTATCCGTCCCGGAAACGAAGGTTAATTCCGGCTAAGGGCACTAGCATCGGCCACAATCCTGGTCTATCGACGGGGAATGATTAAAGCGCGGACCGCCAAATTCCAGATCGGACAGGTCGTTCGCCACCGGATCTTCTCGTTCCGGGGGGTGATCTTCGACATCGATCCGGAATTCAACAACACCGAGGAGTGGTGGCTGTCGATTCCCGAGGAGGTGCGGCCCCACAAGGACCAGCCGTTCTACCATCTGCTCGCGGAGAACGCTGAATCCGAATACGTCGCCTATGTCTCTGAGCAGAACCTGTTGCCGGATGATTCCGGCGAGCCGGTCCGGCATTCCCAGGTTGCGGAGATCTTCATCAAGGACAAGGCCGGCGGCTATCGCCCGCGCAATCCCTCGCTGAACTGATCGTCGCCGATCGGCGGCCAGCAAAAAAGGCGCTCGAACCGAGCGCCTTTTTCACGTCCGGGATTTGCTCCCGATTACTTCTGACCAGTCGGAGCCGCGCCGGGCGCGCCACCACCCTGCTGCTCGAGCTTCTTGCGCTGCTCGTCGGCCTTCTTCTGAAGCTCTTCCTGGAGCTTCTTCTGGGTTTCCTCGAACACCTTCGGATCGGTCGGCGGACCGTCATAGGCCTTCTGGAATTCGCCGGTGAGCGGCAGCGGCAAGGTCAGCGGCGCGCCGTTGGCGTTGATCGCCTGGACAACGAGATTCTGGCCCTTCTTCATGTTGTTGATGAGCTCGGGCGTGGCCTCATAGTCGGACATGCAGCCGTTCTGGAAGCAGATCACATAGGGCTGCTGCAGCGGCGCGTTGCTGTCGACGATGATGCGGGTGCCGTGCACGAGTTGCATGCCGAGCGGCAGCGTCACGCGCAGGATCTTCTTCGGCTCGCCTTCCGGCTCGATGATCACGGCCGCGATGACCGGCTGGCCCGATTCGATGCGGCCGTCCTTGCCGGTGAAGCAGACCTGCTTGGCATTGGCGTCCTGGCCCTTGAGGCAGAACTTGGTCCAGGGCGCGTAGATCAGCTGGATCTGCTGATCGGCGGGCTGGGCTGCGCCCTGCTGCGGGGCGCCTTGCTGCGCGGGAGCCTGCGGCGATGCTGCGGGCGCCGGAGCCTTGGGAGCTGCCTTGGGAGCCGCCTTCGGAGCCGGGGCCGGGGAGGCCTTGGGCGCAGCGGGTGCGCCGGGGGCCGGCGCAGGGGTCTGGGCCTCGGCGGCAAACGGAACGGCCAACGCCGTCGCCGTCAACAGGGCGAGAAGTCGCCCGCGCGGCCGGACGGACGCGGCCAAGTAACGGAAATTCATTGCGGAAAACCCTTTCTGAACGGGAAGTGCCCGAACCGCTCCGAAGCGCCGAACCTGGCCGCCTTGGGCGCGGCTCTCTTCCCGTCAATTGAGGCGGATAAGTGACGGGCTCGACGCTCTTGCGCGATTGGGTGCCTTCTTAACGTGGCCGACGAAAAGATCAATGCCGACAAGCGTCTTTGGCCGGTCTGGTGCAAAAGCCCCATCAAATTCCCTGTGATAAGATTCAGGCCCGCCGGTCCTCGAATCACCGTGTGCCGATGTTCATGTTCCAGCGCCTCTTCGAGGGCCCCGGCCTCCGCCTCTGTGCGCTTGCCCTTGCGCTTGGCGGGGTGTTGTCCGGCGCCGCGGCGGCCGAGGAGGCCCATGCGATCGCCATGCACGGCAAGCCGGCGAAGCCCGCCGATTTCAGCCACATGCCCTATGCCAACCCCGATGCCCCCAGGGGCGGCCGCCTGACCTGGGGTATTCTCGGCACCTTCGACAGCCTCAATCCCTTCATCGTCAGGGGATTGGCGGTGCAGCCGGTCCGCAACTACGTGGTCGAGAGCCTGCTGGCGCGCGGGCAGGACGAGCCGTTCACGCTTTACGGCCTGCTCGCCAGAACGGTCGAAACCAATGACGAGCGAAGCTTCGTCACCTTCCGTCTCGATCCCCGCGCCCGCTTCTCCGACGGCAAGCCCGTCACGGCCGAGGACGTGCTGTTCTCGTGGCTGCTGCTGCGCGACCGCGGCCGTCCCAATCACCGGCAGTATTACAGCAAGGTTGCGAAGGCCGAAGCGCCCGATCCTCTCACCGTCCGATTCGACTTAACCGGCGCCAACGACCGCGAGCTGCCGCTGATTCTCGGCCTGATGCCGATCCTGCCCAAGCACGCGATCGACGTCGCGACCTTCGAGGAAACGACGCTGACGGCCCCGCTCGGCTCGGGCCCCTATCGCGTCACGGCGGTGAAGCCGGGCGCCAGCGTGACGCTCACGCGCAATCCCGATTATTGGGGCCGCGACCTCGCCATCAATCGCGGGCTCTACAATTTCGACGAGATCAGGCTCGACTATTTTCGCGAGGCGAACGGCCAGTTCGAGGCATTCAAACGCGGCCTCTACGATTTCCGCGTCGAGCACGAGCCCTTGCGCTGGCACGACGGCTATGACTTTCCGGCCGCCAGAAGCGGCGAGGTGATCCGCGACACCGTCAAGCCCGGCATGCCGCAGCCGTCCGAATTCCTGGTGTTCAACACCCGCCGTCCGATCTTCGCCGACATCCGCGTGCGGCAGGCCCTGACGCTGCTGTTCGATTTCGAGCTGGTCAACCGCAGCTATTTCTTCGGGCTCTATTCGCGCGTGGCCGGCTATTTCGCCGGCTCGGAGCTGTCGGCCTATGGCAGGCCTGCCGATGCGCGCGAGCGCGAGCTGCTCAAACCGTTCGCCGCGCAGATCCCGCCCGACATTCTGGAGGGCAGCTACCGCCTGCCGGTCACCGACGGATCAGGCCGCGACCGCACCACGCTGCGCGCCGCGCTGAAGCTGCTGTCTGAGGCCGGCTACGATCTCGACGGCACCGCGCTGCGCAACCGCGCGACCAAGGCCCCCTTCACCTTCGAGATCATGGTCACGACGCGCGACCAGGAGCGCATCGCGCTCGCCTTCCAGCGCGACCTTAGGCGCGCCGGCATCGAGGCCAGCGTGCGCTCGGTCGATCCCGTGCAATTTGACCAGCGCCGGCTCGCCTATGAGTTCGACATGATCCAGAACCGCTGGGACCAGTCGCTGTCGCCCGGCAACGAGCAGTATTTCTATTGGGGCAGCGCGGCCGCGGACAATCCGGGCACGCGCAACTACATGGGCGCCAGGGATCCCGCCGTCGATGCCATGATCGCCGCCCTGCTCGAGGCCCGTGAACATACGGACTTCGTTTCGGCGGTGCGCGCGCTCGACCGCGTCCTGATCGCGGGCGTCTACACAATCCCGCTGTTTAACGTATCGGAGCAATGGATCGCGCGCTGGAATCGGATAGAACGGCCCAAGACCACCTCCCTCTCGGGCTATTTGCCGGAGACCTGGTGGTCGAAGGGGCAGCCGCAAGCTCATCAAGCGAAGTGACGCCGTGAACCAGCCAGCCGTATCGCCGACGCTCGACACATTGTTTCAGCGCACGCTGACGCGGCAGCCGCGGGCGACCGCCCTGCTCGATCCGCTCAACAAGGCGCGCATCACCGGGCACCAGCCGCGGCGGATGACCTATGCCGAGGCCGATACCGCCATCGAGGCGCTGTCGGCGCATTTCGTCGAATCGGGCCTGCCCGCCAATTCCGTCATCGCGATCCAGTTGCCCAACACGGTCGAGTTCGTGCTGACCGTGCTCGCCGCCCATCGCGCCGGCCTCGTCGTCGCGGTGCTGCCGCTGCTGTGGCGCCATGCGGAACTGACCGCCGCGCTCAACCGCACCGCCGCGCGGGCCATCGTCACCATGAGCACGGTCGATGGCGTCAGCTATGCCGATCTCGCCATGCACGCCGCGGCCGAGGCGTTCTCGATCCGGCACGTCTACGGCTTCGGAAGCGACCTGCCCGAAGGCATGGCTTCGCTCGACGACGTCCTGGCGCGCCCGCCCGGCACCACGCGCGCCGTGATTCAGGACGGCCGCAAGGCGGCCATGATCTCCTTCGATGTCACGGCGGAGGGCTTCCGGCCGGTGCCGCGGCCGCATTTCAGCCTGATCGCGGGCGGCCTTGCGATGTCGCTCGAAGCCGACATCAAGCAGGGCGCGACGGTGATGGCGGCGTTCACGCCAATGTCGTTCGCAGGGCTCGCCTCCTCGCTCGCGGTGTGGTTGCTCTCGGGCGGCACCCTGGCGCTGCATCATCCGTTCGAGAACGATGTGCTGGAGCAGCAGATCAACGAGCACGAATGCGAGGTGCTGATCGCGCCGGCGCAGCTCGCGCTGCGGCTCGGCGATGCCGACCTCGCGGCGCGGATGCCCACTTTGCGCAACGTCATCGGCCTGTGGCGCGCGCCCGAGCAGGTGGCGGCGAGCGATGCCTGGATCGCGCCGCACGCGCCGCTGACCGACGTCTATCTGTTCGGCGAGGCCGGTTTGTTCGGCGCCCGCCGCGGCGAGGACGGCATGCCGGTGCCGGTGATGCCGGGGCCGCACGGCGCCCCGCGCGAGCAGTCCGGCTCCTCCATCGCCGGCGAGATCCTGCTGACGCCGAAGGGCACGCTCGGCCTGCGCGGCGCGATGGTGCCGATCGCAGCCTACGCCCCGCCGCAGCCGGTCGGCGAGACGCTGACGCCGCAGCCGCCGCGCGACTATGTCGACACCGGCTATGCCGCGCGGCTCGACCGCCCGAGCGGCGCGATCTGCATCACCGCGCCGCCCTCCGGCATCATGGCCGTCGGCGGCTATCGCTTCCTGTCCAACGACCTGCAGGAATGGGCGCGCCGGCTCGGCCAGGGTGCCCTGCTCACGGCGCTGCCCGACCGGCTCTCGGGCCACCGGCTCGCCGGGCGCGCCCAGGACAATGCCCGCGCCCGCGAGGCGCTCAGCGAGCTCGGGCTTAACCCCCTGATGGTCGAGGCTTTTCGGGACCGCTCCGGGGCGGCCTAGGCGCGGTTTCAGCGCTTGCGTTGACGCAGCATTAAGGCGGCCAAACTAGATTGCGCGGCATCTGTTGCGTGATCTTGAGTGACTCGATGTCCCAGGCGGGCCCGATCCTGTTTGTGTCCGATGCCGAACGTCCCGCCGTCGTGGCGGCGCTGGACGAGGCCCGGCTCTTTCCCGTCGTCGACACCGACTGGACCAGCGCATCGCGCGCGGTCGACGAGGTGCAGCCGGCCGCGGTTCTCGCTGCGGTCCATGCCGGACACGAGCCGCATGTGACGCGGCTTGCTAAGAAGATCGCCGATCAATCGCCTTACCTGCCCTTCGTGGCCCTGGATGCGGCGGGCACGCTGCCGCTCAACGCCCTGCCCTTCTCCTCGCGCGGCGGCAATCCTGACCGGCTGATCGCGCGGCTCCGGGCTGCGCTGCGCGTGCGTACATTGCACGCAACGGTTCTGCGCCGGCTGCCCGAAGTGAAGTTCGCGCTGCCGCAAGGCGATCCCGTACGCGACGCCACAGTGCTCCTGATCGGCCGCGGCGCGGCCTATCCCGCGCTCTCCGTCGCGCTCGGCGAACGCATCGGCGTGGTCGGCGCGCTCTCGATCGAGGCCGCCGCAAAACACCTCAACACCCGCGATCTCGACGGCGTCGTGCTCGCCGAAGGTTTTACCGCGCGCGTGACCGATGCCTTCCTCACGGTGCTTACGGAGGACGCTCGATTTCGCAACCTGCCTGTGGTCGTCACCGCCCACCAGCTCACCCAAAGCTACGACCTGCCCAATCTCGAGCTGATCGCGGGCGAGCCGGCGAGGATCGCGGCTAACGCGCTGCCCCTGATCCACCAGCACGCCATGGAAGCGCAGCTGAGCCGCACCTTGCGCTCGATCGATGCCGGCGGCTGGCTCGATCCGCGCAGCGGCCTGCTCACGGTGGAAGCCTTCGCCCGTGATTTCGCCAAGGCAGTGGAGCAGACGCTCGCCCGCGGCGGCGGCCTCTCCGTCGCCCGCTTCGCCTTCGACCCCAACAATTCCCGCGCCCAGCTCGACGCCGCGCGCATTTTGAGCCGCCTGATGCGGCAGATGGATTTTGGCGCGGCGCAGAAGGACGGCTCGGTGATCGTGGTGTTCGCCGAGACCGACTTCCGCACCGCGCATATGATCGCCCGCCGCCTGTCGGCGGTGATGCGGCACACCTCGAACGGCAAGCACGAGATGCGCAGCGATCCCGTGGTCAGCGTGGACTCGCTGTCGCCCTCAGATACGGCAAGGTCCTTGCTGGCGCGGCTGTCGGCGGACGCGTCACGGGCGGCGTCGTAGTTTTTCGCGAGCTGCCAGCAACAACCACCGTCATTGCGAGCGCAGCGAAGCAATCCAGACTCTCTCCGCGGAGAGACTCTGGATTGCTTCGTCGCAAGGGCTCCTCGCAATGACGTGGTGAGAGCCGGGCCTACGCCGCTTTCTTGCTTTCCGCGAGCTGCGCCAGCTGCCGCATGATCTCCGTCGTGCCGGCGAGGCGCTCTTCCGGCGTTTCCCAGTCCTGCAGGAACACCACCTTCATGTCGGGCCGCACTTTGGCGGCCTGGCCGTGGCTGCGGATGAAGGTGACGAGGCGATCGGGATGGGCGAAGGAATTGTCGCGGAAGACGATGACGGCGCCCTTCGGGCCGGCGTCGATCTTCTCGACATTGGCCCGGCGGCAGAACGCCTTGATCGCGGCGACCTTGAACAGGTAGCGGACTTCGTCCGGCAGCACGCCGAAGCGGTCGCGCATCTCGGCGCCGAAATTCTCGATCTCCTCCTCGGTGTCGAGATCGGCGAGGCGCCGGTACAGCGACAACCGCACCGAGAGATCGCTGACGTAATCCTCCGGGATGAGCACGGGCATGCCGATAGTGATCGACGGCGACCAGCGGTCGGCGGCGGGCTCGGACACGCCGGCCTTGAGATTGACGATCGCCTCCTCCAGCATCGATTGATAGAGCTCGAAGCCGACCTCCTTGATGTGGCCGGACTGCTCCTCGCCCAAGAGATTGCCGGCGCCGCGAATGTCGAGGTCGTGCGAGGCGAGCTGGAAGCCGGCGCCCAGCGTCTCCAGCGATTGCAGCACGGTGAGCCGGCGCTCGGCCTGCGCCGTGATCTTCTGCTGCGCCGGCAGCGTGAACAGCGCGTAGGCCCGCAGCTTGGAGCGGCCGACGCGGCCGCGCAGCTGGTAGAGCTGGGCAAGGCCGAACATGTCGGCGCGATGCACGATCAGCGTGTTGGCGTTGGGAATGTCGAGGCCGGACTCGACGATCGTGGTCGACAAGAGAATGTCGAACTTGCCGTCGTAGAACGCGGTCATGATGTCCTCGATCACGGCGGGCGGCATCTGGCCGTGCGCGACCGCGACCTTCATCTCGGGCACGTTCTTGTCGAGGAAGTCCTTGACCTCGGCGAGATCGTCGATGCGCGGTACGACGTAGAACGCTTGGCCGCCGCGATAACGCTCGCGCAAGAGCGCCTCGCGGATCATCAAGGGATCGTGCGGGGCGACGAAGGTGCGCACCGCCAGGCGATCCACCGGGGGCGAGGCAATGATCGAGAGCTCGCGGACGCCGGTGAGTGCCAATTGCAACGTGCGCGGGATCGGGGTTGCCGACAGCGTCAGCACATGTACCTCGGCACGGAGCGCCTTCAACCGCTCCTTGTGGCTGACGCCGAAATGCTGCTCTTCGTCGACGATGAGCAGGCCAAGGTCGCGGAACTTGATCGTCTTGCCGAGCAGCGCATGGGTGCCGACGACGATGTCGACCGAGCCGTCGGCGATGCCCTTCTTGACCTCGTTGAGCTGCTTGGTCGGGATCAGGCGCGAGGCTTGCGCGACGTTGACAGGGAAGCCTTTGAAGCGCTCGGTGAAGGTCCGGTAATGCTGGCGCGCCAGCAGCGTGGTCGGCACCACGACCGCGACCTGCTTGCCGTCGAGCGCGACGGCAAAGGCGGCGCGTAGCGCTACCTCGGTCTTGCCGAAGCCGACGTCGCCGCAGATCAGGCGATCCATCGGGCGGCCCTTTTCGAGATCCTTCAGCGTGGACTCGATGGCGCCGAGCTGGTCCTCGGTCTCGTCATAGGGGAAGCGCGCGCAGAACTCATCGTAGACGCCCTGCTGCACCGGCAGCTTCGGCGCCTCGTGCAGCATGCGTTCGGCCGCGATCTTGATCAGCTCGCCCGCGATCTCGCGGATGCGGTTCTTGAGCTTCGCCTTGCGTGTCTGCCACCCCGAGCCACCGAGCTTATCCAGCTCGACCGTGGTTTGATCAGAGCCGTAACGCGACAGCAGCTCGATGTTCTCGACCGGAAGGAACAGCTTCGTCTCGGCCGCATAGTGCAGCTCGAGACAGTCATGCGGCGCGCCGGCAACGTCCAGCGTCTGCAGGCCGATGAACCGGCCGATGCCGTGATCGACGTGGACGACGATGTCGCCGGCGGTGAGGCTCGTCACCTCCGAGATGAAATTGTCGAGCTTGCGGCTGGCCTTGCGCGGCCGCACCAGGCGGTCGCCGAGAATATCCTGCTCGCTGATGACGGCGATCTCGTCGGTCTCGAAGCCGCTTTCGAGGCCGAGCACGGCGAGCATGGTCTCGTTGCGCGGCGTCGCCTGCACGGTCCGCCAGGAGTTGACGCTGGTGGTATGGGCGAGCTTGTGGTCGCGCAGCATCGAATTCATGCGGTCGCGCGAGCCCTCCGTCCACAGCGCGATCACGACCTTCTTGCGCTGCGCCTGCAGCGCCATGACGTGGCTGACGACGGACTCGAACACGTTGACATTGCTGTCGTTGCGCTCCGGCGCAAAGTCGCGGCCCTTGCGCGCGCCGGCATCGACGACTCCGGTGCCGTCGGTCGGCACCGAGAACGGCGTCAGCCGCGCCAGCGGGATCTCGCCGAGGCGCTTGCCCCATTCCTCCTCGGTCAGATACAGCCGGTCGGGCGGCAGCGGCTTGTAGATCGCGCCGCCGCCGGGATGCTCCATCGCCTCGCGCCTGGCCTCGTAATAATCGAGGATCTGCTTGAAGCGCTCGCGCACGGCATCCTCGGCCTGCGGCTCGATCGCGACGGATGCGCCTTGCAGGTAGTCGAACAGCGTATCCATCCGGTCCTGGAACAGCGGCAGCCAGTGCTCCATGCCGGGATGGCGACGGCCCTCGCTGACCGCTTCATACAGCGCATCGTCGCGCTCGGGCGCGCCGAACTCGGCGACATAGCCCATGCGGAATCTGCGGATGGTGTCGGTGACGAGCTGGAACTCCGAGACCGGCACGAGGTCGAGCGAGCGCATGTCGAGCAGCGTGCGCTGGGTCTCAGCATCGAAAGAGCGGATCGATTCCAGGCTGTCGCCGAAAAAGTCGAAGCGCACCGGCTGCTCGAGGCCGGCCGGAAACAGGTCCAGAATGCCGCCGCGCACGGCGTATTCGCCGGGCTCGCGCACGGTGGAGGAACGGTTGTAGCCGTTGTGCTCGAGCCAGGCCACGACGGTGTCCATCGGCACGACGTTGCCCGGCGCGACCGAGAGCGCCTGCGCCGCGACGAGCTCGCGCGCGGGCACGCGCTGCACCACCGCGTTCACCGTGGTCAGCACGATCAGCGGCTTGTCGCTGCCGGTGAGCGAGGCCAGCCGCGCCAGCGTGGTCAGGCGCTGCGCGAGAATGCCGCCATGTGGCGAGACACGGTCATAGGGTTGGCAATCCCAGGCAGGGAAGGTCAGCACCGGCAGATCGGGCGCGAAGAACCGCAGGGCCCGCTCGAGCGACTGCATGCGCCCGCCGTCGCGGCAGACGACCGCAAGGCTGACAGCCGGCTTCTTCGGCCGCGCCGCGATGGCACGGGCGAGATCGGAGACCACGAGCCCTTCGGCGCCTTCCGCGACATTGGCAAGCGTCAGCGCGCGGCCGGGCGTCAGCAGCTCGGCCGGAGATTTCATCCCTTGCTTCATAGATTGCCGTCCGCGATCGGAAACGCCTTGATGCGGGCAAACAGCGCGCCGGCGACGTCGGCCGGCAGCACCTTGTCACCGGTGATGGCGGCATAGAGATCGGGATCATTGACCTCGAGCAGGCGCTCGAGCTCGCCGAGCTCGGCGTCGGACAAATTGCCGATCTCGGCATCCGCGAACCGGCCGAGGACCAGGTCCATCTCGCGCGTGCCGCGGTGCCAGCAGCGGAACAGAAGCCGCTTGCGGCGGTCATCCAGCCCGCTGCTCGATCGTGTCGTTCCCGTCATGTCTCAAATCCAGTCAAACGCAGAAAGCCCGGACGTGCCGGGCGGGGGTGATATAGCCACTCAAGGTCCCCATGTCAGCCCTTTGTTATTGCAATTGTTTGGAGACCGTCATTGCCGGGCTTGCCGTCTTCGCAAAGCTTCGCCGGCCTGATATCGAAAGCCCGGCGAAGCCGTTTGCGGAGCCGGGACCCGGCAATCCATCGTCATTGAAAAGATGGATGCGCGGGTCAAGCCCGCGCATGACGAATGTTGCGAGAATGCGCCCCAGCCTGCTCAATCCGCTGTTTGCTCCCTTGACCAGCCTGCCCGGCGTCGGTCCGAAGCAGGACAAGCTGTTGCAGTACCTGCTCAGCCGCAGCGAGACGCCGCGGCTGGTCGATCTGCTCTTGCATCTGCCGAGCCAGGTCATCGACCGCCGCGCCCGGCCGAAGATCCGAGACGCGGCCGTTGGAACCATGGTGACGCTGGAGGTCACCGTCGATCGCCACCGCCCGCCTCCGCCGCGCAACGCGCGCGCGCCGTATCTGGTCTATGCACGCGACGATACCGGCGACGTCGTGCTGACCTTCTTTCGCGCCAAGCCGGGCTATGTCGAGAAGCTGCTGCCGATGGGCGCGAAGCGCTACGTCTCCGGCACGCTGCAGATGTATGACGGCATCCCGCAGATCGTGCATCCCGACCGCGTGCTCGACGAGGAGGCGATCTCGAAGCTGTCGGGGATCGACCCGGTCTATCCGCTGACGGAAGGGCTCGCGCTGGGCTCGCTCCGCCGCTCGATCGCGCAGGCGCTGCAAAAGCTTCCCGCTTTGCCGGAATGGATCAGCCCGGAGGTGCTGCGCCGCTGCGACTTCCCGCCGATCGCGGAAGCGCTCAATCGCGTGCACCAGCCGGTCGAGCTGACCGACATCTTGCCCGACCGGCCGTTCTGGTCGCGCCTCGCCTTCGACGAACTGCTGGCCGGCCAGCTCGCGCTTGCCCTGATCCGCGCGCAGCTGCGCCGCCCCGCCGGCGTGCGCAATGCCGGCGACGGGCATCTGCGCAACAAGATCATCGACGCCCTGCCTTACGCGCTGACACCATCCCAGCGCAGCGCTGCGGCGGCGATCGCCGAAGACCTGAAGCAGCCGGTGCGCATGCTGCGCCTGCTGCAGGGTGACGTCGGCTCCGGCAAGACCGTGGTGGCGCTGCTCGCTGCCGCCGCGGTCGCCGAGGTCGGCAAGCAGGCCGCGCTGATGGCCCCGACCGAAATCCTGGCGCGCCAGCACATCAAGACCATCGCCCCACTCGCGGAGCGCGCGGGATTGCGCGTTGCCATTCTCACCGGCCGCGAGAAGGGCAAGGAACGGCGCGAGATCATCACTGAGCTCGCCGCGGGCGAGATCGACCTGCTCGTCGGCACCCATGCGCTGATCCAGGACGATGTCGTCTTCAGGGATCTCGCGCTCGCCATCGTCGACGAACAGCACCGTTTCGGCGTGCGCGAGCGCCTTGCGCTGACGTCCAAGGGCGAAGCCGTCGACGTGCTGGTGCTGAGCGCAACCCCGATCCCGCGCACGCTGGTGCTGACCTATTTCGGCGACATGGACATTTCCGAACTGCGCGAGAAGCCGGCCGGTCGCCAGCCGATCGATACCCGCGCCGTGCCGATGAGCCGGATCAGCGAGGTCATGGAAGGCGTCGGCCGCGCGCTCGAAGCCGGCAAGCTAGTCTACTGGATCTGCCCGCTGGTCGAGGAATCCGAGGCCGAGGGCACCGAGCATCTCACCAACGCGACCAAGCGGTTCGAGACCCTGCAAAAACGTTTCGGCGACCGCGTCGGCCTCGTCCACGGCCAGATGAAGGGCACCGAGAAGGACCGCGTCATGAGCCAGTTCGCCGCCCACGAGATCGGCCTCCTGGTCGCCACCACCGTGGTCGAGGTCGGCGTCGACGTCCCGGCCGCGACCATCATGGTGATCGAGAACGCCGAGCGTTTCGGTCTTGCCCAGCTGCACCAGCTCCGCGGCCGCATCGGACGCGGCTCGGAGGCGTCAACTTGCATCCTGCTCTATGGCGAGCCGCTCGGCGAGATGTCGAAGGCGCGCCTGAAAGTGATCCGCGAGACCACCGACGGCTTCCGCATCGCCGAGGAAGATTTGAAGCTGCGCGGCGAAGGCGACGTGCTGGGCGTGCGCCAGAGCGGCCTGCCCGGCTACCGCATCGCGCGCCCGGAGGTGCACGGCCAGCTGATCGCCCAAGCCAGAGACGAGGCGCTTCGGATCCTCAAAGAGGATCCGAAGCTGAAAGGCGAGCGCGGCGAGGCGCTGCGCTCCCTGCTGTATCTGTACGAACGGGACGAAGCGATCCCGTTGATCGGGGCGGGTTAGGCCACGAAGCCTTGGGGCCGGCCGACGCGCACATGCTCGGCCGAGGCGACGGCGATCCAGCTCCGCGGGCTCATGCAGCCTCCGGCGCGAATACGCGCAAGCGGTGACCATCCGGATCGAGCGCGACGAAGGTCGTGCCGAAGTCCATCCGGGTCGGCGCCTGGGCGATCGCAAGTCCGCCCCTTTTCCAGGCCGTGTGTGTTTCCTCCACGGCGGCCGCGTCGCTGACCGTAAACGCCACCTCGCTGCTGCCGGGCTGTCCCGCGGTCTTCGGTTCGACGGTGGCGCGCGACCACAATCCGAGCATCACGCCGTCACGCAACGGCAGCATGGCAAATGTCGGCGACTGCTCGATGATCGGGATACCCAATAGCTCGCTGTAGAACTTGGCGCTTGCCGCCGGGCTTTCGACATGGAGCAGCAGGAAGCTGAAGTCTGGCATGTGAGGTCTCCTCGTTCGGCGCTCGGTGACGTGAGCGCGACGTAGAAACCTATAGCTCGGCATGCTGTCAGTTTATGTCAGTAGTGTCGACGAAGATCACTGCTCCGGCACGCCCTCCAAAGCGCGCCATTCCTTCAACAGCGCGGCGCGCCGTCGTGGATAGCGTTTGGCAGTCGATTTCAGCGCCGTGATGCGGTCCGTCCGGAAGTGCCGGTAGCCGTCACGAAGCTCGCACCAGGCGACGACGACGCGGACGCGATCGAAAAAGGCGAGAGCGAACGGCCAGATCGTGCGCCGCGATGCACTTCCCTTGCCGTCGGCATAGGCGATCTGCATCTTGCGCTCGGCACGGATCGCATCGCGGATCGATGCGAGTTCGGTATCACCGGCCGCGAGCGCTTCACCCGGTCCGATCAGCAAGCTCGACGCATCGAGGCCAGCGCGCAAGTCGTCCGGAAGCACCGCTCCGATCTTGGCGAGCGCGTTGCGGGCGGCATCGCCGAGTGGCTGATCGGCGCGTTCCGCCACCCATCGTGAGCCGAGCACCAACGCCTCGATCTCCTCCTCGCTGAACATCAGCGGCGGCAGCATGAAGCCGGGCCGCAGCACGTAGCCGACGCCGGCCTCGCCGTCGATGTGCGCGCCTTGCGCCTTCAAGGTCTCGATGTCGCGGTAGAGCGTGCGGAGCGACACGCCGACCTCGTCGGCGAGCGCGGCGCCCGCGACCGGCCGTCGATGCCGGCGCAGCACCTGAATCAGATCGAGCAGTCGTTGCGAGCGGGACATCGGCGAGCCTCGAGCGAGGCATACTACGTCATGCTGCCAGGACATGGCAGCATGAGAGTACGCCCCCTAAGTGTTCTTCCGCGCGATGCTCGCCGCGAAGGCCTTCATCAACGCGGCGTCCGCCGCCTCCCCCTTCTCATCCTCCGCGAGGTGCTCGAACCACCTCGCAAAGCCCTCGTAGACCTGGCTGGCCGGATGATCGGGCCCGAGGAATCCGGAAATCTCCCGCATCTCCGCGACCCAGCGATAGGCCTTCGGGATCATGTCGGGCAGCGCGACTTCGAGCCGCGCCAAAATGGCCGGCTGGCTCAGCGCAAGCTCGTCGCGCAGCGCATCAGCCGCACCCGCTTTTGTCGCCGCGATCACCATCGCCGAGCCGATGCCGGCAAGACCCTTGACGATGCCGGCATAGGACATTTTCAACGCGGACGCCGCACCGACCGGGCCTTCGACGATCCGCACGTCGAGACCGAGATCCCCAAGCACGGCGATATCCTTGGCGTGCTCGCCCGACATGTAGAAGGCCGGGCTCTTGCCACCTCGCTGCGGCGGAAAGCCGATGATGCCGGCATCGACGAACGGCGCCTGCGCCGAGCCGATGATCTCCTCGATTCTTTGCACGGTATCGACATTGACGGCATTGCAATCGACCACGATCGGCTTCTTCTCGCGCCTGACGATCAGCGCGGCCAGCCGTTGGGCCAGCGCCACGGCTTCGCCCGGCGGCACGATCGAGAGGATGATGTCGGCGTCCGCGATCGCGTCGTCCTCGGTGCCGATCATGCCGGCATCCGCCGCGCGTTTCAGCGTTGCCTCGCTCCGCCCCTGCAGCGACGTCAGTACGCGCGCACCGTTGTCGCTGAGGCGGCGGGCCACGGCGCTGCCCATGGCACCGGGGGCGAGGATCGCAATGGTTTTGGACATCATGCACTCCAGCTCGAACGCCGGGCGGCACGCCCGGTCGACCTGAGACTAGCAGAGGTCGAATGCGCCGACGTGAACGCGACCATCCCGCGACGGAATGGCCCTACTCCGCCTTCGCAGGCTCGGGCCGGAGCGTGGAGGCATTGGCGATCCGCGCGGCATTCGCCATGCCGGCAAGCGCGGCCGCCTTCTTCGGATCGGGCGCCGAGCCCGGCTGCACCACGCCGGCTGACATGATCAGCGTCGCGGCGTCTTCGGCGGTGAGATCGACCTCGATGATCTTGCTCTTGGGGACATAGAAGAAGAAGCCGGTGGTCGGGTTCGGCGAGCACGGCAGGAATACCGAGACATGCTCCTCCTGCCCCGGCAGGCTGCGCGAGATGTCCTCGTTCGGCGATTGCGAGATCAGCACGATCGACCACATGCCTGGCGAAGGAAACTCGACAAGGCCGACTTTCCGGAAGCTCGAGCCCTTGCCCGAGAACAGCGTCTCGAACACCTGCTTCAGGCCGCGATAGATCGCGCGCACCGCCGGGATCCGGCCGAGAAAGGTCTCGCCGACATCGACCAGCGTGCGGCCGATCAGATTGGCCGCGAGGAAGCCGACCAGCGTCAGCGTGAAGAATGCGACAATCAGTCCCCAGCCGGGAACGACGTAAGGGAGATAGGTTTCCGGGCGATAGGCCAGCGGCACGAACGGCCGCACCACGCCGTCGACCCAGGTGACGAACCACCAGACCAGATAGAGGGTGATCGCAATCGGCCCCGTCACCACGAGGCCGGTCAGGAAATAATTGCGGAAGCGGCCCATCAGGCCGGTATGCGGTTCCGGGAGGGGATCAAGAGGCGCAGGCGCGTCGTCGCGGGGGGTCATTCGGGTTCCAGGTCGGTCGCTACCAACAAGCTAGGGTCTTCTAGCAGGTTTTGGAAGACTGCGGCCGACCGATATCCCGATTGCCTATTCGACAGTCACTGATTTCGCGAGATTGCGCGGCTGATCGACATCGGTCCCCATCACGACAGCCGTGTGATAGGCGAGCAGCTGCACCGGGACGGCATAGACCATCGGCGTGAAGGCTGCCGCCATGTCGGGCATGACGATGGTGACGAGCGATTCGACGGTCGCCTCCGCCGCGCCCTTGGCGTCGGTCATCAGGATGATGTTGCCGCCGCGCGCGGCGACCTCCTGCATGTTGGAGACGGTCTTCTCGAACACGCGGTCGTGGGGTGCGATGACGACGACCGGCATGGTCTCGTCGATCAGCGCGATCGGGCCGTGCTTGAGCTCGCCGGCGGCATAGCCCTCGGCGTGGATGTAGGAGATCTCCTTCAGCTTCAGCGCGCCTTCGAGCGCCAGCGGGAAGCTGGTGCCGCGGCCGAGATAGAGCACGTCGCGCGACTTGGCGATCCGGTACGCGAGCTTCTCGATCTGGAGTTCGGTGGTGAGCGCGTCCGCCATCAATCGCGGGACCTCGACGAGCCCGTGGACGAGCTTGGTCTCGTCCTCATCCGACAATTCGCCGCGCGCCTTGCCGGCCGCGATCGCAAGGTTTGCCAGCACCATGAGCTGGCACGTGAAGGCCTTGGTCGACGCGACGCCGATCTCGGGTCCCGCCAGCGTCTGCAGCACGGTCTCGCTCTCGCGCGCGATCGTCGAGGTCGGCACGTTGACGACGGCGATCGTGTGCACACCCTCGGCCTTGGCATAGCGCAGCGCCGCCAGCGTGTCGGCAGTCTCGCCGGACTGCGAGATGAAGATGGCGAGATCGCCCTTGCGCAAGGGTGCCTCGCGGTAGCGGAATTCGGAGGCGACATCGACCTCGACCGGCACGCGCGCAAAGCGCTCGAACCAGTATTTTGCGACGAAGCCGGCATAGCTCGCGGTGCCGCAGGCGGTGATATTGATGCGCTGGATATTCTTGAAATCGAACGGCAGCTTGACCGGCAGCGCGACGCGCTCGGTCGCCATATCGACGTAGCGCGCCAGGGTGTGGCCGACCACTTCCGGCTGCTCGTGAATCTCCTTGGCCATGAAGTGGCGGTAATTGGCCTTGTCGACCAGCGAGGTCGAGGCGGCGTGCCTGATCTTGTCGCGCTGGACGGCATGGCCGTCCTTGTCGAAGATCGTTGCACTCTTGCGGGTCAGCACCGCCCAGTCGCCGTCCTCGAGATAGCTGATCGTGTCGGTGAACGGGCCGAGCGCGATGGCGTCCGAGCCGAGATACATCTCGCCGTCGCCATAGCCGATCGCCAGCGGCGGGCCGTTGCGGGCGCCGATCATGAGGTCGTTGTCGCCGGCGAAGATGAAGCCGAGCGCGAAGGCGCCGCGCAGGCGCGCCAGCGTCAGCTTCACCGCTTCCACGGGTTTGTTGCCGCGCGTGAGCAAATCGTCGACGAGATGCAGCACGATCTCGGTGTCGGTCTCGGTGTGGAACACCGTGCCCTTCGCCTCGAGCTCCTCGCGCAGCTCGCGGAAATTCTCGATGATGCCGTTGTGGACCACGGCGACGCGCTCGGTCGCGTGCGGATGGGCGTTGTTGACGGTCGGCTTGCCGTGGGTGGCCCAGCGGGTGTGACCGATGCCGGTGGTGCCCTTGAGCGGCTCGGCCTCCAGCCGCTTCTCCAGGTTCTTCAGCTTGCCCTCGGCGCGGCGGCGCTCGAGGTGCTTGCCTTCGAGCGTGGCGACGCCCGCGGAATCGTAGCCGCGATATTCGAGACGTTTGAGCGAATCCACCAATTGCTCTGCAACCGGCTCGCGCCCGAGAATGCCGACAATCCCGCACATGCGGACCACTATCCCCCAAATCGTCGAAAAATCGCCTAAACGACGCGCTCGGTTTTTAGCGAAAATCCCAGGGAACCAGATACTCAATAATTATTGCTGATTGAGACAGCACTGGCCCGCGACCTCTTTTTCGCCTGCGTCGAATTGGCCGGCCTTAAACCGCGCAGATTAACCTCTTGTCAACGAATTTGGCCAACGATTTCCGTCCAGGAGAGTAAAAGTCATGAAGGGCTCGTCCGACCGCAAAGGTTTGTCGCCGACGTATCTGCGCGCCAGCGAGACCACGGGCACGCACCTTGCGCATTGGCCGCCGCCGCTGCGCGGCAAAGAGAACAAGCCCCTTTTCATCAAGCATCCCGAAGGCGAGCCGGCGAAGCGCGCCAAGCCGCGCGGCTGGCGCCTGACCCGCGCGATCTTCTCCGAATTCGCCGACGACGAATAGCCTCTCGCAGCGTCCCGTGCATCGCCTGCTTGATCACCGTCCAACGGTGATGACGACTTTGCCAAACGGGCCCTGGGCGAAAACATCGAGGGCTGAGAGGAAGTCGGCGAACTCGAACTCGGCTTCGATCACCGGCTTCAGGCCGATCCGGTCAACCGCGCGCACCAAGTCCTGGAGCCCGCGCCGATGTCCCACGTAAATGGCCTGGATCGTCGCCTGCGCCAAGATGGCGGGCACTGAGGGAAAGCTGGAGTTGAAGCTGTCAATCACGCCAATCAAGGAGATGCGGCCTCCCGGCGCGATGGCCCTCACCGAATTTGCGAGGTTGTCGCCGCCAGCCATCTCCAGAATATGGTCGGCGCCCCGTCCGCCTGTGAGCTCCAACACTGCCGCGGCCCAGTCCGGACTCGTGGTTCGGTTTATTCCGTGCCGCGCCCCAAGTGCCTTGGCCCGCGCGAGCTTGGCGTCGCTGCTCGAAGTGACGATCACCTCTGCACCGGCGGCTGCGGCGAGTTGGATCGCGAAGATCGACATGCCACCCGTACCCTGAACCACCACGATCTCGCCAGGCCGTATTCGCCCGAGCTCCACAAGGCTGGTCCATGCGGTGAGCCCGCAGCACGGCAGGGTGCTCGCCTCTGCGCACGACAAGCTCTCGGGCGCCTTGACCAGCCAAGCCTCGGGGACGACCACGTACTCAGCCAGCACACCCGGCACCGGTCCCCCGAAGCTCGCCACCACGCCGGCGATGCGCGGGGGCGGACCGTCCATCCAGTCCGTGTTGAAATTGTTGATCACCCGCTCGCCCATGGTGAAGCGCGACACGCCAGCGCCCAAGGCCTCGATTTCTCCGGCAAGATCGGAGCAAGGCGTGAACGGCAGGCCGTAGCTCGCATAGCCGTTGTTGTCGATCGAGAGGCGATCTCGATAATTGAGTGACACAGCGTGCACGCGCACCAACACCTCGCCAGTACCGGGCGACGGCCTGGGGATCTCTGCAAGCTTCAGACAATCGCGTCCAGGCCCTCGAACCTGCCAAGTCTTCATCGCGCTCTCCAACCTGTCGCACGCTCCGAAGGTGATCTATATTGGGGTTCAACCGTCCGCATTGGCGGTCATTTGTCCGTTCAATGGCGATAGATCTTCTCCTGAGGCAGCCATGGTCGATCGTTTGAGCGGAATTTCCGTTTTCGTGCAGGTCGCGGATTCCGGCAGTTTCGCGCGCGCCTCTGAACAACTCGGTCTCACCAGATCAGCGGTCGGCAAGACGATCGCCCGCCTGGAGGAGCGGCTGGGCGTCCGCCTCTTCAACCGTACAACCCGCGCGCAAAGCCTGACCGACGAGGGCCAGAGCTTCTATGAGCGCTGCCAACGCATTCTGGCCGATATCCAAGCGGCCGAAGCGGCGTTGGGTGGCAGTGATCGCTCGCCAACAGGGGTGCTCCGCGTTAGCGCTCCAGTCTTGCTGGGTCGGCTCTGCGTCGCGCCCATCCTGGTCGGGCTGACCCGTCGGCACCCCTCCATGGAGCTTGATCTCCGGTTCGCCGACCATCTTGTCGATCTCGTCGAAGAACGGATCGATTTGGCCGTGCGGATCGGGCCTTTGCCCGACCGTGCCGGACTGATCGCGCGCAGCCTCGACGCATTCGACATGGCGGTGTGCGCAGCGCCGACCTACCTCGCGACGCGGGGCTGCCCATCCGATCTAAGCGAGCTCCCAAGCCACGATTGTCTACCCTATGCCCGTCGTGGCGGGCGCGCCGAGCCCTGGCGGTTCGCGACGAAGGACGGTGCCGTGATCGAATTTGCCGTCGGCGGCCGTATTCGGCTGGACGACCTGGAGGCCGTGGCCGAGGCTGCGGTGGATGGCGCTGGGATCGCTTGCCTTCCGACCTGGTTGGTCGACAGCCGGCTCCAATCAGGTCAACTCGTGAGGGTTCTCAATGGCCACCGAGCTCTCGGCAACTCTGTCTACGCCGTGTGGTCCCAGGCGGCACATGCGCCTTCAAGAGTCCGCTTGGCGGTGAACGAGCTGAGACAGTGCATGCCGGCCAGGCTAGCTCGGCCGGATGCAGCGCACTGAGCAGATCAAGCGCTCCTTGCAGTTCCGTGATCCAGCCCGCATTCCCTTAGTTAGCGCTACGCCTTGACGAGGATCACTTCTCCGGCTTCTTGCCGCCGGTCTTCAGCTCGCGATAGCGCGCCGCGCCGCCTTCGCGGATGGTCTGCTGGTTGCGCTCCAGCGCCATCGCGTCGTCGGGTACGTCCTTCGTGATCACCGAGCCCGAGCCGATATAGGCGCCCTTGCCGATCGTCACCGGAGCGACCAGCGAGGAGTTGGTGCCGACGAAGGCGCCCTGCCCGATCACCGTCTTGTGCTTCTTGAAGCCGTCGTAGTTGCAGGTGATGGTGCCGGCACCAATGTTGGAATTGGCGCCGACGGTGGCGTCGCCGATATAGGAGAGATGGTTGACCTTGACGCCGGCCTCCAGCGTCGCCGCCTTGGTCTCCACGAAATTGCCGATGCGCGCGCCGTCGCCGAGCGAGGTGCCGGGCCGCAATCGTGCATAGGGACCGATCGAGACCTTCTTGCCGAGCGTGGTCTCGACGATATGCGAGAACGAATGGATCACCGTGCCGTCCGCGATCGACACGCCGGGACCGATCACGACGAACGGCTCGATGGTGACGTCCTTGCCGAACACGGTGTCAGTGGACAGATACACCGTCTCCGGCGCGATCAGCGTGACGCCGGCCTCCATCGCCGCCTTGCGCAAGCGCGCCTGCATCACGCTTTCCGCTTCCGCGAGCTGCGCCTTGGTGTTGATGCCGCGCACTTCGTCCTCGCTGGTCTCGATCACCACGGCCTCCCATCCCTGCCTGCGGACGATTTCGACCGCATCCGTCAGATAATATTCGCCCTTGGAATTCGCATTGCCGATCTGCCCGAGAATGTCGAGCGCACGGCGGCCGTCGATCGCCATCACGCCGGCATTGCACAAATCGATCTTGCGCTCGTCCGCGCTGGCGTCGGCCTGCTCGCGGATCGCAACCAGGCGGTCGCCCTCGACGATGAAGCGGCCGTAGCCGGTCGGATCGGCGGCGCGAAAGCCGAGCGCGGCAATCGCGGCGCCGCGGGCGAGCGGCGCGCGCAGCCGCGCAAAGGTCTCGGCCGAGATCAGCGGCGTGTCGCCGAACGCGATCAGGAGTTCGTCGACGCCGCGCCCGATCGCCTCGCGCGCCGCCAGCACCGCATGCGCGGTGCCGAGCCGTTCGGCCTGCACGAAGGTCAGCGCGTCGGGGCGGATACGCTTGGCCTCGTCGGCGACTGCCTGATGATCGGGGCCGATCACGACCGCGAGCGAGGTGCCGGTTCCCTTGGGTGCGGCGGCGAGCACATGGGCGAGCAAACTCTGGTGAGCGACCGGATGCAGCACCTTCGGCAGGCTCGATCGCATGCGCGTGCCTTCGCCGGCGGCGAGCACGATCGTAAGGCTGGAACGGGCGGTCATTGAAATCCTGACAGCTATTGGCCGAATCAAAATTGGTGCGGACGGGCGGCGAGGCCCTCGGAAGCTATCGCCTAGCTACCCCCGCAAACGCCCGGAATTCAAGTGCGGCGCGCTTTTCCTGTTAATGTTCCCTGATTGATTCGGGGAAGCCGGACAGGGCTGGGCGCTTAACATTCATGGCAAAGGATTCCGACCCACTGGCGGATGCCTTCTCCACCAAGGAGACCGGCGGGCTGTTCTCCGGACTTTTGGCCGAGGAAAGCGCCTTCGACCGGCGCCTGATGTGGCGGCTGGGCTCGTGGGGCGTGGCGGCCGTCGGCGCCGTCGTCGTTGCCGTGATGGCCAACCAGGCCCAGCTCGGCTGGCGGCGCGACCAGGTTGCGTCCGCCGATCTCGTGCGCCAGGCCGACCGGCTGCAGCTGCTGACCAAGGAAAGCCAGAACGAAGCGCGCCGGCTCGCCGCCGCTATCGAAACGCTGAACAGCGACCGCGACCGGCTGTATTCGCGCGTCACGGTGCTGGAGCAAGGGCTCGATTCCGTCACCGGCGCCATTGCCAAGCAGGCCGCCACGCCGCCGGGCGCGAAGCCGCAGGACGCAGCACCAGCGCCCAGCATCGCGCCGGTCGCCTCGACGCCGGCGCCGGCGGGCGAGAAACCGCGCACCGAAGCCGCCAAGGATGCTCAGAAGGACACGCCGAAGGAAGCGCTGAAGGAACCGCCGAGCATGCCGCCGCAGACCGCGGCCGCTGCCTCGCTCGTGCAGCAGAATCCAGTCACGAATTCGGCGCTGCCGACCATTCCGCTGGTGCCCGCCAAGTCGCTCATGGCCCCGCCGGATCCGGCCGCATCGAAACTGATGCAGCCCGAGTCGGCTGAGAAGGCCGCCGAGAAGAAGACCGAGCCGGCACCCGCCGCGGCCGAAATCGTCGTGGCAACAACGAAAGCGCCGGACGCAGCCGAGACCGAAGCCCCTGCCATCGCGGTTCAGCAGACGCGCTTTGCGATCGATCTCGGCGGCGCCAATTCGATCGACGGCCTGCGCGCGCTCTGGCGCGGCGTGACCAAGTCCAACCCGGAAATCGCAGCGCTGCGGCCGATCATCATGATCAAGGAAGGCACCACCGGCCTCGGCATGCAGCTCCGCCTCGGTGCCGGCCCTCTGGTCAACGCCGCCGCCGCCGCAAAATTCTGCGCGAGCCTCGCCGAGAGCAGCGACCGTCACTGCGAGACCACCGTGTTCGACGGCCAGCGCCTGTCGATGCGCGGCTCGGAGAAGACGCCGGACAAGGGACCAGAGAAGTCCCAAGATAGGGTTCAGGACAAGAGCTCCGAGAAGAACCAGGACGCTGCTCCGCAAGCCGACACCGCGCCGGCGCCGAGTGCAAAGCCCGAGAAGCCGGACAAGCGCCGCCGCAGCTATTCGTCAAAGCGCTCCTCGAAGCGCGAGGAGCCCGCGCCCCCACCCGCGGCGCAGCCGGCGCCGGCCAAGCCGGAGACCGCGTCGGCGACATCGACGCTGTCGTCGTTCTTCAGGCGCTAGAACGCCCTGTCCGCGACGAAAGCCGCTTGCATGCGGCGATCGGACGCTGGCCTTTTGCAACGGGTTTGCGTTCTTTCACGGCGCCCCGCCTTTCCTAGCTTTGCGGAATTCGATGAACGAACTTGATGATGTGCTGAGGCTGCTCGTCGCCGCAGGTACGGGCCTCCTGATCGGCATCGACCGTGACATGAACGACAAGCCGGTGGGAATGCGAACCCTCGCGCTGGTCGCTCTCGGCTCCGCCCTGGTGTCGATCTCCGTGATCGAGTTCCAGAATTTGCGCGACCACCCGGATGCGATCTCCAGGGTCATCCAGGGCGTCGTTGCCGGCGTATTGACCGGTGTCGGCTTCATCGGCGCAGGCGTCATCCTGCACGACAGCAAGGCGAAGACGGTTCACGGCCTCACCACGGCCGCAACCGTGTGGATTGCGGCCGGCCTCGGCATCGCCTGCGCACTCGGCGCGTGGCTGCTGGTCGGCGCCGCGATCGCGGTGACGCTGCTCGTGCTGTTCGCTCTCGGCTGGGTTGAGCGCCGGCTGGGCTTGAAATAGGGCGCCAGGGACATGCCGGAACATACCAAATGATACGGAGGAGGTTCGCGTAAGAAGGCACTATCCGCGGCGAATTCGATTCGGAGCGGAGATGACGGACGCGAACTTTCTGCGGGAGCAACTCGCGTTGATCCGCGAACTGGCCGACCGCGCCGATCCCCACATCAGGAAGCGACTGCTCGCATTGGCCGAAAAATACGAGCGCCGGCTGGCGGAGCAGAGCCGGAACACGCAAGGTCGCAGCTGATCGCGCTTGATCGCTTTGGCGCAGGCGATGATCTATTCCATCCGCGCCTTTTCCTTCAGATCGCGGATGCGCATCTCCGCCTCGTCCTTGGACTGGACGATTTCCGACCAATCCTCCACCCGCGCCTCCTTGCTGAGCCTCTTGAGCTCGCTCAGCTGCTGCTGCGTCGGCTTGTCCATGCCTCACTCCTCGACGGCAATTGCGTTGGGCCACACCATGTTCAGAACCGGCGGGATGCTCGCGTGTTCCTGGACGATGCGCGGGCCCGCCGGATCAAGAAACATCGCCTGCCCTGTTGCCTGCCCGCGCCTTCCCGACCATATTGCCGCCATGACAAAGAAGCCCTTCCGCCTCACGCCCTACCAGGTGCAGTTCCTGCTCGTGGTCGGATTCGTCACCGTCGGCTGTGCGCTCTACGTGCGCTATCTCGCGATCGAGCTTTCGCAGGTCGCGCTCGCCTGCGACGCCGGGCTTCAGACGCTGGTCTGCAAGTCGCGGTCGGTCTCGACCGTGCTGTTCAAGAATTCGGTGTTCGGCATCGTCGCGCTGGTGGTCGCAACGCTGAACCTGATGCGGCCCTCGATCGTGCTGCTCACGGTCGGCCTCATCGCGGCCGGCCTTGGCATCGTGCTCTACAATGTCGTGCTGTCGGGCCTTGCGATCGGCCTGCTCATTCTTGGCTTTGCTCGGCCCGCGCCCGCCACAGCGTGAGGGCGAACAACAGATAGATCGCGCAGGTCCACAGCGACTGCCAATTGTCGCGGCCTTCGTTGAACAGCACGTACACGGCCGACAGCGCCAGCACCCCCGCGAACACCGCTTCGGCGATCGGACGCTGGCCGATCTGCGGCCGGTTCAACATCAAAAGCGCGAACGGCACCACCGCCATCGTCAGCGCGGCGTAGGGAAAATCCTTGTAGCGCGGGTCGAACACGAAGCCGAGCGCGGTCGCGGCCGCGATCACCGCCGTCACCGCCAGCGTCAGGCCGAGCACGGCGGTGAGCTTCGACCATTTCCGGCCCTCGCGCGGGCCGAGCAGGTCGAGGAAGGTCGGCAGGCTGCGGCCGATCACCATCGCCTGCGCGCAGAAGATCGGCGACAGGATGCCGGCCAGCAGCAGCGCGCCCCAGAGCAGCCAGCCGCCGATCCCGTAGCTCTCGTAATACATCTTGTCGGCGCCGATCCCGAGCAGGCTCCCCGCCGTCGTCGCCGAGATGCCGACGCCGAGCCAGGCCGGGAAGCGCGGCGTCCACGGCCGCCGGCGCAGCGTGATCACCGCGACCGCGAACACCAGCACGGAAAGGCCCATGCCCGCGCCCATGTACCATTTCCAGTACGGGAAATTGCTGATCGGCTCGCCCGGCGGATATTTCAGGCTGCGCCGCACCGAGTCATACAGGCCCCAATAGCCGCCGACGGTGCCTTCCAGCCTGCGCTTCCACGGCTGGTCGTAGGACTCGATCAGGTTGACGCGGAACTTCTGTGCCTTCGCAAGGCTCAGGATTTCCGAGACGACACGCGCCTGGTTGGCGCGCGAGGGCAGCGCGCCGTCGCGCATGCGCCCCGCGCTCGGCCAGCCGGTTTCGCCGATCAGGATCTCCTTGCCGGGAAACGCCACCGCCATGCGCTCGCGGATCGCCTCGACATGGGCGGAGGCGAACTTCGCCTTGATGGGGAAGTCCTCCCAATAAGGCAGGATGTGGATCGTGACGAAATCGACCGCGTCATAGACCTCGCGGTTCTTCAGCCAATATTCCCAGACATCGGCATAGGTGACGGGCACGCTGACCTGGGTCTTGACCAGGCGGATGAGGGAGACCAGGTCTGCCGTCGTCATCTCACCGCGCAGCAGCACCTCGTTGCCGACGATGACGGCGGTGATGATTTCGGGGAATTGCTTGATGAGGCGGATGGCGAGCCCGGCCTGCTCGAAATTCTTCGTGCGGTTGCTGGAGAGCCAGATGCCCTGCAGCACTTTCAGCCCGCCGACCTTGGCGGCGATCGCCGGCACCTGGTCGAGCCCGTTCTCCATCGAATAGGTGCGGACGCAGTCGGTGATCTCTTTGAGCTGGCGCAGGTCCTGCTCGATCTGGTCAGCCTCGATATGGGTCCATGCGTCCAGCGGCGACTGCTCGCCGCGGAACGGCGCGTAGGAGACGCATTGAACCTTGTCGGCGGGGTCGATCGGGGCGCGCGCGAGCGTGATCGGCGTGGCAAGCCACCACCACACGGCAGCGATCGCACCCAGTGAGACGAGCAGAAGCGCCAGTGGCGTACGAAGAGAAATCGGTTCCGTCCTCCGCGAAGGGCCGTCGATTACCTTCTCGCACGCCGTCTGCCAAGGGGGCACCCCCAGTGGACCCCTTCGCGCCCCCAAAGGAATTTACCTGCGGCCGTTCGACCGTGATCTAGGATCGTGACTTTGCTGGACAAAATTCGAAATACAGGTCATGGACTCCGAAAGACTTTTCCGCCGCATTGGAGACCCATTTGGACGCCATCAGCTGGCGCGTCCGCGGGGCTCCTGACGCGGACGGCCAGCGGATACATTGGGGAATTCATGCGGCAACGGGTGTTCGAGTCACGAAATGCGGTCCTGCGGCAGTTCGCCGCCACCTTGGCCGTATCCTGCCTGCTCGTTCTGATCGGTGTTGGCGGCGCCTCGGCCCAGAGCGGCACGCCGGCCCCCGACCAGGGCAAGGCGGCCGCCCAGCCCGCCGACGCCGCCAAGGACGCCGCCCAGAATCAGCGCCGCACCGACGAGTTCGCGGAAGCCGCCCAGGTCATCAACGGCCCGGCCGGCAATCCCGAATGCGTCTGGCTCGGCCGGCGCGTGGTGCGGCTGATGTGGCGGGATGACCTCGATACCGCGTTTCGCCATCTCGACCTCTACGACCGCTTCGGCTGTCCCGGCGGCCACATCCAGGCCGCGTTCCGCTGCCTGACCCGCTTCGGCGGCCAGATCGATCCCAAGGTGGCCGAGACCCTGGACAGCCGCGTGCACGCGTGCTGGATCAACCCGGCCGCCCAGCCGCAGCAGGCGGCGGCCGCGGCCTCTCAGCCGGCAGCGCCAGCCGCCAATGCGCAGCCGCAGCCGGCGGCGAGCCCCTCGCCTGCGGCCAGCCCGTCCCCGGCGCCGGCGAAATAGCCCGAGCTCTTAAATAGCTCTGGTCGTTTCAGCTGCCGTTCAGGAACGATCGGCCATAGACACGGTTGGCACTGCCGCGCGTCGTTCGAAAAGGCATGCCCTCATAAGGACATGAGGCCATGACAGTTGTGAAACCGCGCGGCAGAGGTATGCTTCCTTTGCCGCGGACACGGTCGGATCTCGGGGTCAGATCCGCTTCCCTGCCACCTCAGCCCCTATTGGTTTAGCCGCGATGCGCGTTGTCGCCGCCGTTCTGTTGCTCGTGTCTGCGCTCCATGCAGGCGTGTGGGGAGTCCTGCGCGACAGGGAACCTGCACCTGATTTCAAAGGCCTGTTGCCCAGCGTCTCCTACGCGCCGTTCGAAGGCTCGGCCCACCCCGACATCGACAACATCCCGACGGTCGAGAAAATCCGCGCCGACCTGAAGACGCTGTCGACCATGACGCGCGCGATCCGCCTCTATTCGTCCACAGGCGGCGTCGAACTGGTGCCGCCGATCGCGGCGGAGTTCGGCCTCAAGGTCACCGTCGGCGCCTGGATCGACAAGGACAAGGATCGCAACGAGCGCGAGATCAAGGCCGCCATCGAGCTCGCCCGCAAGAACAGCAACGTCGTCGGCGTCGTCGTCGGCAACGAGGTGATCTACCGCGGCGAGCAGAAGGTCGAAGACCTCATCGACATGATCAAGAAGGTGAAGGGCTCGGTCCGCGTGCCCGTCACCACCGGCGAGATCTGGAACATCTGGCGCGACAATCCCGAGCTCGCCTCCAGTGTCGATTTCATCGCCGCGCACGTGCTGCCCTACTGGGAAAACTTCCGCTCGGACCAGGCGGTCGACCAGGCCGTCGACCGCTACAACCTGCTGCGCAACCTGTTCCCCGGCAAGCGCATCGTGATCGCCGAGTTCGGCTGGCCGAGCCAGGGCTACAATCTGCGCAACGCCGATCCCGGCCCGTTCCAGCAGGCGCTGGTGCTGCGCAACTTCGTCAGCCGCGCCGAAGCCATCGGCATGGAATACAACATCGTCGAAGCCATCGATCAGCCCTGGAAATTCTTCGAAGGCGGCGTCGGTCCGTATTGGGGCGTCCTCAATGCCAGCCGCGAGCCGAAATTCGCCTGGACCGGCCCAGTGGAGAATCCCGACTATTGGAAGCTGATGGGCATCGCGCTGTTGGTCGGCGTGCTGCTGTCGCTGCCGATCCTGCGGATCGAGAAAGCGACCGCCAGGCAGGCCTTCCTGCTGTCGGCGACCGCCAATGGCGTCGGCGCCTGGGCCGCGACCGTGTTCGCGTTCTGGAACAGCCACTACTTCATCTTCGGCTCGGCCTTCGCGCTGACGCTCGGCATGATCCTCCTTGTTCCGCTCGTCCTCATCGCGATGGCGCGCATCGACGAGATCGCCGCGGTCGCCTTCGGCCGGCCGCCGCAGCGGCTGATCACGAAGGACAAGCCGGTCGAGAACGTGCCCGAGAATTACTGCCCCAAGGTCTCGATCCATATCCCGGCCTATTTCGAGCCGGTCGAGATGCTGAAGCAGACGCTGGATGCGCTGTCGCGGCTGAACTATCCGAACTACGAATGCGTGGTCATCATCAACAACACGCCGGATCCCGCCTTCTGGCAGCCGATCCAGGACCATTGCCGCGCGCTCGGTGAACGCTTCAAGTTCATCAACGCCGAGAAGGTGCAAGGCTTCAAGGCCGGCGCACTGCGCATCGCGATGGACCGCACCGCGGCCGATGCCGAGATCATCGGCATCCTCGATGCCGATTACGTCGTCGAGCCCGACTGGCTGAAGGACCTCGTGCCCGCCTTCGCCGACCCGCGCGTCGGCCTCGTGCAGGCGCCGCAGGAGCATCGCGACGGCGATCTGTCGATCATGCACTACATCATGAACGGCGAATATGCCGGCTTCTTCGACATCGGCATGGTCCAGCGCAACGAGCTCAACGCCGTCATCGTGCACGGCACGATGTGCCTGATCCGCCGCGCCGCGATGGACATGGCCGGCGGCTGGTCGAGCGACACGATCTGCGAGGATAGCGATCTCGGCCTTGCGATCCAGGAGCTCGGCTGGACCACCCACTACACCAACACCCGCTACGGCGCGGGCCTCTTGCCCGACACCTACGAGGCCTTCAAGAAGCAGCGGCACCGCTGGGCCTATGGCGGCCTGCAGATCGTCAAGAAGCACTGGCGCCGCTTCCTGCCCGGTGCGAGCCGGCTGACGCCCGACCAGAAGCGCGAATATGGCCTGGGTTGGCTGAACTGGCTGGGCGCCGAAAGCCTCGGCGTGGTCGTGGCGCTGCTCAACCTCGTCTGGGTGCCGATCGTCGCCTTCGCCGACATCGCCATCCCCGACAAGATCCTGACGCTGCCGATCATCGGCGCCTTCGTCGTCTCGCTGGTGCATTTCCTGTCGATGTACCGCGCCCGCGTCGCCATCAAGCCCGGCCAGATGCTGGGTGCCATGATCGCGGCGATGAGCGTGCAATGGACGGTGTCGCGCGCGGTGGCGCAGGGCCTGATCACCGAGCACATCGCCTTCGCCCGCACCTCCAAGGGCGGCCTTAGCAGGATGTCGATCGAGTTCCAGGCCTTCTGGGAGGCCGTGATCGGCATCCTGCTCATCGTTGGCGCCGGCGTCCTAGTCGCCTCCAACAGCTTCCGCCAGATCACCGAGATCTACATCTTCGCCGGCGTCCTGGTGCTGCAGAGCCTGCCGTTCCTGGCCGCCGTCGCGATCGCCATCCTCGAGCTCAGCCGCATCAACTCGTTCCAGTTCTGGCGCGATAGCGCGATCCGCACCGCCGAGCTGATCGGCCTGCGCCCGGTCGCGCTGCCCCACCCGACCGGCACGCCGCAGCCTGTGCCGAGCGAGGTGCGGCGGGAGACGAACTGATCCGGCTCCACGCCGGTCTTCGGACCTCGCGCTTAGGAGTCACGTGGTCTTCGGCGTGGATGACCGGCCGCCAATTGAGGTGAGAATTTTGGCCTAAGCGACGGATAGCCCAAGCAAATCCCAGCTCCTGCCGCGATCTTCGGCAGCCACCCGCACTATTGACCTCCGCTGCCACTCCCCCTACACAGCCCGTGCCGAAGGCATGATCCGGAAACAACCGGTTTTCCCCGCAACGCGATTTTCAGCGAAGCGGCAAGACATGCCTCTCGAATGTCCGAACACGATGGCGATGTCTTATCTTAGCCATCAGCGGCCATGGGAGCGCGTAGCTCAGCCGGTAGAGCACGTGACTTTTAATCACGGGGTCCTGGGTTCGAGCCCCAGCGCGCTCACCAAACTTAGCCGCAATTTAAAGCTTGTCGCGTTCGCTGGTCAGGTCGCCGTCGCCGCCGTGTTGTTCGTTGTCATCTGCTGGAGCGCGCGCGTGAAGCGACGCCGTTCGCAATCAAATGAAGAAGGGCCGTCGTCGCGACGGCACTTCTTCACAGCCACGACGGCAAGTAGCGCGAGGTGGGATTGCGCCGTGTGCTGGTCGACTGGCTTCTGGTTCAGCGCATTCACGGCCGCGTGTACGAAGCCATTTTAGGCGCCCAACGAAGCGAAACTGAAACAATGCAATCCGATGCTGTGATCGTAACGCCTGTTCAGGGAGAGTGGAATGCGTAGCCTGATTATCGGTGCGGCACTCCTCGCGCTGGCAACCATCGGATGTTCCACGTTTATCTCGGCCGCCCTTTCCGCAGCACGGGATGCAAAGGCCGCAACATTCTCAGAACGGTTCGCGCCGGCAGTGACGGTTCTCCCGAGCGGCTAGCCGCCAGCGTGAACCGGCGAGCCGATTGCGACGGCCTCAATGGGGAGCTTTGCCTTCGCGGTTAAGGAGCTGCAGTCGTCGTTCTAGCTCTTGCTTCTTCGCCGCAAGCCTCTCCGCCAGAACATCATTGACCAGGGTGTGCAGTCGCCACAGCTCTTCGAGACACATGCTCTCAATGGGCTTCCGATCCATGAATCCCCCGACTCACGTATCGCGCAAGGTTAGCGCCAAGAAAGAGACGGTGCCACTTTTTCCCGAAACGATTCACATATGCGATTGAAGCTACAAAGATGAATGCCGCTCCCTGTGAGTGCTGGGCAAACCGGGAGCATGCTTCATTGACTGACGAGGTTCCGTCGCAAAGCCGATTTTTCATTCGAATGGGAGGCAAAGGTTGGATGGTCTACGATCGAGAACGCAAGGGCCCAGCACTGATCGGGACCGACATGGCTGCCAATCTGACCAAGGAGCGAGCTGAGCAATTGCTACGTCTGCTGATGCCCTCGCGCGTCGAGAGGCCACCTGCGACGAATGACAGTGGCCCGCCAGCGTGAACCGGCGGTCCCAATGGTTGCGGTCTCCCTTCTCGTCAGCCGCAATCGAACGTGTTCACCGGCCGTCGTTCGCGTTGCCGCACCTGAGGCCCTCTTGGATTCATCCCGGTTCTTCGCATTCGAGTTGGGGCTGGTTCTGCACCCCTAGGAAATTTAATTTCTGGTCGGTATCTTTTGAGACACCCCGCTCGAATGTTTGAGCAGACGATATCCCCCGGCGTGCCAGACTGAATGGTGCGTCGGGCGGCCCCGGTGTGTCCGCAGCCAGCCCCGCGACGCTCGGGGCCGTTCCTTTGGATTCACATTTGTTGATGCAGGAACATCCTCCAGGACGAACCATGTCGTTACCGGGGCTGGCAAATTTTATCTCGGATCTATTGTAACCCGGTAGGGCCGCTGTTCCAGAGCAGCGGCCCTTGTCTTGAAGCGTGAACCGGGGGGCCGCGCCTAGCGCCTCTTCGGTCGATCGGTTTCTGCTGATCGCGATTTAGGTTTGGCACTCTTGCGAATCGTCGGGGGCGGCTTGCCCTCGGGACTTTGCCTCTCTTGCTTTTGCTCGGCCGCGAATACGCGCGAGCGCAGATCTTGCAATTCGGAAAGCCCGGAAGCGAGCTCGTCGAAACGCTGTTTCAGAACAGCGGTGCGATCGTAAGTGCTCATAGTACGCCCCCTCCGTCACCCCGAGCCGACCGAGATAACAGGGAAAACCATGCAATCGAAAAATGCACTCGCGAGCAGCCAGTTCCAGTGGAAAGTGTTGCGCGGTTGTCGCAGGTCGCGCGATGCGAATTGCTTGGAGACACGGGCTTTGCGCGTGGGATCGTAGATCGGGCGTAGCGCCCCATGACGGCCCCGACCGTGGGGGCTTTTGGGGTGTGGAGGCCGGGGCCGCTGGAGGTGCTTGACCTTTTTGGGGAAGGCCAAAGCCAGCGAAGACTAGGAAAGTTTGGCAATCACGTCTGTTCGCTTTCGAACATTGGCTGTACGTTCCGTTTGCGCAGAACGGAGCGAATTGCCGATGAAGGATTATCTGGCGCAGATCGAGAAACTCCGCAAAGATGCGGCCGAATGCGCCCTGATCCGCGACTTGGCTACCGATCCAGCCAAGCGCGAAGCGTTCGACCGGCTTGCGCGCCACCTCACGGTCCTTGCTGACCAGGTTGAAATGGCGCTGCTTGAGCGGAAGACCGGGACTAACCCGTCTTCACCTTAGAGGCGCGCGCCGCTGATCCCGTGCCAGACTGGCGCAGTCATGGCCAAGTGATTCATGGCCAAGAGATTTATGGCCAAGTGATTTGGTGTCTCCAGCCTTCGGAGCTGCAGGTGCAGTCGGCATGCTGAGCTAAGCTCCAAACGTTGCCAATGCACCGCTGATCCGGCTGAGCATAGGAACGTTTCGACCGGCGGTGAGTCCTACAAGCGCAATCCATCCCGTTTCCTCGTGGATCGAACGATGGAAAAAGCACTCGCCTATGCCATCTCGGCGGCCCTCGTGGGCTTCGGTCTCTTGATCTTTTTCGCCGGTCTATCTTCCAGTTCGCCCGCTTTATGGACAATCGTCGCGCTGGTCCCGATCACGATCGGGATCGTGAGCGCCTTTGGTCCTGTGTGACTGGATGTGGAAATCGGTCGTTTAGGTCAGCGCGTCTGTATTTTCCGAATCGGCAACTCGTGTTCGCTCTCTCATAGTTCCCAACCGCTGGTGACGCGCGTGAGCCATTTCGTCTCGATGCTTCTGCTTGCGACGGCCCTGATCTTGACGCTGTGCTTCGGAGTGGCAGCCTGGCGCCTCTCGGCAGACAAAGAGGCCGACATCACCGCCACGATTTCGCATCAGGAATACGGCTGGAGGCCAAGGCCCAGCAACTGAAACTTCGATTGCGACGACAGTCCACCAATCCAATCGCGCTCACCGTTGTTACCTGGCTGCGCGCGTCCAACTCGGCGCTATAAGCCCGTCAGCGTGAACTTCGGATCAAGTTACCGCGCTACCTCCCAACTGTTTTGCTTGACGTGCCTTCAGCTTTCCGGCGCCGCCACCACGGCCGGCATGCTCAACGGCACCCCTCCGACCGAAACCGGCCCCAGAGACTTCAGCTCCCGCATCTAGGGATTCATCCAAACCTCATCGCGCTTTAGGCTGCTGCAGAGCCACAAATCCGGCCGTCGCCGTGGCAGCCCTCATTCCGAGGGTGCTTCAACGATGATAAAATCGGTCTTCCCAAAATATCTTGCGACGCATCCCTTGTTCACCATCACGTCGGCAATCAGCAAGAGGGTCGGTTTCCATCTGTGCTGAGCCACGATCACGACCGAGTCAGGTGTCGTGGAGAGGCGTTTGTGGCGCGCGACCGTCTCACGCCAGTAGGGATAGAGGCTCGATGCCTCGGCATACACCAGACGGCCCGTCCGGCCGAGCAGCAGCGAGGCCGCCACGACGACGGCCAGGGCAAGCGGCAACGCCGTCGAATTGAGCGGTAGAAGCATGCCCCTCTTGGAAAGCAATTGCTCGAGCTCTTGGCGATAGGTCCGGACCAGCAGTGAAACGCTCAGTCCCGAACCGAAGAGCAGCAGAATCAGCGCCTGATTTTGCGCTCGCTCGACCAGGCGAATACCTGTCGAGTAGTAGTGAACAAAATACTCGAAATAGCAGCATCCAAGACAGAGGATCATCAGGCCGGGCGCCAGCAGCCGCGCGCGGGGATGATCGGGCCGGTCCGGTAGGGGGGCAGCAAGCGTCAATGCGCCGACGGCAACCAGCCAGGCGATCACCCCGGGGTCGCGCAGGAATCGCCCCAGCTGCGCAAGACCAAAGCGGAACGCCTCGAGCAGCGAATGGCCGAACAGGCCGGCATTTGTCATCTGCGACATGCGGGAGCCATTGCCGCTTGCCGTCACGACAATTGTCCAACCTGCCAAGGCGGCGACAGCGATGAGCAGATGGCAACCGATCTGCATTCTCGGCTCCAACATGCGACGCGCGAACGCGGAGCCGATGAGAATGGCGACGATCCACGGGGTCGTAAACTCGTTGCACAATCCCGCAATGAAGGCCCCGGCAGCCATCCAGATGGTCGCAGTCGCCGAAAAATCGGCCTCGTTGTCCAGTGCGCGAACGCATTCCCCGAGGATCAGGATGCAGATGATCGCCGGCGGAACGTAACACGCGACCCCCGGAAGCCAGTAGAGCAGTTCGCTTACACTCGGCGAAGCACCGATGATTGCGGCGGCGAAGGCGATGCCGAGAAATAGCGAGGGCAACCCGCGAAGTCGCGGCCACGCGCGCCAAATGGCGATCATGCAGCCGATGACGAACAGGATCACGCCTGTCGTCATTGTCAGGGAGTATGCAAAAAGGAGGCTTACGCCCGTCGCCTGCGCGATGATCGCGGGCACTTCGATGAGAACATAGGGGAGGACGCGTCCGCCCAACTCCCCGTACAATCGCATCAGCGAAACGTACAGCCCCTCTTCAACATATCGGTATGAGAAGCAGAAGTCGTCGTGTTGCGGGTCCGCAAATGCGCCCAGCGCTATGAAAAAGAGCACGAAAAGCATGGGAACGACGCCGGCAACGACCCATGGCCAACGAACCCGATCACGTAGCCGCCCCATAATCGCTCCCAAGTTCGACCCAAATTTACCGAAGAATTGCAGTCATCGCTAGATGCAACGTCCAGGGTGAGCAAGCGGCTGTCATGACCGCGGCCTCAGCACGTGGGATGGGTTGAGCCCTTTGCGAAACCCATCGCTCGTGACTGCTGGGCGTTTCTGCGAGATTGAGACCAGATGGGCGAGCGTGCGCACTACAAGATCATCATCGAGCCGCTGTCGGAGGAAGACGGCGGCGGCATTGTTGCGACCGTGCCCGACCTTCCCGGCTGCATGTCCGACGGTGCCAACCGAATTCGAAGCGGTGCAGAACGTGCAGGATGCAATCGCGTGTTGGATTGAAGCTGCCGAGGAAGATCATCGCCCGATCCCCCTCCCTTCACATTTGCGACGCGCGGAGGCCGGTTAGTTCCTATGAAAAACGCATCTGCGGGAAGCTGCGCCCTGCCAGTACGGCAAGACGTTCTGAGCTAGCTAGCCCTCGCCCAGCCTTCACTAGCCTCACAAAATCCGCTGACAACCCGCCGGAAACGTGTACGCTTCCCAAAACCGGAGGAACGGCATGTTTGAAATCAACGGTTTCGACACGGCGGGCGTCGTCCGTCTCAAGCGGTCGTCACTTGCCGCCGCCCTCAAGAAGGCCAGGGAACTGGTCGAGGACGGGTGCTGGGACGTTCAGGTCGTCGATCCCACAGGCCTGGTCTACACCTCGTTCGAGGAGCAAGCCGCCTAGCGCGACCAGTCCTCAGCTCTCCGGAGCCGCCACCGCAGCCGGCACGCTCAACGGCGCCCCTCCGATCGACACCGGCCCCAGAGGCTTCGGCTCCCGCACCATCCGTTTGCGCATCGCGGCGGAGAGTCCGTAGCGCGCATTCGCTCGTCGAATGGACGACGTGACGTCCGACATCATCACATTCTGTAGGGAGTCGACCTTGGCGATCAGCGTCGACAGCTGCGACGAGATCTTCTTCACGTCGACCCGCTCGTCCGTGATGCTCTGCCGCAGCGACAGCAGCACCAGTGAATCCTGCTGCAACAAGGCCGCATTCTGCTGCAGGGCCTGGTTGTTCTCCTGCAGCGAAGCCGTGTGCTGCTGCTGCGCCGACTGGATCTCTCGCAAGACGGCAACGACCGGATCCGGCTTCGGCGCCGGCGCCTCCTGCCGCGGCAGCAGTTCAGCGAGGCTGGCAACATTCAGTGACGGCAGGCCGGAGGGCGACGTATAGATCGCCGCTGCGCCGTTGATGGCCAGGGCACATACCGCGAACGGCAGGACCGTTTTGCGGCGGGGCCTGATCGGCGGCGTTGGCGCTTGCGGGCGTGCTTGTTCATGCGCGCCTGCTGCGGCTGCAAGGGCGACGGCGTCGAGCTCTTCGGCGAAGCTTGGCGTTTCGAAGGACGTGGTCACGTTCTTGACCTCAATGAGCGAGCGACAGGAAGCCGTCGCCGGAACGTCCTCGCGACGCCTCCCTTACGCAGCACCCATCGACACAACTGTCTAAAATTGTGAGCTTTTCGGATTAATTCCACGTTAGCGGCCCGGCCGGCAGACGGCCCGGCGCCCCGGCCGATTACGGATCTGTGCACGGTGCCCGTACGACCACCGCCCATCGCCAATCGAGCAGGAGCAACGCGGCGGCCAGACCGTACAACGGATTTTCCGAAGTTGGCGTAATACCACTGTTTTGCCCGACGGGTCAAACGGAGGCACGTCGTCGAGACACGCGGCGTGACGTAGAGCCGCCCCACTGGTCGCGTTCCGCCGATGCAGAGCCGAGCCTTATGGTAGAAGCACTTAGCTACTGTGCATGGGGTTGTTTTCGCATTTTGAGGCGCTCTCCGCCTCGTCCAGCCCTCCGAACAGCTCCTCCATCCGCCGAATGGCGCTTCGCGCACCGGGCTTGTGATCGGGCGCGATGCGCCGAGCCTGTCTGTTCGCCCTTCGCTCGCAGATTACAAACCTGGCCCTGTCGGGCTCGTAACGCGTTTGGGCGACACGGTCGTTCGTCGCTCGACCCGGGCCTTGGCATCCAGCACCTTGTCTCCAGCCCGTGCGGCTCGCGGCCGACTGACCTGGTCCGAAAGGCTCGAGCCTCTCCCTGACAGACCAACTGCATTGGCGCTTCCTTGAGCCTGTGTTGCCGGCCGGAATCTGTTTTGGGACAACGCCGAACCAGTGGCCTTTTGATCCTCATTGCTCGTGCCGCTCCCGATCGCGCCGATCGGCAGGCCATTTTGAGCGTGACCAGCCCCGGCATTTCTCGCGGCCTGAGCTGCCGCCCGCGACTTCGCGGGCGTTGCCGGCTGAACGTTCGGATTGGCCGGCTCGCTGTTGGTGCCCAGATCTCCGGGCGCGGTGTCCTTCGTCCCCATGCCCGGGGGTGCTGAGGGACCTGCATTGCCCGCACTCGTCCCCATTCCAGAAGGTGCCGAGCCGCCAGCGCTACCTGGTCCCGTTCCCATGCCCGCTCCTGCGGGCCCGGCATTTGCGCCGCCCGCTTGCGCCAGAGCCAACAGACATGAGCTTGCGACAATCGCGACAATGACCGGAGGAATGGCATGTGACATCGGACAATCTCCTTCGCCACGCCCAAATTAACTATAATGGTGGAACAGGGCTTACGCTACGAATTCGCAGCTGTCCGCGCTGACGAACGCGCGAGCCCCTCACCCCTCGTCCAGCAGTTCGAACAGCTCCTCCACCCGCTCGAACGGCGCGTCCTGCGTTTTGGCGTGATAAACGACGCGATCGCCATCCCGCTGCAGCGACTTGCCCCGCGACTTCCGCAAGCGTCCTGGCAGGAACGTCGCGGCCGCAGCTTCTGGGCCGACGTCGAGGCGGATGATGCCGCGTCGCTTGCATTCGATCCTGAGCTTGGCCGCGGCGAAGAAGTCGCGAGCCACTTTCGGCAAAGGTCCGAAGCGGCGGGAGGTCTCCTCCTCGAGGTCGTCGAGATCGTCCTCGTCGTTGCATCGTGCGGCGCGGGCATAGAGCTCGAGCCGCACCGGCTCGGACTGCACATAGCTCTCGGGCAGCATGTCCCCGACCGGCAGGTTGAGGTCGGGCACCCACAGTGCAGCCTGCTGCTCGTCGGTCTTCTCCGAAGCCATTTTCAGGAGGTGGCTGTAGAGCACCGGCCCGAATACCTGGACGTGGCCGGATTGCTGTTCAGAGAACAGGTCGCCCGCGCCTCGCAGATCGAGGTCGCGCTCGCTGATGGCAAAGCCCGCGCCCGGCCGGCTGAACTCCTCGAGCACGGCGAGGCGCTTCTCGGATTGTCCGGACTCCGTCTCGGTCAACAGATGCGCGAAGGCGCGGATGCCGCCACGGCCGACGCGTCCGCGCAGCTGGTGCAGCTGGGCAAGGCCGAACTTTTCCGGCCAGCACACCACGATGGTGTTGGCGCGGGGAATGTCGAGGCCGCTCTCGACGATGTTGGTCGCGAGCAGGACGTCGGCATGGCCTTCGACGAAGCTCATCATGCGGTCATCGATCTCGTCGGCCGCCAGCCTGCCATGCAGGCAGACGATGCGAAGGTCCGGTGCGACGGCCCGCACCCGCGCCAGCATGGGATCGAGATCCTGGATGCGCGGGCAGATCAGGAAGCTTTGGCCGTGGCGGCGTTGCTCGCGCAGCAGCGCCGAGGCGATGGCCGCATCCGACAGCGGCGCGATCCGGGTCGCCACCGGAAGCCGGTGCACCGGAGGCGAGGCGATCACGCTGAGATCGCGGAAGCCGGCAAGACCGGCGGCCAGCGTCCGCGGGATCGGCGTCGCGCTCATCATCAGCACGTGGACGTTCTTGGCGAGCCCTGCGAGCTTGGCCTTCTCCGCTGCGCCAAAATGCTGCTCCTCGTCGACGATGACGAGGCCGAGATCGTCGAACCTGACGTCCTTGCCGGTGAGCGCCTGCGTGCCGATCACGACCTTGATCCGGCCGCTGCGCAGGCCCTCCTTGGTCTCCCGCAGCGCCGCGCCCGAGGTCGCGCGCGACAGGTTGCCGACCTCGATGCCGAACGGCGCAAAGCGCTTCTGGAACGTTGCGACGTGCTGGCGGGCCAGCACCGTCGTCGGCACCGCGACCGCCACCTGCTTGCCCGACAGCACCACGGCGGCCGCGGCGCGCAGCGCGACCTCGGTCTTGCCGAAGCCGACGTCGCCGCAGATCACCCGGTCCATCGGATGGCCGGACGCGAGATCGTCCAGCACGTCCCGGATCGCCTGGGCCTGGTCGATGGTCGTGAAGTAAGGGAAACGCGCGACGAACTTCTCGTAGGCCGATCCCGGCGGCACCAGCTTTTCGCCGCGCCGCCGCCGGCGCTGGCTGATGTGCTTGGCGAGCGCCTTGCCCGCGATCTGGATCTCGCGCTCGGCCTCGCTGCGGCGCGCCCACCATGTGCTGCCGTCCGCCTTGTCGAGCGAAAGCCTGCCCAGCTCGGCCGCGTAGGGCCACATCAAGGCGAGATCGGGCGGCGGCACCAGCACAGCATTGTCGCCGGAGAACTTCAGCCGGATCATCTCGCGCATGGCGCCGCCGCCGGTGTTGACCGTCTGCAGGCCGTCGAGCACAGCAAGGCCGCGCTGAAGATGAACGACCACCGTGCCCTGCTCCGGCGCATCGGCATGGTCGAAGGCCGCGCTCCAGGCGCGCGCCATCGGCTGCGGATGATGCGCGCGGCTGCCGAGCACGTCGGACGCCGTCACCACGACCAGAGGCTTCTTCCCCGGCACGACGAAGCCGGCATCGAGATCGGCGAGCAGCGCCGCCTCGCCGCCCCGCCCGCGCGCCGCCTCCTCCCAGTCTTCGCAGCGCTCCGCCTTGACGCCGCTCATCCGCTCCATCACACGCAGATCGTCCTCGTGCGCAGCGATCAGGATCAGCCGCGACCCGGCCCGGCGCGTCTCCTCGACGAAGCCGCGCAACGCCTTCCGGGAGGATGTCAGCTTCGAAAACTCCGGGATGGCCTGGAACGGCGCCGTCCGCGGCAGCACCTTCATTCCCTTGGAGAGCCGTTTCCAATCGCTCCGCCCGAGATATTCGCGCTGCCGCTCGCTGCGGGGCGCGGCCTCCTCGATCGTATCGAGCCATCCGTCGGCGTGCGAGGGGACGCTTGCATCGGCGATCCATTTGGCGCCCGCGCAATAATCGAACAGGCTCGCGCGCTTGCCGCCTTTGCCGGCAAGGCCGAGCCGCTCCGACATGGGATCGACCAGCAGCTCCCTGGTCTCGAAGATGATCCTGTGCTCATGCGGGTCGAACGCCACGATCCGTTTGATCGTGTGCTGGGAATGCTCGATCCGGAACGGCCCCAGCGCGCCCGCCGGAAATATCTCGAAGGTCTGGCCGTGGAATAGCGCCCCACCCGGATAGTCCGGCTCATCGTCGAGATCGTAACCGAGGGATTCGAGGCGGGACTCGAGGTCGTGCTCGGAGAAGGTGCCGCCCACCTTCAAGCTCAGGCTCAGGCGCGACAGGCTGGCCGGCGGCGGCATGCGCTCCATCACCGCTTCCGCCGTCGATACGAGAAACACCGGCTTCTTGGATTTCGCGAGGCGCCTGAGCACGGAGGATCTGCGCCCCGCAAGCTCATGCGACGGCTCCAGCTGATCGAACGGCAACGTGTTGAGGCGCGGAAACACCAGCACCTCGCAGGAGGGCTCGAGTGCGTGAATGACGCTGCCGAGCCGCTCCGCCCTGTTCTCGCTCTCGGCGAGAAAGACGATGCCGCTGCGTCCGGACTGCTTCCATTGCGCAAGCAGATGAAGGGCCATCATGCCGAGAGGCGACGAAGACGAGATCGTGGCGCGCTGCGATCCTTTGCTCCTCTTCGGCGGCTTCTTGGTCACGCCTGCCTTCTTGGAAAGCCTCACTTGATCCCGTTTCTGCTCTTGAATCGCCGCAAACTGAACGCGAGCCGCCTTGATCCTCGAATCGGCAGCTCGCCGCCATGCATATGGGATTTGCCCTGCGAACGCACCCCTCCCCGGCAACGTTCGAGACGGCGGCCCGATCCCGACGATCTGGCCCTGGTCGGGAGAATGGAGGCACGAAAAAGCCCCAGCGCTTGGAGCCACGCTGGGGCGTTTCGTTCAAAATGAATCGGTTAAGCAATGACGTCTTCATAGCAGCGGTTTCACCGCGCGCTTGTGAACTGGTTCACACGCCCATGAGAGTTCCAAGACCGGCCGATCAGACCACTCCGACCTTCCGGAACGGGCTACCGCATCGCCCGGTTTGAGCGCGCGCCCGCCGCGCGCTAGGATGTCCGCTTTGACGGAGGCTCATTTGAAACCATTCATTTTCATCAGCGCCGTCGCGCTGCTCGCGACGGTCCCCGCCCACGCACAGCCGCTGGTCGATCCGAACAAGGTCGCTCCCGAATACCGCGAGGCGGCCGAGAAGCGCCGGGCCGAGCAGCTGCGTCAGCGCGAATGCGCGTTGAAGGCCGATCTCGAGAAGGTGCTGCCGAGGGATCGCACCGCCTTTCTCAACCATTGCCTGGAGACGATGGCGGCCAAGCAATAACGGCTGGCCGACTGTTCCAACCGGCGTCGTCCGCCACAGGTCGATGGCCCGGCCGCGCGATGTCTGCCGGCATCCGGCCACGACGGCATTCAAGCTTTCTTCAGACATTTCGGATCAGCTGACGATCCATCTTCAAAGTGATTGTCATCCGCGCATGAGTTCAGTCCAGATTCAGTGCACGCGGTGCAAGAACGTGTTTCGCGATCGCGCCGGGCGGTTGCAGGACGGCTATTCCAGGCAATGTCCGAGCTGCGAAGTCGTACTGTTCTTCGCCGAGGACTCTCAACATCCCTTCATCAAGCGGGCGATGCGCAGTGCGCGCCAGGTCCGCAAGGAGATGCGGGAGCTCCAGGCCGCGAAGCTGACGGCCCCCGAGCCGCAGGTGGCGCAGTCGCGGAGATTCGCCGGACGGACGCGATCGGCGACGCGCGAGGACTAGCAGCTCAGCTTCGCCGCCGCTTGCGGGGAAACAGGCGGTCGCGGATGTAGCGCGAGGTCGCCGTCAGGCGGATGCCGCGGGGCTTCTGCCAGGCGGCGCGGTCGATCTCCTTCTTGTCGCCGATCGCCAGCCTGCCCTTGGCGGACTTGGCGATGAAGATCGCGTCGCTCATCTTGCGGCCGGAGCGCTTGTTCCTCGTCTTCACTTCCTTCCAGAGGCTGATCCTGCCGAGCTTCAGCTTGGGCAGCTCCTCCTTGATCTCCCGCCGCAGGCAGTCCTTCTCCGACTCGCGCGCTCGCTTGCGGCCGCCCGGAAACATCCACAGGCCGTCCGACCGGCGTCTGACCAACAATACCTTGCCGCGCCTGGCGGCGACCAGCTTGGAAGACTTCGCCATTGCTGCCGTTGTCGAAAACAGAATCGACCCAATGGTAACTTGTCTAGTCGAACAGACAAGTTAGCGGCGCGCCTTGATCACAGGCCGCGAGCTATCCGGCATGGGGCGGCTGACACCGCGCTGGCGGGGCGAGATCAACCCTTCCCCGGCTCCGCCCGGTCCTCGGTCCTGATCCAGGCCATCATCATTTCCCAGGCCACCGACAGGATGATCGGTCCGATGAACAATCCGACGATGCCGTGGGCCAGCGTGCCGCCGATGACGCCGACGAAGATCACGATGGTCGGGGTGGTCAGGCCACGGCCCATGACGAGCGGCTTCAGCATGGTGTCGATGAAGCCGACCAGCACGAAGAACACGGTGAGCAGCAGCGCCGTGGTGACGTCCTTTGCAGTCCAGATCCAGATGATGACAGGCAGCAGCACCAGGAAAGCACCGATCTGCACGATCGAGAGCAGCAGCACGATGAAGGCAAGAAGGCCCGCGCTCGGCACCGAGGCGAGCTTGAAGCCGATGCCGGCGAGCAGCGCCTGCACGATCGCGACGCCGATCACGCCCTGCGCCACGGCGCGGATGGTCGCACCGGCCAGCGAGAGGAAATGCTCGCTCTGCTCCGGCACGATCCGAAACAGGAAGCCGCGGCCGGCGGCGACCAGGCGCGGCCCATGCGGAAACAGGAAGCCCGCCACGAACACCGAGACGAGAAACTGGAGCGTGCCGACGCCGGCATCGCCCGCGAGCGAGAGCAGCGGGCCGGCCAGCGGCTGGAGATACGGCGCCACCTCGCGCACTACCGCCCGAACGTTGTTGTAGGCCTGGTCCCAGAGCTCGTAGAGCCAGGGGCCGACCAGCGGCCAGGACTTGAGCTGCTCCGGGGCCGATTGGAGCACGAGGTCGCCGGTGCCGAGCTGGTGCGCCAGCTCACGCACGCCGTCCACCGCGCTGATGCCGAGCCAGGTCGCCGGACCGATGACGATGCCCAGCGTGATCAGGGTCAGGATCGCGGCTGCGGTCTTGGGCCGGCCGCCCAGGATCTTGGCAACCCAGCTGAACGCCGGATAGAACGCGACCGCCAGCACGCCGCTCCAGGCCAGGATCGGCACGAACGGGCGGATGATCAGGAAGGTCCAGATGATCAGCAGGGCCAGCAGGCCGAGCCGGATCACGAGCTGGATGACGTCCTCTCCCGTCAGCAGCTGACGGAGGCTTTTCACGGGCACAGCTTTCCTTGCGGCATGAACGCAACTTCCGCGGTTGCGGGCTCAGTCGTTATTGCCAGCAACGCATCTGGCGTCAAGACGACCGGCTGCCGGATACCGCATCGGCCGCACTCCAACCCGCCTTGGCTAACGCCCATTAACCGGATTTCCCGGCGCCGGTTTACGCCGCTGAAAACGCTGGTGACTACCTTCCATTCGCAGTCACCGAAGCGCATTCCGGACCATGGCCAACAGCATCTGGACGATCGAAGAATTCACCTGTGCGAGTTGCGGCATGAACTACACCGCGACCAAAGAGGAGCATAGTGAGGCCCACAGCGGCAGCTTCAAATGCGGCATCTGCAACGGCGTCGTGCACGCCTGGTCCGGCAAGCATCATTTCTTCGGCTGGCAGGCCGTGAAGACGAAGCCGCCCGTGTTCGGGAGGCGCTGGGCCGGCATCGAGTGGTAAGCCGCCCGCGGTGAGCTGGATCGGCCGAATTGCACCGGCGCCGTTTGGACTCCGTTCACCGATCGCGGCTAGATCAGGACGGACCCCTCCGCTTCGGACACCATGGCCGACCTCAACGCCGTCCTGACCAGGCTCAACGACCGTCTGCTCCGCCTCGAGGGCGAGCTGTTCGTGCTACGCTCGCTCGCGCGCGCGACGTTGACCGCGGGCGACGACCATGCGGCACGCATGCGCAAGCTGGTCGAGGCCGCAAAAGTCGCGCTCGACGACGAGGCCAAGCGCCCTCTCGACAAGCCCACGCGCAAATATGTCGATGCGGCGACCGCACTGGTGGAGGAGCTATTGGTCGAGCCGACGCCGGCGCGGCCGCTGTTCACGGTCATCGATGGTGGCCGGCGCGACTAAGCTCGCCCCCTTACCAGGGCGATGGATTATCGGCCGTACAAGCCAGGCGCGTGGGCGTTGTTCGGGAAGCATTGTCCGCGCGAATAGTTGTAATCGAAGCCGGGCGGGCAAAGTTCGCCGCGTCGTCCGTAGTGTTCGGGAGCGCCATAAGCACCGGGCGCATGCGCCCCGTTTGGATAGCAATGGCCGTTCGTGTAATTGTAATCGTAGCCGCGCGGACAGAGCTCGCCGCCGTAACGGGGCCCGGGATCGCGGGTATAGACACCCGGCGCGTGATGCTCGTTGGGATAGCAGCGGCCGTTCGAGTGGTTGAAATCATAGCCGCGCGGACATTGTCCGCCGGGACCGCCTCTGAATTGAACTTGCTCCACCGTGGGCACCGTCGATGCCGCAGGCACGGTTGCGAATGCAAGCAGGCCGGCCAGCGCAAGCTCGATCATGACGATTCCTCCAAATCACTGGGACAAGGCTCTCAGGTTCACGTCCCACGAAACGACTTGGCCATTGAGACTTGGCCGGCCTGAACCCTGCATGAACCGGGCTCGGGCTGCGACAATGCGTCAGCGCCGAATCCAGTGCACGATGCAGACTTTCTAGCTCGTGGAATTCTCCGCCTTGAGCCGGCTGAGCCCCGCCTCGATGATCGCGATTTCCTCGTTGATCTGGCCGATCGGCAGGCTGAAATCATAGCCGGACCGGCTCTTCAGATCGACTGCGAGCCGCTGCCTGTGCATCATCAGCTCGTCGAGTCCACGACGGTTCTTCAGACGCACATAGGCGTCGACGATCTGCTCGATCGCGTTCGGCATGAAATCTGTCCCGGCGAAACGGCCCGGCGGCGCGCCCACGCCGGCGGACGATTTCAGTGTCGCGGTACGCAATACAAATCCGCGACGGATTCGTCGATACGCCAAGCTGGTTGAGATCGTGTTACCGTTCGATGATTTCGTGATGCGTGGCATGAAAAGGCCGCCGGCGGTGACGCCAGCGGCCAAAGCCGGGTTCGAAAACGGATGCGGATTGAAATGTCGCCAGCCCCGGTTGGCGCACTCTATCAGCCAATCCGAGATATCTCTGTTAAGAACGAAACACAGGAACCCGTCACGTGCTCTCGTCGATCACGCAGAAATAGGTGCGCGGCAATTTTCGATAGGCCCGGTAACGATAGTACGGCCGGTAGGCGTAACCGCGATAGAGCGCCGGCGGCTCCTCGCCGTAATAGGCGCCATGATAAAAATTGATCACTGGACCCTGCGCGCAACGGTAGGCGTCCCAAGCCGGCCCTATTGATAGCGCGACCCCGGTCTCGGGCGGGACCGCCGGGTAAGGCCCGCCAGCTTGGGCCGAAGTGGCCGCCATCAGTGTCGCGACGACGAAAAAACCGATGCTGCGCATGCGCTCGCTCCCGAGCCGGTGTCATGCCCGGATGGAAGCACCGGACAGCTCGACCGCGCAATCCCAGAGTTCACGCAACCGGCGCCTGGCGCATTGTTGATAACCCTCGCAAACGTTGCGCGGGTGGTGACAGGGCGTGCGGACGTGTTATCGGGGATGTACGCAGTTGCGAGACGGATCGGACACCCATGCGCATTACCCTCGTCGGCTCCCGCCATTTCGGCGTGACCACCCTGAACATGCTCCGGGAGCACAGCGTCTCGGTCGTCCGGGTCGTGGTGGCCGATGCCGACGACCGCCTCGCCGCGGCGGCCAAGGCCGCGGGCATCGAGGTGGAGGTGCAAGCCAATCCCAAGCTGGTGGTCGCCTCCGAGATCGCGCCGGACACCGATCTGATCATCACCGCACACAGCCATGCCAGGATCGGCAAGGATGCGCTCGCCGCCGCCAGGTTCGGCGGGATCGGCTATCATCCCTCGCTGCTGCCGCGCCACCGCGGCAAGGCCGCGGTGGAATGGACCATCAAGGAAGGCGACCCGATCGCCGGCGGCACGATCTACCATCTCGCCGACCGCATGGACGCCGGTGCGATCGCCGCCCAGGACTGGTGCTTCGTCAAGAAGGGCGAGACCGCACGGGAGCTTTGGGAGCGCGCGCTGGCGCCGCTCGGGCTCAAGCTGCTGGCCGACGTGATCGACTACGCCAAGGTCCACAAAGCGCTGCCCGCCAAGGCCCAGGACGAGCAGTTCGCGACCTCCGCGCCGAGCCTCTCCTAGGCCAAGCTCCCTGAGTCAGGTTTTCCCGAGTCGTCCTGACGTTTACCCTTAACGTGAGGGGCCTTTGATTCCACTTCGGAAATCGAAGCCAAAAGGGCAAATAAACCATTGTTCCCACAGGAACAATTTTCGTTTTGGCATCGCAACAAATTTCCGTCACATTTCGTCCGAATAAGCGTCAGGATCTCAGACACGTTCAAGGACGAATTCATGCGTTTTGGTCGCATTGCGGTGTTCTGTGCCGCCTCAGTTTTCGCCGGCACCCTCGCCGCCCCCGCCTTCGCCCAGAATCCCTATGACGGCAATTGGCAGGTCACCATCGTGACCAAGAGCGGTTCGTGCGAGCCGACCGCAAGCTCCATGCTGACGGTTGCCGACGGCAAGATCACCGCGCCCGGCGCTAACGTTTCCGGCACCATCGGCAGTGGGGGACTTGTGAAAGTTTCGATCAATGGTGCATATGCCAACGGTCAACTCAGCGGCAACGCCGGATCGGGGAAGTGGAATGGAGCATCTGCAGGCATACCGTGCAGCGGGCGGTGGGAAGCATCGCGCCAATAAGTCAATTGAGGCTCGCGCCCGGAACCGGCGGCTGCTGATCGCGGCCGCCGTTTTGTTTGCGGCAGGGATCGCCAATACCCAAAGCAAGGCCCAGTCCGGCCCGTTCGCCCCGCTGGCGGGCAGCTGGAGCGGCGCTGGTACGGTCACGCTGGATGACGGCTCCACCGAGCGGATCCGCTGCCGGGCCAAATACGCCCCGATCGGACCGACCATGGAGATGTCGCTGACCTGCGCCAGCGATGCCTACAAGTTCAATCTCGGCGCCAACGTGAAGGCCGAAGGCGGCGCCATTGCAGGGAGCTGGTCCGAGACCAGCCGCAATATCTCCGGTTCGCTTCAGGGCCGCGGCGCCGGCGGAAATTACGAGCTGGTGGCCTCCACCGCCGGCTTCAACGCCAACATCTCTCTGAAGACGTCCGGCAACAAGCAGAACGTCACGATGCGCGCGGACAGCCAGTTCCGCGGGGCCAGCATCTCGATGTCTAAGTAAGACGCCGGGTGATGCGACGATCGATCCGGCGACCCCGCCGGGTCGAAATTTATGTGCCGGGCACGAACGCCGTGACCTCGATCTCGACCTTGGCACGCTCGTCCACGAGGCCTCCGATATAGAGCAGCGTCGAGGGCGGAAAATTGCGCCCGAGCGTTTCCTTCCAAGCCGCGCCGATGCCGGCACCTGCCGCTTCGTACTCGGCGCGGCTGGTCAGGTACCAGGTCAGGCGGACGATGTGCTCGGGGCCGGCGCCGGCCTCGCCCAGCAGCTTGACGAGCCGCTTCAGTGCAGTCGCGACCTGGGCCGCCATGTCGGGCGCGTAATTGCCCGCCTCGTCGCCGCCGGTTTGGCCGGCCAGAACCACCCACCGGCCCGGCCCTTCCACCACGACGCCATGGGAAAAGCCGCGCGGTTTTTTCCACTCGGCCGGCTGCAGGATGCGCATGGGCAATCTCTCCCGATGTTCTCGTTGTTGTTCGTTGATGCCTTAACACGCCGCCCTGCATCGCTGCATCCGCAGATTTGGCCGTTGCAAACGGCGGCAATGTCGCCGATACCGGCCGCCCCTTCGTATTCCACCCGCCGCAAATGAGCACCACACCGTCGAAAATGATGGCTGCACTGTGGATGGCCGGTTGGCTGTCACTGATGCTGGTCATGGCGGTGGCCGGGCGCGAGACCACGCGCGAGCTGAATGTTTTTCAGATCATGGAAGTGAGGTCGCTGGCCGGCTTCGTGTTGCTGTCACCGATCATCTACCGCGCCGGCGGCTTGAAGGTGCTCAAGACGTCGCGCCTGCCGCAGCATGTCGCCCGCAATCTGGTGCACTATGTTGCGCAGCTCGGCTGGTTCTTCGCACTGACGCTGATCCCGATCGGCCAAGTGGTGGCCATCGAGTTCACCATGCCGATCTGGACGGCCCTCCTCGCGGCAAGCTTCCTGTCCGAGCGGATGACACCGTGGAAGATCGCCGCCATCGTGCTCGGCCTCGTCGGCGTCATCGTCATTGTCCGACCGGCGGCCGGGGAGATCAATCCGGGCCAGCTCATCGCGCTTGGCGCGGCCATGGGATTCGGCGTCTCGATGGCGCAGGTCAAATCGCTGACCCGCACCGAGAGCGCGCTCTCGATCCTGTTCTGGATGCTGGTGGTGCAGTCGGTCGCAGGCTTCGTTCCGACGCTTTTCGTCTGGACCTGGCCATCGCTCTATGTCTGGGCCTGGGTCGGCGTGATCGCCGTCTGCGGCACGTTCTCACATTATTGCCTCGCAAGCGCGATGCGCTACGCCGACGCGACGATCGTGGTTCCCATGGACTTCCTGCGGGTTCCACTGACCGCAACCGCTGGTTGGCTGCTGTATTCCGAACGGCTCGATGCCTGGACCGTGTTCGGCGCCGCGCTGATCCTGTTCGGCAATCTCCTTAACTTGAAGCCGGCTTCGCCGGTTCCCGCCCGCGCACGGTGAACCTGGCGCCGCCCCGCGCGACAAAACCAAGTGGCCGTGTGATTTGGATCACGCTGGAGCGACACTCCATCGTGCACATTCGGCCACACAGCAGCGGGTTGCCGCAACGGACTGCCGTTTTGGTGGCGCGAAGTCGGGCACTTCGTGTAGGTTCGTTGCCAATTTGTTGCTGCCTGCAATTCGATTCTGGGGATTTCAGAATGCGCTATCTCACCCTCCTCGCTTCGCTGATGTGCGTGGCACTGTCGGTCAGTGCCGCCAAGGCCGACCGCCGCGTCGCCTTCGTGGTCGGCAACGGCTCCTACAAGAACGTCGCGCAATTGCCGAACCCGCCGATCGACGCCAAGGCGATGGCTTCGACGCTGCGCAATGTCGGCTTCGAGGTGATCGAAGGCTCCAATCTCAGCCGCGACCAGATGACGGAGAAGCTGCTCGATTTCGGCCGCAAGGCGCAGGGCTCCGACATCGCGCTGTTCTACTATGCCGGTCACGGCATCGCCGTCAGCGGCACCAACTACCTGCTGCCCGTCGACGCCGACATCAAGTCGGAGATGGACGTCAAGCTGGGCGCCGCCATCAACATCGACCTGACGCTCGAGCAGACCATGGGCGATGCCAAGGTCAAGCTCGTCTTCCTCGATGCCTGCCGCGACAATCCGTTCGCCGCCAAGATCAAGTCGAATTCGGCGACCCGCAGCGTCAACGTCCAGAGCGGCCTTGCCGAGATGAAGTCCGGCGAAGGCACGCTGATCGCGTTCGCCACCGGCCCGGGCCAGACCGCGCTCGACGGCCAGGAGGGCAATAACAGCCCGTTCACGCGTGCGCTGATCGACAACATCACCAAGCCCGGCGTCGAGATCCAGCAGGCGATGACGTCGGTGCGCGCTCAGGTCAATGAGGAGACGCGCAAGGGCCAGCTGCCCTGGGGCCACACCAACCTGACCGGCTCCGTCTACCTCAATCAGGCCCCGACCACCCAGGTTGCCGCCGCGGCCCCGACCGCGACCGGCATCATGCCGGCGGCGACCGGAGGCTCGGACGGCGTCGAGCTGGAATATTGGCGCTCGGTCAAGGAGTCCAACAAGCCCGAGGAGCTCAACGCCTACCTCACCGCCTACCCGAACGGCCAGTTCAAGGCGCTGGCGCTGGCACGGCTTGCGGCGATCAAGAGCGGCCCCTCGACCGCGACCCGCACGCTCAACGCCGGCGTCGATCCTGCGACCTTCACCGACGAGGCCACCCAAGTCACCGAGGACCAGATCGGCCTCGACAAGAACAAGCGCCGCGACGTGCAGCGTCGGCTCACGGCGCTCGGCTTCGACATCAACCAGACCGGCACATTCAACGACGAGACCCGGTCGGTGCTCAAGCGTTGGCAGACGGCGCGCGGCTATCCCTCATCGGGTTACCTCAACAAGCTTCAGCATAAAGCTCTGCTCTCGGAAGTCGTGGCTGCCCCGGCGACGGCGAGCGACACCAGCCAGAAGGCCGCCCGCCGCGCCGCTACCGCCCCGGCTCAGAGCAGCGCGCCCGCACCGGCTCCCCAGCCACGCAGCAATCCCGGCGATGCGGCCGGCGCGGCCTTCGTCGGCGGCGTCGTCGGCGGCATGATGGGCGGCATGTTCCGCCGCTGAGACGGACGCCGATCTCAGAAGACAAAAGCCCGGCTCGCGCCGGGCTTTTTCGTTGGTATGGACGGTGTTGCAGCATATTCCGTCATTGCGAGCGCAGCGAAGCAATCCAGAATCTTTCCGCGGAACAAGTCTGGATTGCTTCGTCGCAAGAGCTCCTCGCAATGACGAGGATAGGGATGCGCGCCAAGCGGATGTCACAGTCCGCGGAGAGACGCCGCTGGTCCGACATGCCGGGTCGGAGCCTATTTCCCCGCCGCCTTGCGCAGCGCCTCGTTGATGCGGTCCTGCCAGCCGGGACCGCCCTCCTGGAAGAACTCCAGCACGTCCTGGTCGATCCGCAGCGTGACCTGCTCCTTGATGCCGGGAACGGCGTTTTGCTTGGGCGGCGGCGCGGCGACCTTCGCCGTCACTTTCTTGAACGCCGCCTCGGCTTCCGTTCTGGCATCGCCAAGCGTGCGCGGCCGCCTCGGTTGATCTGCCATGTCTCAGATCCCCTCAAACAGAGCCGTTGAAAGATACCGCTCGGAGAAGGACGGCACGATGGCGAGGATGGTTTTTCCTGCAGCTTCCGGCCGCTTGCCGATCTCGAGCGCGGCGGCGATCGCGGCGCCCGAGGAGATACCGCCCGGAATGCCCTCATGCCGCGCCAGCGCGCGCGAGGTCTCGATGGCCGTGGTCGAGTTGATCTTCACGATCTCGTCGATCACGGCGCGGTCGAGGATGTCGGGGACGAAGCCGGCGCCGATGCCCTGGATCTTGTGCGGGGTATGCTGTCCTCCCGACAGAATCGGGCTCTCCTCCGGCTCGACCGCGACAACACGCAAGCCGGGCTTGCGCGGCTTGAGCACCTGGCCGACGCCGGTGATCGTGCCGCCGGTGCCGACGCCGGCCACGAAGAAGTCGATGCTGCCGCCGGTGTCGTTCCAGATCTCCTCCGCGGTGGTACGGCGGTGCACCTCGGGATTGGCGAGGTTCTTGAACTGCTGCGGCATCACCGAGTTCGGCGTCGTCCTCAAGAGCTCCTCGGCCGCCGCGATCGCGCCCTTCATGCCTTGCGCCGCCGGCGTCAGCACCAGCTCGGCGCCGAGAAAGGCCAGCATCTTGCGTCGCTCGATCGACATCGATTCCGGCATCACCAGCTTGAGCCGGTAGCCGCGCGAGGCCGCCACGAAGGCGAGCGCAATGCCGGTATTGCCGGAGGTCGGCTCGATCAGCACGGTGTCGGGCTTGACGATGCCCGCCTTCTCCATCGCGATGATCATGGCCGCACCGATGCGGTCCTTCACGCTCGCGGCAGGATTGAAATATTCAAGTTTTGCCAAAATGGTCGCGTTCACGCCGTGCATGCCGGGCAGCCGGCGCAAGCGCACGATCGGCGTGTTGCCGAAGGCATCGACGATCGAGTCGTAGATCCGGCCACGGCCGGGTTGGTGCGCTGCACCCGTGTTGGACGATGCGTCCATGATGAACTCCCTGAGGCGACGATCTGCACGTCTGTCGCGGCCTTGCGCAGTTACGGACAGCTTGCGGCGACACGCAAGCGGCAATGCAGCACATGTTAAATACGCTGCATCGCAAAATCACGTGAGCTCTAATTAGCAGAAAACCAACGCATTTGTGTTGCGACCTCGTCAACTGATTCTGCTTATGTTAGACTTAGGTCTTAAAACAGGGAGGTCAGCACGATGTCAGCAGTTGCTGAAGTGATGTCGACCGTAACGCTAAGGCGTGATCCGCGTTGCAGTGAGTTGCCGACCTGTCCCGTCTGCGCCGACTCCATGGTCGCCGCTGAAGCATCTGCCTACGTCTCGGACCACATGATCAGCTATCTCTGGACTTGCGACAATTGCGGCTACGGCTTCGTGACCAAGCATGCCGTGAAGCGGCGGATCGTGTGCAACTGAGTTTGGACCGTTGATCTAGCGCGGGGCGATATCGCCCCTCGCCCAGTCCGTGCGCGTGCGCTGATAGAACTCCTCGAAATTTCCGCGTGCGATCGCGTCCCTGATGCCCTGCATCAGGAACTGGTAGTATGCGACATTGATCTCGGACAGCAGCATCGCCCCCAGCGTCTCGCCCGCCTTGACGAGATGATGGAGATAGGCGCGCGCGCAGTTGCGCGTCGACGGCCATGAGCTCTCTTCATCGAGCGGGCGCGGATCGTCGGCATGGCGCGCATTGCGCAAATTCACCTGGCCGTAGCGCGTGAACGCGACGCCGTGCCGGCCATTGCGCGTCGGCATCACGCAATCGAACATGTCGATGCCGCGCTTCACCGCTTCGAGGATGTCGTCGGGCGTGCCGACGCCCATCAGATAGCGCGGCCGCTCCTTCGGCAGCAGCGGCGCGGTCTCGTCGATCATCGCCAGCATCACCGCCTGCGGCTCGCCGACGGCAAGCCCGCCGATCGCATAGCCATGGAAGCCAATCCCGACCAGGCCTCTCGCGCTCGCATGACGAAGCTCGGGCACGTCGCCGCCCTGCACGATGCCGAACAGCATGTAGCCGTCCGGGGCGGTCTCGAAGGCGCGCTTGCTTCTCTCGGCCCAGCGCAGCGACAATTGCATCGCGCGCTCGATGTCGGCGGGCTCGGCGGGCAGCCGCACGCATTCATCCATCTGCATGGCGATGTCGGAGCCGAGCAAACGCTGCACCTCGATCGAGCGCTCCGGCGACAGCTCGACCTTGGCGCCATCGATATGCGAGCGGAAGGTGACGGCGTGCTCGCTGACCTTGCGCAAATCCGCCAGCGACATCACCTGGAAGCCGCCGGAATCGGTCAGCATCGGTCCGTTCCACCCGGTGAACTTCTGCAGGCCCCCGAGCGCCGCGATCCGCTCGGCGCTCGGACGCAGCATCAGATGATAGGTGTTGCCGAGCACGATGTCGGCGCCGGCATCGCGCACCTCGCGCCAGTGCATGCCCTTCATGGCACCGGCGGTGCCGACCGGCATGAAGGCCGGGGTGCGCACCACGCCATGCGGAGTGGTCAGCCGCCCGGTGCGTGCGGCCCCGTCGGTGGCGAGCAACTCAAAGTGATTGGGAAGGTCATTGTCGGGATTCATGGCGGTGCTTATTGCGTGTCGGAGGAAGCCGATCAACCCGCCAAGCGGCGCTAAAGCCCGGTTGGTGCTTCAGACTGGGACACCGTCCAACGCACGGACCGTGTTCCGCACACTTGTCAAACAAAACGATACAGTGTAGTTTTGTCCTTGGTGGCTGGACGAGATGCCGCGGCGTAACCCGCCGGCGGCGGTAGATGCGTGATCGCCAGCCACCGACAATGCCGTACCCTTCGTGTTCGACCGACGCATCCGCCTCCTCGCGTGACCGGATCAGGCAGATTGGCTTCGGCCTGATCGGATTGGTGGTCCTGATCTGCAGCCTGTCACTCGGCGCCTGCACCTCCCTGCCTCGCACGCCCTACACGGCCACTGAGGCCAGCGTCTCGCGCGTGCTGAATATCGACGGGCTCAGGCGCTACGCCGACGAGCCGGTTACCAGGTTCAGCTTCGAGAAGGACTACAGCACCGCGACGAGAACCTATCTCGCCCTCTCCGGCGGCGGCGCTGACGGCGCCTATGGCGTCGGCGTGCTCAACGGCTGGACCGCAGCGAGAACCCGCCCCACCTTCTCGGTCGTCTCGGGCGTCAGCACCGGCGGCCTGATCGCGCCGTTTGCGTTTCTCGGACCGCAATATGACGACACGCTGAAGGAGGTCTACACCAGCGGCATCGCGGAGAGCCTCCTGAACGACCCCAGCATCGTGCGCGTGCTGTTCGGATCCGGCCTGTTCGGCAACACCAGGCTGCGCGAGCTCGTCGCGCGCTACGTGGGGCCCGAGATCATGGCGCAGGTCGCGCGCGAGCACGCCAAGGGCCGCAAGCTGCTCGTGGTGACGACCGACCTCGACACGCAGCGCACCGCGATCTGGGACATGGGCAAGATCGCCGCGGTCGGAACGCCCGAGGCGCTCAAGCTGTTTCGCGACGTGATGGCGGCCTCCGCCAGCATTCCCCTGGTGTTTCCGCCCATCATGATCGATGCCGAAGGCCAGGGCCGCAAGTTTCAGGAGATGCATGTCGACGGCGGCGTGACGGCGCCGGTGCTGACCCTGCCGGAAGCTCTGCTGTTCCAGAGCGGCCGTTTGCCGGGCAATGCGAAGATGGACATCTACATCCTCGTCAACAAGAAGATCGAACGCAATTTCGAGCTGGTGTCCAACGGGACCATCGACGTCGCCTCACGCAGCCTGTCGGCGATCACCCAATCGCAGACCCGCTCGATCATCTTCTCGACCTACGATTTCGCCAAGCGCAACCGCCTCGGCTTCCATCTCTCCTATATCGCGCGCGACTATCCCGCCCCGCCGTCGGAAGGGTTCGATACCGCCTATATGCGGGCGCTGTATCAGTACGGATACGAGAAGGCTGCATCCGGCCAGGCCTGGACCTCGACGCTGCCGTAGGCCGGCACGAGGGAACGAGGCCCTATCGAGACCGTTGACGATACGGCCATTTCGGCCAGATTCGCGATGACGCCCCGGTTGCTGCGCGTTATAGAGCAAAGACGACCGTCAGAAACGCGCAGGAATCATTGGGCATGGGATTGACTGCGACCAAGGCAAGACCGGCAGCGCCACGGCGCGAGGTGCCGAAATCGCGCGGCGGCCGGCCGACCAAGACCGCCGCGATCGAGCGCGATCAGCGGCTGATCGAGGTCGCCACCCGCCTGTTCCTGGACCGCGGCTTCGATGCGACCTCGCTCGATGCGGTCGCGGAAGCGGCGCGGGTCAGCAAGCCCACCGTCTATTCCCGCTATGGCGACAAGCGCGGCCTGTTCGCCGCCGTGCTGAGGCGCGAGATCGAGCGCTGGCTTGCGCCGCTGTCGGCGGCGGCGGAGACGCAGCTCTCCAGCGCCTCGAACATTCCGGTCGAGCAGCGGCTGGTCGAGATCGGGCGCGAGATGCTGACCTTCACCTGCGGCCCCGATGCCGTCGCCTTCAGCCGCATGATGACGGCGCAGGCCATCAACTTTCCCGACGTCGCCAAGCTCGGCAAGGAGGAAGGCTGGCTCAAGGCCGTCGCCACCACGGCGCGCTTCTTCGACCATCTGGTGGCGCAAGGCGCGCTCGATGTCGAGGACACCACCATCGCAGCCGAGGTGTTCCTCGACGTCGTCGTCGGCCACACCCACCGCATGGCGACGTTCGGAACGGCGCTCGAGATGAAGTCCGCCGAGAAGCGCATGCGCGCGGCGATCAAGCTGTTCCTGGCGGGCGCGCTGGGACCTGCCGACCGCGTCCAGGGCGGCCCGAAACTCACGCCGCGGCGCCGCTCCGCCCGCTGACAATTCCGTGAGCTTGCGGACTTTCCCCGAGGCGGATGGCGTGGCGTCATTGACCGAAACAAAACGATACGGTATGGTTTAATTATAAGTCGGTACGGGCCGCTTTTTCACCAGCCCCAAAGAGGTCCGGACCGCTTCGATCGCCATTGCGGGTACAGTACAGCCTGCCGCGGCGCTCGGCGGCCGGCCGATGCCCAAGGCCGGCCGCGAATTCTTTACGATCATCCGGCACACTCGCTGGCCGAGGGTTTCGAGCATGACCACTGCCAAACGATGGACCTCGTACCTGCTTGCGGTCGCAATGCCCGCGCTGCTCTTCGCCGCGCCGGTACAGGCCGTCGTGACCGCGAGCACGCCGACCGCGCTTCACAGCGACACAGATGGTGATGCCGAAGCGGACCGCCAGGCAGTCAGCCGCGAAATAGAGCGATTCCGCGGCTCGTCGATCACGATCAGCCAGGCCATGGCGATTGCCGAAGCCCGCCATGCCGGCGCCACCACCGCCGATGTGAGCTTCGACGGCGGCTCGGGCGTGCCGGTCTACCGGGTAAAGACCCTGCACAACGACCGGATCTGGCGCCACACCATCAATGCCGCGACGGGCGAATTCGTCGGCGGAGAAGCCGCCCTCCCCCTTACCGAGCTCGACCGCGAGGACCGCAGCAACCTCGCAGCGCTAGGTGCGATCAGGCACCGCCTCTCCGATGCCGTGCGCGTCGCCGAGCGCGCCGCTGCGGGCAAGGCGATCAGCGGCGGGCTGGTCCGCGAACGCGGCCGGCTGAACTTCTCGATCGTCGTCGTCAGCGGCGACGATCTCAAGGAGGTCACCCTGGAGCCGCCGGGCGCCAAGGCGAAATAGCGGGTGCTAAATAGCGGGTGCCGAATAGCGGCACGCCGCCCCAGGCATCGACCGGGCCGAAAAGCCATTGACGGGGGCAAGACTCTCCCGCATAAGTCGCCGCCATGTTCACGACCACCAAACGCACGACCAAAACCACCACGGCCGAAGGGGCCCGGGGAGGCGTGCGCGCGTAGGTCGTCGACTTAAACGCATCAGCTCTACGGCAAGCCCCGCCCTCGATGGCCCGGGGCTTTTTTGTTGTCTAAAACGCAATGGAGGACAAAGTGAGTAACGATCCCGTCGTCGCGATTGTCGGCGTCACCGGTGCGGTGGGCGCCGAATTCATCGCCACCATGGACAAGCGTGGTTTCCGCGTCGGCAAGCTCAAGGCACTGGCGAGCGCACGCTCGGCCGGCAAGACGGTGTCGTTCCGCGGGCACAGTGTGGTCATCGAGGAGTTGACCGAGCGTTCTTTCGACGGCGTCGACATCGCGCTGTTCTCCGCCGGCGGCAGCATCTCCAGGAAGTATGCGCCGATCGCGGTCAAGGCCGGTGCCGTCGTGGTCGACAACTCCTCCGCCTTCCGCATGGACCCCAACGTGCCGCTGGTGATCCCCGAGATCAACGCCAGCCGCATCCGTGACCACAAGGGCATCATTGCCAACCCGAACTGCGCCGCGATCACCGCCCTGGTGCCGCTCTGGCCGATCCACCAGAAGAACCGCATCAAGCGCGTGATCATCTCGACCTATCAGGCGGCTAGCGGCGCCGGCGCCGCCGCGATGGAGGAGCTCGTCGAATCCACCCGCGCCAATCTCAACGGGCAGGTCTATACGCCCAAGGTGATGCCGCACCCCTACGCCTTCAACCTGTTCAACCACAACACCGCGATCGACCCCGAGACCGGCTACAACGACGAAGAGACCAAGGTCATCAAGGAGACCCGCAAGATCTTCGAGGACGAGAGCATCGCCGTCGGCGTCACCTGCGTGCGCGTGCCGGTGCTGCGCGCCCATTGCGAAGCCATCACCTTCGAATGCGAGAAGCCGATCACCGAGGACCAGGTCCGTGCCATCATGGCGCAGGCCCCCGGCGTCAAGGTGATCGACGACCGCGCCAAGAACTACTTCCCGATGCCGATCGACGCTTCGGGCCAGGACGACGTGCTGGTGGGCCGCATCCGCAAGGATCTCAGCGACGCTAGCGGCCATTCGATCTCGATGTTCGTGGCGGCGGATCAGCTGCTCAAGGGCGCCGCGCTGAACGCAGTGCAGATCGCCGAGCTCCTGCCGCAGCGGGTGATGGCGTAGCAGCGAGATGTGCAGGTGGGCAAAGGCGCGCAAGCGCCGTGCCCACCATTTCGCTCCGGCATTTAAAGGACGGTGGGCATGCTTCCGCCTTCGCTCTTCGAGCTACCGCGGGCAAAGTCGCGGCGGCTTACCGTGCCGTCAGCTCAACGCCGCCACGATATCTGTCTTGGCAAAATCGGCTCCTTTGAAGAGCAGCGGTTCCGAACGCAGTTTGGCAAGAGCGTAGACCGTACAATCGACGATATTGAGCTGTGCCGAATGTCCTCCACCCCGCCAAACCGTTGAAACGCTTCGAACGCAGCTTTGGCCATCTCGGCGTCGAACGGCACGACGACAATTCCCGCGGTCTCCAGTAACTCGTCGAAAAACGCCACAGCCGCTGCTCCGAAGCGAGCAGAGAGAACGATCTTGGCTTCCAGGACCGCGACTGCCGACATCGACAGGATGTCGGCATCCAGCATCGCTGTCCGGTAGAGTTGTCCATCCGGCTCATTGGTTACGGTCGCGATGATCGCAGACGTATCCACTAACATCAGGACGGTAGCCCGAAACGATCGTAGCCCAGAATTTCGTCAGCAGATCGGGAATCCAGAACCGGCAAGCCAGCGGTCCGCTCGAAGAACGAGGTCAGAGCGGCCCTTCTATCTGTCGTCGGCGTGCCGACACGAGACAAGCGCTCCTCAATAGCGCGCTCCAGCGCCGTCTCGATGTCTTCCCCCGTCAGACGGGCGAGGCGCTGGGCAAGCTCATCGACTTTCGCGGAACGGATGTTCATCGGCCAATCGATCCTTGCAACGGCGTGAACAGCATACCACACGGATGCCGCCGGGTCACTCCCGAGCCCGAAACAGCAAACACGCATCCCCATACGAATAGAACCGGTACCCGCGCGCGATCGCATGCGCATAGGCCTGCTTCATCGTCGCGAGCCCGGAGAAGGCCGACACCAGCATGAACAGGGTCGACTTCGGCAGATGGAAATTCGTCATCAGGACATCGACCGCGCGGAAGCGATAGCCGGGCGTGATGAAGATCGACGTCTCGGCGGCGAATGGCTGGATCGTGCCGTCCTCGCTCGCGGCGCTTTCCAGCAGCCGCAATGACGTGGTGCCGACCGCAACGATGCGGCCGCCGCTCTTCCGCGCCGCGTTGAGGCGCTCCGCCGTCTCGGCCGAGATCGTGCCCCATTCGGCATGCATCTTGTGGGCTTCGGTGTCGTCGACCTTCACCGGCAGGAACGTCCCCGCCCCGACATGCAGCGTCACCCGGTTGATGCCGACGTCGCGGTCGCGCAGCGCTTGCTCAAGCGCCGGCGTGAAATGCAACCCCGCGGTCGGCGCTGCAACCGCGCCTTCATTGGCCGCGAACATGGTCTGGTAATCCGCAAGATCCTGATCGTCGGGCGTGCGCTTGGAGGCGATGTAGGGCGGCAGCGGCGGGCTGCCGAGATCGGCGATGGCCTGGTCCAGCGCCGGGCCGTGGAACGAGAACGACAGCGTCACCTCGCCCTCGGTGCCCTTGGCCTCCACCTCTGCGTCGAGATGGCCGAGCAGGCAGACCTTGCCCTCGTTGCCGAAGCGGATGCGATCGCCGGGGACGAGCTTCTTCGCCGGCTTCACCAGCGCCTGCCAGCGCGAGCCGTCGAGCCGCTTGATCAGCGTCGCCTCGATCTTCGGCTCGGTCTCGCGGCCAATGCGGCGGCCCTTCAATTGCGCCGCAATCACCTTGGTGTCGTTGACGACGAGCTGGTCGCCGGACCTCAGCCATGTCGGCAGGTCGGCGATGGTCTGATCGCGCAGCGCGCCGTTCTCGACGACCAGCATCTTCGCGGAATCGCGCGGGCTCGCCGGGCGCAAGGCGATGCGCTCGGCGGGCAGGTCGAAATCGAAGAGGTCGGTGCGCATGAGCGAGCTTGGTCGGTGTCATGCCCCGCGAAGGCGGGGCATCCAGTAACCGCCAGTGGTAGTTACGACAACGATCGTGAGTACTGGATCGCCCGCCTGCTCGGGCGATGACAGGACCGCGCTTACTCCTTGTCCGCGGCCATCCGCGCCTTGACGATCTTGTCGGGATTCTGCACCGGCTCGCCGCGCTTGATCTTGTCGACGTTCTCCATGCCCTCGGTGACCTTGCCCCACACCGTGTACTGGTTGTCGAGGAAGCGGGCGTCGTCGAAGCAGATGAAGAACTGGCTGTCGCCGGAATCGGGATTGGCGGCGCGGGCCATCGAGGCGGTGCCGCGCACATGCGGCTCCTTGTTGAACTCGGCCTTCAGCTTCTTGCCCGAGCCGCCGGTGCCGGTGCCGTGCGGGCAGCCGGTCTGCGCCATGAAGCCCTCGATCACGCGGTGGAACACGATGCCGTCGTAAAAACCCTCGCGGACCAGCTCCTTGATGCGCGCGACGTGGCCCGGCGCGAGGTCGGGCCGCATCTCGATGGTGACGGGGCCCTGCGTGGTCTCGAGGATCAGGGTGTTTTCGGTGACGCTCATGCTCGTCTCTCTTGCGTTGGGGGTGAAGTCTTGTCGGGTGACGTTTTGCGGCTGCGGAACTGGATCGCGAATGGTCGTCCCGCGGCGGCGCCGGCCATTGCATCGGTAAATGGCACCGGCGTGCAGCGTTGCAACGCCTCCATCACCGCGATCCGGTATTGCAGCCGGTCATTGTCGGGGGCCTCCGCGGATTCATAGGTAATCCTCGGATGGCCCAGAATGTTTCCGGCCCGGTTAAAGCTCACGACGACGGTGATGTCGAGGGGGCGCGCCCTGGCCGGCGACGGCGGTCTCCAGCAGGTGCGCAGGTGCCGGAAGATGTCCTGGATCGTGTCGACCTGAGCGGCCTCCACGGCGGCACGGGAGGTGCCGAGCAGCAGCATCGCGGCAATCAGCAGGAGCTTTCCGCCGCGGCGCGCCATGGCCGCGCCTATTTGATGTCGGAGGCGACCTGCACCTTCACCATCTTGTCGGGATCGGTGACGGAGCCGCCGGGCGAGCCGGGGGGCGCCTTCTTCAGCTTGTCGACGACGTCCATGCCCTGCACGACCTCGCCGATCACGGTGTACTGGCCGTCGAGGCTGCCGCCGTCGGCGAACATGATGAAGAACTGCGAGTTGGCGCTGTCGACGCTGTCGCCGCGCCGGGCCATGCCGACGATGCCGCGGGCAAAATGCACCTTGGAGAATTCCTGCTTCAGGTTCGCATATTTCGAGCCGCCGGTGCCGTTGCCGTTCTGGCCATCGCCCGTCTGCGCCATGAAGCCATCCATGACGCGGTGGAACGGCACGTTGTTGTAGAAGCCTTCGCGCGCGAGCTGCTTGATGCGCTCGGCATGCTGGGGCGCGATGTCGGTCCTGAGCTTGATGACGATGCGGCCCTTGGTGCTGTCGATGACGATGGCGTTGGCCTTGTCGAGATTTGCCGGCAATTGCTGTGCCGCCGCCGGCACCGCGAACAGAAGCGCGGCAAGAACTGCGAGAATTCGGATCATGACAACTCCGGATCAGAAAGAGGAAGCGCGCCGTTATCCGGCGAATTTGGCCTTGAGCTGTGCCGCGACCTGCGGCGGGACGAAGGCCGAGACGTCCCCGCCCATGCCGGCGATCTGGCGCACCAACGTGGCGGTGATCGGGCGGACCATGGGAGAGGCCGGCAGGAAGACCGTATGCACCTCGGGCGCCATGGCCTCGTTCATGCCGGCGAGCTGCATTTCGTAGTCGAGGTCGCTGCCATCGCGCAGGCCTCGGATCATGATGGTTGCGCCGTGCTTGCGCGCCGCGGTGACCGACAGATCGTCAAACGTCGTCGCCTCGAGCACGCAGCCGGCCTGGGCCGCGATCGGGCCGCAGACGTCCTCGAGCATCTTCAACCGCTCCTCGGTCGAGAACAGCGGCTTCTTGCCGGGGTGGACCCCGATTGCGACCACAAGCCTGTCGCACAAGGAAACGCTGTGCCGGACCACGTCCAGATGGCCGTTGGTGATGGGGTCGAAGGAACCTGGGTAGAAGGCAATGCGAGGCATGGCCCCGTCCTACCGCGCCCCGCCCGGGCCGGCAAGCCGGGCGGGTTCCTTGTCCGTTTCCGGTCCAGTCACATGTAGATGTCTCCCCAGACGTCGGCAACGGCCGGTTTGTTTCGTCCTGCGGGTAGCCACGAAACAAAACGGACCGCGAACGAAACCATTTCCGGCGCCCGCGAAGACGTCCGGAAACTGGCCATGGTTACTAATCCGGCCAACGAACGACGGGTCGCATGCTGGGCGCAGGCGGCCGCATCACAGGGGACTGTCAATGATCAAGGCTCTTTCAGCGATCGCTCTGTCTGCGTGTGTTGCCGCGGCCCTCACCCTCCTGCCCGGCTTTGCCCCGACGGTCGAAGCCAGCGTGCCGCAGCCGCTGGCCAAGAGCGACCGGCTCGATATCCGCACCGTCGGCCGTGACTGCTCGCAGCAGGCCTGGCCGAATTTCGAGGCGTCCTGCCTGCGCCGCGCCGGCAGCAAGGCCAATGTCCGGGAGGCGCGCCTCGTGACCGCCGACCGCACGCCGTAGTCGGATCTGTCAGTTTCGCGTCAGGAAGGTCCCTCAAGATAAACCCCAAGATAAATCCCATGGCTATTTGCGACGTCTCGTCGCAGACTGCGTCATGCTCGCGCCCGTCGGAATGGCCCGCCGGGCGCGATTCCATTGGGGGATTTGCCGTTGTCCAGCACACCTGCAGTTGCCTCCGGCCACCACCCTGATGCACTGCCGGTTGCCATGACCATGGGCGCCCTCGGCGTGGTCTACGGCGATATCGGCACCAGTCCCCTCTACGCCCTGAAGGAAGCCGCCAAGGCGGCTGCCCATGGCGGTACACTCACGCACGACGCTGTCCTGGGGGTTGCCTCGCTGATCCTGTGGGCGCTGCTCCTGATCATCTCGCTGAAATATGCGCTGCTGATCCTGCGCGCGGACAACCGCGGCGAAGGCGGCATCGTCGCCCTCCTGGCTCTGCTCCACGCGCGTAACGCGCAAGCCGGCACCTGGCGTGCGCATCTCCTCGTCGTCGGTCTCGTCGGCGCGGCCCTGCTCTATGGCGACGGCGCGATCACACCGGCGATCTCCGTGCTCAGCGCCATCGAGGGCCTCAAGGTCGATGCCCCCTCGCTCGCACCGGTGGTCGTGCCCGTCACCGTCGCCATCCTGATCGGGCTGTTCATGATGCAGAAGCAGGGCACCGGCTTCATCGGCCGCATCTTCGGCCCGGTGATGCTGGCCTGGTTCGTCGTGCTCGCCGCGCTCGGCATCCACGGCATCGTCAAGGCGCCGGCGGTGCTGGCCGCGCTCAGCCCGTTTTATGCGTTCAATTTCCTGATCCACCAGGATTTTCACGTCTCCTTCGCCATCCTCGGCGCCGCCTTTCTCGCGGTGACCGGGGGCGAGGCCATGTATGCCGACATGGGCCATTTCGGCCGCTTGCCGATCCGGCTCGCCTGGTTCGCGATCTGCCTGCCCGCGCTGGTGCTGAACTATTTCGGCCAGGCCGCGCTCTTGATCACCGATCCCACCATGATCGAGAATCCGTTCTTCCAGCTTTGCCCGGACGCCCTGCACTATCCGCTGGTCGCCTTCTCGGCGGTCGCGACCGTGATCGCCTCGCAGGCGATCATCTCCGGCGTGTTCTCGCTGACCCAGCAGTCGATCCAGCTCGGCTTCCTGCCGCGCATGCAGATCCGCCACACCACCAGCGACGCGATCGGCCAGATCTACGTGCCGCTGGTGAACTGGCTGCTCGCTGCGGCAACCCTCGGGGCGGTGCTGAGCTTCGGCACCTCGGACGCGCTCGCCGGCGCCTATGGCATCGCCGTGTCGCTGCTGATGGCCATCACGACGCTGCTCGCCGCGCTGGTGGCGATCCAGTGGGGTTATTCGCCCTGGCTGGTGGCCGGCGTGAACGGGGCATTCTTCGTCATCGACCTGATCTTCTTCTCGGCCAATTCGATCAAGCTGTTCGAGGGCGGCTGGTTTCCATTGCTGCTCGCCGGCCTCGTCGCCTTCCTGATGCTGACCTGGCGCGCCGGCGTGAGGCTGGTCGAAGCCGCGCGCGGCCAGCTGCGCCAGCCCGAGGAGGATCTGATCGAGACCGCGGTCAACAGGTGCCATGCGAGGCTGCCCGGGACCGCCGTGTTCCTAGCCTCGGCGCCGCGCGGCGTGCCGCTCGCGCTCACCCAGTTCGTCAAGCACAACCGCGTGCTGCACGAGCGCGTGCTGCTGGTCACCGTCCTGATCGAGGAATCCCCGCACATTCCCGACGACGAACGCGCCGAGGTGATCGAGATCATTCCCGGCATCACCCGCGCAATCCTGCATTACGGCTTCATGCAGAACCCGACGATCTACGATGGACTGAAGCTCGTTTGCCAGCAGGGCAAGCTGCCCGGCATCGACCTCTCCGAGATCACCTATTACGTCGGCCGCGAAACCATCATCCCGCGCGAGGACGTCCCGGGCATGTGGGTCTGGCGCGAAGGCGTGTTCGCCTTCCTGCAGCGCAACGCCGAACGCTCGGCCGCGTTCTTCGGCGTGCCGACCAAGCAGGTGGTGGAGTTCGGGACGGAGCTGGAGATTTAGGGAAGCTCGCCAGGCTGCATGAGACAGGTGCGAAATGTTCAACGAGCCGCCTCTGCAGCTGAAGCCTCGGCTGACGATCTCGGTCGATCAGGTGCAGTCAATCGTCCGTCGGATGTCTCCGCACGCGTCGGTGCTGGACGTCACCGAACTGCATGGCGGCGAGATCGGTACTGTCCTTGAGGTCGCGCTGGCGGATTCGCCAGCCTGCATCCTCAAGGCCTACCCTGCATCGCTGCAGTGGAAGATGGCAAAGGAAGTCTACGTTCTTGGGCTTCTCCGTGACCTTGACATAACCGTTCCCAGCGTACTGTTCGCCGACAACACGCGATCGGTGATCGACCTCAACTACGTCCTGATGACCAAGCTTGACGGCACGGTGCTCGGCCGGCGAGAGGCGGTGCTGACAGACGCACAGCTGTTCGAAATCTACGCCGAGATGGGCGCGGCGCTCCGCAGGATCAATGACATTGCCCTCGACAGTTTTGGCTATATCGGCCCCGACGGGGTGTGGACGGCATATCCGAGCAATCATGCCTACATGTCCGCGCAACTCGAAAGGAAGCTGAAAGTGTTCTGCGTGCGGGGCGGTGATCCCGCGCTTGCCGAGCGGCTCCGGGATAGCGTTGTGGCTCGCCAGCATCTGTTGAAGGCGGCAGTTGTCCCTCGCCTGTGCCATTACGACTTCCACGCCGGAAATATCCTGGTGACGTCGCAGGGCGATCCGCACCTGTCCGGCATCGTCGATTTCGAGAATGCGACGTCCGGTGATCCGCTGATGGATATCGCGAAGGCGATCTATTATTTCACAGCGAAGGACGCGCCGAAGCGAGAAGGATTGCTCGCGGGCTATGGCAAGATCGAACGTCCCGACTGGCAGGAGACGCTTCGTCTCTACCGCATGTACTGCACGCTGGAGCTATGGTGCTGGATGGCACAGATCGGCAAGCACGAGGCGCTTGCCGATCTTACCAAGGAGCTCGCGAGCGCTGCATAGAACAGGGCGTCACGCCCCATTGCCGTTCTCGCCGTTGCCGCTCTCGGCCTCTTCCGTGATGTGCTCGACCGAGACGACGTGCTCGTCCTCGGCGGTGTCGAACACGATCACGCCTTGCGTGGAGCGGCCGGCGATGCGGATGCCTTCGACCGGACAGCGGATCAGCTGGCCCTTGTCGGTGACCAGCATGATTTGATCCGCCTCCTCCACCGGGAACGAGGCGACGAGATTGCCGTTGCGGTTGTTGACGCTCATGGCGACGATGCCTTTGCCGCCGCGGCCGGTGGTGCGGTACTCGTAGGACGAGGTCCGCTTGCCGTAGCCGTTGACGGAGACGGTCAGCACGACCTGCTCCTGCGCCGACATCTCGACATAGCGTTCCTGCGGGAGCTGGAAGCTGCCCGAGGTCTCCTCGGCCTCGGCATCGGCCGGCGCCTCGTCCGCGGCGGCTTCGCCCGCGACCGCGCGGCGCATCTTCAAATAGGCCGAGCGCTCGTCCGAGGTGGTGTCGACGTGGCGCAGGATCGCCAGCGAAATCACCTTGTCGCCTTCGCCGAGCGCGATGCCGCGCACGCCCATCGAGGTGCGCCCAGTGAACACGCGCACGTCGGTTACGGGGAAGCGGATGCACTGGCCGCCGGCAGCGGTCAGCAGCACGTCGTCGCGCTCGGTGCAGATCTGCACGTCGACGATCGCTTCGTTGTCGTCGAGCTTCATCGCGATGATGCCGGAGCGGCGCACGTCGACGAAGTCGGACAGCTTGTTGCGCCGGACGTTGCCGCCCGTGGTCGCGAACATCACGTCGAGCTGGCCCCAGGTCGATTCATCCTCGGGCAGCGGCATGATGGTGGTGATGCGCTCGCCCTGCTCCAGCGGCAGGATGTTGATCATGGCCTTGCCGCGCGCGTTCGGCGCGGCCATCGGCAGCCGCCAGACCTTTTCCTTGTAGACCTGGCCGCGCGAGGAGAAGAACAGCACCGGAGTATGCGTCGACGCGACAAAGAGCCGGCTGACGAAGTCCTCGTCGCGGGTCTGCATGCCGGAGCGGCCCTTGCCGCCGCGGCGCTGGGCGCGATAGGCCGACAGCGGCACGCGCTTGACGTAGCCGGCATGCGAGACGGTGACGACCATGTCCTCGCGCTGGATCAGGTCCTCGTCCTCGACCTCGCCCTCCTGCTCCATGATCACGGTGCGGCGCGGCGTTGCGAACTCCGCCTTCACCTCGGCAAGCTCGGTCTTGATGATGTCGAGGATGCGCGCGCGCGAGCGCAGGATGTCGAGATAATCGCTGATCTCGCCGGCGAGCTTGGACAGCTCCTCGCCGATCTCGTCGCGGCCGAGCGCCGTGAGGCGCGCCAGGCGCAGCTCGAGGATCGCCCTCGCCTGCTCCAGCGAGAGGCGGATCGTCCCGTCTTCGTTGATGCGGTGACGGGGATCGTCGATCAGCGTGATGATGTCCTCGACGTCGCGCGCGGCCCAGTCGCGCGTCATCAGGGTCTCGCGCGCCGCAGCCGGCGTCGGCGAGTGCCGGATCACCTTGATGATCTCGTCGATGTTGGCGACGGCGATGGCCAGGCCGACCTGCTCGTGCGCGCGCTCGCGCGCCTTGCGCAGCTTGTATTTGGTCCGGCGCGTGACCACCTGCTCGCGGAAGCCGACGAAGATCGTCAGCATGTCCTTCAGGTTCATGGTCTGCGGACGGCCGCTATCGAGCGCGACGGCGTTGACGCCGAAGCTCGTCTGCAGCGGCGTGAACTTGTAGAGCTGGTTCAGCACCACATCGGGAACCGCATCGCGCTTGAGCTCGACGACGACGCGGTAGCCGTCGCGGTCGGACTCGTCGCGCAGGTCGGAGATGCCCTCGATCTTCTTTTCCTTGTAGAGCTCGGCGATGCGCTCGACCATCGTCGCCTTGTTCACCTGATACGGGATCTCGGTGATGACGATCGCCTCGCGCTCTTTCCGGATCGTCTCGAAGGTGACCTTGCCGCGCATCACGATGGAGCCGCGGCCGAGATGATAGGCGCTGCGGATGCCCTGGCGGCCGAGGATGATGCCGCCGGTCGGGAAATCCGGGCCCGGGATGATGGCATTGAGCTCGTCGATCGTCAGAGCCGGATTGTCGATCAGCGCGACGCAGGCATCGATCACCTCGCCGAGATTGTGCGGCGGGATGTTGGTGGCCATGCCGACCGCGATGCCGCCGGCGCCGTTGACCAGCAGGTTCGGGAACCGCGCCGGCAGAACCACCGGCTCCTTTTCGGAGCCGTCGTAATTGTCCTGGAAGTCGACCGTGTCGTCGTCGATGTCCTCGAGCAGCTTCAGCGCGATCTTGGTCAGGCGGGACTCGGTGTAGCGCATGGCCGCCGGCGGATCGCCGTCGACCGAGCCGAAATTGCCCTGGCCGTCGATCAAGGGCGCGCGCATCGAGAAGTCCTGCGCCATGCGCACCAAGGCGTCGTAGATCGCCTGGTCGCCATGGGGGTGGTACTTACCCATGACCTCGCCGACGGCACCGGCGGACTTCTTGTGCTTCTTGTCCGGGGTGTCGCCGCGATTGTTCATCGCGAACAGGATGCGGCGGTGCACCGGCTTCAACCCGTCGCGCGCATCGGGCAGCGCACGCGCCACGATCACGCTCATGGCGTAATCGAGGTAGGACTTCTTCATCTCCTCGTAGATGGAAACGGGGCGAATGTCCGAGGGGTGCGCCGGCTGGTCGCCGGGCTTGTTGTCGTCGTCAGCCAAGGGGGAATCCGGTGAGGTTTTGTCTGGGAATCATATAGCGCATCCGGGGTCGGATAACCACCCTGGCAGCCGCTCGGAAAGCGCTTTTTCCGCTTATTTTTCCAATAACTTACGGCCTCAGAGCCGCGCCCTGGACGGCCACGGAATCGACCCTCCAGAACCACCCGCAACGCCGGCCTGAACACCAGGGAAGCGGCGCCCCGTCAGCCAGCTTTCCGCTGCGCAACGGACCTCACCCCAAACATGAAGCGGGCCCGGAAAATCCGAGCCTGCCCAGCCAATTAGTAAGGTTTGCTGACCCGATGCGGGAAGCGCGATCGAAATCGCCGCCTCACCGGGCCGAGCGGTCCGCCCGCTCAGAACGGGATGTCGTCGTCCATGTCGCTGTTGCGACCGCCGCCAGCGGCAACCGGACGGCGCGGCGCGCTGCTCACGGGTCCGGAGGAGCCGAAATCGCCGCCCGGCTCGTCGGCGAAGCTGCCGCCTCCGCCGCCGCCACCGCGGCCATCCAGCATCGTCAGCGTCGAGTTGAAGCCCTGGAGCACGACCTCCGTCGAGTACTTCTCGACGCCGCTCTGGTCGGTCCATTTGCGGGTCTGCAGCGCGCCCTCGATGTAAACCTTCGCGCCCTTCTTCAGATACTGTTCGACGACCTTGCAAAGCGGCTCAGAGAAGATCACGACGCGATGCCACTCGGTCTTCTCCTTGCGCTCGCCGGTGTTCTTGTCGCGCCAGGTCTCCGACGTCGCGATGCTCAAATTCGCGATCGGCCGCCCGTCCTGGGTGCGGCGGATTTCGGGATCCTTGCCGAGATTTCCAACTAGAATGACCTTGTTGACGCTTCCCGCCATCGCCGCTCTCCACTCCGAATGCCACTGAATTTCAAAAGGGGCCAATCCCGCTGCCCGCGTTTCTCTGCGCCCGTCGAGGCGACCCTATACGCTTGCGGGCACCGCTCAGCCTGCCACCCCCAGGGTTATCCCCACATATAGCATCGCGCTCAGATTTGTTCCAGATTTGTTCTTTATAGCGGTAGAGCAAACATTCGGCCGGTCGCCAACGAAAAGAGCAGCGCTCCGATGGAACTTTTTTGGGTTCCCGTGAACGACGAAAACCGCTTAACATTCATCAAGTTGTTCCACCTCAGTTGAGCCGCGAGTGTGGCATTCCGGAGACGGACTCTGCCCTTTCCTTAGGCTACCTTTGCCTCGGAATTGGTTCATATGGGCGTCGCGCCTGATCAGCCGCTTCGGGGACTTTCGTGAAGCGGACGTAACTGGGGAGACTGCAATGAATAAGGTTCTATTTGGCGCAATCAGTGTACTGGCATTGGGGCTGTCGGCTCCGGCAGGCGCGGCAGATCTTGCCGCGCGGCCCTACACCAAGGCTCCCGCTCCGGCGGTCGCTGCGATTTACGACTGGAGCGGCTTCTACATCGGCATCAACGGCGGCGGCGGCACGAGCCACAAGTGCTGGGACTTCCTCGACACCACCGGCGTCGTCACCGGCGTTCCCGGTACCTTCGTCGGTGAAGGATGCCACAACGCGACCGGGGGCACGGTCGGTGGCCAGATCGGCTATCGCTGGCAGTCGGCCAGTTGGGTGTTCGGCGTCGAAGGCCAGGGTAACTGGGCTGACTTCTCGGGCGACAACGTCAGCACCGTCTTCCCTGGAAGCGCTTTGGTCACCGGTGACCGCAACCGCTCGCGCATCGATGCTTTCGGCCTGATCACCGGCCAGGTCGGTTACGCCTGGAACAACGTCTTGTTCTATGTGAAGGGCGGCGGCGCCGTGGTCGGGGACAAGTACGACGTTTATGCCGCGGCCGGCACGCCGGGCGCCGGCACGCTGCTGGCGTCGGCTCGCGAGACCCGCTGGGGCGGCACCGTTGGCGCCGGCCTGGAATTCGGATTTGCTCCGAACTGGACGCTCGGCGTCGAGTACAACCACATCTTCCTCGGCGACCGCACAATCGGTTTCACGACGCCTGCGGGCGCCGTGTTCGGGAGCGATCGCATCAGCCAGGATGTCGATATCGGCCTGGTCCGGTTGAATTATCGCTTCGGCGGCCCGCTGATCGCGAGGTACTGATATCCCTCTGATTTTGTGAGTGAATGCAAGGGCCGGCCCGCTGCGCCGGCCCTTCTTTTTTGCGGCACGATGCCTGGACGTAGATGAGTCAGCAACCATCACCTTTTCGACTGTTGTGGCTTTTCGGAGACACAACTTGCGGCTTTGGTGGTGTAAAGACGGCGTCAGTTGGGCCGTTGAGTCCGATGCCCTTCCGCGACGGAAGGCAACAACAGAAACTGGGACTGGGATTAAGTTGAAAATGAAAAAGGTTTTGTTGGCTTCGGCCTGTGTATTCGCTCTTGCGGCCCCCGCTTCGGCTGCTGATCTGGCAGCCCGCCCCTACACCAAGGCTCCGGTGGCTGTGGCCTCGGTCTATAACTGGACCGGCTTCTACCTCGGTATCGTCGGCGGCGGCGCTTGGGAGAACGGTTCCGGCGACCCGCGGATGAAGGGTGGCTTCGTCGGCGGCACCGGCGGCTATAACTGGCAGACCGGCAACGTCGTGTTCGGCGTGGAAGCCGACGGCTCGTGGGCTGATGTCAATGCTTCGGTGACCACCCCTGTTCTCTTTGGCGGCGCTATCGTTCCCGTGACCACGAGCTCGCGCATTGATGCGCTCGGCACTGTGCGCGGCCGTATCGGTTGGGCCGTCAACAACGTGCTGTTCTACGCTACGGGCGGCTACGCCTGGATCGACAACAAGATCACCGTCAGCTCGCCCTTCGCAAGCGTCTCGGACAGCAAGTGGCATTCCGGTTGGACGGTCGGCGCTGGCGTCGAGGCATTCTTCGCGCCGCAGTGGTCAGTCAAGGGCGAGTATCTCTATCGCAGCCTGGGCGGCGAGACCTACTTCTCGGGTATCGGCGCTCCGGTGAACACCGGCACGCTCAACCTTCACACCGTGCAGGTCGGCGTGAACTATCACTTCGGTGGCCCGGTCGTCGCGAAGTACTAAGCTTCGTCTCTGACGCACCCGCGTTACGAAAGGCCGGCCTCGCGCCGGCCTTTTTGTATTTGTTGCGGCCGCCCCGTTCGTTCGCGTTTTCGGACGGATGTGGCGGCCGGGTGACACAACTTTTGGCTTCAATGGTGTAAAGCAATGACGTTACTTGAGTCATGAGGTCCGCTGCTCTTCCGCTCTCCGGAAGACCGGAATGAGAAACGGAAGTGGGGAATGGATATGAAGAAGCTTTTGCTGGCTTCGGCCAGTTTGTTCGCACTCAGCGCGTTGGCACCGGCCTCGGCGGCCGATTTGGCGGCCCGCCCCTACGCCAAGGCTCCGGTGGCGCCGATCGCGGTGTACAACTGGAGCGGCTTCTACCTCGGCATCAACGGCGGCGGTGCATCGAGCCGCAATTGCTGGGATCTCAATGCCGTGCTCGGTGTGGCAATCCCGGTCGTGTCCGAAGGCTGTCACAACGCGACCGGCGGTCTCGTCGGCGGCCAGGTCGGTTATCGTTGGCAGTCGGCTAACTGGGTGTTCGGCCTTGAAGCCCAAGGCGACTGGGCCAACCTGAAGGGATCGAACGCGAGCCCGCTCGCCGCTTTCGCACCCGTGGTCAATCAGACCAGAATCGATGCCCTCGGCCTGTTCACCGGCCAGGTCGGCTACGCCTGGAATAACGTGCTCTGGTACGTGAAGGGCGGCGCCGCGGTCACGCACGCCAAGTATGACGGCCTTCTCGGCGGCGTGGTCTTCGATAGCGCGAGCGAGACGCGCTGGGGCGGCGCAGTCGGCACCGGCATCGAATTCGGTTTCGCACCGAACTGGTCCGTTGCGATCGAATACGACCACTTGTTCATGGGCGGCCGCAACGTCAATTTCACGGTGCTTGGCATCAACGACCGGACCGACCGCATCAAGCAGGATGTCGACATGGGCACCGTTCGCCTCAACTACACCTTCGGCGGCCCGGTGGTCGCGAAGTACTGATCTTCCCTGCCGAAGTCACATCGTCACGAAAGGCCGGCCTCGCGCCGGCCTTTTGCTTTGGGCGGGCTGTTCCGAGCGGTTCCGCGCGCTCCTGCTGCCAGATGCCGCCAGCGCGCCAACAATCCGTTGACGATTCGCAAGTCCCACTGGAAATCCGCCGCCGTTCTTCCTACGTTCGCTGCCATACCCATCGGCGCCGATCCCGGTTCCGGGCGAAGCGCGCCTTTTGCATTGGCGCGATCGCGCGTCTTTGGATTCCTCGAGGACCTCTGGGATGGACGAAGTGATCAGGGCGAAGCGCCAACAACAGAACGCGGGCTCCAGCCTGCGCGCAATTACGATCCGCGGCGCGCGCGAGCACAACCTCAAGAATATCGACGTCGAGATTCCCCGCGACAAGCTGGTGGTGTTCACCGGGCTATCCGGCTCCGGCAAATCCTCGCTAGCCTTCGACACCATCTATGCCGAGGGCCAGCGCCGCTACGTCGAATCGCTGTCGGCCTATGCCCGCCAGTTCCTGGAGATGATGCAGAAGCCCGACGTCGACCAGATCGACGGCCTCTCGCCTGCGATCTCCATCGAGCAGAAGACGACGTCGAAGAACCCGCGCTCCACCGTCGGCACCGTCACCGAGATCTACGACTACATGCGCCTGCTTTGGGCCCGCGTCGGCGTGCCCTATTCGCCGGCCACGGGCCTGCCGATCGAGAGCCAGACCGTCTCGCAGATGGTCGACCGCGTGCTGGCGCTGCCCGAGGGCACCCGCCTCTATCTGCTCGCCCCCGTCGTGCGCGGCCGCAAGGGCGAGTACAAGAAGGAGCTCGCCGAGTGGCTCAAGAAGGGCTTTCAGCGCGTCAAGATCGACGGCACCTTCCATGAGCTGGCGGAAGCCCCTAACCTCGACAAGAAGTTCCCGCACGACATCGATGTCGTCGTCGACCGCATCGTGGTGCGCGCCGATATCGGCCAGCGCCTCGCCGAGAGCTTTGAGACCGCGTTGAAGCTCGCCGAAGGCCTCGCCGTCGTCGAGTTCGCCGACGCTCCCGCGGCGGCCGTCCCCGCAGAAGAGAAGAAGAAGACCGCAAAGATCCACGACAAGAGCGGCCCCGAGCGCATTCTGTTCTCGGAAAAGTTCGCCTGCCCGGTCTCCGGCTTCACCATCCCCGAGATCGAGCCGCGCCTGTTCTCCTTCAACAATCCCTACGGCGCCTGCCCCGCCTGCGGCGGCCTCGGCGTCGAGCAGCATGTCGACGAGGACCTCGTCATCCCCGAGAAGGATCTGACGCTGCGCAAGGGCGCGATCGCGCCCTGGGCCAAATCGTCATCGCCCTATTACGTGCAGACGCTGACCGCGCTCGGCAAGCATTACAAATTCACACTCGACACCAAGTGGAAGGACCTGCCGAAGAAGACGCAAAACGCGATCCTCTACGGCTCGGGCGAGGACGAGATCAAGTTCTCCTACGAGGACGGGGTGCGCTCCTACGACACCAAGAAGCCGTTCGAGGGCGTCATCACCAACATCAACCGCCGCTACCGCGAGACCGAAAGCGAGTGGGCGCGCGAGGAGCTGGCGAAATATTTCCACGACGTGCCCTGCGAGGGTTGCAAAGGCTTTCGACTCAAGCCCGAGGCGCTCTGCGTCAAGGTCGGCGGCAAGCATATCGGCGAAATCTCGGAGCTGTCCGTGAAGGGCGCCGGCGCATGGTTCGAGACCGTGCCGGAGGCGCTGAACGCGCAGCAGAACGAGATCGCGGGCCGCATCCTGAAGGAGATCCGCGAGCGCCTCACCTTCCTGCTCGACGTCGGCCTCAATTATCTGACGCTATCCCGCTCCTCCGGTACGCTGTCCGGCGGCGAAAGCCAGCGCATCCGCCTGGCCTCGCAGATCGGCTCGGGGCTCACGGGCGTGCTCTACGTGCTGGACGAGCCCTCGATCGGCCTGCATCAGCGCGATAATGCCCGCCTGCTCGATACGCTGAAGCGGCTGCGCGACCTCGGCAACACCGTGGTCGTGGTCGAGCATGACGAGGACGCCATTCGGCTCGCCGACTACGTGCTCGACATCGGCCCCGGCGCCGGCATGCATGGCGGCAACATCGTCGCCGAAGGCACGCCCGCCGAGATCATGCGCAACCCGAAATCGCTGACCGGCAAGTACCTCACCGGCGAGCTCGAGGTCGAGGTGCCGGAGCGGCGTCCGCCGAACCACCGCCGCACCATCAAGGTGGTGAACGCGCGCGGCAATAACCTCAAGAACGTCACGGCGGAGATTCCGCTCGGCCTGTTCACCTGCGTCACCGGCGTCTCCGGCGGCGGCAAGTCGACGCTGCTGATCGATACGCTCTACCGCGCCATCGCCCGCAAGCTCAACAACGCCAGCGAGGGCGCTGCCCCGCACGACCGCATCGAGGGCCTCGAGCACATCGACAAGATCATCGACATCGACCAGTCGCCGATCGGCCGCACCCCGCGCTCGAATCCTGCGACCTACACCGGCGCCTTCACGCCGATCCGCGAATGGTTCGCCGGTTTGCCGGAAGCGAAGGCGCGCGGCTACGAGCCCGGCCGCTTCTCCTTCAACGTCAAGGGCGGCCGCTGCGAAGCCTGCCAAGGCGACGGCGTCATCAAGATCGAGATGCACTTCCTGCCCGACGTCTACGTCACCTGCGACGTCTGCAAGGGCAAGCGCTACAACCGCGAGACGCTGGAGGTGCTGTTCAAGGGCAAGAGCATCGCCGACGTGCTCGACATGACCGTCGAGGAAGCCGCCGAGTTCTTCAAGGCGGTGCCGCGCGTGCGCGAGACTTTTCAGACATTGCACCGCGTCGGGCTCGATTACATCCATGTCGGCCAGCAGGCGACGACCCTCTCGGGCGGTGAAGCGCAGCGCGTCAAGCTGGCAAAGGAATTGTCAAAACGCGCCACCGGCCGCACGCTCTACATCCTGGACGAGCCCACCACCGGCCTGCACTTCCACGACGTCAAGAAGCTCCTGGAGGTGCTGCACGAGCTGGTCGCGCAGGGCAACACGGTCGTCGTCATCGAGCACAATCTCGAAGTCATCAAGACCGCCGACTGGGTCATCGACTTGGGCCCCGAAGGCGGCGACGGCGGCGGCGAGATCGTCGCCTGGGGCCCGCCGGAAGATATTGCGAAGGCGCCGCGGAGCTATACGGGGAAATTCCTGGCCCCGGTGCTGGAGAAGGCGCGAAAGCCGAAGCGGAGACGGGCGGCGAGCGAGGCGGCGGAGTAGGTTGCGCGTCCGGAATGTGACGACGCACATGTCCGAGGGAGAATGAACTGTGCCTGCCGGACTTGTGCAAACCTTTCGTGCGTTCGCTCATAACAATGCCTGGGCAAACCATCGGCTGCTCACGGCTTGCGCTGCTCTGTCTCAGGTTGAGTTCGAGGCCGAGCGAACCGGGTTCTTTCCAAGTCTTCAGCGCACGCTAAACCACATCCATGTCATTGATCTCTTCTATGTCGATGCGCTGGAGGGCGGTTGGTTGGGCCCGGCAGCCTGGGAGAACGAGGTGCCGTACCCTTCCCTCGTCACGCTCAAGCCGGCGCAAGCCGCAGTCGACGAGCGCTTGATTGCTGTCTGCGATGCACTGACGCCCGAGAGTCTCAATACCGTCGTGAGTATCAACCGCGACACGACCGTGCAGGCCGAACGCCGCGACCGGCTGCTCATGCATCTCTTCCAGCATCAAATTCATCATCGCGGACAGGCGCATGCCATGCTGTCCGAAACAAGCGTCGCACCGCCTCAGCTTGACGAGTTCTTTGCAGAGGGAGAAGCATCGCTCCGCGCCAGCGAATTCGCCGAACTTGGTTGGACCGAAAGCACTGTGTGGAAATCCTAGTTCAATAACTGGATGATCGAACGGCATCCCTTTCACGTGCCCTATTCCCTCGCCATCTTCGACCTCGACGGCACGCTCGCCGACAGCTTCCCCTGGTTCCTGCGCACCATCAACGATGTCGCCGACCGCTTCGACTTTCGCCGCGTAAAGGATGAGGATGTCGAGGAACTGCGGCATGCATCGAGCCGCGAGATCCTCGCCCGGCTCGAAGTGCCCTTGTGGAAGCTGCCGGCGATCGCGCGGCATGCGCGGCGGCTGAAGGCGGAGGCCGCTTCCGAGATCTCGCTGTTTTCGGGCGTCGAGACGATGCTGCGGACGCTGGCCGAGAACGGCGTGCAATTGGCGCTGGTGACTTCCGACAGCGAGGCCAATGCCCGCGAGAAGCTTGGGCCTGCCGCGGCGTTGTTCGCGCATTTCGACTGCTCTGCATCGCTGTTCGGCAAGGCTGCGAAATTCCGCCGCGTCATCCGCCGTGCGGGTGTCGAGCCCAGCAAGGTGATTTCGATCGGCGACGAGGTTCGCGACATCGAGGCGGCGCGCGCCGTGGGAATTGCCTGCGGCGCCGTGTGCTGGGGCTATGCGGCACCGGCGGCATTGCGGGCGCTGGGGCCGGATCATGTGTTCGACCGGATGGATGAGATTGCGGATGTGTTGTGCCGGATCCGTAGGGTGGGTTAGCCTTGCGGACTGCGCGAAGCGCACACCGCTTGGCGTAACCACCACTTCGGTCACCGCGGACACCAAAGAGGTGGGTTACGCTGACGCTAACCCACCCTACGCGACCACACCTACTCCGTCCTGCGCAAGAACGCCCCGAACGCGCGCGGGCCGTCGCCGGTCCTGATCTCGCCGATCACCTTCAGCTCGGCCGCATCGATGATGCTTAAGGTGTTGCTCTCCCAGCAGGCGACGATGACGCGCTTGCCGTCGGCGGTTGCCGCGATGCCTTCGGGATAATCGCCGACATTGATGCGCTTGAACGGCTTGAGGCTCGCCAGATCGAACACGCTGACGGTGCCGCCATATTGGTCGCTGACGAAACCGCGCCCCGGCGTCAGCGCCACCGCATACGGGCGCATGCCGGCCGGCACGCGGCCGATCTCTCGAGCCTCTGCGATATCGATCACGGAGACATCGTCGGAGCCGACATTTGCCGTGTAAGCGCGCTTGCCCTCGGCATCGATGGTGACGCCGAACGGGCGGGTGCCGACCTTGATCACCGCCTTGCGCTGGCGCGTCGCCGTGTCCACCACGGAGACGCTGTCGTCGTCGCGGTCGGCCGAGAGCAGCAGCTTTCCGTCGGGCGTCACCGCAAGACCCGACGGCGAGGCGCCGACCGCGATGCTGGCGACAACGCTGCGCGAGGCCGTATCGATCACCCGCACCGCGGCGGCGTACCAATCGGCGACATAGACCGTCTTGCCGTCGGGCGCGACCGCAATGCCGAGCGGCCCGCCGCCGACCTCGACGCGGCCGGCGACCTGCCGCGTCGCCGCGTCGACCACCGTGACCGCCTTGGCATCCGGGCTCGTGACATAGGCAAAGCGCCCATCCGCGCTGACGGCGATACCTGCCGGCTTGCCGCCGATCGGGATGGTCGCGACGCTGCGCGCGCCAGCGAGGTCCACGACCATCAGATCGTCGCTGAGCTGGTTGGTGACGAACGCCTCCTCGGCGGATGCGCTGCCGAGGCTCGCATGACAAAGGCTGGCGGCGAGCGCCGCCAGAACCAGCGCCCGCACGATCAGCTGCCGCTCTCGATCTTCTTCTTGAGCGCCTCGAGCCCGGCCTTGTACAGCCCGCTCACGGCCTTGATCGCGGCCTCGTCGCTCAACTCCGGCGGCGGGTCGTTGTTGGGATAGCCGCGATAGAACGCGGCGGCCCATTCCAGCTTCGCCTTGCCGTCCGGCGCGGGCGAGACCGTCAGGGTCGAGGAATAATTGGTCACCGGCAGCACCTTCACGTCCACCCTGGTGATCCGATAGGAATAGCTCTGCATGTCGGGCTCGTATTTGTAGAGCTCCTCCTCGACCGTGGCGCCGCCCGTCAAGGTGAGTTTCCGCGTCGCGCCGATCTCGTTGCCCTTCTCGCCTTCGGTCTTGGTGACCGGCTGGAGCCAGCTCATGTCCTGGAAATTGCCGATCACCGCCCACACCTTGGCCGGGGCCGCGTTGATCTCGATGGATTCCCGCACCTTCTGCCGCGTCGGTCCATGGGCCCGGACCGGCTCGAAGGCGGTCATCAGAGCCATGCCAGCCACCGCCAGCGCCGCCACCCCGGCGAGCGCCGGTCCGCTTCTCATCCTCATGTCGTTTCCTCGTTTCTCAACCTGCGCGACTTGGAACGCGCGCTGAGGTCATGCTAGCGCATTTTTGGGCCATGGGGAGACCCGTTCGTGGCACGGCAGTGGCAAAGGCAATGCACACCATTGATTGAGCTGCCGGGCGGACAAAACACCAGACCGGGGTCAACCCGGCCACGCCGAAATAATTCGCTTTACGCGAATTCGGAATTATCGCATGTTGGGGCCACCCCAATCCGGGCCGAGGGGCGCATCGCGATCGTCACGAACGCGGGATGGGAGGCGGTGGACGCAGGCAGCGTCGCGCGCTGGCGGTTTGCAGGGCGGGTCACTCCGTGAGCAGGCGATGCACGCACACGACGGGCGCAGTCTGCGTACGGCAAAATCGTGTGGTCCTGGCGCCCGGGGTCTGTGCGCCAAGGTTTGCGGTGACGTTGCGGCCCGACCGGGCTCGCACCGTCAGTCATCCGCAAGGCGACGGGGGCAATAGTGCATCGCTCCCCGGGGAGAGCACGACATAAGCCGTCAACCCACTGCGCAGGGAAGGCCGGATGTTTGGCTTCACCTGTATGCCGCTGTGCAGCTTTTTCAAGCACACGCTTCGCACAGTGGACCGCGGGTGCCAGCCGGCACCCGGCCTTCCCTGCGCCCTCGGCACTCTTGAGGGTGGTGAATGAACAAAGCTCGGGCGGAATCTGCCGCGAGGATGCGAGCCTGTGTCCGGTATAAAGACGATTTTGAGTTCGATGCAGGCCCCTCCTCTCCGTCATTGCGAGCGTAGCGAAGCAATCCAGACTCATTACGCGGAAAGACTCTGGATTGCTTCGTCGCAAGAGCTCCTCGCAATGACGATGAGAGAGCGGGCCCCTTTACCTACTCCCCCAATGTCGCCTCCACGAACCCGCGCGGATCCTCGCAGAACTCGCGCATGAGCCGGTAGTGATCGGTCTGCTCCACCGTAACAGGCTCCAGCCCGTACTTCCCGAGCCGCAGCAGCTGCGCGTTGGGATAGGCCATCAGCATCGGCGAATGGGTCGCCATGATGATTTGGCATATGCTGGACTCGTCCATGCGTCGCAGCAACTTGAGGAATTCGATCTGGCGCGCCGGCGACAGGGCCGATTCCGGCTCGTCGAATATGAAGATGCCCTGGCGCTGGCACCGCTCCTCGAAGAAGCGCAGGAAGCCCTCACCATGGGAGTGGGACAGGAAGTCCGGGCCGACCTGACCGGCGTCGCGTGCGGCCTTGTCGAGATACCGCGCAACCGAGAAAAAGCTTTCGGCGCGGAAGAACCAGCCATTGGTGATCTTCGGCAGCCAGCTCGCGCGCAACGCGCTGGAAAGCTGTCCCCCCATCTTCTCCCGCGCTTCGGTGTGGTCGACAGGCATGTACCCCTTCCCACCACCGGCGTCGTCATAGCCGGCGAGCGCCGCGATCCCCTCGAGAATCGTCGATTTGCCGGTGCCATTCTCTCCCACGATGATCGTGATGGGCGCGTCGAAATTGAGCTCGAAATCATCCGGAAAGATCGGCAGGCAAAACGGATAGACCTCTCGATCGTGCACGCGCGAGAAGTCGAGCCAAACCCGCTTCAGATATGGCGCCGGCAGGTTGACCGTTCGACTGCCCCTTCGGCTCATGCCCAGCTGCCCCCATTCCGATCCATTCACGCAATCGGAACATACCAGGAACACAACCCTCGCGAAAGCTGCATTTGAGACACGTTCAGACACAAATAGAAATACAAGCGCCTTGCGAAACTACGATAAGGCCTACCACTTAAAGCTGTGTCACGGAATCCGCTCGGGACCACAGCTTGAGACAGTTTGCTGACATGAGGCCAGCACCTACCTCGCGACCCCGCAATGATTGACGGAGGTCCGGGACCGCCAAGCCGCGAGGAATGCGCGATGGTATCAACGTATTTCAGCTACAATTACATTTCGCGCCATCTCAAGCAGTCCCTGACGCGGGTCGAACAGCAGCCCGACGTCTCGCGAGAGGCCGCCCATTACAAAGCCAACATCGGCAAGGTGAAGACGGTCGACGATCTCATGAAGGATTATCGCCTGTACCACTTTGCCATGAAGGCATACGGCCTGGAAGACATGGCCTATGCCAAGGCGTTCATGAGAAAGGTCCTGGAGAGCGACCTCTCCGACGCCAACAGCTTCGTCAACAAGCTGGTCGACAAGCGCTACCGGGAGTTTGCCGCGGCATTCTCGTTCAACGGCAGCGCAACGCCTGTTGCGCAATCGGCGGACCAGACCGACGAGATGATCGGCCTGTACACGGCGACCAAGAAGAGCCAGGTCGACGCACTTGCCGACGACACCAATTATTACAGCGCCCAGATCGGCAACATCACCAGTGCTGACCAGCTCCTGAACAACGATCGTCTCCGCAACTACGTCTATTCGGCATTCGGGATCGATCAGAGCAAATGGCCGCGCGACACCATAAGCCAGGTCCTGCGCAGCGATCCATCCGATCCAAACAGCTACGTCAACGCCACCTTCGCGTCCCAGTTGACCGGCCTGAACGCCCAGCTCGCTCAAGCCAAATCGGATGTGAGCGCCACCAATACAAAGATCGCCGACTACACGGCTCAACTCTCGCAACCAGGCGCTGACGTGACCCAGTTGAAGGTCCAGATCCTGATCGAAAAATATCACCTGGAGTCGTACACGAAGAGCATTTCCAGCCTCAATGACCAGATAGGCACGATCGGCGAATTTGTAGATTTGGCCGGCGCATTCGAGTTTGCGCCTGACGGGTCGCTTCCGGCGGGCGTGCCTGCGCAGACTGCTGCAAACGTCGCGCTCACCGCAAAGCGGTTCGACGACAGCAAGTCCGCCGTCTATGCGGCGGCGAGCCCGCTGAACGAAGCCTTTGCAATCAGGCAGTTCAGAACGGCTGTCCTCACCGTCGATTCGCTCGAGGCGTTCATATCGAAGCCGGACGTGTACAATTTCGCGCTGGGTGCCGTTGGCCTCGATCCCAAGGACGTCTCGCAGGCCACCATCAAGGCCGTTCTCGAAAGCGATCTCAGCAACCCCAAGAGCTTCGTCTATACCCTCAAGGACGATCGCTACGTTCAGCTCGCGCGTGCCTTCAACTTCGACGCAAAGGGCAATCTGACCACACCGCTGGTAGCCCAGGACCCGAGCGAGGTCCTGCAGATTGCGAAGGACTATGTCACCGCAATGATCAAGCAGGCAAGCCCTCAGGAGCAAGCTGCGGTTCGGGCACAAGCCGCGAAAGACGCGACATCCTATCGGGAAGCCGTCGCAGACATCGACAGCGTTTCCGACCTGCTTGCGAACCGGAAGATGGTCGATTTCATTCTCGTCGCCAAGGGTTTGGACCCCAAGAAGGTCAGCACCGACCATCTGAAGGAGATCTTCGCGTCAGATCTGAACGATCCCAAGAGCTTCGCGAACACGGAGAGCGATCCGCGCTTTGCTGAAATCGCGGCCTCGTTCAATTTCGACAGCAAGGGCAACGTCGCGCGCTTGTCGCTGATGGGTCCTCAGAAGCAAGATCAATTCCGCGAAACCCAGGCCAGCTATATCAGGCAAAGCCTGGAGCAGCAGCAAGGCGACACGAACCCCGGCGTCCGCCTTGCCCTCTATTTCCAGCGCAAGGCGGGGGAAATCACGTCCGCATACGACATCCTTGCCGACAAGGCGCTGTCGGAGGTGTTCAGGACCACGTTCAACCTGCCTGATTCGATGGCTGCGATGCCGATCGATCAGCAAGCCAAGTTCGTGGACCGCTTCATGAAGATCAAGGATCTGTCCGATCCCGCGAAGGTTGAAAAGCTGCTGGGCCGTTTCTCCGCCATGTATGACGTCAAGAACAGCCAGAGCACCGGTCAGGCTCAATCCCCCTTGCTCGACCTCTTCCAGGGATCGAGCTCAGGGATAAGCCAATCGACGTTCCTGGCCATTGCCAAGCTGCGCGCTCATTGAGCGCTCGCCGCGACTAGCCCAGCACCTCCAGCACCAGCTCCATCGTCATCAGCACGGGATTGTCGCCACGGATCAGACGGCCCTCCGCAACGCCGCCAGTGTAGTCGATCAGCGCGACATCGAGCGCAACTTCCAGCGCGCCGGACGTGCTGGGCGCGATTGTCCCTGCTGTGATCGCCAGCTCCGTCGCAAACGGCTCGGTCACGCCGCCATGGGTGAAGCGCGCGCCGATGGTCGAGCCGACGCCGCCATGAATCTTCGCGCGGGCAATGCCGTGCGCGCGGCAGAATTCTTCGAGGCAGCCCGCAAAATCCTGGTTCGGGCGCAGGCGGAGCGCGAAGGCGCGGCTCGTCGTCTGCGCGCCGGTGCGCGCGGCCGCGACCGGTCCGAACAGCTTGAAATTGGTCTCGGGATCGGGCTCGGCAGTGAATATCGCACCGTCGAGACCGAAGGCCTCGACCTCGAACGGCTCGGCAACGACGGTCTCGTCCGGCAGCATGTGGCCCCCGCTCGTCTTGCCGTCGGCCTCGGTCCACAGGCCGTGGCAATGAAAGAACGGCGCACCGTCGCGCGTGCCGAGCGTCATGCTGCCGAGCCTTGGGCGCGTCGCGCCGTCAGGCCGGAACGTGTCGCTGTAGAACGCCGCGTTCTCGTCGGTCTTCGACAGCGCCGGCATGACATAGGCGAACGGCCCCAGCGCGCCGCGGCGAAAATTCAGCACGCCGCCGGCAAAGCCCTCCGCGGCAAAGCCGCGCCGCGCGGCCTCCAGCAGCGGCAGACCGGCTTCAAGCGTGAAGGAAAAGGCGCGCCCCCTCGCCTCCACCCATTGGATGCGTTCGGAAGGCGGCGGGCCCGGCTGCTTGATGCTCCGCATCCGGTGCGCTCAGCCCGTCTTCTTGTCGAGGTCGAGCAGCCCGCGCGCCTCGAGCTCGTCGCGCACCATGCGCTTCGGCACCTTGCCGTAGCCGGATTTCGGCAGCGCATCCCAGAAGAAGAAGCGCTTCGGCATCTTGTAGCGCGGCACCTTCGGCGACAGGAATGCCGCCATCTCCGCTTCGCTCACCGCCTTCGCGCCTTCGCGGGCGACGCAGACGGCAACGCCGACCTCGCCCCAGGTCGCGTCGGGCACGCCGAGCACGGCGACCTCGCCGATCCCAGGATGGGTCAGGATCTTCTCCTCGATCTCGCGCGGATAGATATTGGAGCCGCCGGAGATGTACATGTCGGAGGCACGTCCCGTGATGTACACAAAACCCTCCTCGTCCATGTGGCCGAGGTCGCCGGTGCGGAACCAGCCGTTGCGGAACCCCTTCGCATTGGCTTCGGGGTTGTCGTAATAGCCGGCGAACACCGCAGGCCCGATCACGCAGATCTCGCCGCTCTGGTTGGCCTTGAGCTCGCGGCCCTCGTCGTCCTGAATCGAGACCTGCATGCCGGTGCGCTCGAAGCCGCAGGTGCCGATCTTGGCGTGCGGGCCGTCCTCCGGATCGTGCAACGCCGCCGGCAGCACGGTGATGTTGCCGGTGACTTCGCCAAGGCCGAAATACTGCACGATGACCTTGCCGAGCTTCTTCAGCGCCGCCTTCTGGTCCTCGCGATACATCGGCGCGCCCGCATAGATGACGTAGCGCAGCGAGGAACGGTCGTATTTGTCGGCGGCGGGATGCTCGACCATCATCTTCAGGATGGTGGGCACGGTGAAGAGATTGCTGACACGATGCGCCTCGATCAGGCGGAACGCCTCGTTGATGTCGAATTTCTCGGTCGGCAGCAGCACAGTGCGCGCGCCGCGCGCGGTCTGCATCAATTGGTGCACGCCGGCGCCGTGCGACAACGGCGCCACCACCAGCGAGGCATCCTGCTCGGTCGTCCCGGGCGTCAGATCGGCGAGGTGATTGGTGACGACGAAGCCCATCTGGCCGTGGGTCAGCACCGCCGCCTTGGAGCGTCCGGTGGTGCCGGAGGTGAAAAAGAACCAGCAGGGATCGTCGTGCTCGACCGCGACATTCGCGACGTTCGCGCCGGCCTGCGAGGCGATGGCATCGGCGACCGAGCGCTCGCCGAACGCGGCCTTGCCGTCGATGCTCCAGGTGAATTCGATTGCGCCGCCCTTCACGGCCGCGGCGTGCTCGGGGAAATCGACGTGACACAGAAACGCCTTTGCGCCGGAGGCTTGCGCGAGATAACTGACCTCATCCGGCATCAGGCGGAAATTGGTGGGCACCCAGACCGCACCGAGCCGGAACGCGGCGAACATCGAAAAGAACATCTCGTCGCCATTCTTGGAATGGACGAGGATGCGGTCCCCCTTGGCAATGCCTCGCGCGGCGAGCGCCGTGGCCAGGGCCGAGACCTGCGCATCGATCTCGCGCCAGGTCCAGGATTTTTCACCCCAGACGAAACCAGGACGCGCACCATGCCGCCGCGCATTCTGGGTCAGCATATAGGCGAGATTCATGACGCGGCGGGACATGCGCAGGGGCTGCATCGGGCTTCCTCTTCGGCGACGGGCGGCACGCGAGCCGTCCGTTCATTGCAGCCCATTTATCGCCAACGCCGGCGGCCCTGCAAGGCCGGCGGCCGCGGACCTGCCCTACGGCTGCTTGAATGCAAATGGCGTCGCCGTGATGGTCCTGGTCTTCCAGCAGGCCTGCGCACCAAAGCCGCCGCAGAAGCTGCCATGCAGATCGAAGCGGATGGTGCGCGCGGCGCCGCGCTTTACCGGTGGGGCCATGACCTTGTAGCGGAGGACGTAGCCGTCGAACACCTCGCGCACGCTGCCGTCCGGCAGCGTCACCAGGATCTTCATGACGCAGCCGCCGGTTCCGCAATAGGTCGTCTCGCGATCGCCGCATTTAGTGTCCTGGAAATCGACGATGTAGTCCTCGCGACCATCGCCGGTCAGGTCGATCTTGCGCACGGTGTTGGGCGCGAAGGTCACCGCGCCACCCTCCTGGCTCTCGCATTCCTCATTGGCGTAGCGCAGCGCCTTCTGCACACCTGGCGGATAGTCGGCCGGATTGAACGGCTTTGCGTCGTCGGCGCGCGCAGCCGAGGCGAACAGAGCGAGCATGAGGATGAGATAGCGCATGCGCGTTTGTCGCCAGCGCAGCAACTATCGTTCAGGGAATTTTAAACATGATCGGCGCAACGTTCATCGAATATCGCGTACAGAGTGCCCCATCATGGTCAAAGCGCCCGCCCTCCTCCTGTTGTCGCTGGCGCTCGCCGGATGTGCCGCTTCTCCGCAAGCGCATCTTGCGTCCGATCCCGCCTTCAAGCCTGCGCGCTATGCCTGGGATGGCGCCGGCGAGGATCCCAATCGGCCGCGCGCCGCCTCACAGCCAACCCGGACTGCCGTCCGCTCCGAGCGCAACAGGGCGCAAGCCGAGGCGCAGGACGGCATCGAGGCCGAACAGGACGTAAGGGTCAACCGCTCCCTGGTCATCTGCCAGGGCTGCCTTCGCCCGCCGCCACAGGCCGAAGAGTCCAGGCTGGCCAAAGCGACCGATTGAACCGAACGGCTTCGGATCGGAAACCGCCGGCCGGACCGCGCGTTACGATCTCGTGCGCGGGGCCGGCAGCTGCAAGGCAACGATATGAGTGACGTCATCAACAACAAGGCCCATCACCGCTACGAGCTCGAGGTGGAAGGTCACCTTGCGACCGAGCACTACAGGCTCGACGGCGATGTCATCACCTTCGAGCATACCGACGTGCCGAAGGAGCTTGGCGGCAAGGGCATCGGCTCGAAACTGGTGCAAGGCGCGCTCGACCAGGTCCGGGCGAACGGATTGAAGCTGATCCCGCAATGCCCGTTCGTGAAGGCATGGATCGACAAGCACCCGGACTATGCGGATCTCGTGACACGGTGAGTGCACAGGCCCGCCGCCAGTGGCCGGCAGGCCTGTCGTTGACTTACGGCCCTATTGTCCGTGCTTGAGCAAGTCCTGGTCGTTCATATCCCAGTCCTGCCACAGCTGGAGAACGCCGAGCAGCACCACCACCGCACCAAGGCTCGTGTGATAGATGCGGAGGAAGCCCTCGCCGGAATAGCCGAGCGCGTATGGCGAGGCGATGAGCCACAGTCCGACCAGGATTGTCGTCACCTCTTGCCAGCGCTGCAAAGCGACGTATTCGAGCTGGCTGATGCCAAACACGACCAGGCCGATCGCAACCGTGTTCAGGATCGCCGTCTGGTGACCGGCGATCGCCTGATCCTGGATCGGAAACCACGGCGAGGCCACGATCACCGCACCCAGCAGCATCCCGCACCAGTCTTCCCACGTTCGATGAGTATTAAAGAAACCAGAGTCCGACATCGTACCCTCCCTGCAAAAGAGGCATACGTCTGCGGCTGGCGATCATGACACTCCGAATGTCTAGCGACCCTGCCGGCCGCATTCGGGCGTATGTCCTTTCCAGGACGTGGGAACCGAAATGCGGCTTGCAAGAGCGGCATCAGGGATTTTTTTGCGGGGTCGCGGGACCGTGCTCGCGGCGCGCCAGGTCCATACTGCAATGCGGTGACGGCGGCGCGCATTTGCAGATATCTCCTCTGCGCCGATCTCCCTTGGTCTCATCTTGGCAAGGGCCGTGTCCGGCTCCTAGATCAGGAAGCAATCTGCAGCTTGGAAGGATCCCGCATGGCGGCTTCGGTACGCGACAACAAGGACAGGAGGCGCTTCGAGCTCGATGTCGGCAACGACATGGCCTTCGCCAATTACCGGCTGACGCCATCGGCCGTGATCATCACCCACACCGAAACGCCGCGCGCGCTGCGCGGGCGCGGCATCGGCTCCGAGCTGGTCAAGGGCGCGCTCGAGCTGATCCGGCGCGACGGCAAGAAGGTGATCGCCGGCTGCGGCTTCGTCGTCGACTATCTCGACCGGCATCCGGAGGATGCGGACCTCGTCGCCTGAACGCAAAAGGGCCCGCGCGATCGCGGGCCCTTTCGGCACGACCGACGCCGGGTCAGTGCTTGATCTCAGGCGGCAGCTTGCCGCCATTGGCGGCAAGCTTGGACATCACCTGCTTGTGCAGCCAGACGTTCATGCTGGCGGAGTCGTTCATGTCCCCGCTATAGCCGAGCTCCTTGGCGAGGTCCTTGCGCGCGGCCAGGCTGGAATCGATGTCGAGTGCCTTCATGAGGTCGACGATCGAGGTACGCCATTCCAGCTTCTCGCCCTTGTGCGCGGCGACGGCCTTGTCGACGATGGCAGCGACGTCGACGGCCGCCATGGGCGCTGATGCCGGCGCCGATGCGCCCGTGGTCCCAGCGGGGGCACTGCCCGGCGCTGCGCCACCGGCCGGCGCGGCGGAAGCCGGCTGGCTGCCGAAGATCGCGCTCATGATTTTCCCGAAAATGCTCATGTCTGCTTCCCCGAAAAGGATCCATTGGAAGGGCCTTGAGTGGCCCCTTATAGACGAAGTCACTGCGTTGCGCCCGCGGAGTTCTGCGAACCACCAAGCAGCATGAGCTTATCTGCGGCGAAATGACGACCGAATGACATCATCGAGGTTGCACTGCGGCATCGAATTTTACCCAGGCGTGAGGGACAGGACTCGGAATTGGGAGTAGCCTTTACGTTCAACTCGCGATCCCGTCCGGAATTCGCGTCTGGTTGGAATCGCGAAACTCAGAGAAGAGCGGCCGCTTGCGCCGTTTGCCGGCGCCGAGTGCGGCTGCCCGGCAAGGGAGCTAGCGACCATGGCGACACTCTACCAGGGCAATGTACCCACGATGGCCCAGCCCGCGGATGCGGCTGGACCTGTGATCCGAACCATCCAACTGTCTGATCTGCACGAGGCGCTCCGGCGCGGCTGGGAGGATTTCAAGGCGGTTCCGAGCCACGCCATCATCCTTTGCGTCATCTATCCCGTGCTGGGCCTCGTGCTCGCCCGCGTGGTGATGGGCTATTCCGTATTGCCGCTGCTGTTTCCGCTGGCCGCGGGCTTCGCCCTGATCGGCCCGTTCGCAGCCCTCGGCCTCTACGAACTCTCCAGCCGACGTGAACGCTACGAGGAGGCCAGCGCCTGGGATGCCATGGAGGTGCTGCGCTCGCCTTCGTTCGGTGCGATGCTCGGTCTCGGCACGTTGCTGCTCGCCCTGTTCGTCACCTGGGTGGCAACCGCACAAGCGATTTACGTCGCGGCGTTCGGCTACGAGGGCGTCACCGGATTCTCGGATTTCATCAGGCGCGTGCTGACGACGCAGCAAGGCTGGTGGCTGATAATGGTGGGCTGCGGCACCGGCTTCCTGTTCGCGCTCGCCGCACTCTGTCTCAGTGCCGTGTCGTTCCCCTTGATGCTGGACCGCCATGCCGGTGCGTTCGAGGCGATGAGCACTTCGCTGCGCGTGGTCGCGAGAAACCCGGTGCCGATGGCGGCCTGGGGCCTGATCGTGGCGGTGCTGCTCGCGCTCGGCACGATCCCGGCCTTCCTCGGCCTTGCCGTTGTGGTCCCCCTGCTTGGGCACGCCACGTGGCACCTCTATCGCAAGGTGATCGTGTCGGATCCGGGCGCACGCCCTGTGCCGCCTCCGCCCCATCGGCCGCGCAAGCCGGCCGCCGACTTCCCGGCAAACCTCTTCCCGTGGCGGAATCGGACGGACGCCTGACAATCTCGTGACGTGCGGCCCTGCCCCGTTTCGGACAGGGCCGCACGCCTTGCTTTGGCCGCGGTTACAGCCGAGATTATGCTGCCGGTCAGATCAATTCACGGAAATCCATTTCATCTGATGACTCCGACGATTTCTCGTCTTGCTCTCGCAGCCTTCATCGTCTCCGCGTCCCTTCTCTCAGTCCAGCCAGCGCCCGCCGCGGTTGCCTGCGGCTCGGGCAATTTCGACGCCTGGCTGGCTGATTTCAAAACCGACGCTGCGGCGAAAGGCATCTCGCAGCAGGCCATCACCGCCGGGCTTGCCGGCGTCACGCTCGATCCGAGCGTGGTCAACCGCGACCGCTCGCAAAAGGTCTTCACCCAGACCTTCGAGGAGTTCTCCGGCCGCATGGTGCCGCCGCGCTTGGAGCGCGGCGCCAACAGGATGAAGCAATACGGCTCGGTGCTGTCGCGCATCGAGCAGGCCTATGGCGTGCCCGGCGAGGTCCTGGTCGCGATCTGGGGTCTGGAGACCGATTTCGGCGTCAACACGGGCAAGTTCGCAACGATCCGCTCGCTTGCAACGCTCGCTTACGATTGCCGTCGCTCCGAGCAGTTTCGCGCCGAGCTGCTGGATGCGCTGCGCATCGTCCAGCGCGGCGATCTTGCGCCTGCCGACATGAAAGGCGCCTGGGCCGGCGAGCTCGGCCAGACCCAGTTCATGCCGTCATCCTGGATGAAATATGCCGTCGACTTCGACGGCAACGGCAAGCGCGATCTGCTGCATAACGCGCCCGACGTACTCGCCTCCACCGCCAATTATCTGGCCGGCTATGGCTGGCAGAAGGGCAAGGATTGGCAGCCGGGCAGTCCGAACTTTGAGGTGCTCAAGCAGTGGAACAAGAGCGAGGTCTACTCCAAGACCGTCGCCTATTTTGCCGCCCAGCTTGCACGCGCTCCCTGAAATAACACGCGACAAAATGCATGGGCCGATCGCGAGCGACCGGCCCTCGCTTGGGTGCGTTTACTTGCCCATGGTGGCGAGCATTGCCTTGTTCAGATGCGCGCCGCACGCACCCATCTTGCCGTTGAGCAGGGAGTCCTGAGCCGCAGCGATCTCCTTCTGCGCGACAAACTTGCTGTCACCGTCGGCCATGTTTTCGATCGCCGTCTCCGTTTTCTCCAGATTGGCCCCGCTGCAGCCGCCCATGGCGTGCTTGGCGGCCTGGGCCGGCGCGACGGCGAGTGCAACAGCGGCGACTGCGATAACCCCGAGTAACTTCGTCATGATGTTACTTTCCTTCTCTTGTTCTTGGGCCAGAACCGGCGACATTGCCGGAATCTGCGACATGACTTTCCTCCGGTTGCGGCAACTTGCCGCAATAAATTCCCCGCGAGAATTGCGTGATGCTGCGCGCCGCGCAGAGCCGCATGCGAAATTTCTGATTTTCATTACAACTTCGTAATGGAGGCCCTAACGCAGCGCGTGTGTACGCGGCACCAACTGCGCAACAGAGAGCCTCAGGATCAAAGGCGATCCAATTTCGACCTCTCGATACATGAATCTAGATTCACTTTTTATCCGGGCAGATCATGCGATTCGCGCATGCGAGACTTGGGCCCAGACGCTATCCCATCCTGGTTGCGGATCACGGGAACGCGACATACTTCGACCCCCGTCGGCACCGCAAATCCAAACATAAGCCCGTGATTTCACGGACGTTTGCTGTGAAAAGCGATTACTCCCGCCCAGCTGTTGGGCGGGAGTGCCAAGAGGTTAATCGCTTCTTACCGGTGCTATGCGCTCTTCGCTTAGCTGCATCGCAACATCGGAACTTTCGCACTGCACCACTCTCACCTATATTCATTTCAACGATGAGGCTCGAAGCAAGAGCTGAATCGAACTACAGGAGACTACCAATGCTGCTCTCGCTCATCCGCATGATCCAGGCCTTCCGGGACTATCAGCGCAATGTTGCCGAGCTGTCCCAGCTCAGCGACCGCGAACTGGCCGACATCGGCCTCGATCGCTCGGACATCCCGCGCGTTGCCGCCGGTCAGTACCAGGGCTGATATCGTTCAGCCCTTCACCGGAACGGACCGATAGCGCCCGCCTCGTGCGGGCGTTGTCGTTTCTGATGGCAGAAAACTCGATCTCGGCGATTCCACTCTCCGCCGAAAAGCGCTACCTGTCCGCCCCATGACAGGACCCCAATCCAACATCGTGCACGTGATCGGTGCCGGCCTCGCCGGTTCCGAAGCCGCCTGGCAGGTTGCGAAGTCCGGCGTGCCCGTGGTGCTGCACGAGATGCGGCCGACCCGCATGACCGAGGCGCACCGCACCGACGGGCTCGCCGAGTTGGTCTGCTCCAACTCGTTTCGCTCGGATGACGCCGCCAACAACGCCGTTGGCTTGCTGCATGCGGAAATGCGGCGGCTCGACTCGCTGATCATGCGCGCCGCCGATGCCAACCAGGTGCCCGCCGGCGGCGCACTCGCAGTCGATCGCGACGGCTTCTCCGCTGCCGTCACCAAGGCGCTCAACGACCATCCCCTGATCGAGATCGCCCGTGGCGAGGTTTCAGGCCTGCCGCCGGCCGAGTGGAGCAATGTCATCGTTGCCACCGGCCCCCTCACCTCCGCGCCACTGGCTGACGCCATCCGCGAGCTCACGGATGAGAGCGCGCTAGCCTTCTTCGACGCGATCGCGCCGATCGTGCACCGCGAATCCATCGACATGTCGGTGGCCTGGTTCCAGTCGCGCTACGACAAGGTCGGCCCCGGCGGCAACGGCGCCGACTACATCAACTGCCCGATGACCAAGGAGCAGTATGACGGCTTCGTCGCCGCCCTCATCGCCGGCGAGAAGACCGAGTTCAAGGAGTGGGAGACCAACACGCCCTATTTCGACGGCTGCCTGCCGATCGAGGTGATGGCGGAGCGCGGCCCCGAGACGCTGCGCCACGGTCCGATGAAGCCGGTCGGCCTCACCAATCCGCACGATCCCACGACCAAGGCCTACGCAATCGTGCAGCTGCGTCAGGACAACAAGCTCGGCACGCTCTACAACATCGTCGGGTTCCAGACGAAGCTGAAATACGGCGAGCAACAACGCATCTTCCGCACCATTCCGGGGCTGGAGAACGCCGAATTCGCCCGCCTCGGCGGCCTGCATCGCAACACCTTCCTGAACTCGCCAAAGCTGCTCGACGGCCAGTTGCGCCTGCGTGCGCAGCCGCGGCTGCGTTTCGCCGGCCAGATGACCGGCTGCGAGGGCTATGTGGAATCCGCCAGCGTCGGCTTGATCGCTGGTCTCTACGCAGCCGCGGACGCACGTGGCGAGGCGCTTGTCAGCCCGCCGGGCGCGACCGCGCTCGGGTCACTGCTCGGCCACATCACTGGCGGCCATATCGAAACCATCGAGCCGGGCACGCGCTCGTTCCAGCCGATGAACATCAATTTCGGCCTATTCCCGCCGCTCGCGACCGTGCCGACCAAGAAGCCCGACGGCACACGGCTGCGCAGCAACGAGAAGACGGTGGCCAAGAAGCAGGCGCTGAGCGCACGGGCGCTCGCCGATCTCGATCGCTGGATCGCCGATCACCTGCGCATTGCCGCCGCCGCGTGAGTTTGCGATGAGCCTGCCCAAAGACGACGCCGCAGAGCTGTCGGCGCGCTGGACCGAAGGCGTGCTGCTCAAGCGCGACGTGTTCTCGACCGTCGAGCGCGGCCGCTTCCGCAGCGAGAGCGGCGAGATCGATGCGGTATTGCGCCGGCTGGACGAGGTGCCCTGGTGGTCGTTCCTGCTGGCACGCCACCTGTTCGCCCGCGAGAAGCATGCCCTGGTGCGCGCCAAAGGCCTCGACGTCGGTCCCGAGCTGCTATGGGCCGGGCGCCGCGCTCTGGTGCGCGGCTTCGTCGACGGCGTCGCGCTGCATCTGGCAAAGCCCCATGGCGATCTCGCCTATTTCCGCTCGGCCAAGGCCGCACTGCGCCGGCTGCGCCGCGCCGGCATCTGCCACAACGATCTCGCCAAGGAGCAGAACTGGCTGGTCGGCCGCGACGGCCGCGCCTATGTGACCGACTTCCAGCTCGCCGCGTGCTTCAAGCGCCGCGGCCGGCTCTATCGCATCCTCGCCTATGAAGACCTCCGGCATCTGCTCAAGCACAAGCGCTCCTACGCGCCGGAGGCGCTGACGCCGCGCGAGCGAAAGATCCTGGCGAGGAAGTCGTTCGCCGCGAGCCTGTGGCTCGCCACCGGCAAGAAGGTCTATCGCGCCATCACCCGCGGCCTGTTCAATTTCACTGACCGCGAGGGCGGCGGCCGCCGGCTCGTCAACGACGCGCCGGTGCTGGCCGAGCTGATCCGCCGCAATCCCGCCGTGCGCGACGCCGCCATCGTCGCCTTTGCCGACCGCCGCTCCGGCGTCGGACTTTACGCCTTCGTCGAGGCCGATCACGCCGCGCTCGAAGGCCAGCTCCGCAGCGAGCTTGCCGCCGCCAAGGGGCCGAAGCCGCCCGAGCACATCCAGGTCGTGCACGCCCTGCCACGCAACAGCAGCGGCAAGCCGCGCACCGAGGTCTTGCAGCTGGTCGCCATGAACCAGCTCGACCTGATCGAGCCGATGATGAAGAACGAGCAGGACCGCGCCTTCCTCAAGGACATCCTGGAGCAGCGCAAGAACCTGCGCGACCGCTTCAATTTCGAAGCGAAGCTCCCAACGAGCTAAGCGGAATCTGCGCCTTGAAGCCTCCACAATGGCGACTGAGAAGCGCTTGGATCACGCAGGGCTCGCAGAGATCATGGGCGGTCGGGGGACGATGATGCATCGTGTGGTTGGCGGGATCATCGCTGGTCTTGTGCTGCTGGCGGGCGCGCCCGCGCTGGCGGACTCTCCGGCCGAGCTGATCTCCAGCTTCCGTCTCAAGCATGGTGAGGCCCGCGTCGTCCGCGACGCCACCCTCGATCGCATCGCCATGGATCAGGCCCGCGCGATGGCAGCGAAGGACGACCTCAGCCACGACGCGCTCGGCCCGTTCAATCGCCGGGTCGCACCGGCCGGTGCGGGCCGCGCCGCCGAGAACATCGCCTACGGCTACGACAATTTCGAGAAGACGCTGGGCCAGTGGATCGACTCGTCCGGGCACCGCAAGAACCTGTTGCTGCACAACGCCTCCCGCGTCGGCATTGCCAGCGCCAAGAATGCGAGTGGCAAGCGCATCTATTGGGCCATGGTCATCGCCGGCGATTACGAGCCGAAGGGCAAAGGCAAGAAAAAGGACAAGGAGCCCGTCGTTGCCGTGAAGCGCGAGGTCGCTCCGGCCAGCAAGCCAAAGCCCAGCAATTGTCACGTCAAGCTGCTCGGCCTCTGCATCTGAGGCGCGCCAGCCCATCTTGCTCGCGCGCGGCAACGCGCCTAATTCATGGGATCGCAAGAAGCGGAGGGCGTGAGTGATCGACCTCGACCGAATACGTGCCGATACCCCAGCCACCAGCCGGCTCGCCTATCTCCACAACGCCGGCGCGGCGCTCATGCCGACCCCCGTTGTCGCCGCAATGAAGCAGCATCTCGACCTCGAAAGCGAGATCGGAGGCTATGCCGCCGCTGACCGCGAAGCCCCGCGGTTAGATGCGGTCTACGGCTCGGTCGCGCGCCTGCTGAATGCCGCGCCCGACGAGATCGCGCTCGTGGAGAATGCGACGGTTGCGTGGCAGATGGCGTTCTATTCGCTTCCGTTTCGGAAGGGCGACCGGATCCTGACCGCCGAAGCGGAATACGCGGCGAATTATGTCGCCTTCCTTCAGGTCGCCAAGCGAACCGGCGCGGTCATCGACGTGGTGCCGAGCGATGCCAGCGGTGAGCTCGACCTCCACGCGCTCGAACGGATGATCGAAAAGCGGGTGAAACTGATCGCCATCACCTGGGTTCCGACCAATGGCGGGCTGGTCAATCCGGCAGAGGCAGTCGGCAGGATCGCGCGGGCGCATGGCATTCCCTATCTGCTCGACGCCTGCCAGGCGGTCGGGCAGATGACAGTTGATGTCGAAGCCATCGGCTGCGACATGTTGTCGGCCACGGGCCGCAAATTCCTGCGCGGCCCCCGCGGCACTGGCTTTCTCTACATCCGCCGCGCGCTGCTGCAGCAGCTCGAGCCGCCGATGATCGACCATTTTGCAGCGCCCTGGGTCTCGCGCGATGAATATCGGCTCCGCGACGATGCCCGCCGTTTCGAGACATGGGAGAATAATTACGCGGCCCGGCTTGGGCTGGGCGCGGCTGTCGATTATGCCCTCGAGATCGGCATCGATCGGATCGAGCAGCGCTGCCGCCCGCTCGCCGGCCGCCTGCGCGGCGGCCTCGCCGCCCTTCCTGGCATCACCATTCGCGACCTCGGGCGTGCGCCGGGTGCGATCGTCAGCTTCACGATGGACGGGCACGAGGCGGACGACATTGTCGCCAGCGCCGCTGCAGCCGGCATCACGATCGGTGCTTCGGACCCATCGAGCACGCGCATCGATGCCGAGCTTCGCTCGCTGCCGCATCTCGTGCGGGCGTCACCGCATTACTACAACACGGAAGCCGAGGTCGATCGGCTGCTCGCGCATCTGGCGGACCTGACACGATAGCAAGAGGAGGCGGCGCGACCGGGCCGACCGTGAGGTCGCTCCACCATCGCACCGGCCTGACATCAAGCTCTTGTCGTCAATGCCGAGAGTTGGTCGGTATCGAAGCGGGCGCGTAAGGCGCTGATGGCTTTCGCATCCGGCGGCCCACTCGCCGTCAGCTTGGCCAGCTCCTCGAAATAATGCTCGTGTCCCGGTGGGGAGACGGTCATGAGCACGCGCGCGGGCTTCTCGCTCACATTTGTGATGTTGTGAGCTACGCCCGGAGGAATGAAGAGAAAGGTCCCGGGGGTTGCGCGGACGACCTCATCCCCAACGTGCCATTCACACTCGCCTTCGAGCATGTAGAACGTCTCTTCCTGAACACGATGCACGTGCCGGCCCGTGGCGAATCCTGCCGGAATTGTCCAGTCGAACATGCTCGTGTGCCTGGTGTCCTCGCCGGTCACCAGGAAGCCCATCGGTTGGCCGCGCAGCACGGCCCCTTCGGTCTCGCCGGGCCTGCGGATCACGTGTTTCGCGGTCATGTATCCCTCCATCGCTTGTTGCAGCGCTCCTCACGGCTGGAGCGATAGTGATCCAGGCGAGCCCGAAAGTGGTGAAGCCGTTCGGAAAACGTTGCAAAAAACCTGCGAAATGTGCCCTTCTTCGGCATGGCCGCGATCCTTGAATTTGGTCCCTTTCGGCTCGATGACGAGGCGGGGATCCTGTTCCACGGTGCCGAGCCGACCGGACTCGGCCGGCGCGCCGTGCTGCTCCTCGCCCTTCTCGTCCGGAAAGCTGGAGCGCCGGTTTCGAAAGATGCCTTGATCGAGGCGGCCTGGCCCGCCCAGGCCGTTGAGGACAGCAATCTGACCGTCCAGATCGCGGCGGTGCGGCGCACGCTGGCAGACATTTCCGGCGAGACGCATTGGATCGAAACGCTGCCGCGCCGCGGCTATCGCTATGTCGGCCCCACCGTGACGCCGTCCGATCCGGATCACGCTCAGGCGACGCCGCAAGCGCCGCCGCTGGCATTGCCCGACAGGCCGTCGATCGCAGTGTTGCCTTTCACGAACTTGAGCGGTGATGCGGACGAGGACTATTTTGCCGATGGGATGGTCGATGACATCATCACCGGGCTCTCACGCATCAACTGGCTGTTCGTGATCGCGCGGAATTCCACGTTCGCCTACAAGGGCCGCGCGGTGGACGTGAAGCAGGTCGGCCGCGAGCTTGGTGTACGCTACGTCCTGGAAGGCAGCGTCCGCAGAACAGGCACGCTGGTCCGCATCACCGGCCAGTTGATCGATGCGGCGAGCGGAATGCACGTATGGGCCGAGCGATTTGACCGCCGGTCCGAAGACGTCTTCGCGCTCCAAGATGACATCGCTTTGTCGACCGTCGGTGCCATCGCACCCAGCCTGCGGCGTGCCGAGATCAACAGGGTCAAGCGAAAGCGGCCGCACAGCCTGGATGCCTATGATCTCGTCCTGCGCGCCCAGCCGGACGTCGATTCCGGCATGCCCGCCCAGGTGACCCAGGCGCTCGTGCTGCTCGAACGTGCGATCGCGCTCGAACCTGCGTATGCGCTCGCGCATGGCAATGCGGCGATGTGCCATCATTGCTTGTTTCTCCGGGCCGGCTTGCAGGAAGCCAATCGCGAGGCTTCGATCCACCACGCGCGCTCGGCCATCGCCCAGGGCCAGGATGACGCGCTTGCGCTCACGCTCGCGGGTTTTTCGATCGGCATGGACGGGCACGATCGCTCCGCGGCCTTCACCGCGTTCGAGGCCGCGCTCGCCATCAGCCCATCATCGGCGCTGACCTACATTCTCGGCAGTGTCGTGCTCGGCTGGGGCGGAGATTCCGACCGCGCCATCGCGTGGAGCGAGCAAGGCCTGCGGCTCAGCCCGTTCGATTCCTGGGCTTTCGCCGCATTCGACGCCCAGGCGCTTGGGCACTTCCATCGCGGCCGATATGAGGAGGCGTGCCGCGCCGCTTACCGCTCGGTTCAGGCCAACCCTCGCCACAGCATCACCTACGTGCAATTGGCCGCAGCGCTGGCAAAGCTGGGACGATTGCAGGAGGCGAAAGCCGCGGCCGCGCGGGTGCTGGAGCTACACCCGACCTTCCGCTATGGCCGTCAATTTCAGGGCGTCAACTGCGCGCCGGCGCTGGCCTCTTCGCTGGGCGACGCCCTCCGCGCTGCAGGCCTTCCCGAGTAGCGCTCGGCTCGGCCTCGCGTGGCGCTCACGTGCAGCGCGCGCTCAGCCCGGATGCGCTGAGCCTGGCCATGACCTCGTCGAGATGCGCGGCATCGCGGGTCTCGATGACGAGCTGCAGCAGCGTCGCCTTGGCCGGCAGATCGGAGAAGGTCCGCTGGTGCGAGACCTCGATGATGTTGGCACCGGCCTCGGCCAGCAGCCCCGCCACCGCGGCGAGCTGCCCCGGCCTGTCGGGGATATCGAGCGACAATTGCGTCAGCCGCCCCTCGCGCGCCAGCTCGCGGGTGAGTACGGAAGCGATCAGCCGCGTGTCGATATTGCCTCCGCTCAGCACGAGGCCGACCTTCTCGCCGGCAAAGCGAGACGGATCGGACATCAGGGCGGCGAGGCCGGCGGCGCCGGCGCCCTCGACCACGGTCTTCTCGATCGAGATCAGGGTCGCGACCGCACGCTCCAGCTCGGCTTCGTTGACGAGGGCAATGTCGTCGACGAGGCGGCGGACGATTTCGGTGGTGATCCTGCCCGGTGATTTCACCGCAATGCCCTCGGCGAGCGTATCGCCGCGCGCCGGCAGATTGCCGTCATGGATGGCGTTGTACATCGAGGGATACAGCCAGGCCTCGACGCCCAATATCCGCAGCGACGGCTTGATCGACTTCGCGGCAATGGCAATCCCGCTGATCAGACCGCCGCCGCCGATCGGGACGACGAGCGTGTCGAGCTCCGGGACCGCCTTCAGCACTTCCAGTCCGATCGTGCCCTGCCCGGCGATGACGAGCGGATCGTCGTAAGGATGGACGAAGACCATGCCGTGCGCTTCACCGTGGCTTCGCGCAAAAGCGGCCGCCTCTTCCAGCGTCGCGCCCGTGACCACCACCTCGGCGCCGTGATGCCTGGTGTTCTCGATCTTCACCATGGGCGTGCCGATCGGCATCACGATGGTGGCGGGAATGCCGAGCCGCTTGGCGTGGTAGGCAACGCCTTGCGCGTGGTTGCCCGCGGACATCGCGATCACGCCCCGCACGCGCTCTTCCGGCGTCAGCGCGGTGAGCCGGTTGAGCGCGCCGCGCTCCTTGAACGAGGAGGTGAACTGGAGGTTCTCGAATTTCAGCCAGATGTCGCAGCCGCAGATGCTGCTCAGCGTGCGGCTGTAGCTGCAGGGCGTCTCGACGACGGCGCCTTGGATGGTCTTGGCGGCGGCGTGAATGTCTTCCGGTGCGACCGGAAGGCCGCTGAGATCGGACGTGCTTTGGGACATGTCACCCATAGGACAGCATAGAGCATTTGGCCGGGCCAGGCGATAAGCCGGCGCTTATTTGGTAAATTCACGCGATCGCGAGGCGCGCCACAGCGTCCAGAGCGTGCGCAACCGCGAGGTCGGCTGCAATGTAAACGGATTGCGTCCCGGGCGCGACAGGCGCGCGAGATCGGCCTGCGCCTGCCGCAGCAGCAGAAATGCCGGCCGCACCGGCGGCGCCAGCTGCGCCAGCAGCGATGAAGCCGCGGTCATATGCTGCCGGGCTTCACCCGCTAGTTGCTCCAGCACCGCATGGAGATTGGGTGTCTCCTTGCCGGCGAACACATCCTCCATGCTGCAATTGTGCTTCTCCAGCACCTGCTGCGGCACGAACAATTGCCGGTGCGCGGCATCGCGCGGCAGATTGGCGATGACCTGCACGATCCCCTGCGCCAGCCCGGCATGGCGGGCGAGATGCTCGGCCGCCTCCGACGGCGGTCCCAACACCTGCGCTGCGAGGGCGAACAGCGCCGATGAGGTCGCCGCCAGGTAACCTTCCAGCGCGGCCATGGTCGGCATCGGGTCGTTGTAGAGATCGAACTGGTGTTCCTCCGCAAGCAGCGACAGCGGCTCGACCGGCAGGTCGAAATCGCGGATCGCGCGGAGCAGCTCGGCCGCCACCGGATTGCCCTCGGCGCTGCCGTGGACCTGGCCCGACAGCATGTCGGTCCACCACTGCAGGCGGATCTCGCCGGGCAAGGGCTGGCTCACCTGGTCGCGAACGCGGACGATCTCGACGTTGAAGGCGTAGAGTGCCAGCAACGCGCGGCGCTCGGCGGCTGGCGCGAACAGGGTTGCAGCGTAGCGCGGAAAGTCATGGCTGCGCACGAGATCGGCGCAAAAGACAACTGAGTCGGGCGGCGGCGGGGGGGTGCTCATGGCACGGCGATCAGCGCGGCGGCAACCCGCCGCCGTTCACCGATCATGATGTTGTAGGTGCGCACGGCCGGGCCGGTCTGCATCGTGTCCAGCACCACCCTCACCGCCTTGAGCGCCTGACGCAGCTCGGGCGGCGGCAGCCACAGCCCGGTTCCGGTGCCGACCAGCAGCGTGTCGATGCTGTTGGCCGCCACGAACACCCGATCCAGCGAATAGCGGTCGATCTTCGCGGGGTCGGTCACGTCCCAGGCCCAGATCGCGTCGGGGAGGCAGAGCAGCGAGCCCCGATGCGACATGCCGGCAAAGGCGAAGCCGCCCTTGCCGTAGGCATCGATCGGCGCCGAGCGCGGGAAATGCGGAGCGTTGGGATCGCCGGCCATGAGCTTCGTCCGAATGGGCTTACTGCCCTCGCAAACGCCAGCGAGGGCATGAGGTTCGGATCATGCCTTGCTTTTCTTCGCCGGCGTCGCCGTATCGGGCGCATCTTCGCGATGCTCGCCGACGCCGAGATAGATCAGGATCGGCGCCGCAATGAAGATCGATGTGTAGGTGCCGACCAGCACCACGCCGAACATCATCACCGCGGTGAAGCTGTGGATGGCATGGCCGCCGAACAGCAGCAGCGCGAGCAGTGCCAGCGTCACGGTGACGTGGGTGATGATCGAGCGCGACAGCGTCGAGTTGATGGACTCGTTGAGCAGCTGCGGCATCGGCATCTTCTTGTAGCGCCGCAGCATTTCACGGATGCGGTCGTAGATGACGACGGTATCGTTGAGCGAATAGCCGAGAATCGTCAGCAGCGCCGCGATGCTGGTCAGGTCGAAATCGACCTGGCTGATCGACATGAAGCCGATCGTCAGCACGATGTCGTGCACGTTGGCGATCATGGCGCCCAGCGCGAACTGCCATTCGAAGCGGAACCAGAGATAGATCAGGATCGCGATGATCGCGAGCATCAGGCCGAGCATGCCGTAGGCCAGGAGCTCGCCGGCGACGCGAGGACCGAGCACCTCGGTGCGCTGAATGTCGACGCTGTTGCCGAGCGCGCCGCGAAGCTTCTGCAAGGCTGCCTGCTGGGCGGCGTCGCCGCCCGGCTGCTCCGCAACCCGGATCAGCACGTTCTCGGGACCGCCGAACTGCTGCAGCTGGACCTCGCCAAGGCCCAGGGCGTCGAGCGAGGTGCGCATCGCCGCGATGTCGGCGGTGCCGGACTTCGCCTTCACCTCCAGCAGCGTGCCGCCCTTGAAGTCGATACCGAGGTTCAGGCCGTGGGTGAAGAACAGCGTGATCGCGACGATCGACAGCGCGGCCGAGATCGGGAAACTGATGCGGCGGAAGCGCGTGAAGTCGAAATGCGTCTCGTCCGGAACGATGCGCAGCGACGGCAACAGGCCGAGGGCCGCGACCACGGTGAGGATGGCAATGAGGACGCCGAGCCCGATGAGAACGGTGTAAGTCACGATCAGGCTCCTAGATCGGCACGCTCTGCGGCCGCTTCCACCGCACCCACCATGCCACGATCAGTCGGGTCAGGGTAAAGGCGGTGAACACCGTGGTGATGATGCCGATGCCGAGCGTCACGGCGAAGCCGCGCACCGGGCCGGTGCCGATGTAGAACAGCACCGCGGCGGCAATGAAGGTGGTGATGTTGGAATCGAGGATGGTCGCGAGCGCCCGCTTGAACCCGGCATCGATCGCCGAGATCGCGTTGCGGCCGCCGCGCAGCTCCTCGCGGATGCGCTCGTAGATCAGCACGTTGGAGTCGACCGCGATGCCGACGGTGAGCACGATGCCGGCGATGCCGGGCAGCGTCAGCGTGGCATTGAGCAGCGACAGCAGGCCGAAGATCATGGCGACGTTGATGGCCACCGCGATGTTGGCGAACACGCCGAACAGCCGGTAGGTCACGAGCATGAAGATGATAACGAGGATCGAGCCGACATAGGCGGCGAGCTCGCCCTTCTCGATCGAGTCCTGGCCGAGGCCCGGGCCGACGGTGCGCTCCTCGACGACCGTGAGCGGCGCCGGTAGCGCGCCGGCGCGCAGGAGAATCGCGAGATCGTTGGCCGATTGCACGGTGAAATTGCCGGAGATCTGGCCCTGGCCGCCGGTGATGGGCTCGCGAATGACCGGCGCCGAGATCACCTTGTTGTCGAGCACGATCGCAAACGGCAGTCCGACGTTCTCGGTGGTAGCCTGCGAGAACTTGCGGGCGCCCGAGGTGTTGAACTTGAAGCTGACGACCGGTTCGCCCGTGCGCTGGTCGAAGCTCGCCTGGGCGTCGGTCAGGTCGCCGCCGGCGACCAGCACCTGCTTCTTGACCACGTAGGGCGTGGGCGGCGGCGATGCGCTCGTCAGCAGCTCGGATTCCGGCGGCAACCTGCCCGCTTGCGCCTGATCCGGCGGCACGGAGGTGTCGACCATGCGGAATTCCATCTTTGCGGTCTTGCCCAGCAGCTCTTTCAGGCGGGTGGGATCCTGGAGACCGGGGACCTGCACCAGGATGCGGTCGTTGCCCTGGCGCTGGATCACTGGCTCGACGGTGCCGAGCTCGTTGACGCGGCGTTCGACGATCTGGATCGACTGCTCGATGGTCTTGCGCATGCGGTCGAGCATCGCGGCCTGCGGGACGCTGAGGCGGATCACACCGCCGCCGGCATCAGCCACCTCGAGGTCACGTTGACCGCTGGATCCCATGAGGCCGCCCAGCGGCTGGGACAGCTCGCGCAGCTTGGCGAGTGCCGGCTGCACGTCGGTTTCCTTGGTGATGCGAACCTCAACCGCGTCGTTGCGCACCGTGACGCCGCCGGTAAAGCCGATCTTGGCGTCGCGCAGCGTCCGGCGAACGTCGTCGCGGATCTGGTCCAGCCGCTCCTTCTTCACGTAGTTGGAATCGACCTCGAGCAGGAGATAAGAGCCGCCCTGGAGGTCGAGGCCGAGCACGAGCCGGCGCTGCGCCCAGGCCGGCCACGTCTTGACCTGCGCCTCGGGGAAGAAGTTCGGGACCGCGCAGAGGCACACGATCAGCGCCGTCAGGATGATCCCGAGCGCCTTCCACCGCGTGAAATACAACATCGACTGGACCTGTCAGATCAGGAGACTTGAGATGCTCGCGGAAGCGCTCACTTCGACGCGGCGTCGTCCTTGGCGGTTTCCTTGCTTTCCTTGGCCGGCTCGCCCTTGGCGCGAACGCCCGAGATCATCTGGCGCATCTGCCGCACGCGCACGCCGTCGGAAATCTCGAACTCGATCTGGTCGTCGTCGACCACCTTGGTGACCTTGCCGACGAGGCCGCCCGAGGTCACGACGGTGTCGCCGCGGCGGATGTTCTTCACGAGCTCGGCGTGGTCGCGGACCTTCTTCTGCTGCGGGCGCAGAATCAGGAAGTACATGATCACGAAGATCAGGGCGAACGGCAGCAGCGACATCAACATGCTGTTGGTGTCGCCGGCGCCCGCGGCCTGGGCATACGCAGGGGTAATCAGCATTCGGACGATCCTCGTGAGAACGGGGGAAAGCCGGTCGGGCCCTCAAGGGCGACCGGTTCGGTCAAATTCGCGCGGACTATAGCGGCCATTGCCCCAATTGCAACGCTGGCAGACCGCCCTTTTGGGCCACCTTGCGGCGGCCCCTGAGGCCCGATAAGGCTGCGTTCTCAGGAACTTCGGACATGCCCAAGAAACCAGACAAAAGCCCGGCCGGCAAAGGCCCCCGCACCCCTGCCAACAAGCCCGCCCGCGTCGCGGCAAAACGCCCCACGGCGGCGATCGCCGAGACAGGCCCCAACCTTGCCCAGGAGCGCATCGTCCGCGCCCTGGAGACCATTGCGGCGCACCTTTCCGCCCGGGGCACGCCGGCCGTCGAGCCCGAGTCGTTCAAGCGGGCCGATGCCTATGTCTGGCACCCTGACGGACGCCTCTCGGCGGTGCCGCGAGTCAGTCGCGTCGAGCTGTTCCTGCTCAAGGGCGTCGACCGGATGCGCGACATCCTGATGGAGAACACCGAGCGCTTCGCCAACGGCCTGCCGGCCAACAACGCCCTGCTCTGGGGCGCACGCGGCATGGGCAAGTCGTCGCTGGTGAAGGCGACGCATGCCAGCATCAACGCGGAGCGCAAACCGGTCGACAAGCTCAAGCTGATCGAGATCCACCGTGAGGACATCGAGACCCTGCCGGCCCTGATGGAGCAGCTGCGCGCCTCCGCCTTCCGCTTCATCGTGTTCTGCGACGACCTCTCCTTCGACGGCAACGATGCCTCCTACAAGTCGCTCAAGGCGGTGCTCGAAGGGGGGATCGAAGGCCGGCCCGAGAACGTCATCCTCTATGCCACCTCCAACCGCCGCCATCTGCTGGCACGCGACATGATCGAGAACGAGCGCTCGACCGCGATCAATCCGGGCGAAGCGGTCGAGGAGAAGGTGTCGCTGTCGGATCGTTTCGGCCTCTGGCTCGGCTTTCACCGCTGCAGCCAGGACGAATATCTCGCCATGGTGCGCGGCTATTGCAGCCATTTCGGCATCAAGATCGACGACGAGGCGCTGGAGCGCGAAGCGCTGGAATGGTCGACGACGCGCGGCTCCCGCTCGGGTCGCGTCGCCTGGCAGTTCGTGCAGGAGCTGGCGGGACGGCTCGGTGTGAAGCTGACGGCGCAGTAGCGAACAGTGTCGCCCTCACCCCAACTGTCATTCCCCGCGCAGGCGGGGAATCCAGTACGCCGCAGCTAATCGGCTCAACAATAGCTGTCTCTGGAATACTGGATCGCCCGGTCAAGCCGGGCGACGACAGTGTGCTTCTGGTGATCGCGTGCCCTGCTCCGGGCCCGCGCCTCACGCCCCGTTCAGGAATTGAAGCGGGTCAACCGGGCTCGACCCCTTGCGGATCTCGAAGTGGAGCTGCGGCGACGCCACTTCCCCGGATTGACCCGACTTGGCAATGACCTGGCCGCGCTTGATGGTATCGCCGCGCTTCACCAACAGCTCACTCGCATGGGCATATGCGGTGACGTAGCCGTTGGAGTGCCGAACCAGAACCAGATTGCCGTAACCCTTCAGCTCGTTGCCGGAATAGGCGACGACGCCGTCTTCGGCTGCCTTGACCGGCGTCCCCTCGGGCACCGCGAGATTGATGCCGTCATTGGATTTGCCATTGGTCTTGGCGCCATAGGTCGTGACCACCTTGCCGCGGACGGGCCAGCGGAAGGTCGGCAGCGCGCCGGTGGCCTCCGCAGCCTTCGCCGGCGTCTCAGCGGGCTTCTCTTCGACATTGCTCGTGGCCTGGGCGAGACGCGCGCTCTGCACGGGCGCGGCGGCAGTGGCCATTTTGGTCGTGGGCGCCGGAGCTGCCGCGACGGGCTGGAGCGTTCCGGCCACCGGTGCGGCCGCGACCGGAGCCGCAGCAACCGGCGCCGCAACGGCGGCGGTCTTGGCGCCGGGCACGGTCAGCTTGGTGCCGAGCTTGAGCTTTGCCGACGGATCGAGGCCGTTGGCACGGGCGAGCTCTGCCGCCGAGACGTGGTTCTTGCGCGCGATGCTGGCCAGCGTGTCGCCGCGGTTGACGAAGTGCGTGCTCGGCGGTGCGGCGACGGCCGCAACCGGCTTCGCTGCAGGCGCAGCCGCAACCGGAGCCATCGTGGGCGCCGGTGCAACTGTCGTCGCCGCAGACGGAATGATCAGCTGCTGGCCGGGCGAGAGCGCCCGCGGCCCCTTGTAGCCGTTGGCGGCCAGGATGGCCTGCGGCGTGACGTGATAGCGCTTGGCGAGCACGTCGAGCGTATCGCTGGTGCCGACGATGATCTTGGTCCCGCCGACCGGCTGGGCGGCCGCGACCGACCGCGGCGGCACGGTAGCCGTGGTCTCCAGGTGCGGTTGCGCCGGAGGCGCATATGAACTGACGCCGCGTCCGCCGCCGGATACGCCGCTGCCGGAGGCAACGGGATAGGATTGCGGGGCGGACACCGCGGGCGGAGGCAAAGCCTGCGACTGGTAGTAACCGGGCTGCGTTTGCGGCCGCGCGTATTGCGGCAGCTCACGCTGCGGCGGCGGTGGCTGCTGCACCGAACCGGTCTGCTCGGAGGCGAAGGGATTGGAGAAGTTCGACTGGGACAGCCGCGACGACATGTCGGCGCTGCACCCTGCAAAGCTGAAGGAGATCAGCGCCAGCACCGCGACCTGCGGCACGCGGCGCGAGTAAAGCAACTCGGCGACAGCGGACATGGTTACTCACTCGTACGCAACAGAACTGGTGTTTTAAGTAAACACGCGCCGAGTAAATAACGGCTTAACCCTCACAATAAGATGTTGGCGGCACTGCCGATCCGGGATTCTACAGCTCCCGCGCCACACCGGGCAGGGCCGGCACGAAGCGGACCTCGACGAGTTCCTTGTGCTCGATCCCGGTTTCGGTCCGGGCCAGGCGGGTCAGCGTCTGCACGCCCTGATGCGGGCCGACGGGGGCGATCAGGATGCCCCCGACCTCCAGCCGCTCGACCAGGTTCTCCGGAATCTGCTCCATCGCGGCGGTGACGATGATGCGGTCGAACGGGCCGATGTTGGGAGGCAGATTGAGACCGTCCCCGAGCATCACCTCGACATTGTGACAATCGAGCTTCTCAAGCCGGGCGCGTGCCGCCTCGGCCAGCTTGCGATAGCGCTCGACGGTCAGCACCTGGCCGGCGAGCCGCGACAGCACGGCGGCCTGGTAGCCCGAGCCAGTGCCGATTTCCAGCACCCGGTGCTGCTTCTGGAGCTGGAGCTGCTCGGTCATGTAGGCAACGACGAAGGGCTGACTGATGGTCTGCCCGCAGGCGATCGGCAGCGCGCTGTCGCGATAGGCGCCGTCGCGATCGGCCTCGTCGACGAAAAGCTCGCGCGGCACCTCTTCCATGGTCCGCAGCACGGCCTGATCACTGATGCCACGACGCCTCAGCGTGAGCTGAAACATCATCTTTTCCGGCGGCTGCTGGTCGGGCGTCATTGCTGCTATTGCTCATCTCGTCTGGCGGATCGCCGTACTGCACCGCAAGAACCCGAGACGAGAATCTTGTTCCGGCTCAGGAACTCATGATAGCCTTTCGGCGCAGCATTTGACCACAACAGGCATTCAAAGCGCTAAGCCATTTGTGGGGTTTGCGTTCGCCGAAACGCGCATTGCGTCGCCTATCGTTATCTGCGAACGTTTACGAGAATGGGCAAGGACTCAACCATGACTGCGACAGGGCTTTCGGGCCGCTCTGTTTTCCTCGTCGAGGACGAGGTCATGATCAGAATGATGGTCACGGATATGCTGGAGGAGCTCGGCTACAAGGTAGCCGCCGAGGCGGGTGACATCACCGAGGCCATGCGGCTTGCGCAATCCACCGATTTCGACCTCGCCATTCTGGACGTCAACGTCAACGGCAAGGTCATCTCGCCCGTCGCCGATGTCATCATGGCCAAGGGCTGCCCGTTTATCTTCGCCACCGGTTACGGCTCCTCCGGCCTGCCCGAGCAATATCGCGACCGGCCGGCGCTGCAAAAGCCGTTTCAGCTCGACGCGCTCGGCAAGACCATCGAGGCCGCGCTTCGCGGCGGCTAGCCTTTATTTCAGGGTGAGGCCCAGCTGCTCCGAAAACGCTTCGTCGGTACGGTCGAGCCGGAGCGGGGTGACCGAGACGTAGCGCTCGCGCAGCGCCGCGAGATCGGTGCCGTCGGCGGGCGTGTCGAGCATCGCGGTGCGCTCGAAGCCGATCCAGAAATAGGGATTGCCGCGGCCGTCCCTGCGCTCGTCGATCCTGAGGAAGCCGAGATTGCGCTTGCCTTGCCGCGTGACGCGGATGCCCAGCACATCCTCCGGCGCGCAGGACGGGAAGTTGATGTTGATAACGGTGTCCTTCGGAACGCCGGCGGCGATCACCTTGCGCAGGATATCCGGTCCGAATTTGCGCGCCGTATCCCAAGGCGGCCGTTCGCGCGTCTCGACGCTGAACTCCTGCGACAGCGCGAACGACGGCAATCCCAGGATGGTGCCTTCCAACGCGCCGGCAATGGTGCCGGAATAGACGACATCCTCGGCGACGTTGCGGCCCTTGTTGACCCCGGACAGCACGACATCGGGCAGCTTGGCACCCAGGATATGGCGGGCCCCCATGATGACGCAGTCCGTCGGCGTGCCGCGCACGGCGAAGTGCCGCGGGCCGACCTCGCGCAGACGCAAGGGATCGTTCAGCGACAGCGAATGCGACACGCCGGACTGGTCGAGCTCGGGCGCCACCACCCAGACATCATCGGACAAGGCGCGCGCGATCTCCTCCACGACCTTGAGGCCGGGAGCGTGGATGCCGTCGTCATTGGTGCAGAGAATGCGCATGCGGAAGGTTCGACTCCTGAAAGCGGGTCTGAGCCGTCTTATCCGGCCAGGGCCGATCAGGCAAACCGGACGATTGCGGTCCGCCGGCTGGTTCCCTGGCTGGGTCCCGCTAGCGGCGAATGCGCCATTGCGGCAGGAAGCGCGCGAGCCGGCCTTCCGCACGCAGTTGCATCGCCGGCACGACCTGGTTCACGACGGAAGCCTCAATGACGCCGAGCGCCTTCAGCTGCGCCACGAACGGGTCAGACGTCGGCTCCTGCGGAAAGCGTTCGCGTGCCACGGTCAGCGCCTTGTCGAAATCCGCTGCATTGACCCCGGGCTTGGCCCGCCGGCTCTGCACGAGATCGTCGTCCCAGAGCCGCGCGATCTCGATGTCGAGAACGCCGCGGAGGCGCTGATCGACGGCCTGGATCCCGGCCCCTGTCACCGCCCATTGTCGGCCGACCCAGAAGATGTCGCGGTGCAAGGCCATGAACGGAGGGGTTCGCGTGGACGGGCCGGCAGGATAGCCGGCCGCCCGATCTTCGCAACGCGATTCTCGTCATGCCGCGTTTCGGACGCGAACCGGTGCCCACTTCGCGGGAAAACGCTTTAGTCGCGTGCGATCACCTTCAGCCCGCCCATGTAGGGCTGGAGCACGTCAGGGACCGCGATCGAGCCGTCCTCCTGCTGATAGGTTTCCATCACGGCAATCAGCGCGCGGCCGAGCGCGGTGCCAGAGCCGTTCAGCGTGTGCACGAAGCGCGGCTTGCCGTCGGGCCCGCGCGAGCGCGCATCCATGCGGCGGGCCTGGAAGTCGCCGCAGACCGAGCAGCTCGAGATCTCGCGGAACGCCCCGCCCTCGCCCTGCCCGGGCATCCAGACCTCGATGTCGTAGGTTTTTTGCGACGAAAAACCCATATCTCCGGTGCACAGCGTCATGACGCGGTAGTGCAAGCCGAGCCGCCGCAGCACCTCCTCGGCACAGGCGAGCATACGTTCGTGCTCATCCTTGCTGGTCTCCGGCGTCGTGATCGACACCAGCTCGACCTTGGTGAACTGGTGTTGGCGGATCATCCCGCGCGTGTCCCGCCCCGCCGCACCCGCCTCGGCGCGGAAGCAGGGCGTCAGCGCCGTGAGACGCATCGGCAGCTGCTTCTCGTCAACGATGGATTCGCGCACCAGGTTGGTAAGCGCTACCTCCGCTGTCGGAATGATGCCGAGACGTTCAGTCTGCAGCCGCTCATATTCGGGCGCGGCGAGCAACTCGCCCTTGATCGCCCAGAACTGGTCGTCCTCGAATTTCGGCAACTGTCCGGTACCGAACATGATCTCGTTGCGCACCAGCAGCGGCGGATTAATCTCGGTATAGCCATGCTCGTCGACATGCAGGTTCAGCATGAACTGACCGAGCGCGCGTTCGAGCCGCGCAAGCCCCTTCTTCAGCACGACGAAGCGCGCGCCGGAGAGCTTTGCCGCCGTCTCGAAATCCATGTCACCGAGCGCGCCGCCGAGATCGTCGTGGGGTTTGGGCGCGAACGCGTAGTTGCGCCTGTTGCCGAAGACATGGCGCTGCACGTTGCCATGCTCGTCGGCGCCATCGGGTACCTCGCCGAGCGGCAGATTGGGGATTGCCGACAGCTCCCTGGCGAGCTCATCGTCAGCGGCTTTCGCGGCCGCTTCGAGGTCCGGCATCGTGGTCTTGAGCTCGGCGACTTCGGCCATCAGCTTGGCCGCACGCGCCTCGTCCTTGGCCTTCTTGGCGTCGCCGATCTCCTTCGAGGCCGCGTTGCGCCGCGCCTGCGCCTGCTCGGAGGCCAGGATCGCTGCACGCCGCTTCTCGTCGATCGCAAGCAGAGAGGCCGACATCGGCTTCAGGCCACGCCGGGTGAGGCCGGCGTCGAAGGCTTGCGGATTGTCGCGGATCGCTTTGATGTCGTGCATGGCTGTCTTCCCGTCATGGCCGGGCTTGTCCCGGCCATCCACGTGTCTGCCGCCTTAGATCAAGTCGTGGATGCCTGGGTCAAGCCCGGGCATGACGAATCATGGGCTGAGCAGCGACATGATAGTGCGAAAGTGCCCTACTCCGCCGGCTTGGCCGGCGTCGACACGTCGGTGCCGGTGGCTTGCGACGAGGCCGCCGCCTTCTTCTCCACCATCGCCACCGCGATGATCGAGCCCTCGTAGAGCGCCATCAGGGGGATCGCGAGCGAGCACTGGCTGAGCACGTCGGGTGGCGTCAGCACGGCCGCGATCACGAAGGCCATCACGATGAAATAGCGCCGCTTCTCGCGCAGCATCTTCGAGCTCACGATGCCGATCCGTCCGAGCAGCGTCAGGATCACCGGCAGCTGGAAGGCGATGCCGAAGGCGAAGATCAGCGACATCATCAGCGACAGATATTCGCCGACCTTGGGCAACAGCTGAATCTGCGCGGTCTCGTCGCCGCCGGCCTGCTGCATGCCGAGCGAGAAGCGCACCAGCATCGGCAGCACGACGAAATAGACCAGCGCCGCACCGAGCACGAAGAAGAACGGGGTCGCGACCAGATACGGCAGGAAGGCCTGCTTCTCGTGCTTGTAGAGCCCGGGCGCGACGAATTTGTAGATCTGCGTCGCCACGATCGGGAACGAGATGAAGCCGGCGCCGAACAGGGCGAGCTTGAGCTGGGTGATGAAATATTCCAGCAGCGCCGTGTAGATGAATTTCGAGTTCTCGGGACCCGCGATCCACACGAACGGCCAGACCAGCACGTTGTAGATCTGCTTGGCGAAGAAGAAGCAGAAGATGAAGGCCACGCCAAAGCCGAGCAACGCCTTGATCAGCCGCGAGCGCAGCTCGATCAGGTGGTCCATCAGCGGGGCTTTGCTGGCCTCGATATCGGCGTCGGTCATGACGCTTTGGCGTCCTTGATCGCTTCGGATGGCGCGGTGTCCTGCGCAACCGTCGCCTGTTCGACCTCACGGGTGATCGCGAGCGGCTCGTTCGCGGCCGCATGCGCTTCGGCTTCCATGAAGGTCGAAGGCGTTGGGCTCTCCGGTGTCGTGGGCGTGACGGGCGGATCGACGGCCGTGGCGGCCGACGGCTCGGCCGGCTTGTCCAGCGCATCGACGCGAAGCGCGTCGCTCACGTCCTTCTGGAGCGAGGTCAGCGGATTGAATCCCGTGGCGGCTTCCTTGACCTCGTCGAAGCTCTTCTTGAGGTCGGCCATCTCGGCCTCGCGCATCGCCTCCTGGAATTGGCCCTGGAATTCGGCGGCCATCTTGCGCGCCTTGCCCATCCATTGCCCGACCATGCGCAGCACGCCCGGCAGCTCTTTCGGGCCGATGGCGATCAGGGCCACGACCCCGATGAGGACCAGTTCACTCCACCCGATGTCGAACATGAGGTCTTCCGTTCACGCGAAGCCGGACCCGGCCCAATCCCTTGCGCGCAGGATCGGGGCCGCTACCCGCGTCTCGCGTGCTGCTTCCGGCTCAGACGGCCTTGCTGCCGACGTCGGACCGTGCCGCGGTCGGCGCCGCATTGTGCTCGATCGACTTGGCCGGCTCGGGCTTCTCGGCAGGCTTGTCGTCGTCCTGCATGCCCTTCTTGAACGCCTTGATGCCCTGCGCCACGTCGCCCATCAGATCCGAAATCTTGCCGCGGCCGAACAGCAGCAGGACCACTGCGATCACCAAGATCCAGTGCCAAATGCTGAGTGAACCCATCCTGCAACCCTCCAAACGCGCATGGCCGGGGACCCGGCCGATCTTCACCGAAACCTAGGCTTGGCAGGTCTCAAAAACAAGGACCAAGGCGGCGCCAATTCGCTGTCGGCGCTACGCAATCTTGCTAGTGTTAACTGTCGCAGGGGCCCGTATTTCGCCGGGGCGTCACTCTTCGGTGCCGCCCTCGCCGCCCCCCTCATTGCCGCCATCCGGCGGGCTCTCGGGCTCGACCGCAGGCGCGAGCGCGAGATCGAGGTCATCGCCCGGTTCCAGCGGATCCTCGTCCTCACGCAGGGCCGGATCATCCGACGGCGTCGGCACGCTGAAGCCGGTCGGCAGGCGCGAATCCAGGAGGCCAGTGCCCTTGAGCTCTTCCAGGCCCGGGAGGTCGCCGAGCTGCTCCAGGGTGAACTGCGACAGGAACTCCTCCGTGGTTCCGAAGGTGAGCGGACGGCCGGGCGTCTTGCGACGGCCGCGCGGCTTGATCCAGCCGGTCTCCAGCAGCACGTCGAGCGTGCCCTTCGACGTGACGACGCCGCGGATCTCCTCGATCTCGGCCCGCGTCACCGGCTGGTGATAGGCGATGATCGCCAGCACCTCGATCGCGGCACGCGACAGGCGCCGAGTCTCGGTGCTCTCGCGCGTCATCAGCCAGGCCAGATCGCCGGCGGTGCGGAACGTCCATTTGTTTGCGACGCGGACGAGGTTGACGCCGCGCGAGGCATAATCGGCCTGCAATTGCTCGAGCGCAGCCTTGACGTCGACGCCTTCGGGCATGCGCTTGGCCAACGTCGCGGTGTCCAGCGGTTCACTCGAGGCGAACAGCAGCGCCTCCAGCAGCCGCAATTCCTCGGGGCGCGCCTGGGATTCGTTCTCCATCGGCTCGGCCTCTTCTACCCGCACTTCAGCCAGGCTTGCCATGGCAGATTCTCCTTCTTGCACTTAAGCGACCGGCGCATCAGGCGCAGGAGCTGCGTCTGGAACCGGTTTTGGGCGCCCCTTCCGGAAATAGATCGGCGCAAACGCTTCCTTCTGATTCAGCTCGAGCTGACCTTCGCGCACCAATTCGAGCGCGGCGGCAAAGCTCGAGGCGAACACCGTTGCGCGCTGCGTCGGGTCGGCGACATGCCGGATCAGGAAGTCGTCGAGAACACCCCAATCGTCCTGCTCGGTGATGCTGCCGACCAGCCGCTCCAGCGTGGCGCGTGCCTCGGCGAGCGACCACACCGTGCGCTTGGCCAGATGCACGCTCGCCAGCACGCGCGACTGGCGCTGCGCGGCATAGGCGGTGAGCAGGTCGTAGAGCGTTGCCGTGTACTTCGGGTGCTTGATCTCGGCGATGTGCTCGGGCTCGCCGCGCGGGAAGATGTCGCGCTGCAATTGCGGCCTGTTCATCAGCCGGTTGGCGGCTTCGCGAATGGCTTCCAGCCGGCGCAGGCGGTTGGCGAGCGCCGTCGCCATCTGCTCGGCGCTCGGGCCTTCCGCGCTCGGCGGCTCCGGCAGCAGCAGACGCGACTTCAGGAAGGCGAGCCATGCGGCCATCACCAGATAGTCCGCGGCGAGCTCCAGCCGGATCTTTCGCGCGGCTTCGATGAAATGGAGGTACTGGTCGGCGAGCGCCAGGATCGAGATCTTGGCGAGGTCGACCTTCTGCTGTCGCGCCAGCGCGAGCAACAAATCGAGCGGGCCCTCATAGCCCTCGACGTCCACCACCAACGCCGGCTCACCCTCGGCGAGCTCTGCGGGCCGCCCGGTTTCGAACGATAGGATTTCTGCGGTCATGCCGATGCCGTGTTTGCCCGTGCGATCAATGCGTCCAGCTCAGTGCGTGCGGCCACGCGGTCGAACGGCTGCGGCGGCTTGCGTGCGGCGAGCGCGGCTTTCGCCCGCTCCAACGCCCGGCCGGCCAGTTCAGGAGTCTGACTGGCGACGTCGCGCATCTCCTCGATGCTGCCGTTGCAATGCAGGGCCACGTCGCAGCCGGCCGCGAAGATCGCGCGGGTCCGCTCGGCGATATTCCCCGACAGCGCGTTCATCGACACGTCATCACTCATTAACAAACCCTGGAACCCGATTGCGCCGCGAATCACGTCAGCAATCATTGTCGCAGATGTCGTCGCCGGATGGGCGGGGTCGAAGGCGCTAAACACAACATGTGCAGTCATGGCCATCGGCAGATCAGCCAGCGGCTTGAACGCGGCGAAATCGGTCCGCTCCAGCTCGTCCAGGGGCGTGTCGACGGTTGGCAGCTTGAAATGGGTGTCGGCGGTGGCGCGGCCATGCCCGGGAATGTGCTTGAGCACCGGGAGCACGCCGCCCTGCTCCAGGCCCTTGGTGACTGCGCGGGCAATCGCCGCGACTTTGCCCGGCTCCGTGCCGTAGGCCCGGTTGCCGATGACCGCGTCAGCGCCCGGCACCGGCACGTCCGCCAGCGGCAGGCAATCCACGGTGATGCCGAGATCAACGAGATCGGCTGCGATCAGGCGCGCACTGAGGCGCGCCGCAGCGAGCCCGAGGGCCGAATCAGTGTCGTACAAATTCGCGAAAACGGCTCCCGGCGGATAAACCGGCCAGTGCGGCGGCCCTAGCCGCTGCACCCGTCCGCCCTCCTGGTCGATCAGGACGGGCGCCTCGGGGGCATTCGCGACTGAACGCAATTCCGCAACCAACGCAGCAACTTGCGCCGGTGTCGCGACATTGCGCTTGAACAAGATGAAGCCCCATGGGCGTTCGGCACGGATAAACTCCCGCTCGGCGGCGGTCAGTTCCGTTCCGGATACGCCGGTAATGAAGGCCCGCGTGCTCATAACGGCCGATTAACCCTGCCCCGTCAGGGGGTCAAGGAAACCGCCGCTAATTCCTCTGGACGAAGCAGTCGGACAGCCCTGCGGCCTTCAGATTGTTGCAAGCCTGCGTCGCTTCCTGGACCGAGCCATAGGGTCCGGCGAAGGCGCGGTAGACGATCCCCTTGCCCTTATCGGTCAGATCGACCCGCTTGATCACCGGCGAGCGGGATCCGAGCACGCTGCCGTACTTGCCCTGAAGCACCCGGTAGGACGCGGCGGCGCTGTCCTCGCTCTGCTGCGAGGAGACTTGCACGATGTAGCCGCCGCCGCTGCTGGTGGGCGCAATCTGCGTCGGGTTGGTGGCCGCCATCCGCTGCGGCGGCTCGGCCGCCGGTGCCGATTGCGGCGCGAGCGACATCGGCTGGTTGGCACTGGCATTGGCCGAGGTCGGCGGATTGCGCGGCGCGGCGGGCGCAACTGGCGCGGCAACAGGCTTCGGCGCGGCGGCCGTCGGCTTGGCGGCAGCCGATTGCGGCACGGCGCTATCGGTCTGGTCACCCTTCACCGCCACGGTCCTGATCGGGCGCGGCGAATTGTTCGGCATGGTGCCGTTGCTTGGAGTCGGGCCCGCGCTCGGCGGCGGCACGGTAGACGGCGACACGCTCGCCACCGACGGCGGGTTCGCATTCTGGTTCAGCGGCGGGAACACCACGCGCGGCCCGCCCGCCTTGGCGTTAACGTCGACAGGCGCCTCCTCGCGCGGCACGATCTTTTCAGTGCCGTCACCGCTGACCATGCGGTCCGGCACCTTGGCCGCGGAGTCCGTCGGCGCCGGCACGATCTTGGTCGGCGTGTTGTCGGCCTTGATGATCGGCGGCTCGCCGCTGCGAGGCGAACCGATATAGGTCTTGTAGGCGAACGCGGCGCCGGTGCCGACCACGGCAAGCGCCAGGATCGCCGCAACCGTCATCATGCCGCCGCGCTGCTTCTTCGGCTCCTCGACCTCGTCCTCGGGAAAATCGCTTTGGTAGGCATAAGGGTCGTCGGGATAGGCCGGCTCGCGCTGAAAGTCCTGCTCGCCCGTCTCCAGCCGACCATAGAGCGCATCGTCGTAGCGCGACGGATCGGGCTGCGCATACGGCTCCTGATACGACTGCTCCTGGTGGGCCTGACCGTGCTGCTGATAGGCCTGCTCCTGATAAGTCTGATCTTGATAGGAGTGGTCCTGGTAGGCCTGAGGCTGATGAACGACAGGCTCGGGCGCGGCAGGCTTGGCCGTGTAGCGATGCAGCGGGTGAACCGGGCTTACCGAAACGGGATAGTCGGGCTCCGGCGCCGGTGCCGGCTGCGGTTGCACGTTGGCGCGCCGCATCCATGAGGGCGGCCCGGGCGGCGGCACCTGCTCGGCGTAATCCTGCTGATCATCGACCTGGCGGTAATCGTCGTCCTGATAGCTCTGAGAGGGCGCTGCCGGCGGACGTGCCGTCGGCCGCGACTGCGCGGCGAACGGATCGGTCTGCCCGATCAGACGGGCGAGCTCGGCCAAGGGATCGCTTTCCGCCTTCCCATGCTGATCGCCACCGCGACCATAGTCATCGGAAGGAAACGGTCTGTCCTGATATCGTTCGGCCATCGTGATGATGCGTCCCTTCGGGAAAGCCGCGCGCCCCTCGACCAAGGCACGGCTTTCGACCCACAAGGCTTTCAACCAAGTCTAAGCGATCCGGCTTCTGCCGGTTACCCCCGAATTCCCCTTAAGTAGTTCGCCCCAAACTACCGCATCTCGTCCGGGGCATGGACGCCGAGGATGGCGAGGCCCGATGCCAGGACCGAGACGACGCCCTGGACCATTGCCAATCGCGCCTTTGTAAGATCTGCATCATTATTGATAATGAAGCGTAAATAGGGCAAATCGCGCCCTTTCGTCCAAAGTGCGTGAAATTCGCTCGCTAAGTCATAGAGATAGAAGGCAATTCGGTGTGGCTCATGGGCCGCGGCGGCAGCCTCGAGCATGCGCGGATAAATTGCGAGGCGCTTAAGAAGATCGAGTTCGACCGGGTCCGACAGCCGCTCCACCGCCGACTCAGTAAGCCATGCGATCCGCGCGCCGGCATCCTCCGGGAGTTCCGGGAACACCTCGGCGCGGGCGTTGCGGAAGATCGAGTGGCCGCGGGCGTGGCCGTATTGGACGTAGAACACCGGGTTGTCGCGCGACTGTTCCATGACCTTGGCGAGGTCGAAATCGAGCACCGCGTCGTTCTTCCGGTACAGCATCATGAAGCGGACGGCGTCCTGGCCGACTTCATCCACCACCTCACGCAAGGTGACGAAGTCCCCGCTCCGCTTGGACATCTTCACCGGCTCGCCGTTGCGCAAGAGCTTCACGAGCTGGACGATCTTGACGTCGAGTGATCCCTTGCCCGAGGTCGTCGCTTTCACGGCGGCCTGCATGCGCTTGATGTAGCCGCCATGATCGGCGCCCCAGACGTCGATCATCTCGGCAAAGCCGCGGTCGAACTTGTTCTTGTGATAGGCAATGTCGGAGGCGAAGTAGGTGTAGGAATTGTCCGATTTGATCAGCGGGCGATCGACGTCGTCGCCGTAGGCGGTCGCCCTGAACAGCAGCTGCTCGCGGTCTTCCCAATCCTCGACCGGCGCGCCCTTCGGCGGCGGCAGGCGCCCCTCATAGATGTCGCCCTTGGCGCGCAGGAAGTCGATGGTCTCGGCAACCTTGTTGTTGCCGGTCTCGATCAGCGAGCGCTCGGAGAAGAACACGTCGTGGCGGATGTTGAGCGCGGCGAGATCGTCCTTGATCTCGTCCATCATCATCGCGATCGCCTTGGCGCGCACGATCGGCAGCCACTCGGCCTCACTTCTGGCGAGCAGCTTGTCGCCGTGCTCTTTCGCCAGCGCCTCGCCGACCGGCTTCAGATAGTCGCCGGGATAGAGCCCTTCCGGAATGGCCCCGATGTCCTCGCCGAGCGCCTCGCGATACCTCAGGAAGGCCGAGCGCGCGAGCACGTCGACCTGGGCGCCGGCATCGTTGATGTAATATTCGCGCGTGACGTCGTGGCCGGCGAACTGGAGCAGGCTCGCCAGCGCGTCGCCGAACACGGCGCCGCGGCAATGGCCGACATGCATCGGTCCGGTCGGATTGGCCGAGACGTATTCGACATTGACCTTGGAGCCGCCGTGGATGCGGCCGTAATCGGCACCTTCGCGCAGTACGGTACGCAGCGCCTCGGCCCAGGCAGCCGGCTTCAGCGTCAGATTGATGAAGCCGGGACCGGCGACATCGACCTTGGCGATCAGCGCGTCGGAACGCAGCCGTTCGGCAATCTGCTCGGCGAGATCGCGCGGCTTTGCCTTTGCCTCTTTCGCAAGCACCATGGCGGCATTGGTCGCCATGTCGCCATGGGAGGCATCGCGCGGCGGCTCGACCACGACGCGGGAGAAATCGATGCCCTCGGGCCAGTTGGCGTCTGCCGCAAGCGCGCGGCAGGCAGCGTGCACGCGTGCGAGCACGTCGGCGAACAGATGCAGCGATGAGGATGTCTGGGGCATGGCCGCCGCCTAACGCAAATCCGGGGTCGAGTCAAAGAGCCGCTGGTGCTCGGTCAGGGCGAAGCGGTCGGTCATTCCGGCAATGAAATTGCCGATCCGGCGGGCCCGGTCACCCTCGTTGTCCGCCTCCGACCCCAGCAGCCATTCCGGCGGCAGCTCGCTGGGGGATTTCAGGTATTTTGCGAACAGGTCGAACAGGATCTGCTCGGCCTCGCCCATCACCCGCATCACCCGCTCGTGGCGGTACATGTGCTGGTACAGGAAGGCCTTGATGGCGGCCTCTTCCTCCGCCACCTCGGCGGGAAACGCGACCAGCGACTGGCTTTGCCGGCGGACATCTTGGGCCGATTGCAGCTTCACGGCAGCGAGTTTCTTCCCTGTCTCCGCGAACACCGCGCCGATCAGGTGCGAGATCAGCTCGCGCACCAGCTCGGCACCGCGGCGGACGTCTTCAAGATCGGGATAATGTGCCGCAGTCTCAGCGATGATCTCCGCCGTCAGCGGCATTACCTTGAGATCGTCCAGATGGAACAGGCCGGCGCGCAGACCGTCGTCGATGTCGTGGGCGTCATAGGCGATGTCGTCGGCGATCGCGGCGACCTGCGCCTCCAACGATGCGAAGCTCCACAATTCGAGATCGTAGGTCTTGATGTAGTCCGCGATCCCGACGGGAACGCCGTGCTCGCGGTAGCGCCCGGCCGGGGCGCCGCTGCGGTCGGTCAGCGGACCGTTGTGCTTGACGATGCCCTCCAGCGATTCCCAGGTCAGGTTGAGCCCATCGAACTCGGGATAGCGGTGCTCGAGCGAAGCCACGACGCGCAGCGTCTGGGCATTGTGGTCGAAGCCCCCGAACTCCTTCAGGCAGGCGTCCAGGGCCCGCTCCCCGGCATGCCCGAACGGCGGATGACCGAGGTCGTGCGCCAAGGCCAATGTCTCGGTGAGGTCCTCGTCGAGGCCAAGCTGACGGGCCAGCGCGCGGGCGATCTGGGCCACCTCCAGCGAATGAGTCAGCCGGGTGCGGTAGTGGTCGCCCTCGTGGAACACGAACACCTGGGTCTTGTACTTCAGGCGGCGGAACGCGGTGGAATGGATCACCCGGTCACAATCTCGCCGGAACGGGCTGCGGGTCCGGCTCGGGGGCTCGGCGACCAGCCGGCCGCGGCTGCGGTCGGGGTCGCAGGCATAGGGCGCGCGGGGGGCTGCCATTCCGACGGACACGGCGAATTTAGTCCCTATCCATTTGATTCTGCGTATGGTGGCACTTAACTATGTCGGGCGCGCGATACCAAATGAATTGGGTCTGAGCGCGGGACTATCGGAGACCAGCAATGACGAGTGCCGTGACCATCAGCGACAGGGCCGCACGCCGGATTGGGGAGATCCTCAAGGGCGAAGGGTCGGGCGCGATGCTGCGCATCTCGGTCGAGGGTGGCGGCTGCTCCGGCTTCCAGTACAAGTTCGACATCGACCGCGCCCGTACCGACGACGATCTCGTGATCGAGCAGGACAACGCGGTGGTGCTGGTCGATTCCGCCTCGCAGCCGTTCCTGGCGGGATCGCAGGTCGATTTCGTCGACGACCTGATCGGCGCCTCGTTCCGCGTCAACAATCCGAATGCCACGGCGTCTTGCGGCTGCGGGACGAGCTTCTCGGTGTAGCGCGCTTACGCGCCCGTTATCTGCCTTTCCTCGTCCGTCCACGCCACCTCGGTCGGCATCAACTCCGGCTGGAGCGGTGCGTCCTCCGACATGACGTGGCCGTCCAGCGCACGCAGGAGTGCTCCGATCAGCGCCGGCTTGCGTAGCGGCTTGGCCAGGAAGTCCGACATACCGGCTTCGCGGCAGATCTTGATGTCCTCGGGGAAGGCATTGGCGGTCAGCGCGACGATCGGCAAGGCTGCGAAGCGGTCGCCTTGCGCACGGATTGCGCGGGTGGCGGCAAGGCCGTCCATGTCGGGCATGCGCACGTCCATCAGCACGACGTCGTAGGCGCCCTCGGAGACCGCCTCGACGGCCTGGACGCCATCGGTGACGACGCGCAACTCGACCTCGAAAGCCCCCAGCATCTTGCTCACGACCATGCGGTTGACCGCATCGTCTTCCGCGACCAGCACCTTCAGCGGCCGGTCGAGGCCGGCGATCCGGGCCTTGAGCTCGTCGGCTTGGTCGCGCCCGCCAGCCTGATCGGAGGCCTGCGCCTGGCTCCAGGGCAGCACCAGCGTGAAGCAGAAGGTCGAGCCCTCGCCCGGCGTCGAAGTGACGCCGATGGTGCCGCCCATCTGCTCGATGATCCGCCTGCTGATCGCAAGGCCGAGGCCAGTGCCGCCGAAGCGGCGGCTGATCGAGGCATCGGCCTGGGCGAAATCGCTGAACAGCAGGCCGAGCTTGTCGGGCGCGATGCCGATGCCGCTGTCGGTCACCGTCCATTCGACGGTCGCCAGCAGGTCACGCCGCGCCTGGCAGGTCGCCGATATCGTCACCTCGCCCTCGTCGGTGAACTTCACAGCGTTGGAGGCGAGATTGAGCAGCACCTGGCGGATGCGCGCGACGTCGCCGCGGAGCGTCGGCGGCAGGTTCGGATCGAGCTCGACCTTGACCTTGAGCCCCTTGCTCTTGGCGCTGGCGCGCACGACGGTCGCAACCGTCTCGACCAGCGCCTGCGGCGCGAAGTCGATCGCCTCGAATTGGAAGCGGCCGGCTTCCAGCTTTGACAGGTCGAGAATGTCGTTGAGGATGCGCTGGAGGTTGTCGCCGGACTCGCGGATCGTGGTGACGGCCTCGCGCTGCTCCGGATCGAGTTTTGTCTCCAGCAGCATGCTGGCAAGCCCAAGCACGCCGTTCATGGGGGTTCGGATCTCGTGGCTCATTACCGCGAGGAAGTCGGACTTGGCGCGGCTTTCGGCCTCAGCCTTTTCCGCGCGCCAGCGCTCGGTGACGTCGCGTCCGAAGCCGCGATAGCCGAGGAAATGGCCTTCACGGTCATGGGCCGGCTTCGCCGTCAGCGACCACAGCCGCGCCTCGCCGCCAGCGACGACCTTGAGATTCATCTCGTGCAGCGGCTCGGCCTGCTCCATCAGGCCGACGATGTTGTAGGCAGCGCTCTTGTCCTCGGGGCAGAGCATGTCGAGCACGTCGGCGAAATGCGAGCCTTTCAGCAGCGGAAGCGGCAGCTGCGCGACGTCGGCGAAGCGTTGCGGCACGTCGACGAGGCGCCCCTCGGCATCGGTCTGCCAGAGCCAGTCGCTGGCGTTCTCCTGGAAGTCCTTCAGCAGCAGCGAGATGATCTCGGTCTGGCGCTCGAGCTCGAGCTGGGCCTTGAGATTGCCGAGGAAGAGGTTGCCCTGCGAGACGATATTGCGCGCCATGAAGAATGCGAACAGCAGCAGGAACACCGCGGTCACCAGATATGGTCCGGTGCCGCACAAAAGCAGCGCGCCGGCGCAGGCGATCGTCATGGTGGCGAGATAGACGAGGCCCGCGCGCGGGAAGGTCGAAAGCGTGAAGGCGCCGCCTGACATCATGCCGACCATCAGGCAGGCCAGGATCAATTGACTGGTCGGCTCGATGCGGCTGAACAGAGCGAGCGGCAGCGCGCCCCAGATCGCGGCGAGAAAAAACGCCTGCCGCAGCGTCTGCCGCGCCGCGCGCGGCGATGCTTCCTGCGGCGGGTTCTGATGCGACTTGTGCCATGCGCGCACCGCAAGCGAAGCGGTGGCGGCGAGCGTCAGGCCCCAGATCGCAAGGAAGTCGTTCCAGCCCCTGCCCCAGAACAGGATCAGCACGATGGCGACGTTCAGCATCGTCACGGCCATCGTCACGGGGATCAGCTGGGTGACCGCGTCGATCTGCTTGGCGCGGATGCGGCGGATCTCGCGCTCGCTGAGATCGGCCGTCAGACCGTCCTCGATTTCGAAGCCGCCGAGCCAATACAGGAACGCGCCGAGCAGGCCGTCACGCGGCTGAGTTCGCTTCATCGCCTTGTCCGGCCATCCATCCGAGGAACCTCTTGATGATCAATGGCGTGCGGCCTGCTTAAGCCGGGTTAATTTTGTGGGAGATTTTGCGGCCGTCTTGACGGGCACGTTTGCATTTTGTTCTAACCAAGCCCCCTGCCCGGAGCCCTCCCAATGCCTATCAGAGTAGCCACCTGGAACGTGAACTCGGTCCGGCAGCGGATCGATCTGCTCCTGACCTGGCTGAAAGAGTGCCAGCCGGACATCGTCTGCCTGCAGGAGATCAAATGTGTCGACGAGGCCTTCCCGCGGCTGGAGATCGAGGCGCTCGGCTACAACGTGGTGACGCACGGGCAGAAGACGTTCAATGGCGTCGCCCTGCTATCCAAGCTCCGGTTCGACGAGACCAAGTCGGGCCTCGCCGGCGACGACGAGGATACCCATGCCCGCTTCCTTGAGGGCGTGGTGACGCTCAAGTCCGGCGTGCTGCGCATCGCCTGCCTCTACCTGCCCAATGGCAATCCGGTCGGGACCGACAAATATCCCTACAAGCTCAAATGGATGTCGCGGCTTCTTGATTATTCGAAGGAGCGACTCAAGGAGGAGGTCCCGCTGATCCTGGCCGGCGACTTCAACGTCATCCCGCATGCCCGCGACGTGCATAATCCGGCTGCCTGGACCGAGGACGCGCTGTTCAAGACCGAGACGCGCGAGAGCTTCCAGTCCCTGCTCGGCCTCGGCCTCACCGACGCCTTGCGCGCCGTCAGCGACGAGGGCGGGCTCTACACCTTCTGGGACTACCAGGCCGGGGCCTGGCAGAAGAACCAGGGGCTGCGGATCGATCATCTGCTGCTGTCGCCGCAGGCCAGCGACAGGCTCGCCAATGTCGGCATCGACAGCTACGTGCGCGGTTGGGAGAAGCCCTCGGACCACGTGCCGGTGTGGGCGGATCTGGATCTGGAGGCGGCGTAGGCCTCCGCAGAGTCGGTGGGAGCGAGCGGCAGTCGCAACTGCCGGTAGGGTGGGCTAAGCGAAGCGTGCCCACCATTCGCAATGGCGGAGAGAGATCGTGGGCACGGCGCCGAGGCGCCTTTGCCCACCCTACGAGACCGTGCTTACTCCCGACGCCCCTGCACCCACTGCTCCAGCATTTGCAGGGCCATGGCGCGGTCGTCGTCGGAGGCCTTCGCGAAGGCGCGGTTGTAGCTTTCCTTGATCCAGACCTCGTCGGCGCCGGCGCTGTCGCGCGCCAGCGTCAGCCACATCAGGCCGCGCGCGGCCTGCCGCGGCAGGCGGTCGCCGTTGAACAGCATCTGGCCGAGCAGCGCCTGGGCCTGGTGCTGGCCCTTCTGCGCGGCGAGGCCAAGCCAGCGCGCGCCATAACGGTAGTCCTCGCGCGAGGCGTCCGGGGTCTTCAGGTACAGACGAGCGAGGTCGTACTGCGCATCCGCATTGCCGAAATAGGATGCGGCATAGGAAAACATCTCCCGGGCGCGGTCCGGATCGGCCTTGACCTTCGAATTCGGGATGCCGGCCAGATAGTACCGGCCGAGCGCAACGAAGGCGTTGGCCACGATCTGCGCCTGCGGCGCCGACGGGCTGTCCTCGGCATGCGCGTTGGCGATCCGGCTGAAATATTCGAAGGCACGCAGATCGTCCTGGGCGACGCCGTCGCCGTTGGCGTACATGCGGCCGAGCTTCCACTGCGCGATCGGGTGGCCGCCCTCGGCAGCATATTGCAAGGCGCTGAGCGAGGTTTCCTGGGTCGCGACCGCAGGCGGAACCTTGGTGCGCACCGCACCCGCAGCGCCGGGCAAGGTCGTCACGACCGGGATGGTGGCGTCCTTCGGGTTGACCGGCGCACCGTCGAAGGCGAACGCCGGCGCGGCCAGCGCAGCCGCCCCCAACACAAACGCAACTGTGGCACGCCTAAATGTCCGCATAGCACTGTTTCTCGTGCGCGCCGCCCGGATGGGTCACTGCCCCTCCGATCGCCGGTCCAACCTGCTGAGCATATTTCCAGAGCGCACCCGACGTGTGGTTAGTCGCGCGGGCGCTCCATTTGGTTCTGCGCTGGGCGAGCTCGGCGTCGCTCAATTTTACGTCAAGGGTCCCGTTGACCGCGTCGATCTCGATGATGTCGCCGTCCTCGAGCAGCCCGATCGGGCCGCCGACCGCCGCCTCCGGCCCGACATGGCCGATGCAGAAGCCGCGGGTGGCACCGGAGAAGCGGCCGTCGGTGATGAGCGCGATCTTGCCGCCCATGCCCTGGCCGGTCAGCGCTGCCGTGGTCTGGAGCATTTCCCGCATGCCGGGACCGCCCTTCGGCCCCTCGTAGCGGATCACAATGACTTCGCCTTCGCGATAGGTGCGGTTCTGGACCGCCTCGAACGCGTCCTCCTCACGGTCGAAGCACCTGGCCGGACCAGTAAACCTGAGGTTGGACATTCCCGCGACTTTCACGATCGCACCTTCTGGCGCCAAATTGCCCTTCAGACCGACCACACCGCCTGTCACGGTGATGGGCTTGTCCGCCGGATGCACCACGTCCTGGTGCGGATTCCATTTCACGCTCTTGAGGTTTTCAGCGATCGTGCGGCCCGTGACGGTAAGGCAATCACCGTGCAGGAAGCCGTTGTCGAGCAGCGTCTTCATCAGAAGCGGGATGCCACCTACTTCAAACATGTCTTTGGCGACATAACGGCCGCCCGGCTTCAAATCCGCGACATATGGTGTCTTTTTGAAGATTTCGGCGACGTCGAACAGGTCGAACTTGATGCCGACCTCGTGCGCGATCGCCGGCAGGTGCAGCGCAGCATTGGTCGAGCCGCCGGACGCCGCGACCACGGCGGCGGCATTCTCCAGCGCCTTGCGGGTGACGATGTCGCGCGGCCGGATGTTCTGGGCAATCAGGTCCATCACCTTCTCGCCCGCGGTCATGCAGAAGGCGTCGCGGATCTCGTACGGCGCCGGGGCACCGGCCGAGTACGGCAGCGCCAGCCCGATCGCCTCGGAGACGGTCGCCATGGTGTTGGCAGTGAACTGCGCGCCACAGGCACCGGCCGAGGGGCAAGCGACGCGCTCGATCTCGTCGAGGTCCTCGTCCGACATGGCCCCGACCGAGTGCTTGCCGACCGCCTCGAACATGTCCTGCACGGTGACCTGCTGCCCGCGGAAATTGCCGGGCAGGATCGAGCCGCCATAGATGAAGATCGAGGGCACGTTGAGGCGGACCATCGCCATCATCATGCCCGGCAGCGACTTGTCGCAGCCGGCGAGCCCAACCAGCGCGTCATAGGCGTGGCCGCGCACGGTCAGCTCGACCGAATCGGCAATGCACTCGCGCGACGGCAACGAGGAGCGCATGCCGTCGTGACCCATGGCGATGCCGTCGGTCACGGTGATGGTGCAGAATTCACGAGGTGTACCGCCGGCCGATGCCACGCCCTTCTTCACCGCCTGTGCCTGGCGCATCAGGGCGATGTTGCAGGGAGCGGCTTCATTCCAGCACGAGGCGACGCCGACGAAGGGCTGGTGGATCTGCTCGGTGGTCAGACCCATCGCGTAGAAATAGGACCGATGCGGCGCGCGCGCAGGGCCTTCCGTCACGTGACGGCTCGGCAGCCTCTGCTTGTCGATCTTCGCGCCCATCGCAACCAGTTTCCCCGGCCAACCCTTTCAGACCCGAAAAATCAGAGCCAAGATTTGAATCGACCTTGGGATTTTCTCGTCGCCTTCGAAGACCGCCGTTGCCGTTAGAAATTTAGAGCGATTTTATTCATGGTCGGGTGTGGCCAAAAAGCGGCGGCGATGCGAACCGCCGGTTATGAGGGTTAAATCCGGGATGGGTGTTGCACAGGCAGCACAATCGTTACCGGGAAGACACGGGTATGCTTACCATGATACTCTCGTCCAGACGGCAAGCTACAACCTCTAATTTCGCAATGCGTGGTGCGATGACATGCGCGCAAGTGAGTCGTCCCCTCTGCCCCCTCTCGCGTCCGCGCCGGAGCGCTTCTGCCGTACGAGGCGAGCCGCTCAGGCCGACATCGCGCCTCGGCGCCCGAACGGATCGAACAGACGGACGATCTCGCAGGCGGCAACGAGCCCGGCGAGCCAGGCGGCGCTGATCAGCCCGAGACGGGCAACGACGGCGGCGGTGAACGCGTCCTCGCCACCGAGGAACGGCGTTGCCGCCAGCAGCGCGATCTCATAGGCCGCGTAGGCGGCGATGAGCGTGACCACAAGCATCATGGGCGTGCGGCGCTGCGGCAGCATGCGGAGCACCGCGGACGCTGCCGCGGTGGACAGGAGCGCTGCGGCGCCGATCACGAGGCCCCAGGCGATGGTGTTGCCGTCAACGGGATAGTGCAAGGCTCCGAAACCGATGCCCTGGTTCACGAGCCAGGCACCGGCGATGACGAGCAGCGCGTTGCGCAATGGCAGCATCGCGGCCGCGACGACTGCAAACGCCGCGAACGGCGTTGCGCAGGCGAGCGCGAAGCTTGCAAGCGCGCATGACAAGGTCAGCAGCGCAAAGCAGAACACCGGCGCAAGGCGCGGTGCCACCGGATCAAGCCGTAGATGGTCCGCGTGAGGCGGCACGATGCCGAGGGCCATGGATGATCTCCTTCCCATCCAATTCTAGTTCGTTTGCGGGCTTGTGACAGCCCCATCGACATCAAAACGTGGCCCGGCTCTGACGGGTAGCTGCGACCGGGCGGCGAACGTTCGGTGCGTGAAAGTGCTTGCGACGACCGCAGCTATCGCCGCGAGCCGGGCACCGGCGAACCGAGGATCGCAATCATCAGGACCGTCCGCGCAAGCGTTGCGCCTGGGCCCAGGCGACTGCAACGTCGCGTGGCGGAACATCGACGCGCTTGATGGGCGTCAATTCGCCGGAGGCCGAAACGATCGCCGTCTCTTCGCGTCGGCAGCGCGTGCAGACGAAGCGGACCTCGTGCGGGGACGCCGACCAGGTCGACCGCTTCACATTGGCCGCCATCGGCCAGGCATCGCAATGCGAGCACGACACCAGAAAACGACCGGGATCGAGCATACCCATTCCATCGGACTCCGAATCCTGCCGCTTCCTTCAATGATTAATCCATGTGAATCGTTCCGGTGTCCAAGCACCGCCGGCCTTGCCTCGGGCCGCTACTGGTTCCGCGCAACCGAAGAGCGTCGGATGGCGGATTGCGTTGCGACGCTCACCGGTGGCGTCGCGGGATTGCGATCCCCTGCAAGTGCCCCGCTCAGCGAGCCCCCTTGAGGGTGCAGGAGGTCGTGCAGGTCACTGTCGTGCCGCGGTCGCACGTTTTGCAGGCGCTGACACACTGGTTCATATCGCGGGGATTGTAGCTGTAGTTGCGCAACGGACAGGCCGGCGTCGTCGAGCCGGTGATGTCCTGCTCCTGATCGCAGGCCGCCGTCATGAGCGCGAACATGATCACTGCAGCGAGGCGCATGGGATTGCCCTGTCAAGCATGGCAAATCACACTCACGGGACGCGCTGCATTGCAGCGAACCCCGGCCTTCCCACCACGAGCGTCGCCGATCAGCGATACTCGCTTGCTGCAAGGATGCGCGCCAAACGTTAAGAACGGATTTCAGCCCGGCTTAGGCCGCAGCCGTCGTCGCGATCGCCTGCCGGATGTCGACGGCCAGCTGACGGTACTGTTCCCCGAGCTTCAAATAGAACTCGCGCTTGCTGCTTTCGGTGGCGAGCTTGGCGATCAGCTCGCATTCGGCGGTGAGCGTCTCGAACCGTTCCAGCCTGTCCTCAAGATGTGTCATCGGCGTGTCCCCGTCAGACGCCTCAGGGACATCCAACCTAAGCCCGGGAAATAGGTCACGGCGAACATCGTTATGGAGTAGCATCTTTTTTTCCGGCGCGGCGTGCCGGACGCAAGGCATCGCTATTTCTGCTCCAGCCGCCACACGCCGTCCCAATTGGGATCCGGCGGGCTGGCCGCAAACTGCGCGATGCGGACGAGCATCGTGCGCGAGGGGCCGTCGCCTGGGACCGCCTCGAGCGCCGCATTGAAGGCGGCGTGCGCCTCGTCGAAACGCCGGCCGCGATAGGCGGCGAGACCATCGGCATAATGCGTGCGCAACGTCACTTGCGCCTCGGTGAGTGCGCCCGCTCTCGCCATCACCTCGAAGATCGCCTGCGGCGCGCTTTGACCCGCGACCGCCAGACGATCGATCTCGCGCAATTCGAGCCGCGATCCGATCCCGTCCGCGGTCGCCTGCGAGATCAGGATGCGGGTGCCGTAGACCTTGTTGACGGCCTCCAGCCGCGAGGCGAGGTTCACGGCATCGCCCATCACGGTGAAGCTCATCATCAGCTCGGACCCGATGCTGCCGGTCAGGACCTCGCCGGTGGCGATGCCGATGCGCAGATCGCACGGCGCCGGCATGGCGCGGATGCCGAGCAGATCCGGCAGCTGCTTCTGCAGCGCAGGCACCTGATCGGCCATCTCGACGGCGGCAAGCCCGGCGAGCAGACCCTGCTCATCCTCCTCGATGAAGGGAGGTCCCCAATAGGACATGATGGCGTCGCCGATATATTTGTCGATGATGCCGCGATTGTTTCTGATCGGAGCGGACATCACGGTGAAGTAGTGGTTCATCACCTTGACGAGACCGCGGGGGGTCATGCCCTCGCTCATCGAGGTGAAGCCGCTCATGTCGGAGAACATGATGGTCATCACCCGGCGCTCGCCGTCGATGGCGACCTCCGGCCGGTCGATCAGGCCCTGCACCACTTTCGGGTCGATGTAACGGCCGAAGGTCTCGCGAATGCGCTCGTTGTGCCTGAGCTGCTCGATCATGCGGTTGAAGGCGGCAGCAAGCTCGCCGATCTCGTCCTGCGTCGAGACGGTGATGGGCTTGTCGAACCGGCCCGCCTCGACCTCGCGGGCGCCGGCCAGCAGCAGCCGCACCGGGCGCGTGATGCCACTGCTCACCAGCAGCGCAAAGACAAAGCCGACGATCGCCGCGAGCAGGGTCACGACGCCCGAAACGATGATCGCCTGATGCTGGCGGCCGATCACCTGCGACGTCGAGAAATAGACCTGCGCCAGCATGTCGGCGCGGATCGCATCAATCTTCCGGTTGAACGCATCGCGCAGCGTGTCGAGGTGCTCCAGCGTGCCGCGGGCCGCAACCATATCCTTGACCTCGACCTGCTTGAGCAGTTTCGCATTGCCCTCGTCCAGATCGCGCCGCAGCTCGGTGACGGAGCTTTCGATCCGGACGTCGAGCCGTGCCAGCGCGGCGTTGTCGGAATACGTCCTGGGGTCGTCGATGATCGCGTTGATGAGCTTGCGTGCGGCCTCGGCCTCCTGCTCGAACTTGCGGTCCAGCGCCTCGAAGTCGCGAAGGCGCGCCACATAGGCCTCCTCGTCCGACGGCGCCTCCATCCTGCTCATCACCATCCGCCGCAGTGCTAGGGCCCGCTCCAGCGAGCGGATGTTCGCACGCGCCAGATGGCTATAGGCGGGGATGTAGCGGTTGGTCAGCTCGTCGAGCAAAATGCCGACCTGGCTGGACATCACCATCGACAGGATCGAGGTGACCAGCATCAGGACGATCAATCCGAGAGCGATGCCGACGATCTTGCGCCGGATCGACTGGTTGAAAATCGGCATAGGTGCAGGGCAAACGCTGAAAGGATGAAGCGAGGGAACTCATACACCGGATTTGGCCGAGGGAACACGCGCAATCTGGCTGCTGTGACGTCCTGCGCCGTGCGTAATCGTCGCGCGAGCCCAATCGTTAACAAAGGTTAAAACCACTGCCTCTTCCGCCGTTTCGGAAGTTCCCGAGTTCCAATCCGTATTTTGCCGCATTGTTGCGACAGCTTGAGGGTGCGACACGATGCCGGCGCATCGTTCGATGCTTTGATTCGCAAGCCGCATGTGCGGACCTTGGTTTGTAGTGGTTTTCGCAGGGGGGGACCATCGAATGAACCAGTGCCTACGCTCGCTCGCGTGTGTCGTTGCCGTGGCCGCAATGGCCCTCCTTCCCACCGAGCTGGCGGCGAAGAGCAATCACAAATCATCCGCGCTGAAGAAGACGCACGAGGCCAAGGCCGGCAAGCACCGCCACGCCGCCGCCGGCAAAGCGCGTCATGGCAAGCACGCCGAAGCCAAGCGCAAATCGAAGAAGACGGTCGACAAGCCCACGGACAAGCCGGCGCCGCCGCCGCTGACCGGCGATCTCGCCGCGCTGAAGGACGCCATCGATCTGACGCGCAAGGGCAAGACCGAGGATGCGAGCGCTGCGCGCGACCGCATTGCCGATCCCGCGGGACAGAAGCTCGCCGACTGGTTCATGCTGCGCCATTCCGAGAGCACCGCGAATTTCAAGCGCTACGCCGCCTTCCTCGCGGCCAATCCCGATTGGCCGAGCAGCGCCCTGCTCCGCCGCCGCGCCGAGGCGCGGCTGTGGCAGGAGAAGGCCGACGCGGCCATCGTGCACAAGTTCACGATGGATCGGCCGACCAGCGCCAAGGGCAAGTTTGCGCTCGCGCGCGTGCTGCTCGCCGAAGGCGAGACCGACAGGGCCGCGCGGCTGGTCCGGGAAACCTGGCGCGCGGAGGAATTGTCCGAGCGCAGCGAAGAGGATTCTTACGAAGCCTTCCGTGATCTGCTCACGGCGGACGATCATCGTGCCCGCATGGACAAGCGTCTCGGCGCCAAGGATTATGTAGGCGCGCGGCGCGCGGCCAAGCGGCTCGGCGAGGATGCGCTCGCGATCGTCAAGGCATGCGCCGGCGTCACCGGCAAGGCCAACAAGGCGAAGGACTATCTCGAGGACGTCCCGGCCGAAGCACGCCGCGATCTCGGCTACGTGCTGTGCCGCGCCCAATGGCACCTGCAGAAGGACCGCATCGACGATGCCGCCGAGGTGATCCTCGCCGCCGCGCCGGACACCATGGCGGCCCAGGACACCGACGCGTGGTGGCGCGAGCGCCGCCTGCTCGCGCGCAAGCTGCTCGACCAGGGCAAGTCCAGGACCGCCTATGATGTCGTGCGTATGGCCGCGGTGCCGGAGAAGGAAGTCTATCGCATCGACTATCACTTCATGTGCGGCTGGATCGCGCTGCGCTTTCTGAACGATCCCAGGACGGCGATGATGCACTTCGCCGCGATCGACGAAGGCTCCGCCAATCCGATTGCGCTCTCGCGGGCCCATTACTGGCGCGGCCGCGCCGCCGAAGCCATGGGCGCGACGGCCGATGCGCGCATGAGCTATCGGGCTGCGGCGCGCTATCAGACCGCCTATTACGGCCAGCTCGCCCGCGCCAAGCTCGGCCTCGATGGAATCGAGCTGCGTCCGCCCTCGCCCGTGCTGGCTTCGGCCGAGACGCAGCTAGCGGACGAGCGCGTGCGCGCCGCCGACATGCTCTACGGCATCGGCGAGCGCGACATGGTGTTCTACTACGCCGAGGATTTCGCCAAGGCGAGCACCGATGTCACCGCGCTCGAAGCGCTCGCCGAGCTCGCCGGCCGGCGCAACGATGCGCGCGTGATGCTGGAGGTCGGCAAGACCGCGCTGGCGCGCGGGCTCGCGCTCGACCATTACGCCTTCCCGACCATCGGCATTCCCGAGCACAAGCAGGTTGCGCCTGCGATCGAGACCAGCGTGATCTATTCGGTGGCGCGCACCGAGAGCTCGTTCGATCAGCGCGACAAGTCGCCGGCCAACGCGGTCGGGCTGATGCAGGTGACGCCGGAAGCGGGCCGCGACACCGCCAAACGTTTCGGCCTGACCTATGACTGGGACAGGATGGTGTCCGATCCCGTCTACAACACCCAGATGGGCGCGGCCGAGCTCAGCGCGCTCCTGTCGGAATATCGCGGCAACCAGATCATGACCTTCGCCGGCTACAATGCCGGCCGCGGCCGCGTGCGCGAGTGGGTGCAGGCGCGCGGCGATCCACGCGATCCCAATGTCGATCCGGTCGACTGGGTCGAGCGCATCCCGCTGTCGGAGACACGCAACTACGTCCAGCGCGTGATGGAGAACGTGCTGGTCTACCGCGCAAAATTCGAGGGCAGCGGCATGATCGCCGGCAAGAGCGACCAGCGCGTGGTGACGCACGAGGCCGGCGCAGCGGCGCCAGTGGCGACCGCAGCACCCGCTCCCTGATCGACGCCGCCGGGGCTGGACGCGACGCCTGCAAGGATACGGTGCTGCGGCTCCCACGCGAGTGCAGTCGCGCAGCTAGGTGTCACCTCCTTCCATCGTGATCAGATCGCAACTGTCCAAACATGCGCCGGTCAAGGCTCTCGCGACGGTCCAGGCGCTGATCGTGCAGCTCCAGCACCAGACGGCACTCATGACCGTCAGTATCTCGATCATGCTGCCAGCGGCGAGCTCGACGTTCCCTAGGGCCGGTTCTGTCCGCCCAGGCACCGGCCATTGCATGAACAGCGTGGAGAATTCGCCGCGCCGATAACAATTGTCGTCGCAGTAACGGCGCTGCATCCGCGCATGGCGGACATAGCCGGAGCGCAAGGGACGCGAGCATGTGCTGCACGTGGCCGCGTGCAACGGCGGCTCGTGATTGACCACCACGAATTTCATGAAGCGGCTCTCACACCATCTTTCGCGAGCGTCTCGCAGAACAGCGCGTAGCACTGATGATCGCAGTAAGGCAGACGGGTCGCGATCTCGCGCAGATAGCTGCCGCTGATCGGCTCGCAGCACTGCATGCACCAGGTCTGCCGGAACGGGGTCCGGCCGTTGACCAGCACGAACGCGAATCTCATGTGGCACCTCCCAAAGCGAAGCAGTAAACGCTGTCGAGCGGAGACAGTGCTGGCGGTGGAGCGCACAGATGGTTTCGGCCGTCCGGATTATCCCTGTTTCGCTCCACCTTTTGCGGTGGGATCAGGATGTATCTCCCGTCCTCCCGGCGCCGCGCATAGATCTGGCCCTCGATGTACTTGATGTCGGTCGGATAACAATCGGCGCTGTTGCAACAACTGACGCTCGGGTTGTCCGGCATGTGCCAGGTGGAATAGAATTTTTCGTGCAGCGCCTGGTCCTGAGGTGGGTGCTGGCGATGAACGGCACCGTGTCCCGTCTCCTGTGCCTGGAGGGCCGCGATGGGGGTGATGAGAACGATCCAGCAGAAGAGCTTGCATGAGCGGTTCAACGACACAGCCTCCCGGATCAGCTCTCCAATGCAGCCTTATGCGACCTGAGCCCGAAACAACCACTGCCGGTCGCGTTCGCTTCGCGTGCGGAAACGATCAACGCACTTCTTTGAGCAGAGCGCCGTGCGCCAGGAGTAGTAGCGGATCAGGCCAAACTTGCCGCCGCAAACTGCACATCCGCTGAGCGAGGAGCAACTTTCGGACTCCGATCGGTGACGCTCAGGAAGTACCGACATATCGCACATTGTTGTCTCCCTCTGTTGCTTGCGCTTTTCTCAGTTGTTCCCTTCGACACTCTCGATGGTCGAGAGGCTAGTCCGCCGGGCGCGAAGCGCTCAATTGTACGGAGGTAAAATGGCCGACATGACTAGGAATGGAGGAGCTATACCTAGGTTTGTCCCGTATTCGCCCGGGGGGCCCACGCTGCTCGAGTTCAACGAGACGGCGCACGACGCTTCGGCTGCACGGTTACCGTGAAAACTTGGCCAGCACGGTGTCCTTGATGCGCCACAATGGACCCGGCGGCGAGCGGACAGTCCAAAGGCGAATGTCATGACCGCCGATCCGACTTTGGCTGGAATTGCTCCTCTCGCCGCAACGTGCTCTACTCATCTTCACGCAGAGAGTGCCGGGAGCGTCTGCGATGAAGCCTGGCCGGGCAGCGACGTTCGGGAAGTCAGCCGCGCAATTCCTCGTCGGCTGCCTGAGGCAAACTGTTCCCGCCAAGCCGCGCACCGATTCCAATGCCGCCGACTTGCTCGAGGCGGTCAAGCAGTGGCAGCAGGTCTTCGAGCACACGCCGGTCATGTACTTCATGGTCGATCCGGCCGGTACCGTGATCAACGTGAACACGTTCGGCGCCGAGCAGCTGGGCTACACGCCGGCCGAGTTGATCGGCCGATCCGTGCTGGATGTCTTCCTCGCGGAAGATCGCGCCACTGTCCGCGCCTGTGTCGCGTTGTGCCTCAAGACCCTTGATCAGTCACACACCTGGGAAATCCGGAAGGTTCGCAAGGACGGCTCGATGTTATGGGTCCGCGAGAACGCCAAGGCCATGCTGCGGGCCAATGGCGGACCAATCGTGCTTGTCGCCTGCGAGAACATCACCGAGCGCAAGGAGGCAGAGAACGCGCTGCGACAGAGCGAGGCTTACCTCGCCCAGGCGCAGGAATTGAGCCACACCGGTAGTTTCGGCTGGAAGGCCGCAACCCGCGAGATCACCTGGTCCAAGGAGACCTATCGCATCTTCGAATGCGAAGAGGGGACGAAGCCCGCGATCCCATTCATGCTTCAGCGGATCCATCCGGAGGACCGGCTCGCTGTGAAGCAGACGACGGGCCAGGCGGCGCGCGAAGGGAAAGACTATGATCACGAATACCGGCTGGTGATGCCCGACGGTTCCATCAAATACGTTAGAGCGGTGGCACGAGCGACGCGAGATTCCAACGGTCGCGTGGAGTTCGTCGGATCGGTGACCGACATCACGGCGACCAAAGAGGCGGAGCGTAGGCTTCGTGACAGCGAGCAGCGCTTTCGAGATTATGCCGAAACCGCGTCTGACTGGTTCTGGGAAACCGGCCCAGACCATCGCGTCACCCAGATATCGGAACACTCCGATACCAACACCGTCCCCGCGGGCCTGATCGGGCTCACACGCTGGGACATTGCTCCTGACGCTGCTCTCGAGCCCGAAAAATGGCGGCAACATCGAGCGGCGCTCGACGCCCACGTCCCGTTCCGCGACTTGGTGTATCGCAGCAGAGACCGCGATGGACGGCCAATCTACGTCCGGACCAGCGGCAAGCCGTTCTTCGACGCCGACGGCGCTTTCCTGGGCTACCGTGGCGTTTGCTCCGACGTGACCGCGGCCATCCGGGCCAATCAAGCCGAAGACGCGCTGCGCAAGGCCCAGGCCGAACTCGCCCATGTGACACGTGTCACGACACTGGGTGAGCTGACCGCTTCGATTGCCCACGAAATCAATCAGCCGCTCGCCGCGGTGATCGCAAACGCCGACGCCTGCCTCGCCTGGCTGCAGCGCCATCCGCCGGATATCAAAGCGGCCCGCCGCTCCGTGGAGTGGATCATCGAGGACGGCAGGCGTGCCGGCGACGTGATCCGTCACGTTCGGGCGCTCGCCAAGGGGTCTGACATCGAGATGGTTCCGCTCGATGCCAATGCGGTCGTGCGGGAGGCCGTCGCACTCGTTCAGCGCGAAATGGCCAGCCACGCCGTGTCCGTCCGCATGGAGCTGTCGTCGGCGCTGCCGAGGATCTTTGGCGATCGCATTCAATTGCAGCAGGTCCTGATCAACCTCATCATGAACGGGATCGAGGCCATGGGAGACGTCCACGATCGCCCGCGCGAGCTGGCGATCCGTTCAGAGGCGAGCGGCGATGGCGCGATGCAAATGAGCGTTTCCGACCGCGGAGTCGGCATCAGCGAACAGGCGATGGACCGCCTTTTCACGCCGTTCTTTACCACGAAGTCCTCCGGCATGGGCATGGGTCTGTCGATCTGTCGATCGATCATCGAGGCCCATGGCGGACGACTTTACGCCGTGCCAAATCAGGAGCGCGGCGCGACTTTTCAGATTACCTTGCCCCTCCATCGAGAGGAAGCATCGTGACCGAGCGCGCGGACTCTTCGCCGCCACAGAAGGACGGCGATCAGCCCATTGTCCTCATCGTCGACGACGACGCGTCCATGCGCCGTGCGCTCACCAATCTGTTCGAGTCGGTCGGTCTCAAGGTCGAAGCATTCGGCTCGGCGCCGCAGCTCCTCCAGGCCAAGCCGCCAGACGTCCCAAGCTGCCTGGTGCTCGACATCCGCCTGCCCGGAACGAGCGGCCTCGAGCTGCAGACCGATCTTGCCAAGGCAAATATCCACACGCCTATCATCTTCATTACCGGTCACGGCGATATTCCCATGACGGTTCGGGCCATGAAGAGCGGGGCGATCGACTTCTTGACCAAGCCGGTCCGCGATCAGGACATTCTCGACGCAGTCCAGGCCGCGATCGAGCGAGACCGCAAGCGCCGCGACCTCAACAGGACGGTCTCGACCGTCAGATCACGCTTCGAGTCACTGTCCTCGCGGGAGCGAGACGTATTGTCACTGGTGACGTCCGGCCTGATGAACAAGCAGGTGGCCGCCCAGCTCGGATTGGCCGAAATCACCGTCAAAATCTACCGCGGCCAGATCATGCGGAAAATGGGCGCGAAGTCGCTGGCCGACCTGGTGAGAATGAGCGAGGCGCTCGGGATTGGCCCGAACAAGTCCGATGCACAAACCTAAGTATGAGTTTCCAATCGTGACCGGCAGGTCCACCTTACGCCTTTATGTTGTAGCCGTGGGCGACGGCAAGCGTAATTCCCGGCGAGGAGCGGACGTCTTGTCAGTGGCTTCGGTCATCTCGGTGCTTGACGACGACCCCTACGTTCGGGCCGCGATCAACAATCTCTTGGAATCGCGCGGATACAACGTCCACACATTCGCCTCGGCGGAAGAGTTCTTGAGCTCGACCGATTCGAGCGACACCTCGTGCGTGATCGCCGACGTGCAGATGCCGCTGATGAGCGGAATCGATCTGTTGACGCAGATGCGGGCGCAGGGTTCGGCCACGCCGTTCATATTCATCACAGCTTTCCCGGATGACGGCGTGCGTGTGCGGGCACTCAATGCGGGCGCAATCTGTTTTCTCGGTAAGCCGTTCGCTGCCTCGGATCTGATGCAATGCCTGGACCGTGCGCTGGCACTCGATCACCAAACCACGTCGTGAGCGCCCGCGGCCCACAAACGCGGCAGTGACCGAGATGGCCGGGCTGGCGGCCTACTCAGAAAATTCGCGGAACCTCGCCACACCGCGAGGCCTGCGCCGACCGTCTCAATCCACCTTGATATTCGCCGCCTTGATGATCGGCCACCATTTCGCGATCTCGGCCTTTTGCCGCGTGGCGAGCGCTTCGGGCGTGAGCTGATCCTTGGGCGTCATCTCCAGGCCCTGGCTTTCGAGCTGCTTCCTCACCGCAGGATCGTTCAGTGCTTCCACGGCCGCGGCATTGAGCTTTGCGACGATCTCCTTCGGCGTGCCCTTCGGCACCCACATGCCCGACCACAGCGTCATGTTGAAGCCTTTGAGGCCCGCCTCCTCCGCGGTCGGGATCTCGGGCGCCGAGGCGAGGCGCTTGTCGTCGGTGACGGCGTAGGCGCGGATGGTGCCGGCGCGGACCTGGCTGATGGAGTTGGAGGTCTGGTCGACGATGATGTCGATCTGGCCGGCGATCAGGTCGTTCAACGCGGGCGCCGTGCCGCGATACGGCACGTATTGCAGCTTGATGCCGGAGACGCTCTCGAAATAGACGCCGGCGATGTGGCTGCCGGAGCCTGCGCCGGCGGTGCCGGCGGTCGGCGGCGACGGCCGCGACTTCAGCCAGTCCAATAGCTCCTTCAGCGAGGTCGCGGGCGCCGCGTTCTTGCTGACCACGATCATCGGATTGCTCGGCAGCAGCACCACCGGCTCGAGGTCGGCGACGAGGTCGTATTTGAGCTTGTAGACGGCGCCGTTGGCGACGTGGGTGCCGAGATGGCCGAACGAGATGGTGTAGCCGTCGGGCGGCGATTGCACGGCACGGCCGACCCCGATCGAGCCGCCTGCTCCGGTCACGTTCTCGACCACCAGGGGCTGGCCGAGCGAGACGCGCATCCGCTCGGCAAGCACGCGCGCCATCGCATCCGACGGCCCGCCGGCCGCGAACGGCACGATGATGGTGATGGGACGGGAGGGATAATCGTCGGCGCGCGCGACGCCTGCGACAGCGAGAACAGCAATCAGCGCAGCCCAGACGGCCTTCGTCATTGTCTTCTCCCCAGCGATGTCGATATTGTTCTTGCTCTTCCCGCGTACGGGAAGAGGGATCATTCGTGGCGTATTGCCGCGCTAGAACTGGGAATAGTCGATCGGCTTGTGACGATCGAGCGTGCGGGTGACCGGCGGCAGCGGGTATTTCAGACCGGTCGCGCAGTTGAACAGCATGACGCGGTCGGTCTTGCTGACGCGGCCGTCGGCGAGGCTCTCCTTGTAGGCGGCGTAGGTTGCGGCGCCCTCGGGACAGAGCAGCAGCCCCTCCTCGCGCGCGACCTCGTTCAGCGCCGCCGAGATCTTGTCGTCGTCGACCGCAATGGCAAAGCCCTTGCTCTCGCGCACCGCGCGTAGAATGAGAAAATCGCCGATCGCCTGCGGCACGCGGATGCCCGAGGCGATGGTGTGGGCGTCCTCCCAGCGCGTCGCGTGCTCGGTGCCGGCCTCATAGGCCCGCACCATCGGCGCGCAGCCCGAGGCCTGCACCGCAACCATGCGCGGGCGCTTTGATCCGATGAAGCCGATCTTCTCCAGCTCGTCGAAGGCCTTCCACATGCCGATCAGGCCGGTGCCGCCGCCGGTCGGATAGAAGATCACGTCGGGCACGTCCCAGCCGAGCTGCTCGGCGAGCTCCAGGCCCATCGTCTTCTTGCCTTCGATGCGGTACGGCTCCTTCAAGGTCGAGGTGTCGAACCAGCCGACCTTGGCCTTGCCCTCGCCGACGATCTTGCCGCAATCGTCGATATAGCCGTTGACGCGGTAGACGGTCGCGCCCTGGAGCTCGATCTCGCTGACGTTCACTTCAGGCGTATCCGCCGGGCAGAAGATCGTGGTCTTGATGCCGCAGGAGGTCGCATAGGCCGCCAGCGCCGCGCCGGCATTGCCGTTGGTCGGCATCGCCATGTGCTTGATGCCGAGCGCCTTGCCCATCGACACCGCCATGACCAGTCCGCGCGCCTTGAACGAGCCGGTCGGCAGGCGTCCCTCGTCCTTGACGATGATCTCGCCGCCGCCAAGCTTCTTGCCGAGCTTGGGCAGCCGGATCAGAGGCGTCGTGACTTCACCGAGCGAGACGATGTCCTTGCATTTGCGCACCGGCAGCAGCTCGCGATAGCGCCACATGTCGCCGGGGCGTTGGGCGAGTGCGTCCTTGGTCAGCGCCTTCTTCACGCCCGCGAGATCGTAGCGCACCAGAAGCGGCTTGCCGGCCTTGGAGAGGTTGTGGACCTGGTCGGCGGCGTAATGGTCGCCTTCCATGGCACATTCGAGATGGGTGACGAAGGTCGGGCGCTCGATGGTGAGGTTGTCATTGTCGTGCATGGGATGATTTCCTTCTTGTTCTGCAAACGGCTCTCTCTGCTCGTCATTGCGAGCGAAGCGAAGCAATCCAGAGTCTTTCCGCAGAGGCGGTCTGGATTGCTTCGCTGCGCTCGCAATGACGGCGGTGGGCGGCGATGCCAGCCATCAAATATTCAACACCCGCCCATACGCATCCAGCACGGCTTCCTTCATCATCTCCGACAGCGTCGGATGCGGGAACACCGTGTGCATCAACTCTTCTTCCGTGGTCTCCAGGTTCATGGCGACGACGTAGCCCTGGATCAGCTCGGTGACCTCGGCGCCGACCATGTGGGCCCCTAACAGCTGGCCTGTCTTCTTGTCGAAGATCACCTTGACCAGGCCCTGATCCTCCCCGAGCGCGATCGCCTTGCCGTTGCCGACGAAGGGGAAGCGGCCGACGCGGATCTCGCGGCCGTTCTCCTTGGCCTTGGCTTCGGTCAAACCGACGGAGGCCACCTGCGGATGGCAATAGGTGCAGCCCGGGATCATGTTCTTGTCCATGGGATGCGGGTGCAGGCCCTTGATCGCCTCGACGCAGATCACGCCCTCATGTTCGGCCTTGTGCGCGAGCATCGGAGGACCGGAGACGTCGCCGATGGCATAGATGCCGGGAACGTTGGTCTTGCCGTAGCCGTCGACCACGATGATGCCGCGATCGGTTTTGACACCGACTTTTTCCAGGCCGAGATTCTCGATATTGCCGACGACGCCGACCGCCGAGATTACGCGCTCGAACTCGGTTGTGACGGGCTTGCCCTTGCCGTCGTCGATGGTGGCGACGACGCTGTCGGCCCTCTTCTCCAGCTTCGTCACCTTGGTGGAGGACATGATCTTGATGCCCTGCTTCTCCAGCCGCTTGCGGGCGAAGCCTGCGATCTCGGCGTCCTCGACGGGCAGGATCTGCGGCAGCACTTCCACCACGGTCACGTCGGAGCCCATGGTGTGGAAGAACGAGGCGAACTCGATGCCGATCGCGCCGGAGCCGACCACCAGCAGCGACTTCGGCATCCGCTCCGGCACCATTGCTTCAAAGTAGGTCCAGATCAGCTTCTTGTCGGGCTCGAGGCCGGGCAGCACGCGCGGCCGTGCGCCGGTCGCGACGATGATGTGCTTGGCCTGATAGGTCCCCTCGCCCAGCGCGCCCTTCGGGCCCTCGACGTCGGACTTCTTCACGGTGACCTTGCCGGGCGCATCGATCGAGGCGGCGCCCCAGATCACGCTGACCTTGTTCTTCTTCATCAGGAAGCCGACGCCGTCGTTCAGCCGCTTGGAGACGCCGCGCGAGCGCTGCACCACGGCCTTCGGATCGAACGAGACCTTCTCCGCCGACAGGCCGTAGTCTTTGGCGTGCTGCATGTAGTGGTAGATCTCGGCCGAGCGTAAGAGTGCCTTGGTCGGGATGCAGCCCCAGTTCAGGCAGATGCCGCCGAGATAGGACTTTTCGACGATCGCGGTCTTGAAGCCGAGCTGCGCGGCGCGGATCGCGGTGACATAGCCGCCGGGGCCGGAGCCGATGATGATGACGTCGAAGGATGTATCGGCCATAGCGGCTCCCGTTCAACTCAAGAAGCGCCGCGGGCGCGGCGCTTGACCAGAAAAGACCTCACCAGCCATTCGAGCACCACCACCAGGACCATCATGGTCAGCGCGGTGAGCACGATCGGCTGGGCGATGTTCCGTGCCAGCTGCTCGCCGGCAAAGAACGCAGAGTGAAGAAAATCGAGCCCGATCGGGTTGAGCGCGACGATGGCTCCGAGTAGCAGCGATATCCATGGCCAGCGGGTCCGGACATGCAAGGTTGCCCCCTCTGCCGCCGCGTCAGACCATCATCATCACAGGGTTTTCGATCAGCTGCTTGAACGCGCCGATCAGCTCGGCGCCGAGGGCGCCGTCGATGGCGCGGTGATCGCAGGACAAGGTCACGCTCATCATGTTCGCGATCTCGATCTTGCCGCCGCGCACCACGGGACGCTCCTCGCTGGTGCCGACCGCGAGAATCGTCGCATGCGGCGGGTTGATCACGGCGGTGAAGTGGCTGATGCCATACATGCCGAGGTTGGAGACGGCGGTGGTGCCGCCCTGATACTCCTCGGGCTTCAATTTGCGGGAACGTGCGCGCGCCGCAAAGTCCTTCATCTCGTTCGAGATGGTCGAGAGCGTCTTGGTCTCGGCCTTGCGGATGATCGGCGTGATCAGGCCGCCAGGCATCGCAACGGCAACGCCGACGTCGGAATGATGGTGCTTGACCATGCCGCTTTCGGTCCAGCTCACGTTGCAGTTCGGGATCTTCTGCAGCGCCACCGCCATCGCCTTGATGACGAAGTCGTTGACCGAGATCTTGTAGAGCGGCTTCTTCTCCTTGTCCTTGGGTGCAGCCGCATTGATCTCCTCGCGCGCGGCGAGCAGCTTGCCGATGTCGCAGTCGATGGTGAGATAGAAATGCGGGACGTTCTGGATCGACGCAGTCAGGCGCTGCGCGATGGTGCGGCGCATGCCGTCATGCGGGACAATGTCGTACGAGCCCGGCTCGAACAGCGACAGGATCTGCTTGTCCGACATGGTCGGCGCGATCGCCGGCGCGCCTGACGGCGCCGCGGCGGGTGCCTTGAGGCCCTTGCCGGATTTGGCCTGCTCGACGTCGCGCGCGACCACGCGGCCGTGCGGGCCGGTGCCGGTGACCATGCCGACATCGATGCCGGCTTCCTTGGCGAGGCGCCGCGCCAGCGGCGATGAGAACACGCGACCGCCATGGCCATTGGCCTGGGCGGCCGGAGCTGCGGGCTGCGGCGCGGGTGCTGCGGGCGGCGGCGCGGCCTTGGGCGCAGCAGGCGCTGGCGCGGCAGCCGGTGCGGCCGCTGGGGCTTCGGCGGCCTTCGGCGGCGCGGCCGAAGCGCTGGGCTTGGCGCTCCCTGCGGCTTTCACGTCCTCGCCCTCACCGGCGAGCACGGCGATCACGTCGTTGACCGGAACGTCCTGCGTGCCCTCGGGCACCAGGATCTTGGCGATCGTGCCCTCGTCGATCGCCTCGACCTCCATGGTCGCCTTGTCGGTCTCGATCTCGGCAATGACGTCGCCGGATTTGACCTTGTCGCCTTCCTTCTTCAGCCACTTGGCGAGGTTGCCCTTCTCCATCGTCGGCGAGAGAGCGGGCATCAGGATGTTGATGGGCATGCTGACCTCAAGAAGAATTTTGCAAAACGTCGTCTCCGACAGCGGCGACGAACAGACCAGGTTTAGTTGCCGATGTCGCCCTGCCACAGGCGCTCATTGGCAGGGATGGAACGCCAATTCTTCATCATGGTGATGGAGCGATCGTCGGCAAGGTCGATCCAGGGGATGCCGAACTTGTCGAGGATATCCTTGGAGCCGGGGAACGTGATGGACTCTCCGATCACCACCATCTTGACCTTGAACAGCGCGAGCGCGCCGGCGCACATCGAGCAGGGCGACAGCGTCGTGTACATGACGGTATCGTGGAACGAGATCGCGCCGGCCTCGCGCAGGCAGCTCATCTCGCCGTGCAGGATGGGATTGTTCTCCTGGACGCGGTTGTTGTGGCCGCGGGCGATGATCTTGTTGTCGCGCGTCAGCACCGCGCCGATCGGCAGGCCGCCCTGCGCGATCGAGGCTTCGGCCTCGCGGATCGCTTCCAGCATGAAATCGTAATGATAGGATTCGATCGCCATGATCAGTGCCCCTTGCCGCGCGGCGTCGTGGTGCCGGTGTCGGTGGGACGCTCGATCTCGGCCTGGAACATGTCGAGGATCCGGTTCAGCGCGTCCTCCTCGGTGTATTCGCTCTCGCGCGCGTAGGCGCGCGCGGCGTGGCGGGCGAGATCGACGAGCAATAGCCCCCACATGTCGGGCTCCTCGAAGGCGCGCTGGAACGCCATCGACAGCCCGCCATCCAGCACGAAGACGCGCAGGATCTCGACCGCGTCGTCGCGGGTCATGACGTCGGGCGGCAGTGGCTGCTCCTTGGGGCCGCTCATTGCGACGAACTCGATGCGTCCTGGAGGACAAGAACCTTCCCGTCAAACTCTACTCCAATCGCTCGCTTCAGCATGGACCGGAGCGCAAGGAAACCAACGGCGAAAAACAAACCAGCCAAAACGACCGGCTGGAAGATCATCGCGTTGACGACGGTCGTGGCAGTGGCCGCAAATTCCGGATAGCCCAGCATGCGCGACAGGATCGCCACCAAAAGCATCACCGGAAACTCAACGACCATGACCACGAGCGGAATAGCCGCCGTAAAAGCCAGAGCTGCCAATATCCAGCGCCAGTAGATATGCCAGGTTAGCTTATACATGGTTGCCTATTCTACCTGTAGCAGACGGCTTTGGCGGCCTCGACCACCTCCGCCGCCGAGGGCAGCGCGAGCTTCTCCAGGTTCGCGGCATAGGGCATCGGCACGTCCTTGCCGGACACGCGCGTCACCGGCGCGTCGAGATAGTCGAAGGCGTTCTCCATGATGCGCGCGGCGATCTCGGCGCCGACGCCGCTCTGGGCCCAACCCTCTTCCACCGTCACGGCGCGGCCCGTCTTCTTGACCGAGTTGACGATGGTCTCGGTGTCCATCGGCCGCAACGTGCGCAGATCGATCACCTCGGCCTCGATGCCGTCCTTGGCAAGCTCGTCGGCGGCCTTCAGCGCATAGGTCATGCCGTTCGACCAGGAGATGATGGTCACGTGGCTGCCGGCGCGGACGATGCGCGCCTTGCCGATCGGGATGATGAAGTCGTCGAGCTTGGGCACTTCGCCGGTGTGGCCGTACAGCACCTCGTTCTCGAGGAAGATCACCGGATTGGGATCGCGGATCGCAGCCTTGAGCAGGCCCTTGGCATCGGCCGCCGAATACGGGGCGACGACCTTGAGGCCCGGAACGTGCGAGTACCAGGCCGAATAGTCCTGGCTGTGCTGGGCGGCGACGCGCGCAGCCGCACCGTTCGGTCCGCGGAACACGATTGAGCATCCCATCTGGCCGCCGGACATGTAGAGCGTCTTGGCCGCGGAGTTGATGATCTGGTCGATCGCCTGCATGGCGAAGTTGAAGGTCATGAACTCGACGATCGGCTTGAGGCCGGTCATCGCCGCACCGACGCCGACGCCGGCAAAGCCATGCTCGGTGATCGGCGTGTCGATCACGCGCTTGGCGCCGAACTCCTGGAGCAGGCCCTGGGTCACCTTGTAGGCGCCCTGATATTCGGCCACCTCTTCGCCCATCACGAACACGTCCGCATCGCGGCGCATCTCTTCGGCCATGGCGTCGCGCAGCGCTTCGCGGATGGTCTGCGTCACCATTTCGGTGCCGGCGGGGACTTCCGGATCGGGCTCGGCGACGGCCTGCGGAGCAGGCGCAGCTTTCGGCGCAGGCGCCTCGGCCTTTGCTGCGGCTGGCGGCGCGGACTCTGCAGCCTTCGCGGCCGTCGCAGGTGCTTTCGCCAGATCAGCCGCGCTCTCACCATCGGCGAGAATGGTCGCGATCGGTGTGTTCACCGCGACATCAGCGGTGCCTTCGGGGATCAGGATCTTGCCGAGCGTGCCCTCATCGGTCGCCTCGACCTCCATGGTCGCCTTGTCGGTCTCGATCTCGGCGATCACGTCACCCGACTTGATCGTCTCGCCCTCTTTCTTCAGCCACTTGGCGAGGTTGCCCTTCTCCATCGTGGGCGACAACGCGGGCATCAGCACTTGAATTGGCATGTCTTCTCCAAGGAAAGCTTGCGCGCGTTCAGCGGTACACGTCGGTCCAGAGCTCGGCGGCATCCGGCTCGGGATCATGCTGGGCGAAATCGGCGGACGCATTGACGATGTCGCGCACCTCGGCGTCGATCGCCTTCAGATCGGCCTCGCTGACCTTGGCGGCGAGCAGGCGGTTGCGCACCTGCTCGATCGGGTCCTGGTCGTGGCGAACCTTCTCGACCTCCTCGCGCGTGCGATATTTTGCAGGATCGGACATCGAATGGCCGCGATAGCGGTAGGTCTGCATCTCCAGAATGAAGGGACCCTTGCCGGCGCGGCACCAGGCCGCCGCCTCCTCGCCCGCCGCCTTCACGGCGCGGACGTCCATGCCGTCGACCTGCTTGCCGGGAATGTTGAAGGACGCGCCGCGCTTGGAAAAATCCTGCTGCGCCGAGGCGCGTGAGACCGAGGTGCCCATGGCGTAGCGGTTGTTCTCGATGACAAAGATCACCGGCAGCTTCCAGAGCTCCGCCATGTTGAAGCTCTCATAGACCTGGCCCTGGTTAGCCGCGCCGTCGCCGAAATAGGTGACGCTGACGTTACCGTTGCCGCGATAGTGATTGGCGAAGGCGAGGCCTGTGCCGAGCGAGACCTGCGCGCCGACGATGCCGTGACCGCCGTAAAAGTGCTTCTCCTTGCTGAACATATGCATGGAGCCGCCCTTGCCCTTGGAATAGCCGCCGCGGCGTCCCGTCAGCTCGGCCATCACGCCATTGGCATCCATGCCGGTCGCGAGCATGTGACCGTGGTCGCGATAGCCGGTGATGACCTGATCGCCCTCTTTCAGGGCCATCTGCATGCCGACCACCACGGCCTCCTGGCCGATATAGAGGTGGCAGAAGCCGCCGATGGCGCCCATGCCGTAGAGCTGGCCGGCCTTTTCCTCGAACCGCCGGATCAGGAGCATGTCGCGGAGCGCCTTGAGCTCCTGCTCCCTGGTGAATTCCGGGGGCGAACCGCCGTCGGACTTGTCCTGTGGAGCGCTTGCGGCGGCTTTCTTGGGTGCGGCCATGGGAATTCCGGGTCAGAGAAAACTTTCGCCCTCTCTAACCCAAGTCAAACGCCCTTGGAAAGCACCGCGGCGGCATGGCACGACTTTCATTATGCCGCACTGCAGCGTGATCGAAATATTGGAAAATCTTTGGCGCTGATCAGGCAACAAATCTATGCACGCCATGGCGTGCGCAGATTCGTGACCGGATCAAGAACGGTGCGTGCGCCAATCCCGACATTCGGAGCGGGCGGCGCCGAAGCGGCGCCGCCCTTCCGACCCGATCAGAAGAAGCCGAGCTTCTTCGGGCTGTAGCTGACCAGGAGGTTCTTGGTCTGCTGATAATGATCGAGCATCATCTTGTGGGTCTCGCGCCCGACGCCCGACTGCTTGTAGCCGCCGAACGCCGCATGGGCGGGATAGGCGTGGTAGCAATTGGTCCAGACCCGGCCGGCCTGGATCTCCCGGCCGAAGCGGTAGCAGCGATTGGCGTCGCGGCTCCAGACACCGGCACCCAAGCCGTAGAGCGTGTCGTTGGCGATCGCGAGCGCCTCTTCGTCGGTCTTGAAGGTCGTGACCGAGACGACGGGGCCGAAAATCTCCTCCTGGAAGATTCGCATCTTGTTGTGGCCCTCAAACACGGTCGGCTGGACGTAGAAGCCGCCGGTGAGATCGCCGCCGAGATCGGCGCGTCCGCCGCCGGCCAGCACCTTGGCGCCCTCCTGCTTGCCGATGTCGATATAGGAGAGGATTTTGCTGAGCTGCTCGCTGGAGGCCTGCGCGCCGATCATGGTGGCGGCATCACGCGGGTCGCCCTGCTTGATCGCGGCGACGCGCTTGAGCGCCCGCTCCATGAAACGGTCGTAGATGTCGGCGTGGACCAGCGCCCGGCTCGGACAGGTGCAGACCTCGCCCTGGTTCAGCGCGAACATGACGAAGCCCTCGATCGCCTTGTCGAAGAAATCGTCGTCCTCGGCGGTGACGTCCTTGAAGAAGATGTTCGGCGACTTGCCGCCGAGTTCCAGCGTCACCGGGATGAGATTCTGGCTGGCATATTGCATGATGAGCCGGCCCGTCGTGGTCTCGCCGGTGAAGGCGATCTTGGCGATGCGCGGGCTCGACGCCAGCGGCTTGCCGGCCTCGAGGCCAAAGCCGTTGACGATGTTGAGCACGCCCGGCGGCAGCAGGTCGGCGATGATCTCGGCCCAGACCATGATCGAGGCCGGGGTCTGCTCGGCGGGCTTGAGCACCACGCAATTGCCGGCGGCGAGCGCCGGCGCGAGCTTCCAGCAGGCCATCAGAAGCGGGAAGTTCCAGGGAATGATCTGGCCGACCACGCCGAGCGGCTCGTGGAAATGGTAGGCGATGGTGTCGTGGTCGATCTCGCCGATCGAGCCTTCCTGGGCACGCACCACGCCGGCGAAATAGCGGAAATGGTCGATCGCGAGCGGCAGGTCGGCGGCGCGCGTCTCGCGGATCGGCTTGCCGTTGTCCCAGGTCTCGGCAATCGCCAGGCGCTCGAGGTTTTCTTCCATGCGGTCGGCGATCCGGTTCAGGATCGCGGCGCGCTCGGCGACGCTGGTGCGGCCCCAGGCGGCCTTGGCGGCATGCGCCGCATCGAGTGCCGCCTCGACGTCCTGCGCGTCGGACCGCGCGATCTTGCAGACGACCTGGCCGGTCAGGGGCGAGGCATTATCGAAATATTTCCCGGAGATCGGCGCGACGAACTTGCCGCCGATGAAATTGTCGTAGCGTTCGGCAAAGGGAACTTTGGTGACGCTGAGGAATTCCACCTTGTTCATTGATCACTCCCGATGTTGCTGTTTGCGCTTGTCGTCGCCTGTTCGCGACTTGCGCAGACGATGATGCGGGAGGCGTTTTCTGTCAGCCCGGGCGGACGCGATCGCGGAGCGGACCTGTCGCAGTTCTGCGACAGTTGTACTCGCCCGTCAGAAGCAAGGAGCAATTGGCGCACCAGCGGCTTCCACCGTCATTGCGAGCGCAGCGAAGCAATCCAGAATCTTTCCGCGGAGGGACTCTGGATTGCTTCGCTGCGCTCGCAATGACGATTGAGGAATAGCGCGGCCTAGTGGTTCAGCTCGAACCGCTTGAGCTTCCGGTGCAGCGTGGCGCGGCTGACGCCGAGGGCCTTGGCGGCGGCGGAAACGTTGCCGCCGGCGCGCAGCAGCGCGCGTTGCAGCACCGCACGCTGGCCTCCGGCAAGATGATCGTGCGCGGCATCACCGCCGAGAAGATCGGCCGCGGGCATCGGCCGCAACGCACCGCCGGTCGCGATGCCGAGCGCCAGCCGGGCGGAGCGCGTTGCGCCGATCACCAGATCGTCCGCATCGACCGCAACGAGGCCGCCGCAGCTTCCGTCCGCCGCCTGCGTCAGCACGATGCGGGCATGGGCGAAGACCTTGCGAAACAGGTCGGCTTCGATCCGCTTGGCCGCCTCGCCCGCCGCGAGCGCGATCAGGCTGGCGAAGGCGTCGGTGCGGTCGGCGCGGCAGGAGGAGACGTCGAGCACGCCCGCGAGCGCCGCCTCGTGGTCGTAGATCGGAACGGCGGTGCAGCTCAGAAGCGTGTTGCGGGCAAAGAAGTGCTGGTCGCGATCGATGGTCAGCGGACGCTGCTCGACGAGGCAGGTGCCGATGCCGTTGGTGCCCTCATGCTCCTCGCTCCAGAGCGCGCCCGTCCACAGGCCCCAGGACTGAAACGTCGCATCGTCCGCCGCCGTGCCGCGGCGATCGACCGGCACGCCCTCGCGATCGGCGAGCAGCACACAGCAGCCCGCAGCGCCGACGGCCTGATATAGCCGGTCCATCGCGCCCTGCGCGGCCGCCAGAAGCGGCGCGATGCGCTCTCGCGCCTGCTGCAGCTCGGCTTCGGTCAGCCGCATCGGCGCGGCGCGACCGCTGGGATCAAGGTGATGCAATCGGGAGGAACGGCGCCACGAGGCCACGAGCGCGGAGCGAGCCGCCTGGCCTGACGCGATGGCGGCCTCGACACGGGCCGCGTGATGCCGGGGCATTGTCCCATTCATCACAGTTTCCTCCGGATAGCAGTGTAGGACGTGCCGGTGCTGTCCGGTTGATCTGCGTCAACTTCAGCGAGCGCCACCAAAGGCATGAGCCCGCCGCGGCGCCGCCGTCAAGGCAACCGCGCGGTTCCGGGGTTACGACCTTCGCAGGAGGCAAAAGGACAGAGTGGTCGGATTTCAGCAGCGACTTTCGCTGCGGCTTTCAGAAGCTGCGGATGGCTAGTTCGCCGGGATCATCCGAACGAGATCGCGCGGATGGACATAGTCGAGCTGGAAGCGCGCGCGCTCGTCCAGCATGTCCGGGTCGATCTTCTCCGACCGCAGCAGCGACACCCGTTGCTCGCTCCTGGCCCGCTCGCGCTTGAGCTGAGCCAGCTCGCTCGTCAACGCGATGATCTCCTGATCCAGTTCCTGGCGGGCGTTGAGACCGTATTTGCCGGTATAGGCGTTGACGCCGAAATAGCCGACGATCGCCGCCGCCATCGCATAGAGGGCAAGGCCGGTCAGGATCGACTTCAGGCGCGCGCGTGAGACCATCTTCGGAAGATGGGACAGGTTGGTTAAGGGAGTGCTAATTGCCTCTCTCAATACGCCAATCGTCATGCCCCGGCTTGTCCCGGGCATCCACGTTCTTCAGTGAGGTCGGCAAAGACGTGGATGGCCGGGACAAGGCCCGGCCATGACGGAGAGAGCGAGAACTCAGCCCTGATTCTTCGCCACATGCGCGGCGAAGGCCTCGATGTATTGCTGCAGCACCGTCTTGAGGGAGTCCTTGGTCAGGTTGCCCTCCGCATCGAAGGCATCGCCGACGCCATTGAGATAGATTTCCGGCTGCTGAAGGATCGGACCGGAAATGCCAGGCAGGATGGTCTGCAGATGCTTGGCCGCACTGACGCCGCCGAGCGGACCCGGCGAGTTGGAGATGATGCCGACCGGCTTGCCGAGGAACGAACTCTTGCCATAGGGCCGCGAGGCGACGTCGATGGCGTTCTTCAGGACGCCCGGGATCGAGCGGTTGTATTCGGGCGTGACGAACAGGACGCCGTTCGAACTCTTGAGCTTCTCGCGGAAGGCGAGCCAGTCCGCGGGCGGCGCGCCCTCGAGGTCCTGGTTGAAGAACGAGATGCCCGCCGGCGTGATCACCTCGAGCTTGAGCGAGGCAGGCGCGAGCTTGGCGAGCGCATTGGCGATCTTGAGCGAGAAGCCGTCCTTGCGCAGGCTGCCAGCGATCGTGACGATGTTGTAGGCCATTGGGTGTCCTTGAAGGTGAGCGGGAATGCCGGGACGGCACTTAAGCCATCCGGGCCGATAGATGCAAGTGCATGAACTGGTCCGATTTGGAAACGCTGCGTTTCCGGAAATGGGTCGGCTTGCGCTCCATCCGGGCCACGATCAAAAGCAATCAGGCCGCCAAGCGGCGGCCTGATGTTTACCGGTAACGGACCAAAGCGATCACTTGTTCGGGTTGATGAGGAATTTTTCGCCTGTGGCCCGCTTGGCGTAGACCGCGATATTGGCGAGATCGAGCGCCTCGGCGAGCGACACCACCTTGGTGTAGTGGCTGGCGAAGGTGGTCTTGAGCTCGGATGCCACGCGCTTGCGCAGGCGGCCGATCTCGGCCGGGCCGATGTTCTGAAGGAATGGCGTAAGCAGCCAGCCGCCGACGCCCCAGCTCAGGCCGAACGAGCGGTTCAGCTCCGTCGGCCGCGTGTCGAGGCTGCCATAGATGTAGACCTGCTTGTACACGTTGGAGCCGTAGCGGCTGTATTCCTTCGCGGTCTTGTTGGCCGCGATCTCCATCGCGGTCAGGATCTGGCTCGCCAGCTTGCCGCCGCCGATGGCGTCGAAGGCGATGGTGGCGCCGGTCTCGACCAGCGCGTTGGTGAGATCGTCCATGAAGCTCGGTACGCTGGAATCCACGACGTATTTGGCGCCGATCTTGTGCAGGATGTCGGCCTGCTCCTTGTTCCTGACGATGTTGACGAGGCCGATGCCGTCCTTGATGCAGATCTTGTTGAGCATCTGGCCGAGATTGGAGGCGGCCGCCGTGTGCACGAGCGCCTTGTGGCCCTCCCGCCGCATCGTCTCGGTCATGCCGAGTGCGGTCAGCGGATTGACGAACCAGGAGGCGCCGTCGGCGGCCGTGGTGCCCGGCGGCAGCTCCATGACGTCGCGGACCTTCAGCACGCGGTACCGCGTGTACATCGCGCCGCCGATCATCGACACCGTCTTGCCCATCAGGGCCTTCGCTGCGTCCGACGATCCAGTCCGGATCACCGTGCCGGCGCCCTCATTGCCGACCGGCAGCGACTGATCGAATCTCGCCGCCATCATCCGCATCGCCGCCTCCGGCATCGTCGCGGTGATGACCGGCATCTCCTTGGTGCCGGAGGCCTTGGCGGCCGACATGTCGGCCGCCCCGATCAGCAGCCCGAGGTCTGACGGGTTGATCGGGGTCGCCTCGACGCGAACCACGACCTCATCGTCGGCCGGCTCCGGCGTCGGGACCGTCACGAGAGACAATTCCAGCTCGCCGCTTTTCTTGAGCAGCGAACGCAATTCCAGTCCGGTCTTGCCGTCACTCATGTCGATCCTCCCCTGTCCTTCTCTTCGCGCGGATCGAGACGCCGGCTTATGCCAGCGCCTTCAGTGCCGCCTTGCCGCCATAAAGCGCCTGCTTGCCGAGCTGCTGCTCGATGCGCAGGAGCTGATTGTATTTGGCGGTGCGGTCGGACCGCGCAAGGGAGCCGGTCTTGATCTGACCGCAATTGGTGGCGACCGCGAGGTCGGCGATGGTGGAATCCTCGGTCTCGCCGGAGCGGTGCGACATCACCGAGGTGTAGCCGGCCTTGTGCGCCATTTCGACGGCGGCGAGCGTCTCGGTCAGCGTGCCGATCTGGTTGACCTTGATCAGGATCGAGTTGGCGCGGCCGGTCTTGATGCCTTCGGCGAGGCGCTTGACGTTGGTGACGAAGAGGTCGTCGCCGACCAGCTGGCACTTCTTGCCGATCAGGTCGGTGAGCTCCTTCCAGCCGTCCATGTCGTCCTCCGACATGCCGTCCTCGATCGTCACGATCGGATAGCGCGAGACGAGGTCTGCAAGATATTTCGCCTGCTCGGAGATCGAGCGGGTCTTGCCCTCGCCTTCATAGACGTATTTGCCGTCCTTGAAGAACTCGGTCGAGGCGCAGTCGAGGCCGAGCATGATGTCAGCGCCCGCCTTGAAGCCGGCCTTGCCGATCGCGTTCATGACGAAGTCGAGCGCGGCGTCGGCCGACGGCAGGTTCGGGGCGAAGCCGCCCTCGTCGCCGACATTGGTGTTGTGGCCGGCCTTCTTCAATTCGGACTTCAGCGTGTGGAAGACTTCCGCGCCGTAGCGCAAACCTTCGGCGAACGAGGATGCGCCGACCGGCAGGATCATGAATTCCTGGAAGTCGATCGGGTTGTCGGCGTGCACGCCGCCATTGATGATGTTCATCATCGGCACCGGCAGCAGGCGCGCCGAGGTGCCGCCGACATAGCGGTAGAGCGGCATGTCGAGCGAGTTCGCGGCCGCCTTGGCGCATGCCAACGAGACGCCGAGAATGGCGTTGGCCCCGAGCCGGCTTTTGTTCGGCGTGCCGTCGAGGTCGATCATGATCTGGTCGATCTGGGCCTGCTGCTCGACGTCGAGGCCGCTGAGGGCCTCGAAGATCTCGCCGTTGACGGCGCCGACCGCCTTGGTCACGCCCTTGCCGAGATAGCGGGCCTTGTCGCCGTCGCGCAGTTCCACGGCCTCGTGGGCGCCGGTGGAGGCGCCGGACGGAACCGCGGCGCGGCCGAGCGCGCCGTCCTCCAGCACGACATCGACCTCGACGGTGGGATTGCCCCGGCTATCGAGAATTTCGCGGCCGATGATGTCGATGATGGCGGTCATGATGTCCACTTCCGTTCGTTAGGGCTGATCGGTGCCGCGGGTCTTACACGGGCCGCAAGCAAATGTGAACGCTTGGACGCACTGCTCTGACTGACGCGTGAGGTGCCTCAGACTATGCTCCGCCGCACCTGGTCCGCGTGCCCAACCTCAATCTCAAACAGTCGGGGTAACGCCATGAACCGCCGCCAGTTTCTTGCTTCGAGCGCCGCGCTGCTTGCCGCCCGCCCAGGTTTTGCGCAGGAAGGCCCGTTCCGGACGAGATACTATCCCATCAGCCCGGGCATCGGCCTGCATGATCTCACCCCCGCCCCCGACGGCACCATCTGGTTCACGGCGCAGGGCAAGGGCCTGCTCGGCAGACTCGATCCACGCGATGGCCGTTTCAAGACGGTCAGCCTCGGCCAGGGCGCGGCCCCACACGGCGTGACGATCGGCCCCGACGGCGCGCCCTGGATCACCGAGGGCGGCCAGAACGCGATCGCGCGCGTCGACCCTTCCGATCTCAGCGTCACGCTGTTCCGCCTGCCGGAAAGGTTCGCCTCAGCCAATCTCAACACCGGCGTGTTCGACAAGGACGGCACCTATTGGTTCACCGGGCAATCCGGCTGTTACGGCCGGCTGTCTCCGAAGACCGGCGAGATGAATGTGTTCAAGGCGCCGAAGGGGGTGGGCCCCTACGGCATCACGGTAACGCCCAAGGGCGATGTCTGGTACGCCTCCCTCGCCGGCAGCCATATCGCGAAGATCGACCGCGCGGGCGGCAATGCGACCGTGGTCGAGCCGCCGACCCCGAACCAGGGCTCGCGGCGCGTCTGGTCGGATTCGAAAGGCCGGATCTGGGTCAGCGAGTGGAACAGCGGCCATGTCTCGGTGCATGATCCCGATGACGGCTCGTGGAAGACCTGGAAGCTGCCGGGCGAACGTCCCCGCGCCTATGCCGTGTATGTCGATGACAAGGACAAGGTCTGGCTGACCGATTTCTCCGCCAACGCCATCGTCCGCTTCGATCCCGCCACCGAGAAGTTCAACGTGTTCGTGAGCGACAAGGCCAACGCCAATGTCCGCCAGCTCGACGGCCGTCCGGGCGAGCTGTGGGGCTGCGAGTCCGGCAACGACCGCATCGTCATGATCCAGACGATCGCCGCCGGTTGACGACGGCCGCGATTGCGTCCATCCCGACATCCGTAAAAGGATGTGACGACGATGGCGAAAAAATCCCTCCAACTCGGCCGCGCGGTCGAGTGGCCGCACACGCCGGAAGAAGCCCAGCTCGACCGCGTGCCCAATCCGCAGAAAGGCACGGACTATCTGGTCCGCTTCACCGTGCCGGAATTCACCTCGCTCTGCCCGGTCACGGGCCAGCCGGATTTTGCGCATCTGATGATCGACTACGCGCCGGGGGCGTGGCTGCTGGAATCGAAATCGCTCAAGCTCTACATCGCGAGCTTCCGCAATCACGGCGCCTTCCACGAGGACTGCACCGTGATGATCGGCAAGCGCATCGCTTCCGAGATCAAGCCGAAATTCTTGCGCATCGGCGGCTATTGGTATCCGCGTGGCGGCATCCCGATCGACGTGTTCTGGCAGACCGGCCGCGTGCCGAAGGGCCTGTGGGTGCCTGAGCAAGGCGTCGCGCCCTATCGCGGACGGGGCTAGTTGGAGACGACGACGATGACATCAATCTCCGCAACATTCCGTAACTTTGCGCTAGGCGTCCTCGGCGTCCTCTTGCTGACCGGCACATCGGATGCCGCTGAGGTGCGGGTGATGATCTCCGGCGGACTGACGGCCGCCTACAAGGCGCTCGTGCCGGAATTCGAGAAGGCCACGGGCAACAAGGTGCTCACGGAATACGGGCCGTCGATGGGAACGACCGCCAACGCGATTCCCGTCCGGCTCGAGCGCGGCGAGCCGGCCGACGTCCTGATCATGGTGGGCTATGCCCTGAGCGACCTCGCGAGCAAAGGCAAGGTCGTCGCCGGCAGCCAGGTCGATCTCACGAGGTCACCGATCGGAATCGCGGTGAAATCGGGCGCGCCGAAGCCGGACATCAGCTCGGCCGATGCCGTCAAACGCGCGCTGCTGGCGGCGAAGACGATCGCCTATTCCGACAGCGCCAGCGGCGTCTACGTCTCGACCGAGATGTTCGACAAGCTCGGCATTGCCGACGTCATGAAGGACAAGGCCCGCAAGATTCCGGCAACGCCGGTCGGCGAGATCGTCGCGCACGGCGAGGCCGAACTCGGCTTTCAGCAGATCAGCGAATTGAAGCCCGTCAAGGGCATCGACATCGTCGGACCGCTGCCGGACGAATTGCAGAAGATTACGATCTTCTCGGCTGGGATTGCGACGGGCGCGAAGGAGCCGGACGCTGGCCGCGCCTTGATAAACTTCCTCGCCTCCCCCGCCGCGCGCGACGCGATCATCGCGAGCGGGATGGAGCCGATTCCGGCGGCTGACGGGGCGAAGTGAGACAACCCGGCCCGTGTCCGGACGCGGTGCAGCGTGAAACGCTGCGCCGCTGGCGCGGACCCGGCGCGACGAATTTCTGGACCCCATAGCAGATCGACGTTGCGCGCGTGGCTTACCTCTGCGAGTCAGTATATCTAGCCCAATCTAGGAACGCTTAGCTATGCTCACCGTCTATGGCGAAGGTCGTGGCTTCCGTGTTGTTTGGCTGCTTGAGGAATTGGGGTTGGCTTATCGGCTGCGCCCGGTCGATCTGCTGGCAGCCGAGGTTGATCGCGATTTCCTCGCGATCAACCCCGCCGGCTTCATTCCCGCACTGCAGGACGGCGAGACGATCATGGTCGAGTCGATCGCGATTCTTGAGTACCTGCTTGCCCGCCACGGCTCAGGTTCGCTTGCCGTCGCCCCGGACGATCCCGCGTTCGCTTCCTATCTGCAATTTCTCCACTTGGGCGAGGCCGGGCTCGCCGGACCGATGAACGCCGTCTTGGTCGGTCGCCAACTGGCACCCGAAGCCGAGCGAAATGCCCGAGTTACCTGCTGGGCGCTCGAGACCTTCGAGAGCCGCCTGGGGTTGGTGATCCGCCGCCTCGCGGAGTGCCCCTATCTCGCTGGCGACCGATTCACTGCTGCCGATATCTCGGTGAGCTACGCCCTCCTGCTCGGCCTGCGAACTGGCAACTACGTCCCCGGTTCTACCGAGCGGGACTATCTCGCTCGCACGACGGCACGCCCTGCCTACGCCCGAGCGATGGAAAGCTGCCAGGCCACCAAGGCTTGGGCAGCGAGATCACCGGGATTGTAGTGCTCGAGCCCGCTCCTGCCCAAGCTTACGAGTTGACGGCCTAGTACGCGCTCAGGAGATCGACCTTCGCATTCGCCAGCACCAGCCGCCGCGCCAGGATCGCGGCGAGGTTGCGCATGATCTTCAACGACGTTTCCGGGTGCAGCCGGCGGTAATCGGCAAAGCTGTCGAGCGGCAGTTCGAGGCAGGTGACGGGCGTGTCGGCCAAGACGTCGGCGCTGCGGCTTTGCTCCAGGATCGCCATCTCGCCGAATTCCATGCCGGGGCCGAGGGAAGCGAGCCGAACGCCGCTGCGCAGCTTCACGCTGACCATGCCGCTCTGGAGAAAGAACAGCGAATTGGCGGGCTCGCCTGCCGCGATGATGCGCTGGCCGGCCGCGTAATGCCGCGTGGTCGACAGCTTGATGATCGCGGCGATCTCCTCGGCGTCGAGCTCGGCCAGCAGCGCCTGCTCGCCGAGATGCGCGCTCTCCTTGAGATCGGTGAAGCCGCCGAAGCGGTAGATCACCTGGTCTTCGGCCCATTCGATGGCATCGTCGAGCAGTGCGAAGCGGCGCAGCCGGCGCGGCTCGGCGGTGCGCGCGGCGATCGCGCGCCACACCGCGGAGGTGCCCTCGAAGCCGGACAGAATGGTCGTGGCGCCGGCATTGCCGAGCGCAGTCAGCGTCTCGCCGAGCAGCTCGGCGCCGGCAGCGGTGATGTCGGGGACGCGGCGGAAATCGATGATCAGCAGCGGTGCGTTCGGCGGCTCGCTGGTGAGCCGCCGGGTGACGTAGTCGATGGTGGCGAAATTCATCGCACCGACCAGCTCGAGCACGCGGATGTCGCTGTGTCGTTCGTCGAGGATCTGCTGCTCGTGTGGCTGGCGGCTGCGGCGCGAGGAAATGCCGTAGACGTCGTAATCCGCCATGATGCTGGTGCGGACGTCGGCGTTGCGATTGAGCATGTGCAGGTCGAACCGCGCCGACAGCGCCTCGCAGACCTTCAGGCCGCGCACGCTGTTGAAATGGTTGTCGAGCAGCGGCGAGAAGGTGCCGAGCCCGAGCTGCGAGGGCAGCGCCGCGACGATGCCGCCACCGACGCCGCTCTTGGCGGGAATGCCGACGCGATAGGTCCACTCACCGGCATAGTCGTACATGCCTGAGCTCGTCATCACCGAGAGCGTGCGCGCGACGATATGCGGCGTGATCACCTGCACGCCCGTCACCGGATTGATGCCCCGATTGGCGAGCGTTGCCGCCATCACCGCGAGGTCGCGCGCGGTGACCAGGATCGCGCATTGGCGGAAATAGACGTCGAGCACGGCATCGACGTCGTCGGGCAGCACCGCGTAATTCCGCAGCAGCCACGCAATTGCCCGGTTGCGGTTGCCGGTCGCAGTCTCCGAAGCGTGCACGGCCTCGTCGACGCCCAGCTCGCGGCCGGCGAACGCGCTGAGCTTGGCGCGGACGCGCTCGAAGGCGCCCTTCCCTTCGACCTCATAGATCAGGCCCGAGCAGGCGATCGCGCCGGCATTGACCATGGGGTTGAAGGGACGGTTGTCGTTGGTGAGCCGGATCGAGTTGAAGGCCTCGCCGCTCGGCTCGACACCGATCGTGGCCGAGACGCGCGCCTCGCCGACCATCTCCAGCGCCAGCGCGAAGACGAAGGCTTTGGACACCGACTGGATCGTGAACGGCACCTCGCTGTCGCCGACCTCGTAGACATGGCCGTCGATGGTGACGAGCGCGATGCCGAAATGATCGGGATTGGCGCGCTTCAGCTCGGGAATGTAGTCGGCAAGCTCGCCGGAATTGTCGGTCCGGAATTCGGCGTGGCAATCGGTGAGGAAGCGCCGCAGCGGCGGCTTGGTGGGATATCCGGTCGAGCGGGCTGGACCGGCTGCGCTGGCCGAATGACTGGTCTGGACGTCCACGGTCTCACACCTCGATTTGCCCAGAATCGAAGCAATTCGTGTGCCATGTATACCGGGCCGATGGTGTCGTGGTGGGGAGCAATGCCGCCCTGGCCGCGCCCTATCGCGAACGGGTGATTGGGCGGCCCTTCGCGTGATGGGCGGGGAAGTCCCGCCCACCCGCTTTTTTGTCCGCGTCAGGTGATCGCGATCGGACAGCCATTGCTGCCGGTAGCGCCTTTGATCGGCGATGGCGTGAAGCAGTAGACGAACTGGTACTTCTTGTCGGCAATCAACTCGTCAAAGATCAGGTTCTCGTGGTTGAGGATGCCGTGCTTGGTCTGCAATTCGGCGTGAACCACGAAGGCGAGCGACTTGTCCGGATTGGGCACCACTTCGACCGCCCAGGTGTCAGCCGCAGTCAGCGCAAGATCCTTCTCGATGATCCACTTCGCGGCATCGAGGCCGATTCCGGGCTCGCCGCTATTGAAGCGATCATTGTTCTTCATCCACAGGGAGCCCCAGCCGGTGTGGAACATGATCGCATCGCCTGGCTTGATGTCGCTCTCCGCGATGCTTTGCTTCGCAAGCGCCGCCTTGATATCGGCCGAGGTGATCTCTTGGCCCGCGTCCATCATGCCGCCCTTCAGCGCGACCATATCGATCAGGTGGGCGCGTGTGAACAGCGGCTTGAGCTTCTCGGCGCCAAGCTTCTTCAGGCCGTAGGCGTCGCTGATCTCAGCGGCGCTGAAGCCGTTGTAGAAGCGCATCTCGCTCTTGTCGCCGTCCTTACCCAGCTGGATACCGATATGGCCGAGCCCGTCGAATTGTGTACCGGTCTGGCCGATTTCGGTGGCGAGAAACTCGTCGTGATAGACGAGCTTGTTGTCGCCGAACGGGCCGCCAGTCGGCCCGCCGGGAATGCGCAATGAGAATGCGCGGGCGCCAAACAACGGCATGCCTTGCTCGTAAACGCGGCCGATCTTGTAGATCTTGCCATCCTTGATCCACTTCACGGCATCGAGAACCTTCGCCGGCGTGATGTGGTTCGACGCGCCGGCCTCGTCGTCTTTGCCCCATTTCGAGGGCCACCAAGGCTTGTCCACACCCTTTGGCATCGCTGCGGTTTGAGCCTGCGCCGCGGCAATCGGTGCGAGTGAGAACTTGCCGTGCATCGCACCTGCGAATGCCGCCCCAGCCGCACCGGCAATGCCTGCCGTGCGGAGCAAGGTCCGCCGATCGGTCGCGGCACCGCCCTTCTCTTCATCGCCTTTGGTATCGTCCATCGTTTCCTCCCGGGGTTTGCCCGCTGAGATCGGGCTTAAGATTCTGTTTTCGGAATGCTCGTCCTCCATTAGGCTGTTGTCCAGCGACAAAAATAAGACCAGGGTTGAGGATGCCGATGAGCCTGTTCGAGAGCGACAAATCCGCCGAGCGGACTCCGGTGTCACTGATCACCGGCTTTCTTGGCAGCGGCAAGACGACACTGCTCAACCGCCTGCTGCGCCATGACGCGATGAAGGACAGCGCCGTCGTCATCAACGAATATGGCGAGGTCAGCCTCGACCACCTGCTCGTGGAACGCGTCGACGGCGAAGTCGCCGTGCTTGCGAGTGGTTGTATTTGCTGCACTATTCGCAGCGATCTGGAAGAGACCCTGCGCGCGCTGCTGGTGCGCCGCGATCGTGGCGAGGTACCGCCGTTCCGCAGGATTTTGGTCGAGACAACGGGGTTGGCTGACCCCGCTCCCATTGCTCAGCTGCTGCTGAACAACCCTTTGGTCTCGCATTTTCTGCGGCTAGACACCGTGGTGACGACCGTCGATGCAGTCAATGCAGCGCGACAGCTCGACCGCCAATACGACGGTGAAGCAGGTCGCGCTCGCCGACCGGCTGCTGATCACCAAACGCGATTTGGTCAAGGACACTGACGCATTGGACTTGCGGCTTCGTCGGCTCAATCCTGGCGCCAGGATCGAGAGCGTGGTGCATGGCGAGGTCGATCCGGCCCAATTGTTCGGTGCTGCCCTCATTGATCCCGAAAAGAAGACAGCCGATATCGAGCGCTGGCTCAACGAGCAGGCGTTCGCCGACGTCGCCAAGGCGGCGCATGAGCGCGCCCATCATCACGGTGACGGTCACGCCCATCACGAGCATCACAGCCACGATGCATCGATCCTTAGCTTCATGATCGCATTCGACGATCCCCTTGACTGGATGGCCGTATCGCGCTGGCTCGCGCATCTGCGCGCCACCCGGGGAGAGGACCTCTTGCGGGTCAAGGGCATCTTGAATCTTCGCGATGAAGCGACGCCGATCGCGGTCCATGGCGTCCACCACGTCTTCCATCCGCCGGTGGCGCTTGCAAAATGGCCCGATGCCGACCGCCGTTCGCGCATCGTGTTCATCACCCGTGGCATTACGCGCCACGAGGTGCTTGACCTCTGGCAGGAGGCCCACGCGGGCGCCTGAGCGCCACAAAGACCGCTCGCGCAGCTTTTTGAAAGGGCGCTTCTCCCGGACGCGCCCTCAGACGCGCGCGTCGGACGGTGCACGCTGCTTGAGCAGCCGCGCGCAGGCTAGGCCCAGCACCACCATGATCGCGGCGCTTGCGAGCAATGTCGGCACCTTGCCGCCATGCTGCAGCCCGAAGCCGTAGGCGAGCGGGCCCACCGTCTGCCCCATGAAGAAGAAGAACGAATGCAGCGACATCGCCGTCGCGCGCGCCCCGATCGACAGCTCGCTGGCGAACACCTGCAGGCAGCCATGGATCATGTAGAAGCCCCAGCCCATCGCCAGCATGCTGACGAATTGCAGCTTCCAGCCGGGACCGAAGGCGAGCGCGCCGAGCTGCAACGCCACGAGGCTCGCGCCCGCGATCATCATGCCCTTGACGCCGAGCCGCGGCAGCATGCGCGAGACGGTGAGCGTGTAGAGCAACCCGCCGACCGCAAATCCCGCGATCACGATGCCCGCGATCGACAGCGATTTCTCGCCGAGATCGAACAGGAACGCGGCGATGAAGGGAAACAAGCCGAACACGCAGCAGCCTTCGACGAACACGGCCGAATAGCTGTAGCGCGTGTTGGGATTGGAGAAGATCGTGCGGTAGCCCTGCCGCAACGTCCTGAAATCCGTCTTCGGCGGCGCCGTCAGCGCGGCCCCGCGAAATCCTGCCGCAACCGCCACGGCCGCGATCAGCCCGAGCGCGCCGAGGATCACCAGCACGCCGCGCCAGCCGATGAAATCGCCGATGATTCCGCTGGCGGACGAGCCGAGCAGATTGCCGGTCATCGAGCCCGCCATCGTGCGTCCGATCGCAACCTGCCGCTTGGCCGGCGCAACGAGATCAGCGGTGAGGCCGAGCGCGACAGGAAACACGCCGCCCGCGGCGATGCCGGCCAGGATACGGCTTGCGAACAATCCAGAGAAGGAGGTGGCGAGCGCGCCGAGGATGCACGCAACGCCCAGCAGCGCCAGGCACGCCGTCATCAATCGCGCCTTGCCGAACAGGTCGGCGGCCGCTCCGATCGCCGGCTGAACCAGCGCGTAGATCAGGGCAAAGCCGGCCGCGATGCTGGCGGCCGTCGTGATGCTGATCGCGAAATCATCCGCGACATGCGGCAGGACGGGATCGAGCGCGCGCGTCGACAGTGCGGCCGAGAAGCCGGCGAGCGCAATGATGTTGATCGCGGGCGGAAATTTCTGCTCGGACGACGGCCTGGTCACAGGCTGGTGCATCAGCGCGTGGTGCTCTTCGACGGCGTCTTGGCCAGCGCATCGAACGCCATCAATCGCGCGACCAGCCCCTCGAACTCGCGCAGCGGCACCATGTTCGGGCCGTCCGAAGGCGCGCGATCGGGATCGGGATGGGTCTCGATGAAGACGCCGGCAACGCCGACCGCGACAGCTGCACGCGCCAGCACCGGCACGAATTCGCGCTCGCCGCCCGAGGACGTCCCCTTCCCGCCCGGCTGCTGCACCGAATGGGTGGCGTCGAATATGACGGGCGCGCCGGTGGTGCGCGCAAGGATCGGCAGCGCGCGCATGTCGGACACGAGCGTGTTGTAGCCGAACGAGGCGCCGCGCTCGGTGACGAGCACGTTCGGATTGTTCGCGCTCGTGATCTTGGTCACGACGTTGGCCATGTCCCAGGGCGCCAGGAACTGGCCCTTCTTGACGTTGACGACCTTGCCGGTCGCAGCCGCCGCCAGCAGCAGATCGGTCTGCCGGCACAGGAAGGCCGGAATTTGCAGGATGTCCACCGCCTGCGCCACCTCGGCACATTGCGTGGCTTCGTGCACGTCGGTCAGCACGGGCAAGCCGAGCGAGGATCGGATCTCCGCGAAGATCGGCAGCGACTGCGCAAGGCCCAGCCCGCGCGCCGCCGCCGCGCTGGTGCGGTTGGCCTTGTCGAACGAGGTCTTGTAGACGAGGCCGATGTTCAGCCGCGCCGCGATCTCCTTCAGCGCGGAGGCGACCTCCAGCGCATGTTCGCGGCTCTCCAGCTGGCAGGGTCCAGCAATGACCGAGATCGGCAGATCATTGCCGAATTTGATCCTGCCGATGGTGACGACCGGCGCCGCTGACGTCGAAGAGCTCAAGGCAAATCCCTCGTTTCGGTGCGACCATAGCCGCCATGAGGGTCGGATCAACCCTCTTCCGCCCGGGCGGTCCGAATATCAGGGTTGCGCCAGGGTTCCCCCCAGCCGCGCTGGCGTTGGCTATTTCACCGCCGAGAAAGCGGTCGGCGCCAGGATCTGGCTGACGATATTGGCAACGATCTGCCCGTCGGATTCGCTCTCGGCGCGGGCCTTCATCCAGTCCGGATCGGTCATGAACGCGGCCCACTTCTTCTCGCGCTCGGCGAGGGAGCCCCAAGCGAGGAAATAGGTCAGCTCCTGGTTGGATTCACCGATCACAGTCGTGAAGAACCCCGCCTGCTTGATGCCGTGCTTCTCCCAGATCTTCAGCGTGGCAGCCTCGAACCGCTTGAGCAATGCCGGCAGGCGGCCGGGCAGGCAGCGATAGACGCGCATTTCGTAGATCATTCATGGTCCTCCCTGACAGGAGCGGCGGTTATACCCGCTGACCACAACTCTGTCTTGAGCCTCGCCCGGGCGCCCCTCATGGCGTTTCGTGCATAGCTCGATAGCAGGGGGCCGGCGCTCTTGATAATGTGCGCGCGGTCCTGGCGTATCAGCCGCCGACGGCCCGAGAGCAATCGGCGAAACGACCGAAGCGATCAAAGGAGGCAGAGGCAATGACCTATTTTGATCTCGGACCGTACAGCCGCAAAATCACCACGACTTCGCCTGATGCGCAGCTCTGGTTTGACCGAGGGCTCAACTGGGTGTTCGGATTCAACCACGGCGAGGCGATCAAATGTTTTCGCAAGGCGCTCGAGTTCGATAACAGCTGCGCCATGGCGCACTGGGGCATCGGCTACGCCGCGGGTCCCAACTACAACCTGCCCTGGGTCCGCTATGACGCACAAGGCCGTCAATTGGCGCTCGCTGCATCATACGATGCGACGCAGGACGCACTCGCGCAGGCGGAAACGGCAAGCCCGGTCGAGCAAGCGCTGATCCGCGCCCTGTCTGCGCGCTATCCGCAGCGTGAAGCGATCGAGGACATGGCGCCGTGGGACAAGGCCTTCACGCGAGAGATGCGAAAGGTTTTCGCCACGTATCCCGACGATCTCGAGGTCCGAGCCATCTTTGCCGAATCGATCATGAACGAAACGCCGTGGCTGATGTGGGACCTTGAGTCTGGAGAACCCACCAAGGGCGCCGGCACCGAGGAATGCAGGGCCGTGCTCGAACAAGCTTTCGATCGATGGCCGGCTGCGTGGAATCATCCGGGACTGCTTCATCTCTACGTCCATCTCATGGAGATGTCGCCCTTCCCGCAACGGGCGATGCGGGCTGGCGACCGGCTGCGCGCGATCGTCCCCGATAGCGGCCATCTGATCCACATGCCGACGCATCTCGACGTGCTGTGCGGGCAATACAACGACGTCCTGCTCTACAATCAGAAGGCGCTGACGACCGACCGCAGGTTCCTCGCTTATTCGGACGATCCGGGTGTCTACCTGGTCTATGTCATCCACAACTTCCACTTTGCCATCTACGGCGCGATGTTCCTGGGTCAATACGCCCCCGCTATCGCAGCGGCCGAGGAACTCATTGCCACCGTGCCCGAGCCAGTGCTGCGCATTCAATCGCCCCCCATGGCGGACTTCCTGGAAGGCTATTTGACGATGAAGCAGCACGTTCTCGTGCGTTTCGGCAAATGGCACGACATCATTGCCCAACAGCTGCCGGAGGATCGCGAGCTATACTGCTCGGTGACGGCGATGATCCACTACGCCAAGGCGGTGGCTCATTCGGCGCTTGGCCACGTCACTGAGGCCGAAACTGAGAAAGCGTTGTTCGCACAGGCGAAGACGCGCGTGCCGGAGAGCCGGCTCGTGCACAACAACAATGTCGTCGCCCTGCTCGGCGTGGCCGAAGCCATGTTGAATGGCGAACTGGAATATCGCAAAGCCAACTACGACTTTGCGTTCGCTGAGCTGCGCAGATCGGTCGCGCTCAGCGACGCCCTGCCCTATGACGAGCCGTGGGGATGGATGCAGCCACCGCGTCACGCACTCGGCGCGCTGCTCCTGGAGCAGGGACGGATCGAGGAAGCCGAAGCGGTGTACCGTTCCGATCTCGGCCTCGATGGAAAGCTGAGCCGGGCCTGCCAGCATCCCGATAATCTGTGGTCGCTTCACGGCTTGCACGAATGTCTCATGCGGCGTGGCGACAAGGCCGAGAGGCCGCTGATCAAGCAGCGACTTGACCTCGCCCAGTCGCGGGCGGAGGTGCCGATCAAGGCATCTTGCTTCTGCCGCAGGATGGACATCGCGGCCGCGTAGCCGGACGTGACTTCGTCAGGGAAGACCGAGCCGGCTACACCAGCCGGCTCTGCACCATCGCCGCCTGAATGAACGAGGCGAACAGCGGATGCGGCTCGAACGGCCGCGACTTCAGCTCGGGGTGGAACTGGACGCCGATGAACCAGGGATGATCCTCGTATTCGACGATTTCAGGCAGCACGCCGTCGGGCGAGAGCCCTGAGAATTTCAGGCCGTGCTGCTCGAGGCGGTCCTTGTAGGCGGTGTTGACCTCGTAGCGATGGCGGTGACGCTCGGAGATTTCGGTCGCGCCGCCATAGACCTGCGAGACGCGGCTGCCGCGGTTGAGCGCTGCCGGATAGGCGCCAAGCCGCATCGTGCCGCCGAGGTCGCCCGCCTGCGAGCGCTTCTCGAGCTCGTTGCCGCGCAGCCACTCCGTCATCAGGCCGACCAGGGGCTCCTTGGTCGGGCCGAACTCGGTGGAGTTGGCGTCCTCGATGCCGACCAGGTTTCGCGCGGCCTCGATCACCGCCATCTGCATGCCGAAGCAGATGCCGAAATACGGCACGTCGCGCTCGCGCGCGAACTGCGCCGCCTTGATCTTGCCTTCGGCGCCGCGCTGGCCGAAGCCGCCGGGCACCAGGATGCCGTTGACGTGCTCGAGGAACGGCGCCGGATCTTCCTTCTCGAAGATCTCGCTCTCGATCCAGTCGAGATTGACCTTCACCTTGTTGGCGATGCCGCCATGCGAGAGCGCCTCGATCAGCGACTTATACGCATCCTTCATGCCGGTATACTTGCCGACGATGGCGATGGTGACGTTGCCTTCGGGGTTGCGGATGCGCTCGTTGATCTGCTGCCAGCTGCGCAGCTCCGGCGGAATCCGCGAGGCGATGCCGAAGGCGGCGAGCGCTTCGTCGTCGAGGCCCGCATTGTGATAGGCCTCGGGGACCGCATAGATGTTGTCGACGTCGCGCGCCTCGATCACGGCGCTTTCGCGCACGTTGCAGAACAGCCCGAGCTTGCGCCGCTCTTCCTTCGGGATCTCGCGGTCGGTGCGGCAGAGCAGGATGTCCGGCTGGATGCCGATCGAACGCAGCTCCTTCACCGAGTGCTGCGTCGGCTTCGTCTTCAATTCGCCGGCGCTCGGAATATAGGGCAGCAGCGTCAGATGGATGTAGACGGCATGGTCGCGCGGCAGCTCGTTCTTGAGCTGGCGGATCGCCTCGAAGAACGGCAGGCCCTCGATGTCGCCGACGGTGCCGCCGATCTCGACCAGCACGAAGTCGTAATCGTCATTGCCGTCGAGAACGAATTCCTTGATGGCGTTGGTGACGTGCGGAACCACCTGGATGGTCGCGCCGAGATAATCGCCGCGGCGCTCCTTGGAGATGATGTCCTGGTAGATGCGTCCCGTGGTGATGTTGTCGGCCTTGGTCGCCGGCCGGCCGGTGAAGCGCTCGTAGTGACCGAGATCGAGATCGGTCTCCGCGCCGTCATCGGTCACGAACACTTCGCCGTGCTGATACGGCGACATCGTTCCGGGATCGAGGTTGAGATAGGGGTCGAGCTTGCGGAGGCGGACCTTGTAGCCCCGGGCCTGCAGCAGGGCACCCAGTGCCGCCGAAGCCAAACCCTTGCCGAGCGAAGAAACCACGCCGCCGGTGATGAATATGTACCGCGCCATGGGACTTAACCTCTAATCCCTCGAATTCGATTCGCCAAAGCGATTCGTATTCCGCCCCAAAGATTTTGCGGGCCTGTGGGTGATCCAGAACTGAGAGTGGTGACAGTGCCTTGATGGGGATTGTTGATGCAGGACGGTAGCCATCGCCCTGCATGGCCCCCCTGCTTTATTGCGAGCGTGGCACCTGAGGACCGGTCGGAGCCGGTGCTTGCTGCTGCTCGTCGGCCTTCTTCAGCGAATCCAGGATGCCGCCCGAGGTCGGCGGCGCGATCGGCGATCCGCCGGCCGGCTGGGTCTGCGCGGGCTGGCCGATGATCGACGACGGCTTGCGGTCGTAACCGGCATACCAGGACAGGAACAGGCTGGTGAGAAAGAAGCCGACCGCCAGGATCGCCGTGGTCCGAGTCAGCAGGTTCGCCGTGCCGCGGCTGGACATGAAGCCCGCGCCGCCGCCCATGCCGAGCCCGCCGCCTTCCGACTTCTGGAGCAGGACGGCACCGATCATGACGGCGACGATCATGAGGTGGATGACGATGACAACGGTCTGCATGATATCCTTCCGTCACAAGCGGGCGGCGCCTGACGGCGGCCGATCGCGCTTCGCGGGTTTTCCTGAAGTTGCGCGGTGTTACACGATCGGACGTGGCAATGCCACCCCCGATCGGGCCCGGACCCACGGTTCGGGTTGGCAGCGCTTAGTTAGGACAGCCCTTGGCTATGGCAAGGAAATCGGCCGCTTTCAGGCTGGCGCCGCCGACCAGGGCACCGTTGACGTTTTTCACCGCCATCAGCTCGGCTGCGTTCGAGGGCTTGACCGAGCCGCCGTAGAGAATCCGCATCCCGGCCCCCTCGCCCTTGAACCTGGAGATCAGGAGCTCCCGGATAAAGCCATGAATCTGCTCGACATCCTGGGCCGTGGGGGTCAGGCCCGTGCCGATCGCCCAGACCGGCTCATAGGCCACGACCAGATTGGCGGCGGTGGAGGCATCTGGGAGCGAGCCCTGGAGCTGGCCGCGCAGGATGTCCAGGGTCTGACCCGCATCGCGCTGGCCCTGCGTTTCGCCGATGCAGACGATCGCAATGGCCTCGGCGCGCCAGGCCGCCTCGGCCTTCTGCCGGATCAGCGCATCGCCCTCGCCGTGGTCGGCGCGGCGCTCGGAATGCCCGACAATAACGGCCGTTGCGCCTGCATCCACGAGCATTTCGGCAGCGATATCGCCGGTATGGGCGCCGGAGGCCTTGGGATGGCAGTCCTGGGCCCCGACCGCAACCTTCTTGCCGCGCGCCTTCTCGGCAAACGCCACAATCAGGGTCGCCGGCGGGCAGACCAGCAGGTCGGCCTTGCCAGCCACGTCTGCCGCGCCGTTGAGCATGGCGTCGAATTCGGCAGCCTGGGCCTTCAGGCCGTTCATTTTCCAGTTGCCGGCGATCAGCGGTCGGATGGCGTCGGTCATGTCAGTTTCCAGCGATACGGGGTTTGTTCATGCGCTAGCAGAGGACCTGCCGCAGTTCCAGATTCTTGTTTTGACGCGTTTTCGTGGCGCGAACCGGGCTCCGCTTCGCTTGAAAACGCTTTGGGACTCTTAACCGCAGCTTCTCGCCGTCGCATGAGGCGAGGTTGCGGGGGGAAAGCCGCCACTTTATGATGATCTATCAATTTGGTGACGCGCTTTTGCGGAATCTGCATTAAGACGCGCTCCGTTCCCCTCCTGACCAAACAAGTTGGACCAAATGCTCCGAGGAATGCGTAAGGCCTCATCGAACTGGCTCGGCAAGACCATTATGGCCGTGGTGATGGGCGTGTTGATCGTCAGCTTCGGCATTTGGGGCATCGCCGACATCTTCAAGGGCTTCGGGCAGTCCACGGTGGCCAAGATCGGCCGCACCGAGATTTCGCTCAACGAGTTCCGCCAGATCTACACCGACCGCCTGCAGCAGATCAGCCGCCAGTTCGGCCGCCCGCTGACGCCCGACCAGGCGCGCGCCTTCGGCCTGGATCGCCAAGTGTTGCAGCAGACCATTGCCGAGGCCGCCCTCGACGAAGAGGCGCGCCGGCTCGGACTTGGCCAGTCCGACGAGCAGATCCGCCAGCTCATCATGAACGATCCCAACTTCAAGGGCGTCGGCGGCAATTTCGACGCGAACCGCTTCCAGGCCTTGATCCGCAACTTCGGCTACACCGAACAGCGCTATGTCGCCGAGCAGCGCAAGGTGTCACTGCGCCGGCAGATCACCGGCACGGTCGGTGCCGGCCTCGAGCCGCCCAAGGCCATGATCGACGTGTTGACGCGGTTCCAGAACGAGCAGCGCGCCATTGAATTCGTCAAGCTCGATGCCGCGCAGGCCGGCACCATCGAGGCGCCCTCGCCCGAAGCCCTCGCGACCTATTTCGAGGACCACAAGGTCCAGTTCCGCGCGCCCGAATATCGCAAGATCGCCTTCGTCGTGATCTCGCCGGAAGAAATCGGCAAATGGACCGAGGTCTCCGATGAGGACGCCAAGAAGATGTTCGAGCAGCGCAAGGACCGGCTCGGCACGCCGGAGAAGCGCCAGATCCACCAGATCGTGTTTCCCAACGAGGCCGAGGCCAAGGCGGCACGCGAGCGCCTCGCCGGCGGAATGTCGTTCGAGGATCTCGGCAAGGAGCGCGGGCTGAGCGCTTCCGACGTCGATCTCGGACTGGTGGCCAAGTCGACGCTCGATCCTGCGGTCGGGACTGCTGCCTTCGCGCTTCCGGCCGGTGAGATCAGCCAGCCGATTCAGGGCGCCCTCGGCACCTCGATCGTCAAGGTCGACAAGATCGAGCCGGGCAACGAGGCCGATTACGCCAAGCTCGCCGGCGACATCAAGCGCGAGATCGCGACTGAGCGCGCGCGGCTCAAGGTCGCCGATCTCCGCGACAAGATGGAAGACGAGCGCGGCGGCGGCTCCAGCGTCATCGACGCGGCGCAGAAGCTCGGCCTCACTGCCGTGACCATCGAAGCCGTCGACCGCTCCGGCCGCGCCCCGAACGGCCAGCCGATCGCCAACATCCCGCAAGGCCTCGACGTGGTGTCGCAGGCCTTCAACACCGACGTCGGCGTCGACAACGACGCGATCTCGTTCAAGGGTGGTTATGTCTGGTACGACGTGCTCGCCATCACGCCCTCGCGCGACCGCAATCTCGACGAGGTCCGCGACCAGGTCGAGGCGCGCTGGCGCCAGGACCAGATCGCGACCAAGCTGAAGGCCAAGGCGACCGAGATGGTGCAGAAGCTCGAAGCGGGCGGCAAGCTCGCCGACGAGGCCGCCGCGATCGGCGCCAAGGTCGAGACCGCGACCGGCTTCAAGCGCGACGACTCGCCCTCCGGCGTGCCCGGCACCGTCGTGGCGGCGGCCTTCCGCACCGCCAAGGATGGCATCGGACAGACGGCCGTGAGCGGCGGCAGCGAGATGATCGTCTTTCGCGTCACCGAGATCATCGATCCCGCGGTCGACTTGGCCTCGGACGCGGTCAAGAAGCTGAAGGAGAGCCTCGACCGCGCTCAGACCGAGGAGCAGGTCGCTTCCTACGTCAACAAGCTTGAAACCGACATCGGGACCACCATTAATCAGGCCGCCTTCGCGCAGGTGACCGGCGCGAACCAGTGAGTTGAAAGCACGCGATGGACGACCTGAAATCTATCATTGGAAAAGTGGCGACCGGCGCCAGCCTGTCGCGTGACGAAGCCGCTTCCGCCTTCGATGCCATGATGAGCGGCGAGGCCACACCCTCGCAGATGGGCGGGCTTCTGATGGCGCTGCGGGTGCGCGGCGAGACCGTGGACGAGATCACCGGCGCGGTCGCGGCGATGCGCTCGAAGATGCTGACCGTGCAGGCGCCGCCCGAGGCGGTCGACATCGTCGGCACAGGCGGCGACGGCTCCGGCTCGGTCAACGTCTCGACCTGCGCCTCCTTCATCGTCTCGGGCGCCGGCGTGCCGGTGGCCAAGCACGGCAACCGCGCGCTGTCGTCGCGCTCGGGCGCCGCCGACGTGCTGGCCTCGCTCGGGGTGAAGATCGATCTCAAGCCGGGGCAGGTCGGCCGCTGCGTGCGCGAATGCGGCATCGGCTTCATGTTCGCCCCCGCCCACCATCCCGCCATGAAGAACGTCGGCCCGACCCGCGTCGAGCTTGCCACGCGTACGATCTTCAACCTGCTCGGCCCCCTGTCCAACCCGGCCGGCGTGAAGCGGCAGATGGTCGGCGTGTTCTCACGGCAATGGGTGCAGCCGCTGGCGCAGGTGCTCAAGAACCTCGGCTCCGACTCCGCCTGGGTGGTGCACGGCTCCGACGGACTTGACGAGATCACCCTCACCGGTCCGACCTTCGTCTCCGCGCTCCACAACGGCGAAATCCGGAATTTCGAGGTGACGCCGGAGGAAGCCGGGCTCCCGCGTTGCGAGGCCGGTGCGCTCAAAGGCGGTGACGCCGACGCCAATGCGATCGCGTTGCAGAGCGTGCTCGACGGCAAGCAGAGCCCCTATCGTGACGTGGCGCTGATCAACGCCGCCGCCGCGCTGGTCGTGGCCGGCCGCGCCAAGGACCTCAAGGAAGGCGTCGCGATCGGCGTCCGCTCGATCGACAGCGGCGCGGCCAACGCGAAGCTGAAGCACCTGGTCGCGGTCTCCAACAGCTGAACTCCCGCATGTCTGACATCCTGACCAAGATCGAGACCTACAAGCGCGAGGAGATCGCGGCGGCGAAGCGCGCGCGTCCGCTCTCCACGGTCGAGGCGCAAGCCAAGGCCGCCTCCGAGCCGCGCGGTTTCCTGCGCGCGATCAAGGCCAAGCACGCCAAGGGCGGCTACGCGCTGATCGCCGAGATCAAGAAGGCCTCGCCCTCCAAGGGTCTCATTCGCTCCGATTTCGACCCGCCGGCACTCGCAAAGGCCTATGAGGCGGGCGGCGCAGCCTGCCTGTCGGTGTTGACCGACACGCCCTCGTTCCAGGGCCATCTCGACTTCATGGTGGCCGCGCGCGAAGCAACCTCACTCCCCGTGCTGCGCAAGGATTTCTTGTTCGATCCCTACCAGGTGGTCGAGGCGCGCGCACACGGCGCCGACTGCATCCTGATCATCATGGCGGCGCTCGATGACGCCGCCGCCAGGGAGCTCGAGGACGCCGCCATCGCCCGTGGCATGGACGTCTTGATCGAGATCCACGACCGCACCGAGCTCGACCGGGCGCTGAAGCTGCGGTCGCCGATGATCGGCGTCAACAACCGCAATTTGCGTACCTTCGAGACCACGCTGGCGACCAGCGAGGCGCTGGCGCCGCTGATCCCCGCGGATCGGCTGATGGTCGGCGAGAGCGGTATCTTCACGTCCGAGGACCTCGCCCGGCTGGAGCGCGTCGGCATGTCGACGTTCCTGGTCGGCGAGAGCCTGATGCGGCAGGCCGACGTCACGGCGGCGACGCGCGCGCTGCTCGCGCGCGAGGCGACGGCGCCCGCGGCGGGCAGGCGCTGAGATGGCGCGCAAGCCAGCAAAGACCAGGTCAGCCAAGACGAAGCAGGCCAAAGCCAAGGCCGGCCCCGCCCTCACCCATATCGGCGCCTCCGGCGAAGCGCGGATGGTCGACGTCTCGGACAAGCCCGCGACGGAGCGGCTTGCGGTCGCCGAGGGACGCGTCGTCATGACCAAGACGACGCTCGATCTGATCGTGTCCGGCAACGCCAAGAAAGGCGACGTGTTCGGCACCGCGCGCATTGCCGGCATCATGGCCGCCAAGCGCACCTCGGAGCTGATCCCGCTCTGTCATCCGCTCGCGCTGTCGAAGGTCATTGTCGACATCGAGCCTGACGCAAAGCTGCCGGGCTGCGTGGTGCGGGCCAGCGTGAAGGTGACGGGACCGACCGGCGTCGAGATGGAGGCGCTCACGGCGGTATCGGTCGCCTGCCTCACCATCTACGACATGATCAAGGCAGTCGAGCGCGGCGTGCGCATCGAGGGCATCCATCTCGTCGAGAAGCTCGGCGGCAAATCCGGCCATTACCGCGTCTGAAGCGGGCTTGCGTTGACGCGCCGCTTTCGCGCCGCGCGCATGGATTGCTTTTGCGCGCGACCGTTCACGTCTCGTTAACCGCGCTTCCTAACTTAACCTCCACACCGCCCCCGTAAACCAACGGGTGTTCTCAGGCTCATGAATTGATCCTGACGTGTGCGCGGCAACGATCAAGCATGAAGATGAAATTCGGCAGTCGTCTCTTTGACCAGGTCTTCGTGCGCAGCGGACCGATCCGCTGGCTGGTGGTGGGCGGCACGCTGCTGATCGCGGCCATCGCCATAGGCTCGGTGCTGATGGCGCAGAACTTCCGGGAGCGGGCGCTGCGCAATTCCAGCCGCGAGCTGGAAAACACCGTGCTGCTGCTCGCTCATCATTTCGATCAGCAATTGCAGGACTTCGCGGTCATCCAGAAGGATTTCGTCGACCACGTCCGCACCACCGGAATTGCGACCGGAGAGGACTATCGCAAGCGCCTCTCCGGCGAGGACGTGCACCGGATGCTGCGGTCGAAGATCGAGGCGCTGCCCTATATGGGCGGCGTCAACATCATCGATGCCGAAGGCAATCTGATCAATTCGTCGACGGCATGGCCGGCCCCAAAGGTGAATGTTGCCGATCGCGCCTACTTCCGCACCTTCAAGTACGATCCCTATGCGCCTGATGTCCTGATCGAGCCGCTGCACAGCCGCATCTCCGGCGCATGGACCATTCTGGTGGCGCGGAGGGTCGTCGGACCACGCGGCGAGTTCCTCGGTATGGTCGGACGCGGCATCGAGCCCGCCAATTTCGAGAAATTCTTCGCCTCCGTCGTGCTCGGCGAAGGCGCGACGATCTCGATGCTGCATCGCGACGGCACGCTGCTCGCCCGCTATCCGCATTCCGGCGAATTGATGGGACGAAACTTCAAGACCGGTCTTTTCGAGCATCAGAGGGTGTTCGGCCTCGATCATTTCGCCGGCCGCGTCAACAGCCCCATCGACGGTGAGGACCGGCTGATCTCCTCCCATGCCCTGCCCCACTTCCCGATCCTGATGATGGCCACCACCACGCGCGCGGCGGCCCTGGCGGATTGGCGCGAGCAGATCGGCATTCTGATCTCGGTCGCGGCCTCTTCCGCGCTCGCGATTGCAGGCGTGCTGATTGCCGTTGTGCGCAAGCTGCTGGAGCAGCACCGCCTTTCGCGCGAACGGCTGACGCTGGAAAAGCAGCGGCTGGACCGCGCCGTCAACAACATGACGCAGGGCCTCCTGCTGTTCGACGCCGGGCAGCGGCTCATCGTCTGCAACCAGCGCTACATCGAGATGTACGGTTTGTCGGCCGAGGTCGTGAAGCCCGGCTCAAGCTTCCGCGACATCATCGCCCATCGCAAGACAACCGGCTCGTTCACCGGCGACGTCGACGCCTACGTCGCGCGCGTCCTGAAGGACATCCATCTTCGCAACTCCATGGTGGTCGATACCGCCGATGGCCGCTCGATCCACATCCTCAACGAACCGCTCGCGGATGGCGGCTGGGTGGTGACCCATGAGGACGTCACGGAGCGCCGTCGCATCGAGGAGCGCATCACCCACCTCGCCCATTACGACGCGCTGACCGACCTGCCCAATCGCGCCATGTTCCACGAGCATCTGCGGCAAGAGCTGGCCGCGGTCGGCGACGGCGAGCAGATCGCGGTCCATTACATCGACATCGACGAGTTCAAGGGCGTCAACGACGCGCTCGGCCATCTCGTCGGCGACGAGCTGTTGAAATCGATCGCGGCGAACCTCCTCCGCTGTGCGGGTCCGGAGGACTTCGTGGCACGACTCGGCGGCGACGAATTTGCCATCGTGCAGGGCGCGGTAACGTCGTTGGATCAGGTCAACGAGCTCGTCGCGCGCGTCTTCGACACCATCCGCACACCTTTCGACTGCATGGGCCATCATCTCACCAGCGACGCCAGCATCGGTATCGCGCTCGCGCCGGAGCACGGCACGGCGCTCGACCAGATCCTGAAGAATGCGGACATGGCAATGTACGCGGCCAAGTCCGCCGGACGCCACACCTACCGCTTCTTCGAGCCGGACATGGACGCCAAGGTCCGCGAACGCCGCCAGCTCGAGGGCGACCTGCGCCACGCCATCGCGCAAGGAGGTCGCGAAGGCGGGCTCGAGGTCTATTACCAGCCCTGCCTCGGCCTGAAGGACGACCGCATCACCGGCTGCGAGGCGTTGGTGCGCTGGCGCCATCCCGAGCGCGGCTGGGTCTCGCCGGCCGATTTCATCCCGATCGCCGAAGACACCGGCCTGATCAACGAGATCGGCGAATGGGTGCTGGCGACCGCGTGCCGGGATGCGGCAAGCTGGCCCGACGACATCCGCCTCGCCGTCAACGTCTCGCCGGTGCAGTTCAAGAGCGGCACGCTGGCGCTGAAGATCATGGCGGCGCTCGCCGCGTCGAACCTGCCGGCGAGCCGGCTCGAGCTCGAGATCACCGAGGCGGTCCTGATCCGCGACGACGATGCCGCGCTCGCGATCCTGCACCAGCTCCGCGCCATCGGCATACGCATCGCACTCGACGATTTCGGCACCGGCTACTCGTCGCTGAGCTATCTGCACCGCTTCCCGTTCGACAAGATCAAGATCGACCGCTGCTTCGTCGACGACATCGCCCGCCCCGACGGCTCAGCCAGCATCGTTCAGGCTGTCGTCAACCTGGCGACCGCCCGCCGCATGACCACGACGGCCGAGGGCGTCGAGACCGAGGAGCAGCAGCGTCTGCTGCGCACGCTCGGCTGCTCCGAGATGCAGGGCTACCTGTTCAGCGCCGCCAAGCCCGCCGGCAAGATGCTGGAGCTGTTCGCGCTGCACCGCAGCCGGCTCGCCCAGCGCGACGGCAGCGAGAGCCGCCGCCGCGAGGTCGGCTAGGTCGGACCTCGGTTGTCGGCGCAACGGCACTCCCAGAAGCTTTCCTCCAGGCAGACGACGCAGGTTTGCTCGAGGCGCTCCTTCAGCGCTTGTCGTGCCCTGTGAAGCCGAACGGTCAGGTTGTTCACGGTCACGCCGAGGTCGGCGGCAACGGATTCCCGCGGCTCGCCGCCGAGATCGATCCTTCGAATGACTTCGGCGTGCTCTGGCTTCAACAAGGACAGATGAACGTGGAGGCACTCGCAGACTGCGGCATTCGCCGCGGCGTCCTGCTCGGCCGGCAGCCGATCGTTGAGCTCATGCGGGAACGGCATCTCCCTCGTCCTGCTCCTTGATGCCTGGCGGTGGAAGTCGGCGATGGTCGTCGCCAGAACCCGGCTCAGCCAGCCTCGAACCGAGTCCGCGTCGCGAATGTCGCCGGACCGCTCCAATGCGCGCAACATGAATAGCTGGAGCACCTCTTCCGCTTCGGCCCGACCGCCAAAGCGTCGCTGCAGATAGCCGCGCAGGCGATCGTAGCTGCCGACGAGCGCGGCACGAACGACCGTGTCCTGCACGTCCGGGGAGCCGGCCGCCTGTACCGGCAGAGTCTCGTTAGGCGATTTCATGACCCATCGTCCTTGCATGCCATTGGAGAGATCGCTTCGTTGCAGCGAAATTCGTCAGATCGCGCGCAAGCGCGGTCCGCCGAGGCAGCAGCTCCCGAGAGAGTCGTGAACGATCGTCGTCGTGATCGCGCGTCGGCCTCGCTTTGGCGCGAGCCAATGATCGCCGCGTCCACGTTCTTCTGCTCAACGCGCAGCGTCACGCGAGTGCCTGGCGCATCGCCATCATCCGCCGGGTACGGCACCCGTCACAGACGTGTCCATCCGCGCTCGGACCTGGAGCGACGCAGTACGATCTTCGGGAGCTAGCTCAGGCGATGGGGGGCCGATAGTGGCGGCGGAACGCGCCTTCCTCGCCGATCACGTCCGGGTGCGCCTCGCAGCGCGAATGCGGCGACACGAACTCCGCGATCCCAGGTGCTTGAGGCGACACTGCGCTGAAGCACAATACCGAGCCACAGCAGGCCGCATGCCGGTCGCCGGGCTCGTCCCGCTCGTTGTCACAATCTCCGTCTTTCGCAACGTCGTGCGAATGCACCGCCGATCCGGCACTGCTTGGATCGTGCGCATGCGCGGGCTGCTCGCAGGGTATCGAAGTGAGTGGAGCGACCGAGATGGCGAGCGACGGTGTCATCGACGCAAGCAGATAGGCCATGGCGACAAGCCATCCCCACCACCTTCCCCTCGGCTTTCTCGAGCCAATCATTCCTGCACCGCTGCTTGCCCTCGAAAATATAACTCTGGTTGTATCGCCGGCCAACAGAAAACGGCGCGCATGCCGAGCCAGCCATGCGGGACGGACCTGGCGCCACACGGAATTTGTCGGCTTCGGCAAGACATCTACCTCAAGCAGCCCATGAAATATTTTTCGCGGATCCCGTAATGTTGAAAGCCCACCGGCGTCGCGTTCAACCATCAATGGTGCTTCATCCAGCCGACGCTCTTGATGTTATTGAATGAGTCCGTCGTGTGGCACAAAAAGCATTGGTCCACCGATGCATGCTCCTGTCCCGCAATCATCCGATCCATCATGAAATGGTCCATATAGTGGCTCGGCGGCGCCTTATGACATTCGGCGCAGTCTTTCGAGGTTGGCGACGGATGCAGGAAGCCCGTGATTTTCCAGGACGCCAGCGCATGGCAATCGGCGCATTCCCGTCCAAACAATCCGCGGTGCGGCTCCCGGTTGCTGTGGCAGTTGGCGCAATCGAGCGCGGCCCTTTCGGGCCAGTCGGACTTTGGCAGTCCGAGAAACTCCGTCAGATCGGCTCTCAGTTGATCGACCGCGCTCCACTCGAACCCCCTCTTACCGGAGGCCGCCATCGTGACTTGCAGCAATGACGCATGGTTCATCCGGATCGGACGCGAGTCGCCCGCGTGCTCGCGATGGCAGCCGGAACACTGACCGCCGATGACGGCATGAAACGCCGTCGATTGCTTGGCGAGATCCGCGGCCGAAGGCGCATGACAGGTAATACAGGCGGCTGCCTCGACGCCTTTGACCGGCGAATGGCAGCTCTCGCATCTGTCGGCCAGAAATGCGTGCTTGGCGGACAGCGGCCCGGGACTGACGAGCCTTGTCCAACCCGGCACGAGTCCCGGGCTGCCCCGGTACAGGGCAATCGATGCGACCGCCGCGCTCGCGACCGCAAGGGTCGCGACCACGACATAGAGCACGCCCCTGACAGTCACGCGAGCCACCGCAGCCCATAATAGACCTCGGTGGCCACGTGCACCGCGAGCAGCGCGTACATGACGATCGCCGCCAGGACGTGGAGCCCGATCCACTGCATGAAGATCGCCTTGACCGCCTCGCTCGATCCGATCGCCGTTTCGAGATCGGAAATGCCGTCGACGAGCTGCAGCAGCGGCACGTCCTGCAACGCCAGTGCATGCATCCCGCCCCCGTCTCGCGGATCCCGATCGGGGGACATCGCCGCTGCGCAGCGCTCATAGGCCGACCTCAAGGTCGCCAGGTGCGACTGCTGCTGGCGCAGCTCCATCGCGGTCTGCGGCAGGTAATAGCGGCCGACGAATCCGGTGACAACCACAATCAGCATGCTGGTCAGAAGGGCGATCCCGAGCGGACTCTGGAGCTTGTGCCCGGTATGCAGCAGCGCGAGGAATGCAGCGACGATCCCGGCATAGGCGTGAAACGCCAGGAGCGTCGGCATCGACACGCATCGCGTGACGAGGGCCTTGAGCCTCGTGCTGTATTTGGTCATGGGATAGGCGAGAAGCAGGATCATCAGCGCGGCCGCGAACGCGCCGAGGATGAAGCCGGCGAGGCTTCCGGCAAAACGGCTGTCTGAGTGAAGCACGAAAGCCGGCGCCAGCAGCAGCAGGGCCGCCAGCACGGCGTCGGCGATCAGGCGCTCTCTCCCGGTCAACATCTCAGACCTCGACGACCAGATCCCCGACCGATCTCGCCTGGCAGGCCAGGATGAGACCGTTCGCCTTGTCCTCCGCGGTCAGGGCGTCCTGGACCTCCATCGTCACGTTGCCTTGCAACAGATGCGTCTTGCAGACGCCGCAGACCCCTGCCCTGCAGGAATAGTCGATCGCAACGCCAGCGCTCTCGGCAACCTCCAGCACGCTCTTGTCCGGCGGCAGCGCCGCCATCTTGCCGGATTTGGCGAAGCGAATGGTCGCCGTTGCCGGACCGACTGCTGCGGCCCCTCGGTTGCCCGCTTCTCCTTCCGCCATTTGCGCTTCGCTGGCGGCCTTGCCGGCCGGTGGAACGGCGCCGCGGGCCGGCCCGAAGGCTTCGGTCTTGATCTGCTCGCCCGGCACGCCGAGGCCGATCAGGGTTTTGCGGAGCGCATCCATCATTCCGGGCGGACCGCACAGATGAACGCGCCGCTTCGCAAGATCCGGCACCGCCTGTATCAGGAATTCGGCCGTGATCTGCCCCTCGCGTCCCATCCAGGACGTGCCTGAGGCCCGCATCATCGTGGCCGCGACGTGCAGGTTGTCCATCCTGCGCTGCAGGTATTCCAATTCGTCCCGGAAGATGAACTGCTCGGTCGTCTGTGCGCCGTAGATGAGGTAAATCTGGCCGGGCCAGGCGATGTCCGAGAGATAGCGGATCGCCGCCATCAACGGCGTGATGCCGACCCCGCCACCGATCAGGACGACGCTGTCGGCCTCCGTGCCCGTGAACGTAAAGGCGCCGGACGGGCCCGTGACCTCGACGAGGTCCCCCTCCTTCAGCTGGCCGTGCATGTAGTCGGACAGCAGCCCGCCTTCCTGGCGCTTGATCGTGGTCTCGACATAGGCGGTCTGCGCCGCGGACGAGGCGATCGTGTAGGAACGCCTGACCGTCTGTCCGTCAACCTCGATGGCATAGGTCAGGAACTGCCCGGGCAGGAACGCAAATGGAATCGTACCACCCTCCGCCGCCTGCAGACGGAAGGTCTTCACGTCAGGCGTCTCCCGATAAATCGCGCAGACCCTCAGCTTGCCCTTCCAGGGGCTACTCGCCGCACCGCGCGGCGGTCGGCGGTCTGTATCCCCGGAAGTCGTCGTTCCGCCGATGTCGTTCAGCGGACTGGCGGCTGGCGTGGTTACAGTGGTTATGATTGGCGTGACCGCAGCCGGAGCGACTGCCACGCGCGTCAGCCGGTCGACGAGCGCGTTCGCCCGGCGCATGCGCGCGATGTAAACGGCGAGCATCCCCACCGAAAACAGCGCCAGCAGCGCCATGGTGGTGACGTGAAACCAGGAGATCCCGGTCGCGCCGTCATCCGCATCCACAGTGCTTCGGGCAGACGGCAGATTCATTTGCGACTTGAACCAGGCCTGCGCGATCTGCTGTAGCGGTTTGCCTTCGTGAAGCGAACGCAGCGCGACCACGCCGCTCTGGACCGCGTTCAGGGACTCGCGAAGCCGGCGCGAGGCCTGATCGGCGGCGGCGATGTCGCCGCCGGCGATGGCGTGCCGCAGGTTCGTTTCGGCATCCGCCAGGCGATCGGTCTCGGCGCCGATCCGCGCGTGCGCCTCGCTCTCCAGGCTGCTCCTCTGCTCGGCAGACAGCGCCGGCATCTCCATCAATGCCGGATAGAACGCCTTGCGCGGCCGGCCCATCATGCCGTCCATTCCGCCCATCATTCCGGCGGACGAAGCGGCGGGCGACCCGCCAGCCGCGTATCCATCGCTCGGACCGGCCGATCCCTCCGGCTCCGGCCTCGCCTCGCCGCCGGCCCCGGCGGGATGGTGCGCCGCGTGATCGCCCTCAGCATCCGCGACCTTCCAAGGCTGCGCGAACCTTTCGGCGGCAGCTGTTACGCCGCGGCCGACGTCGGATGCCGGCGCGGCCATCGCGGCGAGCTGGCTCGCCAGGATGCCCAGCGCAAGCAGGCCGAAGCGACATCGAAGGATCGGACCGGACATGATCTTGCGCGTTCACATCGGCGGTCAGAACGATGCGATCAGAGGCAGCAGGATCGTATCGGCGGTCTGCTTCTGACTTTCGTTCAGCGACGCGTAGAGCCGCGTGAAGGCCGAGCGAGCCGACTTGATCGCCTCCAGACGCTCGGACAGATGCCGCTCGTAGTGCTCCAGACGATCCGCACCGCCGAGCTTGTCGTCCATGACGAGCATCTTGCGCGCTTCCAGGAGGTGCTGCCGGCTCGACCGCAATGCGTCCGCGACGTTATTCCAGTCTGCACTCTGCTTGTCGCTGATCTGCAGCTCCGCCTTCAGGAAAGCGATCCGCCCTTCGAGCCGCTCGGTCACGTCCGCCGGACCGCTCATTCCACCGCTGCCGCCGGATGGGCTCATCTGGCCGCGCATCATCTTCTCCATCATCTGCATCATCATCGGCATCATCTGCATCATGCCGGAGTTCTCCTGACAGCCCGCACCCTGGCAGTCCCGCATCTGGCCTTGCGGCGACATCTTCATCTTGTCGTCGTTCATCCGGCCGCCGCCCATGCTCTGAGATTGCCCTGCCGGCTGGCCCGTGTTCATCTTGCTGCCGGAATCCGAGGGATCGGGCCTCTTCATCTTGTCGTCATCCATCATCGCGATCCGAGCAGGATCGGCGGAGTATGCCGGCGACAGCACAACCGCCCCCAGGACGAGCACGGCGAACGTGGCTGCGCTCATGACGACATTTCTCGAGTTCATGTTCATTCTCCAGGTTTGGTTCAGTTGGTCATCTGACCGTCGAGGTCGGCGATCAGACGACGAGGCGCGCGGCAGTCAAGCCTTATGGACGCGAAGCTTCTCCGGCTCTTACGCACGGACGTGCCACGCGGCTTGATGGTCTCTTCCGCGAGATCAGCCCGGACGTCATCATCCGCCCGTCTCCTGGGCCGAGCGGCTCCTGTCGACATCCTTCGACCACGTCCGGTAATAGGCGATGATCGTCATGATCCACAGACCCCCTGCACCGACGATCAGCTGCGTCCATATTCCCTCGGAGCCCGACTCGATCACGAAATGCGCGACGAAGGACAGAAACAGGCCGACGCAGAACACCGACAACGATTGCTGGCCGCATCTGATCAAGGGCTGCAGCAGCAGCGACTTGAGGCCCGGCCAGTCGATCGGGATGAGCCGGACGACGATGAGCATCAGGCTCGCCAGATGGATGAGACGATAGGGACCGAGATTGGTCTTGTCGTTCGGAATGAAGATCGCGGCGAGCCCTTCAGGGACGGAATCGCGCAGTCCCGGGATTCGTTCGGCCAGCGTCACGACCAGCGCAAAGAGCAGGACGGCACAGCTGAAGGCGAACGCCGTGCGGGACGACAGCAGCCAGCGGCTCGCGGCCGCCCCTCCCAAGGCCAGCCAGGCGCCGAAGACGAACAGCAATTGCCAGGCGAACGGATTGAAGTACCAGACTCCAGCCGGATAGGACGGCAAATTCCATCCGCAATGGCGGGCCGCCAGATACAGACCGAGCGAGCCGATCATCACCGCGTTGCGCCAGCGCAGCATGACCCACTGCACGGCGGGAAACGCGGCCATCAGCACGATGTAGAGAGGCAGCACGTCGAGATTGAGCGGCTTGAACTTGAGGATCAGGCCCTGTGCGAGCGTCTCGACCGGAAAATTCATCAGCGGCGCGACGTTGAACTGATCCATCAAATGCAGATCGTCGTACCTGTGCGCGATGTAGTGCACGGCCGTGAGATAGACGAAGAACAACAGCAGGTGAGCGACATAGAGCTGCCACACCCGCCGCAGCAGCCGGGTTGCTCCGATGACGAAGCCACGCTCCATCATCATCGCGCCGAACACGAAGGTCGCGGTGTAGCCGGAGATCAGCACGAACAGATCGGCGCCGTCGCTGAAGCCGTAATTGCGTGTCGTGAACCAGACCAGCGCGGAATCCGGAATGTGCCCGAGAAAGATCAGCCAGTTGGCGAGGCCGCGAAAAAGATCGAGACGCAGATCGCGCCGCGGCACGACCAGCACGGATCTGATCGTGATCGTCTCCCACAGCCGACGACGCAACAGAAGCATAACTTGCAGGGGCTGCGCGGGGTCGTTAACCGTCTCTTCAGTCAACCGCACGTTCTCCATCATTACGATCGCCATTTCGGATCGCAACCTCGTCGTCGCTCGTTCGAGCCGGCACGCTAGGTTGCGTCGTTGTTGCCCGCTTGACGGACATCAAAGCCGGCCGACGCACCAGCAAATTCTTTTTGTGGTTCAATCGCGTAATAAATCGAGATGGATCTCGTCCTCCATCGGCAGTTCACCTGCCGATGACTACATGCCCCCCGAGCGACATGCTTGAGGGCATTGCACGAGGTTACGATTTCGCGCGTCGGCTTAAGATTTTTTTCTGTAAGAAGATCGCCGCTTCGCGTCGCCTGCAGCAACTCGACGAGTCTTCACATCTCAGCACTCGGCATGCGCATCGGCATGTTGATCTTGCTCAACCCGGACGATCGCACTCCGGGTTTGGTTGCGGCTCGATCAAGCCACCGGGACTTGATTGGCACCACTTGATGAATTCGAACAGGAGAAACCAAATGAGTCACCGCAAGCTGATCATCGCGGCCGCGATCATGTCCTTCGTTGCGCTGCCCGCGATGGCGCAGAAGAGCGCGACCGACGAGAAGAACGGCCATCACTATTCGGGCGGACCGAAGACCGAGGTCCCCCATCACATGGGCAAGAAGGAGAGCGACGGCGGAACGACCAGCGGTTCCGGGGGCAGCCACCATTATGGTGGCGGGCCGAAGACGGAAGTCCCGCACCATACCGGCGCGAAGAAGCCGCAATGACCAAGGCTTGCCGTGCCGCGATCCCGAACTGGGACGGCGCTGCAAACGAAATCGCCCGGAAGCGGCCATCCGCTCCCGGGCGATCCATTATCTGTAGAGCTCGTAAGGTCTAGTTCGGCACTGCAGCCTTGGTCGCAGGTTTGGCGGCGACGGCATTTGCGGTGACGCCATGGAGGAAATCGTAGGCCGCGTGCAGGGCCTTGTCGTCCTTCTCTTCCGGCGGAACGTAGGACTGCGACCCGGTCTGCTCGCTGCCGTCGGCCGCCGACAGATGGCCGCGCATCTGAGACTCCGCCATGGTGTCCATCCGTCCCTTCAGCTCGGGCGGCACGTCCTGGAGGATCTCGATGTCGGGCGCGATGCCCTGGGCCTGGATCGAGCGGCCCCACGGCGTGTAGTAGCGTGCCGTGGTCAGCGCCAGCGCGCCGTGGTCGGCGCCGAGCGGAATGATGGTCTGCACCGAGCCCTTGCCGAACGAGCGCGTGCCAATGATCGTCGCGCGCTTGTGATCATGCAGTGCGCCGGCGACGATCTCGGAGGCCGAGGCCGAGCCGCCGTTGACCAGCACCACCAGCGGCTTGCCCTTGGTGAGGTCGCCGCCATGGGCGGTGAAGCGCTGCGTCTCTTCCGGAGAGCGGCCGCGGGTCGAGACGACCTCGCCGCGCTGCAGGAAGGCGCTCGACACCGACACGGCCTGGTCGAGCAGGCCGCCAGGATTGTTGCGCAGGTCCACCACATAGCCGGCGAGCTTCTCCTGCGGGACCTGCTTGGAGACCGAGGCGATCGCCTTCTTCAGGCCGTCGGTGGTCTGCTCGTTGAAAGAGGTGATGCGGATATAGCCGATGTCGCCGTTCTCGACGTGGAAGCGCACCGGGCGCACATGGATGATCTCACGCGTGATCGCGACGTCGAGCGGCGCATCCGCGCCCTTGCGGATGATGGTGAGCTTGGTCTTGGTGTCGACCGGCCCCTTCATCTTGTTAACCGCCTGCTCGAGCGTCATGCCCTGCACGGCCTCGCCGTCGATCTTGCTGATGAGGTCGCCGGACATGATGCCGGCCTTCGAAGCCGGCGTGTCGTCGATCGGCGAGACGACCTTGACGAGGCCATCCTCCATCGTGACCTCGATACCGAGGCCGCCGAACTCGCCGGAGGTGGTCTCCTGCATCTCGGTCCAGGCCTTGGCATTCATGTAGCGCGAATGCGGGTCGAGCGAGGTCACCATGCCGGTGATCGCACCCTCGATCAGCTTGGCATTGTCGGGCTTCTCGACATAGCTGGCCTTGACCCGCTCGAACACCGCGCCGAACAGATTGAGTTGGGCATAGGCATCATCCGCGCTCACTGCCGCCCGCGCCGCCCATACGCCGCCCTGCGGGCTGGCTACCAGAAGGGTCAGACACGCTCCGGTGAGCGCGCCCAGGGGGAACAGCAGGGATTTCCGCATGGATGAGGGTGCCTTTTGCTTGGCGGTTCTCTTGAGGCTGGGACGCGCCATGCAAATGGCGATCCAGCCCATCTCTCACAATACCATTCTGGTTTCTTCAAGGCCGGGACGCCACACAGGCGGGTCGACCGAAGAAATCCCTTCGCCTTGGCCTAAACTTTTGGCAACGTTCCGAAACTGTTTCGACGCAAGACGACAGCGGTCGGGCCGCCCACGCCTCGCAGCTATGCGATTTTAGGATGGTTTTGGAGGGCCGGACGCGATAGGCGATGGCGATAAGACTTCAAATTCTCGGGAGGACAACAATGAATGAAGCGCCCCGCATCCGGCCGGAACGGAATGTCGAGCTCGGTGCCAGCGACGAGCCGTTCCAGAACCTGCACGAGTTCGTCAGGAAGGCGCGCGCCAACCTCAACCAGAATGCCTGGGACTACATCGTCGGCGCCGCCGAGACCGAGACCACGATGCGGCGCAACCGCATGGCGCTCGACGAGATCGCCTTCCGCCCGCGCGTGCTGCGCGACGTGCGCAAGGTCGATGGCAGCGTCGAGCAGTTCGGCCGCAAGGTGCGGCTGCCGGTGGTGCTGGCTCCCGTCGGCGCACTCGAGATCTTCGATCCGGACGGCGCGGCGAGCGTCGCGCGCGCTGCAGGCACGTTCGGCGCGGCGCACATGCTGAGCTCGGTGTCCGAGCCCGGTCTCGAGAAGACCGCCGAGGCTGCCCCTGATGCACTGCGTCTCTATCAGCTCTATGTCCGCGGCGACGATGCCTTCGTCGCCGACGTCGTCAGCCGGGCCGAGAAGAACGCTTATGCCGCCTTCTGCCTGACCGTCGACACCGCCCATTACAGCCGTCGTGAACGTGACATCGCCAAGCGCTACGTTCGCGAAAGCCGCCTGCGCGCCACCGGCGGCGATTTCCAGAAGGGCCTGGAGTGGCGGACCGTGAAGATGATCAAGGACAAGTTCAAGATTCCGCTGATCCTCAAGGGCATCGCCACCGCCGAGGACGCACAGATCGCGCTCGATCACGGCGTCGAATGGATCTACGTCTCCAATCATGGCGGCCGCCAGCTCGACCACGGCCGCGGTGCCATGCACGTCCTGCCGGAGATCGTCGACGCCGTGAAGGGCCGCGCGAAGATCATGGTCGACGGCGGCTTCTGCCGGGGCACCGACATCGTCAAGGCGATCGCGGCGGGCGCCGACCTCGTCGGCATCGGCCGGCTGCAATGCTGGGCGCTGGCCGCAGCTGGCGAAGCCGGTGTCGCGCGGATGCTGGAGCTGCTCGAAGACGAGGTGCTGCGCTGCCTCGGCCTCCTGGGCGCCACCTCATTCGCCGAGATCGACAAGTCCTGCCTGCATCCGGCGACCGCCACCAACGCGCCCAGCGTGTTCAGCGCGTTCCCGCTGTTCGACCACGATCCCTATCGTTACTGAGCATACTGAAGTGAAAAGGACGCAATGACATCGCTCTCTCCCGGCAGCGCGGATGCGCTGCTGTTCGACCTCGGGCGCGTGGTGCTCGACATCGACTTCTCGAAGGCGATCGCCTGCTGGGCGGGACATGCCGGCTGCCAGCCCGAGGCCATCATCGCGCGCTATGTGCGCGACGAGGCCTACCGCCTGCACGAAATGGGCAAGATCAGCGACGCGGACTATTTCGCCTCGCTCCGATCCTCGCTCGGGATCGGTATCTCGGATGCGCAGTTCCTGGAAGGCTGGAACGCGATCTTCGCCGGTGAGATGCCCGATATCGCCGAACTGTTGCCGCGCGCGGCGAAGCGGATGCCGCTCTACGCCTTCTCCAACACCAATCGGCCGCACGTCGACTATTTCTCGAAGGAATATGCCGGTCTGCTCGGCCATTTCCGCGAGCTGTATCTGTCCTCCAGCATCGGCCTGCGCAAGCCGGATGCCGAGGCGTTCGACCATGTCGTCGCGGCGATCGGCGTCCCGGCCGAGCGCATCGTCTTCTTCGATGACCTCGCCGAGAACGTCGAGGGAGCGCGGGCACGTGGCTTGACCGCCGTGCATGTCACCTCGCCGCGCGACGTCGGGAACGCATTGAAAGCGCTGGGGATCTGAGCCGCAGGAAGCCCGGAGCGTGCTCAGTTCCAGGCGCTAAATCTGCAGGGAATGAGGAACCCAATCACTTTGTGCATTTTTATACAGAGTTCCGGGAACGGAATACCACCCTTCGGACTCATGAGTCCGTTGGGCCTTCTACATTGGACTGATCGACGTGCTGGGCAAGACCTATCTCACCAAGCAGGCTTCTCTCCTGCTCGAATTCGCCAGAACCACCTCGGATTCTGACCTCTCCGCCAAACTGATCAGCAAGGCCGCCGACCTGAAATCCCAGGCCGATCCGCTGCCCGACAAGGATCAGGGCCCCAAGGCGCCCGACGTCGCGGATTTCAGTCCGGGCGATCCGACGGAGCGTTGACCGATGTTGGCCGTGGCGCTCGTCATTCTCGTCCTTGCCATGGCTATCCTCGTTCCGGTCTGCCTCGCCTTCCGCATCATGCCGCGGCGGAGTTGAGCCAGCTCAAATATCCGAGTGTTCTCGTTCCTGCGCGGGATGCTTGATCGCGAGAATGACGATTTCGCCAGCCTCTACTTCCAGCCGGTAGTAGACCAGATAAGGGTACCGCCGCGTTACCAGCTTGCGTACGCCCTCGACCTTCTGCGGTCTTCCAAGCCGTGGAAAGCGAACGAGATTTTGAAGCGATTCAAGAATCGCAGCGCGCACGCGCAATGCACCTTGCGGGCTGTGCTCCCTGACATAGTCGGCAATCTCAATCAGATCCTTGGCCGCGCGTTGCGTAAATCTGAGCCTCATCGCTCGAAGCGGCGAAAGGCTGCTTCGATCTCGGCGTCAGACGCAAATTGCCGGAGGTTCGCTTGTGTGAGCCCCTCGAGGACCGCCGCAAGGTGGCCGGGATCCATTTCCTCAGCCTCCTCTCCGCCGTCGCTCAAAGCCAACATGGCGCGCGCGATCTCGTCCTGGCTATCCGCAGGAAGCTGCCGCACGGCCTTGAGCGCCTTTTCGAGCAGTTTTGTCATGGACAGAAGATAAGCCGACCCGAGACCGAAAGGAAGTGTGGCTTCTTGCTGGCCAGGGAGGCCTTTTTGCTTCAGTCCCTCCGCTCAGCTAGAACTTGCCGACCGAGTCCTGATTTGTTGCGGAGTTCGCCCGTGGCCCTGATGCCGGTTTCTGACGCGCTCGCCGCGGTGCTGACCGGCGCCGAGCCGCTGGCTGAAGAGATGGTTCGCCTCGACGAGGCCCACCATCGTGTGCTCGCGCACGATGTCGCGGCGCGGCGTACGCAGCCGCCGGAGGCGATGTCGGCGATGGACGGCTATGCCGTGCGCGCGTCCGACGCGGCCATCGAGACCAGGCTGACCGTCGTCGGTGAGGTCGCGGCGGGTCGGCCGTTCGCGGGAAGGGTCGGCCCCGGCGAAGCCGTGCGGATCTTCACCGGCGGCGTCGTTCCCGACGGCGCCGATGCCGTCGTGATCCAGGAGGACACAATTGCCGACGGCACGCATGTCACGATCAAGGAAGCCGCAATTTGTGGCCGGCACATCCGCCCTGCGGGCATCGACTTCCGCGAAGGCGACGTGCTGCTGCGCAAGGGAATCCGTCTCACCGAGCGCGATCTCGCCCTCGCCGCCGGAATGAATCATCCTCATCTCGCCGTTATCCGCCGCCCGAGGGTCGCGATTCTCGCCACCGGCGACGAGCTGGTCATGCCGGGCACCGCGCCTGGTCCCGGTCAGATCGTCTATTCCAATGGCTATGCCCTGCACGCCCTTGCCCGCAGCGAGGGCGCCGAGACCATCGACCTCGGAATTGCCGCCGATACGCTGGAGTCCACGTCCGCCGGCATCCGCCGCGCACGCGAGAGCGGCGCCGACATCCTGGTCACGACCGGCGGTGCGTCGGTCGGCGACCACGATCTGGTCCAGCAGGCGCTCAAGGGCGAAGGCATCGAGATTGCGTTCTGGAAGATCGCGATCCGGCCCGGCAAGCCGATGATGCATGGTCGCCTCGGCGCGATGCGCGTGATCGGCCTGCCCGGCAATCCCGTGTCGTCATACGTGTGCGCCTTCCTGTTCATGGTGCCCTTGATTCGGGCCCTGTCGGGCGGTTCTGTGATTCATCATCAGCGCGAGCGCGCCGTGCTGGGCCGCGATCTCGGCGCCAACGACCAGCGCGAGGATTATCTGCGTGCGCGGCTGGAGGTACGCGACGACGGCACGCGCGTCGCCCTTCCCGTCAGCCATCAGGACTCCTCCCTGCTTGCGAATCTCTCTGCGGCACAGGTACTTCTCGTGCGCGCACCGTTCGCGCCGAAGGCCGAGGCCGGCACACCTTGCGAGGTGCTGCGGCTGCCCGTCTGAGCTGCCCGGCCGCACGCATTCCGCGAGTTCGGCCTCGTTCACCATAAATTAAGCAGTTGCGGAACACATATCGAACATATAGTGTCCGTTCATGATTTGTTTCGAGGATGTAGCGGCTTATTGCCGACTTCATCGTCTCGGAATCGAACGACATCAACCGGGGGACTTTGGTCGAGATGTTGACGCGCAAACAATACGAGCTTCTGCGGTTCATCAGCGAACGTCTGAAGGAAAGCGGCGTGCCGCCGTCCTTCGACGAGATGAAGGATGCGCTCGACCTGCGCTCGAAGTCAGGCATTCATCGCCTGATCACTGCGCTCGAGGAGCGCGGCTTCATTCGCCGCCTGCCCAACCGCGCCCGTGCCATCGAGGTGATCAAGCTGCCCGAGCTCCAGGCCGCAGCCGGCAATCGCCGCGGCTTCACCCCGAGCGTCATCGAGGGCAATCTCGGCAAGGTGCGCGCGAGCTCCAGCCCGCCCGCGGATGAGGGCGAGCGCCCCGTCGCGGTGCCCGTGATGGGCCGCATCGCGGCCGGCACGCCGATCGAGGCGCTGCAGACCCGCAGCCACACCATCAGCGTCCCGCCGGACATGCTCGGCTCCGGCGAGCACTACGCGCTCGAGGTGCGCGGCGATTCGATGGTCGAGGCCGGCATCCTCGACGGCGACATGGCGCTGATCCAGCGCAACGAGACCGCCAATACCGGCGACATCGTGGTGGCGCTGATCGACGACGAGGAGGCCACGCTCAAGCGCTTCCGCCGCCGCGGCGCCTCGATCGCGCTCGAGCCCGCCAATGCCGCCTACGAGGTCCGCATTCTTCCGCCGAACCGCGTGAAGATCCAGGGCAAGCTGATCGGGCTTTACCGGAAGTACTGATACCGGAAGTAAGCGCTACGCGCGCTTCGATCGTCGATCCAAGATTGGAGCGGATACTTGTCCGCTCCGGCTGGATGGTCTTTCTGGTTCTGCGCTGACTGTTCGGCGCCTCTTCCCGCGCGACACTCGCCCATGCGGACACGCGGCCATTTCGCTCCGCCGGTAGAGTTGTGCCGACAGCGCCGATAGTGCGGGCCAAATGCAAGGACGCGAGGTTTGTTCCTATCGAATCCGGGAAAGATAATGTGATCGCGTGCTGCGGATGCGAGCCGCAGATTTGCCCATAACCGAGCAGAGCGTTGGAGGCTTCCACTCTGATAGAGGCCTGCGCCTCGAAAGAGACGCGGGTCGCTATCCCAGTATGAGGAGCACCCGATGTGTGACTATAGCCTGCATGCCGTCGCGACGCGCCCCGCCGAAGTTGGCGAGACGATCGTCACGACAACCTTCCGCGGCACCTCGACGCGCGGCTTCGCCTCCGAAGCCGATCTCTCCGTCGCGGTCTGTCTGCTGCCGGGAACGGAGCTCGCTTTCGCCGATAACGTCCGCTATGACAACCGCTGGATCTGGACGCGAACCGTCAACTCCCGCGTCGGCAAGTTCGGCAAGATCGACCCGCACATTCCCGATCGCCATCATGACGCGATCGAATTTCCGGACGGCAAGTACGTGCTGGTGACGCAGCTCGTCGAAGGCCAGCGCGCGACCGTGCTGCAATTGCCGGTGACGCAGCAAGCCATCGAGCGCGAGCACAAGCCGCAGATCGTCGCCGACACGCGGCCCACGATCACGCGCCTGCCGATCGGCTGACGCCGTCGGCCCCGACCGAAAAGTCGAGGGCCAAATTCAAATGCCATCGCCGGCCGCGGCCGGCGAGATGGTATGGTTTGCGTCCTGCGGGATCCCGTCGGACCGATTTTCCCCGCATCGATCTTCAATCGTCGGCCTGCAAGTCGGCCTCCGATGGCGTTGCGTCCCGGTTGCGAGGCACGGCCGTCTTCGGCACGAGGCTGCCGTCGAAATCCCCCTCGCCGGCGCCGGCCGGCAGCCAAGGACGGCTTGCCCCTCTCGCCCTCACCGCCTGCACCGAAAAACCCTCTCCGCTTCGCGTCAGAGCCAGCGCGCCCTGACTGGCAAGACGCGCCCGATCGACGACCATCGCCGCGCAGTCGGGCGGCGCGGGCCGCGCCGTCACCACCAGCGCGGCGCGGCTGCAATCATCGGCCAGCGCGTCGATGCGCGTCGCCAACGCGATCAGCCGTCCGTCCGCGAGCGGCGCCACGCAACCGGACTCGTCACATGACGCGCTGCTCGCCAACGAGGCGTTGCCGGCATCACGCGGATCGGCATCGGCGGCCAGCCACTCCTTCAGCAGGAAGCTGTCCTTGCTGGCGCGGATCACTTGCAAGCGCCCATCCGCGCCCCGGACCGCGACGCTCGCACCATCCCCGGCAATCAGGACATCAGGCTGGCGCACCGACAGCCCCCAGAGGATCGCCGCCAGCAGCACCAGGGCGCCGGACCAGCGCAAGGGCGTGCGCAACAGGCCCATCACGATGAGCCCGAGGCTCGCCGCGATCAGCGGCGCGATCCCGAACGCCGGAATGCGGCCGACGGCGCCCGGCAGGGCCGCCACCCAGCGCGCGACCAGGACCATCCACTCGATGCCGATTCCCATCAACCACCAGAACACGCCGTCGAGCCCGAAAGGCGCTGCGAGCAGTCCGAGCAGCCCGGCCGGCATCACCAGCGCCGACACCACCGGCATGGCGCCGAGATTGGCGATGACGCCGTATGGCGTCACGCGATGGAAGTGGAAGGCGGCATATGGCGTGGTCGCGAGCCCCGCGATCAGCGAGGCCAGGAACAGCATCGCGATCTCGCGGCCGCCCCACAGCGCGATCCGCGCCGTCGCGGAATGATCGGGTGAGGCGAGCAGGTTCGGCATGCCGATCTGCACCAGCGCGACCAGCCCGAGCGTTGCCGCAAACGACATCTGGAAGCTCGGATGCACCAGCGCCTCCGGCGCGACCGCGAGCACGATCAGCGCCGCCACCGCCAGCGTGCGGAAGGTGATGGCGCGGCGATCGACCATGACGGCGATCAACACCACTGCCGTCATGAAGAACGATCGTTGCGTCGCGACTTCCGCGCCCGACAGCAACAGGTAGAACGCCGCCGCGACCAGCGCAGCGGCCGCCGACCATTTCTTGATGGCAAAGCCGGCCGCCAGCCCCGGGATCAAGGCCAGCAGCGCGCGCACCGCGAAGAAGACGACGCCGGCGACGACCGCCATGTGGTAGCCGGAGATCGACAGCACATGGCCGAGCCCCGAGACGAACATGGCATCGTTGACCGGCGCGGTGATCGCATCGCGCCGCCCCGTGAGCAGCGCCGTTGCGATCGCCCGGTTGTCGCCTTCGAGCGTTGCGCGGATGCGCGCGTCGATCGCATCGCGCAGGCCCTGCATGAAGGCGGCATAGCGCAGCCGCAGGCCGCCGGCATCCGGCGGCCTGGACGCCGTGATCGCGCCCATTACGAAGCCGGAGGCACCGATGCTCTGGAAGAACATGTCGCGCGAGAAATCATAGCTGCCGGGCCGCACCGGCGAGATCGGCGGCAGCAGCCGCGCCTTCAATTGCACGAAGCTGCCGACTTCGGGCGCCGTGCCCTTGCGCACCGAGAGGCGGACGCGCTCGAGCTTGACGTCGCCGCGCTGCGCCTCCATCGCGCTGACGCGCAGCACGAAGCGATCGGTACGCTCGCGAATGTCGCGCGCTTCCACGAAGCCCGACAGCGACACCGAATAAAGCGGCTTGGCGAGCACGGGATGGGCGACGCGCGCCGTCTTCCAGGTCGCCATGGCAAATCCGGCGGCGACCGCCGCGATCATGATCGCAGGCGCAAACAGCCGGCTCCGCCGGAGCAACACCGCGCCGAGCATCAGCGCGATGGCCGTCGCGGCAACCACCCACAGCACCGGCTCATGATCGGCGGCGAAATAAAGCGCAATGCCGCCGCCAAAGGCGACGGGCACCCACGGCAACAGCCGGCCTGGCCCGGCCTCGGCGCGCGCCCACTGGCGCAGCATTTCGACGATGGCCGGCCAGATGCCAAACCCCGCCGGCGCAAAGCCGCCGGCCGGGGCGGCGCGGCCGACCGGCCACGTCCCGGCAACTCCCTGGGAGCGTCCTGGCCGCCCCGGCTCCGCCATTCCCCTGCACCTTGCGATACGCGACGGGTGCGGAGGCTACCGGACCGTGCGGCTGCGCGAATAGCGGTACAGATCGGGAACGGGCGACGGAGCGCCCTACTTTTCCTCTTCCATCGTCACGGCGACGTCCGCCTTGGCGGACAGCCGCACCTTGTTGCCTTCAACATCGGCAACGAGGCCCTTGTCGATGAAATGATGGTGGCCCTTGTGGCTGCCCTCGCCGCTGTCCTTCCTGGTCAGCTTGATGCGGTTGCCCTCTACCCTGTCGACGGTGCCGACATGGACACCGTCGGCGCCGATGACTTCCATATGCTCTGCGATGTTCTGCATGGCGGGATCCTTGGTTGGGATCGCGGCCAACGCGGCAGGCGCGCGTTCGTTTCAATCGTCATTCCGGGGCGCGACGAAGTCGCGAGCTATGATGCGCAATTGCGCATCTGAGAATCCATAACCACCATCGTGAGTATGGATTCCGGGCTCGCGCCGAGTGGCGCGCCCCGGAATGACGACACTGATGGAACGACCGCTAAATCAGCGGCGCCTGCGACGAGGCGTGGTGATTGACGATCTTCCAGTCGCCTTCCTCGCGGATGATGACCCAGCTCATCTTGACGACGAGATCGTCCCGCTCGCCGGCGAGATCGAACGTGATGATCGCGGCCATGTTGATCAGGTCAGGGCCGGCCTGCGCGGCGTACACGTCGGAGAAGGTCGCGCTCGGCCTGCGCCAGCGCGGCAGGCCGTTGAAATAATCGGCAACGCCGTCCCTGCCCCGATAGAGTTTTGGGTTCGAGCCAAAGAAGAACGCGTTCTTCGCATAGAGCGAGGACAGCGCGGTCGCATCGAGCGTCGCGAAGCCGACGCACCATTTCGCGATGATGGCGGAAACGATGGCGTCGGCTTCGCTGCTCATGCCCTCGCCTCAGCCCTTCGCGACTTCCTTGGCGAACGTATCGCGCAAGCCGATCGTGCGCGAGAACACCGGCTTGCCCGGCGTCGAGTCCTTGTCGCGGACGAAATAGCCCTGGCGCTCGAACTGCATCGGCTCGGTCGAATTGCTCTCCGCAACGGACGCCTCGACCCGCGCATCGGCGAGGATCTCGAGCGAGTTCGGGTTGAGATCGGCCGCGAAGTTCGAAGCGTCCGGGCTCGGATTGGCGAACAGCTGGTTGTAGATGCGGATCTCCGCCGGCTTCGACGTCGCCGCCGGCAGCCAGTGCATGGTCGCCTTGACCTTGCGGCCGTCGGGCGCGTTGCCGCCCTTGGTCGCGGGATCATAGGTGCAGCGCAGCTCCACCACCTCGCCCTGGTCGTTCTTGATCACGCCGGTGCACTTGACGAAATAGGCGTAGCGCAGCCGCACCTCGTTGCCCGGCGACAGGCGGAAGAACTTCTTCGGCGGGTTCTCCATGAAATCGTCCTGCTCGATATAGAGCTCGCGGCCGAACGTGATCTTGCGCGTGCCGGCGCTAGCGTCGTCCGGATGATTGATCGCCTCGAGCTCCTCGGTCTGTCCTTCCGGATAATTCTCGATCACGACCTTGAGCGGCCTCAAGACTGCCATGCGCCGCTGCGCCGTGCGGTTCAGCTCCTCGCGGATGCAGAACTCCAGCATGCCGACATCGACGACGCTGTTTGCCTTGGCGACGCCGATGCGCTTGACGAATTCGCGCAATGCGGCCGGCGGCACGCCGCGGCGGCGCATGCCCGCCATGGTCGGCATGCGCGGATCGTCCCAGCCGGCGACATGACCCTCGCGGACGAGCTGCGTCAGCACGCGCTTGGACAGCAGCGTGTAGGTCAGGTTGAGGCGCGCGAACTCGTACTGGTGCGGCTTGGACGGCACCGGCAGCTTCTCGATGAACCAGTCGTAGAGCGGCCGGTGGTCCTCGAACTCCAGCGTGCAGATCGAATGCGTGATGCCTTCAATCGCGTCCGACTGGCCGTGGGCATAGTCGTAGCTCGGATAAATGCACCATGCGTTGCCGGTGCGCGGATGGTGCGCATGCAGGATGCGGTACAGCACGGGGTCGCGCAGGTTGATGTTGCCCGCGGCCATGTCGATCTTGGCCCGCAGCACACGCGCGCCGTTGGGGAATTCGCCGGCCTTCATGCGGCGGAACAGGTCGAGATTCTCCTCCACCGAGCGGTCGCGGAACGGCGAGTTCTTGCCGGGCTCGGTCAGCGTGCCGCGCGAGAGGCGGATCTCCTCCTGGGTCTGGTCATCGACATAAGCGAGGCCGTCGCGGATCAGCTGCTCCGCCCATTCATACAGGCGGTCGAAATAGTCCGAGGCGAAAAACAGGTTCTTGCCCCAGTCGAAGCCGAGCCAGCGCACGTCGGCCTGGATGGAATCGATATATTCCTGCTCTTCCTTGACCGGATTGGTGTCGTCGAAGCGCAGGTGGCAGCGGCCCGGAAACTCCTGGGCGATGCCGAAGTTGAGTGCGATCGACTTGGCGTGCCCGATATGCAAATAGCCGTTCGGCTCCGGCGGGAACCGGGTCACGATCTCCTTGTATTTGCCCTGGTCGAGGTCGGCCTGGATGATGTCACGAATGAAATCGCGCCCAACCTCAGCTGCCACCGGTTCTGTCATTACGAAAATCCTGTAGGGAAATCAGCGGTTCTTCTGCCAAATTCGCGTGGCCGCGCCAAGAGCTTAAGCAAGGCCTGTCAGGTCCGCCGTCGCCCTTTAGTTATGTCCCGTTCCTGCTATACACCACCGCCTCCAATGCATAGGCCCTGCCAAGAATGTCCGATTCCGTCGTCACGCGCTTCGCTCCCTCGCCGACCGGCTTCCTCCATATCGGGGGCGCCCGCACGGCGCTGTTCAACTGGCTCTTTGCCAAGAAGCACGGCGGCAAGATGCTGCTGCGGATCGAGGACACCGACCGCGAACGCTCCACGGAGGCGGCGATCGGCGCCATTCTCGACGGGCTGAAGTGGCTCGAGCTCGGCTGGGACGGCGAGGTCATCTACCAGTTCGCCCGCGCCGCCCGACACCGCGAGGTCGCCGAGCAGCTGCTGGCCGACGGCAAGGCCTACCGCTGCTACGCCACCGCCGAGGAGCTCGCCGCCATGCGCGAGAAGGCGCGGGCGGAAGGCCGCACCCGCCTCTATGACGGCATGTGGCGCGACCGCGACCCCGCGGCGGCTCCGAGCGACGTCAAGCCCACCATCCGCCTGCGCGCGCCGCAGACCGGCGAGACCGTGATCGAGGACCAGGTCCAGGGCCGCGTGGTCTGGCAGAACGAGAACCTCGACGATCTGGTCCTGCTGCGGGGCGACGGCAACCCGACCTATATGCTCGCGGTGGTGGTCGACGACCACGACATGGGCGTCACCCATGTGATCCGCGGCGACGACCACCTGATCAACGCCGCCCGGCAGAAGCAGATCTACGATGCGATGGGCTGGGCGCTGCCGAGCATGTCCCACATCCCCCTGATCCACGGCCCGGACGGCTCGAAACTGTCCAAGCGGCACGGCGCGCTCGGCGTCGATGCCTACCGCGCCATGGGCTACCTGCCGGCTGCGCTGCGCAACTACCTCGTCCGGCTCGGCTGGAGCCACGGCGACCAGGAGATTTTCTCGACCGAGGAGATGATCGAAGCGTTCGATCTCGCCAGCGTCGGCCGCGCCGCCGCCCGCTTCGATTTCGCCAAGCTGGAAAACCTCAACGGCCATTACATCCGTCACGCCGACGATCAATCACTCGTGAAGATGTTCGAGGACGTGCTCGACCACATCGTGCCGAGCCGCGACGAGATTAAGGCCAAATTAAACGACACCACGCGCGCGCAGCTGCTCAAGGCCATGCCGGCCCTCAAGGAGCGTGCCAAGACGTTGATCGAGCTGATCGACGGCGCCCATTTCATCTTCGCCGACCGGCCGCTGGCGCTCGATCCCAAGGCGGAGGCGCTACTGACGCCCGAGAACCGCAAGCTGATCGGCCAGCTTCATTCCGCGCTGGAGAAAGTCGAGACGTGGAGCGGCGCCACCACCGAGGCCGCGCTACGCGCCTTTGCGGAGGAAAATAGTCTCAAGCTCGGCGCGGTCGCCCAGCCGCTCAGGGCGGCGCTCACCGGACGGACGACGTCGCCCGGCATATTTGAGGTTTTGGACGTGCTGGGCCGCCAGGAAAGCCTCGCCCGGCTCAAGGATCAGGCTACGACGTAAGTCGACCATGCGTGCGGCGATCTTGCAGCGCACATAGCAATAATATACCCATCTCCCCCACATTCTGGAACATCCGGCCTGCCCCCATGGTCGCCCTGGGGGCCTCCGGCTCCGGCCCGTTTCACCACACATCGGGGACCTCTGATGGACGCAAAACCAAGCCCAAAGACCGCGACGCTGACGGTCGGAAACAACAATTTCGATCTCCCGATCCTCAGCGGCAGCGTCGGGCCTGACGTCATCGATATTGGCAAGCTTTACGGCCAGTCCGGCCTGTTCACCTACGATCCGGGCTTCACCTCGACCGCGAGCTGCCAGTCCAAGATCACCTATATCGACGGCGACGCGGGCGTGCTGGAATACCGCGGCTACCCGATCGAGCAGCTCGCCGAGCACGGCGACTTCCTGGAGACCTGCTACCTCCTGCTCTACGGGAACCTGCCGACCGCCGCGCAGAAGAAGGATTTCGACTACCGCGTGACCCATCACACGATGGTGCACGAGCAGATGGCCCGCTTCTTCCAGGGCTTCCGCCGCGATGCCCATCCGATGGCGATCATGGTTGCGGCCGTCGGCGCTCTCGCCGCGTTCTATCACGACTCCACCGACATCAACGATCCGAAGCAGCGCATGATCGCCTCCATGCGCATGATCGCGAAGATCCCGACGCTGGCCGCGATGGCCTACAAGTACACCGTCGGCCAGCCCTTCGTTTATCCGAAGAACTCGCTCGGTTTCGCCGAAAACTTCCTGAACATGTGCTTCGCGGTGCCCTGCGAAGACTACAAGGTCAGCCCGGTGCTCGCCGATGCGCTGGAGAAGATCTTCATCCTGCACGCCGATCACGAGCAGAACGCCTCGACCTCGACGGTGCGCATCGCCGGCTCCTCGGGCGCCAACCCATTCGCCTGCATCGCGGCCGGCATCGCCTGCCTCTGGGGCCCGGCCCATGGCGGCGCCAACGAGGCCGCGCTGAACATGCTCTATCAGATCGGCACGGTCGACAAGATCCCCGAGTTCATCGCCAAGGTGAAGGACAAGAACTCCGAAGTCCGCCTGATGGGCTTCGGCCACCGGGTCTACAAGAACTACGATCCGCGCGCCAAGATCATGCAGAAGATGTGTCATGCCGTGCTCAAGGAGACCGGCCATGGCGACGATCCGATGCTGAAGGTGGCGATGGAGCTCGAGAAGATCGCGCTCAGCGACCAGTACTTCATCGACCGCAAGCTCTACCCGAACGTCGACTTCTATTCGGGCATCACGCTGAAGGCGATGGGCTTCCCGGTCTCGATGTTCACCGTGCTGTTCGCGGTCGCCCGCACCGTCGGCTGGATCAGCCAGTGGAGCGAGATGATCGAGGATCCCCAGCAGAAGATCGGCCGCCCGCGCCAGCTCTACACCGGCGTCGCCAAGCGCGATTACGTTCCGATCGACAAGCGGTAACAATCGGCCATCACGCCTTTTCGAAACGGCGCCATCGCAGGATGGCGCCGTCTTTTCGTTTGCGAGACAGCCTTGTAGGGTGGGCAAAGCGCAGCGTGCCCACCACTCTCTCGCGACTGATAGGAAGTCGTGGGCACGCTTCGCTTTGCCCACCCTACGAAACCGGTTGCTGCCGCGCACAACAACAAGTCGGATCATCGCGCCAGCCAGCGCTTGACAGCCGAAACGCTTCGCGCGCAAATTCTTACACTAAGTAAGAATGACGACAGGGATGGAAATGCCGGAGCAGCCGAGAAGTCGGCGGCAGACGCGCGCTGCCATTTTGACTCATCTGCTTCAGTCGGGCGGCTCGTTTCGTCCGCCACTGGCCAAGGCCGTGCGCCTGTCGGAAGCGAGCCTGTCGCGCATCCTGCTTGACTTGAAGGCCGAAGGCCTGATCGAGGAAGTGCGGCGCCCTGCCCCTTACGTTGGTGGCCCGACCGGCCTCGTGTCGCTCGACGGCGCGGTGGCGCTTGGGGCTCTGGAGCTGACTGGCCAATGGCTCGGCGTCGGCGTTGGCAGTCTTTCCGGCGAACTGCATTACACCGAGCGCGTGCCGCTGCCGAAGAAGCCGACGGTCGACTCCGTTGGCGATGTCTTTCGCGAGGCACTGGCCTTGCTGCACGACTGGACACGGCGGCGCCGCATCAGGCTAGCGCAGATCGGCGCGACCGTTCCGGGCCTCGGCCGTCTCAGCGTATCAGGCAATCCGATCATTCCCTGTGACGTCGAACGTATCAGCAGCATGTTCGGCGAGATGTTCGCGGGCGTGCCTGTTGCCTTCACCAATTCGGTGGTGGCGCACGCCGCCTTTCATCGTTGCCGTAACGAGGACTATCCCTTTAGCGATCCACATCTGTTCGTGTTCGTCGGCCAGGGCGTCGCCGGCGCCTGGGTGGATGATCCTAGCGAAGATGACGCGCTCGACCCGGTCGAGCTCGGCCACATGGTGTTCGGCACCGACGGCCCCCGCTGCCGCTGCGGTCATCATGGCTGCGTCGAAGCCTATACGTCGCTGCCGGCGCTGGCCGAGCTGCTGCATATGACGGAAGCAGAATTGCTACAGCTCGGCCATGATTGGGTGACCGCGATTCCTCTCACGTCCAGGGTGCGCCAGGAATTGCGCCAGCGGCTGTTCCGGCTTGGTCTCGCCATCGGCAACACATTGAACGTCAAACCATGCCGCGGCGTAGTCGTCAGCGGCTGGCCATCGCTGCTCGCCGAGAAGGAGCGAAAGGCCGTGATCGACGGGATCGACGCCTGCCTGCTCGGCGGACGCGAATTGGCGCAGGTCTCCGTCGCCTTCGTGCCGCCGTCGACCGGCAACGATCCGCAGGCTGCGCTCGCCTTCGCCGCGTTTTGCCTGGCGAGATCTGGCGGCATGCCATCCGCATCGACGGAGGCCGCCTGAATGACTTAAGCCGCGTGCGGCTCGCGCACGCCAACAACAGCGCCAAAAATGGCGTAAGCAACTTCACACCGGGAGGAACTGCCATGCCGATCACAACAACAAGGCGTCGTCTGCTCGCGGGATCTGCTGCCGCGCTCGCATTTCCGCACCTTGCCCGCGCGCAAGGCGCAGTCAAGCCGCGCCTCACCGCAATCTCGCAATGGTCCGCCGGCAGCGACGGCGCCGCCATCACCGCGCTCGGCAAGAAGTTCGAGGAGAAAGGCGGCGTCTGGCAGCACTCGCCCGTCCCCGGCTTCACCACGGACATGATGAACAAGTTGCGTGCGCAGATCATTGCCGGCGATCCGCCGGCCTGTTCGCAACTCAAGGGCCCCGAGATCGCGGCCTGGTCGAAGATCGCGCCGACTGTCGACCTCGACGCCGTGGTCGCGGCTGCCGGCTACGAGAAGGTCGTTGCGCCGGACCTTGCAAAGCTGCACAAGCCGACCGGCAAGTGGATTGCACTGCCGCTACAGATCTACAGCACAAACATGCTGTTTCTCTCCAAGCGCGGAATGGACAAGGCCAAGGCCGACAAGATCCCGGTCACCTGGGCTGACTTCAATGACCTTGCCGAGAAAATGAAGTCGGCCGGCATGGCCTACCCCATCGCCAACGGCGGCACCCGCGCCGACGACGGGCAGAAATTCGAGGCGTCCCTGGCCGGCATCAGCCCGACGGCATACCGCGCCGCCTGCATGAATCTCGACAAGAAGGCGCTGGAGGGCCCTGAGATGAAGGCAGCCTTCGCGCAGACGCGCAAGATCTCCAACTGGTGTGATCCCAATGTCGGCGTCCAGCCCTATGCCACCAATTTGAAGCGCTTCGTCGACGGCGACATGGGCATGCTGATCATGGGCGGCTGGGCCCAGGGCGTATTGAAAAACGCCGGCTTCAAGTTTGACGACTACGTCATCACCCCCGGCCCCAGTGACAACGGCAAGCCTGTCTTCCTGTTGAATGCCGATGCCTTCATCTTCTGGCAGCGCAAGGAGGCCGATCTCCAGGCCGGCCAGATGTTGATGGCCCAGCTCGTGATGGATCCGGCGATCCAGACCATGTATTCGCAAATCACGGGATCGATCCCCGTGCGTACCGATGTCGACCTGTCCGGCGAGGGCTGGTCGGATGGTCAACGGACAACCGCGGCCGCATTGAAGAATGCCATGGGCAACAATCAGGCCGTCCTGAGCCTCGCGCACAACATGGCCCAGGAAAACGGCCTGACCGCGGCGATGATCGACGTCATCACTGAATATGTGAAGAACAAGACGATCAAGCCGGAGGAGGCCGTCAGCCGCCTCGCCGACGCCGTCGAGGGCGCACGTTGACCGACGTCGTCTCGACAGCAACACGGCCGAGCCGGGCGGCGACCCCGGAGATGGTGCGCCGGCTGCCCGAATTTCTGATGATCTGGGTGCCGCTGCTGTTATCCGCAGCGCACCTCATCTCCTTTTCGCTATGGACCATTTGGATTTCGTTTACGCCCTCCACCCTTGTTCCCGTTACGGGCTGGGTTGGTTTGCGCAACTACAATTCGGTCCTGGCGTCGCGAAATTGGCAGATTGCCTTCGACAATCTACTGCTGTTCGGCAGTGCTTTCGTGCTGCTCAGCTTGATTACCGGTCTCTTGCTCGCGATCCTGCTCGATCAGCGCATTCGCGGCGAGAACGTGCTGCGATCCATCTTCCTCTATCCCATGGCCGTGTCGTTCGTCGTCACAGGCACGGTGTGGAGCTGGCTGCTCAATCCCGGCATCGGGATCGAGAAGCTCGTCCATGATCTCGGCTGGATGACCTTCAAGTTCGATTGGCTGGTCAACCGCGACATGGCGATCTGGACCATTGTCATCGCCGCGATCTGGCAATCCTCGGGCTTTGCCATGGCCCTCTTCCTGGCCGGCCTCCGCTCCGTCGATTCCGAGATTCTCAAGGCGGCACAGATCGACGGTGCCGGGCCAATCCGAACCTATTGGCGCGTCATTCTGCCGACGCTTTGGCCGATCACCGTCACGGTCATCGTTGTCCAGTTGCAGTTTGCGATCTCGGCCTTCGACCTCGTCCGCGCCCTCACCAACGGGGGGCCAGGAATCGCGACCCAGCTGCCGGCGCTTGTTGTCTATGATTTGATGTTCCAACGCAGCCAGCTCGGCCGGGGCGCGGCTGCGGCGGTGCTGATGCTGCTCATTCTGCTCGCGGTGCTGCTCCCTTATGCGGCGTGGCGCTATGTCCGGCAACGGCGGGCGGCCCATGCGTGACCGAAGCTTCGCCCCAAGCCGCGCTCTGATCTATCTGATCGTAACCTTGTTCGCGGCCGCCTACCTCGCGCCGCTGGTCGTCGTCATTCTGAACTCGCTCCGGACCAATGAGGAGATCGCGCAGAGCTCGATGATCGGCTGGCCGCAACACTGGGCGTTTGGCAATTATGCCCTGGCCTGGAGCGGCTTTTGCGTTGCCGAGACCTGCGCCGGCATCCGGCCCTATATGATCAACTCCGCGCTCGTCACGATTCCTGCGACGATCATCTCGACCCTGCTCGGCGCTATTGCAGGGTACGCCATATCACTCTGGCGCTTTCGGGGCGATAACTGGATCTACGGCATCGTCACCCTTGGCCTCTTCCTGCCCCAGCAGATGCGCCTCTTGCCCTGGACGATCGTGTTGCGGGACATCGGGCTGATCAACACGCTGACGGGCCTCGTGCTGATCCACACCATCCAGGGGCTGTCCTTCACGGTGCTGTTCTGCCGCAACTACTATATCGCCATTCCGCACGAGCTGATCCGGGCCGCACGCATCGATGGCGCCGGCTTCTTCCGCATCTTCTGGCGCATCATCCTGCCGCTCTCGGCACCCATCCTGATCGTCACGGTGATCTGGCAGTTCACCCATATCTGGAACGAATTCCTCTATGGCGTGACCTTCACGACCGGCCAGCAGCAGCCCGTGACGGCCGCGCTCATCGCACTGTCTACCCCAGTCGCAGATATCCCCAAGCAAGGTGTGCAGAGCGCCGCGGTGATCATCGCAGCCCTGCCGACTTTGCTGATCTATCTGTTCGGCGGCAAGTACTTCGTCCGCGGCCTGACTGCCGGGGCCGTGAAATGATGGAGTTGTCATGGCAGCACTGAGCATTCGCGCCCTCTCCAAGCGTTACGCCAATCTGGAAGTGCTGAAGGACATCGCGCTCGACATCGAGAGCGGCGAGTTCACCGTGCTGGTTGGCCCGTCCGGCTGCGGCAAGTCCACCCTGCTCAACATCGTCGCCGGGCTCGACCGCCCGAGCGCGGGGACGATCGAGATCGGCGGCCGCGTCGTCAACGATGTCGCGCCGAAAGATCGCGACATCGCCATGGTGTTCCAGTCCTACGCGCTCTATCCCTCGATGACGGTGCGCCAGAACATCACCTTCGGGATGGAATGCCGTCACGTTCCCAAGGCCGAGCAGGACGCTGCGGTCGCGAATGTCGCAAAACTGCTCCAGATCGAGCCGCTGCTCGGCCGCAAGCCGTCGCAATTGTCCGGCGGCCAGCGTCAGCGCGTGGCGATGGGGCGCGCGCTGGTGCGCAATCCCCTGCTCTTCCTGTTCGACGAGCCGCTCTCAAATCTCGACGCCAAGCTGCGTGTCGAGATGCGGATGGAGATCAAGCGCCTGCACCAGCGCATCGGCGCCACCATCGTCTATGTCACCCACGACCAGATCGAGGCGATGACGATGGCGACGCGGATCGCCGTGATGCATCAGGGCAGCGTGCAGCAATTCGCCGACCCCGACACCGTGTACCGCTATCCGGCCAATCTGTTCGTCGCACGCTTCATGGGCTCGCCGCCGATGAACACCATACCGGCGCGGCTCGAGGCCGAAAATGACGGGCCGGTCGTCGTGATCGGCGCAGGACGGCCCGACGAGCTTCGTCTGCGCCTGAGGGGATATGACGCCGCAGCACCCTTTCTCGGGCGCAAGGTGGTGTTCGGAATCAGGCCGGAATGCATCGCCGAGGGCAGCCGCACGTTTTCCAGCGAAGCGCCTGTCCTCGTCGAGGCGCCGGTGGAGCTGGTCGAGCCGACAGGTGCCGAGACCATGGTGTTGCTGCGGCTCGGGGGCGAGCCCGCGATGGCGCGGGTCTCGCCGGATATCCGCCCCGCGCCCGGCACGTCCGCCGCCTTCGCGCTCGACACCCGCCGCATTTGCCTGTTCGACCCCGAGACGGAGCGCCTGATCGCATGACGAAGACGACCTATTCAAGCCTTGCCGGCCGCGTGGTGTTGATCACCGGGGGCGCCAGCGGCATCGGCGCCGCCTTCGTTCGCGCCTTTGCGACCCAGGGCGCCCGGATCGCCTTCCTCGACATCGACAAGGACGCCGGCGAAGCCCTGGTGCGGGAGATCGCGGCCTCGTCCGGGACCGCGCCGCTGTTCGTGCCCTGCGATCTCCTCGACATCGATTCCCTGCGCAGCGCGATGGCGGAGGCGCACCGTTCGCTTGGCGACGCCGCCGTTCTCGTCAACAACGCCGCCAACGATCAGCGCCAGGTTCTCGCCGAGGTGACGCCGGCCGAGTTCGACTGGATGATCGGCGTCAATCTCAAGCACGTCTTCTTCGCAGCGCAAGCGGTGGTGCCGCAGATGCAGGCGCGCGGCGGCGGCTCGATCATCAACATGTCGTCGATCGCCTGGATGCGCGGCGCGCCGGCGCTGCCGGTCTATGCCGCGGCGAAAGCGGCGATCGTCGGCATCACGAACTCGCTGGCGCGGTCGGTCGGTCCCGACCGCATTCGGGTCAACGCGATCGCGCCGGGCATGGTGATCACCGAACGCCAGCGCCGGCTGTGGTATCCGGACGATCGGGTCATCGCCGAGATCCGCTCGCGCCAGGCCGTTCCGGATGCGGTGACGCCCGAGGACATCGCCAACATGGCGCTATTCCTCGCCTCCGACGAAAGCCAGCGCATCACCAGCCAGTGTTTTCGGGTCGACGGCGGACTTGCCTAGGGCGTGTGCTCATAAAAATCGTTTCGGGTCCGCATTGCTGTCCGAGTGAGACGTCAAACACACACGTCAATGCATGCCGCTGGGCCAATCGGCGCCTTGAGCGCAGCCCACCTGATCGCAAGATGTGATTTTCGACAATGCGATTGGAGAGCTAGGAAACCTTGGGGAGTTCGCGCGTTTAGGGGCCGGAGCAAGCGATGGAGGAGAACCATGCGAACAGCAATTCTCGCATTGATTGTAGTTGCCGGGAGCGCAATTGCCTTCCAAGCAACGGCCCAACAGCAAAAGGCTGCACCCAGTGAGCAAACCAAGGAGGAGATGAACCGCGATGTAGACCAAGGGCTCAAGGCTGGCCAGCCCAACGAGCAGATGCAGCGCGATGCCGACAAAGGGATCAAGACCCGCAACTCCGGAGAGTCCGGATACGTTGCCGATCAAGACAAGCCGGCCGCTTCTGCGCATCCTCCGGGACGACCGGGAAGTGAACAGACCACGGGTTCGGGTGGCCAGACCAGCACTCCGAAATAGAATACCTGGTGATGGCGAGTGGCGGCCGGAAATGGCCATCTCACCATTCGCATTCGGTCCTGGACTTAGCGTGTCGATCGGCCGCCGACCAAATCGCCTTCCGGGTCACCAGCGGCGGTCCGCCGCTCGACGCGTCAGGTCCGGTTCTCCCCAGGGAACGGCCCCTTTCCACTGCTCAAGGCAGTTCGGGTGGGGCCATCAATAGCAAAATTATTCGATCACCTCGTCGGCGCGGGCAAGCAGCGCCGGGGGAAGGGTCATGGCGAATGCTTTTGCCGTCTTCAGATTGATTAGAAGTTCAAATCTGGTCGCCTGATAAATCGGAATGTCACCCGGTTTGGCTCCTTTCACGACTTTGTGCACGTCATCGGCCAACTGCCTGAACAGCTCCGCGAGATTGAGAGCATAACCCATCAGTACGCCGGCTTCGACGTAATCGCGGTACGGACATATCGTCGGCAGGCGTTTTTTCATGGCGAGCTCGGCGATGAGCTGGCGGTTGGCGTAAAGATCACCCTCTCCGCTCACCAGCACGGCATCCGGCCGTTGCTCCGATATCGCATCGAAGACACGCTCAATCTCCGACGGCTTCCCCTCCTGCGGGAAGACAAAAGCCAGTGAGATTCCCAGACGCGCGGAGGCATTTCGCAAGACTTGGCCGACAGACCCTTCCCATCCGCCGCGCATCCCCAGAAATACGGCCTTCTGCATCGAAGGAATGGCTTCTTTCAAGAACTCCAGCCGCTTGCCCCAGATCTCGATGCCGGCATCAAGCGTGATGCCGGTGAGGTTGCCGCCGGGCCGCTGCAGATTGGTCACCAGCCCCGCCTGCAGCGGGTCCAGCATGAAAGCAACAATCGGTATCGTACTGGTTGCCGCCTTGAACATGGTTACGACGGGATTCGTTCCGGTGACGATGACATGCGGATTGCGAGCCACGATTTCACGGACCACATCGGCATAACGGTCGTGGCGCCCCTCGGCCCAGTAGCGCTCGATGATCAGATTTTGTCCTTCTACGTAACCCAAACGGCGCAACTCACCGAAAAAGGCACGCCATGCGCTGCCCCCGCCCGTTTCAGTCAGAAGCGTCGGGGGGATTGCCGGATGGAACATCGCCAGCAGCGGCGGTCTCGCCGCTTGCTGCGCGCGCGCCGCCAGCGGCGAGACCGCCGCGCCGCACAGCAGAGTAATGAGCTCGCGTCGCCTCACTGCCATGCCTCCGCACGCTGACCAAAATGATAGCACACCTCGACAAGGCGGGAGACTGCTGCGCTGCGGAATTCCGGCCCCAGCTTAGGCCTGGACTGGTTACAAGCGCCCTTCGGCGAGCGCGGTCCCGCGTCACATCGCTATACAGAAGCCCTGTATACGGGAGTATAGTCGCCAAAGGCATGTTCCTGATCAATCTTGGGCAACTCTGGGACGGGACGCAATCCGGTACGACAATCGGTCGATTAATTCATCACGCGTGAGCAAGAGATGATCATGCAACATGCGATTCAAGCGCCGCCGGTCGCGCTCGATGTCGAGTGAGCGCAAGCGCCCCGAGGAGGCACTGCGCGAGAGCGAGGAGCGCTTTCGCACGCTGGTGCAATTCTCCTTTGATGTGTACTGGGAAACGGACGCGCAGCATCGCTTCATCCGCCAGGAGTTCGCCGAGACGCTTCCCGAGCCGCCGGTCTCCGAGATCGGCAGGACACGATGGGAGGTCCCGTATCTCGAACCTGACGCAGATGGCTGGCGCAAACACCGGGAGATACTCGACGCTCACCTCCCGTTTCGCGATTTCGAGCTCGCGCGGCCGACGCCCGACGGCGGCAAGCGCTATATTTCCGTCTCTGGGCTGCCCATCTTCGACGAGACAGGGAACTTCGTGGGTTACCGCGGTGTGGGGCGCCACATCACGGAGCGCAAGCGCGCCGAACAGGCGCTGATCGAGAGCGAGGCCCGTTTCCGTACCTTCGTGGACCACGCGGCCGATACGTTCATGCTGCACAGTGAAGATGGTCGCGTTCTCGATGTAAATCGGAATGCCTGCGAAAGTCTCGGCTACAGCCGGACCGAACTGGTTGGGGCAAGTGCGGCCTTGTTCGATCTTGAGATGGATGAAACGATTTGGCGTCGCAACCGCGAGCGTCTCAAGACCGGCGGCATCGCTACGCTCGAGAGGCGCTATTTCCGAAGGGACGGCACTGTGTTTCCCGTCGAAGTTCGTATGCGGGAATTCTGCGTAGGCGGACAGTCCCGGATCATTTGCCTGAGCCGCGACATCACCGAACGCAAGCGAACCGCCGAGGCGTTGCGCGAGATGCAGGCTGAACTGACACACGCCAATCGCGCCGCGGCAATGGGCCAGGTCACGGCTTCGGTGACACACGAATTAAGCCAACCAATCACCGCGGTGCTCTGCGACGCAGAGGCCGCACTGAACTGGCTGGGAACACAATCTCCGAATTTCGAAAAGGCACAGCAGGCGCTCATATCCATTGTTGCAGAAGCCAAGCGAGGCGGCGAGATCATCAGTTGGATCCGTTCCTTGATCAAGAAAGCTCCGGCGCCGAAGGAGAGCGTCGATGTCAATGGTGCAATCCTGGACGTGATCACCATAGCCCGTAGCGAGCTGATCAAACATGATGTCTCGATCCAGACCGACCTCGCTTCGGGCTTGCCGCTCGTGAAGGGCTATCGCGTTCAGCTGCAACAGGTGGTTCTCAATTTGATCCTCAACGCGATCGAGGCAATGAACTGCGTCGACGTTGGCGGACGAGAGCTGCGGATCAGCACGGCCGCAAATGCATCAAATCTCGTCGTTGTCGGCATACGGGATACCGGACCTGGACTTGACGTCGCAATCGTTGACCGCGTGTTCGAGCCCTTCTACACCACCAAGCCGGACGGGACCGGCATGGGCTTGTCGATTTGCCGATCGATCATCGAGGCGCACGGAGGTCGACTTTGGACCGGTGCGAATGAACCACGGGGGGCCGTGTTTCACTTTAGTCTGCCTTCGGAAGAGCCGCCGGTCGCGGCCAAGCCGAATGACTTCCGTTGAGCCGTCGCAAGTCGGCGGCGCGGCGCATCCGTCAGCAGTGCACAGAGCGCCGGCGCCAGCTTCTCCGGCGTGCACGCAGGGCTCTCACCCACATCTGCCGAGAGGAGCCGGATTGGCATCGACCGTACCGTGACTTACGCGCCATAGGCCGGTGCCGTTTTTGCCGACATACACGGGATCTGCCTCGACCGTTGTTCACGGGCTGGTTGCGAAAACGAGGATTGATCCAGTTGCGCGAAACAACCGCGGCTTGTGAAACCTGGAAAAACAGGCTTAGCTAAGGGAACAGCGTCCAAGCGGCGGCACGGACCCACGCATCAGAGTGACCACGGATACACCATGGCCTTCCCCCGTGAACCCGATGCCAGCCCAAGACCCGACCCGCTTGTAGGGCCGGACGCCTCGCGAGAGGTTATTCCTGGTCAGCGCAAGCTGGTGGCCGTGCTCGCGGCCGACATCGTGGGTTATAGCCGATTAATGGAAGCGGACGAGGAAGATACCCACAAGCGGGTCCTCTTGCTGCGCGCAACCACTATCGACCCGACGATCGCGAAGTACAGGGGCCAGGTGATCAAGAACACCGGAGACGGTTTTCTTGCGGTTTTTGACAGCGCAAATGACGCCTCCCAATGTGCGCTTGCAATTCAGCACGGCGCCAATGCGATGTCGGCGGAAGAACCGGAACATCGGTTCATCAGTCTCCGGATGGGGATCAACGTTGCCGACGCGATCTTTGAACGCGAAGATATTTATGGCGATGGGGTGAACATCGCCGCTCGGCTTCAGACCTACTCCGAGCCCGGCGGCATCGTCGTCTCAGGTGCCGTCGCGGATCAGATCAGTGAGCAGGCCGGCGTCTCCGTCGTCGACTTCGGCGATCTGCATCTGCGAAATCTGTCGCGCCCCGTCAAAGCGTTCGGGCTGCGCATCGATCGTTCACCGCATCCGGTGGCAGATAGTCCGGTCAGAGCGCAGGGACGTCCATCGATTGTCGTTCTGCCATTCCGCAATCTTGCCAGTCAGGATGATGCCTATTTTGCCGAAGGGATTGTCGACGAAATCATTCACGCGCTCTCCGCGCTGAAGGAGCTGTTCGTGATATCGCGCGGGTCGACGCTGGGTTATGGCAGCGAGATCATCGATGTCCGCGCCATCGGTCGCGAGCTGGGCGTGCGCTATGTGCTCTACGGCAGCGTTCGCCGCTCCGGCGGGCGGCTGCGTATCAATACCGAGCTCAATGACACCGAGTCGGGCAACATCATCTACTCCGATCGTCATGAAGGCGAGCTCAGCGAGCTGTTCGCACTGCAGGAGCAAATCTCGACGCGCGTGGTCACGACCATCGCTCCACATGTTCGCGAGTGGGAGCGTGCACGGGCTCTGCGCAAGCATCCGCAGAATTTGACGGCCTACGATCTGGTTCTCCAGGCGTTGAGCTATCTATACCGTATGGACTACGACTCGTTCTCGCGGGCGCGCGGATTGCTGCAGCAGGCCGTCACGCATGACCCCAACTATGCGCCGGCCTATTCATACCTCGCGTACTGGTACATGTTCAGGGTCGGCCAGGGCTGGTCCACCGATGCCGCTGCCGATAGCATGGAGGCGTCGCGCAATGCGTCCAGGGCAATCGAGCGCGATGGCAACGATGCGCTCGCTCTGGCAATCGACGGTCACGTGCATTCGTATCTGTTCAAGGATTTCGAGACAGCAACCCGCCTGTTGGACCGGGCGATCACGGTCGGACCCAATTCGGCCATGGCGTGGACGATGAGCAGTGCGACCTGCGGCTATCTCGGCGAGGGCCCAACCGCGGTCTTGCGCGCCGAACACGGCCTGCGCTTGTCGCCCCTGGATTCACACGTGTTCTGGCACGAGCACCTGCTTTCCCAGGCGCACTACATCAACGGCAATTTCGATGAAGCGGCCGCCTGCGGTTGGCGAGCGGCGAAGCATAATGAGCGTTTCACCTCGAACTTCCGCATCCTCGCAGCCAGCCTGGTGGCCATCGGAAAGTTTGTGGACGCGCGCCAGATCGCGGAACGCCATATGCTGATCGATCCGAATTTCCATTTACAGGCCTGGGCGGACCGCACGCCGCTCAACGCGGCCACCCGCGACAATCTTCGACAGCGGCTCAAGGCGGCAGGATTTCCAGACTGAGTTTTAAGCAAGCGATAGGCGGCAAATCATTGGGAGGCTGCGATGGCAGGCAACGCCGGGAATGCGGGAAACGCAGGTAACGCTGGGAATGCGGGAAACGTCGCCAATGCAGGCTCGGGCGGCGGCGGTTGGATCTTTCCGGATCGCGTGGACCTGCCGTTCATTACGGAAACGGGCGTCAGCACCAACCGCACCACCGTCACCGAGTTTCCGGACCGGAGCTGGACCCCGGACTGGTACGCCTGGCGCCTGCTGGCCGAATTCGCCATTCACGGCGGATGGAGCTCGATCACGGTCGCCGCACCCAATGCAAACACAGCAGCCGAGATCGACACGCTCGTAACAATGGCCAAAGACGAGCGGGCGGATGCGCTCGGCGAGATTTTTGCGCAGAACGAGGAGTTTCTGAGCTACTTCATGGCGCTTCTCAACGTCACGCCGAACTCGCATCCAAACACCTGTCGCGTGATAGCGACCGCAAGCCTGATCGCGCTCCAGGTCGCGATGCATTGGAAAGGCTACCACAAACGGCCACGGCCATCGCAAATCTGCCCTGCGCTGTTGCCGCCGATTCAGGTTCCCGGCCACGCGTCCTATCCCAGCGGGCACGCGACTCAAGCGCATTTGATCGCGCGCTGCCTGAAGTTGGTCCTACCAGCGTCGGTGCAGCCGATGGCGGATGATCTCACCGTGCTCGCCGGTCGGATTGCGCGAAACCGCCAGATCGCCGGTCTCCACTACCAGAGTGACACGGACGCCGGCGTGGGATTGGCCGGCGACATCTACACGATCTTGATCAACAAGACCTCCGTGCCGAGTTTTGATGCCTTGATCACGGCCGCGCAGGGAGAGTGGCCATGATCCTGCGCGCGAGTGATGTCCAGCAACACACGCTTCCGTCGCGGGACGATTTGAACGCGGGTCTGCGTCGGCAGATATTGCTGCCACCGCCGCCACCGCCCAAGGACTTCGACGCGCTGAATGCCGATGCGCGGGAGCTCGAATTCTTCCGGCTTCCGCCCAGGCCGCCCCTGGTCGCGGGACGCCGGGCCGAGACGTTGTGGGCCAGGCTTCTTTCCAAGCCTATCGAAGTTCTGCCCATGATCTACCCGGGCTCCGCGACCGACTTTCGTGTCAACCGCGGCCGTTTGGGCTCAGGCCATCCCGGCCGACACGAAACCAGCTTCAATTGGTCGGGCGCATGTATTGCGGCGATGGAGGGCACCCAGTTCACACAGGTGTGGGGGGCCTGGGAGGTCCCTACGCCCAGTGCTCACTCGTTTCCGCCGGGCGATTATCGCTGCTCGACCTGGATCGGGATCGATGGCCATCGGCGATTCGATACTTCGCTGCCGCAGATCGGGACGACGCAAAAGATCGTGGTCGCCAACGACGGCAGCGTCGGGACGCCGACCGCGGAAGCATGGGTTCAATGGTGGTTTCGCGGTGACCGCGATACGGGTCCGTGGACACTTCCCAACTTTCCGGTGGAACCGGGGGACCACGTCAGATGTGTTCTGACCGTCATGGCGCAGGACCACGTCCGTTTTTTCATCAAGAATGAATCGAAAAACGGAAAGTCGCTTTCGGTCGATCTCCTTGCGCCGACGATTCCACTTCCCGGCCCGATCGGAATTCCGATCGAATTTCCGGCGCGGGGCCGTACGGCGGAGTGGGTCACGGAGCGCCCCACCGTCTTGCATGCGACGGACCTCTATCGCTTGCCCAAGTATAGCGTGACGAAGTTCGTGGATTGCTTCGCGCTCGCGGGCACCGGCGGGATCGGCTTTCAGCCTCAAGATCTGGAGAATGCCAGGCTGATCAAGATGATCGAGATCCGCGACAATCCGCATCGGACCGCGCCATTGTCAAAACCGGAAAAACTGGACCAGCAAACCGTACAAACCAGGTTCGTGGGCTGAACACTTTTTTAGCGCGTTCGCCGGCCCTGGCGCATCGTCGCGAGCACGATGTCGGCGGCGAGCACGCTCGGCGATTTGTTGCCGGTCGACATGATCTGATCGAGCCTGGCGAAGGCCTCGACCTGCTGGCGGCGGAGCGGCGAATCCGTCAGCAGCGCGGAGAGCGTGGGCGCCAGCTGCTCCGGCGTGCACGCCTCCTGCAAATATTCCGGAATGACATCCTTGCCGATCACGAGATTGGCGAGGATCACCGAGGAGACGCGGATAGCGCGGCGCAGGATGAAGGCCTCGATGGCACCGACGCGATAGGCCGTCACCATCGGAATGCCTGACAGCGCGAGCTCGAGCGTCACCGTGCCGGACTTCGCCAGCGCGGCGTGGGCGATGCGGAAGGCAGCTCGCCTCTCGTTCTCGCCGATTACGATTTGCGGCTTGACCGGCCAGTTCGCGACGCCCTCGCGGATGGTGGCTTCGAGATGCGGCATGGTCGGCAGCATCAATTCGAACGCGCAGCCCTCACCCCGTAAGCGGCCGAGCGTTGCGCCGAACACGTCGAGATGATGCCTGACCTCGCTGCGGCGGCTGCCGGGCAGCACCAGCAGCACCGGCGGCTTACCGTCGCGACGCTTCTGCTCCTCCGCGCTCGGACGCAGCGAGCTCAATTGCTCGATCAGGGGATGGCCGACATAGCTGCAGGGCGGCCCGCCGAGCTTGCGGTATTCCTCCGGCTCGAACGGCAGCAGGCCGAGCACATGGTCGACATAGCCGAGCATGGTCCGCGCCCGCCCCGGCCGCCATGCCCAGAGCTGCGGCGAGACGTAATCGACGATCGGGATCGCCGGACTGCGCGAGCGCACCCGGCGGGCGACGCGATGCGTAAAGTCCGGGCTGTCGATGATGACGAGCACGTCGGGCGCGGCCGCGGTCACGGCATCGGCCGTCTCGCGGATCAGCCGCAGGATCTTCGGCAATTGCTGCACCACCGCGGCAAACCCGACGATCGACAGCTCCTCGATGGGAAACAGCGATTCCAGGCCCTCGCGCGCCATGGTGCGGCCGCCGACCCCGACGAACTGCACGCCGTCGCCGAGGCGCTGGCGCAGCACCTTCATCAAGGCGCTGCCGAGCCGGTCGCCGGATTCCTCCGTCGCGATCAGGAAGATTTTGCGCTTGGGATCACGCGACATCACGCGGGCAAGCCGATGACGAAGAGATATTTGGCATCGGCAAGCGCGATCATTGCCTGCGGCTCGGCGGCGATGGTGTTGCCCGCGATGACCGCGATGCCGGCAAGGCCGGCGGCCGCGACGCCCTCGATGGTGCGCGGACCGATCGTCGGCAGGTCGAAGCGCAGATCCTGGCCGCTCTTCGGCGCCTTCACCAGCACGCCGCGTCCGGTGGCGGCGCGGATGCGGCCCTCCTCGCGCAGCCGCGCGACGCGTGCGAGCAGCGCGTCGGTGCCCTCGATGTCCTCGACCGCCACCACATGCCCGTCGATCACGACCGCAGCCTGGCCGATGTCGAACGGACCGAGCGCGGTCAGCACCGCCCGACCGCGCGCGATGTCGGTCTTGCTGGCCTCGCTCGGCCAGGCGCGGCCGATGCAGCCCTCGGGCATCAAGAGATCCGGCGCGACGTCCTTGATGCCGACCATGCGGAAGCCGTCCTGCTCGAGGATGCGCCCGACACCCGACAGCAGATGATCGTCGCCGCCGCGGAAAGCGCGGATGACGTTGCCGAGCAGGCGCAGCGTCTTGATGTCGAACCGGATCTCGGACAGCGACGGCCGCACCAATGTGCCGATGAAGATCAGGTCGCGGCAGCCTTCCTCGCGGAACAGCCGCATCGCGCGGCCGAGCTGGCCGACCGAGATCCAGCGATGGCGGAACTTCTCCACGCGCTGGGGATCGCAGGCCCCGCGCAGCGGAAACAGCACCGGCGTGATGCCGTGCGCGGCGAGCGACTCGGCGACCGCGAACGGCATGGCGCCGCCGCCGGCGACGATGCCGACCGGTGACGAAACCTGCAAAGCCGCCGATGTCGTGCCCGCGGCCATCCCAAGATCACTCCAAGATCACTTCGCGATAGCGGGAAGACAGAGCGGGCGCTTGCCCTTGCCGATGAAGTCGAGGATTTCGGCGATCGCGGGGTCCTCGCCCGCGAGCGGCCGCGCCGCCTCCAGCCGCTCGGCGAAGGTGCCGGGGCCATGGAAGAGCTTCTGGTAGAACGCGCGCACGGTGGCGAGCCGCTGCTTGGTGAACTTGCGACGCTTCATGCCGATCAGATTGAGGCCTTCGAGAGCGGCATATTGGCCGTTGACCAGACCGAACGGAATGATGTCGTCGCGCACGCCGCACACACCGCCGACCATGACCTGCGCCCCGATGCGGGTGAACTGATGCACGGCGGACAGCCCGCCGATAAACACGAAGTCGCCGATCTCGCAATGACCGCCAAGCGTTGCCGAGGTCGCGAAGATCACGTCGTTGCCGACATGGCAGTCGTGGCCGACGTGGCTGCAGTTCATGAAATAGCCGCGGTCGCCAACCGAGGTGACGCCCCCGCCGGCAACGGTCCCCGCGTTCATGGTCACGGATTCGCGGATGGTGCAGCCGGAGCCGATCCTGAGCTGCGTCAGCTCGCCACGATAGCTGAGCGACTGCGGCGGCGTGCCCAGCGAAGCGAACGGATAGATGGTGCAGCCATCGCCGATCGTGGTCTGCGCCGTGACGTGCACATGCCCGACCAGCTTGCAGTTCGCGCCGATGACGACGTTCGGGCCGATGATGCAATAAGGTCCGATCTCGGTGCCCGCGCCGATCACGGCGCCGTCCGCGATCCGTGCGGTGGGATCAATCTTGCTCATCAAGCCAATCTTACTCGTCAAGAAGGTCTGGTTATATATTGAAGTCGCTCGGTTTTCGGCTGGTTAGCGCGACTATGCCCGATCTGTCCAGTGACGTATCATCTCGCCGTGTTTCAAGTGCCGGATGGGCGGCCTTGCCGTCCCGTCGCCAGGTTCATGCGGAGCTTCAACGATCGTGGTCAGGACCCTGATCTTTCTGTTGGCACAGCTCGCGAGCACACCGATCGTGTCGGAGGCGGTCGAGACCGGCGAACACCGCCTGGTCGATCTCCAGACTTTCGAGTGCCGGGACATCACCCGCAGCACGGTGCTTCAGCGGGTCTGTTACGATCGTGCGCAGCAGGACCTGATCGTCGCGAGCAACGGCGCCTATCACCGCTATTGCGGCGTGACGGCCGACACGGTGGAGCGCCTCCTCGGCGCGCCGTCCATGGGCCAGTTCTTCAACCGGAATATCAGGCGCGAGATGGCCGGCAGCCGCTACGATTGCACCTGAGGCGGACGCCCGGCGCCGCTCAATCGGTCAGCATGGCGCCGACGTCGGCTTCGGCGACGACCTGCCCGTTGACCTTGGCGTCGCCGTGAAACCACCACATGGCCTTGCGGCGGCCGAGCGAGCGCATGTGATACTCGATCGTGTCGCCCGGCAGCACGGGCTTGCGAAACTTGCACTTGTCGATGGTGAGGAAATAGACCGCCCGCGGCTTCTCGGTGCCCTCGACCGACTTGATGCCGATCACGCCTGCGGTCTGCGCCATCGCCTCGATCATCATGACGCCGGGATAGACCGGACGCTCGGGGAAATGCCCCTGGAACGCCGGCTCGTTGAAGGTGACGTTCTTGATGCCGATGCCGCTGTAATCGGCGCGGATGTTGATCACGCGGTCGATCAGCAGCATCGGAAAGCGGTGCGGCAGCGTCTGGAGGATCGCATTGATGTCCACCAGCTCGAACTTAACAGGTGATTCCGCCGTCATTCCCGTCCCTCGTCCTTCGGATCGGCCTTGCTGTCGCGCACCAGGCGCTCCACCGCGATGATCTCCTTGAACCATTGCTTGGTCGGCTTGGCAAAGAGGCCACCCCAACGGCCATTCGGCGGGATGTCGTCCTTGACCCCGCTCATCGCGGTAACCTGGGCGCCATCACCGATCTTGAGGTGATTGTTGATGCCAACCTTTGCTCCCAGCGCCACGTTGTCGCCGATCGTCAGGCTGCCCGCGAGGCCGATCTGAGCCGCCAGCAGGCAATTCCGGCCGATCGTCACATTGTGGCCGATCTGGACCTGATTGTCGATTTTGGTGCCTTCCCCGATCACGGTGTCGCGCAGGGAGCCGCGGTCGATGGTGGTGCCGGCGCCGACCTCCACATTGTTCTGGATCAGCACGCGGCCGGTCTGGGGGACCTTCAGATGCCCCTCGGGGCCGAAGAAGATGAATCCGTAGCCGTCCTGGCCGATCGAGCAGCCGGGATGGATCAGCACGTCGTTGCCGATCAGGGCGCATTGGATGGCCGTGCGGGCGCCGACATTGCAGTCCCGGCCGATCTTGACGCCGGGGCCGATGACCGCGCCGGCGCCGATCACCGTGCCGCTCCCGATCTCGACGTCCGGGCCGATGACCGCCAGGGGCTCGACGATGACGTCGTCCTCGAGCCGGGCCGAGGGATCGATGATGGCGGACGGTGCAATACCCTCGATGCCGAACCAGGATTGCGGCCGCAGCGCATCGGCGTGCCATTCCCGCGCGATCCGGACGAAGGCGCGGAACGGCTGCGCCACCCGCAGCACGGCCACGTGGGCAGGCACCTGGGCCTCGAAGCGTGGGCTCACCAGGCATGCCCCGGCGCGGGTCGCTTTGAGTTCCTCGAGATATTTGAGGTTGTCGAAAAAGGCCAAATGCATCGGGCCCGCTTCATCGAGCGAAGCAAGGCCCGTGATGACGTGGCCGCCCCTCGCCGGGTCGACCAGCTGCGCCTTGGTCAGCGTGGCGATGTCGGCCAACGCTGCGGCAGGCGGCTTTGTGAAGAAGGTCGGCTGCGCCATTCCACCCCGTCGCGGTCCGGCTTCGGCATGAAGCGGTCAGGCCGCATCATGCCTCATGTCTTTGATCGGCACGATCCCTTTCGGAAACCGGCTCCGGCGATCCGGATCGTGCCGTGCTGATCGAACTAGAAAGTGGTGCCGCCGCCGAACCGGAACTCCTGCGTGCGGTCGTACTTGCCCTTGCTGAGCGGCACGGCGTAGTCGAAGCGCAGCGGTCCGAACGGCGACTGCCAGATCACGCCGACACCGACCGACGAGCGAACGACCTTGCTGTCGTCATATACGAGACCGGTGCAGGTCCCGGTGCTGTTCGGATTGATGGTCGACGGGATACAGCCCGGCACGTTGACCTCGTTGGTGGCGGTCCAGCTCGTCGGTCCCTTGTAGTCGTAGAGGCCGCCGGCGTCGGCATAGACCGCGCCCTTCAGACCCACTTCCTTGGGCAGGAACCAGAACGGCATCTGCAATTCGAGCGAAGCACCCCAATACTTGGTGCCGCCGAGCGCATCCTGCGTGCCGAAGGGGTTCAAGTCGCGCGGACCGATGCCGTTCGGGGCAAAGCCACGAACGAGGTTCGGGCCCATCTGGAAGTGGTCGAGCATGCGCAGATCGTTGCCGATCTTGTTCAGCATGCCGCCTTGCAGGCGGACGAGGCCGACGATGTCGGAGACGAGCGGCGTGTAGTACTTCGCGTCGACCACCGACTTCAGATAGGAAACGTCGCCGCCGACGCCGGCGAAGTCCTGCCGGAAGTCGACGAGCAGACCATCGGTCGGGTTCTTGTTGTTGTCCAGCGTGTTGTAGGTCAGCGTGTAGCCGAGCGCCGAGGTCAGAGTCTTGCCGTTGGCCAGCTCCTTGCGGACCGGCAGCGAGGCTTCGCCATCGTTGTAGCAGCCGAGGCCGTTGGTGGATGCAGCCAAGGGCGTACCCGTCGCCGCCGAGTAGGCCGGACTGGGGTTGAATGCCGATGACAGCGGGTCGTTGTTACAGTTGGCCAAGTAGCTCGGCAGCGTGATCTCTTGCCGATAGATCGAGTAGCGCACCTGGAGCGAGAGATCTTCACGCAAGGAGAAGCCGAGTCGCGGCGAGAAGCCGAGCGTCCTGGTGCCGTAAGAGATGTAGCTGTTGGACTTCTGCTCACGCTGATAGAGGTCGAGGCCGAGCGCGACGCGGTAGTCGAGCAGATACGGCTCGACGAACGACAGCGAGTAGCCGCGGGCATACTGGCCATAGGTCACCGACGCCTTGGCGAACAGGCCGCGACCGAGCAGGTTGCGCTCCGAGATCGAGACTTCGGCCAGCGCGCCGTCGGTGGTTGAGTAACCGCCCGAGACCGAGAAGTCGCCGGTCGATTTCTCTTCCATGTCGACGATCAGGATGACGCGGTCGCTGGACGAGCCCGGCTCGGTCGTGATCTTCACGGTCTTGAAATAGTCGAGGTTCTTCAGGCGCCGCTCGGCACGGTCGACCAGCGCGCGGTTGTAGGCGTCGCCTTCCGAGATGTCGAACTCGCGGCGGATCACGTAGTCGCGCGTGCGGGTGTTGCCGCGCAGGTTGATGCGCTCGATATAGGTGCGCGGGCCCTCGTCGACGTTGAACACGACGGACACGGTGTGCGCTTCGAAGTTGCGGTCGCCGCCGGGCCGGACCACGGCGAAGGCATAGCCGCGCCGGGAGGCCTCGATCTGCATCTCCTCGACCGACTTCTCGACCAATTCGACGTTGTAGAGCGAGCCGACATTGATGCGCGAATAGCCGCGCATCGAGCTCGGATCGAAGTTCGGAATGCTGGTGCGGAAATCGACCGAGCCGACGCGGTATTGCTGACCTTCCTCGATCTTGAAGGTGACGTTGAAGCCCTTCTTCTCCGGATCGTACTCGGTGAGCGCCGCGACGACCTGCACGTCGGCGAAGCCGTTCTTGAGATAGAATCGGCGGATCAGATCGCGATCGGCTTCGACGCGATCGGGATCGTAGACGTCACCGCTGCCGAGAAAGCTCAGCAGATTCGTTTCGCGCGTCTTGATCACGTCGCGAAGGCGGTAGGACGAGAAGGCATTGTTGCCGACGAACTCGATCGACCGGACGCCGGTCTTGACGCCCTCCTCGACCGTGAAGATCAGGTCGACGCGATTGTTCGGCTGCTCGATGATCTCGGGCGTGACGCGCACGTCGTAGCGGCCGGAGCGGCGATAGATTTCGGCGATTCGGAGCGTGTCCGACTGCACCATGGCGCGGGAGAAGGTGCCGCGTGCCTTGGACTGGACTTCAGCGGTGAGCTGCTCGTCCTTGATCTTCTTGTTGCCCTCGAAGGCGATGCGGCCGATCACCGGGTTTTCCACCACGGAGACGATCAGCTGGCCGCCGGAACCGCGGTTGATCCTGACGTCCTGGAACAGGCCGGTCTCGATCAACGCCTTGAGGCCGTCGTCGATGGCGGCCTGATCCAGCCGGCCGCCCGGGCCCGGCTTGAAATAGGAGCGGATCGTCTCCACCTCGACGCGGCGATTCCCTTCGACGGAAATCGACTGAACGGTCTGAGCGAGCGCAGACGAAGACACGAAAACAGCCCCAACCGGGGCAACCACCGGCGCGCCGAACAAGATCAGGGTCGCGATCAAGCCCCCCCGGAGTCGCAGTCCAAACTTCATCGCGCAACGCGCCCTTATCATTCCGTGCCAGACCCACCCCAACGCCGGTCCGGAGATTCCCCAAGTTCAGGCCGCTTGTAGCCAATTTCGCCGACGCCGCAAACGGCCGAAAGCGCCGTAATTTCAATTTCATTCCAAGACGTTGCTCAACAGCAACGCCACAAAAAAGCCCCTATCAGGAGGCCGCCATCCGCAGGATGTCGTTGTAGGTCGCGAACACCATCAACATCAGCACGAGGCCAAGGCCGATTCGGAACCCCATTTCCTGGGTCCGCTCGGACAGGGGCCGACCCCGAACCACCTCGGCCGCATAGAACATCAGGTGGCCGCCATCGAGCAGCGGGATCGGGAACAGGTTCAAAAGGCCGATCGAGACCGACAGCACCGCGCAGAGATTGATCACGAACTGGAACCCGGCGCTGGCCGCCTGCCCCGACATTTTCGCGATTCCCAGGACTCCGCTGACCTCGTTCGGATTGCCCTGGCCGACGAAGAGGGAGCCCAGGAACTTGAAGGTGCTGGTGATGATGAACCAGACCTGCTCGACGCCGATCTTGAGCGCTTCACCGACGCCGACCGGGGTGGTCGAGGCCTCCCCGGCCTGCGACTTGTGCTCGACGCCGAGAACGCCGAGACGGTGGCTGTTGCCGAACGGGTCCTTGCGCTCCAGCAGCGCCGGAGTCGCGGTCAGCGAGACGATGGCACCGTCGCGCTTCACCTGGAAGGTAAGCGCCGAACCGGCGTTCATCGCAACGATTCGCTGCATGTCGGCAAAGCTCTCGATCGGCTTGCCGTCAATCTGGACGACGACGTCGCCGACCTTGAAGCCGGCCGCAGCCGCCGCGCCGTCGGCGACGACACCGTCGACCCGGGCGATCGTGCTCGGCTTGCCGTAATAGAGGGCCATTCCGGCGAAGATCAGCGCGCCCAGGATGAAATTGGCGATCGGCCCGGCCGCCACGATCGCCGCGCGGGGGCCGACCTTCTTGTGGTGGAAGCTGCCGGCGCGCTCCTCGGCCGTCATGGCCGCCAGCGTCTGGGCCGACGGGGTCGAGGCCTCGCTCTCGTCGCCGAAGAACTTGACGTAGCCGCCGAGCGGGATCGCCGAAATCTTCCAGCGGGTGCCATGGCGGTCGTTGAAGCCGACCAGCTCGGGGCCAAAGCCGAGCGAAAAGGTTAACACGCGCACGCCGGCCCAGCGCGCGACCAGGAAATGGCCGAGCTCGTGGAAGAACACGACGATGGTCAGGACGAACAGGAAGGGAACCGCGTAGCCGAGGAGCCCATGGCTCAACGTATTGAAACTATGGACGAAAAAGTCGATCATCGAATTCCCTCACCCAGCGCCGCAAGGCCCTGGTCCCGAACCAACTAGGATGCCTTTAAGGCAATTTGAGGCAATAGGGCGGCGGCCCTATTTCGCGCAACATGGTCAACAGAGATTGCATCGTCCGCCGACATCAGGGGCGCCTGGTTGCCGCCCTTGATCCAATCCTCGAGCGTCGCCTCGACCAGCCGGGCAATCGCGCCGAACCGGATCTTGCCGGCAATGAAGGCGGCGACCGCAACCTCGTTGGCGGCGTTGTAGACGGTTGTCGCGCCCTTCCCGGTCCGGAGCGATTCGTAGGCCAGCCGCAATCCGGGGAAGCGCTCGAAGTCCGGCGCCTCGAAGGTCAGCTGGCCGATCTTGGCAAGGTCGAGCTTGGCGGCCGGGCCCTTGATGCGATCGGGCCAGCCGAGGCAATGGGCGATCGGCGTCCTCATGTCGGGCGCGCCGAGCTGGGCCACGACCGAGCAGTCGGAAAACTCGACCATGCCGTGGATGATCGACTGCGGATGAACCAGCACGTCGATCTCGTCCGGCGAGAGCGCAAACAAATAGGACGCCTCGATCACTTCAAGGCCCTTGTTCATCATCGAGGCCGAATCGATCGTGATCTTCTGGCCCATGCTCCAGTTCGGATGCTTCAGGGCCTGCTCGAGCGTCGCCTGCTCGATGTCCGCAGGCTTCCAGGTCCGGAACGGACCGCCGGAGGCCGTGATGATGACGCGGACGAGCTCGTCGCGATTGCCTGAGCTCAATGCCTGGAACAGCGCGTTGTGCTCGGAATCGGCCGGCAGGATGCAGGCGCCCGCTTTTGCCGCGCGCTGCATGAAGAAGTCGCCGGCGCAGACCAGGCACTCCTTGTTGGCGAGCGCGACATGCGCGCCGCGATCGACCGCGGCAAGCGCCGGCTTCAGCCCGGCAGCGCCGCTCACCGCCGCCATCACCCAGTCCGCCGGGCGCGCGCCGGCCTCGATCACCGCACTTTCGCCGGCGCCGCATTCGGTGCTGGTGCCCGCCAGCGCGTCCTTGAGCTCGGCGAGCTTGGAGGTGTCGGCAATCGCGACATAGCGCGCGTTGAATTCCTTGGCGAGCTTGGCCAGCGCTGCGACATTGCCGTTCGCCGTCAGCGCCTCGACACGGTAGCGCTCGGGCGAGGCGCGCAAGAGGTCCATCGTGCTGTCGCCGATCGAGCCGGTGGCACCGAGGACTGTGACGCTGCGAATGTCAGACGCAGCAAGCCTGTTGTTACGCAAGGGAACGGCGCTCATATCCTCACCAAACCATAAGACCGCTTCCGGCGCTATGCACACCATGGCGGAGAAAGCCGATAATCCATGCCGCCAGGATGGCGGCGACAAAACCGTCCAGGCGGTCCAGTAGTCCGCCATGGCCGGGAATTAAGTGACTGGAATCCTTGACACCGAAGCGCCGCTTCACGGCGGACTCGAAGAGATCGCCGAGCTGCGACACCACCGACAGGACGGCACCGACGAGCAGCAGTGGAACCGCTTTTCCGATCCCGCAGGCGGCAAAGCCGGCGGCGACCGCAAGGCTCGCCGCAAAACCGCCGAGCGCGCCGGCCCAGGTCTTTTTCGGGCTCACGCGCGGCCATAATTTCGGACCGCCAATGCTGCGTCCGGCGAAATAGCCGCCGATGTCCGTCGCCCAGACCACCAGCAGCACGAACATCAGCGCGGAGAAGCCGTTGACGAGATCCTTGCGCAGCAGGATCGAGGCCAGCAGCGCCGCCGCCGCATAGGCAAATCCGCTGGCCGCCCACAAGAACTTGCCCCGCGCGATCAGCGTCACGAGCGCGCCGCCGATCAGGCCGGTGACGACGGAGGTCTTGAGCGCGCCGAAAGCGACGGAGGCTCCCATCATGGCGATCACGACCGTCCCCGCCCCGGTCAATGCGGCCGATCCTGCGCCCACCACCATCAGCCATTCGGCAAACAGCCCGATCGAGACCAGGGTGACGAAAAGCGCCCACAGCCAGCCGCCGGCATAGGCGATCGCAATGGCCAGCGGCGCCAGCACCAGCGCCGCGAGGACCCGCATCACCAGATTGCTCGGGGCAGGCTTGGCGCCCACCGGTGCAGAATCGGGTTCGTTCACGAGGCGGTCTTCGCAACCAGGCCGCCGAAACGGCGCTCGCGCCTGGCAAATTCGGCAATCGCGCTTTCCAGCGCCGCCTTGTCGAAGTCGGGCCAATGGATCGGCGCGAACACGAGCTCGCTATAGGCGGCCTGCCACATCAGGAAGTTCGACAGGCGCTGCTCGCCGCTCGTGCGGATGATGAGATCGGGATCGGGGATGTCGGGCGCGTCGAGATGCGCGCCAAGCGTCTCGGCGTCGATCGTGGCAGGATCCCGCCTGCCCTCCGCAACCTCGCGGGCGAGCTTCCGCGCCGCCTTCGCGATCTCCTGCCGCGAGCCGTAATTGAAGGCGACGACGAGCGTCAGTCGCGTATTGTCGCGCGTCAGCTCCTCGGCCTCGTTCAGCAAAGCGCAGATGTCGCTCTCGAGCCCCTCGCGCTCGCCGATGATGCGGACCTTGACGCCGTCGCGATGCAGGCTCGCCAGATCGTTGCGGATGAAGCGCCGCAGCAGGCCGAACAGGTCGCCGATCTCGCTCGCCGGACGCGACCAGTTCTCCGAAGAGAACGAGAAGATGGTGAGATAGCGGATGCCGAGCTCGTGCGAGGCGCGCACCACACGGCGCAATGCGTCCACGCCGCGACGATGCCCTTCCGCGCGCGGCAGACCGCGCGCGGCCGCCCAACGCCCGTTGCCGTCCATGATGATGGCGACATGCGCGGGCGCCTCGGACCGGTCGGGTCCTTCCGTTGCGGGCGCGGCGGCGTTGGACATGAAGGCGATGCCTTAAACGGTGAGGATTTCTTTTTCCTTGGCGGCCAGCAACTGGTCGATCTCGGCGATGGTGCCGTCGGTCGCCTTCTGCACCTCGTCGGCGTGACGCTTCTGATCGTCCTCCGACATCTCGTGATTCTTCTCGAGCTTCTTGAGCACGTCGAGACCGTCGCGGCGGACATGGCGCGCGGCGACCTTGGCGGCTTCGGCATATTTGTGCGCGACCTTCACCAGCTCCTTGCGGCGCTCCTCGTTAAGCTCGGGAATGCGCAGGCGCAGCACCTGGCCCTCGGTCGCCGGCGACAGGCCGAGATTGGAATCGACGATCGCCTTCTCGACGGCCTTGACCATCGACTTGTCCCAGACCTGAACCGAGATCAGTCGCGGCTCCGGCACGCTGACGGTGGCGAGCTGATTGAGCGGCATGTGGCTGCCATAGGCCTCGACCTGCACCGGATCGAGCATCGAGGCAGAGGCGCGTCCCGTGCGCAGGCCGCCGAGCTCGTGCTTGAGCGAGGCGACGGCGCCCTGCATGCGGCGCTTCACTTCGTTGAGGTCGAAATTACCCGTGGCCATCACGTTTTCTCCTTCAAAATCCCGGCGACCGCTCCGCGCCGTTCCCTTTCGGGCGCGCCAGTTGAGCCGTCAGCCGGCGACGATGGTTCCGTGGCCGACGCCACGCAGAATCGCGCCGATCGAGCCCGGCTCCGCGATCGAGAATACGATGATAGGCAGCGATGTCTCGCGGGCAAGCGCGAAGGCGGTCGCATCCATCACCTTGTAGCCGCCCTCGATCGCCTGCGAATGCGTCAGGCGGTCGAACCGCGTGGCGGTCGGATCCTTCTTCGGATCGGCCGAGTAGACCCCGTCGACATTGGTGGCCTTCAGGACCGCCTGCGCGCCGATCTCGGCGGCCCGCAGCACCGCCGTCGTGTCGGTGGTGAAGAACGGATTGCCGGTCCCGCCGCCGAGCAGCACGATGCGGCCCTCGGCCAGGTATCTGTGTGCCGCGGTGCGGGTGAACAGCTCGGAAATCTCGGGCATGACGAAGGCCGACAGCGTCCGAGCCGGCGTGCCCTTGCGCTCGATCGCCGCTTCCAGCGCGAGGCAGTTCATCATGGTGGCGAGCATGCCCATGGTGTCGCCGGTGGTGCGCGACACCCCGCGGGATGAGACCTCGACGCCGCGGACCATGTTGCCGCCGCCGATTACGACCGCGACCTCGGTGCCGAGATGGCGGGCCGCGATCAGATCGTCCGCAACCCGGTCGACGGTCGGCTGATCGATGCCAAAGCCTTGCTGTCCCGCGAGATATTCGCCGGACAGCTTGATCACGACGCGACGATAGACCGGATCAGTCATGAGCACTTTCCTTGTCCGGGCGCCGCTTCCGGCGGCACGCCGGAAGGAACGTTCCGGCGCTTACTTCTTGCCGCTGGCCGCGGCGACCTCGGCCGCGAAGTCGCTTTCCTGCTTCTCGATTCCCTCGCCGAGAGCATAGCGCACAAAGCCGGCGATCTTCACAGCGCCGCCGACCTTGCCCTCGGCCTCCTTCACCGCCTGCGCCACCGACTTGCCGGTGTCGTGGATGAAGGCCTGCTCGAGCAGGCAGACTTCCTTGTAGTAGGTCTTGAGGCCGGACTCGACGATCTTCTCGATCACGTTCTCCGGCTTGCCCTGCTGACGGTACTTGTCGGCCAGCACGTCCTTCTCGCGCTTGACCACGGCCGGATCGAGGCCGGAGGGATCGAGCGCCAAGGGGTTGGCAGCGGCGACGTGCATCGCGATCTGACGGCCGAGCGCTGCGAGCTCGTCAGCCTTGCCCGGCGATTCCAGCGCCACGATCACGCCCATCTTGCCGGCGCCCTCGATGACGGCCCCGTGAACATAGTGCGAGACAACGCCCTGGCTCACCTCGAGCTGGGCGGCGCGGCGCAGCGTCATGTTCTCGCCGATGGTGGCGATCGCATCATTGATGGCGGTTTCGATCGTGACGTCGCCGACCTTGGCGGCCTTGATCTTCTCGACGTCGGCGCCGACGTCGAACGCGACCTGCGCGATCATCTTGACCAGGCCCTGGAACTGGCCGTTGCGGGCGACGAAGTCGGTCTCGGAATTGACCTCGACCACGACGCCCTTGGTGCCCTTAGTGAGTGCGCCGATCAGGCCCTCGGCCGCGACGCGGCCCGACTTCTTGGCGGCCTTGGACAGACCCTTCTTGCGCAGCCAGTCCTGCGCAGCTTCCATGTTGCCGTCGTTTTCGGTGAGCGCTGCCTTGCAGTCCATCATGCCTGCGCCGGTCGATTCGCGCAGGTCCTTGACCATCGCAGCTGTGATCGTTGCCATCGTTGAAAATCCTTTGTGCCTGCTGGTTTGCCGCGGCGCGGCATCAAATCGCCCCGCCGCGGTCCATCTCAGGAAGTCGCGTCAACTGAAATGGTGGCCGGATCCTATCCGGCCAACCCATCGCTCTTTTTGACTATTCCGCTTCCGCGGTCAGCGCCTTGGCCTTGGCCACCCAGGCATCCGCGCGGCTCGGCAGACCGACTTCTTCGCCGATCGTGTGCGCGGTGTCGTGGTCGAGCTCGGCGAGCTGCCAGTAGTGGAAGATGCCGAGATCGTTGAACTTCTTCTCGATCGCACCCGACACGCCCGGGAGCTTCTTGAGGTCGTCGGCGGTGCCGCGGGGACCCGCAAGGCCCTGGAAACCGCTCGAGGACGCTGCCGGCAGCTCTTCGGCGAGCGGCTTGGCCGACGCTCCGATGTCGACGCCCGAATCGCCCTGCGCACGCGAGATGCCGTCGATCGCCGCACGCGCGATCAGATCGCAGTACAGCGAGATGGCACGGCCGGCGTCGTCATTGCCCGGCACCACATAGGTGATGCCCTTGGGGTCCGAATTGGTGTCGACGATCGCGGCGACCGGGATGTTGAGCCGCTGGGCCTCCTGGATCGCGATGTCTTCCTTGTTGGTGTCGATCACGAAGATCAGGTCGGGCAGACCGCCCATGTCCTTGATGCCGCCGAGCGAGCGGTCGAGCTTGTCGCGCTCGCGCTGCAGCGTCAGGCGCTCCTTCTTCGTGTAGGAATTGGCTTCGCCGCCCGAGAGCACGTCGTCGAGGTGACGCAGGCGCTTGATCGAGGCCGAGATCGTCTTCCAGTTGGTCAGCGTGCCGCCGAGCCAGCGCGAATTGACGAAATACTGCGCGCAGCGCTTGGCCGCGTCGGCAACGCCGTCCTGGGCCTGGCGCTTGGTGCCGACGAACAGGATGCGGCCGCCCTTGGCCACCGTGTCGCTGACCGCCTGGAGGGCCTGGTGCAGCATCGGCACGGTCTGGGCGAGGTCGACGATGTGGATGTTGTTGCGGGTGCCGAAAATGAACGGAGCCATTTTCGGATTCCAGCGGTGAGACTGGTGACCAAAGTGCACGCCAGCTTCCAGCAGCTGACGCATAGTGAAATCGGGTAGTGCCATCGTTCTAGTTCTCCGGTTGGTTCCTCCGGAAACGTGTGAGCAAAACGGAGCGTTCTCGCCCCGGCTGCCACCGGACGGCCTTGTGAGCCATGTTTCCGTGTGAGATGGCGCGCTATATAGCGCCATTTCGGCCAGAAGCAAGGAAATAACGGGCCTTTGGGGACGCCTCTAGGCTGCGCTCGCTTCCGAGCGTCCCCTGCCCCTTGAGCCTCCTAACACTTTGGCTGGCCCGGCGGGCAGCTCTTCGGTGGCGGGCCGGCCGGCCGCGGAGGCGGATGCGGCGCTGCGGCCATCGGCGGCGGCGCCGGTCGGGCGACCGGAGGTGGTGGCGGCGGCGCTGGCCGTGCGACAGGCGGCGGAGGTGGTGCCGGCCGCGCCATCGCGGGCGGAGGCGGCGCCGGCCGGGCAACAGGTGGCGGCGGTGGCGCCGGCCGCGCCACGGCGACGGGCGGAGGCGCGGCCCGCGGCGGCGGGGGTGGCGCAACCCGCGGCGGAGGCGGCGGCGCCGGCCTTGCCAGAGCCTGAGGATGCGGAGGCGCAGCGGCGGGCCTGCCGGCCTGCGGCGGCGGTGGCGCTGGTGCGGGCCGACGATCCTGAACTCCGGACGGTGTCCGCGCCGCCACGGGTGGCGGCGGAGGTGTCACGGGTTTGACCGCCGTCGGGGCGGCGGGCTTGCCGGTGGCCGCGCTCGGCGGCGGCAAAGCGCCCGGCTGAGGCCCGCCCGGCCTGCCGCGCAGGTCTGGCACAGGCGGGGTCGTTGTCCCCGGCCTGGGCAGGGCCGCGGACGGATTCGTCGCGTTTCCGGAAGCCGGTGGGTGATTGGGCGTCGTAGCCGCGTTCGGCTGCGGCGGTGGGACGTTGCCGCTCGGCGCCGTGGCGGTCGCGGCAGGCTTGCCTGGGGATGGGACAGTCCCGGGCGCGGCCCCTGCTCCGGCCGGCGGCGGCCCGCCGGGGGTGCCGGGCACGGGCAGCGTATTGGCCTGCGGCAACTTGGTCGGCGCCAGCGCTTGCGGGGGTGCAGCGGCGCTGCCGGCGGGCGCGGTCGCGGTCGGAAGAGGTGGGCCGCCCGGCGTCCCCGTCCCGGGCGCCGCTCCGGCCGGCGGGCTGCCGGGCGCTCCCGGCGCCGGCACCGTATTGGCCTGCGGCAGCTTGGCGCCTGCGGGCGGCGGCGCCGTCGTGCCAGGCGCAACATTGGCCGGAGCCGGTGCCGCGAGACCCGGCTTCGCCGTCGGCTGGATCGTCGCGCTCGGCGGCATCGGCGCCTTGCCCTGCTGGATCAGAGCGGCGCGCTGGACCACCGCCTGCGGCACGGCCGGACCTGCCGGCGTGGCGCGGCCGGCAACCGCCGGCGCCAGATTGCCCGGTCCGGGCGCCGGCCCCGCGGCCGGCGGCGGTGCCGGCGGGCGGTTGATCACGGTGTTGATGACCGTCGTGTTGTGGATGTTCTGATAGATGATGTTGTTCGGCGGCGGCGCGACATAGACCGGCGGCCTGACGAATACCGGGATCGGCACGAACACCGGCTGCGGCAGCACGAACAGGCCGACCACGGGCAGTGGCGGCGGCAGCACGACGAAATCCGGCGGCGGCGGCGGCAGGTAATAGACCGGCGGCGGCGGTGGCGGCGCGAAGCCGAAATCGGGATCGCTGAAATACAGCACGGGACGGTCGACATAGACCACCTCCTCCGGCGGCGGTGGCGGCACGTCGTAGTCGATCATCGCGAAGCTCGGCGGCGGCTCGGGCGGCGCGGTGAGGATCGCAAGGCGGCGCCGTGCGTCTGCCGCATGCGGCCCGCGCGGATAGCGGCGCAGATACGACCAATAGGCCTCCGGCGTGTCGGTGCGGTAGGTCCGCCGCCAGGTGATGGCTTCGCGGCGCGCGGCAACGATCGCCATCACGCGCTTGGCGAGCGGGTCGTTCGGATAGGCCGCGAGAAACTCCTCATAGGCCGGCAGCGTGTCGCGCTCGAGCGCGGCGGCATAGGCATCCTGCACGCCGAGATCGCGGATCGGCTTGCTCCGGATCGCGGCGACTTGGTCGGGCGCAGCCGCCGGCGGCGGCGCATCGGGCGCGCGCTCGAAGAACGAGAATGGCGCCGAGATCTTCTGCTCGTTCCAGGGCACCTGCGCGCCCTTGGAGGCCTCGTTGACGCGCAGGCGGACGCGGTCGAACACCTCGGGCAGCGGCAGGCCGCCGGTGCGGATCATCTCGGCGAGCGACTGCGCATAGATGCCGTAGGGCCCCGGCTCCTCCGGCGCCACCGTGCCGGGCGCGGCGTTGAAGGCGATCAGCATGTTCGGCTCCGGCTCGACCAGCGCCAAACCGCTCGCGATCGGCTGTCCGCCCTCGATGAAGGGCTGCGCCCGGGCCGCGTCGAGCACCACGACATTGGCCTTGAGCGGAATCGAGGCGAGCTGGCGCGCATAGTCACTGATGCGCAAGGCCTCGGTCGGTATGTCGGTGTCGCGGCTGATGTTGGAATCGACCGGGATGAAATAGTTCTCGCCGGCCAGCTGCACGCCGTAGCCGGCAAGATAGATCATCGCGACGGTGCCCGGCCCCGACGCCTGGGCCTTCTGGATGAAATCGCGCAAGCTCTTGCGCAGCGTGTCGCCGTCGAGATCGCGCGCGCCGACCACGTCGAAGCCCGCCGCCTGCAGCGTTTGTGCGATCAGGCCAGCGTCGTTCGCGGTGGTCGCCAGCGGCGATTTGGCATAGGCGCCGTTGCCGACCACGAGCGCGATGCGCTTTTCCTGCTGCTGGGCACGCGCCTGTTGCGGCGCGCCCAGGGCAAGGACCGCCAGGAGAAGGCAGAGGAAGACTTTGAGCGTCCCGCGCATGGCTGTGCCCGCTTTTGTTGTTGAGGTGGCCACCGCGTATCAGGCGCGCGGCCAGCTGAATGGCACTTGAACGAGATGCCCGGATTGGGGCGGTGGCATGGCGCCGCCACCCAAGTCAACTCCACGTCGAACCTGCACGTCGGGCGCAAGCCTCGCGACCGCACTGCGGCGCGAGGCTCCCCGGCCCGTTCAGCCCTGGGCGATCAGATCAACCGTGCCCGTCGTTAGCCGGTAGATGCCGCCGACGACCTTCACCTTGCCCTGCTCCACGGCGGCATTGAGGATGGGCGCGGCCGTCTTCAGCTTGGCGATGTTGTCGACCACGTTCTGCCGGATCGCCTTGTTGAGCACGTCCCCGCCCTGCTGCATCGCCGCCTTTGCGGCGGGCGCGATCGCATCGACCAGCGAGGGAATGTGCCCCGGCGGCGACGTATTGTCCTTGATCGCCTTCAGCGTCGCATCCACCGCGCCGCAGGCATCATGGCCGAGCACGAGGATCAGCGGCGTGTTCAGCACCGCCACCGCATATTCCATGCTTGCGATGGTCTCGGTGCCGGCAAAGTTTCCGGCGACGCGACAGACGAACAGGTCGCCGCGACCCGTGTCGAAAGCGTATTCCGGCGCGATGCGCGAGTCGGCGCAGCTCAGCACGGCCGCGAACGGGTTCTGCCCGCCGGCCAGCGCCTCGCGCTCGTGCTTGAAATCGTGGCGCCGCGACACGCCGGCGACGTAGCGCCCATTGCCCTCCATCAGCCGCTTCAGCGACGCGTCGGGCGACAGCACATTCTGCGGCTTCGGCGGCTGCTTGGCGTCCTTGGCCAAGGCGCCACTGGCGAAAGCTCCACCGGCGAAAGCCATGCCGAACGCGGCGGCGCCAAACAGCATCGCCGATCGCCGCGACGGCGCGATGTCTTGAGGCAGAGTTTCGTGATGAAGAGCGTCAGAGCACTTGTCGCACATGTGACATTTCCTCCGGGTCAGTGGACGATGAAGCGTCGCGAAGATAGGTGCGCCGATATGAAGAAATAACAAATGTAAATTGATGCAACCGATGATTGCTGCACCGCGCTATGCTGCAAGCCGAAACGCGTGGCCCATCGCGCCCGACGATTGCACAGACCTGCGTCCGTCTGCAGGCATTCGAGATCCGCCCGCCAAAAGAGTGATCCAAAAAAATTGCGACAATTCTTTTTCTCGACGAATGCGGCACGCATTCATGCGCAGATCGTGCTCGAGCAACGATCCATCACGGCGATGCTTCGTCAATATCTCTTCGCGCTCCAGAGCTGCTGCGCGTCCACAAGCCCCGTGCCCGGCGCGATCAGAAGCACGTCATCGTACCGCGCGCCCTACTCGACGGCTTCCAGCTCCGCGAGTTTCGTGCGCGCGGTTGCCTCATCCAGAGCAACGATCTCGCCCGGCCCGAGATTGGCCTCGCCCGCCGTCGCGACCGACACGACCGCAAGTCCGGCCAAACCGCCGAGCACGGCGCCACCCATGGCGGCATCGTGCCTGGCGCTGCTCTTGATCAGGTAGAAATGCGTCCGGCCTGCCTCCATGACGATCTCGCGCTTGGTCTCGCCCGGAAACATCAGTTCAGTGACCAGCACGTCGTGACGTCCCGCAGGCCGGTCGGCATAGGCATATTTCCCGGCCACGATTTTTCCGAGCGGCGCACCGTCGAGTTTCACCTCGCAGGCGCAAATAGCCATGCTCAGGCCGTTCCTCTTGTCCTGCAGGAACACCACACGCGCGTGCCCTGCGCGCGGAGGACCGACCTTTTTAGACACCGACGCAAAGTCCGTTCCAACCTGATTGCTGACGCACCCCGTCAGCATGGCACAAACGGCCAACAACAACCCACCCTGTCGCAGCATCACACGCCCCATTCCATTCCCCGGGGCACATGCTAGTCGGAATCAGCGCTGGGTTGCAACCGATGCAGTACGACTACTTTGTAAAAACCGGAACGCGCGGCGGAGAAGCTAAAGCTGTTGCACGTCCACCACGCCCGCGACCGCCTTGATCGCGCCGGCGATCTGCGGCGAGACCTTGAAGCGCCCGGGCAGCTTCATCTCCACCTCGGTCTCGAGGTCGAGCATCATCACCAGCGAGACCTCGCCGTCGCCGCTTCCGCGCGGTGCGATGCCGGGACTGCCGACCTTCGGCGCACCGCCGTTGGTAGCCGCCATATCGGGCCCGGCGAGACGCTTGGCGATCGAGTCCAGCGGTTTGGTGTCGCGCAGGAAGATGCGCAGGCCCTTCTGCGTCTTGGCCGCGGCGTCATCGAGCGGCTCGGCATGCAGCACGCGGGCGCGGACGTCCTCGCCCTGGAGCTCGGCGCCTAACTGCAGCAGCACGGCCGCGCCGGACTCCAGCACGTCGCGATATTGCGCGAGGCCTTCCGAGAACAGCACCGCCTCGAAATGGCCGGTGGGATCGGACAGGCCCATGATGCCCATCTTGTTGCCGGTCTTGGTGCGCCGCTCCATGCGCGAGACAACGGTCGCGGCGACCTTGCCGGCGGTGGCGCCGGTCTTCACCGCGCGCGAGAACTCGGCCCAGCTCTGCACCCGCAGCCGCTTCAGCACGGTCGCGTAATCGTCGAGCGGATGTCCCGACAGGAAGAAGCCGATCGCGTCGTATTCGCGGCGCAGCCGCTCGGCCGGCAGCCACGGCTCGACTTGCGGCAGCATGATGGTCGGCGCATCCGCCGACATGCCGAACATGTCGTTCTGGCCGATGGTCGCAGCTTCATGCGCCCGCTGGCAGGCGGCGAGGATCGCGTCCGCACCGGCAAAGACGCGCGCCCGGTTCGGCTCCAGAGTGTCGAAGGCGCCGGCAGCGGCGAGGCTTTCGATGATGCGCTTGTTGATCGCGCGCGGCGAGACGCGCGCGGCGAAATCGGCGAGCGAGGTGAACAGGCCGCCAAGGGTGCGCTCCGCGATGATCTGCTCGATCGCCTGGATGCCGACGCCCTTGAGCGCGGCGAGCGCGTAGTAGATCGTGTTCTCGCCGACCTCGAAGGTCGCGCCCGAGCGGTTGATGTTCGGCGGCTCGACCTTGATGCCGAGGCGCTGCGCCTCGGAGCGAAATTCGGAGAGCTTGTCGGTGTTGTTCAGATCGAGCGTCATGGACGCTGCGATGAACTCCACCGGATAATGCGCCTTCATGTAGGCGGTGTGGTAGGACACCAGTGCATAGGCCGCCGCGTGGCTCTTGTTGAAGCCGTAGTCGGCGAACTTTGCGAGCAGCTCGAAGATGGTCTCGGCCTGCCCCTTCGGCACACCGTTCTTCACCGCGCCCGCGACGAAGATGTCGCGCTGCTTGTCCATCTCGGCGCGGATCTTCTTGCCCATGGCGCGGCGCAGCAGGTCGGCGTCGCCGAGCGAATAGCCCGACATCACCTGCGCGATCTGCATCACCTGCTCCTGGTAGATGATGACGCCGAAGGTCTCCTTCAGGATCGGCTCCAGCACGGGATGCAGATATTCCGGCTCCTCGTCGCCGTGCTTGCGCGCGCAATAGGTCGGGATGTTCGCCATCGGACCCGGCCGATACAGCGCGACCAGCGCGATGATGTCCTCGAAACGGTCGGGGCGCATGTCGATCAGCGCCCGTCGCATGCCCTGGCTTTCAACCTGGAACACGCCGACCACGTCGCCGCGCGCCAGCATCTGGTAACTCTCGGCATCGTCGATCGGCAGCGTGGCGAGATCGACGTGGATGCCGCGCGGCTTCAGCAGCTTGCAGGCGACGTCGAGCACGGTGAGCGTCTTCAGGCCGAGGAAGTCGAACTTGACGAGCCCCGCGGGCTCGACCCACTTCATGTTGAACTGGGTCACCGGCATGTCGGATTTGGGATCGCGGTAGAGCGGCACGAGCTCGCTCAGAGGACGATCGCCGATCACGATGCCGGCCGCGTGGGTCGAGGCGTGGCGGGTCAGGCCTTCGAGACGCTGGGCGATGTCGAAGGCGCGCGCCACCACCGGGTCTTCGTCGCGGAACGCCTGCAGCTTGGGCTCGCTCTCGATCGCGGCGGCCAGCGTCACCGGCGCCGCCGGATTCTGCGGCACCAGTTTGGTCAGCTTGTCGACCTGGCCATAGGGCATCTGCAGCACGCGGCCGACGTCGCGCAGCACGCCGCGCGCCTGCAGCGTACCGAAGGTGATGATCTGCGCGACCTGATCGCGGCCGTAGCGCTGCTGCACGTAACTGATCACCTCGCCGCGGCGGTCCTGGCAGAAGTCGATGTCGAAGTCCGGCATCGAGACGCGTTCGGGATTGAGGAAGCGCTCGAACAGCAGGCCGAACCTGATCGGATCGAGGTCGGTGATGGTGAGCGCCCACGCCACCAGCGACCCCGCGCCGGAGCCGCGGCCCGGCCCAACGGGAATGCCCTGGCTCTTCGCCCATTTGATGAAGTCGGACACGATCAGGAAGTAGCCCGCGTATTTCATGCGGGTGATGACGTCGAGCTCGAAGGCGAGCCGCTTGGCGTACGTCTCCTCCGTCGTGCCCTGCGACAGGCCGTGGACGCTCAGGCGCTTGGCCAGCCCCTCCTCCGCCTGGCGCTTCAATTCGGCGGCCTCGACCGCGGCGGCATCCGAGCTCTGCGCCGCACCCACGGTGAAGAACGGCAGGATTGGCTTGCGCGTCATCGGCCGGAACGAGCAGCGCTCGGCGATCTCCACCGTCGAGGCCAGCGCCTCCGGAATGTCGGCGAACAGCACCGCCATCTCGGCGCGCGTCTTGAAGCGATGATCCGGCGTCAGCTGCATGCGGTCGGTCTCGGCGATCAGCCGGCCGCCGGCAATGCAGAGCAGCGCATCATGCGCTTCGTAATCGTCGGTGGTCGCGAAATACGGCTCGTTGGTCGCAACAAGCGGCAGCCCCTTGGCGTAGGCGATGTCGATCAAGCCGCCTTCGACGCGCCGCTCCTTCTCGGCGTTGTGGCGCTGCAATTCGATGTAGAGGCGGTCGCCGAACAGAGCAGCGAGACGCTCGCACCGCACGCCGGCGAGTTCGGCCATGCCACCGGCGAGCGCCAGCGAGATCGGGCCGTCCGGCCCGCCCGTCAGCGCGATCAGGCCCTCGGTCTCGTCCACGAGCCAGTCGAGCTTGATGAACGGAGCATGGCTGTCCGGCGATTCCAGGAACGCGCGCGAGTTCAGCCGCATCAGGCTGCGATAGCCGCGCTCCTGCGCGGCCAGCAGCACCACGCGCGACGGTCCCATCGCGTTGCGCGCGCTGGGATCCTGATCGCCGAAATCGATGGCCAGTTCGCAGCCGACGATCGGCTGGATGCCGGAGCCCGCCATCTTGTCGGAGAACTCCAGCGCGCCGAACAGATTGTCGGTGTCGGTCAGCGCCAGCGCCGGCTGGTGGTCCTTCTTGGCAAGCTCGGCGAGCTTGGCGATCTTGATCGAGCCCTTGAGCAGCGAATAGGCCGAGTGAACGTGAAGGTGGACAAATCCGGCGCTCGGCATGGTCGCGTGACAGCCTCTTGCAGATGAGATGGAGCGGTCGCCGGCTCCCCAAGGCATCATGCACTCGCGCGGCCGACTCGGCATCGCAATGGTGGGGTCTCGCGCCGCCAGAGTCCACGCCGGAGCGGCCGCTTCGCCGCGTCGTCCCGCTTTTCCCCAACCGGGCCTGCCCCGGAGCCGCGGGGACAAAGCTGCGGGATGCTCAAAGCTGCGGGATAACCTGGGCCCAGATCGCGATCATCCCGACGAACAGCGTGATGGACGCCAGCGCAGCCGCCTCTTCCACGAAAATCCTGAACATGGTCTCGCTCCCTCGCTAGAACGTATGAAGAACATTGTTCTCATTTCGTTCTCAAGAGTCAAGCCTGACCCGAGATCTCGCAGCGCGATGGTTAACTCACTGAATTCACATAATAAAAAAGCCCCGGCCGAGGCCGGGGCTTTCGTCGGCCGCTCGCGTGGAGCGGGTCGGTTTTAGTAGCGACCCAACATCGGGCCGCCGAACTTGTAGTTCAGGCGGACGAGGCCCATGTCGACGTCCTGACGGATGCGCTCCGTACCGGCAAAGCCGGCGAAGGTGACGTCCTTGTCGGCCAGGAAGATGTGGTTGTACTCGACGCCAACCGACCAGTTCGGCGCAAAGCCGTACTCGAGGCCGGCACCGACAGTGCCGCCCCAACGGGTGTCGCTGGTCGACGCCAGCAGCGGACCACCGAGGCCGTAGATCTCGTACTTGTCGCTGACCACAGCCGCACCACCCTTCACGTAGAGCAGCACGTTGTTCCAGGCATAGCCGACCTGGCCAGTGATCAGACCGAACGCGTCGATCTTGGTGCGGTTGCGGGTGGCAAACAGCGCGCTGACGTTGTCGCCCGAGAAGTCAGCCCAGTTGCCCTGGCCTTCCAGGCCGAACACGAACTGTCCAGACTGCCAGCGATAGCCGACTTGGCCACCGACCGTGGCGCCGGTCGCGTCGTGCGAACCTTCACGACCGAGACCAACGAAGTCCCAGGTCGCGTGCGACGAACCACCGCCTCCGTTGATACCGATGTAGAAGCCGCTCCAGTCGTAAACAGCAGCGATCGCCGCCGGCGGCGCCTTGGTGTAGGGCCGTGCCGCGAGATCGGCAGCCAGCGCCGGCGCAGCCGCGCTGAGCGCGACAAGGCTGACAGCGGCGAGCAACAACTTCTTCTTCATTTGATTCCCGTTCCAGTTTCTTCAGAGGCCCCCGGGCCGTGGCGTGGTCATAACAGCGATCGACGGAATTGCTGTAACCGCGACGCCACAGTGCAATCCAAAGGACGCTGCTCATTAACGAATGTTAATCGCAGGTGCGCGAAACCCTTTGAAACAAGGGGTTTTCAGCAGTTCCAACGTCGAGAGACGAGATCAACAGCATGCGCGCGCAACATCGTCGCACGCACATTCGCGTGATGGGAGAGTCGAAAATCGCGGTGGAGTTACTCATCCCATTGTCGCCATATTTTCGCTCGCATTCATCACATTCACACTCGCACCAATCGCGAGTTCGCTCGTGCACGTTCGGCAAGGATCATTCCTTCTGTCTCACGGCGATGAATGGCCGAGACTGAGCAATTGCAGGTTCGAGATCCGGCGCGCTGAGCTCGCCGCGCCGCACTCCTGCTCGCCCTCACCGGCATGCTCCCGCCAAGCGGAGCTGCGCGCGCGCAAACTTTTAATCCGCGCAATCCGATCTGCACCGCCGCCCGGGCCGCGCTGCGGCGAGCGGCGGATGATCGAGTTCGCCGCGGCGACGTGCGAACCGCGAGGCGCCGGAACGTCTCGCACACATTTGCCGGATGTCTGTCCGAAATGAATGCGCACGGCGCAGGCGGCCGCAAGTTGTGACCGCGCCAGTCATCGTATAGCGTCCGTCCAGCTGTCCTTCGCGCAGTCGATCCTGCCATGCTCGCCCGTATCCTGCTCCTCCTGGCCTCGCTCTTGCTCCCGGGCACTTTGCGTGCCGAAGCAGCGCCGACCGAGAAAGCCGGATTTGCCTCCAGGCTGACGATCTATCTCGCCAAGGGGCCACCCGATGCATGCGGCCCTGGCTGCGATCGCTGGATCGCCATCGAAGGCGAGATCGATCGGGAGGCTGCGCTGCGCATTCGCCGCTTCCTCGCCGCGGTCAAAGACCTGCAGCGTCCGATCTACCTGCATTCGCCCGGCGGCAACGTCGAGCAGTCCTATGCGATCGGGCGGTTGCTGCGCAGCCGCAAGGCGATTGCCAGGGTCGGCCGGACGATCGCGACCGCCTGCGCTGCGGGCACGCAGGTGGACGCCGCGTGCCTGAAGCTCAAGAACGCAAACGGCGAGGTCGAGGCCGAGCTCACCACGTACCGTGCCATGTGCAACTCGGCCTGCGGATACGTGTTTCTCGGTGCGACGTCGCGCGAGGTCGCCCCCGATGCCGCAATGGCGGTGCATAATTCGAGGCTGGTGCTCGCCTTTGACGGACGGCCCGATCCGGCGGCCGTCGCGGAATACAGGCGCCGCCGGCTCTTGGCGGCCGATCGTGATCGCGCCGCGTTCATCGCAGCGATGGGAATTAGCCGCGATCTCGATTCGCTCATCCGGACGGTGAAGTTCGAAAGCCTGCACGTGCTGACGCGATCCGAGCTCTACGGTTTCGGCATCGACACGCGATCTTTTGCCGAAACGAACTGGACGCTGGAGAAAGGGGCCCGGCCGTTCGTCCGCAAGATCGCGACCGCAAAGAAGGAGAGCGCCGCCACGTTCCGAACGATGGAGCTGCGCCTGTCTTGCGAAAGCAGCAAGGGCGCGCCGCTGACGTTTGCGGCCGAGGTCGACGAAACGGCCGCCGGCAAGAGCACGATCCTGATCACGGCGGATGCCGCCAAGGACAAGGCGGCCGGAGGATCTCCGCTGCGGACCGGCAAGTACGAGGTCTGGCGCGGCAATATCGACGCCGACATGGTCAAGGCAATAATGGCCTCCCGCTCCCTGCAGGTCCGCGAAACCACGCCGATAGCGGACGACAAGACGGACATCACGAGGTTCGAGCTCGACCTGGCGGGCCTGCCGTCACAGTGGGCCCGGCTCAAGGCATCCTGCGCGTTGCCGACGACGGGCCCGACAAGCTCCTGGCCGACGACGCCTGGGCAAGCGGCTCCCTGGCAGGCAGCTCCTTGGCCCGAGAGCCCGTGGACGCCTGCGCCTCAACCGGCCGTCAGCACAAACACTCCGCGCGCTCTGGCGCCTTGAAAGGCCGTCGGCCATCGCCCCGGGGCGATTCAACTCGTAACATCATTCAACCTTCGTCGAGCAGGTAGCGGACCTTGGCGGCCAAGTCTTCGATCGCAAAGGGCTTGGACAGCAAATGCTTGCCGGCATCGAGCACGCCATTATGGACGATCGCGTTGCGCGTGTAGCCGGTCGTGAACAGCACTTTCAGGTCCGGGTATCGTCTTGACAGTTCGGCCGCGAGTTCGGCACCGGTCATATCTGGCATGACAACGTCGGTGAACAGCAGATCTGGAATGAAACCGCTTTCGATTTTCCCGATCGCCTCCCTGGCGTTCGCGGCCTCGACAACGGTGTAGCCAAGCTCGCGCAGGCTTTCGGATGAGATGCTGCGGACCCGCTCGTCGTCCTCGACGACGAGGATGGTCTCGCTCTGCAGGCTTGCACCGGGATGTGGCACCCCTTGCGACGGCGTTGAGACAGCCTCCTCGCCCGCGAAGCGTGGAAGATAGATCTTCACGGTCGTGCCGACGTCCACCTCCGAATAGATTTTGACATGGCCGCCCGACTGCCGCACGAAGCCGTAGACCTGGCTGAGGCCAAGTCCAGTCCCCTTGCCCACGACCTTGGTCGTGAAGAACGGATCGAAGACCTTTCCCAGCACGTCCGCCGCAATGCCCGTGCCATTGTCCGTCACCGCAATGAGAACGTACTGCCCCGGCTGCAGCGCGTATTCACGGGCATATTTTCGATCTATCGAGGCATTGGCGGTTTCGATCGTCAGCCTGCCACCCTTCGGCATGGCATCGCGTGCATTGACTGCCAGATTGATGAGAGCGCTTTCGAGCTGGGCAGGGTCTGCCTTGACGCGCCATAGGCCAGCCGCCAGGACCGTCTCGAGACGGACGAGCTCGCCGAGCGAGCGCTCGAGCAGCTCACTCATCTCACCGACCATCCTGTTGATGTCCATGACCTCAGGCGCAAGAGGCTGCTGTCGCGAGAACGCCAACAATCTTTGCGTCAACGTGGCGGCACGGTTTGCGCCATCCATGGCGCTCTCAAGGAAGCGGTCAATGTTGGGCTCTCCCTTGCCGAGCCGCCGTTTGGCGAGATTCAGGCTGCCGAGGATCACGGCCAGCATGTTGTTGAAGTCGTGGGCGATCCCTCCGGTCAATTGCCCGACGGCTTCCATCTTCTGCGATTGCCGCAATTGCTCCTCGGCCTTCATGCGCTCGGCGATCTCGTCGGAGACACGTTGCTCGAGTTCGGCATTGAGCGCTTCGAGCCTGGTCAGCAGCCGGGCGTTGTCGATTGCCGTCGCGGCGTGGCCGGCAATGCCGAGCAATGCGGCCTCGTGCTCTTTGTGGAATCGACCGACCTCCGCATGACCGAAGAAAAGCCCACCGAGCACTTCGCCGCTTCGCGAGATCACCGGGACTGCCAGGTAGGACCGGACCGGAAGATGGCCCTCGGGCATGCCTTTCCCCGGCGCATTCTTGCCATAGCGCGGATCTTGCAGGATGTCGTCCGACCTCACCACGCCCGTGCCCTTGAAGGTCGGCTCGAACACGGCGGTGTTGCGTGGCATTGGGAAGTTTTCGAAAGCGGATCGCGGCACGCCGGACAGCGAATACAGCATGTAGCTGCCGCCGTCCGCGGCCACGACGTTATAAAAGAAGGCTCCGAACTGCGCGCCCGTCAGCTCGACGCCGGCATCCGTCACGATCTGGACGATCCTGTCGAGATCGCGTTCGCGGGCAACCGATGCTCCCGTGTCGTTGAGGATCCTCAGATGACGTTCGGTCTTCTTTTGCGCGGAGATATCCAGCACGGTCCCGATAAATCGGGTAGCCTGGCCATCGGAAAAGATCGTATGACCCGTTGCGGCGATCCAGCGCTCGAGGCCATCCTCGATGCCGACGGTCCGGTATTCGATGTTGTAACTTCTCGGAGAATGGGGTTGTAACGCGGCCGAGACGGCCTCATGGGTGCGCTGCTTATCGTCGGGATGGATGCCCTTCAGGAATGAGCCCTCTGACCTCGGCATCCGGTGAGAGACCGAACACCTCCTTGCAGCGGCTATCCCATCGAAGAATATCGTTGACCGGATCGTAGTCCCAGGTGCCGATTCCGGCAGCCTTGTTGGCGAGGACCAGCCGCTCGGCAGCTTCGCGCGCCGCCTGCTCCGATCGGACGCGCTCGATATGCGCCCATGATCGCTCGGTCACCTCGGTGAGCAAGGCAAGTTCGCGCGCCGTCCAAAGATGCGGCCCGCGATGATGAATGGCCATCAAGGCGGTAAGTCGCCCTTCCTTCACCAAGGGCATGCAGATCGTCGAACCTATCCCAATACGCTGGAAAGTGGCGGCTTCGTTGGGGGCGATCTCCTTCAGATTGTCGTTGATGATGAGGGGGCGGCCGGCGCCCAGCTCTCGCACCGCCTTTTCGCCGAAGTCGGCAAGGCTGTAGTGCCCCAATATGTGCATCGCACCGGGGGCGGCCCAGTCCCCGCGGATGGTGAAGCCGTCCTGATCAGGATCCATGTCGGCATAGGCGCAGTTGGAGACGCCGAGATACTCACCGACCATTCTCGTCGTCACCGCCATGACGCCGTCCGCATCGCGCGTCTTGGCCGTTTCCTTGTTGAGAGCGTCCAGAAAGAGGAGCCGCGCTTCGTTCTCGCGCACCGCGCTCTCGGCACGGCGACGTTCGACGGCGGTGCGGGTGCGTTCGGCAACCTCGCGGATGAGCTCCAGCTCCGTGGGGCTCCATTCGCGCGGTGTGGCATTGTTGAGGTACAGCAGCGCAACAACCCCGTCGGGCTCGGAGATTGGCATGTTGACCAATGCGCGGGCCGAGATTGCCTCGAGAGCTCGGGCGCGGTCGCCGACGCGAGGGTCCTTTTCGGCATCGGCGCAGATGACCGTCTCACCCCGTTTCAAGTCCTCGATATAACTGCCGTAGTCGCGAAATCGCAGCACGCCGGCCAGGCTCGAGATCCCAGGCGCATTCCAGTCGCGCGCGATGGTGATGGTCTCGGCTGAGGTATCGACGGTGCCGTAACCTGCCCGGCTGACATTGAGGCTGCGGCCCAGCAGCTCCGCCGCCGCATAGGCGAGATCGTCGGGGTTGCCGATCTCTCGAATATGATCGCCGAGGGTGGCTAAGACGGCGTTGCGGTCGGCCGAGGGTCCCCCGGTCGCTGTCGTCATCGGTCAACCCCGAACACGTCCCTCGCTCCACCTGCACACCGATGAAACAGTAACCGCAGGGGGAGCCCTAGGTTCCCGGCAAGGGGGGCGGCTAGGCATCAAGACGCCGGCTGCCAAGGCGAGTGATGATCAAGTCGCTTCAACAACGACCGGCTTACACCGGCGTATAGATCACCAGCTTCAGCGCGGGATCGTCGTTGGCCTGGAAGCTGGTGTGCTCGAAGTGCAGCACGCCCTTGGTCGGATGGTTCATGGTCTTGCGCCCCGAGATGGTGCTGCGGATGTCGTGTGCCTCCCACCATTCGACGAATTCCGGACTGCCCTCGCGCAGTCGCGTCAGCAGCTCCGTGAAGGCGGGATCGCCGGCCCAGACGTCGTGATTGGCGCGAAACATCGCCACCATGGCCTTGGCGACGTTCTCCCAACCGGCGCCGTAGGATTTTCGCGCCTGCTTGTTGGTCATCATCAGGAGCAGCGTGTTGCGATCCTGCTCCGGTAATCGCCCGAAGCCGAAGATCTCTTCGGCCGCATCGTTCCAAGCCAGCACGTCCCAGCGCCGGCCGGTGATGTAGGCCGGCTGGTGCAGGCTCTCGATCATCCGCCGAATGGGCGGTGGCACGATTTCGCGCGTGAACGGGCATCTTGCGCGCTCGCGCGCCAGCGCCTTGAGGTGCGCGTGCTCGGCCTTGCTGAGACGGAGGGCCCGGGCCAGCGCATCCACGGTGGTGATGGACGGGCTCACCGTGCGGCCCTGTTCGAGGCGGATGTACCAGTCGACGCCGATGCCGGCGAGCTGCGCGACCTCCTCGCGGCGCAGCCCCGCGGTGCGACGCCGGCTACCCGCGGGCAGCCCGACCGTTTTCGGCGACAGCTTTTCGCGACGGGACCTCAGGAAGTCGCCGAATTCGACGCGGCGGGGGTCGGCCATGGACGTGCTCCGTGGGGAGGGACAAGGCAATACTAGGATAATACCAGGCCTTCTTGCCGCGCGACAGTCCTCGCATATTCCGTGCACCCACAATGAGGTGCGAACGAAGGTCGACATCATGAAGGCTGCTGTACTCAAATCTTTCGGATCCCCGCTCGTCATCGAGGACGTCCCCGAACCCGTGCTCGGCACCGGCGAAGTGATCGTGGATGTCGTCGCCACCCGCGTGCTGTCCTATTCCAATGAAGTGTTCAGCGGTGAACGCAAGTACGCGTTGGACTTGCCCGTCATTCCCGGAGCCGGCGGGGTCGGCCGCGTGCGCGCGATCGGCCCGGACGCAACAAAATTGTCCGTGGGCGACTGGGTGCTCTGCGATCCGACAGTGCGCTCGCGCGACGACGCGATCGCTCCGGACATTCACCTGCAGGGTGTGAGCGCGCGCGGCGAAGGCGGCATGCAGCTACAGAAATATTTTCACCACGGCTCCTTCGCCGAGCGGATGAGGGTGCCGACGGAGAACGTGACGCGGCTCGGCGGACTCAGCGAAGCGGAGGCCGCGCGATGGAGCGTGCTCGGCACCATGCTCGTGCCCTATGGCGGCTTCCTTGCCGCAAAGCTGCAGCCCGGCGAGACCGTGCTCGTGAGCGGCGCGACCGGCAATTTCGGCAGCGCCGCCGTGGCCGTGGCGCTCGCAATGGGAGCGGCCTGGGTCGTGGCGCCGGGCCGCAACGAGAAGATGCTCGCCGAACTCGTGCGTCGCTATGGCGCGCGCGTCAGGCCGGTGAAGCTGACCGGCAACGAGAATGACGACCGTGAGCTGATGAAGCGCGCAGTGCCTGCCCCGATCGATTGCGCGTTCGATATCATGCCGCCCTCCGTCGCCACGACGGTGGTGCGCGCCGCGATCATGACGGTGCGGCCCAATGGCCGCGTCGTGCTGATGGGCGGCGTCAACATGCAGGGCGGTCCAGGCCTGGAGCTGCCCTACAACTGGATCATGCGCGAATGCATCACGATCCATGGCGTCTGGATGTATCCGCGCGATTCCGCGGCTCGCCTGATCGCGCTGGTGCGCGCGGGACTGCTCAAGCTGGAGGAGTACGAGACCACGGCCTTCGATCTCGGCCACGCCAATGAAGCCGTGGCGCATGCCGCGGCCAATGGCGGGCCGTTCAAATTGACGGTGATCAGGCCCTGAGCCCTGAGGCGGCGGGTGAGCGCGGTCGTCGATTGTTTTTGGAAGCCCCACCAAGCACTTGGCTACTGTGCATGGGGTTGTTTTCGAAGGTTCTTAGTCGAGTTCGACCACCTGGCCGTGCGACAGCGACACTCGCCGGTCCATGCGGCCGGCGAGTTCCATGTTGTGGGTCGCGATCAGCATCGACACGTGCGTCGCCTTGACCAGCTGCATCAGGGCCTGAAACACGTGCTCGGCGGTGCCGGGGTCGAGATTGCCGGTCGGCTCGTCCGCAAACAGGACGCGCGGCGCATTGGCCACTGCACGGGCGATCGCAACACGCTGCTGCTCGCCGCCCGACAGCTCGGCGGGGCGGTGGGTGATACGGTCGCCGAGCCCGAGATAGCCGAGGATCTCCTTGGCGCGCTTGACGCTCTCGGACTTCTTCAGGCCGCGGATCATCTGCGGCATCATCACGTTCTCGAGCGCCGAGAACTCCGGCAGCAGCCGGTGCGACTGATAGACGAAGCCGATATCGGTGCGGCGCAGCTGCGTGCGCTCGATGTCGGGCAGCTGCGACGTCGGCGCGCCCGAGACATAGACCTCGCCGGAATCGGGTGCTTCCAGAAGGCCCGCGATGTGCAGCAGCGTCGACTTGCCCGAGCCCGACGGCGCCACCAGCGCGACCGATTGGCCAGCCCACAGCGCCAGCTTGGCGCCGTCGAGGATCGTCAGCGGCACCTCGCCCTGCAAGTACTGCCGCTTTATCTCGTGCAGATAAATGACCGGTACATCTTCCGCCCCCTGCTGTTGCTCCATCAGCCCCTCACTCGTACCGGAGCGCTTCGACGGGATCGAGGCGCGCGGCGCGCCACGACGGATAGAGCGTCGCCAGGAACGACAGCGTCAGCGCCATGATGACGACGGCCGTGGTCTCGCCGACGTCGATCTCGGCGGGCAGTTTTGACAGGAAGTAGAGCTCCGGCGAGAACAGCTCGGTCGAGGTCAGCCAGGACAGGAATTGCCGGATCGATTCGATGTTGAGGCAGATCACGAGGCCGACACAGAAGCCGACCAGCGTGCCGACCACGCCGATCGAAGCGCCCGTGATCAGGAAGATCCGCATGATCGATCCCTGCGAGGCTCCCATGGTGCGCAGGATCGCGATGTCGCTGCCCTTGTCCTTCACCAGCATGATCAGGCCGGAGACGATGTTGAGCGCCGCGACCAGCACGATCATGGTCAGGATCAGGAACATCACGTTGCGCTCGACCTGGAGCGCATTGAAGAAGGTCGAGTTGCGCTGCCGCCAATCGACCAGGAAGATCGGCCGGCCCGCCGCCTCCGTCACCGCCTTGCGGAAGGCGTCGATCCTGTCGGGGTTGGTGGTGAACACCTCGATCGAGGTGACGTCGTTGCTGCGGTTGAAATAGGCCTGCGCTTCGGCGAGCGGCATGAACACGAAGCCGAGATCGTATTCGGACATGCCGATCTCGAACACCGCGACGATCTTGTACGGCTTGATCCGCGGCGTCGTGCCCATCGGCGTGACCGCGCCCTTCGGCGCCACCAGCGTGATGCTGTCACCGGCATGCAGCGAAAGCTGGTCGGCGAGGCGGCGACCAATCGCGACCCCCTGCCCTTCGTCAAACCCCTCGAGCGAGCCCTGCTTGATGTTCTTGGCGATCGAGGTGAGGTTGTTGAGATCGTCGGAGCGGATGCCCCGCACGAGGACGCCGGAGGCGTTCCATGGCGATGACGCCAGCGCCTGACCGTCCACCACGGGCGCGGCAAGACGAATGCCCCCGACCTGGCTGACGCGCTCGGCGACGTCCTTCCAGTCGGTCAGCGGCGATTCCAGGGGCTGGACCAGGATGTGGCCGTTGAGGCCCAGGATCTTGTCGAGCAGCTCTTTGCGGAAGCCGTTCATCACGGCCATGACGATGATCAGCGTCGCGACGCCGAGCATGATGCCGAGAAAGGAGAACCCGGCAATGACCGAGATGAATCCTTCCTTGCGGCGCGCCCGCAAATAGCGCGCCGACAGCATCCACTCGAATGGCGCGAAAGGCGCGGTTTGCACGGTTTCGGTCATGGTCTCATCCATCGCTCGATAATCCCATGATTCGGGGTCAATTGTGGCCGGATTGGCGGCCGCGATATCGCGCGATGAACAATATTCGGCCGACCAGCCTTATCAGCCCACAAGTCTTGCGACCGCGTCGGCAGGCGACATGGTCTCGCGCGCGCCGTCGCTGCGCCGCTTGATCTCGACCTTGCCGTCGGCGAGCCCCTTCGGCCCGATCATGATCTGCCAGGGGATGCCGATCAGGTCGGCAGCGGCGAATTTGGCGCCGGCACGCTGGTCGGTATCGTCGTAGAGCACGTCGACGCCCTTGGCGGTGAGCTCGGCATAGAGCTTCTCGCAGGCCGCATCGACCGCGGCATCGCCCTGCTTCAGGTTGAGGATCGACACGCGGAACGGCGCCACCGCCTCCGGCCATTTGATGCCGGCATCGTCATGGCAGGCTTCGATGATGGCACCAAGCAGGCGCGAGACGCCGACGCCGTACGAGCCGCCATGGATCGGCACGTCGACACCGTCAGGCCCCGCCACCAGCGCCTTCATCGGCTCGGAATATTTGGTGCCGAAATAGAAGATCTGGCCGACCTCGATGCCGCGGGTGTTCACCCGCTTGTCCCCGGGCACCTCCTGCTCGAAGCGCGCGGCGTCGTGGACGTCCTCGGTCGCTGCGTAGAGCGAGGTCCACTGCTTGATGATCGGCGTCAGGTCGCTCTCATAATCGACGTCCTCGCCCGGCACCGGCAGGTCCAGCACGTCGCGATTGATGAACACGCCGGATTCGCCGGTCTCGGCAAGCACGATGAATTCGTGGCTGAGATCGCCGCCGATCGGGCCGGTCTCGGCGCGCATCGGGATTGCCTTCAGTCCCATCCGTGCGAAGGTGCGCAAGTACGCAACGAACATCTTGTTGTAGGCGACGCGCGCCGCGGCCTCGTTGAGATCGAACGAATAGGCGTCCTTCATCAGGAACTCGCGGCCGCGCATCACGCCGAAACGCGGACGCTGCTCGTCGCGGAATTTCCATTGGATATGATAGAGATTCAGCGGCAGGTTCTTGTAGGATTTCACATAGGCGCGGAAGATCTCGGTGATCATTTCCTCGTTAGTCGGCCCGTACAGCAGCTCGCGCTTGTGGCGGTCGGCGATGCGCAGCATCTCCGGACCATAGGCATCGTAGCGGCCGCTCTCGCGCCAGAGGTCGGCGAGCTGGAGCGTCGGCATCAAGACCTCGATCGCGCCGGAGCGGTTCTGCTCCTCGCGCACGATCTGCTCGATTTTCTTCAGCACGCGGAAGCCGAGCGGCAGCCAGGCATAGATGCCGGCCGCCTCCTGCCGGATCATGCCGGCGCGCAGCATGAGCCGATGCGAGACGATCTCCGCCTCTTTCGGATTTTCCTTCAGGATGGGCAGAAAGAACCGCGACAACCGCATGGTAATACTCTGGGAATCAGTGATCGCCTGCAGTGAAACCGGATTGGAAGCGAAAACACAAGGCCGGGAATGAGGAAAAGCCGCTAACGCGACGAAATTCCTGTCATTTTTCCGTTGCCTTCAGGTTTGACTCGAACAGCAGGATGTTCTGCAAAGCCGGCGAGCCTAGGGCGGCGGCACATCGAGTTCATCCGCGAGCGTGATCTTCTCGAAATCGCTCACGAGCGCCTCGATCCGGACGCGCCAGCGGCCGGCGAAGGGCAACTCGACCTTGCGCACATGCCAGTAGCCGTCCGGCCCGAGCGAGGCGCCCCGGTCCATCGGCTCAATACCGCGCTCGGGCAGGCTGAGCGTCAACGTCACCTCTTTGGCTGCCAGGGGCGTCCCCTCACCGGTCATGAGCTGGAGCACGAAATCGTCCTTGCCGACCTTTCCAGGAGACACCAGCACCTGGAACATCGCCTTGTCGCTGTGGATGTGGATTGCCAAAGGCGTCTCCGGAACAATCGTTCGCGGCGGCGGCGTGAAGCGCCAGCCGGCGACGACGGCGAAGATGGCGAGGGCGACAGCACATTCGAGAAGGATCGAGCGCTTGAGGATGGACCGGGCCCCGCGATCACGCGCGAGTGCCGGGGTGAAGCGGAAGCGGTTGAGCGCCGCAAGTGCGAGCAGCATGAGGACCAGCGCGAGCTTGATCGAGAGGATGAGGCCATAGCGGGTCTCGACCAACGCCGAAGCCTTTTCGAGCTGAACAATGGCAAGGGCAAGCCCCGTCAATGCCAGCACGCCGACGGCCGGCACGGCGATGGCCGAGAAGCGGTTCACGACGGCAAATGTTGCTGGCGTCGGCTTCGACAGTAAAGCCGCCAGCGGAGCAAGAGCGCCGATCCACAGCGCAACGCACAGGCCATGAAGAAACATCGCCGGGCGCATCATCATCTGAGGCGGCGCCGTTGCGGCGTGCCCGCTCATGGCGAGCGACAAGCCCACACCGACCACCGCCATCATCGCAAGAGCCCGCGAAGGCCATGCGCTGCGCAGCGCCAGCAGAGCGAACAGCATCGCGGCGGTGGCAAAAAGAAACGCGCGGCCGGCACTGGTCGCGAACGCGACCTTCCAAGGCGCGGCCGTCGCGAGCGCCGCCGGCGGCAGGCCGAGGAGATCGAGACCAAGCGCACCGAGGGATACCACCGCGCTCGGAAGGCCGACCGCGAGCGCCACGCGCGGCACGGTCGTGCCAGTCAACGACCGTGATATCCAGCGCGCGAAACACACACCGCCGACACCAACGAACAGTCCGAGGTAGAGGCCAACGCGCGCCAGCCAGATCAGCGCGCCCAACCCGTTGCCCGCACTCGCCGGCGGCTTCGTGTCCGACGGCGTGCCGACTGAAAACATCACCGATCCGACCACCGGATGGCCATCCTGCGAGATCACGCGATAGCTGATGACCGCGGTTCCCTCAGGTAGATCCGCCGGCATCGCCACGGAAATCGTCTCGCCCGACGCACTGACACGCGAATCGTCCCGCGCCCTGCCCGCCCCGTCGATCAGCCGGATCGCGCCCGGCGGCTCCACCGAGATCAGCGCCGCATGCGCGAGCGCACCGCTCGCAAAGCCCGCAGCGAAGAGCAGCGTCGCGAGCGCGGCGAGGAGGCGCATCAGGGTTTTGGCAGGAGCTTCACGCCCGGCGCCGGCGACTTGCCCTCATGAGAATGCCCTGCCCCCTCGGTTGGGATTTCGATCCAGCGGCTGACGCCGGTCTCGCATTCCTGAACCACGGGGAAGTACAAGGTCGTGTTGGCCTTGAGCTTGTCGGTGAGCACCGTGTGCATGATGAACTCGTCATAGTTCTTGTCCAGCAGCTTGCCGCCGGACCACGCCACCTCCTTGACGCCGGACGAGAGCTTGTTGCCGTGATAGTCGTATTCCCCGGCATATTTTCCCTCGACGACGTCGATGGTCCAGCCGGCTTTGGGCATCGGCTTCACCGCGATCACCCCTTCCGGAATCTGCACGCGGAGCTTCACCGTCGGCGAGCCCCCGCAGCCATGCGGCACGGTGAAGACCGCCTTGTAGGATGCGCCGATGGTGGCCTGCTTGGTCTCCAGCGAGACATGCGCGCTTGCGGGCACGGCTGCCAACAGGCATGCAGCCGTCGTGGTGGCGTAAATCGAACCTATTCGCATTGGAGCCTCACTTGTTCATAGATGCATTGCGGCACCGGCCGCCTTGGCTGCAGATTCTGCTTCGCGAATGAGGTCCTGCCGCCGCTTCAAGACATCGCCCACCAGCGCAGGATCGGCACGCTCGGGTGATCCGGAATCGAACGGCGGCTTTGGATCGTACTCGATCACGAGCTGAATTCGTCGTGCAACCTCTTCGCCCGCCAACCGAGCGGCGATCGCGAGCGCAAAATCGATGCCGGCCGTCACGCCGCCACCCGTCACTCGGTTGCGATCCTCGACGACGCGATCGGTCCGCACCACCGCACCCATCTGCGCGAGCAGATCGCGAACATACCAGTGCGACGTGGCCTGATAGCCCCTCAGCAGCCCGGCGGCGCCAAGCAAGAGCGAACCGGTACAAACGCTAGTGACGAGGCGCGCCGATCCACCCTGCTGCTTGAGGAATTCGATAGTTTCACGGTCCTGCATCGCAGCGACCGTTCCCTTCAGACCTCCAGGCACGAACAACACATCGAACATCTGTGGGGCGCTCTGGAAGGTCGCCGTCGGCGCAACCGGCAAGCGAACGTCGGTTATGACCGGCTGCTCTGTTTTGGCTATCAGATGGACATCAGCCTGCATAATGCTGAACACGGTGAGCGGACCGGCCAAATCAAGCAGGATCATGTCCGAATGGATCAACAGGCCCACGCGCGGTCGTGTCGGCGACGCCAGCTGCGCAAGTGCAGGCGGCGCGACGAAGTTGAGCAGGGATACAGCGGCAAGCGTCGCGTTGAACTCTCTTCGATCCATGCTGTTGCTCCACCAGTTATGAGCAGATCATGCCCATCACTTCTTCATTCCCGAATGATCCGGCATTTTCTTCATGTCCATGTGACCCGAGTGCCCGCCATCGCCCGGGGCCTGCGCGCCGACGCCCTGGACGTCGAGGGCGACAGTGATCTTTCCGGCCTTCTCGAACTGAAGCGTCACCGGCACCTTGTCGCCCTGCTTGAACGGCCCCTTCAGCTCCTGAAGCATCAAATGATTGCCGCCGGGCGCGAGCTTCACGGTCTTGCCTGGATCGATCGCGAGTCCCTTGTCGAGCGCGCGCATCTTCATCACGCCGTTGTCCATCGCCATCTCGTGAATCTCGGCCTTGCCTGCGATGTCGGCGGACACGCTGACCAGCCTGTCGGCCGCGTTGCCCTTGTTTTCGATCGTCAGATAGCCGCCGGCGACCTTGGCGCCGCCCGGCGTTGCCCGGCTCCAGGCCTGCGAGATGACGAGATCGCCGGCCTTGACGTCCTCGGCTGCAACCGCCGCGCTGGTGCCGAGCAGCATGGCGACGGCGAGAAGCGAAAGCTTGATCCTGTTCATTTGGTTCCCTCGGTTTTGATCTGATCGAGCACGGTCGGTCGTGGTGGTCTCGGAAGCCTCAGTGCGCTTACCATCGATACCTTATTCCGGTGTAGACCGCCCGGCCGGCGCCTGGCTCGAACAACGCCGACGTCGCGGTGGCGCGATCGATGATACTGGCGCTTGCAATGTAGGTCTTGTTGGTGAGGTTTCGACCCTCGATATAGGCGGAGAACGGCCCGCCATTGTCGAAGCCCGCTTTCAATCCGAGCAGTGCGTACGGCTCCGTCGTCAACGTGTTCATACTGTCGACAAAATAGGCTTGCGGCACCCATTCGACGTTCGGACCGGCATAGAACCCGGTCGGATGCTTGTAGAGCAATTCGGCGCGCAAATAGTGACGCGGCGCACCGGGCAGCTGGTTGTTGCCGAACGTCGGGTCGCTATCGAAGCGAAAATCGTTATAAGTATAGGCAAGGTTGAGCCAAACTTTGTCGGGCGCTCCTCCTTTCACGAAGATGTCGCGGAAGATTGCTGCCCCTGCCCCAGCCTCCACGCCCTGATGGACGGTTCGGTCGGCATTGGTCACGTTGCAATTGCCGAAGGCGCTGTAGAGGCACAGCAGCTCATCGCGGATATTGGCGCGATAGGCGGTCAACTCCCACGAATAGTCGGGCCGTCGCATGCGCGTCCCGATCTCGTAGGTCGTCGCAATCTGCGGACGGATACTGGTGAACGGAATCGTCGGAATGCCAGGACCGCGCGCGCTCTCGCCGAAGCTCGGCACTTCGGCGCTCCGCGAAACGTTGGCGAAGGCCTGCCACGTCGGGTCGATCTGCCACAGCAGACCCGTCTTCGGCGACCAAAGATCAAAGCGGGTTGCTCCCGACTGGTCGCCGTCGCTAAGAAACCGGTCCCGCCGACTGCGCGTCGCATGCAAAAATTGAGTGCCGGCAATCGCGGCGACGTTCGGCAGAAAGTAGAAGCTGTCCTCGACGTAAACCGAGGTGTTCTCCGAGCGATCGACCGACGACGACAGCAATGCCCCCTTCTGTCCGGCAATGTTGGCAAATTGCTGGTTGTCGATGCTGCCATTCAACAAGTTGACGCCCGCGACAAGCCTGTTGCGGTAACCGCCGATAATGCGGTCGTCCGTAACTTTCGCGAAGCCGCCGTAATCCTTGTAGCGATAATCGAGCCACTGGAAGATCGGATGCAGGAGGTGCCGGTCGACGCCGAAGGCACCGAACTCGAACCTGGTGTCGTCGAATCGGATCGTCGTTTTGTTTGCCAGCCTGACCGTGTCGATGTTGCGCTGCTGGTCCATGGCAACGTTCGCCGGAGCCGCGGCCTCCGGATTGGTCAAGGCAGACACCTTGGTGACGGTTCCTGGAATGCGTTGCCGCACCTCGTTGGCGTTGAGATAGAATCGCGTCTCGAAATCCGGCGAGAACTGGTAGCCGACATTGCCGCTCACGCGGTTGCCCGAGCCGAAGCTGTGATCGCGGAAGCCGTCCGTGACCTGCGTCGATGCGGTGACGAAACCATCCCATGGCCCGTTGGCGCCCCCTGCATTGGCCTGCAGTCGCCTGAAGCCGAAGGCTCCCACGTCGAGCGAGACGCCATTCGGAAATCGGTCGCGTCCCGATGCCGTCACGAAGTTGACGGCGCCTCCCAGCGAATTGGCTCCGAACTGCAGCGCATTCCCGCCCTTGTACACCTCGACGTATTTGTAGGCGGTCGGGTCGATCTCCTGGAAATCGCCGTAGCCGTCGGCCGTGTTGATCGGGATGCCGTCCATGTAAAGCTGCACGCCACGCAGATGGAAATTGCGCGACAGGCCGGATCCGCGAATCGAAAGCCGGGTATCGTCGCCCCATTTCGGCTGCGCAAACACGCCGGGCACGTAGTCCAGGACATCCTTGATCGTGCTGGCAGGAGTCGAATTCCGGTAGGCCTCCGCTGTGACCAGCGCTACGCCGCCCGGTGTCTGGTTGATCTCGCTCAGCGCCTGCTGGGCGGTGAGAACCGTCAGGGCACCGGGGCCGGGGCCCCCTTCGGAAGCTGCCGTCGGTTGTGCAGGCGCAGTTGCAGGCGCGCGGGCCCGCGTTGATCGCGCGGCAGCTCGCTGTGCGCGGGCTGGTGAGGCCCGTTTCTCCCGCGGCGCGTCGACCGTGACGGGAGGAAGCTCGCCTCGGTTTTTCTCCGCAATCGCATTGGACGGCACAACGAGGGCAGAAGCTGAGGCAAGCAGAATTCCGGGTGCAGAAAGCAGTCGAAAAAAGCCTGAACGAGGCATGAGGTCATTCCTGATGCCGGCAGAGAGCCGGTGCATTGCGATCCCGGCACGGCCGAAGCCGGCTCGGAGCTGAAGGTTTCGCGGATCAGGAAATGCGAGGGGGAGCGCGTGCCCGGGCGCTCGAACCGTCGACGGCGGCGAGGACGGGCGCGTTCGCCACATGCCAGACGATGCGGGCGATGGGGCGGACGGGAGTTGAGAACGCCGCATGGGGCGGCGCGTCAAGCGAGGCGCCAGCGTGCGCGAGGCAGCAAAGCGCACATGCGCCGGCTTTTGCGGCCGGCGTCCCGGTCTCGTCTACCGGGCCGCCCTGCTCAGTTGCACCATGGCAGATGATGGCGGCAGAGAGCGGATCGGCAACGGCCTGGCCCGCCGCGAGACAGGCGGCGATCGGCGCCAGCACCTGCATCACCAGGGCGAGCAGGACCAGAGGCAGGAATTTTTGCAGGCGTGCGCGCATCCGGCGAACCATTCGTTCGTGCGCTAACTAAACACCGCGCCGGCCCGCGAGTCGAGGTCGGTTCCGCCGGCTACTTGGCACACCGCAACGCTAAAAACTGGGGCCGGAGCCCCCTCCTGCGGCTGGCGTCCGGCATTTGAGGCAGCCGCCCCGCCCCCGCCCATCCACAGATTTCTTATATTTGTCATGTGCTTAGATGGCTAAAAAGCCCGATCATTTCGTCAGCTGCTGTTATTTTGAACATTCGTTGCTGAAAATGATGACAAGTGAGAAAAGTTGATCTAGCATCCCTCTTGCTCAGGCGCTGACCGCGAGGTCGAGGCCTGGTGGTCCAAGTCTCGGGAGGAGCCCCTGGCGCGCAAAACGCAGCGTCGCCCCGTCAATCAAGATCAAATCTTAAGATCGGGGATAATAGGGTCGACACAATTTTTGAGCGGGGCCAGGGCCCCGCTCTTTTTTTGCCCGCGCGGCTGACCTGTCGATGAACGCGGCCTCTCATCCCATCGAAGACAGCTTCGAGCGCGCCGCCTCCCGCTGCGCCGATCTCACGCCCCTGGTCTACCAACGTCTGTTCGATCAGCATCCGGAAACGCAGGCGATGTTCCGCTCGGACAGCGGCGACCTCGTGAAGGGATCGATGCTGGCGCTGACGATCGAGGCGATTCTCGATTTCGCCGGCGAGCGCCGCGGACATTTCCGGCTGATCGCCTGCGAGCTCGCCTCGCACGATGCCTATGGCACGCCGCGCGAGCTGTTCGTCGCGTTCTTCGCCGTCATCAGGGATGCGCTCCGCGATCTGCTTGGCGATGAATGGACGCCGGCGATCGCGCAGGCCTGGGATACATTGCTCGCCGAGATCGATGCATTCGCCGCCGCGCCCACTTGACGCTTTGCGCTGCACCAACATGCGGGCCGCGACGACGCTGCGGCTGATTGCGGATTGAGTGCGAACAACTCTTGTGAGAGACTTTCGGACATCGGTAGCGCTACCAATGACGCGCCGACGACAAATATATATGGGAGCGAGCGATGTCCGGGACGAAAGATTTCTCGACGACGAGGCGCGATCTTCTTCAGGCGGCTGCGACCGCCGGCGCCGGGGCTGCCCTGTTCGGCAGCATGGGCATAAACCCCGCACTGGCCGCCGAGGTCGGACGCAGCGAGAAGCCGCTGAAGGCGGCCTTCTCCAATGCCGGTCTTCAGGCGACCTGGTGCGCGCAAGGCAAGCAGGCCGCGGAATTCTGGGGCAAGCTGTTCAATGTCGAGGTCACCTGGTTCGACGGCCAGCTCGATGCAGTGAAGCAGCGCGCGGCGATCGACAACATGGCCTCGCAGAAATGGGACTTCGTGGCGATCCAAGCCTTCGGCATCGGCACCCTCACCCAGCCGGTGCAGAAGATGATCGACGCCGGCACGCCCGTGATCGACATGGACACGCTGATCGCGCCACTCGACCAGATCAACGTCCACTCCTTCCTCGCCCCCGACAACGAGTTCATGGGCGCATCGGTGACGCAGGCGCTGTGCAACGCCATGGGCGGCAAGGGCAAGATCATCATGACGCAGGGCGCGCTCGGCCATACCGGCGCGCAAGGACGGGCGAAGGGCTTCAACTCGGTCGTCAAGCAATTCCCGGGGATCGAGGTGCTCGACACCCAACCGGCCGATTGGGACGTGTCGAAGACCGCACGTCTCTGGGAGACCTATCTGACCAAATACCCGCAGATCGACGCGGCGTTCTTCCACAATGACGACATGGCGCTGGCCGCCGCCAACATCATGAAGGCGCGCAATCGCACCAACATCCTGATCGGCGGCGTCGACGCCATGCCACCGGCGATCCAGGCGGTGAGCGAAGGCCGCATGTTCGCGACCGTCCGCAATCCCTCCTGCCGCATCCATGGCGGCGCCATCATCGCGGGCGTCTCGGCCGTGGTCGGCGGCGAGAAGAGCGGACAGGGCATTCCCAAGAACGTCGTAACCGATGGCCCTGTCGTGACCAAGGCCAACGCCGCCGGGATGCAGTGGATGCAGGACCACTTCCTGATCTGAGCCTCAGATCTGAACTTTCATGATCGTGGGACAACAGCCCATCCTGGAACTGCAGGGCATCACGAAGAGCTTCGGCGGCGTCGAAGCGCTTCGTGGTGTCGACTTCGCGCTCTATCCCGGCGAGATCCATGGTCTCGTCGGCGAGAACGGCGCCGGCAAAAGCACGCTGATGAAGATCATCGCCGGCGTGCACACCGAGTTCTCCGGCCGCTTCCTGGTCGACGGCCGGGAGATGCATTTTCGTTCGGCGCGCGATGCGCACGCCGCCGGCATCGCCATGGTGCACCAGGAGCTCAGCGTCGCGCCCGACTTGACGGTGGCGGAGAACGTCTTCCTCGGCAATCAGCCGACCAACGCCCTCGGCCTCGTGCAATGGCGGCGGATGGCGCGCGAGGCGGGCGAGCAGCTCGCCCGCTTCGGCATCGACGTCGACCCGATGGCTCGGCTCGGGGATCTCCCGATCGGGCTGCAGCAGCTGATCGAGATCGCGCGCGTGCTGTTCTCCGGCGCGCGCATCGTCATCCTGGACGAGCCGACCTCCGCCCTCTCCCCACCCGAGGTCGAGCGGCTGTTCACAACGCTGCGGCGGCTGCGCGAGGAAGGCACAGCCATCGTCTTCATCTCGCATTTCATCGAGGACATCCTGCTGGTGTCCGACACGGTGACCGTGTTCCGCAACGGCCGGAAGGTCGCGGAGACGGCGAGCGCGGCGACCAGCAAGGGCGCGCTGATCGAGGCCATGATCGGCCGCGGCGGCGAGGCGCTCGAGCATAGCTACACCGACGACCTGATGCTGCCGCAGCCGAGCGACCGCAAGGTCGTTCTCAAGGCCGACCAGCTGTCGCTGTCCCGCAGCCTTCAAGACGTATCGTTCGAGGCCCGCGCCGGCGAGGTGCTCGGCATCTACGGATTCATGGGCTGCGGCCAGCAGGAGCTGTCGCGCATCCTGTTCGGCAAGCTGAAGCCGGACAGCGGCACGCTTGTAGTCGAAGGCGTGCCGAAAACTTTCGCCAGCACGGCTGCGGCGCGCCGCGCCGGCGTGGCGCTGGTGCCGGAGAGCCGGCGCGACATGCTGTTTCACCAGGAGCCGGTCTACAAGAACATCTCGATCAGCATCCTCGACCGCATCTCCTCGCTGCTGCTCAAGCCGGCGCAGGAGCGCGACATCGCGAGGCGCCAGGTCGAGCAGCTGCAGATCAGGCCGCCGGTGGTCGGCCTCGACCTCGGCATGCTCTCGGGCGGCAACCAGCAGAAGGTTGCCCTCGCAAAATGGCTGACCTACCCGCCCAAGCTGCTGGTGCTGTGCGAGCCGACCCGCGGCATGGATGTCGGCGCCAAGAACGACGTCATCAACATCGTCCGCGATCTCAGAACAAAGGGGCTCGCGATCATCGTGCTGTCGACCGAGCCGGAAACGGTGCTGTCGCTGGCCGACCGCATCCTCGTGCTCAAGCGCGGCGCATTGGTGCGTGAATTCAAGAACGAGCCGGTCAGCAAGGACCGCCTGCTGGAAGCGGCGTGACGGAGAAGCACATGAGCAGCGAGACGGCTTTGGCGACAGGACAACGGGCGCGGGGCCTTGCGCCCTTCCTGCGCTCGCAGATGCGCAATATCGCCCCGTTCCTGACGCTGATCTTCCTCACCGCCTTCTTCGCCTTCGCCAGCCCCTCCTTCGCGACGCTCGACAATCTCGGCAACATCCTGACGCAGGTGTCGGTGACGGGCATCATCGCCGTCGGGCTCACCTTCGTGATCCTCTGCGCCGAGATCGATCTGTCGATCGCCAGCATCGCCAACGTCACCGGCATTGCGGTCGCCTACTTCACGCTGCAGGAATCCTACGTCAACATCGCCAACGTTCCCCTGCCCGGCGCGGTCGCAATCATCCTGTCGCTCCTGCTCTGCGCCCTGCTCGGCCTCGTCAACGCGCTCGGGCTGACCGTGATCGGCATCCCCTCCTTCATCATGACGCTTGCGATGATGCAGATCGCCGCCGGCATCTCGGCGCTCCTGGTGCGCGGCCAGATCGCCTACAAGGTGCCGAGCCTGATCACGACGCTCGGCTCCGGCTCAATCGGCGGCATCCCCTGGATCGTCATCGTTGCCGCCATCATGCTGCTCGGCGGCCATCTGGTCCTGACCTACACGCGCTTCGGCCGCTACGTCTACATGGTCGGCGGCAATCGCGAGGCGGCCGAATATTCGGGACTGAACGTCAAGCTGATCCTCGGTGCGGTGATGGTGATCTCGGCGGTGTGCTCTGGTATCGGCGGCATGCTCGGCGTCGCCCATTTCGGCAGCGCGCAGCAGAACGAGTTCGACACCTACCTGCTCGATTCCATCGCCGCCGTCGTGGTCGGCGGCACCAGCCTGTTCGGCGGCCGCGGCGGCATCGGCAACACCATCGTCGGGCTGTTCGTCCTCGGCGTGCTCAACAACGGTCTCGACCACGTCAACATCGACAGCTTCCTGAAGATCCTGATCCGCGGCCTGATCCTGTTGGCGGCGCTGGTCATCAACGTCTATGCGCAGCGCTTGAGGGAGAAAGCGGCGGAGTAGACGGCCGGCAAAACAAAAAGTGCGAAAACAACCCCATGCACAGTAGCCGGGGCCAGCGGAATCAATGACTTGCCGGCGGGTGTCGTGAACTTGCGGATTTTACGAAGCCGATTTGCTCCGTCGGGCAAAACAGGGGTATGATGTCATCATCGGCAGCCGCCTCGAAGACCCGTGGCTTACCCCGTCATTGCGAGCGCAGCGAAGCAATCCAGAGTCTTTCTGCGGAGGGATTCTGGATTGCTTCGCTGCGCTCGCAATGACGAGGTTGCGGCAGAACGGCGATCCAGGATCTACCTCTATCGCGGGGTCAGCGGGTGCGGTCTAATCGCGAGAAGCGGAAATTGCAGTGGCTGGCGCCGCCCGCCAGCGTCTGGGTCCGTTCCAGGCGGATGCCTCGCGTGGCGTAGGCGTCGAAGTCGAGGCCGCAGATGTTCGGGAGGATCTCCTTGTCGCCATGACGCGCCGCGAGCTTGCAGAAGCCGCAGGCCTTGTAGTCGATGCCGAACTCAAAGCTGTCTTGCGGGCCCGGCTCGACGAAATCGTAGACGAAATCTTCCGGAAACTCCGCTTGATGAGCTTTTGTAACGCTTCTTGCCGCCTGTTCGCGCATCAAGGCCTGGTTCTCCGGTGACATGAATTGATGCCCCGCGGCGAGACGCTCGGCTTCGGGAATCGTCAGCAGCTGCGCCTTGTAGGTTTCCCGCTCGATCTCGCCGATCACGGGCACCGGCACGCCGTGGCGCCGCAGCACCCGACTGATGGCCATGAAGCCGGTCAGGCGCATGAAGAAATCGCTCATGCGGCTTGCCGCGCCACCGACATAGGGCATCTGGGTGAGGACGATCGCGAATTCGTCCATCACGTCCTGCCTGACTCCATCGATATCGGAGAGATGCGTGCGCTCGCGGAGCATCGCTTCGGCAAGGTCTAGTCGCTCGCGCATGGCGGCTTCCATCGCATGGCGGTGCGTCTGGTAGAACGGATGGATCTCAGCCATTGGACACCTGATATGATTGGCTCATTGCAACATCGACGCCGCCGCCTCATTCCGCGGCGATCGCCTCGATCTCCAGCAGCCATTTGCTGTCGACGGTCTCGACGACCACGACGGTCAGTGCCGGCTGGTGCTCCCCAAGCATGGCGCGGCGAATGGCGCGGTTGGGGACGACCTGACTGCGGTCGGTCAGGAACGTGGTGACCTTGACCAGGTGTTCGACGCCGAGACCTGCCGCGGCGAGCACTTCCCTGACGTTGCGCCAGGCCTGCTCGCATTGCGCCTCGAAGCCGTCAGGCACGGTGCCGTCGGACCTTTCTGGCACCTGGCCGCTGATGAACAGCAGGCGGCGATGCTGCTTCAGCTCCAGGCCCATGCTGTAGCCGCCGGCGGGCGGGTGAACCGTTGCTGGATTGTGGCTGACGATGTGAGCTGGCGACATGGCGTTTCTCCGGATTTGCGCGTCAAGCGTATCCGGCGGCACCACGCTAGCGCAAAGCACCATTGCTGCGGTTCAACGCAAGAAAATCTATTGCAGGGACGCGGCCCATCGGTGTCAAAATGCAGTTGCGATGACATACGCCCTGCCCCCACTCAACGCGCTCCGCGCCTTCGAGGCCGCCGCGCGCCATCTCAGCTTCAAGCTGGCCGCGCACGAACTGCACGTCACGCCCGCGGCCGTCGGGCAGCAGGTGAAAGCGCTGGAGGCGCGCCTCGGCGTGCAGCTGTTCGAGCGGCTGCACAAGCAGCTCATCCTCACGGAGGCCGGCCAGGCCTATCTGCCCGGGATTTCCGAAGGCTTTCGTCACATTGCCGAGGCGACCTCGCAGTTGAAGCCCGCAGGTGTCGTGCTGCTGCAAGCGGGCGTCCACGGCAGCTGCGACCTGCGCCGCCTCGAACTTGCGGCGTTTCGCAGCGCACATGCAGAGATCGGTTTGCGCGTGCTGCAGCCCGCCGGCCTGCACGAGCTCGTCGAGGGCAAGATAGACGTGCTGATCGCCCGCGGCGTGAGCCACCATCCCGGCTATCGCTGCGAGCGGATGGATGAGGGATCGGGCCCGGGTGATTGGCTGGTTGCGCCAGAAGGCACGGCGGACTGTCCGGAGATCGTGAGTTTTCGCGCGTGGCTACGTGCGCTGCCCGCGGCGAAACCGCTGGCAAATCGCCGCCCGCGTCTGGTCGGCGGCGTCGGGAGTTGACCGGGCTAAAGGTTGCGGGCCGAGGCCCAGGCTTCCGTTCAACTCAACGCACCCTTACCCGTATAGAGAAAAATCGCGGTGGCCGTCTAGCGCGCGTCGTCATAAACCCGCGCCGCAGTTGGAACGCGGATAAGGTCCGCTGTGCTCCTGATAGCCGCCCAGAAGCCGGCGTCACCAGACGTCAGAGTTGGGCCAACGGCGATCATGGCGCCCGACCGCATGGCAGGCTAGTTGTTATAGAGTCCTCGCCTTAGGGGCAGCTTGGAGAATTGCACGTTGACACGATCCAGAAGGTCGATCGTCGCTTTAGGAATCTTTCTGGCGTCGGTGGGCGCCGTGGTGCTCGGGCGTATGGCCTATGTCGAGGCGTTCGGCAGCGATGAGATGGATTACCGCGGCGAGAAGATCCGGCTGTCAAAGAAGTATGTCGATTACGACGACTACAAGAACGATCCCGCCAACCTTGCAGCATCGGAAATTCCGCGCGTCGAGAAGCTGATGACAGATGCGAAGGTTGGCCCGCTTTTCGCGGACTGGCACGACGTCGCGCGTCAGCTCAGCAATATCAAGGTTCCGGGCTACGGCATGGGAAGCGCTGACGACGTGGTCGCCGTTGGACGAGAGTTTGCCGTCCGCTTTATGGAAATCCCGCAAGTCGCCAAGGAACGCTATTTCGTTCTGGAAAAGCTGGAAGGGGGGAGGTTTCGTCTGGCTGATGATTTTGTGGCGCCGCGCGACCCTGGGTCGGCCTTTGCGCGGATATCCTCCATTCGCCTCGCTGACGACAGACTGATTTATGCCGACCGCAATGGCAGGGTTGTCCGCGAGACGCCCGTGGCACGCTAAGGCGCCGACTTTCATTCCATCTGCCGCTCACCAGGACTAGAGTCCGCTTAGGGTCAATCGCGAGGTTTTGGCCCGGTTTACGTTAGGTCCGATCTACCCCTTACAGCCGACATATCCTCGGCCGTGGGGATGCGGCAGCGACGGGCCAACAGCCGACATCGCGCCGGTGTCGGAATTACGAAAGAGGCCGCCCGATTGAGGTGGCCTCTTTTTATGCTTCGGCGCTTCGTTTTTACTTCTTGCGCGGATCGTCGGCTGGATCGATGAACACGATGCCCCCCGGCCCGGTGAATACAATTTGGACCATCGTTTCTTCGTTTGTCGTCCATACATAATGGGGGTGCTTTGCCGGCAGCGCGAAGACGGAGCCCGGCTTCAATATCTCGCCTTTCGAGGGATCAAACCTTTCCCCCATGGCGTTCCCAAAGCTGCCACTCATCACGGTGACGACCTCGGCATAGGGATGAGTATGCGGCGGAACTTTATAATTCGGCGGGAATTTCACCCGCTGGACTATCGTCTCGGCCTTTGTTGGGTCACCGATCAAGATGGCGGTTTGCACGCCCCTGAAGACCGGATGCTCTATCCACGTCACCCCATCGGGCTTGACCACCTTCATCGCATCTTGAGCCATCGCAGAACTTGCCAACGCGATCAAAGTGGCAGCGACAAAGGACTTGTTCATCCTAACCTCCTCCCAATATTGCGGAGCTGGAAGGCCCAATAGGATACAGCAAAAATACTCAGACTGAACCGCATAAAATTCATTTTTGCATGGGCTTGAATCGTCCATCGCAAACCAAGTCCGAATTGGGTCACAAGCAGCGGTCATGGCGGGCACGGCCCTGCGACCGGTCTGCCGCCGATAGCCAACGCGGCAAAGGCCCGCCACTTTGCTCGGCAACGGGCCAGAAGCTGAAGCCGCGTCCTCGCGCAATTTGGTTAGTTGGATCATGATTAGTTTAGTATGCAGGACCTCAAAAGGTCGCGGCGATCGCAGGCTCCATACTCAGAACCGTGAACCGGGAAGAAATTGCTCGTTTCCATGCTGAGCTCGGTCTGAGCGCGAACGAGCATCAACACGGGCGCGCATTCGCGCTCTTTCCATGTCCCAGACAAACCTCGGTCAGTCCGGCTGACGCGTTTCAATTTAGCGGCAACGAATGTTAGAGCTCAGTTTGGCGCTGCGGTCTGATCCATTGTAGAATATGGTGGGTTGGTGGGCCGTGGTGCGGCATGGTGCATGAGCGGGTCCGAGTCGAGCGTAGATTATCGGCGATCTTGGCCGCCGACGTGGCTGGCTATTCTCGGCTCATGCATAATGACGAAGAGGCGACCCACGCCAAGCTGACAGCACTCTTCGCCGGAGGTGTTGAGCCCGCAATTGCGGAGCACGGCGGCCGCATCGTGAAGAACACCGGCGACGGGTTTTTGGCGGAGTTTCCAAGTGCGGTCGAAGCGGTGCGGGCTGCCATGCAGTTCCAGTCCCGCATCAACGAACTTACCAGCGACGATGCAGAGGACAGGCGCATTCTCTTCCGTGTGGGGCTCAATATCGGCGACATCATCGTCGAATCCCATGACATCTTTGGGGACGGCGTCAACATCGCGGCACGGCTCGAGAGCATCGCCGAACCCGGCGGCATCTGCATCTCTCAGACGGTCTTCAATCACGCGCGCGACAAGGTGTCTTTCGACGTCGAGGAAGCGGGCGAGAAAACTCTCAAGAACATCGCCCGGCCCGTCCACGTTTACCGCATCATCATCGACCCAGGCCCGCGGACCGCAACGCTCAAACGCGGGGTTCCGGCGCTCGCGTTGCCTGACAAACCCTCTGTCGCCGTGCTGCCGCTGACCAATATGAGCGGCGACCCCGAACAGGAATTCGTTTCCGACGGTATTGCCGAAGATGTGATCACGGCGCTATCGCGCTATCCCTCGTTGTTCGTCATCGCTCGGAACTCGTCGTTCACTTACAAAGGGCGAGCGGTTGATGTGAGACAGGTCGGGCGCGAGCTTGGCGTCCGCTACGTGCTCGAAGGTAGTGTGCGCAAGGCCGGCAGCCGGATCCGCGTGACCGCGCAGCTCATAGAGGCGGCGACCAGCAATCATGTCTGGGCCGAGCGCTACGACCGCGACCTCGCTGATGTTTTCGCCGTGCAGGATGAGCTTACCGAAGCGGTGACGACTGCGATCGCCCCCGCCATTGCGGACGCCGAACTCCGACGCGCCATGCGCAGGCCGCCGGGGAGCCTTGATGCCTGGGCAGCCTATCAGCGCGGCCTGTGGCATCTGAGCAAAGCGACCGCAGACGACGATGAGATCGCGGAGAACTTCTTCAGACAGGCGATCGATCTCGACCCGACCTTCGGCGGCAGCTACAGCGCGCTCGGTCTCTACCAGCTGCAAGCGGCCGCGCTTTACCAGAAGATGGAACTGCGGGATGCGCAACGCTCGGCGGAGGCCTTGGCCCGCCGGGCGGTCGCGCTGGATGGCGCCGATGCGGAGGCCCGTTCGTGCCTTGGCTGGGCCTTGCAAGCCCGCGGCGAGGCTGAAGATGCGTTGGCGGAGATCGAGCGAGCTCTCTCCATGAGTCCAAATCTCGCGATCGCGCATGGCCATCGAGGCGCGACATTGATCTTTGCCGGCCGGCCCAAGGAGGGGGTCATGGCTCTCAACGCGTGTATCAGGCTCGATCCCCGCGACCCCTATCTGGCAGTCCGCTTGTTGCACATTGCATGCGGTTTATATTTCTGCGGCGAATACGAGGCTTCGATTGAGGCAGCAAAACGTCTGATCCGGTCGTATTCCGATTTTCCGATGATCTACCGCTGGACCGCGGCGGCGCTGGGCCAGCTTGGCCGCGCGGCGGAAGCGAAGGAAGAACTGGAAAAGGCCATCTCGCGCGCACCGGGAGCATTCGACATGTATGTCCGCAACAGAGCTCCGTGGTTTCGGCCAGAAGACCACGCGCATCTCGTCGACGGTTTGCGTAAGGCCGGCTGGAGGCAATGGGAGAACAAGGGACGATGAATGTCGCCTCGGGGTCACGAGCGCTAGTCTGGACCTGAGCCGACGACTTCCGGTTCAGCCCTGTCTCCGGACGTGCCCCATGCCGCGCAAACCGTCGCGAACGGCCACAAGCTGAACCCAAGTCGATAACATGCGGTCACCGCTTTCACGACGGTAATCTATTCATAACTGGGGCAGGCGCCCGGCAGGGGACGAACAATTGCGACTGGGGCCAACCGAGACTCGTCACTTAATCGTGTTGGCGCGAGTGCTGTACGTAATCCGACCTTCGGCGTCGGCTGGAAGGCGACTCCGCAACCGCGCCTTGACTATTTCGATGCTGTCCGCTGACAGCAGCAGGCCTAAGCAGCGTCGAGGTTAGGTTCTCACACAGCCTGGGCCCTGCCAACTTGGTGGCGTGAATTTGTGATGTTCGCTATTCCGGCTGTCACGACCACAGGAATTTTAGCTGTCCTTTGACGAGCGAACGCCCCAAAACTCCAATTGCAATGGCGTTCGCTGCCTCTTACCCTTGTCAAGAAAACAACCGGGGAGGATACACCATGGAAATCCAGGCCTTCGGTTATCTCGGCGTCGGCGCGTCGAACCTCGATGATTGGGCCGCATTCGCCGCATCAAACATTGGCATGCAGGCTGTGGACCGCGCCAGCTCTATGCGTGCCTTCCGTATGGACGACCGCAAACAGCGCCTGTTCATCGACCGAGCCATTGAGCCAGGCGCTCAGGTCTTCGGCTGGGAAGTCGCCAATGCCACGGCTCTCGACTCACTCGCTGCCCGCCTCGAAACCGCTGGCGTAGCCGTGAAGCGCGAACCCGCAGAGCTGGCGGACCAGCGCTGTGTGACGGACCTGATCTCCTTTGCCGATCCCGCCGGCAATCGTTTGGAAGCTTTCCATGGCGCCCAGGTAGCTGACACGGCCTTTAAGCCTGGCCGCGACGTCTCCGGCTTCCGTACCGGTCCGCTAGGCATGGGCCACACCCTTCTGACATTCCCAGACATCGATGTCGCCCTGGCCTTCTACAAGGACCTGCTGGGGTTTCGCATTAGCGACTTCATGGTTGCTCCGCTGAAGGCTTACTTCATGCATGTCAACGCACGCCACCACAGCGTGGCTCTCGTGGCCGCGCCAGTGCGCAGCATGCATCACCTGCTTGTCGAATATTATCTGCTCGACGACGTCGGTCAGGGGTATGACCTGCTACAGGGCAGCCCGCAGAAAGTTGTCGCCACTCTCGGCCGCCACCCGAATGATCTCATGACGTCGTATTACATGCGTACTCCGTCAGAGATCTACGTGGAGTGCGGCTGGGGCGGCAAGGAGGTCGATGACACAACGCCGCCGGTGGAGATGACCAGTGTCGGTAGCTTCTGGGGCCACAAGGGCCTATTTGAAGATATTGGCGCGCCTCCCTCGGCCGCGCCGGAGATCGGTCCACGTCGCGCCCCTGTTCAGGTAATGGAAGGCAACTACGAACGCATGGCGGGCACCTGTCCGTGGTGGGATGCGATACGCGGGAAGGCCCGCTAATTTCGTGCCCGGTGTTGAAAGCATTGCGGACCTCGATGTCTCAGTCGGTCAAAATGCGAAGAACTCAGGTCAGCAAATCTGGTCCGCTCTGGGTCAACGAGCGGACTACCGACCGCCAAGGCGCAACTTCGCCGATGGGCCACAAGGACATTCGAAAGGATGAGGGTCTCTAGCTGATGCGGCGTTACTCGTGAAGCTACGCCGATCTGACCGTCCTTTCGCCAACAATTATGGCAGCGCATAGCTGCCGCGCCGAGCGGACCTTCGACAGACGCGACGCAACTTCGAAGATGCACCCGAAGCTATCGTCAACTACTGGACTTTACTTCTGCAATCGCTTCAAGCAATCGCTCCGCTTCCGCGACGCTCTCCAGCTGCGCCGCCGTCCGGAGATAAGTGCGAGCGATGATGGTCAGTGTTTGGCGACGGGCCGCCGTCACCGCGAGTTCAGCCAGTTGTTCTGCCTCGGCAGCCTTGTCGCGGTATCGCTTTGCTTCGGCAATGCATTGATCCGATCGTCCTGCCGAAGCAAGTTCGCCGGTTATTAGGCATACACGACCCCGGCCTTCGGAGGTGGTAATTGCGCTGCTAGCAAGTGAGGTCGAAAGCAAGGCTGTGATCTTCGGAGGTGTTACGGAAGCGAACCTGCCGCAGGAACTTAAAAACTCGCGCCGATCGTCTTCTTCTGGAGAGGACATTGCGGCTCCTATGATTTTTTTTGAAATATTTATTGGTCGATTAGAGAGTTAAGCAGCTCAATCAAGAAATGTAACTATATCCCATGTCGTATCGGAGACCCGCCGCCGCGGGCATTGAAATTTTGACGAGGTCCGGTGCGAGTCATAAGCGGTGGTCGAAATGAGCACGGCGGCGCGTCCGGTTTCCCCCGGACAGCGGCCAACAGTGGGCATGCTAAATTTCTTCGACGACCTTGGCATCGAATTGCCTACCGCCACAGCAAACCGTTATCACGTCGCCCATGACGGCCGCAGCACCTGGGAAATAGTTTGCATCCCGACCAAGTTCTTCGGTCACGATCTCCCCTGATTTGAGGAGAATTCGCTTGACCCAATATGGCAACTGGCAGTCCTCGCTTACGGCATCTATTGAGAGACCGAACAGACGAATACGCAAGATCAGCTTCGGGTCACGCCCCGGTCGAGACTAACCCCGTCCGCCCCGCAATCTCCTCGCTCCGCCAGCATCGCACCGCATGCCCATCGGGTCGCGTCTCCAGCGTTGGCCCTGGCTCGCTCCGGCACACCGCCTCCGCGTAGCGGCAGCGCGGGCTGAAGGCGCAGCCGTTCGGCGGGTTGAGCGGGTTGGGCAGGTCGCCGCCTGTCGTTGCCAGCGGGGCGTGGCGCAGCGGATCGGGGATGGCCGCGATCAGGGCCTGCGTGTAGGGGTGCGCGGGACGTTCGAAGATCTCGCGCCAATGGCCGTTCTCGACGATGCGGCCGAGATACATCACGGCGACGCGGTCGCTCATGTGCTCGACAACGCCGAGGTCGTGGCTGATCATGATGTAGGACAGGCCGAGCGTGTCCTTCAGCTCCAGCAGCAGATTGATGATCTGGGCGCGGATCGAGACGTCGAGCGCCGAGACCGGCTCGTCACAGATGACGATTTTGGGATTGAGGATCAGGGCGCGCGCGATGCCGATGCGCTGGCGCTGGCCGCCGGAGAATTCATGCGGATAGCGGTCGGCCTGCTCGGGGCGCAGGCCGACATGTTTGAGCATGGTCGCGACGCGGTCCTCGATCTCGCTCTTCGCGGTGACCCCGTGCACACGCAGGGGATCTTCAAGCGTGCGGCGAACGGTCTGGCGCGGATTGAGAGAGGCGTAGGGATCCTGGAACACGATCTGCACGATGCGGGCGAGCGCCTTGCGGTCGCCGGATTGCCGGTTCGTGACGACCTGCCCGTCCAGCACGATGCGGCCGCGCGTCGGCGCCAACAGGCCGAGGATCGAGAGCGCGACCGTCGACTTGCCCGAGCCGGATTCGCCGACGAGGCCGAGGCATTCGCCGCGCTTCAGTTTGAGGTCGACGCCGTCGACGGCGCGGAGCAGCCGACGGCCGCGGCCCAGCAGGCCGCCCCCGAGCGGAAAATGAACGGCGAGATCCTCCACGCTGAGGATCACGTCGTCATCCGCTCTCCCCCGCGGTTCATGCATGGTGGTGACACCGGACGAAACCGCCCGCCTCCAGCCCATCCGTCTGCGGCGCGGTGGTTCGGCAAATTTCCGTCGCCTGCGCGCAACGCGGATTGAACCGGCAGCCATCCGGGAAACGCGTGATCGCCGGCACGACGCCCGCGATCTCCTTCAGGCGGCTGCGGCCGAGCGCTGCGCGGCTGCCAAGCCGCGGCAGGGAGTCGACCAGGCCCTGCGTATAGGGATGGGACGGCGCGCGGAAGATGTCGTCCGAACCGCGCTCCTCGACGATGCGGCCGGCATACATGACGGCGACGCGGCGGCAGACATTGGCGACGAGGCCGAGGTCGTGGCTGATCATCAGGATCGCCGTTCCCCGCTCGGCGCACAGATTGCGCATCAGCTCGATGATCTCCGCCTGCACGGTGACGTCGAGCGCGGTGGTCGGCTCGTCAGCGATCAAGAGGTCCGGACCGCAGGCGAGCGCAATCGCGATCATCACGCGCTGGCGCATCCCGCCGGACAGCTGATGCGGATAGTCCTTCACGCGCCGCTCGGGTGCGGGGACGCGGACGCTCGCGAGCGCCTCGACCGCCAGCTGGTTGGCCTCCCGCCAGCTCTTGCCCTTGTGCAGCACGAACATCTCGGCGATCTGCCGCCCCACCGGCGAGACCGGGTTCAGCGCCGTCATCGGCTCCTGGAAGATCATGGCGATGCGATTGCCGCGCAGCTGCCGTTGCCTGGCGGCCGACAGGTGCTGGACTTCCCGTCCCTCGAACCGGATGACGCCGCCGCCGATCGACAAGGGCGGCCGCAGCAAGCCGATCAAGGCAAGCGCGGTAATGCTCTTGCCGCAGCCGGACTCGCCGACGAGGCCGAACGTCTCGCCGCGATCGATGCGGAATGAAATGCCTTCGGCCGCCGCAACGCGCCTCGATCCGTCATCGAGATCGATGCGAAGATTCTCGACCTCGAGCAGCGGGCTGCCTGTCATGTGCGCCGGCTCCGCGATTGCGGATCGAGGATGTCGCGCAGGCCATCGCCGAGCAGATTGAGACCGAGCACGGTCAGGAAGATCGCAAGGCCGGGGAAAATCGAAAGCCACGGCGCCGTCGTGATCTGCTCCCGGGCTTCCGACAGCATGCTGCCCCAGCTCGGAAAGGGCGGGCGGACGCCGAGGCCCAGGAACGACAATGCGGCTTCGGACAGGACCGCGCTGCCCATGCCCAGCGTGCCGATGACGACGATGGGCCCCAGCATGTTCGGCAGGAGTTGCGTGATCATGATGCGCACATCACCATAGCCGAGCACGGTGGCCGCCTGCACATAGCCCTGGCTCCGCAGCGACAGCGCCGAAGCCCGCGCGAGGCGGCAGGTGAACGACCAGTTGGTCAGCCCGAGCGCGATCAGGAGGCTGGTCAGGCCGGGACCGAGCACCGCCATGATGGCGAGCGCGAAAATCAGCGAGGGGATCGCGAGCATGAGATTGGTCAGGCCGTTGACGAAATCGTCCCACCAGCCGCCGAAATAGCCGGCGCTGAGGCCGAGCGCCACGCCGATGACGCTGTTGATGAGCTGGGAGACGATGCCGACCGTCAGCGAGACGCGCGCGCCGTAGAGGACGCGGGAATAGATGTCGCGGCCCTGCGCGTCGGTGCCGAACCACCAGGTCCAGCTCGGGGGCTCCTCCGCATTCATGAGGTTGGCGTCCATGACGGGATCGGTGTGTGCTAGCCACGGCGCGAGCAGGCCGACGACGATCGCCAGCGCGAACAACGCTCCCCCGATGACGAGATTGGCGCGGAGCTTCATGCGTATCTGATCCTGGGATCGATCACGCCGTAGAGCACGTCGATCAGGAGATTGATCGCCAGAAAGAACAGCACCACGACCAGGATGGAGCCCTGGACGGCGGGAATGTCGCGCTGCAGCACGCTGTCGACCAGCAGCGAGCCGATGCCCGGCCAGGAGAACAATTTCTCGACCACGACCGCCTGCCCCATCAGCGCGCCGAATTGCAGGCCCATGGTCGTGAGGATGAGCACCAGCGCGTTGCGCATCACGTGCCACTTGACGACCCTGGTCTCGCTCATGCCCTTCGAGCGCGCGGTGCGGACGAAGTCGGCGGTCATGATCTCGAGCACCGCCGCGCGCGTCGTCCGCGCCAGCAGCGCCATCGGCGAGACGCCGAGGGCCAGTGCCGGCAGGACCAGATATTTCAATCCGCCATCACCATAGCCGAAGCTCGGCAGCCAGCCGAGCTTCAACGCGAAAAGATACATCAGCATCAGTCCGAGCCAGAACTTGGCGATCGAAAGACCCGACACCGCGACGATCATTGCGAGCGTATCGACGAGGCCGCCGGGCCGCAGAGCCGCGACGAAGCCGAGCGGCACGCCGACCACGACCGCAAACGCCATGGACGCGAAGATCAGCTGCAGCGTCGGCCATGCCCGCTTGGCGATCATGGTTGTGACAGGCTCGCGCGTCCGGAACGAGGTTCCGAAATCGCCGGTCGCGAGCTGGGCGATGTAAGTGCCGAAACGCATATAGACGGGCTGATCGAGACCGAGCTGCTTCTTCAGGCGCAGCTCGACCTGCGGATCGCTGTCGTCGCTCATGGTCGAGACGATGCTGCCGGGAACGACGCTGAACAGCACGAACACCAGCAGCACGACGGCGAGCACGGTCGGAATGGTCTGCAGAAGGCGGCGGATCAGGAACGCGAGCATCTCAACTTTTCTCCGCTCCCTCCCTCGCCGGTCGCGCTGGAGGGAGCGCGCGTGTCACTTCGCGGGCGAGGCCTCGTCGACCCAGAGGTCCTCGACGTTCTGGTGGGTCAGCTCGGTTGCGTTCAACTGAATGCCCTTCAGCCACGGCTGCACCGCCATGACCGCCTTGTTGTAGTTGAAGAACCAGACCGGCGCCTCCTCGTAGAGCAGCGCATTGGCCTTCTGCAGCAGCTGGATGCGCTTTGCGGGATCGTCGGCCTGGCCGGCCTCGTCGATGATCTTGTCGAGCTCGGCATTCTTGAAGGTCGTGTAGTTACAGGCCGACTGCGGCGTCGCCGAATGGAAGCATTTCAGCGCGGCTTGCGGATCCGGGCCGCTTGCCTGGGAATAGATGAAAGCCTGGTAATCGCCGGTGCGAACCACCTCCGCCAGCACCGCGGTCTCGACCTGCTTGACCTTGGCCTTGATGCCGACCTTGTCCAGCATCGGGATGACGGCCGAGACGATCGGCAGGCCCCAGCTCTCATTCTGGCTGGTGGTCCATTCGAACTCGAAGCCGGATGCGTAGCCGGCCTCGCTGAGCAGCTGCTTGGCCTTGGCGGGATCGTAGGGGTAAGGCTTCATCGCCTTGTCGTAGCCCGGCGCGGTCAGCGGCAGCCAGCTGGTGGCGCGATAGGCCTTGCCCTTGACCAGCTTGTTGATGATCAAGTCGGTGTCGATCGCGTAGTTGATCGCCTGCCTCACGCGCTTGTCGGAGAACGGCTTGAAATTGGGATTCATCCCCATATAGCGAGTGAACACCTCGGCGACCTCGACGATGGTGCCCTTGAGGTCGGCGTCGGACTGGTAGGCGACGTATTGCGCAGGTCCCAGCACCGAGGTGTCGATCTCCTTGTTGCGGAAGGCGACGTCGCGCGCCGCGGCCTCGCCCATGACCGACACGACGATCTTGTCGGCATAGGGCTTGCCCGGCTTGTAGAACCGGTCCCAGCGCTCCAGGACGATGCGCGATCCCGGCACGTGCTCGACGAACTTGAAGGGCCCGAGACCGATCGGCTTCTGGATGAAGCTTTCCTTGGCCGCCTCGTCGGCGGGATAGATCGAGGTCAGCGCGGTGAAGAAATAGAAGCCCGGATCGACCTTCTCGGTCAGCTTCATCTCGATGGTGAAGTCGTCGATCTTCTTCAGGCCGGAGATCTCCTTGGCCTGCCCCTTCTCCACTGCGGCCGCGCCCTCGATGACACGGACGTAACGCGCGCCGGGATAGGCTTTGCTGCCGTCCATGATGCGGTTGTAGGACCAGATGACGTCGTCGGCCGTCATCTTGCGGCCGCTGTGGAAATAGGCGTCGTCGCGCAGCTTGAAGGTGTGAACGAGGCCTCCGCCCGACACCACGTCCTCCTTGGCGAGCTCCAGCACCGGCTTTCCTTCCGCCGAATTCCAGATGTAGAGCGAGCGGTGCAGGGCCTTGGCGTAGATCTCGTCCTGAGCGCGCTGCGTGGTGTGAATGTCGAGGCTGGTGAAGCTGGAGCCGTAGGGCGCCGTCATGCGGATGGTTCCGCCCTTGCGCGGCGTCTGCGCCTCCGCAGTGGCAGTGAGCGCCAGTCCCAAACCGGCAACGATCGCGATGGTCTTGAACATCATGTGTCCCCCCGGCAACGCAGGCGTAATCCGACACCAGATTTGATCACTCGTCGGCTACCGAAGGCAAGCTTCGTTTTGACGGCAAAAGATGCCGGTTCCTGAGGCAGTCCTTCGGCGGGGGTATTGACGCGGTGCGTCATCGGGTAAGCAGGTTCGATGAACATTTTTCGTGATCAACGCGACCAAGCTCAGGATCGCCATCTCAGACCCGAGGACCGTGGAAAAAATGAATCGCCGAATGCTGGGTGCACTGCTCGCCGGCAGTCTGGTCGTCGCGACGGCCGCGATGGCGATCCCCGTTACGCCTGACCCGGCCCGGGACGGCGCCACCGGCACGGTCCAGGCCGGCTGGTCCCATATCTCGCGGTGGAACGAGGACGTTTCCGATGTCTGGTGGACGATGAGGGACGGTTGCTCTCCGGACTATCTCGGTGAGCGGCTGCTCTGCGACGCCATCAGGAGGCTGGCGCAGTCGGCAATTCGGACCTTTGAGAGCAAAATGTCCGCAGACGTGGGCCTGCCGCTGCCCAGCGGCTGGGCTCTCATAACCGCGAACAACTCGCCCTTCATCCGGTCGGCTCATGTCGAGATGCCGCTCGATCTTAAGACCGTGCTCACCTTCTATCGCGCCGCCCTCGCCGAAAGCGGATGGACGGAGGCCGAGGGCGCGGTGATCGAGGCCGACAGGGCCGTGATTGCCTTCACCACTTCGGATGGGCCGGCCTCGCTCCGACTGATCCAACAGGACGGCAAGACGATTGCGGACCTGTCGCAGCGCAAGCGCCGTGTCGCGGCATCAGGGTTCTTGCCAAAGCCGGAGCACGGACGGCTGATGCTCGGCAACAGAACGGACGACGCGGCCGTCGTCACCGTCAACGACCGGATCGTCAAGCTGGCCGCGCACGCCGGAGAGAGCCTGGCGGACTCGGACAAGGCAGCCGGCGAGCTGCTTGACAACCAAAGGCTCGATCTGTCGCCAGGAACGTACAAGATCACCCTGACGGTGAACGGCAAAGAGACACGCAGCAGGGCATTCGAGGTCACGGCCAACGAGACCTGGGGTCTGCTGGTCGAGGAGCATGGCGTGCTGCTGCCGGTGCATCTATATTAGAGTTCGACTAGGTCTTCAGCCTGACAAGTCCGGCATCCAGTCGCGCAATTTTCGCGCGGCGCCGGTGACGTCGGCAATGGTCCGGAATGTCCCCGTCTCCACCATCATCGCCCGCGCCAGCCGCACCGCACGCGCTTCGCTGACAGCGCGCGTCTTCGCATTTTCGATCAGCTCGAAGTCGATGTTGTGGGCGAGGCCGAAGATGCGGCGGATGATTTTTGCGGCGGCGAACCCGACCACATCGGTGAACAGGCGCTGCATGTAGGCCTCCCGCTCGGCCTCCAGCCGCGCGGCGCCCTTCTCGCCGGGAAAGAGCGAGGGCGGATAGGCATCACCGGCCGCGCCGGCGCGCCAGAGGTCGAGGAATTTTCGGGCAAACTGGTTCCAGACCTGCTCGACCGTCTCCAGCACCCAGGCCTCGAATGCCGCCCGTTCGCCCGGCGCGCGCTCGTGGCCGGCAGAAGCGAAAAAGGCCATCAGGAGATTGGCCAGCACGGCGCCGACGTCGAAGCCCATGGGACCGTAGAATGCGAATTCCGGGTCGATCACCCGGGTCTGGCTGTCCGTGACCATGATCGAGCCGGTGTGGAGGTCGCCATGGATCAGCGCTTCCGGGCTCGCCATGAACTTCAGCTTCAGCCGGGAGACGGCGACGTGCAGGTCCATGTCGTCGCGCAAGCTCGCGGCGAGGCCGTCGAGATAGGGCGCGGTCCAGCGGTTCTGCTCGGCGATGCGGTAGGGATCGGTGAAGATCAGGTCCTCGGTGATCTTGCACAGCGCGTGGTTGCCGGCAAAGGCGGCGATGGCCTCCTTCTTCTCGGCCGCCGTGAGCGCGAGGTCGGAAGTAAAGAACAGCGTCCGCGCCATGAAGGTCGTGATGTCGTCCACGAAGCGCGGATAGCGCGTTCCCGCGACCAGCCCCTTGCGCATGATGATGTGGGGCTCGAGCAGCTCCATCGCAGTCAGCGCCAGGGCGTCGTTGTGATGCAGCACGGCCGGCACGAGGCCGGGCGCGAGTTGGGCCTGGCGGGACAGCGCGAGATATTCGTAATGGGCCCGCGACAGCGGCAGCGGCCAGCTCTCCCCGACGAGGCGGACGTAAGGCAGCGCCTGCTTCACGGCGATGCCGCCGCGCGCGCCCTTGACGATGAAGACGAGGTTGAGGTTGCCGTCACCGACTTCGGTGATCGCCCACCCGGCCGGCTCGCCGCCGAGCAGTCCCTTCAGGTCCGGCAGGCCCGCGAGATAGGCCCGCAAATCGGCCTCATGCAGAATCCGGTAGTCCCCCTGCCCCTGCGCCATGACGATCCACCCCATCTCTGTGGGCCGGACCGTTACTCCCGCTCCAGGAAGCTCGAGCCGATCTCGGCCTTTCTTTTGATGGGATCGTAATCACAATAGACGCTGTCCGCCACCAGCGTGTAGCTGGCGCTGACGGTGTATTTGTCCAGCTTGACCGAGTTCAGGCCGATCACCGAGGTGCTCTTGCCGCCGTTCCATTTGAACGGCGTCGAGCTCTTGGCCTGCTCGCAGGCCATGACGGCTTCGTTGAAGACGTAGCCCTCGACGAAGGCCTTCATCGTGCGGGCCTGAACGGCGATCTTCCATTCGAAATAGCCGATGGCACCGAGACCGGCGACGATCAGCACCAGAAGCGCAATGACGATACGCTGAAAAGTCATTCATTTCCCCCGAACAGTCGAACAAGCGCAAAATTTCAAGCGAGAGCGCGCGCACGCCTCGTCCTTCGAGACGACCGCTTCGCGGTCTCCTCAGGATGAGGCTAACGGACATTGATGCCCGTTGAAACTGCTGCCGCGCACTCTGCCCTCATCCTGGGGAGCCCGCCAAAGCGGGCGTCTCGAAGGATGTGCCGCACTAAGAACCTAGAACGGCATTCCCATCATTTTGGACAGCCGCTCGATCGAGAGATAGCCGGCGTGATAGGCCGCGATGCCGGCGCCGTAGATCACCGCCGAGATGATCGTGGTCCAGATCAGCTTGCGGCCCATCCGCGTCAGGATCGGCGCGCCGGGGTCGGTGCCGGGGGCGCCGACGCCGTCCTCGTGCTGGCTGCGCACGCCGAACGGCAGCGTCAGGAACAGCGCGACCCACCAGATGACGAAGTAGATCGCGATCGCGGTCGAGATCTGGATGGCCATGGGACGGCCTTATGCCTGCTCGATCTCGACCAGGGCGCCGGAAAAATCCTTGGGGTGCAGGAACAGCACCGGCTTGCCGTGGGCACCGATCTTGGGCACGCCGTCGCCGAGCACCCTTGCGCCCTCCTTCACCAGCGTGTCACGCGAGGCGATGATGTCGACGACCTCGTAGCAGACGTGATGGATGCCGCCGTCGGGGTTACGTTCGACGAATTTTGCGATCGGCGAGGCCTCGCCCAGCGGCTCGATGAACTCGATCTTGGTGTTGGGCAGGGTCGCGAACACGGTGATGACGCCGTGCTCGGGCAGCGGCACGGCCTCCGAGATCTGGGCGCCGAACGCGGTGCCGTAGATCTTCGCGGCCTTGACGGCGTCCTTGGTCGCGATCGCGACATGGTTGAGCCGGCCCAGCATGTTTCTTCTCCCTCAGAGCGTGATCCGGAGACCACGCCTAATCTACACCGTCAGGACATGTACCAGACAGGGGGGCTTTTTGCCCCAATGTTCGTTGATCACGGCCCGGACAGCGCGTCGCACCGACTCGGCTAGAGCGTCCGGATCGCGGCGGCGCGCCCGCGGCAGGCCTTCGATGGTCAACATCACGGCATCGAAGACGATGTCGTCGAAGGTCTCGCCGGCCCTGTTCTTCTCGGGGATGCCGACCAGATCGACCTCGGGTTCGTCGACCAGCTCCCCCTGGGCGGTCATGGCGATGGCGACGAAGGCGCAGCCGGAGAACGCCATGCGCCGGCGCTCGATCACGGCGCGCGACTTGGAATCCTCCAGGATCGTGCCGTCCTTGTAGAGACGGCCCGATGGCACTTCGCCGACGATGCCGGGATCGCCGGGTCCGAGCTTGACGAGGTCGCCGTTGCGGCAGACCAGCACGCGCGGCACGCCGGCGGCGCGGGCGAGCTTGGCGTGCTCGTGCAGATGCAGGGCCTCGCCGTGGACGGGGATCAGGAGCTGCGGCTTCACCCAGGAGATCAAATCGCGCAGCTCGTCGCGGCGGGGATGGCCGGAGACGTGGACCAGCGCATCGCGGTCGGTGATGACCTCGACACCCTGCAGCACCAGATTGTTGATGATCGAGCCGACCGCCTTCTCGTTGCCGGGAATGGTCCGCGAGGAGAAAATGACGCTGTCGCCGCGGTTCAGCGTGATTTCGGGATGGTCGTCATTGGCGATGCGCGCCAGCGCGGCGCGCGGCTCGCCCTGGCTTCCCGTGCACAGCGCCAGCACCTTGTCCTGCGGCAGATGGCCGTAGACCTCGGGCGAGCGGAAGTTCTGCACGCCGTCGAGATAGCCGGTCTCGCGCGCGACCTGCACCACGCGCTCCATGGCCCGGCCGACCACGACCACCTCGCGGTCCGCGGCTTTCGCCGCGTCAGCCACCGCTTTGACGCGGGCGACGTTGGAGGCGAACGTCGTCACCGCGACGCGGCCCTTGGCGGATTTCACGAGGTCGATGATGGTGCTGGCGACCTCGGCCTCCGAGGGCGAACGGCCGTCGCGCACCGCATTGGTGGAATCGCCGATCAAAGCGAGCACGCCCTGCTCGCCCAATTCGCGCAGCCGCTTCTCGTCGGTCGGGGCTCCCAGCGTCGGGGTCGGGTCGATCTTCCAGTCGCCGGTGTGCAGCACGATGCCGGCGTCGGTGTGGATCGCGAGCGCATGCGCTTCCGGAATCGAATGCGCGACGGGAATGAACTCGACGTTGAACGGCCCGATATCGACGCGGCCGCCCGACGGCACCACAGTGACCGGAATCTCGGGCGCATTGCGCTCGGCGGCGCATTTGGCCTCGAACAGCGCGGCGCTGAACCTGGTGGCGTAGATCGGGCATTTCAGCTTCGGCCAGAGGTCGATGATGGCGCCGAAATGGTCCTCATGGGCGTGCGTCAGAACCAGGCCCATCAGGTTCTTGCGCTCCTTCTCGAGGAAGGAGATGTCGGGCATGATCAGGTCGATGCCCGGCAGATGCTCCTCGTCGCCGAAGGAGACGCCGAGATCGACCGCGAGCCAGGCGCGCTGGTGACGGTTGCCGAGGCCGTAGATCGACAGGTTCATGCCGATCTCGCCGACGCCGCCGAGCGGCGCAAACACCAATTCGTCGGGCCTTGCCATCACGCAGCTCCCACCGAGGCGACGGGGCCGAAGAACACCTCGCCCGCCGCCACCGGCACAAGGCGGCCCTCCGCGGTGCGGACGATCAGGCAGCCGGTGTCGTCGATGGTGTCAAAAACACCTTCCAGCGTCGTGGTTCCCGTGTGGATCGCAACCTTCTCGCCGAGGCCGGCGGCGCGCTCCAGCCAGAGCTTGCGGATCTCGGCAAAGCCGCGGCCATTGTCCCAGATGCCGCGAAACTCGACCCAGGCGTCGGAGAGGGCCGCGAACAGCTCCTCGGCGCTGATCTGGACGCCGAGGCCCGCCAGCGACACGGCGGGCGTCGGGGTGCCCTCGGGCGCGGCGACCACATTGGTGCCGATGCCGACGACGACGGCGAGGCCGCTACCGACGGCCTCGGCCTCGAGGCCAATGCCGACCAGCTTCTTGCCGCCGGCGAGCACGTCATTCGGCCATTTCAGCGCGTAGCGGGGCCGGCCTTCGCCGAGACGGAGCGCCGCCTCGAGGCTCACCTTCTGCAGGGCGGCCTCCTCGGCCAGCCCTGCGGCAAAGCCGAGCGTGGCGGCGACGGCCGGGGCGACGTCCATGACTTCGAGGATGCTGGCGGCGAGATTGCCGCGCGGCGCGATCCAGGCGCGCTGGCGGCGGCCGCGGCCGGCGGTCTGCTCGGAGGTCACGAACCACATCGGGCCGCGTTCGCCGGCGCGGGCGTGCTCGATCGCCTCGGTGTTGGTCGAGCCGGTCCGCTCGAACGCCGCGAGCTTGTAGCCCGCGGCCGATGCGCGAGGACCGAGCGCGAAGGCCATCCTAGAACAGCGACTTTGCCGCGGCGGAGGCGACGCTCACCACGGGCCCCGCGAACAGGGCAAACAGCAGGTTGAACAGACCCGCGACCGCCAGCACCGTCCGCACCTCGATGCGCACCGGATCGACCTGGCCGGCCGGCTCGTCGAAATACATCGTCTTGACGATGGCGAGATAATAGTAGGCGCCGACGACGCTGGTCAGCACGCCGATCACGGCAAGCGTGAACAGGTTCGCCTTGATCGCGGCGACGAAGACGTACCATTTGGCGAAGAAGCCGGCGAGCGGGGGGATGCCGGCGAGCGAGAACAGCAGCATCGCGAACATGAAGGCGAGCAGCGGATTGGTGCGCGACAGGCCGGCGAAATCGCTGATCTGCTCGACGGCCTGGCCGTTGCGCTTCATGGCGAGGATGATGGAGAACGAGCCGAGCGTCATCGCGACATAGATCACGATGTACATCAAGACGCCCTGCGCGCCCTCAACCGTGCCGGAGGCGAGGCCGACCAGGGCGAAGCCCATGTGGCCGATCGAGGAATAGGCCATCAGGCGCTTGATGTTGCTCTGGCCGATCGCGGCGAAGGAGCCGAGCGCCATCGAGGCGATCGACACGAACACCAGGATCTGCTGCCACTGCGAGACGATGCCGGGGAATGCGGTCAGCGTGACGCGGGTGAAGACGGCAAGCGCGGCGACCTTCGGCGCCGAGGCGAAGAAGGCGGTGACCGGGGTCGGCGCGCCCTCGTAGACGTCAGGCGTCCACATATGGAACGGCACGGCCGAAACCTTGAAGCAGAGGCCGACGAGCAGGAAGACGAGGCCGAACACCAGGCCGACATTCGAGACCGTCGCGGCCGCGGCGATGCCGGTGAAGCTCACGGTGCCGGTAAAGCCATAGACCAGCGATGCCCCGTACAGCAGCATGCCCGAGGACAGCGCGCCGAGCACGAAGTACTTCAGGCCGGCCTCGGTCGACTTGGCGTTGTCGCGGTTCGAGGCCGCAACGACATAGAGCGCCAGCGACATCAGTTCGAGACCGAGATAGAGCGAGATCAAGTCGCCGGCCGAGATCAGCACCATCATGCCGAGCGTCGAGAGCAGCACGAGGATGGCGTATTCGAAGATGCGGCGCGACGGGTCGGACAGGAACTCGGTCGACAGGATCAGCGTCACGGCCGAGCCGATCAGGGCCAGGATCTTCATGAAGCGGGCGAAGTCGTCGACGATGAAGCTGCCGCCGAACGTCACCTGCTTGCCCGCGGGCTGCATGTAGACGAGCGCACCCACCACGATCAGGAGCACCACCGCCAGCGACGTGACGGTCCTGGTCGTCTCCTGCCCGCGATAGGCCCCGAGCATCAGAAGCGCCATGGCGCCGACCGCGAGCACGAGCTCGGGCAGCACCGGCGCCAGTTGATAACCTGCAGTCGAAAAGCTCATGGCGATATCCTGACCTGCCCGATCACTGGAGCAGTGCGGCGGCCTTCACGGCCGTCACGGCGGTATTGTAATTGTTGACGAGTTGCTGGACCGAGGCGGCCGACATGTCGAGCACCGGCTTCGGATAGACGCCGAACAGGATCGTCAGCGCGATCATCGGGAATAGAATGACGCACTCCCGCAAGGTGAGGTCCTTCATGCTCGCCAGCGACGGCTTGGTCAGCGCCCCGAACACGACCTTGCGGTAGAGCCACAGCGCGTAGCCTGCCGAGAGGATCACGCCGAAGGTGGCGAAGAACGCGGTCGGGATCGAGACCTTGAACGTGCCGAGCAGCGTCATGAACTCGCCGACGAAGCCGCTGGTGCCAGGCAGACCGACATTGGCCATGGTGAACACCATGAAGGTCATCGCATAGAGCGGCATCCGGTTGACGAGGCCGCCATAGGCCGCGATCTCGCGGGTGTGCAGGCGGTCGTAGACGACGCCGACGCAGAGGAACAGCGCGCCGGAGACGATGCCGTGCGAGATCATCTGGAACACGCCACCGGCGACGCCCTGCATGGTGCCGGCGAAGATGCCCATGGTGACGAAGCCCATATGCGCGACCGAGGAGTACGCGATCAGCTTCTTCATGTCCTCCTGCATCAGGGCCACCAGCGAGGTGTAGATGATGGCGATGGCCGAGAGCGTGAAGATCAGCGGCGCGAAGTCGTGCGAGGCCAGCGGGAACATCGGCAGCGAGAAGCGGAGGAAGCCGTAGCCGCCCATCTTCAGCAGGATCGCGGCGAGGACCACCGAGCCCGCGGTCGGCGCCTCGACGTGGGCGTCGGGAAGCCAGGTGTGCACCGGCCACATCGGCATCTTCACTGCGAACGAGGCGAAGAAGGCCAGCCACGCCCAGGTCTGCAACGACCGCGGCACGGCGGTGTGCATCAGGGTCGGGATGTCGGTGGTGCCGCCGTTCCAGTACAGCGCCATGATGGCGAGCAGCATCAGGACCGAGCCGAGCAGCGTGTAGAGGAAGAACTTGAACGAGGCATAGACCCGGCGCGGACCGCCCCAGACGCCGATGATCAGGAACATCGGGATCAGGCCGCCCTCGAAGAAGAGGTAGAACAGCACCAGATCGAGCGCCGAGAAGGTGCCGATCATCAGCGTTTCCAGGATCAGGAACGCCATCATGTATTCGCGGACGCGACTCGTGATCGCCTTCCAGCTCGCGATGATGCAGAACGGCATCACGGCGGTGGTCAGGATCACCAGCGGCAGCGAGATGCCGTCGACGCCCATGTGGTAGGTGATGCCGGTGGCGAGCCAGTTCGCCTTCTCGACGAACTGGAAGTCGGGATTGGCGGGGTCGAAGCGCATGACCAGGATCACCGACACCGCGAAGGTGATCAGCGTGGTCCAGAGCGCGATCCAGCGCGAATTGCGCCGCGCCGCCTCGTCATCACCGCGGCTGAAATAGACGATCAGCGCGCCGACCAGCGGCAGGAACGTCGTGACCGAAAGAATGGGCCAGGTTGTCATTTACTGGCCTCCAAAGCCGAACATGAACCAGGTGATCAGGCCGGCGGCGCCGATCAGCATGGCGAATGCGTAGTGATAGAGATAGCCGGTCTGGATTTTCACGACGTTGCGGGTGACGTCCAGCACGCGGGCGGAGACGCCGTCGGGGCCGAAGCCGTCGATGATGAAGCCGTCGCCCTTCTTCCAGAGCTGGTAGCCGATCCACTTCGCCGGACGGACGAAGATGAGGTCATAGAGCTCGTCGAAGTACCATTTGTTGAGCAGGAACTGGTACAGCATCGGCTGCTCTTGAGCGAGCCGAACCGGGATGTAGGGCCGCCGGATGTAGAACAGGTACGAGACGAGGAAGCCCAGCACCATCATCACCGTCGGCAGGAAGGCGATGGTCTGCGGGATGTGGTGCATCTCCTCGATGATGTGCGGGTTCATCTTCACGGACTCGCGGAAGAATTCCTCGACGCCGTGGCCGGCGAACAGCTCCTTGAACGGCAGGCCCGCGACGAACGAGCCGACCGCGAGCACGCCGATCGGGATCAGGATCCAGAGCGGAGCCTCATGCGCGGCCTCGTAATGATGCTCGTCATGCGGCTCGCCGTGGAAGGTCTTGAAGATCAGGCGCCAAGAGTAGAACGAGGTCAAGCCGGCGGCGATCACCGTCATCAGGAAGCCGTACACCCCGAACGGATTGTGCGAGGCGTAGGCGGACTCGATGATCGCGTCCTTGGAGAAATAGCCGGCGGTGAGCGGGAAGCCGGTCAGCGCCAGCGTGCCAACCACCATCACCGCATAGGTGTAGGGGATCTTCCTCCAGAGGCCGCCCATGTTGCGGATGTCCTGCTCGTGGTGCATCGCGTAGATCACCGAACCGGAGCCCAGGAACAGCAGCGCCTTGAAGAAGGCGTGGGTGAACAGGTGGAACATGCCGACCGAATAGGCCCCCGCCCCCATCGCCACGAACATGTAGCCGAGCTGCGAACAGGTCGAGTAGGCGACGATGCGCTTGATGTCGTTCTGGACGAGACCGATCGTGGCGGCGAAGAACGCCGTGGTCGCGCCGAAGAACATCACGACGGCCTGGGCGGTCGGCGCGAGCTCGAACAGCGGCGACAGGCGCGCCACCATGAAGACGCCGGCGGTGACCATGGTCGCGGCGTGGATCAGCGCCGACACCGGGGTCGGACCTTCCATCGCGTCCGGCAACCAGGTGTGCAGCAGGAACTGCGCCGACTTGCCCATCGCGCCCATGAACAGCAACAGGCAGGTCAGGGTCAGGGCGTCGGCGTGCCAGCCGAGGAAGTTGATGGTCTTGCCGGTGAGGCCGGGCGCGGCGTGGAAGATGGTCTCGAAATCGGTCGAGCCGACCAGCATGAAGATCGCGAAGATGCCGAGGGCAAAGCCGAAGTCGCCGACGCGGTTGACCACGAAGGCCTTGATGGCGGCGGCGTTCGCCGAGGGCTTCTGGTACCAGAAGCCGATCAGCAGGTAGCTGGCCAGACCCACGCCCTCCCAGCCGAAGAACAGCTGCACCAAATTGTCCGCGGTCACCAGCATCAGCATGGCGAAGGTGAACAGCGAGAGATAGCCGAAGAAGCGCGGCCGGTACGGGTCCTCGTCCATGTAGCCGATGGAATAGAGGTGCACGAGCGAGGACACGGTCGTGACCACCACCAGCATCACGGCCGTGAGCGTGTCGACGCGCAGCGTCCACCAGACCTGGAGGTCGCCGGAGAAGATGAAAGGCAGCAGCTGGATCCGGTAGTCGTGATGCATGAAGCCGACATCGACCAGGGTCATCCAGGACAGCGCGGCCGAGACGAACAGCAGCCCGGTGGTGATCAGCTCGGCAGCGCGCGAGCCCGCCGCAGGCGGCTCGGTCGGTCCGTGGCCGTGATCGTCGTGCCCGTCGCCGGGCTCGTGATGGGTCTCGTGGATGACGGAGGCGTCCTCGTTGATCGTGGCGGACGCATGAGCGTGCGCGTGACCATGGTCGCCGTGATGCTCGACCTCGTCGCCCGAGGGGTTGCGGGCATGCGCGCCCACAAGCGCGATCAGGCCGGCCAGAATGGCGCCCAGCAGAGGCAGGAAAACGATCGCCTGAACCATTTGAGAGCTCAGCCCTTCATCAAATTGACGTCCTCAACCGCGATCGAGCCACGGTTGCGGAAATAGACCACCAGGATGGCGAGACCGATCGCAGCTTCCGCAGCCGCGACCGTCAGCACCAGCAGCGCGAAGACCTGCCCGACGATGTCGCCGAGGAAGGTCGAGAACGCCACGAGGTTGATGTTGACCGAGAGCAGGATCAGCTCGATCGACATCAGGATGACGATGATGTTCTTGCGGTTCAGGAAGATGCCGAGGATGCCGAGCGTGAACAGGATCGCGCCGACCGCCAGATAATGTCCGAGCCCGATCGTCATTTCACCCACTCCGCAGCATCCGCGTCCGAGAGCCCCTGCCCCGGCGCCACCTTGCGCATCGCCATTGCCATGTCGGGCGTGCGTGCGTTCTGAACGTTGATGTCCTGCCGCTTGACCTTCGCCTTATGGCGCAGCGTCAGCACGATCGCGCCGATCATCGCAACCAGCAGCACCATGCCGGCGAGCTGGAAGTAGTGGATGTACTTCGTGTAGAGCACGAGCCCGAGCGCCTCGGTGTTGGAGACGTTGGGCGGGATCGCCGCCGTGATCGTCTTGGAGACGCCGGGGTTGATGACCCAGAAGCCGACGGTGAGCAGCAGCTCGAACAGGAAGATGCCGCCGATCACGAGGCCGACCGGCAGGTACTCGATGAAGCCCTCGCGCAGCTCGAGGAAGTCGACGTCGAGCATCATGATCACGAACAGGAACAGCACCGCGACCGCGCCGACATAGACGACGATCAGCATCATGCCGAGGAACTCGGCGCCCATCAGCACGAACAGGCCGGAAGCGTTGACGAAGGCCAGGATCAGGTACAGCACGGAGTGCACGGGATTGCGCGAGACAATCACCATCACCGCCGAGGCGACGCAGATGCCGGCGAACAGATAGAAGAACAGCGCGGGAAGGATCATGCCCTCACCTCACCGGTACGGCGCGTCGAGCTCGATCGCCTTCGCGATCTCGCGTTCCCAGCGGTCGCCGTTGGCGAGCAGCTTGGCCTTGTCATAATAAAGTTCCTCGCGGGTCTCGGTCGCGAACTCGAAGTTCGGGCCTTCGACGATGGCATCGACCGGACAGGCCTCCTGGCACAGGCCACAATAGATGCACTTCACCATGTCGATGTCGTAGCGCACGGTGCGGCGGGTGCCGTCGTTGCGGCGCGGGCCGGCCTCGATGGTGATGGCCTGCGCCGGGCAGATCGCTTCGCACAGCTTGCAGGCGATGCAGCGTTCTTCGCCGTTCGGATAGCGGCGCAATGCGTGCTCGCCGCGGAAGCGGGGCGAGATCGGGCCCTTCTCGAACGGATAGTTCAGGGTCGGCTTCGGCTGGAAGAAATAGCGCATGGCGAGAAAGAACGCCGAGACGAATTCCGACAGCAGAAGCGAGCGTGCAGTGGCGTTGACGTTGATACCCATGACGGCCCTCACTTCGGCGCGATGCCGGCGAAATGCAGCACGCCGGCCACCACGATCACCATCGCCAGCGACAGCGGCAGGAACACCTTCCAGCCGAGACGCATCAATTGATCGTAGCGGTAGCGCGGCACGATCGCCTTCGCCATCGCGAACAGGAAGAACATGAAGAACAGTTTCAGCGAGAACCAGATGATCCCCGGCACCCAGTTGAAGGGCGGCAGGTCCACCGGCGGCAGCCAGCCTCCGAGGAACAGGATCGTGGCCAACGCGCACATCGTGACGATCGCGACATACTCGCCGAGCATGAACAAGAGGTATGGCGTCGAGCCGTACTCGACCATGAAGCCGGCGACGAGCTCGGACTCCGCTTCGACGAGGTCGAAGGGCGGACGGTTGGTTTCCGCCAGCGCCGAGACGTAGAACACCACGAACATCGGGAACAGCGGCCAGACATACCAGTTCAGGATGGTCAGCTGCGGCAGCCCGATCAGGCTGGCAAGGCCGCGGGCATGCTGGGCCTCGACCACGGCCGAGAGGTTCAGCGTGCCGGCGCAGAGCAGCACGGTGATGATGACGAAGCCGATCGAGACTTCGTAGGAGACCATCTGCGCCGCCGAGCGCAGCGCGGCCAGGAACGGGTACTTCGAGTTCGACGACCAGCCGGCCATGATGATGCCGTAGATCGACAGCGACGAGATCGCGAAGATGAAGAGGACGCCGACATTGATGTCGGAGATCACCCAGCCGAGATTGGTCGGGATCACCGCCCAGGCCGCGAGCGCGAGCACGCACGACACCAGCGGCGCCAGCAGGAACACGCCCTTGTTGGCGCCGGCCGGAATGATCGGCTCCTTCAGCACGAACTTGAGCAGGTCGGCGAAGGATTGCAGCAGGCCCCACGGGCCGACCACGTTCGGGCCACGGCGGATCTGCACCGCCGCCCAGATCTTGCGGTCGGCGAGCAGGATGTAGGCGATCGCCACCAAGAGGACGACGAGCACAAGGACGCTCTGGGCGACCATGATGATCAGCGGCCAGAGGAACCCGGTCCAGAATGCGCTTTCGAAGAATTCCATCAGATCACGCTCACTCTGCTGCGGTCAGCATGTGCCCGGAGGCGAGGCGCGAGCATTCCGCCATCACGGCGGACGCACGCGCGATTGGGTTGGTCAAATAGAAGTCCTCGACCAGGGGCTTGAACGGCGCCTTCTCGGGCGAGCCGCCCTTCCCCGCAAGCTTCTTGATCTGCTCGGCGGAGCCGGCCTCGATCTGGTCGAGACGGATCAGATGCGGCACGGCCTTGAACACCGCCTGGCGCAGAGCGCTGAGCGAGTCATAGCCGAGCTTCTTGCCGAGCGCTTCCGACAGCGCGCGGATGATCGCCCAGTCCTCGCGGGCTTCGCCCGGCGGGAACGCGGCGCGACCGGTCATCTGCACGCGGCCTTCGGTGTTGACGTAGATCGCGGACTTCTCGGTGTAGGCGGCCGCCGGCAGGATGACGTCGGCGCGATGGGCGCCGCGGTCGCCATGGGTGCCGATATAGACGACGAAGGTGCCATCCGGCGCCTTGATCTCGTCGGCCCCGAGCAGGAACAGCAAGTCCAGCGTGCCGAAGGTCGTCATCTGCGCGGCATTCAGGCCGCCTGAGGTTGCGGCAAAGCCGATGTCGAGCGCGCCGACGCGCGAGGCGGTCTCGTGCAGCACGCCAAAACCGTTCCAGCCGTCCTTGACCGCGCCGACGTCGAGCGCGAGCTTGGCGGCGGCGGCGAGGATGGCGGCACCGTCGTGACGGGCGGCCGCGCCCGCGCCGACCAGGATGATCGGGTGCTTGGCGTTCTTCAGCACGTCCATGAAGGAGTGCTTGCCGGCCGCGAGCTCACCCAGCGTCTCGGTGCCGGCACCGAGGTGGTCGTAATCATAGGTCAGGTCGGGCTTGGCACCGATCACGCCGACCTTGAAGCCACCGGCGCGCCAGCGTTTGCGGATGCGGGCGTTGAACACGGCCGCCTCTTTCCGCGGGTTCGCGCCGATGATGAGCAGCGCGTCGGCCTGCTCGACGCCGGCGAGCGTCGGATTGAAGATGTAGGAGCCGCGGCCGAGCGCGGGGTCGAAGGCATCGCCGCCCTGCACCGCCAGATTGCTCGAGCCGTACTTGGCCAGCAGGTCCTTCAGCGCGAACATCTCCTCGACGCCGGCGAGATCGCCTGCGATCGCACCGATGCGCTTGCCGTCGGTGCGCGCCGCCTTGGCGGCGATCGCGGCGAAGGCCTCGGTCCAGCTTGCCGCGCGCAGCTTGCCCGCCTCGCGGATATAGGGCCGGTCGAGACGTTGGGTGCGCAGGCCGTCGACGACGTGGCGGGTCTTGTCCGAGATCCACTCCTCGTTCACGGCCTCGTTGATGCGCGGCAGGATCCGCATCACCTCACGGCCGCGGGTGTCGACGCGGATCGCAGAACCAAGACCGTCCATGACGTCGATCGACTGGGTCTTGCCGAGCTCCCACGGGCGCGCCGCGAAGGCATAGGGCTTCGAGGTCAGCGCGCCGACCGGGCAGATGTCGACGAGGTTGCCCTGCAGTTCCGACGTCAGGGCGTGCTCGAGATAGGTCGTGATCTCCATGTCCTCGCCGCGCCCCGTCGCGCCCATCTCGGGCGCGCCGGCGACTTCCGCCGAGAAGCGGACGCAGCGCGTGCACTGGATGCAGCGGTTCATCGAGGTCTTGACCAGCGCGCCGAGATATTTGTCCTCGACCGCGCGCTTGTTCTCGGCGAAACGGCTAGTGTCGACACCATAGCCCATTGCCTGGTCCTGCAGGTCGCACTCGCCGCCCTGGTCGCAGATCGGACAATCCAAGGGATGGTTGATCAGAAGAAATTCCATCACGCCTTCGCGCGCCTTCTTCACCATCGGCGAACGCGTGGAAATCTCCGGCGGCTCGCCCTTGGGGCCTGGACGGCAGTCGCGCACGCCCCAGGCGCAGCTCGCGACCGGCTTCGGGCCGCCCTTCACCTCGACGAGGCACATCCGGCAATTGCCGGCGATCGACAGCCGCTCGTGATAGCAGAAGCGCGGAATCTCGGCGCCGGCCGCCTCGCACGCCTGAAGCAGCGTGTACTCGGCGGGGACATCGATCTCTTTGCCGTCGATGATGAGCTTGGTCATGTCTCTTACTCCGCCGCGACCATGTTCACGGGATCGCGGACGCCGATATCGTCGACATCGGCCTTGTGCGAATACTGGTCGATGCGCGCTTCGATCTCGTGACGGAAATGCGCGATCAGGCCCTGGATCGGCCAGGCCGCCGCGTCGCCGAGCGCGCAGATGGTGTGGCCTTCGACCTGCTTCGTCACCTCGAGCAGCATGTCGATCTCGCGCTTGTGGGCGCGGCCTTCGGCCATGCGGGTGAGGACGCGCCACATCCAGCCCGTGCCCTCGCGGCACGGCGTGCACTGGCCGCAGCTCTCATGCTTGTAGAAATAGGAGATGCGGGCAATCGCACGGATCAGGTCGGTCGACTTGTCCATCACGATCACGGCGGCGGTGCCGAGGCCCGAGCGCAGCTTGCTTAAGGAGTCGAAATCCATCGGCGTGTCGATGATCTGCTCGGCGGGCACCATGCGCACCGACGAGCCGCCGGGGATCACGGCCTTGAGGTTGTCCCAGCCGCCGCGAATGCCGCCGCAATGCTTGTCGATCAGCTCACGGAACGGGATGCCCATGGCCTCTTCGACGTTGCAAGGCCGCTCGACATGGCCGGAGATGCAGAAGAGCTTGGTGCCGACATTGTTCGGGCGGCCGATGCCGGCGAACCACGCCGCGCCGCGGCGCAGGATGTCGGGCGCAACCGCGATGGACTCGACGTTGTTGACGGTGGTCGGGCAACCGAACAGGCCGACGTTGGCCGGGAACGGCGGCTTCAGCCGCGGCTGGCCCTTCTTGCCCTCGAGGCTCTCGAGTAGCGCGGTCTCCTCGCCGCAGATATAGGCGCCGGCGCCGTGGGCGACGTAGATGTCGAACGGCCAGCCGTTGACGTTGTCCTTGCCGACCAGCTTGGCCTCATAGGCCTGGTCGATCGCGGCCTGCAGATGCTCGCGCTCGCGGATGAACTCGCCGCGGACATAGATGTAGCAGGCATGCGCGTTCATCGCGCAGCTCGCGATCAGGCAGCCTTCGATCAAGAGATGCGGATCGTGCCGCATGATCTCGCGGTCCTTGCAGGTGCCGGGCTCGGACTCATCGGCGTTGACGACGAGATAGCTCGGCCGGCCGTCGGTCGATTCCTTCGGCATGAAGGACCATTTCAGACCGGTCGGGAAGCCGGCGCCGCCGCGGCCGCGCAGGCCCGACGCCTTCATCTCGTTGATGATCCAGTCGCGGCCCTTGTCGATGATGTTCTTGGTGCCATCCCAGGCGCCGCGGCGCCGCGCACCCTCGAGCCCCCAATCGTGGAGGCCGTAAAGGTTCTTGAAGATGCGGTCCTTGTCCTCGAGCATATCAGTGCTTTCCGATCAACGATTGGACTGCTTGTAGGCAAGTCCGGCGGCGCAGATGCCAAACGTCAGCGCCCAGAGCGAAGCCGATTCCAGCGATGCGTTCAGGCCGAAGCGCTGCAGCAGGAAGATGAAGGCGGCCGCCACCACGGCGTGCATCGCGATGAAGCCCCACTTCTTCATGCCAACGCTCCCCTGCGCTATCGACGAAGCGAGATCACGCATCAGGTGATCTCCTTCAGCGTGGTCGGTCCGGTGATCGGCGCCGAGAACTGGCGGCCGTTCTGCGGACCGGGCTTCGGCGGATTGCCCGAAGCGAAGCCGTCGAGCACCTTGCCGAAGGTTTCCTTGGTCAGGTCCTCATAGGTGTCCTTGCCGATCAGCACCATCGGCGCGTTCACGCAGGCGCCCAGGCACTCCACCTCTTCCCAGCTGAAATTGCCGTCCTTGGAGAGATGGAAGGGCTCGTGATGGATGCGGTGCTCGCAGACGTGGATCAGATCCTCGGCGCCGCGCAGCCGGCACGGCGTGGTGCCGCAGACCTGGACGTGAGCCTTCTTGCCGACGGGGGCGAGCTGGAACATGGTGTAGAAGGTCGCGACCTCCAGCACGCGGATATAGGGCATGTCGAGCATGTCGGCGATGACGCGGATCGCGGCTTCCGACACCCAGCCCTCGTTCTGCTCCTGCGCGCGCCAGAGGATGGCGATGACCGCGGAGGCCTGACGTCCGGCGGGATATTTCGCGATCTGTTGCCGCGCGAATGCGAGGTTCTCCTCCGTGAACGCAAAGCTCGCGGGCTGGACTTCCTTCGGTGCTAATCGGCGAACGGACATAGCTCAATCTCTCACTGCATGCGGCGCGCGGATTTCGCATTCAGGTTCTTGGCGTTGAGGGCTTCGATCCTGTCCTGCCAGAATGCGCTTGCGGTGCCGAAAACGTTGTAGCCGACGTGGGTCGAGACCTTGATGCGGTCGAGGATCGACAGCTCGGTCACGGTCTCCATGCGGTTGCTGCGCGGATCGAACACGATCAGCTTCAGCGGGGTCTGTTCGAGGATGAAGCGCGACACGGCGTGCGAGCGGTCGCTGCCGTGCTCCTCGCACATGATGACGCTGTCGGCCTCAAGCAGGCGGACGCCGCCCTTGATCGCCTCGATCTCGACGCCCTCGACGTCGAGCTTGATCAGGTACTTGCCGCTCGCGGCGATCTTGCCGTCGTCGATCAGGTTGTCGAGCGCGATCACCGGCACCTCCTCCCCGCCCGCCGACTGATCGCCGGCGATGCTGAAGGCCTCGTGCTTGGTGCCCGATAGACGCGCGGTGCCGCGCGCCGCGCCGATCGCGCACTTCATCGTCTCGAAGCGGCCCGCGTTGACGCGCGCATTGTTGGCGAGCTTCGGGTAGTTCTGGCCCGACGGCTCGATCGCGATCGCCTTGTGCGCGCCGAACGGCTTGCTCGACACCAGCACCGACCAATAGCCGTAATTGGCGCCGCAATCGAGCAGCGTGTAGTCGACGTCGATTGAATCGGCGAACAGCAGCTCGAGCTCGTCTTCATAGTTGTACGAGCGATTGAGCAGCTTGCTCCAATAGCCGTCGCCGTAGGGGAATTCGAACACCGCGTCGGAATTGAGCCTGATCGCGATGTTGCGCTCGGGCAGCGTCTTGCGCAGCAAATTCGCGCAGGCGATGTAGCCCATGTGCGAGAAGTGCGAGGAGATCTTCGATCCCGTCACCAGCGCCAAGGCAGCCGTCCGCTCCCACAGGTTGGCCCCTTCAAGGGCCCCCGAGGCGCGGTCAAACTGGATTGGCGCCTGCGCCATCACCGATCGACCTCTCCGAACACGATGTCGAGCGAGCCCAGGATCGCCGAGACGTCGGCGAGCAGATGGCCGCGGCAGATGTGATCCATGGCCTGCAGATGCGCAAAGCCCGGCGCGCGGATCTTGCACTTGTACGGCTTGTTGGTGCCGTCGGCGACGAGATAGACGCCGAACTCGCCCTTGGGCGCCTCGACCGCGGCATAGATCTCGCCGGCGGGCACGTGGACGCCTTCGGTGTAGAGCTTGAAGTGGTGGATCAGCGCTTCCATCGAGCGCTTCATCTCGCCGCGGCGCGGCGGCGCGACCTTGTTGTCGGCGACGACGACGGGGCCCTTGCCGTCCGGCGCGTTCAGCTTCTGGATGCACTGCTTCATGATGCGCACGGACTGGCGCATCTCTTCCATGCGGATCAGATAGCGGTCGTAGCAGTCGCCGTTCTTGCCGATCGGGATGTCGAAATCCATCTCGGCGTAGCACTCATAAGGCTGTGACTTGCGCAGGTCCCAGGCCGCGCCCGAGCCGCGCACCATCACGCCCGAGAAACCCCACTCCCAGGCTTCCTTCAGCGGCACCACGCCGATGTCGACGTTGCGCTGCTTGAAGATGCGGTTGGCGGTGAGCAGCCGATCGAGATCGTCCACCACCTTGAGGAACGGATCGCACCAGGCCTCGATGTCGTCGACCAGCTTCTGCGGCAGATCCTGGTGCACGCCGCCGATCCGGAAGTAAGCTGCATGCATGCGGCTGCCCGAGGCGCGCTCGTAGAACACCATCAGCTTCTCGCGCTCTTCGAAGCCCCACAGCGGCGGGGTCAGCGCGCCGACGTCCATCGCCTGCGTGGTGACGTTGAGCAGATGCGACAGGATGCGGCCGATCTCGCAATAGAGCACGCGGATCAGCTGGCCGCGGCGCGGCACCTCGATGCCGAGCAGCTTTTCGGCGGCCATGCAGAAGGCGTGCTCCTGGTTCATCGGCGCGACGTAGTCGAGCCGGTCGAAATAAGGGATCGCCTGCAGATAGGTTTTCTGCTCGATCAGCTTCTCGGTGCCACGGTGAAGCAGGCCGATATGCGGGTCGACGCGCTCGACCACCTCGCCGTCGAGCTCCAGCACGAGGCGCAACACGCCGTGCGCCGCCGGATGCTGCGGTCCGAAATTGATCGTAAAGTTGCGAAGCTGTTCAGATTGCTCGTTCATGATCAGACCTTCGGCCCCGCTTTTTCATCGCCCGGAAGCACCGGATAGTCGGCACCTTCCCAAGGAGACAAAAAGTCGAACTTGCGGAATTCCTGGTTGAGCCGGACCGGCTCGTACACCACCCGCTTCTCCTGGTCGTCGTAGCGGACCTCGACGAAGCCGGTGAGCGGGAAATCCTTGCGCAGCGGATGGCCCTCGAAGCCGTAGTCGGTGAGGATGCGGCGCATGTCGGGATGGCCGACGAAGAACACGCCGTAGAGGTCGTAGGCTTCGCGCTCGAACCAGTCAGCGCCGGGGAAGATGTCGATCAGCGACGGCACCTGCGTGGTCTCGTCGGCTTGCGCCTTGAGCCGGATGCGCGCGTTAAGGGTCGGCGACAGGAAATGATAGATCACGTCGAAGCGCTTCTCGCGATCCGGGTAGTCCACGGCGGTGATGTCGGTGATGTTGACGAAACGGCAGCTCGGGTCGTCGCGGAGGTACTTGACCACCTCGACGATCCTGGCGGCCTCGACGTCCACGGTGAGCTGGTTGAAGGCCACCGAGTGACCGGTCGCGGCGCCCGGAAGCGCGCTAACGATCGTCTGCCCCAGGGCGTCGAGCTTGGCGTCGTCCATGACGTAAAACCTTAGCGTTCGATGGTGCCGGTGCGCCGGATCTTCTTCTGCAGCAGCAGCACGCCGTAGAGCAGCGCTTCCGCCGTGGGCGGGCAGCCCGGCACGTAGATGTCGATCGGCACGATGCGGTCGCAGCCGCGCACGACCGAATAGGAATAGTGATAGTAGCCGCCGCCATTGGCGCAGGAGCCCATCGAGATGACGTAGCGCGGCTCGGGCATCTGGTCGTAGACCTTGCGCAGCGCCGGCGCCATCTTGTTGGTCAGCGTTCCCGCAACGATCATCACGTCGGACTGGCGCGGCGAGGCACGCGGGGCAAAGCCGAAGCGCTCGACGTCGTAGCGCGGCATCGAGACCTGCATCATCTCGACCGCGCAGCAGGCAAGACCGAAGGTCATCCACATCAAGGAGCCGGTGCGCGCCCAAGTGATGAGGTCGTCGGTCGCGGCCACGAAGAAGCCCTTGTCGGACAGCTCGGAATTGACCTCGAGGAAGAACGGATCATTGGCCCCGACCGGCTTGCCGGTGGACGGGTCCAGAATGCCCTTGGGGGCCGGCGCGATCACCGGACCTGCGGACTGCGTAGCTGGGTTCAATCCCATTCGAGGGCTCCTTTCTTCCATTCATAGGCGAACCCGACCGTCAGCACGGCGAGGAACACCACCATGGACCAGAAGCCGGTCGCGCCAAGCTTGCCGAACGCCACCGCCCAGGGAAACAGAAACGCCACCTCGAGGTCGAAGATGATGAAGAGGATGGCGACCAGATAGAAGCGAACGTCGAACTTCATGCGGGCGTCGTCGAACGCGTTGAAACCGCACTCGTAGGCCGACAGCTTTTCCGGGTCCGGCTGCTGGAAGGCCACGATGAAGGGCGCGATCAGCAGCACGAGGCCGATGAGGCCCGCTACCCCTATGAAGACGACAAGTGGAAGATAGTTCTGCAGAATGCCGCTCATTGGCGAGCCCTTTTTCCCGCAGCCTCGGGACAGCCACGGATTCGTCCGATTTGGAATTATTCTGAGCCTTAGCGCAGTGCACCAATGGGCGCAAGACACGCTCTTTTCAGGCCCTTAGCCGCCCCCAGAACCGTGAAAATCCCGGAATCACCCCGCGGCTGGTATGGAGCAGATCGCCATGGCCAGCAAGGGCTGCCAAGGCCTCGCAGGTCAGCCGTTCGGAGATTGCGGCGCTCGGGCCGAGCCAGTTATTTGCTGTGCGATGACCGACCAAAATGCTCAGGTTTTTGGTGCGGCAGCGCACTCCAGCCCCGGCAATCGCCGCCGCGGGGGCACCCCCGTCGTTCCGGCGACCTATTTTGCCGGTGGCCAGCGCGGCCAGGACGCCAATGATGATGCCGCCGCATCAGGTGCAGGAAAGACACGTTTCCACAGCCGTGAGTGATCAAAACAGCCATGCCGCACGACGGGACCGCTGGTCTGACGAAATGCGCCGGCGGTCGGCTTCAAGCCGGCCGCGAGCGCGGCGGCAGCGACCTCCTGGTCGCGCACGCCGCGCTCGGATGAGCTTCGGGCCGGGGGGCTTGGCCCGCGGGCTCATCGTGACGGCGGATCAGCGGTCGTCCGGGCGGAGGCGAACGAACATCACGATCAATTGCTCCAAGCCCCGGAGCCTTCCGGCCCTGCCCTCGCCCGTCCTCACCATTTGTAGGAGACGCTGGCGGTGACGCGGCGACGGTCTCCGTAGAAGCAGGACGTGGCCGACGCGCAGCTTGCGACATAGATCTTGTCGGTCAGGTTGATCACGTTCAGCGCCGTGCGCCAGTTCTGCCACTCGTAATGGAGCGCGAGATCGCCGAGCACGACCGCGGGAACCTCGAGCGTGTTGGCCTGGTCGGCCCAGGACGAGCCGATATAACGCACACCGCCGCCGAAGCCGAACCCTGCGAGCGGTCCGTCCTTGAAGGTGTAGTCCGCCCACCCCGACACCAGGAGTTCGGGCGTGTTGGTCGGTGTCTTGCCGACCAGCGCCGGATCCAGGTCCTTGCTGTTGAAGAGATGATAGGCCGTGAAGGCGCCGATGAATTTCAGCTCCTTCGTGGCATTGGCCACCGCTTCCAGCTCGATGCCGCGCGACGTCACCTCTCCGGTCTGGTTCTGCAGCACCGGGACGATGCCCGCGCCGGTGGTTGTCGTCACGTTCTGGCGAACGAGATCGAAGACCGAGACGGTGAAATAGCCGTCAAATCCGACAGGCGCGACCTTCACGCCGATTTCGGCCTGCTTGCCGGTCTCCGGCAGGAACAGCTGGTTCGCCGCATTGAGGCCGATGATCGGGTTGTAGCTCGTCGAGTAGGAGACGTAGGGCGCGATGCCGTTGTCGAAATTGTAGATCAGCCCGGCGCGACCGCTGAACCTGCTGTCGTCGCGGCTGGCGACGATCGCCCCGGTGTCACGGGCTTCCTGCGTCGTCTCGACCCAATCATTGCGGCCGCTTAGCACCAGCGTGAAATTGCCGAGCTTCATCTGGTCCTGAAGATAGGTGCCGGCCTGCTTCTGCGTGATCAGGAAGTTCCGGAACGGCGAGCCCGGCAACGGAACCTCAGCTCCCCCATAGGCCGGATTGAAGACGTTGATCGAGGGCACCCCGAACCCGAAGGCCTGATAATCGTCGATCTGATAGCCCCGCAGATCGACACCGAACAGCATCGTGTGCCTGACTGGACCGGTGTTGAAGCGATACTCGAGCTGATTATCGAGATTGGCCTGATTGGCCGTGTTCTTCGCGTACCAATTGTAGCGATTGAGCGTGGCCGTATTGATGTTGGCCCAATCGTTGCCGACATAGCCGCGGTAGCTGATGTCGACATGCGCGAAGCGAGCGTTCTGACGGAACGTCACATCGTCGGTGAGATGGCGCTCGAACTGATAGCCGAGCATCTCCTGCTCGCGCGTGAACTTGTCGACGCTGGGATCGCCGGCGAAGAAGCTGGTCGGGATCTTACCGAACGGCGCGCTGGTCACCGTGCCCTGATAGGGCAGGAAGTTGATGCCGCGGGTATCCTGCTTCGAGGCCGAGGCCAACACCGTGAAGGTGGTGTCGGCATCCGGCTTCCACGTGAATGACGGCGCAATGAAGTAGTTGTTGTCAGGTGTGAAGTTGACCTGCGTGCCGCCGTTCTGAACCTGGCCGACAACGCGCGCGAACAGCTTGCCGTTCTCAGGACTGGTCGCGACCGGGCCGCCCATGTCGAAGCTGACATAGGCGTTGCCGAAATTGTTGACGCCGGCCTCGATGTAGCGGATCGGCTCTGCCGGAGGCATCTTGCTGATGACGTTGACGATGCCGCTCGGGCTCGATCCGCCGTAAAGCACGGCTGACGGACCGCGCAACACCTCGACCCGCTCCATGTTGGGAGTCTGCAGCTTCCAACTGGCATAGGACGTGTAGAACAGCTGCATGCCGTCGAGGAACAGACCGATATCCTCGGACTTGAAGCCGCGGATCAGCCACCAATCGTTGCGGGTGTCCGTGCCGAAAGTCCCTGCCCGCACGCCGGCGGTGTAGCGCAGGACCTCGTCGAGCTTGTTCGGCTTCTGGTCGCGGATCTGCTCGGCGCCGATGACGGACACCGCCTGCGGCGTCTCCATGATCGGCGTGTTGGTCTTGGTGCCCGATGAGCTGCGACCGGCGACATAGCCGTTCACCGGCCCGCGCGGCGTCTCCACGAAGCCGACTTCGCGCCGTGGCTGCGGCTTGTTTCGCTCGGCGGTCTGCACCGACGATCGCGTCGCGCGGCGCTGTGGGGCCGCGGCAGCACGCTTCCGTGTTTCCGGCGCGGTGACGGTCACCGAGGGCAGATTTTGCGCGCCACTCTGCGCGGAAGATTGTGCAAGCGATGCCTGCGGCATCAAGACCCAAGCGGATGCGGTCGCCAACACGGCCGACCGCAGCATTCCAAGACTGTTCAACGCGCCACCCCAAAGCTGCATGTTCGATGCGTCATGCCGCCTGTCCCGGAACGGCATGCGCTTGGGGTGACGCTTATGTGAGGGCGCGCGATTTCCCTAATTGAAAGCTTCTTAGAACGGGTCTTAGAAGCGATCCACAAATCGGCAGGTGCGAATGAGCTTAGCTTCCTCCGGTCGCATTCGGATTTCCCGAGCTTGCGACACTGGTCGTCGCAATGGCCCCTGCCGGCTCACCGGGCTCCGCGCCAATCCGGATCGACATCCTCGTCTTGGAAAGGCCGGCCGCCTCCACTCCCTCCAAAGGGGAGATGAAACCATTTTGCGGAACCCGCGAAACCATCCGGAAACAGATGGCCCCTAGAAGATGAGCCCATAGACGGCGGCAAAGCCCGCCCGGAGGCTCAGATGAACCACTCAATTCATTCTGCTGATCGTGCGACCCACCTGAAGATCGTGGTGGTGGCGCTGGTAGCCGGCATTGCCGTGGCCGGCTTCGGGATCGCGGCCCGCACCAATGCCGATTACAGCCAGACCGCCCAGTCCACCCATGTGATCAAGGCCGGCAAACCGGTGGTGGTGACCAGCGCGGGCACGTCCGAGATTCGCTGATACCTGCCCTTTTGGGCTGACCATAGGCCGCCGCCGGGCGGCCTTTTTCGTTTTCCAGAGCAATGCTTAGCGGGGACGCCCGGGGGAAGCGCAACGTCCTTGACTTCACCATGTCCCCCCTTTAAGTCCCCCCTCGTTCCGCGCGCGTTCAGCGAACCACGCGGGAGTAGCTCAGTTGGTTAGAGCGCCGGCCTGTCACGCCGGAGGTCGCGGGTTCGAGCCCCGTCTCTCGCGCCATTTTTGGCAATCCCCTCATAAGCTTAGCCCGAACTTCTCGACGCTTTTCGCGGCTCTGCGCGCAATTTCAGGCGGCTGCCGGGAACTCTCGGCATAGTCAGCCCGCGTCCGAATCGTCTACGCCTAGAAGGGCTTGGAGGGACCCCACATATTCTCGGCTTTTTTCGGGACTCCCTGTCATTGGACGATGAGGAGGCCAGACATGGCTAAGAAGGATCCGGCTAAGAGGGATTCGGCGAAGAAGACAGCCGCGCCCGCCACGATCACGCTCAAGCACCTCGCTGCCGACATTGCCGACCGCCAGGATGTCTCCAAAAAGCACGCCGAGGCGGTCCTGACCGACATGGTCGATCTGATCGCCAAGCACCTCAAGAAGGGCGACCGGGTCCGCATCGTCGGCCTTGGCATCCTCCAGGTCCGCAAGCGCGCCGCCCGCACCGGCCGCAATCCTACCACCGGCGAAGCGATCCACATCAAGGCCAGCAGGAAGGTCGCGTTCCGTCCGGTAAAGGAACTGAAGGAGGCGATCTGAGGCCACTTTTCGTTAAGCCTGGTCGTTAGGCCTGGCCCGAGCCCGTTCCGGCCGCTTCACGGCCCGCTTTTCTGATATACCGCCTGCTTCCCGAACTCGGCGGTTTGACCAGAAATGTCCTCCCTCTCCTTTTCGCATACCGTGACCGAGCGCTTCCTGCGCTACGTCACCATCGACACCCAGTCCGATCCGGCATCGCCTCACTCGCCCTCGACCGAGAAGCAGAAAGATCTCGGCCGCGTGCTCGCTGCCGAGCTGAAGGCCATGGGCGTTGCGGACGCGCATCTCGACGAATACGGCTACGTCTACGGAACGATCCCGGCCAACACCGACAAGAAGGTGCCGGTGATCTGCTTCTGCTCGCACATGGACACCTCGCCCGACGTCACCGGCAAGGGCGTCAAGCCGCAAGTCGTGAAGAACTATCGCGGCGGCGACATCATCCTGCCCGGCGACACCAGCCAGGTGATCCGCTTCAATGAGCACCCCGCGCTGAAGAACCAGATCGGCAACGACATCATCACCACCGACGGCACGACGCTGTTGGGGGCCGACAACAAGGCCGGCGTTGCCGAGATCATGGATGCCGCGCATTTCTTCCTCAACAACCCCGACGTGAAGCACGGTACCATCAAGATCCTGTTCACGCCGGACGAGGAGATCGGCCGCGGCGTCGACAATGTCGACCTGAAGAAGCTGGGGGCCGATTTCGGCTACACCATGGACGGCGAGAGCGCCGGCTGTGTCGAGGACGAGACCTTCTCGGCCGATGGTGCCACCATCACCATCAACGGCGTCAGCGCCCATCCCGGCTACGCGAAGGGCAAGATGGAGCACGCGATCAAGATCGCCGCCGCCATCGTCGAGCGTCTGCCGAAGGAGGGCTGCTCGCCCGAGACCACCTCGGGCAAGCAAGGCTTTCTGCATCCGATCGGCATCGAGGGCGCGCTGGAGCAGGCGACGCTCTCCTTCATCGTCCGCGACTTCACCGAGGAAGGGCTGAAGGAGAAGGAGGCGCTGCTCGAGGACATCGTCAAGGACGTGATGAAGGACTATCCGCGCTCGACCTACGCGTTCGAGGTCAAGGAGCAGTATCGCAACATGAAGCAGGTGATCGATCGTCACCCGCACGTGCTCGAATACGCCATCGAGGCGATCCGTCGCGCCGGCCTGCGGCCGATGCGCACCGCGATCCGCGGCGGCACCGACGGCTCGCGCCTGTCCTTCATGGGCCTGCCCTGCCCCAACATCTTCGCCGGCGAGCACGCGTTTCATTCGCGGCTCGAATGGGTCAGCCGGCAGGATATGGAAAAGGCGGTGGAGACCATCGTGCATCTGGCGATGATCTGGGAAGAGAAGGCCTGAGCCTTCCTGCAGACGTCGACGATGGCCGGGCTTGCGCCCGGCCATTGATTGAGAGCCTACGGCACCGGCATTGCGCGCGGATTGCGATGGAAGCGGTTGGCGCTCGCCATCCAGCTCGGCAACGGTGCACCGTCACGATGCCGGCCGCCGGCAACGGCTGCAGCCCAGGCCACTGCGGCGCCGATCAGGGTCGCGGCTGCGACCGAGAACGCCACGATGATCGAGTTGCGCCGCGCGCGGGTGATGGCCGTCTTCGAGTCTGCGATCAGCGCATCGACCCGCCGCTCGGATTCGGGGGCCGCCAGTCCCGTCCCCGCGGCGACCAGTTGCACGAGGTAGGTCCGGTCATCGGTGCTGACGCCGCTATGGCTGGACGAGGTCATCAGGATACGTCCGGCTTCGGCGCGCGCTTCCCTGAGGTCGGTGTTCGGCGCGCGGCGCGGCGCGCGGAACAGCTTGTCGAGCTCATAGCTCAACAAGGGCTCGGCCGCCGAGGTGTTGCTCGCCGAGCTGCGCATCGGCGAACGGTCGATCGCGGCAGCGCCGAGGAGCGCGAGCAGAGCTGCGCCGGCCAGGACCGCCAGCGCCCAGGCGGTCAGGCCATGGAGTCCATCCCGCCGCTCGCCGTCATCCTCGATCGTTGCAAGCGCGGGCTCGGACCGGGTCGTCCGGCCGGCGATGTAGCCGCCGAAGCCGAAGCTGACGATCGCCTGGATGATCAGATAGAGCCCGGAGAGTAGCGCCAGCGCTGCCGAGGCATCGCGCCAGGTCGGCGAGGCCGAACTGACACCGAGGCCGACCGCGACACCAAAACCGATCAGGATGAACGACATTGCGCTCGCAGCAAGCGCGCCCGCGAACACCGAGCTCCACTGGATCGTTCGAGGCGCCTCGACTGCCAGGCCGCTTTCCATGACCTCTTCCCGCATGAGAGTTTCCACGGTCATTGCCGCGCTCTCAGCGCAGGCCGAAGAACGACAGGATCGCCATGATGACGACGATCAAGCCGATCAGATAAATCAATCCGTCCATTGTCCGTCCTCCTCAGATCTTCTGATCGCTAATCGCGAGGTATGAGGAACGTTCCTAATTGGACAGATCGGATGGAACGAACTTGGAAGATGCGGGTTATCTGTCCAAGTCCCAAGGATAGAAATTGTGAGCACATGAGGCCTCAGCCGGCTCGTCCGGCTGGGGCCTTTCCGCGTTGCAGCCGGCGCGTCTCCTCCTGTCGTATGTTAACGACGCCGGGGCCGGGATCATCAATGATGCGATCTGGGCGGAACCTGCAGATCAGGAGAGGCGCGTGGACCGCAGAACGGCGTGCCTGCATCAGGCGAATGCATTCCGGGAGAAAGCCCTCGCCGATCCCGAGCACCACGACCAATGGATCGACGAGGCCATCAAGTGGCTGGAACGGGCGATGGAAGCGAGCTGTCGGGCCGCCGTCACCATGGAAGGTGACGACGGCAGCGGAGCTCCGGCCCCCACGATCGAAGCCATGGTGCACCTTCGGCGCGCCATCGTTCGCCAGTGAGAGGCGCTGGCACCGCATGCGCTGCTGCGGCAATTGTTCCAGGGACGTAACAATGTTGCGGGTCGACACTGTTCCCGTGCCCATGCTAGGCCGAGCACAGACCGCAACCAGAGTGACGTCGTGCTCGCAAACCGCCAGCCCTCACGATCCTGCCGCTCGCGCGCCCGGCGCGGGCTGCTGTCCGTGCTGATCGCGGCTGTCTATCTGCTCGCGGGCGTGCTGCACGGCGCACACGATATCGACGTCACCACGCCCCGCGGCGGCTCGGAGATCGCCGCGGTCCTCGATGGCGCCGGCGGCCATAGCGACCACAAGGCCATCGGCGGACATCATTGCCACGGCTGCTTCTCGCTGACCGTGGCACAGCCGATGCCATCGACGGCAGCGACCGCGCTTGCGTCGGCGCCGAGCCCGCAACGGGCCTCCCGGCTCGCCGGAATTATTCCCGATACCGACTCTCCCCCTCCCAGACCTATTGCCTGAACGGATTGGTCGGGCGCCCCGCGCCCATTAGACTTCATCCTTCACAGGTCGGTTTCATGTTTCGCAGGGGAATGGCCGCGCGCCTGGCGTGCGCGGCGGCGTGTCTGATTGCAGCATCGGCGCTTGCACCATCGCACGCCCAGACTTTGACGATGCGGAGCGCCCTGGCGCGCGCGCTGGCGGCGAGCCCGCGGCTGACGGCGGCGGAGCGCGACGTCGGCATCGCCACGGGCCAGCGCATCCAGGCGGGCGCCCTGCTCAATCCGGAGCTGTCCTATGAACAGGACGATTCATTCGGCTCCGGCAGATATCGCGGAATGCGCTCGGCCGAGACCACGCTGCAGATCAGCCAGGCCTTCGAGCTGTTCGGCAAGCGCGAGGCGCGGATTGCCGCAGGCGCAGCCGGCGTCGAGGTCGCCGCGATCCAGCGCAAAGCCGTCAGGCTGGAGGTGCTGTCGGAGACCGCGATCGCCTTTCTCAGCGTGCTCGGCGCGCAGCGGCGCATCCAGATCCTCGATGAGCAGATTGCCGCGATCGACCGGCTGACACCGCTCCTGCGCCGCCGTGTCGAAGCCGGCGCCTCGTCGCCGGCCGAGACCGGCCGCGCCGAGGTCGCCTCCGCCCTGGTGAAGGCCGACCGCGAGCGGTTCAAGGCGACCTTGGCGAGCGCCCGGCGCGAGCTTGCAGTGCTGATGGGCGATGCGTCCGCACAATTCGGCGAGGTCTCCGGCCGGCTCGAGACCACCGGACGCCCGCCGACGTTCCAGGCGGTTGTCGCCGCCATCGACGCCAATCCGCAGCTGGTGCGCTGGACCGCGATCTATGCCCAGCGCAATGCCGAGCTCTTGCTGGCGCGGCTCAAGCCCTATCCGGACGTGCGGATCGCGGCCGGATGGCGTCACTATAGCGAGACCAATGACGACGCGTTGCGTCTGTCCGTCTCGGTGCCGATCCCCGTGTTCGACCAGAACCAGGGCAACATCCTTTCGGCCCAGGAAAGCCTCGCCAAGACCAAAGCCGAGCGCGAGGCCAACCGCAACGCGCTGATCGTGATCGCCGGACGCGCCTATGATTCGCTCCAGGGCTCGCTGCGCGAGCTCGCGGTGCTGCGCGAGACCGCGATCCCCAAGGCCGTCGAAGCGTCCGAGGCGATCTCGCAAGGCTACGGCCAGGGCCGCTTCACCCTGCTCGAAGTGCTGGACGCCCAGGCCAGCGTGACCCAGGCGCGGCTGCGCGAGCAGGAGGCGCTGCAGAATTTCCACGCGGGCGTCGCGACCATCGAAGGCCTCGTCGGCAATCCCTTCACGCTGGCGCGGGAGAGCGCACGATGAAAACGTCCTCGACCATCCTGATAGCCATCGTTGCCGCCGCGCTCGGCGCTTACGGCTATTCCCTGCTCGCCCCCGGCAAGGTCGCGCCCGCCGAGCACGCTGAGCATTCCGAGCCGAAGAAGCCGAACGACCATGTCGAGCAGGACGAGCACGGCGCCGACCGCATCCGCATCTCCGACGTGAAGCTGGCCGCCGCGGGCGTCACCCTGGCGGAAGCCGCGAGCGCCACACTGACCGACACGCTCGCCTTCAACGGCATCCTGCGCGCCAACCAGGAAGCCGTGGTGCAGGTGACGCCGCGCTTTCCGGGCCTCGCCAAATCCATCCATAAGCGGATCGGCGACAAGGTGGGCAAGGACGATCTGCTCGCCGCGATCGAAAGCAACCAGAGCCTCACCGTCTATGAACTGAAGGCGCCGATTGCCGGCACCATCATCGAGCGGCAGATCTCGCTCGGCGAATACGCCTCCGAGCAGAAGCCGGCCTTCGTCGTCGCCGATCTCTCCACCATCTGGGTCGACCTGTCGATCTACCGCCAGGACTTAAGGCGCGTCCGCATCAATGACGAGGTGCTGATCGATCCCGACGACGGCCGCGGCGAGATCAAGGGCACGATTTCCTACATGGCGCCGATCGGCAGTAGCGAGACCCAGACCGCGCTGGCGCGCGTGGTGCTGCCCAATCCGGACGGTCGCCTGCGGCCCGGCCTGTTCGTCACGGCACGGCTGATCCTCGCGGCGCGCAATGTCGCGGTCGCGGTGCGCCGGAGCGCGATCCAGACGCTGGAGAACAGGACCATCGTGTTCGTGCGCGAGGACGGCGACAAGATCGAAGCCCGCCCGGTCGAGCTTGGCGATTCCGATCCGCGCCACGTCGAGATCAAGGCGGGCCTTTCGCCCGGCGAGCATTACGTGGCCGAGAACAGCTTCGTCGTGAAGGCAGAGATGGGCAAGGGCGAGGCCGATCATGATTGAGCGCCTCATCGCCGTCTCGCTGCAGCAACGCTGGCTGGTCCTCCTGCTCGCACTCGGCGCCGTCGCCTTCGGGGTTTGGAATTTCCAGCGCCTGCCGATCGACGCGGTGCCTGACATCACCAACGTCCAGGTCCAGATCAACAGCCGCGCCCCCGGCTATTCGCCGCTCGAGACCGAGCAGCGCATCACCTTCCCGGTCGAGACCGCGATGGGCGGCCTGCCCAAGCTCGACTACACCCGCTCGCTGTCGCGCTACGGCCTCAGCCAGGTGACGATCGTGTTCAAGGACGGCACCGACATCTACTTCGCCCGGCAGCTCGTCGGCGAGCGCATTCAGCAGGTGAAGGACCAGCTGCCGGCGGGCGTCGAGGTCGCGATGGGTCCGGTCTCGACCGGCCTCGGCGAGATCTTCATGTACACCGTGGAGACCAGGGCGGGCGCAAAGACGCAGGGCGGCCGCGACTATTCCCTGACCGATTTGCGCACCGTGCAGGACTGGATCATCCGGCCGCAGCTTCGCAACGTGCCTGGCGTGATCGAGGTCAACACGATCGGCGGCTTCGAGCGGCAATTCCACGTGCTGCCCGACCCCGGCAAGCTGATGGCCTACCGGCTCGGCTTTCGCGACGTGATGACGGCGCTCGCCGCCAACAACGCCAATGTCGGGGCCGGCTATATCGAACGCAACGGCGAGCAATATCTGGTTCGCTCGCCGGGCCAGGTCGGCAATATCGGCGAGATCCAGGACATCGTGATCGGCTCGCGCGGCGGCAATCCCGTCAGGGTCAGGGACGTCGCGACCGTTACCGAGGGGCGCGATCTGCGCACGGGTGCCGCGACACGCAACGGCGAGGAGACCGTGCTCGGCACCGCCATGCTGCTGATCGGCGAGAACAGCCGCAGCGTCGCCCGCCGTGTCGCGGCCCGTCTCGAGGAGATCGCAAAATCGCTGCCCGAGGGCGTCGTGACGCGGACCGTCTACGACCGCACCGACCTGGTCGAAGCCACCATCCGCACCGTCAAGAACAACCTGCTTGAGGGCGCGGCACTGGTGGTGGCCGTGCTGTTCCTGATCCTCGGCAACATCCGTGCCGCGCTGGTCACCGCCTGCGTCATTCCGCTGTCGATGGCCATGACCATCACCGGCATGGTCGAAACCAAGGTCAGCGCGAACCTGATGTCTCTCGGCGCAATCGACTTCGGCATCATCGTCGACGGTGCCGTCATCATCGTCGAGAATTGCCTGCGCGTGCTGGCCGCGGCCCAGCGCGAGAAAGGCGGCCTGCTCACGACCGCCGAGCGGCTGCGCGCGATCCTGCGCGGGTCGAGCGAAGTCATCAAGCCGAGCCTGTTCGGAACGCTGATCATCGCCGTGGTCTATCTGCCCGTGCTGACGCTGACCGGCGTCGAGGGCAAGATGTTCACGCCGATGGCGCTGACGGTGCTGATGGCGCTCGGCGCGGCCGTGCTGTTCTCTATCACCTTCGTGCCGGCAGCCGTTGCCATCTTCGTCACCGGCAAGGTGTCCGAACATGAGAACCTGTTCATGCGGGCGGCAAAGCGCGGCTATCTCCCCCTGCTCCGTTTTGCCATCGACAATCGGGCCGCGGTCGCGATCATGGCCGTGGTCATCGTGGTCGCGAGCGGCATCGCCGCTTCGCGGATGGGTGGCGAGTTCATTCCGAGCCTCGACGAAGGCGACGTCGCGCTGGCTTCGATCCGGATTCCCGGCACCAGCCTCACCCAGTCGCTGGACCTTCAGAAGGCGCTGGAAAAACGCATCAAGCAGGTTCCGGAGGTGAAGGAGTTCTTCACCCGCATCGGCACCGCGGAGATCGCCACCGATCCGATGTCGCCGGCGCAGACCGATGGCTACGTCATGCTGAAGCCGCGTGCCGAATGGCCCGACCCGGGCAAGTCGAAATCGGAGGTGGTCGAGGCCATCGAGCATGCTGCAGACGAGATTCCCGGCAGCGCCTATGAAATCTCCCAGCCGATCCAGTTCCGCGTCAACGAGCTGATCTCCGGCGTGCGCACGGACGTCGGCGTCAAAATCTTCGGCGACGATCTCGACATCTTGCAGGGCGCCGCCAGGCAGGTGGAGGCCGCGATCCGCGGCATCCGCGGCGCCAGCGACGTCAAGATCGAGCAGGTCGCGGGCCTGCCGATCCTCACCGTCCGCCTCGATCGCCAGGCGCTCGCCCGCTATGGCCTCAGCGTCGCCGAAGTGCAGGGCATCGTCGAGATCGCAGTCGGCGGCAAGTCGGCGGGCAAGCTGTTCGAAGGCGATCGGCGCTTCGACATCGTGGTGCGCCTGCCCGAGCATTTGCGCGGCAATCTCGAGGCGATCCGCGCGATCCCGATTCCGCTGCCGCCCGCCGAGGACGCCGGCTCCGGCACGGCCGTTCGTACCGCGCTGGCCAGCTCTTCCCTCGCCCAGATGCGCTACGTGCCGCTGTCATCTGTTGCCACCGTCGATGCGACGCCGGGGCCGAACCAGATCAGCCGCGAGAACGGCAAGCGGCGGATCGTCGTCACCGCCAATGTCCGCGCGCGCGACCTCGGCTCCTTCGTGGCCGAGGCCGAGGCGGCAGTGGCGGAGAAGGTCAAGCTGCCGGCGGGTTACTTCATCGGCTGGGGCGGCCAGTTCGAGCAGCTTGTCTCGGCCACCAAGCGGCTGACGATCGTGGTGCCGGTAGCGCTGCTGCTGGTGTTCCTGCTGCTGTTCATGGGCATGGGATCGGCGGCCGACGCGGCGCTGGTGTTCTCCGGCGTGCCGCTGGCGCTGACCGGTGGCGTCGCCGCGCTGCTGCTGCGCGACATTCCCTTGTCGATCAGCGCCGGCGTCGGCTTCATCGCACTGTCGGGCGTCGCGGTTCTCAATGGCCTCGTCATCATCGCCTTCATCGAGCGTCTGCGCAGCGAGGGGCGCTCGGTCGCGGAGGCCGTGCGCGAAGGTGCGCTGACGCGGCTGCGCCCGGTGCTGATGACCGCGCTCGTCGCCTCGCTCGGCTTCGTGCCGATGGCGCTCGCCACCGGCGCCGGCGCCGAGGTGCAGCGGCCGCTCGCGACCGTGGTGATCGGGGGCATCATCTCCTCGACCATCCTGACGCTGCTGGTGCTGCCGGCGCTCTACGTGCTGTTCCGCCGTGACGTGGCAAATGAAAGGCCTACAATGGCGTCTGATTTGGCGGCGTCCGCGGAGCGCTAGAATTGGGCAGCCACGACCACCACGGTCATCACCACCATGATCATGCGGGCCACTCGCATGCGCATGGCCACGATCATGGTCACGGGCACGGCCATGTCCATGCGCCCGCCAATTTCGGCAAGGCGTTCGCGCTCGGCATTACGCTCAACACCGCGCTCGTCGTGGCCGAGGCGATTTACGGCTATGTCGGCAACTCCACCGCCCTGCTCGCCGATGCCGGCCATAACCTGTCCGACGTGCTCGGCCTCGTCATTGCCTGGGGCGCCTCGATCGCAGCCCGCCGCGCGCCCAGCGGCCGCTTCACCTACGGTTTTCGCGCCTCCACCATCCTGGCGGCGCTGGCCAATGCGGTGTTCCTGCTGGTCGCAACCGGCGCCATCGGCTGGGAGGCGATCCTGCGCCTGCGCGAGCCGGAGCCGGTCGCAGGTCTCACCGTGATGGTGGTTGCGGGCATCGGCATCCTCGTCAACGGTTTCACCGCCCTGCTGTTCGCGAGCGGCCGCAAGGACGACATCAACATCGAAGGCGCCTATCTGCACATGGCGGCCGACGCCGCGGTCTCGCTCGGCGTCGTGGTCTCGGCGGCGCTGATCATCTGGACCGGCTGGCTCTGGCTCGACCCCATCACCAGCCTCGTCATCTGCGCCACCATCCTCTGGAGCACGACCAGCCTCTTGCGCGGCTCCATCGACATGTCGATGGCGGCCGCGCCCAAGGGCACCGACCTCGCCGCAATCAGGGCATTCCTGCTGGCGCGGCCGGGCGTCTCAGGGATTCACGATCTCCACGTCTGGCCGATCTCGACCACCGAGACGGCGCTGACCTGCCATCTCGTGATGCCGGCCGGCAGCGACGACGCATTCCTGATGCAGACGACGCAGCTGCTCAAGACATCCTTCCGCATCGGCCACACCACGCTTCAGGTCGAGACGCATCCCGACAATGGCTGCGCGCTCGCGCCGGATGATGTGGTGTGAAAACCTCCTGGCGTCATGACCGAGCCGCGGCGTCGGTCACGCGCCCGCCCTTCCCCTTGCCGCGATCAGACTTGCCGCCGTGGCCCCTGATGCTTTCGAACAGCAGCCAAAGCAGCACGGCACTCGAGCCGCCGAGGAAGGGAATGGCGTAGTAGCCGTAGCGATTGAAGCCATAGACGAGGAAGGCTGGAAATGCGGCGCTGACCAGCGCGAGCAGGATCATCAGGGCGCCGACCGCAACAAGGCCGCGCGGAACGCGGCGAACGAAGCCTGCATAGCTCGCGGGGACGCCGATCAGCAGAACGAGTGCCAGCCCTAGTGTCGCCGAGGACAGCCACACGATCGGTCCCGCACGGTCATCGTATTCGGTGGAGACTTTCACGCCGCAGCAAAACGGCACCAGGTCCGAACTCGGCGCGTAGCCATGCCGCATGACTTCGCTCAGGTAGCCCTGCAGCTGATCTGCGGTCGGCAAGAACCGTGCTAGCGGCCAGCCGGGCTTGTAATAGTCCTGAATCAGCTGGCCGCGTTGGAAACCGGTAGGACTGCCAAAATATGGATAGGGCTCGCGCTGGACGAAGGCCTCGTAGCCCTGCGGACTCGGCGCCCGCCGCGCAACCGAATTCGCGTCGAACAGCAGGAAATCCATTTCCCGGAGGAAGTGCCTGGTCAGATGCCGATACAGCGTCGAAGGCGTCGTCAGCGTCTCGATGAAGATGTCACGCGCGATCCTCTCGAGATCCGCATCGTTCTCCCCGGCCATCTTCAATCGGTGCACTGCGCCGAACGGCCATTGATATTCACCGACGTCGGGCCATCCATGGCTGGTGTCGGCGGCCCGCATCTTCGCAACGTACTCGCGTGCCTGTGCCTTGTGCTCGAGATGGATGCCGTGATCGAAATCTCCGGAATAGCCGATCACGAAGGAGATCACGGCAAGGATCTCGTTGCCGCTGGATCGCTTCCCTATCACGGCGTTGATTGCCGTCGGGGTGAGGTAGACCGCCGAAGCCAGGACGGCTGCCAGTCCAAGCGCGCCGAGGCGACGCAGCAAGCGGGCATCGAGCACCAAAAGCAACCACAGCAGAATGACGACGGCCTGGCCTATCGCCGCCGACCGGCACACCATGAGCGCCCCGAGCGTCAAGCCCACGCACGCCGAAGCGAGAAATGGCGGCCAGTTCCTGAACGCTGCGCCGGCGGCAATGAAGGCCGCAAGGCTCACCAGGAAGTTGGAAATCGTCTCGGCGCCCACCGTATTGTCGTAGTGGATGATGCGGCCATGCAGCGCCGCGAAAAAAAAGGCCAGGAGCGCGAAGAAGCGGGGCGCACCGGCCATGCGTACGGTCGCGGCAACGAGAAGAGCGGTGCCGACGCTCATCAGGTGCTGGGCGATGACGAAGACCAGGATGTGTGGGCCAAACAGCTTCGAAAGCAGCACAAGGAAGACCGCCACACCGTACGGCCGCTTGATCGCATCCTCGATATATTGCCCTTTCAGGATCGATTCCGCCTGAATGATGTAGGCGCCGCCGTCCTCATGGATGAAGTGATCGGGCCAGGCCACCAGGAAGGCGAGGTGAACGGTCAAGACAAAGCCGATCGCACCGACCCAGATCCAGAACCACGCGATGGAATTTGTCCATCCCAGCAATGCAGACAACAATCCAGGGCGACCGGCGCGTGCCTCGTTCATCTTCAATGCAAGCCCTTGGTATGTTCGGTCGCGGATTGAGCGTGCGCCCCCGCCGGGCGGGTGCCGGACACCGTCCAGCTATAACCATGCCGGTGATAGAGCTGAACATCCGCAAATCCCGCATCGGACAGCAACGCCTCAGCCTCGGCGCGGGTATAATATTTCGCATAGGCGGGATTGAGCTGATCGTAGATGGTCAGGCGGCGAACCGAGCGCGGAAACTTCGCCAGGACGGAACGCATGTAGCTGCGCATCGGAAGCGGAATAATCCGGCAGAGCCAGATATAGCCAGTCAGGGCGAACTCCAGCAGATGCGACAGCGCCACGAGCATCCGGTGCGGCATCCGCACCGTGAGCTTGCGCAGCGGGATTGCGATCGACAAATAGGTCTCGTTGCCTTCAACGCCGTAGAGCCACACGATGCAGCGTCCGCCCGGCCGCAGCGCTGCGAACGCGGCGTGGACGACCGGCTCCGGCTCGGGGATATGGTGTAATACGCCCATCGAGACGACGTAGTCGAGCCCAAGACCGGGCGGCAGTTGATCGCCTGGCACCTGGAGATACTCGATGCGGTCCGCTTCGGCGGTGGTGTTGGCCTTCAGGACCTCGAATGCAGCCGATGGTTCGACCGCAACGACGCGATCGGCTCCCGCATCGAGCAGCATGTTGACGATACGCCCGGTGCCGCTGCCTATATCGGCGACCCTCGCGCCCTTGATATCGTCGAGCGTCAACAGCGGGCCGAACAGGTCGCCGAGCAGATCAGCCGACCCGTAATAGCCGGGGTTGTCCCGGAAAGCAGTCCATTGCTCTCCGAAATCGCTGATCGTCTGTCCCTTCAGATCCGGCATGCGCGCGTCCAGCTCGCTCAACGCGGCCGGGGGGCCGCGAGCCCCATCAGCCATATCCCCAACGTCAGAATGGGCCATAGTGCGAAGGCGTTGTCGCTGCGCCGCTCCAGATGTTCGTTCCACAGCATCCGGATCGCATCCGGCTTGAGATAAGGCGCGAAAACGTCCGGCTCCTTGTTGAAGACGCGATCGCAAATCGCTTGCAGGCCGCCGCGCCTCATCAGTTGCGCAATGGGCACGTTGAACCCGCGCTTGCGCGACCACGCGGCTTCCCTGGGCATACCCAGGCGCTCGGCGAGCTTGCGGAGCACGTATTTCGGGGCGCCCTTTGGCCAGGGATTGAGGAGCGCGACATCGATCGTCCCCGCGAGGTCCATCACCCGCCGATCAAGGATCGGAACGCGTACCTCGAGCGAATGCGCCATGCTCATCGCATCGACCTTCGTGAGCACGCTTTGGAGATGAAAACGCTGGTCGGCGATCAGCGCCCGATCCAGCACGTTTTCGTGCGGCTCCGCATAATATTCCGCATATTCCGCGAACGGGTCTGCCGCTGCGACATCGACCATCTCCGGCGCGTAGATCTTCGCGGCAAGGAATCGGGGGACCAGCCGCCGCCATTGCAGATGCGGGCTGTCGCCCTCCTCGCTGAGCCCCAGCGCAAAACGGGCCAGTTGTGCCGCCGCGGGAAGACGTCTCTCGTTGCCGCGAACGGCGGCATAGGCAAACCGGCCGGTCATGCCCGCAACGCCGCGCGGCACGACGCGGCGCAAGGGCTCCGCCATGGCAGTTGCGGCGTAGGTCTCATATCCAGCGAAGAACTCGTCGCCGCCATCGCCGGACAGAACGACGCTGCAATGCTGCCGGACTGCGCCGGCCAGACGGTAAAAGCCAAGCGCACCCGTATCGGCGCACTGCCCGTCGAAATGATGGACGACCGCGCGAAGGGCCGTCTCGACATCCTCGCCCCCTTCCCCATCGACCACGCTGACCGACAGGCCCGCAGCCGCGGCGATCTCTTTTGCCGCGGCGGATTCATCATGGCTCTTCTCGGTGAAGCCTGCAGTGAACAACGGCGGCTTCAATCCGAGCTGCTTCAGCGTGAGCGTGATGAGCGAGCTGTCAACGCCTCCGCTTTGCAGCACGCCCAGCGGCACGTCACTCACCATCTGGCTCTCGACGACCGTTTGAATCGTCGACCGCAGGCGGTCGACCGCTTCATCCAACCGGTCGACCCTCGGCGCGCGAACCGGACGCCAGAAGCGGCGCTCGGTCCGTTCGCTGGCGGCAAAGCTGATCACCGTGCCTGGAGGCACCTGCCTGATCTCGCGGAAAAGACTCTGTCGGGTCCCGGTGTGCCCGGCGGCCAGGAACGTGTGCAGAGCAGCGGGATCGATATGCGCCGGCACGCGCCCGCTCGCCAGGACTCCCTTCACCTCGCTCGCGAACACGACATTGCTGCGGTCATCGAAGTAATAGAGCGGCTTGATGCCGATGCCGTCACGCGCAAGGATCAGACGACGCTCCTGCCGGTCCCAGAGACCGACGGCGAAGAAACCCTCCAGCCGTTCGAACATCGCCTCTCCCCATGCGAGATAGGCATAGGGCAGAATTTCCGTATCGCAGTGTCCGCGGAACTGGAAGCCGAAGGAGCGTTCGAGCTCGCGGCGCAGCTCGCCATCGTTGTAGATCTCGCCATTGTAGGTCACGACGATGCGTCCGGAAGGATCGAGCATCGGCTGGTGGCCGGCGTCCGACAGATCCCGGATGGCGAGCCGACGGTGAGCGAAGCCGACGGACTGGTCCAGCCAGAAACCGTCTCCGTCCGGCCCGCGATGGATCAACGCCGCAGACATCGCCGCGACCGTGCCGCGATCAGCCGGGCGGCCGTCGCGATGGAAGATTCCGGCTATGCCGCACATCGCGCTATGGCGTGATCGATGGTCATGGTCGCTGGTTCATGATCTGCTTCAGAAGCACCGCCAGCAGCCCCATCGCCACGACGAGAATGCTGAGAAGGATGGCTCCGACCCCGAGGACGAAACCGCTGACGAGCTGCAGAATGATGCCGCCGACCAGCGAAACCACCGCGAGCAGCATGCACAACATCGCCAGCAGCACGAAGATCTTCAGCGGATTGTAGTAGGTGCAGGCTTCGAGGACGTATTGAAGCGTGCGAAGGGAATCGCGGAACAGATTGACCTTGGACCGTCCGATCCGCTCGGCGTAATCGATCGGAATGTAATCGACGAACTTCGCGTTCATCATATACGCGAGGGTCAGGGAGGTGGTGAAGCTGAAGAGGTCACTGACGTGGTCGAAATAGGAAATGGCCACCTGGCGGCGGAAGGCGCGGAGACCGGAATTGATGTCCGGGATCTCGCGATTGGCGGTGAACTCGACGATGACCTTGAGCACCGCGCGCAGCGGCGACTTCAGCATCGACTCCCGGTAGTTCGGACCGGTCCGGGCGCCGACCACCATGTCGAAGCCCTCATTGAGGCGTGCGATCAGTGCCGGTATGGCCTCGATCGGATAGGAGCCGTCGGCATCGCTGATGACGATCACTTCAAAGGACGCCATGCGAATGCCGTCCTTGAGCGAGCGCCCGTAGCCGATGTTGTGGGCGTGCCTCAGGACCTTGGCGCCGGCCTGCTCGGCCAGGGCACCGGTCCCGTCGGTCGATCCGTCGTCGACGACGATGATTTCATAAGGAGTGAGCTGGGCTCCGTCGAGAACCGCCTTCGCGCGCGTGATCGTGTCGACGATGCCATTACGCTCGTTCAGCGCTGGAATGACGACCGAAATCATACGCGCCGTGCGATGCAGGTGACGGATTGCCCGAAAAAGCTTCGCGACAGCGGATCGAGTGCCCGCGACAGCGGAACCATGTACCTGTCGAACAGCGCGATCTGTCCATTCACGGCGTCGTCGTTCAACGAGTCGTGCCGCTTCAACCGGTTGGCCAGCCACCCCAGTCCGCCGATCGGGTTGAAATAGCTCAACCGGACGAGCTCGACAGGCTGGCCCGCCAGGATATCGCGCAACCGCGCGGTGCTGTAGCGACGGAAGTGCCCCGCAAGCCGGTCGAGATCGTTGTAGAGCAGCATGAGAGCCGGAACGCTGATGAGAAGATGTCCACCCGGCTTGAGCACATCGACGAGATTGGCGACCGCCTTGGCATCGTCTTCGATGTGCTCGAGCACGTTGACGGTGAACACCGCATCGACCCCGTCGGGAAACAGCGCGTGGAGCTGTTCGGCAACCAAAATGTCGCAGACGGCGAAGCTGCGGTCCGGCATGGCCCGACTGGCCTGCTCGACGCTGTCGCGGTCGTGGTCCACCCCGCAATAGTCACCGAGTTCCCCGAGCACCCTGCTGTAGAGCCCATGACCAAACCCGACTTCGACGATTCGTCCCTTCAGATACGGGCGGAATTGCTCGATGACCCAGTTCATGTAGTTCTGCGCATCGGCGATGCCGCTCGAATACGTCGCCGCTCCCGTCTTGAGACGGTCGGCCTGCACCGGCTGCGGTAAACGAGAGACCTGAGCCATGAATCCTGAACCTCTGTTCGGCTCGGGATTAGCAGCAAGAGCGGGGTTTCTCAAGCTGTTCGGCGTCCGTTCACCCGTCAGTTGCAATCAGGCTGCGAGGATATTTCCTCGCATGCCATGCATCCCACCGAGCCGGTGCGGTACGCATCTGATCGCAGATCGCAGCTCTAGCCTCTCACATCGGAGCTTGCGGCGCCGGCAACGACAGCCGTCTTCGAGCGTCGCGCCAACCAACCCGACGCCCAGCGATTGATCGGGCGCTCGAACCAGATCCACGACGCGGACGCGACGAGGACGAGAATCAAGAGCAGACACCAGCGCCAGATCTCGCCGCTTCCGGTGTCGAGCCGCATCCAACGCGCCAGCCATGGCGAGAGCATGAAGAGGGGCCAGTGCCACACGTAAAGGCCGTAAGAGATGTCGCCAAGCCATTCGACCGGGCGCGGCGCAGATGGCAGGAGCGCCATACCGGCTACGGCCAGGCAGCACGCCACGGGCGTCATCCAGGGTGTCAGTCGCAGCCCATACGCGTAGGCTCCAATCGCGGCAGCCAGCAGCACCAGACTGAAGCTCCAGCGTGGCGAAAGCCGCGAGACCATCATGTAGGCGAATACGCCAGCGGCAAAGTTCGCATAGTGACCGTGGACGAAACGAGCAATCATCGGAGGCTGTGGGTCGATCTCCGCCCCGATCGCGGCGGCGGCAACGCACCAGAGCAGCAGCAATCGGACACCACCGAGGGGAATCAGGATGGCGGAGACGAGGTAGAAAATCACCTCGTATTCGAGCGTCCAGCCGACCGCATTCATCGGAGCCTTTTGCGGCAAGATCAGGAGCGAGCGCAGTACGCGCTCCAGCTCGATCTCATGCGGCGGCCCGCCAATGCTGCGGCTGAAGAGCAGGACCATGACGATGGTCACGACCGCATTGAGGGGATAGATGCGAAAGAAGCGCTTGGCGAGGAAGTTGAAGGGCGTATAGCCCGGTGCCGACGAGACGTAGCAAACGATGAAACCGGAAATTGCGAAGAAGAGATCCACTCCGGCAGCACCGCGGTCCGCCAGAAACTGCCAGGTGTGAAGCCGTGCTGGATCGAAATAGCCGAGCGCAAGGTGCGTGTGAAAGTAGAACACCGCGAGAGCGGCGACAGCACGCCCGACCTGAACGCCAGGCAATCGGCCATGAAGTTGATTTTGTGTCATTCCGTGCTCGGGCCGGGACTGTAGATGGCAAGGGCATATCGCGCAACTTCGACTGTTTGCATCGGAAGCCCGGTTCCAGCCAGATAAACTTGCGCTGCGGCTGCGACCATGCGGCATGGGAGCACCAAGCTTTGTCGTCTGCCGATGGGGCAACGTATCTCGCCTCTACGTTACTCTTGCCGTCACGATCCAGATCGCGCCCTGCAGAACCACGCTCTGCCCCTTCAGGAACGGCGCGAGCATCTCGCGGATCGAGGCCTTGGCGGCCTCGTACGTCTCCGCCGGATGGCCCTGGAGCGCGCGGCTGGCCGGGCCGATCTGCAGCGCGCCGTCGACGGCGGCATCGAGGCCGCCGCCGATCGCGATGTCCATCGCAAGATCATGCGGCTCCATTGCCACGTCGACGAAGCCCGCGCCTTTGAGGATGCGCATCACGCGCTCTTCCGAGGCGAAGGCGAAGGGGCCCGGCTCCTCCGGCCCGACCGGCGGCATCTTCGGCACGTGCTTGTAGACCGCCATCAGCGGCGCCATCATCCACGGGTTCTCCTTCGGCTCGCGCCAGCAGGCGAAGGCGAGCCGTCCGGTCGGCTTCAACGCACGCTGCAGATTGACGAAGGACGCAATGGGGTCGGCAAAGAACATCACGCCGAAGCGCGACGCGAGCAGATCGAAGCTCGCCGGCTCGAACGGACGCACGGTCGCATCCGCCTGCACGAAATCGAGCGGCAGGCCCTTTGGCGCAAGCGCCCGCGCCTGCGACAGCATCGGCTCGGAGACGTCGAGGCCGAGCGCAAAGCCATCAGGCGCGACAGCCTTCGCGAAGGCAAAAGTCGTTGCACCGGAGCCGCAGCCAACATCGATCACGCGCTCGCCCGGCCTCGGTTTGGCGCGGTCGATCAGCACGTCGGCAATGGGTCCGAGCAGCTTTTCCTGCACCGCGTGGCGATCGGCCCAGCGCTGCCCGCTGGGGCCGTTCCAATAGGCGATCTGGTCGGCGTTTTGCTCGTGCCCGGTGGGCTGTTCCATTGGGGCCTCTTGATTGCTGCTGTTCTGGGTCTCAGTAACCCACTGCACGCCGGAAGCAGAAATCTCAAGCAGAAGCGTGCGGGACAGCTCCACCCAAGGTCTGACGCTGTCGTCATACGCGATCAACTCGTAGCGACGACCGCAATTGCGCCAATTGGTGCACGGCGCACAATTGGGCTCTTCGTCCCATGGAATCGCAGCTGGCCGCTGCAACTCCGCGAGAGCCTGCTGGCGTGTCTGAAATCGGCCCCTGGGCTCGGCGTGTAATTCGTCCTCGATAACAAACATGGCCGTCCCCGATGCCACCAGCATTCAGCTCTGCGGCAATCCAGCGGGCACGAATATTGCCAAGCCGATATGTCTCTGGGAATGGTGGGCGGTCACGGATTCGAACCGCGGACCCTCTCGGTGTAAACGAGATGCTCTAACCAGCTGAGCTAACCGCCCTCGCCGCCTCTTTAGCCCTACGGGCCCCGGACGGGCAAGACCCCAGCCTAACGACTTCGACCGACTTGGACCGACCTGGGCCTCAATCCTGCGGCCGCCCCGGCAGCAGCGGCACGGCGTCGATCCACACCGCCGCCGACTGGCACCAGATCTGTCGCGTGGGCCTCAGCGCATCGCGCTGGCGGATCGAACCCCAGCGGATGCCCCAATCGTCGGCCTGGTCGCCCTCGCCGCTGGTGAACAGCGGGGAACCGCAGTCCCCGCAAAAGTGCTGGAAACGCATCCGGCCGTTGTCGCCGCGCTTGCCGTAGATTTTGGGCGTACCGAGGGTCAGGCGGACATCAGCCTTGGTGCAGATGGCTGTCACACGGAACGGCGAGCCTGTCAGCGACTGGCAATCGGTGCAGTGACAGACCGAGATTGCCTCAGGATCGACCTCGGCCGCGAAGGTGATCGCCCCGCAATGGCATTGCCCATCGATGTGCATTGCCTCCTCCCTATCCCCCCAAACAAAAACGGCGCCCGAAGGCGCCGTTTTATCATCATTCCGAGCCGCACACTCAGTGAGCGGTCAGGCCGCCGGCGGCTTCATCGCCGTCCGGCTTCACCGTCACCTTGGTGTCCTCTTCCCAGACGATCGGGACCGGCTTCTTCACCAGCGCCTTGGCGACGACGTCGTCGAGGCGGGAGACAGGGATGATCTCCATGCCGCCCTTGATCGCATCGGAAATCTCCGTGAGATCCTTGGCGTTGTCCTCGGGGATCAGCACCGTCTTGATGCCGCCGCGGGCCGCAGCCAGCAGCTTCTCCTTCAGGCCGCCGATCGGCAGCACGCGGCCGCGCAGCGTGATCTCGCCGGTCATCGCGACATCATGGCGGACCGGGATGCCGGTCATGACCGAGATGATCGCGGTGGCCATGGCAACGCCCGCAGACGGACCATCCTTCGGCGTCGCACCCTCCGGCACGTGCACGTGGATGTCGCGCTTGTCGAACAGCGGCGGCTCGACGCCGTAGTTGATCGCGCGCGAGCGGACGTAGGACGCCGCCGCGGAGATCGACTCCTTCATGACGTCGCGCAGATTGCCCGTGACCGTCATCTTGCCCTTGCCGGGCATCATGACGCCTTCGATCGTCAGCAGCTCGCCGCCGACATCGGTCCAGGCAAGGCCGGTGACGATGCCGACCTGCGGCTCGCTCTCGATCTCGCCGAAGCGGTACTTCGGCACGCCGAGCAGCTCTTCCAGAGTCTTCTCGGTGACCTTGACCGACTTCTTCTTGGAGATCATCAGCTCCTTCACTGCCTTGCGGGCAAGTGTAGAGAGCTCACGCTCCAAATTGCGCACGCCCGCTTCGCGGGTGTAGCGGCGGATCAGAAGCAGCAGCGCCTCGTCGTCGATCGAGAACTCCTTGGAGTCCAGGCCGTGCTTGGACACCGCGTTCGGGATCAGGTGCTTGCGCGAAATCTCGACCTTCTCGTTCTCGGTGTAGCCTGCGATCCGGATGATCTCCATGCGGTCCATCAACGGCCCCGGAATATTGAGCGTATTCGCGGTGGTGATGAACATCACGTTGGACAGATCGTAGTCGACCTCGAGATAGTGGTCGTTGAAGGTCCCGTTCTGCTCGGGGTCGAGCACCTCGAGCAAGGCCGAGGACGGATCGCCGCGGAAATCGGCGCCCATCTTGTCGATCTCGTCCAGGAGGAACAGCGGATTGGACGACTTGGCCTTGCGCATCGACTGGATGATCTTGCCGGGCATCGAGCCGATATAGGTGCGGCGGTGACCGCGGATCTCGGCCTCGTCGCGCACGCCGCCGAGCGAGACGCGCACGAATTCGCGCCCCGTCGCCTTCGCGATCGACTTGCCGAGCGAGGTCTTGCCGACGCCGGGAGGCCCGACGAGGCACAGGATCGGCCCGGTCAGCTTGTTGGCGCGCGACTGCACCGCGAGGTACTCGACGATGCGTTCCTTGACCTTCTCGAGCCCATAGTGATCGGAGTCCAGGATGGCTTGCGCCTGCTCCAGGTCCTTCTTCACCTTGGACTTCTTGTTCCACGGGATCGACAGCAGCCAATCCAGATAGTTGCGCACGACGGTCGCTTCCGCGGACATCGGCGACATCTGGCGCAGCTTCTTCAATTCATGCTGCGCCTTCTCGCGCGCTTCCTTGGAGAGCTTGGTCTTGGAGATCTTCTCTTCGAGGTCGGCGAGCTCGTCGCGACCATCGTCGTCGCCGAGTTCCTTCTGGATCGCCTTCATCTGCTCGTTGAGGTAATACTCGCGCTGGGTCTTCTCCATCTGGCGCTTGACGCGCGAGCGGATGCGCTTTTCGACCTGCAGCACCGAGATCTCGCTCTCCATCAGGCCCAGCACCTTCTCCAGGCGCGTGGTGACGGACAGCGTCTCCAGGATGCCCTGGCGATCGGCGATCTTGACGGCGAGATGCGAGGCAACGGTGTCGGCGAGCTTGGCGAAATCGGTGATCGCCTGCACGACGCCGACGACCTCGGCCGAGATCTTCTTGTTGAGCTTCACATAGCTCTCGAAGTCGGACACGACCGAGCGCGCCAGGGCTTCCGCCTCGACCGATTTCGCATCGGTGTCGGCGAGCGCGACGGCGGTCGCCTCGTAATAGTCGGCGCGATCGGTGTACTTCGCCACGCGCGCACGCTCGAGCCCTTCGACCAGCACCTTCACGGTGCCGTCGGGGAGCTTCAAGAGCTGGAGCACGCTGGCGAGCGTCCCGGTCTCGTAAATGGCATCGGGCGCTGGATCATCGTCGGACGCGTTCTTCTGCGTCGCGAGCATGATCAGCGCGTCGTTCTTCATCACCTCTTCGAGCGCGCGGATCGACTTCTCGCGACCGACGAAGAGCGGAACGATCATGTGCGGGAAGACGACGATGTCGCGCAGCGGCAGCACGGGATAAGCGTGCGCTTCGCCATGGACGATGGTTGGCCGGGGTTTGGGATTGGTCATGGCCTTTTCCTTTTGCTTTGCCCCCTTGCACGCAGCCCGCTGATCATGCGCAACCGCCACAAGGTGCCGAGGTGATCCGCAGAACCGGTCGGTCCTCTACAAGGTGGACCGGCTCGCCGGAACGGAACAGAGGCGAATCTTGAAGAGAATTTTCGCTCGCCGCCGACATTAGGTGGCTATCGACCCGGGGGGTGTCAAGTCATTGAAAGACGCGCGCCATCAGGCGCTTACGCACGCAATAAGCGACGCAACACCGGCTGCGGAAATATCAGTTCCGCAGCCCACTTTGAGAAGACGATTGGAGCGTTCCAGCGCCGTCAGTTCAGGCGCTGGCGTTCTCGACGGCGCGATCAGACCGATCAGCGTAGATGTAGAGCGGACGCGCCGTTCCTTCCACGACCTCGCGGGAAATCACGACCTCTTCCACACCTTCCAGACCCGGCAGGTCGAACATGGTCTCGAGCAGGATCGCCTCGAGGATCGAACGCAGGCCCCGCGCGCCGGTCTTGCGCTCGATCGCCTTGCGGGCGACCGCGCCAAGCGCCTCGTCGGCGAAGGTCAGCTCGATGTTCTCCATCTCGAACAGCCGCTGGTACTGTTTCACCAGCGCGTTCTTCGGCTCGGTCAGGATCTTCTTCAGCGAGGTCTCGTCGAGGTCCTCGAGCGTCGCCACGACCGGCAGACGGCCGACGAACTCGGGGATGAGGCCGTACTTCAGGAGGTCCTCAGGCTCGACGTGACGGAAGATCTCGCCGGTCCGGCGATCCTCCGGCGCGAGCACCTGGGCGCCGAAGCCGATCGAGGTCGACCGACCGCGTGCCGAGATGATCTTCTCGAGGCCGGCGAACGCGCCGCCGCAGATGAACAGGATGTTGGTGGTATCCACCTGCAGGAACTCCTGCTGCGGATGCTTGCGGCCGCCCTGCGGCGGGACCGAAGCCACCGTGCCTTCCATGATCTTGAGCAGCGCCTGCTGCACGCCCTCACCCGACACATCACGCGTGATCGAGGGGTTGTCGGACTTGCGGCTGATCTTGTCGATTTCGTCGATGTAGACGATGCCGCGCTGGGCGCGCTCGACGTTGTAATCGGCGGCCTGGAGCAGCTTCAGGATGATGTTCTCGACGTCCTCACCGACATAGCCGGCTTCGGTCAGCGTCGTTGCATCGGCCATCGTGAACGGCACGTCCAGAATGCGGGCGAGCGTCTGCGCGAGCAGCGTCTTGCCCGAGCCGGTCGGACCGATCAGCAGGATGTTCGACTTCGCGAGCTCGACGTCGTTGTGCTTGGTCTGATGGTTGAGGCGCTTGTAGTGATTGTGCACCGCGACCGACAGGACCTTCTTCGCATGGCTCTGGCCGATGACGTAATCGTCCAGCACCTTGCAGATTTCCTTCGGCGTCGGAATACCGTCGCGCGACTTGACCAGCGAGGACTTGTTCTCCTCGCGGATGATGTCCATGCAGAGCTCGACGCACTCGTCGCAGATGAAGACCGTGGGACCCGCGATCAGTTTGCGGACTTCGTGCTGGCTCTTGCCGCAGAACGAGCAATATAGCGTGTTCTTGGAGTCGCTCGTGCCGACCTTACTCATTCATGTCTCCGTCCGCGGTTCGATCCCGTTCCGCTCGATCGCTCCATTCCGACACGGTGGTCGGTATGAAGCTTAAGTAGAGCAAATTCCGTACCAAAAAAGACCCTACGCTTTACTACATCCCGTGCGAATCACGGTCACTCGATTCCCCCGCGATCATAGCCGATCAATCGTAGCCAACCATGCTGTCACCCGACTATCAAGAATTCGCTAATCGGGGGTCGCCGGCTACCCGTGACAATACCGTGATTTCCGGTCTTGGCACGAGCGAAGTGATCGAAAACACCCCGGCGTTGCTGGATTGCCACGAAAAACAAGCACGAAAGCGGAACTTTCTGCTTGCCGCAGGGCGCAAAACCGCGTTTTGCGCCGCGCGCACGCGCACCTAACGTGAACGCCGCCCTGACGGGTCCACGGCAAACTGAGGGTTCGTCTTGACGCCCCAGTAGTGCTACGGGGCCTTCGCCGGCGCCGGCTCCTCGGCGCGCTTGTCGATCACCTTGTCGACCAGGCCGAACTCCTTGGCGTCGTTCGCGGTCAGGAACTTGTCGCGTTCCAACGCATCCTCGATCGACTTGTAGGTCTGGCCGGTGTGCTTGACGTAGATCTCGTTGAGCCGCTTCTTCAGGTTCAGGATTTCCTGGGCGTGCAGCATGATGTCGGTGGCCTGGCCCTGGAAGCCGCCGGAGGGCTGGTGCACCATGATGCGTGCGTTCGGCAGCGAGAAGCGCATGTCCTTCTCGCCGGCGGCGAGCAGCAGCGAGCCCATCGAAGCCGCCTGACCGGTGCACAGCGTCGAGACCGGTGGGCGGATGAACTGCATGGTGTCGTAGATCGCAAGGCCCGACGTCACCACGCCGCCCGGCGAGTTGATGTACATCGAGATTTCCTTCTTCGGATTTTCCGCCTCGAGGAACAACAGCTGCGCGACGATCAGCGTCGACATGCCGTCCTCGACCGGGCCGGTCACGAAGATGATGCGCTCCTTCAAGAGGCGCGAGAAAATGTCGTAGGCGCGCTCGCCACGGTTGGTCTGCTCGACCACCATGGGCACGAGGTTCATGTAAGTTTCAACCGGATCGCGCATGAGTCACCTAGTGTTTCGGAGACGGACATCGCCGGGCAGGCTTGCCACTTTGGCTGAATTTGCCGGAAGGCGAATGGACGTCCTGTGATGCAGGAACTTGGGTAAGAAGTAGAAGGCGTAGCGACAGATATAGCCCAATTCGCTTCTGACAAGTGCGGAGCGCATTAAGGCTTAACCCGAGGGGCAGTTGAAGCTGATTCGCGCAAAGAGGCCCAGCCGGCCACCTGGCTAGCTGGGCCTCTTCGCTGATCATCATTAATGGAAGGCTGCCTCAAACCCTTCAGGCTGCGGTCTTTTCCGCCTCGTCGTCCTTGTAGAGGTCCTCGCGCGAGACCTTCTTCTCGGTCACGTTGGCGAGCTCGAGGATGAAGTCGACCACCTTGTCCTCATAGATCGGCGCACGAAGCTGGGCCAACGCCTGGGCATTGTTGCGGTAAAAGTCCCAGACCTCCTTCTCGCGGCCGGGCATCGAGCGCGCGCGTTCGATCACGGCACGGCCGACCTCGTCGTCGGTCACGGTGATCTTGTTCTTCTCGCCGATCTCGGAGAGCACGAGGCCGAGCCGCACGCGGCGATCGGCGATCTTGCGATACTCCTCCTTCGCCTTGTCCTCGGTGGTGTCCTCGTCGGCAAAGGTCTTGCCGGCGGAGTCCATCTCGGCCTTGACCGAGTTCCACATCAGGCTGAACTCCTCGTCCACCAGCGAGGGCGGCGCCTCGAAGCGATGCGCCTCGTCGAGGCGGTCGAGCAGCGCGCGCTTGACGCGCTGGCGCGTGGCGGTGGCGAACTCGGCGGTCAGCCGCTCGCGCGCGGCCTCCTTCAGCTTGTCCAGCGATTCCAGGCCGAGCGACTTGGCGAACTCGTCGTCGATCGCGAGGTCCTGCGGCGCCTCGATCAGCGTCGCAGCGGTCTCGAACTCCGCCGGCTGGCCGGCGAGCTTGTCGTTCATGTAGTTCTTCGGGAATGACACTTTCAGCGTGCGCGTCTCACCCGCGCCGATGCCGATCAGCTGCTCCTCGAAGCCCGGGATGAAGGTGTTGGAGCCGATGACGACCTGGATGCCCTCGCCGGTGCCGCCCTCGAAGACTTCGCCGTTGATGGTGCCCTTGAAGTTGATGGTGACGCGGTCGCCCGACTCCGCCTTGGTGCCCTCGCCCTTGGGGGCATAGGTGCGGTTGGAATCGGCGATGCGCTTGATCGCCTCGTCGACGTCGGCGTCGGTGACCTCGGCAACGGGCTTCTCGACCTGGAAGGTCTTGAAGTCGGCGAGCGCGATCGCCGGCACCACCTCGATCGCGACCGTGTAGGTCAGATCCGTCTTGCCGCTCAGCAGCTCCTCGACGTCCTTCTGCTCCGTCGGCATGGTGATCTTCGGCTCGGTCGCCAGACGGAAGCCGCGCTCGGAGAACAGCTGCGTGTTGGTGTCTCGGATGGTCTGGTCGATGGTTTCGGCCATGACCGAGCGGCCATAGACCTTCTTCAGGTGCGAGACCGGCACCTTGCCCGGACGGAAGCCGTTGATGCGGACCTTGTCCTTGAGGTCGACGAGCTTGGCACCGGCCTTGGCGTCAAGATCAGACGCGGGAACGCTGATCTTGAACTCGTGCTTCAAACCTTCCGAGAGGGTTTCTGTGACCTGCATGGCGTCCAATCTTCTTTTCGTTCGGCCCCGGCACGTCGCGCGTCGGGACGCTGTCGTTAATCGATCCGGCGCGAGGCAAACGCCTCCACGCCGGTGGTTCATCGGACCCGTTCCAGGCGGATGATCATCCGCTTGGAAGCAGGCCTCGTAATCCGTGCAAACGCGATAAGCGCTTGGTGCGGGCGGAGGGACTCGAACCCCCACAACTTTCGTCACTGGAACCTAAATCCAGCGCGTCTACCAGTTCCGCCACGCCCGCGTGAATTTGCATCAAGACCGGCCGCGATGCCGCGGGCGGCCGGGCTTATAGCATGCGCCTGACTGTTCGCAGCAAAAAAATGGCCTGATGGAGGCAGGCTTCAAATAGGCACGACGGCTGGACTTATCCAGCACGGCGTGGTCCGGATCGTGCCATGACAATGCGGATTTCTGACCCTACCCGGCGCGAGGTTTTGGCAGGTCTCGGAGCCTCGGCAGCCGGGCTGATCGTAGGGGGTGCGGGCCCGTCCGTGACGGCCCAGCTCGCGCTGCAGGCGCGGCTGGCAACGCTGGCTCTGAGATCGGGTCAGCCGGCTACACCGATCTGGGAGTTGGCCGCCGTAAGCCACCTCGGGGACGTCCGTCTCAAGCGTTTTGACCGCTGCGAGGTGGTCTTCCGCAACGACCTGCCTGTGCCGCTTGCACCCGTCTGGTACGGCCTCCATGGCCCGGCCACTTCCGACCCGCTCCGAGGGCGCGCGCCGGCAGCGCCAGCTACGACAGAAATATCAAATATTTCAATGCCAAGCGCGGGAACCCTGCTGGCGGACTTCCGCCTCTTCGAGGGCAGCCTGAAGCATCCCGCGCGCCCGCTTCCGATTATTGCGGCCGAGACCAGCCACGTTGCCGTCGACCGTGACGAGATCCTGTTGATCGAGGAATGGCGCCTGCGGCCGGATGGCACCGCGGTCCCTGCGGGCCAGGACCCGAAGGACACGACGCCGCTCTACACCGTCAACGGCAAGACTTCATTCGAACTCTCAGCCGCGGCTCGTGAGCGGCTGCGGCTGCGCTTCATCAACGGCTCCCAACGTACTGTTCTGGCAATCAAATTGGAGAGCCACGAGGTCCGTGTGATGGCCCTGGACGGCCAACCGGCCGAGCCGTTCCCCGCCCGCAACGGCGCATTGGTGCTGGCGCCCGGCGCACGGGCCGACGCCTTCGTGGATGCGGCCGCCTCGGCCCCATTCCTGCTCCATGACGGCAAGGAGGCGCGCCAGGTCGGAAATCTGACCATCTCCGGGAAGCTGGAGCGCGCCCCGCTGTCGCCTCCCCAGCCGCTCCCGTCGAACGATCTCCCCGAGAAGCTCGATCTGAGAGGCGCCCTGCGGTTCGATGTCGCGCTCGGCGCCGCCGATTCCGGCTGGGCACGGCCGGCGACATTCTCCACCGAATCTGCCCCCGCCTTCCGCGCCAAGACCGGCCGCACCGTGGTGCTGGCCCTGCAGAACCCCGCCCCGATCGCCACGGTGTTTCACCTGCACGGCCACCCGTTCCGCCTGCTCGACAAGCTCGACGACGGCTGGAAGCCCTATTGGCTCGACACGCTCGCGATCGAGCCCGGCCAGACCCAGCGCATCGCCTTCGCCGCCACCTCGCCCGGACGCTGGCTGATCGAATCCGTCGTGACCGACTGGGCCGCGCCGCGCCTGGTGCGCTGGTATGGGGTGGAGTGAGATTTTGTAGGCCGGGTAGAGCGCAGCGAAACCCATCGCCATCGCGCCCAGGCTTGAGATGATGGGTTTCGATGCGCTCTACCCATCCTACCCCCGTAGCGAACAGCTCAAAACTCCACGCCGAGCGCATCGTAGATCCGCCGGTGCACGGCCGGCAGCGTCTCGGTCAGATCCTCTGCGATCAGGCCCGGCCCGGCTTCGCTTGCCGCCTCGCCATGCATCCAGACGCCGATGCTGGCGGCCTCGAACGCCGGCACGCCTTGCGCCAAGAGCCCCGCGATGATCCCGGACAGCACGTCGCCGGCGCCGGCCGTGGCGAGCCAGGGCGGCGCATTGGCGGCAATGGTGGCGCGGCCATCGGGCGCGGCGATCGTGGTGTCCGGCCCCTTCAGCAGCACGACGGCGCCGGAGCGCTCGGCGGCGGCGCGGACGCGCTCGAGCTTGGAGCGGCCGGGATGCTTGTTGCTGAGGTCGGAGAACAGGCGCGGAAACTCGCCTTCATGCGGGGTCAGCACCACCGCATTGTCCTGCGAGGACTTGATCGACTCGAACAGGCGCTCGGGGGTTGCGGCAAAGCTGGTCAGCGCGTCCGCATCGAGCACCAGATGCCGCTGCGCGGCAAGCGCGGTATGGACGAAATCGCAAGTGCGTTCGCCGATGCCGGCACCGGGGCCGATGATGCAGGTGTTATAGCGCTTGTCGCCGAGCAGCTCGCCGAACTCGATCGCGCTGTCGACGGGGCGCACCATGACCGCGGTGAGCGCGCTCGCATTGATCGCGAGCGCATCGCGCGGGCTCGCCAGCGTCACGAGGCCCGCGCCCGCGCGCAGCGCGCCGCGCGCCGCGAGCCGTGCCGCGCCGGTCGCGGCCGCATCGCCCGAGACCGCGAGCACGTGCCCTCGCGCATATTTGTGGCCATCGATGCGCGGCACCGGAAACGCTGCGCCCCAGACATCGGGATCGTTTTCGAAAATCTGCGGCGCGATCTCGTCCAGCACCTGCGCATCGATGCCGATGTCGGCAACGCGGACGCGGCCACAATGCACACGTCCCGGCAGCAGCAGGTGCGCCGGTTTCTTGCGGAAGAAGGTGACGGTCTCGGTGGCGTTCACCGCCACGCCCATCACGGCCGCGCTGGTGCCGTTGATGCCGCTCGGCAGGTCGACCGCGAGCACCGGGGCGCCGTTGGCGTTGATCGCCTCGATCATCTCCCGCGCCTCGCCATCCACGGTGCGGCTGAGGCCCGCACCGAACAGCGCATCGATGATCAGCGCAGGTCTGCCGATCGCCTGCGGGTTGAACGGCAGCACCGGATGCTTCCAGCCGCGCGCGGCGGAGGCGGCATCGCCCTGGAGCTGGTCGCGCTCGCACATCAGGATCACCGAGACCTCGCGCCCCTGTGCGGCGAGCTCGGCGGCGGCGACGAAACCGTCCCCGCCATTATTGCCGGGGCCGGCCACGATCAGGATCGGCCCCTCCTCTGCCAATCCCTGGGCGGCCTCGGCGACCGCCTGGCCGGCGCTGAGCATCAGCTTGAAACCGGGCGTGCCGGCCGCGATGGCGAGCTGGTCGGCGCGCTGCATTTCGGCGTTGGTCAGAACTTCCATGCCACTTCCTAGTACAATCGCCTCTTGAACAGGCATCTTTAGCGCCGATCCGGCGGCGGGAACGTCGATCTGCACACATATTGAACCGTTTGCCTATTTCGTAGTCTTCGGTATTTTGTGCAGGTCGGCACACCACTCAGAGATGCTCGTTAAAAGGCTGATAACGCTCCGATAATCAGGGCATTTGCAACTTGGCATAGACCCTGCTTTCGAGGAAGCCGCTTCGGTTCGTCGTGCTCACTGGCGTCTTCAAGGGTGTGGCTGGCCGTTGTTGCCGGACCGGTCAGGGATCCCGGCATAGAGAAGACAAGATCGTGCGTTGAGAAATGCGCGCCCTGACGAAGACGTTGCTATTGGATCGAAAGGCCGGGAGTCGCGCAGTGAAGAAAATCGAAGCCATCATCAAGCCATTCAAGCTCGACGAGGTGAAGGAAGCGCTTCAGGAAGTCGGTCTGCAGGGCATCACCGTCACCGAGGCCAAGGGCTTTGGCCGGCAGAAGGGTCACGCCGAGCTTTACCGCGGCGCAGAATACATCGTCGACTTCCTGCCGAAGGTCAAAATCGAGATCGTGATCGGCGACGATCTGGTCGAGCGCGCCATCGACGCGATCCGCCGCGCCGCGCAGACCGGCCGCATCGGCGACGGCAAGATTTTCGTCTCCAACATCGAAGAGGCGATCCGCATCCGAACCGGCGAATCCGGGCTGGACGCTATCTGAGCCGGGTGCTATCCCGCATTTTGCGACACTCTGACAAGAAATAAGGCTGCTTCGGCGGCCTGATTTCGTTTGTGCGGTCGCGCGCGAACTCGCCAAAAGCGAGAACAATCTTGCTCACCTGGAAACCGACCCGCAGAGCCATAAGGGGTATGCATGAAGACCGCCAAAGACGTCCTGAAATCGATCAAGGACAACGACGTGAAGTACGTCGACCTGCGCTTCACCGATCCGCGCGGCAAGTGGCAGCACGTCACGTTCGACGTCAGCATGATCGATGAAGACATCTTCGCCGAAGGGACGATGTTCGACGGCTCCTCGATCGCCGGCTGGAAGGCGATCAACGAGTCCGACATGTGCCTGATGCCCGATCCGGTGACCGCGACGATCGATCCGTTCTTCGCCGAGACCACCATGGTCATCACCTGCGACGTGCTCGAGCCGACCACCGGCGAGCCCTACAATCGCGACCCCCGCGGCATCGCCAAGAAGGCCGAGGCGATGGTGAAGTCGATGGGCGTGGGCGACGCCGTGTTCGTCGGCCCCGAAGCGGAGTTCTTCGTGTTCGACGACGTGCGCTTCTCCTCCTCCCCCTACAACACCGGCTTCCGCCTCGACTCCTCGGAACTGCCGACCAACACCGACACGGAATATGAAGGCGGCAACCTCGGCCACCGCATCCGCACCAAGGCCGGCTACTTCCCCGTCCCGCCGCAGGACTCCGTGCAGGACATGCGCTCCGAGATGTTAGGGGCCATGGCCAAGATGGGCGTCAAGGTCGAGAAGCATCACCACGAGGTCGCTTCCGCCCAGCACGAGCTCGGCATGAAGTTCGACACGCTGACGCTGATGGCCGACCACCTGCAGATCTACAAATACTGCATCCATCAGGTCGCCCACATCTACGGCAAGACCGCCACCTTCATGCCGAAGCCGGTCTACGGCGACAACGGCTCGGGCATGCACGTGCACCAGTCGATCTGGAAGGACGGCAAGCCGGTGTTCGCCGGCAACAAGTATGCCGACCTGTCGGAGACCTGCCTCCACTATATCGGCGGCATCATCAAGCACGCCAAGGCGATCAACGCCTTCACCAACCCGTCGACCAATTCGTACAAGCGTCTGGTCCCGGGCTATGAGGCCCCCGTGCTGCTCGCCTATTCCGCGCGCAACCGCTCGGCCTCCTGCCGCATCCCCTACACCGCTTCGCCCAAGGCCAAGCGCGTCGAGGTCCGCTTCCCCGATCCGCTCGCCAATCCCTATCTCGGCTTCGCCGCGATGCTGATGGCCGGCCTCGACGGCATCAAGAACAAGATCGATCCGGGTCCGGCGATGGACAAGGACCTCTACGATCTGCCGAAGGAAGAGCTGAAGCAGATCCCGACGGTGTGCGGCTCGCTTCGCGAGGCGCTCGAAAACCTCGACAAGGACCGCGCCTTCCTCAAGGCCGGCGGCGTGTTCGACGACGACTTCATCGACGCCTATATCGAGCTGAAGATGACCGAGGTCGAGCGCTTCGAGATGACCCCGCACCCGATCGAGTTCGACATGTACTATTCGGGCTGAGCGGCCCGAACCATCCGCGACAAGCAAAAGGCGCTTCCGGAAGGAGGCGCCTTTTCGTTTGCAACTGTAAGATCGTCCGCCCGCCTGCGGCTCACTTGCGCATGCGAATATCGGACGGGGACGCACCGTAAGCACGCCGAAAGCTGCGGTTGAAGTACGAGATGTCGTTGAACCCTGACTGGTGTGCGATTTCGCTGATCGAGCGGCCTGCAAGGCTTGGCCGTCAGCATCTTGTAGGCAGAGGCCAGACGCTGGTTGAGGACGAACTCCGTAAAGCTCGTGCCTTCGGCTTCGAAGAGCCTGCGGACGTAGGACTTCGAGATGCCCTGCTTGGCTGCGACGGAATCCAGGCTCAAGCCAGGATTACCGAACTGGGCGCGAATGTGGGTCTTGATGCTCCGCATTCGGGCGGCTGCAACGCCGCGCATGTTCGCCAGCTCGACGGCATCCGGAGTCGCGCCCAGGACCAGGGCGCCGAGATCGATCATGTGGTTCACAACCGCCCGCCGCATGGCGGCGTTCGCAAGCGTCTGTCTCTCATTGACGATGCCGAGATAATCCAGAAACAGCGAAAGCGCGGGATTGCCTCTGTCGAGTGGTCTGCCGATCGCGTCGTCGAAATTCCTGACCAAGGGCGCAATCAGGGCGCGGCTGATCCGCCAGGTGACGACACGCCTCGTCGTGGGATTGGTTGCCGTCCCCGGCAATCCATTCGTTGTCAAAACCGCCTCCCCGGGGCCGAGGCACGTCTCGTGACCATTTTGATTGTGGATCGCCGTACCATCGAGGTTGAACACGAGCACGGGATCGTCGTTGTCGATCATCGCTTCGGTGTGCCGACAGAAAATCGGAGAAGCGGTCGCGGCCGCGACGGACATTCCAGGCAACGCACGCAGCTTCATGTCGATCTGAAGCGCCGTATCGGGCAACGGCTCGATTTCCAGCTTGAGAATTTCGCGGCCGTAGATCTGGTGAAATGCTTCGGTCCTCTCGCGATCGGCAAATGCGGAGCTGGACAGCTCCAGCGCAATCAATTCGTCGCCAGTATCCAACACACCTCTCCATAAAAGTGAGATTGCCCGGCGCTCTTTTGTCGCAGGAAACTGGCGGCGTTCAAAGGCCTTTCATTGCAAGGTCCAACTCGGATCACACGCCACTTCAACTGCGGCTCGATACGACGTTGGCGCTGGACCAGCGCGCCGGCTGATGTGGCAATGCGATCACAGGTGATGGCAATCGCCAGATTTGTGGTGATCCGTCCAAGTAGGTGTGGCGCGTGCCCCAAGCCGAAGCAGCGCCGCTCCCAGTATAGCTACCTGACGTCGCTTTCGAATACGCGCGCCGGTTGCAGGGGGCTCAATGGCAATCACGGGAAGATTTCTTTCGACCGCTGCGTTCGGTCTTGCACTGACGCAGGCGGCCTCAGCCGCGGATCTGCCCGTCAAGGCAGTTGCGCTTGCGCCAGCCGCTGTCGACTGGAGCGGCGTCTATGTCGGCGTGCATGCCGGCTATGGTGGCGGCATGAAGGACTGGTGTAACGTGTTTGGACCGAACAATGATTATGCCGCGAGCGGCTTCCTCGCGGGCGGACAGATCGGCATCAACAAGCAGATCGCAAGTCTGGTTTTCGGTCTTGAGCTGGACGGGTCATGGGCCAATATCCGCGGCTCTCAGAACATGCGCGTTGAAGAGCCGTTCTTCATCGATACGACCGCCACGGTCACATCGAGGATCGAGGCATTGGCAACGGCGGCGGGCCGCGTCGGCTTGGCGGCCGACCGCTGGCTGGTGTTCGCAAAGGGTGGCATCGCCGGCACGTGGGAAAAGCACAGTAGCAATGCAGCGAGCAACGACTTCTTCGCCGGCACCGCGTCATCGAGCTTCAGCGGGAATGAATACCGTTGGGCACCGATGATCGGCCTTGGCGCCGAATATGCATTGGAGGGGAATTGGTCGGTCAAAGCCGAATACGACTACTTGCATTTCGGCACGCGGTCGGTGCGGATGAGCGGTAGCTCCACAGCTCTCCCGACTCCTTTCTCGGTTGATGTACCGATCACGCAGGATTCCATCCATCTGATCAAGGTGGGCGCGAACTACCGAATTGCTGATCCTGCGGTCGATCCCAAATATCCGCCCGTCAGGGCGGTGCCCGGCACGAACTGGACCGGCGGCTTTGTCGGCGTGCAGGGTGGCTATGGCTTTGGTCGCGAGTGGCGGAGCCAAGCTCCCGCACCCCTGCCGGGCAGTGGCAGTTTTGATGTCAGCGGATGGCTTGGAGGCTTTGACGGCGGCGTCAACGTTCAGTCCGGCGTGTTTGTGCTCGGCGTGGAAGGCGAATGGATGTGGACGGGTATCAAGGGCAGCCGATCCTCCACGTTCCCGTTGGGCGGATCGATGGTAACGTCCGGTCTGAACACCTCGACCGACTGGCTTGCGATCGCCAGCGGCCGCGCCGGCTTTGTCGTCGGCGATCGCCTGCTTGTCTATGGCAAGGCTGGTCTTGCGCTCGCCAATGAAAACCACGCAATGAATGGCGTAGAAGTCTTTGGAGCCCTCAGCGAATCTCTCGCAGCCAGCGGCAAGGCCCTACACTCAGGCGCCGTGATCGGAACCGGGCTTGAATATGCATTGGCGGGCAATTGGTCGGTCAAAGGCGAGTACAACTACATCCGCATGCTCAACCAGCAGACGAGTCAGAGCGGCACTTACAGTCAGCCCCTGTGGGCCCCGGCAGCGGCCGCGGTCAACAGCGCGATCACGCAGGATCTGCAGCTGTTCAAGCTAGGCGTGAACTATCACTTCAATCCGCTGCCCGGAGCCATCACCGCACGCTACTGACCCGATGACCGGGCTTCGATGCGGCCGTCAGCTTTCGTTCTGCGTCTGACTCCAATTCGTTCTCGAAGAACAAATCAGAGCCGCAAAAATCGCATCGGAGCAATTCCTACCGATTGGTTTATTCGGATCGAGATTTGGAATGCGCACGCCACTTGTCCGGAAAGTTGACGCCGATCTCGGTCACCATGGGCGCCCATTTCACCAGCGTCGCGTTGTCGAAGGCGATCTTCACGCCGTCACCGGAGAGCGACCTCGGCGCTCCGGCCTTCTTGCCGAAGCGGATCGTCACGGTGCAGCCGTCCCGCAAAGGCCGGCCTCGACGCGCTCGCGATCAGCACCTCGCGGCCTTCCGTTACGGGTTGTTAGGTCGCGGCATCAAATGGTCGAGCAGGCCGGTGGGGAGCGGAAACACCACTGTCGACGAGCGTTCACCGGCGATGTCGTGCAGAGCCGCGAAGTAACGCAGCTGCATTGCCTGAGGCTCCTGCGCCAGTATCCGGCCGGCTTCGACGAGCTTTTCGGCGGCCTGCTGCTCGCCCATCGCATTGATCACCTTGGCCCGCCGCAGGCGCTCCGCCTCGGCCTGTTTGGCAATCGCGCGAACCATGGTTTCGTTGATATCGACGTCCTTGATCTCTATGCCGGTGACCTTGATGCCCCAGACGTCGGTCTGCTTGTCGAGAATCTCCTGGATATCGGCGTTCAACCTGTCGCGCTCGGCAAGCATCTCGTCGAGCTCGTGCTTGCCGAGCACCGAACGCAACGTGGTCTGGGCGAGCTGGCTGGTCGCCGCCATGTAGTCACCGACCTTGATGATGGCGCGCTCGGGGTCGACGATGCGGAAGTACAGGACGGCGTTGACCTTGACGGAGACGTTGTCGCGCGAAATTACGTCCTGCGGCGGCACCACCTGCACCATCACCCGCAGATCGACCTTGACGAGTTGCTGCACGATCGGGACGAGCAGGATGAGGCCTGGGCCCTTCACACCGGTAAAGCGGCCGAGCGTGAAGACGACGCCGCGCTCGTACTCGCGCAGGATTCGAATAGCCTGGGATAGAAACACGATGACAAGCAGCGCAAGCGCCGCATACGTCAGATATTCCAGCATCATGATGGACCTCCCTCGCCTGTCCGGGCGGGTGTGCGGCGTATCAGCAGCGTCAGGTCGACGACATTGGCGACCTCCACCGTCTCTCCGGGCTTGAAGGTTTCGGCGCCGCGCGCCTGCCAGCGCTCACCATGGGCGAAGACATGGCCTTCGTTCCCGTTCCAGTCGAGAACCTCGGCGGGCAAGCCGCGCATGGCCTGCGCGCCGACCAGCGCAGGAGCTTTGCGGACGCGCCGCAGCGAACCAAGCACGACCAGAGCAAAGCCGCTGAACACGACCGCAGTGACACCGATCACCCACCACGACAATTGGTATCCAGGCGCCTCGCTCCTGAACAGCATCATTGCTCCGAGCACGAAGGCGATGATCCCGCCGAAGCCGACCACCACGGTCGGGTTGAAGGCTTCGACGGTGAGAAGCACGAGTCCCACCAGCATCAGGGCGAGGCCGGCATAGTTGATCGGCAGCAAATTGAGCGCATAGAGGCCGATCAGCAGGCAGATCGCGCCGACGACTCCCGGGGCGACGGCTCCGGGAGACATGAACTCGAAGATCAGGCCGTAGATGCCGACCATCAGCAGAATGAACGCCACGTTGGGGTCGGTGATGACCGCCAGGAACCGGGATATCCGTCCGGGCTCGACCGCTTCGACGACAGCATCCTTGGTTGCGAGGCGTTGCGTCCTGCCGCCTGCGAGCTCCACCACGCGGCCATCAACCTGCCGCAGCAATTCAGCCTGATCGCGCGCGACGAGATCAATGGCATGTGCCTCCAGCGCGCCGTTGGCAGAGAGTGTTGCAGCCTCGCGGACCGCCTTCTCTGCCCAGTCCACATTGCGGTTGCGCAGCTCGGCGAGGCTTCGGATGAAGGCGACGGCATCGTTCGTGGCCTTCGCCGTCATCGCGTCCTTCGGCTCATGCTTCTTGTCTTTGCCATCCTTGTCGGGTGTGCCGCTCGGCAGGCCCGGAAGCGGCCCGCCAATCTGGACCGGCGTCGCCGCACCGATGTTGGTGCCTGGTGCCATCGCCGCGATGTGGGTCGCATAAAGGATATAGGTCCCCGCACTCGCCGCGTGGGCGCCGGAGGGAGCGACGTAGCCAATGACAGGGACGGGCGAGGCGAGCACATCCGCGATGATCTCGCGCATGCTGGAATTGAGCCCGCCGGGCGTGTTCATCCTCAGAAGCACGACCTCGGCGCGCCGTTCGCTCGCGCTGGCCAAGGCCTCCCGCACGTAGCTGGCTGACGCCGGGCCAATCGCCCCGTCGATCGAGACAACGAGGGCTACGCGCTTGCTCTCCTCCGCTGAGCTGGGAAGGAGGCAGCAGATCAAAGCCACGACGGTGATCGCCGCAACGAGGGCCGCCTTCATGGTCTGCACGGCACGGGCTCCCTTGCAGAGCATATGGTATTCTTCTCATGAAACCTCAATGCTGCGCATGGAGATCAACGTTCCGATTGTGCAACGCAATGGGAATGCCCATGCAGGATTGCCGACGCGCTCGCGGCGCGGCTCTATCCACTTTCTGCCTGGCCTAGCAGCGGCTTCAACCATTCGCGCGTCAGGCCCAATGTCGTCTTCCGTGATCGAATGCCCCGTCGGCAGCACGTGATGCGCTACGTCGGCGCCCATGTGCGCCAGCCGTTGTGCCAGACCAGCCCCGTCGCCGCGCAGCCGCCGCTCGTCATTGTCACCATCGACCAGGAGAGCCGGGACGCGCGAGAGGCGCGTGTCTGGAGCGACCGCGAACGGCGACAGCGGCCTGAAAAGAACGGCACCGGAGAGACAGCGAGGATAGAGCATGAGCAGCGCAGCGGCCATGATGGCGCCGTTCGAAAAGCCGATCGCGACCGGCGGCCTCGGGAAGCGATAGTTCTTCCCGATCCGGACCACCTCGCCGGCCAGCACATCGGCTCGGGCAAGTAGATCGCGTTCATCGATCGAGCGATCCTCGAACCGGCGAAAGAAAGCGAAGCCGGCCTCCCAGGGCACGGCGCCTCGAAGCGCGACGGCCATCGAGCCCGGGGCGAGCCGCCCAGCCAGCGGCACCATGTCCAGCTCCGTGCCGCTCGAACCGTGAAGCATCAGCAACGGGGTGTGATCCGGAGCGGCACCCTTGATGAAACAATGGTCATGAGCCGACAATGGCAATTCCTCACCTTCAACCGCGCAACTAAGATGGGATCTACCTCCACTATACCACGTCGCCGTGAAAGCCTTCTGCAGCTCGCAAGGCTTTCCGCAAGCCGATACTGATGTCAGCTTTCGTTCTGCATCTGACTCCAGTTCGTTCTCAAAGAACAAATCAGAGCCGCGATTATCGCGGCGGACCAATTCCTACTGATTGGTTTATCGCGGGCGGAATTTCGAACGAACCATGATTGCATAACGCGGGTCGCGAGCACGCAACGTCAGGCCTCGGGCAAAAGCCGCCGGGAGATCGTCAACGCGTGCTTGCAAGTTGAGCTGAGAACTGGAGAATACCGGCAATGCCGCGTATTCCGTCATTGCGAGCGCAGCGAAGCGATCCAGACTGCCTCCGCTGGAAGATCCTGGATTGCTTCGTCGCAAGGGCTCCTCGCAATGACGAGGACAGAGCGAGACTCGCGCCCGCGTGGCCTACGCCGCCGCCTTTTGCCGTGTCACCAGCGCTTCGCCGAAGGCCTCGAACAGCTTGCGGTTGATCGGATTGTGCTGCGGGTCGTACTCCGCGTGCCATTGCACGCCGAGAGCAAAGCTCGGGGCTTCGGCGATGCGGATCGCCTCGATGGTGCCGTCCTCGGCGATGCCTTCGATCAGCACGCGCTTGCCGGGATCGAGGATGCCCTGCCCGTGCAGCGAATTGACCCGGATCTTCTCGCAGCCGAGAATCGTCGCGAAGGCGCCGCCAGGCGTCAGGTCGACGTCGTGACGATCGGCGAACACCACGGTCGGATCGGGATGGATATCGCCGTTCTCGAGCCTGGGCATGCGGTGGTTCATGCGGCCGGGGATCTCGCGGATCTCGGGATGCAGCGAGCCGCCGAAGGCGACGTTCATCTCCTGCAGGCCGCGGCAAATGCCGAACAGCGGAATGCCGCGGGCGACACAGGCGACCGAAAGGGCCAGCGCGACCTCGTCGCGGTGGATGTCGTAGGGCTCGTGCTTCTCGCAGGGATCGACGTTGAAGCGGGTCGGGTGAACGTTGGCCCGGGCGCCGGTCAGGATGATGCCATCCACGGTATCGAGCAGCGCCGGGATATCGGTGATGTCGGGCGAGCCCGCGAACATCAGCGGCAAGCCGCCGGAGACTTCGGCCACGGCGCGCAGGTTTCGCTCGCCAACCATCTGGACCTGAAATCGATTTTCGACGCGATAGGAATTCCCGATCACGCCGACGACCGGCTTTCTCATCTGTCGTTCCGCGCCTCCCGATAAGAAGATTCCCCAAACATGCCCCTCAGATGAAACAAATTCAACAGAAGGGATCGCGGGACGGCAATGCTATTTTCGCGCAAATGCCTCCCGGGCTTCCATCCCGCCGGTCACGGGCAGACCGGCCGCCTTCAGCGCAATTGCCGCTGTCTCGCCCGGCGCGTCCAGCCAGGGAAGCCTGGCCTCGATACCGCGCGTCACGGGCTGTCCGAGAGCGCCCCCGAAGTCGATCGGCCAGAACCCGTTGGGCACCACCTCGGCGGAGAAGCCGCGGATCGCGTAGCCGTCGCCCAGGATTGCCTCTGCATGGCCGCTGTCGACAAGGCGCGCGGTCTTGGGATCCCTAGGATCGCCGAAGCTCACGAGCACGGGGATGAGCTCCCCTTGCACCGGGACAACGCCGGTCTGCCGGCTCATGTCCTTGAACGACACCCGGCTGCCGCGCGCGATGCCATAGGCGCGGAGCGCCACATAGTTGATGTCGTCGAGGTCGAGCTTGGCGCCCTGCTGATGCGCCAGCAAGACCACGATGTTCTTGCCTTGGCCGAGATCGACGAACACAGCCTCCCCACGCATCGTGGTGCGGCCACTGCGGTTATAGTTGCGATCGGGCACGACAGCCAGAATGCCCGAGGCGGTCTTGATCCCAGCTGGCGTCGTCACCTCGACCGTCAGGCGGAATTTATGGTCCGGCCGGTTGAGCCCGAGCAGACCGGCCCACTTGCTGATAGTGCCCAAGCGCCCCTCACTTCTGTTTCCTCACCGCTCTGCACCGTTCACGCGGGGGCGTCAAACGGGCGCGTTGCCGCTCTTGATCGGAGGCGCGTTTTGTCGAAAGAGTGCCCCGATTGCAGCTACCAAAGACAGGATACGATGTGACCTTTCCTGCAGATGAACGACCCCGCGCCCGTGCCGACCTCGCGCGGGATCAGGCCTGGGCGATCGCGGTCGGCGGCATCGGCGTCGTGCTGTTCACCGCGCTGCTCGCCTTCACCTGGTTTTTTGCGACCACCGTGCTGCTGATCTTCACCGGCATGCTGCTCGGCCTCGGTCTCAACGCGCTGGTCAATGCGCTCGGTCGGCGGGTCCACCTGCCTCACACGATGCGGCTTGCAATCGTCTGCGTCGCCCTCGCTCTGCTGCTTGCGGGCGTCGCCTATCTCGGCGGCGCCACCATTGCCGAACAGGCCTCGCTCCTGAGCAAGACCATCAAGTCGCAGATCACCAATGTCAGGTCCTTGCTCGAGAACCACGGCATCGACACCAGCTTCTTCGATCTCGGCAACGCTGCGGCGGACTCCGCGACCAACGCGTCCTCGGAGACGACGCCCGCGCCGGCAACGCCCTCGCGCGCTCCCCTGCCTAGCGCCGGCGCGCTCGCCTCCAGCGGCGGCGCGATCGTGAGCCAGACCCTCAAGCTGCTGCTCGGCACCATTCACGGCGTGGGCAACATCTTCATCGTTCTGTTCCTGGGCCTTGCCTTCGCCGCCCAGCCCAAAGTCTATCATGACGGCCTGCTGTTCCTGGCACCGGCGCGGCACCGTACCCGTGTCGCCATCGTCATCGACCGTATCGCGGAGACGCTGGAGCGCTGGCTGATCGCCCAGATCATCGTCATGATCGCGGTCGGTGCCGTGACCTGGATCGGACTTGCCGTCATCGGCATCCCCGGCGCGTTCATCTTAGGGATTCAGGCGGGCCTGCTCGCCTTCATCCCCACGGTGGGAGCCATCATCGCCGGCGTCATTGTGGTGCTGGCGAGCCTCGCCTCGGGATGGATTCCCGCCTTGTCGGCGTTTCTGCTCTTCATGGGCGTGCACGCCATGGAAAGCTACGTGCTGACGCCGATCCTGCAGCGCCAGGCGCTCGACATCCCGCCGGCCACGCTGTTCGCGTTCCAGATCCTGCTCGGCGTCGTCTTCGGCATCTGGGGCCTCGCGCTGGCGCTCCCGCTGGTCGCCATCGCCAAGGTCATGATCGACCATGTCAAGACGTATGAGGCGCCGCCTCTGGCGGAGGCGGCCTGACACTCATTCCGTGGTCAGCACGGTCTCGGTGTGCTCGACCTCGGGGGGCGCGGCAAAATACTGGCCGACCAGGCCGCGCCATTCCGCGAAATTCTCCGAGCCGCGGAAGTCCACGGTGTGGTTCTCCAGCGTCGCCCATTTCACCATCAGCCGGTAACGCTGCGGCTTCTCGATCGACTTGTGCAACTCGAAGCCGTGAAAGCCCTTGGAGCGGCCGAAAGCGGCCTTGGCCTTGGCGACGGCCGCCTCGAAATCCTTCTCGCTGCCCAGCTTGACGTCGATTTGCGCGATCTCGGTGATCATCGGCTTTCCACCCTGTTTGTTCGATGGCCGTGTCTAGCGTAGCCGGAGCCAAAGAAAAAGGCGCCGGAACGGCGCCCTGCCCCAGCCGAATTGCGGGTGCGTCAGGCGAACAGCAGAACGGTGCCGGTCACGATCAGCGCACACCCCACGAACAGCACGAACGGCCAGTAGCTACGGTGCTGCGTGTAGCGCCCTTGCGCGCGGCGCTCGGTGATCAGCGCGCTCTCGTATTCGTCCGCGGTCGAGAACAGACAGGCGAAGCCGCCGCGGGCCGAGGCGGCCTCGGCTTCGAGCGACATCAGGGCGGCTTGCGGATTCTGTCGGCGGATCGATTCCATGGCCACGATGGTAGGGATCGAATGGTAAACAGAGATTTACCGCAAGCCCGCCCTGCATTCTCACGCGGTGACCGGACGCGCCTGCGATGCGCCGATCCGCGCCGCGCTCTGGCGCCGCCAGTTCTCCAGCGACAGCGGCAGCTCCTCGGCCGCCTCGACGCGGTTGCGGCCGCCGCGCTTGGCCTGGTAGAGCGCGGTGTCGGCCGAGGCCAGCAGCACCTCGAGCTCGGTGCCGGCCGGACCGCCGGCGACGCCGATGCTGACGGTGGTGTCGACCGGACCTTCGTCGACCACGACGCCGGAGGTCTCGAACGCCTCGCGCACGCGCTCGGCGACCAGCACGCCCTCCTCCAGCGCGCACGGCAACAGCGCGGCGAACTCCTCGCCGCCGATGCGGCCCGAAAGGTCGGAGATGCGCAAATTGCTGACCACGACGGTGGAGAACAGTTTGAGCATCTCGTCGCCGGCGGGATGGCCGAAACGGTCGTTGATCGACTTGAAGTGGTCGATGTCGAAGATCATCACGGTCACGGGCCGCCCGGCCTTGGCCTCGCGCTCGATCACGCGCGCACAGGCCTCCGAGAAGCCGCGGCGGTTGAGCATACCGGTCAAAGGATCGGTCGATGCCGCAGTCCGGTGCGCGGTGACGGTGCGCTCCGACACCAGCATGAAGATCACGAACACCGTACCGACGGCATAGAGGATGAGCTCGACCGCGAACACCGTAACCCAGATGCTCGAGGAGAAGCCGGCATCATGCGGACGCAGGACGCTGCCGATCACGATCGGCAGCATCAACACGCAGCCGTGCATCACCGGCATCACGAGGGCCGGCCAGCGCCGTTGCACGCTCTTGCGCCGTTCGGTCCAGAGCTCGCTCGCAGTCAGCGCCGCGTACACCGAGACGATGCCGGCACCGACGAGCATGCGCAGCATCGATGCCGTGGGATCGAGCAGCGTCGCAGCCGCGACCCAGGCGAGCGCGCCGAGCACGAGCCCGGGCCAGTTCGGCTTGCGTCCGTGGAAGACGCGCGCCGCGTTCCATACCATGCCGCAGGCGACGAAACCGACGGCGTTCAGCGCGAGGTACAAGTGCGGCCCCAGCCTGTCGCCCGCCGCGGTCCATAACGCGACGGAGGCGGCACCGAGCAGATAGGCGGTGCCCCACCATTTCAGCGCCGGGCTGTTCTCCTGCTTGCCGAAAAACACCATCATGGCGCCGAGCAGTGCGGCGACCATGGTGGCGACCAAATAGAGCGTGATGCTATCGAGCGACATCATGTCGGCCCCCTTTAGAAAATAGCAGTTACGCGATCGGCCCAGCCGATTTGCGCGCCCTTCCGAAGGCGACGCTAGGTCGCGCGGGTTCCATTCAGGTTTTCGCGGATCTCTAAGTTTTCGGGAAACACGCCATCAATTTGCATACAAACGAACAACAAAAAGGGCGCTGAAATCAGCGCCCTTTTGCATCTCATTGAAGCCGCTTTCGCGGCGAATGCGACCGAAGCGATTAACGCTTCGAGAACTGGAAGGACCGGCGGGCCTTGGCCTTGCCGTACTTCTTGCGCTCGACCACGCGCGAGTCGCGGGTGAGGAAGCCGCCCTTCTTGAGCACAGAGCGCAGCTCCGGCTCGAAATAGGTGAGCGCCTTGGAGATACCGTGACGGACCGCGCCGGCCTGGCCGGACAGACCGCCGCCGGCGACGGTGCAGATCACGTCGTACTGGCCCGAACGCTGGGCCACCGAGAACGGCTGCTCGATCATCATGCGCAGCACGGGACGGGCGAAATAGACCTCGACCTCGCGCGAGTTGACGGTGACCTTGCCGGCACCCGGCTTGATCCAGACACGGGCGACCGCGTCCTTGCGCTTGCCGGTGGCATAGGCGCGGTTGAACTTGTCGACCTTCTTCTCGTGCTTGGGCGCCTCGGGCGCGGCCGCCGTCTTGAGCTGCGAGAGCTGGTCGAGCGACTGAATGGATTCGGCCATGTTATGCGGCCCTCGTGTTCTTGCGGTTCAACTTGGCGATGTCGATCTTCTCGGGCTGCTGCGCCTCGTGCGGATGATCAGCCCCGCCGTAGACGCGGAGGTTGCCCATCTGGACGCGACCGAGCGGACCACGCGGGATCATGCGCTCGACGGCCTTCTCGAGCACGCGCTCGGGATGACGGCCCTCGAGGATCTGGCGCGCGGTGCGCTCCTTGACGTGGCCGACATAGCCGGTGTGCTTGTAATAGGTCTTCTGCTCGCGCTTGCGACCGGTGAGTACCGCATGCTGCGCATTGATGATGATGACGTTGTCGCCGCAATCGACGTGCGGGGTGTAGGTCGGGAGGTGCTTGCCGCGCAGGCGCATGGCGACAATGGTGGCGAGACGGCCGACGACCAGACCCTTGGCGTCGATCAGCACCCACTTCTTCGTCACCTCAGCCGGCTTTGCCGAAAAGGTTTTCATGTCGGAGTTTCCGTGGACGGGAGATATCGGCGCGAACATCGCGCCGGACTGCGCGGGTTTCTAGAGAAGAGAGGCGCAACGGTCAATGCCCCAGAGTGCAAATTAGCAACGTAAAATCAATGGCTTAAAAATATGGTGCGATATTACCTGCAAAAAGCTCAAACATTTGGAATGGAATAGGTCGAGGTGACGTGGGCGATCGGATCGGGTGAGGTCCCGGACAGGAGGTTCACCTCCCCCACAGCAAGGCGCTTGCCAAGCTTGAGCAGCCGGGCCTCGGCCAGCACGTCCTGCCCGGGCTGGCCCTTGCGCAGGAAGTTGATGTTGAGATTGGTGGTAACGGCGAGCCCGATCGGCCCGATCGCGGACAGCAGCACCACGTACATCGCGAAATCCGCGAGCGCCATCAGGGTCGGGCCCGACACGGTTCCGCCCGGCCGCAGCATCCGTTCGCTGTAGCGCTGGCGCAAGAGGCTGGTCTGGCCGTCCGCGCTCTCGATCGTGATGTCGTCACCGCTGAAGGCCTGGGGAAACTCGTCACGGAGGAACTGCTCCAGCTCCGCCACGCTCATTTTCGCTAACGCCATGCCGTCCCCACCCTCGCTTCGCCTGCCCTGTTACATTAAGTTATCGGTGTCATCCAATTGCAATCATTTAGGGGAAATCGCGTCAATGTCCTCCCAAGCCGCCCGCGCCCCCTCCCCGCAACCGCCGATCCTGCTGCGCGAGATCGTCGGCAGCGTCGCCGTGCTCACGCTGAACCGACCAGCCGCGCGCAACAGCCTTTCGGAGGCAATGATCGGACAGCTGCATGCGAGCCTCAATGCGATCGCGGAACACAAGCACATCCGTGCGGTCGTGATCGCAGCCAACGGCCCGGCTTTTTCCGCCGGCCACGACCTGAAGGAACTGACCGCGCGCCGCACCGATCCGGATCACGGCCGGGCTTATTTTGCGCAGATCATGACGGCATGCAGTGCCATGATGCAGGCGATCGTGCGCCTGCCCAAGCCCGTGGTCGCTGCCGTCCAAGGCATCGCCACCGCGGCGGGCTGCCAGCTGGTGGCAAGCTGCGATCTGGCGATCGCATCGGAGGCGACGAAGTTCGCCACGCCCGGCATCGACATCGGACTGTTCTGCTCGACGCCGATGGTGGCGCTGTCGCGCAACGTGACGCGCAAGCAGGCCATGGAGATGCTGCTGACGGGCGAGCCTGTCACGGCCGACCGCGCCCGCGAGATCGGTCTCGTCAACCGCGTGGTGCCTGCCGGCACCGAGCTCGGCGCCGCGATCGAGCTCGCGCAACAGGTCGCGCTGAAATCCGCCTACACGATCAAGCTCGGCAAGGAGGCGTTCTACCGCCAGGCCGAGATGAGCCTTGCGGATGCCTATCGCTATGCCGCAGAGGTGATGACCGAGAACATGATGGCGCGCGATGCCGAGGAAGGCATCGGTGCCTTCATCGAGAAGCGCGCGCCGACATGGCGGGATGAGTGAAATTCGTCATTGCGAGCGAAGCGAAGCAATCCAGGAATCCCTCCGGGGAAACAGCCTGAATTGCTTCGTCGCTTCGCTCCTCGCAATGACAAGAAAGAAGAACGACAAATGAACCACGACGCCTATCCCGACAATTACATCCGCGGCATCCTCAACGGCGTGAAGTCGATCGCGATGGTCGGCGCCTCGCCGGTCAATGTGCGGCCGAGCTATTTCGCGTTCAAATACCTGATGCAGCGCGGCTACGACATGATCCCGGTCAATCCCGGCCATGTCGGCAAGGAGCTGCTCGGCAAGCCGTTCGTCGCGTCACTTTCGGACATCGGCCGTCCCGTCGACATGATCGACATCTTTCGCAACTCCAGCCACATCATGCCCGTCGTCGAGGAGGCGCTCACGCTCGACCCGCTGCCGAAGGTGATCTGGATGCAGCTCGGCGCGCGCGACGATGCCGCTGCGGGGAAAGCGGAATCAGTCGGCATCAAGGTGGTCATGAACCGCTGCCCCAAGATCGAATATGGCCGCCTGTCGTCCGAAATCTCCTGGATGGGCGTGAATTCGCGCACGCTCAGCTCCAAGCGCGCGCCGGCGCCGACGCAGGGCATGCGGCTATCACTCAATCGGATGAGCGTCGGCGGTGGCAACACCGCCGCATCGGATCGTGCTGCGAAGAACAAGAGCGAGCAAAGCTGACGCACTTGCGAAGGCTTCGTTTCGCGAGCGCGACAATGCGTAGCACGATCATTCCCAAATGATCCTGATGTGAAGCGGCGCCTTGACGGCGGGCGCCCCGCCCATCAGCATGCCGCGCGATTTTCAGGCCACAAGAACAGGACGCCCTCAATGAGCGATCGCCTTCCGGGATTTTCAACGCTTGCCGTGCATGCCGGTGCACAGCCCGACCCCACCACCGGCGCGCGCGCAACTCCGATTTATCAAACGACCTCTTTCGTGTTCAACGATGCCGACCACGCCGCTTCGCTGTTCGGCCTGCAGGCATTCGGCAACATCTACACCCGCATCGGCAATCCCACCAACGCCGTGCTGGAAGAACGCGTCGCCGCGCTCGAAGGCGGCACCGCCGCGCTCGCGGTGGCCTCCGGCCATGCCGCGCAGGTCGTGGTGCTGCAGCAGCTGCTTCAACCCGGCGACGAGTTCATCGCCGCGCGAAAACTCTATGGCGGCTCGATCAACCAGTTCACGCACGCCTTCAAGAGCTTTGGCTGGAACGTGGTTTGGGCCGATCCCGACGATATCGCAAGCTTCGAGCGCGCGGTGACGCCGCGCACCAAGGCGATCTTCATCGAGTCCATCGCCAACCCCGGCGGCAGCATCACCGACATCGAGGCGATCTCGACCGTGGCACGCAAGGCGGGCGTTCCGCTGATCGTCGACAACACGCTGGCCTCGCCCTATTTGATCCGTCCGATCGATCACGGCGCCGACATCGTCGTACACTCGTTGACGAAATTTTTGGGCGGCCACGGCAACTCGCTCGGCGGCATCATCGTCGATGCCGGCACCTTCGACTGGTCGACCGGCGGCAAATATCCGATGCTGTCGGAGCCGCGTCCGGAATATCACGGCATCCGCCTGCAGGAGACCTTCGGCAATTTCGCCTTCGCGATCGCCTGCCGCGTGCTCGGCCTGCGCGATCTCGGCCCGGCGCTGTCGCCGTTCAACGCCTTCATGATCCTGACCGGCATCGAGACGCTGCCGCTGCGCATGCAGAAGCACTGCGACAATGCCAAGGCCATTGCCGAATACCTCGCGGGACATCCTGCGGTGGCCTCGGTGAGCTATGCTGGCCTGCCGAACGACAAGTACAACCAGCTCGCGCGCAAATACGCGCCGCGGGGCGCGGGCGCGGTGTTCACCTTCAGCCTGAAGGGCGGCTATGATGCCGGCGTCAGCCTGGTGTCGAAGCTGCAGCTGTTCTCGCACCTCGCCAATGTCGGCGATACCCGCTCGCTGGTGATCCATCCGGCCTCGACCACGCACAGCCAGCTCGACGACGCCGCCAAGGTGAAGTCCGGCGCCGGCCCCGACGTGGTCCGCCTCTCGATCGGCATCGAGGACAAGGAAGACCTGATCGCGGATCTGGAGCAGGCGCTGGGCGCGTAGCGCCTGGGAACGACGGCGGCCCTTTCGGCCGCCGCCGGTTAACCCTCATTAACCATATCTGCCCCATACATCGTCCTTGGATCGCCCCTTTGATTCGGAGCCGACGATGCTGCGCTGGATGGTGCCCGCCCTGGCAGTGATGCTGATGGTCTCGGCTGCCGTTGCCGCCGATCTGCCGGCGACGCCGAAGCGGCGCGCGGCCGGGCCGCCGCAGGACCCGCCACAGGTCTATGTCGAGACCGATCCGGATGCGCTGATCTCGCCGGCCTATGGCATCGGCAGCTATATCCGCAACCTTCCTGGTACGCCGCTGCTGCCGGGCTCCCACACCTTGCCCGGCTATTATGGCCGCCCCTGGAGCTACGATTATCAAGGCGCGTATTACGGCGGCAAGCAGGTCGATTATTTCTGGCGCCTGCCCTATGCGTGCGGCGTCTACGGCTATTGCTGATCAGCCGGGCTGCCCCAAGGGGACCGCGCGCGGCTGCGCTTGCGCGGACTGTCGTGAGGCGAGCCGCTCGACCTGCATCACTGCCAGCGTCAACACCACGATCGCTACGGCCTGGTGCGAAAGCGCAAGGTCGATCGGCACCTGGTTGAGCAGCGTGAGGATGCCGAGCACCGCCTGCACGCTCACCGCCGCGAACAGCCACAACGCGCCGCTGGCTGCCGCCCCTGCCCGCGAGCGCACCGCGTCGATCGCGTGCAGCAGCGCGAGCACGAACAGCGCATAGGCGGTCATGCGGTGCTCGAACTGTACCGTCAGCACATTGTCGAACATGTTGCGCCACCACGGCGTCTCGAACCACAGCCGATCCGCCGACGGGATGAACGCGCCATCGATCGTAGGCCAGGTGTTGTAGGCCCGCCCGGCGCGCAGGCCCGCGACCAGTGCGCCGAAATAGATCTGCACGAACGTCACCACGAGCAGCAGCGCGCTCGTGAACCGCAGCCGCGCGGACACGGCGATGTGCGGCCGCTCCTTGAGCCGCCGCACCGTCCAGACGATGCCGGCGAAGATCAGGAGCGCGAGCGAAAGATGCGTCGCCAACCGATATTGCGACACCTCGACCCGCTCCGTGAGGCCCGAGGCCACCATCCACCAGCCGACCGCCCCCTGCAGCCCGCCGAGCGCGAACAGCAGCCACAGCCTGCGCTTCAGCTCACCCGACAACCCGCCGCGCCAGAGGAAGAACAGGAACGGCAAGAGATAGGCGACGCCGATGAAGCGGCCGAGCAGCCGGTGGCTCCATTCCCACCAGAAGATCTGCTTGAACTCGGACAGGCTCATGCCTGAATTGAGTTCGCGATATTGCGGGATCTTCTTGTAGGCCTCGAACGCCTCGGCCCACGCCGCCTCCGACAGCGGCGGAACACTGCCCGTGACCGGCTTCCATTCGACGATCGAAAGGCCGGATTCCGTCAGCCGTGTCGCACCGCCGACCAGCACCATCAGCGCGATCAGCACGGCCACGCAGATCAGCCACCAGCGCACGGCGCGATGCGGCTCGGATGGGGCGGAAATCGTCGTCATTTCAGAGATAAAACCAAGCCTGTGGCTAAGAGACTTGAACCGGATTGCGTGCCCCTTATAGTCCCCCGCTCCCGCAGCGCAAGTTACGCGAAAGCCTTAAAGTCCCGGCCATGACGATCCGCACCCGCAAGTTCCTCGGCGCCATCCTGCTCCTGGTGCTGGCCACCGTCTGGGCCCTGCTCGGCATGGCGGCGGCGCAGATGCCGTGGATCGCCGAATCCGGCTGGCGGCAGGCGATCTACTATGTGGTGGTCGGCATGGGCTGGGTGCTGCCGGCGATGCCGATCGTGAGCTGGATGCAGCGGCCCGATCGCGTCAAGTCTGGCTCGTAGCGCTCCCGGTCGGTCTCACCGGCGCAAAGGCGACGCCCGACACCAGCACGCGCAGCATCCGCAGCGAGCGCACGCGCCCGTCCCAGGGGATCCGCGGCAGCGCGCGCAAGTTTGTGCGTCCCTCCGCCTCAACGATGCCCGGGATCGTCGAGGCGGCGCTGGCGAAGCCCGCCTCCTCCGCCATCACGACGTGGCCGCGCCGGAACGAAGCGCGGTCGCCGAACGGAAAGGCGAAATGCCTGATCTCGCGCTGGAAGGCCGATTCCGCCACGGCCTTGCCCATCGTCATCTCGCGCAGCGCGGCTGCGTCCTTCAGGTTGGCCAGGACCGGATAGTTCACCGTTGCGCTGCCGATCGTCACGAGCGGGTCGGCGGCGAGCCTGGCAAGGTCTTCCCAATCCATCGACGCCTCGCGGGAGAGCGCGGCGAGGTCGATCCGGTAGCGCGTGCAGAGATCGGCGATCGCGGCCGACAGATCCGCCGGCGGCAGCGAGCGCAACCAGCTCTCCAGATACGAAAACAGCGCCTGTTTCCCGGCCTTGTCGACGACGGTGAAGCGCTGCTCCTTCTCGCCCATCATCAGGCTGATGCGGCTCTCGCGTGCGATCGCCTGCTCCAGCCCGAGCCACCAGGCCTCGCCGACGCCGTCGGGAAAAGCGGTCGGCACATAGACCGTGAATGGCACGGCGTGACGCGCCAGCACAGGATAGGCGAAGGTGATGAGATCCTTGGGCGCGCCATCGAAGGTCAGCGCCACGAAGCGCCCCTTCTCCGGCAGCGTCACCGCGCGCCGGCAGACCTCGTCCATGCCGAGGAAATCGTACTTCCACCGCTTCAGCGCGCGGATGGCGCGATCGAGGAATTGCGGCGTGATCTCGTGCTCGCGCAGCGGCTGAAATCCGCGCCGCCGCGGCCGCACGTGCTGGAAGCGCAGGATGGCGCCGGCACCGCGACTGCGCAGCATGGCCTGGCCGGTGAACCAGGCCAGCTCGAGGCGCAGCCGTTCCAGCCATCTGTCGTCGGAAGCCAAAATCCCACCCTTCGCGCGCGCCGGCGGTCCGTTCCCTCGCCCATTGTCATTACCCTTTGTTGACCTTTGTTTGCAAAGGTCGGCCACAGGCCGAAATACGTATTTTCGATTTCTCGACAGGTTTCGCGAATGACCATGGCTGCGGCGATGCAAAGCCGGACGGCAGAAGCGCCAGCGCGGTCGAAAGCGAGCCGTATTGCGCAGGTCGATATCGTCACCGATCTCGCCGAGGCCGAGGCGGTCTGGCGTGCCTTCGAGGAACACGGCCATCTCTTCACGCCCTACCAGCGCTTCGACCTGCTCAGTCCGTGGCAGCGACTGGTCGGCGCCCACGAAGGTGCGCGGCCGTTCATCGTGATCGCCCGCGACGCCGAGCGCCGGCCGCTCCTGCTGCTGCCGCTCTCGCTGCGCGAGCGCCACGGCATGCGCACCGCCTGCTTCATGGGCGGCAAGCACACGACCTTCAATATGGGCCTGTGGAACGCCGAGTTCGCGGCAGAGGCCGCCGGCGCCGATCTCGATGCACTGCTTGCGCCGCTGGGTGAGCACGTCGACGTGCTCGCGCTGACGCAGCAGCCCGAGCGCTGGCACGACCAGCAGAACCCGTTTGCAGCCCTGCCGCGGCAGCGCGCGATCAACGCCTGTCCGCGGCTGCTGATGGAGCCGGGCGGCCCGCCGGCATCGCGGATCAGCAATTCCCTCCGCCGCCGCCTCAAGAGCAAGGAAAAGAAGCTTCAGTCCCTCGCCGGCTATCGCTATCACCTGGCGACGTCAGACGCAGACATCACCCGCCTGCTCGACTGGTTCTTCCGCGTCAAGCCGGCGCGGATGGCGGAGCAGAAGCTCCCGAACGTCTTCGCCGAACCCGGAGTCGAGCAATTCGTCCGCAGCGCCTGCCTTGCACCGCGCGGTGAAGGTCATGTCATCGACATCCATGCGCTGGAATGCGACGAGGAGGTGATCGCGATCTTCGCCGGCGTCGCCGACGGGACGCGCTTCTCGATGATGTTCAACACCTACACGATGACCGAGCACGCCCGCTACAGCCCCGGCCTGATCCTGATGCGCTACATCATCGACCGCTACGGCGAGCGCGGCTACCGCTCGCTCGACCTCGGCATCGGTTCGGACGATTACAAGCGGATGTTCTGCAAGGACGACGATGCGATTTTCGACAGCTTCGTCCCCCTGACCTCGCGCGGCAAGCTCGCGGCCATGGCGATGTCCTCGCTCAGCCATGGCAAGCGGCTGGTGAAGCAGAACCAGATGCTGTTCGACATGGCCCGGCGGCTGCGGCAGGCGTTCGGGTAAGATCTCTCCACAAACGCCAATTTCGTAGGGTGGGCAAAGCGACTTGTCCGCCGTAGCTCGAAGAGCGAAGGCGGAAGCGTGCCCACCTCTTCCGTTACTGCATTGGACAGGCGGTGGGCACGGCGCAAGGGCGCCTTTGCCCACCCTACGAGTTCTGTCTTCCCTTCTCCCCTTGTGGGAGAAGGTGGCGCGAAGCGCCGGATGAGGGGTTCTCTCGACTCGCCGGATTGTTCGTGAGGATAGAGCCCTCACCCGGCTTCGCTACGCGAAGCCACCCTCTCCCACAAGGGGAGAGGGTAAGAACGCCTACGCCGCCACCACGCGCGGCGTCTCGGCGGCATCGGACGGCTGCACCGGCTTGCTCAGCATCGTCACCGCGCTGAAGCCGACGGCTCTCAGCTGCTCGCACATCTGCGCGCGCGCATCCGCTGCCATCGCGGCGTCAGGCACCACGACGGCGCGGGCATGCGCCGTCAACAGCTCGGCCGGAAGGTCGGAGGCGCTGCCGGCGTCGATCAGCACGTGATCGTAGGCCCGCAGCAGCGCGTCGATCGCAAGCGCGACGCGCGGCGATTGCAGCAGGCTGCGATCGAAGCCGGGGCGGCCGGCCATGACCAGATGCAGCCGCGAGAGCTTGTCCCGGGTGATGACTTGCGCGAACGAGGCCTCGCCCTGCATCAGCTCGGCAAGGCCCGGCGACTGCGCATCGACGGAGACTGCGGCAATCGTCGGCGAGGATGCGGCGAGATCGACTACGACGACGCGGGCATCGCGCGCTAGGTTCCGCGCCAGCGTCAGCGTCGACAGCGTGATGGCTTCGCCCGGCGCGGTGCCGAGCACCGTCACCTTCTTGGCCGCGGCGCCCGCGGCACGCAGATCGTCGGCCAGACGTTCGATCTCGGTGAATTCGCCGGTGTCCAAATCGGCCGTCATCTCCGGCTGCAGCGGCGCGGGCTCCGCCAACACCGGATCCAATATTGGTTCGCCGGCCCTGTCGAACGCGGGCTCGATGGCCCGCTGAACGACCAGCCGCTCCTCACGCACCGGCGCCCGCACCGAGCCCAAAGCCGCGCGCGGCGCGGTCTGGCGCAGCAGCTCGCCGGTGACGACGACGCCGGACGAGAGCAGCAGCGTGGCGATCGTCGCGATCAGCACGATCGGCAGCTTCTTCGGATAGGCCGGCGTGTTCGAGACGATGGCGCGCGAGATGATGCGGCCATCGGTCGGCGCGGTGTCGATGGTCTCGCGGGTGTTGGCCTCGCGATACTTGGCAAGGTAAGTCTCGAGCAGATCGCGCTGCGCCTTGGCTTCGCGCTCGAGCGCGCGGAGCTGGACGTCCTGGCCGTTGGTGGACGCCGCCTGCTTCTTGAGCTGCTCGAGGCTCACGGTCAGGCCATCGACCCGGCCGCTGGCGATCCGGGCGTCGTTCTCGAGCGAGCGCGAGATCTTGGCGGCTTCGTCGCGAATCTGATTGTCGAGGTCGCCGAGCTGCGCCTTCAGCTCCTTGATCCGGGGATGATTGCCGAGCAGCGTCGAAGATTGTTCGGCGAGCTGCGCCCGCAGCGTCACCCTCTGCTCCGACAGCCGGCGCATCAATTCGGAGTTCACGACCTCGGATGCCTCGATCGGCTTGCCGCTCTGGAGCATCTCCTTGATCAGCCGTGCCTTGGATTCTGCATCCGCCTTCATCGAGCGCGCGTTGTTGAGCTGGGTGTTGACCTCGCCCATCTGCTGGTTCGACAGAGTGGTGTTGTTGGTGCCGACGAACAGGCTGGACTTGGAACGGAAGTCCTCGACCCTGGCTTCGGCCTCCGAGACCTTCTTGCGCAAACTCTCGATCTCGCCGGCCAGCCATTGGCTGGCGTTCTTGGCCTGTTCCTGGCGCGCCGCCTGCTGCAGCACGAGATAGCCGTCGGCGATCGAGTTGGCGACGCGCGCGGCAAGCTCGGGATCGGCGGACTGGAATTCGACCACGATCACGCGCGACTTGTCGACGGCGTAGGCCTGAAGGCGTTCATAATAGGAATCGAGCACGCGCTCTTCCGGCGTCATTGCGAAAGGATCGCGGCCGATGCCGACGAGCGCGGCAAGCGACTTCAGCGGCGAGATGCCCTGCAGGACGGGATCGAATTCCGGGCGCTCGGCGAGCTTGTTCTTCTTGATGATCTCGCGCGCGAGATCGCGCGACAGCACCAGCTGCACCTGGCTGGTGACGGCCTCGGCATCGAGCGCCTGCCGCTCCTCGGTGCGGTCGCTGTTCGGACGCAGGAACACGTTCTCGCGGCCGTCGATCAGGATGCGGGTTTCGGACTTGTAGCGCGGCGTGACGAGATTGACGATGGCGAGGGACGCAACGAGCGCCAGCACCGTCGGAACGATGACCCAGCCGCGCTTGCGCGCCAGGGCGGCACCGAGCGCATGCAGGTCGATATCGCCGGATTCGACTTGCCCCGGCTTCGCGCTGACGGACGCAGGCTTCGCTTCGATCTTGGCGTCGATCTTTTCGATGGTGGCTTCGATCTTGGGCGCAGCCTCGCCCTTGGACTTCGCGACGGCCCGCTCGATTACAGCCTTGTCCTTGCCGGCACGCCAGAACGCTAAACGCATCGAACACTCCCGCAGGGCAACGCTGCGACTCTACCTCAACCGGGGCGATTACACTCCATTAAGGTTGCCGCTGGGTTAATCGCGACAGCACGCGCCTGACGCGCGCGCGCCCGTCACCGTTTGTTAACCACGAGGCCCCTTAATCCATCGCGATTATTTCGTGACAATTGTTCGGCAGTCGCCGTCGAGCTGGTTTTGATCATGCCCCCCTCCCCCGACCGGCCGCTTCGCATCCTTCACGCCGTGCGCGCTCCAGTCGGCGGCATCTTCCGCCACATCCTGGACGTCGCCAACGGCCAGGTCGACCGCGGCCATCATGTCGGCATCCTCGCCGACAGCCTCACCGGCGGCGAGCGCGCCGACAAGGCGCTGACCGAGCTCGCGCCGCGCTTGAAGCTCGGCGTTCACCGAATGGCGATCCGCCGCGAACCGTCGCCTGACGACGTCCTGGTATGGCTCCGCATGCGGCGGCTCATCGCCGTACTCAAGCCCGACGTGATGCACGGCCACGGCGCCAAGGCCGGCGCCTTCATCCGCATGCGGCGGCGCGCGGACAAAACGATCCGCATCTACACCCCGCACGGCGGCTCGCTGCACTACCCGCTCAACACCTTCAAGGGCGAGTTCTACGCGCGGCTCGAGCGTGCGCTGATGGATTCGACGGACCTGTTCCTGTTCGAGAGTGCCTTTGCGCGCGACACCTATCAGCGCATCGTCGGCACGCCCAAGGGCGTGGTGCATTGCGTCTTCAACGGTGTGACGCCGGAGGAATTCGAGCCGGTCATTACCGGCGAGGATGCGACCGACCTCTGCTATGTCGGCGAGTTCAGGCACATCAAGGGCGCCGACCTGCTGGTCGACGCCGTGGCGCGCCTGCACGAGGGCGGCAAGAAGGTCACGCTCACGCTCGGCGGCGACGGCGAGGAGACGGCCGCGCTGAAGGCACAGGTCGAGCGGCTCGGCCTCGGGAGCGCCATCCGCTTCATCGGTCACGTCAAGGCGCGCTACGGCTTCTCCAAGGGGCGGCTGCTCGTCGTCCCCTCGCGCGGCGATTCCATGCCTTACGTGGTGATCGAGGCCGGCGCGGCGGGCATTCCGATGATCGCATCCAAGATCGGCGGCATCCCCGAGATCCTGGGCGCCGACAGCCCGGCGCTGTTCGCGCCCAGCGATCCCGAAGCGATGGCAGAGGCGATCGCCGCAGCACTCGATGATCCGCACACCACCGCGCAACGCGCGGTCTCCTTGCGCGAGCGCATCTCGGCGCATTTCTCGCAGGCCGCGATGGTCGAGGGCGTGCTCGCCGGCTATCGCGACGCATTTGCCAATCATTAACCACCCTTAAGTCCGGCTTTAGAGAATCTTCCGATTTGTCCGATAATCGAAGCGCCAGGGGATGCTTGCCCGGGCGCGCAAGGCCGTGCCGCGGGTTTTGGAATGGACGTGGACGCCCGTGGAACCGCTCAACGCACGCTCGATGTTCGATGCCGCGGCCAGCGCTGCGGCAAAGCCTGCTGACCAGCCCTTCGTGGAGCGCCGTCGCCGGCTCTCGCCTGCGGCGCTCGACGTCGTCAACCAGAAGGTCGCGCGTGCCTATTCGCCGATCGTGATCGCCGGTTTCGTGCGCCTTGCCGATTTCGCGCTGCTGAGCCTCGTCGGTATCGCGGTCTATCTCGGCTATGTCATGCCGCTCGCGGGGGCGTTCAGCTGGGTCTATCCAGCCGAGGTCATCGCCGTCGCCATCGCCGCCGTGGTCTGCTTCCAGGCCGCCGACATCTACCAGGTGCAGCTGTTCCGTGGTCAGCTCCGGCAGATGACGCGGATGATCTCGTCCTGGTCGTTCGTCTTCCTGCTCTTCATCGGCATTTCCTTCTTCGCCAAGTTCGGCAGCGAGGTCTCGCGGCTGTGGTTGGCGGCCTTCTACTTCCTCGGACTCGCGGCCCTGATGGCCGAGCGTCTGATGCTGCGCTCGCTGGTCCGCGCCTGGGCGCGAGAGGGCCGGCTCGACCGGCGCACCATCATCGTCGGCTCCGACAGCAACGGCGAGCAGCTGGTCGAGGCGCTGAAGGCGCAGGAAGATTCCGACATCCACGTGCTCGGCGTGTTCGACGACCGCAACGACAGCCGCGCGCTCGACACCTGCGCCGGCGCGCGCAAGCTCGGCAAGGTCGACGACATCGTCGAGTTCGCCCGCCGCACCCGCGTCGATCTCGTTCTATTCGCGCTGCCGATCTCGGCGGAGACGCGCATCCTGGAGATGCTGAAGAAGCTCTGGGTGCTCCCGGTCGACATTCGCCTCTCCGCGCACACCAACAAGCTGCGCTTCCGGCCCCGCTCCTATTCCTATCTAGGTGAGGTGCCGACGCTCGACGTGTTCGAGGCGCCGATCACCGATTGGGACCTCGTGATGAAATGGCTGTTCGACCGCATCGTCGGCAGCCTCGCGCTGCTCGCAGCCCTGCCGGTGATGGGATTGGTTGCGCTGGCCGTCAAGCTCGACAGCCCCGGCCCGGTGCTGTTCCGCCAGAAGCGCTTCGGCTTCAACAACGAGCGCATCGACGTCTACAAGTTCCGTTCGATGTACCACCATCAGGCCGATCCGACCGCCTCCAAGGTCGTGACCAAGAACGATCCGCGCGTCACCCGCGTCGGCCGCTTCATCCGTAAGACCAGCCTGGACGAGCTGCCGCAGCTCTTCAACGTGGTGTTTTCAGGCAATCTCTCGCTGGTCGGCCCGCGCCCGCATGCGGTGCAGGGCAAGCTCCAGAGCCGCCTGTTCGACGAAGCCGTGGACGGCTATTTCGCCCGCCACCGCGTCAAGCCGGGCATCACCGGCTGGGCCCAGATCAACGGCTGGCGCGGCGAGATCGACAACGAAGAGAAGATCCAGAAGCGCGTCGAGTTCGACCTCTATTACATCGAGAACTGGTCGGTGCTGTTCGACCTCGTCATTCTCCTGAAGACGCCGATCTCGCTGCTGACCAAGAACGAGAACGCGTATTGAGTTTCTCTGTCATGCCCCGGCTTGACCGGGGCATCCAGTACGCCGCGGCGCCAGTGATTTTCCGCAAATGGCCGCCGGGGCGTACTGGATCGCCCGGTCAAGCCGGGCGATGACAGCTGTATTTGTAGCGTTAAGAGTAGCGTAGAGCGTGTGATGATGTATGCGGCGACAGCCGGTGGAGTGAACGTAGCCGCACCGGCTGCGCCCGGCGTGCTGGCGCTGCAGCGCGCGATGGTGTGGCTGGTCGGCGCCTCTGGCGCGATCGTGTTCATCGAGCCGAGCCCCTACGAGATCGCCACGCTGCTCGCCGCCATCACCTTCTTCGCCACCGGCCTGCGGCTGAAGCTCGTGCTGATGCCGCTGGTGCTGCTGCTGGTCCTGCTCAATGTCGGCTACACGATCAGCGCGATTCCGCTGTTCGACAAGTCAGAGGTGGTGAGCTGGATCGCGACCTCCTGGTACATGGCGGTGACGGTGGTGTTCTTCGCGATGGTCGTCTCGGAGGACACGACGGCGCGGCTCGACATGCTGCGCCGAGGCCTCGTGGTCGGCGCGATGATCGCCTCGCTTTTGGCAGTCGCCGGCTACTTCCACCTGATCCCCGGGGGAAACGACCTGCTCACGCTCTACGGCCGCGCGCGCGGCACGTTCAAGGACCCGAACGTGCTCGGCGCCTTCCTGATCCTGCCGGCGCTGTTCGCGCTCCAGAGCGTGGTCTCCGACAAATTGGCCAAGGCCTTCCGCAATGTCATCGCCTTCGGCATCATGTCGCTGGCGATCCTGCTCGCCTTCTCGCGCGCCGCCTGGGGCGGCCTGGTGCTGACCTCCGCCTTCATGCTGGCGCTGATGGTGCTGACCAGCCGCACCAACGCGCAGCGCTCGCGCATCGTCATCATGGCGATCGTCGCCGCGGTGCTCGGCCTCGCGCTGATCGCCGTGCTGCTGTCGCTTGATGCCACCGCGGAGATGTTCAAGCAGCGCGCGAGCTTCGACCAGAGTTATGACGAAGGCCGCTTCGGCCGCTTCGGCCGCCACATCCTCGGCGCGGAGATGGCGCTCGACCTGCCGTTCGGCATCGGCCCATTGCAATTCCACCGCTACTTCCCCGAAGACACTCACAACTCCTACCTCAACGCCTTCATGTCCGGCGGCTGGCTGTCCGGCGTGTGCTATCCCGCGCTGGTCTTCACCACCGTCATCATGGGGTTCCGCCACGTCTTCATCCCTGTGCCGTGGCAGCGCGCATACCTCGCGGTGTTTTCCGCCTTCCTCGGCACCGTCGGCGAAAGCTTCGTGATCGACACCGACCACTGGCGGCACTTCTGGATGATGCTGGGCGCGGTGTGGGGCATGATCGCGGCCGCGCAGGCCTACAAGACTAGGACTGGCGAGGACGCTTCTTCAGCTTGAGCTCGGGCCGCTTCTCCGGCGGCGTGTCGAGCAGCCCCTTCAGCGCCTCGGTTGCCGTCAGCACACCCTTGTAAGCCTCATTGGCAAAGCGCAGCAGCAAGCGCAGCTCCTCGTCGGAATAGGCGCCAAAGACCTTCTCCATCGCCTGCTGCATCGGCACGTAGAATTGGCCGAGCTTTGCGATCGCCTCGGGCACGACCGCGATGAAAACCTTGCGGCGGTCCTTCTCGTCGCGCTCGCGGCGCACGAGGCCCGCCTTCTCGAGCCGGTCGACCACGCCGGTGATCGCGCCGGTGGTCAGGCCGGTGACCTCCGCGAGCCGGCCCGCGGTGACGCGGCCCTCGAGATACAGGATGTCCATGCATTCGAGGTCGGAATTGGCAATTCCGGCAACGTTGGCGACGGTCTGGCCGTAGAGCACGCCTTGCGCCGACGACCTGCGCATCGCCTCCTCGAGCTCCAGCAACAGCGCCGCGCGCGCCTTCGTCCTTGACAAGACCGGCCTCTTATCTTAGCTGATATATATCTTAGTCGCTAAGATATTTAGCGACCGTATTTTCTCCTAGCACCACGCAAACGTCGGGAGCAAGCCATGGCCCACCGTCCCCGCAAGGCGCTGATCATCGGCGCCGGCATCGCCGGACCCGTCGCCGCAATCCTGCTGCGCCGCGCCGGCATCGAATCCGCGATCTACGAGGCGTGGCCCTATTCGAAAGGTATCGGCAGCGGCCTGCAGATCGCGCCGAACGGCATGCATGTCCTGGACGAGATCGGGCTTGCGAAGGAGCTGATCAGTCGCGGCTCGGTCGCGGAAGCCTTCGACTTCTATTCGCAGCGCGGCGAGAAGCTCGGCTCGATCAATCGCGACATGGCGCGGCGCTTCGGCCAGCCGGCCGTCAACATCGCCCGCGCCGCGTTGAACGAGATCCTGATCGACAAGGCCTGGTGCGCCTGCGTCTCGCTCTATTTCGAGAAGCGCCTGATCAAGATCGAGGACCGCGGCGACCAGCCGATCATCGCCTACTTCGCCGACGGCACCACCGCCGAAGGCGACTTCCTGATCGGCGCCGACGGCGTCCACTCGGTCGTGCGCCGCCAGGTCGTGCCTGATGGCCCGCAGCCGTTCGACACCGGCCTGATCGGCTTCGGCGGCTTCGTGCCGTACGCCGTCCTCGACGGCAGGCCGATCGGCCGGCATGTCGAGACCACCTTCGGCCAGAGCGGCTTCTTCGGCTATGGCTATTGCAGCCCGGATCCGAACGACGGCCTGATGTGGTGGAGCACGCAGCCCGCGCACGGCATGGGCGCGGCGATGTTCCGCGCGCTTGACCCTGCGACGCTGAAGCAGCATCTGCGCGGCTTCCATCGCGGCTGGCATGATCCGATTCCCGCCATCATCGAAGCGGCCGAGAGCATCGTCGTCACCGACACGCTCGATGTCGCGACCCTGCCGACCTGGTCGCGCAAGCGTTCGCTCTTGATCGGCGATGCCGCGCACGCAACCAGCCCCCATGCCGGCCAAGGCGCCTCGCTCGCGCTGGAGGACGCGATGCGCTTCGCGCGGCTGATGCAGGAGGGCCAGGAGCTCGGCGCCACCTTCCAGGCTTTCGAGGCCGAGCGCCGCCCGCGCACCGAGAAGATCGTTGCCATGGCCCGTCGCAACGGCAACAGCAAGCGCGAGTTCAGCGCCACCGGCGCCTGGGTCCGCAATCAGATGCTGAAATGGCTGCTGCCGCTCGGCGCCAAGGGCATGGACTTCATGTACGCGTATGACGCGCGGGCGGCGTAGGACTCCGCTGCTGTAGGGTGGGCAAAGGCGCACTTGCGCCGTGCCCACCATCTCTCCGCAATCGCAATAGAAGCGGTGGGCACGCTCCGCTTTGCCCACCCTACGATACCGAATTAGCTCTCCACCCTGAACGTCAGCCCCGCGTTGTCCTGCAGCCGCTTGATCAGCTTGTGCTGCATCGCCGCGCCCGGCGTCCAGACGCCGGCGGGAACGTCCCTCGCATCACGCAGCAGGCAGATCGCGCATTCGGAGATCACCTTGGAGGTCGAGCCGTAGCCGGGATCGCGATCACCGGTGACGCCGGCGCGGACCATGCGGCCGTCGGGGGCGATCGCGACATAGAGCAGGTTGAACAGGCCGTTCTCCCGCTCCTCCTTCGACGGCCCCTCGCCCGGCTTCGGCGCGTTCGGCCCGGTCTTCTCGGCATTGGCCGCCATGACGCGCTTGGCGTTGGCCTCGCCCTTCTCGCCGGCGCCGGTCAGGACCATCTCGTCGTAGACAAAGTCCTGGCCGTAGGGAAAGCCCATCAGCATGTTGGAGCGGTGGACGTTGCGCGTGTTGATCAGCGCCATCATGAACGGCGCGGCCCAGGACTGCAGGTCCTCCTCAAAGACGGCCCTGTTGCCCTTCGGCTGCTTCGGGCCGGTGAAGCCGGGCGTCAGCGCGAAATGGTCGTTGAGGATGGCGACGAGGCTGAGGTCCTTGGCGACGGCATCGAAGGTCGCCTTCGCGCTCGCCGCGGTGCCGCCTGACAGCGTGCCGCGCATGTCGCGCACGCGGCCTTTCACGCGCGGCGCCGGCGCGCCGAACACGCGCCTGGCCTCTTCCTGCACGAAGAAGGTGCCGAGCTCGAACGGCACGGAATCATAGCCGCAGGAGAACACGATGCGCGCGCCGCTCGCCTTGGCCGCCGCCTCGTACTTGTCGATCATCTGCCGCATCCACACCGGCTCGCCGCAGAGATCGAAATAATCCGCACCCGCAGCGACGCAGGCAGCTAACAGATCCTCGCCATAGAGCTGATACGGACCGACCGTCGTGATCACCGATTTGGTCTGCGCTACCATCGCCTTCAGCGACGCCGCGTCCGACGCGTCCGCGACGATCAGCGGCGTGTCGGCCGGCGCGCCGATCGTATCGCGCACCGATTTCAGCTTGTCGAGGCTGCGGCCCGCCATCGCCCATTTGAGCGCCTTGTCGTCCTTGTAATGTGCCGCCAGATATTCGGCGACGAGCTGGCCGGTGAAACCGGTCGCGCCGTAGACGACGATGTCGAATTTCGCAGAGCTCATGATCGGCCTTTACTTCTTCGCATAACTCACGCCCATGCCGGCACGGACGTCGCTTTGAATGCCATAGGGCGGGATCGGATAGCGCAGGCCGTTCTTCGCCAGCGCCTTCATGCCTTCAATTGCCTTGGCGAGATGCGAGGGCTTCAGCGCCATCAGCATCTCCTCGTCCGGCACGCCGCCATAGCGCCGTTCGGCATAGCATGGCAAGGACAGGCTGGGCTCCCCGGTCTTGAGCGCCCGCCCCCAGGAATCCGCACAGGCGGTCTCGCCGACCACACCCCATTCGAACTTCTTGTAGCCGGTATATTGCAGCCCGTTGATCAGGATGATCATCTGCCCGGGCGTTGCATAGACGAGGCAGATGTCGGGCGGATCGAGCCGGCCGCTCGCCAGCGGACTGACGACGAGCGCCTGATAGTGTCCGAACGGAACCACGTCCAGCGCCTCCTGGCGCTTGCGCGCGTCTTCCGCGGTGCCGTGCCAGACCCCGACATAGTTTTCGCCGGCGAGCCATTTCTCGTCCTGGGGGCTGAGACCGATCACCGCGCGGCATTGCGCGCCTACGAGATCGTCGGCGGTGATACCGACGGTCCAGCCCAGGCGCGCGGCCATGCTGACGATCTGGTCGGTGGTGTGAATTGCGTTCGGACGGCGGATCTTCGGGATCGCCTCCATCTCCGCGACGCTCGCGAACAGCTTCATGCCGATCACATTCGTCTTCAGCCGCAAGAGGCTGTTGAGATCGGCGACGAGGCCGGCGAGATCGATCCTGTCCGCACTCTGCTGTTGCATGGCTTCCTCCGCGCCGGCGATCGCGCGCCGTGTTCTTGTGGCCTCGTTCTAGTCCTTGCCCGGTCCCGGAAGCAACTCGCCGGTCCTGCCCATCAGGCGGTAGGCCACGAGACCAATCCACTCGCGAATGGCGACTTCCGTTCGGCCGAGCCCGTCCGCGCCCATATTGGTGAAGGAGAACAGATCGTCGCGTCCTCCCATCCGCCAGTCCACCGGATAGGCCTCGACGTCAAATCCGGCCTTGCGGAAGATTCCCATCGAGCGCGGCATGTGGAAGGCCGACGTCACCAGGAGCCAGCGCTCGCCGGGCTTTGGCGCGACCAATTGCTTGGTGAAAATCGCATTCTCCCAGGTGTTGCGGGAGTGACGTTCGAGGATCAGGCGGTCCTTCGCGATGCCGAGATTCTCCAGGATCGGCGCGGAATAGTCGGCCTCCCTGGCCTCGGTCGACATCAGGTTCGCGGTGCCTCCGGTGAAGGCGATGCGCGCATGGGGATAGCGGCGCGCAAGCTCGGCCGGCGCAAACAGGCGATCGGCCGCGCGCGCGACGACCGGCGTGCGATGCGCCGCCGATAGATCGGTGTCGACCGAGCCGCCGAGCACGATAATGCCGTCGGGCTCGCCGCGCGCGGCGTCCCAGGGCGGGAAGCGCGACTCCAGCGGATAGAGCAGGAGATTGCCGAGCGGCGAGAACGCCGCGAGCGCCAGCAGCACCAGCGTCGTTATCGCAAGCCTGCGGCCAAATGCGGCAAAGCGTGTCCCCATCAACACCACAGCCACAATTCCGAGCTCGACCAGGAGATTGATCGGCAGCAGCGCGGTGCCCAAGGTCTTGGAAAGAACGAAAAACAGGGGAGCCTCGCTGAAATCACTGGTCTGAATGACCGGCCTGAATTGACCTGGCCGGTCTGTGCGGGGCTTGACCGGCCCCGCCATCTTCAGAAATCTTCTTGAAAGAGGATCGATCGCCGGGTCAAGCCCGCGCTGATGAAACGAAAGCGGACGCGGCACATGACCCATCATCACCTGCATTCCAGCCCCGGAACCCGCCATTGGGGCTTCTTCGAAGCCGCACTCAAGCCCGTCCTCACCGTGGCCAGCGGCGACGAGGTGACGGTCGACACCATCAGCGGCGGGCCTGATGTGCTGCCTGATCGGGACAAGTTTCACATTCCGCCCGAAATGCACCAGGTTCATGCCACAAGCGAGCGCATGCTGCCGGGCCACATCCTCACCGGTCCGATCGCGGTCGAGGGGGCCGAGCCCGGCGACGTGCTTGCGGTCGAGATCCTCGACGTGCAGCTCCGGCAGGATTGGGGCTGGAACTTGATCAAGCCGCTGTCCGGCACCCTGCCCGACGATTTTCACGAGACGCGGATCCTGAACATCCCGCTCGACCGGACGCGGATGGTCGGCCGCATGCCGTGGGGCCTCGACCTGCCGCTCAAGCCGTTCTTCGGCGTGATGGGCGTGTCGCCGCCGCCGGCCTGGGGCCGCATCTCATCGCTGATCCCGCGCGCCATGGGCGGCAATCTCGACAACAAGGAGCTGGGCGCCGGTGCGACGCTGTACCTGCCGGTATTCGTGCCGGGGGCGATGTTCTCCTGCGGCGACGGCCATGGCGTGCAGGGCGACGGCGAGGTCTGCGTCACCGCGATCGAGACCGCGCTTAAGGGCCGCTTCCGCCTGACGCTGCGCAAGGACCTGAAGCTCGACTATCCCCGCGCCGAGACGCCGACGCACTACATGACCATGGCGATGGACCCCGATCTCGACCAATGCGTGGTGCGCGCGCTGCGCGACATGATCGTGCTGCTCGGCGAGACGCGAAATCTGTCACGCGAGGACGCCTACACGCTGTGCAGCCTGGCCGCCGATCTCCGGGTGACCCAGACTGTCAACGGCGCCAAAGGCATCCATTGCATGATCGAAAAGGCGATCGTGCACGGCTGAGCCGGGCCGCCCTTCCCCGACCGCTTGACGCCCCCCCGCCGCCTAGTCTGCCGCGCGGCGCGCCGAGGCGCGGATAATTTCCCGTGCGATTCCAACATGCTGAGCGTCACGCCCAGCCCGTATTTGACTTCCACCCCCGAACCTAAATAGAGTCTTAATCGTTACTTTTATGTACCCGAGTAAGAGGCTAGCGTTCGGGCCATGGCCACCGAAAAAGCCGAGACTGACCGCATTCCCGTAACCTTGGCGCTCTCGACCATCACCTACCTGGAGAAGCTGGTGAGACAGGGCACCCACGGCACCAGCGTTCCCGGCGTCGCACGTACCTTGATCGAGGAAGGCATCCGTCTCGCCATCAAGGACGGACTGCTGTCGATTCGCGACAACGGCAGAACGTGAGCGCGCGCCGAACGTGAGGCGGACGGATCTCGGAAGGCGGATGGCCACATCTGCAACCTGGGACCGTGACACATGCCTGTTCTCTCACCCACCTGGACCGACGAACGAATTGAACTCCTGAAGCAGCACTTCGAGGCCGGCCTCTCCTGTCGCGAGATCGCCGCCGACATCGGCGTCAGCCGCAACGCGGTGATCGGCAAATTGTCGCGCCTGAATCTGACGCGCGGCCGGACGGTCGACGACCGCAAGGTTCAGGACAGAGGCCTGGCTCCGGCGCGGGTGCGCAAGGCCGTGCCGCGGCTCCAATACGAGATGCTCGCCACGATCTATGGCGAGACCGATGCGCCGGTACTTGCAGGCCCGATCGACGAGGCCAACCGCTGCTCGCTGCTGGAGCTGTCCGAGAATCGCTGCCGCTGGCCGATCTCGACGCCGGGCGCAGACGATTTCTGCTTCTGCGGCAACACGGCGCCGGACGGCCAGCCCTATTGCGCCGGCCATAGCCGCCTCGCCTACCGGCCGCCTGTGCGCGCCCGCGCGATACGCGGCTGACGTTGGCCGCATCTCAACGCAAAAAACCTCCGGCGGGGCATCGCCGGAGGTTTCTGGAGGCTTAGCATGAAGCTAAGAGCCGCAACTTTCGTATCTGGCTGAAAGCTATATAGCTTAGTAGCTCAAGTAAGTAAATAAGTTTGACGCCATCGAATCGCATGGCTCGCCTTCGTGTTCCGCAACGGCAATTCGATTTTTCAGAAGACAAATGCCCATGAAAAAACCCCGGCGGTTTCCCGCCGGGGTTCTCCGATCGATTGCGCGATCGATGATCAGAAGTTGCGCTGAGCGCGCAGCAGCATGCTGACCGAGTTCTGGTCCTTCAGCTCGTACACGGCCGCCGGCTTCGCAGCCGAGGCAATGCCCGGGCTGGCGATGGAGCCAGAGTACTTCTGGTCCAGACGCGACCAGCTCAAGTCGGCCGTGAACGCCAGGTTCTTGACGGGGGTCCACACGGTGTTGACACCGACCACCGCGAAGTTGAAGTCCGGATTACAGGTCGCACCGGCCACGGCGATCGCAGCGAAGTTGGTGCAGATCAGGCCTTTGCCTGTCGTGCCGTACCTCAGCTGGGCATAACCACCGTACACTGCGCTCGCCCAGTTCGGGCTCCAGTTGTGGGTGTAGCCACCACGGACGCCCCAGGTCTTGACGGTATCGATGCCGGTAGCCGTTCCGAACACGCCGTCAGCCAGACCGGCGAACCCGGTGCTCTGATACGCGCCATTGCTGCTTCCGCTGAACATGAAGAAGCTCTGCGGGAACAGGCTCTGGAAGTTGTAGCGCGTCGCGCCGTCCGTGTAGACAGCCTGCAGGTTGATGACGTCACCCGCGCCGGTCGGGATGTTCTTGATCGACAAAGCGCCCTGCACGGCCCAGCCCCACTTGTCGGAGGGATGACCGGAGACTTCGGTCGCGCCGTAATAGGCTGCATGGAGCTCATGCGCGGCAACCGACAGCTGAGCCATGCCCCAGGCCTGGTCGACACGAACCTGACCGATGATTTCGGGCGAACGCGTGCCGCCCCAGGCGCTGGCGCCATAGACGCCGGTCACGAACTGAGCAGCCGTGCCCGAGGACACGTTCCAGAGGTTCGACTGACCATTATTCGCCGAGGTCTCGTCCTGCAGCGCAAACGAAGCAGTGATGCCCTGGCCGAAGTCAGCCGTGTAGGCAACCTGGTTCACGCCGTTGACGTGGTTGGAGCCGCCCGGAATGGTATCGGGGCCGCCAGCCGGATAGCTCTGCCAAGGAGCGTCGAAGATCGAGACCGTGCGGCCGAAGGTGAAGCCCGCGAACTGAATGAACGCATGCTAGAGGCCGAGCGAAGCCGAACTGGCCGAGAACGCCGAGGGATTGCTGCCGGTGACGTTCGTAGAGTCATAGCTGAAGACCGCGTCGGCGTAGGTGCGAACGACGCCGTATTCGGTCGCCGTGCGCGTGTCGACGTTGAAGTCGAAACGAGCGCGGCTGAAATAGTAGTTGGTCAGACGGTTGTTGGACCCGCCGTTCACAGTGCTCGAGCTGTTCCTGAAGCCATAGTCGCCGCCGCCGCCGAGAAGCATGTCAGCGCGGACGTAACCACCCAGCTTGATGCAGGTGTCGGTGCCCGGGATGTAGTAGAAACCTGCGCCGTACAGCGAGCAGATCTTCACGTATTCGACCGCCTTGGCCTTGACCGGAAGATCAGCCGCCTGAGCTCCACCGACGGCGATCAGGGTCGCCGCAGTGCCGAGCAAAAGGCTCTTCACCATTTTCATTTAAAACCTCCAAGTTGCTCATTTGACGGAGACCGGACCGTGCGGCCCCCCAGATCCCCGTCTCTTCATCAAATCCGCTCGGCCGCTTCGCGTTTTCGGACGTACCCGCATTCGCGAGGGACGTGAGCGAACCACCTGCAACGGGACGATCGAGAACCCCCCACCGTCACGGATCAATATGCCCGCACAGTTCCGTTAATCAAAATAGTTTATTAGATCAGCTTTGTGGTTTCACTAACCCTGTGTCTGCGGCGCAACACCGGTGCTGAGCGAAAAAGACTGACTGGGTCATATTTGTAGTTTTCGTGACACGATTACCCTGCTCTGCACTTGCATCAGAGCAGAGTTGCGTGGACTATGCCCACCCCATATGAGCCGTGGGAAAGAGAATCAGCTTGCGGGAGTGACGCTGTGTCCGCGACGAGGAAGGAAGGCGCGCGCCTGCGCACCATCGGCAACCTGGATATCATCAGGCGCTTCACCTGGGAGATATCGTCGATCAACATGTATCTTGAGGAGCTGCGTCAGTTCTGGGCGAGGACGCTCGGCATCAGCGGGCCGCAATGGCTGATCCTGATGGCGATTTCCGACCTCGACAAGGACGACGGCATTCCGGTCAACGTCGTGTCCAAGCTCCTTCACGTCGATCCCTCCTTCGTCACCACCCAGTCCAAGCTGCTGGAAAAGAAGGGCCTGCTGCGCCGCCGCCCCTCGCCGACCGACGCGCGCGTGGTCCGGCTGTCCCTGACCGAGAAGACGCAGAAGCACCTGGCGAGCCTCAACGAGCAGTACAAGACTATCAAGGAATTCGTCTTCCAGGAGTTCGACGAGGCCGAGCTCACCGAATTCACCACCAAGCTCGCGACGTTGAAGACCCGCCTGGAAAAGGCCTGCGTCCGCCTCACCCTGGACTTCTGACGGTCGCGCCGCCGCTAGATTCGCAGGCCGCCGCCGAGCCGCGATTCCAGCCAGTCGAAGATGTATTCGTTGGCAAGACTCGGATTGTCGGCATGGGCCTGCGCCGCGCCGGTCTCCGCCGCGGTGAACACTTTCAGCATCACATCCGAGCTGCCGAGCCGGGAGTCCCGGACGAGCTGACGCGCCCGGTCCGCCTTGAGCCAGCCGTCCTCGCCGAGCGTGATCAGCACCGGACAGTCGGCGCTGGAGGCCATCAGTGGCGCATGCGGCACCGGGACGATGCTGACGTCGCTCATCGCGAATCGGCTGGCGAAGAAGGCCCGCTCGTGCAGGTCCCACAGGCCGCCGTCGCAGACGGCGGCGGCAAGCCGCGGCTCCTGCAGCACCGCACGTGCGACGAAGGACGAGCCCCAGCCATCGGCGATGATCCCGACGCGGGCGAAGTCGACGTCCTGCCGCGTCTCCAGATAGTCCATGACGCCGGGGATCGCGCTCTCGAGATCCTGGCGCCGCAGCAGCGCATCGAGAAAATCGTCGCGCTGATCGCCGAACAGGTCGAGCGCCAGCATCGAGAAGCCGCGCTCGCGCGCATGCGGCACGAGCTTGAACAGAAATTCTTCCTTGCGGTGGCCGGGCTCACCGATGCAGATCACGGTCGGAGCCGGCTCCTTCCCCGATGACGCAGGAAGGAAATAGCCCTGCAGCGAATGCCCGTCGAGCCAGGGTATCGTCACCACCTCTCCGGCGGGGCTGCGCGCGGCGAGATAGCGGCGCGCGCATTCCTGCATCGCCAGCACCGCGACCCAGCGGCGCTCATCGGAGGGGTCGAGCGGCATCGCCGCGGCACCATAATAGTTCATCGCGCGTAGCCAATTGCGCTGCGCGCTGGCCAGGTGTCCTTCCGCGAACGCGGTCTCCGCGCGCTGCCGATTGGTCTGCGCCAGCTTCTTCCACTCGCGATACCAGGAATTGTCGTCGGCGCCTTTCAGCCGCCGCGCGATCATCAGGCATTCCGCGATCGTGGCGCCGCCTTCTTGGGCTGCGGTGAGGAGCCGCGTGAACTCAGCCGAGATGTCCTCTCGTTCCGGGCAAAGGGTCCAGTCTTCGGAGAGGCATGCGGGGATCATCGGGAGCTACGTTCTATGTCGCCTTACACAGGACTGACTAAACCATTTCAGATCGCCGACCAAGCCGCCGCGCGCGCCACTACAGGCATTTGAGATCAACATCGCTTGAACATCGTCATGATGCATGCGTGACCTCCCCCACAGCTCATCGAGTGGGGCGAACGTTGGCAGGAGCTGGCACACAAAATTGTTCGAGCCTCTCTTGCCATGACGATCATCATACCCATATTGGCGCGCCCCCAAGGGCGGCCTCAACCAAGCCGCCAGCCGACCTCCTGCGTCAAACTTTCGTAGAAGGCGCGGTCGTAAGCCTGCTCCGGCGTGGCGCGCACGCGCTCGTCGAGGCGCTTGGCATCCTCGCCGACGAGGATGCGCCACCGCTCCGCCTTGACGCCGTCGAGAATGATCGTCGCCGCCTGCGCGGCCGTGGTCGGCGCGTCCTCCAGGAAGCTGCGGGCGCGCTCGGCGAACGCCGCCTGGATGTTCTCGTCCGACATCTTGTCGGTATCCGGCACGCCGGCCGCAGCCATGCGCTTGCGGGTCAGCGCCACCTCGTCGGCATTGAGCTGCTCCGAACCGTCGCCGCTCTGCACCTTGCGCGAATTGGAGACGATCGACGTGCCGATGTGGCCGGGCATCACCACCGAGCACTTGACGTGCGGGGCATGCAGGCGAAGATCGTTGATCAGCGCTTCGGTAAATCCCTTCACCGCGAACTTGGCTGCGCTGTAGGCGGTGTGCGCCTGGTTCATGCCGATCGAGGCCCAGAAGCCGTTGACGCTCGCGGTGTTGACGATGTGGGCCTCGTCCGCGGCGACCAGCATCGGCAGGAACGTGCGCACCCCGAGATAGACGCCGCCCCAGCAGATGTTGAAGGTGCGCTCCCATTGCTCGCGGGTGTTGGTGAACAGGCTGCCGCCGCCGCCGATGCCGGCATTGTTGAACAACAGATGGATCCTGTCCGTCTTCTGCTGCTCGGCGAGCTCGTCGCGAAAGCGCTTCAGGTGATCCTCGATCGCGACGTCGGCGACGTGCGTCGTGACGCGCAGGCCCTGCGGCAGCTTCTCGACTTCGCAGAGCCGCTTGGTCTCGGCCATGGCCGCTTCCGAGACGTCGCACATCGCGACGTTGCAGCCTTCGGCGACGAGCTGCCGCGCGAGCTCGCGCCCCATTCCCGTGCCGCCGCCGGTGATGACTGCGATCTTTCCAGCAAAATCCTTCATGGGACTTCGGTCCCTCCCCTTGTCGGTGTGTTTCTTGGTCACGGCGCCGCTGACCGCGGCGCGCGCAAAACTGTAGCAGCGCGACATCCACGGGTAAAAGCGTGCGCTGCCATCCTCGCCTTCGGTTATTTCGGCAGGCGGACTACGGGCGACGCTGTGCGGGCCTTGTGAAGTGGCTCATAGGCAACGCGGCCCGGACAATCGATCATTCCCGGGTATTTTCCTGCAGGTCCCCCGTATTTGTCCGGCTTCGGGTTAATGGCATTTTTTTTACAATCCGAATCGTCAAATGGGGGCGGACGCTGGGTTGAGTCGACTGGGCCAGCGTGTTGTTTGCGTGTCACAGGCTCTGGCACTCCGCTTGCATCCTCTTCGTGGTCAGAAACAACCGACGAGGTGATAGGAATGTTCGTGACCGTCGTTGCCGTGCTTTGCCGGCTTGGCGCAGCCAGCTCAGGCAGTTGCGTCGAGGAAATCGTGACCGACAGCAACATGACGCCCGAGATTTCGCTGATGCAGTGCGCGATCGGCGCACAAGCGCCTCTTGCGAAGTGGATGGGCGAGCATCCGATCTATCACGCGAACTGGCGCCTCGAGCGCTACAAATGCGTGCCGGGTCACTATGAGATCAAGGGCCACGCTTAAGGCCCCGCAAAACTACTGGTGCCAAGACCACGGATACCAGGACGACCGAGCCAAGAGGAAACGCCCCGGGGGCCGCTTATCCCTCCGTGCGGACAGTGCCAGCGCCAGACCGATCGCGGCAGGCGCTCTGTGACAATGATCACGCCCTCCTTCTAAGCCACCTCACGCACGATGATCGCACGCGCCCGCCGCCCTTCCGGGGTCGGCATCAGCGCGAAGTTGTGCGGTTGCTCGCGCAGGAGATGCAGCTCGACCGGCACGCCCACCGCCCTCGCCCTCGCGGCAAGATCGACGCTGTCGGGATACAGAAGATCGCGCGTGCCCGAAAAGATCGTCATCGGCGCCAGCGCGCGGAAGGAGCCGTTGAGCGGGCTGACGAAGGGATGGCCGACATCGAGCTCGCCGGCATAAAGACGTGCCGCCTCGACGATGCCCGGAATGTCCTGGATCGGATCGAGCGCCGCGATCGCAACCTGCTCCGGACGGCTGATAGAGGCATCGGCCGCAGGCGAGATCAGCAGCATCCGGCTCGGCTGCCGATGACCGCGATCGCGCAGCCATTGGCAGGCGGCGAGCGCAAGGCCAGCGCCCGCCGAATTGCCGACGACTGTCACCTTTGCGTCGCCCGCGTCTTCCAGCAGCATGCGCAGCAGCTCGGCCGTCGCCGGCACGACGTCCTTGGCGGTCGCCCGCGGCGCCAGCGGATAGATCGGCACGACGCAGCAGACGCGCGCCTTGCGCGTCATCTCGCCGGCGAAGCGCCAATGCGCCGGCACGATCTCGTTGATGTAGCCGCCGCCATGCAGGAACATGACGTAGTTGCAGCCCTCGTGGCCTGACGCCGGCGCGGTGTAATAGACCGGCCAGCCGCCCATCTTGGTCAGGGTCACCTCGACGCCGCCGCCAAGTCCCGTCGGCTCGAACGAGGCCGGATCCAATGCGAGCTTCTGCACGTGTGCCTGCACGACCTCGGCTGATGCCAGCTGCTTCTTGAATGGCAGCAGCCGCAGCAGCAGGTTGAAGGCCCGGCTTTGCAGGCTTGGTGCTGGATCGCGCGGTGCCCGCGCGCCGAATACGCAGCCGCCCGGACAGAATTGAAGGGCCGATACAAGTCTCGCAACGCTCATCGCCACATCCCCATCCGGCTGTTTCGACCCGGCGACAAAGAGGCTTGCCGACCCGCCGCCACTTGCCGATATAATGCGAGCATTCGCTCGCTTTTCCTACTCGCATTCAGATCACAAGACCGTGGCCCGCAAACCGCCCACAAAACCCCGGAAAAACGCCTCGCAGGAGCGATCCCGCGCCACCGTCGACGCGCTGGTCGAGGCAACTGCTCGCATTCTGGTCAAGGAAGGCTTCGAGAAGGCCAGCACCAACCGCATCGCCGAGATCGCCGGGGTCAGCGTCGGCTCGCTCTATCAATATTTTCCAAGCAAGGAAGCCCTCGTCGCCGCCGTGATCGACCGCCACAACGATGCGATCATGACGGTCGTGCGCGCCGCCTTCGCGGAGGTCGCCGACCTGCCGATCGAGAAGGCCGTGCGCCGCCTCGTCACGGTCGCGATCGAGGCCCATCACATCGATCCGAACCTGCACCGCGTCCTCGCCGAGCAGATCCCCCGCTCCGGCCACCTCGCGGAGGTCGAAGCCTACAGCCACGAGATCCACGCCCTCGTGCGCACCTATCTCGAACGCCACCGCAAGGAGATGCGCAAGATCGATCCCGCGCTCGCAGCGTTCATGTGCGTGAGCACGATCGAAGCCATCGCGCACAACACGGTGCTGAACGGCGCCGAGATGCTGTCGGAGAAGATGCTGAAGGTGCTGGTGGACGAGACGACCCGGATGGTGGTGGGGTATTTGAGATAGGTGGGCGCCGAGCCAGGGCACTTGCGATCTAGCTACGCACGACGCTTCTAGCTTCGCACCTGGCCTGATGAAGATCGCTCTCCCTGCCTCCGAAGCTGATCGTATCGCGCGCCCACCTCCGCCCGGACGCGACCACCTCGTTGATTTAAATATTTAAATATATTTAATTCCGGAAAATAAATGCCTTATTATTTGAGGTTGGAGAGCGGGAGGTGCTCCGCGGTGTCGGTACGCCATCACCGTTCTGCGCTTGTTAGGAACGCGACCTCGGGAGCTTGCATTGTCGGCTTGATCTTCAATCGTTCATGAGGTCGACAATGCATCTTCTCATCAGAATGGCGGCGATTGCAACATTCCCTGCTTGGATCGGATTGAACGCGAACGGCGCTGCGGCACAGGATTTCAAGGACCGATGGTCCATCATTCCGAGCGCGCAGGCAGAGCCGGCGCCTGCTGGAGTCGAACAGACGAAGAAGGATCAGATTGAGGCGCCACCTCCAACCGCACAAGAGCCATCGGCTGATCGCTCGGGCATGCGATCGTTCAATCGAGTCTTTTCGGGAAAGGCCTCCTATTATTCGTATTCCAAAGGCAAGACAGCGAGCGGTTCGTCATTCAATCGGAATCACCTCACGGCAGCGCATCGCAGCCTGCCATTCGGCACCAAGGTCCGCGTGACCCATGGAGAAAGCAGCGTCATCGTCACCATCAATGACAGAGGCCCGTTCATTCGTGGCCGCGTCCTCGATCTCTCGCTCGCTGCCGCGCGCAGCTTGGGGATTACGAATCGCGGCGTAGCTCAGGTTCGTGCCGAGGTGTTGTAGCGGATGACATTTGAAGGGCGGTGACATTAAATAACCCGACGCGCTTGTGGATATAACCCTTCCAGTACTCGCCGCCTTCATCGGCGTCAGCGCGATAAAGGCGGTCGCGCACAATACCGTGTTGCGCGACCGATTGCCGGAGGTCCCTATCATTCCGAGGGCACGATCTGCTCCAAAGGTCAAAAATGATAGTTCACGCCGACTCGGGCGACGTGGAAATCCGCCCGGCCGAAATTTGCGGTGTATCTGGACAGGTTCGGACCGATGCCCGTTGCGAGTGCGTTGACTGCCACCGACGATTTGCCGAGGTCAACGTAGAGATATTCGGCCTTGAAGCTCCAACGAGGCGCAAAGCGCCATTCGCCGCCTCCACCGACCGTCCAGCCAGTCTGAATGCGGGAATCGGTCCCCGTGAAGCAAGTCGATCCGATCGTACAGTTGAATGAAGTGCCGGCGACGGAGATATCGAAAGCGCCACCCGGTCCGTTCGCGATGTAGTCGTCAAATGTCGCTACTCGACCAAAAGCAAAGCCGCCGGTGCCATACAAAAGAACGCTAGGCGTGACCAGCGCCCCCAGACGCCCACGAATGCTCCCCCACCAGTCAATCTTTTGCTCAGCCGAGATGGTCTGTGCGAAAGCTGGGGGTAGAAGCGGCGTTGTTTCACGACCGCCGCCGCGCAAGCTGGATGCGCTCAAGTCACCTTCTACGCCGACCAGCCATTTGCCATCGAGTTGCCAATTGTAGCCCGCTTGCAGCCCTCCCGTTACACCACTCATCGAAAAATCGTGAGGGCTGGGAGCAACCTGCCCCGCAAACGGAGGCAAAAGCGGGACTCCAGGATTGAAGATGAAAGCGGAGGCCGCGTCACTCGTGAAATTCACCGACCGGTCTGCCCATGCGCCGCCAACGTTGCCGCCAGCGTAAAATCCCGTCCAGCTTGGGTTGGAGTCAGCCGGGCGCGCCTTCGTCAAAAGTGCAGGGCTTTGGTCAGCAGCTTCCGCCCCCGACGCGACGCTCGCCAAGACTGCTATAGCAGCCAGTCCTCTTCTCACGGGACGCCCCCTCCGCGATTCCAAAGTGCCCGAAATTCATAAATCATGTTGACGCTGGACGCTGTGACGCGAGGGCAACACCTGCGGGACCTTGCAAAATCAACCGCAAACGGCCGGCCCGCGGTAAACCGACGGCCGGAAAGGAATTCGATTCTTGAAGAATTTGGTCGGAGCGAGAGGATTTGAACCTCCGACCCCTAGTCTCCCAGACTAGTGCGCTAACCGGGCTGCGCCACGCTCCGAATGTCGTTCCATTAGCTAGGATCGCCGCTTTGCGCAAGGCGAGGCCGCAGCATTTTGGTGTATCCGCCCAAGCGGGCCGGAACTGCCCCGGAAAGCCGGCGGGCCCGCCCCTAGCCGTCCTTGAGGGCCTGGTCCAGCATGTCCCTGCAGGCGACGAGGTCGCCGAGCACCCGCTCCAGCCGCTCCCGGTCGAGCGCGCTGGGGCCGGCGGGCGCGGCGGCGGCACCGCCCTTGCGGAAGGTGGTGAGAATCTCCTCGTCGTCGATCTCGGTGAAGCGGAAGTCGATGCCTTCCTCCTCATCGCCCTGATAGTCGTCATCGTCGGTGTCGGTGACGCCCTTGATGGGCGCCTCCTCGTCCTCGGGCTCCATCAGGCTCGCGCCGATGGCGTCCTCGATGGCGCCGAACGAGACCGCGGCCGCGCTGTCGGCGAGGCCCTGCACCGATTTGACGCCGTGCTCTTTGAGGATCCGCTGCACCCCGCGGATGGTGTAGCCCTCGCCGTAGAGCAGCCGGCGGATGCCCTTGAGCAGGTCGACATCGTCGGGGCGGTAATAGCGGCGGCCGCCGCTGCGCTTCATCGGCTTGATCTGGGAGAAGCGGGTCTCCCAGAACCGCAGCACGTGCTGCGGAATGTCGAGTTCCTGCGCTACTTCGCTGATGGTTCGGAACGCATCCGGCGCCTTATCCAAATGCCAGTCCTTTCCGAAAGGCGGTTACGCCTCTTCCTGAGCCTGGGTGGCGTCGCCGTTGGTGCGGTGCTGGGCGTTGATCCGCTGCTTCAGGATCGCCGAGGGCTTGAACACCATGACGCGGCGCGGCGAGATCGGCACCTCGGTGCCGGTCTTCGGGTTGCGGCCGATGCGCTGGCCCTTCTTGCGCACCATAAAGGAGCCGAACGAGGACAATTTCACCGTCTCGCCCTTCTCCAGGCAGTCGGTGATCTCCTTCAGCACGAGTTCCACGAAGGCGGACGATTCCGTGCGCGACAGGCCCACCTTCTGGTAGACGGCTTCGCACAGATCGACACGCGTTACGGTTTTGCTGGTCTCGCTCATCGCCCTGCCCCACCTCACGGCGAACAATTCTCGTCTGAAATTATGAGCTTACGATACGGCGGTCAACACCGCACATCAATGCAGACCTAGCGATAATCGGCGTGGATTCCGGCAAAATTTTATCGGTGTGGCTTACCAGCGCACCAGCGCGGAGCCCCAGGTGAAGCCGCCGCCCATGGCCTCCAGAAGGACCATGTCGCCCTTTTTGATGCGGCCGTCCCTGCGCGCCACGGAGAGCGCCAGCGGGATCGAGGCCGCGGAGGTGTTGCCGTGGCGGTCCACCGTCAGCACCACCTTCTCGGGCGCGATGTGCAGCTTGTGCGCGGAAGCGTCGATGATTCGCTTGTTGGCCTGGTGCGGCACGAACCAGTCGATGCCGTCGGCATTGAGCCCGGTCGCCTTGAAGGCATCGACGATCACGTCGGTGATCATGCCGACCGCATGCTTGAAGACCTCGCGGCCCTCCATGCGCAGATGACCGACGGTCTGGGTCGAGGACGGCCCGCCGTCCACGAACAGCTTTGCCTTGTGGCGGCCATCGGAGCGCAGATGCGTGGTCACGATGCCGCGGTCGGTCGCGGCATTGCCGGGCTGCTCCTGCGCCTCCAGCACCACGGCGCCGGCGCCGTCACCGAACAGCACGCAGGTGCCGCGATCATTCCAATCGAGGATGCGCGAGAAGGTCTCCGCGCCGATCACCAGCGCGCGCTTGTAGGCGCCGGTGCGCAGGAAATTGTCGGCGGTGGCCAGCGCAAACACGAAGCCCGAGCACACCGCCTGGAGATCGAAGGCCGCGCCATGATTGATGCCGAGCCCGTGCTGCACGGCGACGGCCGTCGCAGGGAAGGTGTTGTCGGGCGTCGAGGTCGCCAGCACGATCAGCTCGATCGACTGCGCGTCCACGCCGGCGTCGCGGAGCGCCGCCTGTGCCGCCTTGATGGCGAGGTGCGAGGTGAACTCGCCCTCGGCCGCGATGTGCCGCTCGCGAATGCCGGTGCGCTGCACGATCCACTCGTCGGAGGTGTCGATGCGCGCCGCCAATTGGGCGTTGGTCACCACCTGCTCCGGCAGATAAGAGCCGCAGCCGAGCACGACCGAACGAATCTGAGTCACGAAACATCCTCCGGCGCGGGCTGCACGGATTTGAGTGCACCACCCTCGCGGTTGAGCATCTGATTGATCTTGTTCAGGAGATCGTAGTGAGCCATCTCATAGCCAACATCGATCGCATAGGCAAAGCCTTCGGCGTTGGTTCCGCCGTGGCTCTTGACCACTACCCCGTTCAGTCCCAGCAGCACGCCACCATTGGACTTATTGGGGTCCATCTTGTTACGCAGGGCCTGAAAGGCGCTGCGGGCGAAGAGATAGCCGAGCTTGGACGTCCAGCTCCGCTGCATCTCGTTACGGAGCAATTCCGCCATCTGCCGTGCGGTTCCCTCGGCCGCCTTCAGCGCGATGTTGCCGCTGAAGCCTTCGGTGACGATCACGTCGGCCAGGCCCTTGCCGATGCCGTCGCCCTCGACGAAGCCGATATAGTCGAGCTCCGGCAGGTTCCGCGCCCGCAAGATCTCGCTGGCCTCGCGGATCTCCTCGTGGCCCTTGATCTCCTCGGCGCCGATATTGAGCAGCCCGACCGTGGGTCGGGGCTTGTTGAACAGCACGCTCGCCTTGGCCGCGCCCATCACTGCCATGGAGACCAGGTGGTGGGCATCGCCGCCGAGCGTGGCGCCGAGGTCGAGCACGACCGACTCCCCGCGCAGGGTCGGCCAGATCGCCGAGATCGCGGGGCGGTCGATGCCCGGCAGGGTGCGCAGGTGGAAGCGGGCCATCGCCATCAGCGCGCCGGTATTGCCGGCGGAGATCGCGACATCCGCCTCGCCTTTCTTGACCGCATCGATCGCGAGCCACATCGAGGAGGTCTTGCGGCCGCGCCGCAGCGCCTGGCTCGGCTTGTCCTCCATGCTGACGGCGACGTCGGTATGGACGATTCTGGAGGCGGCTTTCAGCTTCGGGTGCTTGTCGAGCTCGGGCTCGATCCGGGCGCGGTCGCCGACCAGCAGGAACTCGGTGTCGCGATGCCGGCCAAGCGAGATGGCGGCGCCCGGAATGACCACTGCGGGGCCGACATCGCCCCCCATGGCGTCCAGCGCGATGCGAACCTTGCTTGGCATGAAAGTCCTGGAAACCTGGTCTGGTGCAGTCTGAGCTAGCGGGGCCGCAAAATGGGTTTGCCACCGAGATGGCGACCGGCCAAGCGCCACGCCGCACCCGAACCGGGGCGCGACAATAGCGTTTTGTGCCCCCGAAACAACCTCTTGCCCCCAGCCTTTTGCATCCGAGGCGATCCGGCCGCCGGCCGCGGATTTCGCAGGAAACACATTGAAATCAGACGGATAAACGGCTGTCTCAAACCATCGAGGCAAATGGCTCGCGTGCCCTGGCAAGGCGGCCGCGAGCGGAAAATGCCCCTCACTGTTCCTTCTTCTTGTCCTGCAATGCCTTCAGCACGGCGAAGGGATGGTCCTCGGGGTCGGGAGCGGTGACCTCCACCTCGAACACGGCGCCCTCCTTCCGCGGATAGGGATCGATCGCCAGGAACAGGACGTCGGTGGCGAGCCGGCCGAGATCGATGATGCCGCCCGTGATCGGCTCGGGCGGGTCGGCGACTTCGGGCGGCGCCTCATCGTCCTGCCCCTCCTCGATCAGGTCGGCCAGGCGGCGCGCCTCGGCCTCGGGGGCGAACATCAGGTCCACCTCCTCCTCGATCTCGGTCTCAATCGGGTCGAGCGTGACGACGCAGGTCTGGCCGATGCGGCCGCGGACGAGGCCCGTGACCTGGACCCGCCCGCCGCTTTTCGGCACGACATTGAAGCTGGCATGAGCGGACAGGATCTCGCGCAGGCCCGCGACCTCCGCCATCGCCTGCCGCTCGGCCGCCGATGCTTCGAGCTCGCGATGCAGCCCGGCGTCCGGGATCTGGGCAACGATGACGGGCGCCCGCCACGGATCGGGTGCGGAATCTGGTCGGCTCATGGCGTGACACCCTCTGGCAACGCCGGGGGAAACGTGAAGGACGCGCGCAGCAGCGCAGCCTCTTCGGCCCGGCCGAGATCGGCCTCGCTGGCCCGCGCATAGACCGCGAGCCGCTTGGCCTGGTCGAAACCGGTCCCATTCAAGATATTCTTGCAGATCGCCGATGCCAGAGCCTCGCCGCCGGCTTCCATCGCCTGGTCATAGGCCTGGACGCGGCCGTAGAAGGCCTCGCCGAAGGCCCGCATCCGCTTCGGCACGGTCTGGTCGCCCACCCCCATCTCGCGCAGATTGTCGTCCATGTCCTCGCAGAAGCGATCGAACAGCGCCTGGGACAGCTCCGTGGCGCCCTGAACCGCGCGCAGGCGGCGCAGCAACAGCCACAGATGCAGCAGCAACAGGTCGAAACGCCCGTTAACCGTGTCGGGTACGCCCAAGTCCCGGTAAAATATGGGTTCTCGCGCCCGCGTCACGATCATGCCATAGATGGCTTCAATGGTGCCTGGCGGGGTTCGCCGGGGTTTCCTGAAGTGATTGAACGGCCAAAGCATTGTGGTTTCCGCAAGCGGGCGCGCGCGAGTTGCATTCAGACGCCCAGCCCGGTACTTCAGCGCCTCGCGCGACGCAAGGGGACGGAATCAGTTCCGCTATGACGACAACGAACCAGATCAGCCCGCGCGCGGACGTGCGGCGCGGCCTTCATGCCTGCTGGCGCGGCTTGCGCATGCTCGCGGCGACCGCAATGGTCGGCGTGGCCCTTGCGGCCTGCACCGGCGAGCAGTTCCAGAAGGGCTACATCCTGCCGCCCGGCGCGCTCGAGCAGATTCCGATCGGTGCGAGCCAGGACCAGGTGCTGATCGTGATGGGTACGCCCTCGACGGTCGCGACCCTCGACGGTGAAGTGTTCTACTACATCTCGCAGCGCTCGGAGCGCCCGGTCGCCTTCATGAACCAGAAGGTGGTCGATCAGCGCGTCATCGCGGTCTATTTCGACAAGAACCGGCGCGTGCGCAGGCTGGCGAATTACGGTCTCCAGGATGGCAAGATCTTCGACTTCATCAGCCGCACCACGCCGACGTCGGGTCAGGAGATGAGCTACCTCACACCGCTGTTCAAGCTGCTGAGCTTCAACTGAAGCCGCCGAAGGTTTCGATCGAAGCGCTCGTCGCTTCGCGTCGAACCAGCCTTCGGAGCCGGCTAATTCCATCGGAAGGTAAATGGCTTCGCGCCTGCGTCGTCGTGCCGCCCTCTGCGCGGCACTTGTCGTCGCGCGCGACTTGCGGTCGCACGTAGCGTTCCCTACGCTTCCTGCAAAGCAAGAAGCAGGAGTGGATTCGTGCCCAAGAAATTTCAGAACACTTTATTGTCGCGCCGTCGCGTGCTCGCCGGTGCTGCCGGCCTTTCGGCCGCAGCTTTTCTGCCGCGATCGAGCCTTGCCGACTGGAAGCCCACAGAAAACGTTCGGCTCATCGTGCCGGCCGCGGCCGGCGGTTCGACCGACGTGATGGGCCGGCTCCTGGCTGCGCATCTGCAAGCCGCCTGGGGCCAGTCGGCCGTGGTGGAAAACCGCTCCGGCGGCGGCGGCACCATCGGCACGGCCGAGGCCGTGCGCGCCAAGCCGGATGGTCACACCATCCTGGTCGGCAATCCGGGCCCGAACGCGATCGCCTACAGCATCTTCAAGAACCTCAGCTACAAGCCGGAGCAGCTTCAGCCGGTCTCGAACATGATCCGGATTCCGAACATCGTCTCGGCGCATCCGAAGACCGGCATCAAGTCGATTCCCGAGCTGATCGCGTTCCTGAAGGCCAATCCGGACAAGCTCAGCTACGCCTCTTCAGGCGTCGGCCAGAGCCCTCACCTCACCGGCGCCTGGTTCCTCCAGCTCACCGGCCTGAAGATGACGCACATCCCGTTCCGTGGGGCCGGACCCGCGTTGCAGGCGGCGCTCGCCGGCGACATCCAGATCCTGTTCGACAACCTCTATCCGAGCCTGCCGCAGGTGCAGAACGGCACGCTCAACGGCCTGTGCGTCACCACGCCCGAGCGCAGCGAGCTCGCGAAAGACCTGCCGACCATGCGCGAGAGCGCACCGGAGCTCGCGAACTTCGACATCTCCTCCTGGTTCTCCGTGTTCCTGCCGAAGGGCGTCTCGCCCGAGGTGCTCAATGCGCTCAATCTCCAGGTCAAGGCGATGCTGGAGCGCGACGACGTCAAGAAGCAGATCGCCGCCATGGGCGCCCGTGCCGACTACGGCACGCCGGAGCAGTTCGCCGCCTTCGTGGACGCCGAGACGAAGAAGTTCGCCGGCATCATCCAGAAGGAAGGCCTGCAGATGGACGTGCAGTAGGTCTCTCCCTCGTCATTGCGAGCGAAGCGAAGCAATCCAGAATCTCTCCGTGGAAAGACCCTGGATTGCTTCGTCGCAAGAGCTCCTCGCAATGACGTGGTGAGTGCGGCGGATCAATAAAACAAAAACCCCGCGGTTTGCACCGCGGGGTTTTCTTGTCCCGCTTTGCGCCGCTCAGTGCGCCAGGATCGCCAGCAGCAGCAGGGCCACGATGTTGGTGATCTTGATCATCGGGTTCACCGCAGGTCCCGCCGTGTCCTTGTAGGGATCGCCGACAGTGTCGCCGGTCACCGCGGACTTGTGGGCATCAGAGCCCTTGCCGCCGAAATGGCCGTCCTCGATGTACTTCTTGGCGTTGTCCCAGGCGCCGCCGCCCGAGGTCATGGAGATCGCGACGAACAGACCCGTCACGATCACACCGAGCAGCATCGCGCCGACGGCCGAGAACGCCGCCGACTTGCCGGCCGCGCCGCCGCCCGCGATCGCATAAATCAGGAAGTAGACGACGATCGGCGAGAGCACCGGCAGCAGCGAGGGGATGATCATCTCCTTGATCGCCGCGCGGGTCAGCAGGTCGACCGCCTTGCCATAGTCAGGCTTGTCGGTGCCCTGCATGATGCCCGGCTTCTCGCGGAACTGGCGACGAACCTCCTCGACGATCGCGCCGGCCGCACGGCCGACCGCGGTCATGCCCATCGCGCCGAACAGGTACGGCAGGAGGCCACCGAACAGCAGGCCCACCACCACGTAGGGATTGTTCAGCGAGAAGTCCGGATTGACGCCGGCGAAGTAGGGATGCTGCGCGGAGCGGGCCACGAAGAACTTGAGGTCCTCGTTGTAGGCCGCGAATAGCACCAGTGCACCCAGACCGGCCGAGCCGATCGCGTAGCCTTTGGTGACCGCCTTGGTGGTGTTGCCGACCGCATCGAGCGCGTCGGTCGACTTGCGCACCTCCTTCGGCAGTCCCGCCATTTCGGCAATGCCGCCGGCATTGTCGGTGACGGGGCCGAAGGCGTCGAGGGCGACGATCATGCCGGCCAGCGCCAGCATGGTCGCGGTCGCGATCGCGATGCCGAACAGCCCGGCGAGGCTGTAGGTGACCAGGATGCCGGCGATGATCACGATCGCAGGCAACGCGGTCGCTTCCATCGAGATGGCGAGGCCCTGGATCACGTTGGTGCCGTGGCCGGTGACCGAGGACTGGGCGATCGACTTCACCGGACGATAGTCGGTCCCGGTGTAGTATTCGGTGATCCAGATGATCAGCGCGGTGACGACGAGACCGACCACGCCGCACTCGAACAGCGCCATGCCGGTGTAATTGACGCCGTCGAGCTTGCCGAAGCCGATCAGGTAGTAGATCACCAGGGCGATGCCGATCAGCGACAGGATGCCGGTCGCGATCAGGCCCTTGTAGAGCGCGCCCATGATCGACTGGCTCGGCCCGAGCTTGACGAAGAAGGTGCCGATGATCGAGGTGATGATGCAGATGCCGCCGATCGCGAGCGGCAGCGTCATCATGTTGGCGAGGATCGGCGTCTTGGCGAAGAAGATCGCCGCCAGGACCATGGTGGCGACCGCGGTCACCGCATAGGTCTCGAACAGGTCGGCGGCCATGCCGGCGCAGTCGCCCACGTTGTCACCGACGTTGTCTGCGATGGTCGCGGGGTTGCGCGGATCGTCCTCGGGAATGCCGGCCTCGACCTTGCCGACGAGGTCGCCGCCGACGTCCGCACCCTTGGTGAAGATGCCGCCGCCGAGACGGGCGAAGATCGAGATCAGCGAGGCGCCAAAGCCGAGCGCCACCAGGGCGTCGACGACGACACGGCTGTCGGGCGCGAGCTTCAGCGAGTGGACCAGGAAGCCGAAATAGAGGGTCACACCCAGCAGCGCGAGACCGGCCACCAGAAGTCCGGTGATGGCGCCCGCCTTGAAGGCGAGCTCCAGGCCGCCGGCGAGCGACGTCGTCGCAGCCTGGGCGGTGCGCACATTGGCGCGCACCGAGACGTTCATGCCGATGAAGCCCGCAGCGCCGGACAGGATCGCGCCGATGGCGAAACCAATCGCGACATAGAGCCCGAGGAAATAGGCAAGCAGCACGAAGATGACGATGCCGACGATACCAATCGTGGTGTACTGGCGCCGGAGATACGCCTGTGCGCCTTCGCGCACGGCACCTGCGATCTCCTGCATGCGCGGCGACCCCGCATCCGCGCCCAACACCGAAGACGTCGCCCAAATCGCGTAGGCGACGGAAAGCGCTCCGCAGAGCACTATCAACCATAATGCTGTCATGTGATTTTTGCCTCAGATTCCTTGATGTACCCCCGGCGCCTTTTGTGTTCCGTCGTGCGGTGCGGCGCCTTGATTTTGAACAAAGCCGCCCCCTTGCCCTTAAGGGGCGGCTCCAGTCGGCCGCGAGCTTGCCAAAATCAAATTGAGGGTGCAACGCCGGATAAGGCCGAAAAGGCCGATCTCGGCAGGTATTTAGGACCAAGTGCTGAGAACTAAGATGCCGGGTTGGAGCAATTGCTAGAAGTGGCTGTAGGACAGCCGCGTCAAAAGCAGGTCCTGGCCCTGACCATCCAGGAAGCGCGGCGGCTTCTGCCCTTCCGTGATCGTACCGATCGCGGTCACGGCAACGCCCAGGGCCCGCCCCGCGGCAATCAGCGCGTCACACTGTGCCGGCGGAGCGGTGCACAGCACCTCGTAGTCATCGCCTCCGGCAAGCAGCGTCTCGACAGACACGACGTTGCGGGCGCGCAGGCCGGCCGCCGCGGCCGAGAGGGGCACGCTCGTCACGTCGACCGAGGCCGAGACCCCGGACGCGGTGCAGAGCTTGGTCAGATCGCCGGCGAGGCCATCGGAGACGTCCATCGCTGCGGTGGCATGGTCGCGCACCGCCCGCGCCAGCACGTTGCGCGGCTGCGGCACCCGATAGCGCGAGACCAAAAAATCCCGTGCCGCGGGATCGGATGCCAGCGCGGCGGCCACAGCGCCGCCTTTGAGCACGTCGAGGCCGAGCGCGGCATCGCCGATCGTCCCCGTCACCAGGATGCGGTCGCCCGGCGTTGCGCCGGTCCGGCCGACCATCCGTCCCCGAGGCACACGGCCAAAGGCGGTGATCGAGATCATCTGCGGGCCCGGCGTCGACACCGTGTCGCCGCCGAGCAGAGGACAAGCGAAGGTCTTGGCGACCTCGCCCAGCGCGTCCGCAAAGGGGCGCAGCCAGGCATCCTCCTTGCTGCGCAACGCCAGCGTCAGCACGAAGCCTGCTGGGGTTGCTCCCTTCGCCGCGAGATCGGACAGGTTCACCCGCAACGCCTTGCGCGCGATGGTGTCAGGCGGATCACCGGCAAGATAATGCACGCCCTCGACGATAGCGTCGGTGGTGACGACGACGTCCTCGCCGGACGAGGACAGGACCGCAGCGTCGTCGACCAGCCCGAACGCGCCGGGATCGGTCGCCAGCGGCTTGAAATAGCGGGCGATGAGGGAGTCTTCGCCGGAGGGATCCTGTGCGTTCGTCATCGGCGCCAACTCCACCCTCCGCTGTCATCGCCCGGCTTGACCGGGCGATCCAGTACGCCGAGAAGCCGATCTCAATAACCGCTGCCGCGGCGTACTGGATCACCCGCTTACGCGGGTGATGACAGCGGAATGTGTGACTACCCCCGCCCGAACTCGTCGCCGCGAAACTGCCGGCCGATCTGGTCGAGCACGGCGTTGACCATGCCGGTCTCCTCGCGATCGACGAAGGCGTTGGCGACGTCGACATATTCGGAGACCACCACCCGGCCGGGCACGTCCTTGCGGTGCTGGAGCTCATAGGCTCCGGCCCGCAGCACCGCCCGCAGGATCGCCTCGATCCGCTTGAGCGGCCAGCCCTTCGACAGCGCCTCGTCGATCAGGGGATCGAGCTTCTTCTGGTCGCGTACGACGCCCGAGACGACGTCGCGGAAAAAGGCAGCTTCCGCCGGCAGATAGGTGTCGCCCTCGACCTCGTTGCCGAGCCAATGGCTTTCGAACTCGGCAAAGATATCGTTGATGCCCGCGCCGGCGATGTCCATCTGGTACAGCGCCTGCACGGCCGCGAGCCGCGCCGCACCGCGCCGGTTCGCCTTCTTCTCCGGAACGCCCGCCGGTTTCTTGATCTCAGCCATGGCTTCAGGCCTGCGCCAGGCGGCGTTTGATGCGCAGCATCGCAAGCGCGGCGCGCGCGGCATCGCCGCCCTTGTTGAGCTCGCTGGCGCGCGCCCGCGCCCAGGCCTGCGCCTCGGTGTTGACGGTGAGGATGCCGTTGCCGAGCGGCAGCTTTCGCGCCACCGCGAGGTCCATCAGCGCGCGCGAGGATTCCTGCGAGACGATCTCGAAATGGATGGTGTCGCCGCGGATCACGCAGCCGAGCGCGATCACCGCGTCATACGGCTTGCCGTTCGCCGCGGCGGCATCGACCGCGATGGCCACTGCCGCTGGGATCTCCAGCGCACCGGGAACCGTGATGACGTCATGCGTCAGGCCGGCTGCCTTCAGCTCGGCGACTGCGCCGTCCAGCAGCGCATCCTGGAGATCGTCATAGAACCTTGCCTCGACTACAAGCGCGCGCGCGCCGGAAATGTCGGTCTGGTCCTTCAGGGGTGCGCGCCGCGCGTCTGCCATCGTTCAATCCGTTTCGAATGGGGTCGGCGCTATGTAGTCGCCGGCAGCATGTAAGCCAAGTTCTAAGAGACCGTCATTTCCGTCAGCCGCGCCGCATACCGGGCCATCAAATCGACCTCGATATTGACCTCGGAGCCCGCCTTCCAGCTGCCGATCGTCGTGACATCAAGCGTGTGCGGAATGATGAGCACCGAAAAGGTCACGTCTGCAACCGTATTGATCGTCAGCGAGACGCCGTCGAGCGTGATCGAGCCCTTGGTGGCGATGAATCGTGCCAGCTCCCGCGTCGTCGAGAGCACGAACCGCGCCATATCCGGCAAGTCCTCGCGGCTGACGATGGTTGCAATGCCATCGGCGTGGCCAGCGACGATATGGCCGCCGAGCTCATCGCCGATCTTCAGCGCGCGCTCGAGGTTGAGCTTCGTCCCGACCTTCCAGTGCTTGGCCGTCGTCAGCGCCAGCGTCTCGGCCGCGGTATCGACCTCGAACCAGGTCCTTTGCTTAGAGTCCCTGCCGTCCGCAACGCCCGAGGCGACCACGGTCAGGCAGACGCCGTTGCAGGCGATCGAGGCGCCGTCCGCAATCGTGCTCTGATCGTAGCGGCAGGCGATGCGGAGCCGGTGCAGCTGGCCCTGCGCCGTTGGCGTGAAGCTGACGATCTCGCCGATATCGGTGACAATGCCGGTGAACATTACGCGCGCTCGTAGATGGTGAGAGTATCCTTGCCGTAGGTCTCGCTAGCATGAACCTTGTAGGCCGGCGACTGCGTGATTTTCGACAGGGGCAATGCATCGAGCGCATCGACGCCGCCGTCGCCGACCGCTTCCGCGCCGCGGAACAGCCAGATCTCGTCGACGAGATCGGCCGCGACGAAGGACGCCGCAACGCGGCTGCCGCCCTCGACCAGCAGCCGCGTGATGCCCTTCTCTCCCAGCGCATGCAGCACGGCCGAAAGATCGAGCCCGGATGCACTCCCCGCAGGCATGCGCATGATTTGCGCACCGGCCGCGCCAAGGCGTGTCGCGGCGGCCGCTTCCGCAAGCTCGGACGCGATCACCCAAAGCGGCGTCTCGCGCGCGGATCGAACCAGCTGGCTCGATGCGGGTATGCGCAGGCTGCGGTCGAGCACCACACGCACCGGCGAGCGCTCCGCCATGCCCGGCAGGCGGCAGTTGAGCTGCGGATCATCCGCCAGCACCGTGCCGATGCCGACCAGGATGGCGTCGCTTTGCGCGCGGAGCAGATGCACGCGATTGCGTGCCGCCTCGCCCGTGATCGCAAGCGGCTTGCCGCCGGCCGCACCGATCTTGCCGTCGGGCGAGACCGCGAGCTTCAGGATCACATGCGGACGCTTTTCCCGGATGCGGCGGAAATGGCCGGCATGGTCGAACGCGGCCTCCGCCGCGCAAAGACCGACATCCACCGTGATGCCGGCAGCGCGTAAGCGCGCATGGCCCTGCCCCGCCACTTCCGGATTGGGGTCCTCGATCGCCGCCACCACCCGCTTGATGCCGGCGGCGACCACCGCATCGGCGCAAGGCGGCGACTTGCCGAAATGCGAGCACGGCTCCAGCGTGACATAGAGCGTGGCGCCCCGCGCAGCCTCGCCGGCGCGCCGCAACGCTTCGGGCTCGCCATGCGGCCGTCCGCCCGGCTGCGTCCAGCCGCGGCCGACGATGACGCCATCCTTGACGATGACGGCGCCCACGGCCGGATTGGGCCAGGTCCGCCCCTGCCCGCGCCTGCCCAGCGCGAGCGCCAGCTCCATGAAACGGCGATCAGCATCCTTGGCCTCGCGGGCCTTCTGCGCGAACTGGTCTTCCAGGATGCGGAAGATCATTTGCGGATCGCGGCGAGCCGCGCTTCCTCCTCACCGGAGAGCTCGCCGAGTACGTCGGCGAAATCCTTGGCCTCGCGGAAATTGCGGTAGACCGAGGCAAAGCGAACATAGGCGACGTCGTCGAGTGTGCGCAGATGCTCCATCACGGTCTCGCCGATCACCTCCGAGGAGATCTCGGCCTCACCTCCGGTCTCAAGCTCGCGCACGATGGTGGAGACCATCTTCTCGACCCGCTCCGGCTCGACCTGCCGCTTGCGAAGTGAGATCTGGACCGAGCGCATCAGCTTGTCGCGGTCGAACGGCACGCGGCGGCCGTTGCGCTTGATCACCGTGAGCTCGCGCAGCTGCACGCGCTCGAAGGTGGTGAAGCGGAAATTGCAGGCGACGCACACGCGCCGCCTGCGGATCGCGGACGAATCCTCGGTCGGACGCGAGTCCTTTACCTGCGTATCGAGACTGTTGCAGTTCGGGCAGCGCATCCGTGTACCTTGAAAGGTTTTCTTGGACCTTACTGATAGATCGGGAACCGGTCGGTGAGCGCCTTGACCCGTTCCTTGATCGCAGCCTCCACCAGCGGCGCCTTGCCGTCGGAGGATTGCGCGATCGCGTTGAGGACCTCGGCGATCATGCCGCCGACCTGCTGGAATTCGGCGACGCCGAACCCGCGGCTGGTCGCAGCCGGCGTGCCAAGCCGAATGCCCGACGTGACGAAGGGCGATTCCGGATCGAACGGAATGCCGTTCTTGTTGCAGGTGATGGCCGCGCGGACCAGCGCCTTCTCCGAGACGTTGCCCTTCAGGCCCTTCGGCCTGAGATCGACCAGCATCAGATGATTGTCGGTGCCGCCGGAGACGATGTCGAGACCATGACCCTTCAGGGTCTCGGCCAAGGCCTTGGCGTTCTCGACGATGTTCTTGGCGTAGACCTTGAAGTCCGGACGCAGCGCCTCGCCGAAGGCGACCGCCTTCGCCGCAATCACGTGCATCAGGGGACCGCCCTGCAGCCCCGGGAAGATCGCCGAGTTGAGCTTCTTGGTCAGCGTCTCGTCATTCCACAGCATGAGGCCGCCGCGCGGACCGCGCAGCGACTTGTGCGTCGTGGTGGTGGTGACATGCGCATACGGCACGGGCGAGGCATGCACGCCGCCGGCGACGAGCCCGGCGAAATGCGCCATGTCGACCAGGAGGTAGGCGCCGACGCTGTCGGCGATCTCGCGGAAGCGCTTGAAATCCCAGGCGCGCGAATAGGCGGAGCCGCCGGCGATGATCAGCTTCGGCTTGACCTGCTCGGCCTGCTTGGCCACTGCGTCCATGTCGATGATCTGGTCCTCGCGGCGCACCGTGTAGTGCGCGGCCTTGAACCATTTGCCGCTCATGTTGACGGGCGAGCCATGGGTGAGATGGCCGCCGGCGGCGAGATCGAGACCCATGAAGGTGTCGCCTGGCTGCAGCAGCGCCAGGAACACCGCCTGGTTCATCTGGCTGCCGGAGTTCGGCTGCACGTTGGCGAAATTGGCGCCGAACAGCTTCTTGGCGCGATCGATCGCAAGGTTCTCGGCGACGTCGACCCACTCACAACCGCCATAGTAGCGCGCGCCTGGATAACCTTCCGCGTATTTGTTGGTCATGACCGAACCCTGCGCTTCCAGCACGGCCCGACTGACGATGTTCTCGGAGGCGATCAACTCGACCTCGTGGCGCTGCCGGCCGAGCTCGCCCTTGATGGCGGCGGCGATTTCCGGATCGGCCTGCTCGAGCGGGGCGGTGAAAAACGAATCGGGCGCGGAGGCGGTTTTTGCGAGGGTCATCTTGCGAATATCTCCACCGCCGCAGCCTTTTGGCGGGCTACGGGCGGGTCTGGTGTGGCGGTCGGAAGCACGCGCGATCTACCACATCGCCCGCAACAGGCCAAGCATTTGCGGGTCGGGCCTGATATTTATGCAAGATATGGTGGGATTGGGGGGGTCAGCCCGGGAGCGGTTTTGCAAGACCCCTGCCCATCAATATTCGGGTGGGGCCGCTTTGGGCCTCATCCTTTGCCAGCTGCCATCGGGCGCAGCCGGCGCCCCTCCTCACAGCCCCGTATACCCCGCTTTCACCGGGTCGACGCTGCCGTCGAGCTGGCGCAGATAGGTCAGGCCGCAGACGGTCAACCTGTGGGTGTCGGTCTCGCCGGCCTCCATCAGGATATTGAGGTAATTCGTGACCTTTTCACGCGCCTCGGCGCTGGCCGCCGCGGTGCGGTTGGCGAGCAGGTCATAGGTCTGCATGATGCGGTCGATGGCGGCTTCCATGGCATCCTCTGGTTCGTCGGGATCTTGGGGGTTTTGATCAGGCAACCGCTCTAGCCTCGGTCTGCGCCTGGAACCGGGCGATGGCCTTGTTGGCCAGCCTGATCTTGTTGAATTCGCCCTGTTGAAGCAGCTTGACGACCAGGCCGAGCAGGCGTTCATCGGTGACGAGAGTGTCCGGGATCGCCCCGGAGCGGCGAAGGTAGTTTGCGGCGATGGCATAGGCCTCGCTGACGAGTTCCACGTTCATCACCTGAAGCCCGCGCTCGACCAGCATCGACGTTTCTCCGATCCGAAGGAGATAAGCGCCGAGCCGGGAACTGGTTCCTGGCAGCCAGGGATTTTTTCGCAGGTGCAAAAACATCAACGCACCGGTCCGGGGGCAACTCCGGACCGGCGCGCTTGGGGAAGTCAGGCACGTTCGGGAGGGCTGCCGGTCTTGTTGCGGGCCGGCTTCGCCCTGATCCCATTAAAACTCAGAGGCGATAGAGGATCTGGTCGGTCCAGAACCGCTCGAGACGGTGCAGCGACTTGTTGAGGGTCGCGAACTCGTCGCCGGAGATGCCGCCGACCTGCTCCACCGTCTTGACGTGCTTCTGGTAGAGCGCGTCGACGATGCGACGGACTTCCTGGCCCTGCGGGGTCAGGCGGATGCGCACCGAGCGGCGATCGACGCGCGAGCGCTGATGATCGAGGAAGCCGAGCTCGACGAGCTTCTTCAGATTGTAGGAGACGTTGGAGCCGAGATAGTAACCGCGCGTGCGCAATTCGCCCGCGGTCAGCTCCTTGTCGCCGATGTTGTAGAGCAAGAGCGCCTGGACCGAGTTGATGTCCGCACGGCCGCGGCGATCGAATTCGTCCTTGATCACGTCGAGGAGCCGGCGATGCAGCCGCTCCACCAGAGTCAAAGCTTCCAGATAGAGCGACTGCACCGAACCCTGCTGGCCGGAGACGCGCTCTGCGGTATCTGCCGCAGTTGCGACGGCTTTCATCATGACACTTCCCCTGTTGTCGTTTTTATCGACACTTATTCGACGAAACTTGTGTCCCGTCTGATAGCTGCAACTTAAGGGGCGCGTTTGAAGATCGGCTTAAATAAGAGAATAAAGAGATCATGAATTTAAGACAGTGAATTGCGCATTAAGCCTGTGCCACAAGCACTTTTCGAAAGCCTCTGTTGACCTTCGCAAGGTCCTGTTCACCCTCCGTCCGCCCCTGTTGTCGCATTCCAGAACAGCCCCGCCCTGTTTCGAAACGCATGCGTAAGAGCTGTGGCGGAACCGGCTGGTCAATGAAAACTTACCGCGAATTTTAGGCAACCAGCGGTCAACCAAACGCGCACAACTCCGCTCGTGTCCCGGACGAGCGAAGCGAAGATCCGGGACCCAAAGCCACAAACGAGATGTCGGAGAGATGGGCCCCGGCTCTGCAACGCATCACGCCGCAAGCGCGGCGCGCTGCGTCCGGGGCACGAGAGCATCTATCCAAGCCGTTGCCGCGCTACGGCGGTCGCTCGCGCGCGGCCATCCAGGCGAGCGCGAGATATGCGGCGAGCATGAAGACCTCGACGCCGACCACGACGAGGCTGCCGCCGTAGATCCCCGGGAACATCAGCTCGATCACGGCCATCGACACCACGGTCGTCAGCCACACCACCGCGCCCCATGGCGTTGCCAGCCAGAGGCCGACGGCGGCGACGAGCTCGATCACGGCGAAGTAGACGGTCGCGGCCTGCCAGGCCATCGACTGGTTCTCGAACGCCTCATCCTCGCCGCCGACGAAGCCCGTGACCTGCGCCCAGTGATAGAGGCCTTTGAGGATCGAGAGCAGCGCCATCACCCGCAGGAAAAGCACCAGCCGGCGGGTCCAGACATTGTCGTCGGACTCCGAGCGCTCCGAGGAGATCGCCTCGACTGAGAGTGCACTCTCTCGGGCAGCGTCCCTGGCATTGACGCCGCCCTGGGCCGTATCGCGGGTGGAGATCTCGGACATGGCCCCTTCTGGCTGCTTCGGCCCGCAAAATCAATCGCCTGCCATCCCTTGCGGCAGGTCAAGCCGCGGTGACGGGAACCGTGCGAGCTGGTATAAGAATAATTCCAGCCGGAGGAAGAGTAATGGCGATCAAATACGGACGTCCGATCGAATTGCGCGACGTTTCGCGCCGGGACAGCACGGCGGTGCCGCATGCCCTCGACCTGACCGTCCGTCCGCGCCGCAACCGCAAGGCCGAGTGGGCCCGGCGAATGGTGCGCGAGAACGTCCTCACCACCGACGATCTGATCTGGCCGCTGTTCCTGATCGACGGCACCAACAAGCGCGAGCAGGTCGCCTCGATGCCCGGCGTCGACCGCCTCAGCGTCGACCAGGCCGTGCGCGAGGCCGAGCGCGCCATGAAGCTGACCATCCCCTGCATCGCGCTGTTTCCCTACACCGATCCCTCCCTGCGCGACGAGGAAGGCTCCGAAGCCACCAACCCGAACAACCTGGTCTGCCAGGCCGTGCGCGCGATCAAGAAGGAGTTTCCGGAGATCGGAATCCTCTGCGACGTCGCGCTCGATCCCTTCACCAGCCACGGCCATGACGGCCTGATCTCCGACGGCAAGATTTTGAACGACGAGACGGTCGCCGTGCTGGTGCGCCAGGCGCTGGTGCAGGCCGAAGCCGGCTGCGACATCATCGCGCCCTCCGACATGATGGACGGCCGCGTCGCCGCGATCCGCGAGGGGCTGGACCGCGCCGGCCTGCTCGACGTGCAGATCATGGCCTATGCGGCCAAATACGCCTCCGCCTTTTATGGCCCGTTCCGCGACGCCATCGGCTCGGCCAAGACGCTCACCGGCGACAAGCGTACCTATCAGATGGACAGCGCCAACACCGATGAAGCGCTGCGCGAGGTCGAGCTCGACATCGCCGAGGGCGCCGACATGGTGATGGTGAAGCCCGGCATGCCTTATCTCGACGTGGTCCGCCGCGTGAAGGACACGTTCGCGATGCCGACCTTCGCCTATCAGGTCTCCGGCGAATACGCGATGATCGCCGCGGCCGCGAACAACGGCTGGCTCGACGGCGACCGCGCCATGATGGAAAGCCTGCTCGCCTTCAAGCGCGCCGGCGCCGACGGCGTGCTGAGCTATTTTGCGCCGAAGGCCGCGGAGAAGCTGCGGGCCCAGGCTTGATCCCACTTGCGGGCGTCCGGGTCCCGGCTCTGCGCGGCGCTTGTCGGGACGCGAGGGCAGAGTTGCCCGCACCTTACCGCTGCAACACTCAACCCGCCGCTTGCGCGTTCGGCTGAGGCCCGCACAACGGACGCAGCGCCTCGCGCTGCTCGCGCGACAGCACGGTGATTGGATAGATCGGCTCGCGCGTCGCCCGCTTGAAGAACGGATGCGGCGATGCCTTCCCCCGCAGCTTCCATGCCAGCACCTTGCCGATGGCGCGCAGGATGAGAGAAAGATTAAGTCCCGTCGCGCCCGCTGGTGGCTCGCCGACCGCGTACTTGCCGAGAATGGCGCCGATCGGCGCTCCCGCGACTTCGTCGACCGCCGGCGTGCCACCCTCGAACGCCTGCGCGATGATGCCGACGAAGGGAATGCTCGGCGAAAGGGTGTTGCCGACCGGTGTGTTGCAGCAGCTTGCATACCATCGATAAAGGCCTTTCGGGGTCAGCCGCACCCCCGCGATCCGGTCCTGCCCCTGCACGAATGTAAGCGTCGATGGCGCGACCTGGACAATGTCGCTGCCGCCTTTCGCATTCAACAGATCGGCGCGACCGAGCTGGTGTGCAAAGGCCTGGCAGTCGTCGCAGTAGCAGACCACGCGATTGACGGTCTGCCGCGACACGCCCGTGACGACGGCGCAGACCCCGCCACAGCGGCAACGCAATTCGATCTGACGATCCATTGAAAATCGTTCCTGTGAGGGATCACCCCGCCCCAGCATGGTGCAAATCACGGACCGCGCAAGCGGCCACGGCCGCCGAATCGCCGGAATATTTTGCGGTGGTACTGGGCCGACAGCCTTGGCGTGCGGCCTGGCTGTTCCCATGTGCTGCGGTGAGATATCCAAAAGCGGAAGGGGAAGCTCGTGTCATATTCTGGTTCGCCAAATGACGGCGGCGCCTGGCGCAATGACGGCGCCATGCAACCGCACGCCTACGACCCCGACCTGCATCCGGACCTGTTCCGGGGCGTCGCGACGCGGCGGGTGTTCGCCTTCCTGATCGACATGGTCGTGATCTCGGTCCCGGTGATCCTCGGCTACATCTTCATCGCCTTGTTCGGCGTGGTCACCCTCGGCATCGGCTGGGCGCTGTTCTGGATCGCCTGGCCGGCCTCCGTGATCTGGGCCATCGTCTATTACGGCGCCAGCATCGGCGGTCCGTCCTCCGCCACGGTCGGCATGCGCCTGATGGACCTGGAGCTGCGCACCTGGTACGGCGCGCCTGGCTATTTCGTGCTCGGCGCCACCCATGCCGTGCTGTTCTGGGTGACGGTCTCGTTCCTGTCGCCATTCGTGGTGCTGGTCGGCCTGTTCAACGGCCGCCGTCGCCTGCTGCACGACTTCGTGCTGGGAACGGTCGTAATCAACAATTCGGTTCGCATACCCGCACCCCAGGCGGCGCGGACGTGGTGAGCTAATCGATTGACCGGGGGCTTCTGGAGCGCGATGCTGATGCCTGTTTTGGAGGCCCACGACGTCCCTTGACCCAGCACTCGCGCGACACCCCCCAGTTTTACCTCACGGCGCCCTCGCCCTGCCCGTATCTGCCGGGCCGGCATGAGCGCAAGGTGTTTACGCACCTCGTGGGGGACCGCGCCGGTGATCTCAACGACCTGCTGACCCATGGCGGCTTCCGCCGCAGCCAGTCGATCGCCTACCGGCCGGCCTGCGACCAGTGCCGGGCCTGCGTCTCGGTCCGGGTCATCGCCAACGAGTTCCGCCCCTCGCGCAACTTCCGCAAGGTGATGGCCCGCAACGCCGACATCATCGGCGAGCAGCGCAGCGCAGTGCCGACCTCCGAGCAATATTCGGTGTTCCGCGCCTATCTCGACGCCCGCCACCGCCACGGGGGCATGGCCGACATGACCGTGCTCGACTACGCCATGATGGTCGAGGACAGCCATGTCGAGACCCGCATCATCGAATACCGCAAGCGCGGTCCCGACAGCGGCATCACCGGCCGCGGCGAGGAGCTGATCGCGGTAGCGCTCACGGACGTCCTCAGCGACGGCCTGTCGATGGTCTATTCGTTCTTCGATCCTGGCCAGGTCAGCCGCTCGATGGGCACCTTCATGATCCTCGACCACATCGCGCGCGCGCGACGTCAGGGCCTGCCTTACGTCTATCTCGGCTACTGGATCGAGGGCTCCAAGAAGATGGACTACAAGGCCCGCTTCCTGCCGCAGCAGCGCCTTGCCCCGTCAGGCTGGCTTCGGGTCGATGCTCAGGGCGATACGGCATCCGAGCCGCAGGACTAAGCTCAGCTAACGCGCACTCGCTCTCCGTCATGCCCCGCGAAGGCGGGGCATCCAGCACGCCGCAGCTTCGCGGTTCTATCGCAGGCCTCACGAAGTACTGGATCGCCCGCCTTCGCGGGCGATGACAGCAACGTGGCGGCGCCACTCAGCCGAACAGCGTATCGGCCAGCAGCTTCACGTTCAAAATCACGATAACGCCGGCGACGATCCAGGCGACCGCGGCGACCGATGTCGGTATCGCAAACTGGCCCATCTTGCGGCGGTCGGAGACGAAGCGGACCAGCGGGATCACCGCAAAAGGCAGCTGCATTGACAGCACGACCTGGCTGAACACCAGCAAATCCGCCGTGCCGCGCTCGCCATAGATCGCCGTGACGATGATCACGGGGACAATGGCAATGCCGCGCGTGAGCAGGCGGCGCGCCCAGCTGGGCAGGCGCAGGTTGAGAAAGCCCTCCATCACGATCTGGCCGGCGAGCGTCGCGGTGACCGTCGAATTGAGGCCCGAGGCGAGCAGCGCCACCGCGAACAGCGTCGAGGCGACGCCGAGCCCGAGCAACGGCGACAACAGCTCGAAGGCCTGTCCGATCTCGGCGACGTCGGAATGACCGCTTTTGTGGAAGGTCGCGGCGGCCACGACGAGGATCGCTGCATTGATGAACAGCGCCAGCATCAGTGCGATGGTCGAGTCCGTCGTCGCCCATTTGATCGCTTCGCGCCGGCCGGTGTCGTTGCGCTCATAGGCGCGCGTCTGCACGATCGAGGAGTGCAGGTAGAGGTTATGCGGCATCACGGTGGCGCCGATGATGCCGATCGCGATGTAGAGCATGTCGGAATTGGTGAAGATCTCGCTCTTCGGCACGAAGCCGCGCAAGACCTCCGCCACCGGCGGAGCGGCCGCCGCGATCTGAACCACGAAGCAGACCGCGATCACCGCCAGCAGCGCGATGACGAAAGCCTCCAGGAAGCGGAAACCACGGTTCATCAGAATCAGAAGCAGGAACGCATCGAGCGCGGCGAGCAATGCGCCGCCGATCAGGGGAATGCCGAATAGAAGTTTCAATGCGATCGCCGTGCCGATCACCTCGGCGAGATCGCAGGCGATGATCGCCGCCTCACAGGCGAGCCAGAGCAGGAAGTTCACCGCCGGCGAATAGGTGGCGCGGCAGGCCTGGGCGAGATCGCGGTCGGTGACAATGCCGAGCCGCGCCGCCAGCGACTGGAGCAGGATCGCCATCAAATTCGAGAGCAGGATGACGGAGAGCAGCGTGTAGCCGAACTTCGACCCGCCGGCGAGGTCGGTCGCCCAATTGCCGGGGTCCATGTAGCCGACCGAGACGAGGTAGCCCGGCCCGACGAAGGCCAGCAGCCGCCGCCACCATCGGCCCGCGGCGGGAATGGCGACCGTGGAATTGACCTCAGCGAGGCTCTTGGTGGTGGGCGCATCAGTGCGCCAGCCGGCGACGTCAGGCGTCATGTGGGGTGATCGGGCATCCATATCGGCAGAATACCCAACTTCGTTCTTATTGCAACTCATTTGCAACTGCATCTAGCGGCAAGTGTTCCCGCCGCGGAGCATGGGGAAATCGCCTCTTGTCGGGAAGCGGGTGGGTTTGGTGGTCGTCGGGGGCCAACATTGGCGCAAATTCGCCCTAGCAGGATATGCGCCATGTCAACGCCGCCTCGCCTCCCTGACACCTTCAACCGCCTTGCCTGGTCCAATCTCGCGGCGCAGTCGGCCGAGCAGATTGCGCTCGCGGCGGCGCCCATCGTGGCCGTGCTGACGCTGGGAGTAGCCGAAGGGCAGACCGGCCTGCTCCAGACCGCGCTCACCCTGCCCTTCGTCCTGTTCGCCATCCCCGCCGGCGTGCTCGCCGACCGCATCTCCCGCCGCAGGCTGATGGCGAGCGCCGAGGCGCTGCGGGCCGTGGCGCTCGCAACCGTCGTACTCCTGCTCGCGCTGGGGGCGCTCAATCTGCCGCTGCTGGCCCTGCTCGGCTTCGCCGCCGTGTGCGGCACCGTCGTCTACAGCGTGGCGGCGCCGGCGCTGGTGCCGTCGCTGGTGAGCTCCGACCTGCTGCCGGCAGCGAATGCGCGCATCGAGCTGGCGCGCACCATCGCCTTCGCCAGCGGCCCCGCACTCGGCGGTGCGCTGGTGGGATGGTGGGGCGCGAGCCCGGCGTTCGGCTTTGCCGCGGCGCTCTCGGCCATTGCCGTCGTGCTGCTGTCCGGCATCTACGAGCCCGCGCGTGCGCCGGCGCCGCGGCGGCATCCGCTCCAGGACGTCCGCGAAGGCGCGGCCTTCGTGTTTCACCATCCGCTGCTGCGACCGGTGTTCATCACCCAGTTCATCTTCAACACCGGCTGGTTCCTGCAGATCGCGGTGTTCGTGCCCTACGCCGTGCGCCATCTCGGCCTGAGCGCTGCTGGTGTCGGCACGGTGCTGACGATGTACGGCGTCGGCATGGTGATCGGCGCGCTCCTTGCCACGCGCGTGATGCAGCGCATCGCCTTTGGCACCGTGGTCGGGCTCGGCCCCGTCACCGGCTTCGTCGCCGCCCTGGTGATGGCATCGACGGTGCTGTTCCCCTCGCCCTGGCTCGCGGGCTTGAGCTTCTTCCTGCTCGGCGTCGGCCCGATCCTGTGGGTGATCTCGACCACGACGCTGCGCCAGTCCGTGACGCCGCCGCGCCTGCTCGGCCGCGTCTCCGCCATCAACATCATGAGCTACGGCGCCCGCCCGCTCGGCTCGGCGCTGGGCGCGATCGTCGGCGGCTTCTGGAGCGCGGAAGCGTGCCTCTATCTCGCCGCCGCCGTGTTCGGCGTGCAGGCGCTGGTGATCCTGCTGTCACCGGCGGTGGGACTGGACCGGCAGCCGGCCATGGTGGGAGATGAAGCGGCGGCGCGGTGTTAGCCACAGCCGTCGTTGCGAAGAGCGTAGCGACGAAGCAATGCAGGGTCCTCCGTCGGACGAATCTGGATTGCTTCGCTGCGCTCGGAATGACGGCGTATGTTGAGACCGCGGAGACTAACCCGCCAGATAGCGCTCGTAACTTCCCCTCACCGGCTCGCTCGCATCGACTTCCGGATCAAGCGTATAGAGATCCTGCGCGCGGCCGATGCCGCGCAGCGCGTAGCGGCCGGTGGAGACGAGGTAGCGGCGACCGGCGGCGTCGAGGCCCTTGTAGAACTCCGACGAAGCCAGCAGCTCGCGATCGACAGAGCGGCTCATCGAAGCGATGCGGCTGACCTCGTTGACGGTCGGGCCGACCACGGTGAAATCAAGCCGGTCCTCGCTGCCGATATTGCCGTAGAAGACCTCGCCGACATGCAGGCCGATATAGGCCGACGTGGTCGGACGGCCCTCCGCTGCCCGCCGCTCGTTCAGCGCGGCGACGTTCTTGCGGAACAGGTGCTCGGCGCGGAGCGCCGCACGCCGCGCATCCGCCATGTCCTCGCCCCAGAACATCGCGAGCACGCCGTCGCCGATCAGCTTCAGCACGTCGCCGCCGGCTTCGTGAATCGGATCGATCACGGCCTGCGCATAGTCGTTGAGGAATGGAATGATCTCGTCGGGCCCGATGCTCTCGCTGATCCCCGTCGAGCCGCGCAAATCCGAATACCACAGCACGGCGTTGATGCGCTCGGTGACGCCGCGCGAGATGCGCCCGCGCAGCACCTGCTCGGAGGCGTCACGGCCGAGATAGACCCGGCCGAGCGTGCGCGCGATGTCGACCTGCTGCGCTGACTTGATCGCAAGCCCCAGCACCGGAACCAGATCGCGCAGCGCTTCCAGCTCCAGTCCGGAGAAACCGCTCTCGCGGCGGGTGGTCCAGCAGGAATAGAGGCAATCCATCAGGCCGAGCGCGCCGTTCTCGCCGAAGCGGTGGACGAAGGCGAGATAGTGCTTGTGGCCCTTCTCGGCGAGCTCGCCGATCTGCGAGAAATCCATCGACGGCGCATCGGCGAGATCGATCACCATCTCGTCGTCGCCATTCTCGAGCATGTGGAAGAACACCGAGCGGCGCCAGCTCTTGGCGGCGTCGCCGTCTGCGGTCGAGCCGTATTCGAAGGCATCGCTCTCGTTGCTGGGACGATCGCTCCAGCGGAAGCCGCGGCCCTCATAGATCGGATGCAGCGTGTCGATGACGACGAGGCCACGCGACAGTTCCAGCCCCTCGGCGCAGCAGCGCTCGCAGAAGCCGCGGAGCAGTTCATTTTCAGGCAGGCCCGTGAGCCCCTGGCCGGTCAGCCAGTTCATCAGCGAAAGGCGCGAGGTCAATTGCATGCGCCATTATGGCGTGCATTCGTGACGGGCGAAAGGCGCAAGCCACGCGTAAGCCGAGCGCGAGGTTCCCCCTCCCGCGCAGGTCGAATATGCCGCAGCCCCGGTTGACGCACTCGCCGCGCGGGCGGCAAATGCTCATGATGATGACGTTGCCGGCCAGAATCGGAAGCATGCGCAGATGAGCCAGCGCCAGCTTCCGATCATCCTGGCGCTCGGCACCACGCAGACCCTGGCCTGGGCCTCCAGCTATTATCTGCCGGCGCTGCTCGCCGACCCCATGGGGCGCGATCTCGGTGTCTCCTCCAACTGGATCTTCGGCGCGTTCTCGGCCGCGCTGGTGATCTCCGCGATGCTCGGCCCGCGCATCGGACGGCAGATCGATCTCGTCGGCGGCCGTCAGGTGCTGTCGGCCTCCAACCTGACCATTGCCGCCGGCCTCGTGCTGCTCGGCCTCTCGCAGTCCGTGACGGTGATGGCGATCGCCTGGCTGGTGCTCGGCATCGGCATGGCGATGGGCCTCTACGATGCCGCCTTCGCCGCTCTGGGGCGCATCTACGGCACCGAGGCGCGCCGGTCGATCACCGGCATCACGCTGATGGCGGGCTTCGCCTCCACCGTCGGCTGGCCGCTCACCGCCTGGGGCCTCGCCCATATCGGCTGGCGCGAGACCTGTTTTGCCTGGGCCGCTGCCAACATTCTGATCGGCCTGCCGCTCAACTTCTTCATGCTGCCGGCGATCAAGGGCGCCAAGCAGGCGGCGGCCACGGCCGAGAAGCCGCATGTGCCGCTCGACCGCACCATGATCTTGCTTGCCTTCATCTTCGCGGCGGTCTGGACCGTCACCGGCGCGATGGCCGCGCATTTCCCGCGCATCCTGGAGACGACGGGGGCCACGCCGGCCGAGGCGATCGCGGCCGGCGCATTGATCGGCCCGGCGCAAGTCGGTGCCCGCATGCTGGAAGCCGGCTTTCTCAGCCGCTTCCATCCGCTGTGGTCGACGCGGCTCGCCTGCCTCACCCACCCGGTCGGTGCCGTGATCGTCGCGATCTTCGGCGGCGCTGCGGCGAGCGCGTTCGCGTTGTTCCACGGCTCCGGCAACGGCATTCTGACCATCGCGCGCGGCACGCTGCCGCTGTCGATCTTCGGCCCGAAGGATTTCGGCTACCGCCTCGGCATCATCGGCGCACCGGCACGGATGGCGCAGGCGGTGGCGCCGCTCGCCTTCGGCCTGCTCATCGACCTCATGGGCGCCAAGGTGCTGATCGTCTCATCCGCGCTCAGCCTCTCAGCACTGGCAGCGCTGTTCCTGATCCGCGCCGGCCGGCGGCCGGATTGACCGCACCAATGGTTTCGCGCACAAGCGGTCCATGAGCGACGACAACAGCCCGCCACGCACCTTGCGCTGGGCGACCACGCCGCCACAGGCCTGGGGCGTCTATCTGCTCGCCGTCCTGCTGGTCTGGCTGCTCTCGTTCTACGCCGGCACGCTGAAGCCGAAGAAGACGCCGGAGACGAGCCCGCCGATGGCGACCGCGCCGAAGAGCTAGGCCGGCTTCGCTTCGCTGGTCGCAATCCAGATCCCCGCGAACACCGCAACCAGCCCGATCAAGAGGTTTGCCGTGATCGGCTCGCCGATCAGCAGCGCGGCCAGCACTGTGGCGGCGATCGGATTGACCGTCATGGTGTTGGCGACCCGGGTCGGCGTCGCCCGCGCCAGCGCCATGACCCAGAGGATGAAGGCGAGCGCGCCGCCGCCGGCGCCGAGATAGATGCCGGCCATCCACTGCCCCGTGGTGAAATGATCGAGCGCCGCAAAGCTGCCCTTCACGAAACCCGCTAGCACCAGCACCGCAGCGCCCGAGCCCATGCCGACCGTGAGGAAGCCGAGCGCGCTGGAACGCTGCATCAAAGGGCGCGACAGTACATTGTAGAACGCCATGCAGAACACGGCCGCGGTCATGATCAGCTCGCCGCGCCACGCGCCCGGCGGACTTTGCGCGAGGCCCGCGGCGAGCGCCGCCGCGACGCCGAGCACGGCGATGCCCACGCCCGTCATCTTCCGCACCGTCAATTGCTCCACGCCGAGGATTGCGCCAACCACCATGGTGTGGAGCGGCAGCGTCGCCAGCGCGAGACTTGCGCGCGCCGCCGTCGTGTAGGACACCGCGATATTGTAGAGGATGAAGAACAGGCCGAAGAAGCAGATGCCGAGCAGCATGACTGCCGGCCAGTCGGATCGCTGCGGCCAGCGCACGCGAAGCAGCAGCGCGCATGGCAGCAGGCAGAGGAAGCCGATCCCCCAGCGCAGGATCGCCAGCAGAACCGGATCGGCCCCGCCGACGAGATAGCGGGTGATCGCCGCCGCGGTGCCCCCTAAGCTGCTCGAGACAAGCGCGATCGCAACCCCGAGCCACTCCCCCACGCATCGTCTCCCATTCCGGAGCTTTTGCGGGCAGTTAACACACCCCTGCTGCCACCGATGCGGCAACAGCAGCGCCCGAGCGCTAGTCGTAAAACTCCGGCGCCATCTTCTGGCTGTCGCGCTGGGCCTTGTCGTGGTTGATCCAGAGCTGCGCCTTCTCCTTGGCCAGCGTGTCGGCGATCTTCTGCATCGAGGCCGCGCTCTGGTCCTTGTCGACGTTCATGCTGGGCACGCGGCGGTTGTCCCAATTATCCCTGAAATGCACGGCATCGCCCGACAGCACCACCGCGCCGGTCTTCGGCAATTTCACCAATAGCGACTGGTGCCCGGGAGTGTGGCCGGGCGTCGACAGGATGGTCACGCTGCCGTCGCCAAAGACATCCTTGTCGCCCGTGAGCAGCTCGGCCGGGTGCGAGGGCTTGAAGCGCGGCGTGTTGTTGGCGCCGGGCCAATCATATTCCGCCTTCTGTACGTAGAGCACAGCCTGCGGGAACAGCTCGACATTGCCGGTATGGTCGGGATGCGTGTGCGAGACCGCCATGGCCTTGACGTCGTCGGGCTTGATGCCGAGCTGCTCGAGCTGGGCTGCAAGGGTCTTCGGCCGGCGCCAGGTGACGGCCTTGGGATCGGCCGGTACCAGGCCGTTCGGCATGGCCGCGACGGCATCGGCGATGCCGGTGTCCCACAGGAACCAGCCCTTGGCGTGCTTGATCAGATAGCAGGTGTCGACGAAGTCCATCGCCTTGCCTTCGTTCAGGCCGGGCGTCCAGCGCGAGATGTCACCCGCGGTGCCCTCCCCGCAATTGAGCACGTAGAGTTTCTCGACGCCGGTCTTGTCCGATTGCGCCAGCGCCGCAGGGTTTGATAGCGCCAGTGCAGCCATGGCAAGAGCGAGCCTGGTCATGCGCATCATCGGTCCTCCCATACTGCCATGCTGGCTGCGATCGAGTATCAACCCCGGCTGCGCAGCAGAATTCCGGCCCCTGTCAATGCGGACAGGTCTCGACCTCGACCGTGACGTGGCTGAGTCCCTTCAACCCCGCCAGCCGCCGCTTGTAGATGGCCGGCTGCTTCGGCTTGTCCGACACGACCGAGAGCAGCACGGCGCAGTGGCCGGGTCCGACCTGCCAGAGATGCAGGTCGGTGACGCGATCCTCGCCGACCTCCATGCGGGCGCGGATCACCCGCTCCAGCTTCTCGTCGGCGCGCGCGTCGAGCAGCACCGCACCGGATGACTTGATCAGGCCGAATGCCCAGCTTCCGATCACAATGCTGCCGATCAGGCCCACCGCCGGATCGGCCCAGACCCAGCCCGAATACATGGCGACGGCAAGCGCAGCGATCGCCAGCACGGACGTTGCGGCATCCGTCATGACATGGACGTAAGCCGCGCGGAGATTGTTGTCGTGGTGATGATGATGATGGTGGTGATCATGGTCGTGGCCATGATCGTCGTGGTCATCATGCGCATGGCCATGACCGTGATGGTGATGATCGTGGCTGTCGCGCAGCAGCCAAACACTGGCGAGGTTGACGCACAGCCCGAGAGCGGCCACCGCGATCGCCTCACCATAGACGATCGGCACCGGGTTGATCAGCCGCAGCACGCTCTCGTAGGCGATCTCGACCGCGATCAGGCCCAGGATGATCGCGCTGGCGAAGGCGGCAAGATCGCCGAACTTGCCGGTGCCGAAGGTGAAATGCGCATTGCCCAGATGCCGCCGCGCGAAGCGATAGGCGAAGGCGGCAATGCCGAGCGCCGCCGCATGCGTGCCCATGTGCCAGCCGTCGGCGAGCAGCGCCATCGAACCGAACAGCGAGCCGGCGACGATCTCGCCGACCATCATGACCAACGTCAGCACCACCACGAACCAGGTGCGCCGCTCGTTCTCGTCGTGCTTCTCGCCCAGGAAGGCGTGGTCATGGGTCCATTGTTCGATGGAATGGGAATGCATCGAATTCTCCAGAAAATTCAGGTCCGTTGGCCTGCAATATAGACGGCAGGCAGCAATTTTCTAAGGTCCAATCGTCCCGCGGATTGACAGTGCTTCTTAGTTTCGCTGTAATCTGTGCCATGGGGATTTGAGCGATCTCCCCACGAGGCGACAGGCCCAAGCATCGCGTCCCGTTTAGTTCTTGCGAGGACGCATCATGTCTACATTCACGACCATATCATCCGACAAAATGGCACGCCTGATCGGCACGGCGAACGCGCCTGTTCTGATCGATGTGCGCACCGAGCAGGATTTTGCCGCCGACCGGCGGCTGATTCCCGGCTCCCTCAAGCTCAGCCACGACAACGTGACGGACTGGGGCGGCGCCTTCGCCGGCCGCCGCGCCGTGGTCTCCTGCCTCCGCGGCGAGAAGCTCGCGCAAGGCACCGCGGCCTGGTTGCGCCAGCTCGGCGCGCAGGCCGAGACGCTGGAGGGCGGCTTCGAGGGCTGGAAGGCCGCCAAGCTGCCGCTGGTCGACGCCCGCAAGCTGCCGCCGCGCGATGCCAAGGGGCGCACCGTCTGGGTGACGCGGGCGCGGCCGAAAGTCGACCGCATCGCCTGCCCGTGGCTGATCCGCCGCTTCGTCGATCCGGGCGCAGTGTTCCTCTATGTCGCGCCGTCCGAGGTGGTCGCCGTCGGCGAGCGCTTTGGCGCAGCGCCCTTCGACATCGAGAACGTGTTCTGGAGCCACCGCGGCGAGCTCTGCACCTTCGACGTGATGATCGAGGAGTTCGGCATCGCGACGCCGCCCCTGCTGCGCCTCGCGACGCTGGTGCGCGGCGCCGACACCGCGCGACCCGACCTGGCGCCAGAGGCGCCCGGCCTGCTCGCAGCCTCGCTCGGGCTGTCGCGCATGTATGACGACGACCTCGAGCAGCTCGAGGCCGGCATGCTGCTCTATGATGCCTTCTACCGCTGGTGCCGCGACGCCACCACCGAGACGCACAACTGGCCGACCAACAAGGTGAAGGCGTAATGGACGTTCGCGCCGATCAAACGGGAGCTGATGCCGGTCACGGCATCAGCTTCAACGAAGCGTTTCGCGTCTGGCTTCGTGTCGCCTGCCTGAGCTTTGGCGGGCCCGCGGGCCAGATCGCGGTGATGCACCGCATCCTGGTCGAGGAGAAGAAATGGATCTCCGAGGGCAGGTTCCTGCACGCGCTGAACTACTGCATGCTGCTGCCGGGACCTGAGGCACAGCAGCTCGCGACCTATGTCGGCTGGCTGATGCATCGTACCGCCGGCGGGCTGATGGCGGGCGGACTGTTCATCCTGCCCGGCATCATCGCCATCATGGGCCTCAGCTACATCTATGCCGCCTTCGGCAATGTCAGCTTCGTCGAGGCGCTGTTCTTCGGGCTCAAGGCCGCCGTGCTCGCCATCGTCGTCGAGGCCGTGGTCCGCGTCGGCAAGCGCGCGCTGAAGAACCGCATCATGGTCGCGCTCGCGGCCGCGGCCTTCGTCGCGATCTTCTTCTTCGCGGTGCCCTTCCCGATCATCATCATCGCCGCCGGCCTCATCGGCTATGCCGGCGCCCGAAGCGGCCGACCGGAATTCGCGCCGGCCGGTCACGGTCATGGCGGCAGCGGCGCCGCGATCGACAGCATGCTCGGCGAGGCCGCGCCCGATCACATCCGCCCCAACACCGCGCGCACGATCCGCGTCGGTGCAGTATGGCTGGCGCTTTGGCTGGTGCCGGTTATCGCGCTGCTCGTCGCCTTCGGCCAGGCCAACGTGTTCAGCCAGATCGCGCTGTTCTTCTCGAAAATGGCGCTGGTGACGTTCGGCGGCGCCTACGCCGTGCTGGCCTATGTCGCCCAGCAGGCGGTCGAGCATTATCATTGGCTGAAGCCGCACGAGATGCTCGACGGTCTCGGCATGGCCGAGACCACCCCCGGCCCGCTGATCATGGTGCTGCAATTCGTGGGCTTCATGGCGGCCTATCGCGACCCGGGCGGACTGTCGCCGATGCTGGCGGCAACCTACGGCGGCCTGCTCGCGACCTGGGTCACCTTCACGCCCTGCTTCCTCTGGATCTTCGTCGGCGCGCCCTATATCGAGCGCCTGCGCGGCAACACCGGCCTTGCCGGCGCGCTCAGCGCGATCACCGCCGCCGTGGTCGGCGTGATTCTCAACCTCTCGATCTGGTTCGCGCTGCACACCCTGTTCCGCGAGACTGTGCCGGTGCATGCGTTTCCGCTGAACTTCGACATGCCGGTGCTGAGAAGCGTCGATGTGCCGGCGCTGGTGCTGGCGATTGCGGCGGCCACCGCGATCTTCCGCTTCAAGCTCGGCATGCTGACGGTGCTCGCGGGCAGCTGCGCGGCGGGCGTGGCGCTGCGGCTGGCTGGGGTGATCTGATGCCAGGGATGTGACCAATCGTGACGCCAGAATGGGTTGGAACGCCGCGGCCGAACGCCAGCTAAGCAGGCGGGGCGTTTGGAGACACAGCGATGCGTTTCATTCTGGCTTTAAGTCTTCTGATCACCTTGGGTGGCGTTGCCGACGCGGCACAGGTGCATCACACACACCGGCGGCACGTGACTGTCCATTCCGGTCAGGGCATGATCCCGCCAGGTGCCGCTTCAGGTTTTGCCTACGCGCCGCCTCCGTCGGCGCCCCACGGCGCCACTGAGCCGTATTTTGGCGCCTCTCAAGGTTACGCGCCCGGCGAAAAGGAGCGGTTTCTCCACAGCGTGTTCAGTCCATAAAGAGGCCGTACCACCTTGGGCGGGCCCGTTGTGCGACGGACGCCGTGGGAAAGCTGAGAGTTGAACCCGCAGCTTCCCGTTCTTGAAGTCACACGGCGAGGATGTTGTTATTTTCGGGTTGGATCGTTGGAGCCGCCGGGACGGATGGTCTGAGGGCCGCCCTGGCCGGTACCCGCGCCATTGCCACTGCTGGTACCTGCGCTGGATCCCGTCCCAGTGCCGGCGCCAACACTGCCCGCCCCTGTTCCACCCGCCGCGCCGCTCGTTCCGCTCCCCGAGCCGCCGCTGGTTCCTCCAGCTCCGGCGCTGGCGCCCGCACCTGCGCCGCCCGCTCCACCTGCGCCTCCCGCGCCTCCTCCTGCCTGCGCATGAGCGAACCCGATCGACGCGCCGGCAAGCAACGCACACATGGCCACTGAGAAGATTGTCTTTCGCATTGTTCAAAACTCCGATTGACGATGACATGCCAATCAAAGCGGCGCGCAAACGTTCCTGAGGACCTTCGTCGCAAGCTTTCGACATTCGTAGGAACGATGTTGCGCAACGTTGAATTAATTCCAGTCCCGCGGCCACTCCACGCACCCTTCCGCGAAGCGCGCGTGACTCATCCCAATGCGGCTTGAATTCTGACCGCCGACTACCGCATCATCATCCGCGCGATTGCTTCCCCGATCACCACCGTGGTGAAGTGCGTGTTGGCGCGGCAATCGGACGGCATGATCGAGGCATCGGCGACGCGCAGGCTGCTGATTCCTTTCACGTTGCCGTCGGGGTTGACCACGCCATCCGCGTCGCCCACGCCGCTCATGCGGCAGCTGCCGGCAGCATGCTGGATGTCGCCGGTCTCACGGCGCAGCACGGCGTCGAGCTCGTGATCGGGCAGGCTGGCGGCCTGCGGCAGCGTCAAATCCGTGTCGGCGAGTCTGATCCAGTCGGCAATGCCTGACAGCGCCGGCTGCGAGGTGATGACGGCGAGGCGTTTCACCGCATCCATCATGCGCAGCATGTCGCTGGGATCGGCCAGCATGTTCTCCTCGACGACGGGATCGATTGCAGGATCGGTCGAGGCCAGCTTGAGCGTTCCACGCGAATATGCGTTGAACAGCCCGGCGCCGATCGCGCCGGGCACGCCGATGCCGCGATGATTGAACGCAATCAGAATCATGTCGCGCTTGCCGCCGTTGGCGAGGCCCGAGGAATAGGTCACGCAGCAATTGGTGTGGCGCGTATCTGCATCGGTGGGACGAATCTCCTCCCGTAGCTGGATCGTGGCACGAAACAGCGGATGGTCGAAGAAATGGCGGCCGACCGGCAGATCGCGTTCGACCTTAATCCCCATCGCCTTCAATTCCTCGGCCGGGCCGATGCCCGAGCGCAGCAGGATCGCCGGACTGTGGATGGCGCCGGCACACAGCACGATCTGGCGTGCGCTGATCTCGTGGGTGCCCTGCCCCTCGATATGAACGCGGACGCCGGTCGCCCGTCCGTCGCTGATCAGCACGCGATCGACCAGCGCATGCCCGCGGATCTCCAGATTGGCGCGCCCGCGCGCCGGCTCGAGATAGCCCTCGTTGGTGGTGATGCGGCGCAAGTTGCGGCTGTTGATGGGATAGCACGCAACGCCCTCGCCATCCGGACCATTGACGTCGGCGCACCAGGGATAGCCGCTCGCCAGCGCCGCATCGCGCAAGCCCCGGTCGATCGGGCCCCATGTCTCCGGCGGCGCGCGATAGACCGGCAACGGCCCGCCGCGTCCGTGTCCCTCGGCGTCACCGAACTGCAGATCGTCCTCGATCACCGAGAACAGCGGCATCACCTCTTTCGCCGACCAGCCGGTGCAGCCATTGGCCGCCCATTCGTCGAAGGCATCGGCAACACCGCGGATCGCGATCTGGCCGTTCATCATCGACGAACCGCCGAGCCCCTTGCCGCGCCAGTAGAAGCGCGGCTCCTGCCCCGCGACGCGGCGCGTCAGCAGATCGGGCCACTGCCATTTCTCCTGGTACTCGCGCTTGTGGATGATCGGGATCGGATTCGGCGTCCTCACCTCCCAGGGTGCCTCGTCAGCGCGCCAGTCGCGCCCCGCCTCTAGCAGCAGCACGCGCCGTGCCGGATCCTCGGAGAGCCGCGCGGCAACCGCGGCGCCAGCAGAGCCGCCGCCGACAACAATGACATCGTACATCGCCTTACTTCTCAACGTTCCAGAACACCGGGATGGCGGACGGTATCAGACCGCGCAAAGTCGCGCGATAGGCGGCCGGCTGGGCGAACTGCCCCCACGGGATTCCGGGCGCCTGGTCGTACATGACGGCCTGGATCTCGCCCGCGATCTTCTTCCGGTCCTCCTCGGCCGGCGCTTTGGCGAAGGCTTCCATCAGCGGGGTGATGCGCGCATCGCATTGCCAGCCGGTGAAGTCGGCGCAGTTGAAGGCGACCATGACATTGGTCAGCGGCGAGCCCAGATCGAAGCCGCCGGCGTGGACGCCATAGACGCTCCAGCCCTCCTTCTTGGCGCGGCGCGCCAGCACGCTCGCCCAGTCCATCACTTGCAGATCGACGTTGAAGCCGGCAGCCTTCAGCCGCTCGGCGAGCACCTGCGCCGAAACGCGCGGGGCTTCGAGGTCGTTGGCCTGCATCACGACGACGGGCTCGCCGGCATATTTGGTCGCCTTCAGCGCAGCCTTCGCTGCTTCGATCGAGGGCTTGGCCGCCGCTTCCGTGCCGGCCTTGCTCTCGTAGGTGGTGCCGCAGGTGAAGTAGGTCGCGCAAGGCGTGGCGTACTTGGCGTCGAGCCCGAGCGCATCCAGCACTTCGCGCTGGTCGACCAGCTTCCACAGCACGCGGCGGATTTCTGGATCATCGAACGGCTTCGAGGCGGCGTTGAGACGATAGGCACCGGCGAACATGTTGCCGCCGGTGAAGTTGACGAGCTTGACGCGCGTGTTCTTCTCAAGCTGCGGCAACAGATCGAACGGCGCGTACTGCATGAAATCGACTTCGCCGGCCTGCAGCGCAGAGGCGGCGGTCGCACCATCGGGAATGACGCGGATCTCCAGCGTGTCGACATTGACGCGCTTGCCGCCGGCCAGGAAGTCCGCGGGCTCGGGGCGCGGCACATAGTCGCCGAACTTCTTCAGGATCATGCGGTCGCCGGTGCGGTGCTCGGCCTTGCTGTAGACGAACGGTCCGGAGCCGATGATCTCGGCGATACGCTCGTCGCCCGGCGTCTTCGCGATGCGCTCGGGCATCATGAACGCGACCGGGCTGACGGGATTACCGAGTGCGTCGATGACAAGGCCGGACGGCTCCTTCAGCGTCAGCACGAAGGTCTTCGCATCAGCTGGCTCGAGCGAGGTCGTGATCGCGAAGATGCGGCGGCCGAGCGCGCTGCGCGTGCCCCAGCGACGCAGCGAGGCCACGCAATCGGCTGATGTGACCGGCTGGCCGTCATGCCATTTCAGGCCGTCGCGCAGCGTGAACGTATAGGTCAACCCGTCGGGCGAGACCTTCCAGTCCTGCACCATTTGCGGCTTGATGTCGCCCTTGGAATCCTTCGCAAACAGCGTGTCGAACACCATGTAGCCGAACGTGCGCGAAATATAGGCCGTGGAGAAATGCGGATCGAGCGTGACGATCTCCGCCTCGAGCACCGCGACGAGATTGCCCGCCGCATGCGCAGGCGCCGCCACCAGCGCGAGGCCGAACAGCGCCGGAATGAAAGCCTTCAGTTTGAGCATTGGGATGTTTTTGCCTTTCGACCAGCCGTTTGCGGTCGCCAGGAAAAAGCAATGTTCGTGCCCGCACGTATGCGCTCGCGGCTAGCTGCCACGCGTTTGCGGGGTACTCAATGTCAGTTGGAGAACAGCGCTATCGCCTCTCGTCATTGCGAGCGCAGCGAAGCAATCCAGTGTCTTTCCGCGGTGGGATTCTGGATTGCTTCGCTGCGCTCGCAATGACGCTGGGGAGATAGGTGCGCTACACTCTCTGGTGCCCCGGACGCAGCGCAGCGTCACTTCGACGGTGCGCTGCTGAGCCGGGGCCCATGTCTCCCAGCAATCCGTGCAGCGTGGGTCCCGGCCCTGCGCAGCAACGCAAGATGCGTTGCAGCGCGTCCGGGACACCAGATCATCCTACCCGATCACCCGGCCGAACTTGTTCGACTTCGGAAAACCCTTGGGCGGCAGGCGGCCGGCGTCGGCGCGGGTGCCTTGCCACTCCGCGAGCTCCTTCATGGTCGCGGAGAATTCGCGTCCTGCGGAGTCCTTCCAGGTCAGGCCCGCCTTGGAGTCGAATACCGCAACGTCGGACAGACCGCCGTCCTTGTACTTCTGCAGCCGCACGCCGCGGCCGCGCGCCATTTCCGGCACCTGGTCGAGCGGGAAGACCAGCATCTTGCGGTTCTCGCCGATGACGGCGACGGTGTCGCCCGTCACCTCGGTGATCGCGCGCGCCTCGTTCGGCATGTCGACGTTGAGGACCTGCTTGCCCTTCTTGGTGGTGCCGACGCAATCGTCCTCGTTGACCACAAAGCCCTGGCCCTCGTGGCTCGCGACCAGGAATTTGCGGCCACCCTTGTTGACGAACAGCGCGACGGGCGCGGCCTCCTGCTCCAGATCGATGAACAGTCGGATCGGCTCGCCATGGCCGCGGCCGCCCGGCAGCTTCGCAACGTCGAGCGAGTAGAACTTGCCGTTGGTGGCGAACAGCAGCAGCTTCGAGGTCGTCTCGGCAAAGAACGCGAAGCCGAGCTTGTCATCCTGCTTGAAGGCGAGGCCCGAGAGATCCTCGACATGGCCCTTCATGGTGCGGATCCAGCCCTTGTCGGAGACGACGACAGTGACCGGCTCGCGCTCGACGAAGGCCTCCTCGATCGCGGCGAGGTCGTGCTCCGGCGCATCCGCAAAGGTGGTGCGGCGCTTGCCGAGCGGCGTCTTCGGCCCGAACATGTCGCGGACCTTGCCGACCTGCTCGCCGACCTTCTTCCACTGCTCGGACTCGGAGGCCAGCAGGGCCTGGATGCCCTTCAGCTCCTTGCGCAGATCCTTGTCCTCGGTGCGGATCTCCATTTCCTCGAGCTTGCGCAGATTGCGCAGCCGCATGTTGAGAATGGAGTCGGCCTGCAGGTCGGTGAGCTTGAACGCCTTCATCAAGGCCGGCTTCGGCTCGTCCTCGTTGCGGATGATCCGGATCACCTCGTCGATGTTGAGATAGGCGATCAGCAGACCGCCGAGGATTTCGAGCCGGTGCTCGATCTCGCCCTTGCGGTAATTGGTGCGACGGATCAGGACGTCGCGCAGATGATCGAGCCATTCGCGCAAGCACTCCGCGAGCCCCACGACCTTGGGAATGCGGCCCTTGATCAGCACGTTGAGGTTCAGCGGAATCTTGTTTTCGAGCTCGGTGAGCCGGAACAGCGATTCCATCATCAGCGCCGGATCGACGTTCTTCGACTTCGGCTCGATCACGATGCGGACGTCTTCGGCCGATTCGTCCCTGATGTCGCCGACCAGCGGCAGCTTCTTCTGGTCCAGCAGCTCGGCGACCTTCTCGATCAGGCGCGACTTCTGCACCAGGAACGGAATCTCGGTGACGACGACGACCCAGGTGCCGCGCGCACCCTCCTCCTGCGTCCACCGCGCACGGACGCGAAACGAGCCGCGGCCGGTGGTGTAGGCCTCCGCAATCGCCTGCTTGGAATCGACGATGATGCCGCCGGTCGGAAAATCCGGGCCCTTCACCCACTTCAGCAGCGCCTTCGACTTCGCGTCGGGCTTCTCGATCAGATGCAGCGCGGCATCGCACAGCTCGGCGGCATTGTGCGGCGGGATCGAGGTCGCCATGCCGACGGCGATGCCCTGTGCGCCGTTGGCGAGCAGGTTCGGGAAACCGCCCGGCAGCACGACGGGTTCTTTCGACTGGCCGTCGTAATTGGCGCGGAACTCGACGCCGTCCTCGTCGATGCCCTCGAGCAGAAGCCGCGCGACGTCGGTCATGCGCGCTTCGGTGTAGCGGTAGGCGGCGGGGTTATCGCCGTCGATATTGCCGAAATTGCCTTGGCCGTCGACCAGCGGATAGCGCGAGGAGAAATCCTGCGCGAGACGGACCATGGCGTCGTAGATCGCCTGGTCGCCATGCGGATGGAACGAGCCCATCACGTCGCCGACGATCTTGGCCGACTTCTTGAAGGGCGTGCCGGGGTCGAGCCTGAGCAGGCGCATGCCGTAGAGGATGCGCCGGTGCACCGGCTTCAGGCCGTCGCGCGCGTCCGGCAGCGCACGGTGCATGATGGTGGAGAGGGCATAAGCGAGATAGCGCTCTTCCAGCGCCTCACGCAGCGGCACCTCGTGGATTTCAGCCGGTTCTTCCGGCGGAACGATTCGTTTTCCCATGCCGCCCGGTTAAACCGTGGAAGCGAATCGGGCAAGGATCGAATGGTTCCCTGTGGGCGGCCTACTGGCCCGCCCAGCCGGCGGTGACCGTCTGGGTTTTGGCCGCACCCGGCGCTTGAGCGGGCGCCGGCACATTGACCAGGCAACGGCGGGCGGCCTCGATCTCGGCCTCGGTGGCGCCATGGGACCGCGCCCATGTCTCTGCCGCGGCAGCGGAATATTTCGCGACGTAGTATCGCACCACCGTGCACGAGGCCCGGCGAAATACCCCGGGCTGCGGCTCGCCGGCCATGGCGTCGGGCGCGAAGGCAAGCAGCGTCGCGGACAAGGCGAATCCCTTGATCAACATTTGGGCTGTCCCCCGATGTGGAACCTCGGGCCCAATTCAGCTCGGGCCGATTTGGTTCCCGGGAACTGCATGCCCCAGCGCAAAGCTGGGCAGCCGTTACGTCATGGCGCCGGGATCGCCGCCCTCGCCTGCTGCCGCATCAAGGCGTTGATGAAGCCGGCCCGCGCATCTGAATGGCCCTGGCCGCGCGGCTCCAGCACGTGGCGGAGCAGAAACAGGCCCGTGAGCCGAAAGCCGTCCTGGAGATCCTGCTCGGTAAGATCGCTCGCGGTTTCACCCTGGCGCAGGAACGGCGGCAGGCGCAACAGCCGGTCGCGCCACGGCTCGCCCGCGCCGCGCGATACCGCACCGCCGGATTTCGGCGAGACATAGATCAGGTCCGTGGTCTCGCCGGTCACCGTACAATTGTCCAGCGCCAGACCGAAACCCAGCTCGGCGAGCATCGCCAGCTCGAAATGGATCAGGTGCACGGCCGCGCTGCCGATGTCGTCGAAATCGTCGAGCGAATGTTCGAGCAGCGCAAAGATGTCTTCATGCGGATCGCGCTCCGGCAAGAGCCGCGCGATCGAGGCGAGATGGGTGACGCCATAGACGCCATGGGATGACCCCAGCAGCGTCGCCGCGCGCAGCTTCAGTCCCTCGATCGTATAAGTGCCCAGATGCTCGTCGAGCCGCGCCCGCCACACCGCACTGACGCTGTTCCCCGGCTGCAGCAGCGGCCGCATCCGCGCGCCGGCCCCGCCGCGGACCAGCCCGAGATGCCGGCCATGCGCGCGCGTCAAGAGTTCGACGATGGCGCTAGACTCGCCATGCCGCCGAACCCCCAGCACGATGCCTTCATCGGACCATTCCATGTGGGAATCTTATCGCATTTCGAGCTGTCGTAGGGTGGGCAAAGCGAAGCGTGCCCACCAATTTTCTGCGACCGAACATTGCGGTGGGCACGGCGCGCAAGGCGCGCCTTTGCCCACCCTACAGCACCGCACAAAATCTCAGGCGTTGAACCAGCCCTGCGCGTCGCCGCTGAAGGAGAAATAGAGGCCGATCGTCGTCAGCGCGCAGGAGACGATCTCGATGGCGCTGTCGAGCTCCAGTCCCTTCGCGCCGATGATCTGGCCGAGCGAGATCACCGACAGCACGAGGGCCGCCGCCAGCACCCAGCGCGGCCAGTTCTTGCGATGATGCGCAGCCAGCCGGACGAAATAGAGCAGCAGGAGGATCATGCCCCCGGCGAGCAACGTCCCGGTCATGATCATCTGCTCGCTCACCTCGGCACTAGGCGTGCGGTCCTGCACGGCCACCGAGACGGCATCCAGCATCAACGATGCATAGAGCAGCGCTTCGAAGCGCTGGACGTTGACGGGTAGGCTCATCGAATGCCGATCTTTTCTTGGTTATTCTTTCGGGAAGTCCAGACCCATCTCGCGGTAGCGATCGGGATCGTCGCCCCAGTTCTCGCGCACCTTGACGAACAGGAACAGGTGCACCGGCACGTCCAGGATCTGCATCAGCTCCTTGCGCGAGTCGGCGCCGATCGACTTGATGGTGGCGCCGCCCTTGCCGAGCACGATCTTGCGCTGGCTTTCGCGCTCGACATAGATCGTCTGCTCGATCCGCACCGACTTGTCCTTGCGCTCCTCCCACTTGTCGGTCTCGACCGTGGACTGGTACGGCAATTCCTGGTGCAGCTTCTGATAGATCTTCTCGCGCGTGATCTCCGCCGCCAGCTGCCGCATCGGCGCGTCCGACATCTGGTCCTCAGGATAGAGGAACGGGCCCGGCGGCACCATGTCCGCGAGCGTCTTGCGGATGTCGTCGACGCCGTCGCCCGAGATCGCCGATATCATGAACGTCCGCACGAAGCTCATGCGCTCGTTCGCGGCCTGCGCCAGGGCCAACAGCTTCTCGCGCTGGACCAGATCGACCTTGTTGATGACGAGGATCTTGTCGTGATTGACGCTGGCCGCCTTGGCGAGGATCGCCTCCGCCTCCTCGTCGATCCCGGTCTTGGCATCGAGCAGCACGCAGACGAGATCGGCATCGTGGGCCCCGCTCCAGGCGGTCGAGACCATGGCGCGGTCGAGCCGGCGCTTGGGCGAGAAGATGCCGGGCGTGTCGACCAGGATGATTTGCGCGTTGTTCTCGATGACGATGCCGCGGATCAGCGCGCGCGTGGTCTGCACCTTGCGCGAGACGATCGTGACCTTGGCCCCGACCAGCGCGTTGACGAGCGTGGACTTGCCGACATTCGGCGCGCCGATCAGCGCGACGAAACCACAGCGCGTCGCGCTGGGTGCCTCGCCGCTTGCTTCAACCATCATTGCCGCCGCCGACGCCTTCGCGTTCGATCATCACTGAGGCTGCCACCTTCTCTGCCGCGCGCTTGCTGCCGCCGATGCCCTCGGCAGGCGCCAGGCCCGGCAGATCGACGGCGACACGGAACTGCGGATCGTGATGCGGGCCGGTACGCTCGACCTCGCGATAGACAGGCGTCGGCAGCCCCTTGCCTTGCGCCCATTCCTGCAGCACGGTCTTGGGATCGCGCAACGGACGGCGCGGCTTGTGCATACGCTCGGTCCAGTTACGCTTGACGAATTCGGCCGCCGCCGCATGGCCGCCGTCGAGGTAGACGGCGCCGATCACGGCCTCGCAGATGTCGCCGAGAATGGATTTGCGCAGGCGGGCATCGGCACTGGAGCCGACCGAGCCCAGCTTGATGTCGTCGACGAGACCGAGCGACTTGGCGACGTCCGCGCAGCTCTCCTTGCGCACGAGCTCGGCAAGACGCTTCGACAGCTCGCCTTCGTCGGCGTTCGGGAAGGCGTGATAGAGCATGTCCGAGACGACGAGGCCGAGCACGTGGTCGCCGAGGAATTCCAGCCGCTGATAACTGTCGCCGCGCTTGCGCCCGGACTTCAGGGCCGAGACATGCGTGATCGCCTGCATCAAGAGGTTCGGGTCAGTGAAGCTGTGGCCGATGCGCGCTTCGACCGCCGCATTCGCGTCCGTGCCCTTGGCCTTGCTGCTCCGCGCCCGCTTCTTCTTCGCAGGCGCCTTGTCTGCAGATGCCTTGTCGGCCGGTGTTTTGTTTGCGGGCGACTTGGTCGCGGCTTCCCCTTCGGGGCCCGCCTGCGCCTCGATTGGTTGGGTCGCGATGTCCTTTGCTTCGTCTTTCATCGGACGATTTTGAAGAAGCGATTCCAGCGCACCGCCCACGGCCAGCGCCAGAACATCCAGGCATGCTCGCCTTCAGCGATCGAGAAGAAGATCATCTGGGCGCGGCCGATCAAGTTCTCCTGCGGGACATAGCCGACCTGGCCGAGAAAGCGGCTATCGGTGGAATTGTCGCGGTTGTCACCCATCATGAAGAAGCGGCCGGCCGGCACGGTGTAGACGTTGGTGTTGTCCATGTAGCCGTTGTCGGCGCAGTCCAGCGTCTCATAGGACACGCCGTTCGGCAGCGTCTCCTTCCAGCGCTTCACCCGGGAGATGCCGCCGCCCTCCGAGCCGCAGGGATCCTCGCCGACATATTCGCTCATGCGCTGCCGCTCGACAGGCACATCGTTGATGTAGAGCAGCCCGTCCCGCATCTGGATGCGGTCGCCGGGAAGCCCGATCACGCGCTTGATGTAGTCGGTGGAATCGTCCTTCGGCAGGCGGAACACGACGATGTCGCCGCGGGCCGGGTCCGAGCCCCAGATCCGTCCCGAGAACAGCGGCGGCGAGAACGGAATCGAAAAATGGCTGTAGCCGTAGGAATATTTCGAGACGAACAGATAGTCGCCGACCAGCAACGTCGCCTTCATCGAGCCGGACGGGATGTTGAAGGGCTGAAACAGGAAGGTGCGGATCACGAGCGCGATCAGGAGAGCATGAATGACGACCCGGATCGTTTCGCCGACGCCGCTCTCAGTTTTCGTTCCTGAAGTCACGCTCATTGCTCTCTCAATTCCGGCCGGCGGTCACAGAGCGCCCTCCTGGCGCGAACAGCCCATCGCTTCGCGGCCCATGGAGATTGTCCTGATTCTGATAGTGGGGGCCAATTCCGGCGTAAAGCCGAATTCGCCCAAGCTGGTTTGCGTCGGCGGACTTTTAGACGGTTGTCGGAGGCCACGCAATCAAGGATCGCATCAAAACTGAATAAGGCATTGATTCCAAATACGAATTATAAAATCGACCGGATCGCGTCAGGGCTTCGCCAAGGGCACGGCCGAAATGATGACGAAAGCCTGAGCCAGCGGCCAGTCGTCTGTGATCGAAAGGTCGATCCGCGCCTCGAATCCCTCCGGCGTCAGGGCCTGGAGCCGGGCCAGGGCCCCGCCGGTCAGCTGCATGGTCGGCCGCCCGCTGGGCAGGTTGACCACCCCCATGTCGCGCCACCAGACGCCGCGCCTGATGCCGGTGCCGAGCGCCTTGGAGCAGGCCTCCTTGGCGGCGAAGCGCTTGGCGTAGGTCGCCACCACCATCTTCTCGTTCTTGGCCCGCCGCTCCGCCTTGGCCCGCTCGGCAGCGGTGAAAATGCGGTCGAGGAACCGCTCACCATGGCGCTCGATCACCCTGGCCACGCGGGTGATGTCGATCAAGTCGGAGCCGATGCCGATGATCATGCCCGGCTCCGGCCCCGGTCCATCGCCGCGCGCATGCTGCGCACGGTCTCGGCCAGCCCCACGAACAGCGCCTCGCCGATCATGTAATAGCCGATGTTCAGCTCCATGATTTCCCGCAAGCCGGCGATCTTCTCCGCCGTCGCATAGTCCAGCCCGTGACCGGCGTGAACCTCAAGCCCCGCGTCCTTGGCCAGCTTCACCCCCGCCACGATCCGCCGCCATTCGGCCTCGGCCTTGTCGCTGTGGCCGTCGGTGACGGCATCGCACCAGGCGCCGGTGTGGATCTCGATCACGGGCGCGCGTAGCCGCGCCGCCATCTCGATCTGGGCGGGGTCGGCCGCAATGAACAGCGACACGCGGATGCCGGCCTCGTTCAACCGCGCGATATAGGGCGCGAGCGCGTCGCGCTGGCCGACCAAATCCAACCCGCCTTCGGTCGTAACCTCCTGGCGCCGCTCCGGCACGAGGCACACCGCGTGCGGCTTGGTGGCGAGCGAGATCCGCATCATGTCGTCCGTTGCGGCCATCTCGAAATTGAGCGGCTTGGGTATCTCCGCCTTCAGGCGCGCCATGTCCTCGTCGCGGATGTGCCGGCGGTCCTCGCGCAAATGTGCGGTGATGCCGTCGGCGCCGGCCTCGATCGCGAGCAGCGCCGCGCGCACCGGATCGGGATGGCGGCCGCCGCGCGCGTTGCGCACGGTTGCAACGTGATCGATGTTGACGCCGAGGCGGAGCTTCGAAGCGGGCATTTCAGGACTCGCGAAATCAGAGGGAACGGGGCATGCGAGATGCGCCTATCCATTAACACGTTCGACTTTGGCGACCACCGCCTTCGCGCGCAGCTGGGCCAGGATCGCGCTCAGGTGCTTCAAATCGTAGACTTCGAGATCGATCGTCGTCTCCGTGAAATCGGGCGAGCGGCGCTGCATGCTGATGTTGTCGATGTTGCCGTCGTGCTCGGCGATCACGGTCGCGATCTGCGCCAGCGCGCCGGGCTCGTTGACGTTCTCGACCTTGATGCGGGCGGGGAAGCGCTGCGGCGCGGAGTCCTCGATGTCCCAGCGGACGTCGAGCCAGCGCTCCGGCTCCTCCTCGAAATCCTTCAGGGCCGGTGCCTGGATCGGATAGATCGTGATGCCCTCGCCCGGGGTGACGATGCCGACGATGCGATCGCCGGGGACCGCGCCGCCGTTCGGCGCGAACTTCACCGGAAGGTCGGAATTGATGCCGCGGATGGGGATCGCAACCGGGCTGCGCGCCGGTTCGGAGACCCCCTTCTCCTTGAGCTTGGCGGCAAGCCCCTTCTTGACGCCGTAGCGCGCGATGCGCTCCTCCTTGTAATCAGGGTACATCGCTCGTGCGACATGGGAGGCCTTGATCTCCCCTCGCCCCACCGCCGCCATGACGTCCTCGATCGAAGTGCGCGCGAGCCGCGGCAGCGCGCCTTTGAGCTTGTCGTCGGCGTATTCGATCTTGGCGCGCTCGAACAGGCGCTCGACGATGCGCCGGCCGAGCCCGACATATTGATCGCGCACCGCGGTACGGGTGGCGCGGCGGATCGCGGCGCGCGCCTTGCCGGTGACGGCCAGCGTCTCCCAGGCCGAGGGCGGCGCCGACTGCGCCTCCGAGGTCAGCACCTCGACCTCGTCGCCGTTCTGAAGCTCCGAGGACAGCGGCGCGAACTTGCCGTTGATCTTGCAGCCGACCGCGCTGTTGCCGACGTCGGTATGCACGGCATAGGCAAAGTCGATCACGTTGGCATGGCGCGGCAGCGCGATCAGCTTGCCCTTGGGGGTGAAGCAGAACACCTGGTCGTGGAACAGCTCGAGCTTGGTGTGCTCGAGGAATTCCTCCGGGTTCGCGCTTTCCGAGAGGATGCCGATGGTGTGGCGCAACCAGGCGAAGGCGTTGGACTCGCGCTTGAGGAATTCGGTCGGCGAACCCACACCCTCCTTGTAGAAGACGTGCGCGGCGATGCCGCGCTCGGCGATCTGGTCCATCGCCTCGGTGCGGATCTGGAGCTCGACGCGCTGATTGCCGGGGCCGATCACGGTGGTGTGGATCGAGCGGTAGTCGTTCTGCTTCGGCGTCGAGATGTAGTCCTTGAAGCGCCCCGGCACGACCGGCCAGGTGGTGTGGACGATCCCGAGCGCGCGATAGCAGGCCTCGATGTCGCTGACGACGAGGCGGAAGCCGAAGATGTCGGACAATTGCTCGAAGCCGACCGACTTGCGCTCCATCTTGGTCCAGATCGAGAACGGCTTCTTGCGCCGGCCATAGACCCGCGCCCCCAGACCCCGGTGGCGCAGATTGTTGGAGAGCTGGTCCTCGATCTCGCCGATCAGGTTGCGGTTGCGCTCGGCGAGCGCATCGAGCCGCTGCATCACCACCGAATAGGCTTCGGGATCGAGGGTGCGGAAGGACAGGTCCTCCAGCTCCTCGCGCATCTCCTGCATGCCCATGCGGCCCGCCAGCGGCGCGTAGATGTCGAGCGTCTCCTCGGCGATGCGCCGGCGCGATTCCGTGGGCACGAAATCCAGCGTGCGCATGTTGTGCAGGCGGTCGGCGAGCTTGACCAGAAGCACGCGGACATCGTCGGCAATGGCCAGCAACAATTTGCGCAGGTTCTCGGCCTGCTTGGCTTCGCGCGAGACCAGCTCGAGCCGCTTCAGCTTGGTCAGCCCCTCGACCAGCGCCCCGATTTCGGATCCGAAGATCTGGTCGATCTCGGCCCGCGTCGCCTCGGTGTCCTCGATCGTGTCGTGCAGCAGCGCGGCCACGATGGTGGCGTCGTCGAGCTTGAGGTCGGTGAGAATCGCCGCCACTTCGAGCGGGTGCGAGAAATACGGATCGCCCGAGGCGCGGGTCTGCGAGCCGTGCGCCTTCATGGCGTAGACGTAGGCCCGGTTCAGCAGGTCTTCGTTGGTGTTGGGATTGTAGGACCTGACGCGCTCGACGAGGTCATATTGACGCATCATGCGGGCGCGGGGCCTGGCCGGGCGCGCGACCGGCGCAGTCGGGGCCACGGCAACCGATTCGGTTGCGGCCTGCATCTGCGTGGATCTGCGGCGCCGATATACCATGCCGTCCTGCCTTCAAACGGGCTCGAACCGGCCCGCTGCATACATCCTAACTCCGATCGCGCTCGTGTCCGATCAATTCAGTGACAGGGCAAAGCGCCAACCGCAGCGCTATGGTAACCACGAAAAGGTCAACAAAAGCAAAGGCCCGAACAGCGGTTCGGGCCTTTGATATGATCACAAGAAGAAGATGATCGCGATGGAGGAATTACTCGTCTTCCTCGGGCTGCTCCTCGGGGGGCGCGAGGCCTTCCAGGCCCTTCAGCAGCTCCTCTTCGGTCATGCGCTCCACCGCGACCTCGGTGTCGTCGGCATCGACGCTTGCGCCCGCGGAACCGATCAGCGGCACCGTATCCGGCTCGGGCTCATCCACCTCGACGAACTTCTGGAGCGAGTGGACCAGCTCCTCGCGGAGGTCCTCCGGCGAGATCGTCGTCTCGGCAATTTCACGCAAAGACACAACAGGGTTCTTGTCGTTATCGCGGTCAACCGTTAGTTGTGAACCGGACGAGATCATGCGGGCACGGTGGGCGGCCAGCAGGACCAAGTCAAACCGGTTGTCGACCTTGTCGATACAATCTTCTACGGTGACGCGAGCCATGGACTGTCGCTCCGTTGTGGGTGGGACGAAATATGTGGATGATTGGGGCTAGTTATAGGGGCCGGGACGGTTTCGCAAGGCCATTTTGTGATTTGGCCTCGCCAAACCGCTCTGCTACCCCCACATTGGGGCTGGGACGGGTGGTTTTCCGGGCTGCCGTTGGGGGCGGCGCCGGGTGCATGCAAGTCCGCCATAACTATACCTTGATTGCCCCGACTTCTCCGGATTTGCGGTTTCGACGGATCTCTGCGGCACTCTAGAACTGCGCGGCCCACTGTCGCCGCGCCAACAAAAAACGATCAATCACGAACGCTACGCGAGCAAACTGAATGTCACCTTCTCCTACCAACAAGATCGCGCTCTTCATCGACGGGGCCAATCTCTACGCGACGGCGAAAACCCTCGGCTTCGACATCGACTACAAGCGCCTGCTGAAGGAGTTTCAGAGCCGCGGTACGTTGTTGCGGGCGTTCTATTACACCGCCATCATCGAAGACCAGGAATACTCCTCGATCCGCCCGCTGATCGACTGGCTGGACTATAACGGCTACACCGTCGTCACCAAGGCGACCAAGGAATTCATCGACGCCTCCGGCCGCCGCAAGGTGAAGGGCAACATGGACATCGAGCTCGCCGTGGACGCCATGGAGCTCGCCGAGCACATCGACCAGATGGTGCTGTTCTCGGGTGACGGCGACTTCCGCTCGCTGGTCGAGGCCGTCCAGCGCCGCGGCGTGCGGGTCACGGTGGTCTCCACCATTGCCAGCCAGCCGCCGATGATCGCCGACGAGCTGCGCCGCCAGGCCGACGTCTTCACCGATCTCGTCGAGCTGCAATCCAAGCTCGGCCGCGATCCGTCCGAGCGCCCCGCCCCGCGTGACCGCGGCGAGCGTGGCGAACGTCATCACGCCCCGCAATTCCTCCAGCGCGCGACCACGATGGCGCCGAGGGGCGATGACGACTTCGAGGAGTGAGGCGGCACGGTCCAGCCGCCAGCCTCTCACCGTCGTTCCCGACCGTGACTGCCCGCTCTGTCCGCGCCTGGTCGCCTTTCGCGAGGCGAACCGCGCGCGCGAGCCATCGTGGCACAATGCGCCTGTTGCGCCCTTCGGCGACATCAAGGCCCGCCTCCTGATCGTGGGCCTCGCGCCGGGAATGCAGGGCGCCAACCGCACGGGGCGGCCGTTCACGGGCGACTATGCCGGCGACCTGCTCTACGCCACGCTGATCGAATACGGCTTTGCCAGGGGCACCTATCAGGCGCGCCCGGACGACGGCCTGAAACTCGTCGATTGCCGGATCGCCAATGCAGTGCATTGCGTGCCGCCGCAGAACAAGCCGCTGCCGATCGAGATCAACACCTGCCGCCAGTTCCTCGTGGCCAATCTAGCGACGATGCCGAACCTGCGCGCGATCGTCGCGCTCGGGCGGATTGCGCACGACAGCGTGCTCAAGCCGCTGAACCTGAAGGCCTCACAAGCCCCCTTCGGTCATGGCGCGGTGCATCAGGCCGGCGCGTTCAGGCTCTACGACAGCTATCACTGCTCCCGCTACAACACGAATACCGGCGTGCTGACCCCGGACATGTTCAGATCGGTGTTCGCGAAGGTGAAGGCGGATCTCGACTAGCTATTGGCGGGATTCGCCTTGAGCCAGGCCAGCACGTCGCCGGCGTTCCGATCGGGCGGAAACACGGGATAGAACACGTGTGTGATCCTGGCGTCGTCGATAACAAGCGCGAGGCGCTTGATCAGCGTCAGGCCCGCGACCTCCATGGTCGGCAAGTTCAAGGCGCGCGTCAGCGCCAGCTTCTCGTCCGAGAGCACCGGGAACGGCAGATGCAGGCGCGAAGCCATCTCGATCTGGTAGTCGTTGCTCTGGGTCGAGAGGCCGAACACGTGCGAGGCGCCGGCGGCTTTCAGCTCGGCGTAGAGATCGCGGAATGCGCAGGTCTGGGGCGTGCAGCCGCGCGCTCCCGGGATCATGTCCCAATCGTCGACCAGCGCGATCTTGCCGGGCTCTCCGGTGCGGGGATAGGCGAACACCACGGTGCGGCCGCGCAGCGCCGACAGCGTGACCGATGTATCGTCGGTCGCGAGCAGGCCGATCGGCGGCAACGTCATGCCCTCTAGATGGGCAGCGGCGCCGTCGTCGGAAGGAGCGGGAATCTGGCTCCAGTCGACCTCGAGCAGGTTCCGTTGATTCATCTCGTCATCCCCTCGCCCGCAGCAGCCGGCCCTTCTCCCGGCTCCAGTCGCGCTTCTTCTCCGATTCGCGCTTGTCGTGCAGCTTCTTGCCCTTGGCAACCGCCAGCTGCAGCTTGGCCCGGCCGCGCTCGTTGAAGTAAAGCTTGAGCGGGATCAGTGTCATGCCCTCGCGATCGACCGCGCCGATCAGCTTGTTGATCTGCCGGCGGTGGAGCAGCAGCTTTCGCGGCCGCTTGGGCTCGTGGTTGAAGCGGTTGCCTTGCAGATATTCGGGAATGGTGGCGTTGATCAGCCAGATCTCGCCGTTCTTGGAATCGGCATAGGATTCCGCGATCGTGCTCTTGCCGTTGCGGATCGACTTGACCTCGGTGCCGGTCAGCGCAATGCCCGCCTCGATCGTGTCCTCGATGGCGTAGTTGAAACGCGCCTTGCGATTTTCCGCCATCACCTTGATCGGACGTTCGTTCTTATCGGCCATGACCTACAAAACCTGACGGGCAAACCTGATCGAGATGCGCTCGGATTCTAACAGTTCGGATGAAGTGGGCGCGTCACTTCTTGAGGAGATCGCGGATCTCGGTCAGCAGCTCGACTTCGGCCGACGGCCTTGGCGGAGCGGCGGGCGCCGCCTCCTCCTTGCGCTTCAAGGTGTTCATGGCGCGGATCACCAGGAACAGCACGAAGGCGACGATGATGAAGTTGATCGTCAGCGTCAGGAAGCTGCCGTAAGCAAGGACGGCGCCTTGCTTTTTCGCATCCGCTAAGTTGGTGGCGGTGACCGCCTTCGACAAGGGGATGAAGTAGTTCGAGAAGTCGAGGCCGCCTGTCGCAGCGCCGATGATCGGCATGATGACGTCACCGACCAGCGAGGTGACGATGGCGCCGAAGGCCGCGCCGATGATGACGCCGACCGCGAGGTCGACGACGTTGCCCTTCATGGCGAACTCACGGAACTCCTTGAGCATACGCGCGCCCTTTTCGTCCACGCTCATGAAAGGCCCCCCGAACGGCTATTGCGTCAGTTGATCAGGCCGGCGTGAACCATCGCGCTTTTCACGGCAACGCGGGTCGGCTCGGACACCGGAACCATCGGCAGCCGCAACGTCTCGTCCAGCTTGCCGAGCAGCGACATCGCGTACTTGATCGGCGCCGGATTGCTCTCGATGAAGAGGTTGTTGTGCAGCGGCATCAGCTTGTCGTGGATCGCGAGCGCCGCCTTGGTGTCGCCCTTCTGCCAGGCGGCGTGGAACTCCGAGCACAGGCGCGGCGCGACGTTCGAGGTCACCGAGATGCAGCCATGGCCGCCATGGGCCATGTAGCCGATGATGGTGGCGTCCTCGCCGGAGAGTTGGTTGAAATCCTCGCCCATTGCCGCGCGCTGCTGCGACACACGGACCATGCTGGCGGTGGCATCCTTGACGCCGGCGATGTTCTTCAGCTCCCACAGCCGCTTCATGGTGTCGACCGACATGTCGATCACCGAACGCGGCGGGATGTTGTAGATGATGATCGGAATCCCGATCGCATCGTTGATCGCCTTGAAGTGCTGGTACATCCCTTCCTGGGTCGGCTTGTTGTAATAGGGCGTGACGATCAGCACGGCGTCCGCGCCCGCCTTTTCGGCGTGCTGCGAGAGCTCGATCGCCTCCTTGGTCGAGTTGGAGCCGGCCCCCGCGATGACGGGCACGCGGCCCTTGGCTTCAGCGATGCACCATTCCACGACCTTCTTGTGCTCGTCATGGCTGAGCGTCGGGCTCTCGCCGGTGGTGCCGACCGGAACGAGGCCATTGGTGCCCTCGGAGATCTGCCAGTTGACCAGGGAGCGAAACGCCGCCTCGTCCAGCGCGCCGTTCTTGAACGGGGTGACCAAGGCGGTGAACGACCCTCGGAATTTCGTCTTGGCTGCCATGGACTTCCTCCGTACGCGGCTTTCTTGAGCAAGCCCCCTTCATATCGGGTCTATCCCGCCGGTAAAAGGCCCGCGGTCTGTGCAAGGCTGGGTTTAGGCCGCGATTTTGCCGCGGTGCTGGTGCAAATCGGCCCGAGGTAAGCGGCTGTTGGTATTTTCTCCGCATATTCAAGCAAATTCAGCTAGGTCTTGAGCCACTTCACTGATTCGGGGCGACGAAACGCCGTGACCTCCTTTGCTCCTGCCGCATGGCGATCCCTGGGTATGGCCGTGTGCCTGATGGCTGGGCTGTCGATGGGCTGCGCCGCCCTCGCCAAGTCCAACGAGACGGCCGCGGAAACCAAGGATCCCGCCAAGCCGGCCGCCAAGGACGCGGCGAAGGGCGCGACCAAGGGATCGACCCAGGGATCTACCAAGGAAACAGCGAAGGACACAGCCAAGGGAACCGGCAAGGACGCCGCGAAAGCCGCGAGCAAGGGTGCGTCTGGCACCCCCGCCAAGGACGCCGCGAAGAAGCCCGACGCCGGCAAGAACGCCATCAAGGAACCGGCGAAGGACAAGCCCAACGACAAACCCAAGCCTGCGGCCGCAGCCCCTGCAGCCGCGCCAAAGGCGGCGCCGACTGTGAGCGGCGCGCCGCCCAAGGCAGCCCCCGCCCCGGCCGTGACGGCCACCATCAAACCGACTGCGCCAGCCCCCGCGAGGCCGGCCGCAGCTCCCATGCTGGCGCCTGCAACCCGCCAGCATGCAACGCCGCGCAAGCCGGTCATCCCGGCTGCCGTCGCGGCGACATCGTCGACGTCGCAGTCCGACAAGGACACGCTGGAGAGCGTCATCGAGCTCGTGCGCAAGCGCAAGGCCGGCGACGCCACCAATGCCGCGGCCGGTATCTCCGATCCGGTCGCGCGAAAGCTCGCCGAATGGATCATCCTGCGCAGCGACGACAATGGCGTGACCGTGGAACGCTATCGCGCCTTCCTCTCCGCCAATCCGAGCTGGCCGTCGCAGACCTTCCTGCGCCGGCGCCTCGAGGCCGCGATGTGGGACGACAGGCGCGACGAGACGGTCGCGTGGTCGTGGTTCGAGAACGAGTCGCCCATTTCCGCCAAGGGCCGCTTCACGCTCGCCAAGGCGATGCTCGCCCGCGGCGACCGCGCCAATGCCGAGCGGCTGGTGCGCGAGGCCTGGCGCGGCGACCCGATGTCGGAGGATACCGAGAACAACGCGCTGGACCAGTTCGGCGCCCTGCTCACGCCGGGCGACCAGAAGGCGCGGATGGACAACCTGCTCTACGGCAGCGAGAACGAGGCGGCGCTGCGCGCCGCCAAGCGCCTCGGCGCCGGCTATGTCGCGCTCGCCAAGGCGCGCATCGCCGCGGTCAAGAAGGCGCCGAACGCGCGGGCACTGCTCGATGCGGTGCCGCGCGAGCTGCACAGCGATCCCGGCTTCGTCTTCAGCAAGATCCAGCTCCTGCGTCGCGAGGAGAAGTTCACTGAAGCCGCCCAGCTGATGCTGTCCGCGCCGAAGGATCCGGGTCGCCTCCACAATCTCGACGAATGGTGGATCGAGCGGCGCCTCTTGGCGCGCAAGATGATCGACACCGAGGAATTCCGCAGCGCCTATCTGATCGCGCGCGACGCCGCCCTGCCCTCGCGCGACATCTACAAGACCGAGCAGGAGTTCACCGCCGGGTGGATCGCGCTGCGCTTCCTCAACGACCCCACGACAGCCGCCCAGCACTTCGCCCGCATCGGCGTCGGCAGCGTCAATCCGACCACGCTGGCGCGTGCCGGCTATTGGCAGGGCCGCGCTGCCGAGGCGATGGGCCGCCAGCAGGAGGCGCGCAACGCCTATGCGCGGGCGGCCGAGCAATCGACCAGCTATTACGGCCAGCTCGCGCGCGCAAAGCTCGGCCTGCCGCAGATCGAGCTCAACAACCAGCCGCGCGGGCGCGGCGCCGAGCGGCTCGAGATCGTGCGCGCGGCGCAACTGCTCTACGAGCTCGATGAGCGCGAGCTCGCGGTGCCCATGCTCGCCGACATGGGCGAGAACGGCGATCCCGAGGCGCTTGCCGGCCTCGGCGAGCTGACGCAGCGCTATAGCGATGCGCGCGGCATGCTGCTGCTCGGCAAGGCCGCACTCAACCGCGGCCTGCCGTTCGATTTCTATGCCTACCCCGTCAACGGCATTCCTCAGTTCACGCCGATCGGCCCCGAGGTCGAGCGCAGCATCGTCTATGCGATCGCGCGGCAGGAAAGCGCATTCAACCCGTCGGTGGTGTCGCCGGCGCAGGCCTACGGGCTGATGCAGGTGACGCCCGACGCCGCCCGCTACGTCTGCAAGCGCCATGGCGCAACCTATGACCTGGGACGGCTGAAGAACGATTCGGTCTACAACGCCACGCTCGGCTCGGCGGAGCTGGGCGGACTGCTCGAGGATTATCGCGGCTCCTACATCATGACCTTCGCCGCTTACAATGCCGGCCGCGGCAGCGTGAAGAAATGGGTCGAACGTTACGGCGATCCGCGCGACCCCAAGGTCGACGCCGTCGACTGGGTCGAGCTGATTCCGTTCTCCGAGACGCGCAACTACGTGCAGCGAATCATGGAGAACCTTCAGGTCTACCGCGCCCGCTTCGGCGGCGGCACCCGCCTGCAGATCGAAGCCGATCTGCGCCGCGGCGCCGGAAGCGTGGAATAGCCGCGCTTCCTGCGGCTTGAACCCAACCTACACCTTCCAGGAGTGGAAGGGTCCGAGATGGTATTCTAGCCCGTTCTCGTGCGGTTATCTCTGCTGCCGGAAGCTCCGAAGCCGGCCCCGGGCACACGCGGGCAACGCATTTCACCACGTCCTGGTCATCGGGGCGGAGCGGCCGTGCGGGGCGCCGGAGGGACCGGATTCGCCCGGCTGCGACCAATATGGATTTGCCAGGCACATCGCAGATAGTCCCATAGCCGCGGCCCTGCAGTCCTCCCAAGACAGGAAGCTACAGTAAGTCCTGCTGCTGCCACCCCACTCCCATTTCTGGAGGCAGACCGGGTAACGGGGATCGAGGGGTTCGGCAGCTGCAGGCGCAACAAGTGCGATGACCGTCGCAATCATCGATGGCGCTGTCATGGCCAACATCCGTCCGGTCAAAACCTTCACGCGCTGAAGCTCCAATAGATGCACCCCACCGCAGCTTCTAGATCACTCTAGAATCCACGCAAAGAAAAACCCCGGCAGTTTCCTGCCGGGGTTCGCTGATCAATTCGAAGATCGATCTTAGAAGGTGCGCTGAGCGCGAAGCAGAAGCTGCAGGTTGCCCTGATCCTTCAGCTCGTAGGTGGCTGCCGGCTTCGCAACCGCGGCGTTCGCCGTGGCAGCGCCCGCGATCGTGCCCGAGTACTTCTGGTCGAGCCAGACATAGCTCAGGTCCGCCGTGAAGGCGAGGTTCTTGACCGGGGTCCAGACCACGTTACCGCCGATAACCGCGAGGTTGAAGTCGGGGTTACACGTGGCAGTGGCGGCACCGTAGGCTGCGACGAAGTTCGCGCAGATCAGAGCCTTGCCCGTGTTGCCGTAGCGAAGCGATGCATAGGCACCGTAGATGGCCGACACCCAGTTCGGCGACCAGTTGTGGGTGTAACCACCGCGGAAGCCCCAGGTCTTGACCGTGTCGATCCCGGTACCGGTGCCGAACACGCCATCAGCAATACCAGCAAAGCCGAGGCTCTGATAGGCACCGATGCCACTGCCGCCGTAGATGTAGATGTTCTGCGGGAACAGGCTCTGGAAGTTGTAGCGCGATGCACCATCGGTGTAAACCGCCTGCAAGTTGATCGAGTCACCCGCACCGGTCGGGATGTTCTTGATCGACAAGGCGCCCTGCACGGCCCAGCCCCACTTGTCGTCGGGATGGCCAGTGGGTTCCGTCGTGCCGTAGTAGGCCGTGTGGAGTTCGTGCGCCGCTACCGAGAACTGGGCGAGACCCCAAGCCTGGTCGACACGAACCGCACCGACGATGTCGGGCATACGCGTGCCACCCCAATCGTTGGTGCCGTAGATGCCCTGGATGAAGGCAGCGCCGGCGGCCGAAGCCGAAGTGAAGCCACTGAGACCACCAGCAGTGATGCTGGCGTTATAGAGGTTGGTCTGGCCACCAGCGGCGGTCGTCAGGTCCTGCAACGCCACCGAAGCGGTGATGCCCTGACCGAAATCAGCCGTATAAGCGATCTGGTTCACACCGGTGACGTTGTTGGAGCCGCCCGGAAGGAAGTCGGGACCGCCAGCCGGATAGCTCTGCCACGGTGTGTCGAAGATCGAGACCGTGCGGCCGAAGGTGAAACCAGCGAACTGAATGAACGCATGGTAGAGGCCGAGCGAAGCCGAACCGGTCGAGAACGTCGACGGGTTGCTGCCGGTGACCGCGGTCGTATCCCAAGAGAAAATCGTATCGGCGTAGGTGCGGACCACGCCATACTCGGTCGCCGTGCGGGTATCGACGTTGAAGTCGAAACGAGCGCGGGTCTGATAGTAGTTGTCCAGACGGTTGTTAGCGCCGCCGGGAGCACCCTGACCGATGCCGTAGTCGCTGTTGGTGTTGGCCAGCACGTCGGCGCGAACATAGCCGCCGAGCTTGATGCAGGTGTCGGTACCCGGAATATAGTAGAATCCGGCACCGTACAGGGAGCAGATCTTCACGTATTCGACCGCCTTGGCCTTCACGGGAAGATCGGCTGCCTGAGCTCCGCCAACGGCGAGCAGACCCGCCGCCGAACCGAGCAAAAGGCTCTTAAACTTCATGTTAAACCTCCAAGTTTGCTCTATAGGGAAGGTTCCGGATCCGCTGGGTGACGACACCCTAAGGTTGGTTCCCTTGTCCCTTGTAACCACCGCTTAGCCGCTTCGCGTTTTCGGACACACCCGCTGAAACGCGAGGGACTTAAGCGAACCACCTAGAACGGGACGACCTCGGGATGCCCCCCTCCGTCGCTCAGTCACAATTACTGAAGGTCCTTGCACACACAACAAAAGAACGCTTCGGACCGGGCCTCAAACGCTTGTTTTCCGATGGGTGTTGCACAAATAACACGCAGTTGTGATCAAAGCGCCCGAGCAAGCACTTGAAAACTCAGATGAATTTTTTGGGGTTCCGTTTGCCTTGAAAAATCCCCGGTTCGAACAACGCAGCCCCTCGGCGTCCCTACAACGTCGACTCGCTCCGAACCGGGCGCGCGAATCTTTCGAATCTGGTCCGCGCTCGGTGGGTTGGGGACAATCGGCTGGTCAGTCCGGCCGCTGACTTATTCGCTGATAATGAGCGCGGAACCTGCCGCGGGAACTTCTATGTGACCCGGCGCCAATCCGGCGCGGTACCGCCGGACCATGGCTTCGAAAGCTTCTTCGAGGCTTCGGGTAAGCAAAGGCGTATTGAAGAGCGGCGACGTGAGACGACGCTCTTCCAGAGTTTCTCGAATGCCGCGGAGCCGCTCATGATCGCGAGCCAATTCGATCGCGCGCCCCTCATATTCATCACGAGAATGCGTGATCAGCTCGGGAAGATCGAGGGCATGCAGCAAGCTGGCCGCGACCCGTCCCGCGAAGGCGTCTCCGGCCAGCGTCAGCAGCGGCAGTCCGGCCCAGAGCGCGTCGCTTGCGGTGGTATGGGCGTTATAGGGCACCGTGTCCAAAAACAGATCCGCCAGGCGGTGTCTCGCCAGATGGTCCGCAGTGGAGGCGACGCGCGTTGCAAAGACCAGGCGCTGGGGATCGACGCCGCTCGCCTCGGCCTCTCTTCGCAAATTGGATTTTGCGACATCCTGGAGATCGGAAAGCCAGACGACGGAGCCATCCACCTCCTTCAGGATTCGCATCCAGCTCTGAAACGTCGGCGGATGCAGTTTGTAGGTGTTGTTGAAGCCGCAGAAGACGAAGCCCTCGGCCGGCAATCCCTGCTCTCGCCTGTCGAGCCCGACACGCGAGATTTCACGCCCCTTGGCATCGTGGGGCATGAAGCAGTGCGGCAGCCAGACGACCTTCTCCGAAAAGTGCTTGCGATGCTCGGCAGGGATGCTGCTCTCGTCGGCGATCACATAGTCCAGTAACGCCCCGCCGACGGTGCCGGCGAAGCCGAGATAGCCCGCAAGAACGGGGGCGGGCCGCTGCGCGAAAACACCGAGCCGCGCCCCGAGCGTATGCCCCATCAGATCCACGAGGATGTCGATATTGGCCGCCTTGATGCAGCCGACAATGTCATCATCGCTCCGCCCGTGGAGATCGACGAATTGATCGAAACTTCGCTCCAATCTTGCGCGCAGCTCGCTGTCCTCGGCCGGGCCGATCGAGAAGGCGTGCGTTTCAAACCTGGTGCGATCGTGGGCCTCGAAAAGACCTGCGGCCAGATAGCTCACCGGGTGGGTCCGAAAATCCGCCGACAAGTAACCGACGCGGATCTTGTCAGCCTGCGCCGGGACGCCGTCGATGGCCTTGCGCCCGGCAAGGTTAAGCAGCCTTTCGATCCAGAAATCGGCGCTTCGTCGCTGGTCCTCGGCCAATGCCGCAATCGACAGCAGCGCGAACGGCTGGCAGCCCCCCTTACCCGCACGAATGGATTCGATAAGGCGCCTTGTCTCAGCCTCAAGTTCTGTCCAGTCGCAGCAATTCAGCTTGGAATAGAGCCTCGCGCCCTCTACTCCGGGCAGGTCGCGATCGAGTGTGAGCGCTCTGTCGAACGCCGCGAACGCCTCGTCATGGCGCCGAAGGTCGGCGAAGATATTCCCTCGCCCGAACCAGGCTTCCGCCAGGTCGGACCTGATGGATAGCGCCGTGTCGTAGGCCTCGAGCGCTTCCGCGTGGCGCTTGACGTCTCCGAACACGTTCCCCCGACCGAGCCAAGCTTCGGCCAGGTCCGGCGCAATGGAGAGCGCCTTGTCGAAGGCGGCGAGCGCCTCGTCGCGACGCCGCAGATCCAGAAAGACACTGCCGCGGCCGAGCCAGGCTTCGGCCGAATTGGGCTTGATCGAAAGCGCCGCGTCATAAAGCGCCAGAGCATCATCGCGGCGTTTAAGGCCGGCGAAGACGTTGCCGCGACCAATCATGGCTTCAATCGAATCCGGCTTGATCGTGAGTGCCTTGTCGTAGGCTGCAAGCGCTTCGTCATAGCGCTTGAGATCAGCGTACGCATTGCCCCTGCCAAGCCAGGCGGCCGCGGCTCGCGGCGCGATATCGAGTGCGCGGTCGTAGGATGCGAAGGCATCCGCGTGACGCCTCAGTCCGTACAGGACATTGCCCCGGCCTATCCAGGCCTCCGCCAGATCTGCCCTGATGGAGAGCGCCTTGTCATAGGCATCAAGAGCCTCATCGCGGCGGCTGGATCGAGCCAGTGCCGTGCCGCGGCCGAGCCAGGCTTCCGCCAGGTCGGGCCTGACCGACAGCGCCCGGTCGTAGAAGGTCAACGCCTCGGCGTGCCGTCCGATCTCGAGCAGCGACTTGCCCTTGTTCGCATGGGCGTCGGCGTAGTTCGGGTCCAGGGCAATCGCTCTGTCGAAGTCGGATATCGCCGCCTCGTATTGCTCGAGCACGTTGCAAACCGCGCCGCGGTTATTCCAGCTCTCTCTCACATTGGGATTGAGGCGCAGGGCTCTGGTGAATTGCTCGTGCGCCAGCGCTGGCTTGCCGAGCTGCTTGGCGATCAGCCCGTAATTATAGAAGGAGACATCTGATCCTTGATTGAGCTTGACGGCGCGCGCGATGAACGGCTCGGCCTCGGCAAACCGGTTTGTGTTCATGAGAACGATGGTCAGCAGGTTGAGCGCCGGAACATGCGACGGCTCGAACTTGATGACGCGTCTGAAGCCCTCTTCGGCCTTCCTGAGATCGCGCCCATTCAGGGCCGCGAGAGCCTCATTGAATATTGCTGCGATGTTCCTCATCGACGGAATAGACCCTTTCGCGACGCCCCTCACACCGATGGACCGGCGCCGCGTTCAGCATCGAACCGTGCACATTGCCAATCCTGCGAAGGACGATGTGACGTACTCCACGCCGGCCGGGTTGAACATATGCTCGGCAGTATGATTTCAGCGGGAGGACTCGGATAGGCCCCTCTTCCGGGGTTTGCCACAATCGAGAACAGCGGATTCGAGCTTGTGAAGAGGCTTCCTTGTGTCGATTCGCCAGGCTGCGAGACCGGTTGCCATGGACCATTGTGTAGCGGCGCGATGATCGGCCTGCTTTCGGCGACCCGCCGACCCCGAAGCGAGCGCCTCACACTGGAAAATACCTGCTATTTCAATGGGATATACGTGGCGGAGACGGAGGGATTCGAACCCTCGATAGGCCTTTACAAGCCTATAACGGTTTAGCAAACCGCCGCCTTCAGCCACTCGGCCACGTCTCCAATACGCCGGGTATGCCCGACACGGAGGCGGGCCGCAAGCGGCAGAATTGGGGCGAGCGGGTTTCTTTGCACATGAAACGCTTTGAGAGCGACAGATATAAGGGACGGATCGGGAATGCGACGTCCGAGGCGCGTCACGCCATCGTCCCGCCCGCTGTATTTCCACCAGCTGGCCTGCATCTTCGCACGCCAATCTGGCAACAAGCTGATCGTTATCTGCCCTGAAACAGCGAGCCGTTGTTCTCTCCGACAAAGGCGATTAGTGTTTTTTGCACCTCTTCGCCAGAGCACGGACCCGACGTCGGGGTCGAGATACCCAATCACATGCCACAACAAGGCCGCAACAAGGGAGCTTCGGCCCCCTCCTCACTCCATCCGTCCACTATTCTGGACCAGGCAATTGCAGCGCACCGCTCGGGCAATCTGCCGGATGCGGAACGGGCCTACACGGCCATCCTGAAGGCGAGCAGAACGCATGCCGTCGCGCTCCACATGCTGGGGCTGTTGCACGCCCAGCGCGGCCAATTTGCGGACGCCGAGCCTTTGCTGAAGAAGGCTGCACGCGTCGACCCCGGCAATCCCGACGTTCTTTTCAACTATGCCAACGTGCTGCGTGCGCTGAACAAGCCGGATGATGCGCTCGCCTGGCTTGCGAAAGTGATCGCCCTGTCCCCGAACTTCGCGGACGCGCATCTCAATCGCGGAGCGATTCTCATTGCACGGCAGCAGCTTCGCGACGCCATAGCCGAGTTTGATCGCGCCATAGTGATCGCACCGTCGAGCGCCGCGTTCGCCAACCGAGGCAGCGCGTTGCAGCAGCTTGGTCGACTCGAGGAAGCGCGTGACAGCTACGGCCGCGCCATCGAGCTTGCACCGGCCGACCCCCAGAACCATTTCGCGTTGTCTGAGGTTCTTGGCCAGCTGGGGCGCGACGACGAAGCGATCGCGGCGCTGGAACGAACGGTCGCACTTGATAAGGCGTTCCCGTTTGCGCTGAGCAACCTCGTTGCCTGCAGGCGCAAGCGCGCCGACTGGAGCAGTTTCGAACGTGAACAGGCCGCCATGGACGAGGCTGTCGAGGCGGACGTGCCGATCGACCCCTTCACCTTCTTTCATGTCTCCTCATCGCCTGCACGCCAATTGACCTGCGCGAAGACCTATGTCGCCAAGGTGGCCCCCGACGGACGCGCCGCCAGGCCAGGAACGCCGAGCCCGGCGTCCCGGCTCCGGGTCGCATACATGTCGGCCGATTTTCGCAATCATGCCACCGCGTATTTGATGGCCGGAGTCTTCGAGGCGCACGACCGTGAGCGCTTCGACATCACCGCCATCTCCTACGGGCCCGACGACGATAGCCAGATGCGCAACCGCCTGAAGGCCGCATTCGAACGCTTTGAAGATGTCAGCCATCTCGCCGACGAGGACGTCGTCAAGCTGATCCGCCAGCTCGAGATCGAGGTTCTCGTCGATCTCGGCGGCTTCACCGCCGGTGCGCGTCCGAACATCATTGCGCGCCGGCCGGCTCCTATCCAGGTCAGCTATCTCGGCTTTCCCGGCACGATGGGTGCCCCCTATGTCGACTACCTCATGGCCGACCGGATCGTCATCCCCGAAACGGAGCAGCATTATTACGCCGAGAAGGTGATCTATCTTCCGAATAGCTACCAGGCGACCGACGCGAAGCGAGCGCTCCCGTCAAATCCACCAAGCCGCACCGAGCTCGGATTGGCGGACGATGCGTTGGTCTACTGCGCGTTCAACAGAAACCCCAAGATCACCCCCCCGCTGTTCGGCGTCTGGATGCGGCTGCTCGACAAGACCCCCGGAAGCGTCCTTTGGCTGCTGGATGGAGACCCGGTCGCCACGGAGAATCTGAAGCGTGAAGCCGTTGCGCGGGGGATTGCCGCCGAGAGAATCGTGTTCGCTCCGCGCGTCCCTGCTGACGAGCATCTGGCGCGCCACCAGGTCGCCGATCTGTTCCTGGACACATTGCCTTACAACGCCCACACCGGGGCCAGCGACGCCCTCTGGGCTGGCTTGCCGGTTCTGACGTGCCTTGGCACCACCTTTGCCGGACGCGTTGCAGCCAGTCTCCTGAACGCCGTCGGCCTTCCCGAGCTGGTGACGCGATCGCTCGACGAATACGAGGCCTTGGCACTGCGGATCGCCCACGATCCCGAGCTTCGGGTCGCGCTCAGGAGCAAGCTGGCGACGCGCCGGACCACTTGGCCGCTTTTCGATACTGTCCGCATGACGCGACATATCGAAGAGGCATTGAGCGAAATCTGGCGCAGGCATTGCGCCGGCGAAGCGCCGGCCTCGTTTGCCGTGCAAACCTTACCATGAGGCCCGCCTCGGCGCGATGGTGCCGGCCGGTCGAGGTCGGTTCCCAAGCGAAGTGAACCGCTCAGTGCGCACAGACCCAGGCCCTCGCCTCGCGCTGCGCGACCGAGATCTCGGCGTCCGACATCTGCCCGGCGACTTCCTGGCGCAGCGCCACGGCGTCCTTGCGGCCCTTCAGCGCCGCGAGATTGAACCATTTGTGCGCGGCGACGAGATCGACGATCCCGGAGCGGCCGCTCGCCCAATAGATCCCGCGCTCGAACAGCACGTCCGACAGCGCGCTCGCATCGACCGGCGTTGCCGTCTCCAGATCGAATGTACCCTGAAACATCACGCATCCCCTTTGTTCTTATGCCGCCTCGTCCCCCGAGCGCGGCTCCCGTCCAATTCTGATGTGCATGACCCTTCCCGGGATCGTGCACTGTTCAACTCTTCCCCATCGCCGTTTGCCGGCTTGTTGGAGGCGATGATGGCGGGCAAATTTGAATGGCAGTTTAAGTATCGCGATGAAGCAGACGTAAACGGGGGCGCGCGGCGCGTGCGCGGAGGATTCAAGAAGTCACTGATTTTCAGGCACTTCTACGATTCGTCAGACTCTGTTTACCCCGGGATTTTGGGAGAACGATAACCATCACGCGCGGTGGCTCGTGGCCGTGTGGCTAGAATGTGAAGGGCGGATCACTGTCGTTGCCGCACCCCGTGCTGTCATTCCTCGCGCAGGCGGGGAATCCAGTACGCCGCAGCTTATCGATTCAATCGCTGCCGTCTCGGAGTACTGGATCGCCCGGTCCCGGCTCCGCCAAGGCTACGCCGAGGGTTACACGGGTGCTCGGCGCGCCGAAGCTTCAGCAAAGGCGGCAAGCCGGGCGATGACACCGCGAACGGAGAAGCGGCGTGCGAACAGCGTGCATCAGGCCGCAGCCCGGGCGTGCCCCAAGGCAGTTCGAGCAAGGGCGCGATGACGTCGCGCGTTTCAGATCAGCAATGTCGGGGGAAAAGGAATGCCGGCAATGCCCCGGCTTCAAGGGAACGAGGGCGTCGGCGAACACGTCAGGACCAGATTCCACTTTGGCCCGAAGGCCTGTCGTGAAATTGCGGAGCCCGTTTGAGGAGAACCGCACCGAACGAAGAAAACTCGTTTCTTCTGCCGAACCGCGAAAGAGAACGGTCCGACCGTTGACCTGATGTCTCGCCGACACCCTCTATCGTCGACCAGAACCTCTAGGAGGCGCTGATGACGTGCCGGCTATCTGGAGCCGGCAACTTCAGAAGCGAAGTTACTTCTTCTTCTTCGCGACCTTGCGGGTCTTCTTCGCAGTCTTCTTCACTGCGCTCTTCGCCTTCTTCGCCTTCTTCGCTTTCTTGGCCATGTTGCCCTCCGATGTGTGAGATGGCTTTAATCGCTGCGTGCACTCGGGGATCGAATGCACTCACCCCGAATACACCAACACGAAGAAAAAAACAGCTTCTCGCTTAAAGAAGTGTTGACGCAGCAAGGCGCGTGCGCTTGGCGGGCGCGACGCAGGCGCTTCGTTCGACGTGCACTTGCGATCATGCAGAGCGCTCGCATCATCGACGTTCGCGAACGATGCGATTGCACGAAAACACTATGCAGCAAGTATTTTTTCGCACGCGTGCATCGCGCGCGATTAACGCCACGATGCGCATCGGCAATCGCGCGATCGCCTCGCGAAGGCGTTTCGCGGACTCTGAGTCGCGATTTTTGGCAACGAAAATATTTTCATGCTTAACGGCGCGGGCGCTCGCCGGAGCGCGTTCAAGCCGCCGTTTCGGGCGAATCGCGCGGCGGCGATTCGGCCGCCGCATCGCCGTCGATCGGGATGGAGTTTGCCGTTCGCGGATGCGCGCGAGCGTCGCAGCGAGAACCGAAAGCGAGGTGACGACGCGTCTCCGTCACCTCGTTCGAACGTGAGGCTCAGACGCCGAGCTTGGACTTGAGCAGGTCGTTGACGCTCTGCGGGTTGGCCTTGCCGCCGGACGCCTTCATCACCTGGCCGACGAACCAGCCGAGCGATTGCGGCTTGTCCTTCACCTGCGCCGCCTTGTCGGGATTGGCCGCGATGATGTCGTCGACCACCTTTTCGATCGCGGAAAGATCCGTGACCTGCTTCATGCCGCGGCTTTCGACCAGCGCGCGGGGATCGCCGCCCTCCTGCCAGACGATCTCGAACAGATCCTTGGCGATCTTGCCCGAGATCGTGCCGTCGCCGATCAGGTCGATGATCGCAGCCAGCTGCGCGGCATTGACGGGCGAGGCCGTAATATCCCGGCCTTCCTTGTTGAGACGGCCGAACAGCTCGTTGATCACCCAGTTCGCCGCCATCTTGCCGTCGCGGGCACGGCTGGCGAGCTTGTCGAGCACGGTCTCGTAGAACACCGCGCTCTCGCGCTCGGCGACCAGCACGCTCGCATCATAGGCCGAGAGGCCGAAATCGGCGACGAAGCGCGCCTTCTTCTGGTCCGGCAGCTCCGGCAGCTTCGCCTTCAGCTCGTCGACGAATTCCTGGCTGAACTCCAGCGGCAACAGGTCGGGGTCGGGGAAGTAGCGATAGTCGTGCGCCTCTTCCTTCGACCGCATCGAGCGCGTCTCGCCCCTGCTGGGATCGAACCGGCGCGTCTCCTGCTCGATCTCGCCCCCGTCCTCGAGGATCTCGATCTGGCGCCGCGCTTCATACTCGATCGCCTGGCCGATGAAGGCGATCGAATTCATGTTCTTGATCTCGCAGCGGGTGCCGAGCGGCGCGCCGGGCCTGCGCACGGAGACGTTGACGTCGGCGCGCAAGGATCCCTTCTCCATGTCGCCGTCGCAGGTGCCGAGATAGCGCATGATCGAGCGCAGCTTGGTCACATAGGCCTTGGCCTGCTCGGCGTCGCGGATATCCGGCTTCGAGACGATCTCCATCAGCGCCACGCCAGAACGATTGAAATCGATGTAGGAGAGCGACGGCGACCGGTCGTGCAGCATCTTGCCGGGATCCTGCTCCAGATGCAGCCGCTCGATACCGATGGCGGCGGTCTTGCCGCCGTCGAGATCGATGATCACCTCGCCCTCGCCGACGACGGGCGATTTGTACTGGCTGATCTGGTAGCCCTGCGGCAGGTCCGGATAGAAATAGTTCTTGCGGTCGAACACCGAGCGCAGGTTGATCTGCGCATTGAGGCCGAGCCCGGTCCGGACAGCCTGCCTGACGCATTCCTCGTTGATCACGGGAAGCATGCCCGGCATCGCGACGTCGACCAGCGAGACGTGGCTGTTCGGCTCGCCGCCGAACGCGGTGGACGCGCCCGAGAACAGTTTGGCGTTCGAGGTCACCTGGGCATGGATCTCCATGCCGATGACCATCTCCCACTCACCGGTTGAACCCTTGAGAAGCTTGTGAGGTGTCGCGTCAGCGTTCATGGAGAAGATGTCGTTCTGCGTTGGAGGACAAGCCCCGATCAGGCTGCGATCGTGCGAGGGGCTGCTGCGATCGACTAATTAAGCCGATGCAGGAGGCGATGCAACCTCACCACCGTCTCTAGCTCCGGCGAATTGGGCGTGAAATCGCACCCGAACCGTGTCATGACAAGGCGCAAGGGATCAAATGCCAGAGGGAAGATGGGCGAGCTCACGCTTCGGATGGTCGATGGGACGCAGATCGTCGTGACGGCCTCCCTCGAGGCCATCACCACCTACGTCATCCTCGAGCAGGAGACGTGGTTCGAGAAGGAGACGGCGTTCCTCGCAAGCTGGCTGAAGCCGGGCATGTCCGCGCTCGACATCGGGGCCAATCTCGGCGTCTACAGCCTGCCAATGGCGCGGCGGCTCGCCCCTCATGGGCAGGTGTTCGCCTATGAACCGGCCAGCGAGCCACGACGGCTACTCGCGCTCGGAAAGGCGAAGAACGAGGCCTCCAACCTGCATATCATCGCCGCGGCGCTGTCGGATGGCGAGCGCGAGGGCCGTCTGGTGCTCGGCGCCTCCAGCGAGCTCAACTCGCTGCAAGGCAGCGGTCCCACCGAAAGCATTCAGATCACCTCGCTCGATGCCGAACAGAGATCCAGGCATTGGGGCCCGATCGACTTCGTCAAGATGGACGCGGAAGGCGAGGAGGAGCGAATCCTGGCAGGCGCGAAGGGCTTTTTCTCCGAGCGCTCCCCCCTGGTCATGTTCGAGATAAAAGCCGGTGACAAACAGAACGATCGTCTGCCGGCCGCTTTCGCCAGCATGGGCTTCGACATCTATCGGCTGATCGGCGGAGCGCCGGTTCTGGTGCCGGTGAAGCTCGGCGAGCCGCTCGATCCCTATGAGCTGAACCTGTTCGCAGCCAAGCGCGATCGCGCCAGAGCGCTCGCCCAAGAGGGCTTCTTGATCGAGACCATCCCGTCATGGGAGCCTGACGACACGGTGCGGGACTGGGCACTCACCCAGTTCGAAGCCCAACCCTTCGCGCACATTTTCGCGGCCCTGTCGGGCGGCGCCGCGGCGCAGGACCCGGTTTACCGCGACGCCCTCGCCGCCTATGCGACCTGGCGCTCCGAGGAACTCGCCTTGCCCAGGCGTTATGCGGCGCTGAAATTCGCCTGCGATACACTCGGCTCGCTGTGTCAGAACCAGGCCTCGCTGTCGCGCCTTTCAACGCTTGCCCGCATCGCCTCGGATATCGGCAGCCGCGCCATCGCCGTCAACGCGTTGCGGTACGTGGCGGATGTACTCAAGGGCGGCAAAGGCCGAATCCTGGAGCCATTCTGGCCCGCAAGCCCGAGATTCGACCATCTCGAGCCCGGGACCAATCCCGTCGGCTGGTTCGTGGTCGCAGCACTCGAGCGGCTCGAGCAGATGGCATCGTTCTCCTCCTGCTTTGCTCCCTCCCTCGTCGATCTCGACTGGCTTGCCGGCCAGCCGCTGGTTGGTGCCGAGATCGAACGCCGGCGCATTCTTCAGCGGGCGCGCGCGGGCCAACGGGTCGAGGTCCCACCGCGCCTGCGCGTGACGGCACCCGACCACGTTAATGACGCGATTTGGCGTGCCGGCGCAGTTCCCAACACGCGCGTGTGAGCGGGCCGGCCCCGTCAAGCCCCGAGCAGCGTGGCAGCGATCCGCTCCCACTCCGCTTCCAATGAATCCTTTGCCGCCGGCTGGCCGGCCTGACGATACCAATAGCCGGCATTGCCGAGATCGCCCTCGACGCGGTGCAAATAGGCATGCACCCAGGCCGCTTCACGGCTGCTCTCGTCCTGAACGATCGTGTGCGCGCGGTCCCAGTCGCCCTTCGCCGCCCACCAGAGGCCGGCGAGCGGCGCGCTCAAGTCCGGCGCGGGCGCCGCGCCGCCGAGGCTCGCGATGAAATCGGCGACATTCACCACCACCTCGGGGGCGTGAAGCGGCCGGCGGCCTGCTCGATCACCTCGCCGAGCGAGAACAGCGTCTCCTCATCGAACGGACGGCCGATCAATTGCAGGCCGAGCGGCAGGCCCTGTGCATCCTTGCCGGCTGGCACCGCGATTCCGGGCAGGCCCGCCATGTTCACGGTCACCGTGAAGATGTCGTTGAGATACATCTCGACCGGGTCGGCGCCGCCCTTCTCGCCGATGCCGAAGGCCGCCGACGGCGTCGCAGGCGTCAGGATCGCGTCGACGCCCCTCGCGAAGCAATCCTCGAAGTCCTTCTTGATCAGCGTGCGCACCTTCTGCGCGCGCAAATAATAAGCGTCGTAATAGCCGGCCGACAGCACGTAGGTGCCGATCATGACACGGCGGCGCACCTCTGCGCCAAACCCGGCCGCGCGGGTGTTCTCGTAGAGCTCGATGATGTTCTTGCCCTGCTCGCGCAGGCCGTAGCGCACGCCGTCATAGCGCGCGAGGTTTGAGGACGCCTCCGCCGGTGCCACGATGTAATAGGCCGGCAGCGCGTATTTGGTGTGCGGCAGCGACACCTCGACCAGCTCGGCGCCGGCGCTCCTGAGCCACGCCGCGCCCTCGCTCCAGAGCTTCTCGATCTCGGCCGGCATGCCGTCGAGGCGATACTCCTTGGGAATGCCGATCTTCATGCCCTTCACGGACTTGCCGATCGCTGCCTCGTAATCCGGCACAGGGATATCGACCGACGTCGTGTCCTTGGGATCGTGTCCGGCCATCGAGCGCAGCAGCATCGCGGCGTCGCGGACGCTGCGCGCGATCGGACCTGCCTGGTCGAGCGAGGACGCAAAGGCGACGATGCCCCAGCGCGAGCAGCGGCCATAGGTCGGCTTGATGCCGACGGTCGCGGTGAACGCGGCCGGCTGGCGGATCGAGCCACCGGTGTCGGTCGCAGTCGCACCCATGCAGAGCAGCGCCGCCACCGCCGAAGCCGAGCCGCCGGACGAGCCGCCCGGCACCAGCGTCGTGTTGCTGCCCTCGCGCCGCCAGGGATTGCCGACGGGACCGAAGCACGAGGTCTCGTTGGCCGATCCCATCGCGAACTCGTCATTGTTGAGCTTGCCGAGCATCACCGCGCCGTCGCGCCAGAGCTGCGAGGTGACGGTGGACTCATACGTCGGCACGAAATTGCCGAGGATCTTTGAGCACGCCGTGGTGCGCACGCCCTTGGTCGCAAAGAGATCCTTGATTCCGAGCGGAATGCCGGCAAGCGGGCCGCCTTCGCCCTTGGCGATCTTCGCGTCCACGGCCTTCGCCATGTCGCGCGCGCGATCGGGCGTCTCCATCACGAAGGCGTTGAGCACGCGCGCGGCTTCGATCGCGGAAAGATGCGCGTCGGTCAGCTCGAGCGACGTGAAAGTTTTTGCCGCGAGACCCTTGCGGGCCTCGGCGAGCGTCAGCGATGTCAAATCGGTCATTTATTGATCGGGCTGCAGAAGAACGGAGACAGGGTCTTGTCGTTGGCCGGGTCGTCTTTTTTGGCGGCGGCTTTCGCGGCCGCCTCGATCTCGTCGAGCACGGCATTGACGGCGACGTTGGGATCGGCAGCCTTGCCCTGCCGCTCCATCTTGTCGAGGTAATTCATGTAGGCCTGATAGGCCTTCTCATCGTCGCAAAGCAGGCACATCGGACCTAACCTGTTTATTCAACGACCTTCGGCACCAGGAAGAAGTGACCTTCAGTCGCGGGCGCGTTGGCAACGATATCGTCGGCGATCTCGCCGTCATCGACCACGTCCTGCCGCTTCTTCATCTGCATCGGGGTGACCGAGGTCATCGGCTCCACGCCCTCGACATTGACCTCCGAGAGCTGCTCGACGAAAGCCAGCATGGCGTTGAGCTCGCCCTGCAGATGCGGAACCTCGTCCTCGGAAACCGCAATGCGCGCCAGATGCGCGATGCGGCGGACGGTAGCGGCGTCAACAGACATTATATAGGGCCTCTCACGGCAAAACCTATGTGCCGTATAGCAGAGGCCGCTTTTGCGCCGCAACCGGCGCTTCCCCCTATCCGGCGAGGGCCTTCAGGCGCCCGAGCGCCGATTTGGCGAGATCCCGGGTCAATTCGGCGGCGGGGACCTCGCGGCCCAGCGCAACGGCCTGTCCCGCCCAGAGATTGGTGAAATCCACCCTGCCCTGCTTTTCGGCAGCCGCCTTCAGCGGCCCCAGCGCGGTCGCGGCGTGGGGAAACGGCGGCGCATCCGGCGAGATCGGGCCAGCCTCGCGCATCAGCCGGTTCTGCACCCCGCGCGCAGGCCGGCCGGTCATGACGTTGGTGATGACGGTGGAATCGTCCCGCGCCTCGGCGAGCGCCTCGCGGCCGCCTGCGCTGACCTTGGATTCCGGGCAGCGCAGATAGGCGCTGCCGATCTGCACGCCCGAGGCGCCGAGCGCGAAGGCTGCGGCAATGCCGCGTCCGTCCGCGATGCCGCCCGCCGCGATCACCGGCACCTTCACGGCGTCGACGACCTGCGGCACCAGCGCGAAGGTCCCGGGCTGCTCGGCGGCCTTGTCGGTCAGGAACATGCCGCGATGGCCGCCGGCCTCGGCCCCTTGCGCGATCACGGCATCGACGCCGCGTTCTTCCAGCCAGACCGCCTCCTTCACCGTCGTCGCGGACGAGATGACGAGGCAACCCGCCGCCTTCACGCGCCTCAGCAGCGCTTGCTCCGGCAGGCCGAAATGGAAGCTGACGATCTCCGGCTTCAGCTCCTCGACCACCTCGCAGAACGCCGCATCGAACGGCGCGCGGTTCGCAGCCGCGATCGGCGCTGAGGGATCGAGACCGTGCTCGGCGTAGTAGCCCGCGAGCCGCTGCTTCCACCGCGCCTCCGCTTCGCGCGTCAGCTCGACCGGCGTATGGCAGAAGAAGTTCATGTTGACCGGGGCCTTGACGCGCTGGCGGATCAGACCGACCTGCTCGCGCGCCTTCTCCGGCGAGATCATCGCACTTGGCAGCGAGCCGAGCCCACCGCCCTGCGCCACGGCAATCACCAGCTCCGCATCCATCACGCCCGCCATCGGCGCCAGCACGATCGGGAATTCGGTCTTGAACAGGTCGATCAGTCGACGGTCAGGCCACATGGTTGTTCTCTCTCGTTCTTTCTTACCCTCCCCTGGAGGGGGAGGGTCGGTTCGCATGTCGCGAAGCGAAATGCGAAGCGGGGTGGGGTGATCTCTCAACACGGGCACCGCCTCAATGGAGAGACTGTCACCCCACCCCGCTCGCGCTTCGCGCGATCGACCCTCCCCCTCCAGGGGAGGGTAGGAAGTCTACGCCGCTGTCAGCGAGTTTCTCCGCCCGGCGATCAACTGCTCCGCCTCCACTGCAATCCGCTCGACGATCTCCGCCGCCGGTGGAATATCATGGATTAGCCCGACCGCCTCGCCGGCGATCACCGCGGCGATGTCGAAATTGCCCGCCGCCCTTGCTGCCGCATACTCGGCCGCGACTGCGGCAACATTCTGCATCAGCTCGACCTCGCGGCCGATCCAGCGCTTCGCATGATCGTTGACCAGGCACCGTCCCGTGAACGGCGCCGGCCAGACATTGTTGCGGGAGAGATCGAAGATGATGCCGCGCACGGTCGAACCCGAGTTCGCCGCGCAGATGCGTCGCTTGGCCTCCTCCGCGCCGTCGGCCTCTTGGCTGGCATAGAAGCGCGTGCCGAGCAGCACGCCGCTCGCGCCGAGCATCAGCATGGCAGCGAGGCCGCGCCCGTCCGCGATGCCGCCGGCCGCCACCACGGGAACGCGCCCCGCGGCGAGATCGACGACAGCAGGCACGAGATCGACGGTGGTGCGCGACGCGCCATGACCGCCCGCCTCCGTTCCCTGCGCGATCAGGATGTCGGCACCGGCATCGAGCGCCTGCTGTGCCATCGCTTCATCCTGCACCTGGCAGATCAGGCGCGCGCCGGTGGATTTGATCCTGGGCGCGAACGGCGCGGGATCGCCGAACGACAACATGATCGCAGCTGGTTTTGCAGCGAGCGCGACATCGAGAAGCTCGGGCCGCTTGGCAAGGCTCCAGGTGATGAAGCCGATCCCGAACGGTGCACTGAGGTCGGCGAGCGTCGCCGTCTCCTGCTCCAGCCACGCCCGCTCGCCATAGCCGCCGCCGAGAATGCCGAACCCGCCGGCGCGGCTCACCGCCGCGACCAGACGGCTGCCGGCGATGACATCCATCGGCGCCAGCAGGATGGGATGCTTGATCCTAAGCAGCGTGGTCAGCGGCGTCGTCATCGGCATGGCTCCTTCCCCGGTCTGGACAGCGAGACTAGGCGCGACTAGCATTCTCGAAAAATGAATTGTTGCGAACGCTGCAATCTCAAAAGCGAAACGACGCCATGGAACTCAGCGATATCAAGACCTTCGCCGCGGTCGCCCGCACCGGCGGCATCACCCGCGCCGCCGAAGAGCTCAACACCGTGCAGTCGAACGTCACCCAGCGCGTGAAGGCACTGGAGGCGGAGATCGGCACGCCGCTGTTCGAGCGGCACTCACGCGGCATGACGCTGACGGGTGCCGGCAAGCGCCTTCTCCCCTACGCGCAAAAGATGGCGGCGCTCTCGCGCGAAGCCTTGCTCGCCGCGCGCGACGATGGCGAGCCGAAGGGTCCGCTCGCGATCGGCTCGATGGAGACCACGGCCGCGGTGCGGCTGCCGCCGCTGCTCGCCGATTTCCACCGCCGCTTCCCGGCTGTGCGCCTTTCCTTGCGCACCGCGCCGACCGCCGACCTCGTCGCCAGCGTGCTCGACGGCACGCTCGACGGCGCCTTCGTCGCAGGACCCATCACCCATGACGATCTCGCCGCGACGAGCGCATTCCGCGAAGAGCTGGTGCTCGTCAGCGCGCGGCGCTGGACTTCGCTCGCCGAGCTGCGCGCCGGCACGGCGGAGTCGGGCCCGACCGCGCTGGTGTTCCGCACCGGCTGCACCTATCGCCAGCGGCTCGAACAGATCTTCGTCGAATTCGGCTGGCCGTCGGCGGCGCGCTTTGAGCTCGGCACGCTCGACGGCATGATCGGCTGCGTTGCCGCCGACATGGGTGTGACGCTGCTGCCACGCGCCGTCGTGGAACGCAGCGCGATGAATGGCGCGGTCGCCATCCACACGCTGAGCCCGTCACACGCACGTGTCGAGACACTCTTCATCCGGCGCAGCACCGGACATCAGTACAGCGCGCTGCACGGTTTCATCGCCTGCCTGACCAAGAATGACGACGTCATCGCGGCCTGATCGACCACCGTCGCAGCGCTACGACGGCCCAGATGGCTTCGACGAGACCGAACGGCCAGGCGCCCTGAAGGAAGCCGTAGGCCGAGCCGAGGGCGCAGGACACCGCAAACAGCAGCACGAACCAATGGCTGCGGGCTTCCAAGGCGTAAGTGACCAGCATCGCCGTGACGGCGAACAGGCCGAATAATGTCAGCGCATCCACGTTCCGGGTTCACTCTGCAGCGCGACGCATGATATGCGCTAAATCCATGCCGGCTCTTATCCTCACCTTGGTCGATGCTGCAACCCACTGGCCCGAACGCGGCGCGCTGGTCGGGCTCGACTTGGGCACCAAGACCATCGGCGTTGCCGTGTCCGACCCCGACCGCCGCTTGGCCACTGGCGTCGAAACGATCCAGCGCAAGCAGTTCAAGCAGGACGCCGCCAGGCTGCTTGCCATCGCCGCCGAGCGCAAGGCGGTCGGCTTCGTGCTCGGCCTGCCCATCAACATGGACGGCAGCGAGGGACCGCGCGCGCAATCGACCCGCGCCTTCGCGCGCAATCTGGCCGGACTGACCGCCCTGCCCATCGGTCTCTGGGACGAGCGCCTCTCGACCGCGGCAGTCGAACGCGAGCTGGTCGGGATGGACGTGAGCCGCGCCAAGCGCGCCGAGGTCATCGACGAGCACGCCGCGATCTTCATCCTGCAAGGCGCGCTCGATCGCCTGGCAAACCTGCGCAAGGAACCCGGCTGATCCCATGGCGGTCGTCGTCGCGGCGCTGCTGCCGGTCTTCATCCTCCTCGTGCTCGGCGTCGTGCTGAAGCGCAGCCTGATGCGGCTGGACACGCAATGGCACGGGCTGGAGCGGCTGACCTATTTCGTGCTGTTTCCGATGCTGCTGATCCAGACGCTGGTGAAGGCGGACCTCACGAAGGTTCCGGTCGCCGGCGTCGGCGGCGCGCTGCTGCTGTCGGCGCTGGCGATGTCGCTGCTCTGCCTCGCATTGCGCCCGGCCCTGTCCCGGCTCGACATCGACGGCCCCGCCTTCACCTCGATCTTTCAGGGCGCGACGCGCTGGCAGACCTTCGTCGGGCTGTCGGTCGCCGCCAACATGTTCGGCGACCTCGGGCTGGCCCTCGCTTCCGTGGCGATGGTCGCGATCATTCCCCTGGTCAACGTGTTCAGCGTCGCCGTGCTCGCGCACTATGCTTCGCCCGAAAAGAAGTCCGCCCGCACGATCGTCATAACGGTGATCCGCAATCCGCTGATCTGGGCTTGCGCTATCGGCCTCTTGATCAACGTCACTCACCTGCCGCTGCCAAAGCTCTGGCATGAGGTTGCCGACGCGCTCAGCCGATCCTCGCTCGCCATCGGCCTGCTCGTCACCGGCGCGGGACTGCATCTGGAAGGCCTGCTGCGCCCGAGCGCTGCCGCGGCGATCGGCGTCGGTTTCAAGCTAGTGCTGATGCCTGCACTCGCGCTCGCGCTTGCCGTCTGGTTCGGACTAACCGGCGACAGCCTGGCGATCGTTGCGATCTGCTCGGCGGTCCCGACCTCGTCGAGCGCCTATGTGCTGGCCCGCCAGATGGGCGGCGACGCGCCGCTGCTCGCACAGATCATCACGCTGCAGACGATTTTGGCGGCGATCACGATGCCGATCGCCATCGCGCTGGTGGCCTAGCATGCGTCATTAAGAGCGCAACTCTCTCCGCCGTCATTGCGAGCGAAGCGAAGCAATCCAGAATCCCTCCGCGGAGACACTCTGGATTGCTTCGTCGCAAGGGCTCCTCGCAATGACGGAGTATGAAGCCCTAGCTCCCCAGCCACATCGTCAGCACCACCGCGGTGAGATTGTTCAACGCATGCAGCGCGATGGTGAGCCACAGCGAGCCGGAGCGGTAGCGCATGTAGCCGAACCATAATCCGATGCAGAAGACTTCGGCCAGGAAGTACATGTCGTATTGCAGGTGGACCACCGTCCAGACCAGCGACGACAGCAGGATGGCGCCGGGCGCGCGCAAGAAGCTCGCCGACCAGCCGCGGTAGAGGAAGCCTCGCGCCAGAACCTCTTCCGACATCGGCGCCGCCACTGCGAATGCGGCGAGCAGCAGCAGCGCCGCGCCCTTGTCGCGGCCCGATTTCAACAGATCGGTCATGAAGCCCGGCGTCGCCTCGCGGCCAAGCGCGCGCGACATCGTTTCCCAGAGCAGTACGATCAGGATGAGGCCGATCGCGCCGAACAGCAGCTGCTTCCATGACGGCCAATGCAGCGCGAGATAGTCGACGAAGGAGACCTTCTTGATGCGAATGGCGAGCCAGACCGCAAGCAGCGTCGCCGGCAGCCCCATGATGACCGAGAGCGCGAGAGTCTGGGGCTCATGGCCGACAAGCTGAAGCGAAGAAAGGTCCATGGGAAGACCACGTAGCGCTGCCAGCACAATTACGGCACCGATCTGCCCGACGAACATCGCGACGAAGATGAAGAGGCCCCACAGCGCCGTGCCCCAGAACTTCCAGACGCGCGGCGTCGTCGGCGTCTCGGTCAGCGGCGGATGATCGGGATTGAGGGAGTCCATCGGAAGGCTTTCGTTTTGGAGACTCACGGCAGCGCCCGCTCCAGCAGCGCGCGCACGTCGCCGCTCTCCAGCTCGACAGCGCCGTACATGCTAGCGTGATTGGCCGCAAGACGGGTGCTCGCGAACAATTCGGCATGGTGTGGCGACACGCCATTGAGCGCCGCAGCCGCAGCCAGCAGCGAAAGCTTCTCGACGGCAAGCCGCGCGACGCGCTCGCCGTCGGCGCGCCGGAAAGTCTTGCCGATGAAGCTGACCGCCTCCCCCGCCCCGGTCAGGCCCTTGGTCTCGACCGCCAGCGCCTGAAGCACCGCCATCGCGGGCTCCGGCTCGCGCGAGAGCGCGCGGAGCACGTCGAGGCACATCACGTTGCCCGAACCTTCCCAGATCGCGTTGACCGGCGACTCGCGATAATGGCGCGCCAGAATGCCGTCCTCGACATAGCCGTTGCCGCCGAGGCACTCCATCGCCTCAAAAAGGAACGGCGGCGCGCTCTTGCAGGTCCAGTATTTGATCGCGGGCGTGAGCAGCCGCATATAGGCCGCTTCCGCCGCATCGTGCGGCGTGAGGTCGAAGGCGCGGCAGAGCCGCATCACCAGCGCCGTGCTCGCCTCCACATGCAGCGCCATGTCCGACAGCACGGCCTGCATCAAGGGCTGATCGGCCAGATGCTTCTGGAACACGCTGCGGTGGCGGGCGTGGTGCAGCGCATGCGCAAGCCCCGAGCGCATCAGGCCGACGGAGGCGATCGCGCAATCCTGTCGCGTCAGCTGCACCATCTGGATGATGGTGCGGATGCCCTTGCCCTCCTCGCCGACCCTTTCGGCGTAGGCGCCGACGAACTCGACCTCGGACGAGGCATTGGAGCGGTTGCCAAGCTTGTCCTTCAGCCGCTGGAACTGGATGGCGTTGACCGAACCATCCGGCGCGAAGCGCGGCATGAAGAAACAGGTCAGCCCGCCCTCGGCCTGCGCCAGCACGAGGAACGCATCGCACATCGGCGCCGACATGAACCATTTGTGTCCGGTGATGCGATAGCCGTCCCCGTCGCGCACCGCGCGCGTCATGTTGGCGCGCACGTCCGTGCCGCCCTGCTTCTCGGTCATCCCCATGCCGAGCGTCATGCCGCGCTTGCCCCACCACGGTGCAAAGCCCGGGTCGTAGCTCTTCGTCGACAGCACGGGCATTACCCCCGCGAGCAAGTCGGGCTGCATCGCCAGGGCACCGACGGAAGCGCGCGTCATCGTGATCGGGCAGAGGTGGCCGGTTTCAACCTGGGCTGCCATGTAGAACTTTGCGGCGCGAATGACCTCGGCGCCAGCGCCCGCCGGCTTACCATCCGCGGTCCAGGTGGAATTGTGCACGCCGGCATGCGCACTGTGCGCCATCAGCTCGTGATAGGCGGGATGAAACTCGACCTGGTCGCGGCGGTTGCCCTTGGCATCGAAGCTGCGCAGCTTCGGCGTATTCTCGTTCGCCACGCGCCCGCGATCGGCCATCGCAGCCGAGCCCCAATGCCGGCCGAACTCGGAGAGCTCACGCTCCGCCGCCGCGCCGCCATTGGCCCTGACCGCCTCGACCAGCGGCCGGTCCACGGCGAAAAGATCAACGTCCTCGAATGGTGGCGACTGGTTGAAGACCTCGTGGGTGGCAAATGCGGGCTGGGTCATTGTGCTTCCATCGAATCTATCTCGGCTCGGGCAGTGCCACCTCTCCCGGCGGGAGAGGTCGCGCCGCAGGCGCGGGTGAGGGGTTACGGTCTACCGAGGGAGTTGATCCCCTCACCCGGCGCTTCGCGCCGACCTCTCCGCTTGGGAGAGGTAACCCGACTCGCGGCTGCATCCGCTTCAATCAAACTCTACCTTCTTCGCGGCTCGATCGGGAAATCATAGGCCGCCCCGCCCGCCCCCGGCAGGGAAAAATGCCACCACTCCTTCGAATAGTTCACAAAGCCTTGCCTTGCCATCGCAGCCACCAGCCGCTTGCGCCAGGTACGCTGCTCCGCATTGATCGAGGTTGCGGCGGTATGCCCCTTCGCGTCGGTACAGTCGTAGCCTGTGCCCATGTCGACGCTGCCCTCCGGCGCCCGCGCCTCGACCGGCGCGGTGCAATCGGCATAGGCCTTTGCTGGATCAAACTTGGCGGAATTGTCCGCCTTGAGATCGACCAGCGTGAGATCGAGCGCCGCACCGGTCGAATGCTGGGAGCGGCTCGCAATGTAGCCGAGACGGAACAGCTCGGTCTTCGGGATCTTCGGGTTGTAGCGCCGCTCCGCAGCGGTCTCGTGGCCGTTCTGCGACCACTTCACCATGTCGAGCGAGGCCCGCGCCGGCCGGTAGCAGTCGAACATCTTGAGCGAGAGATTTTGCGCCGACAGTTCCTGCTGCACCGCCTTCAACCGCACCCCCACCTCGCGCTTCACCACGCATTCGCCGGCATTGTAGCCGGCGAGCGGACGCCCGACGAAATTGTTCGACGTGGCGTAGCGGATGTCCTGGATGATGCTGGGATCGATGTCGCGCAGAAAGACGAAGTCGCCGGGCAAGGTCTGCGCCCGCACGGGGGCGAGAAACGATAGTGTGAGCAGCGCGACAAGCGCTGCGCGCGCCGCGGTTCCGGTCCTCGCGATCATTGCACCGGATCCGAGCTGACCAGAAGCTTCGTGATGGCGGTGTCCGTATATTTGTTGCCGGCCCAGACGTCGTCGATGATGAATTGCATCCAATAGGCTGCGATCGGCGTCCGCAATGTCAGCAATTGCGCCGACAGCTCATCGTTGAGGATGAATATCCGCGACTCGCCGCCCGAGAACAGCACGCGGAGCTGGCGGACCCTGTTGTTCTTGGCGAAGATGTCGGGGCTTTTCTGGTAGCCGTTCTGCACGTGGATCGACTTGACCCGCCGCACGGCTTCGAACTCGATGGTGATCCATTCGCCGATGCCGTTGCCCGAGGCGCCCTCGACCCAGGCCGTCCCTGTCGAGGCGTCGAACAAATTCGCTGCGCCGTATGAATTGCCGAATTGCGGCTTCAGCATCGAGCTGACGCAATAAGTCTCGAAGCCGCTGCGGGCGCAGCTTTCGCCTGCCGCGGAGGGACGCGGCGGACGTATGGTGGCGCGCTCCGCGACCGCAGGCTTTGCCGGCGGCTTCACCAGCATGCCCGCCACTTTCGGCGCCCCGTTCGACGCTCCCGCATTCCAGAGAAAGATGCGCCCGCCGAGCGTCTGGTCGTAATAGGCGGGCGTCTGCTCGTGCGGTGCCGGCTGTCCTCCGGCATCCGTCGCGGTCAGGGCCAGCGCCGCCACGCGCTCGCGCACCTCGACCGCGAGATCGCCGAGATGCAGCTCGGGCCGCTTGAGCTGCTCGACGAAGATCCGCGTGAACACCGAGTTGTGCGCCGTATCGTTGCTGCTGAGCTGGTCGAGCGCGGTCTGGCCGATGCCTGCGGAATAAAGCGTGAAGATCCCGCGCGCGGGCCGGGCGTCAGCGAGCCCGCGCGTGTTCCCGATCGAACGCCCCGCGGCGCGCGGAAACGGATTGTCACGGCAGGCATCGATGACGACGAAGGCGACCCGCACCGCCTTGGCCTGAAGCTCCGCAATCACGTCGGGCTCGGCGATCGAGGCGCCGCGCACCCGTGCTTCGGCGCCCTCATTGACAGTGGGAACGTCGCTCGGCACGAGGTAGTTCACCCCCGCGATCGCAACGCCATGTCCGGCATAGAACACGGCGGCGGTATCGCCCGGCTCGAGCCGCGCCGTGAAGTCCGCGAGCCGGTCGATCATGCCCTGGCGGCCGAGATTGGTCCCGAGCACGATGTCGAACCCCAGCGACCTCAGCGCGTCGGCCACGGTCGTCGCGTCATTGCCGGCCTTCTTCAATTGCCGGTCGGCCGGCAGGTTCGGATAGAGATCGTTGCCGATCACGAGTGCGACGCGTTTTTCGGCCCAAGCCGGTGTCGCGAGGCCTGCCATGCACGCGGTCGCGAGCGCAGCAACATTGCGCGCCAGTCGATTAAAATACCGCATGCTCGTCATGATCCAGCCCGTGACGCAACGAACGGCACGAGTCTAGCGCAAAGCGGCTGCCCCGAACACAGGCGGGGCGGCGCCCGTCCCGGCGGCAAAGCGCCGTGGATAAGTCCGGCGGCGGGATTTGAAGCTTGCTCCCCCCGCCGTCCGCCCCTATAGCTCTGCTTTTAATGACATCGAAATCGACCTTCGTCCTCGGCCACCGGCATTTGCTGGGCATCGAGGGCCTTTCCGCGGCCGACATCAGCGGCCTCCTCGACCTGTCCGAAGAATACGTCGAGCTCAACCGCCAGGTTGACAAGAAGCGCACCGTCCTGCGCGGACGGACGCAGGTGAACCTCTTCTTCGAGGCCTCCACCCGGACCCAATCCTCGTTCGAGCTCGCCGGCAAGCGGCTGGGTGCCGACGTCATGAACATGTCGGTCGCCTCCTCGTCCATCAAGAAGGGCGAGACGCTGATCGACACCGCGATGACGCTCAATGCGATGCACCCGGACATCCTGGTGATGCGCCATCACGCCTCCGGCGCGGTGGAGCTGCTGGCGCGCAAGGTCGACGGTTCCGTGATCAATGCCGGCGACGGCGCGCATGAGCATCCGACCCAGGCACTGCTCGACGCACTCACCATCCGGCGCAACAAGGGCCAGATCGAGGGCCTCGTGGTCGCGATCTGCGGCGACGTGCTGCATTCGCGCGTCGCCCGCTCCAACATCATCCTGCTCAACACGATGGGCGCGCGCGTTCGCGTCGTCGGTCCGTCCACGCTCTTGCCGCCCGGCATCGAACGGATGGGCGTCGAGGTCGCGCGCGACATGCGCGAGGGTCTCAACGGCGCCGACATCGTCATGATGCTGCGGCTGCAGCGCGAGCGCATGAACGGCTCCTTCGTGCCGTCGTCGAGCGAATACTTCCACTATTTCGGGCTCGACCAGAAGAAGCTCGCCTACGCCAAGCCGGACGCGCTCGTGATGCATCCCGGCCCCATGAACCGCGGCGTCGAAATCGACACCGCGGTCGCCGACGGTGCGCAATCCCTGATCCGCGAGCAGGTGGAGATGGGCGTCGCCGTGCGCATGGCGGTGCTGGAAGCGCTCGCCCGTAACCTGCCGAACGCGTGATGCCGATGTTGACCGATCGCCGCCCCATCCTGCTCGCCAATGCCCGCGTCGTCGATCCCTCCAGGGATTTCGACGGGGTCGGCGACGTCCTGATCGCCGACGGCACCATCCGCGAGACCCGCCGCGGCATTGGCGCTGCCGGCGTCCCCGAGGGCACCGACATCGTCAACTGCGCCGGGAAGATCGTCGCACCCGGCCTGATCGACATGCGCGCCTTTGTCGGCGAGCCCGGCTTCAGCCACCGCGAGACCTTCGCCTCGGCGAGCCAGGCGGCCGCAACCGGCGGCATCACCACCATCATCTGCCAGCCCGACACCTCGCCGGTGATCGACAATTCGGCGACGGTCGATTTCGTGATGCGCCGCGCCCGCGACACCGCGATCGTCAACATCCAGCCGATGGCCGCCCTCACCAAGGGCATGCACGGCCAGGAGATGACCGAGTTCGGCCTGCTCAAGGCCGCGGGCGCCGTCGCCTTCAGCGATGGCGCCAGAAGCGTGATCAATGCGCAGGTGATGCGCCGCGCGCTGACCTATGCGCGCGATTTCGACGCGCTGATCGTGCATTACACCGAGGACCCCGATCTGGTCGGCGAGGGCGTCATGAACGAGGGCGAGTTCGCCTCGCGGCTCGGCCTGATGGGCATCCCGAATGCCGCCGAAGCCGTGATGCTGGAGCGCGATCTGCGCCTCGTCGCCCTCACGGGCGGCCGCTATCACGCGGCGTCGCTGACCTGCATCGATTCCCTCGACATCCTCCAGCGCGCCCGCGATGCCGGGCTCGCCGTCAGCGCTTCGGTCTCGATCAACCATCTGGCACTGAACGAGAACGACATCGGTCCTTACCGTTCGTTCCTGAAGCTGTCGCCGCCGCTGCGCACCGAGGACGACCGCCGCGCCCTGGTGGCGGCGATCGGCTCCGGCCTGCTCGACGTCATCATGTCCGACCACAATCCGCAGGACGTCGAGGGCAAGCGCCTGCCGTTCGCGGAAGCCGCCCCCGGCGCCATCGGGCTCGAGACCATGCTGCCGGCCGGCCTGCGGCTGGTGCATAATGGCGAGATCGAGCTGAAGACGCTGATCCGCGCGATGTCGACCCGCCCCGCCGAGCTGCTCGGGCTGTCGGGCGGAACCCTGCGCGCCGGCAGCCCGGCCGACGTCATCGTGATCGACCCCGACGTGCCATGGGTGGTCGATCCCGCCGACCTCAAGTCGCCCTGCAAGAACACCCCGTTCGACGAGGCCCGCTTTACAGGCCGGGTGGTGCGCACCATTGTCGGCGGACGAACGGTGTATGAGCATGTCTGAGCAGCGGATTCGTTCGACGTGGATGGGCCTTTGGAGATACCGCCATGGCGCTTGAACCGTTTCTGCCGGTGGCTTTCGTCATCGGCTATCTCCTCGGCTCGATTCCATTCGGGCTGATCCTGACCAGGCTCGCGGGCACCCAGGACATCCGCTCGATCGGCTCCGGCAGCATCGGCGCCACCAATGTGCTGCGCACCGGACGCAAGAGCCTTGCCGCGGGCACCCTGCTGTTCGACGCGCTCAAGGGCACCGCGGCGGTGGTGATCGCCGGCTACATCGCAGGCCCCAATGCCGCGATGGTGGCGGGGCTCGGCGCGTTCCTCGGCCATCTCTTCCCGGTCTGGCTCAAGTTCAAAGGCGGCAAGGGCGTGGCGGTCTATATCGGCATCCTGCTCGGGCTGTTCTGGCCGGGCGCCGTCGTGTTCTGCCTGCTCTGGCTGGCGACCGCCTTCACCACCCGCTATTCCTCGCTGTCGGCGCTGGTGGCGGCATTCATCACGCCGATATTCCTGTGGTGGTTCGGTCACCTCGCATTGTCGGCGCTGGCAGCGGTGCTGACGCTGCTGTTGTTCTACGCGCATCGCGAGAACATCAAGCGGTTGCAAGCAGGCAAGGAAAGCCGGATCGGCGAGAAGGCCTAGAGCGTTTTCGAGCGAAGTGGATGCCGGTTCGCGTCAAGAGAACGCGTCAAACGAGAATCTGAAGCCGGAAAAAGTACGGATACCGCCGCACCTCTTCCGCATTATATGCGAAATCCTGTTCGCAATTGTCCTGCGAGTCACGGCAGGCTGTAGCGAACGGGTTCCATGCCTGTCATCCTGACACGGGAAACGGCATTAGGCGGTTGCTCAGAATGAGCGAGAAGATTGTCGGCGCGAATGACGGGATCGGTTCGCTCGGTGCTTCCGGCACTGCGGCAAGCCGGCTGCTCTCGGCGACCAATATCTGGTCCGACGCGCCCACTCCTGTCCCTACTTCACGGCCAGCGCCGCAGCCGGAGATCGCCGTTGAACCCCACGCTCCGCTCGACATCGTCGTCACCCAGGCTGCACCGGTCGCGCCCGCGCAGGCGCGTTCCGACCTATGGCCGCCGCGAAAACTCTCGCTGGCGCTGCAGGGCGGCGGCACCTTTGCCGCCTTCACCTGGGGCGTGCTGGAGCGGCTGCTGGAAGAGACTGATATCGAGATCGACACCATCAGCGGCGCCAGCGCCGGCGCGATCAACGCGCTGCTGCTTGCTTGCGGCCTGGCCGAAGGCGGCCGCGAAGGCGCGAGGTCGCGACTGAGCCGGTTCTGGGTCCGGCTGATGCACGAGGCCTCGTTCCGCTCGCTGATGCTGATCGGCGGCTTTTCGCCGGCGGGAAGCTCGGTCGCATTTGGCCCGACCCTGCGCTCCGGCCAGTTCGATCCGTTCGATCTCGATCCGCTGCGGCAGGCGGTCTCCCGCGACATCAACTTTTCCGTCCTGCGCGACGCCCGCTGCCCGAAGCTGCTGATCGCGGCGACGCGGATCCGCGACGGGCAGCAGCAGATTTTCGGCAACGAGGCCATCACCGCCGACGTCGCGCTGGCCTCGACCTGCCCGCCGCTGGTCCATTGTGCGGTCGAGATCGACGGCGAAGCCTATTGGGACGGCGGCTTTGGCGGCAATCCGCCGCTGCTGCGGCTGGTGCAGGACACGGCGGCAACGGATCTGCTGCTGGTCCAGGTCACGCCGACGCGCGACAGCTACGTGCCGATCACGCTCGCCGCGATCGACCGCCGGCTCGACCAGATCGCGGCCAACGCCGCGCTCAACGCCGAGATTGCCGCGATCGAATGGACGAAAGCCCACGCCGCGCCGTCGCTGCGGCTCTCCAGGATCGCGGCGGAAGACTCCGTTGACGGCCTGGCGCAACGCTCATCCACCGATCTCGGCCGCGGCTTCATTCGCCTCTTGCATCGAAGCGGCCGCGAAGCCGCCGAGCGCTGGCTCGGGCAAGGTGCAAGAGCCGGCGCAGCGCCCTCAGCGCCCGCTCAGCCCCCTGCTCGTTCCGAACCCGCGCTAGCCTGATTTCGCCAACGCGTCCTCCAGGAACCAGGCAGATGTCAACGCGACAGGATCATTGCCGAACCGCGCGATCACCTGCACGCCAACAGGCAGGCCGCCAACCTTCAGCACCGGCACATTGACGCAAGGATTGCCCATCAGCGTCCACAGCCGGTTGTAACGGGGCGAGCCGGTCGAGGCGAGTTCCTTGGCCGGCGCTGTCCCCGGCGCCGAATAGGTCAGCAGCACGTCGAACCCTTCGAACAGCTCGCTGAGCTCGCGACGGCCACGGCGGGCGATGCGGCGCGCATCGTCGTATTCCTTCGGTGTCAGTCCGACCGTCTCATCGAGGCTGGCGCGCAGCAGCGGCGCGATCTCGTCGTGACGCTCGGAAAACTCCCAGGCCAGCGCGCGATGCGCCTCGAAGTTCTGGATGACGGGGTGGATGCGCCAGGCTTCCTTGACCGCCTCGGGCAGATCGATGGTCTGCACCCGGGCGCCGGCCTTCTCGGCCGCCTTGATCGCAGCCTGCAAGCCCTCCTCTGCCGCCGGCTCCACGGCTTCGGCAAACTCCTGCCTGACCACGCCGATGCGCGGTGCCTTGGCTGGACCGATGCCGTCGAATTCAGTGCGGCCGGTGATCGCCAGCAATCCGCGCGCGAGATCTTCCGCGCGGCTGCCGAACAGGCCGACCGTGTCGAGTGCCCACGAATAACACTTCACGCCGATCGTCGGCAGCATCCGGAACGACGGTTTGATCGCGGCAGCGCCGCAATAGGCCGCCGGCCGGATCACCGAGCCGCCGGTCTGGGTGCCCAGCGCCAGCGGGATCATGCCGGCGCCGACGGCCGCCGCCGAACCCGAGGACGAGCCGCCGGGCGTGTGGCCGGGATTGTGCGGATTGAGCGTCGGGGTCGGATCGCTCGAGGCGAACGCAGTCGTGGTGGTCTTGCCGATGATGGTGGCCCCGGCCCGCTTCAGCATCATCACGACCGGTGCATCAGCGCGCGGCTGCCAGCCGCGATAGATCTCCGAGCCCATCTCGGTCGGCATATCGGCGGTGTCGATGATGTCCTTGATCCCGACCGCGATGCCACGCAGCGGGCCCGAGGCTTGCGCCCTCGCGGATTTGTCATGGCGGACGAAGGCGCGGACGTCCTTCTCCCTGGCTTCGATCGCCGCATGCGACTGGGCGATGGCGTCATCGGGCGAAAGCTCCCCCGCTTCGATGCGGCGCTGGAGGTCGGCAAGTGAGAGCATGGCAACATCCTTCTTATTGCGACCGCTTTTAGCATCGCAGCGAGGTCGTGCAAGCGCACGTCACTGTTGCGCAACGCCCTCAGGTTGTTCCATGCTGTCCCTACAAGGAGACGCCGTGGACGCCATCAATCCGAGCATAGAGCTGACCGAGACTGAGCGGATCGACCGCCTGCGGCTGATCCGTTCCGACAATGTCGGGCCGCGCACCTTCCGCTCGCTGGTCGATCATTTCGGCAGCCCGCGCGCCGCGCTGGAACGGCTGCCTGATCTCGCCCGCCGCGGCGGCGCGGCGCGATCGGGCCGCATCTGCAGTACGGATGAAGCGAAGGCCGAGCTCGCCGCGAGCCGCAAATTCGGCATCGCCTGGCGTGCGCCCGGCGAGGACGGCTATCCGGCACGGCTGGCGATGATCGACGATGCGCCGCCACTGCTCGCGGTGCGCGGCGACACCAAGACCCTGACGCGGCCGATGATCGCGATCGTCGGCTCGCGCAACGCTTCCGGCGCCGGCCTGAAATTCGCCGGCCAGCTCGCGCGCGAGCTCGGCGAAGCCGGCTTCGTCGTCATCTCCGGGCTCGCCCGCGGCGTCGACCAGGCCGCGCATCGCACCAGCATCGAGAGCGGCACGATCGCCGTGCTCGCCGGCGGCCATGACTGCATCTATCCGCCCGAGCATGGCGACCTGCTCGCCGCGATCCTCGACCACCAGGGCGCAGCGATCTCCGAGATGCCGCTCGGCCACGAGCCGCGCGCCCGCGACTTTCCCCGTCGCAACCGGCTGATCTCGGGCGCTTCGCTCGGCGTCGTCGTGGTCGAGGCGGCGCACCGCTCGGGCTCGCTGATCACAGCACGCATGGCGGCCGAACAGGGACGCGAGGTGTTCGCCGTTCCGGGCTCGCCGCTCGATCCGCGCGCCGCCGGCACCAACGACCTGATCAAGCAGGGCGCAACGCTCGTCACCGAGGCCGCCGACATCGTCAACGCGGTTCAGCCGATCATGGAGCGGCCGCTGATGCATCCCGCGGGCGAGCCCGACAGCGAGCCGTTCGAAAGCGATCCGCAAAGCCATGATCGCGACCAGATCACCGGCCTGCTCGGCCCGGCCCCGATCTCGATCGACGACCTCGTACGGATGTCCGGCGCCTCGCCTGCGATCGTGCGCACCGTGCTGCTGGAGCTCGAGCTCGCCGGAAAGCTCGAGCGTCACGGCGGCGGATTGGTGTCGCTGCTTTAACCGTCGTTGCGCTGGTCGAACTTCGTGCGCGCGGCCTCGATCCGATCCAGATGGTCCTTCGCCCATTTGCCGAGCGCCTCGACGGGGCGCGACAGGCCGTGGCCAAGCTCGGTCAGCTCATAGTCCACCCGTGGCGGGATGGTCGGAAAGATCGTGCGCGTGACGAGGCCGTCGCGCTCGAGGCCGCGCAGCGTCAGGGTCAACATCCGCTGCGAGATGCCGTTGATCATGCGCTTGAGCTCGTTGAAGCGCTTTGGCCCGTCGCTCAGCATCATGATGACGAACACGCTCCACTTGTCGCCGACGCGCGACAGCACGGAGGCGACCCCACGGCAGTCCGCATGGTTGGGATCCGGCATGGGCCTTGGATCCGGCCCCGGATTTGGCCGCGGCGGAGCAGGCATTTCGATGTTCGCAGGTTTCAATGATGTGCCCATGGCTCAAAAAAGTGCGTTCTTGCGGAGATTTCGACAGTCACTCATGTAGCGCTGGTTACAAACTTATACCAGGGTGACCCCACATGAAACTCCTCCACATCGACTCCAGCGTGCTCGGCCCCCGCTCCGTCAGCCGGCAGGTTTCCGCCGCCATCGTCGACCGGCTCAAGCAGGCCACGCCCTCGCTCGAGATGGTCTACCGCGACCTGACCCAGACGCCGCTAGCCCACCTTTCCGGCTCGCATCTCGCCGCCGCGCAAGGCGCGCCTGCGCCGGCGGAACTCGGACCGGACCTTGCCGCAAGCGCGGCCGCGCTGGAGGAGTTCCTGGCTGCCGACATCGTCGTGATCGGCGCGCCCATGTACAACTTCACCATCCCGAGCCAGCTCAAGGCATGGATCGACCGCATCCTTGTAGCGGGGAAGACCTTTAAGTATGGCGCGGCCGGGCCGGATGGGCTCGCCGGCGGCAAGCGCGTGATCGTCGCGATCTCGCGCGGCGGCTATTACGGCGCGGGCTCACCCGCCGCAGCGCTGGAGCACCTCGAAAGCTATCTGCGCGGTGTGCTCGGCTTCATGGGCATCCACAATGCCGAGTTCATCATCGCCGACGGCATCCAGGTCGGACCGGATCACCGCGAGAAAGCACTTGCGGGCGCGCTTCAGGCAGCCACCAGCCTGCACGCGGCCTGACGACGTGCCGAAATCGGCCGCCGCCGGATTGCGCGGCGGCTGACGGCGGCACGATCCGCAACGCTAAGACCAGACGCCCTGCATGCCCAAGATCACGGCAACGAGCGAAACGAACAGGCCGATCCCGGAGAACAACGCGATGGCCACGAACTCGGCCGTGTCGGAACGCTTGGCCGGAACGGCGGGTCGTTCGGTGAAGACGCGCGGTGATGAAATCGACGCGAAAATGCGGGCCGCTTTTGTCATGACCGACCCTCCTTAGATAGCGAGTCTGTCCCCTGCCCGTAAAAAGTCATTGCAGCTTGCGCGAAGGTTCAACGCCTCGTCAATGCATCTCAAGACGCAGGAACCGGCAGGCGCAGCCGCACTGCGCCGGCCGATTCAATTTGCGCTTGGTTTGATCAGCCGCGATAGATCGGCGCGCCGCTCGGCGAGGCCACCGCGCCGCCGTCGACGAAGATTTCCTGGCCCTGCACATGCGCGGCATCATCGGAGGCGAGGAACAGCACCGTCTTCGCAACGTGATCGGTTTCACCGATGCGGCCGAGCGGCGTCGACAGCGCAATCCGCTTCTCGAACGCCTTCTCGGCTTCGGGCGTCGCGGTCGCGGGCCCCCAGATCGGCGTGCGGATCGCGCCGGGCGCAACGACATTGACGCGGATGCCGCGCGGCGACAGTTCTGAAGCCATGATCCGCGCCATCGCGCGCACGCCGGCCTTCGCCGCGCCATAGGCCGAATAGCCGGGAATGCCGAGCACTGAGATCACCGAGCCGTTGAGGATGATCGAGGCGTTGTCGTTGAGATGGGGTAACGCGGATTGAACGGTGAAGAACACGCCGGTCAGATTGGTGCTGATCACCTTCTCGAACACCTCTGGTGTCGCCGATCCCAGCGGCGTGCCGCCGGCGATGCCGGCATTGGCGAACACGATGTCGAACTTGCCGAATTTCTCCGCGCCCTGCTTGATCGCAGCTTCCGTCGCCGCGATGTCCGTCGCGTCGGCTGGCAGCGCGAGCGCGTTCGGCCCAAGCTCCTTCGCGGCCGCCGCCAGCGTCTCCTTGTTGCGCCCGGTGATCACCACCTTGGCGCCCTCGGCCACGAACAGTTTTGCCGTTGCCAGCCCGATGCCGCTATTGCCGCCGGTGATCAGGGCCGTCTTGTCCTTCAGTCTCACGCTCGCCTCCAGTAGTTGCATTATGAAACTACATTGCCATCTAGGGCATTCGGTTTTATAATGCAACCACACAAGCGCGTGATCGGCGCTGGCGCCGTACGAACGCGACGGGACGGACGAAATGGTGAAACGGACGAGCTTTGCCGGCGATGCCTGCCCGATCGCGCGATCGCTGGATGCGCTTGGCGACTGGTGGTCGCTGTTGATCATCCGCGAGGCGCTGTTCGGCGTCCGCCGCTTCGGCGAGTTTCAGAACAAGCTCGGCATGGCCAAGAACATCCTGGCGGCGCGGCTGCGATCGCTGGTCGATCACGGCATTCTGGAAACCGCCCCCGCCTCCGACGGCAGCGCCTATCAGGAATATGTGCTGACGCCGAAGGGCCGCGGCACCTTCCCGATCCTGGTCGCGCTGCGGCAATGGAGCGAGGAGTTCGATGACCGCCCTGAGGAGATCGCGACCATCCTGGTCGATCGCGAGAAGGGCCGCCCGGTGAAGAAGCTCGAAATGCACGCCGAGGACGGCCGCCTGCTCAACCCTGCCGACACCACGCTGAAGCCGCGGCCGGCGCCGCGACGGCGGTCGGCGTAATAGTCCCAAGCGGTCCCACCCCGTCATTGCGAGCGGAGCGAAGCAATCCAGACTGCCTCCCGCGGCAAGACTCTGGATTGCTTCGCTGCGCTCGCAATGACTGGGTTAGAGCAGCGCGCTCGATACTATCACCGTCACCCTGAGGTGGCCGTTCTTCAGCGGCCCTCGAAGGGCGACGGCCCGGCTGCATCAGTGGGGCCGCTCATCCTTCGAGGCTCGGCTTGCGATGCATTCGCATCTCAAGCCTCACACCTCAGGATGACGGGAACGAAGGCCCCACCCTCACGACAGCTTGCGCCTGGTCCGTAGCCGCAGATGCTCGTCGGCCTCGAGCTGAGTCATGCCTAAGAGATAATGCAGCACGTCCAGCTTGTGGCGCTCGGCCAGCTTGCGCAGGGCGCCGGTCTGCTCGGCGATGAAGGCCACGGCTTCGTCCGCGCCGCCCTCCCCCGGTTCCTCGTTGCGCGAGCCCCCCGGCGCGCCTGATCCAGCGCGCGCCCGTTTCTTTCCTGGCCTAGTCACCAGACCCCACCCGAATCCATGCCCGACAGGACATTACGCCCACATCAACCGCAACTCCAAGGTGGTATTTTGCAACTTTCTCGATATGAAACTTTTCCCATCGCGGCGGCTTTCAACACCCCACGATTTGACAGCGACCGCCTCACCACCCATGTTCGGGTCGAAACGGCCGACCCGAATCCTTTCGTTTTCGGCCCAAGATTTTCCCGTAAGTTACTGGAACTACATGAATATCGTTATCGTGGAGTCGCCGGCGAAAGCCAAGACGATCAACAAGTATTTGGGCTCGTCCTACGAGGTTCTGGCCTCGTTCGGCCATGTCCGCGATCTCCCGGCGAAGAACGGTTCCGTCGATCCCGACGCCAATTTCAAGATGATCTGGGAGGTCGACCCCAAGGCGGCCGGCCGGCTCAATGATATCGCCAAGTCGCTGAAGGGCGCCGACCGCCTGATTCTCGCGACCGACCCCGATCGCGAGGGCGAAGCCATCTCCTGGCACGTGCTGGAGGTGATGAAGGAGAAGCGCGCGCTGAAGGATCAGAAGATCGAGCGCGTGGTGTTCAACGCCATCACCAAGCAGGCGGTCTCCGAGGCCATGAAGCACCCGCGCGAGATCGACGGCGCGCTGGTCGACGCCTATATGGCGCGCCGCGCCCTCGATTACCTCGTCGGCTTCACCCTCTCCCCCGTGTTGTGGCGCAAGCTGCCCGGCGCCCGCTCGGCCGGCCGCGTGCAGTCGGTGGCGCTGCGTCTCGTCTGCGACCGCGAGCTCGAGATCGAGAAGTTCGTGCCGCGCGAATATTGGTCGCTGATCGCGACCCTGCTCACCCCGCGGGGCGATGCCTTCGAGGCACGCCTCGTTGGCGCCGACGGCAAGAAGATCCAGCGCCTCGACATCGGCACCGGCGCGGAAGCCGAAGACTTCAAGAAGGCGCTGGAAGCAGCGACCTACGCCGTCACCGCGGTCGACGCCAAGCCGGCCCGGCGCAATCCGCAGGCGCCCTTCACCACCTCGACGCTGCAGCAGGAAGCCAGCCGGAAATACGGCTTTGCGCCGGCGCACACCATGCGCATCGCCCAGCGTCTTTATGAGGGCATCGACATCGGCGGCGAGACCACCGGACTCATTACTTATATGCGTACCGACGGCGTGCAGATCGCCCCCGAAGCGATCACCCAGGCGCGCAAGGTGATCGGCGAGGATTACGGCAACGCCTATGTGCCGGATACCCCGCGTCAGTACCAGGCCAAGGCCAAGAACGCCCAGGAAGCGCACGAAGCGATCCGCCCGACCGACCTCTCCCGCCGCCCCGACAGCATGAGCCGCAAGCTCGATGCCGATCAGGCGAAGCTCTATGAGTTGATCTGGAAGCGCACCATCGCGAGCCAGATGGAATCCGCCGAGCTCGAGCGCACCACCGTCGACATCACGGCGAAGGCAGGTGGCCGCACGCTGGAGCTGCGTGCCACCGGCCAGGTCGTGAAGTTCGACGGCTTCCTCGCGCTCTACCAGGAAGGCCGCGACGACGAAGAGGACGAGGATTCCCGCCGCCTGCCCGCGATGAGCCAAGGCGAGGCCGTGAAGCGGCAGAGCCTGTCGGTCACCCAGCACTTCACCGAGCCGCCGCCGCGCTTCTCCGAGGCTTCGCTGGTCAAGCGCATGGAAGAGCTCGGCATCGGCCGTCCCTCGACCTACGCCTCGATCCTGCAGGTCCTGAAGGACCGCGGCTACGTCAAGCTGGAGAAGAAGCGCCTGCACGGCGAGGACAAGGGCCGCGTCGTGGTCGCGTTCCTGGAAAGCTTCTTTGCCCGCTACGTCGAATACGATTTCACGGCCAGCCTCGAAGAGCAGCTCGACCGCATCTCAAACAACGAGATCTCCTGGCAGCAGGTGCTGAAGGATTTCTGGACCGGCTTCATCGGCGCCGTCGACGACATCAAGGATCTGCGCGTCGCGCAGGTGCTCGACGTACTCGACGACATGCTGGGCCAGCACATCTATCCGCCTCGCGCCGATGGCGGCGATATCAGGCAATGCCCGAATTGCGGCACCGGCCGGCTGAACCTGAAGGCCGGCAAGTTCGGCGCCTTCGTCGGCTGCTCGAACTATCCGGAATGCCGCTACACCCGTCAGCTCGCCGCCGACGGCGAAACGACCGCGGACCGCTCGCTCGGCCAGGACCCCGAGACGGGTCGCGACGTCTGGGTCAAGGCCGGCCGCTTCGGCCCCTATATCCAGCTCGGCGAGCAGAAGGATTACGAGGAAGGCGAGAAGCCCAAGCGCGCGGGCATCCCCAAGGGCACATCGCCCAGCGACGTCGACCTCGAGCTTGCGCTGAAACTCTTGTCGCTGCCGCGCGAGATCGGCAAGCATCCGGAAACCGGCCAGCCGATCATCGCCGGCCTCGGCCGCTTCGGACCGTTCGTGAAGCACGAGAAGACCTATGCGAGCTTAGAGGCCGGCGACGAGGTGTTCGACATCGGCCTCAACCGCGCGGTGACGCTGATCGCCGAGAAGGTCGCCAAGGGCCCGAGCCGCCGCTTCGGCGCCGATCCCGGCAAGGCGCTCGGCGATCATCCGACGCTCGGCACCGTCACCGTGAAGAGCGGCCGCTACGGCGCCTATGTCACGGCCGGCGGCGTCAACGCGACCATTCCGGCCGAGTTCGAGAAGGACACGATCACGCTGCCGCAGGCGATCGCGCTGATCGACGAGCGCGCGGCCAAAGGTGGCGGCAAGGCCAAGAAGGCTGCAAAGCCCGCCAAGACCAAGAAGGCTGCGGACGGCGAGAACGCCGCACCGAAGCCGAAGAAGCCGGCTGCGAAAAAAGCCGCGGCCAAATCCAAATCCGAATCCACCAGCAAGGCGCGCGCTCCCGTGCCGTCGACCGCCAAGACTTCTGCTACAAAGACGTCGCCGACCAAGGCAGCCGCCACCAAGGCTCCGGCCAAGAAGAGTGCCGGCAAGAATTAGAGGTTAAGTGAAACCAAAGAAAGACCGTGGCTTTCCCGACAGGCAAGCCATCGTCGCCTTCATCAAGGCAAATCCAGGAAAGGTCGGGACTCGCGAAATTGCGCGCGAGTTCGGCCTGAAGAACGCCGATCGCGCCGAGCTCAGGCGCATGCTGCGCGAGCTCGCCGACGACGGCATCATCAAGAAGAAGCGCCACAAGGTCTCCGAGCCGGACGCGCTGCCGCCGACGCTGCTGGCCGACATCACCGGCCGAGACTTCGATGGCGAGCTGATCGCCTCCCCCGCCGAATGGGACGAGGTCGAGAACGGCGAGCCGCCAAAGATCCTCATCGAGATGCCGCGTCGGCCCAAGCCCGGCACCGCCGCCGGCGTCGGCGACCGCGCGCTGCTGCGCGTCGAGCGCAGCGATGATGACGAAGGCCCCGCCTATCGCGGCCGTATCATCAAGGTGATCGACAAGGCCAAGAGCCGCATTCTCGGCGTGTTCCGCAGCCTGCCCGAGGGCGGCGGGCGGCTGGTCCCGGTCGACAAGAAGTTCGCCGACCGCGAGCTGAACATCGCCAGGACCGACACCGGCGGCGCCGAGGATGGCGACCTCGTCAGCGTCGACATCGTCCGCACCCGCGGCTTCGGCCTCGCCTCCGGCCGGGTCAAAGAGAAGCTCGGCTCGGTCAAGTCCGAGAAGGCGATCAGCCTGATCGCGATCTACGCCCACGACATTCCCTTGCAGTTCTCCTCCGCTGCGGAGCGCGAGGCGGAAGCTGCAGAGCCCGCCAACCTGAAGGGCCGCGAGGACTGGCGCGACGTCCCGCTCGTCACCATCGATCCGCCCGACGCCAAGGATCATGACGACGCGGTGCATGCCGAGCCGGATCCTGATCCCAACAACAAGGGCGGCTTCATCGTCAACGTCGCCATCGCCGACGTCAGCTTCTACGTGCGCCCTGGCACGGCGCTCGACCGCGACGCGCTCGACCGCGGCAATTCGGTCTATTTCCCCGACCGCGTCGTGCCGATGCTGCCCGAGCGCATCTCCAACAATCTCTGCTCGCTGGTGCCGGGCGAGCCGCGCGGCGCGCTGGCGGTGCGCATGGTGCTCGGCCCCGACGGCCGCAAGCGCTCGCACAGTTTTCATCGCATCCTGATGCGCTCGGCGGCCAAGCTCGCTTACGCGCAGGCGCAGGCCGCGATCGACGGTCGGCCTGATGACACCACCGGCCCCCTGCTCGATCCGATCCTGAGGCCGCTCTATGCGGCTTACGCCTGCGCCAAGCGCGCGCGCGACGAGCGCGATCCGCTCAACCTCGATCTGCCCGAGCGCAAGATCCTCTTGAAGAGCGACGGCACGGTCGATCGCGTCGTGGTCCCCGAGCGTCTCGATGCGCACAAGCTGATCGAGGAGTTCATGATCCTCGCCAATGTCGCCGCAGCGGAGACATTGGAGAAGAAATCGCTCCCGCTGATCTACCGCGTGCACGACGAGCCGACATTGGAAAAGGTCCACGCGCTCGCGGAATTCCTGGAGACGCTGGACGTTCCCTTCGCCAAATCGGGCGCGCTCCGCCCCACCACGTTCAACCGCGTGCTGGCTCAGCTCGAAGGCCATGACTACTATCCGCTGGTGAGCGAAGTCGTGCTGCGCGCCCAGGCGCAGGCCGAGTACTCATCCGAGAACTACGGCCATTTCGGCCTGAACCTGCGCCGCTATGCGCATTTCACCTCGCCGATCCGCCGCTATGCCGACCTCGTCGTGCACCGCGCGCTGGTCCGTGCGCTCGGGCTCGGCGAAGGCGCCCTGCCCGACAGCGAGACGCCGGAAAGCTTGAGCGAAGTCGCCGCGCATATCTCGCTGACCGAGCGGCGCGCGATGAAGGCGGAGCGCGAGACCGTCGACCGCCTGATCGCCCATCACCTCGCCGACCGCATCGGGGCCAGCTTCCAGGGCCGCGTCTCCGGCGTCACCCGCGCCGGCCTGTTCGTGAAGCTCTCCGAGACCGGCGCCGACGGCTTGATCCCGATCCGATCCCTCGGCACGGAATATTTCAACTATGACGAGGGCCGCCATGCGCTGGTGGGAACACGCAGCGGCACCATGTACCAGCTCGGCGACGTCGTCGACGTCCGCCTGATCGAGGCCGCTCCGATCGCAGGCGCGCTGCGCTTCGAGCTGCTGTCGTCGGAGAGCGACAGCGGCACGCGCCAGCGCAGGCCGTTGCGTCCGCAGCGCAAGTCGTCCAAAGCGCATCCCGGACGCAGCCCGGAGAGAAAACGCAAGCCGGAGAAGCAAAAGTCCGGCAAGGGGAAGAAGGCCAAAGCAAAGAACAAGGGTAAGGGCAAGAAGGGCAAGGCGTGGTGACGATGAGGACGGCCCCAAAGATCTGGACGCGCGAGAGCGGGCTCGTCGAGAAGCGCGATGTCATGACGGCAATGAAGCGCGGCTTTCGCGGCCGCTGCCCGCGCTGCGGCGAAGGCAAGCTGTTCCGCGCCTTCCTGAAGACCGCCGATCATTGCGGCAAATGCGGCCTCGACTTCACCCCGCATCGCGCCGACGATCTGCCGGCCTATCTCGTCATCGTCATTGTCGGTCACATCGTCGTGCCGGCCGTTTTGTGGATCGAGACCAATTACACCACGCCGGTCTGGATCAGCTTCGCCGCCTATCTGCCCTTCACCTTCGTCGCCTCGCTCGCGCTCTTGCAGCCGGTGAAGGGAGCTGTGGTCGGCTTGCAATGGGCTCTGCGCATGCACGGGTTTGACGACAACCCTCCGGATGGTATTCCGCCGGTATAGGCAAAATAAGCAAGAAGAGTTCGGGTGAGGACATGACGGATATTGCGCAGGTTGCGGAAAAGGCAAAGGTCCACGAGGAAAAGGAAGCCGACCACCATCCCTATTTCCGTCCCCGGGATGCGGCGACGCTGATCCTGGTCGATCGCAGCGGCGCCATTCCGAAAGTGCTGGTCGGCAAGCGCCACGACAAGGTGGTGTTCATGCCCGGGAAATTCGTCTTCCCCGGCGGGCGCGTCGACAAGGCCGACTATCGCGTGCCGTGCGCTGCGCCCATCACTGCGGAGCTGGAAGCCAATCTCGCCAAGGGCAGCCCGAAAACGCCGGCCTCGCGCGCGAAATCGCTCGCCATTGCCGCGATCCGCGAAGCCTGCGAGGAGACCGGCCTCTGCCTCGGCCGCAAGGCCGAAGGCAAGGTGCCGAAGCTCGACGGCCCCTGGAAGCCGTTCGCGGATGCCGGCCTGCTGCCCGATCCCTCCGGCCTGTTCCTGATCGCGCGCGCGATCACCCCGCCCGGCCGCGTCAAGCGCTTCGATACGCGCTTCTTCACCGCCGATGCCTCCGCAATCACCCACCGCGTCGAGGGCGTGATCCATGCCGATGCGGAGCTGGTCGAGCTGGTCTGGGTCGAGCTCGGCTCGAAGCCGCTCGCCGATCTGCATCCGATGACGCGTAACGTCCTCAACGAGCTCGACACCCGTCTTGCCACCGGCCCGCTCCGCCACGACGCGCCGGTGCCGTTTTTCCATTTCTACGGCGGCAAGATGCAGAAGGATGTCTTGAGCTAGTTGGCGCGCTGCGGCGTAGTTCGAAGTCCGAGTTCTATCCTCCGTCATTCCGGGGCGCGCGAAGCGCGAACCCGGAATCCATCGCTCGGCAGTCTTTGCGGCCCAATGGATTCCGGGTTCGCCGCTTTGCGGCGCCCCAGAATGACGTGCTGAAACATCTGCAAAAAACAAAAAATTCTTCCCGCCTCCCCCAATGGCGGAGTTCCCGCCCGCACCTATGTCTTTCCGAACGACAATGAAGAAGGACACCGGGCGATGGTACAACGGCAACTCAAGCTTGGCGCGTTCATGCGCCCGATCAGCATCCACACCGGCGCCTGGCGCTATCCCGGGGCCTGGCCCGACGCCAATTTCAACTTCTCGCACATCAAGACGCTGATCCGAAAGCTCGAGGCCGGCAAGTTCGACGCCTTCTTCATGGCCGATCACTTGGCCGTGCTGAACATGCCGATCAACGCACTCAAGCGCAGCCACACCGTGACCTCGTTCGAGCCGTTCACGCTGCTGTCGGCGCTCTCGGCGGTGACCAAGCGCATCGGCCTGATCGCGACCGGCTCGACCACGTTCGACGAGCCCTATCACGTCGCGCGCCGCTTCGCCTCGCTCGACCATCTCAGCGGCGGCCGTGCGGGGTGGAATATCGTCACCACCTCGAACCCGGATGCGGCGCTGAATTTCGGCCTCGACGACCACATGGAGCACGCCGAGCGCTACAAGCGTGCCCGCGAATTCTACGATGTCGTCACCGGCCTCTGGGATTCCTTCGCCGACGATGCCTTCGTGCGCGACGTCGAGAGCGGCCTGTTCTTCGATCCCGCCCGGATGCACACGCTCGACCACAAGGGCAAATACTTCAAAGTGCGCGGGCCCCTCAACATCGCCCGCCCCGTGCAGGGCTGGCCGGTGATCGTGCAGGCCGGCGCCTCCGAAGACGGCAAGCAGCTCGCCGCCGAGACCGCGGAAGCCGTGTTCACCGGCGGCGGCAGCCTCGCCGACGGCCAAAAACTCTATGCCGACATCAAGGGCCGCATGGAGAAGATCGGCCGCGACCCCGAGCACCTGAAGATCCTCCCCGGCGCCTTCGTCGTCGTGGGCGACAGCGTCGATGAAGCCAAGGAGAAGCGCGCTCTGCTCGACAGCCGCGTGCACTACGACAGCGCCATCGCCTCGCTCTCCGTCATCCTCGGCACCGACGCTTCCGGCTTCGATCCCGATGGCCCCCTGCCCGAGATCCCCGAGACCAATGCCAGCAAGAGCGGCCGGCAGCGCCTGGTCGACCTCGCCACCCGCGAGAAGCTCACCGTGCGCCAGCTCGCCCAGCGCGTCGGCGGCTATGGCGGGCTGTCCTTCGTCGGCACGGCCAAGACCATCGCCGACCAGATGGAGGAATGGCTGGTCGGGCGCGGCTCCGACGGCTTCAACATCATGTTCCCGTTCCTGCCCGCCGGCCTCGACGATTTCGTCGACAAGGTGGTCCCGGAGCTGCAGCGGCGCGGGATTTTCCGCAAAGACTATGAAGGGCCCACCTTGAGGGAGAATCTGGGCCTGCCCCGGCCGAAAAACCGGTTCTTCGAGGCCTGATGGGCCCGATTTGAGCGGTTTCTGTCCCCTGAAACCTTGACTTCCCGCCGTTTCTGGCTAGGTTGCCGGCCAACGCGGGCCATTTGGCCGGCTCCAGATTCCCCCTGATATTCTGAGGTTCAGAACATGGCCAAAGCGGTCACCATCAAGGTCAAGCTCGTGTCCTCGGCCGACACCGGCTTCTACTACGTCGCCAAGAAGAATTCGCGCACCATGACCGACAAGCTGGTCAAGAAGAAGTACGACCCCGTCGCGCGCAAGCACGTCGAATTCCGCGAAGCCAAGATCAAGTAAGATCGGCGCAGCGCCAAGGATTTTTGCGGGGCCCTTGCGGGCCCCGTTGCTGTTTTGGCGCGCGTGTTCGCGTGTCCCTGGGCCGCTACCAAGCCCTGCGGACGTTCCTAAGCACCGGCGACAGGCTGTCGCAAGTTGACAGGAACGATGCAGTGCGACACGGAATTGTTGCCTGCGCCTCTAACCAGCTTAGGCCATTATTCTTGAGCCACGATCATCAAGCGGCTATTTTTCGAAGGCGAACCTCTGGCGTTGCCGCTCAGTTGACATGATGGAGATCGCATGCGCATCGCTCTACTGATTGTCCTCATGGTCATCGGATTTTCTCCCGCAGCAAACGCTGAGCGCGACTATCCCTGGTGCGTGGTCGGCGGACACCTCGGTTTTCCCGGCGAATGCATGTATTCGACGCGAGAACAATGCCTGGCGTCGGCGTCCGGGCGATGGAACACCTATTGCGACGTGAACCCGCGCGTGAGGTTCAAGCAGCCGCCTCCGCCCCGGCCGCGCTGATCATGATGCGCGCGCTTGCCTGTCTCCTCTTGGTCTTGAGCACCATGTCCGCGCCCAGTCCAGCCGCAGCACAGCGGTTCGGCGGCAACTATCCGGTATGCATGCAGAGATGGGAATGGGGCGGCGTCACCTGGATTTCCTGCCAGTATCGTTCATGGGACGAGTGTAGAGCGAGCGCCGCAGGCCTTTCGGCCATGTGCATGGATAACCCTTATGCGCAACGGCCGCTCCATCCAGAGCGCAGCCCGCGGTCCCGATAAGGCTAGAGCATGACCCGGCCCGGAACGAGCGCCGATCCAGTCATCATTCCGTGGCTTCCTGCCTGCCCCGCGACGCCAGCCTTCTCGGTTGAATCCTCTACATGAAACCCGGATTGCGCGGGAGGTAGCTGCCCCAATCTCCGAACGGTCTGTTCGACATCAGCAGCATCGGGAACGTCAGACGCATGCCGTGGTCGCTCGCCGCCTTGAGCGCTGGCTCGCTCGCGCCCGGCACAAAGGCCGAAATGGTTGGACAATCGGTCTGGGCCGCGAACGACAACGCAGTGGCAAAAGCGGCGTCAACGAGATCTGGCCTGCGGACTGCAAGCGGACCAATGTGTCCACCCGAAATATAGACATACCCGACGCACTCATTGCCGGCGTGGATGGTGAATCCGCGAATCGTGCTGTCGCCCAGGAGAAATCGATGATGCTTCTCCCTGGAAACGCCGACAGCACTGACATCGATCGCCGCCAGCTCGTCGTATGCGATTGCGTCGGCCATGAGAGATTCAAGACGGAGCCGCGGCGCAGCCAATCGTGGCGCCAGGCGGTCGCGAGGGACGCTGACCATGTAGATCGGAAAGCGCGGGAACAGTCCATGGCGGATGTAGAGGCCTTGAGATACGTTGTTGAAGGTGAAGGTGATCAGTGCCTTGACGGGTGCTCCGCGCATGTCTGCATGCGCGAACGCCTTGTTGATGAGTTGATTGCCAATGCCATCGCTCTGACGATCAGGCGCGACGAACAATTGAGCCAAGAACCAAAGCTCGCCACAGACCCAACTCCACGCGAAGCCGACAATCTCTCCGTCGTCATCGGCCACCCATAAGCCTTCGGGATCATCCGCCAGCGAGAAGGCCTGAAAATTCGGCGGGCGAGAGGATGCCATCTTCCCGAACCCCCGCCGTTCAGTGAGCTCGTTGATGCTGGCGACGACGAGGTCATCGGCCTGCTTCAAGTCGTCGATGCGAGCGGGCCTGCACACGACCGCCATTCTCAAGTCCCTCCCGGGCATCTGCTCGCCCCACCCACTTTGGATCAGGTCGCGGCTTGGTTTCTACTCACATCCTGACGAGAGCGAGGAATCGTCAGCCGGCAATCAAGCGAGCGGCCGGATGTTCTGGTTCATCCGGAAGAAGTTCGTAGGGTCGTATTTCGCTTTGATCTGCTGCAGGCGGCGGTAATTCCGCCCATAGGCAGCGGCAACGGGATCGCCTGTCTCGTCATCATCGAGATAATTGACATAGCGTCCGGACGCAAAGAAGGGCCGCATCTTTTCATAGGTTGCGCGTGCCCACGAGATGCAGCGGCTGGTATCGCTGGCCTGCGTCCATTGCGCGAGGATCAGGAAATTGTAGCCCTCCTGCCGATGCACGAATGCCGTATCCCCGGCATCCACGCGGGCCGCGGCACCGTGGATATGCTCGAGCAGCAGCTGCCCCATGGGAGTCGGGCAGCGGGCGAAACATTCGATCATCGTCGCAATCGCACCATCGCTCAGCTCCACGAGGAAGTTCGACTTCCAATAGTTGAAGGCGCCTTTCGGATAGTTGGCGTCGAGCATCCGGTTGAGCTCGCAATAGGTCATCGGTCCGACTGCATCCAGAATCGGAGTTCCGAACTGTTTCAGCGGCTGTATCGCTCGTTCGGCCTCGGCAACTTCACCGCAGTGGCTGGTGACCAGGGCCGCGACCTCCCTGCCGGACCCGTCCGGCGCATGGGTCAGGGATGCGAACAGCATGTGCTCGTCCGTGAGCGATCGCGTGCTGGTCCGGAAAAATTCCAGCACGTCGCGGGAGCGCTCGATTGGGTGGACGATCGGGCCGCCGGTGATGACCGGCCCTACCTTATGGAGGTCGTATTCGAGGCTGGTGGCAATCCCGAAGTTTCCGCCGCCGCCGCGCACGGCCCAAAACAGATCGGGCTGCTCTTGCTTGCTGGCCCGCAGAACCTTGCCATCGGCCGTGACGAGTTCGACAGCCCGCAGATTGTCCAATGCGAGGCCGTACTTGCCCATCAGCCAGCCCAGCCCTCCGCCCAGCGTCAGGCCCGCGATGCCGGTGGTCGAGACCACGCCGCCGGTCACCGCAAGTCCGTGAAGCTGCGTTTCTCGATTGAGCTCGCCCCAGGTGACCCCGCCCTGCGCCCATACGGTCTTGCCGATGGCGTCGACCCGAACCCCCTTCATGGGTGAGAGGTCGATCATGATCCCGCCGTCGATGGTTGCGCGCCCCGCCACATTGTGGCCGCCGCCGCGAACCGCGACCTCGAGGCCGAGCTTGGTCGCAAGTGTCACCGCGTCCACGACATCGGCCGCACTGCGGCACCTGGCAATCAATGCTGGCCGTTTGTCGACCAGCCCGTTGTGGACCTTGCGCGCCTCGTCGTAGCCCTCGTCTGCTGGCTTGAGCAGTTCTCCTCCGAAGGAGGCGCTAAGTTCGGCGGCAGCGCTGGCAACAGATGCGATGGACATGACATGGGCTCCTCAGCTTGACCCGCCATATCCTCGATCCTGGGCTGTCTCAGAGCAAATCCGAAGAATTCAGGTGACGATGAACTGATTTCACCTAGACTGACCGCGCATGCACAAGCTGCCTCCCCTGATCGAGCTCCGCGCTTTCGAAGCTGCCGCCCGTCATCTGAGCTTCAAGAAAGCCGCGGCAGAACTCGGCGTCACGCCAACCGCGATCAGCCACCAGATCGGCTTGCTCGAGCAGTATTGCGGCCGCGCCTTGTTCCGGCGCAGACCACGTCCGCTTTCGTTGACCGAGTCCGGCGCGCGGCTGTTTCCGGCCATTCGCGGCGGGCTCGAGGCGTTTGCCGCTGCCATTGCGTCCGTCAAGGAGGAAGGTGACCAGCAGCCGCTCCGGGTGACGACGACCAATGCCTTCGCCAGCCGCTGGCTCGTGCCCCGCCTGCCCCTGTGGCGGAAGTTGCATCCCGACGTGCCGCTGGAAGTGATCGGCACTGACACGGTGCTCGATCTGCAGGCCGGAGATAGTGACGTTGCCATTCGCTATGCGACCAGCCGCGTACCGCCGACAGACGGGATCGTCGATGAGCTCTTCAGCGATACGTTCTGGCCGGTCTGCAGTCCGGATTTGCTTTCAACGGGACGCCTGAAGAGACCAGTCGACCTCGCAAAGCATGTTCTGATCCACTCCTATTGGTCGCCGGCCGATCGCGAGCCACCGACGTGGCAGAGATGGCTCGGTGCGGCCCAGCGCAGGTGGGGCGAGGTGCCTCCATACAAGGACCTGCAGCATTTGAGTTTCCGGGAAGAACTGCACGCCATCGAGGCGGTGATCAGCGGACAGGGCGTCGGGATCTTCAGTGATGTGCTCGTGGCGCACGACCTCGCCACCGGCACGCTCGTGAAGGCATTCTCGTTGAGCCTGCCCGGCTATGGCTTCTATGTGGTCAGCAGGCCAAGCCATCCGCGCGCGCGGACCATTCGGGTCTTTTCGCAGTGGTTGCGGTCGAGTACCTGATCCGGGTTCGGAAGGGATGCGGAGGCCAGGGCAAGCTCTCGCGATGGCCGACCCTCAGGGCTTGAATGCCGTCGCCCTTATTGGCAAGACCTCGCCCGGCACGGCCGGCCAATGGCGCTACGGCTGCCGAGGCGTGCTACCGAGTGACGATGCACCGGTCGTGATCTTTAGCCGGTCATCCCTGGTGGTATTGCCGAAGGCGTGGGTGAACGGCACGAAACCTCACGGCTCCTGCCGTGGACAGCCGTATTGCCGTTGAACATTCCGGCGTTTGCCTTCCTCGTCGGCAGCACAGGGAGTCGCCAAACCCGAGAGCGCTTCGGAGCTCCAATGGAGCGCGCTGACGATAAGTTCCACGTGTCACACTCAGAGTTCTTCCAGCAGCGCCTTGCTTTCCTTCAAGTCGCGGGTATCGAAGCCCTCGTCGAACCAACCGTAGACCGGCGCGAGAAGACCGCGTGCTTCATCACCCCTGTCCTGATCACGCCAGAGCCGGGCGAGACTGACGGCGGAGCGAAGTTCCCAGAGTTTCGCCTCCTGCTGGTGAGCAATCGCAATGGCGTGGCGAAACTCGGTCTCCGCATCGGCCTCGGCGCCTGGCCGAGCCCTCAGCATCAACTCGCCTCGGCGCCGATGCAGCTCGGCCTCGAACCACCGCACCCCCGATTTCTGGGTGAGTGCCAAGGCGTCGGAGAGTTGGCCGAGCCCGGTTTCAAATCGTGCTGCCTTTGCCTCGGCTGCTGCGAGCTGCGCAAGGTAGAACGGAAGAGTCCACGCTGCGCCGGACGCCTGGAATCCCTCGATGCCGCGCCGCAGCAAGTCCACCCCGGCCTCGGGGTCGCCGGCTTCGGCCAGCGTCCAGCCGCGATATGCCGTCCCCATCGCGAGGAAGAAGGCAAAGCGCTGCTCGGTGGTGAGCGCAACCAGCTCGTCCGCCCGTTGCCCAACCATGCCCGCGTCTTCGAGCACGAAATGCAATCGGCAGGCAACGCTCAGCGCGAATGCGAGGCTGATCGGGTGCGACGAATCGCGGGCCTCTGCCAGGGCGTCACTGCTCTGCACGCGCGCCTGATCGGCGAAGCCAAGAAGGCCACATGTCAGCGAGAGGAACGAAAGCATCGCCACGCGGGCGTTTTCTGCGAACAGGGCCGTAAGAGAGCGCTGCTGCGCCGGATCGTAAAGTGCGAGCCCCCGCTCGAGATGGCTGCGCGCCAAGGCCAATTGTCCGCGATGAAGCCAGCTATCGCCCACTGCCCGATGACCGGCGACAAGAATGGCCGCATCGTTCTGTCGTCCGGCCAAATCGAGCAGATTCTCGGCGATGCGATGCGATCGGTCCGTTTCACCACGGACGTGATAATGCACGAACTCGCCCCAGAGTGCCTTGAGCAGGTTCGGCGTGTCGTTGAGTGCCTCGCAGAGGCAACGCGCCCGGGCGTAGGCCCTGCCGGTCTCTTCGGCCGCGTGGCCCTTCGCGGCGATCAGTGCACCGCCGAGCGCGAGTTGAAGGTCAGTTTCGGTGCGCTGGCGCGCGGGAGTATCCGGCAGTTGGGATAGCAGATCGAGCGCCTTTCGCATCTGCGCGATTGCTTCTGTCATTGCCGATCGAGCCTTTGAACGCTCACCAGCCTCCTGCCAATAGGAAACCGCCTTTTCGGCCAGGCCCGCATGTCCGCAGTGGTGGGCGAGGATTTCCGGCTGCTCTTGGATGCCCCTGGCAAGCTTCTCCTCCAGTGCGCCAGCGATCCGCGCGTGCAGCTCGCGGCGTTGGCCGCGCAACATTGTGCCGTATGCCGCATCCTGGACCAGTGCATGTTTGAACAAGAAATTGGCGTCGGGCGGCTCGACACTCCCAAACACGAGGCCGGTGTTGATCAGCCGGTCGAGCGCCGCCCGCAACTCGTTGTCGCACCGCTGTGCGACCGAGGCCAGCAGATCGTAGGAGAACTCGCGGCCGATAGCCGCGCCGATTTGTGCCACCTCCTTGGCGATCGGACCAATCCGGTCGAGCCGCGCCATCAACGAAGCATGTAGCGTGGCCGGTACGGCAAGTCCGGGCAGCGGCGCGAAGGAGATCGCTCGCGCGATACCCTCGGGGCTCGTTTCGAGCACCGCTTTGGTCAACTCCTCAACGAACAGCGGCACGCCATCCGTTCGTTCGGCAATTTCATTGACGATTTCGGTCGGCAGCGTCTGGCCACCTGCCACGCTCCGGATCAGCGCAGCGCCCGCTTTCTGGTCAAGCCGGTTCAGCACGAGCAAGCTGACATGCGGCTTTCCGGTCCATACCAACTGGAACTCGGGGCGGTAGGTGATCAAGACCAAAATCGGTAGGCTTGCTACGCGATCGACGGTTCGGTCCAGCAGCTCGCGCGAGCTTGGATCGATCCATTGCATGTCCTCGAACACGATCATGATTGGACATTTTTGCGCGAGAGCTTCAAGCTGGCGAACCAGAGCGGCGAAGCTTCTCTCCTTCTTTTGTTGCGGCGTACTCGTAACCGGCAAGTATAGATTATCGTTCGGGATCGACAGCAACTCGGCCAGGATCGCCACGTCCTCGTCGGGCGGCAATGCAGGCGATAGGAGCGCTCGAAGTTTGTCGAGCTTGGTCATCGGTGTGTCCTCACGATCGAAGCCTGCCGCCCGCTGGAGTTGTGCGGTGAAGGGGTAAAGCGCGCTTTCCTGATGATGAGGCGAGCAGAAGTAGCGCAAGCAGGTGTGCGGCTCCCGCTGGATACGCTCCTGAAGAGCCGCAACGAGGCGCGACTTGCCGATCCCCGCCTCGCCGACGAGCAGCATGACTTGACCGGTGCCCGCCCGCGCATGGCTCCAGCTCCGCTCCAACCGCGCGAGTTCTTCCTCACGCCCAACCAGCGGGGCGAGGACCGAAGGGTGCAACGCCTCGAAGCGGCTTTCCGCTGTTCCCTCATGAAGCACCCGCCAGGCTTGCACCGGTGCGGCGAAACCCTTCAGCGTCACGGCGCCGAGATTCTCGTAGTCAAAGAGCCCGCCGATGAGCCGCCGCGTGTCCTCAGCGATGACGACCCCATCCGGTTCGGCGAGCGCTTGCAGTCGAGCGGCAAGGTTCGGCGTCTCGCCAAGGACTGCCTGCGCCTCCGCCGCTTCGCTGCCGATAAGGTCACCTACGACGACGAGGCCAGTCGCGAGCCCAAGGCGAACCCGCAGCTCGAGCTCGGGTGGGGCTCCCGGCGCGTGCCTGGTCGCGGCGATCTCAAGCGCAGCGCGCACTGCGCGTTCGGCATCGTCCTCATGCGCTGAAGGATGACCGAATAGGATGAGCATGCCATCGCCGATGTAACGGCTGACGGTGCCACCGTACTTGCGGACGACCGCCGCTACGCTATCGCGGTACTCAGCAATGATGTCCCGTAGATCTTCCGGGTCGAGCTTTGTCGCCAGTGCCGTCGAGCCGACGAGATCGCAGAACATCACTGTGAGCTGACGACGCTCGGCGGAAGGACTTGGTGCGGCTAACAAGCCTGCGCGCTCCGCGACCGGTGCCACGATGGACGTCGATGCGCCGGCCCCTGTCGTCACTTGCGGCGATACGGTCGGCGTGAGCGCGGCACCGCAGTCGCCACAGAAGTTCTTGCCCGTCGGATTGTCGCCCCCGCACGCAGGGCAGCGAACGAACAGCGGCGCGCCGCAATCGCCGCAGACCTTCGTTCCCTCCGGGTTGACTCCGCCGCAATTCGCGCAATCCATGGCCGCACCCGATCGAATTCCGACCGACATGAGTTCGCGTCGGTCTGTGGGCGAATCTTCAGAGCGCGCTCTTTCAAGATTCTCTTCGTCAGCCGCCTACCAAGCGCCAAGCATGATCAAACTCACAATGGCCAGGAAGCAGACACAGGCGATAGTCGCAGGGAAAATGAGCCAGCCGGGTGTCATCGTTGCCTCCCGAGCGGTTGTCTCGAAAAGCTTAAGCTGGCCGGCGCGATTAGGATTATGAACTGGCTAACACTCTGCAACTCAAGCCCATTTTCAATCTGAGAAGGCTGACCACAGCCTGGCACGACCCAAACGCGAAATTAGGCAGCCCACTAACGACCGCCTGCCGAGTCGACGCCGAGATCGTGAGTCGTTCGGCACATGACTTCACACCGTCATTGGACGCCGGGTTGGGCGATCAGGGCCTGGCTCGATCGGAACCAGCGCAGCGCCCGGTCGGCATGGTCGTCTACCGGGAGCGATACCATTGAGCTAGATCAAGACTCCCCGGTCTGAGCGGTCCAGCCTTTCAGAAAATCTCAGGGATGGACGTGTTCGGGCAAGACGCGTTTGAAGCAGCCGCAGCGCTTCAGCCGTGTCTTCGCGCATCGCGCGTCAGTACGACACATGCGGCAATTGGATCTGCCCGCAGCAGATTCCCTCCTATCCTCATCGACTGGCATGGACGCAAAGCGAGGTCGGTTATGGCCGGAACGGACAAGCTCTCGGTCGAGAAAGCTCTCGAAAAGCTGCGCCAGGACGATCAGCCCAAATCGAGCAGCGAACGGCGCGACGAGAAGAGTGAAGATCTCAGTCGAGAGATCAAGCGAATGAAGGCGCAGCGATTGCGGCTCGACCGCAAGCCCTAGCGTCCGCTCTACCTGCTACAGCAGCCCTATGCGGCTTCCCGAACCTCTCCTCGCCTTCGGGGCCACAAGCGGAATTGCCCGGCACGGGTTGGTACTCGCCTTGGGATCGATCGCGACCTGGTCGATCGAAAGGGCGATGACGTTGCTGCTAACGGGCAAGCGTATCTTTGTAGATAATTCCATCTTTCATGATGATCTTGAAATTGTTGGCGGGGTCGGCAAGAAGGCCGATATTGTCCAGGGGATTTCCGTCGACGAGCAGCAAATCCGCGAGTGCGCCCTGTTCCACGACGCCAAGTTTGCCGGGATAAGGATTCCGCTTGCCCGATAGCGCCAGCAGTTCGGCATTCGTCGATGTCGCCATGGTCAGCGCTTCGGCGGGCGTGTACCAGCGAGCGAGTGAGGCCAGGATGGCCCCCTGTTGGCGCGCGAGCGCTGCAGAGAACAGGACGTCGGTGCCCCACGCCGTCTTGATCTTGTACTTCCTCGCCAACTCGTAGGATCTGGCTATGCCGGGCCAGACCTCATCCGCCTTGGCTCGCTGGATGGAGCCTACAGGAAAGCCCAGCCTCAAATCCTCGGGGAGAGGCTGCATACTCAGCCAAACACCCTTCTCTGCCATCAGCTTCGCTGTTGCGTCGTCCATCAGGAAGCCGTGTTCGATACACTTCACCCCAGCCGCAATGGCTCCCCGAATTGCAGCAGCCGTAAAGGCATGCGCAGCGACGTACGTGCCCCAGTTCTCAGCCGCTTCGACGGCCGCGCGTATTTCGGGTTCGGTGAACGTGGTCACGTCGATTGGACTGAAAGGCGACGACACTCCGCCGCCAGCCGTCAACTTGACTTGGGAGGCGCCTTGCATGAGCTGTTCGCGGACACGGACGCGGACCTCGTCGGGACTGTCCGCAACCATTGCCCCGCCGGTCTGCTCCATGCGGGTGAGCATGCCGCCGATCGTCCGCGGCAGATCGGTAAGCTGGCGGAAGTCCCCATGCCCACTCGTGACAGTAATGACCGCGCCGGACGGATAAATGCGCGGACCCTTGATGATACCTTCGTCGATGGCGCTTTTGAGCCCGAACACCGGCCCGCCCACATCTCGAACGCTAGTAAAACCGCGCATCAGAGTGTGCGTGGCCTCGTCGCCAGCGACAAGATTGACGTAGCCGACGTCGCCGAGCGACTGTGCCGGCGTGACTCGGATCAGCATCGCATGCCAATGGTTGTCGATGAGGCCGGGCATCAATGTGCGTCCGCCGCCTTCGATAATGCGAATCTCCGCCTGGCTATCCACCGCTATCGGCTGTAGCGAGATTGATTCTATCTTGTTGCCGCGCACCAAGACGTTGGAGGAGGCAGATAGCGTGGCGCTCTTGCCATCGAAGATGCGGACGTTCTGAAAGAGCGTGGCCGCGCCACCTGTCTGAAGCGCTTGCTGCGCCAGGCCCGCTCCACCGGGCCCGGCCGAGAGCACCACCGCGATCGACAGCGAACGAAATGTTACGCTCATCGACGGTCGGATCCGCCGCGCGCTGTACAACGCATTCAACAGAGTTCCTGTCATCACTGCGCACGGCCCTTCTCGTTGCGTGTCAGCTGCGTTCGGTTGCCGGACCTTTGCGATTACGATGCTGTGCATGGCTCTCGCAGCGACGATCTTGCGACCTCGGTCAGAGCGGACCGCCCTGGTTGCGCCTGATGATCTTGAGCGCCAGAAAGATCGCGCCGGCAACAAGGAAGGCAACACCGATCGCGGTGAATCCGCTGGACTCGTTACTCAAGCCGAGCGCCGTGAATAGCAAACCGAAAAGCAGGAGAAGCATACCCGCGAACTTCTTGATCAGGAGGATTGGTCTTTCAACTGCGATCGCCATCAGCGCACTCCCCATTCACTATTTATCGATTCGTTCCGTAATGCCGTTCTCGCCGCCGGCCGCCACGCATAGCCAGCCAGGCTATGCCGCGAGAGATCAGATCGACGCCGAGCACAAATCCGAGCAAAGGACCTGTCATCGGGAATCCCGCGAGCATGGCGAGGCCAGGGAGAATTCCGAATGCGCCGGACAGCAGCATCACCCAGCCCGCATCCTTCCAGTGGCGCAGGCCCAGAAAGAGTCGAACCGACGGACATCGGCAGCAACCCGCGCGCTACGAAGGTGATGTCGCGCAGCCTTCGCGCTGTAAAAACGAGGCCATCGCTTCTCGTTAGCGAAGAGCTACTGTAGCGTGTAGCCGCTCACAATGAAACGACAGGTGATCTGACACAACGCAGCTGTCGAAGGGCATGGCCGCAGCTTCACGGCAGGAGCAGCCAAGTGACTTCAGTGCGCAAATTCGTATCAATGTTGGTCATGTGGCCGAGAAAGCCGATTGGCCTTCTCATTCGGGTCCTGCTCGTCACATGGGCCGTACTGGCCATCTACTACTCGAACTTGCCTTGGTCCTGGCTGCGTACGATTGCGGCCGGAGCGTTTGCGGGCTTTGCGATTTGGGCGCTCTGGCGTTCGCGCCAACCGCGCATGTCCGCTCTCTTCCTCGTCATGTTTTTCGGTGTCGTCGCATGGTGGATCTCAATCCCTCCATCACACGATCGGCATTGGCGACCGGAAGTCGCGGTGATGCCGCGGGCGGTCATCGACGGCGACCGCGTGCGCCTGACCGGTGTCCGTAACTTCGACTACCGAAGTCGAAGCGACTTCACGGTGCGCTACGAGGAGCGCGAGCTGTCGCTGTCGCACTTGATGGCCCTCGATTTCTACGTTTCCTATTTCACCGAGGGGCTAGTCGGGCACACGTTTGTGAGTTTTGTCTTCGACAATGCGCCACCACTGGCCATCTCCATCGAGACGCGTCCTGAGGTCGGCGAGGGCTTTGCGCCCGTCGCCTCCCTGTTCAAGCAATTCGAGCTCATCTACGTGGTCGGTGAAGAGCGTGATGTTGTGGGCGTGCGCACCAACCATCGCCACGAGCCGGTGTACCTGTATCGCCTCAATACATCGGTTGACGACGCGCGCCGGCTGCTGATGATCTATTTGACGCGCATCAACGAGCTAGCCGATCGGCCGGAGTTCTACCATCTGTTGACCAACAGCTGTACGATCAACATCGTGCGCTATGCAAATGCGGCGGGCCGACGGGGGCGCTTCGACATTCGACATCTGTTCAACGGACTGATCGATAGCTATCTCTACCACTCCGGCCGGATAGATGCGACGCTGCCGTTTGATGAATTGAGGCGGGGGTCCTTGATCAACGAAGCCGCACAAGCGGCCGATGGCGCAGCCGATTTCTCACAGCGGATCCGCTTGTCCTTGCCGACAATGGTGCGACCCTGACCCCTATTGGGCTCACAAGGCCCGTGAGGAGCCGCCGCCGATCCGCCGGGCTCTCCTCTCCTGCCGATGTCCATCTCAGGTCCTGCTTGTCTACGGCAGTTGGCCATGATCGGAGGCGGCAAGCCGTCTCTGCCCGGCTTGAACGGAGTTGTAGTCTGCGCTGGTCTACAATCGACCCATGACGGCTAAACAGCGCGGCGTCCGCGGTAAGCTCCCAAGCTGACGAAAGCGACCAGTTGCCCCTGCTAGGCCGTCCGCAACACCGGCGCTGGCGGCTGCGATGGGCGGATCAGCGCGAATGCGACCTGCACGATGCCGCCGGCAAGGCCGAGCGCGACGCCGATGCGCCAGGCCATGGTGTAGGAGCCGAGTGCGTCGTAGAGCAGCCCTCCTCCGTAGGCGCCGAGGAAGCTGCCGATCTGGTGGCTCATGAAGGCGAGGCCCTGGATCATCGCCTGCCAGCGTAGGCCGAACATCTCGGCGACCGCGCCTGCGACCAGCGGGCCGACGCCCATCCACAGGAAGCCCATGATCGCGCCGAACAGCAGCGTGGAGAACGATGTTGCCGGCAGCATGAAGTACCAGGCGAGCGCCAGCGAGCGCAGGATGTAGATCCCGCCCAAGAGCGCCAGCTTGTTCCAGCGCTGGCCGGCCCAGCCGAAGAACAGCGAGCCCAGCACGTTGAAGCCGCCGATCATGCCGAGCGTCTGCGCGCTCAGCATCGGATCGAGGCCGCAGATTGCAAGGTACGACGGCAGGTGCGTGGTGAGGAACACGAGCTGCATGCCGCAGACGAGATAGGCGCAGGTCATTACCACGAAGGACGCATTGCCGAACGCGGTCCTCGCAGCCGTCGCGGCCGTGGCATCGTCGATGTCGTCGGCGGCGGGCTTGGGCAGCGGGATCTTGTCGACGCGCCCGGCATACCAGGCCGCCGGGATCATCAGCACCGACATGATGACGAAGCCGGCAAGCCCGATGCGCCAGCCAAAGCCCTCGTTGAGCATCTGGCCGATCGGCGCCGACAACAGCGCACCGAGCGAGCCCGCGCCGGAGACGATGCCGAGCACCGTCGAGCGCACCGTTTCGGGCACCGCGCGCGCCGCCACCGACATCGCGATCGCGGCCGCCGTGCAGGCCAGCGAGGTCCCGATCAGCACGCCGGCGCCGATCATGATGCTGAGAAGCCCGTTCGCCGTCGCCATCAGCGCGAGGCCCGCGATGTACATCAGTGCGCCGGCGATCATGATCGGGCGAAAGCCGTAGCGCACGGTGAGAGCGCCGGCGGGCGGCTGCAGGAAGCCCCAGGCGAGGTTCTGCACGGCCAGCGCCAGCGTGAAATCCGAGATCGAAATGTGGATGTCGTGCGTCAGCGGCTGCATGAAGATGCCGAGCGACTGCCGCAGCCCCATGCTCAGCGTCAGCATAATCGAGGCGCCGATCAGGATCGGCAAGGTCGGGCGCAGGACTTGCAGCAGGGGCATTCTTCTTCTCCCTTTTGGGCGCGGCACGGGTGCCGTCGTCTGCTTTTGCCGATGTTTTTTGGTACACAGACCTGTGTACTTAGGCTATAGATATCCGCTGCTGTCAAGCGAACAGGATGCTTAGCTCCGCATGGCTCCCCCGCCTGCCCCACAGACGATGAAAGAGCGGATCCTTCAGACCGCCGACAAGCTGTTCTATCTGCAAGGCATTCGCGCCATCGGCGTCGACACCATCGCGGCCGAGGTCGGCATCTCCAAGCGCACGCTCTACAACCACTTCCCGTCCAAGGACGCGCTGATCGCGGCCTATCTCGAGCGCCGCTTCGTCAGCGCACGCCCTTCCGACAAGCCGCCCGCCGAGCAGATCCTCGCCACCTTCGATTCGCTCGAGCGGCGCTTTGCGGCCAAGGACTTTCGCGGCTGCCCGTTCGTCAACGCGGTCGCCGAGCTCGGCCCCGCCGACCGCGCCGTGAAGAAGATCGCGATCGCCTTCAAGGAAAGCCGCCGCCTCTGGTTTCGCGACCGCCTGACCGAGCTCGGCGTTGCCGATGCGGAGGCGCTCGCAACGCAGCTCGTGCTGCTGGTCGACGGCTCCATCGCGCAGGACTTGGTGCGCGACGATCCGGCGATGGCAAGGGCCGCGAAGGAAGCGGCGACGGTGCTGCTACGGAATGCGGGCGTGGATGTGGGTGGTGATGCGCAGAAGAGACGCAAGCGCGCGAAATAGCCGCTGTCGTCGTATCGTCAGGTGTCATCAACCGCGAAGGCGGGTGATCCAGTATTCCAGAGGCGGTTGTGATTGAACCGAGAGGCCGCGGCGTACTGGATTCCCCGCCTTCGCAGGGAATGACAGCGGAGTTTCGAGGGCCGCCGCGACCCTACCATATGCTCCTGTTTTGCCCGACGGGTCAAACGACGCCGCTGCCGGCGCGAGCCATCTCGCCACCCCGCATAACCCATTGATCCGACTACCGCCGGCTACTGTGCATGGGGTTGTTTTCGCAACTTTGTGCGGGCGGCCCTCACGCCGCCTGCGACACCACGCGATTGCGGCCGTCGTGCTTGGCGCGGTAGAGCGCGGTGTCGGCGCGCTTGAGGACGTCGGCAACCGCCTCGCCCTTGTGCTCCAGCGTGGTGAGGCCGATCGAGATCGTGACCTCGATGCGCTTCGCCCCCTTGTGAATCGCGAACGGCTCGCCCGCGATCGAGCGGCGCAGGCGCTCGGCGACCATGCCGGCGACGTGAAGATCGGTCTCCGGCATCACGATGACGAATTCCTCGCCGCCGTAGCGGCAGGCGAGATCAATGCCGCGGATCGATTTGCGCACGCGCACCGCGAACTCGCGCAGCACGTCGTCGCCGGCGTCGTGGCCGTAATTGTCATTGATCGACTTGAAGTAGTCGATGTCCAGGATCATCAGCGCCAGCGGCTTGCCGCGGGTCGCGGCCTGCTCGGCGAGCGTCGCCAGATGGCTCTCCATGTAGCGGCGATTGTGCAGGCCGGTGAGCGCGTCGGTGATCGCCATCTCGATCGAGTTCTGCACGTTGTCGCGCAGATGGTCGGTGTAGCGGCGGCGGCGGATCTGGGTGCGGGCGCGCGCCAGCAGCTCGGTCTTGTCGATCGGACGCAGCAGGTAGTCGTTGACGCCGATCTCGAGGCCGCGCAGCAGCCGCGTCGAGTTCTCGGGGTCGGCGATCGCCAGGATCGGCACATGGCGCGTGCGCTCCAGCGAGCGCGCCTGGCTGCACAGGCGCAGGCCGTCGAAATTGTTGAGGTCGAGCGAGACGATCAGGAGGTCGTAATTGCCCTCGGCGGCGTGGAACAGCGCCTCCGTCGGGTTCGGCTCGACGTCGATGGTGTGCTCGGCGGCGAGGATCGTCGCCAGCCGCTCGTAGGAGGACTGGCGGTCGTCGACCAGGAGGATGCGGCCACCCTTGCCGGTGTCGGCGATCGCACTGCGCTCGGGCGCCTGCATGCCGATCTCGAGCGAGGTGATGGCGCGCATGCGCAGCTCATCGGTCATCATCTTCAGCCGCGTCAGCGAACGCACCCGCGCGATCAGCACGACATCGGAGACGGGTTTGGTCAGGAAGTCATCGGCCCCGGCCTCGAGCCCACGATTGCGGTCGGCGGGGCTGTCGAGCGCGGTGACCATCACGACAGGAATGTGGTGCGTGGCCGGATCGGTCTTGAGGCGGCGGCAGACCTCGAAGCCGTCCATGTCGGGCATCATCACGTCGAGCAGGATGATGTCGCATTCGGCACGCCTTGAGATCGCGAGCGCCTCGGCGCCATTCGCGGCGGTCATCACGTCGAAATATTCGGCGGACAGGCGGGCTTCGAGCAGCTTGACGTTGGCAGGGACGTCATCGACGACCAGGATACGCGCGGACACTGTGAACTCACTTCCTATCCGATAAAACGCCGGACCGTCTCAATGAATTTGCCGACCGAGATCGGCTTGGACAAATAGGCTTCGCAGCCGCCCTCGCGGATGCGCTCTTCGTCGCCCTTCATCGCGAACGCCGTGACCGCGACGACGGGAATGGCACGCAATTCCGGATCGTCCTTGATCCAGCGCGTCACCTCGAGGCCCGAGACCTGCGGCAGCTGGATGTCCATCAGCACGAGGTCGGGCCGCATCTTGCGCACGAGGTCGAGCGCCTCGTAGCCGTTGCTGGTGCCGGAGGTCTGGTATCCGTGCGCCTCCAACAGGTCGCGGAAGAGCTTCATGTTGAGCTCGTTGTCTTCCACGATCAGGACGGTCTTAGCCATCCCGCCCTCCTGATTGGTCCGAAGGACCGGTCCATGTGACGCCTCAGACGCCGCTTCCCGGCGTTTCGAAAACTGGATTCAAACTAGCCGCAGATTCGCTTGAGTTTCGTTAAACCCGACGGCCCACTTTCTGCGATGTGGTTTCCAGTTGCTTGTCGGGGCCGGAAGACTTGAGGACGAGACTCGGGCATGATGATTCCAAATTAGAGACCGAAAGTTAACGGAAAGGCAAACCGTCCCCGTGAAAAAGCCTGTTCACAACCCCCGCGAAGTCGCTGAAATCGTTGCGATTCAGGCCCTGTCCTTCGTCGCGGGCGAGCCTGAGCGGCTGGGCCTGTTCCTGGCCGAGACGGGGGTCGGTCCGGAGACCCTGCGCAATGCCGCCGCGGACCCGAATTTCCTCCTCAGCGTGCTCGATTTCGTGATGCGGGACGATGCCACGGTGAAGGCCTTTGCCGAGGCCGCGGAACTGCATCCGACCAATGTTGCCGCAGCGCGGCAGGTCCTCGGCGATGCGCTCGGCGACCCCTCCTGGGAGCGCGACGTGCCGTGACCACCCCTGAGGCGGCCGGGCCCCGCTGCTTCTGCCGGGATTGTCTGGCCGGCCTCGGCATGGGCGTACAGAACTTGGGCGTGCGGCGCTGCTCGGCCTGCGGTTCCCCTCGCCTCGTTCGCCACCGCGCGCTCGCCAGCCTGACCATCGCCCATATCGACTGCGACGCCTTCTACGCAACGGTCGAGAAGCGGGACAACCCTGAGATCGCCGACAAGCCCGTCATCATCGGCGGCGGCAAGCGCGGCGTGGTGTCGGCCGCCTGTTACATCGCGCGCACCTATGGTGTTCGCTCGGCGATGCCGATGTTCAAGGCTTTGGAGGCCTGCCCGCATGCGACCGTGATCCGCCCCGACATGGCGAAATATGTCCGGGTCGGCCGCGAGGTCCGCCAGGCCATGCAGGCGCTGACGCCGCTGATCGAGCCGCTCTCGATTGACGAGGCCTTCCTCGATCTCTCCGGCACCGAGCGTGTGCACGGCATGATCCCGGCCAAGGTGCTGGCGCGCTTTGCCCGTGACGTCGAGCGCGACATCGGCATCACTGTCTCGGTCGGCCTGTCCTGCAACAAGTTCCTGGCCAAGATCGCCTCCGACCTCGACAAGCCCAGAGGCTTTGCCGCGCTCGATCAGGAGGAAGCGCGCGCGATGCTGGCGGAAAAGCCGGTCGGCTTCATCTTCGGCGTCGGCCCCGCCACGCAGGAGCGTCTGGTGCAGCGCGGCTTTCGCATCATCGCCGACCTGCAGAAAGCCGACGAGATCGAGATGATGCGGCAGTTTCCGAGCGACGGCCGCCGGCTGTGGCGACTCGCGCGCGGCATCGACGACCGCCGCGTCGAGCCCGACCGCGGCGCCAAGACGATTTCCAGCGAGACCACGTTCGAGACCGACATCCGCGATTTCGCGACGCTGGAAAGAATCCTGTGGCGGCTCTGCGAAAAGACGTCGACGCGCCTGAAGAGCAGCGAGCTCGCCGGCTCGACCGTGACGCTGAAGCTGAAGACCGCCGATTTCCGCCAGCGCACGCGCTCGCAGTCGATCGCCGCCCCGACGCAGCTCGCGGCGAAGATCTTCTCGATCTGCCGGGAGATGCTGGCCAAGGAAATCGACGGCACCGCCTTTCGCCTGATGGGCGCCGGCGTCAGCGCGCTGCGCGAGGGCTCGGCGATCGACGACACCGACATGCTCGACCGCCGCGCCGCCCACGCCGAACGCGCGGTGGACAGCCTGCGCAAGAAGTTCGGCAGCGCCGCGGTGATCCGCGGCATCGCCTATGAGGGCCCGGAGAAGGCGCAGGAGTGATCTATTCCTGCTCAACTCAGTCGCGTTCGAAGATTCGTGCACCCGGATAGGCACGCCTGGCATATTGAACGACCAATTGCCGGTCCTGAGTTTCCAGGAACGGCGTTCGGATCTGACAAGACCCGACGATTAGGTGCCACAAGCCGTTGAGCTTTCGAATGACGACGTTCATTTGAGCCTCTTCGCAGTGACCCGAGTGGACTCAAATTGTAAGAATCTCCCGCCGTCGCTCAATTGTACCAGTGTAAGGTCAGCGCATGAGAAGGATTGGAGGAGATATACAAAGGTATGTTGACCATCGCTTCAACAACCGCTGGCGCCGATAGCTTCGCAGGGGCTCAACCGATCTTACCGGTTCGGGAGCTGGCACGGTGACAGGCGAACGCGATCTCGATGCGCTGCTGAGTAACATGAAGCCGGAGATCCTGGACGGCATCTTCGCGTTTTGCACGCTTGCGCCGAGCGCGAGCATTCCGGCCACCATCAGCCCTATCCTGACGTTCCGCGAACGCGAAGGGACCACGCTGGTGGTGCTACAGGAGGAGGCCGAACGTGCCGGGCTACGCCATGAATATCCCTCGCGCCTCATCACCTTGACGGTTCATTCCGCCCTCGATGCGGTGGGCTTTCTGGCAGCCATCACGGCACGTCTGGCCCAAGCCGGCATTAGCGTGAATGCCGTGTCGGCTTTTCACCACGATCATCTCTTTGTGCCTGTCGACAAGGCCGATGAGGCGATGGCTCTCCTGCTTGACAGGTTCAAGCCGCAACAGGGCTGATTGCGCTTGATCTAGAGCATGCTCTAGCCTGTAGAGAGATGGCTGGCCTCGATTCAAGGAGACAGCCTATGACAGTGATCGACAACAAGGCGCTCATTCAGGACATCATGGATGCGCGCGCACGTCGCGACCCCGGCCCGTTCATCGCCGCGATGGCCGATGATTTCGTCTGGCGCATCACCGGCTCGACGGCCTGGTCCGGCGACTATGTCGGCAAGGCCGACGTGCTGGAACGGCTGATGAAGCCTCTCAGCGGACAATTCACTGCCCCCAACAGCCTCACGCTATCCCGCATCATCGCCGAAGGCGATTACGTCGTCGCCGAGTGCCGGGGCAATGCAACGACGCTTGCCGGCGAGCTCTACGCCAACACCTACTGCTTCGTCATTCGCATGGCGGACGGGAAACTGCGCGAGTTGACCGAATACATGGACACCGCATTGGTCGAGCGGGTGCTAAGGCCGCCCGGCAACCAATGAGGCCGGCGCGGCCTTGAGGCGTCCATGCGGCGACACGGCGGGTCTCTCCCCGCTGGCGATCCACTCCTCATAGAATTCGACCTTGGCTTCGATGAGTGCCAAAGCCTGCGACCAGCGGTGGATGTTGTCCTGCACCCGCTGCTGGTGCGCTGCGAGCAGCGCGTGACGCTCGGTCAGCGCTGCTTCGCCTCGTTTCGCAAGCGCCGCATATTCGCGCATCTGCTTGACCGACATGCCGGTGCCGCGCAGGCGTTCCATCAGATCTAGCCAACCGACGTGAAAATCGCTGTAGACGCGCCGGCCGCCGCGGTCCCTGACGACGCCGGGGATCAGGCCCTGAGCCTCATACCAACGGATGGTGTGAATGCTGCGGCCCGTTCGGCCGGCGACCTCTCCGATGCGAAGCCCTCGCGACATGGCCTTTCCTTTCTTCGAAACCGCCTCGCAAGGCTCAATCTACCCTGCGAGGTCTCCTCAGTCGGCGACCGCCACCGCCTCGATCTCGATCAGCCATTCCGGCGCGGCGAGTGCGGTGACACCGACCAGCGTCGAGGCCGGCGGCTCCATGCCTTCGAAGAAAGCCGAGCGGGCCTTGCCGATGATGGGGCGCAGCTCCGGCTTGTAGTTCACGACGAAGGTCGTGATTTTCACGATGTTGGAATAGCTCGCACCGGCCGCCTTCAGCGCGTGCCCAAGATTCTGCATCACCTGCGTGGTCTGCGCGGCGATATCGCCCTCGCCGACGATCCGCCCCTCCTCGTCGGTGGAGACCTGCCCGGAGATGTAGATGGTCCGAGCGCCCGAGGCGGTGACGACGTGGGAATAAGCGGGATTGTGATGCAGGCCGCTGGGGCGGAGATGGTCGAGCTTGGGCATGGGCTGTCTCCCCGAGTTTGTGGTTGGGAAGGAGCGTAGCTGGAGAGTATGACGAGAGCTAGCCCCGTCATTGCGAGGAGCTCTTGCGACGAAGCAATCCAGACTGCTTCCGCGGAGGGATTCTGGATTGCTTCGCTACGCTCGCAATGACGGAGAAGCCCTCAATTGCAGGGCTTGCTGTCCTTGACGTCGAACTTGCCCATCGCGCCGGAGATGACGAAATCATTGTAGTCGAGCACGAGCTGGCGCGAGACGCCGTTCTCGTAGAGCTCGAACGCCATCGCGTAGACCGGGGTCTGCTCGCCTTCCTTCTGCTGGGCCTCGCGGTCGAAATAGCTGACGGTAACCGGCCAGCGCTTCAGCGACTTCATGTGCTCGTCCGCGGTCGACGGATCGGACGAGGTGGCGCGGTCGGCGGGGATCGGCTGACCGATCACGGTCAGCGTGTTGTAGACCTTCTGGCCGTCATCGGAGCCGTCATAGACCGAGAGCTCGAGCAACGACTTGCCGTCCTTGGCGGCGGCGATGATGCGCTGGATCTGCTCGGTCGGGAACACGATCTTGCCGTCGAGCGTGAACGTCTTCGGCGCCGGCAGCTTCAGCTTGACGTTGATGTGGTCGCCGTCGCGCTCGGCTGAGCCGTCGACCCGGCCGGCATCCGTCTGGTTCATGCGCGTCTCGATCTTGAAACGGTAGCTCTTGCCGGAGGCGTCCTCCCACGAATTGGAGCGGAGGTCGCTGAGCGTGACCTTGCCCTCGCCGCTGTCGAGCTCGGAGACCTGGCGGAATTCCGAGGTATAGCCCTCGCAGGCGTTCCCCGTGAAATTGTAGAGGATCCGGCCGCGGGCGCTGTTCACCGAATTGCTGCGCGATTTGACCAGGCTGAGGTCATAGAGCGCCTGATGCGCGAGAAACGGACCGTTGGCGGCTTGAGCCCCGCCGCCAAGGCCGACACTGGCTGCGGCGAGCGCCATCACACCGAGCGAAGTCCGGAAAAGGTGCACCATGTCTGTTCCCTGAGGAAAGCGCAGATTCGACATTTTAATGACCGTTCCATTGCGCCGCAACTGAGGCCGTTTCACTAAAAGTTTGCCCCTCACGTTGAACCTGCTGGCCTGCCTCAACAAAATGCAGCCCCTCCGGTTGCTTGCATGTGGCGGCACGATGGGCGAAACAGGGCGCGCCCGGCCGGCAGTCGCGCCGGAGCGAAGGATTTTTGGACAACGAGGTCGGACATGGCGGGCACGGTCGAGCAGAAACTGGCGGAGCAGGGCATCAAGCTGCACGAGGCCCCCACCCCCGTCGCCAATTACGTGCCCTTCGTGCGCACTGGCAACCTCCTGTTCGTCTCCGGCCAGGTCTGCTTCGACCCCGCCGGCAAGCTGATTGCCAAGGGCAAGCTGGGCGCCGGCGTCTCGATCGAGGACGGCGCCGCAGCCGCGCGCGGCTGCGCGGTCAACCTGCTGGCCCAGGTCAAGGCGGCGCTCGGCGATCTCGACAAGGTCGTACGCGTGGTGCGGCTCGGCGGCTTCATCAACTCGGCCCCGGATTTCCTGGACGGGCCCAAGGTGCTGAATGGTGCCTCCGACCTGATGGTCGCCGCCTTCGGCGACAAGGGCCGCCACGCCCGTACCACCGTCGGCGTCGCCTCGCTGCCCGCGGATGCGGCGGTCGAGGTCGAAGGCGTGTTCGAGGTCGCCTGACGCCAAATGCGCGCTCCGGATTGGCTGACAGCCCGGCCGGTCGCCCATCGCGGCCTGCACGACATTTCGCGCGGCATCGTCGAGAACATGCCGGGCGCGGTGCAGGCCGCGATATCAGGCAATTTCGCGATCGAGGTCGATATCCAGCTCTCGGCCGACGGCGAGGCCATGGTCCATCACGACCATGCCCTGGGCCGGCTCACCGAGGCCACCGGCGATGTGGTCGCAAAGACCGCGGCCGAGCTCAAGGCCGTCAGGTTCAAGGACACCGATGAGCGGATGATGTCGCTCGCAGACCTCTGCGCCCTGGTCGCCGGACGTGTGCCCCTGGTGATCGAGGTGAAGAGCCATTTCGGCGGCGACCGCAAGCTGGTGAAGCGGATGGCCGAGGTGCTGGCGTCCTATGATGGCCCCGCCGTCGGCATGTCCTTCGATCCCGACCAGGTTCTGGCGCTACGTGAATTGCTCCCCTCTCGCCCCCGCGGCATCGTCGCGCAGCGGAGCTATGAGGACGAGTACTGGGCCAAGCTCACCCAAGAGCAGCGCGACAGCATGCTGTACCTGCGCCATGGCTTCCAGACCCAGCCGCATTTCGTTGCCTTCAAGGTCGACCACCTCCCGGCCCCCGCCCCCTGGATCGCCCGCAACCTGTTCGGCTGCGCCCTGCTCGGCTGGACCGTCCGCACGGCGGAGCAGCGGACGCGGGTCGGGCGCTATGCGGACCAGATGATCTTCGAGGGGTTCGTGCCGTAGGGCTTGCCCGTGTCCCGGACAAGCAGCAACGCATCAGCGTTGCTGCGCAGAGCCGGGACCCATCTCTCCAGGAATCCGGTGCAACTTGGGCCCCGACTCTGCAGCGCATCGCTGAAGAAGCGCTGCGCTTCGTCCGGGGCACGAGGGCGAGCCTTCCCCACCCCTTGAAGTCGCTGCTGCAATGCACGATCTTGGGCACGATGGCATCATCGGAAATCACGCTCGAGGCCGTACCTTCGATTGGCGACGTGTCACCGGAGGATTGGGACGCCTGCGCCAATCCCGGCGGATTGTGCAATGGGGCTGGCGCGGGAACCTCATCCGTCCTTCCAGGCGATTCCCTCGGCCTCTCAAGACCCGCCTATAACCCGTTCGTCTCCCACGCCTTTCTCTCCGCGGCCGAGAAATCGGGTTCGGCCACGATCCGCACCGGCTGGGCGCCGCGGCATCTGGTCGCCAAGCTCGATGGCCGCGTTGCCGGAATCGTGCCCTGCTATCTCAAATCGCACAGCCAGGGCGAATACGTGTTCGACCGCGGCTGGGCGGATGCCTATGAGCGCGCCGGCGGGCGGTATTACCCGAAGCTCCAGGTCTCGGTTCCCTTCACGCCGGCGACCGGACCGCGGCTGCTGGTGCGCGACGGCGTCGATCGCGAGCGCATCACCGAGGCGCTGGCGAGTGGCCTCATAGCGCTGTGCGGCGTCAGCAAGGCCTCCTCCGTCCACGTCACCTTCGCGCGGGAGTCAGAATGGAAGCTGCTCGCCGAGCACGGCTTTCTCCAGCGCACCGACCAGCAGTTCCACTGGCACAATGAGGGCTTTGCAAGCTTCGACGACTTCCTGGCGACGCTGAACTCACGCCACCGCAAATCGATCAAGCGCGAGCGGCGCGATGCGCTGGCGTCCGGGATCACGATCCATTGGCTCACCGGCAAGGACATCACCGAGGATGCGTGGGACGCCTTCTTCACATTCTACATGGAGACCGGCTCGCGCAAATGGGGGCGGCCGTATCTGACGCGCGAGTTCTTCTCGCTGATCGGCGAGACCATGAGCGAGGACGTGCTGCTGGTGATGGCCCGCCGCAACAATCGCTGGATTGCGGGCGCGATCAACTTCATCGGCTCGGACACGCTGTTCGGCCGCAACTGGGGCGCGGTCGAGCATCACCCCTTCCTGCATTTCGAGGTCTGCTACTACCAGGCGATCGATTTCGCGATCAAACGCGGCCTCAAGCACGTCGAGGCCGGCGCGCAGGGCGAGCACAAGATCGCGCGCGGCTACCTGCCGCGCACCACCCATTCCGCTCACTTTATCGCCGATCCCGGCCTGCGCCGCGCCATCGACGATTACCTCAAGCGCGAGCGCGCCTATGTTGCGGAAGCGGGACGAGAGCTCGCCGAGCTCGGCCCGTTCCGCAAAGGGGCTGACGAGGCGCCTTGACGCCTCGCAATTGCTGGTGACAGTAAGCGCAAATCGTTCGAGGAGCCGCCGCCATGACCGCCTACGACAGCAACAACATCTTCGCAAAAATCCTGCGCGGCGAGCTGCCCTGCTACAAAGTGTACGAGGACGAGCACGTCTTCGCCTTCCTCGACATCATGCCGCGCGTGCCCGGTCACACGCTGGTGATCCCCAAGGCCCCTGCCCGCAACATCCTCGATATCAAGCCCGACGATTACGCCCATGTCGCCCGCGGCGCGCACAAGATCGCAGCCGCCGCAATGAAGGCGTTTGACGCCGACGGCATCACCGTGCAGCAATTCAACGAGCCTGCGGGCGGACAGGTGGTGTTTCACCTGCACATGCACGTGATGCCGCGCCACGACGGCGTCGCCATGCTGCCGCCGGCGAGCCGCAAGGAGGACGACAAGGTGCTGCAAGAGCAGGCGGCGAAGCTGATGGCGGCGTTGAAGGCGGGCTAGGTCTCTCCACTCGTCATTGCGAGCGAAGCGAAGCAATCCAGACCGCCTCCGCAGAAACAGTCTGGATTGCTTCGTCGCAAGAGCTCCTCGCAATGACGGCGGAGAGACCTCACTCCGTCTCAAAATCGCCCTTCTGCGGCGCGGCCAGCGGCGTGAACTCGCAGCGGTCGGGCTTGATGTCGATCAGCGGCGTGTTGTCGATGCAGTCGAGGCCACGCACCAGGATGGCATTGCCCTCGATGCCGACCAGCTTCACGATCGATGTGCCGATCGGGTTGGGCCGCACTGGCGAGCGCAGCGAGAAGGTGCCGCGGGTCTTCTCGTTGTTCTTCGGGCTCTGCAGGATGATGTCGCGGCGCGACCGGTCGAGCCAGTAGAGCACTTCGAGATTGCTGTAGAAGTCGACTCCTTTGATCGCCGGCACGAAGGGCTCGAAGATCTCGAGGCGGCAGATCGGGCCGTCCTGACGTCCCTGCCGCGGCGTCTCCAGCCGGGATGACCAGGGCGTGCGGATACGACCGATGAAGACGAGACCGGCATCTTGCGTCGGCGGCAGCTCGATGGCGACCTCGCCCTCGCGGAGCTCCTGTTCGCGAACCATTTTCCTGTTCCCTGGCTGTTCGCCGGCGGTTTTAGCCCAACCACCACTTGCCGGCCAGCATGAAGACTTCGCCCGTGACCACGCCCGCGAAGATCGAACGGCGGGTCAGCAGGAAGGCGACGAGCCCGGCGCCGACCGCGCCATAGCGCAGCACATCGGGCACGCTGGCCAGCGCGCCCGGTGGCTGGACCACGATCTGGGCGATGACGCCGGCCAGGATCGCGGTGGCGACCGCCCTCACCCAGACCAGCAGCTCTGAGCCCTCGTCGATGCCGCCGCCGAACCACAGGCCCAGCATGCGCCAGATCTGGTTGGGAACGACCCCGGCAATGAACAGCACCGCCAGCGCGTGCCAGTCGCCGATCGCTTGCGCAAAGCTCATGCGCGCACCTCCCGCCACCAATGCACGCCATAAGCGATCGTCCCGGCGACCACGCCGCTGACGAGGATATCGAGACCGGAGTTCATCTTCGCCGCCAGCGGATAGAGCACGATGCCCAGCACGAGCGCGACGACGTCGGCAACCTCGCGGCTGTTGCGTGCCGTCGAGAACAGGAACGACAGCGGCGTCAGCAGCAGGATCGCCGCGCCAAGGGTCTGCGTCAGGTTGGCGGCGAGGAAATAGCCGACTGTGTTGGCGACGAGGCACACCGAGACGAGCCCGCAGCCGAGCCCGTGGACGAAGGCGATCCGCCGTTCGCGCGGCACCTGCGGCAGGAAGCGGTGGCATTCGACCCACAGCGTCACTGCGGTAAGATGCGCGGCGAAAATCAGCTCGCGCCGCTTGGTCTTCGGTGTGCGCATCAGCGGCAGTACCGAGACCACCATCGGAAACAGGCGGATGGCGCTGACGGTCACCGCGATCGCCGACTGGATGATGGTGGCGCCCGAGCCGAGCGTGGTGATCAGGATGATCTGCGCCGGACCTGCCCAGACGAACAGCGTCGAGCACAGCGCCCAGAGCAGGCTGAAATGGGTGTCGTGGGCGAGCGCACCGATGCCGAGATAGGTCACGAACAGCACGATGGTGAGGATCGTCTGCGTGATCGAGCGCAGTCCCCAAGCGAAGGCGCGCCAGGGACTTTGCCATTGTGGTGAATCGAGCGGAGGAAGCGCCACGGGAGCTTTGGCTGGTGAGGAATCGTGGCTGCATAACGGGCGAGACAGCGGCGCGCGTCAAGGAAGGGCGCGGCGGGGCTGGCATGCGCGAGGCCCAGACCCACCGTCGTCATTCCGGGGCGCGCCACTTGGCGCGAACCCGGGATCCATCAGGCCACAGAAATCGCTGCACGATGGATTCCGGGTTCGCGACTTCGTCGCGCCCCGGAATGACAGCTGATCCTACCCCGCCACACCCCTGTTCTTCAGCACGAAGCAGGCGCCGCCCGCCTTGCGGATGCGGTTGCACAGATCATCGGCCTCGGCGCGCGTGTCCGCGCCGACGCGGACCTGGTAGAACGCGCGTGTGCCGCGGCTGCGCATCACCGAGCTTAGCAGGCTCGGATCACGCTCGCCGATCACGGTGCTCAGTTTCGTGACGGCTCGGGAATACATCGCCAGCGCCTTGTTGCGGTCGAAGCCGGCCGCGAGCTGGACGCCCCAGATCTTTGCCGCGGCAAGCTCGACATGCTGCTCGAGCTCGGCGACGAACGGGTTGGGAGCACGCTTGAGCAACGCCATCAGGTCACGGCAGCTCGTCGGCGGCGAGCTCGGCGGCCCCTTGCCGGTGCTCCCCGCCTTGGCCCAGGCATCGACGCTGGTGCCGGTGATCGCATAGACGTAGTTGCGGGTCTGCTCCGGCATCGGCCCGGTGCCGGCGAGCCATTCCTGTACGCGCCGGGGGCCGGCATTGTAGGCGGCCGCGGCAAGGCCGAGATTGCCAAACTGGTTGCGCAGCTCTTTGAGGAATTCGGCCGACTTCGGCAAGGCCTGCACCGGATTGAAGGGATCGAGCAGCCCGCGCTCGCTGGCGGTGCCCGGCATGAACTGCGCGATCCCTCGCGCATGATCGCCGCTGCGCGTCATGGGCCCGACCGCATCGGCCTGGAAGCGGCTCTCCTGCCAGATCACCCGCGCGAAGAATTCCAGCGGCAGGTCATTGTCGCGCGCAGCCGCCTCCACGATCAGGCAGATCGACTCCCGCGTGTCGCTTTCGCAGGCCTCTTTCGCCTTCTCCGCCGGCGTCGCGGGTTCCTCGGCCTTCGCAGGCGCATCGGGGGGCGGCGCCTCCTCCGCGAGCGCCGGCGACAGCAGGAGGGCCTGGCACAAGACAGCGATGACCCGAGCTATTCGCATGGTATTGACGCCATCGGACAAATCGGACCTTGACTTGGAACCAGAGCCAACTAGCAACGGACGGCATTATCAACACGGGTCGAGCCTGATGGTGACAATCTTTTTTGATCTCGACGGCACGCTGACGAACCCGAAGCCCGGGATCACCCGCTCGATCCAATATGCGCTGGAACGGCTCGGCGTTCCGGTGCCGAGCGAGGACGAGCTGACCTGGTGCATCGGCCCACCGCTGCTTGCCAGTCTTCGAAAGCTCACCGGAGCCGATGAGCTCGCCGACCGCGCACTGCTGCTCTATCGCGAGCGATTCAGCGATATCGGCCTGTTCGAGAACGAGGCTTACGGCGGGATTGCGGATACGTTGTCATCGCTCGCAGCGACACGTCAGCGCATGTTCGTGGCGACCAGCAAGCCCGCCGTCTACGCCACCAGGATCGTCGATCATTTCGGCCTGAACCCGTATTTCGAACGCGTGTTCGGATCCGAGCTCGACGGCACGCGCGTCGACAAGCGCGACCTGCTCCGCTATGCGCTCGACGAGGCCAAGGTCGATGCCAACAGCGCGATCATGATCGGCGACCGCAGCCACGACGTGGTCGGCGCCCGCAGCAACGGCATGACCGCTATCGGCGTGCTCTACGGCTATGGCAGCGAAGCCGAGCTACGCGATGCCGGGGCGCACCACATCTGCGCGGCGCATCCGGAACTGCTCGGACATTGCATGACCTAGTCGGTCAGGCTCCGACGGTCTCCACCGCTGCCAGCATGCCTGTCTTTGGATGACAGTTCAGATATTCGAAGAACTGCTCGTCGGCGGCTGCCACCGTCACCTCGTGATAGAGCCGCAGCTTGGCTGACGGCCCGAGTGTCGAGAGATATTTCATAGCCGCGCCGAAGATCTTGACGTGGGTCGGATGCGACTCCGCCCAGCGTTCGAGCGCGGCGAGGCTCTTCCACCAGCTCTGGCCGTAGGACTTCTCGCTGACGCTGCCGTCGGCCGCAAGCACCTGCATGTACCGGTTGGCGTAGCAGCCGATGGTAAGGCCATCATCGCGCAGAAAGTCCATGCCCTCGCGCAGCACCGGTTCGACGTCGTCGAGATAGAGCTTGCGCTCGGACGCTGCGGTATCGCTCCAGTCCTGCCCGGAGCGGATCAGACAGAGATTGTCATGAGCCACGACGCGCAGCCGCGCGCCGTCGTGGATCAGCTCAGGCGCGCCACCAGGCGCCATCGCATCCGTCTGTGACAGCGGGAGACGATCGCGCATGCCGCCCCAGTAAGCGTGCTCCTGCACCTCGCCGCTCATGCCTTCCGCGGCGACGGCGATACCTTCGGGCCGATCGGGTGATGAGAACAGCGTCTCGTGACGGGCGACACTGGGACGCAGCACCTCGATGAAGGTACCGACGCCTTCGCGCTTTCGGCCGGTCCACATCTCGCGCGCCCGAGCGAACCAGGCATCAAAGCGTGCGAGATCGTCCCAATAAGCGACCGTGACAACATTTTCGCAGGCGCACTGATCGACATAACGCGCCCGGTCCCAATGCGACGGACCGTCATCCACTGCGAACAGTCCTGCGATTTCCTTCAACGCGTCCATTGCTGCCGCCGGTGCCGCACCGCCATACTGGACACCGAAATAAGCCATCACGACGCGGCTGACCGCAGGCTTGTAGCGTGCGACGAAGGATGGATATGGCGGCTGATAATCGTCGGGCACGCGCTTGTGGCGCGTGCGTGGAGTTTCGAGATGCGCAGGGATTGCGGATTCCATGAAGCCCTCCCCTCGTAGCGATCAGCTGGCCGCCGCCGCAATGTCCATGGGCTCGACAGCATCGACCGGCAGCGCGAACGGCTCGACCCGCTGGTACCGCTTCTTGTTGAGCAGCAGCCGTGTGACGTCAGGCCGCGAATAATGTCCGGCGGGATCGGCGGCATTCTTGGCAACGCCAATGGCGCCGAGATCGATCTCTGCGATCAGCAGGCCCTCCTGATCGGGCGCCAGCTTCTCCCCGATCTGGCTGCCGTCGGGGCCGTAGATCGCGGCGAACCCGCCGCCCACATGTAGCAGCGCATTCTTGTCGGGCCGGTCGCAGAGCTCATCGATCATGGCTTGCGAAACGATGGCGCAAGGCGCCAGCACGAAGCAGGAGCCTTCCACCGCATAGACGCGCGACGCCGCGTTGTTGACCTCGGCGCCAAGCGCCGGCGCGAAGGGATCGTAGAGCGAGAAGCTCGGCCAGGCCGCGACATGGACCTGCTCGTTCTGGGCGTACATCGCGTATTTCGACAGTGGCTGAAGATGCTCCCAACAGCACAGCGCGCCGAGCCGGCCGACGTCGGGCCGCGCATGCACGGCGAGATCGCTGCCGTCGCCTTCGCCGTAGACTGTGCGCTCGGCATGGGTCGGCCGCAGCTTGCGGCGCTTTGCGATGGTCTCGCCATCGGGGCCAATCAACCATTGCGCGAGGTAAAGGCTGCCGCCGTCGCGCTCGGACAGGCCGACCACGGCGGTGAGCTTTGCCTTGCGCACGGCCTCGCGCAGGCGCTCGGCCTGCGGGCTGTCATAGGATAGCGAATTGTCGAAATAGCGCTGCACGAAGCCCCGCCCGATCGCCCAGGCAGGCGAGTCCAGCCAGATGTGCCAGGGGTAACCGGGGATGAAAGCTTCCGGAAAGGCGATCAGCTTGGCGCCCTTTTCCGCGGCCTCCCCGATCAGCGCGATCGACTTGTCGATCGAGGCGTCGAGGTCGAGCCAGGCCGGCGCCGCCTGAACGACCGCAACCTTGTATTTCGGATGCTCGATGCCCATTCCTGCCTCCATTGCCGGTTGATCCCAAGCCACGTCCGATGCAGTCTATTTGGCCAAGCCGGGCAGCCGGCCGCTCGACCGCGGCGGAACAAAAACTTGACTGGACGCTACCGACCGGTACGGGATTTGCCTCCGGTCAGACTGGCTCCCCAGGGCGATTTTGCAGGATGTGAAAGGGAGGCTGTTCAGATGCCAATCCAGTTCACGACGGACGGCAGTCCCGCCTATCGGCGGCTCGCTCTCTGGCAGGACATCGTCTGCGACGTCTTCGTCGGACTCGACTGCAAGTCGGACCTCGGCAGCGCCTTTCGCGGATCGGTCACCCAGGCTTCGCTCGGCAAAGCGGTCTGCTCCGAAGTCTGCTCGGACCGCCAGCACGTATTCCGCACGCCGTCGCGCATCGCGCGTTCACACCAGGATTTCGTTCTCGTAGCCCTCGGAAATCGCGGCAACGGTGGCGTCGTGCAGGACGGCCGCGAGACCGTGATCCACCCCGGCGAGTTTGCGCTCTACGACACCACGCGCCCGTACGAGCTGAAGTTCGACGACAGTTTCACGCAGACCATTTTCAAGGTACCGCGCGAGATGCTGCAGCGGCGGCTCGGCGGCACCGAGACGCTGACTGCAATGTCATTTGGCGCCGCCGCACCGCTCGAGCGGCTCGCCTATGATTTCATTGTCCGGCTCTGCCAGAATGCGGATGGTTTGGCTCCGGATACCGCCACAGCGCTGTCGGAGCAGGCAGTTGATCTGCTTGCGATGGCCTTGAGCGAGCGGCTCGGCAAGTCATCGCTGCCGTCCTCGACCCACCGCTCGGCCCTGCTCTACCGATTGAAGGCGCACATCCGCGCGCACCTCGCCGATCCCGATCTCTCGCTCGCTGAAACCGCGGCCGCGCTCGGCATCTCGCCGCGCTATGTCAACGATCTTCTCGCGGACGAGGACACCTCCTTCCAGCGCCATGTCCTCGCCGAGCGCCTCGCCCGATGCCGGCGGGATCTCGCCTCGCCACTGCTCGCCCATCGCCACATCAGCGAGATCGCCTTCGCCTGGGGCTTCAACGACCTCTCGCATTTCGGCCGCGTCTTTCGCGAGCATTTTGGCGCGTCGCCCCGCGACTTCCGGCACAGCCAGTTGCGGCATTGAGCCCCTAGGGCGCGAGCGCATCGCTCGGAGAGGCGACACGGGCCTTCATCGCCGCACTCATCGGAAGCCGGAGGTTCTGTCCCTTCGGCGGAATCGGCGCCTCGAACCATTTGGCATAGAGCTTGTCGAACGCGCCGGAGGCCATGTTCTCCTTGATCACGGTGTCGACCAGGGCCTTAAACTCAGGATCTTCCCGACGGGTCATCAATCCGTAATAGGACGGCGCATAGGTCGCGCCCAGCATCCGGAAGGCCGTCGGATCGGTCGCGTTCGCGACGAGCCCGGCGATCAGAATGTCGTCCTCGAACCAGGCGGCGGCGCGGCCCGTTCCCAGCATCAGCAACGACTCGGCATGGTCCTTGGCCTGGACGATCGTCACGTTCAGCTTCTGCTCGTCGAGGACCTGCTTTGCGACCGCAAAATTCAGCGAGCCCTGTGTGATGACGACCGTCCGCCCATCGAGCCCCTTCGGCTCCGTCACCCCTGAGGCGACGGACACGAGCCAGCGCGGCGACGCCACATAGGTGGCGACGGAGAACGAAACCTGCTTCTGACGTTCCGCGGTGTTGGTCGTGCTGCCGCACTCGACGTCGATGGTGCCGTTCTGGAGCAGCGGAATGCGATTGGACGCATTCACCGGGACGTAGTCGATCCCCAGCTCCGGCCGGCGCAGCACGATCCTGATCTTGTCGGCCACCGCGGAGCAGAGATCGAGCGAAAGTCCGGTCGGCTTCTGATCCGATCCAAGATAGGCGAACGGGATCGAAGCCTCCCGATAGCCGAGGGTGATCTTGCCGACCTCTCTGATCTTGTCGAGGGTCGGGCTGGCCGCTTGCGCTGTTGGAACGTCCAACAGCGCAAGCGAAAGTGCGGCAATGGCAAGCGTCGGCGCGTGTCTGCGGATCATGTCGACCTCCGGACTGTCGATCAAGCGGCGGGATTTCGCGACAATTCGTCGAGGCTTTCCCTCAAAGACCGATCCAGGATCTCGACGGCGCGGTCGATCTCCTCGGTCGAGACGGTCAGCGGCGGCGCGATGCGCCACACCGATCCGCGCTCGGGGCGACGGCGAATGTTCATGCTCAGCCCATGTTCAAAGCACTTCTTCGTCGTCAGGCCGCCGAGCTGGTGGGCCGCGCGCCGACTGTTGCGGTCGGTGACCAGCTCGACGCCGAGCAGAAGCCCCATGCCCCTGATGTCGCCGATCTGCTCGTATTTCTGCTGAAGTCCCTCGAACCGGCCGCGCAGGTACGCGCCCATGACATTGGCGCGCTCGACCAGCTTCTCCTCCGCGATCACACGCAGCACCGCGAGCCCGACCTCGGCCAGCAGCGGATCGGAGACGTGGCTGGTGTAATAGGTGAAGTGATCCTCGTGCAGCTTGCTCTCGATCGCTTCGGTGGTCGAGACCGCCGCGAGCGGAAGGCCCCCACCGAGCGTCTTCGACATGGTCATGATGTCGGGGACGACGCCGAAATATTCCGATCCCGTCTTCTTGCCGACGCGCCCGAACGCCGTCTGGGCCTCGTCGAAGATCAGCAGCATACCGCGCTCGTCGGCGGCCTTGCGCAGCGCCTCCATGAAGGCCTTCGGCGGCACAAGCACGCCGCCGGCGCTGATCACGGGCTCGGCGATGATCGCCGCGCCCCGCCCGCTCGACTGCATGTCGAACATTTTCAGCGCCAGCTCGAGATTGGCGAGCGCGGATGCTTCCTCACTCCCCTTGTCGATGTAGGGACGATAGGCATTCGGCTCGGGGATGACGAACACGCCGGGCGGCGGCACGCCATAGCCCTTGCGGTCGCTCGCCATCGAGACCGAGGCGGCGCCGCCGGTGATGCCGTGCCAGGAGCCGCCGAGGACAAGCACCTCGTAGCCGCCGGTGTACATCTTGGCCATCCGGAGCGCGACTTCGGTCGCCTCCGAGCCGGTGTTGATGAAGATCGAGCGCTTGAGATCGCCGGGCAGCCAATCCGTCGCCAGCACCTGGGCGAGCTCGGCCACCACTTCGGGAATCATCCCGCTGAAGAGATGGAACGCCTTCTTCCCGGCCCGCTCCACCGCCGCGACAATGGCAGGGTGGTTGTGGCCGATCGTCGCGCACATCTGCCCCGAGGTGAAATCGAGATAGTCGCGCCCGTCGCTGTCGGTGACGATGGTCCCCTTCGCGGTCGTGAAAAGGTTCGGGAACACGTCTCCGCCGTACCGCACCAGAAATTCGTCGGCGGCTTGTTTCAGCGCTGAAGTCATGGCGTCTCCTTTAGCAAGCGGCATCTGCCGCGCGCGGGGCACGGCGCGGCGATGCGGAGTCCGCTCACCGGGTCTCGGGTCAGGTTGTGGGCACGAAGCTGTTGCGTCTGGGCGTTCGCGGTACGAAACTTGCCAGTGCAACGGAGAAATTCGTAACCGGGCAGACATGATGGGCGCCAGTTCAAAAAACTCAGCAGCCGATGAGGCAAGCTCAACGGGGCGGCCGCGCATGCCGCCGCTGAAGGCGCTGTCGGCGTTCGAAGCCGCTTCCCGCCACGGCAGCTTCAGCCGCGCTGCCGAGGAGCTCGGGGTCACGCCTTCCGCGATCAGCCATCACATCCAGAACCTCGAGGATTTTCTCGGCGTGCGCGTGTTCTCGCGGCACGCCGGCCGTGCTGTGCTCACCAATGCCGGCCGCCTCTATGCCGGCGAGATCGAGCGCGCGTTCGGCACGATCATGGGTGCGACGCGGCTGGTGGCGCCGCAATCGCAGCGCGATCATTTGTTCATCGCCAGCGGACCGAGCTTTGCCGCCAAATGGCTACAACCGCGGATCGGCAATTTCATCGGCCAGCATCCGGAGATCGGGATCAGGCTGTCGACCATCGCCGATCTGCGCGATCTCGAAACCATCCGCTTCGACCTCGCGATCGCCTATGGGCGCCCACCGGTCGTGAACGACAGGCAGATTGAGCCGCTCCTCGCCGAGCGCCTGCGCCCGCTCTGCAGCCCGCGGCTGATCGAGCAGCTCGACCTGCGCGAGCCCGGCGATCTCGCCCGCGCCACGCTGATCCATTCCTCGAACGCGCTGACCTGGACCGATTATCTGCGCAAGGTCACGGGCGCGAGCATCAAGGCGCGTCACGAATTGTGGTTCGACCGCTCCACCATGGCGATCGATGCAGCCGTCGAGGGTCTTGGCGTCGTGCTGGAGAGCGAAATCCTCGCCGCCGAGGAGCTGGACAAGGGCACGCTCGTCGTACCGTTCCGCCAACCCGAATTCGAAGTGGAGACGGTCTCCTACTATCTGGTGCGCTCGGCTGAGGCGAAAGGACGTAGCCATGTCAGCGCGTTCGAGGCTTGGCTGCGCGCGAAGATCTCGGCTGCAAACTTGCAGACCACGAGCGTGGCCTAGCAAAATGCGGACTACCCAAGCAGAGCCGCCATGTGAGCGCGTGATAGGACAAGGCACCCGCTTGCGCTAAACTCGGCACCAAGGCCGCACCGATCAACGAGCGGCCAGCCGAGGAGCAGATCGATGGAATACCGACGCTTGGGCCGATCCGGCCTGATGGTGCCTGCTTTAAGCCTGGGAACGGGCACGTTCGGCGGCGTCGGCCGCCTTGCGGCGTGGGGCACGACGGATGCGACTGAAGCGCGGCGTCTTCTGGACATCTGCCTCGAGGCCGGCGTGTCGATGTTCGATACCGCGAATGTCTATTCGCTCGGCGAATCCGAGCGGGTGCTCGGGCAAGCCATCAAGGGGCGCCGCGACAAGGTCCTGATCTCGACCAAGGCGACGTTCCGCTTCGGCGACGGCCCGAACGACATCGGCTCATCGCGCCAGAATCTGCTTGCGGCGATCGACGGTTCGCTGAGCCGGCTCGGCACCGATTATATCGACCTGTTCCAGCTCCACGGCTTCGACGCCTTCACTCCGCCCGAAGAGGTGCTATCGACTCTCGACGTGCTCGTTCGCGCGGGCAAGATCCGCTATGTCGGCGTCTCGAATTTCTCGGGTTGGCACCTGATGAAGTCGCTCGGCGTCGCCGACACACACGGCTTTCCGCGTTACGTCGCCAACCAGACCTACTATTCACTGATCGGGCGCGACTACGAATGGGAGTTGATGCCGCTCGGCCTCGACCAGGGGCTGGGCGCCGTGGTCTGGTCGCCACTCGGATGGGGGCGCCTCACCGGAAAGATCCGCCGCGGTCAGCCGAAACCGGAAGTCAGCCGCCTGCCCAAGACGGCCGAGTTCGGACCGCCCGTGTCGGACGAGCATGTCTACCGCGTCGTCGATGCGATCGACGAGATTGCGAAGGAGACCGGCAAGAGCGTCTCGCAGATCGCGCTGAACTGGCTGCTGCAGCGTCCGACGGTCTCGACGCTGATCATCGGTGCACGCAACGAGACCCAGCTGCGCGAGAATCTCGGCGCGGTCGGCTGGTCCTTGACCAAGGACCAGGTCGCAAAGCTCGACGCCGCGAGCACGGTGACGCTGCCCTACCCCTATTGGCACCAGCGCGTGACCTTCAGCGACCGCAATCCGCCGGCGGTGTAGGACAGCCGCATCAAGCACGCTTGGTAAGGCGACGGCGCGCTGACAGTGCGGTTCCGGAACTATCGCGGCCCTGCCCTGTTGGCGCAATACTCGGCCCGTGGCCGAGTCCGATTCGCCAACGATACGCCGCTCACGATGTCGACAGTCACCATCGAGCATGCCGACGGCCTGCCGCAGCCGCAACGCAACCAGGCGGTGCTGACCATTGCGCTCGGCATCGTCATGGCGGTGGTCGACAGCGCCATCGCCAATGTGGCGCTGCCGACGATCGCAGCCGACCTCGATGCGAGCCCGGCCTTCTCGATCTGGATCGTCAACGGCTACCAGCTCGCGATCACGATCTCGCTGCTGCCGCTGGCTTCGCTCGGCGAGATCGTCGGCTATCGCCGCGTCTACCTGGTCGGGCTGGCGCTGTTCACGGTGGCCTCCGCGTTCTGCGCGCTGGCCCACACGCTGCCGCAGCTGACGATCGCGCGCATCCTCCAGGGCTTTGGCGCGGCCGGCATCATGAGCGTCAACGCGGCGCTGGTACGTTTCACCTATCCGCGCAGCCTGCTCGGCCGTGGCATCGGCCTCAACGCTCTCGTCGTCGCCTTCTCGGCCGCGATCGGCCCGACGCTCGCCGCCGGCATCCTCGCGGTCGGAAGCTGGCCCTGGCTGTTCGCGATCAACGTGCCGCTCGGCGCGGTGACGCTGGTGCTGGGCCTGCGCAGCCTGCCGCACACCAAGCCCGCGAGCCGCTCGTTCGACTGGCAAAGTGCGGGTCTGTCGGCGATCACCTTCGGCGTCGGCATCGCTGCGGTGGACAGTGTCGGTCATGGCGAGGCCGCGATCACCTGCCTCGTGCAGTTCGCCGTCGCGATCGTTGCCGGTGCGCTGCTGATCTATCGCGAGACTCACATGACCTCGCCGCTCTTGCCGATCGACCTGCTGCGCATCCCCGTGTTCGCGCTGTCGATTGCGACTTCGATCGCATCGTTCTGCGGGCAGATGCTGGCCTTCGTCGCGATCCCCTTCTATCTCCAGAGCCGCTTCGGCTATTCGGCCGTGCATATGGGCCTGTTGATCACGCCATGGCCGATCGCGCTGGCGTTTGCAGCCCCCCTCGCAGGCCGCCTGGTCGAGCATTATCCGGCCGGCCTGCTCGGCGGTATTGGGCTCACGCTGTTCGCCTGCGGCCTTGCCGCGCTGGCCTTCCTGCCGGCGACGCCAACGCCGCTCGACGTGATCTGGCGGATGGCGCTCGCCGGCGCCGGCTTCGGTCTGTTCCAGACCCCCAATAACCGCACCATGATCGCAGCCGCGCCGCGCGAGCGCGCCGGCGGCGCCAGCGGCATGCTGGGGACGGCGCGCCTCCTCGGCCAGACCACCGGAGCGGCGCTGGTGGCGCTGTTGCTCGGCCGCTATCCACTCGAAGGAACCAGGCTGGCACTGCTCGCGGGCGTCGGTTTTGCGCTCTGTGGTGCGATGCTGAGCATGCTGCGGCTTTCCCCGGCCGGCGCGCGCGGTGGCGAGCAGGTCCGCGTGCAGGACGATCAGCGCCTGCGCGGGGATTAGCACCCGGGTTCGCGCATTGTCGTGCACAACCTTTGCGTGGCTTAACTATTCAGCGCAATAGCCTATTGCCCTCCCGCTCCGGTTGCGCATAGTGGCGGTGGGACAAGGGGCATTTCATGCGTTCATTGGGAATTGTGGCGCTCAGCGCCATGCTGGGCGGCTGCGCGTCGGTCACGCGCGGCACGACGGAGAATATCAGCATTTCATCAACACCTTCAGGCGTGGAAGCCGTCGTCAGCGGAATGGACGTTCCGACCACCTGCACGACGCCTTGCTCGGTGGTCGTCAAGCGGAACGCCGACATCTCGATCACCTTCCAGAAGGAAGGCTATGAGCCGCAAATCGTTCCGCTCAGCCGGGACGTCCAGACGGGCGGCGCCGCGGGTTTCGCCGGCAATCTCCTGCTGGGCGGTGTCATCGGCATGGGCGTCGACGCAGCGACCGGAGCCGCGACCGATCACAAGCCGAACCCGGTCATCGTGACGATGCAGCCGGCGGCTCCTCCCCGCAGCGCACGGCCGCCCGCGCCCCGGAAGCCGCGAGCACCTCCGCCGCCTCCGCCCGACACCGGCACCTAAAATTCGGTAGCTGCCAAGCAAACAAAAAGGCCGGCGTCGCAGCCGGCCTTTTCGATTTCATCACATCGCGATCAGACCTTGACCAGCGGGCCCTTCGAGGTCGGCCCCTTCGAGCCGCCGGGGCCGCCCGGCTTGGACTTGCCCGGCGGACGCTTGCGGGCGCCGGGCAGCTTCTCCTGCTTCGGCGTGACCGGACCCTCGACGAACTCGAAGCCGATCTTCTCCTTGGTCTCGTCGGTCTCGTCCTTGACGAGCACGACGCGAACGTGGCCGCCGCCCTTCAGCTTGCCGAACAGCACTTCGTCGGCCAGCGGCTTCTTGATGTGCTCCTGGATCACGCGAGCCATGGGACGTGCGCCCATCTGCTCGTCGTAGCCATGCTGGACCAGCCAGGCCTTGGCCGGCTCGGACAGCTCGATGGTGACGTCGCGGTCGCCGAGCTGCGCCTCGAGCTGAAGCACGAACTTCTCGACCACGGTGCCGATCACCTCGACGCTGAGATGGCCGAACGAGACGATGGCATCGAGACGGTTGCGGAATTCCGGCGCGAACTGGCGGTTGATCGCCTCGTGATCGTCGCCTTCCCGCTTCGAGCGCGTGAAGCCGAACGCCTGCTTGGCGAGATCCGAAGCGCCTGCGTTCGTGGTCATGATCAGGATCACGTTACGGAAGTTGACCTGCTTGCCGTTGTGGTCGGTGAGCCGGCCGTGATCCATGATCTGGAGCAGCACGTTGTAGAGGTCGGGATGCGCCTTCTCGATTTCGTCGAGCAGCACCACGCAATGCGGATGCTGGTCGACGCCGTCGGTGAGCAGGCCGCCCTGGTCGAAGCCGACATAGCCGGGAGGCGCGCCGATCAGGCGCGACACGGTGTGCCGCTCCATGTATTCGGACATGTCGAAGCGCAACAGCTCGACGCCGAGCGACGCCGCGAGCTGCTTGGCAACTTCGGTCTTGCCGACGCCGGTCGGGCCCGAGAACAGGTAGCAGCCGATCGGCTTCTCCGGCTCGCGCAGGCCCGCACGTGCGAGCTTGATCGAGGCGGCAAGCGATTCAATCGCCTTGTCCTGGCCGAACACCGTGCGCTTCAGGGTCTGCTCGAGATGCTTCAGCACCTCGGCATCGTCCTTCGACACGCTCTTCGGCGGGATCCGCGCCATCGAGGCGATCGTGGTCTCGATCTCCTTGATGCCGATGGTCTTCTTGCGCTTGTTCTCGGCGACCAGCATTTGCGCCGCGCCGGACTCGTCGATCACGTCGATCGCCTTGTCGGGCAGCTTGCGGTCGTGGATGTAGCGCGAGGAGAGCTGCACCGCAGCCTCGATCGCCTCATTGGTGTACTTCAGCCGGTGATAGTCCTCGAAATACGGCTTGAGGCCCTTGAGGATCGCGATCGCGTCCTCGACGGTCGGCTCGTTGATGTCGATCTTCTGGAAGCGCCGCACCAGCGCGCGGTCCTTCTCGAAGTGCTGGCGGTATTCCTTGTAGGTGGTCGAGCCCATGCAGCGGATTGTGCCCGAGGCGAGCGCAGGCTTGAGCAGGTTCGAGGCATCCATCGCCCCGCCCGACGTCGCGCCCGCACCGATCACGGTGTGGATCTCGTCGATGAACAGGATGGCGTTGGGATGCGCCTCGAGCTCCTTGAGCACCTGCTTCAGGCGCTCCTCGAAGTCGCCACGATAGCGCGTGCCGGCCAGCAGCGTGCCCATGTCCAGCGAGAACACGGTCGCGGCCGCCAGCACCTCCGGCACCTCGCTGTCGACGATGCGCTTGGCGAGGCCTTCTGCGATCGCAGTCTTGCCGACGCCGGCTTCACCGACGAACAGCGGATTGTTCTTCTGCCGGCGGCACAGCACCTGGATCGCGCGGTTGATCTCGGAATTGCGTCCGATCACCGGGTCGATCTTGCCGTCGCGCGCCTTCTTGTTGAGGTTGACGCAATAGGTCTCGAGCGCCTCGCCCTTCTTCTTGGCGTCCTCGTTGCCCTTGGTCTCGGTCTCCTCGTCGACGCCGCGCACGGGCCGCGCCTCGGAGACGCCCGGCCGCTTGGCAATGCCGTGGCTGATGTAGTTGACCGCGTCGTAGCGCGTCATGTCCTGCTCCTGCAGGAAATAGGCGGCATGACTCTCGCGTTCGGCGAAGATCGCGATCAGCACGTTGGCACCGGTCACCTCTTCGCGACCGGACGACTGGACGTGGATCACCGCGCGCTGAATCACGCGCTGGAAACCGGCGGTCGGCTTGGCATCGTCGGCGCCATCCGTCACCAGGTTTTCGAATTCGGTCTCAAGGTAGTTGACGAGGCTCGTACGGAGCTTGTCGAGATCGACGCTACAGGCGCGCATGACGGCGGCTGCATCGGAGTCGTCGATCAAGGAGAGCAAGAGATGCTCGAGCGTCGCGTATTGGTGATGACGCTCGTTTGCGATCGCCAGCGCACGATGCAGGGATTGTTCAAGGCTTTGGGAAAAAGTCGGCATTCGCGTCCTCTATGGCCCCCACCATCATGATCGCCATCGCCCGGTCAGGCAACAACAACCTTTGTCACATATAGTTATACAAGATCGCGGCGAAAGACTGGTTCCGCGACTCGGCAGCTAGCCACCTGGGCTATTTTCAATGCAAAACCCGTTCCGATTTGGGCGGGATCGGCGCCAGCGCAGAATTCCGTAGTTTTGCCAGCTGCGACCGCCATCGCGCGCAGCCGTCACGCGACAATCACACCGCGGGTTGCAGGAGCCCCGCCTTCAAACGCGCCGCAGGCCGGGCTTACTTCTTTTCCATCACGCATTGCAGCGGGTGCTGGTGCTTGCGGGCGAAATCCATCACCTGCGTCACCTTGGTCTCGGCGATCTCGTAGGTGAACACGCCGCACTCCCCGATGCCATGATGATGGACGTGCAGCATGATCTTGGTTGCGGCTTCGACGTCCTTGTTGAAGAACTTCTCCAGCACGTGAACGACGAACTCCATCGGCGTGTAGTCGTCGTTCAGGATCAGCACGCGGTACAGGTTCGGCCGCTTGGTCTTCGGCTTGACCTTGGTGATGACCGACGTGCTCGGACCCGAGGGAGTGCCCGGACGGTTGTCGTCATTGCTCATACGAGGCGCGTCGGCGGCGGCTGGCGCGGACAGATCAAGGCTGGAAGTCAATTGCAGCATGGCACAGGCGTTCAAATTCCCCACGGAAGCGAATGGCGGTCACTGCGCGACCCCTCCTTCGGAGCCTGGCGCAGGCGCGCCGCCTTGGATCGCCGCTCCCGACAAATCCGGTTCAGGCCGGATCGCTCGCCAGCAATATGGCCCTGCCCCCGGCCCGCCGCAAGCACGCGGGGGTCCGGCCCATGCGGTCGCAGCAGTCCCGATTCCCGGTCCGGGCGATCCTGATGAGGTTAATCAATCCGGAGCGATTTGACAAAAATTTCCGCCCGGCACGCTTAGAACATGTTGACCAGGAACCCGGCCGTTAGCCCGCACGGGACGGTTTTCGGCAGAAGGCTCCGGTTTTCTACGGTCCAATTTACCTGCCATTCAATGACGTAGCGCGAAATCGGGCAAAACACCGATTTCGGGGATCGTCATGTCTGGTCTGCCCCTCGTCAGCCGCCTTGGTCGACAACTCGCCCGTTTCGCAGCGGCCGAGCAAGGCAATATCGCCGTGATCTTCGCCATTGCGCTCGTTCCGGTGCTGAGCTTTGTCGGCGCGGCGATCGACTATAGCCGCGCGGCCCAGGCGCGCACCGCGATGCAGTCAGCCCTCGATTCCACCGCGCTGATGCTTTCCAGGGATCTGTCGGCCGGCACCATCACGACGTCACAGATCTCCACCAAAGCGCAAACCTATTTCAACGCCCTGTTCACGGACACCAAGACCCTGCCGTCGGTTAGCGTCGGCGCCACCTATAACTCGAGCACCAGCATCGGCTCGACGATCCAGCTGACCGGAACCGGCACCTACACGACCAGCTTCATGAAGATCGCCGGCTTCCCGACGCTCGACGTCGGCACCTCATCCACCAGCGCCTGGGGCCTGACCCGCATGCGCGTGGCCTTGGTGCTCGACGTCACGGGATCGATGGCGTCCGACGGCAAGATGCCGGCGATGCAGACGGCCGCGAAGAACCTGGTCGATCAACTCAGCGCGCTCGCGAAGACCAACGGCGACGTCTACATCTCGATCGTGCCGTTTTCCAAGGACGTCAACGTCGGCAGCAGCAACTATGACAAGTCCTGGATCGACTGGAGCGACTGGGAAGCGGTGAATGGCAGCTGCAGCGACAATTCGTACAAACAACAGTCAAGCTGCGTGAGTGCCGGCAAGACCTGGACGCCGAAGAACCACAACAAGTGGACCGGCTGCATCACTGACCGCGACCAGGACTACGATATCAAGAACACGACTCCGGTGAGCAGCAATTCCGCGACGCTTTTCCCGGCCGAGCAATATTCCTACTGCAACTCCAGCAATTCGGCATACATCCAGCCCGTCATGCCGCTCAGCTACGATTGGACCGCGCTCAAGTCTCTGATCGACAATCTGGTTCCGACCGGCAACACCAACCAGGGCATCGGCCTTGCCTGGGGCTGGATGACACTGTCGACGGGCGAGCCCATGAATGCTCCGGCCAAAGACACGAACTACACCTACAAGGACGCGATCGTCCTGCTCTCCGACGGTCTCAACACACAAAACCGCTGGTACAGCGGTGCTTCGCAGATCGACGACCGACAGAAGCTGCTCTGCGACAACGCCAAAGCCCAGCCCAACAACATCACGATCTACACGGTGCAGGTGAACACCGGCAGCGATCCGACCTCGAGCGTGCTGCAATATTGCGCCAGCAGCAGCGACAAGTTCTATCTGGTCACCTCGGCAAGCCAGACCGTATCGGTGTTCAAGGATATCGGCACGTCACTGTCGAAGCTGCGCGTCGCACGCTGACGGGTCCCATCGCTCACAATAAAAAGCCCGGCTGTTCAGCCGGGCTTTTCGATTCCAGGATGTCCCGAGACGTTACTGGGCGGTCGGGGTGAACTTCGACACCATGGTCTCGACCGGCTTGAACGCCTGCTTAGCGAGGTCGCTGTAGAGGCCGGCGATCTTCTGCGATTCCGCAACGAAGGTTTCGTAGGCGGAACGGGCAAAATCGGTCTGCGCTTCCATCGCCTTGTCCAGCGACTTCACGCCGGAAAGCTTCTCGACGAAGGACTTGGTGTCTTCGAACGACTTCTTCGTGTAGTCGCCATAGGCGCTGGCGATCGCCTGGATGCCATGCTGCACCGAGGTCGCGGAGGCAACGCACTGCTCGAACTGCTCTTTCCCGTAGTTCTGGAAGTCTTCAACCTTGAACATTTCGCATCCTTTTCCCTGGCTCACGTCGGGAAGCCCCGGCTCCCTGACTCCGCCCAAAATTAGTGCAACGCACAAAAAAGTCAAGAATCTTGTGCGTCGCACAAAACCGGGCGCAAATTGCAGAGATTCCCGGGGTTTCCCGCAAGGGTTCCTTAAGCTTTTGGAAACCGGCCCACCCTACTTTGATTCCCTGGACGTGTTCACTTCCGCGAGCGGCCAAAAGCCGTTTGAGAACATCACCTTAGCCAGAACAGCGGCTCGGGTCCAACGTCCCCCGCGGCGAACACCAGCGGAGGGACAGCCTGAGCAGGTAATGATCCCGGGTCCGTTGGGCACAATTTCGCCTCACGAGCCGGTGATCAAGTCAGAAACGGGGACGGGGTTCCATGCTTCGTAAAAACTTGTCTTCCTCGCGCTTGGCGCGGGTTGGCGTTTTCGGGCTTCTTACGGTCACCACCGCAGTCATCTTCACCACCGACGCAGCCGAGGCGCGGCGCCATCGTCGACACTATGCGCACCACCGGGTGCAGCGCGATGTGTCCGAGAGCTCCAGCCCGAAATTCGCGTCCATCATCGTCGACGGCAATTCCGGCGCGGTGCTCCAGGCGACAAGCCCTGACGGAATCCGCCATCCGGCGTCGCTGACCAAGATCATGACGCTCTATCTGCTGTTCGAGCGTCTCGAATCCGGCAGGATGAAGCTCGACACCGAGATGCCGGTGTCCAAGCACGCCGCCGACCAGGATCCGACCAAGCTTAATCTGCGTGCCGGCCAGACCATTCGCGTCGAAGACGCAATCAAGGGCCTCGTCACCCGCTCTGCCAACGACGCAGCCGTGGTAATCGCGGAAGCGATCGCCGGAGATGAAGACGACTTCGCCCAGATGATGACGCGGAAGGCGCGCTCGCTCGGCATGTCCAAGACGGTCTACCGCAACGCCAACGGCCTCCCCAACGACGAGCAGGTCACGACCGCGCGCGACCAGGCCACGCTGGGTCGCGCCATTCAGGAGCGCTTCCCCCGCTACTATCGCTATTTCGCGACCTCGACGTTCAATTGGCGCGGACAGTCGATCCGCAACCACAATCACCTGCTCGGCAGCGTCGAGGGCGTGGACGGCATCAAGACCGGCTACACCCGCGCCTCCGGCTTCAACCTCGTCAGCTCGATGCGGCGCGGCAACCGCCACCTGATCGGCGTGGTGCTCGGCGGCCGCAGCGGCGGCTCGCGCGACGCCATCATGCGCAACCTGCTCGCGGAGAACCTCGAAAAGGGCGCGACCGTCCGCACCGTCGTCGCAGTCACGGAGCGCAACGGCGCTGAAGCCAACACCGATGTCGCCGATGCCTCGGACACGCCGGCACGTCCCGCCCCGCAGGTCCAGGCCCCTGCTCCCGAAGCTGCCCCCTCGCGCCTCGCCGCGCGCCTGTCGACGCTGGCCGCAGCGACTGCGGCGATGCCGCCCGCTCAGCCCAAACCCGAAGTTCGGCCGACGGAGTCCAAGGTGGAGCCGGCGCCGCTCACCAATGGCGTGATCTCGAGCCAGCCGCTCTCCATCATCCCCGGCTCGTCCGAGCCGATGAAGCCGGTTCGGGTCAAGACGGTTCAGGTCAAGGCCGGCGCCGTGAAGGTCGCCTCCGCGGCTCCGGCTCAGGTCGTTGCGCCGCCGGTCACCAGCACCGTCCCGCCCCGTTCCGACGTCGCGGAAACCTCCGGCGCCGTCGTCGCCAGGGCAGATCTCATCAACAAGCCGGAGGCGGTGAGCCAGCCGGAAGCGCCGAAGGCCGAGATGGCCCGCACCGAACTGCCGCGTCAGCCGGCCGGCTTCGGCACCGGTAACGGCATCCTCGGCGTGCTCCCGGCCGCAACCGCTGCCGCGCCCGCTCCCGCCGCTCCGAAGCTCGCGTCCGCCGACCCGGCGCCGCAGCCGATGCAGATGAGCGCGACCACGAAGCCCGCCGTCACCCACAGCGGCTGGATCGTCCAGGTCGGCGCGCTCGAGAGCGAGAACGAAGCTCAGCAGCGCATCGACGCGGCCCGCAACTCGGCCCGCGGCCTGCTCAGCAAGGCTGACCCGTTCACCGAGCCCGTCGTCGCCAAGGACAATCGCAAGCTCTACCGCGCCCGCTTCGCCGGGCTCGAGCGCGACCAGGCCGAAGCCGTCTGCCGCACCCTGAAGCGCGCCGAGATCTCCTGCATCACCGTTCGCAACTGATCTCCTTCTCCGCTCCAAATCAAAAATGCCCGCGCCTTGCGCGGGCATTTTCGTTTTGGTGAGGCGGTAACGCCGAGGCTGTTCAGGACGAGGCTGTTCCACGACAACCTCTCGTCAAGGATTTACGGTTAAAACTTTGCTCAAGGGATCGACCACGCCGACAAGGGCGGGCGACGGCAGACAGAGCAAACGGAGCTCACGCGGTACGGGCGTTTGTAGCGTAGTGCCGGAGTTAGCCGTTATGCGTGCGAAGCAGAGTATCCTTGGCCTCGTTTACCCGGGCAGCGAGATACGTCGAGCCCCCCTGGTCGGGATGGAGTTTCTTCATCAGGGACTTGTGGGCCCGGCTGATGTCGTCGCGCCCCGCTCCCGGCTGCAAGCCAAGGATCTGATAGGCTTCCTCCGCCGTCATTTTGCCGCTCGCCGCCGTGCGGCGCTGCCGCCCTGCCGCATCGCCCTGCGCGTTCTGACGCCAAGCGGGAAACCGGCGGTCCAGATAGCTTTCAAGTAAGGCCACGCTCTCGGCGTCGAACGTCGGGACTATTGCGAGCAAGCCGGCGAGATCGAACTCATCGAGACTGCGCCCGGCGTGAGGCCCCGCGACGATCTGGCCGGAAAGCTGGCCGGAATCGTGGTCCAGCCGCATGTCCAGGAATTGCGAGCGCACCCGCGACGCCTGCCCGGACGGGCGCGTCGCACCGCCGCCGAACAGCCCGCCGACATTGCCGAAGCCGGCATTCGCCAATGGCGTCCAGCCGAGCAGCCCGGCGCCGAAAATTCCGAGCGGGATCGCAACCGCCAGCTCGCCCCGCAAGCCGGTGAAGGCTGCAACCGCCAGCGCCAGCACGCCGCCGCCGAATTTAATTGTGCGCGCCAGCACCGCCGGATTGGCGGAGCGGAACGTCTGGAGCAGAAGGTAAAGCGTGATAACGGCGACAGCGCCGGCGATCAGGGTCATGGCCGGAATATAGTCGTCCTCTTGTCAAAAAGCATGGCGTCCACCGCCGCATGCCGCGCCGCCCCGACCGCTACTTCATCTGGCTGATCAGCTTCGCCGCGCCGCTCACGCTTCCAGCCAGTTTCAGCAGCGCCTCGCGTCCGCCGGCGGCATAGGCCGCAGCTGCCCGCAGCAGTTCACGCAGCTGCGCCGCCGCACCAGGATCGAACCGGCACCAGGCACCGCCCGTCAGGCGCGCGATCTCCCGGAAGGCCTGTTCGGCGACCGCGTCATGGCCCTCCTGAAACACGAATACGGGCACCTTGAGCATGCCGAGCTCGCCGGCCTTGGCGGAGAGCTCGTCGATGTCTTCCTCCATGGCATCGCCGACGAAGACCACGGCCCGCACGCCGGATGCGACTGCCTCGCGCCTGGCCTCGCTCAGCACCTTGCCGATCTGGGTATCGCCGCCGCGGCAATCGATCTTGCCCATCAGTGTCGCCAGCCTGGCGCTGTCGGAAATCCAACCCGTGGCACGGCACTCGTTGAAACCGCGATAGTAGACCAGCCGGATGTCGAGACTGCCGAGCGCCGCGGTCTCGCGAAACATGTCGGCCTGGAGCGCGCACGCCATGTCCCAGGTCGGCTGCCGGCTCATCGTCGCATCCAGTGCGAAGATCAGCCGTCCCCTGGCGCCCGGCGCATGCGGCGAGAGCGCCCGCGCCTTGGCGACGAACGCGGCGATGTCTTCCGAGGTTGAGGTTTTCGCTTGCGGCAATGGGCCGTCTGCTTGCGCCGAGACGGCATCGCGGCCGCGCGGTTTGATGGGTTCGCCCGACATCGCAGCTACACCTTGCGTCACCAGCTAATGTGGTCAGCACACGCGGCCCGGTCAATGCGCAAAGCCTCCGCGGGCGGGCGCCGGCGGAGGCTTCGACGATTGGTGCAACCGAGCGGTGACGTCAGCTCGGTCACCTCTTGTGGCCTAGCTGCTGTCGGTCAGCTGCTGTCAGTCAGCTTTTGGCGGGTGCCATTAGAGCGACAGGGCCCGGCTCGAGGATCTTGGGCGGGGCCGATTGCGTGTCGACCGGCGCGATCTCGCTGTCCGTCGTGCTCAGGAACTTGTCGAGCATGCTCTGGATCGAGCTTTTCGCCACATCCGGACCGGTATCGCGCATGTCGTTGTGCTGGAATTCGGTCTTCACGACCTGAATGCCCGCCTTCTCGCATTCCTCGTCGGTCGGAATCACACCGGCGTCGGCCTTGAACTGCGGATCCTGGGAGCGGAACGACAGGATCTTGAACTTGCCGGCAGTGACGAAGGGCACGCGCAGATTGTCGAGCGTGACGACCTTCTTGACCTCGTCCGGATATTGCTTGGCGAAGTACATGGTGATGTCGCCGCCCATGGAATGGCCGACCATCGTCACCTTGTCGTAGTCGGCGTTGGCCTGAACCTTCTTCATCTCCTGCATGGCGAGATGGATGTTGGCGACGCCACGCAGAATTTGCGGCAGCCGGCCGACATAGAGCTCGCCGGGCTTCGTGACCATCGGAGGATCAGTCGGCAGATCGTGCTGCGGGCTTACGACCATGTAGCCGCGCGCAGCGAAGGCGTTGGCGAGGAAGCCGTACTCGGTGTTCTTGACGGTGTTGCCGTGATTGATCACTGCGACGGGCAGCTTGATCATGCCGGCATTGGCCTGCATTTCCTTGTCGCGCCGCACCGCGATGGAAACGGGCACCGGACGGTTGTCGCGAGAGGCGTCGTAGAATGTGATGGTCTCGTGCTTGATCGCCCACTTGCTCGCCGTGAAATAGGCGATGCCGCAGAGGGCACTGACCGAAACCAGAACGGCAATTCCACGCTTCATTTTCGTCCTCAGCCTCAGGCCTAAGCGGCCTGAATCCCTGTTGAAAATCGTGTTCTTCCGGGGCTCTTCGTCCCCTTGTCGCCTATTCCCTAATATATGTCACAGCAGCGTGACAGGAAGGCTAAATGTTGTGAACCGGCAGCCCTTTCATTGTGCGTCGCACTCGTTTCGTAAGCACCCCATTCTCATACCGCTACGTCAGCGTGCAGGTCCCTATTCGACGCAACCGGTCCCGATCGGGTTCGACTTCGCAGTAAATGCAGGGTGAAAACGCGCGCGGCGCCGCCCGGGTTCCCGCGCCAGCCGACAGACTCGGATCGGTCGGGAGTAACGATATACCGCGACGTCAGGCGCCGAGGATATCGTGGACCTCGAGCGGCTTGTCGACCTGGCTGAACCACTCGGCCCGGTTGGCGGCGCGGCGGCGGCCGCGCTCGTCGAGCGGGAGCTTGAGCTGGCGGAGCAGGCTCGTCACCTCCTCCCGCGCTGTGAGATGGCCGAGATTGGGCCGCATGCCGAGTGTGGCCTCGTCGATCTCGTCCAGGGCGGTCAGCCCGCGCGGGAAGAATTCGCGGTAGACGACGCGTTCGGCGAAGCCGTCGACGTAGCGGAAGCCAAGCCGCAGCGACAGATCCTTCAGGCCCTCGGCGACGAGCTGCTTGTTGCGCGAGCCGAGCATGGACAGGCGGTTGCGCACGACGATCCAGTCGGTGGTGGCGCCGTCGAGCTGGCGTCGCTTGCGCCTGACATCACGCACCATCTCGGCATAGTGGCTCTCGCCCGTCACCGCGTAAGTCGCGGGATCGACCGTGCCGAGCACGTCGAAATCGAGGAAGCTGTCGTTGATCGGCGTGACCAGGGTATCGGCCATCGAATGCGCGAGCCGCATCAGATAGCTGTCGGTGCCGGGCGTATCGATGACGATGAAGTCGAAGCTGCTCTCGACCGCCGAGACGGCTTCCATGAACTGCTGGAACTCGGAATTCTCATTCTCGGCAATCTGCATGGTCTCGCCGAGCTTGATGCAGCGATGCACCGGAAGCTCGAGATCGAGCTTGGTACGCTGGGCCCAGGCAGACCGGTTGCCGATGTAGCGCGTGAAGCTCTGCTGGCGGCAGTCGAGGTCGATGGTGGCGACGCGCTGACCAGCCTTCAGGAGTGCAACGGCGATGTGCAAGGCGGTGGTCGATTTGCCGGAGCCGCCCTTCTCGTTGCCGAGCACGACCACATGCGCCGAGCCGGATTGGCCTTGGCTAGCCTGCACAAGCATGGTGATCCTCAACGCCCCTGGCGAATATCTTCGAGTTGACCGCGTCAGCGGTCAAGTGAAATGCGTGACAGGTAATGCAAATTGCAATGCGCCGTTCTCACGATGTATCGCGGCGCCGTCTTTCGTCTGTGATCCAGCCCACAATGTCGCGACGTTTTGCGCGGCCTTGCGCGGGATGCTGTGCCGCATCCGGATGCATAGCGTCCACGATCTCCGCTTGTTAAGGTTAGCTGGCCGGGCGCGAGGCCCGCACCTGCGCCGCTTTCCAATCCGTCGAGTCCCGATGTCAGCACGCCCATTGATCGCTCGCACGGTCCCTGCCCTGCGACGCGCCGTCGACGATCTCCGCAAGCGAAAGGCCACGATCGCGCTGGTCCCGACCATGGGGGCGCTCCATGACGGGCATGTGTCGCTGGTTCGCCTCGCCAGGCGGCGCGCCAGCCGCGTCGTGGTGTCGATCTTCGTCAACCCGACCCAGTTCGCCCCGACCGAGGATTTCGGCGCCTATCCGCGCACCTGGAAGGCCGACATCGCCAAGCTCGCGGCCGAGGACGTCGATATCGTCTGGCATCCCGGCGTCGCGGCCATGTATCCGGAGGGCTTTGCCACCCGCATCGTGCCGGAGGGGCCGGCGCTCGCCAGCCTCGAGGACCGCTTCCGTCCGCACTTCTTCGGCGGCGTTGCCACCGTCGTCGGCAAGCTGTTCACGCAGTGCCGGCCGGATGTCGCGATCTTCGGCGAAAAGGATTTCCAGCAATTGCGGGTGGTGACGCAGATGGCGCGCGACCTCGACCTCGGCGTCAAGGTGATCGGCTCCCGCACCGTGCGCGAGCGCGACGGACTCGCGATGTCCTCGCGCAACGTCTACCTCTCGCCCGAGGAGCGCCAGACTGCCACCGTCCTCTACCGCGCCATGAAAGAGAGCGCCGGCCGCATCCGTGCCGGCGATGCGATTGCGCCGGCGATGGCGGGCGGCGCCGCGATAATCAAGTCGGCCGGCCTTGCGCTCGACTATTTCGAGCTGCGCCACGCCGAGACGTTGGCAAAGGTTACCTCGCGCAAGGACGGCCCGTTGCGGATCCTGGTCGCGGCCAAGCTCGGCACCACCCGGCTGATCGACAATATCGCGGTTTAGAGCAGCCCGAGGTCACGCAGCTCGCGCCGCATCGGTTCCGGCATCGCCGCAATCGAGCCCGCCGCGGACTTGCCGAGATCGGCCGGTACCGAATCATCAGTCAGATAACGCCAGCCCTGGAACGGGCGCATCGGCCGCGGCGACACCGAGATCACCTTCGGCTGCATCACGATGCGGCAGCGCCCGATGCCATCCTTGTCGCGGAACGGCTCGATGGCGATGATCTTTTCGCGCGCGGCGATCTCGCCCTTGATCACCCAGTACAGCGAACCGCCGGCGAGGATCTCGGCGTCGCGCTTGGGGACCATGCGGGTGATGTGGATGTGATGTTGCGGCAGGCCCTTCTTCTTGGCGGTCTGCATCCGTTCGGCCACCCACTCCTTCAATTCCTTGACGGAGTCGCAGCCGACGGCGAGCTTGATCAGATGGAGTGGCATGCCCAAGCATTAGCCGGGCAGCCGCGCATTTGGAATGCCGATCTACTCGTTATCCGCAGGCGCGGGAGCAGCCGTCGAGGCCGGCGGCGGCGCGAGCGGAACCGGCGTGGCAGGCGCACGTGCAGCCTTTTGGGCCGGCGGTTTTTTCGCAGCCGGCGGGCTTGATGCCGCAGGCGCTGCGGCCTGTGCGGAGGCTGCGGCCGGCGCACGCGGTGCCGCCGCCGCATTCGCGGCCGGCGCGGCCTGGCGCGTCGCCGCCGTGGGCTCCGGATTCATGATGCTCACCGGCGGCGTCGAGGACGCGCTCGGGAACTCGGCATTGGTCGGCTTGCCCGTCGGCACCGACGGAGGCAGTCCGGCGAGCGCGGCGTTGGCCGCCATCGCCGGCGCTGCAGCGGGCGCGTTCCAGGTCGGCGCATAGCGCGCCACCAGCGTGTCGTAGAGATGGGAGTCCATGTTGGCAGCGACCTGCTGCTGGTCGGTCAGCGAGCGGAACGCGGCACAATCGAACTGCGTGCAGCCATCGCGTGCCACCAGCACATGCGCAACGAGGCCGTAGCGATCGCGCTCGAGTGACCTGCGCAGCGCCTTCATGTCGAGTGTCAGACTCTTCTCGGCCGTGGCGGCGTCGCCGAGTGCGGTCAGCCGGTCGATCCTGGCCGCCGTGGAGGAGACTGCCGCAGCCGCAGCATCAGGCGCGCCGAACAGCGCCTTCTCGCAGCCGGCGGCGACGACATCGCCAGCGAGATCGTCGAGACAGGACAGCGCAGGCATGCTCGCCGTCACCACAGCTTGCGCGCGCGCCTCGGCCGGAGCGGACGGCGCCTCCGGTCCATAGAGACGCATCGTGGCTGCACCGGCGATCACGATGGATAGCAGGGTGATGACGGTCAGCGCCCCGTTGGCGACGGATCTGTCGGCGCGCAGCAGCGTGATCAGGAGGATCAATCCGAAGAATCCGGCAGCCGCCAGCGTCATCCACATCGGGAAGGCCGGCGAACGCCAGATTTGGTCGAGCGAAGTGGCCCATGCCCAGTTCATGCGCGACGTCCCCTCACGCGAGCAAAGAGCGGATGGTCAAGCGAGCACCGCGAGTCGGCGACTGCCCCCGGCTTACCTTGTGAAGGCGAAGCGGGCCTTTTGACGGCGGCAGAATACAATCCCCGGGAGGCGCCTATGCGCTGACGGCGTCGGCGTTCAGGAGAGCGCGAGCTGGCTTTCCTTGGCAACGCGCTCGAAGGCTTCGGTCGAGCTTTTGATCCGGTACTGGCAGTCGTCGCCGTCGGTCGGAAGCAGACGGATAACCTCATACGCGCCGCTCGCAGCCGGACGCGCGACATTGCTGGCCGTGAACAGGACGCGCGTTCCCACGGGGAATTTGTGCTTCAACACCCTCTCCATCACTCAAACAGCGCCGCCTCGCCCAGTGTCCCACTGCGATGGCGGCCGGAAACCCGGGCCGCTGTATAGCACGCGTCGCGCCGTTTTGGCCAGCGCCATGCCGGCATGGCACGCGCTCGGATTATGCAGTCATTTCAGAATGATAGGAGACAGCCGGCGGGCCGATGGTACCGCCGGAGCGGCTCATTCCCCCCGGCATGTCGCAGGCGGTGTCGCAGCCCCCCGATCCCACGGCCCTCGCCCATTGCAACCCCGAGAGGCGGCCGGCCGGCACGCGACCGGCCGCCGCCGTCAGACCTTCCGGTCAGGCGTCCTCGAATTTGGCAATGACCAGCGTTTCGGCCAGCCCGTCGCGCGTCCATTCCTGGAACGCCGGCAGCGCCATCATCGTCTCCATGTAGGCCTTGGTGTCCGGCGCCACCTCGATCGCATAGGTGCGGAAGCGATGCACAACCGGGGCGTACATGGCGTCCGCGGCACCGAAGCGGCCGAACAGGAACGGCCCCTTCGCGCCATAGCGGGTACGGCACTCGCGCCAGAGCTCCTCAATGCGCGCGATGTTGGCCTTGGCGTCCGCCGACAGCGCCACGGGACCAATCGGCCGATGCAGGTTCATGCCGCATTCGTTGCGCAGCGGCACGAATCCGGAATGCATCTCGGCGCACACCGAACGGGCATGCGCTCGCGCCGCGACATCGTCGGGCCACAGCTTCTTTTCCGGGTAACGCTCGGCGATGTATTCGATGATGGCGAGCGAATCCCACACCGTGACGTCGCCGTCGACCAGCACCGGCACCTTGCCGGCGCGGCTGAAGGACAGGATCTGCTCCTTGTCGGCGGGATCGTCGGTGTAGAGCGGGATCAGCGTCTCCACGAACGGGATGTCGTTGGCGCGGAGCGCGAGCCAGGGCCGCATCGACCATGACGAGTAGTTCTTGTTGCCGATCGCGAGCTTTAGCGCAGCCATGTCACTGTCCTTCATTAGTCCTGCGGTTGCAGCCGCTTTTAACGCCATCGCCTGCCGCCAATCAATCGTTGCTGCGTCCCGTCATGCGTGGCAATCGTTGCGATCCTTGCCAGGAGACGGACATGAGCAGGCATTGGGTCGACATTACCGCCGTCGGCTTCTTCATCATCGAATGGCTGGCCTATGCCCTGACGCTGGAGCACTCGGCCTATGCCCGCAACAGCCTGTCGGCGCGCATGAACCGCTATCGCGAGGTTTGGGTGCGCCGGCTGCTCGACCGCGACACGCGGATGGTCGACATGCAGATCATGGCCTCGCTGCAGAACGGCACGGCCTTCTTCGCCTCCACCAGCCTGTTCGCGCTCGGCGGCGCGCTGGCGCTGCTGCACGCCACCAACGATGCCATCACGATCCTGAGCAAGCTGCCGATGGACCTCAGCACCTCGCCGGCGATGTGGGAGCTGAAATGCGTCGGCCTCGTGCTGATCTGCGTCTACGCCTTCTTCAAATTCGCCTGGGCCTATCGCCTGTTCAACTATGTCGCCATCCTGTTCGGCGGCATGCCGCCGGCCTCGCAGCGCGACACGCCCGAGGCCGAAGCCCACGTCATCCGCACCTCGCGCCTGTTCGAATCCGCCGGCCGGCACTTCAACCGCGGCCAGCGCGCCTTCTTCTTCGCGCTCGGCTATCTCGGCTGGTTCGTCAGTCCCTGGGTGCTGTTCGTGACCACGGCAGCCGTGGTGGTCGTGACCTGGCGACGGCAGTTCGCGTCCAGCGCCTGGGCCGCGATGGCACCGGAGGTGGTGGTGAATGGTGACGAGGGAATGAAGCGCGGGCATTGATCTCTCTTGTCCCGGACGCAATGCAGCGCGAAGCGCTGCTTCGCAGAGCCGGGACCCAGCGCCGCACGGATTGCTCGGAGGCAACTACGAGACTACGCGCTATCCGCCAAAATCCCGCGGGCTGAACGGCAGGTCCAGTACCTTCCATTCCTCGTACAAATTGGCCGGCAGCATCTTGTAGGGCTGGCAGTTCTGCAGCGCGCTCGTCGCGGACTTGACGATGGCCACGCCCTTCGCGGACGGCGGCGCCGCGATCAGGATGGGCTCGCGCGCCAGCGTGCCGTCGGTGGCGAACACCGTGCGCAGCTTGACACGGACGTTGTCGGTCGGTGCGACCCCGGCCGGCAGCTTGGCGCAGGTACGCAAATGACGGCGAAGCTCCGCGATGACCTCGGACGGAAGCTTTGCAGCGATTGAATCGTTGGCATCGCCGCCGTCGTCCCTGGCGCCTTTCGGCTCGACCGGCAATTCGGGCGGCAGGCCCAGCATGACCCCGTACTTGATGGTGACGTCCGGCTGCGGGGCCTGATAGGCCGGCTGCGGCGCGGTCTGCGGTGGCGGCTGCGCGTTGGCTTCACGCTGCTTCGCGGCCTGAGAGGGTTCCGGCTGCTTCTGCTGCGGCTCGGGCGAGGCCTGCTGTGATGGTGCTGCCGCCTGCGGCTTGGCCGCGGGCTTCGATGCCTCGGCCTTGTCGGTGACGTCCGGCTTCGGCAGCTTCAGATCGGGAAGCGACTCCGGCGGCTTCGCCTCGTCCTTCTTCTCCTCGGCCTTGGCTTCCTCATGCTTCACCTGCTCCGGCGTGACGATGTCGACCGTGACAGTCTCGGGCGGCCGGCTCTGAAACGGACGGACCTCGCTGATCACGATGATCAGCGCCACCAGCGTCAGATGGGCGATTGCCGACGCCGCAATGTCCGTCCGTATGATCTTCCGCAGTTCCATGGACCGATCTTGGGTTGCCGCCGCGGTCCTAGCATACCCCGGGTCCCTCTCAATCCCATTTCGGGGCGAAGCCGAAATCGGTCAGGCGTCCCCTCGGATGGGCGAGCGCGGCGATCCGGCTCATCTCGTCTTCCGACAGCTCGAAATCGAAGATCTCGAGGTTTTCCGACAGGCGCTCGATGCGCGAGGTGCGCGGGATCGCAGCGACATTCTGTTGCACCAGCCAGCGCAGGCAGACCTGCGCCGGCGTCTTGCGGCGGACGCGGCCGATCTCGGCCAGCGTCTGATCGGACTTGACGCGGCCCTTGGCGATCGGGCTGTAGGCGACGAGGGCAAGGCCATGCCGGTCGCAGGCCGCCCTCACCTTCGCCTGGTCGAGATAGGGGTGATATTCGACCTGGTTGCAGACGAGCGGCTCCGCCGACAGCGCGACCGCCTGCTCGATCAACGCCACGGTGAAATTGGAGACGCCGATGTGGCGGGTCAGGCCCATCGTCTTCGCATGCGACAGCGCGCCCAGCGTCTCCGCCAGCGGCACGTGGGGATTGGGCCAGTGCAACAGCAACAGATCGACCGAGGGAAGCCGCAGGCGGGCGAGGCTCTCCTTGACCGAGCGCTCGAGATCATAGGGCGCGAAATGGTTGGTCCAGACCTTGGTCGTGAGGAAGATGTCGTCGCGGCGCACGCCGGAGGCGCGCAAGCCGTCGCCGACCTCGCGCTCATTGTCGTAGACCTGCGCGGTGTCGATATGACGATAGCCGAGCCGTAGCGCCTGCTCGACCACGCGCGCGCAGGTGCGCCCTTCCAGCTCCCAGGTCCCGAGCCCGATCGCCGGGATCCTTGCGCCATTGGCCTCAACGAACAGCATGAGGAATCCTCTTCCGTTGCGGCAGCCCCGGTCGACATTATGGACCTCGTCCGTGTTGGTTGCCAACGGACGTCAGTGCTATCGGGACGGATATTCAGGGCAATGCTAACAGGAGGTTCGCACGAGGCTTCACGCCTTGATGTCACGCCTTGGCGAGCGCCTGGAACACCGTATCAGGGGCATGCGCGATCACCGCCAGCAGCGCGCGGGCCGGGCCGCGCGGGGCGCGCTTGCCCTGCTCCCAGTTGCGGATGGTCTCGACGGGAACGCCGAGCTTGGCGGCGAACTCCATCTGGGTCAGGCAGGCGCGCCGGCGCAGATCGCGCACTGCGAGCGGGCCGGTATCAGCCGGCGCCGCATGGGCCTTCGGCTCAACCGAACGCGGCTGGACCGGAAATTCCTGCCCATCCCGCAATTCGACGATCCGTCCGTCCGCCTTCAGCCGCAACCGCATGCCCATTCCCCCAAGCAGAGGCGATGATGCGGCAGGTCGCTTAAAGTCGGATTAAAAACGCAGCGCACTCGGGGCACGAGGGTTAGGGGTGCCCCCGCCGCCTCCCCCGTCATTGCGAGGAGCTCTTGCGACGAGGCAATCCAGGATCTTTCCGCGGAGGGAATCTGGATTGCTTCGCTACGCTCGCAATGACGTGGAGAGAGCGTGCGCCGTCGCTACTTCAACCCGAACCAGAGCGTGGCAATTCCGAGGAAGGAGAAGAAGCCGACGACGTCGGTCACAGTGGTGACGAAGGTGCCCGACGCCACCGCCGGGTCGGCCCGCACGCGATCCAGCGCCATCGGGATCAGGATGCCGCCGAGCGCGCCGGCGACGAGGTTGCAGATGATGGCGAGCCCGATGACGATGCCGAGGCCCGGGATCTTGAACCAGGCCACTGCCGCTATGCCCGTGATCACGGCGAAGGCGAGGCCGTTGACGAGGCCGACCAGGGCCTCGCGCATCACCACGCGCCAGGCGTTGGAGGAGCCGAGCTCGCGCGTCGCCAGCGCCCGCACCGCCACCGTCATGGTCTGGGTGGCGGCATTGCCGCCCTGGCTCGCCACGATCGGCGCCAGCACCGCGAGCGCGACCATCTTCTCCAGCTGCCCCTCGAACAGGCCGAGCACGGAGGACGCCAGAAACGCGGTGGCGAGGTTCACCAGCAGCCAGTTGAAACGGCCGCGGGCGATGGTGAGGAAGGTATCCGACAGCTCTTCGTCGCTGGTGACGCCACCGAGCGCCTTGAGGTCCTCGTCGGCCTCCTCCTCGATGACGTCGACGACGTCGTCGACGGTGATGACACCGACGAGGCGGTCCTGGGTGTCGAGCACGGGTGCGGCGACGAGATTGTACTTGCCGAACATGCGCGCCACCTCCTCCTGGTCCTCCAGGACGGAGACGCGGCGGCGGTCCTCGTCGGTGAGCTCGGTCAGCGCCACCGGCCGGCGCGTGCGCAGGAGCACGTCGAGCGGCACCGCGCCCTGCCAGTGCTGCTCCTTGTCGACGACGTAGATCTCGTAGAAGCGGTCGGGCAGATCCGGCGTCTCGCGCATGTAGTCGATCGCCTGGCCCACGGTGAAATCCTGGGGCACGGCGATGAACTCCGTTTGCATGCGGCGGCCGGCGGAGTTTTCCGGATACAGCAGGCTGCGCTCGAGCGCGACGCGCTCCTTGAGCGGCAGCTTCTCCAGGATCTCCTCCTGCTCCTCGGCGTCGAGGGTTTCCAAGAGCTCGACCGCATCGTCGGATTCGAGCTCGCGGACGCCCTCGGCGACCGTCTCCGGCGGCAGCTCCTCGAGGATCTCCTCGCGCACGGTCTCATCGACCTCGTTCAGCGCCGAGAAGTCGAAATCGCGGCCGGTGAGCTCGACCAGGCGGACGCGATCGTCGGGCTCGAGGGCGCCGATCAGATCGCCGAGATCGGCCTCGTGCAGCTCCGCGACGCAGGCACGCAGCGCAGCACTGTCGCCGGCCTCGATCGCACGGGCAATTTCCTCGACGAATTCGTGACGAATTTCGCCGTCTTCATTGCGCATCGGCACGTGGTCGAGTACCGAATCCGCAGCGGATGGGGCAACGTCCATATGTTCATCCATGGCGCGCCTCGCCGTTTGACAGGTTGGAACGGGTGGTATGAGCTGAGGGTTCAGGCAATACCCACAACGCAAAGCCGAGCGCAATGACAAAGATGCTGCGACTGAGGTGGACCTCGACCATGACGGGCGCGCTCGCCGCGACCGTCATCGGCACTGCCGCGACAAAGGCCGCCGAATGCCCGCGCAAGGACGCACTCGGCACCTCGCGCGTCCTCAGGGTCGATCCCAAGACCTACCCGCGCGTTGGCGTGAAGAGCTTTCCGCAGACGCTGCCGCTGGCCGATCGCGAGGTCGTGCTGACCTTCGACGACGGGCCGAACCCGCCGACCACGTCGAAGGTGCTGGCGGCGCTGGAACGGGAATGCGTGCGCGCGACCTTTTTCCTGATCGGCCAGCACGCCTCCGAGCATCCCGACATGGTCAAGCGCATCGCCCGCGAGGGCCACACCGTCGGCCATCACTCCTTCTCGCATCCGTTCATGGGGCATATTCCGTTCGAGAAGGCCATGGCCGACATCGACCGGGGCATTGCCGCGGACGAAATGGCGCTGCACGGAACCTCGACGACGACACCTTCGACGCCGTTCTTCCGCTTCCCCTATTTCGAGTCGACACAAGCACAGCTCGACCTGCTCCAGTCGCGGGGCATCATTGTGTTCGGCGCCGATCTATGGGCCAGCGACTGGGAGGAGATGACGCCGGAGCAGCAATTGAAGCTCGTCACCGATCGCCTCGCCGCGAGCGGCAAGGGCATCATCCTCTTCCACGACAACAAGGCGCGCACGGCCGCAATGATGCCGGCGTTTCTGCGGTTTCTGAGGGAGAACGGCTATCGGGTGGTCCACATCGTACCGGCTGGCGCATCACAGAAAAGCGCCGAAACGCGCTGATGCCGGAATGTCACGCCGGGGCAAAATGGGGTGATTTGGGGGCAATTAACACTCTGTTCATGCTACGGCGTGCAAAGATGAGGGCGGCTACGGCTGAACCGTTTTGAGCCATCTCCGACCTATCTAAGCGCCAATTGCATGGGGGCAGACGAGGTTCATGATCGGAAGTAGCGTTGTTTTGCGGACGCGATCGTGGATCGTCCTTTGTCTGGGAATGCTCACCGTCGGTTCGCCGGCTGCGCTTGCGGCCGACTGTCCCGGCCACCCCGACGCCCTCGGCACCTCCCGCACCCTCGTTGTCGATCCGCGCGAGCATCCGCTGATCGGCACCATGCAGTACCGCGAGACGCTGCCGCTGAAGGACCATGAGGTCGTCCTGACCTTCGACGACGGTCCGATCCCGAAATATTCCAACCAGGTGCTCAAGATCCTCGCCGACGAATGCATCAAGGCGACCTTCTTCATCGTCGGCAACCAGGCCAAGGCCAATCCGGACGGCGTGCGCAAGCTGGTGGCGGCGGGCCACACCGTCGGTACGCACAGCATGGACCATCCCCTGACGTTCGACCGGATGCCGATCGAGAAGGCCGAGGCGGAGATCAATGGCGGCATCGAATGGACCGCAGCCGCGATGACCGATCCCTCGCAGCTCGCCCCGTTCTTCCGCATTCCCGGCCTGATGCGCGCCGAGGGCGTGGAGAACCATCTGATCTCGCGCGGCATCCAGGTCTGGAGCGCCGACTTCCCGGCGGATGATTGGCGGCACGTGTCGTCCGACCGCGTCTACCAGCTCGCGATCCAGCGGCTGGAGGCCAAGGGTAAGGGCATCCTGCTGCTGCATGACATTCAGGCCCGCACGGTGGCGGCGCTGCCCAGGATCATCCGCGACCTCAAGGCGCGCGGCTATCGCATCGTGCATGTGGTGCCCGCCACCGCCGAGCGGCCGGCGACGCCGACCACGCAGGTCGAATGGCTGCTGCATCCGCCATCGGAGACGACGCCGATCGCGCGCTGGCCGCGCGTGCCGAATTTCGTGTTCACGCAGACCAAGACGCTGCCGACGCCCGCGCTCGCCGACCTCAATGCGCAGGCCGAGCATCAGTCGCTGCTGCCGCGCCGGAGCAAGGGCCAGATGGACCTCGCATCCACCCTGCCCGTGCCCGGCCGCGATCTGTTCGCGATTCCGGAAGGCTCGGTCGAGGTGCTGCTGTCGACGACCTTGTCGCGGCGCGCCGCGACCCGGCTTGCCATGGCGGCGGAGAGGCCCCATCCGGCCAAGGACAAGGCAGCACAGGGCAGAGCTGCGAAGGGCAAGACGGCCAAGCTGCACGGGCGGAGGACCGCCCAAGCGGCGCCGGCGGCAGAGAATCATGCCGCGCAGCCCGTCGACATCGTACCCAAGAACACCGCATCCAAGGGCGCCGCTTCCAAGGGTGCCGCTTCCAAGAGCGCAGCGCCCCGTCCGACCCGCGTCGCCAGCCTGAAAAAACGCGCTTAGGCCGCTATTGCCGCATGATCGCGGCGACGCAGAGCAGCACGATCAGCGCCAGGAAGAACAGGTCCATGTAGGACTTGAGCTCGCCGTCACGCCTTAGCCGCGCGACGTCGGCGATCACCTGCTTGCGCGCGCTGGTGCCGCCCGAACCGTCGTTGATCGGAGCCTGAAGGCGCTTGGTCTCGGCCTCCAGCTTCTCGATCTTCTGGAAGAAGTAGAACGCCCGCAGCGTCGAGGCCGCGCGCATGGCGGCATAGACCAGCACCAGGATCGCCAGGATCGCCCGGTTCGGATACTTCTCCATGAAGTTCAGGCTGAAATAGACCACAGCCATGAAGGCGAAATTGGTGAGGAAGCGATAGACGAAGCTGAGAAAGACCATGCTGGCTCGAACCTTGAGGGGGTCGCAACTCTACGATGTTGCAAAGTGCGGGATCGGGTCCCAGACCGGAACGGCGAGCCTGGATACGGCCCGTCTACGCCAAGTTTGTTTCAACAAAGATACTGCCGCCCCCGCAACTAGCCGCCTTTTAGCCTGACGCGGCCATAAGGCAAGCCGGGGCTTGGCCCTGGCCTCGCGCGCGCGAAGGGCCCGCAACGGCTCAATAGCGATTTGGCCGAAGGCGCGGTAAACTGCGACCGCCGCCAGATGTGGGGTTCTTCCGATGCCGAAGAAGGGAATCACGGGCCACGACGACTGGGTTCTGACCGAGGCTCTCGCGACCGCCCTGGTCGCGCTGGAGCAGCTCGAGCCGAAGCACCAGCCGAACGCGCATATGGACGACATCCGCAAGCTGCTCGCCAACGGCAAGGAGCCGGCAGCGGTGAGCCTGCACCTCGCGCAGGCCAAATGCCGCCTGTTTCCCGAGCTCGACCCGCTGGAGATCTACCGGGAATACGGCATCGGCGATGAGTATGGCTGAGGCGGCGCGTCAGGGCAGCACAAGCCCTGCGCGGCGCAGCGGGTTAGTTTTGCGAGGTCTTCAGCAGCGGGCATTCGCTTTGGCTCAGCGGAAGATAGGCTTCCTCGGCAGGGATCGTCTCGACCACGCTGTAGTAGTCCCAGGGGGCTTTCACGTCCGCAGGCTTCTTGACCTCGACGAGATAGAAATCGTGCACCAGCTTGTTGTCGGCGCGCAGCCGCGCGCCCGGTGCATAGAAATCGTCTACCGGCATTGACCGCATCTTCTCCAGGACGGCATTGGTTTCATCTGTGCCCGCGGCAGCCGCGGCCCTCAGATATTGCAGGACGGCCGAATAGACGGCGGCTTGTGGCGCGGTCGGCATGGCGTTGTGAAGCTTGTAGAACCTCTGGGCGAACGCCCGCGTCGCTTCGTTGAGAGCCCAGTACCAAGCGGTGACCGTGGTAAGGCCCTTGGCGGTTTCAGGACCCATGGCGTGAACATCGGTCAGGAACATGAGTTCGGCGACCGCCTTCTGGGGCCCCGTATTCATGCCGAATTCGTTCCATTGCTTCATCGAGGTCACGAGCTGTTCGCCGGCATTGGCGAACGCGATCACCTTGGCCTTTGAGGCCTGGGCCTGGAGCAAGAACGAGCTGTAATCGGCATTTCCCAGCGGATGAAAGACTGCGCCGAGCGACTTGGCGCCGCTCGCCGCGAGCACGCGCTGTGACACTTCGACCATGTTGCGTCCGAACGCGTAGTCGGACGCGATGAAGAACCAGCTGTTATATCCTTGCGACACCAGCCTGCGGACCGAGCCGGCGACCAGATTGTAATTGTCGTGCAACCACATCAGGCCGGTGGGCGAACATTGCCTGCCGCCGATTTCGGTGGTCCCAACCGCAGAGTAGATAACGATCCTGTTCTTGTCGCGTGCGATCGACTGGATGGCGAGCGCAACGGCAGAATTTCCGACATCGGCCACCATGTCGATGCCGTCCACGTCGAACCATTTGCGGACGATCTGGGCACCGATGTCCGGCTTGTTCTGATGATCGGCGACGACAATGTTGACCTTGAGCCCAGGCGTGGCCTTCTGAAAATCCTCGACCGCCATCTTCGCGGCGACAACAGAGCCTGGTCCGGCAAGGTCCGACAAGGGTCCTGCCTGGTCGTTGATGATGCCGATGCGGATCACATCGCCGGAAAAATCGCCGGCCTGACTCCGTTCGGCGCATGCGACCGCCCCGAGCGTCAGGATGAGGCCAAAGGCCGACCGGCAAACCCGGATAGGCCATGACTTCGACGCGCCTGCGCGATCCACCATCTTCCCCTCCACTCTGCCCGCGAGGACTGCCGGCGATGACTGCCCTGAAATCGCCGGTGCTACCCCTCCTGGTGAACAACTTTCCTGACGAATTCCAGTCGACGCGCCTGCGCCGGCGCAACCCGCTCCTTCATGGCGGCCAGGATCGCCGCCGGTGCCGTATCCGGCGAGCCGGCGTTGAATGGGGGTGCGGGATTGTATTCCATGCGGAGCTGGACCATTTCCGCTGCCGCGCGGCCTCTCAACATCGAGACCAGCGTGAGTGCAAAGTCGATGCCGGCGGTTATGCCGCCGCCGGTCATGCGGTTGCGGTCGATGCACACCCTCTCCCGCGACACCTCCGCTCCGAAAAACGGCAAGGCATCGGTCGCCGTCCAATGCGTGGCCGCGCGATAGCCTTTCAGGAGACCGGCTGCGCCGAGTACGAGCGAACCGGTGCAGACCGACGTGACGTATTTCGCGCCGCGCGCCTGCCGACGCAGAAAGGCAAGCACCTCCTCGTCCAGCATCAGCTCGTCGGTGCCATAGCCGCCGGGGACACAGATCACGTCGAGTTGCGGGCAATCAGCGAATGTGATGGTCGGCGTCAACGCGATCACGGAATCGCTCGGTACGGGCTCGATGCATTTCCAGATCAAATGCACGCTGACGTCAGGCAGGCTGGAGAAGACCTGGGCAGGACCGGTGAGATCGAGCTGTGTAACGCGGGGAAACACCAGAAGGCCGATCTGCAACGGACCCGACATATCCAACCTCGACATCGCGCTTGACGACGTCAGCGTGCCATGTTGGCCTTGTGGTCGGAAACGGCGTAATTCCCTCATTTTTGGACGCGTCCATGATCGGCTTCCTGATCTTTCCCGAATTCCAGCTGCTGGATGCGGCCGGGCCGATCTCGGTGTTCGAGATCGCAAGACGTCACACGCCGAATGCACCGCGCGTGATCAACGTTGCGGCGAAGGCCGGGGCGGTGCGCAGTTCGTCTGGCACCGAGATGCTGGCGCGCAGCCTGCGATCGGCGAGCTCCGTTACGACTCTTTTCGTGGCTGGTGGAGAGGGCGTCGAAGCTGCGGCGCGTTGCAACACCACGATCTCCTTCATTCAGAGACTGGCGCGCCGCGGCGTGCGCATGGCCAGCGTTTGCTCCGGCGCCTATCTGCTCGCCGAGGCCGGCGTCCTCGATGGCCGCTGCGCAACCACGCATTGGTCCTGTACCCGCGACTTCATCGGGCGCTATCCGAAGGTCAGGCTCGAACCGGACCAGATCTTCACGCGCGATGGCGGCGTATGGACTTCGGCGGGAATCACGGCCGGGATCGATCTCGCGCTCGCCATGATCGCGGAGGACCATGGCGAGGAGATTTCGCAGGCAACCGCCCGCCAGCTCGTGCTCTACCATCGCCGCAGCGGCGGCCAATCGCAGTTCTCGAGTCTTCTCGAGCTGAAGACGCCGAACGGGCGCTTCGGCAGCCTGTTGTCGTGGGTGCGCGAGAATCTGGATGCGTCTCTCACGGTCGAGGCGCTCGCCGAGCGCGCTGGGCTGAGCTCAAGGCATTTCGTCCGCTCCTTCATCGCCGAAACCGGATCCACGCCGACAAAGGCGGTCGAACGCTTGCGCGTCGAGGTGGCGCGGGAGCGGGTGCAGTCCTCCGGCGAGACGATCGAGCGCGTCGCGCGAACCACCGGCTTTCGCGACCCCGAGCGGATGCGAAGGGCCTTCATCCGGGCCTTCGGTCAGCCGCCACAGTCGGTGCGACGCTCCGCCCGGATCGCGAGAGCTCCGGAAGACCGGGTTTAAGGCCCGCCGGCGACCGATCCCGCAATCACCATGACCAGCGCGCCGAGGTCGATCTTGCCGTTGACGGTCAGCTCCTCCGAGCCCTTCGCGTCTGCCGCGCCCTGGACCTTCAGCGATTGCGGCCGGTCGGCGGCCTGGCGCTGCAACTCGCCGACGATCGCTTCCTTGAGCTTCTCTTCCAGCATGGGCTCTTCCTTCGCGGGTCCGTCCAGTCAAGACGGCAGCCCGCGCTTCGTTCCCGTCACGCAAACCGCGGCGGCAGGCTGTTGTGGATCGTGCAGGCGGCGATGGCGGCATGGCCGAACGCGACCGATATCTGGTGCAGGTCGGTGACGACGTCGCCGATGCCGTAGAGTCCGGTGATCGACGTGCGCTGATGATCGTCGACCTCTAGATAACCCTCCCCGGTATGGTCGGCGCCAAGCGCCATCGCGAGCTGCGAGCGCACCTGCGCACCCATCGCGGGATAGACCATCTCGAACTGCGCCGTATGGCCGTCGGCGAAGACGGCTTCGACGCCCTCGCCTCTTCGCCGCAAACGCAGATCGGGCGCGAAGACGACCTCGACGCCCGCCTCGGCCAGCCGTGACGTTGCCGACCGATCGTCATCCGGTCCGGTCGCGAGCAGCGTCACGTCGCGCGAATAGCCGCGCAGGAACAGCGCCTTGCCCGCGGCACGCGCGAACGGGCCGATGACGCCGATGCGGCGGCCGGTCGCCTCGAAGGCGTCGCAGACCGGGCAGTAGCGCAACAGGCCATCGGCGACGGCAGCGCGCCAATCGTCGAACGGCGGATGCGTGTCGACGATCCCGCAGGCGAGAATGACGGTGGCGGCCGCATGCGTGCGGCCATTCCAGCTCGCTTCAAAGCCATGTTCGTGACGCTGCAACGCGTTGACCTCGGCCTTTACGCGCGTGACGGCGAGCTCGCGCAGCTGGGCCGACATCCGCTCGATCAGCTCGGTGCCGGACAGGCCGTGGACGAAGCCCGGGACATTGTGGCTGCGCGGGATCAGCGCCGCCCGGCTCGCGCCGGCGTCCACGACACAGACGCGGCGGCGAAAGCGCGCCAGATAGATCGCGGCCATCAATCCGGCCGGGCCGCCTCCGACGATCAGGCATTCAAGCTGCGCGCCGGTCATTTCGGGTTCGGGTCCGCAAGAGCGGCGCCGGGCTCCTCGAGGTGCCCGCTCCGCGCCAGCCGGACCGCGTTGCCGAGCGCGCGCGCCGCATTCTGCACCCCCTGCTGGAAGTCGTGGTCCTCGTCGAGCTCGCGATGCGATGTGGCGTATGGCTCCCCGTAGCCGACATAGCCGTCGAGCTCGGCGTAGCGGCCCGCCGAGATCAGCTGCATGTCGGTCAGCCAGTCGGACAAGGTCCGGCGCACGCCCTCGGCGCCGACCGCGTCGCCGTGAACGACGACACCGAAATGGCGGCCGGCGAGATGGCGCGGATACGGCCAGCCCTTCAGCTCGATGGCCTTGGCTTCCGCGGCATTCTTGCCGTGGGTCGAGGTCGGATCGGGATTGCCGCCGTCGGCGCAGACCATGCGGTCCATCATCGCCTTGAGCCCGGCGGGAACGTGATACCAGTTCACGGGGGTCACGATCAGAATGCCGTGCGCCGCAACCCAGAGCGGATAGATCTCGTTCATCCAGTCCTGGGTCTGGCCCAGCGAATAGTTCGGATAGCAGCTGCACGGCCAGTGGCACAGCGGCATGGCGGTGCCGACGCAGGACTTGCAGGGATGAATGGTCTTGCCGAATTCCGAGGCGAGGCGCGACAGATCGAGGATGTCGACGGCAAATCCCATCTCGATGAAGACGGGCTCGGCCAGCTCGACCAGCCGCCAGGTCTTGGACATCTCGCCGGGACAGGTGTGCTCGCTGCGGGCCGAGCCGTTGATGATCAGGATGCGAGGCGCCACGTCGGCATCGTCATGGCGCCGCTGCGCCTCCAGGATTTTTGCGCGCGCATCCAGCCAGTCGACGGCGAGATCGTAGTCGGGGTCGGCGAAGCCTGCTCCGGCCTTCCGCGTCAATGGTGCCTTGCGCGAATGGCTGTAGGCGTCCCAGGCCGCCGCGATGATGGCATCGAGCTCACGGCCGAGCGAAGCAAAGACGGGATCGACGAACTGACGCCTGTAGCGCCGCTCGAACTCCTCGCGCGACAACTTGACGGGCGGCATCCCCTTGCGAATGTCGACATCCGTCATGCTGGCTCCTGGCGAAGTCGGTGTCCTTGCGACCAACCCGGCGCCCAGCGTGCGGTTCCCAACACTTTACCGGCGAGCAAGCTCCTGCGGCTCATCGAATTTGGCGATCCGTTGATCGAGCCGCCACAGCTCGATGCGATGCACCAGGACGAGCGAGGCGGCTTCGCGCTTGGCCTGCTCGTCGTCGTCGCAGACCAGGTTGATGCATCCGAACACGTGCCCGTCCGGATCGATCTGGAACGCGCGGTAATGCTTGATGCTTGCCACTATGATTGTCCTCGCCTTGGAGCGACGGGTGCGCTCAGCCAATCCGTGAGGTTCAAGGTCACTTCGTTCTGCTTGGCGCGGCGCAGCAGCATCTCGCGTTCCCGGCCGGGCGGCAGGCTGAGCGCGCGCTCGCGCGCGCTTTCGGCAAAGGCGGCCAGCCGCTCCTGAAGCGTTTGGGTCTGTTTCCTGCGGTTACGTTTGGCGGTCATGTCACTTTCGCGGAAAATTCGGTTGTGGGGAAATAGGCCCCGGCGGGGGATCGGGCGCCGGGGCCCGAGTTCTCTTGTCACTCAAGTCGCTTGCCGGTTGAGGCGGCTCAGCCCGGCAACGATTGTAGCTTCCGTCGCAACGGCCGGTTCCAGCATTTCAATAAGTTAACGCTGCGCGATTTTGCGCAAAGCACAACGCAGGACCGATCGATCCGGACTGCGCCGGAACCGAAATGCTGATTCGTATGTTCAAGGACGACTTGAAGGAGGATCATCATGGCAAAAGCAGCATGGAAACGACCGGGCTCGCCGATCGGCCGCAAAGGCCCGCGCAAGGCAAATCCCACCTACAAGCGCCGCGCGCGCGAGCCGTGGACAGCGGCGGATGTGAGCAAGCTGAAGCAACTTGCCAAGGGCAACACGCCGACCGGCGTGATGAGCATCAAGCTGCAGCGCCCCGTCGCGGCGATCCGCAGCAAGGCGCAACGCGAAGGGATTTCGCTGCGGCCGGTCAACCGCTCGCCCTACAACCGGCGAAGCAAAGCCGCAAAGCGGCGCTGACGGCGCGTAGCGCCGGACTAGCTCGGCGGCTGCAGGCCCGGCGACCTCAGCCACTCGCTCATCTGAGACCCCGTTTCCGCCTGACGCGCCTTGCGCAAAATTTCGTCGCGCGCCGCGCCGGGCGGAAGCAAGTTGGCTTGTTCGCGTAGCCGCTCCGCCTCGGCGGCGAGCCGCGCTTCCAGAGTTTCGACTTGCTTGAACCGATGTCGCATCCTCATCAGGCGTCCTCCTGGTGCATGAGGTCGAGCGCGCCGTTGCGTTCTGACGTGGTTAGTGGATTCCGGGCTGCACAGCCGGGCCAATGATCTAACGTTCCAGAAACGGAACGGTTGCAGTTTCACAGGAAAGACCGGAGCTACGATTCCTCGTTGTCGCGGCGCGCCTTGATCTCGGAGCGAAGCATGGCGCTGTCCATGATGGCCAAGCGCAAGTCTTTCACGGCCTCGTCGTGACGGCCCACAGCTTGTCTGTGCTGCTCCCGGAGGGTGCGGCTCTCTTCGATAGCGCGCGTGGCGCGGGCAAACAGGGCGTTTGGCATGAGGCATCATGCAACGGAGCTCGCGAACGCGCACTTGCATAGGTTACTCAAATGGCGCCAACAGCTCAAAAAGCGTCGCCGATTAACCTGGATCAAGCGGTCACAACCTCGCCGAACCGTTCTCAACCGCATCCGATGGCGAGGGACAAGAATTGAACGGCAGATCCCCGATTTCCTTGGCTGAAACGCCGCAACGGGTGTATGGTGACATTATCACCGGCTGAGGCTCTGCCCGTAGGCGCTGGTGGCTGAGAGACCGATGGTGCTCCCGCCTGCATGACCAGGGGAGCGCTTGATGGCCAAGCAGATTCACCATCCGTTGCAGTCGGACGAAAAGCACGTGGAGCAGGTTCGCAAGGCGATCCGAGACTCGCTGGAGGTACTGAAGCTTCCGCGACCGGATACGTTTCTAGGCCGGCAAACCCACGAGCCTGTTCCGAGTGAGCACGATCCAGATGTGGAGGTCGGGCAGCGCCGTAAACCGGCCTGATTGCGGGCATGACGTCCGGTGCCGGCCGATGTCAGTGAAGAGACTCCTCCGCGCCGCGACGGAACGGGGGTCATCTGATCGCTTCAGTTTCGCGGTAGAGCCGCAGATAGCTCGGCGAATACAGCGCCGCGTTCTTGAGCGCATCGAGGTCCGGGATCGTCAGCGTCCGCTCGCGCAGCACGATCAGCCCCGCCGCGCGCAGCTCCTGGAGCGTCCGATTGAGATGAACGACGGAAAGCCCGGTGGCATCGGCGAGATCCATTTGCGTCACGGGCATGAGACATGAATTGCCGTCGACCATTCCCACCGGGCGAAGCCGCTCGACGATTTCGCAGAACAGATGCGCCACGCGCTCCAGCGCGACGCGACGGCCGAGATTGATCGCCCATTCGCGCTGGATTGCGCTGTTGAGCAGGGTCTCGCACCAGAACGCTTCCGACAGCGTGGGGTTGTTGGCGAGCAGGCTCTCGAAGCGGGCGCGCTTGATCTCGGCATAGACCACGGGCGTCAGCGCCACGATCGAATGGTCCATTTCCGACAGCAGGTAAGCATGCGCATCGCAGCTTTCGCCCGGGAAGATGAAATTGACGATCTGTCGCCTGCCGTCCTCCAGCGTCTTGTAGCGGCCGAGCCAGCCCGACAACAGGACACGAACGGCGTCGACGCGATCGCCCTCGGTGATCAGATCCTCGCCGGATCCGGCACGCTGGAGACCCTCGAGCATGGCGTATTCGAGCGATGCGCGAGCCTCGCTCGACAACGGCCGCAGCGCGCTCAGCCGGCGAACGACCGGCTCCAGGACGCTGCGATCGGCTGTCGACAACGGCATCAGGCGGCTACCACCGGTGTGTGGAAGGCGCGCTTGCTCAGAGGAATAGTGATGGTGTAGTGCAGCCCGGCCGGGTGGAACGCCATCATGGTCTGCCCCTTCAGCTCGAACGCCAGCGTGCGCTCCAGAAGCTCGGTCCCAAATCCTTTTCGCGGCCTTGCCGTCACGGGCGGCCCGCCGCGCTCCCGCCATTCGAACACCAGCTCCGCCGGATCGGTGCTCTCATCGACGCGCCAGGTCACCTCGATGCGCCCGCTCGGCCGACTCAAGGCGCCGTATTTGAGCGCGTTGGTCGCGAGCTCGTGGATGGCGAGCGCGAAGGTTTCCGCGGCCTTTGGCTGGAAGCGGATTTTGGGGCCCGAGACCCGCATCTGCTCGCCTTCGCGTGCATTGTAGGCGAGCAGCTCCTCGACCACGAGATATTCCAGATCGACGCCGCCTTCCGGATCGCGCGTCACCAGCGCCTGGGTGCGGGCAAAGGCGTTGAGACGGCCATCGAGATGGGAGGCGTATTCCTCCACGGTCGAGCTTGTTTCCGCCGAGCGGCGCGCAATCGAGCGCACCACGCCGAGCGTGTTGCGAACCCGGTGCTGGAGCTCGGCGAGCAGCAGGCGTTGCCGCTCCTCGGCACGGGTGATTGCGGTGACGTCGATGAAGGTGATGACCACGCCCGCGATGAAATTGTCGATGCTGCGATATGGCAGGATGCGCACGATGTAACGCGTGCCGCTGTCCGGCGCGCTCAGCTCGCGCTCGACGCTGGCAAGCGTGCGCAGCACCCGGCGAATGTCGTCGTAGAGCTCCTCGATCGGGATACGCGCCTTGATATGGCTGATCGGCCGGCCCGTATCGGTCTCGACCAGATGCAGCAGCTGGGTGATGGCGGGCGTGAAGTTCATCACGCGCAGATCATTGTCGAGGAATACCGTGGCGATCTGCGTGCTCTCGAGGAAATTCTTCAGGTCGCTGGTGGCACGCGTCAGCTCCTGAACGCGGTGCGCCAGCTCGCCGTTCACGGTGGTCAGCTCCTCGTTGACCGACTGCAGCTCCTCGCGCGAGGTCTCGAGCTCCTCGTTGGCCGACTGAAGCTCCTCGTTCAGCGATTGATATTCCTCGTTCGAGGATTTCAGCTCCTCGTTGGTGCTCTCGAGCTCCTCGATCGTCGCCTGAAGGCGCTCGCGCGTGGCCCGCAGATCGTTTTCGAGGCGCTCGACGTGCTCGGTGCGCACCAGCGCGTTGGGATTGCCCGTCTCGGCTTCGCTGCTCCGCGCCGGGGAGTCCTTGAACAGGACGACGAAATTGCGGTGGCCGCCGGCGCCCTCCTGGATCGGCTCGACCGTAATGTCCACCAGGACGCGGTGACCGTTCACGCCGAGCTGCACCTGCTCGGCATGAACGGTCTCATTGGTGTCGGCGGCGCGGCTGAGCGTGGTCCGCAATTCCAGCCGAAGATCGCGGTGCACGAGCTGCAGCAGGTCGAGCGTGGCGGCGCCCGCCGTCGGCTCGATGTAGCGGCCGGTGCGCCCGGAGAAATGCAGCACCTGGAAATTGTCGTCGGTGATGACATAGGCCGGGGCATAGCGCTCCGCGATGCGCTGCGCGCGCCGCTCCAGGCCGACGTCGGGGCCGAATGAGCGCACCGCCGGGACCTCGACCGGCACCCGGCCCGCCGCGGTCGTGATCGGAAATTCCGGCGGCAGCCGCGTTCCCGTCTCCAGCTTCTTGAAGATCCGGGCGCGACGGTCGACCGGCGCGAACAGCTTCGGATGCCGCGTCACGTTCTCGGAATTGCCGAGGAACAGATATCGCTCCGGCAGCAGCGCGAAATGGAATAGCGGAATCACGCGGTTCTGCAGCTCGGCGTTGAGATAGATCAGCAGATTGCGGCAGGACACGATGTCGAGCTTGGAAAACGGGGCGTCCTTAATGACGTTATGCTGCGAGAAGATGCACATCTCACGCAGCTCCTTCACCACGCAATAGGTATCGCCCTCGCGCACGAACCAGCGCGCCAGCCGCTCGCTGGTCATGTCCGCCTCGACATTGGTGCGATAGCGGCCGACGCGGGCGGTCGCGAGCGCCCGTCCATCGATGTCGGTGGCGAAGATCTGGACCTGCGGCACGGAATCCATCCGCGCCATGTGCTCGCGCAAGAGGATCCCGATCGAATAGGCCTCCTCGCCGGTAGCGCAGCCGAGCACCCAGACGCGGACCTGCTGGCCCACCCCCTTGCCCTCGAAGATCTTCGGAATGATTTGCGTCTCCAGCACCTCGAACTCGCGCTTGTCGCGGAAGAATTCGGTGACGCCGATCAGGAGGTCGTTGAAGAGGTACTGCGCCTCGTCCTTGTCGTTGCGAAGGAAATCCACATAGGCGGCGATGTCGTCGATCCGGACCACCTGCATGCGCCGCTGCACGCGCCGCAGGAAGGTGTTCTGCTTATAGCCGTGGAAATCGTTGCCGGTCTTGTTGCGCAGGATGTCGGCGATGCGCGACAGCGAGCTGGCGGCGGCGGCCAGAACCTCGTCGAAGCCCTGCTTCTCCTCCAGACGCCTGAGATGACGGGCATAGACCTGAATGTGCTCGGGGATATCCTCGGGCGGAAGCACATAATCGGCAATCGCAGCGGGTGTGTTGCCGTCGAGATGCCCGGCCTCTTCCGCGTTTTCAATCCGCTCGGCGATCGCGAGGCCGCCATGATCCTTCAGCGTCGCCGTGCCCAGCGTGCCGTCGCCCCCCGTGCCCGCAAGGATGACACCGATGGACTGCTCGGCGCGCTCCTCGGCCAGCGACACCAGGAAGCTGTCGATCGTGGCGCGCTCACCAGGCGCCTGCTCGGCCTTGCGGATTGCGAAGCGATCGCCCTGGATGGTGGTGATCATGGCCGGTGGACATAGATAGATCGTACCGCCTTCGATCGGGTGGCCGTCGGCGATCTCGGCGACCTGGTTGCCGTTGGAGTTCTGGACGATGTCGCGCAGCCGCGGCTCGTCGAACGCCTCGTGGTGCTGGAGCGCCAGCACGATGGCCTGGTCGGCTCCGACCGACATTTTGGCGAAAAAGCGCTCGATGCTGTCCAGCGCGCCCGGTGAGGCGCCAACCCCTATGATCAGCGGGGTCTTGCTCTGGCGCTGTGCATCGGCCGGCTGGTCGGCGACTTCGGTCATGGCTCTGGTCGCTCACTGGCTGGCGGGAACCCGATGGGCGCCCCGTCCTGCACATAGCAGAATTCAATATTATCCCAACACATCAAAGACAAAAATGTCCCGGGCGTCCCTTGATCCAGCTAGCCCGATTCAGGGGACAAGCGCGAGTCGGCCTCCTGCTGCTGCGGAGCGTCGGCGGCGCAGTTCGGCACATCGGCGCCGGCCTCCCTAGGCCTCCGGATTGACCTCGCGCTGAAGAAAGGCCACGCGCTGCTCGATCAAGGTGCGGTGGCGCTCCCATTCGACCAGCGTCTGCCTGAGCAGGTCGACCAGCCGTTCCGCCTGACACGTGTCATGACCGCCCGCCATGAGCTCGCGCACCCGATCCTCTTGATTGCGGACCCGCTGCCAACCGCTCTCGATATCCTGGTCCGCCTTCACCAACAGGCGTCGCTCCGCATCGAGCTGTGCAGTGCGTTCGACAAGGGAGATGGCCATGGCCGCCCCTTCAGGCCTCCCGTTTGCCTACGGAAGGATCGAGCGACTTTAGCACGACGCGCCGGATCATGTCGGCATATTCGCGGTATTCCAGCGCCCGAGCCTCGTACATCTCGGCGACCGCAGCCCGGCCGGTGCGCCGGCCGTCGGCGGCCATGCGCTGCACCAACTCCGCCCGCTCCTCGATGATCCGCAATGCCACGCGCAGGGCTTCGTCGACCCGCCCCTCCTGCTCCTTGGCGAGCGCATCGGCTGTGAAACCGTGGCCGACCTGGCAGCGATAACGCATCGGGCGGGCGTTCTTGACCTCCGAGAGCACCCCGCCGCAGCTTGGGCATGTTAGGGCGACAGGGCCACCCACGGAGGCGAGATTGTCGCTTCCGATCCGCTCACCGGCCGCGATCTCGACCTCGAGCCTGATCTCGGGCGGGATCGGCAGCGCGGCGCCGACCTGCTCCCTGACGAGCTCGGACAGCACGTCGCCCATATTGGCGCCGGGAACGCAGAGGTCGACCGTGGTCGCCTCCATGGCGCGGCGCGGCATCTCGTCGGAGATCGCATCGGCGGGGTCCTGCACCACGGCCAAGCCGCCGCAGCGCTTGATGGCGTTGAGGCCGGCCGCACCGTCGGACAACAGGCCGCTCAGGAGCACGCCGATGACGCGCGGCCCGTGATAGAGCGCAGCCGAGCGGAACAGCGCATCGATCGCCGGCCGCACCATGTTCTCGCGCGGGCCGCGGCCGAGCAAGATGCGGTCCTCCGTGACGAGAAGATGATGGTCCGGCGCACCCAGATAGATCTGGCCGGGCTCGATCATCATGCCGTTCTCAGCCTGCCGGACCGGGAGCGGCCCGGCACTGCCGGCAACCGTCGAGAGGATGCCGATGCCCTGCGCCGGAATGTGCAGCACGACGAAAACGGCGGCCGGCAGGTCCGCGGGCAGACGGCCCAGAATCTGCTTCAATGGAGCCGTCGCTCCGGCGGAGCCCCCGATGACAATGATGTCGCGGTTGCTCATGGAACCCGCCTCCATTTGCCTGGTTTGTAGTTTGCACCAAGGCGGCTCGCCGGCTTATGTTCCTATGCGTTTGGAGGCCGAGACAGCATGGCGGCATCGTCGGATCAGCGCGCAGAGCTCAAGGGGCGCCGCATCTTCGTCGTCGAGGACGAGTATTTTCTCGCCGATGACATCGGCAAGGCCTTCCGCGCGCTGGGTGCGGAGATCGCCGGTCCCGTCGGCCATCTCGAAGACGCGCTCGAGATCCTGCACGACGGCAGCGTCCTGGACGCCGCCGTGCTCGACGTCAACATCCGCAACGAGACGATCTTTCCGATCGCCCGCGAGCTGAGAGCCCGGAACGTGCCGTTCCTGTTCACGACCGGATACGACAAGATCACGCTCGGTCCGGAGTTCCAGGACGTGCCGCTATTGGAAAAGCCGATCGATCTTGCGGCGATGGCACGGAAGCTGGCCGGGCTCATCGCCGAGCAGCCGATCCAGTGAACAGCGGTTGAACGGGTGCAACCGAGCGACGATCAAAATAAATGCGCGATGGCAAGCCAGGCGGTCACCGCCAGGCACAGGACAACTGCGGCGTAAGGTAGCGCGACGCGCAAGACGGCAAGCTCCCCCACTTCAGCTCATCATCATCCAGACGATTGCCACCATCATTACGAGAAAACCCGTAACCGCAGTCGCGACAAAGGCCTGTTCGATACGATCCATTGCCATCGCAGCCCCCGCTTGTTTCAGCCCGTGCAATTTGACGGTTTGAAGGCCGCGGCGCATTAGGCTATGTGAATCGAAGGTCTCCTTTCTCCGCAAGACGGTTCGCGCCGCTCCGCAGCATTGCGCGCGCGTCGCTTACGATCTTGCGGTACCCGGCTCCGCCATCTTGCGGTGCTGCTTGGCCAGCATCTCGTTCGGCGTGACGTTCGCAACCGTGGTCTGGATCTTGTTCTTCAGCCCGGTGACGATGTCGGCTTCCCCGCGCAGCATCGCATCGAAACCCGCCTTGGCGACATCGTAGGCGCCGTCCTTCTTGTCGGTGCCGACCTTGGTGTCCATCATGTCGGCGCGGCGGAAGAACTCGGTCTCGGTCGCACCCGGCATCAGGCAGGTCACTGTGACGCCGCTGTCGCGCAGCTCCTCACGGAGCGCAAACGAAAATGAATCGAGGAACGCCTTGCTGGCGTTGTAGGCGGCCTGGAAACTCCCGGGCATGAAGCCGGCGATCGAGCCGGTGATCAGGATGCGACCGGCATTGCGGCGGAGCATCTCATTGCCGACGCGGTGGATCAGATACAGCGTGCCGGTGATGTTGGTGTCGATGAGGTGCTTCACCCTGGCAAAGTCCTGGTCGAGGAAAGCCTTGCCGAGGCCGATTCCGGCATTGGCCAGCAATGCGCCAATCGGCCGGTCGCCGATCGCCGCGCACAGCTTGTCGACGCCCTCGGTGGTGGCGAGATCAGTCTCGACCGGCTCCACGCTGACGCCGTGCCGGCGCAGATCGACGGCCACCCGCTCGATCTGAGGTTCGTCCGCGGCGATGACGAGGTTGAACCCGGCCTGCGCGCAGCACCTGGCGAGTTCCAGACCGATACCGGTTGAGGCGCCTGTGACGACGGCGAGATGATTGGCGGGCATGCGGGAAATCCTTGCGATTGAGTCCTTGGAATCGAGGTGATCACGCTCAATCGCCGCCCTGCTCTCTCGTTCCTATTGCGTCGTCGTTCCTATTTGCGCAGGGCGAAGAATTTGCGCGCAGACGATAGCAACCATCGTTCGTGCCTGGACTTAGATGGCACGTGGCTCAACCGGGAGGACGCACGATGAAGGCACTGGTCTGGCACGGCAAGGAGGACATCCGGTGCGACACCGTCACCGACCCGGAGATTCAGGATCCGCGTGACGCCATCATCAAGGTGACGAGCTGCGCCATCTGCGGCTCCGACCTGCACCTCTTCCACAATTTCATTCCGGGCATGCTGCCCGGCGACATCATGGGCCACGAGACCATGGGCGAAGTGGTCGAGGTCGGCGCGGGCGTCAACGGCAAGCTCGAGAAGGGCGACCGCGTCGTCGTGCCGTTCACGATCATTTGCGGTGAATGCGACCAGTGCAAGCGCGGCAATTTCTCGGTCTGTGAGACCACCAACCGCAAGCGTCATCTGGCCGACAAGGTGTTCGGGCACGCGACGGCAGGCCTGTTCGGCTACACCCATCTGACCGGCGGCTATCCCGGCGGCCAGGCCGAATATCTGCGCGTGCCCTTTGCCGACGCCACCCACATCAAGGTGCCCGCGGGCATTCCCGACGAGCAGCTGTTGTTCCTCAGCGACATCTTCCCGACCGGCTGGCAGGCCGCCGCGCAATGCGACATCGAGCCGACCGACACGGTCGCGATCTGGGGCTGTGGCCCGGTCGGACAGATGGCGATCCGCAGCGCCATCCTGCTCGGCGCCAACCAGGTGATCGCGATCGACTGCCTGCCGGAGCGGCTCAGCATGGCCGAGGCCGGCGGCGCCACCACCATCAACTTCGAGACCGAGAGCGTGGTGGAGCGGCTCCAGGAGCTGACCGACGGCAGGGGCCCGGAAAAATGCATCGACTGCGTCGGCATGGAATCGCATGTGATGCCGTCGCTGCCCGACACCCTGCTCGACCGCGCCAAGCAGATGGTGATGGCCGAGAGCGACCGGCCGCACGTGCTGCGCGAGATGATCTATGTCTGCCGTCCCGGCGGCATCATCTCGGTGCCCGGCGTGTACAGCGGCCTGTCCGACATGCTCCCGATGGGCGCCTTCATGAACAAGGGCCTGACGATGCGGACCGGCCAGACCCACGTCAACCGCTGGACCGACGATCTGCTTCGGCGCATCGAAGAAGGCGAGATCGACCCGTCCTTCGTCATTACCCACACCGTCCCGCTCGCCCAGGGACCGGAGATGTACCAGGTGTTTCGCGACAAGCGCGATTCCTGCGTCAAGGTCGTGCTGAAGCCCTGAGGAGCAAAGCCATGTTTCACTTCTCCAACATCGTGCGTACCAAGGGCGACCCCAAGATCGTCGCGGGCGGACCGAGCCTGAAGCAGCCGGCGGACCAGCTCGCGCGCGCACTCGGCTGGTTCAGCATCGGCCTCGGCGTCGTCGAATTGTTCGCGCCGAGGCGCGTCACGCACACGCTGGGCATGGAAGGCCGTGAGACGCTGGTCCGCGCCTTCGGCGTGCGCGAGATCCTTGCCGGGATCATGTCGCTCTCGGTCGACAAGAACGCCGGCCTATGGGCCCGTGTCGGCGGCGACGGCCTCGATGCCGCCGCGCTGATGTCCGGGCTGACGTCGGACAATCCCAAGAAGGGCAACATCGCGCTGGCACTGTTGATGGTCGGCGGCATCGCCATGCTCGACTACCGCGCCGCGCAGGACACCAAGCCGCGCCGCCCGCCGCGCGATGCACGGCGCAAGCTCTATCCGAACCGCAGTGGATTCCCGAAGGGTATCGAGAGTGTCCGAACTGCGGCAAGGCAGATCGCGGGGCATGTTGGGCACAACGAGGTGAAGCAAGGTGATGAGCGTCGAGTCCCGTGACGAAGCTGCGTGGTGGGAATCCGCCGTCATCTACGAGATCGCGCTGATCTCATTTCAGGACTCCAACGGTGACGGCAAGGGCGACCTTGCCGGACTGTTGTCGCGCATCGACTATTTGAAATGGCTCGGCGTCGATGCGGTGTGGCTGACGCCGATCCACAACAGCCCCTTCCGCGACCTCGGCTACGACATCTCCGACTATTGCTCGATCGATCCCGCCTTCGGCAGCCTCGAGGAGTTCGATCGCCTGCTTGAGGCGCTGCACGGTGCGGGCATCCGGCTCATTCTCGACCTCGTCCCCAATCACACCGCGCACGATCATGCATGGTTCGTCGAGAGCGCGAGCTCGCGCAACAGCGCGAAAGCGGATTGGTACATCTGGGCTGAGCCCGCCGAGAACGGCGGGCCGCCCAACAACTGGCTGAGCCGGTTCGGCGGCAGCGGCTGGGAATGGTGCGAGGCGCGCCGGCAATATTACTATCATTCCTTCCTGGTCGAGCAGCCCGACCTCAACTGGCGCAACCCACAAGTGCGCGCCGCGATCGCCGAGACCATGCGGTTCTGGCTCGACCGTGGCGTCGACGGCTTTCGCGTCGACGCCAGCGCGGTCCTGATCAAGGACCGGCTCTTGCGCGACAACCCGCCGAACCCCGAGGCCGAGGGCAAGCCGCCGCCGCAGCGGAACACGACGGTGTTTACCGACGACCGGCCCGAGACGATGGATTGCATCGAGTTCATCCGGGAGGTGATCGATGCCTATCCCGGGCGGATGCTGTGCGGCGAGGTCCAGGGCAAGACCGACCGCATCGGCCACTTCTACGGCAACGGCCGGCCGCGCCTGCATCTGCCGCTCAACTTCGCCCTGCTCGATTCCAAATGGGACGCCCTCTCGCTGCAGGCCACGATCGACGCCTATCTCAACGCCATCCCGGACGATGGCTGGCCGGTCTGGGTCATCGGCGGCCACGACAAGCAGCGGGTCGCGAGCAAGATCGGCGAGGCGCAGATGCGCGTGCTGGCGATGCTGCTGATGACGCTGCGGGGAACGCCGTTCTTCTTCATGGGCGACGAGATCGGCCGCAAGCGCGTGCCGATCCCGCCGGGCCGCGTTCACGATCCCTTCGAGAAGCTCGTGCCCGGCTATGGCCTGTGCCGCGATCCCGAACGCGCACCGATGCGATGGGACGACAGTCCCGACGGCGGCTTCACCACGGGCCGTCCATGGCTGCCGCTCGAGCCGCCCGATGGTGCGGCCAACGTCGCCGGACAGCAGCGCGACAAGCGTTCGATCCTGGCGCTGTTTCGCGCGCTGATGGCGCTGCGGCGCGAGCATATTGGTTTGCAACGGGGCGAATACGAGCCGCTGCGGTCGCAGAACGATGTCCTGGCCTACAAGCGGCTGGATGGCCGTAACGAGATCCTGGTCGCGCTCAATATCGCGGCCGAACCGCGGAAATTCCACTGGCAAGGCCGCGGCCGTCTCTTGATGTCGACGCATCTGGATCGACAGGCCGAGCCGGTGCCGGATGCGTCCATCCTGCTCCGCGGCAACGAAGGCGTGATCATCACGCTCGAACCTCGGTGATATCAGCAGGAACCATCCGCGTTTCGAAGAGTCTCATCAATGCTTTCCGGCGTCTCCCCCCGCCGCCGGAGGCAGTTTGCAAGACCGCAGCCCGGCGCCCACGCCCCCTTCAGGCGCCGGGGTAGCGGCGTGAGCCCGTCGGCAGGACATATCGGAGGCAGCTCATGGGCAAGACCAAAGGTCTGCAGCAACGGATCGCCGGCAAGACCAAGCAGGCCGTCGGCGAAATCATCGGCGACCAGGATCTGCACGATGACGGCAAGGCACAAGCCGAGCGCGGGCGCGCCGAACAAGACAAGCCGAGCGAGCTCAATCCGCTGAAGAAGCTCAAGCAGCTGACGTGAACGCAGAGCCGCGACCAGCGCTCGCGAGTGGGGCGCGGCGCAGCATCGGCGAGCGGCGGCGTTCGCGCTGGATTGCCGCGGCCGCCCTCGGCCTGATCAGCAGCACGTTCTCGACCATCGTCAGCCAACTCTTCGCCGCCCGCATCGGCCGCGATGCCGCCGTCGACTGGATGACGGTTGCCGCAATTCCTGCGCGCGATTGGGCGATCAGCTCCGAGCCATCCTGGAGCGCAATCCTGACCGGGATGGCCTTTCACCAATGGGCCGATTTTTCCTGGGCGTTGGTTTTCTTTGGCGTGCTCGGACGCTGGACGGCCGACTTGCGGCCGATGACGATCCTGCTGCTGGCGCTGCCCTGGGCCGTGTTCTCTTCAGGCATGGAATGGTTCGTGCTGGTGCCGCTGTTTCCGTTTTGGCAGCCGCTGTTCACGCTGCAACAACCCTACTGGATCGGCCTGCTGGTCCACGGCTCCTCGGCCGTGATGTATCCTCTGTTCGCGCGCCTGCGCTGGAAGCGCGGGACTGCGCCTGACAGCGACGTGCGGTTCACCAACATGTGGATGACCGGCGCGCTGGCCGCGATCGCGGTGCTCGGTGCGGTCGCAATGTTCGGCGGTCACGGTTACGAGCCGCCGTGGATGGGCCGCGACAGGGATCACGACCAGGCCTACATCCGTCACATGACCACGCATCATGCCCAGGGCATCGAGCTGGCACGGACGGCGGCCGAGCGCGCGCAGGATCCACATCTGCGGAAGCTCGCGATGCTGATGGTCGCGAGCCAGACCGGCGAGAACCAGATCTTCGAGAATTGGTGGCTGAGCTGGTTCGACACGGAGATGCCCGATTGCAGCACCGAGGAGCGTGCGGCGATGCCGGGCTTCCTGACACCGGCCGAGATGCGCCAGGTCAAGACCGCGCCGCCGGACCAGTTCGACGCGCTGTTCGTCGAGGCGATGAGCAGGCACCACCGCGGTGCGGTCAGGATGGCCGACCGGATGTGGCACAGCCGCGGCGACCCTCGCCTGCGCATCATGGCGCACGCCATCCGCCACGAGCAGCAGGGCGAGATCGCAGTGATGCACGGCACGAGCGGCGTCGCCGCCGTGACCACAGGCGTACGCAACATGCTCGGCGACAACGTCAATTGAGTGCGAGGAACCTTGGATCGGCGAGCGGCTTGCTGCCTCCGCGATACCCCAAGCGAACGTATCAAACGTTAATGCTTTCCGCCGTCGTTCTCGGCCACACTTGGAGCCGATGGGGGATCGGAGATCAAATGCAGGCAGGATTTGCATTCTCGAAACTCGCCGACCGCCTGACGAGCCTCGTCGAACTGACCCCGGACCATCTCGATCTGCTCGCGGACATGCCGAGCAGCATCGCGCATTTCGGCGCGCATCAGACCATCCTGCGCCACGGCGATGAGGCAACGCAATGCTGCCTGGTGCTCCAGGGATATCTGTCCTGGCAAAATGACGAAAGCGCAGATGGCCAGATCACCGCGATCTGCGTGCCCGGCGACATCGCCAACCTGCAAAGCCTGTATCGCCCGCGCATCGAGGGCAACCTGACCGCACTCGGCCCCGCAATCGTCGCGCTCGTGCCGCACCGCTTCTTTCGCGAGCTCGCGGTGCGTTCTCCGGCGATGTCGCATGCCCTGCTGTTGATTCTGCTTGCCGATCACGCCATCCAGCGCAACTGGACGGTGAACCTCGGCAGCCGGGACGCATTGACGCGCGTGGCGCATCTGCTTTGCGAGATCACCGTTCGGCTGCAAGCCGTCGGGCTCGCCAGAGACTTCAGATTGTCCTCGCCGTTCACCCAGTCCGATGTCGCCGCGGCCTGCAGCATCTCCCCGGTCCATGCCAACCGCACCATCCAGGAGCTGCGCCGCTGCAATCTGCTGCAATGGCAGGGCAAGACCTTGACCATCACGGACTGGCCGGGCCTGGTCCGGCTTGCCGGTTTCGACCCGGCCTATCTGAACATGCGATCCGGCGCAGACCACGCGCAGCCGCCGCATGCGAGACCGGTGACCGCCGACGTCGCAGTCGCTTGATCTGACTCGATGGCGGCGAGGAAGCTTGTGCAGCCGATGAGATCGGATCGTAGCTCCCTACTCCCGCCAGATCTCGCCCAACTCTTCTGCCGTCACCAAGTCGACCTGGCCGTGGAAGCGGGTGCGATACATCGTCATGAGCGCATCGTGGCCGACGTCGGACGAGCTGCACAGCGCGTCCTCGATGATGACGATCCTGAAGCCGAGATCGACGGCGCTCAGGACTGTCGAGAGCACGCAGACGTCCGTTTCCGCGCCCGATATCACGACGGTGCCGACGTTCTTCTCGACCAGCAGGCTCGCAAGACCGGGATTGCTGAACGCGGAATAGGCCGGCTTGTCGATCACAGCGGCCGGCGGAACGAACCGGGCCAAGGCCGGCACGAGCTCCAGAGCCGATGATGGCAGATGCCTGCGCGTCGCCTGGCGCCAGCGGCGGAAATAGGCCTGCCACTGCCCAGGGCGATCCTCGGGATCCTGCGGGGTGATGAAGCGTGTGAAGATCGTTCGCTCCGCGTGGCGCGAAACGACCGAGACGATTGTCGGCAGGACGCGCTCCATCCAGGGCGTCGCCCAAAGGCCGTCCGGAGCGAAAATGTTCTGCATGTCGATGCACAGGTGAACGGCGCCGCGGACCTCGGCAACATCGGACGTAGCGTCCCTCATCAGCCTCCACCTTCAAGCGCATTCGGCGACCAGTTGCGAATGCAAGGCGAGGGCTTTGGTTCCGAAGCGCCGCCATGCGGCGCGAACCTGGGCGAAAACCCGCCCAGAAAAGCTATAAAAATGAAGGTGGTGCGCTCGGAGGGACTCGAACCCCCACGGTGTTACCCACTGCCACCTCAAGGCAGCGCGTCTACCAGTTCCGCCACGAGCGCTAGGAGATGCCGGCCTGAGGTCGTTCGGGTGGCCGGATCAGCGGCCGCCGATCTAACAAATCCATCAGGGGGATACAAGCCTGCAAAGACCCTGAATTCCACAAGCTTGGCAGGAATTCTCACCTGCCCGGATCGGCCCTATCAAGGCCCTGGCGCCAATGGCGTGCCCTACCGGGTCCCCGGCGAGCGCGGCAGCATCTGCTTGACCTCGACGGCGATTCGGTTGCGGTCGACCAGCACGACGCCGGAGGCGACCGGCAGGTTATTGGCGAGCACCTTGACCTCGTCGGCCTCGGTTGCGTCCAGCTCGATGATGGCGCCGCGGGAAAGACGTAATACCTGATGGATCGGCATGGTGGTCGTCCCGAGGACGACCATGAGATCCACGGTGACTTTATCGAGAGTGGGCACTGTCGGGACCGCCGCAACTTGGGACTTACGCCAAAGGACTTGGCATTTGCTCCCGATCATCACCACGTTATGGTTAGCCAATGGTTAATTCGCCTCCAAACCCCCGCCAAGAACAGCGTCAAGACCTCGATTTGACGTCGTTTTCCGCCGCAGGCGGCGAAGTCGTCGAATGGCGGATTTCGGACGCTCCGGTGCCCTATCCGGAGGCGGTGGCGACCATGGAGGCGCGCGTCGCGGCGATTGCCGCGGGCGAGGCGCCGGAATTGGTCTGGCTGCTCGAGCACCCCCCGCTCTACACGTCGGGCACATCGGGCAAGGAGAGCGACCTGCTCGAAGCCCGATTCCCGACCTTCGCGACGGGGCGCGGCGGGCAGCTCACCTATCACGGGCCCGGCCAGCGCGTGGCCTACATCATGCTCGACCTCAAGCGCCGCCGGCCGGACGTGCGCGCCTATGTCGCGAGCCTGGAGGAGCTGATCCTGAAGACGCTGGCCGCCTTCAACGTCCGCGGCGAACGGCGCGAGGACCGGGTCGGCGTCTGGGTCAGACGCCCCGACAAGGGGCCTGAGCACGAAGACAAGATCGCGGCGATCGGCGTCCGCCTGAAGCGCTGGGTCTCGTTTCACGGCATCGCGATCAATGTCGAGCCGGAGCTGTCGCATTTCGCCGGCATCGTGCCCTGCGGCGTCGTCGACCCCCGCTACGGAGTCACCTCGCTGGTCGATCTCGGCCAGCTCGTGACCATGGCCGATGTCGACGTCGCGCTCCGGCAGGCGTTCGAAGAGCTGTTCGGACCGACCCGCGCGCTGCTGCCGGAAGCGGCCGTCTGATACTTTCTCTGTTTGAGCTGACCGCGGCCGCTCTCCGCCCCTCGGGAATCAGCTACGCTCCATCCCGGTGCCGCCCACGCCTCCCCCCTCCGCCGGGAAAGCAGACTTCATGCCGGGCGAGTTGATCATCGGCCGACTGTTCGAGCGCCAGGCATAAGGAGGGGTTGCGATCCATGCTCGCAATGGGAGGTTTTGACGATGAAACTGTCTGCGCCCATCTACCATCTGAAGCGCAAGGCGAAACGCCTGTCCCGCGAAGCCGGCATTCCGCTCCACGACGCGCTTGACCGTGTCGCTGCGACGGAAGGGTTTGCCGCCTGGAGCATGCTGGCTGCAAAGGCAGCTTCGCTGACACCGGCGAGCAAACTGTTCGCGCAATTCCGTCCGGGCGATTTGGTGCTGGTCGGGGCGCGTCCCGGCCAGGGCAAGACGCTGATGAGCCTCGAACTTGCCGTCGAAGCCATGAAGTCCGGCCATCGCGCCGCATTCTTCTCGCTCGAATATACCGAGGAGGATGTGCTGGCGCGTCTGCGGGTCATCGGAGCGGAGCCGGCGCAGTTCGACAAGCTGTTCGAGGTCGATTGTTCGGACATCATCAGCGCCGACTACGTCGTGAAACCAAATGGCATCGGCGCCGCGCGGCACGCTCGTCGTGATCGACTACCTGCAACTGCTCGACCAAAGGCGGGAAAATCCCGATCTGACCATTCAGGTCCGCGCGCTGAAATCGTTTGCGCGCGACATGGGGCTGATCGTCGTCTTCATCTCGCAAATCGACCGGTCCTACGATCCCGCGGTCAAGCCCTGCCCCGATCTCGGCGATGTCCGCTTGCCGAACCCGCTGGACCTGAAGCTGTTCGATAAGACGTGCTTCATCAACGACGCCGAAGTGCAGTTCCGCGCCGCGAGCTGATAGCTTCGGGCCGCGGGTGAGATGGCTCGCCCGCGGCCTGCAACGTCACGCCGCCTGCACCGCAACCTCGAGCTTGCCGGCGATGTAGCGCCGTTCCTGGGTCAGGCCGCCGAAGCCGTAGGCATCGCCCTTGACCTCGTCGACATGCAGGTAGGTCTCCGGATGCAGCGGGCCCAGGATCTCGGCCATGCGCTTGAACATGGCGGCGAGATAGGCTGCCTTCTCGTCCTTGGTGTTGGTGCCCTCGGTGACGTGGATGTCGATCCAGTAGCTGGCGAGCTTCTGCTCGGCGAGCGACTTGCCGCCGGCGAACCAGTCGCCGGCATCGACCGACTTCACGATGATGGCGGTGACCTTCGGGTCCTTGTGCAGGATCTCAGCGGTGAGCTCGGACACGGCATTGGCGATGTCGGCCTTCAGCGACGGCGACTGGCGGGACGAGGTGTAGGACACGGTGATCAGCGGCATGGTGGTTCTCCCTAAGATGCCCCGCGACCTGCGCGGCGTTGGTGAGAAGCTAGACCTCCGAGCGTCATTTTGGTATCTTATCTCTAGTGATATCAATGATAACGATCTGTAATGACAGCCACGCTCGACATCGCCACCGTCCAGGCCTTCCTGCTGGTCGCCGACCTCCAGAGCTTTACCCGCGCCGCCGAAGCGCTCGGCACGACGCAGGCGGCTGTCAGCCTGAAGCTGCAGCGGCTGGAGACGCTGCTGGCAAAGCGGCTCGTCGAGCGCTCGCCGCGTGCGGTCCGGCTCACCGCCGACGGCGCGGCCTTCCTCGATCGCGCCCGCGCGCTGATGGACGCACACGATCGCGCGCTGTCGGGCGACGCGTCGCCTGCGCAGTCGCTCACGCTCGGCATCTCCGACCACGCGGCGGGCCCCGAGCTGGTGCCGCTGCTCGAACGTCTGCACGCGATGTCGTCCAATCTCACCCTCGCCGTCAGCATCGGCTTCTCGCGCGAGATGCAAGATGCCTATGACGCCGGCGAGCTGGATGCGGTGATCGTCCGCCAGGAAGGCAGCCGCCGCGGCGGCGAGAAGCTGGCCGAGGACGAATTCGGCTGGTTCGCGTCACGGCGCTTCACGCTGCCGAAAGGCGAACCACTGCCGCTCGCAACCCTCGCCCCGCCCTGCGGCGTCCGCGCCGTCGCCGTGCGCGCGCTCGACAGGGCCGGCCTCGGCTGGCGCGAGCGCTTCGTCGGCGGCGGCGTCACGGCAGTCGTTGCCGCTGCGCTCGCCGGACTTGCGATCGCGCCGCTGGCGCGACGGATTGCACCTCCTGGCCTGATCGATGTCGGGCCGGCGCTCACGCTGCCGAAACTCGGCAGCTCGAAGGTGATGCTGCATTCCAAGGTCAGCGATCCCGCAAAGCTTGCAGCGCTGCGCGCGGTGGCGGCGACGTTCCGGGGTGTGGCGGCGACCTAGCCGAACCACTGACCTTCCTGGCCGGCATATCTGCCAGCGACAAACCAATAGACAAGTCCCGCAGCGCCACCGGCGAGAACAAATGAGGGGCCGAACGAGCCGACCGTCTGGAAGAGCAGCGCGCAAAACAGCGAGCCAATCGCGGCGCCTGAAATCGAGTAGAATAGCAAAGACCTGATATGCAGCCGTTCGGCGAGCCAGATCACTGCGCCAGCCGGAAGCCCCGTGAGCGTGCAGACGATAAGCAACGTCAGCGGCAGCACAAAGACTAGCATCGAGACGATGCCCACCAGCTGTCCAGCGCTCTTCACGGTTCCTATGAAGCTGGCCAGTATGATGGCATGCAGAACTCCGGTTGCGGCCACGCATCCGCGAAACCAGCCGTTCAAAGCGCGAGGACACTCAGCGCACGCCATCACATCACCTCACAAGATCGCCTCGAACGCACTGCGCAGCGTCTCGTGCCGAAAGACAAAACCGCGGCTCAGCGCCTTGTTCGGCAGCACGCGCTGGCCGCCGAGCAGGAGCTCGTCGGCAAAGCCGCCGCCGATCCGGCGGAGCAGGCCGCCGGGGATACGGAACACCGCAGGCCGGTGCAGGCGGCGGCCGAGTTCTTCCGTGAATTTTGCATTGGTGACCGGGATCGGCGCGGTGGCATTGACGGGACCCGCCAGATCCGGCGTCGCGATCACATAGGCGATCAGGCGGATCAGATCGTCGCGTTCGATCCAGGACATCCATTGTCGCCCGGTGCCGAGCGGACCGCCGAGGCCGAACTCGAACGGCGTCAGCATGCGCGTGATGAAGCCGCCTTCGGTGCCGAGCACGAGGCCGATGCGCAAATACACCACGCGCACGCCGAGCTCCTCCGCCGGCCGCGCCGCTGTCTCCCAGGCCGCGCACAGCTCGTGGCTGAAGCAGGCATGAGATTTGGCCGATTCCGTCAGCACCTGGTCGGCCCAAAGGCCGTACCAGCCGATCGCCGAACCGCTGATCAGCACCTCTGGCTTGCGCGCGAGCCGCGCGATCAGCCTGACGACCTCGCCGGTCGTGTCGACGCGCGAGCCGATGATCTTGGCGCGCTTCGCCTCGGTCCACAGGCCGTTGCCGATCGGCTCACCGGCGAGGTTGACGATGGCATCGATCTGCGTGTCCGAGGCGAGCTGATCGAGGCTCGTGATCAGCGTCACCGGCGGCGGCAGCATCTCGGCTTTCGCGGGATTGCGGATCAGCGCGATGACGTGGTGCCCTGCCCCGCTGAGGCTTGCCGCAAGCCGGCTGCCGATGAAGCCGGTGGCGCCTGATATCAGCACGGTCTTGCGGCTGGGTAGCTTTTCAACAAGCCCGGCCGCCGGCACGCTTCGCATGCGGGCGAGCCGGTGCATCGCGGCAAAATCCCTGACGCCGCACAGCGCAGCGCCGAGTGCGCAGGCGGTCGCGGCGATGCTGAGCAGACCCTGATAGACGACGGTCACGCCGACGGGCTGCATCGCCCAGGCGATCAGCACGGGCAGCAGCAGCACCAGGATGGCGCCGTAATTGATCGCAAGCAGCGTATGATTGATGCGCTCGCTCGGCGGCAGCTTGCGGCTCAGATCCTCCTCGACGAAATCCATCAAGGTGATGACGATCTCGGCGACCAGCACCGCGACGATCAAGACCGCCAGCACGCCGTGAACCTCGAGCCAGCCGAGCACCAGGAACAGCAGCGCATAGAGCATGTTGCGGATGCCGTGCAGCTTCAGCTCGAAGCGCTGCGACGGCCGCCAGGCCAGGCGCTCGGTGAATTCGTGGTGATAGAAGGTGTCGAACACACCCATCACGATCTGGATGGCGATGAGTGTCCACAACAGCGGCGTCATGATACGGCCTCCCTGAACAGGACGGACTGATGGATCAGCGCGCCGTGACGCGGGTGAGTGACGTCGAGGGTGAAGCGGAAAGCGCCCTCGCCGAGATCTCGATGCGTCACGATCAGCTCGCCCGGCGTCAACCAGCGCGGCAGCGGAAGCCACAAGCGTCCAAGCTGAAGGCCGTAGCCGGCGCTACGAAAGATCAGCACCTGATCCTCGACCGCGATGCGCAGCGCCATCGATACGCCGAAGCCGACATATTCCTCGAGCCCCGTCGGACCGGCAAAACGCTTGGCGGAATGGATCACCTGCGGAAAGCCGCGCTTGCGCGCGCAGATGCGCGTCCAGGTCTGGCCGCCGGTCGCGCCGTCCTCGGTGACGGTGACGATCATGGGCACACCGATGTCGCGGCCGGTGGGCAATGGTCCGCCGATCAGGCGCGCGGCCTGCGCGAACCACCAGCCGAAATCGCTGAAGGCGAGCTCGTCGAGCACGCCGACGTAGACGACACTGTCGCCGTCGGCGACGCGTTTCGAGAAGCGCCGCCAGGTCGCGAGCGGCAAGCGGCCCCAATCCTCGTCCGACAGCAGCGCGCGGAAACGACGGTCGTCGAGCAGTCTTACGTGAGCGGAGGTCGATGCGTTGGAGCCTGATAGTCTTGCCAACGTCATCACACCCTCCTCGACACTATTTGACCTTGCCCAGCGGCAGCAGGTTGGCGATCTTCTCGCCAAGCCGCATCAAGGCGACCAGCCGCGGCCGCGGCACTTTCAGCATCTGCATGAACCAGTGGTCGGCGAGCTCGGTGAACGCGAGCATCTCCTTCAGGCGCTTGGCCGCGACGGGACTGATGCCGGGATCGTCCGTGGCATCGGATACGCAGGCGCGAAGCGCTGCGATCGCCGGGTCGATCTCCCGCTCCTTGCGCCGCGCCGCGATCCTCGCGGCGATCTCCCAGATGTCGGTCTCCGCCTCGTAATGGTCGCGGCGGTCGCCCAGGATCGGCACCCGCCGGATCAGGTTCCAGGCGAGCAGCTCCTTCAGCGAGTTGGAGACGTTGGAGCGTGCCATGCCGAGCGTGTCGGCGATGTCCTCGGCGGTCATCGGCGCCTCGGCGAGATAAAGCAGCCCATGAATCTGGCTCACCGAGCGATTCACTCCCCACTCGTCGCCCATATCGCCCCAATGCAGGATGAAGCGCTCGACGGCGGCGGGAAGTTTCTTCTTTCCGGTTATTTCTGTCATGACAGAAATATCTGACGAACCCGACTTCTTGTCAAGAAGAAGCCTTGCATACGGCCCGCCAGGGCCTGCCTAAAAATGTCCCAGACGGCGGGAACCATCCCGACCTCTTCGGCGTTTGTTTCCGTCGAGGCGGGGTCCGGAATGGCCGAAAAGTTCAGTCAACAGAGAGACCTGTTCGAGAGCGAGCGCAGTTTTCGGCTGTTGGTTGAGGGTGTCGCCGACTACGCCCTCTATATGCTTGACCCGAACGGGACCATCACCAGCTGGAACATCGGCGGCGAACGCATCAAGGGTTACCCCCCCGAAGAAATCCTCGGCCAGCATTTTTCCCGTTTCTACACCGAGACCGACCGGGCCAATGGCAAGCCGGCGCGGGCGCTCGGAATCGCGCGCGAAAAGGGCCGATACGAGGAGGAAGGCTGGCGCGTCCGCAAGGACGGCACGTTCTTCTGGGCGAGCGTCGTAATCGACCCGATCTACGAGGACGGCAGGCTGATCGGCTTCGCCAAGATCACACGCGACATCACAGAGCGTCGCAATGCCCAGCTCAAGCTCGAGGCGATGCAGAAGCAGCTGGCCGAGTCGCAGAAATTCGATGCGCTCGGACAGCTCACTGGCGGGGTGGCCCACGACTTCAACAATCTTCTGATGATCATCAGCGGCAGCCTTCACATCCTGAAGAAGAACGCCGCCGACGACCCCAAGCTCGAGCGCGCCATTTCGGCGATCGACACCGCGACCAAGCGCGGCGCAGCGCTGACCAACCAGCTTCTCACCTTCGCCCGGCGGCAGAGCGTCAACCCGCAGGCGATCGATTTTGCCGAACGCGTCGCGGCCATCCGCGAGGTGCTCGACGCGGGCGTCGGCAGCTCCGTGCGTATCGCCTTCGACATTCACTCCGACACCTGGCCGATCAAGGCCGACGTCTCCGAGCTCGAGACCGCGCTGCTCAACCTCGTCATCAATGCCCGCGACGCGATGCCGGACGGCGGCACGGTGACGATCGCGGCACGCAACGTCGTGCTGAATGAGGCGCCCCTCGTCGGCGATTTCATCGCGATCGACGTCCGCGATACCGGGCTTGGAATTCCCTCCGACGTCCTCGACAAGATCTTCGAGCCGTTCTTCACGACCAAGGCGATCGGAAAAGGCACGGGCCTCGGCCTTTCGCAGGTCCACGGCTTCGCCCACCAGGCCGGCGGCACGGTGAAGGTGGCAAGCGAGCTCGGCAAGGGCACGACATTCACCATCGTCCTGCCGCGCGGCACGGATGTGCCGTCGCGGGAGACGGCGGGAACGGCGTTCCGCGGCAGCGGCACGGTGCTGCTGGTCGAGGACAATCCCGATGTCGCGCTGGTCAGTATCGGTCTTCTGGAGCAGCTCGGCTATCAGGTGCGCCGTGTCGCCGATGCCGAAGCGGCATTGCGCGAGATCGAGAGCGACGGCGTCGATTTCGTGTTCTCGGACATCGTCATGCCCGGCAAGATGGACGGCCTCAGCCTCGCCCATCACCTTCGCCAGATCCGTCCCGGCCTGCCGATCCTGCTCGCCACCGGTTACAGCGAGGTCGCCGCCGGCGTGCGCGGCGATTTCCCGATCCTGCGCAAGCCCTACGAGATCCACGAGCTGAGCGAGGCGATCTCGAAACTGCCAAGGTGAATGTTTCTTCTTCACCTCTCCCCGCTTGCGGGGAGAGGTCGAATTCGATCGCAGATCGAATTCGGGTGAGGGGGTACAGGTCTTTCTACGACCGCTCGCGTTGAGAGAAGCCCCTCACCCTAACCCTCTCCCCGTAAGAACGGGGCGAGGGAACGCACCGCCTGCGGGGAAAGAACACCTACACCGTCGGCAGTACGGAAAACGCTTCCCCTGCCCTGCGCAAATTCAGCTCATCCACGCTTGCGGTTTCACTGGTGACACTGTCGACGCGCGAGAGCGGCGGGCCGTGGCGGCACAGCGCGACCATGTCGGCAACGTGCGTCGGCGCACCCGCGAACAGCGCCTCCACGCTGCCGTCACGGCGGTTGCGGACCCAGCCTTCGAGGCCACACGCGGCGGCCTGGAACTCCACCCAGGCCCGATAACCGACGCCCTGCACGCGGCCGCGGATCATGACCTGGAGAATCACCCGGCTCATGGCTTCGATCCGAGCCAATCGGCGCTGCGCGCCTTGACCGCGGCCTCGCGCGCAACGCGGGCCATCAGCTCCGACGATGCCACGCCCTTGAGGCTCTTTGGCGCCGTGCCCTCGCGCAACGCCTTCTGCGTCTCGTAGACGGCTTGCATCGCCGCGGCGATCGGCGCATGGCCCTGCAGCGCGATCCGGACGCGCTGACCCTGGAGATAATCGAGCCCGCTCAATTCCTCCGATGCGCCGCCGAGCACGATCGGCAGGCGGGTGGCGGCGGCGATGGCTTCGAGCTCGGCTCGCGACTTGATGCCGGTGAAAAACAGCGCATCGACGCCGGCCGCCTCATAAGCCTTGGCGCGGCGCACCGCATCCTCGATCGAGGTGATCGCGGCTGCGCCCGTGCGGCCCATGATGACCAGCGAGGGATCGCTGCGGCCGGCGAGCGCCGCCTTCATCTTGCCGACGCCCTCTTCGAGGGAGATCAGCTGCGCCTTCGTCTCACCAAATGCCGCCGGCAGCAGCGTGTCCTCGATGGTGAGGCCGGCCGCGCCGGCCGTCTCCAGCTCCTGCACCGTGCGGCGCACGTTGAGCGCATTGCCGTAGCCGTGATCGGCATCGACGAGCACCGGCAGCGCGGAGGCGCGGGACATCCGCCGCATCTGCTCGGCGAGCTCGGTGAGCGTGATCAGCGTGACATCGGGGTCGCCGAGCACGGCGAGAGAGGCCACCGATCCGCCGAACATGCCGAGCGGAAAGCCGAGATCCTCGGCAATTCGGATCGAGATCGCGTCATAGACCGAGCCGGGATGGACGCAAATTGGGCCCGACAGGGTGGAGCGCAGTTTCTCGCGGCGGGAACGAAAGGCCATGGTGCCCTCTCAATTGTTGCGACGCAGCCGCAACATACTCCGTCATTGCGAGCGCAGCGAAGCAATCCAGAATCTTTCCGCGGAGGCAGTCTGGATTGCTTCGCTGCGCTCGCAATGACGGTGTTGATGGGGCCCGACGAGAGCCCCACTCACACGCTTACGCAAACTCCAGGATCAGCGCGTCGACCGCAAGTGTCGCGCCGGCGCTGGCGTGAATCTTCTTCACCGTGCCGTCCTGCTCGGCGCGCAGCACGTTCTGCATCTTCATGGCTTCGACCACGGCGAGCGTCTCGCCGGCCTTGACCTCCTGCCCCTCGTTCACCGCGATCGAGACGACGAGGCCCGGCATCGGGCAGAGCAGCTTCTTGCCGCTGTCGGAGGCCGTCGTCACCGGCATCAGCCGTGCGGAGGTCGCTTCGGCCTCGGTCCAGACATAGACCGGGACCTCGACGCCCTGATGCGCGAGACGGATGCCGTTCGGAATCGGCCGCGCCTGCACGGCGACGAACTGCCCGTCGATGGTGCCCTGCCAGACCGGATCGCCCGGCTTCCACGGCGACTGCAACAGATGCGCAGTGCCGGCCTTGCCGTCGGCATCGATGAAGCGGATCGCGATCGCCTCGCCTTCGCGCGCGACCTCGAGCAGGATCTCATGGCGGTCGAGCCAGACTGCGCGACGGCGCTCGCGCTGCACCACGCGGCCGCCCATCTGGCCGGAGATCTGCCGCTTGCGCGCCCCCAGCACGTGATCGATCGCGGCGCCGACCGCGGCGATGCGCCGCGCGACCTCGCCTTCGGGCACCCGCACCGCAAAGCCCTTGGGGAATTCCTCGGCGATGAAGCCGGTCGAGAGCCGGCCCTCGCGCCAGCGCGGATGATGCATCAAGGCCGACAGGAACGGGATGTTGTGGCGGATGCCATCGACATAGAACGAATCCAGCGCGGTGGCCTGCGCCTCGATCGCAGCCGCGCGCGAGGGCGCATGGGTGACGAGCTTGGCGATCATCGGATCGTAATGGATCGAGATCTCGCCGCCCTCCTGCACGCCGGTATCGTTGCGGATGGTGATGCCGTCCTTGCTGGCCTCCGCCGGCGGGCGATATTTCACGAGCCGTCCGATCGAGGGCAGGAAGTTGCGGAACGGATCTTCCGCATAGAGGCGCGATTCCACCGCCCAGCCCGTCAGCGTGACGTCCTTCTGCGCGATGGTGAGCTTCTCGCCGGCGGCGACGCGGATCATCTGCTCGACGAGGTCGACGCCGGTGACGAGCTCGGTGACGGGATGCTCGACCTGGAGGCGCGTGTTCATCTCCAGGAAGTAAAAGCTCTTGTCCTGGCCTGCGACGAACTCGACCGTGCCGGCGGAATCATAGTTCACGGCCTTGGCGAGCGCGACCGCCTGCTCGCCCATCTTGCGGCGGGTCGCCTCGTCCAGCAGCGGCGACGGCGCTTCCTCGATGACCTTCTGGTTGCGGCGCTGAATCGAGCATTCGCGCTCGCCCAGATAGATCACGTTGCCATGCTTGTCGCCCAGCACCTGGATCTCGATGTGGCGGGGATCGACGATGAACTTCTCGACGAAGACGCGGTCGTCGCCGAACGAGGCCTTCGCCTCCGCCTTGGCGAGGTTGAAGCCCTCGGCGACCTCGGCCTTGGAATGGGCGATGCGCATGCCCTTGCCGCCGCCGCCGGCGGAGGCCTTGATCATGACGGGGTAGCCGATCTCGTCGGCGATGCGGACCGCGTGCTTGTCGTCCTCGATGACGCCGAGATAGCCCGGCACGGTCGAGACTTTTGCTTTTGCGGCGGCCTTCTTGGACTCGATCTTGTCGCCCATTGCCGCGATCGCCCCGGGGTTCGGGCCGATGAAGACGATGCCGGCGGCTTCCAGCGCGCGCGGAAACGCCTCGCGCTCGGACAGGAAGCCATAGCCGGGATGCACGGCCTCGGCGCCCGTCTTGCGACAGGCCTCGACGATCTTCTCGATCACCAGATAGCTCTCGGCCGCGGCCGGCGGGCCGATCAGCACCGCCTCATCGGCCATCTCGACATGAAGGGCATCGCGGTCGGCCTCGGAATAGACCGCAACCGTTTGAATTCCCATCTTGCGGGCAGTCTTGATGACCCGGCAGGCGATTTCGCCGCGATTGGCGATCAGAATGCGTTTGAACATGCTTTTCTTGAGTCTCGACCTTGGGCGGGACCCCTTCCCTGGCCGTTCGAGCCTATGGGAGGGGCCGTGTGGCTCCCGTGGTACATCAAAATGGGCCGGAGGCAACGGTCTAAATCCGGGGACTCTGGCGTACCAGCGCAAGACCGAAATGGGCCACCCGGCGCGCCCTGGGCACGCCGTGCGGCATCCCTAGGGCTTCCCAGGCTTGGCCACGTCCCGAACCAGGTCATGGATGAAGCCCAGCTTGCCGACCACCGCGGACGACAGGATAAAGGGATAGAGGTCGCGCAGGCCCATAGCGCGGTTGACGCTGTTCATGGCGAAGGTGAAGGGCAGCCATGCGTTCACCAGCGCCTCGACATCCCTCGCTTCGTAGGGGTTGAAGCGGATGCGCGCGGTCAACTCCCCGCCGCGGTCGATCTTGGGACGCACCTCCATGCCGAACTCGGCGGCCATTTCCAGGGTGTCGACGATGTGGAGGTAATGCGCCCAGGTCTCGGCAAAATCCTCCCAGGGGTGGGTCGTGGCATAGGCCGAGACGTAGTTCTGCTGCCAGTCCGGCGGCGGCCCTTCGGCGTAGTGACGCTGCAACGCCTGGCCGTAATCGACGGAATCATCGCCGAAGACGGCGCGGCACTGGTCGAGCTTGCCGCCATCGCGCACCAGCACGTCCCAGAAATAGTGCCCGACCTCGTGGCGGAAATGCCCGAGCAGCGTCCGGTACGGCTCGCCCATCTCGAGCCGGCGCCGCTCGCGCTCGATGTCGTCGGCCTCGGTCAGTGCGATCGTGATCAGGCCGTTGTCGTGGCCGGTCATCACCTTCTCGCCGCTGTGCGGATCATCGGCGAGAAAATTAAAGATCAGGCCATGCTCGGGATTGTCCTGGCGGGTCTGAAGCGGCAGCTTCCAGCGGATCAGGGAATAGAATAGACGGTGTTTTGCCACCTCCAGCTCGCGCCAGCCGGCGAGCTGCGCCGGATCCGAGAGGTTTGGCACCGTCCCATTGTGACGGCAGGCGCGGCAATAGCCAGTGGTATCGGCGGCGTCGGTCAGCCAGTTGCAGGCGTCGTACTCGGCATTCCGGCACAGCATCCGGCTTTCGCCCTTGTCGGCGAGGATTCTCCATGCCGCCCCGTCGGCCTCGATCGCCGACATCGTCTCCTTCTCCGGCAGGAAGGCGATCCGATGGCCGCAGCGTTCGCAGGCGCGGTTCTCGAAATAGAGGACGTTGCCGCAGGCCTGGCAGACAAAGAGCTTCAAGATTTAGCCTCGTGGGAAAGGAAAGCTTGTAAGAGAGCTGGCGCCTCGCGACGACGCATCAATCAGCCGATCGTTCCAGTATTCGGAACAAATTGCCAGACCGGACGTTGCCACCGCGTACTTCTCCACGTTCAGGCTCGCGCCACCATTTCCGGGCACCACCTGCCCTCTAAACAATGGCCATCACGCCCCGTCTGTGTGAATATCGGTCCGGCACGCGCGCACCTAGATGACAACGGCCGATGCCTTGAACGATCCCTTGCCCGAAACCATCGCCGCCGAAAGGCTGCGCCAGCACCTCGAAGACGTCGCGCGCGAGCGCGACAACGCTTATCGCGCGCTGCAGGAGCGCGAGGCCGAGCTGGCGCGCATCCAGCGCATCGGCAAGGTCGGCGGCGTCGAGGTCGATTTCCGCGAAGGCTTCAAGAACCGTCGCTCGCCCGAATATCTGATGATCCACGGCCTCCCGCCGGAAGCCGCCGAGGAGTCGCACGAGGATTGGGTCAACCGTATCCATCCCGACGACCGCGACGCTACCGTCAAGCATTTCTTCGAAGCTCTCGCCGGAGCGAGCGAAGACTATAGCGCTGAATACCGCATCATCCGCCCCAGCGACGGCGAGACCCGCTGGATCCGGGTGGTCGCCAAGATCGAGCGCGACAAGGACGGCCGCGCCATCCGGCTCGTCGGCGCCCATATCGATATGACCGACCAGGCGCTGGCGCGCGAGACACTTCGCGAAAGCGAGGAGCGCTTCCGGCTGATCGCCGACAGCGCGCCGGTGCCGATCTGGGTCACCAAGCTCGACCGCAAGCGGTCCTTCGCCAACCAGGCCTATGTCGATTTCGTCGGCCTGCCCTACGATCAGGCCATCGATTTTGACTGGCGCAAGGTGCTGCACCCCGACGACCTGCCGCACGTGCTGCAGCAATCCGTCCAGGGTGAAGCGTCCCTCAAGCCCTTCGTGCTGGAAGCGCGTTACAAGAACGCCAGCGGCGAATGGCGCTGGCTGCGCTCGGAATCGCAGCCGCGCTGGGATGCGACCGGCAAGCATATCGGCTTCATCGGCGTCGCCCACGACGTCACCGTCGCCAAGCAGGCCGAGATCGAGCTCAGGCGGCTGAACGAGACGCTCGAAGAGCGCATCGCCGAGCGCACCGCCGAGCTCGAAGCCAACCAGGCGCGGCTGCGCGCGATCCTGGAGACCAGCAATCAGTATCAGGGCCTGGTCAATCTCGAGGGCGAACTGGTCTACGCCAACAAGACCGCGCTCGCCGGCATCAAGGCGAATTCCGCCGACGTGATCGGAAAGCCGTTCTGGGACACGCCCTGGTTCACCGGCACCGACGGTATGAGTGCCGCCGTGCGCGAGGCCTTCGAGACGGTGCTCAAAGGCGAACCCGTGCGGCTGGAGATGCGCCTGCGCCTTCCCGTCGGCGAGCGCGATTTCGACTTCGGCATGCGGCCCGTGCTCGACCGCCACGGCGCCATCACCGGCGCCGTGCCCGAGGCGGTCGACATCACCGAGCGGCGTCGCGGCGAGGAAGCGCTGCGGCAGTCGCAGAAGATGGAGGCGATCGGTCAGCTCACCGGCGGCGTCGCGCACGACTTCAACAATCTCCTCACCATCATCCGCTCGGCGACCGATTTCCTGCGCCGGCGCGAGCTGCCGGAGGAGCGCCGCCGCCGCTACGTCGATGCCATCTCCGAGACGGTCGAGCGCGCCTCCAAGCTGACCGCGCAGCTTCTGGCCTTCGCGCGCCGCCAGCCGCTCAAGCCGCAGATCTTCAACGTCGGCAGTCAGGTCGAGGGCGTGGCGCAGCTGGTCCGGCCGCTGGTCGGCGGTCGCATCGAGATCGCCGTGGAGATTCAGGACGCCGATTGCTTCACGGTGGCCGACATCGCCCAGTTCGAGGCTGCGCTGATCAACCTCGCCATCAACGCCCGTGATGCCATGGACGGTGAAGGCCGCCTCACCATCGCCGTGCGCAAGGTCTCGGGAATCCCGAGCCTGCGCGCACAATCGGCGCGCGGCGGCGACTATGTCGCGATCTCCGTCAGCGACACCGGCAGCGGCATCGCGCCGGAACATCTCGACTCGATCTTCGAGCCGTTCTTCACCACCAAGGAGGTCGGCAAGGGCACCGGCCTCGGCCTCAGCCAGGCCTTCGGCTTCGCGAAGCAGTCCGAGGGTGACATTGCTGTGACGAGCACGCCGGGCAAGGGCGCGACCTTCACCATCTATCTGCCGCGGGCGCAAAGCCCGGCGACGGACAAGGAAGCCGCGGCGCTGAGCCACGAGGCGGCCACGACCGGGCGTGGCTATCGCGTGCTCGTGGTCGAGGACGATGACGAGGTCGGCCGCTTCTCCACCGAGCTCTTGGAGGATCTCGGCTATGCCGTCCGCCGCGCTGCCAATGCGAACGCGGCGCTGGCGATCCTCGGCGAAAACGAATTTGCCGTCGACCTCGTGTTCTCCGACGTCATCATGCCCGGAATGAACGGCGTCGAGCTCGCCGGCATCATCCGCGAGCGCTATCCAGGCCTGCCCGTGGTGCTCACCTCCGGCTACAGCAACGTGCTCGCCGAGAACGCCCACCGCGGTTTCGAGCTGATCCAGAAGCCGTATTCGGTGGAATCGCTCTCGCGCATCCTGCGCAAGGCGATCACGGAGAAGCTATCGGTGGCAAGGTGAGTGTGACATTCGCTAGAAGCTGCCACAAATTCCGTCATTGCGAGCGCAGCGAAGCAATCCAGACTGTTCCTGCGGCAAGACTCTGGGGGAAGACAGCCGTTCTGACATCGGTTATCGATGCCGAATGACTGACCGAACCTCAAGGACTGACCGTGCCGTCTAACGCCATCTGGGCCTGGAGCATCACCGCCGTTGCGACCGCAGGCGTCATCATCCGGCCCCTATCCCTGCCCGAGGCGATCTGGGCCGTGATCGGCGCGAGCGCGCTGGTGCTGCTCGGCTTGCTGCCGTGGCAGGACGCCCTTGTCGGCATCGAGAAAGGTGTCGACGTCTATCTCTTCCTGATCGGCATGATGCTGATCGCCGAACTGGCGCGGCTTGAAGGCCTGTTCGATTATCTCGCCGCGCTTGCGGTGGAATATGCACGTGGCTCGCCGCAGCGGTTGTTCCTGCTGATCTACCTCGTCGGCACGCTGGTGACGGTGCTGCTCTCCAACGATGCCACCGCGATCGTGCTGACGCCGGCCGTCTATGCCGCGACGCGCGCGGCCGGCGCGAAGCCGCTGCCCTATCTGTTCGTCTGCGCCTTCATTGCCAATGCCGCGAGTTTCGTGCTGCCGATCTCCAACCCCGCCAACCTCGTCGTGTTCGGCGCGCACATGCCGCACCTGACGGAATGGCTGCGCCTGTTCGCCCTGCCCTCGGCGGCGTCGATCCTGCTGACCTACATCGTGCTGCGCCTGACCCAGCACCGCGCGCTGAAGGAAGAGACGATCGCGCGCAGCGTGCCGCATCCAAAGCTCGGACGCGGCGGCAAGCTCACCGCAATAGGCATCGTCGCGATCGGCATCGTGCTGGTCACGGCGTCGGCGCTGGACAGGCAATTGGGTCTGCCGACCTTCGTCTGCGGCGTGGCGACGGCCGCCATCGTGCTGCTGATCAACCGGCAATCGCCCTTGCCCGTGCTGCGCGGCGTGTCCTGGAGCGTGCTGCCGCTGGTCGGCGGGCTCTTTGTCATGGTCGAAGCGCTGGTGAAGACCGGCGTGATCGCGCAGCTCAGCGCGCTGCTGCATCAGGCGGTGGCGCAGTCCGTGACGAAGGCCGCCTGGAGTGTCGGTATAGCCACCGCGCTCGCCGACAACATCGCCAACAACCTCCCGGTCGGCCTCGTCGCCGGCTCGGTCGCCGCCAGCGATCATCTGCCCGCGCCGGTGGTCAGCGCCATCCTGATCGGCGTCGATCTCGGCCCCAATCTGTCGGTCACCGGCTCGCTCGCCACGATCCTCTGGCTGGTCGCGCTCCGGCGCGAGAAGATCGAGGTCGGCGCCTGGCCATTCCTCAAGCTCGGCCTGCTGGTGACGCCGCCGGCCCTGATCGCGGCGCTAGCCGCCGCGATCAGATAGCACTCATCTTCAGTCGTTCTCGTAGCCGTAGACTTCCGGCAGGATGAAGATTGCCGCGAGCAATCCGATCAGCGGGAAGATCGCGACCATCAGCGTGGCGTTCGCCTGCCCGATCGCGGCAAACACCGTCGGGAACAGGAAGATCGCCAGGAACGACGGCAGTTTCACGAACATGTAGGCGAAGCCGCTGGCGGTGCCGCGATATTGCGGACGGGCGACCATGGTCGGGATGGTCATGCAATTCGAGGCGTCCCAATAGTGGCCCCACAGCATGCCGGCCGCGGCGAACGGCAGCAGCATCTTGTTGTCGGTGTAGAGCGCGAACGCGGCGACCAGCAGCGATACCAGCACGATGGAGAAGCCCGCGATGGAGATGCCGCGATGGCCGATTTTCGGCGTCAGCAGCGGCCCGACCCATCCCGACAGCGCTGCGAAGGAAAACAGCGCCATTGTCACCAGGTTGATGCCGAGCACGCTCGACACGCCGACCATCACGAACAGCACCGGCAGGTAGAACGCGAAGGTCGAGAACTCGCTGGCCTGCGCGAAGCAGGCGATCCAGCCATACAACGTGGCGCGCCAACGAATCGGATCTTTCTTGAGGTCGGCGAGGAACGCGCGGGTGCTGGTTTTGGGAACCACGACGTCCCGATCCGGCAGCATGTCGAGATTGTCGTTGAACATCTCGCGCGCGACCTGCTTGGCTTCCCGATAGCGGCCCTTCTGCACCAGCCACACCGCCGTCTCCGGCACGTCGTGACGCATGATGAGGATGATCAGCGCCGGCACCGCGCCGAGGCCGAGCGTCACGCGCCACAGCATCTCGTGGTTCATGTCGACCAGAAGGAAGATTACGATGACGCCGATGGTGAGGACCTCACCGACGGCGAACATGAACTGCCAGCGGTTGCCCATGACCTCGCGCTCGCCCTTGGCCATGGATTCCATGATGTAGGTGTAGCCGGTCGAGATGTCCGAGCCGAGCGGAATGCCGAGCAGGAAGCGGATCACGACGAGCCAGCCGACGCTGGGCACGAAGGCTTGCGCCAGCGCCAGCACGATGAACAGCACCATCGTGACCAGGAACATCACGCGGCGGCCGATCTTGTCCGACAGCCAGCCGCCGAGCAGCGCACCGATCAGCGCCCCACCTTGCGTGCCCGCGGCGGCAAGGCCGAGCATCAGCGGATCGGGATTGTACTGCTCCTTGATGAAGATCAGCACGAAGGCGATCGAATAGAGGTCCCAGGCCTCGACCAGGATGGAGGCCATCATCAGCCAGCCGACCTTGTTGCCCTTGGGACTGTAGTTCGTGATGAGGTAGCGGACCGCGGCTTCGCTCGCGGTCGCTTGTGGCATCGCCATCGTTGACATTCTTCTTCCTTTCTTCAGAACTCTCCAAAGCGCGATGAGATCAGGATCTCATCGCGCTTTAGCTTGTTGTGTTGTGCATGATCGCTTCGGAAAACCGCTGCACACTTTGCGCGAGCGCGGCCCTTCGGGTCCGGACCATGCTCTACGCGCCGAGCAGCGGCTCGATGCTGCAATCGAGCAGGCGCGGATCGATCCCGGCCTCCATCCCTGAGAACATCTCGCCCATGTAGTCGATCAACGCATCGCTCGCCTTCACCGCGTCCTCGACGCGGCGGTTGGCGACGGCTGCAAGAATGGCGAGATGATGATCGATCGTGCCTGACAGGTCCGCCTGTCCCGGCATGAAGCGGTGGTGGATGTAGCCGATGCGGCGATACAGCGTGTGCAGCGGCCGAAGCGTGTGCACCAGGAACGGCTCGCCGGCTGCCTCCAGCACCAGCGCGTCGATGCGGCGGTCGAGGCTGTTGAACTCGTCGAGTGTCAAAGTGGCGCGACGTTCGCGCAGCAAACGCTCGATGTGCAAGGCCTGATTGCGGTGGGAAAGACTGGCGCGATCCGCCGCGAGGCGAATGACAAAACGCTCCATGTCGCGTCGCAGGCCGAGCAGCATGCGTTCGCGCGCCAGATCGATCGGCGCGATGTTGAGGCCATGACGGGGCCGGATGATGATGAGGGTGTCGGCGGAGAGACGATTGACGGCGTGATGCACCGGCGTGCGGCCAAAACCGGTGATTTGCTGCAATTCCAGCATGGTCATGAATTGGCCGGGCTTGAGCTCGCAATGAACCAGGAGCTCTTCGATCCTTTGATAGGCCAACTCGAAAAAGTTGAGACGATTGCTGCGGGAGCGCCGGCCTCCGCCGTCATCCTCGTCTTTCACCACTTCGAGCGCGCGCTTGCGCCGTGCCATGTCGTCCTCCCGTCAGCCCGCGCTCTCGTTGCAGGATGGCGCCCTGGTTGTGGCACCCTTAAAACATGTTGTGATATATTACAAGCAGGCGTAAGACGTCGGCACGGCCTGCAACATGTTGCAGCGCAAAATGAGACGTCGGGTGCGAAGCGCCTTTCGATGGGAGGATAGTTGCCGTGAAGATCACGTCGATCGAGACACTGCGCACCGAGGAATTTTCCAACGTCATTTGGGTCCGCGTTCACACCGACACCGGTCTGATCGGTCTCGGCGAAACCTTCTATGGCGCCGGCGCCGTCGAAGCGCAGATCCACGACACCTTTGCCGGCCGCCTGCTCGGCCGCAATCCACTGCACATCGAAGCGATCCATCGCGACATGCTGAACCTGCCGATGGCGCAGTCCTCCACCGGCGTCGAATACCGCGCGGCCTCCGCGATCGACATCGCGCTGTGGGATCTGTTCGGCAAGGTCTGCGGCCAGCCGGTGCACCAGATGCTCGGCGGCCTCTGCCGCGACAAGCAGCGCATCTACAACACCTGCGCCGGCACCCAATATGTGCGCTCGACCAATATCAGCCCGGTGGCCAATTGGAATCTCGGCGCCTCCAAGGGGCCCTATGAAGATCTCGACGGCTTCATGAACCATGCCGATGCGCTGGCCGAAAGCCTGCTCGAAAGCGGCATCTCGGCGATGAAGATCTGGCCGTTCGATCCGGCGGCGCAGGAGAACAAGGGCCTCTACATCACCGCATCGCAGATGAAGCAGGCGATCCAGCCGTTCGAGAAGATCCGCAAAGCCGTCGGCGACAAGATGGAGATCATGGTCGAGCTGCACTCGCTGTGGAATTTGCCGACCGCCAAGCAGATCGCCCGTGCGCTCGAGCCCTACAAGCCGACCTGGTACGAAGACCCGATCCGGATGAACTCGCCGCAGGCGCTGGCCGAATATGCCCGCTCGACCGACGTCTGGGTCTGCGCCAGCGAGACGCTGGGTTCGCGCTTCCCCTACAAGGACATGCTCGACCGCGACGCCATGCATGTGGTGATGGCCGATCTGTGCTGGACCGGCGGTCTCACCGAAGGCCGCAAGATCGCGGCGATGGCCGAGACCTATCACCGGCCCTTCGCACCGCACGATTGCATCGGCCCGATCGGCTTCATCGCCGCCATCCACATGTCCTTCAGCCAGCCCAACACCCTGATCCAGGAATCCGTGCGCGCCTTCTACAAGGGCTGGTACAATGAGCTCGTCACCACGATGCCCACCATCAAGGACGGCTATGTCTTCCCGATGGAAGGTCCCGGCCTGGGCGTCGACCTTCTGCCAGCCGTCTTCGAGCGCACCGATCTCATCGTGCGCCGCTCCAACGCTTGAGGATCTATTGAGATGAGCACCGCCCTTTTCGACCTTTCCGGCCGCACCGCGCTCGTGACCGGCTCCTCCCGCGGCCTCGGCCGCGCCATTGCCGAGGGCATGGCCAAGGCCGGCGCCAAGCTGATCATCAACGGCGTCGATCCCGAGCGTGTCGAGCAGGCCGTCGCCGAGTTTCGCGCCGCCGGCCATCAGGCCGAAGGCGCCGCCTTCAACGTCACCGATGAGGCCGCAATCGTGGCGGCGTTCAACGACTTCGACAAGAAGGGGATCGCCGTCGATATCCTCATCAACAATGCCGGCATCCAGCACCGCAAGCCGCTGGTCGAATTCACTACCGACGAATGGCGCAAGGTGATCGAGACCAACCTCACCAGCGCCTTCGTGATCGGGCGCGAGGCGGCCAAGCGCATGATCCCGCGCAAGCACGGCAAGATCATCAATATCGGCTCGCTCGGCAGCGAGCTCGCGCGCCCCACCATCGCGCCCTACACCGCGGCCAAGGGCGGCATCAAGAATCTCACGCGCTCGATGGCGGTGGAATGGGCCCAGCACGGCATCCAGGCCAATGCGATCGGCCCGGGCTACATGCTGACCGACATGAACGAGGCGCTGGTCAACAACGCCGACTTCAACAACTGGCTGATGGGCCGCATCCCCTCCAAGCGCTGGGGCAAGCCGGATGAGCTGGTGGGCGCCGCGATCTTCCTCGCCTCGGACGCGTCGACCTACGTCAACGGCCAGATCATCTATGTCGATGGCGGCATGATCGCCGCGATGTGACCGCCAAGACAGCGAAGGAGCAAGCCATGCGCGCCGTCGTCATCCACGCCCCGAAGGACCTGCGGATCGACAATTATGCCGATCCGGCCCCCGGCCCTGGCGAGGTCCGCGTCAAGATCGCCAATGGCGGCATCTGCGGCTCCGATCTGCACTACTACCATCACGGCGGTTTCGGCGTCGTGCGGATCCAGCAGCCGATGGCGCTGGGTCACGAGATCGCCGGCGTCGTTGCGGATGTCGGTGACGGCGTCACCAGCGTCAAGCCGGGCACGCGCGTCGCGGTCAACCCGAGCAAGCCGTGCGGGGCGTGCCTGCATTGCCAGGAGGGCCTACGCAACCAGTGCCTCGACATGCGCTTCCTCGGCAGTGCCATGCGCTTTCCCCATGTGCAGGGCGGCTTTCGCGAGTTCATCGCGGTCGACGCGACGCAGGCCGTGCCGATCGGGGACAAGCTGTCGCTGGCGGAAGCCGCGGTCGCCGAACCGCTCGCGGTGTGCCTGCATGCCGGCAAGCAGGCCGGTCCCCTGCTCGGCAAGCGCGTGCTGATTACCGGCTGCGGTCCGATCGGCGCGCTGATGATTTTGGTCTCGCGTTTCGGCGGCGCGTCCGAGATCGTTGTCACGGATGTGGCCGACGCCCCGCTCGCGGTCGCGAAAAAGCTCGGCGCCACGCATGCCATCAACGTCGCGACCAATGCCGCCGCGCTCGATCCCTGGCGCGCCGGCAAGGGCGTGTTCGACACGCTGTTCGAGGCCTCCGGCAACCAGGCCGCGCTCCGCACCGCGCTCGACGTGCTCAGGCCCGGTGCGACGCTGGTGCAGCTCGGCCTCGGCGGCGAGATGACGCTGCCGATCAATTCGATCGTCGCCAAGGAATTGCAGCTCCGCGGCACCTTCCGTTTCGATCCCGAGTTCGAGCTCGCGGTACGCCTGATGGGCGAGGGCCTGATCGACGTCAAGCCGCTGATCACGGCCACCATGCCGTTCGAGAACGCCGTCGCCGCTTTCGAGCTCGCCAGCGACCGCTCGCAGTCGATGAAGGTGCAGCTTACCTTCTAGGTGCGTCGGTGGCCTGCTGGCTGTCGATCAGCCGGTCGCTGATCAGGCGAACCGCACCGCGTTTCCAGGAATAGTCGGCGCCCATGCGCAGGCCGCTGTCGCCCCGCGCCAGCACCGCGCCGGTCCTGGCATCGCGAACCTGGAAGCCGAGCGTGTATTCGGTGCGGCTGACGCGGCGCACCACGCCGATCAGCGATTGGTCCGCACCGAGCTTGCGTGCAATGGAAGCCTCGCAGCCGCCGCAATCCCGCAAAGCGCCGGTTTTCCCCGCCTCTCCGCTAACGTCGACGATCCGGTAACGGCCGGAATGCCCGAGCGCCTCGCGCACACCGCCAGTGACCTCCGCGAGATATGACGCATCTGACGCAGCGGACGCGCCCGCTGAAGCGGCCGTCATGTCCTCGAGCTCGAAATCGAACACGGCAAGCTCGACCGGCGCAGGCGTGCCGAGCGCAGCCATGACCTCGCGAGACACAAAGATCTCGGCGCGCTCCCATGCTTCATCATTGTCGCCGCGGAAGCTGTAGAGCTTGTCCAGCACGAGCGTCTTGGCGCCGACGTTGATCACGGCAACCTTGGCCCATTGCACCAGCGTGCTCGTCTTCTGAATGCCGCCGACCACCTTGAACGCCGCTCCGTCCTGGGCCGAGGACACCAGCCGATAGCGCCCACCCTCGCCGATGTCTCGTCTGAGTGCGGCCATGAACGCCGCCAGCCGCCGCTCGTGGGCGGCGGTCTGGTTGGTCGGCTCGGCCGAGGTGTCGGTGTAGCTGAAATCGTCCATGGCAACCCCGATGGCGGACTGCGCAGCGACGGGCGAGCAGGAGAGGAGGAAGAGGAGACAGGCAGAGAGAACCGGCCGGGAGCGGTGCATGAACGGACCTCGTGGATGGAACGCAAATCTGCGCGGGCCACCTCACGCCCCGCAGCCGTCGCCGTCCCGACCAACGCCGGGAAAATTTCACGACGTTGCACTGCGGCAAGTCGGGAACGCTTCCCGCCGCTGGCGTTCTGCCCTTTAATGAGGCGCGACAAGCCCGTTCGCACCAGGTGCAAGCCGATGTGGAATCGCCCGAGGTTCGATCTCAAGGTCCGTCTGACGCTGCGCGTGGCCGCGATATCGGCCGCCTGCTTCGCCGCGATCTCCACCTATTTCCTTGTCACGGCTGACCGCGCCGCGCATGCGCGCATCGACGGTATCGCCGCCATCGTGGCGAAGACGCTGGAGCTGCAGCAAGGCAAGGTGCAGTGGGCGGCGAGCCCCCGCTCGGACTTTCCGAACCTCGACCCGGTGTCGGCCCATGTCATGACGCCCGGCCTGTGTCTTGGATTCCGTGGGCCGAGCGGCGAGATGCTGCAGCGTTTCTGTAGCGGCGCGCCTGCCCCGGCCAGCCCGCCGCCGCAAGCCTTCGCCGCCTTCTATCGCGGCGTGTTCGACCCCGGCCGCGAGGCGGCGCGGCCCGTGATCGTGCGCGGAACCAAGCTCGGCGAGACCGTGGTTTCGCTCGACCCGGCGGTGCAGACGGCGGACGCCTGGCACGAGGCCGGCCGCCTGATGATCGCGCTTGCGATCGCGCTGCCGCTGCTCTGCGCGCTGGTCTATGCCGCACTGGCCCGCGCGCTGCGCCCCACCCGCATGATCGGCAGCGGCCTCGAACGCATCGCCGCCGGCGACCTCACCGCCCGGCTGCCGCCATTCGACCTCGCCGAGCTCTCCGCCATCCGCGACGTCTTCAACCATCTCGCCGAAAGCCTCGACACCGCGCTCGCCGAGCGGAGCGAACTGACGCGGAAGCTGATCGCGCTCCAGGACGAGGAGCGCCGCCATCTCGCCCGCGAGCTGCATGACGAATTCGGCCAGTCGCTGGCCGCGATCCGCGCGCTGGCCGCATCCGCCCGCCAGACTGCGGCGCAGGACTGTCCCGGCTTGCTCGGCGAATGCGACAGCATTGCCCGCACCGCGACCGGCATGATGGAGACGCTGCGCGGCGCGCTGTTCCGGCTGCGGCCGCCCGATGTCGATGAGCTTGGCCTCATCGCTAGCCTCGAAGGCCTGGTGTCGGGTTGGAACGGCCGCAGCCGCGGCCAGCCCCGCTTCGAGATCCGGTTCGACGGCGCTTTCGAAGGCGTGCCCGCCGCCGTCAGTGCCAACCTGTATCGCATCGTGCAGGAGGCGCTCACCAACGCCACCAAGCATGCCGGCGCAACGAAGGTCAGCCTGCATCTGACCATGGCCGACAGCGAGATCGCGCTCGCGATCGAGGACGATGGCCGGCCGAACGAAGCTGCCGCCAAGTCCGGCATGGGCCTGCTTGGCATGCGCGAGCGCGTCGCTGCGCTTCGCGGCCGGCTCAGCTTTGAGACCGGCCCTCACGGCTCGGCGCTGCGCGTAATCATTCCGCTCGCGGCTGCCGCGTCTGGGGCCCTGGAGCATGCGGCATGAGCGCAGTTGAAGCGACGATCCTGCTGGTCGACGACCATTCCGTCGTCCGCGAGGGCTATCGCTCGGTGCTCCAGAAACAGCCGGGCTTGCGCGTCGTCGCCGAGGCGGCCGACGGTGCGGAAGCCTATCGCCTGTACAAATCCGAGACGCCCGACCTCGTCATCATGGACCTCAGCATGCCCGGCATCGGCGGCATCGAGGCGGTCAGGCGGATCAGGCAGTGGGACAAGACTGCGCGGATTCTCGTTTTCACCATGCACGAGAATGCCGGCTTTGCCGTGCAGGCGATCCGCGCCGGTGCACGGGGTTACGTCACCAAGACCAGTCCGCCCGAGACCTTGGTGCGCGCGGTCAAGGACGTGCTCGCCGGCAAGATCGCCATCAGCCCCGACATCGACCACGAGCTTGCGCTCAGCCGGATCAGCGGCGAGACCTTGGCCGCCGACGTGCTGACGCCGCGCGAGTTCGAGGTGCTGCGGCTGCTGCTCGCCGAGAACACGACCGAGGAGATCGCCGAGACGCTGCATGTCAGCCCGAAGACGGTGGCGAACCTGCATTCGCTGATCAAGGACAAGCTCGGCGTCGGCTCCGACATCGAGCTGGTCCGGCTGGCGCTGCGCCAGGGCATCTTGACCGAGGTCGATCTCGGCGAGGCCTGAGCTACGCCGCGGCGGATCACTCCCGCGCGACCACCGAGTCCAGCCACGCGCAGTTGAGCGGCGGCACGCGCGGATCGGCGACGCGCACGCCGCGGGCAGCGGCGTCGAGCCGCATCTCGCGCATCCGCTTGCGCTGCTCTTCGGGCATATGCAGCCGTTCGTGACCCCACAGGGAGGGCCCATCAAAGGTCTCGTGCGGCTGCCAGGTCTCGGGATCGATGACGCGTCCGCCCCAGCCGTACTCGATGAAGAAGCCGGACGGCGTATTCACATAGAACGAGGTCATGTGGTCATTGGTGTGCCGGCCCAGCGTGTAGGCGATGCGTCCCTCGTCCATTTGCGCGAGGTCGTAGCCCTGCCCGACATCGTCGAGGCAGCCGAGCTCGACCATGAAGTGATGCATCGCCTTTCGCCCCGAGCCGACCATCGCAAAGGAGTGGTGGCGGCCGTTGACGTGGAAGAAATAGAGCCCGTAAGGCTTCAGCCCGAAATCGGAGACGTGAAAGCCGAGCACGTCGCGATAGAACGGCAACAGCGGCTCGACATCCTCCACATTGAGCACGACATGCCCCATGCCGAGCGCCCCGGTGCGGAAGCCCGAGATCGGGCGGCCCGGCCTGAACGGCTCGCTCGCAAGCTCCGGCTTGCAAAAAGCCTCCAGCCGGTTGCCGGCGGGATCGGCAAACGCGATCAGCTCGGCGACATGCCTCTCGTCAGCGAGCGCGCGCGAGCCTCGGACCACCTTGATGCCATGGCTTTCCAGCCGTCCAGCCAACTTGTCCAGTTCGGCCGTCGAAGGAACTTCCCATCCCATCACCGCAAGGCCGGCATCGCTGCCGCCGTCGACGATCAGCCGCTGCTTGCGGTCGTCCATGCGGAAGGCCCGCATCTTGCCGCCGCGATCGACCTGCTGCATGCCGAGCAGCCCGGTCGCCATCTGGCTCCACTGGTCGAGCTGGGACGAACTGATTCCGACATAGCCGAGCGCTGCGATTTCCATCGAATTCCTCCCGAAGGCATCGCGGCCGCCGTATTGCGGCGAGCTTGATACCAGCCGCGCGCGATCCTACGGTGGCGTTCCGCAATCGCCTCGCGTTCGCAACGACAATAAGCGCGCCGCGATATGCCACAAGGGAGGAAGTACGAAGTGTCCAAGGAGCGGACGCGGAACGGCCAGCCTCGGCAGTCTGAGGGCGTCCGCGCCTTCAAGCGCGGGCTCGACGTGCTGCAGGAGGTCAACCGCTCCGGCGGCATCCGCGCCGGCGACGTTGCCCGCGCGCTCGACTTGCCCCGACCCACCGTCTATCGCCTGCTCGAAACCCTGGAGGAGCTCGGCTATATCGCCCGCAGCGCCAGCGACGATCGTTTTCGCGTCACCCGGCGCGCGTTGAGCCTCGGCGACGGCTACGATCCCGGCGTGGTGATCTGCCAGGCAGCGGCGCCTTATCTCGCCGATCTCAGCAAGAAGCTGGTCTGGCCGGTCGATCTCTCGACTTACGAGAACGCGGCCATGGTGGTGCAGGAGACCACGCATTCTCGCAGCCCGCTCTCGATCGACCGCGGCATGATCGGCAAGCGGCTGCCGATGCTGCGCACGTCTGCGGGCCGCGCCTATCTCGCCGCCTGCCCCGCGCGCGAACGTGATCTCATCATCAATCATCTCCGCCGCATCGACGAGGTGGACGACCGCCCCTTCCTCGACCAGGGCCGGCTCGACCGCATGATCGCCGAAACCGCCGCGCGAGGTTACGCCATCCGAAGCGAGGGCGAATACAATCCCAAGACGGCATCGATTGCCGTTGCCATCGTGCGGGACGGCGCCGTATTCGGCTGCATCTCGATCATATGGATCCGCTCGGCGCTGGGGATCGACGAAGCGGTGGCGCAGTTCGCGAACCAACTGCTGGACACGGCGTCGGCCATTCCTGTCGCGGGTTAGAGATCGTCCGCTGGGCGGACACTTGGCACGCCGGCGTTGAAGGGCCGGCCTTGCCTGGGGAAAAGATACCCCATGCAAGATAAATCCACCCCAGAAGAGTTTGACGTCGTGATCGTCGGCCGCGGGCCGGTGGGTGCCACGCTCGCCAACCTGCTCGGCCTGTGCGGCGTGCGGACGCTGGTGCTGGAGCGCGAAGCGCGGACCTATCATCTGCCGCGCGCGGTGCATTTCGACGATGAATGCATGCGCGTGTTCCAGACCATCGCTCTTGGCGACGCGATCCTGCCGCATGTCATTCTCAGTCCCGGCATGCTCTTTCTCGATGCCGCCGGCCGCATGCTGCTGGATTGGTCCCGTCCGCAGACGTTGACGCCGATGGGCTGGCATCTCAGCTACCGCTTCCACCAGCCGGATCTGGAGGACGTGTTGATCGGCGGCCTCGCCCGCTGGCCACACGTCACCTTGCAGAGCCGCTGCGATGTGTTCGCGCTCGATCAGGACGAGCACGGCGTGCGCGTCCGCTACGAAGACCTCTCCAACGGAAGGCTCAGCGAGGTCCGCGCCGGATATGTGATCGGCTGCGACGGCGCCCGCTCCCTGGTGCGCCGCTTCATCGGCTCGGGCATGGACGACCTCGGCTTCCACGAGCGCTGGCTGGTCATCGACGTTCTGCTCAAGCGCACGCGCGACGACCTCGGCGACTACAGCCTCCAGCATTGCGATCCCAGTCGGCCCGCAACTTACGTGCGCGGCACCGGCACGCGGCGGCGGTGGGAGATCACGGTTCTGCCCGACGAGGACTCGCAGGAGGTCGCACAACCCGCGAAGGTCTGGGAGCTGCTGTCGCGCTGGATCACGCCCGACGATGCCGAGATCGAGCGCGCCGCGGTCTACACGTTCCATTCGGTCATCGCGCAGCAATGGCGGAACGGGCGATTGCTGCTCGCGGGCGATTCCGCGCACCAGATACCGCCCTTTCTCGGCCAGGGCATGTGCGCCGGCATTCGTGATGCCGCGAACCTCGCCTGGAAGCTGGCGAGCGTGATCCGCGACGGCGCCGCACCAGATCTGCTCGACACCTATCAGAGCGAACGCCTGCCGCATGTGCGCGAGTTCATCGAGCTCGCCATTCGCCTCGGCGGTGTCATCAACACCAAGGCGATCGAGGCCGGCCTTGCCGCCGGCGAGGCGCGCGAGAACGCGCCGGTCAAGCTGGAAGTGAAGAAGCCCCTGCTCGGCCCCGGACTAGGGTTCGGCGACCTGCCGCTCGCCGGACATCTCGCACCGCAATTCATGCTGAGCGACGGACGCCGCAGCGATGACCGGACCGGCTATCATCATGTGCTGCTCATCGAGACGGCGGCCGCGCTGCCGTCGCGCCTCGCGCTGTCGCAGACCGGGATCGAGATCCTCGCCGGCGACGAGGCCGAAGGTGTCCGAGACTGGCTGCGCGAGCACGGCATCATCGCCGCACTGGTTCGTCCCGACCGGTACATCCGCGGCACCGCCTGCAACGAGGCCGAGCTCGACCGCCTCATCGCCGCCATCGCGCCTTCAATCCAAATTCCTTCAGCCCAAGCGCCCTCCGCGGCCTGACCGAACCTCTCAAGGACCTTTCATGAAGCTGCTCTCATTCAGTGTGGACGGACGCTCCTCCTTCGGCGCCGTCAAGGACAACGGTGTCGTCGATCTCGGCGCGCGGATGGCGGGCTGCACCACGCTGCGGCAGCTGCTCGAAGCCGGTCGCCTCGCCGAGGCGGCAAGACTGGCCGCCTCCACGGCCCCCGATCATGCGCTCGACAAGGTCAGCTTCGCGCCCGTGATCCCTGATCCCGGCAAGATCATCTGCGTCGGCCTCAATTATCGCGATCACGTGGCCGAGACCGGCCGCACCGTCACCGAAAGGCCGGCGCTGTTTGCGCGCTTCGCCTGTAGCCAGGTCGGCCATCTCCAGCCCATCGTGAAACCAGGGGTGAGCGACGACTTCGACTATGAAGGCGAGCTCGCGCTCGTCATCGGCAAGGCGGGCCGTCACATCCCCCTTGGCAGCGCGCTCGATCACATCGCCGGCTATTCCTGCTACAACGAAGGCAGCATCCGCGACTGGCAGCGCCACACCAGCCAGTTCCTCGCCGGCAAGACCTTTGCCGAAAGCGGCAGTTTCGGTCCGTGGCTGGTGACGACGGACGAGATTCCGGATCCGTCAAAGCTCACCTTGCGGACAAGGCTGAACGGCAATGTCGTGCAGAACACGACGACGGATCTCCTGATCACCGCCATCCCCGAGCTGATCGTCTACATCTCCACCATCTGCCCGCTCCTGCCCGGCGACGTCATCGTCACGGGCACGCCGGGCGGTGTCGGCGCCAAGCGCACGCCGCCGCTGTGGATGCGGCCCGGCGACACCGTCGAGGTCGAGATCTCCGGCATCGGCACCTTGCGCAACACGGTGATCGCCGAACCGGCCTGACCGCCAAGACCAATCCATCAACGATAAACTTGAGGAAACGCCATGGGCACGACCCGCACCAGCTCCGCCGCCACGCTCCTGATCACACTTGCGCTCGCGGGCTCCGCCGCGCGGGCCGAGATCAAGGGCGACGCCATCCGCATCGGCGTCCTCACCGACATGAACGGCGTGTTCGCGACCGCCATGGGTCCGGGCTCGGTCGAAGCGGCGCGGATGGCCGCCGAGGAGTTCGGCGGCAAGATCAACGGCAAGCCGATCGAGATCCTACAGGCCGATCACCAGAACAAGCCGGATCTCGCCGCGTCGCTGGCGCGAAAATGGTTCAGCGACGGGGTCCAGGCGATCGCCGATGGCGGTAGCTCCGGCGCGGCGCTGGCGGTGCAGGAGCTGGTGCGCGGCAACGGCAAGATATTTCTCATCTCCGGCGCCGGCGCGAACCAGCTGACCGATGACGCATGCGCCCCAACCAGCGTGCAATGGACCCAGGACGCCTATTCCACGGCGACCGCCGTGGTCTCCGGCATCATGCAGACCAGCAAGGAGCCCTGGTTCTTCATCACCGGCGACTACGCCTTCGGTCATTCGATCGAGGTGACCGCGCGCGAGCGCATCGCCGCACTCGGCGGCAAGGTCGCCGGCAGCGTCAAGGCGCAGCTCGGCACGCCCGATTACAGCTCGTTCCTGCTTCAGGCGCAGTCGTCAGGCGCCAGGATCCTGGCCATCAACGTTGCCGGCGACAACGCGACCGCCATCAAGCAGGCCGAGGAGTTCGGGCTCGCCAGCCAGGGCATGAAGATCGTGCCGATGTCGTTCCAGAACGTCGACATCGAAGCGGTTGGGCTCAAAGCGACGCGCGGTGATCTCATCGTCACCTCCTTCTTCGAGGATGTCTCGCCGGCAGCCCGGAAATTCTCCGATGCGTTCCATGCTCGCCGCAAGGCGATGCCCTCGCAGATCCAGGCCGGCGTCTATTCCGCCGTGCGCCACTATCTGCAAGCCGTGAAGGACACCGATTCCGACGAGGGCGCCGTCGTGATGGCCAAAATGAAGGCGACGCCGGTGTCGGACGCCTACACCACCAACGGCCGCATCCGCGAGGACCAACGCATGGTGCACGATCTCTATCTGGTGCAGGTCAAGACTCCGGAGGAATCCAAAGGCCCGTGGGACTTCGTCAAGCTGGTCGCGACGATCCCGCCCGACCAGGCCTTCCGCCCGCTCGATCGCAGCAAATGCAGCCTGGTCGGCAAGTAAGGCGCTTGGAAAACGCCTCAAACAAGACTTTGACCGTCAGGCGAGATAGCGCGCCAGATAGCCTTCCATCGCGTAGAGCGCGCAGAGCGCGAGGCTCGACCACACCGCCGCGCTGAAATACAGGAACATCCAGGTCAGCTCGCCCTTCCAATGCGCGATGTCGTGGGTCACCACCCAGCGCGTCGCAACGTCGTGCAGGCCTTCGAGCAGGCCCAAGAACCTGCCGCCCTCGGCGTGCCCTGCCCGCCAGCGGCTGAGATACATCGGCACGTCGACGGTGACGAGGAAGGCGAGGAAGCAGGCGATGCCGACGATGCCAGCGATCAGCGCCCAGCGCACCACGCCCTGGAATTCCGGCATCAGGCGGCACAGCGCGATGCCGGCGAGGAAGAAGGTCACCGCCCACAGCGAATTCTCGATCGCGTTGTAGAGATAATTGGTGGTGACCACCGCGTACCAGGAGAAGCACTCGGCGATGATGATCACCGGGACAATCACCCACGCGATGTTCACCGCCGTCTCGGCGCCGGTCATGGTGCCCAGCTGATGCAGGATGATCGCCCATTGCGCGGCGAAGCAGACCTCGGCCACGGTCGCAACCGAACGTCCGACGAAGACGCTGGAGAGCCAGGTGTCGAACAGGCAGATGCGCTGCACGTCGGCGCGCGGCAGCACCGAACGGAAGGCGCAGCCGAACACATAGCCGGCGCACAGCAGGAACATCAGCCCGATGTCCGAGCCGCCACTGATGCTGCCTGCGACCGTCGGGTAGAACTCACGGTACAGCATGAACCAGACGAGGATGTTGGCGCTGCTCACAACCGTGAGGGATCCCCACCACCATGCGAGGGGATTTGACCGCGCCTGCCACTGCAACATGAACCGCTCCGCAAAATTTATCGATCTGACATGTCGTCGTAATAATCCTGTCACAGAACGGCATGCAACCACGACAAAAATCTGTGTGTGCCCTGTCGTTCCAGCGGTGCCCGCAACCGGAAAACAGGCGGACAGGGCGCGTCCACATACCGGACAATTTTGCCGCATAGCGAATTTATTGGACATTCGAAATCTGTCCGTCTGATATTCCGGGGATGGCTCCGACCGGCTCCTCCAAACCGCAGCATCCGCTCTCCTCCGCCGCAGCCGTGCTGGCGGAGAGCGCCGACGACGCCGCTTTCGCCACCACGCTGGCCAAGGGGCTGGTCGTGCTCGAGGCGTTCAAGGCCGGGAGCACGCTGCTGGGCAACATGGAGCTGTCGACGCTGACGGGCATTCCGCGCCCGACCGTGGCGAGGCTGACCCATACGCTGGCCCAGCTTGGCTATCTCCGCTACGACGCCGAGCGGTCGAAGTACCGCGTCGGTGCACGCGCGCTGCGCATGGCGCATCCTCTGCTCGCCGGGATGCAATTCCGCCAACTGGCGCGGCCGATGATGCAGGAGCTGGCGCACAGCGTCCGCGGCACGGTCTCCATCGGCCTGCTCGATGCGACCTCGATGATCTATGTCGAGACCGCTCGCTCCGGCGATGTCGGCCCGCACGTGCCTGATATCGGCATGCCCATTCCCGTCGTGATGACCGCCATGGGCCGCGCTGCGGCGGCGGCCCTGCCGCCGGCCGATGCAGACCGGCTGGAACGGAATCTCGCCGCCGAAGACGCCGGCCTGTGGTCGGCCGTCCGCGACAAATACCGCGCCGGGATCGCGCAATGCAAAAGCCGCGGCTTCTGCACCTGCTGGGGCGAGTACATGGCCTCGATCCATGCCGTCGCCGCGCCGCTGTTTCATGTGAGCGAATCGAAGCAGTCGTTCTCGATCAATTGCGGCATCCCTGCCTTCCGGCTCCAGCCCGGGCAGCTCGAGGGCGAAATCGGTCCGCGCATCGCGGCGCTCGCCGATAGCGTCCGGGCCGTGGTCGGAGCGGCGATGCCCACGGCCGAGACGCGCAAGCAAAACAAGAAGAGCGCCAGGACATGAACAAAAGAGCTGGCGCCCCATCTCCGGGAGGCCATCATGACCATCACACGCCGAGCACTGCTGGGCGCCGTCGCCGCCGGCGTCTCGGCCTCGTCATTTTCCGCCTACGCTGAGGACGTCTGGCCGTCGCGGATGGTGCGGCTGATCTCGCCTTACGGTCCGGGCGGCTCCAACGACATCTCGCTGCGCTTGCTGGCCGAGGAGTTCAGCCGCAGTCTGCGCCAGCAATTCATCGTCGAGAACAAGCCCGGCGCCGGCACACGCATCGCCAACGACATGGTCGCCCATGCGCCTGGCGACGGCTATACGATCCTCTACGTCGCGGCGCCCTACGCCACCGCCGAGGCGCTATTCGGCAAGCTGACCTATGAGCGCGGGGATCTGCAGCCGATCGCGATGGCCGTGATCGCATCGCTGTTCCTCATCATCAGTGCCGATGCGCCGTTCAAGACGCTTCCCGACTTGATCGCCTACGGCAAGTCGAAGCCGGACGGACTGACCTTCGCCTCTCCCGGCGCCGGCTCGCAGCCGCATCTTGCCGGAGAGCTCCTGTTTCGCGATGCCGGCGTCAAGGGTCTCAACATCCCGTTCCGCGGCGATGCCGCCTCCTACACCGAGCTGCTCGCCGGACGCGTCGATGCCACGCTGACCGCGCTGCCGACCGCCCTGCCCTACATCCAGAGCGGCAAGTTCACCGTTCTCGGCGTCGCTTCGGCCGAGCGCAGCGCGCTCTACCCGCAGGCGCCGACGCTGCGCGAGCAGGGCTTTCCCAACGTCGTCGCCGCCGGCTGGTACGGCTTCATGGTGCCGTCCACGACGCCGCGCGCCGTCGTCGACAAGCTCCAGGCCGAGGTTCTGCGCGCACTCGCCGAGCCTGCGATCAAGGACAAGCTGACGGCCCAGGGCCTCGAGGTGCGTGCCGGCACCGCGGCCGAGTTCGGCCAGTTCATCGACGCCGAGACGCAGAAGTGGGCCAGATTGATCCGCGACGCCGGTCTCAAGGGCGAGTAGGAGCTGACGCTGCTTCTCGCACTGGACTGAGGTGGCGAGAGCCCGTTTGGCCGGCGCCTAGCGCCCTTCGGCGTAACGGCCACCGCCGCGGATGAGACCGTCGCGTTCCTCGGCGTGGCGCTGGTATTCGGAGATCGCGCGGTTGGCTATGCGGATTCGATTCGTGTGTCCCTTCTCGACCATCACGGTGATACGCTGCGCCAGGAACACGCAGGCCTCGAATTCGTCGCGAATGGCGCCCGTCCGCACCAGAAAGTCCCAGGCGATCTCGTAGGCCTGCTCCGCCGCGGGATTGCGATAGTCGCTGAAGATGATGTGCGTCATCACTGCCAAACCCTGATGGCAGCGATCGTTCCTATGGCTCGCGCATGCGAGGGAACCGGCAGCGCCGCGCGTGAATGCGGCCCCGGCGAATTGCCGCCGGAGCCGGACCGCATGTTCAAGCCGTTGAAGGCTGAATCCAGAGCGCGTTCAACTAGTCATCCGTCGTTCGGGTTGATGCGATACATCGATGCCCGAACAATCACCTCGTATCACCGCTTCATTCCCGCCACATAAGCCGCCAGCTTGTCGAGCGTCTGGTAGCCGTATTCGACGGCGCCGAAGCCGATCATGCCGTCGCGCTGCTCGGCGCTCGAGGCCAGTTGCCGCATCATCAGCACGGTCTTGCCGTTGCTCTGCTCGGCAAAGGTGACGGTGAAACGGAACATGCCGGGATCGTCGTCCTGGTCGAGGCCATGATCCATCTCCATCAGCGACGGCCGCTCGATGCGGCGGAAGCGCATCCGGTTCGGATAGACCGTGCCGTCGGGCCCGATCATGTTGAAGCGCCAGACGCCGCCGACACGCACGTCGATCTCGAAGGTCTCGACCTTGAATCCCTTCGGGCCGAACCATTGCGGCAGATGCTTCGGGTCGGACCATGCCTCGAACACCAGATCGCGCGGCGCGTCGATCACGCGCGACATCACGATCTCGCGGTCGAGCGACCATTGCGACAGAGCGGGGTTGGCAGAACTCGTCATGATTAGGAACCTTTCCGTTTGGTTGTCTTGGACGACCGCTTGGCGCCCGCCCTTTCCTTCTCTTTCTTGAGCTTCATCACATAGGCCTCGAACCGGTCGAGCCGCGCCTCCCAGACCGCGCGCTGCTGCTGGAACCAATCCTCGGCGCCGACAAGCGCGTCCGCGCTGAGACGGCAGGTGCGCACGCGCCCGGACTTCTCGGACTGAACGAGCCCGCTCGTCTCCAGCACATGGATGTGCTTCATGAAGCTCGGCAACGCCATGTCGAAGGGACCGGCGAGCTCGCCGACCGACGCCTCGCCCGCGCACAGCCGCATCACGATGGCCCGCCGCGTCGGGTCGGCGAGCGCTGCGAAGATCTGGTCGAGATGGGGCGATTGGTTAGCCATGAAGCTAACTATACACCCGGGATCGCGGACGTCAACAATTGTTAGCCTGATGGCTCAGTTTCGTCGATCGATGGGAACCCACAACGCGCAATTGTGAATTGGGACCTCGCCCCCTCCTCGCTAAACCATATCCGGGGGCGCATCAGCATGATCGATCAGAGCACGTGCCGCCATTTGTCATCTCATCCCCGATCACCCGGCGAAGCATTGCCCGCGCCGCATTCATTCCGTTTGCGATGGCGCTTTGCCCGCGCCGCGCCTCCGCGGATTCCGACATGATCGCGCAGATGCGCGACATCGTCGCCGGCGCGCTGGCGCCGACCGCGATGCCGGACCATGCGGGCGGCCTCGCCGCCGCGCTCTATGCCGGACGCCATGTCGAGTTCTTCAGCTACGGGTTCGCCGACGATGCCGCCAGGCGGCCGGTGACACCCGATACGCTGTTCAACCTCGCCTCATTGCGAAAGCCGTTCGAGGCCACGCTCGTGGCGCTCGGAGTGCTGCGCGGCGAGCTGCGGCTCGACGATCATCTGCCGAAATATCTGCCCGAGCTGACCGGCAGCTACATCCGCAACGTCACTGTTGGCGAGTTGGCGACGCACAGGTCGGGGCTGCTGCTCCCGACCGATCATCCGCCATGGCCGAACGAAGAGTTTACGCGCGAGCAGTTCATCGCGATGCTGAACGCCTTCGAGCCGGCGCCCGGCGTCGCACCCGGCCGGCAACGCGTCTACACCCATGCCGGCTACGTGCTGCTTCAGCTCGTGCTCGAGCGCCGCTACGGCATGCCGATCCAAGCGCTGATCGAGCACCGCATTCTCCGCCCCCTCGTCATGCACTCAACTTTCGTCCCCGAGCGCGGCCCGGACAATCGCGCCATCTTGGACGAGGCGGCGATACAGCGCGTGGTCCAGGGCTATTCCGACCAGGGCACGGCAATCGGCCCGATCGGCAACCAGCAGAGCTATTTCGACTTTCCCGGCACCGGGCAGATGTTCTCCTCGGCGCGCGACCTCGCGACGTTCGTCGCCGCCTGCGTCGACGGCCGCGCGATCGATCCGCATTTGCGCGAAGCCCTGCGGCTGACGCAGCGCGAGGCCTTCCATGTCGATGAAAAATTCGGCCAAGGCATGGCCTGGGAGACCGTGCGCCTCCCGGGTGTCACCATCGTCGACAAGCCCGGCGGGCTCAACAACGCCTCCGGCTATATCGGCCTGGTGCCGGCGCGGCGGATCGGCATCGTCCTGCTGGCCAATCGCGGCGAATATCCGCACGAGATCGCCCGCTACAAGATCCTGCCGGAACTGGCGCGGCTGATAGCCTCACATTGAGACGGCCGCCTCAGACCGAGCGCATCAGCCCGCCATCGACGCGGATGTTCTGGCCGGTGATGTAGGCGGCGCCGTCGGAGGCCAGGAACGAGATCGTCGCCGCGATCTCCTCGACCTTGCCGTAGCGCTTCATCGGCACGCTGTCGCGTCGCGCGTCCTGCTGCGGCAGGCTGTCGATCCAGCCCGGCAGCACGTTGTTCATGCGGACATTGTCGGCCGCGTAAGTGTCGGTGAAGATCTTGGTGAAGGCGGCGAGCCCTGCGCGGAACACCGCCGAGGTCGGGAACATCGCGCTGGGCTCGAACGCCCAGGCGGTCGAGATGTTGATGATGGCGCCGCCCTTCTGCGCCTGCATCAGCGGCGTGACCAGCCGGGTCGGACGGATCACGTTCAGGAGATAAGTGTCGAGGCCGGTGTGCCACTGCTCGTCGGTGATCTCGGTGATGGGGGCACGCGGCCCATGCCCGGCGCTGTTGACGAGCACGTCGATCCGCCCCCACTTCGCCATCGCGGCCTCGACGAGGCGCTTCAGGTCGTCGTTCGACTGGTTCGAGCCGGTGACGCCGATGCCGCCGAGCTCGGCCGCCAGCGCCTCGCCCTTGCCCGAGGACGACAGGATCGCAACGCGAAACCCGTCCGCCGCCAGCCGCCGCGCAGCCCCCGCCCCCATGCCGCTGCCGCCGGCGGTAACGAGCGCAACCTTCTCCGCTGCCATGACCGATGATCCCTTCAGTTGAGGCGAGCCGCAGGCTCGGCCTATCATGGGGCCTTCTACAGTCAGACCTGTCGGCAGGTCCATGGCCCAAGGCATCCAACACGAGCGGCTTGAAATGAGTGATCTGCAGATCCGCAATTTGCGGCCCGACGAAATCGCCCTCGCCGTCGACTGGGCCGCGGCGGAGGGCTGGAATCCGGGGCTGGCGGATGCCGCCTGCTTTGCGATCCCCGATCGCCAAGGCTTCTTCGTCGGCGAGATCGACGGCGAGCCGGTCGCGACCGTCTCCTGCGTCAATTACGATGACCGCTTCGCCTTCCTGGGCTTCTATATCGTGCGCGAGCGCTTTCGCGGCGCCGGCCATGGCCTGCGCATCTGGAACGCAGCGATCGCGCATGCGGGCGCGCGCGTGATCGGCCTCGACGGCGTGGTGGCGCAGCAGGAGAATTACAAGAAGTCGGGATTCCAGCTCGCCTACGCCAACATCCGCTATGGCGGCACTGTTGCGGGATCCGCGAAGCCGCCGGCCGATGTCGTTGCGCTCGACAAGGTCCCGTTTGCGCTGGTGGACGCCGATGACGCGACCGTCTTCCCCGCCGCGCGCAGCGCCTTCCTGCGCGCCTGGATCAACACACGAGGTCACGTCGGCCGCGCGTTGCTGCGCGAGGGCAGGCTCGCCGCATGGGGCGTGATCCGTCCCTGCCGGACGGGCTACAAGATCGGCCCGCTCGTCGCCGACGACCGCACAGCCGCGGATCAAGTCGTGCAGGCCCTGCTCGGAAGCGCGGGCCCGGGCGAGGTCTTCCTCGACGTCCCCGCCATCAATTCCGCCGCAATCGCGCTCGCCGAGGAGCTCGGCCTGAAGCCGGTGTTCGAGACGGCGCGGATGTACACCGGGCCGATCCCGCCGCTGCGGCTCGACCGCGTCTTCGGCGTGACCAGCTTCGAGCTGGGTTAACTCAATAGCAGCGCATGATGTTGACGGTGTGCTCGCTGCCGCCGCGGCCGGGCACCGTCACCTGCTCCGTCGGGCAGCTCGGCACATAGGGCCGATCGGACGGCACGACGTTCGGCGGATAACGATGCGTCCAATCCCAGGGCACATCATAGGTGTAGGTGTAGCGAACATCGGCGGAGAGCGACTGGTTCATATCGGCGAAGGGCTGGTTGTAGCCGGCGCCGTCGTAGAAGTAGCCGCCGCCGCCCGGCCAGTAGACCCAGGGCGCGCTGCGGCGGTGGAACCGGGCGCCCGGCCCCACGTGCGGACGGGCCGCGTGCGGCGGGGCGGCTGCTGCTGCGACGCCTGGCGCCGCGGCGCCAGCGGGTCTGGAAAAACTGTCAGCGGAGCTCAGCAGCAGCATAGCGGCGCTGAGCGAGGCGACCAACGCCCCATGTGATCTGGCAATCATGATACGCACCACACTGGTTTGGCTTTGCGAAAGCAGCTCCCCGCGGGGAGGCTAGGCCGGGCCGTCGCCCACCCGCAAACGTATAATTAATTATTGGTTAAGGCACGCGATTAGCCGGGAACCGGGTGCGGCAGAACGCCCGGAATTCGCGTCTGATTTCAGCGACTTCGTCCCGTCAGCGGCCCTGCTGCTTGCGCAGCCAGTCGAGCATGTCCTGCGGGCTTGCGCTGCCCTGTGTCACGATCGCGGTATTGCCGCCGCTGCGGCGATAGACCGTCGTGCGCCCGGGCTCCTTCTCGATCTTGACCTCGGCCTCTGCCGGATCACCGCTCTGCGTGATGACCGAGGTGCCGTTCTCGTCCTGGACCACGGTGGTATGACCGTCGCCGGCCCCGGCCGGCGCCATTGCAACCACGCTCATGAATCCCAGTCCGGATGCGAGCAGAAGCAGCTTCATGTCACACCTCCATCATCGGCCGAACTGGAAGATCGCCAGCCAGTTGAAACGCCCGAACTGCCTCACCGCTCCCGTGTTCATGTCTCCGATCTGGAGCAGGAGCGCGTTGGTCGAATTGCCGATCTGGGTGATCTCGGCGGTGTTGCTAACCCCGGACTGACCGATCACCGCATTGGTGGTGCCGCCGACCTGGATCACATTGGCATAGTTGCGCGTGCCGTTCTGGATGATGGTCGCGTCCACCGTGCCGGTCCCGCCGATCTGAATCACCCGCGCGATGTTGATGCGGCTGTTCTCCTCGATCGTGACAGGCTGAACATTGTCGCCGAACTGCACGACCGTTTCGATGCTGACGTTCCGGTTGGTCACGCTGCGCTGGACCGTCCCGGCGCACGCCTGCGTCGCCGCACCGATGGCGGCGAGCATTGCCGCCAGGGCCAAAACCCGCCTCAGCACCTGACTGCCGCCTCGCATCGCGCTTCCCCGTTCGTTGTCGACACTGACGAGATCGCTCGCGCGTCAGGGGCCGGTCTGGACGATGGTCGAGGCGTTGACGGTGCCGAACTGCGCCACCGTGCCCGCATTCATCGTACCGAGCTGGGATATCAGGCTGGTCGCCGACTGGCCGGCCTGGCCGACATAGGCGAAGTTGTTGACCCCGGTCTGCCCGACCGATGCGGAACTCGTTCCGCCGAACTGCAGGACGCCCGTGGCGTTGTTGCTGCCGTTCTGCGTCACGGTCGCGCTGGTCGTGCCTCCGATCATGAACACGCCCGCCATGTTGAGCTGGCTGTTCTGATTCAGCACGACGGGCGGTCCGCCGACCGAGACGATGGTCTTGATGTCGGCCGTCTGTGCTGTCGCCGAAAGGGCGCTGGCCAGGAACAGAGCGAGCGTTGCGGCGCATGCGCCGCCCAGATGACGTTTCATGACATGCCTCACCACTTCGATCTGCTCACGGCGCCTGCTGGAGAACAGTCGATCCGTTCAGGATCCCGAGCTGTCCGACTCCGGCGGTGTTGTTCGCGCCGATCTGGCCTATCAGGCTCGAATTGGCGCCGCCGACCTGGTCGGTCAGTGCGGTATTGGTTGCGGTCGCAGTGGTGCCGCCCTGCCCGATCACCGCGGTGTTGACCGTGAGCAGCGAGCCCGTCTGCAAGGTGGTCGCGGTATTGGTGGCGCCGAACTGCAGCGTCGTGGCGCTGTTGCTGGTGCCGCCGCTCTGCGAAATGAACGAAGTGTTGGTCGTGCCGAATTGCAGCACGCTGGCCGAGTTGCCGGCCCGGGCATCGGCTGCCGTCAGTGCAGCGAATGCCGCAACCGTTGCAATGAAATAGGTGATCCGCATGTCATGTCCTCCGCGAGAATGAGCGAGCGTCGCAATTGATCGCCCTGCCCGGTTGCGGTGCCGGAATGGCCCGGACGCACCGACCTGGATGCGTCCGGCCCAAACGAACCGTGGCTTCAGTGCGCCGTCTGCGAGACGGTGCTGCCGTTGATGCCGAACACACTGATCTGGCCGACGGCGGCGGCGTTGTTCTGAAGCGCGGCGGGCCCGAACGAGTTCTGGGTGATCGAGCTGCCGTTGTTGCCGAACGCCACCTGGCCGGTGGCCGCCGAGTTCTGCACGCCGACCTGGTTCACCGTGCTGCCGTTGTTGAGCGAGGCCGCGCTGGTGCCCTGCATCGTCGTCGCACTGTTGATGATGCCGAGCTGGCTGGTCGAGGACGTGTCGTTGGTAAGGCCCTGCTGCGAAACGCTCGAAGTATTCACGACGCCGACCTGCACCGTGGTGGAGGTGTTGGCGGCCTGAGCCGCGGAGGACAGAGCGAGCACGGCAACGGATGCAAAAAACAATTTACGCATGGAGTATCCCTTTCTGGCCAAGTTGTCTGACTGGTTTCGGATGCCTTCCCGGAAAAGAGGCCGACATCGTAGGGATGACTCTGAACCGATCCTGGCCTGCGCGACAGACTGCAGTTCATGCTAGTCGCTCCGGACTAGACGCTGCGTGTCGTCTCCGCTTCGCGCCCCATGCTGTCGACCAGCCGCACCACTTCGATCGGCGTACGCAGCTCCAGCTTTCGCATCATCCTGGTGCGATGGACCTTCGCCGTCACTTCGCTCACGCCAAGTCTTGCTGCGATCTGCTTGGCGACGAGCCCTTCGGCCATCAGCAGCATGATCTCGCGCTCTCTCGCCGTCAGCATCTCGACGCGCTGGCGGGCTTCACGCACGCTGTCTTCGCGTTGCAGCCGCCTGCGGTCGCGCTCGATGCCGTGCCTGATGGCATCGAGGATCTCCTGCTCGCGAAAGGGCTTCGGCAGAAACTCCACCGCGCCGCGCTTCATCGCCTCGACCGAGACGCGGACGTCGGAGTAGCCGCTGATGAAGACGATCGGAATTGGCACGCCCATCTCGGCCAGCCGGCGCTGCAGCTCGAGCCCGGTCGGCGACGTGCCGGGAAACCGCACGTCGAGCACGAGGCATGACGGCCCGGGCGAAACGGTCTCGGCGAGAAACTCTTCGGTCGAGGCGAACAGCTTGACCTGATGCCCGGTCTCCTCGCAGAGACTTCCGATCGCGGCTCGAATCTGGGCTTCGTCGTCAACGACGTAAACTGTGGCTTGATCTGAACTCATGGGGCTCCCCGGCTTGGGGCTCGATGAAAAAGCAACGAGCTATCCATTCTTCTTGCAAGCGAGATCAAGGTGCTTGGATGATTCGCGCAGATCGAGCGAAGCGCGTCGGTCCGCCGGTTCGAAGTCATAGGGCCAACACGCGCCGGAGACGAGTGAAGGCGTTCACATATCGGGCTTCGTGATGGGAGGGCTTCGATCTTGCCACCGTCGGCATCGCGGCGGGACGATTTGGAGAATGCGGCAATGCTGCGTCGTCGGATCGCCGGCTGCGTCATGGCATCGCCACCCACGTGCCGACTCGCACGCCTGCTGCTGGCCGCTCTGGCCGGATCAGACGGGACGTTCAGTCAGCTTATCGAGTTCGATACCGCGCGCCTCGTATCGATACGCTCGGTATGCATCCCGATCAAATCACGAAAAGTAGCACCCCACCTGCTTTACTACTGGATGACGAGGCGCACCCGACCGTCAGCCCGGCGAGGACGACATACTGACATTCGATACGACTTTCCATACTTTACAACCATAGCGAGCGTGCCACTTTTTCCCGATTCCCCGAAGTCATTTCAATCGGCGAGTTTTGATATGCGATTTGTGCCAGCATTTGCCTTGCTCGGAGCTGCGTGCGGCCTCGCTGCGATCTACGCCGGGCCGGGCATGATCGCCGGCGCCGCCGGGAGCGCGGCAGACACGGCGGCTCGCGCCTATGACCAGACCAGGCGGCTGCTGATCCCCTCCACCCGCGAGGTTCCGGCCTACGGGTCGGACGCACCCATGTTCCGCTATGCCTCGATCCAGCGCGGCAGCGTCGAGCAGACCGTCACCGTCACCGGCGCCCTGCAGCCGGTCAAGACGATCGAGGTCGGCTCCCAACTGTCGGGGCAGCTCGCCCGTGTCTATGTCGACTTCAACGACCCCGTCGCCAAGGATCAGCCGCTCGCTCTGATCGATCCGCGCAGCTTTGCAGCCAAGGTCGACGAGGCCAGGGCGTCGCTGGCAGTCGCCAATGCCCTGGTCGACATCGCCAGGGCCAAGCTCGATCGCGCCAGGATCGATCTGCAGAACGCGAGGGGCAGCCGCGACGTGCTCGCGGCCAAGCTCGAGAGCGCGCAGGCGGTGAAGTCCTCGGCTCAGAAGACGCTGCAGCGGAAGCTGGCGCTGCAATCGCAGAACGTGGTGGCGACCACGGCGGTCGACGACGCGCAGACCGAGTTCACCGCGCGCCTCGCCCAGGAACGTGAAGCCGAGATCCTGATGTCCCTCAACTCCTTTTCGGTGGAGGGCGCGCAGGCCGACGTCCGCCGCATCGAGGCGGAGCTGCAGCAGGCTCGCATGGCGGTGCCGGAGAAGGCCGCCGTTCTCGCCGCGGCCCAGGCCGATCTCGACCGCACCGTGATCCGTTCGCCGATCGACGGCGTCGTGGTCGGCCGGTTCGTCAACGAGGGGCAGACGCTCGCGGTCGGACTGGAAGCACGCACCACCTTCATGGTGGCGCACCGCCTGGAGGACATGGAGATTCACGCGCAGGTCGATGAAGCCGACATCGGCCGCATCGCGCCCGGGCAGCACGCGCATTTCACCGTCGACGCCTACCCGGACCGCCGCTTCGAGGCGGTGGTGCGCCAGGTGCGCAAGGCGCCGCAGACCCAGCAGCACGTCGTCACCTACACCGTGGTGCTGGCGACCGCCAATCTCGACGGCGCGCTGCTGCCGGGAATGACCGCCCTGGTGAAGATCGTCATCGAACGCCAGGACGACGTGCTGAAAGTGCCGCTCGCAGCGCTGCGGTTCCAGCCGGCCGGCACACGGCCGGACGCCGCGGCACGTAGCGGCGTGTGGGTGCGCACCGCCGGCGGCGCGCTGCAGCGCGTCGCGGTGACGGTCGGCGCCGCCGGCACCGAGCAGGTCGCGCTCCGGAGCGGCGACCTCGTCGAGGGCAGCGAGGTCGCCGTCGGCCAGGCCATCCGCCCGGCCGGCATGGAAATTCTCGGCATCAGGTTCGGATCATGACCGCCTCGCCCCTCATCAGCCTCCAGTCGGTCAGCAGGACCTATCGCACCGAGGGCGTCGCGGTGGCGGCGGTGCGCAATGTCAGCTTCGATATCGCGCAAGGCGAGATCGTCGCGGTGATGGGGCCGTCCGGCTCCGGCAAGTCGACGCTGATGAACATGATCGGATTGCTCGACCTGCCGAGCGAGGGCGCGGTCTATCTCCAGGGCGCCAACGTCGCCGATCTCACGGAAGATCGCCGGTCGTCCCTGCGCGCCCGCAGCATCGGCTTCGTGTTCCAATCCTACAATCTGCTCGCGCGCCACGATGCCATCGAGAACGTCGCACTGCCGCTGGTCTATTGCGGCATCGCGCGCAAGGAACGGCTGGCGCGCGCGGAAGCGAGCCTTCAGGCCGTCGGCATGCTGCACCGGGCCCATCACTTCCCGCGGCAGCTCTCCGGCGGCGAGCAGCAGCGCGTCGCGATCGCGCGCGCACTGATCGCCTCCCCGCTGATCGTGCTCGCCGACGAGCCGACCGGCGCGCTCGACAGCCGCACCGGTGCCGAGATTCTCTCCCTGTTCGCCGCGCTCAACCGGACCGGCCAGACCATCGTCATGATCACCCACGATCCCGGCATCGCGACCCAGTGCCGGCGCACGATCCACCTGCATGACGGTGAGCTCGTCAACGATGAAACGGTGGCGGAGCTGCTGCCGAGACGGAGCGCTGCGTCATGACGATACTCCAGGGCTTTCAGATCGCGTTGCACGCCCTTCGCCTCAATCCGCTGCGCAGCTTCCTCACCATGCTCGGCATCGTGATCGGGGTCGCCTCGATCGTGACGGTGTTCGCGATCGGCGCCGGCGCGCAGCTGCGTCTGCAGGAGCAGATCCGTTCGATCGGCGCCAACGTGCTGATGATCACCCCCGGCGCGGTCTATCAGGGCGGCGTGCGTCTCAAGGACGGCAGCAAGCTGACGATGACCGAGAGCGACGTGCAGGCCATTCTCGAGCAGATCCCGGAAATCCAGGCCGCGGCCGGCTCCATCGCCGGGACGGCGCAGGTCATCCACGAGGGCAAGAACTGGAACACGACGATCAACGGCACGACCACCGGCCACTTCATGGTGCGCGACTGGCAGCTCGCGGCCGGGCGCTATTTCTCCGCCACCGAGGAAGCCGGCGCCGGCAAGGTCGTGATCCTCGGAAGCATGGTCGCGCGCGAGCTGTTCGCACCCGGCGACGATCCCATCGGCGCGCAGATCAGGATCATGAAGGTCCCGCTCGAGGTGGTCGGCGTGCTCGACCGCAAGGGACCCGCTCAGGACGACGTCGCCTTCGTGCCGCTCACCACGGCCAAGCTGCGCTTCCTCGGCAGCGCCAGCAACATCAACCGCGACTCGGTCGCCTACATCATCGCCAAGGTGGCCGCAGACGGTCAGATGGCGGGCGCGCGAGCGGAGATCGAGAACCTGCTGCGGCAGCGCCACCGCATCCCCGCCGGCCAGGACGACGACTTCAAGGTCCAGGATCCCGCCGCCGCCATGGAGGCGCAGCAGGGCGCGATCCGCACCGTCGCGTTGCTGCTCGTCGCCATCGCCTCGGTGTCGCTGCTCGTCGGCGGCATCAGCATCATGAACGTCATGATCGTGTCGGTCACCGAGCGCACCCGGGAGATCGGCATCCGCCGGGCGCTCGGCGGGCGGATGCGCGACATCCGTCTGCAGTTTCTCTGCGAAGCGCTCGTCCTTTGCCTGCTCGGCGGTGCCATCGGCGTCGCCGGCGGCATCACGCTCTCGATGACGGTCGCCCGCATGGCCGGGTGGGTCACCTCGATCGACGGCCAGGCGATCGGCCTGTCTCTCGTCTTCTCGATCGCGACCGGCCTCGTCTTTGGTTTTTATCCAGCTCACAAGGCGTCCAAGCTGAGTCCGATCGAGGCGCTCAAGACGGAGTGAGAGCATGCCGGGATGTTCGCAAAGGCCAGGGAAGGCAGCCATGAGCTCGGATCCGAAAGATTTGATCGCACCGACACCGCGCGAACGGGAGCTGATGACGCTGATCGCGCGGGGGATGCAGAACAAGAACATCGCCTACGAGCTCAACATCTCGGAGAACACGGTGCGGGCGCACATCGGCAACATCATGCGCAAATACCGGCTTCAGAACAGAACGCAGATCGCGATCGCCTTTGCCCTGCACACCGCGCCGTCGTCGCTCCGCCGCGATCTCGCCAAGACCGAGCTCTTTCCGGCCGCGACGAAGCCGGCGCAGGCCCTTGCACCCAATCCACGGGCGCAGACCGCGCCGGATTGAATGGTTGCGGCCACAATCCCTTGCGCTGCCCGACGGGCAAAACACCCAATTCATAGGTCAACGCATGCGGTTGAAAATATTCCACTTTACCGAAATTCGGAAACGGCGTACGTGTCGGCTCAACCCGGCCCAAGGAAGAGGGGCGTATCGCGATCGTCACGAACGCGGGCCGGGCGGCGGTGGACGCGGATGGCGTCGGCGCGAACGGCTTTGCAGGGCGGGCAACCGTGAGCGAGGTCGTCGCGCATACGACCGGTGCCATCAGCGTACGGCAAAATCGTGTGGTCCTGACGCCCGGGGTCTGTGCGTCAAGTCTTGTGGTGATGTGGTTGCCCGACCGGGCGATGCGCATCAGCCATCCGCAAGGCGACGGGGGCAATAGTGCATCGCTCCCCGGGGAGAGCGCGACATAAGCCGTAAAACCACTGCGCAGGGAAGGCCGGATGTTTGGCTTCACCTGTATGCCGCTGTGCAAATTCTTGTTGCCACCTTTCGCACAGTGGACCGTGGGTGCCCGGCCGGCACCCGGTCTTCCCTGCGCCCTCTTTCAATTGAGGGTGAGACGACGAGCAAAGCTCGGGCGAAATGCGCCGCGAGGACGCGGAAGCGCGTCTGCAACGACACACTCGCTGTCATCGCCCGGTTTAACCGGGCGATCCAGTACTCCGAGACAGTTATGGCTCAATCGATAGGCCGCGGCGTACTGGATTCCCCGCCTTCGCGGGGAATGACAGTAGCATTTGGAAAGCGATTTTCCTGCCACACCCCGTCATTGCGAGCGCAGCGAAGCAATCCAGGGTCTTTCCGCGGATGCATTCCTGGATTGCTTCGCTGCGCTCGCAATGACGATGTTGAGGCGGGTGTGCGCCAAAACTCCCGCTCGCGTGCCCCGGACCAGCGCAGCGCCTCCCCGGCGATGCGAAGCATCGTCCGGTGCGGCGGTGCGCTGCAGAGCCGGGGCCCACGCAGCAGCGAGCGACGTCGCCTGCTGGGTCCCGGCTCTGCGCCGCATCGCTTGCGCGCTGCGTCGCGTCCGGGACACGAGCGTGACGCTATCACCCCCTCCCCAACCCTCCTGCATCGGCCGGGGCCCTTGTAACAAAACCGTCATGCAGCGAAACTAAACGAAGCTGCGAGCCGCCAGCGCGGCCATGCCGCCTCACTGCAGGAGAGACCTTGATGCGCCGTTCACTGGTGTTGCTGTCCGCCGGACTGGCCGTGCTGTCCACCGGACTTGCCTCCGCCCAGAACAACACGCCCCGCAACCTGATCCTGTTCATTCCGGACGGTCTGCGCGCGCTGAAGGTCACCCCGGAGACGACGCCCGCGATGGCCGAGGTTCGCGACAAGGGCGTCAACTTCAAGAACCCGCATTCGCTCTTTCCCACCTTCACCATGGCCAACGGCTCGGCGATGTCGACCGGCCATTATCTCGGCGACACCGGCGTGTTCTCCAACACGATCTGGACCAACTACACCTCAGTACCCGCCGGCGACACCGTGGTTCCCTTCATCGAGAACGACGCCGTGCTCGGCGATATCGACGAGCATTTCAAGGGCGACTACCTCAACGAAGAGACCGTTCTGAAGATGGCCCGCGACAAGGGGCTGAGCACCGCGGCGATCGGCAAGGTCGGCCCGACCTACCAGTTCGACCACACCGATAAGCCTGAGAAGCCCGGCCTGCACTCGATCGTGTTCGACGATTCCACCGGGGGCAAGAACGGCGTGGCACTGTCGGACGAGGTGAAGGACGCTTTGACCAAGGCCGGCCTGCCCCTCGCCACGCCGCCGCGCGGCGACAATTCCAAGGCGGGCGACGCCAAGACGCCGGGCACCACTGTCGCCAACGTCGCGCAGCAGGCCTATTTTGCCGACGTCGCCACCAAGGTGGTGTTGCCGATGTTCAAGGCGCGCAACAAGCCCTTCGTGCTGGTGTTCTGGTCGCGCGACCCCGACGGCAGCCAGCACAACACCGGCGACAGCCTCAACCAGATCATGCCGGGCATCAACGGCCCGACCTCGATGGCCGGCATCAAGAACGCCGACGCCAACCTCGCCCAGCTCCGCAAGGGGCTCGACGAACTCGGGCTCGCGGCCTCGACCAACATCATCGTCTCGGCCGACCACGGCTTCTCGACCATCTCCAAGGAGAGCAAGACCAGCCCGTCGGCCAAGGTCAGCTATGACGATACGCCCAAGGACTTCCTGCCGATGGGCTTCCTGGCGCTCGACCTTGCGAAAGTGCTCGACCTGCCCTTGTTCGATCCCAACGACAAGAACGTGAAGATCGAAGGCAACAAGCATCCCAAGGCCGGCAACGGCGTGCTCGGCAAGGATCCCACCAAGCCGGACCTCGTCGTCGCCACCAATGGCGGCTCGGACCTGATCTACCTGCCGAACAAGGACAAGAAGCTCGCCGCGAAGACCATCAAGGCGCTGCTCGAGCAAGACTACGTCTCCGGCCTGTTCGTCGAGGATTCGCTCGGCCGCTTCCCCGGGACGCTGCCGCTGTCGAGCATCAATCTGCGCGGCAAGTCGGCGACCCCGACGCCGTCGATCGTCGTCAACTTCCGCTCCTATGCCAGCGATTGCGGCGAGGCGCCGACCAATTGCTCGGTGCAGGTCGCCGACACCGTGCTGCGCCAGGGCCAGGGCATGCATGGCAGCTTCAGCCGCGGCGATACCATGAACTTCATGGCCGCCATCGGTCCGGACTTCAAAGCCGGCTATGTCGACGAGATTCCGGTCAGCAATGCCGATGTCGGCATGACGGCCGCGCAGCTCATGGGTTTGCGCAGCTCGCACAATGGCGGCCTGATCGGCCGCGTGATGTCCGAGGCCATGCCCAATGGCATCGTGCCGAAGGCCTATGCCGGCACGGTGAAGTCGAAGCCCGCCGAGGGCGGCCTCGTCACCGTGCTGAACTTCCAGCGCGTCGGCAGCCAGCGCTATTTCGATGCCGCTGGTTTCCCGGGCCGCACGCTGGGGCTCGAGGTGGACAAGCTTGGATTGGAGGACCGCAAACAAAAAACGGCGGGGAAATAACCCCGCCGTTCCCTCGCGTCCTCACGTGAGGCGCAAAATCTTACATCCCCAAAATCTTACATCCCAATGTCGAACACGTTCGGCAATTGGCCCGCCAGAGGCAGTGCAGTGGCGCCCAGGAAGGTCGCCACCATCGCCATCAGGCGACGGTTGTTCTGGCGCTTGCCGCGCATCTGGCCGGCAATCCACTCCAGCATCTCGCTATTGACCTTGGAGGCATAGGACGGCGCCCAGCTCTCGATCTCGGTGTCAGCCGACAGCGCGACGCTGCGCGGCGGCACCTTCAGGCCCGAGGCGCTGGCGGCATAATGGGCGACCGCCTTGGCAAGCAGGTCGTCGAACCGGCCGCCGTCGGTGCGTTCGGTCGCGGCCTCGTTGATCTCGAACAGAACTTCGGCCTCGGCGCGGCTGACCGGCTGGTCGTTGACGGCGGTCGCGGTGAGGATGCGCATGCACCAGGCGGTGTCATCGGCATCGAGCGAGCGGGAGAAATGCACCCTTCCCTTGGTGGTCGGGCCTTCGCCCGTGATCACGCCGTCACGCACGATGGAGAGGGCATGGGCTGCGGTATCGCGGCAGGACGGCACGAGGGACGACGACTCGGTAGGCTTAGGCGCAGCGGCAGACATAGTTCACTTCCAGACTTCTTCTGATCGACCAGCATTTTCATGCCGGCGTAAAGGGGTGGTTAACGATTCGATACGGGGATCGCGACTTTTCTAGATGGTTGCCAATTGGTCGCTATCAGGACCAATCTGGTTCTAGACGCGCCGGGCAAGCGTGATGAAAGTCATAAAAGGCATTATCGGGGCAATCGAGCCCGGGCGGCTCCGGTGGAGATGTTTCGTCGCAGGCGCCGCTGTAACAGAAAGTTGCTGGGAAATCGGCCCTTCGAAGAAAGAATTCACATTTTACTTGAGGTGGTTCACTTGGCGTTCACTTGGGCCGGCCAAGGGCTTATAATGGCTCCGATGGCCGAAGGTGTATTCTTCAGTAAATTCAACGAGATGAGGTAGAACCATGACACTTCCGATCGGCGCCACCGCCCCCGACTTCGAAGCCGAGACCACCGAAGGGAAGATCAAGTTCCACGACTGGATCGGCAACAGCTGGGCCCTCTTGTTCTCGCACCCGAAGGACTTCACGCCGGTTTGTACGACCGAGCTCGGCGCTCTCGCCAAGCTGAAGCCGGAGTTCGACAAGCGCGGCGTCAAGCTGATGGGCCTCTCGGTCGATCCGGTCGATCGCCATGCCAAATGGTCGGATGACATCAAGGAGACCCAAGGCGCCGCGCCCAACTACCCGATGATCGGCGACATCGATTTCAACGTCTCCAAGCTCTACGAAATGTTGCCGGCCTCGACCTCGGGCGATCCCCTCACCCGCACGCCGGCCGATAACCAGACCGTCCGCAACGTTTTCATCATCGGGCCGGACAAGAAGATCAAGCTGGTGCTGGTCTATCCGATGACGACGGGTCGGAACTTCCAGGAGATCCTGCGCGTCATCGACTCGCTCCAGCTCACCGCCAAGCATCGCGTCGCCACCCCGGCCGACTGGTCGCAGGGCGAGGACGTCATCATCGCGGGCTCGGTCTCCAACGACGAGGCCAAGACGATCTATCCGCAGGGCTGGAAAGAGCCGAAGCCCTACATCCGCATCGTCCCGCAGCCTAAATGACTTTTGGCGGTCGCGGATAGCGACCGCAAAAAGTCATCCCGGGGCGATGCGTCAGCATCGAACCCGGGATCTCGAGATTCCTGGGGTCCAACGGACCGCCTCGACTGCGTGGAATCAGGCCGCGTGCACGCGGTCGAGGAAGCTCTCGACCTCGGCCTTCAGATGCAGGCTCTCGCCCGACAGCGCCTGGGCGGAAGCAAACATCCGGCTCGACGTCTCGCCCGTCTCGCTGGCGCCCTTGGCGGCGTGACGGACATTGACCGCGACATCGGCCGTGCCTGACACCGCCGCGCGCACGCTGGCCACGATGTTGTGAGTCGCGCTTTTCTGTTGCTCGACCGCGGCCGAGATCGAGCCTGCGATGCCGCTGATGCGCTCGATGGTCTGGCTGATCGCCTTGATGGCGGCGACCGATTCCTCGGTCGCAAGCTGCATGCTCTCGATCTGGCTCGATATCTCGTCGGTCGCCTTCGCGGTCTGGCCGGCGAGCGTCTTGACCTCCTGAGCCACCACCGCGAAGCCGCGGCCGGCATCGCCCGCGCGTGCGGCCTCGATGGTCGCATTCAGCGCCAGCAGATTGGTCTGCTCGGCAATCGAGGTGATCAGCTTGACGACGTCGCCGATGCGCGAGCCGGCTTCCGAGAGCTGCGCAATGCGCTGGTCGGTCGCTTCGGCCTGCCGCACCGCCTCGGCGGAGATCTCGTTCGATTCCTGCACCCGGCGGGTGATCTCGGAGATGGATTGGGACAATTCGTCGGAAGCCGACGCCGCCGAACGCACATGCTCGGAGGCGCTTTCGGAAGCTCCCGCCGACTGCGCCGACAGATCGGCCGTGGAGCGCGCGGCGTCGGTGAGTTGTCGCGCTGCGCGCTCGAACTCGCCCGACGATGCCAGCACCTTGTCGAGAATGCCGCCGACACTGCCGCGGAACCCCTCGACGAAGTTGCGCAGCTCGGCCTTGCGCTGCTCGGCTGCGGCGGCGGTTGCCGCCGCCTGCTCGCTGCGCATGCGCGCCCGCTCCTGCGAGTTGCTCTTGAACACCGCGACCGTGCGGGCGATCTCGCCGATCTCGTCGGCCCGGTCCTCGCATTCGATCGCGACGTCGCCCTGGCCGTTGGCAAGCGCGGTGAGCGAATGCGTCACCGAGGTCAGCGGCCGGGTGATGCGGCGGACGACCAGCAGGGTCAGGACCAGCACCAGAAGCGCGGCAAGCCCGGCGGCGGCCGCCATGCTCTCCATCGCCTGAGACAGCATGCCCTCGAACTGCGCCATGGGGATGCCGACATAGAGAATGCCGGCGACCTTGCCGGTACCATCCGCAATCGGGAAATAGGCGGTCATGAACGTCTTGCCGAACAGCGTGGCCGGCCCCTTATAGGCCTCGCCCCGGCGCAGCGGGGCCTGCCCGGGATGATCCGCGGCAAGCTGGGTCCCGACGGCGCGGTCGCCATTTTCCTTTTTCACGTTGGTCGAGCGGCGGACGAACTGCCCGCTCGCCGCGTCGAACACGAACAGGGTCGCGTTGCCGCCGACATAGGACACCGACCGATCGACGATGGCGTGATCCTTGAGGTCGGGCATTTTTGGGATCTCGGCGCGGACCACCGCGCCGTCCCGGATCGTGATCTTGGCTTCGGGAACGGTCTCCGCAAAGGCCAGCGCCAGCGTGCGCAGATTGATCTCGATGTCGCGCAAGGCGCGGTCATTGAACGCGGATGTCAGCGACCAATAGCCGGCGCCGACCACCAGCGCCGTGTTCATTGCGATCAGCAGCACCGCGCACAGGACGGCCTTGGTGCCGAGCTTGAACCGCGGCAGGAACTTCGCCGTTAGAAGATTGGACATGGATGGAATGACCCCCGTAATTCCTGCATATTCGTGCAATTGACTTACGGCCGCATTAACGGCGGTTCCCGCCGCCGCGCGCGGTACGGTTTCCAATTGGTAAACGAGGCCCTCCCTGACCCCGCCAAGTCAGCCATCCATGATCGTCTGGTTTCGCGACGATCTCCGCCTGTCCGACCACCCCGCCCTCCACGCCGCCGCCAAGTCCGGAGCGCCGGTGCTTTGTCTCTATGTACTGGACGAGGCGGCGGGGCGAGCGCCAGGCGGCGCGGCACGCTGGTGGCTGGCGCAGTCGCTGCGATCGCTCGGTGCCGAGATCGCCGCGCGCGGCGGCTCGCTCGTCCTGCGCAGGGGATCGGCGGCCAAGGTGATCCCAGAGCTGGCGCAAGAGAGCGGCGCCCGCGCCGTCTATTGGAACGAAATCGCGCAGGCGCCTCATCAGGCCGTCGAGCGACAGCTCGAAGCGGCCCTGGCTAAGCTCGGCACGCACGCGCAAAGCTTTCCCGGCGACCTGCTGGTCCCGCCCGCGGCGATCCGCACCAAGGACGGCCGGGGCCTGCGCGTGTTCACTCCGTTCTGGCGCCGCGTGCTGGCGCTTGGCGACCCGCCCAAGCCCCTGCCCGCGCCGAAGCAGCTGCGCCCTGCGCCGCGCGTTGCAAGCGATCGACTGGAGGGCTGGAAGCTCGAGCCGACCGCGCCCGATTGGGCGGGTGGCCTGCGCGAGGCATGGACCCCCGGCGCCGCGTCCGCCCATCTTCGCCTGCGCGACTTCCTCAAGCACACTGTTGGAATTTATTCCGGCGACCGCGATCGCCCGGACCGAGAGGGCACCTCACGGCTGTCGCCGCATCTGCGCTTCGGCGAGCTCAGCCCGCGTCAGGTCTGGCACGCCGCCCGGTTTGCCGCGGCGGAAGATCCGGCGCTCGGGCAAGGCGTCGAAAAATTCCTGAGCGAGCTCGGCTGGCGCGAATTCTGCCGCCACCTCCTCCACGATCACCCCAACCTCGCCGCCGAAAACCTGCAGACGAACTTCGATCGCTTTCCTTGGCAGGCCGACAAACAAGCGCTCGCCGCCTGGCAGCGCGGGCGCACCGGATATCCCATCGTCGATGCCGGCCTGCGCGAGCTCTGGCACACCGGGGTGATGCACAACCGGGTGCGGATGGTGGTGGCCTCCTTCCTGGTCAAGCACCTCCTGATCGACTGGCGTCAAGGCGAAGCCTGGTTCTGGGACACGCTGGTCGACGCGGACGCCGGCAGCAATCCTGCCAACTGGCAATGGGTCGCCGGCTGCGGCGCAGACGCTGCGCCCTATTTCCGCGTGTTCAATCCGCAGCTCCAGGGCGAGAAGTTCGATCCTGACGGCGCCTACGTTCGACGTTGGGTTCCGGAACTGAAGGCCCTGCCGGCCAAGCTGATCCACCGGCCCTGGCAGGCGATGCCGATCGAGCTAGCGAGCGCGGGCATCACGATCGGCAAGACCTATCCGCAGCCGATCGTCGATCATGCCAGGGGACGCGAACGCGCGCTCGCCGCCTACGCAAAGATCCGCAAAGGTTGAGCGTCGCTTTGACACAATTTCGAAACCCGCTATCGTCATCGCTCCATACAAACCGTGGGGGACGATATGGACGACGAGAAGCCGATCACCGAACAGGCGATGGAGACGATCACCAGTGCCGTGGAAACGACCAAGGACGCGGCAGTCACTGCAGTCAAGCAGGTGAAGAAAGCCGCCAAGAAGGTCGCGAAGAAAGTAGCGCCGAAGAAGGCAGCCAAGAAGAAGGCCAAGAAGGCTGCGAAGAAGACGACGAAGAAAGCCGCCAAGAAGTCGTCCAAGAAGGCCGCGAAAAAGTCTGCGAAGAAGGCGACCAAGAAAGCCGGCAAGTCGAAGAAGAAGGCCAAGAAGACCAAGCGCTGATCGCACCGTGCAGACGTCTCCGGGTGCGGGCGCGCCCCGGAGACAGCGCACACCTACCCGCGCCGCTTGGCTGCGCGCCGACCCGGATGATGCTCGCGCTCGACCGCAGGGCTGTGCATGCCGTCAGGACCGCCGATTGACGACGAAGACCGCCGTGGCGCAGAGCGCCATGCCCGCAATGGCAATCGCGTCCAGCTTCTCTCCGAACAGCAGATAGGCCATCAGGGCCGTGACGGCCGGAACCAAATAGAACAGGCTCGCGACCGAGGTCGCCGCGGCGTGGCGGATCAGCCAGTACAACAGCCCGATTGATCCGATCGAGAGCGCGACCGCGAGCCAGGCGAGCGCAAGCACGAACTCCTGCGTCCAGTGCACCACGCGATCCTCGAACAGGAAGGCGCCGATCGCGAAGAAAATGGTGACCGCCACGTACTGCACGAGATTTCCGGCGCGCCAGTCGATGTGATTGCAGTAGCGGCGCTGATAAAGCGTGCCGAGCGTGATGCTGACCAGCGAGACCACGGAGGCGAGCCAGCCGAGCCCGGCTTCGCCGGTCATCGGGCGGTTGTGCAGGATCAGCACCACCCCGCCGAGGCCGAGCACGAGCCCGGCCCATTGCAGCGGCGTGACCCGTTCGCCGAGCCAGCGATTGGCGATGGTCGAGGTCAGGATCGGCTGCAAGCCCGGAATCAGCGCCGAAAGGCCGGCCGGAATCGAATGCGCGATCGCAATCGCGGTGCCGCCGAGATAGAAGCCGTGGACGAGGATGCCGGCGACCGCGCTGTGCGCGATGCCTGCGCGGTCCGGCCATTTCGGCCGCGCGATGCCTGCGATGATTGCCATCAACCCGACCACGATCGCCATGCGGATGGCGAGATAGGTCAAGGGATCGGCATTGTTGACGACGTATTTGGTGCCGATGAATCCGGTGCTCCAGAGCAGCACGAACAGAATCGGCGCGGCGCGGGCGGCCAGGGTTTCTTGATTATGGTTCATTGCCGCCCTCATTGCCCGACCGTCGGCCATGCGGCAATGCGAATTTCGTCGTGACGATGCTGCGCTGCGATGGACGATCGCGGTCCGGCTCAGCTGCTCACCATTCTTCCGGACAGGGATTGACGATCTTCCAGAGCTCGACGCCGTTCTTGATCTTTTTCATGTCGGTGGTGAGCCCGCCATTGCGGCGAATCCAGTCCTTCACCGTGTCGGGATAGTAGGACATGAGATCGGAGGTACCCTCGGCGCTAGTGACCTTAATGCCGAAGGTGAACGCCTTGTCGTAATAGGCCTGGTGGAAGCCGAGGCTCGCGCGCGGCGTCACGCAAATCTTGTTCATCGGCACGATGCCGAGCACGAGCGTGCAGGCCGAATTGCAGATGCCGTCGATGATGACCCGCTCGCCCTTCTCGCGCACCCGCTTGTACTTGGCCTTGTACTCCTCGACATAGCCGCCGTGGTCGCGGGTGATGTGCAGCTCGGCGCGAGCCGGCGTGGCAGCGGCGAGGCAGAGCAACAGCAGACTCGGAAGCGTGATGCGCATGGCGAGATGACGGCGAAGGCCTTCAGGAATGCACCTGACACGAGGGACCGGCAAGTGATCCCCAGGTCCGGCGGCAGAATTCTGAACCGAATAGTCTTTGGTCATACTTGTGTGGGGAATTCGTTAAGCATCCCGAAAAGGCCAAAAATGGGCAGCTTTTGGCCGCATGTCCGGCAATTCTGTCACACCCACACGGAAATCTGCGGCATTGGCATTGATTTCGGCCCCCCGAAGCGATGCCCGACCGCTCGAAATTGCTATAACGGCTGACCTATTCGAGCGGGTTCCGGAGAATCGAGATGAGCAAGTTGACGCGTGTAGCCGCGGTTGCGGCCCTGACGGCTGCGGTCCTGGCCCCTGCCCTCGCCGAGGCGCACGGCCGCCACCGGTACCACCGCTCCTACGCCAACCCGCTGCCCTACCCGATCAGCTACCTGCACAATTACGGCCCCGGTATCACCCCTGGCACCTTCGCCTACTATGACGGCCCGGCGACCAACCACTGTTATCGCAGCGCGGCTGCTTATATCGGTCAGGACGGCCGGCGGCACCCCTGCTATTGAGGCGCCGCGGCCGCTGCGGGTCGTTTATTTGGCGGCGCCCGACCGCAGCAATTGCTTCTCGATCTCGTAGACCGGCAGCTTGACGAGGTCCTTGCCGACCTCCCCCTGCAGCGCGTTGCGCACGCCTTCCGAATAGTCGGCGCGGATCATGCCGAGCGCGCGCGGCGAGGCCACCATGGTCAGGGCCGTGGTCTCGCCGGAGCTGACGGCGGCATCGAGCCGGCCGGCCAGGCTCCGCAGAAAGGCGCGCTCGGCCTCGTCGTGCCAATCGGTCTGCTCGATCGAGCTGCGTGCGCCGCCGGCTGCGCCATGCATTCGGCCCGGCGCGGCTGACCCTTGAGCGGCGGTCGCGGGATTGGGCTGCTCGTGCACCTCCCTGGTGTGGAGGTTCGGAAACATCTCGTCGCCGAGGTTTTCCAGAATGAGCGCCTTGCGCCCGTCGCACACGACCAGCCAGTCACCCTTTTCAATTCTCATCTTGTCCATTGCAACTTCTCCTTGACACTTGCAGACGCCGCATCCGGCATCAGAGCAGTTCTTCGAATTCCTCGAAGGACTTGCCGAACTGCGTCATCGCCTCCTCCAGATAGTCGGCGAGCATTGGCGTGCCGATCAGGTAGGACGCGGTGCGCTGGTTGTGCGCCTGCGCAGCCTGAGCGCGCAATTGACGCCAATCGGAGAGATCACCGTCGCCGCGGCCGAGCCAGGCCAGCGCCACGAGATCGATCTGCTCGTCAACATTGAGAGCGCGGATGAAGCCCGCGAGCTCCGCACGGTCGGTGGTTTCGCCGCGCCCGCCGCGGCCGTAGCTCATGTCGTCGTCGCCAGTCCAGGACGACGCCACACCCGCCCGCTTCGCTGTCGGACCGGCGCGATTTCGAGATGACGAAGAAGACCTTCTCCGGCGAGATCGACAGATCTGGAATGACTTGCATTCAGCTCACCTTGGCCGGCAACAGGCACCACGCCGCTGCCATGACGATGACAGTAAGAGCCAAGGCAAACTTGCGAATTGCGCAGGATCAAGGTCTAGTCACGGCATGGCCCGGCGACCTACGCTCCGCTGCCGAGCTGTGACTTGGGTCAGCTCGCTGAAGGTTTGTTCATCTGTATTACATTTCGGTTCGGCCACAATTTGATCAGAACAACCTCGATATCCTGCATCGCGTAAGCGGAGGAAGACATCATGAATCTCAAGACTGGCCTTTTGGCCGCGTGCTTGTTCGGCGCCCTCGCTGCATCGTCGACGGCATCCGCCATGCCCATCGCGCCTGCACCTGCGACACCGCAGGTCTCCGGCGTCGAGCAGGTCCGCATGGTCTGCGACGCCTGGGGACAGTGCTGGTGGCGGCCGAACTACTATGGCTACTACGGGCCGCGGCCTTACTACGGCCCGCGGTATTATCGGCCGCGCTATTACGGTCCGCGCTACTATGGGCACTACGGCTATCGCCGCTGGTGACGTTTGAAGGGGCCCTCGGGCCCTTTCGCTTTTGCGAGATCATCTTGCAGAGCGATCGCTGGCCTCGCCGCCGGCGAACCGATGGACCGAGAAGGTTGACGGTGACATTGACCGGACGGTCTTCATGACATGATGTCCGCAATACTACGGCCTGAAATTCCGTTTACTGAAACGCGATGTTTCGGCATTGATGGCGATGCATCGGCGTTCATTTGATTGTCTCATTTCAGCGGCCCGCCAGAATCATGTTGTTCGACAACCTCGCTCCCTCCTCTGCGCTTCAACTGATCGGCTTTTCCAATGTCGATGCGTTTCGGCCGCTCGAGACGATGGAGGATGCGAGGAGCATTCCGCTGGACATCCCGAACTTCGCGGCGGCCCGAGCCATCGTTTCCCTGCCGGCGTGCCGCATCATCATGATGAGATCGTTCGCGCGAATCCTGGAGACCGCCTATCGCATGCCGGGCGGGATGGTGATCCTGTCGATGACCGACGATCTTCAGGCAAACTTCAAGGGTGTGGATCTGGACGCGCGCTTCTTCGCTGCCCTCCGCGGCAACGATGAGTGCCATTTCGTCGAGCCCCGGACCAATCATCACGCCATGATCATCTTCTCCCCCAAACTGAGAGACCGTGGCTGGTTCGACCGCGCCGACCATTTGCGCGCCCATGTCGCGAACCGGCCCGCCCTGCTCCACACGCGACAGCTCCTGCTCGATATCCTGCGAACCGCGTCAGTGCAGCCGCGCCTGTTCGAGACGACGGAGGTTGCGGCCCATCTCCAGGAAGGCCTGCTGCTCGCGCTCGACGATCTGTTTCGAATCGATCCGATGTCGGATCGGAGCACCTCGGTCCAGGGCGAGCGGGCGATCAAGCTCGTGCAGCGCATCGACGACTACGTCGCGACCTTCCCGACCGCTCCGATCTATACGGCCGATCTCGCCCGCGAATTCGACGTCTCGATCCGCACGCTCGGCGGCGCCGTCAGCAAGGTGCGCGGCATGAGCCTGCACCAGTACATTCGCCTGAAGAGGCTGTGGGCGACCCGCGCCCGCCTGCTCAAGGGCGGCGGCGTCACCGTGACCAGCTGCGCACGTGCCCAGGGCTTCCATCATCTCGGCGAATTTGCCGCGGCCTACCGCGCGATCTTCCACGAGGCGCCCTCCGACACGCTGGCACGCGGACGGCAAAGCGGTGTCCCGGCAAAGTGAGGACGCCGCGCCCTCGCGGCGGTGACCCGTTCGCGTCGTTCCAGAACATATGCGGAACAGAGACGACTGGCGCGCTCGGAAGGATTCGAACCTCCGACCCTCGGAATCGAAATCCGATGCTCTATCCAGCTGAGCTACGAGCGCCCTGGCCCGGGTAGCGGGCCACCGAGATTCGCCGGCCGGCGCTGGCGAGGAGCCAGCTCACCCGACGGCGTTCGGTCGGTTCGAATTAGCAGAGAGGCCGGCCAATAAAAAGCCCTTCCCACCTCGATCGAGGCTGGCCGAAAGCGCCGTTACCAGGTCGTGCTGAAGAGGCCGAAATGCGGCTGCTGCGCGACCAGCATCATAGGACGGCCCGGCTGCGGCGCGGGATGCGTCCTGACGATCTTACGCTTGGGCTGAGCCTGCACCGGAGAAGCTTGAGCCTGGGAAGTCTGGGGCTGAGCGGTCTCGGAGGTCTTGGCCGTGGCGGTCCCGGCCCTCGGCGCCGGCGTGAACTGGGCGAAGGTCTCGCGCACCCGCATCTTGGCCGACATCTCGGCCAGAGCCGGCGACAGGCTTTCCTGTACCGCTGGCTGGGGAGCTGCCACTGCGGCGGTCTGAACCGCGGGTGCGCCAATCGTCGGCTGGCTGGTGTCGAGGACGACACGCTCAGGCATATGACGATCGGACCGGATTCGGATCAGCGGCTGGTCGTTGCCTGCGGTTGCGACCGCATGCGCCACGGGCGGCGCCGGGAAAACGAAATCCGCCGCGAACAGCAGTGCGAGCAAAGCTCCACCGACGAAAATGAAATACCTAAAGATGGGCATTGGCCGCGCTCCGCCCCCCGCATCCCCGCGTGGGCTCTCCTCGCCTCAACAGGCGATCTACCAATTGGTTCCTGGCCCAGCCGTTCGGTTCAAATGGTGATGCATGGTTTTTGGCCAAGGACCGCAGAGGGTAACTTTTCAGCTACCGGAACAGGCCGCCTTCATGCGCGGCGTGCCGCCACCAGCGAGCATTTTGCCTGATCGGCATTCACGTTGACGACGCCGATTGGGATACGCACAAAGGTCTTGCGGCTCTTCATGCTGACCGGATCCGCCAGCACGCGGCTGCGGTCGGTCAGATGGCTGCCGTCGCGCCGTGTGAAGGAGCAGACGATCTCGACATCCTTTACGGCATAGTCGTTGTCGTTTCGCAGCGTGAACGTCACCAGGGCTTTGGAGCCGAGGCCGCCGCGACGCCAGGTCTGCGATGAAATCCTGAGACGACCAAGTTCTGCCGTCGCCGGCACCTGTGCTTCGGAGGCCCCCGAGGCTATTGCCGACGCATCGCCGGAGGGAGGCGTTTCAACAGCCGCCAGCTCCGCGCCGACCGGCTCAGCACTGTTGCCCTTGGAAAGAGGCAACAGCATCCAGATGCCGCAGCCGACGATGATAGCCGCCAGCAGCCACAGAAGGGTTCGGCCAAATGAGACGCTTGCGATCGTCACTGCCCGTGCCAGTCGTTCGCCGCTGCCGGCGAAGCGCCCCAATCCGGTTCGGTCGATCTTGGCGTTCATGGATGCCCACCGATCGGAGCCGCAGCACCATCGAAGCTGGACTCGGCCACAACTTACCTTAATCCGGCCAACGAACTAAGGTTCCCGCGGATCATGCGAGTCGGCAAGGCGGTGGCGACCACCGGCCGAGGCCGCTAACATGCGCCGCAACATCGAAAACACCCTCTGGAGACCATGAAATGCCATTCGCCGTCACTTGGGATCACGTCCATCTGCGCAGCCCCGATCCGGAGGCAACGGCGGCCTGGCTGCGGGATATCCTTGGTGGCGAGATTGTGCACGCGCCCGGACGGATCGACGTGAATCTCGGAGGCGCCAGGATCTTCATCGCGCCGCTCGAGGGCGATGGCGCGGTCAACCCGCCGCCTCCGCACCCGCATCAGGGCCTCGATCATTTCGGCTTGACGGTGAAGGACATCGACGCCGTCGCGGCCGAGATCAAGGCCAAGGGTGTCACCTTCACGCGCGAGCCGACGACCATCCGGCCCGGCGTACGCATCTGCTTCATCCGCGGGCCCGAAGGCATCTCGATCGAGCTGCTCGAACGCGACAAGAAATACACCTGAGGCGCCGCCGGCCCTAACAGGCATCCGAGCCGGCGACGAGGTCACGCCCGAGGGCTAGGTCATGCTACCGGGCATAAAGCAGCGGATGGTGACGCCCATGTAGCCGTAGATTGGCCAGACCATGGTGCGTCCCACCCGGTTCGGCTCCGAGATCACGGCCTCCTCGGGCACGTCGACCCAGACGAGCTCCTGCTGCTGGCCATCGAGCGCAGAGCCATAGCGCGGGACGCGGACGCGATAATGCCCGTCCTTGCTGTCCCAGTCGGAGTCCGAGAGCGCCGAACCATCTGCATCGGAGCAGCAAGGCCCCTTGCCGCTGCGCAGACTGTCGAACCAGGACTTCAATTCGGGATTGGTGTTGGCGAACTGCCCGCGGTCGCGCGCGTGCCCCGAGGAGGCTGCGAGCGCGATCAAGGCCAAGGCGCACGCCAGCCTCGTCGGGTTTCGCCGGCGTATCGCATTGCCAATCCGCCGTTGTTCGCTTTTGCAATTCGTGGGACGCACACTGTACAGACGCGGCTCATCGCCGCCGGAATCGATCCAGTTGGTCACGTTCGTCTTGCTCCAGCACCCCGCGGCCAGTGCAACAATGGTTATGCATTTCGCGGGCCAACTCTGATTCGCAACGTTAGGCCTCGCCTCACCATCAGAGCGTCATGATCGTGTCACGGACAAGCCGGGACAAGTACGGCTCGCAGGCCGCTGCCGGCCGGCAAACTGCCGCGTTGCGCGGGGAGATAGGCTTTGGCATAAAAGCCGGACCGGTTACGCCATTGGGCGATGGCGGCCGGCCTGCGGGACGTTATGAAGAACGGCCTCTATTCAATTCACGTGACCCTGCTCGATGGTCGAGTCGGCAAGGGCAGCGGCGTGATTCTTTTCCGCGACGGCAAGATTCTCGGCGGCGATGCCTACCTCTATTACACCGGCAGCTACACGGTGAAGGACAGCAGCACCTTCAAAGGCGAGGTGCTGGTGCAGCGGCACACCTCGCCTCGCGGCGATGATAATCCGCTGTTCGGCGGCCCTGCCCCGGTCGGCATCGGCGTCAGCGGCACCTACACCGACACGCGCGCGGAAATGACGGGCACAGCGCTGGTCGGCAAGGCCAGCCTGATTTTCGGCGCCACCCTGCATAAGCTCGCGGACGTCGACTAGCTATTCCGCGGCCTGTTCGAGCGGTGCAACACGCGGCAGGATCATCTGGATGCGCGTGCCGCCACCCGGCTCGGAATCGAGATCGAGCCGGCCGCCGAGCCGATTGGTGACGATGCTGTAGACGATGTGCAGCCCGAGGCCGGTGCCGCCCTGGTCGCGCCGCGTCGTGAAAAACGGATCGAAGGCGCGGCGGCGGACGTCGAGCGACATGCCGCAACCATTGTCGGAGAAGATGATCTCGACGTTGTCCTTGCCGGACTCGCGCACCTGGATCTCGATCGTCCCGGGCCTTCCGTCCGGGAAGGCGTGCGCCACCGAATTCAGGAACAGATTGGTCAGCACCTGGCCGTACGGGCCGGGATAGCTGTTCATGGTCAGATCCGGCTGACATTCGACGTTGAGCGTCAGATTGTGCTTACGCAGCCCCGGCCGCAGGCTCATCACCACCTGCTCGGTGAGGTCGCCAAGATCGAAAGTCCGCTGATCCGAATAGTTGCGGTCGGCGGCGACCTGCTTGAACGACTGGATCAGCTCGGCGGCGCGGTTGAGATTGGAGACGAGCTGCGAGGACGCATCGCGGCTGGTGTTGAGAAAGTCGTTGAGCGTGGAGCGGCGCAGCTCGCCGCGCTCGACTTCGGCGCTGAACATCGCGGTCTTGCGCTCCAGAGCGGAGGCGACGGTGAGGCTGATGCCGACGGGATTGTTGACCTCGTGGGCGACACCGGCGACCAGGCGCCCGAGCGCGGCCAGCTTCTCGGCCTCGATCAGCGAGGCCTGGGTCTCGCGCAGATTGCGCAGCGCGGTCTCGGCGGCTTCCTTGGCCTTGCGCATCTCCTGCTCGCCGCGCTTGCGCTCGCCGATATCGAGCGCAACGGTCACGATCCGCTCGATCTCGCCCTCGGGGTCGAGCAGCGGCAATTTGTTGACCAGCCATTGCCGCATGTTGCCGGAAGCGTCCTGGTACTCCTCCTCATAGAAACCGAGTCCCTTGCGGAGCTTGAGCACCCGCTTGTCGCTCTCGTCGGACTTTGCCGCGCCGTAGCGCGACATCAGGTCGGCCGTGGTGCGGCCGAGCGCCTCGCCGGGCTCGATGCCGAAGATGCCGGCCATGTAGCGGTTCATCAGCACGTAGCGCAGATTGCGATCCTTGACGTTGATCACCGCGGGCACGGTGTCGATCACCTGCTGGAGCAGGCGCCGGCCTTCGGCGATGGCCTCCTCCGCCCGCTTCTGGTCGGTGATGTCGCGCAGCGTGCCCTCGTAGCGGACGATGTTGCCCGCTTCGTCGCGCACGCCGGTGGCGCTGTCGGAGAGCCAGAGGATGTCGCCGCTGCGCTGGCGCACCTGATACTCGAACTCGCGCACCATACCGTCGCGCGCCATCAACCGCTGATATTCCGCGCGCGCCTCGGGGTGGACGTAGATGGTGTGAGCGATGTCGCTGATGCTGTCGATCAGCTGCTGGGGGCTGTCATAGCCCATCATGCGCGCCAGCGCCGGATTGGCGTTGAGGAGGTCACCGGCCGGCGTCGTCACATAGATGCCGTCGATGGAGCCCTCGAACAGTTTTCGGTAACTCTCCTCGGCGAGGCGCTGCTCGGTGAGCGCGCGCACCGCCGCCTCGCGCGCGGTGTCGGCCTCCTCCAGCGCGCGTCGAAACACTTCGGCCGCCCGCGCAATGTCGCCGATCTCGTTGTCGAGGTCGGCGGATGGAATCGACGTGTCTTTCCGGCCGGCGGCGAGCGCGCGAATGGATCGCGCGATCTGAGCGAGCGGACGCACCGTCCGGCGCACCACGAACCACGCAGCGCCGATGCCGATGAGCACGCCGACCGTGCCGAGCACGATGCTCTGCCATCGCGCCTCGGTCAGCGTCCGGGCGAAGTCGCGCGACAGCACATGGCCGCGCCGGGAGCTGACCTCACGCAGCAATTCGGTGACGCGGCCGATCAGCCGGCCTTCCGTTCCCAGTACCTCGCGATCGATGTCGGCGATCTGCCGCTCGCGGACGGCGACGGCCATGATGGCCTCGGCATAGTCATTCACCGCGGACTTCAGCTTGGCATCGCCAATATCGAGCCCCCGCATTCCCTGTGCGGCCTGCTCGGCCGCGGACGGGTTGCGCGCCAGCAGTCCGAGCGCGATCCGGCTCTGCGCCTCGGACAGGCGGGACGCCAGCTCGCGGTCCGGGGTGCTTGCGACGGCTTCGTCGAATTGTTCGCGCAGCGGCGGCAGTCCGGCGAGCAGCTGGGCGCGGCGGTCGATCAGGGTGGAGATCCGCTCGAGGCCGGTGCGATAGGTCGCAAGCCGCTCGGTGACGCCGTCGATCATGTCCTGCTGCTCGGGCGCGAGCTCGATGCGGGTCTTCTTCAGGATGTCGCTGAGCGTCGAGGCCGCCTCGCCGACCTGCTGGAACTGGATGCCGGCCCCGGGATCCGTGACGAAGTCGCGCGCGGCAAGGCGCAATTCGTTCATGCGGCGATCGATGTCCTCGGCGAGGTCGCCGACGCTCTGCAGCCGCTGCAGCTCGGCAAAGGTCGTGTCGATGTGCCGGATCGCGATTACGCTCGCGGTCGAGGTGACGATGATCACCGCCAGCACCAACAGGAAGCTGCCGAAGGTGAGCTGGCCGATGGAGAGCGAGAAGGTTCGCCTTTTCTCAGGGGGCGGCGTCAATTCGGCGGACATTGGTGGCTTGAGGACCGGACTGCTGGAAGTCCAATATACGACGTATTGCTGCCCGGGGGGAACATGCCTCGGGACGCGGAATATCGTTAATATCGGGACTTGCCGCCCGCCTCAGCTTTACGACAGTTTGACGCTGGCTGCCCTGCGGGCCGGGATCGTCATGGCGGCGACGCCGAGGACGACGCAGGCCAAGCCGATCCAGGCGGTCCGGCTCAAGGCCTCGCCGAGGAAGGCGACGCTGATGGCGACCCCGATCGGCACCCGCAGGTAGGCCTGCGCGGTGGTGCCGACCGAGCACAGGGTCTGGATCAGGCGGAAATAGATCACGAACGCTGCCGCGGTCGAAAACACCGCGAGCGCCGACAGTGCCAGCACCGAGCTCAGCGAAGGCGACAGCGTCCAGGGCTGCTCGATGATCAGGGAGGCAGGGATCAGGACCGCTGCCCCCGCCAGCAGCGAGCCGGCTGCGGGCGCCATAGGATCGAGGCCCTTGAAGCTGCGGCCGAAGATCGCGGCGCAGGCATAGCAGATGGTGGCGGCGACGATGGCGGCCTCGGCGATGAGGCCGCTGCCGATGTCATGGAAGGCATCGACGCCGACGATCAGCAGGATGCCGGCCATGCCCGCGACCACGCCGAACAGTTTTCGCGGCGTCGTCGCCTCGTGACGGGTGATTAGCGACGTGAGCAGGAAGGTGAAGATCGGCCCGGCCGAGTTGAGGATGGTGGCGAGCGCGGCGTCGACATGGCGCTCGCCCCAGGCGATCAGCGTCCAGGGGATGACGCTGTTGAGCACGGCCTGGAACGCGAAGCGCTGCCAGCTCGCGACATCGGTGGGCATTCTGATGCCCCGCATCCACATGATCACGAGCAGCAGCAGGCCGGCAATGGCCGTGCGCGCCGCGATCAGCGTGATCGGCGGGATGGTGGCGACGCCGAGCTTGATGAAGGTGTAGGAGCCGCCCCAGAGTGTTGCGAGCGCGACCAGCAGGGCCAGCTCCACGGCGATGTTGGTGTCCTGCCGGGCGTCCATGGTGCGCATTCCGTCCTGCTCGATGGACGGACTCTAGCGCGAACGCGGCCCTCGATACTTCGTTCAATATCGAAGTGTATTAGCCGACCGCCCCAACCTCGAACACCTCGCCGTCGTAGCCGGCCTCGCGGGGGATGCGGAGCTGACGGCCGGCTTCGGTCTTGGTCATGATCGGCATCACCGTGACGATCGACAGGCCCCGGGCGTGCTCAAGCGCTGCACTCACGTCTGGCTGCTTGGCGAGCCGGATCAGGTTGCGCGTGGTCGGGAACGGCAGCTTGAAGCGGCCGCTCTCGCCGCCCTCCACCGCCTCGCGCGGCGAGATCCAGATCGAATCGGTCGATTCCCTTCCATCATGCGCGCCGAGCTGATCCGGCGGCGCCGCCGCGAGGAAAAACCAGGTGTCGAATCGCTTCGGCATGCCCTCGGGCGTGATCCAGTGGGCGTAGGGCACGAGCGTGTCGAGCGCGAGCTGGAGGCCGTTGTCGGCGAGGATGCTGAGGAAGCTGATCTTGTGCTCGTTGAGCGCGATGCGATGCGCGTCGGCGATCTCGCCGGCGCGCTTGGCGTCGATTGGCGCGCCAGTGTCTTTCGACCGCGCCAGCAGAATGCCGCTCTCCTCGAACGTCTCGCGGATCGCGGCGATTCGGAAGCCGCGGTCGGCTTCGCTGAGGCCTTCGCCGCCCGAATAGAGGTCGGCGCGGGCGACGATCTCGTTGTCGCCGGCATCGACGCTGCCGCCGGGAAACACCAGCGCGCCCGAGTTGAACTCGATCTGATGATGGCGAACCATCATGAAGACTTCGATTTCCCGTGCTGCGCCGTCGCGCAGCAGCAGGATCGTCGAGGCCGGGCGTGATGCTGATGTCTCGGCCATGCAACTAACCCGCGGCGCTGGATTGCGGGCCGAGATTGGCGCGCTTGTCGAAGCGGGCGACCCGCGACAAGAGATAATCGACCTCGGCCTTGGCCGTCGCCGTCATCGTCGCGCCGGGCTTGCGCTGCGCGCTGGAGGCGATGATGCCGCGCTTCTGGAGCACGTATTTGCGCACCGTCAGGCCGACGCCGGGCTGCTGCTCGTAGCGGATCAGCGGCAGATGCGCGTCGAAGATGTCATGCGCAGCGTCGCGCTTGCCGGCCTTGGAGAGGTTCACGACGTCGATCAGGAGCTCCGGGAAGGCGTAGCCGGTCATGGCGCCGTCGGCGCCGCGCTCCATCTCGAAGTCCAGGAACGTGCCGCCATTGCCGCAGAGGATTGAGAGCGGACGGAGCGAGCCGTCCTTCTGGAAGCCGCGCAGGGTCGAGATCTTTTCAAGGCCAGGCCAGTCCTCGTGCTTGAGCATCACGCAATTCGGATTGTCCATGACGATCTTGCGGATCACGGCGGGGGTGAACACGACCTGCAAGGTCAGCGGATAGTCCTGCAGCACCCAGGGCACATCCGGGCCGATGGCTTCCGCCGCCTGCTTGAAATAGCCGATGATCTGATCGTCGGTGCGCAGCGAGGGCGGCGGCGCGATCATGACGCCGGCCGCGCCCGCGTCCATCGAGGCCTTCGCCAGCGAGCGCATGGTGGCAAAGCCCGGCGCGGAGACGCCGACGATCACCTGCATCTTCCTGGCGCGCTTGACGTAGCGCACCGCCACCTGCTCGGCTTCAGTGGCATCGAGCTTGGGCGCCTCGCCGAGGATGCCCAGCACCGTGACGCCGTCGCAGCCGACCTCCTCGTAGAAATCGGTCAGGCGGTCGATCGAGCGCTCGTCAATCCGGCCGTCGTCGTGGAACGGCGTCGGCGCGATTGCGAAGGTGCCCTTGGCGTCGGCGGTGAGTTTCATAAGTCCTCGTCTCTCTCTATCTGTCATTCCGGGGCGCGACGCAGTCGCGAGCCCGGAATCCATAACCACGATCCGGCTTCGCGCGCCCCGGGATGACGGCTTCTAAAACCGCCGCGCCCCCATCTTGATCTGCTCCTCGGAGAAGAAGATCTCCTTGGCGTGATCGACGATGTCCTGGGCCTTCCAGCCCGAGTGCGGCGGCTTCCAGCCTTCCATCTCCATCATCCGCATTTCGCGCACGCCGCGGGGCCCGGACACGCCCAGCACCTTGCCGGTCTGGTCACCCGACAAGTCGCTGACCATGTATAGCACGGCCGGCGCGATGCCGTCCGGCCCGAGCGCGGCGCCGGGGTTCTCCTTATAGCGGGGCAGGTCTGCGGTCATGCGGGTCAGGGCGCCCGGGGCCAGCGTCCAGATCCGAATGTTGTACTTGCGACCCTCGATCGCGAGCACGTTGGACAGGCCCCAGATGCCGCCCTTGGCCGCACCGTAATTGGTCTGGCCGAAATTGCCGATCAGCCCTGATGTCGAGGAGGTGTTGACGATGACGCCGCCGCCGTTTTCCCGCATCCAGCGAAACACCGGCAGGGTGCAACAAAAGGTGCCCTTCAGATGAACCTTGATGACCTTGTCCCAGTCGGCTTCCGACGCTTTTGCGAAGGTCTGATCACGCAAAATGCCGGCATTGTTGACGAGGATGTCGGCCCGGCCGAAGTGCTTGATGGCGTCGTCGAACACCGACTGGCCGCCTTCCATGGTGGAGATGTCGGCACCGTTAGCGACCGCCTTGCCGCCCTCGGCCTTGATCGCGTCCACCACCTGCTGCGCCATGGACTTGTCGGCGCCGGAGCCGTCGCGGGGACCGCCGAGATCGTTCACGACGACCGAGGCCCCTTCCCGCGCGAACAGCTTTGCATAGGCCTCACCGAGCCCGCCGCCCGCGCCGGTGATCAGCGCAACCTTGCCGTCGAGTAGTCCTCCCATGGTGGCGTCTCCCTGTTATTGTTTTCGTGTCCCGGACGCGATGCAGCGTGAAACGCTGCGTCGCAGAGCCGGGACCCAGTTCTTGTCGGGTACTCTGGGCCCCGGCTCTGCAGCGCACCGCACCGGACGATGCTTCGCATCGCCGGGAGCGTTGCGCTGCGTCCGGGGCACGAGACCGACCTAACCCAGCACCGTCTTGCCGTTCTTGATCACCGTCACCCCGCGCGACTTCACCTTGGCTTCGAACGAGATCACGTTGCCGTCCTTCCAGAGGTCCATGGTCACGGTCTCGCCGGGATAGACCGGCGAGGAGAACCGCGCGACGTGCTGGCGGAAGGCGCTCGCGTCGTAATCGGCATAGGTCTGCAGCACGCCGCGGCAGGTGATGCCGTAGGTGCACATGCCGTGCAGGATCGGACGCGGGAAGCCGGCCTTCCTGGCGAACTCCGGATCGGAGTGCAACGGGTTGCGATCGCCGCAGAGGCGATAGACCAGTGCCTGGTCGGGGCGCGTGGTGATGTCGATGGTCTTGTCGGGCGCGCGTGATGGGATCTTGTGCGGATCCGGCTGCGTCAGGTTCGGTCCGCCGAAGCCGCCATCGCCGCGGGCAAAGCGCGAGGCGACCAGCGTTGCCAGCTTGTCGCCCTTCTCGTTCTTCAGCACGGTCTGGTGAACGATGACGACGCCTTTGTCCTTGCCCTTGTCGTAGACCTCGAGCACGGAGGAGTCGGCTGTGATGTTCGCAGCGACCGGCAGCGGCTGATGGAAGGTGATGTCGCGTTCGCCGTCGACCACCATGACGCGGTTGAGATTCATCTCGCCGGGCCCCGAGCCCCAAGCCGCGACGGAGGCGAAGGTCGGCACCACCTTCAGCGGGCGCGGCGTGTATGTGCCCTCGTTGACGAAGGCGAGCTCGTTCTCGTCCATCGGATCGGCGCCGAGCCCGATGCCGTAGGCGTAGAGCATCACCTCGCGGTCGGTGTAGGCGTATTTCTGGCCGAGGTTTTTCAGGCCTTTGAGCTCTTCGTATCTGGCGGACATGTTGTTTGTCTTTCTCCCAGGTATCTCCGCGAGCAGCGGCGCTCGTTAATGTGCCCTCTCCCCTTGTGGGAGAGGGCAACGAGAGCCGTGCCGCAAACTCATTTGGGTGAGGGGTTGCTTCCACATCGATAGCTCTCTCCGTTGAGACAGACCCCTCATCCGGCGCTTCGCGCCACCTTCCCCACAAGGGGAGAAGGGAAGAATCTTAGACAGCCGTGAAGAACGGCAATGGTGCGCCGTCGGTCGGCTTGAACACCACCTTCACCTTCTGGCCGATCTTGAGCTTCTCGAGATCACAGTCGACGAAATTGGTCTGCACCGACGGCCCCTCCTTCAGCGTGACGTAGCCGATGGCGTAAGGGCCGGTCGGCGATTTCCGCATCAGGCTGTAGGTGTAGATCGTGCCCTCGCCGGAAGCTTGCTCCCACACCGTCTTGTCGGAGTAGCAGAACGGACAGATCGAGCGCGGGAAGTAATGCGCCTCGCCGCAGGCGGTGCAGCGCTTGATCATGAACTTGCCCTCTTTCGCCGCGTCCCAGAACGCGGCGGTCTCGGGGTTCGTGACAGGTGCCGGATACTTTTTCACTTCGCTCATCACACGCGCTCCAGAATGGCCGTCGAGGCGGCGTGGCGGACGCCGAGCAGGCCGCCGGTGCCGTGGGCGATGGCGAGATCGCAGTTCTTGACCTGCACCTTCGGATGCGCCTCGCCGCGCAGTTGCCTGACGGCCTCGAGGATCTTGGTCATGCCGCCGCGGTTGACCGGATGGTTGCTGCAGAGGCCGCCGCCATCGGTGTTGAACGGCAGCTTGCCGACGCCCGAGATCAGATTGCCGTCGGCGACGAACTTGCCGCCCTCGCCCTTCTTGCAGAAGCCGAGGTCTTCCAGCTGCATCAGCACGGTGATGGTGAAGCTGTCATAGATCGAGGCGTATTTGATGTCCTTCGGCGTGATGCCGGCTTCCTCGAACGCGCGCGGGCCGGACCAGACGCCGGCAGAATATGTGAGGTCGAGATCCTTGCCGCCACGCGGACCCTTCATCGCCTCGCCATGGCCGATCAGGCGCACCAGCGGCTTCTTCAGGCTCTTGGCAATCTCCGGTGTCGTCACGATCAGCGCGCCGCCGCCGTCGGAGACGACGCAGCAATCCATGCGATGCAGCGGATCGGAGATCATCGGCGAGTTCAGGACATCCTCGACGGTGACGACGTCCTTGAGCATCGCATGCGGATTGTATTGCGCATGATGCGAGGCCGCGACCTTGATCCAGGCGAGTTGCTCGCTGGTGGTGCCATAGTCGTGCATGTGGCGCATGGCACACATGCCATAGGCATTGTGCGTGGTCGCCCCGTAAGCGGATTCGAAATCGACCTCGGCGCCGGCTGCGCGCGGCGGCATGGCACCGGTGCGCGGCTTGCCGGCGAGCGTCACGAGCGCGATCGAGCATTTGCCCGCGGCGATCGCCTCGGCGGCATGGCCGAGATGGATGATGTAGGAACAGCCGCCGGTCTCGGTGGAATCGACGTGGCGAAGCTTCTTGGTGTTCAGGCCGAGATAGTCGACCATCGGCCACGCGCCGCCGGGCGCATCGCCCGCGCAGAAATAGCCGTCGACATCGTCCTTGCTGATCCCGGCATCCTCGATCGCACCCTTGGCGACCTCGGCATGAAGCTGGGCGGTGGATTTGTCCGGCGCATGCCGGGTCGGGTGTTCGTAGATCCCGGCAATGTAGGCCTTGCCCTTGATGGTCAAAACTTCTGTCTCCGCTCGCGTCTCGTCTTGGCTCTTTTTTCTGAACCGCACCGGGCTGATTGGCAAGCGCGGAAATATTCCGTCGGGCGAGAGGGCGGCGGGTCGGCGCAAGTGGAGCACATGTGAAATCCGGCCCCCGGATAGAAGGCGAACCGCCTGCCGCGTCGTCATTGCGAGGAGCCCTTGCGACGAAGCAATCCAGAGTCCCGCCGCGGAAAGATTCTGGATTGCTTCGCTGCTGTTCAGCCCGGGTACATAGCTTACACCTGTTCGGGGACATGGTTGACACTTTTGGGGTTACGTAAATCGATCGTTTCGATCTGATGAGCGGCAAAGAATATTCCGAACTTTCCGTCAGCACTGAGTTGGCGAATGGCGAGCCTCTCACCACGGAAGGCCTGCGGGACTTTCCAGAGCCGCCCCTTGAAGCTGACATAGGCCTTCGTGGTGGAGACGGAACGGACGATCTCGCCCTCCTCATATGCCACCGTTGGAAGGCGGTCCGGCATGGGGCGCTGGCTCGGTCGATAACGGCTCGCGGGCACATCGAAGCCCAATGCCTCGTGCGGCCGATCGAGATTGTAGACGGCTCGCCATTGGTCGAACGCCCGCTGGACATCAGCAAGATCCCGGTAGCGCTTGAAGGCGAAGACCTCGGCTTTCAGGCTGCGGTGGAACCGTTCGTTCTTGCCTCGGCTCTGGGGATGATAGGGCCGGCTGTGGATCGTGCGGACGCCGAGCTTGAGAAGCCACACCGTCAGCGTGGTCCAGGGATCTTCAAGGGTGAAGCCCCAGGGGCCGCCATTGTCGACAAAGATCGCATCCGGCAGCCCGTAACGGCGGAATGTCGTCTCGAGATGGCCTCGTACCGTCGAGCCTCGTTCGTTGTCACAGGCTGCCAGGCACAAGGCAAAGCGCGAGTGATCGTCCAGCGTCGTCAGTGGATGACAGGACACCGTACGCGAGACCGCGCCCGTCGTGCGCGAGAGACTCGCGCGACGCAGCCCGCGTCCACCGCCGCTCACCCCGCGTTTCGTGACGATCGCGATACGCCCCTCTGAGAGGGATGAGGTGGCGGAGGGATACGACAATTCCGAATTTCGGTAAAGCGGAATGTTTTTGCGCGTGGGGATTGACTCGTCTCTTGGATGTTTCGCCCGGCAATAACACAAGGGATGGTGTCGTAGGGTGGGCAAAGCGAAGCGTGCCCACGTCTTTTGCGCAATCATGGCGAGGTCGTGGGCACGGCGCTTCGCGCCTTTGCCCACCCTACGGGACCTTGCGCCGTCCCAACCAGTTGCCTTCCGTCAGGTCGGGCTGTGCGGCACGGGCCTCAGCGGATGCCTCCGCAGCCCAGGGAAAATGCCCGTCGCGATCGGGGTACGCGACTTGCAGGCATTCGAACTCATCATTGCCGTAGAACCATCTGCTCCATCCGAGATGCGAGCGGTAGTGCTGCAACGACACCGGAAGGAGCACGGCGGCGACATTCTCAAACAGTGCATCGGTGGGCTCGCCGACCAGCGGTCGCCGTCCTGCGTCGAGTTCGTGGTAGATCGTCCAGAACGTATCCTGGGCGGTCTGCTGCCCCATTGAAAACACGATCATCTCCGGAAACCTGAACTTCAGCCAGAATCCGGTCGTGTAGGCGAAGCCCGGTCCTTCGCCATCGGGGAAGACATGCGTGCCAAACCAGCCGTGATTGCGAACTTTTTCGACGAAGTTCTGCTCGTGCTTATCGAGCCGATCGGGAGGCGCATCAAGAGCTGTGAACATTGCTCGCTCGTCCGAAACGAGGGGTGAAAGACAGACTCTTCGCTACGAGGCGGTGCTCGGGCTCGCGCGATAACGGAACGCGGTCAGCGCGGCCAATATCAGGCCGAGGAAAAGAAAAACAGCGCCTCCCTTCACGCCTAAACTGTCCTGGTGTTGGCGCTCGGCCGCGTCGTCGACGATCAGGGGTCGCGCATCAGGTCTGCCCGTGAGATAGCGGATCCTGATCTGTCTGACGGTCTGGACGCCGTTGCGCGTGATCTGCCGCCAGAACGCCGGGCTGATATGGGTCGGTCCGTAGGCCTGCTGTCGTCCGCTCTTGTCGGTCCACGCCAGCGTCACGAGATAGCTCGGGGCCTCACCGGCCTTGTTCACCTCACCGTAGGCGCGGGTCACATCGGCGGTGGCTTCATCGCCATGGGCAAGGATCTCATTCAACGTGCTTTGCTCAATGTAGGAGTTCACCAGCATGTAGCCGCCGAACGGAAGCATCACAGCAGTCAGGGTCCCGAGGATGTAAGGAAAGGGACGTCTTGCTCCGGCGGCGATCGTCGCACTCCCCGGCCCGCCTCGACGCGCCGACCATGTCTGCCATCCGATCACGAGCATCAGGAGCACGGCGCAAACGCCTGCTCCCGCCGCCATGAACCTGGACGTGGACCGGATATGGTTCAGATGGTCGTCGAGATCCTCGACAATGACCGGAAGCGATGAATCGTCGTCAACAGCCTGAATGGGAATCGTCAGGAGCTTGAGCTGATTGCCAACCATGATCCGCGCCGCATAGGCAGCACTGACCGCAATGCCCGTGCGCTCGCGCTGGACGCCATCCCTGCCGGTCCACTGCAATCCGATCGAAAGATTTTCGTCGACATAGCGCGGCCAGCCGCCGTCAAACACGAACGGAAACCGCGGCGAGACGACTTTAGCCGAAATGATCTTTCCGGTGGTGCCATAGCCATCGCGCATGACGCGTTCGATGGCATGCTGATTCCAGAACATCCCCAACGCCGCCAAAACACCGACGGCCAGGAACAGAATCAACACAGTGCGCAATGACATCGATCATCGCCCCGCATAGCGCAGGGCCGCATCGCCCGGCGCGCCTCACTATCGCAAGTTGCTGATATCGCGGCGCCACAACTCTTGTCAAACGGATGAATTGTCGTCCGCTGGCGTAGGGCGGATTAGCCGAAGGCGTAATCCGCCGTATTGATCGCCACGGCAATAGGTGTGGCGGATTACGCTTCGCTAATCCGTCCTACGAGACCGCCCTACTCCGCCGCGATCTGCCTTGGCGCAGGCGGCGGGTTGGCGAGGTCCGCGGCGAGCTGGGCGTAGCGGGCCTTGGCGTCGTGTACGGCCTTCTCCTTCACCGGGCCGTAGCCGCGGATGCGGTCGGGCAGCGAGAGCAGCTCGACCGCGGTGTCGATCGTGAGCGGCGACAGCAGGCCGAGCACGGTGGCGACGTCCTTCTCGTAGCCGGCGATCAGGTCGCGCTCGAGCTTGCGGTCGGCGCTGCGGCCGAAGATGTCGAACGGCGTGCCGCGCAGGAACTTGAACTTGGCCAGCACGCGGAAGACGTTCAGCATCCACGGGCCGAAGGCGCGCTTCTTGGGACGGCCCAAGGCATCGACACCGCTTGCCAGGATGGGCGGCGCGAGGTTGAAATTGAACTTGAAGTCGCCCTCGAACTGGTCGCGGAGCTGCTGCTCGAAGGCGCCGTCCGTGTAGAGGCGCGCGACCTCGTATTCGTCCTTGTAGGCCAGCAGCTTGGCATAGTTCACCGCGACCGCGCGCGGCAGTGCGTCGCCATCGCCTCCCTTTGCCGCGGCATCGCGCACCTGGTCGACCAGCTTGCGATAGCGCTTGGCGAGACGAGCGTTCTGGTAGGCGGTCAGATGCTTGGCGCGATGCTCGATGACCTCGTCCAGCGTCATGGCATCCAGCGTCTTCGGCGCGATCACCCCGTCCGCGCCCTTCAGCATGTCGGCAAGACGCTGGGGATCGGCGACTGCGAGACGGCCGAGGCGGAACGCTTCCTTGTTCATCTTGATCGAGACGCCATTGACCTCGATGGCCTGCTCGATTGCTACCGCGGACAGCGGCAACAGACCCTTCTGATAGGCATAGCCCATCATCATCATGTTGGTGGCGATGGCATCGCCGAGCAGCTGCTCGGCAGGCTTGGTGAAGTCGAAGAACACCGAATCCTTGTGCAGCGCGGTTTCTAGCAGCCCGGTCAGCTTGCGGGTCTGGAAATTGAAATCGCGGTTGAGGACGAAGTCGGCGGTGGGAATGACGTGGCTGTTGATGACGCCGCGGGTGCGGGTGGAGTCACAAAGGGTGATCGTGTCCTTGGCGACCGCGACGACTTCATCGGCGGCGAGCACGAGATCGGCCGTGCCGGTGACGATGCGCGAGCAGGTCACCTCGGCCGGATGATCCGACAGGCGGACGTGGCTGAGCACCGCCCCGCCCTTTTGCGCGAGGCCCGACATGTCGAGGATCATCGAGGCCTTGCCCTCGATATGGGCGGCCATGCCGAGCAGCGCGCCGATGGTGAGCACACCGGTGCCGCCGACGCCGCCGACGGCAATGTTATAGGGCTTGTCGAGCGTCGGGCGTGAGGCCGGCTCGGGCAGCGCGCCGATCTCGGCGAACTCGGCAGGCGCGCGGTGGCGCGGCGCGCCGCCGTCGATGGTGACGAAGGACGGACAGAATCCCTTCAGGCAGGAATAGTCCTTGTTGCAGGACGACTGGTTGATGGCGCGCTTGCGGCCGAACTCGGTCTCCAGCGGCTCGACCGAGATGCAGTTCGACTGCACCGAGCAATCGCCGCAGCCTTCGCAGACGGTCGGATTGATCATGACACGGCGCGCCGGATCCTCCATCAGGCCGCGCTTACGGCGACGGCGCTTCTCGGCGGCGCAGGTCTGCACGAACACGATCGCGGAGGTGCCCTTGTATTCGCGGCACATCTTCATGACGTTGTCGAGCTCGTCGCGGTGATACTTCTTCACCCCGGGCGCGATGGTGTCTGCCGGGTAAGCGTCGGGGTTTTCCGAGACCAGATAAATTTCGCTGATGCCCTCGGCATGAAGCTGGGCCATGATCTTCTGCGGCGAGAGATCGCCGTCATGACGCTGGCCGCCGGTCATGGCCACCGCGTCGTTGTAGAGGATCTTGTAGGTGATATTGGCCTTGGAGGCGATCGCCTGGCGGATGGCGAGAATGCCGGAGTGGAAGTAGGTGCCGTCGCCGAGATTGGCGAAGATGTGGTTCTCGTTGGTGAAGGGCGCGATGCCGACCCAGGGCACGCCCTCGCCGCCCATATGCGTGAACGTCTCGGTCGAGCGGTCCATCCACAGCGCCATGAAGTGACAGCCGATGCCGGCGAGCGCGCGGCTGCCTTCGGGGACTTTCGTCGAGGTATTGTGGGGACAGCCGGAGCAGAAATACGGAGTGCGGGAGACCGGCGCGACAGCCTGCATTTGCGTGGCCTGGCGGCCGTTGAACCAGTCGGCCTTGACGCGGAGCATCTCCGCGATCTCGGGGTTGAGATTAAGTCGAAGCAGTCGCTCGGTGAGCGAGGTCGCGAGCGAGGCGACGCTGAGCTCGGCGGCGAAGGTCAGGAAACGCTTGTCGTGCTCGTCCATCTTGCCGACGATGCGGGGCCGGACGTCGTCGCGCCAGTTGAACAGCTCCTGCTTGACCTGGTTCTCGACGATCTCGCGGCGCTCCTCGACGATGAAGATCTCCTCGAGCCCGACCGCGAAGTTGCGCACGCCCTCCGGCTCCAGCGGCCAGGGCATGCCGATCTTGTAGAGGCGAAGGCCGATTCGAGCGGCGACCTCCTCGGTGATCCCCAGCTCGCGCAGCGCCTGGCGCACGTCCTCGTAGCTCTTGCCCGAGGCCATGATGCCGAAACGCGCGTTCGGCGAATCCATGGTGACGCGGTTGACCTTGTTGGCGCGGGCAAAGGCGATGGCGGCAAAGCCCTTGTAGTCCTGCAGGCGGCGATCCTGCTCGAAGCGGTCATCGGGCCAGCGCAGGTTGAGGCCGCCGGGGGGCAGCTCGAAATCGGTGGGGATGATGAAAGGCTTCATCTCGTCGGTGAGATCGATCTCGGCGGTGGTCTCCACCGTCTCCGTGATCACCTTCATGCCGACCCAGCAGCCGGAATAGCGCGACATCGCGATGCCGAGCAGGCCCATCTCGATCATCTCGTGGATGCTCGAGGGATAGAGATACGGCATCAGCGCCGAGATGAAGGCGTGGTCGGACTGATGCGGGACGGTGGAGGATTTGGCGCCGTGGTCGTCGCCGGCAAGGCAGAGCACGCCGCCGTTCTTGGCCGAGCCCGCGGCATTGCCGTGGCGGAACACGTCGCCGCAGCGGTCGACGCCGGGGCCCTTGCCGTACCAGATGCCGACCACGCCGTCGTATTTGGCGCCCGGCGAGAGGTTGAGCTGCTGCGAGCCCCATACGGCGGTCGCGGCGAGGTCCTCGTTCACGCCCGGCTGGAACTTGATGTTGTACTGCTCGAGGTGCTTGCGGGCGGCGAACAGCTGCTGGTCGTAACCCCCGAGCGGCGAGCCGCGATAGCCCGAGATGAAGCCCGCGGTGTTGAGGCCGTTGGCGCGGTCGCGCCGGATCTGGGCCATCGGCAAGCGGACCAGGGCCTGGATGCCCGTGGTGAAGACGTGTCCGGTCTGCTGGGTGTACTTTTGATCGAGACTGATCGGACCCTGGTTGATGCCCATGCTTGTCCTCGCTTGCGCCCTGTTCAGGTCTTGCTGACTTAAGTCGTTGCCCGCCCGTTGTTTTTAGCTAGGGCGCGCCGACCACCTGCGCCACTCTATGTCGGATATTTCATGATCCGCACCACAAATCTGGACCAAAGGAGGCCTCGGGTAAAAATCGCAATTTCGTGGCCTGAAACACGTTGGCGATTTTCAATTTGTGTCACCATACCCCCGTCGTTGCGAAATGAATCGACGCTGCGTTCATGCTGGTGGGGTCGATTGGTCGCAGGAGAGACCGAGCATGCGGACGATTCTGGCCGGTATCGCGTTGTGCAGTGCAGTCGCCAGCGCGACGATTGCCGAGCCGGCGCCGGAGCTGATCGCCTATGGCAAGGCGCTGGTCGAAGCCGGCGACTGCGCGGGCTGTCACACCGCCGATCCGGCCAAACCGTTTGCCGGCGGCAAACGCATCGACACGCCCTTCGGCGCGATCTACGCGCCGAACCTGACGCCCGACCGCGACACCGGGATCGGCGCCTGGGCGGATGCCGATTTCACCCGCGCCCTGCGCTATGGCATCGCGCCCGACGGCTCGAACTATTACCCGGCGTTCCCCTACCCCTACTTCACGAAGATGACGAAGGACGACACGCTGGCGATCCGGGCCTATCTCGGCAGCCTTGCGCCCGTCGTCAGCCGCAACAAGCCGCCGGAACTGCGCTGGCCATTCGGCTATCGCGGCCTGATGCGGATCTGGAACGCCCTGTATTTCAAGCCCGGCCTGTTCGAGCCGGACCAGAGCCAGAGCGCGGCGTGGAACAGAGGCGGCTATCTCGTCACCGGGCTCGGCCATTGCGGCGCCTGCCATACGCCGAAGAACTATTTCGGCGCCGACAAGCAGGCGCAGGCGCTCTCGGGCAATGAGGTCGGCGGCTGGTACGCGCCGCGGCTCGACGGTGCCACCCGCACGGGGCTGAAATCCTGGAGCGAGGCAGACATCGCCGAATATCTGCAGAGCGGCCGCAACGCCAGGAGCCATGCCGGCGGACCGATGGCCGAGGTGATCGTTGGCTCGACGGCGAAGATGAGCGATGCCGATGTGCGTTCGATCGCGGTTTACCTGAAGAGCCTGCCGCCGACGCGGCGCGAGACGATCGTGACGCCGCCCGAGGAAGCCGAGATGACGGCCGGACAGGCCGTCTATGCGAAGCTCTGCGTCGCCTGCCACGAGACCGACGGCACCGGCAGCCCGCGCATCTATCCGCCGCTGCCGGGCAATGCGCTGCTGCAATCGGTCAATCCGTCCTCGACCTTGCGCATCATCCTCGACGGTGCTCACACCGTGACGACACCGCGCGCGCCGAACATTGGCGAGATGCCTGCTTACGCCAAGCAGCTGTCCGACGCCGAGATCGCCGCGGTGACGAACTACATCCGCAATTCCTGGGGCAATGCGGGCCCGCTGGTGACGCCGGCACAGGTGGCGAAGGCAAGGAAGGAGAAGTAGTCAGCTCTCTCCCCGTCATTGCGAGCGCAGCGAAGCGATCCAGCATCTTTCCGCGGAGGGACTCTGGATTGCTTCGCTGCGCTCGCAATGACGGCGTGGATGGAGCTATCGCTCCTCATCCCCCGTGAACACAAACTTCGGCATCTCCCATTTGTAGCGCACCGCAAGCAGGCGGAAGCTGATGCCGAGGACGAAGGTCAGGATGGTCCAGAGCTCCGCATTGAGCTTGAGACCAAACGCGGTGGCATAGAACAATCCCGTCACCACCGAGACGCTGGCGTAGAGCTCGGAGCGAAACAGCAGCGGCACGTCGTTGCAGAGCACGTCGCGCAGCACGCCGCCGGCGCAGCCCGTCACCATGCCGGAGACGATGACGATGGGCAGTGTCGCATCCATCTGCCAGGCCACGTCGCAGCCGGCCATGGTGAAGACGACGAGACCGATGGCATCGAGCACGATGAAGGCGACCTTCAGTCGGTGCACGAGACGCGCAAACAGGATGGTGAGGAAGGCGGCGCCGCCGGCGAGCGCGAGATAGATGGGGCTCTGCACCCAGGCCAGCGGATAATGTCCGAGGAAGAGATCGCGCAACGTGCCGCCGCCGAGCGCAGTGATGCAGCCGAGGAAGCAGACCCCCAGCCAATCCATGCTGCGGCGTCCGGCAGCGAGCGCAGCCGTCATGCCCTGCGCGGCCACCGCCACAAGGGACAGGAAATGCAGCACGCTATCCGTCGGCGGCAGGCTCCACATCGCCGTGTTCCTCCTCCCCGATATGGAACTCAAGGCCCGGGGTCAGACAGAACAGGTTCCCGATTCCCCGGATGGGGGCAATATGCGACGAAAGCATCAGGTGGCGCGGAACAGAATCTCGCAGCTGTGGGTTGTCCGGGGGTCATAACCCGAGGAGATCCAATCGATGGCTGACGACCGTTTTCCCAACGATCCGTACCGCCCGAACCTCGCCGACGATGAGTATACTCGCGCGGCGCGCCGGGATGCCGACCTGCAGGCCGATCCCGAGCTCGGGGAAGGTCCTGCCTCCAGCGGCAAGATCGCACTGTTCGCGGTGGCCGTCGCCCTGGTGCTGGGCGCGGTGTTCTACGGCTTGAACAACACGACCACCGGCAACCAGGCGAGCAACGAGCCGGCATCGCGAACCGCTCAGCAGACCGCGCCGGCCAGTCCGGCCGCACCTCCCGGCATGCGTGACGTGACGCCACGCAGCAACACCGAGCCGGGCACGACCACCGGCGCCGCGCCGAGCAGGCCGGCCCCGACGACGCCGGCTCCGTCCGACGGCGCGAAGTAACATTTCGCAGTAAAAGCGCGAGAGCGGCGGGATCCAACATCCCGCCGCTTTTCGTTTGTCTAAAGCGCGATGAGATTTGGACGAATCGTCATCGCGCTTTAGGTCTTTGTTTGAGCATGATCGTTTCGGAAAACCGCTTCACACTTTTCCGGATCATGTCTAGCCGAACATCTTGTTGAGCTCGCCACCGGGATAGCCGCCGCCGAGCTCGGTGAAGGTGCCCTTCTCCGCCATCTCCTTTGCCGCGCGCATGAAGCCGCCCCAGGCGGCGCGGGCCAGCGAGCCGCCGACGCTGATGCGGCGCACGCCGAGATCCTGGGCTTCCTGCAACGACAGGCCGGACGCGCCGATCAGAAGATTGAACGGTTTTGGTGCGACAGCCTTCACCACTGCGGCGATGTCCTCGCGGCTCTTCAGACCCGGCGCATAGAGGCAGTCGGCGCCGGCATCGGCATAGGCGGTGAGCCGGTCGATGACGAGCTTGAGATCCGTCACGCCCCAGAGATACGCCTCGCATCGGCCGACCAGCAGCGTGCCGCTGTCGCCGATCGCTTTGCGCGAGGCCTTGATGCGCTCGACGGCCAGCGCACGGTCGTAGAGCGGCTTGTCCTTGTCGCCGGTGGAATCCTCGATCGACAGGCCGGCGACGCCGGTGCGCACACCGCGCTCGACATTGTCGGCGACCTTGTCGGGCTCGACCGCAAAGCCGCCCTCGAAATCTGCGTTCACGGGGATGTCGACGGCCGAGCTCAATGCTGCCAGATGCTGACAGACGTCCTCGACGGTGACGTGGTTGTCGGCCTTGCCGATGGTCCAGGCAAAGCCCGCGCTCGACGACGCAATCGCCTTGAAACCGAGATGCTGCAAGGCTTTCGCACTGCCGACATCGACCGGATTGGGCAAAATGAAGCAGCCGCTCTCGTGCATCTTCCTGAACGTCGCGCGCTTGTCAGCGGTCGTCACGTGCATGTTTCTCTCCCTTGTTGGCCGCGCAGAGATAGGCGTGCGTTCTCAACTCCGCCAGTGCGCGTCGTGCACGGCGCGGCTGTCCTTCGGGGCCTGCTCGCGGTCGGTCATGCCATAGTCCCGGATCACGCTGGCGATGCGCAGGTGATAATCGGCGAAGATCTGCGCCCTGCCTTTGGCCTGGGTGCGGCGGTGCTCCATGGTGTTCCGCCAGGCGGCGACTGCTGCCTCGTCGCGCCAGAACGACACCGACAGGATCTTGCCCTTCTCAGTCAGGCTCTCGAAACGCTCGACCGAGATGAAGCCGTCGATGGTCTGCAGCAGCGGCTTCAGATCGGCCGCGAGGTCGAAATAGTCCTGGCGGTGTTCCGGCTTGGGCCAGACCTCGAAGATCACGGCGATCATGGGCGTCTCCTGCTGTTGGTGGACTTACAATACCACCTTGCGCAGGAAGGTGCGTTCTTCGGCGAGGATGAATCTCTCCGCCTCCGCAAAGTTGAAGTTTGCCATACCGTCGAGATCGGCGCGCAGCCGTTTGCGATAGGCCTCGTAGGCGGCCAGGCTCTCGAACGAAATCAGGGCGGACGCGATGTTGTTGGTGCCCTCATGTGGCATGAAGTAGCCGATCAACTCGCCGCCACATCTCGGGATGATGGTGAGCCAGCGCTTCGCATATTCCTCGAACTGGGCGCGCTTGAACGGATCGAGCTGGTAGCGGATGAAGACGGTGACGGACATGATGGGCTCCTGTTTCCATGGCGTCATTGCGAGCGCAGGTCTCGTACGGTGGGCAAAGCGAAGCGTGCCCACGTCCTTTGTCCGCCACGACGATTGGTGGGCACGTCGCTGCGCTCCTTTGCCCACCCTACGGGCGCGCTCCTCGCAATGACGACTTGGTGAGAGGTTACGTCCTTGCCCGACGGCAATGCTTCGGTTACCATCGAAGCATGAAATCAGGACCCGACATCGCCATGGTCGCCTCGCTGGTCGGCGACCCCGCCCGCGCCAACATGCTCACGGCGCTGATGAACGGCCGCGCGCTCACGGCGAGCGAGCTGGCGCAGGAGGCCGGCATCACGCCGCAGACCGCGAGCTCGCATCTGTCGAAGCTCGAGGCCGGCGGCCTCATCGAGCCGGAGAAGCAGGGCCGTCATCGCTATTACCGCCTCACCGACGACGACGTCGCCGGCGTGCTCGAGGGGCTGGCTGGGCTTGCGGCGCGCACCGGCCATATGCGCGTGCGCACCGGGCCGAAGGATCCTGCGCTGCGGCGCGCGCGGATCTGCTACGACCATCTCGCCGGCGATCTCGGCGTGCAGATGCTGGACTCCTTGCGCGAGCGGCATCTGGTCAGGCAGAGGAAGCAGGAGATTGAGCTGACCGCCGAGGGCGAGCGCTTTCTCGCCAGGCACCTGCAGATCTCGCCCGACATGCTCAGCCACCCGCGCCGCCCGGTCTGCAAGGCCTGCCTCGACTGGAGCGAACGGCGTCACCACCTCGCCGGCACGTTGGGGGCTGCCATGATGCAGCGCTTTGCCGAGCTGAAATGGGCGGCGCGCGATCCCACGCCCGGCAGCCGCGTCGTGAATTTCACCCGCACCGGCGAGAAGCAGTTCGCTGCGTTGTTCGGCAAGTGATTCGGGCATCGGTCACCTTCGCGGCCGCTAGCGACAGCAGCGTGTCGTCCGAGACCCAATGCTGCCAACGTTCATGCCGCATTCAGGTCATGATTGGCAGGTTTGGATCGCGACGTCTCGGCACGTCCCAGATTTAACGTGTCGAATCGTGTCTCTTGATTCATTGTGCGCCCGCAAGCGCTATTCCCCGAAGCCTGCCCCCAAGGACAAGAAGGAAGATCAAATGAAATACCTGTTCGCCGCCGTCATGCTCGCCAGTGCGGTCGTCGGTTTCAGCGAGGCGGCCAGCGCCGCCGGCGGTTGCGGCCCGGGCTGGTATCGCGGCCCCTATGGCGGCTGCCGTCCGATGCGCGGCGCTGTCGTGGTTCGCCCCGCCCCGGTGGTGGTCGCCCCGGCGCCGGTCGTCGTCGTGCCTCGTGCGCGCGTATGCCCCTACGGTTTCCGCTGGTACGCCGGCCGCTGCCGCCCGTTCTGATCTCCTTCCATTCCGTTGCAAAATGGCCGCGCGGCGAATGCCTGCGCGGCCATTTTTTGTTGCTGATGATTCGTCCGCAGCGGAACCGGAGCACTTCCCAAATCGAAACGGGGACCGCCAGCGGCGATCCCCGTCGCGTCCGAGAATGGCCGCGAGCTCACCAGTAATGGCGGCGGTGCCAGCGCCGGTAATGCCGGCGCCAATGACGGCGGCGCCAGCCCCAGTGGCGGCCGCGCCCACGCCAATGAACCTGCTCAGGCGTCAGCTTGGCGGCTTCCTCGCTGGTGGTGACCGCAGGATGAGCGTCGGGATTACCTTGCGGCGGCCGGGCGGGATCAGCGAGCGGCTGCGGTGACAGCGGCGCGGCCTGCGCGGCAGCAGCGGCGAAGGCGGCGGCGCCCGCCGTCAATCCCAAGGCAAGTTTCAAAAAGTTCCGGCGCTCCATGGCAATTCCTCTAGGATCTTCGAGCAAGTGATGCAGAGGAAGTGTCGCGGCCATGACATGAACCGAAGCTGAATCGTATGTTCAGATTCAGCGTCACGCAGAGCTTCAATGTTCCTATTGAGAAAACTCCTGCGCCAGCAGCAGCGTCTCACGCGAGCGCTTCACGTCGGGCCAGTCGCGGTTGAAATCGGCGACGAGCTTTTGCAGCGCGTCACCGTTCAGCATCGCATTCAGCTTGGCCTCGTCCTCGAACTAATACATCGCCTGGTGCAGCGAGGGATCGTCGAGACTCCAGAACCGCCAGGCTTTGCTCACGCCGAAGGCCTTCACCGCGTCGGGCAAATGTTCCGTCTCGTACCATCGGTCGAAAGCAGCGCGCCTGCTGGCGTAGGGAACGACGGCGCGAACGACGAAGAAGGCTGCTGGCATCGGGTTTCCTCCCTTTGTTTGCCGCAAAACTAACCGCTTTCCGCCGCCGGCGACAAAAAGGTTGGCCTTGGTGTCGGAATGGACGCCCTTCGCTCGTCCTATGCGTCGAACCAGGACGGAGACAGCAAATGGCCGACCTCACCCTGACCACCTTCAATTGGGTTCCCGAGCCGCCGCGTGGCCTCGTGCGCGACTTGCGCGTGCGCTGGGCCCTCGAAGAGGCCGCCCTGCCCTATCGCGTCGCCAGCACCCCATTCGACGATCGCGGGCCTGCGCACCTCGCACACCAGCCGTTCGGCCAGGTGCCATGGCTGACCGACGGCGACATCTCGATCTTCGAGACCGGCGCGATCCTGCTGCATCTCGGCGAGCGCAGCGACAAGCTGATGCCGACAGATCCGCGCGGCCGCACTGAAGCGACGAAATGGGTGTTCGCGGCGCTCAATTCGGTGGAGATGGCCAGCCTGCCCTGGACGATGTCAAAGTTCATGGGACATCCGACCGACACGGCGGCGTGGAAATTCGTCGACGACTTCCTCAAGCTCCGGCTCAGGCGTCTCGAGCCGGTGCTCGGCCCCCGCCAATGGCTGGCCGGATCCTTCTCCGTCGCCGACATCCTGATGGCGGACGTACTGCGCGTGGTCGACAAGTTCGACGGGCTTGCGGACAGTCCTGCCTGCCGCGCCTATGCCGCGCGCGCCACGGCCCGCCCGGCGTTCGCCAAGGCGCACGCCGACCAGATGGCGCATTTTGCTGCGGGGGACAAGGCGCGCGGGGCGTGATGCGCCTCACATAATCAATCCTGTGCCCGGCGTACAGTCGCCACCATTGGAAGAAAGCAATTTGACAGGTGCCACATGGTCCGCATCGAATATCTCAAACGACAGATCGCGCGCGCCGAGCGGCTGGCCAAGGCCATCCTCGACCGGCAGACCGCCGACCGGCTCCAGGCCTACGCCGCCGAATGCCGCGCCGAATTGTCGGAGCTGACGCTCAAGACCGCCGCGTGAGGTGGACCGGGGAGATACGTAGGGCGGATTAGCGCTAGCGTAATCCGCCACTTCTCCATCCCGGTGACGCATACCTTGGTGGATTACGCTGTCGCTAATCCACCCTGCGCGTCACACCAGCTTCAGCGGAGCATCGGCGACGACCCTCAGATCAATGCTGCCGATCAACGCTGAACGCCGCGCCTCCGCAGCACTGATGGCCTCGTCCGTCTGTCGCAACGTCGAGACGTTCGAGCCGAGCGAGACGATCCCGCCGAGCACCAGGGCGATTGATCCGAGCGCGGCAGTCTGACCGAAGCCGAACAGACCGAGGATCGTCACCAGCAGCAGCGCCGCCCCGCCCCCGATCGCGATCTTGGACGCCAGGATGTACTTCCGGCACCGCTCGGCAATCTCGGCGAGCCGCTCGATCCGATCTTCGATGTCGGAGATTTCGTCGGTCGGGTCGTCTTCGGTCATTGGATTGAGGATACCGATTGTAGGGCGGATTAGGCGCAGCCGTAATCCGCGGGTTCGGATGAGTGGCGGGTTACGCTTCGCTAACCCGCCCTACGCCTCCCCTCACAACGGCAAATTGTCGTGCTTCTTCGCCGGCATTTCCGTCTTCTTGTCCTTCAGCATCGAAAGCGCCCGCGCGATCCGCTTGCGGGTCGAGTGCGGCATGATGACGTCGTCGATGTAGCCGCGCTCGGCAGCGATGAACGGCGACAGGAAGCGGTCTTCGTATTCCTTGGTGCGGGCTGCGATCTTGTCGGGGTCGCCGATGTCGCTGCGGAAGATGATCTCGACCGCGCCCTTGGCGCCCATCACCGCGATCTGCGCGGTCGGCCAGGCGTAGTTCATGTCGGCGCCGATCTCCTTGGAGGCCATGACGTCGAAGGCGCCGCCATAGGCCTTGCGGGTGATGATGGTGACGAGCGGCACGGTGCATTGCGAATAGGCAAACAGGAGCTTGGCGCCGTGCTTGATCAGGCCGCCATATTCCTGCGCGGTGCCGGGCAGGAAGCCCGGCACGTCGACGAAGGTGACGATCGGGATGTTGAAGGCGTCGCAGAAGCGGACGAAGCGCGCCGCCTTGCGCGAGGCGTCGCTGTCGAGCACGCCGGCCAGCACCATCGGCTGGTTGGCGACGAAGCCGACGGTGCGCCCGGCGATGCGGCCGAAGCCGGTGACGATGTTCTTGGCGAAGGCTTCCGCGATCTCGAAGAAGTCGCCCTCGTCCACGACCTTCAGGATCAGCTCCTTCATGTCGTAGGGCTTGTTCGGATTGTCGGGGATCAGCGTGTCGAGCGACATGTCGACCCGCTCGATGTCATCGAAGCTCGGCCATTCCGGCACGCCGTCGGTGTTGTTGGAGGGCAGAAAGTCGATCAGGCGACGCATCTGCAACAGCGTCTCGACGTCGTTCTCGAAGGCGCCGTCGGCGATCGAGGATCGCGTCGCATGCACCGAGGCGCCGCCGAGCTCCTCGGCGGTGACGACCTCGTTGGTCACGGTCTTCACCACGTCGGGGCCCGTGACGAACATGTAGCTGGTGTTCTTCACCATGAAGATGAAGTCGGTCATCGCAGGTGAATAGACGTCGCCGCCGGCGCAGGGGCCCATGATGACGGAGATCTGCGGGATCACGCCCGAGGCGAGCACGTTGCGGCGGAACACGTAGGAATAGCCGGCGAGCGCGGCGACGCCTTCCTGGATGCGGGCGCCGCCGGCGTCATAGAGGCCGATGATGGGCGCCCTCGCCTTCATCGCCATGTCCTGCAACTTGGTGATCTTGAGCGCGTGGGTCTCGGACAGCGAGCCGCCGAACACCGTAAAGTCTTTGGCGAAGACAAAAGTCTTGCGGCCGTTGACGGTGCCCCATCCCGTGACGACGCCGTCGCCCGGCACCTTGGTCTTCTCCATGCCGAACTCGGTGGAGCGGTGCTCGACGAACATGTCGAACTCCTCGAACGACCCCTTGTCGAGCAACAGCTCGATGCGCTCGCGCGCCGTCAGCTTGCCGCGGGCGTGCTGCGCCTCGATGCGCTTCTCCCCGCCGCCGAGCTTTGCGCCGGCACGACGATCTTCAAGGGCGTCCAGGATGTGTTTCATTTGCTCCCGCCAGTTCTTAAGTGATGGGCGGGTTCTAACACGGCATTTTGCGACCCGGAAAGCCGCTTTCGCCGTCGCAGGGCTGGCTTGCCGTAGCGGGAAAGCGCAAGGAATTACAAAGTTTTGCCGAGGAGGCGAGCGTGACGGAAGGAAGGGGCGAGACGGGCGCCGCGACTGGCGGCGTCAACATCCTGCTGCGGCTGGAGGGCCTGACCCTGTTTGCAGCGATGGTGACGCTCTATGCGGCCTGGGATGGGTCGTGGCTGGTGTTTGCCCTGCTGTTCTTCGTGCCCGATCTGAGCTTCCTGGCCTACCTGTCCGACGCCAGGTTCGGCGCGATGGTCTACAACGCTGCCCACAGCTACATGGCCCCGGTGGCGTTGCTGACGCTGGGCTTCGGCCTCGCCTCGCCCTCACCCTTTCCATCGCCTTGATCTGGCTTGCCCATATCGGCCTCGACCGGGCGCTCGGCTACGGCCTGAAATATTCCGCCGGGTTCGGCTTCACCCATTTGGGGCGGATCGGGCGGCAGAGGGACTTCTGATCTCAAATTTGGCAGCCCGGCAGGTTGACCGGGCCGACCGATTCAGGCTTGCTCCGGAACGATCAGGCGCCGAATGTTGCGTGAGCCCAGTCGGTACGGCGGCGGTTCTTTACGCCTTAGCTCGAGCATCACCAACTGGCATCACCGAGATGTCCGCGACGGTCGTCCCCCTGCCGCCGAACCCATCGTCCGAAACCATCGACTTCCTGCGCCGCATGGCCGGCATGGTGTCGGGGCGGAACGGCGAGATGCTGCTGCGTGCAGCCAGCATGATCGAGTCGCTGAGCCAGCGGGCGATGTCGGCCGAGCGGCTCTATCATCAGGTTCAGGAAGAGAGCACGCGCAACGCCGAGCTGCGCGAGTCCGCCGAACTCGCTTCCGACGCCATGGTCGGCCAGATCGCGGCGCTGCGGGCGCAGCTCGCGGAAGTCACCGCGGCTGCCGCCGCGGACCGCGCGGCATTCGATGCCGAACGCAACAAGCTTGTCGGCCTGATGCAGCATGCGGAAAGCCATATCGTCAAAATCACCGGCGAGCTCGACAGCCTGCGCGCCTCCGTCGACAGTTTCAACGAGACAGCGGTCTCGGTGCCGATCGAGGCGCTGCGGCTGGCGCGGACGCAATTCGATTATCTCTCGAGCGGCTTTGCCCGGCGCGGCGATCCAATCTCGCAGGCCATGAGCGAGATCGGCGGCTTTGCCGTTGACCAGGCGCTGGCGGCGAAGCCTGACCCTGCCTGAACTCCGCCCGGCGACCGAAGCAGGCGCTGCCGCGGCCTAAAGCGAAATGGCCGTCGGTTGAATCGATGGCCGCGGTTCCTTCACCTCTCCCGCTTGCGGGAGAGGTCGGCGCGAAGCGCCGGGTGAGGGTTCTTTCCTCTTGGAGATTGTCCCATTGCGGAAACACCCTCTCCCCAACCCTCTCCCGCAAGCGGGAGAGGGAGCGCACCTCAGTCGCAGCAATCGAGTTTCATCATGCTTTAGCCACGATAATCCCATGTCGATGCACTCTCTGAGAGGACCCGCAAGAGACTGCGGATCCGTGTCGGCATCTGTTTGCGGCTGACCTGGACGGCGTGGATCGGCGTATTCGGCACGCGCCAGCCGGAGTTGCTGATGGCTGCGTGGTGTTGCCATGACGTCATCATAGCAGTGACTTCGAAACCACTACAAGGCCGGGCGTCCGAAGCGATATCAGCTCGCAGCAAGAACTCACGACCGGAGAGAACAATGTTCGTCGATATCGATAATGGATCACTCGTGACCGCAGGCTCGAGCTTGCCCGGAGATCAACCCATCTTCATGCTCAATCTTCTACGCTATCGGGATGAGGCCTTGTACCGGGACAAGTCCGAGCTTCCGGCCTGCAGCGGGCGCGAAGCCTATTACACGCGCTATGTCCCCGCATTTCGCAAGGTCGCAATTCCGCTAGGGGTCACGCCGACTTGGCTTGGCTCTGTCGGAGCCCTGCTGGTTGCGGCGCAAGGCGAAGCCTGGCACGACGCCGCAATGGTCCGCTACCCCGACTTCGCGACCTTTCGAGCCATCGTCTTGAGCTCCGACTACCGACGTGAGGCCGAGCCCCACCGCTTGGCCGCGCTCGCCGATTGGCGTCTGATTGCGACGACCGAGGTTCAGGTGCCGGCTTGACGACGGTCGCGCTAGATCGCTCCGATCTCGGAAAGGCAGGCTTGCGTCAGCGTCATGCGAGCCTCGATGTGGCGCGGCTCCTTGCAATCCATGTTGAGCGCGAACACGGTATGCGCCTCGCCCTTCTCGGCCCAGCCGACCATCCAGCCGAGCGAAGGCTCGCCGCGCTCGGCGCCCAGGAGGCCGGACTTGGCGCGAACGACGGCGTCGCCGACCTTGGTCACCGGCAGGATGTCGGCGACGAGATCCTGGCTGCGCTTTGAGATCGGCAGCGCGCGGCGGCGCAGCCGGTCGACGAAATCGACTTGCTCGACCGGATCGATGCGCAAGGCCCCGGTGAGCCAGAACTGGTCGATGCCGCCGCCGATGTCGCGATTGCCGTAGTCGAACGCGTCGACGTATTGTTGCATGCGCACCTCGCCGATGCGGCGCGCGATCTCCTGATAGACCGGCACCGCGCTCACGAGAATCGCGCTGCGCAGCGTGTGATCCTTGTTCCAGGCCTCGATCGGGCGCTTGACGCCGTCCCAGGGAAACACGTCCTTGTCGGGATCAGTGACGACACCGCTCTCGAGCGCAATCAGCGCGTTTGGAATCTTGAAGGTCGAGGCCGGCAGCTTGCCCTCGCCCGAGCGTTCCTTGTCGCTGGCGACGATCAGATAATCCTCGACCTTGTAGCCGACGAACGTGCCTGACGTGCCGAGCTCGGTGAAGCGCTTTGCAAGAGTGTCGCTGATTTCATTGCGCGGTGGCGCGACATGGGCGCGCGCGCGTCGGGGCAGGATCGCGGTTGCGGCGAGGAGGCCGAGGGTGGAACGGCGGGTGAGCAAGGCAGTGTCCGTCGAATGATGAAAGTTGCCGCGACCATGCAGCCGAGACGTGGTGAAACGATGACAGATGGTTTCTATCGCCCCCGGCCCGACAGCCGCAGCACGAACACCAGCACCTCGGCGACGGCCTTGTAGAGATCCGGCGGGATTTCGTCGCCGAGCTCGACCTTCGACAGAGCGCCGGCCAGAACCTCGTTTTCCTCGATCGGAATATCGTGGGCCTTCGCTATCTCGACGATCTTTTCGCCGATCGTGCCCTTGCCCTTGGCGACGACGACGGGCGCGCCGGAGCCCTTCTCGTAATGCAGCGCGATCGCGAGCTTGGACGGATCGCTCATGTGGCGCGATCCAGGAAGTGGCCGGCGCGGGCCGGCGCCGGTGGCGGCGGCGTGCCGTCGCGGACCACGATATCACCGGGCTTGAGCTCGGCCTTCGTCAAGGCCTGGCTGAGCTCACCGATGCCGGCGCGGAGCTGCTGCGCCGTCGCCGGCCGCTCTGCCCACATCCGTACGAAGGTCTTGTCGCCGTTCAGCGTGATCAGCGCATGCACGGGTCCGGCCGGCTCGACATTGAGCGAGAAGCGCGCGCGCCAGGCGCGCTTGACGGGATCGGCGGACTCGTTGCCGCCATCGCGCGAGATCTCAAACTGCGCCATCGCGGTGCCTTGCGGAGTCGCGAACGGAATCTCGAAATTCCACTGCGGCACGGCCGGATCGGTGCGGTGGCCGCTGGCGTCGGTGCGATCGGGGAGCGAAGCAATCTGCAACAGCGTCTGCCGGGCGATCGCGGCATCGGTGTCATCGAGCAGACGATGCACGGTCGCAGTCAGTGGCGTGTCCGGCGCAAGCGACGGCGCGGCAATGGACTGCGGCGCCGGCAGCGCACCGCGGACTGGCGGAGGTGTCGGCTGTGCGGCAGCCTCGAAGACATGGGCATCCGGCAACGCCTTGTTGGAGCCCGGTACGTTGCCGGTCAGGCGCGGCAGGTTTTGCGTGAGCTCTTGCAGCAGGCTCGCGGCAAGGCCGGCGGACATGGTTCGCGGCACCGCGGCTTGCGGATTGTTGCCCGTCACCTCGGCCAGCACGGCGGCAGCAAGCGCACCGCGCGACAATTGCGCCGGTTGGGCGACGTCCGCATCCGGTGACGGCGACGCCGCTTGTGCCGTCCCGCCCGCCAGCCCAGCCGCGGAGGCTGCGGTGTGCGTCGCGGCCGCAGCACTCGCCGGCAGCGACACACCTTGCGGAGTTGCCTGCGGCACTCCCGTCTCGATCGCGCCGGAGGTCGACGCCAGCGTCTGGCGCAACACCAGCAGTGCGGCCTTCAAGTCCGGGATCACGCCGGCGGATGGCGTTGTGCCTGCGGCCAATGACGCCTCGAAAAACAGCCCGGACTTCTGGAAGGCAGATTCGATATCGCCGCCGTCGAGGGCCTGGTTGAACGACGTCTGTTGTGCAAGCACGTCGAGCACCGCCTGCTTCAGCCCTGCGGGCAGGTTGCTGCCTGTCACGACGGAGGCCAGGTTGGCGAACAGCGGCGCCTGGCTCCCCTGTTTGGTCGCGGCCTCGGCAGAGGCCGTCGCGACGGCGGCCTGCTCGGACGGCGTCAGGGTGTTCCGTGCCGTTGCCACTGACGGTGCCAGCGGCGGGCTGTCCACCAGCGCGGCCGCCCGCGGCGTCAGCGTAACCTGATCGCCCGCCGCCTCGCCTGCCCCGCTCATGACGGCGAGGCGAATGGTGCCGTTGTTCTGCGAGACCGCGAGCTGGAGGTTCTGCCCCGGCGTCAGCGCCAGCTCCGACATCACGTCCATCGACAGGTTGGCGATCGCGATCCGCACCAGATTGTCGGCGAGCACGCTGACCACCCTGGCATCGACCACACTGCCGGCTTGAAGCACGAGATCCGGTGTCGCCGCATCAGCCGGGCGACTGGCAGCGTTGACGGGAGCAATGGAGGTGACCGGCGTCGGCATTCGGCAGCCCAAGGGGAGCGCCGGCTACCGTAACCGCTGCCTCGTAAACCTCTCGTTAAGGACCTTGGACGGACGGCGACTTCACCGCCGCCAGAACCGTCACGGCGGCCTGGAAATCCTTCAGGCGGGCGGCGCGGCGGGCGGCCGCCTCCTCGTCCACGCCCCATTGCTCCGCGTTCCAGTCCTCGTCTACATGGGCGGCGGCCCAGACCTGGTCGGCATCGCGCACGCCCTGGTCCAGCGCCAGCGCCAGCAGCGCCGAGCCGGTCAGGGTGGTCACCATGTGGAGCGCAGCGACCGACCAGGGGTCGCCGGGCAGCGCGGCCCGTGCGGCCTTCAAAGCCTCGTCCGGCTGCTTCACGTGCATCACGCCCTCCGACAGGATGAAATGCGCCCCCAGCGTCTCCGCCGCCCAGAACAGCACGGGGTCCCAATGCGCAGCCTCGCGGGCGACCAGTCCCTCGGGATGGCCGGCTCGATAGAACAGCAAGTCGGACTCGAAATATTTGGCGAGGTCGTCGCTGACGAGCTCGACGCGATCGACGACGCCCTCGACCACGCTGTTGGCGATCCGCGTCAACGGCATGGTCACGGGATCGATCGTCTCACCCTGGGCCGCCCATTCCGCGGCGACGCGATCTGCGAGCGCGCGCGTCGGGATCACCACCTGGCGACCCGACGGCGTGCGGATCGGCTTGCCGTCGACAGTGACGGCGAAGCCCCCCTCGGCATCGGCGACGCCGGCCTCCTTGTAGAAGCGCTTGCGCAGGGGCGCGCGCGCGGAGGCGCGCGCCGAGTCCCGGGGATCCGGCGGGGGCTGGCTTGCTGCTTCTTCGAACAATTCGCGCATGTCGGTTTTCGGTTCCGGTCGCTGGATGCTAGGCTTCTAAGATAAGACCGGCGGCCGATAAAGCGAGCGGCGGGCATGAGGGAAGTTGCGGGCATTGGGGCCCTGTTGGCAGGATTTTGGCTGGCCGCGGCGGAGGCCGGCTTCCGCACCCCGGAATCGCTGGTCCGCAACGTCTATGCCCATTACGGCGAAGGGACGCCGGAGCTGTCAAAAGGCTTGCCGCGGGATGCCGTGACCGCGCGCCAGTTCTTCGATCCGCCACTGCGCAAGGCCTGGAGCACGCCGAGAGTCGAGCCCTATGATTTCCTGGTGCAGAGCCCGACCTGGAAGCTCGGCCCTGTTACGATCGCGGTCGTCCGCAGGCAATACGACAAGACCTATGTCGCGGCGAATTTCGACAATCGCGGGCGCCGGGTGGCGCTGAACTTTGTCGTGGTCAACGGGCTCGAGGGCTGGCTGATCACTGATGTCGAGAGCCCGCACGACTCCTTGCGGATGTTCCTGGAGCAGTTTCGGAATTGAGGGAGGCCAACCAATACTCTCCGCATCCTCATTGCGAGCGCAGCGAAGCCATCCAGAATCTTTCCGCAGAGGCAATCTGGATTGCTTCGTCGCAAGAGCTCCTCGCAATGACGGGGCTAGCAGGGGAGCTCAGCTCCTACTCCTCCGGCGCGTTCTCGATCGGATCGAACCGGCTGGCATCCAGCCCCAGCAGGTTCCACGACTGCTGCATGTGCGGCGGCAACGGCGCAGTGGCGTCGATCACGCCGCCGCGCGGATGCGGGATGACGATGCGGCGCGCGAGCAGATGCAGGCGGTTCTGCAGGCCGCCCGGCAGCTGCCAGTTCTCGATGTTGAAATATTTGGGATCGCCGACGATGGGATGGCCGATATGGGCCATGTGGGCGCGCAGCTGGTGGGTGCGGCCCGTCACCGGCTTCAGCGACACCCAGGTCAGCTTGTTGCCGGCGGTCTCGACCACGGCGTAGTACGTCACCGCGTGACTGGCGCCCTCATCGCCATGCTGGGCGATGCGCATGATGGTGTCGTCCTCGCCCTCCTCCTTTGCGAGGAAGGTCGAGATGCGGCCCTGCTTCGGCTTCGGCAGGCCCGGCACCAGGGCCCAATAGACCTTTCGCGCCGAGCGCGAGCGGAACGCGCCGGTCAGATGCGAGGCGGCAAAGCGTGTCTTGGCGATCAGGAGACAGCCCGACGTCTCGCGATCGATACGGTGGACGAGACGCGGCTTCTGGCCCTTGGCATCGCGCATCACCTCCAGCATCTGGTCGATGTGGCGCGTCATGCCCGAGCCGCCCTGCACGGCAAGGCCGGCCGGCTTGTTCAGGACGAGGACGTCGTCGTCTTCCCAGATCGTCATCTCCTTCAGCGCCTTGAGCGTCTTCTGCGCAGCCTCCGAGAGCGGGCCTGCCGCCTTCGGCGCATCGAGCTTCAGCGGCGGAATGCGGACGCTCTGCCCCTCCTCCAGCCGGTCCTTGCTGTCGACGCGCTTGCCGTCGACGCGCAGCTCGCCTTTGCGGACGACGCGCTGGATGTGGGAGAACGACAGGCCGGGAAAGCGCGCTTCCAGGAAACGGTCAACGCGCATGTTGTTCTCGTCGGCCGAGACCGTGACGGTCTGAACCTTGGTCGGCAGCAGCGCCTCGACGGACTTCTCAGGCGCAGGCCTCTCCTGGACCGCTTTGGGCGGACGCCGCTCGGCGCGCTCGCCCACAAAGCGCGGCTTTGCACCCGGCTTGCCGCCGGGCTTGCCACCCGGACGCGGCCCGGCCTTCTTCGCGCTACGCGCCTGATGCGGGCGCGAATCGTCGCGCTCGTCACGCGAACGCGGCTTTGGGTTCATTCTCTTGATGCGGCGGCTCATGATTGCCTGCGTACCCTAAAAGCCGCCTGCCGTCACGACGAAATGGCCGCTTCTAGGGCGAGCCGCCCCGCTCCTTGCGCAGCTTGGCCCAATAATCCAGCCGCTTCCGAATCTCGCGCTCGAAGCCGCGCTCGGGCGGGTCGTAGAAGGTCTGGCGACCCAGGGCCTCCGGGAAATAGTCCTGGCCGGAGAAGGCGTCCGGCGCGTCGTGGTCGTATTCGTAGCCGGAGCCGTACCCTTCCGACTTCATCAGCTTGGTCGGGGAATTGAGGATGTGCTTTGGCGGCAGCAGCGAGCCGGCCTGCTTGGCGACCTGCATCGCGGTGCCGAAGGCGGTGTAGACCGCGTTCGATTTCGGCGCGGTGGCGAGATAGACCACGGCCTGCGCGATGGCGAGCTCGCCCTCGGGATGGCCGAGGAAGTCGAAGGCGTCTTTCGCCGCATTGGCGATGACGAGCGCCTGCGGATCGGCAAGGCCGATGTCCTCCACCGCCATGCGCACGACGCGGCGGGCCAGGAACAGCGGGTCCTCGCCGGCGTCCAGCATGCGCGCGAGGTAATACAGCGCCGCATCGGGATCGGAGCCGCGCACCGATTTATGCAGTGCCGAGATCAGATTGTAGTGGCCGTCGGCCGATTTGTCGTAGATCGGCGCGCGGCGCTGCAGGATCTCCTGCAGCTGCGCGGCATTGAAGATCTCGTCCGCCCGCGCCGAACGCCAGACCTCTTCGGCGAGCGTCAACGACGCACGGCCATCGCCGTCGGCCATGCGGACCAGCACCGCGCGCGCCTCCGCATCGAGCGGCAGCTTCCTGCCCTCGACGGCTTCAGCATGCGCGAACAGCTTTTCGATCGCGGCCGCATCGAGCGAGCGGAATACCAGCACGCGCGCCCGCGAGAGCAACGCCGCGTTGAGCTCGAAGGACGGGTTCTCGGTGGTGGCGCCGACCATGACGACCGTGCCGTCCTCCATCACGGGCAGAAAGGAGTCCTGCTGCGCGCGGTTGAAGCGATGCACCTCATCGACGAACAGCAGCGTGCCCTTGCCCATCTCGCGGCGGGCGCGCGCGGCATCGAACGCCTTCTTGAGGTCGGCGACGCCGGAGAACACCGCCGAGATCTGCTCGAAATGCAGATCGGTCGCGTCAGCCAAGAGCCGCGCCACCGTGGTCTTGCCGGTGCCGGGCGGGCCCCAGAACACCAGCGAGCCCAGCGTGCGCGTCTCCAGCATGCGCGTCAGCGCACCGTCCGGACCGAGGATGTGATCCTGGCCGACGACCTCCGAGAGCGTGCGCGGGCGCAGCCGGTCCGGCAGCGGATGCGGAGCATCGTGATCGAGCCCCGCCGCGGCAAAGAGAGTCGGCGTCTCCTGTGGTCGCTTCGGACTCATCCGCCCAGCGTGACGTTGATCTGCTGGCCGCCGCGCACCAGCGTAATGCGCCAGATCCGCGGCCGCTCGCCCGCGGCCTTCTCGAGGTCGCCGGTCTTGCTGATCTTCTGGTTGTTCACGGCGAGGATGATGTCGCCTTTCTGGAAGCCGACACTCGCAGCCGCGGTATCGCCGCCGATATCGGTGATCACGACACCTTCGGTGTCGGCATCCAGACGCAGCTCATCGGCCACGGCCGGCGTGATGGTCGAAACCTTGGCGCCCTGGAACGGCGAGCGCGCGGTGACGACGAGCTCGTTGCGCCCGGTGTCGGGCGCCGTCTCCAGCGCCACCGTCAGCTTCACCGATTTGCCGCCGCGCTGCACGTCGAGCTGCGCGGTGCCGCCGAGCGGACGGGTTGCGAAGCGATAGTCGAAGGCGTTGGGATCATCCACGGTCTGGCCGTCGATCCCGGTGATGAGGTCGGAGGATTTCAGGCCGGCTTTCGCCGCCGGACCATTCGACACCACGCTCGCGACCAGCGCACCGGTCGGCGAGCGCAGGCCGAGGCTCTCGGCGATCTCCGGCGTGACCGCCTGCAATTTCGCACCGAGCCAGGGACGCTTCACCGCCTTGCCGCCGCTCTTGGCGGAGGCGACGACGACGCGCACCATGTTGGCGGGAATCGCGAAGCCGATTCCTTGCGAGCCGCCGGAGCGCGAATAGATCGCGGTGTTGATGCCGGCGAGCTTGCCGGCCATGTCGACCAGCGCGCCGCCGGAATTGCCGGGATTGATCGCCGCATCGGTCTGAATGAAGAACTGATAGTCGGTGATGCCGACTTGCGTGCGCGCCAGCGCCGAGATGATGCCGTGGGTTACGGTCTGGCCGACGCCGAAGGGATTGCCGATCGCGAGCACGACGTCGCCGACCAGGAGTTCATCGGAATTGGTGAAGTCGAGCGTTGGGAACTTCTCCCTGCTGTCCTTCAGGCGCAGCACGGCGAGATCGGTCCGGGAATCCTTGAGCAGGATCTCGGCCTCGAACTCGCGCTTGTCCGACAGCGACACCTTCACCTGGTCGGCGCCCTCGATGACGTGAACGTTGGTGACGACGAGACCGGAGGCATCGACGATGACGCCGGAGCCGAGCGAGCGCTGCATCTGCTCGGGCTGCTGGCCCGGCACGCCGAAGAAGCGGCGGAAGATCGGATCATCCAGCAGCGGGTTGCGGTTCTGCACGACCTTTGCGGCATAGACGTTGACGACCGCCGGCTGCACCCGCTGCACGATCGGCGCATAGGACATCCGCAGCTCGGCCGGCGACGACGGGACCCGACGGTCCTGCGCCGCAGCCGGATTGAAGGTGGCCGAAAGGGCTACGCACAGCGCCGTGACGGCGGCAGTCCAGGTCGCTCGAAACATTCCTACCTCTTGGAAAAGACGCCGGAATATAGGCGCGTTCGCCCCCCAATAGAAGGGCGCCGGAGGGCAATATTCGCCCCCTTCTCCGGCGTGTCCGGCATGCAAGGGTGCCGTGCGAATCTGCAATTTACCCGGGCGGCGGATTGGCATGATGTGCATCATCTTGCATGGTGGTGTGAGGCGGATTCGGTTGCGGCGAATTTGCATCAGTGGGAACCCACGCAACCGTTCGCAGCGTCGCGGGGCAGTCATCGATCACACCTAGGCTCTCCGTTCGCGACTTGGGGAAACAGTCAAATGATGGAGCGTAACGTGAGCAGAACAAGAATTGCGGCCACCGCGATTGGTCTCGCCGGCGCGCTGGCGGCATCGCAGGCCCAAGCCCAATCGGCAAGCAGCAGCGAGCAGGAGATCGCGCTGTTGAAGCAGCAGCTGAAAATGCTCGAGCAGAAGCTCGACAAGCTGCAGAGCCAGACCGCGGCGAACACGGCGGCCGCGGCAAAGGCAAAAGCCGAAACCAAGGCAGAGGCAAAGGCCGAGGCGCGCGCGGAGGCAAAGGCCGCGGTGGCCAATGCCAACGCGGCAATCCCGGTCAAGGGGCCGGCGCCGGCATCCGGCGTCGTCGTGACGATGCCAAACAACCGGCCGACGATCTGCACCGCCGACCAGGCCAACTGCGTCGCCATCACCAGCCGCGTACATTGGGACGTCGGCGGCTATGACTACCGCCCCAACACCGCAGCCACCGTGCCGCAAAAGCTCGACAGCGGCCAGAATGTCCGCCGCGCGCGCATCGGCGTCACCGGCAAGTTCTTCAACGACTGGAATTTTGCGCTGGTCTACGATTTCGGCGGCTCGTCCGACGGATTTGGCGGCACAGCTCCGGGATCGCTGCCGGGCGGCGGCGTCTCCGGCGTCGAGAACGCGTATCTCAGCTACACCGGCCTGAAGCCGTTCGGCGGCAAGATGGCGATCGAGGCCGGCATCATGGACTTGCCCTACACCATGGACGAGGCGACGAGCTCGAACGACATCATGTTCATGGAGCGCGCCTCGCCCGGCGTGATCGCGACCAACATCGCCGCCGGTGACTTCCGTTCCGCAGCCGGTGCGCGCTGGTTCAACGACCAGCTGTGGATCGGCGGCTATGTCACGGGGCCCTCGACCGGCGCGATCCATTCCGCCTCGAGCGCGGCGCCGGCGGGCACCAGCGAGCAATATGGCGCCGTGGCACGCGTGGCCGGCAATCCCATCGGCGGCAAGGATTATTCGGTGCATATCGGCGCCGATGCGCAATGGCTGATCCAGCCGCCGCGCAATCTCATCGCCAACACGCAGACGGTCACGCTGAGCGATCGTCCGGAATTGCGTCTCGACCCGACCACGCTGATCTCGACGGGCGCCATCGCCAATGCCTCGGGCGCGCAGGTCTACAGCGTCGAGGCGGCAGCGACCTACGGCCCGTTCATCGTCCAGGGCGAGTATTTCTGGTACAATGTCGATCGCACCGCCAACACCGGTGTGCCGCTGGTCGGCGCACCGAGCCTGAAATTCCAGGGCGGCTACGCGCAGGCCGGCTATGTGCTGACCGGCGAAGGCCGCTCCTACAATGCGGCGAATGCGGCCTATAGCGGCGTCAAGCCGGCGCATCCGTTCTCGCTCGACGGCGGCGGCTGGGGCGCGTGGGAGATCGCCGGACGCTTCTCGACGATCGACCTCAACGATCAGCTCGCCACGGCGAGCGGCGTCGCAGGCGGTCGGCAGACGGTCTATACGCTCGCGCTCAACTGGTACGTCAACGGCAACGTGCGCTTCATGCTCGACTATCTGCACGGCACGGTGTCGCGGCAGGCCTCGCCGATATCGACCGCAGACGTCGGCTCGAAGTTCGACGCGGTCGCGATGCGCACGCAGTTCGCATTCTGACTTTACACCTCTCCCGCAGGGAGAGGTCGCGAAGGCGCGGTGTGAGGGGTTACGCTCTATCGAGGATGCCGCGCCCCCTCACCCGAATTGCTCTGGACGATGCTGCGCATCGCCAGGCGTAATTCGACCTCTCCCCGTCGGGGAGAGGTAACGGCACCATCCCTCACCTTCATCACGCTGCGCGCTTCTTCTTCACGACCACGGGTGGCGGCGCGCAGGACAGCCGCTCCTGGTGGCTCTCGCCCCAGGCCTTCAGGATATCGATCACGGGCCTCAGGCTCTCACCCAGCTCGGACAAGCAATACTCCACGCGCGGCGGCACCTCGGCATAGACCTTGCGGATGACGAGCTTGTCTTCCTCCAGCGCGCGCAGCTGCTTCGTCAGCATGCGCTGGGTGATGCCGGGCATCCGGCGGCGCAATTCGCCAAAGCGCTGGGTGCCGCTCTGCAGGTGGTAGAGGATCACGCCCTTCCACTTGCCGTCGATCAGGTCCAGCGTCGCCTCGACCGAGCAGCCGGGACGACGGGCGAAATTGCGGCGTTTCATGCGGGTTTTCCCAATAGTATCCAAACAGGGACTATATCCCCGAATTTACAGTACTTGCCAAATCGGAGCCAGAGCGACAGTTAGGGCGGCAGGCGAATAAAACCATCTGATGGAGACACGCCATGAAGGCCGTCGGCTACAAAAAATCGCTCCCGATCGAGGACGCGGATTCACTGTTCGATTTCGAGACCGCAAAGCCCGACCCCAAAGGGCGCGACATCCGCGTCGTGGTAAAAGCGATCTCGGCCAACCCGGTCGACTACAAGGTGCGCAAGCGCGCAGCGCCCCCCGAGGGCGAGACCAAGATCCTGGGCTATGACGCGGCCGGCGTGGTCGATGCGGTCGGGCCCGAGGTCACGCTGTTCAAGCCGGGCGACGAAGTGTTCTACGCCGGCTCGATCCTGCGCCAGGGCACCAATGCCGAATTCCACCTGGTCGACGAGCGCATCGTCGGCAACAAGCCGACGAGCCTGTCGTTCGCGCAGGCCGCCGCCCTTCCCCTCACCTCCATCACCGCCTGGGAATTGCTGTTCGACCGGCTCGGCGCGGTGCCCGGCAAGAGCGTCGATCCGCGCACGCTGTTGATCACGGGCGGCGCCGGCGGCGTCGGCTCGATCCTGATCCAGCTCGCGCGCCGCCTCACCGGGCTGACGGTGCTCGCCACCGCCACGCGGCCGGAATCGCAAAAATGGTGCCTCGATCTCGGCGCGCATGCGGTGATCGATCATGGCAAGCCGATGAAGGAGCAGATCGAGAAGTTGAAGCTGCCGCCGGTCGCGCTGGTGGCCAGCCTCACCTACACCGACCAGCACTACAAGGCGATCGCGGAATTCATGGCCCCGCAGGGCAAGTTCGGCCTGATCGACGATCCCCCTGAGTTCACGGTTGCCGCATTCAAGGGCAAGGCGATCTCGATGCACTGGGAATCCATGTTCACGCGCTCCTCGTTCCAGACGCCTGACATGATCGCGCAGCATCATCTGCTCAACGACGTGGCCGACCTCATCGACAAGGGCGTGTTGCGCACCACGCTCGACCAGACCTTCGGCACGATCAACGCGGTCAACCTCAAGCGCGCGCACGCGCTGCTGGAGAGCGGCAAGTCGCGCGGCAAGATCGTGCTGGAGGGGTGGTAGGCTTGGCACTCCGCGTCAATTGAGGCATCATGCGTCTGCGGTCCCGGAAAAGAGGGCCGACCCCCGCCCCCCGGGACCAGCAACAAGCAGATTGATGATGACCGAACCATGCGACCTGTCGGCGGTCGCGGCACGCGCGCTGATTGGCCAACGCAAGCTCTCCCCCGTCGAGCTGACGGATAGCTGCATCCGCCGCATCGAAGCGGTCGATCCGGCGGTCAATGCCGTCGTTGCGCGCTCGTTCGAAACCGCGCGCAAGACGGCGCGCGAGCGCGAGGCCGCCGTGATGCGCGGTGAGACCCTCGGCGCCGTGCATGGCCTGCCGCTCGGTGTCAAAGACCTGATCGATGCGGAAGGATTGCCGACCAGCTTCGGCAGCGTGCTGTTCGCGGACAATGTCGCCAGGCAGGACGAGGCCATCGTCGCGATGCTCAAGCGCGAGGGCGCGATCGTCATCGGCAAGACCAACGTGCCGGAATGGGGCGCCGGCGGCAACACGCGCAACGCCGTGTATGGCGCGACCGGCAATCCCTTCGATCCCAATCGATCCGCCGCCGGTTCGTCGGGAGGATCGGCGGTTGCGCTCGCCACTGGGATGGTGCCGCTCGCGACCGGATCCGATACCGGTGGCTCCGTGCGGAATCCGGCCTCCTTTTGCGGCGTGGTCGGATTCCGGCCCTCGCCGGGACTGATCGCCAGCAACAGCCGCAACATGGCCTGGCTGCAGATCTCGCAGCTCGGGCCGATGGCGAGAACCGTGCCCGACGCTTGCCTCATGCTGTCCTGCATGCTGGATCGTGACGCACGCGATCCGTTATCGGCGATCCTTCATGCGGGCGGTGCGCCCTCGGCGGCGCTCTATCGCAATCCGCCGCGCGTCGATCTCTCCGCGCTCCGCATTGCTGCAACCAGCGATTTCGGCTTTGCGCCGACCGAGGGGGTGGTCGCCCGCGCCTTCAGACAGAAGCTCAATTCGTTCGAAACTGTATTTCGCGGAGTCGAATGGACTCATCCTGATTGCACCGGCGCGGACGAGGTATTCAGCATCCTGCGCGCCGTCGCATTCCTCGGCCGCCATCGCGAGCTCGTGGAGAAGTTTCCGGACAAGGTCGGGCCCAACGTTCGCGACAACGTCGCCGAGGGGCTCGGCTATTCCGCCGCCGACGTGGCGCGTGCGCTCTCGATGCAGACCGACCTTTACCGGCGCTGGCAGACCTTCTTCGCGGATCACGATTTCATTCTCGCGCCTGCGGTCACCATCAGCCCGCGGCCGTGGTCGGAGCTCTATCCAGCCGAGATCGACGGCCGGCCGACCAAGAGCTATTTCCACTGGCTCGCGCTCGCCTATGCCGTCACCAATGTCGGCCATCCCACCGTCGCAATCCCGGCCGGACGCGACGACGCCGGCCTGCCGTTCGGCATCCAGGTGATCGGCCCGCGCGGCGGCGATCTCGCCACGCTCGCGGTCGCGCGCGAAATCGAAGCGGTGCTCGCTGCCAATCCGGATACCGCCCGCCCTGTTCCCGACGTTGCGTGGCTTGCCAGGCAGCCGCCGATTGCGGACAAGCCGGGATTTCTCGCCTTCGATTGAAACGTCAACCGCGGAAAACGACACGATGAAAACAACGTTCCTGACGCTAGCGCTCGCCGCGATCGGCTCGATCAGCGTCAACTCGCTCGCAACCGCGCAATCGTATCCCGAGAAATCACTGCAATTGATCGTCCCGTTCCCGCCGGGCGGAGCCTCCGACGTGGTGGCCCGCATCATCGGCGGCGAGCTCGAAGCCCGGCTCGGCAAGCCCGTCATCATCATGAACCGTCCCGGCGGGGGCACCACGATCGCGGCCAAGGAGGTGGCGCGCGCGGCGCCCGACGGATACACCCTGTTCTTCAGCTCGAACTCGAGCTTCACCTTGCCGGCCGCCGTGAAGGAGAGCGTTCCTTACGATGCGGCCAAGGATTTCGAGCCGCTCGGCCGGGTCGGCAAGATCACCCTGGCGCTGGTCACCTACAAGGACAATCCGGTCAAGGATCTGCCTGCGCTGGTCGCAGAGGCAAAGGCCAATCCGGACAAGCTGTCGCTGGCCTCCTTCGGCGTCGCGACGGTGTCGCATTTCGCCGGCGAGTTGTTCAAGTCGAACGCCGGAATTAAGATGGTCCACCTGCCCTACAAGGGCAGCGCGCCGGCGATGAACGATCTCATCGGCAAGCACATCCAGTACCATGTCGACACCGTGATCGCCGTGAAGCCGCAGATCGAGGCCGGCACCGTCAAGGTGATGGCCGTATTCTCCGGCCAGCGCACACCATTCCTGCCCGACACACCGACATTGGCAGAGCTCGGCTATCCCGCCATCGACTTCTCGTCATGGGGCGCGGTGGTCGCGCCCAAGGGGCTGCCGCCGCCGGTTCGCGACAAGCTCACGGCGACGCTGGAGGAGATCATCAACAGCCCTTCCGTTGTGGAGCGCTTCGTCAAGGTCGGCTTCGAGCCCGGCTTCGCACGCTTTGACGACTGGGCCGGAGCGGTGACCAAAGAGACGGCCGAGATGAAGGACATCGCGCAGAAGGCCGGCATCAAGGACGAGTAGCCGACCGCCATCGCCTCAGGCGATCGTGTTGACGATGCCGCCCTCGGCGCGCAGCGCGGCGCCGTTGGTCGCCGACGCCTCCTTCGAGGCGACATAGACCACCATGTTGGCGATCTCGTCGACGCTGGCGAAGCGCTGCAGCAGCGAGCTGGGGCGATGCTGCCTGACGAAGTTGGCCGCGGCTTCGTCCACGGACTGGCCGTTCTGCCTGGCGAGATCCTTGACGAACGTCTCGACGCCCTCCGACATGGTCGGGCCCGGCAGCACGGAATTGACGGTGACGCCGGTGCCAGCGGTGAGCTGCGCCAGGCCGCGCGCAACGGAAAGCTGGGCCGTCTTGGTCATGCCATAGTGGATCATCTCGACGGGAATGTTGAGCCCGGACTCCGAGGAGATGAAGACGATGCGGCCCCAATTGCGCGCGAGCATGCCCTTCATGTAGGCCCGCGACAGCCGCACGCCGCTCATCACGTTGACCTCGAAGAAACGGCTCCAGTCCTCGTCCGGGATGTCGAAGAAATCCTTGGGCTCGAAGATGCCGGCATTGTTGATGAGGATGTCGACCTCGGGCAGCGCCGCAACGAGTGCTTTGCAGCCTGCCGCGGTCGAGACGTCGGCCGCGATCCCGCGGACCTTGGCGCCCGTCCCTTCCAGCTTGCGCACCGCCGCATCGACCTTGTCCTGGCTGCGGCCGTTGATGACGACGCTGGCGCCCGAGGCGGCGAGGCCCTTGGCGATGGCGTGGCCAATGCCGGCGGTCGAGCCGGTGACGAGGGCGGTCTTTCCGGAAAGGTCGATGTTCATGCAATATCTCCATGGATGTGGATGGAGATATCGGAAGCGGCTCCCTCAGCTGCAATCAGGACTCACTGACGCGTGAGGATTGTGAATGGTGGGCACGGCGCGCGAAGAGCGCGCGCCTTTGCCCACCCTACCGTTCCTACGCAACGAAAAAGCGGCGCCGAAGGCGCCGCTTTTAAAACTCGATGCCGGTCGGGCTTACGCCGCCTCGGCTTCCTTCTCCTGCACCGGGCCGGAATCCTGGCCCTTGGCATCGACGTCGCGATCGACGAACTCGATCACGGCCATCGCGGCGTTGTCGCCGTAGCGGAAGCCGGCCTTGATGATGCGGGTATAGCCGCCCTGGCGGTCCTTGTAGCGGGTCGCCAGCGTGTCGAAGAGCTTCTTGACCATGTCGACGTCGCGCAGCTCGGAGATGGCCTGACGGCGCAGCGACAGGCCGCCCTTCTTGCCGAGGGTGACGAGCTTCTCGACGATCGGGCGAAGCTCCTTGGCCTTAGGCAGCGTGGTGACGATCTGCTCGTGCTTGATCAGCGCGGCCGCCATGTTGGCGAACATCGCCTTGCGGTGCTCGGCCGTGCGGTTGAGCTTCCGATGAACCTTGCCGTGACGCATGTGTGTATTCCTTACGTATGAACTGCCGCGACGGTCCGTCGGACCAGTTGCTCAGGTGGGCTTCCTGCGTTCGCCCATAAAAATCGCGGCCAGATGTCTCCGGCCGCGACGGTGAAGTCGATCAGTAATGATCCTCGAAGCGCTTGGCGAGCTCGTCGATGTTCTCCGGCGGCCAGCCCGGCACTTCCATGCCGAGGTGCAGACCCATCTGGGCCAGCACTTCCTTGATCTCGTTCAGCGACTTGCGGCCGAAGTTCGGGGTGCGGAGCATTTCCGCCTCGCTCTTCTGCACGAGGTCGCCGATGTAGACGATGTTGTCGTTCTTCAGGCAGTTGGCCGAACGCACCGACAGCTCGAGCTCGTCCACCTTCTTGAGGAAGGCCGGGTTGAAGGCGAGGTCCGGGATGATCTCCTGGGCGACTTCCTTGCGCGGCTCTTCGAAGTTGACGAACACGTTGAGCTGATCCTGCAGGATGCGGGCAGCGTAAGCCACCGAGTCATCCGGCGTGATCGCGCCGTTGGTCTCGATCGTCATGGTCAGCTTGTCGTAGTCGAGGATCTGGCCCTCGCGGGTGTTCTCGACCTTGTAGGAGACCTTGCGGACCGGCGAGTACAGGCTGTCGACCGGGATCAGGCCGATCGGCGCGTCCTCGGGACGATTGCGCTCGGCGGGCACGTAGCCCTTGCCGGTCGAGACCGTGAACTCCATGCGGATCTCGGCGCCCTCGTCGAGCGTGCAGATCTGCAGATCGGGATTGAGCACGACCACATCGCCGACGGTCTGGATGTCGCCGGCGGTGACGACGCCCGGACCCTGCTTCTTCACGACCATGCGCTTGGGGCCTTCGCCCTGCATCTTGATCGAGATGTCCTTGATGTTCAGCACGATGTCGGTGACGTCCTCACGGACGCCCGCGATCGAGGAGAACTCGTGCAGCACGCCGTCGATGTGCACCGACTGCACGGCCGCGCCCTGAAGCGAGGAGAGCAGGATGCGGCGCAGCGCATTGCCGAGGGTCTGGCCGAAACCACGCTCGAGCGGCTCGGCGACGATGGTCGCAAAACGCGAGGGATCGCTGCCAGGCGTGACCTGGAGCTTGTTCGGCCGAATCAGTTCTTGCCAATTTTTCTGGATCGTCACTGTTTCACCCATACAGGCCAGTCGATTTGACGGTGCAAATACTGGCGTTGGAGAAAGGCCGCAGATCATTCCCGCGGCTTCTTGCAAAGTCACTGCGGGCGCCGATGCGCCCGCAGCTCGTCAAAAATCAAACGCGACGACGCTTGCGCGGACGGCAACCGTTGTGCGGGATCGTGGTCACGTCGCGGATCGAGGTGACGGTGAAGCCGGCGGCCTGGAGCGCGCGGAGCGCCGATTCGCGGCCCGAACCGGGACCGGCGACCTCGACTTCCAGCGTGCGCATGCCGTGCTCCTGCGCCTTCTTGGACACGTCCTCGGCGGCAACCTGCGCGGCGTACGGGGTCGACTTGCGCGAGCCCTTGAAGCCCATCGTGCCGGCCGAAGACCAGGCGATCGTGTTGCCCTGCGCGTCGGTGATGGTGATGGTCGTGTTGTTGAACGACGAGTTCACATGCGCGACGCCGGAGGCGATGTTCTTGCGCTCACGACGACGAACGCGGGTGGCTTCCTTGCCCATTGAGTCCCTTTCCTGAAGATCTCAAACGCCGCCGTAATGCCAGCGGCTACACCTGTGGAACGAAAAGCGCGTGGCGAACGGGCCTCCCCGCATCGCCACACGCCGTGACTGGATTCGAAAACTTACTTCTTCTTGCCGGCGATGGCCTTGGCCGGGCCCTTGCGCGTGCGCGCATTGGTGTGGGTCCGCTGACCACGCACCGGCAGACCGCGACGATGACGCAGGCCGCGATAGCAGCCGAGGTCCATCAGACGCTTGATGTTGATGCCGACCTCACGACGCAGGTCGCCCTCGACGAGATAGTCGCGGTCGATGACTTCGCGGATCTGGAGCACTTCGGCGTCGCTGAGCTGGTTGACGCGACGATCCACGGGGATCTTGACCTTCTCCAGGATCTCACCGGCGATCTTCTGACCGATGCCATGGATGTACTGGAGCGCGATCAGCACGCGCTTGTTGGTGGGAATGTTCACGCCGGCAATACGGGCCACGGCCTTCTCTCCTGTTGCCGACCCCTCGTCAGGAATCGGGCTTTAAGTGCTTGCGTTCTCGGGCAGGTGTTCACAAACGCGAACACGACGCCCACCCCCGGTCTTCCTGGGGCCCGGCATCGTCTGAAACTATCCGACTTGGATGCGGGGCTTATTAGGGGATTCCAGGGGCTTTCGTCAACCGCTGCTAGCGTTTGGCTCGCTTTTTCGTGACCTTTTTTGCAGCCTTTTTGGCACCCTTTTTGACGGCCTTCTTGGCGGTCTTTTTGGCTGCCTTTTTGACCGTCTTCTTGGCGGTTTTCTTGGCCTTTTTGGCGGTTTTGGCCGATTTGGCGGCCTTCTTGGCAGCCTTCGCCGGCTTTTGGGGCGATTTCTTCCCCGCCTTGGCCTTCTTGGCCGGCGCCGCCTTGGCGGCGCTCCGGGCATGTGTCTTGGGCTCGACCGCCCCCAGCGCCAGGAGCTGGCGGTGGATGGCGCGGGTGACCTCGTCGATGGCCATCATGCCGTCGATGGTCGAGAGCTTCCGACGCTCGGAATAGTAGTGAATCAGCGGTTCCGTCTGGCTGCGGTAGCTGGCCAGCCGCTTGGTCAGGACCTCCGGGGTGTCGTCGAGCCGGACCTCCTCGCCGCGCTCCCGCATCTGGGCGACGCGGGTCTCAACGCGGCTCAGAAGCGCGCTCTCGTTGACCCGGAGCTCGATCACGGCGTCGAGCTTGAGATGCTTGCGCTTGAGCAGCTCGTCCAGCGCCTCGGCCTGCGGCACGGTGCGCGGAAAACCGTCGAGGATGAAACCGTTCTTGGCGTCCGGCTGGTCGATGCGGTCGGAAATGATTCCCACCACGACGTCATCGGGCACGAGGCCCCCGCTGGCCATGATCTCCTTGGCCTTCAACCCGACCGGGGTGCCGGCCGCAACCGCGGCACGCAGCATCTCGCCGGTCGAGAGCTGGACGATGCCATAGCGCTGCACCAAGAGCTGGGCCTGAGTCCCCTTGCCCGACCCCGGCGGTCCCAGAAGTATAATTCTCATCGGCGTACGCCCCCCGGATTGGTGAGCGATACGTCGCGCACCTGTGCTTTGATATCAAGAGCGGTGCAAACTACAACCAGCGCCCCACCGCCATTGACGACCATACTATAAGGCAGCCCGATCCCGTAAAGCTCGAACACCTCCGGAATCAACTGCAACGCCGTCAGGTAGACGGCTCCGACGACTGTCGTCAATGACACCACGCGATCGAGATAGTCGGCCGTGGCTTCACCCCGAGCGACACCGGGAATGGTGCCGCCACGATCCGCCAGGGATTTGGCCGTGTGTTCGGGATCGACGACATAGGCGGTATAGACGAAGGCGAGCACGAACACGGCGATCGACACGAGAATGACGTGCACCGGCTGCCCGAGCTGGAGATGCCGGTAGGCCGCTGCGACGAGGGGATGATCGCTGCCCAGAAGGAAGCCTGCAAAGGCAAGCGGCAGATAGAATATCCACGGCGCTACGGTGACGGGAATCAGGAACCCGGCGCTGTTGAGCTTGATCGGCAGCATCGCATCGCGCACAGGCAGTTGCCGCGTGCCGACGCTGTGTGCGGCGAACTGGACCCGGATATTTCGCCGCGCGCCTTCGACAAGCACGATCACGACGACGGTCGCGATCCAGAACACGACATGGCCGAGCACAAGATTGCCCGAGATCGCCCCGCTCCGCATGAGATCCGCGATACCGGTAATGTTTTGCGGAATGGCGACGATGAAGCCCGCGCTCAAGATCAACGCCAGGCCATTGCCAATGCCGTAGCGGGTCATCTGTTCGCTGAGCCACACCAGCACGAAGACGCCGCCGACCATCGAGGCCGTAGCCGTCGTCACGAACCAGCCGTCGGGATTTTTGACGAGGCCCGGAATCGACGTCAGTGCCGAGGCGATGCCGTAGGCCTGAAAGGCCGCAAGCCCGAGTGTGAGCCCGAGCGTGGCGCGCGCGATCTTGCGCCGTCCGCCCTCGCCCGACCGTTCGAGCGAATTCAGGCCGCGCCACACCACGGAGAGCAGCCGGATGAAGATTGCCGCAGTCAGATAGGGAATGAGGCCGAGCGCAAAGATCGAAAGCCGGGATACGAGATCCAGCGTTGGCGAGACGTCGGAGAGATCCAGTCCCGGAATCGGGACCTGCGTGCCGAGCCTGAAAAGGAGCAGCGCGCCGATCGTGAAAGCGATTCGGCGCGCGAGCTCCCTGCTCATCTACGGCGGCCCCGCAGCTTGGACTTGCGGATCAGGCCTTCGTACTGGTGCGCCAGCAGATAGCCCTGGACCTGCGCGACCGTGTCCATGGTGACGCTGACGACGATCAAGAGCGAGGTGCCGCCGAAATAGAACGGAACCGAGGCGTAGGAGATCAGGATTTCCGGGATCAAGCAGACGATGGCGAGATAGATCGCGCCCAGCACGGTGATGCGCGACAGCACATAGTCGATGTATTCCGCGGTGCGCTCGCCCGGGCGAATGCCCGGAATGAAGCCGCCGTGCTTCTTCAGATTGTCCGCGGTCTCGGTCGGGTTGAACACGATCGCGGTGTAGAAGAAGGCGAAGAACACGATCAGCGCCAGATACATGATCAGGAACAGCGGGCGGCCATGGCCTAGCTGGGTGGTGATCCACTGGAACCACTCCGGCCCGCTTCCCGTGTTGAAGTTCGCAACCGTGGTCGGCAGCAGCAGCAGCGAGGATGCGAAGATCGGCGGGATTACGCCGGAGGTGTTGAGCTTGAGCGGCAGATGCGAGGACTGGCCCTCGAACATCTTGTTGCCGACCTGGCGCTTCGGATACTGGATCAAGAGCCGGCGCTGGGCGCGCTCCATGAACACGATGAAGGCGATCACGGCGACGGCCATGACGATGACGACCAGGATCAGGCCGGTCGACATCGCGCCCTGACGGCCGAGCTCGAGCATGCCGGCGAGCGCCGCGGGCAGCTCGGCGACGATGCCGGCGAGAATGATCAGCGAGATACCGTTGCCGATGCCGCGCGAGGTGATCTGCTCGCCGAGCCACATCAGGAACATGGTGCCGCCGGTCAGCGTGATCGCCGTGGACAGGCGGAAGAACAAGCCGGGGTCGGCGACGACGTTGCCGGCGCCTTCGAGGCCCACCGCGATGCCGTAGGACTGGAACGCGGCCAGGATGACGGTCAGATAGCGCGTGTACTGGTTCAGCGTCTTGCGGCCGGCCTCACCTTCCTTCTTCAGGGCCTCGAGCTGCGGCGAGACGGTGGTGAGGAGCTGGATGATGATCGAGGCCGAGATGTACGGCATGATGTTCAGCGCGAAGATCGCCATGCGGTGGATGCCGCCGCCGGCGAACATGTTGAACATGCCGAGAATGCCGCCCGCCTGGGAGCGGAACACCTGCTCCCAGACGTTGGGATCGATGCCGGGCAGCGGGATGTAGGTCCCGAGCCGATAAACGAGCAGCGCACCCAGGGTGAACCAGATGCGCTTCTTCAGTTCGTCGGCCTTGGCAAACGCGCCGAAATTGAGATTGGCTGCCAGTTGTTCCGCTGCAGAGACCATCTTGGACTTTCTCCCGCCGCCTGTTGCGCCGTCATGCCCGCGGCCGGGCTAGTTTAGCGGACGCCGGACATTATCTGGGGCTCGGCTTCGATAAGTCCACGTCCCGCATGCGTAAAGGCCCGCGCGCCGCGGGCCAATGACGCAGTTGTTACGCCGCCTCGCCTTCTTCCTTGGGCTGGGCGAGGATCTTCACCGAGCCGCCGGCCTTCTCGACCGCCGCGATCGCGGTCTTGCTGGCGCCGTGCACTTCGATGTTGAGCTTGGACTTGAGCTCGCCACGGCCGAGCAGCCGCAGGCCGGCCTTGGCGCGGCGCAGCACGCCGCCCTTCACCAGGGCCTCGACGTTGACGACGCTGCCGGCGTCGATCTTCTTGGCATCGACCGCTTCCTGGAGCCGGTCGAGATTGATCTCGGCGAACTCGACGCGGAAGATGTTGTTGAAGCCGCGCTTGGGCAGACGGCGATGCATCGGCATCTGGCCGCCTTCGAAACCCTTGATGCGCACGCCCGAACGCGCGGTCTGGCCCTTGCCGCCGCGGCCGGACTGCTTGCCCTTGCCGGAACCGATGCCGCGGCCGACGCGCATACGCTTCTTGCGCGAGCCGGCGTTGTCGGCGATATCGCTGAGCTTCATCGCCCTTCTCCTTGTGTCTTGCGCACGATCTTCACCGAAAACCGCTTCCGGCTTTCCGGGACCGTTCGCCTTTGCTTACTTCTCGTCGATGATGCGGACGAGATGGTGAACTTTCTCGATCATGCCGCGGACCGCCGGGGTATCCGGCAGTTCGCTGGTACGGCCGATCTTGTTGAGCTTGAGCCCGATCAGGGTCGAACGCTGCGAGTGATGGCGGCGGATCGCGCTGCCGGTCTGCTCGACCTTGATCGTCTTTGCGGCCTTGGCCATGGGAGTCTACTCCGAAAAGCTTCCGTTAGTCGGCGGCCGCCTCGGCATCGCCGCCGATACGACGGGACTGGAGGGTGGACACCTTGATGTTGCGGCGGGCTGCGACCGAACGCGGCGAATCCTGGTGCTTCAGCGCGTCGAAGGTCGCGCGCACCATGTTGTACGGGTTCGACGAGCCGATCGACTTCGCCACCACGTCCTGGACGCCGAGCGTCTCGAACACGGCGCGCATCGGGCCGCCGGCGATGATGCCGGTACCGGCCGGAGCTGCACGCAGGTAGACACGGCCCGCGCCATGACGGCCGGCGATGTCGTGATGGAGCGTACGGCCCTCGCGCAGCGACACCCGCGTCAGGTTGCGCTTGGCGGACTCGGTCGCCTTGCGGATCGCCTCAGGCACTTCGCGCGCCTTGCCGTGACCGAAGCCGGCGCGGCCCTTCTGGTCGCCGATCACGACCAGCGCCGCGAAACCGAAGCGCTTGCCGCCCTTGACGACCTTGGCCACGCGGTTGATGTGGACGAGCTTGTCGACGAACTCGCTGTCGCGCTCCTCGCGCTCCCTGCGTTCACGTCCGCCGCCGCGTTGATCGCGTCCACCACGTTGTTCGCGTTCAGCTGCCATGGTTTTTCCAATCCTTCAGAGGCTTGCGCCTCAATCCTCAAATTCTGTTAGAAGCTCAGCCCGCTCTCACGCGCCGCGTCGGCCAGAGCCTTGACGCGCCCGTGATAGAGATAGCTGCCGCGATCGAACACGACTTCCTTGACGCCCTTCTCGGCGGCGCGCTCGGCCAGCAACTTGCCGACCGCCTTCGCCGCATCGATGTCGGCGCCGGTCTTGCCGCCGTCGCGCATCGACTTCTCGAGCGACGAGGCAGAGGCCAGCGTCTCGCCCTTCAGGTCGTCGATGACCTGGGCGTAGATGTGCTTGGACGAGCGGAACACCGACAGGCGCGGACGGCCGCCGGCGGAACGGCGCAGCTTCAGCCGCACACTCCGCTTGCGCCGGGCATTCGTAACCTTGGCTTTGGACATGACCGGCTCCGTTACTTCTTCTTGCCTTCCTTGCGGAAGATGAATTCGCCAACATACTTCACGCCTTTGCCCTTGTAGGGCTCCGGCGGGCGATAGGAGCGGATCTCGGCGGCGACCTGGCCGACACGCTGGACGTCGCTGCCCGTCACCGTGATCTCGGTCGGCTTCGGCACGGTGATCGTGATCCCCTCGGGGATCGGATAGATCACGTCATGGCTGTAGCCGAGCGCGAGCTGCAGATTCTTGCCCTGCATCGCGGCGCGATAGCCGACGCCGGTGATCTCGAGCTTCTTCTCGAAGCCCTTGGTGACGCCTTCGACCAGATTCGCGACCTGGGCGCGAGCGGTGCCGTACAGCGCCCGCGCGCGGTTGGTCTCAGCGCGCGGCTTGACCTTGACCTGGCCGTTCTCGAGCTTCACCTCGACGTCGTCATGAACGACGAACTGAAGCTGGCCCTTCGGCCCCTTCATCTTGACGGTCTGCCCATCGACGGTCGCGGTCACACCGGACGGAACCGCCACAGGCCTTTTGCCAACTCGTGACATGGATGAAAAATCCTTCTCAGAACACCGTGAAGAGGACTTCACCGCCCACATTCGCGTCGCGCGCGCTGTGGTCGGCCATGATCCCCTTCGGCGTCGACAACACCGAAATGCCGAGACCGTTATTCACCCGCGGCAGGTTCTTCACCGAGGCGTAGACACGGCGCCCGGGCTTGGAGACACGTTCGATCTCGCGGATGACGGGCTCGCCGTCGAAATACTTCAGCTCGATCTCGATCTCGCTGCGGCCCGAGGAGTGCTCGAGCGTGGCGTAGCCGCGGATGTAGCCCTCGGACTTGAGGACCTCGAGCACGTTCTCGCGCATCTTCGAACCAGGCGTGGAGACCTTGGTCTTGGAGCGCATCTGCGCGTTGCGGATACGGGTGATCAGATCGCTGATTGGATCGTGCGTAGACATCTAAACGACCCTCCTTACCAGCTGGACTTCACGAGGCCCGGGACCATGCCCTTGGAGCCAAGTTCGCGCAGCGCGATACGGGACAGCTTGTTCTTGCGATAGTTCGAGCGCGGACGGCCCGACAGCTCGCAGCGCAGGCGGATGCGGGTCGCCGACGAGTTGCGCGGCATTTCCGCCAGCTTCAGGGTCGCGGCGAACCGCTCCTCCATCGGCAGCGTCTTGTCGGCGATGATCGCCTTCAACCGCTCGCGCTTGGCGGCGGCGTTCTTCACCATCCGCTTGCGCCGGTTGTTCTTCTCGACTGAACTCTTCTTTGCCATGCTTGGCTCCTGGGTATCCGCGTTTGAGAGGCTCTAAGTCAGCGTCTCACTGCCGGAACGGGAAATTGAAAGCGGTCAACAAGGCCCTCGCCTCTTCGTCGGTCTTGGCCGTGGTGCAGACGGTAATGTCCATACCGCGGGCTTCCGTGACCTTGTCGAAGTCGATCTCGGGGAAAATGATGTGCTCCTTGATGCCGAGCGAGTAGTTGCCGCGGCCGTCGAAGCTCTTCGGGTTCAGGCCGCGGAAGTCGCGCACGCGCGGCAGCGCCACGTTCACCAGGCGATCGATGAACTCGTACATGCGGGCCTTGCGCAGCGTGACCTTGCAGCCGATCGGCTGGTTCTCACGCAGCTTGAAGGTCGCGATCGCGATGCGCGAATAGGTCACGATCGCCTTCTGGCCGGCGATCTGGGTCAATTCGGCAGCGGCGGTCTCGGCCTTCTTGCGGTCGTTGACGGAATCGCCAACGCCCATGTTCAGCACGACCTTGTCCAGGCGCGGAACCTGCATGACGTTCTCGTAACCGAACTTCTCGGTCAGAGCCGTGCGGATCTTCGCGTCATATTCCGCGCGCAGGCGCGGCGTGTAAGCGGCCTCAGCCATCGATCTCAGCTCCCGAGCTCTTGGCGATGCGGACCTTCTTGCCGTCCGCCAGAATCTTGAATCCGACGCGGGTCGGCTTTCCGTCCTTGCCGACATACGCGATGTTGGACAGTTGGATCGGCGCCTCTTTCGAGATGATGCCGCCCTCCTGGGCCTGCGTCTGCTTCTGATGACGCTTGACCATGTTGATGCCGCGCACCAGCGCGGTGCCGGCGTCGGGGCGAACCTCGAACACTTCGCCGGTGCGGCCCTTGTCGCGGCCGGTCAGCACGACGACCTTGTCGCCCTTGCGGATCTTCGCAGCCATCACAGCACCTCCGGCGCGAGCGAGATGATCTTCATGTGGTTCTTGGCGCGCAGCTCGCGCGGCACGGGCCCGAAGATACGGGTGCCGACCGGCTCGGACTGGTTGTTGATCAGCACGGCGGCGTTGCGGTCGAAGCGGATGACCGAGCCGTCGGCGCGGCGGATGTCCTTGCGGACGCGCACCACGACGGCCTTCATCACGTCGCCCTTCTTCACCTTGCCACGCGGAATGGCTTCCTTGATCGACACGACGATGATGTCGCCGATCGTGGCGTAGCGGCGCTTGGAGCCCCCGAGCACCTTGATACACATGACACGGCGTGCGCCAGAATTGTCGGCCACGTCGAGGTTGGTCTGCATCTGAATCATTGATGCACCTCGTCCTCTTTCTCTTTGCGCCAGCCCAGCCGGCGCTCAACATTTTCCCTGAAGTCAGTCGGCTAAAGCCAACAGATCAGGCGCTTTTCTTGTGTTCGCCCCGGATCACGACCCAGCGCTTCAACTTCGAAATCGGCTTGGTTTCCTCGATCCACACCATGTCGCCCGGCTTGAACTGATTGCTCTCGTCGTGCGCGTGGTAGTTCTTGGAACGGCGGATCGTCTTCTTGTAGATCGGGTGCGTGAAGCGGCGATCGACGCGCACCACGATGGTCTTGGCTTGCTTGTCGCTGACGACCACGCCCTGCAAAGTACGTTTCGGCATCTTCGTAAGCCTCTTACTTCTTCTTCGCGCGCGTCTGCGCGGCGATGGTCTTGATCCGGGCGATGTCACGGCGGGCCTCGCGCAGGCGCGAGGTGTTCTCGAGCTGCCCGGTGGCGCGCTGGAAGCGCAGGTTGAAGCGCTCCTTCTTCAGGTTCAGGATGGCCTCATCCTGCTGGTCGGGGCTCATCGCGCGGATGTCTTCGATCTTCATCTGGGCCATGGCCATTACTCCGCAATGCGCTCGACGAAGCGCGTCTTGATCGGCAGCTTGGCGGCCGCCAGGGTCAGCGCCTCACGCGCCGTCTGGGTGTTGACGCCGTCGATCTCGAACAGCACCCGGCCCGGCTTGACGCGCGCGACCCACAATTCCGGCGAACCCTTGCCGGAGCCCATGCGGACTTCGGCCGGCTTCTTCGACACCGGAACGTCGGGGAACACGCGGATCCAGACGCGGCCGGCGCGCTTCATGTGGCGGGTCAGCGCGCGGCGGGCGGCTTCGATCTGGCGCGCGGTGACGCGCTCAGGCTCGGTCGCCTTCAGGCCGAACTGGCCGAACGCCAACGTCGCGCCCGAAGACGCAACGCCGTGGATGCGGCCCTTATGCGCCTTCCGGAACTTCGTTTTCTTAGGTTGCATCATGGCTTTAAGCCCTCAAATTCCTGTCTGGCTTTAGGCAGCGGCCGTCTCGCGGCGCTGACGGCCACCGCGATCGCCACTGCCGCCGGTCTCGCCTTCGGCCATTCTCTTGTCCTGGGCCATCGGATCGTGCTCGAGGATCTCGCCCTTGAAGATCCAGACCTTGACGCCGCAGGTGCCGAAGGTCGTGAACGCGGTCGCAACGCCGTAGTCGATGTCGGCACGCAACGTGTGCAGCGGCACGCGGCCTTCGCGGTACCACTCCATGCGCGCGATTTCCGCACCGCCCAGACGACCCGAGCAGTTGATGCGGATGCCTTCCGCGCCGAGACGCATCGCCGACTGCACGGCGCGCTTCATGGCACGGCGGAACGCCACGCGGCGCTCGAGCTGCTGCGCGATCGACTCGGCCACCAGCGTCGCATCGAGCTCCGGCTTGCGGATCTCGACGATGTTGATGACGACGTCGGACGAGGTGATGTCCGCGACCTTCTTGCGCAGCTTGTCGATGTCGGCGCCCTTCTTGCCGATCACCACGCCCGGACGGGCCGAGTGGATGGTGACGCGGCACTTCTTGTGCGGACGCTCGATCACGATGCGGGCGACGGCCGCCTGCTTGAGCTCCTTGTGCAGGATCTCACGGATCTTGACGTCCTCGTGCAGCAGCTTGCCGTATTCCTGCTTGCCGGCGAACCAGCGGGAATCCCAGGTCCGGTTGATGCCGAGGCGCAGACCGATCGGATTGATCTTTTGACCCATCGTGTTCTCCTGCGCCCTTAAGCGGCGGCTTCAGCTTCGACCTGACGAACGATGATCGTCAGCTGCGAAAACGGTTTGTAGACACGGCCCGAGCGGCCACGGCCGCGGGCGGCGAAGCGCTTCATCACGAGGCCGTTGCCGACGAAGGCCTGCGCCACGACGAGATCGTCGACGTCGAGGTCGTGGTTGTTCTCGGCGTTGGCGATCGCCGATTCCAGGCACTTCTTCACGTCGACCGCGATCCGCTTGCGCGAAAACTGCAGGTCGGCGAGCGCGGCAGACGCCTTCCGGCCGCGAATGAGCTGGGCGACCAGGTTGAGCTTCTGCGGGCTCACCCGCAGCATCCGGGCGACCGCCTTGGCCTCGTTCTCGGCGAGGCTCCGTTCGCGCTTAGGTTTGCTCATCGTTTAATCCTCAAGCCTTCTTGGCTTTCTTGTCGCCGGAGTGGCCATGGAAGGTCCGGGTCGGCGAGAACTCGCCGAACTTGTGACCGACCATTTCCTCGTTCACGGCCACCGGCACGTGCTTCTGACCGTTGTAGACGCCGAAGGTCAGACCGACGAATTGCGGCAGGATCGTCGAGCGACGGCTCCAGATCTTGATGACGTCGTGACGGCCGGACGCGCGCGCGGCATCTGCCTTCTTGAGCAGAGAACCCTCGACGAACGGGCCTTTCCAGACTGAACGAACCATGTCCGGCGTTCCTTACTTCTTCCGCTTGTGGCGGCTTAGGAGAATGAATTTGTTGGTCGACTTGTTGGAGCGGGTCTTCTTGCCCTTGGTCGGCTTGCCCCACGGAGTGACCGGGTGACGACCGCCCGAGGTACGACCTTCACCACCGCCGTGCGGATGGTCGATCGGGTTCATCGAAACACCGCGGTTATGCGGCTTGCGGCCCAGCCAACGGTTGCGGCCGGCCTTGCCGATCGAGGTGTTCATGTGATCCGGGTTCGACACCGCGCCGATCGTGCCGCGGCAACGGCCGTGCACCAGGCGCTGCTCGCCCGAATTCAGGCGGATGATGACGTAGTCCTGATCGCGGCCGACGAGCTGGGCGTACGTCCCCGCGGAACGGGCCAGCTGGCCACCCTTCCCGATCTTGACCTCGATGTTGTGGATGATCGTGCCGACCGGCATGTTGCCGAGCGGCATGACGTTGCCCGGCTTCACGTCGACATAGTTCCCGGCCACGATGGTGTCGCCCACGGCCAGACGCTGCGGCGCCAGAATATAGGCCTGCTCGCCGTCCTGGTACTTGATCAGCGCGATGAACGCAGTGCGGTTCGGATCGTATTCCAGCCGCTCGACCGTCGCGGGCGCATCGACCTTGTCGCGCTTGAAGTCGACGAGGCGCAGCGTCTGCTTGTGACCGCCGCCGCGGAAGCGCACGGTGATGCGACCGGTGTTGTTGCGACCGCCCGAGGACTTCTTGCCTTCGGTGAGCGCCTTGACCGGCTTGCCCTTGTACAGGGCCGAACGATCGACCATGACCAGCTGGCGCTGGCCCGGCGTCGTGGGATTGAATGTCTTCAGTGCCATCGTCGTACGACCTTACAGACCGGTGGTGACGTCGATCCGGTGACCCTCTTCGAGGGTCACGATCGCGCGTTTGCTGTTCGACTGCGAGCCGATGGTGCCGCGGAAGGCCTTGACCTTGCCCTTGCGGACCAGCGTGTTGACGCTCTTGACCTTGACGTCGAACAGCTTCTCGATCGCTTCCTTGATCTGCGGCTTGGTCGCCTTGGCGGCCACCTTGAACAGCACCTTGTTGTGCTCCGAAGCGATCGTCGCCTTTTCGGTCACGACCGGCGACAGGATCACGTCGTAGTGGCGAGGCTCGATGTTCTTGCTCATTTGAAGCGCGCCTCCAGCGCATCGATGGCGGCCTTGGTCAGAACGAGCTTCTGACGGCGCAGGATGTCATAGACGTTGATGCCCTGGATCGGCAGCACGTCCATGTTCGGGATGTTGCGGGCCGCAGCGGCGAAGCCGTTGTTGAGCTCGGCACCGTCGATGATCAGCGCGTTGGTGAGGCCGAGGCCCGAGAAGTGGCCGAGCAGCGCCTTGGTCTTGGCGGCTTCCAGCGCGGCCTTCTCGATCACGACGAGATCGCCGTCCTTGGCCTTGGCCGAGAGCGCATGCTTCAGTGCGAGCGCACGGACCTTCTTCGGCAGGTCGGTGGCGTGCGAACGCACCACCGGACCGAAGGCACGACCGCCGCCGCGGAACTGCGGCACGCGGGCCGAGCCGTGACGAGCACCGCCGGTGCCCTTCTGCTTGTACATCTTCTTGCCGGTGCGCCAGATCTCGGCGCGGCCCTTGGCCTTGTGCGTGCCGGCCTGGCGCTTGTTGAGCTGCCACTGCACGCAGCGCGCGATGATGTCCTCGCGCGGCTCGAGACCGAAAATGGCGTCGGACAGCTGGACGGAGCCGGCTTCCTTACCTTCGAGGGTGGTGACCTTCAATTCCATCTCACGCCTCCTGCGCAGCCGGAGCGGCTTCCGCGTCGCCAGCAACCTTGAACTTGCCGGGCTTCGGAGCTTCCTTCGGCAGCGGCTTCTTGACGGCGTCGCGCACGCGGATCCAGCCGCCCTTGGAGCCGGGAACGGCGCCCTCGACGAGGATCAGGCCGCGCTCGACATCGGTCTGGACGACGCGAAGGTTGAGCGTGGTGATGCGGTCGACACCCATGTGGCCGGGCATCTTCTTGTTCTTCCAGGTCTTGCCGGGGTCCTGACGGCCACCGGTCGAACCGATCGAGCGGTGCGAGATCGACACACCGTGCGTGGCGCGCAGACCGCCGAAGTTCCAGCGCTTCATGCCGCCGGCGAAGCCCTTACCGACCGAGGTGCCGGTGACGTCGACGAACTGACCGACGACGAAGTGGTCAGCCTGGATCTCAGCGCCGACCGGGATCATGGCGTCCGCGGTGACGCGGAATTCCTCGACCCGGCGCTTCGGCTCGACCTTGGCCACCGCGAACTGGCCGCGCTCGGCCTTCGGCATGTAAACGGTCTTGCGGCTGCCCGAACCGAGCTGGAGCGCGACGTAACCGTTCTTCTCTTCGGTGCGGTGGCCTACGACCTGGCAATTGCCGAGCTTCAGCACGGTCACGGGGATATGTTCGCCGGCCTCCGTGAAGACCCGCGTCATCCCGACCTTTTGTGCGATCACTCCGGAGCGCATCGGCTTGCTTCCTGTTCTCTTTGTCCGCTTTTGGCGAACGGGATCCAAAATCTTAGAGCTTGATCTCGACGTCGACACCGGCGGCCAGATCGAGCTTCATCAAAGCATCGACGGTCTGCGGGGTCGGATCGACGATGTCGAGCAGGCGCTTGTGAGTGCGCATCTCGAACTGTTCGCGGCTCTTCTTGTCGACGTGGGGCGAACGGTTGACGGTGAACTTCTCGATGCGGGTGGGCAGCGGAATGGGTCCGCGGACCTGCGCGCCGGTGCGCTTCGCCGTGTTCACGATCTCGCGGGTCGACGTATCGAGGATACGATGGTCGAACGCCTTGAGACGGATACGAATGTTTTGGCCGTTCATTGCCGTGGTCTCTCTTCAGTGGGTGGCGAATAGCGAATAGCGAATGTCACCATTCGCTACTCGCCGTCCCTTTTCTCGTAATTACTCGATGATCGAGGCGACGACGCCGGCGCCGACGGTGCGGCCGCCTTCGCGGATCGCGAAGCGGAGCTTCTCTTCCATCGCGATCGGCACGATCAGGTGCACTTCCATCGCGATGTTGTCGCCCGGCATCACCATCTCGGTGCCTTCCGGCAGGTGCACGACACCGGTCACGTCGGTGGTGCGGAAGTAGAACTGCGGACGGTAGTTGGTGAAGAACGGGGTGTGGCGACCGCCCTCTTCCTTGGTGAGGATGTAGGCCTCAGCCTTGAACTTGGTGTGCGGCTTGACCGAACCCGGCTTGGCCAGAACCTGGCCGCGCTCGACGTCCTCGCGCTTGGTGCCGCGGAGCAGCGCGCCGATGTTGTCGCCGGCCTGGCCCTGATCGAGCAGCTTGCGGAACATTTCGACGCCGGTGACGGTGGTCTTCTGGGTGGCGCGGAGACCGACGATCTCGATTTCCTCGCCGACCTTGACGACGCCGCGCTCGACACGGCCGGTCACGACGGTGCCGCGGCCCGAGATCGAGAACACGTCTTCAACCGGCATCAGGAACGGCTGGTCGATCGGACGCTCCGGCTGCGGGATGTACTCGTCGACGTTCTTCATCAGCTCGAGGATGGCGTCGTGGCCGAGCTTCTTGTCGGAGTCTTCGAGAGCGGCCAGCGCCGAACCCTTGATGATCGGGATCTTGTCGCCGGGGAATTCGTACTTCGAGAGCAGCTCGCGGACTTCGAGCTCGACGAGCTCGAGCAGCTCCGGATCGTCGACCATGTCGCACTTGTTGAGGAACACCACGAGCGCGGGCACGCCGACCTGGCGGGCGAGCAGGATGTGCTCGCGGGTCTGCGGCATCGGGCCGTCAGCGGCCGACACGACCAGGATCGCGCCGTCCATCTGGGCAGCGCCGGTGATCATGTTCTTCACGTAGTCGGCGTGGCCGGGGCAGTCGACGTGGGCGTAGTGCCGGTTCGGCGTCTCGTACTCGACGTGCGCGGTCGAGATGGTGATGCCGCGGGCCTTCTCTTCCGGCGCCTTGTCGATCTGGTCGTACGCGGTGAACGTCGCACCGCCGGCTTCGGCGAGAACCTTGGTGATCGCCGCGGTCAGCGACGTCTTGCCATGGTCGACGTGACCGATGGTGCCGATGTTGCAGTGCGGCTTGGTACGTTCAAACTTTGCTTTGGCCATTTGACTCTCCGTTCAATCGTCAGCTTTCAACCGACGACAATCAGGCAAACTTCTTCTGGACTTCTGCCGACACGTTGGCCGGCGCTTCTGCGTAGTGATCGAACTGCATGGTGAAGGTCGCGCGACCCTGGCTCATCGAGCGCAGATTGTTCACGTAACCGAACATGTTCATGAGCGGCACCATCGCGTTGATGACGTTGGCGTTGCCGCGCATGTCCTGCCCCTGGATCTGACCGCGCCGGGAATTCAGGTCGCCGATGACCGAGCCGGTGTAGTCTTCCGGGGTCACCACCTCGACCTTCATGATCGGCTCGAGCAGGACGGACTTGCCCATCTGCAGCGCTTCGCGGAAGCAGGCACGCGAGGCGATTTCGAAGGCGAGCGCCGACGAGTCGACGTCGTGATACTTGCCGTCGACCAGCTGCACCTTGACGTCGACCACGGGGAATCCCGCGACCACGCCGGACGACAGCACGCTCTCCAGGCCCTTCTCGACGCCGGGGATGTATTCCTTAGGCACCGCGCCGCCGACGATCTTCGATTCGAACTCGAAGCCCTTGCCGGCTTCGTTCGGCTCGACGATGAACGACACGGCCGCGAACTGGCCGGTACCGCCGGTCTGCTTCTTGTGGGTGTAGCTGTGCTCCACCCGCTTGGTGATGCGCTCGCGGAACGCCACCTGCGGCGCGCCGATGTTGGCATCGACCTTGTAGGTGCGCTTGAGGATGTCGACCTTGATGTCGAGATGGAGCTCGCCCATGCCCTTGAGGATGGTCTGGCCGGACTCGTGGTCGGTCGACACGCGGAAGGACGGATCCTCCGCGGCGAGCTTGGCCAGCGCCACGCCCAGCTTCTCCTGGTCGGCCTTGGACTTCGGCTCGATCGCGATCTCGATGACCGGCTCGGGGAATTCCATCTTCTCCAGGATCACCTGCTTGTCGGGATCGCACAGCGTATCACCGGTGCGCGCTTCCTTCAGGCCGGCCAGCGCGACGATGTCGCCGGCATACGCTTCCTTGATGTCCTCGCGGTTGTTCGCATGCATCAACAGCATGCGCCCGATCCGCTCCTTCTTCTCGCGGGTCGAGTTCACGACGCCGGTGCCGCTCTGCAGAATGCCGGAGTAGATGCGGCAGAAGGTGATGGTGCCGACGAACGGGTCGTCCATGATCTTGAACGCGAGCAGCGCCAGCGGCTCCTTGTCGTCCGCCTTGCGCACGACTTCGTTGCCCTTGTCGTCGGTGCCCTTGATCGCGGGTACGTCGAGCGGCGACGGCAGGTAGTCGACGACGGCGTCGAGCAGCGGCTGCACGCCCTTGTTCTTGAAGGCCGAGCCGCACAGCACGGGATAGAACGCGCCGGTCAGCACCGCCTTGCGGATCAGGCGCTTCAGGGTCGCCTCGTCCGGCTCCTTGCCGTCGAGATAGGCGGCCATGGCGTCATCGTCGAGCTCGACGGCGGCTTCCACCATCTTCTCGCGGTATTCCTTGGCCTGTTCGACGAGGTCTTCCGGAATGTCGACATAGTCGAACTTCGCGCCGAGCGACTCGTCGTTCCAGACGACGCCCTTCATCTTCACGAGGTCGACGAGACCCTTGAAGTTGTTCTCGGCACCGATCGGAAGCTGGATCGCGACGGGCTTGGCGCCCAGACGATCGACGATGTCCGACAGACATTTGAAGAAGTCGGCACCGATCTTGTCCATCTTGTTGGCGAAGACGATTCGCGGAACCTTGTACTTGTCGCCCTGGCGCCAGACGGTCTCGGTCTGGGGCTCGACGCCCTGGTTGGAGTCGAGCACGCAGACGGCGCCGTCGAGCACGCGCAGCGAACGCTCGACTTCGATGGTGAAGTCGACGTGGCCGGGCGTGTCGATGATGTTCAGGCGCTTGCCGTTCCAGAACGCGGTGGTCGCGGCCGAGGTGATCGTGATGCCACGCTCCTGCTCCTGCTCCATCCAGTCCATCGTCGCGGCACCTTCGTGCACTTCGCCGATCTTGTGGCTCTTGCCGGTGTAATAGAGGATGCGCTCGGTGGTCGTGGTCTTGCCGGCGTCGATATGCGCCATGATACCGAAGTTACGGTAGTCCTCGATGGCATGTTGGCGGGGCATGGGTCGTTCCTTGCGAGTCCGAGTGTGTCGCCGTTACCAGCGGTAGTGCGAGAAGGCGCGGTTGGCTTCCGCCATGCGGTGCACGTCTTCGCGCTTCTTGACGGCGTTCCCCCGGTTGTTCGATGCGTCCAAGAGCTCCGCCGAGAGCCGCTCGGTCATCGTCTTCTCGTTGCGCTCGCGCGCAGCCGCGATCAGCCAGCGAATGCCGAGAGCCTGACGGCGGGTCGAGCGAACCTCGACCGGAACCTGGTAGGTCGCGCCGCCGACGCGGCGGGAGCGAACCTCGATGGTCGGCATGACGTTCTCGAGCGCCTGCTCGAACACGCCGAGCGGGTTCTGCTTGGTCTTGGATTCGATGATGCCGAACGCACCATAGACGATGCCTTCCGCAACCGACTTCTTGCCGGCGTACATCACCGAGTTCATGAACTTCGTGACGATGATGTTCCCGAACTTCGGATCCGGAAGAACTTCGCGCTTTTCCGCAGAGTGGCGACGAGACATAGGCTTGGTTCCCGCTTACTTCGGACGCTTGGCGCCGTACTTCGAACGACGCTGCTTACGGTTCTTGACGCCCTGGGTGTCCAGAACGCCGCGGAGGATGTGGTAGCGCACGCCCGGCAAGTCCTTGACGCGGCCGCCGCGGATCATGACCACCGAGTGCTCCTGGAGGTTATGGCCCTCGCCGGGGATGTAGCCGATCACCTCGAAGCCGTTGGTCAGGCGCACCTTGGCAACCTTACGAAGCGCCGAGTTCGGCTTCTTCGGGGTCGTGGTGTAGACGCGCGTGCAAACACCACGCTTCTGCGGCGACTGCTGCAGCGCCGGCACCTTCTTGCGCGACTTCTGCACTTCCCGCGGTTGAGCGATCAGCTGGTTGATCGTCGGCATACTGGCCTTCACCCTTTTTCTGCCGCGGCCCCTCTCGGGTCCGCTGTCTTGCCGCGGCCCGTTCACCGGGTCCGCAAATTCTGTTCGAGCCAACCCGCCCGAGGAGGCCGCCTTGCGCGAAATAACCCACGCAAAGCGAAATTGCGCCAACCGCTCCATCAACGAGCGGAAAGCGCTTCGACGCCACAGAGGACCGCAGTCTTGAAGCCGTTCAGCGTAATGCCGCGGCCCGCGCACTGAGGTCATGCATCCGAATTCGATCTCAAGAGAACGTGCTCGAGAGAACTAAAGTCGCACTGGCATTGCCTAGCTATGATCGACAGCGTTTGAGCGGCATTCGTCGAGGTTGGTGCCCGTCTTTGCGACCCCTGGCAGATCTACTCTTTGGGGATCAACGGGTGGCCCGTTCCGACGTTGGCGATGCTCACCGCCTGTCGTTAAGTGAGGCGCTTTCTATAAGTGAGAATCGGTCAAGTCAAGGTGAAACGACAGTCACAAAGCGCTTCATGCGCCTGCCAAAATCGCTGTTTGCCGCCCTCGCCGCGCCGCCCCCAATATGGGACCTAAGTCTCCAATTCGCCAGCCCACAAGCAATTTATATCCGGACAAAAAGAAACTTTATTATCGGCGACGAGGGGCTTTTGTGCTCGAAATGCATTAAGGCGCGTTAATCTCTCCGCGTCGGCAGCAATCCGCGACGAACATCACCATGATCGGCGTGGGGTGGTCCGGTCCGACCGACAACGGCGGTGTCGGCTGCACGCGCTTTTCGACGGCCCGGCCGGTCTGCATGAGAGCCATCTGACCGCGTTTTTTCGAATCGAAGAACTCGCCGTCAGGTTCGGCTCGCGTGCCACGGACCGGATTCACGGGCTCGCGGCGGCCCGGTCACTCCTCGTCGTCGTCGTCGTCCCCGTCGCGGTCGTCGGCGGCGTGAGCTGCCGTGCCGTGGGGCTGGTGGATCTGATCGTTCCACAGCTTGCGATAGGTGCCGTTCTTGGCGAGCAGCTCGGCGTGGGAGCCGCGCTCGATCGCCCTGCCCCCTGAAATCACAATGATCTCGTCCATCTCGACCACCGAGGTCAGGCGGTGGGTCGACCAGATCATGGTGCGGCCCTTGGCGACCTTGAGCAGCGTGCGGTTGATCGCGGCCTCGGTGGTCTGGTCCAGCGCCGAGGTGGCTTCGTCCAGCAGCAGCACGGAGGGGTTCCGGATGATCGCGCGCGCGATCGCGATGCGCTGGCGCTGGCCGCCCGACAGCGTATCGCCGCGCTCGCCGACCGGCGTGTCGTAGCGCTGCGGCAGGCTCATGATGTAGCGGTGGATCTCAGCCTTCTTGGCGGCCTCCTCCACCTCCTCGTCGGTTGCGCCCTCCTTGCCGAGCCGGATGTTCTCACGGATCGACATGTTGAACAGCATGTTCTCCTGGAACACCACCGCCATGCTCCGGCGCAGCGAGTCCAGCGTCACCTTGCGGACGTCGACGCCGTCGATGGCGACGCGGCCTTCGTCGGGCACGTAGAGCCGCAGGATCAGATTCAGCAGCGTGCTCTTGCCGGAGCCGCTCGGACCGACGATCGCGATGCGCTTGCCGGCATTGAGCTTGAGGCTGAGATTGTCCAGCACCGGCGTCTGGCTGCCCTCGTACTGGAAGGTGACGTGATCGAAAGTGATGTCGTTGGTGATGCGCGGCAGGTCCGGCGCGCCGGGACGATCGGCCCCGCGGGTCGGCTCGTCGAGCAGTTCCTGAATGTGACGGATCGCGGCGGCCGAGGAGATCGACACCGGGATGAAATGCATCACATGGGCGATGTTGTAGGAGACCTCCCAGAACGCGCTCTCGAAGGTGACGAAGGTGCCGATGGTGATCTGGCCCTTGGTCGCCAGATAGGCGCCGATCGCGAGCACCACCAGGTGCAGGAGGAGCACCGAGATGGTGACCGTCCGCTCCACCATGGTCGAGAGGAATGTGGCCGAGGCAATCCTGTTGCGGGTCTCGTCGTTGCGCAAGGTGAAGAAACCGAACATCTTGCGTTGCAGGCTGAACGCCTTGATCACCGCCTGGGCCGCCACGTTCTCCTGCACCAGGCCGAGCAGCGCCGATTCGTTGAGCTTCTGCTCGTAATTGGCCTGCACCGCCTTCGGCGTCAGGATCCGGGGGCCGATCAGCGTGATCGGGAACACCAGCAGGGCGACGACGGCGAGCTGCCAGTTGAGGAAGACCATCAGGATAATGCCGGCGATCAGTTCCAGGAACGGCAGCGCGGCACTGTTGGCGAACGTCTTGACCGCCCCTTCGAAGGCCGAGAGATCGACCGAGAAGCGCGACAGGATCTCGCCGCGCCGGGTGCGGCCGAAATAGGCCGTCGGCAAATCTTGGACGTGCTCGAACAGGCGCTTGCGGACATCGGAGATGATGCAAGCGGCAAGGCGCGCGTCCCAGCGTTCGTACCAGACCGCAACGATCGAGGTGAAGATGCCGGCGACGGCGAGCACGCCGAGGATCTTGTAGAGCGCCTGAAAATCCTCCTCGCCGAGCGCATCGTCGATCAGGAACTTGAGGCTGAGCGGCATGATGACGTTGAACAACGTCTCGATCACGACGCCGAATGCCACGAATGACAGCATCCGCTTGTAATTGGAGAGATAGGGCTTGACGAACCCGACGATGGTCGCGAGGGCGCCGGCAGCTTCGCGCGCGGTAAAGACGACGAGGTCCTCGTCTTCTTCGTCGTCGTCCTCGAGCTCAAGCTCGTCATCCGCCTCATCGTCGTCGTCCTCGTCGAGGTCCGGCTTGGCGAGGGCAAGCTTGTCGTCGAGCTCGGCGGCTTCTTCCGCGGCGAGCTTCTGTTTGTCGGGCGGGAGGGGTTTGGACGCCATGAAACCAACCGATGCTGACGGCCGGCATGACCGCAGAGAACGCAGGAATAGCGGCAACCGCTATTGCACCGATTCTATGCGATCAGGATGAATTCGGCAAAACAATTGGCGAACTCGATCCGCGTTCCCTGGGACTAGTCCTCGTCCTCGACCTTGTCGAAGAAGGAATAGCGCAAGCTGTCCGCGTCGGCGTACCACTGCCCCGGCCCCTTGTTGGCGGCGAGTGTCGCCTCCCAGAGCGCATCGGTGCAATCCTTGCGGTGCATCGACAGGTCGAAGCCGTTGCCGAAGAACAGCTCGGACCATTCCCACCAGGTGCCGAGCTTCTTGACCCCGCGCAGGAGGTCGTAGCGATCAATCAATGCCGGCGCCATGTCCGAGGTGATGGAGCCGAACACGAGGCCGGTCTTGACCACGCGGTTGAACTCGCGGATGGCGCGGACCACCTGCTTCGGGGAAACGTGGCAGAGGCTGGTCTCGAACACGAAGTCGAACGTGCCGTCCTTGAACGGCATGTCGGTGATCGAGCCGAGCTTGTTGTACTTCTTCAGCGCCTTCGGCGTCTTGGCATGGATGACGCGGTTGTTCTCGATTCCCCATGCATCGATGCCGCGATCGCGCAGCGCGCCGACCAGTTCGCCGCTGGCGGAACCCGCGATGAGCAGCTTGGCGTCCGCCGCCTTGCCCCAGACGATGCCGATCAGCTTGGTCAGGTAGTCGGGATCGGTGAAGTGCCGCCACGCCTGATGATAGGGGCCGAGGCCGCGATAGTTCTCGAAATAATCGCGATCGATTTTGTCAGAGAGCGGCTTCTCGCTCTGCGCGCGTTCGCGGCGCAAGCGCATCATCTCGGTCAGGATGATGTCGGTCGCCGCGTCCGAGGAATCGAGCAGGCCGTTCAGCGTCGAATCGAACAGATAGTCGCCGACCACCACGATGCCGGGGTGCTCCTTCGGCTCGGGCCGGTGATTGGTCATGACGTCGCGCACGGGCAAGCCACCAGGCAGCGCGTTCACCGAGGACAGCCAGCGGTGGATCTTGCCTTCGATGAAGTGCAGACGCGCGTCGCCGAGAGAGGCCGGCAGCGACTTCAGGGCGGCATCGATCAGCTCCTGGTCCGACAGATTGGCAAAAGCCAGCGCGTCGGAGCCGGGAATAAGCCAGTTCAGAACACCATGCTTGCCGACGTCGTGACGTGCGCCCTCGTTGTAGACGCAGCAGCCGCCGAAGGCTTCCGACATGAACCATGCGCCCGGAATCCTGTCGCCCCAGAACGGCTCGTCGAACAGGATCGAGACGCGCAAATAATGCGCGGGCCGGTCGAAGTATGAGACGTGCTTGACCATCGACTTGCGCAGCTGCTCGCCTTCCCACCCCATGGTGGCGAGCCAGGAATGCGGCAAGCAGACCAGCACGAGATCGAAGTCGCGCGTCTCCGGACCCTTGCCGTTCATCATCTTGAGCTGGTAGCGGCCGGTCGGCGCCTTGCCGACGGTGAGCACGCGGTGATTGAGCTGGATGTCGGCATTGACCTCCGACTGCAGGCATTCGATCAGCTGCTCGTTGCCGTTCTGGATGGAATAGAGGCCGATATAGCCGTCGACGTCCATCAGATAGTTCTTGAGCGCGTTGAGGCCGTTGGTGTTGTGGCTTTCGGTCGCGATGTCGGAGCGCGCCATCACCTTGAAGAAGCGCTTTGCGATGGCGTCCTCGACCTCCTCGTCGAGCACCTGCTCGGCCGTCTTGTAGGCCCAGGGATGCTCGTTGTCGTGCGCGCCGACGCCCTCGTAATATTCCACCGGCGACATCACCTCGGCGCAGCGCTTGCGGAAGGTTTCGATCGCGGCCGCAGTCTTGGCGCCGTATTTGCGGCGCATGCCTGGAACGTCGTTGAGCAGCTCATCGCCGAACTGGACCTGCTCGGCATCCATCGGAATGGTCTGGAGTCCGAAATGCTGGATCAGCTCGCGCAAGGGGTCCGGGCCCGTCATCGAGTAGTCGTAGATCTCAGCAACGCCGGCCTCGTACATCGCGGGCGCCGAATCGAACGTGCGCGTGACGATCTTGCCGCCGAGCCGGTCGGAGGCCTCGTAGATGGTGACGCGGCAGAGGTCGCCGAGCTTGCGCTTCAGGTACCAAGCGCTCATCAGCCCGCCGGGGCCGCCGCCTACGATTGCAAGATCAAGCATGAGAGTTCCGTGGTCTTCCGGCCCTGCCCCCTTCACGGGACCACCGGTCTAAGTCGCCTTAGCAGAAGCGCTTTTGCGGCTGAAGGAAAGATGAACAAAGGGCGATCCTGCATCGCAGCAAGCAAAGAAAGCAGCAAAAAGGCCGGCAAAAGCCGGCCTTTTCATTGTCCTCGGTATTCCTACGGATGAACGATCATTCCGCAGGCGGCAGCGCAGGAAGCTCGGCTTCCGGCGCCGGCGACACGACGGCGGCCTGCTTCTCGCGCTCGTCCAGGATCAGCTTGTCGCGCTTCATGGCGACTTCGCGGATCTTGGCCATGGAGGCGCCGGTGCCCGCCGGGATCAGCCGGCCGACGATGACGTTCTCCTTGAGGCCTTCGAGCGGATCGATCTTGCCGTTGACCGCCGCCTCGGTGAGGACGCGGGTGGTCTCCTGGAACGATGCCGCCGAGAAGAAGGAGCGGGTCTGGAGGCTCGCCTTGGTGATGCCGAGCAGAACCGGCGTTCCCGTGGCGGGCTTCTTGCCCTCTTCCCTGGCCTTCTCGTTCAGCGCGTCGAACTCGATCTTGTCGACCTGCTCGCCGGAGATCATGTCCGTGTCGCCCTGGTCGGTGACTTCCACCTTCTGGAGCATCTGACGGACAATCACCTCGATGTGCTTGTCGTTGATGAGCACGCCCTGCAGCCGGTAGACCTCCTGGATCTCGTTGACCAGATAGGCCGCGAGCTCCTCGATGCCCTTGACCGCAAGGATGTCGTGCGGCGCCGGGTTGCCTTCCACGATGAAGTCGCCCTTTTCGACGACGTCGCCGTCCTGAAGGTGGATGTGCTTGCCCTTCGGGATCAGGTACTCGCGCGGCTCGTCGGTCTTGTCCATCGGCTCGATCGAGATGCGACGCTTGTTCTTGTAGTCGCGCCCGAACCGGATGGTGCCCGCGATTTCGGCGATGATCGCCGCATCCTTCGGGCGCCGAGCCTCGAACAGTTCCGCCACCCGCGGCAGACCGCCGGTGATGTCACGCGTCTTGGCGCTTTCGGTCGAGACACGGGCGAGGATGTCGCCCGGCTGGACCTTGGCTCCGATGTCGACCGAGAGAATGGCGTCGACCGACAGCATGTAGCGGGCGTCGCCGCCACGGGCGAGCTTGAGCACCTTGCCGTCCTTGCCCTTGATCACGATGGCCGGACGCAGGTCCGAGCCGCCGCGCGTCGAGCGCCAGTCGATGACCACGCGCTTGGCGATACCGGTGGCCTCGTCGAGCGTTTCCGAGATCGACTGCCCCTCGACCAGATCCTCGAAGCCGATGGTACCTTCGACCTCGGTGAGCAGCGGACGGGTGTAGGGATCCCACTCGACGATGCGCTGGCCGCGCTTGACCATGTCGCCCTCGTCGACGTGCAGGCGCGAACCGTACTGGATACGGTGCGTCGCACGCTCGGTGCCGTCGGCATCGACGATCGCGACAACCATGTTGCGCACCATCGCGATCAGGTGACCTTCGCTGTTGCGGGCGATGGCCTTGTTCCTGATCACGATCTTGCCGTCGAAGTTGGCTTCGACGAAGGACTGCTCGTTGAGCTGCGCCGCACCGCCGATGTGGAAGGTGCGCATGGTGAGCTGGGTGCCCGGCTCGCCGATCGACTGCGCCGCGATGACGCCGACCGCTTCGCCGTGGTTGACCGGCGTGCCGCGGGCGAGGTCGCGGCCGTAGCACTTGCCGCAGATGCCGTTGACGAGCTCGCAGGTCAGTGCCGAGCGGATCTTCACCTCCTGGATGCCGGCCTGATGGATGGCATCCACGTGGCTCTCTTCCATCAGCGTGTCGCGCTTGACGATCACCTGGCCGGAGCTGTCACGCACGTCTTCGCAGGCCGTGCGTCCGAGGATGCGCGAGCCGAGCGAGGCGACCACGGTGCCGGCATCGACGATGGCCCGCATCTTGATGCCGAGCTTGGTGCCGCAATCGCTCTGCGTGATGATGCAGTCCTGCGCCACGTCGACGAGACGACGGGTCAGGTAGCCGGAGTTCGCGGTCTTCAACGCGGTGTCCGCGAGGCCCTTGCGGGCGCCGTGGGTCGAGTTGAAGTACTCGAGCACCGAGAGGCCTTCCTTGAAGTTCGAGATGATCGGCGTCTCGATGATCTCGCCCGACGGCTTGGCCATCAGGCCGCGCATGCCCGCGAGTTGGCGCATCTGGGCCGGCGAACCGCGGGCACCGGAGTGAGCCATCATGTAGATCGAGTTGATGTCGGCGTCGGCTCCGCTCGCCGTCTTCTTGGTGGCGGAGATCTCCTTCATCATCGCCTTGGCGATTTCTTCGGTGGCCTTCGACCAGGCGTCGACGACCTTGTTGTACTTCTCGCCATGGGTGATCAGACCGTCGTTGTACTGCTGCTCGAAATCCTTCGCTAGCGTACGGGTGGTGTCGACGATCTTCCACTTGCCGTGCGGCACGACCATGTCGTCCTTGCCGAACGAGATGCCGGCCTTGAACGCGTTGTAGAAGCCGAGCGCCATGATGCGGTCGCAGAAGATCACCGTCTCCTTCTGGCCGCAGTGGCGGTAGACCTGGTCGATGACGCCGGAGATCTCGCGCTTGGTCATCAGCTTGTTGATGATCTCGTAGGAGATGCGCGGGTTCTTCGGCAGCAGATTGCCGAGCATGACGCGGCCGGCGGTAGTCTCGATCCAGCGCTTGGAGACCTTGCCGGTCTCGTCCATGCCTTCCCACCGGTACTTGATCTTGGTGTGGAGGTGGATGACCTTCGCGTGCAGCGCGTGCTCGAGCTCGGCCATGTCGCCGAACACCTTGCCCTCGCCGGGCAGGCCTTCGCGCATGATCGAGACGTAGTACAGGCCGAGCACGATGTCCTGCGACGGCACGATGATCGGCTGGCCGTTCGCCGGATGCAGGATGTTGTTGGTCGACATCATCAGGACGCGCGCTTCCAGCTGCGCTTCGAGCGACAGCGGAACGTGCACGGCCATCTGGTCGCCGTCGAAGTCGGCGTTGAACGCGGAGCAGACCAGCGGGTGAAGCTGGATCGCCTTGCCCTCGATCAGCACGGGCTCGAACGCCTGAATGCCGAGGCGGTGCAGCGTCGGTGCGCGGTTGAGCAGCACCGGATGCTCGCGGATCACCTCGTCCAGGATGTCCCAGACCTCGGGCCGTTCCTTCTCGACCAGCTTCTTGGCCTGCTTCACGGTGGTGGACAGGCCCTTGGCGTCGAGCCGCGAATAGATGAACGGCTTGAACAGCTCGAGCGCCATCTTCTTCGGCAGGCCGCACTGATGCAGGCGCAGCTCGGGACCGACCACGATCACCGAACGGCCCGAATAGTCGACGCGCTTGCCGAGCAGGTTCTGGCGGAAGCGGCCCTGCTTGCCCTTGAGCATGTCGGCGAGCGACTTCAGCGGACGCTTGTTGGCGCCGGTGATGACGCGGCCGCGGCGGCCGTTGTCGAACAGCGCATCGACCGCTTCCTGAAGCATGCGCTTCTCGTTGCGGATGATGATGTCGGGCGCGCGCAGCTCCATCAGCCGCTTCAAGCGGTTGTTGCGGTTGATGACGCGGCGATAGAGGTCGTTGAGATCAGAGGTCGCGAAGCGGCCGCCGTCCAGCGGCACCAGCGGACGCAGGTCCGGCGGAATCACCGGGATCACGGTCATGATCATCCATTCCGGCTTGTTGCCGGAATGGCGGAACGCTTCCACGATCTTCAGGCGCTTGGCGAGCTTCTTGTGCTTGATGTCGGAGTCGGTCTCCTGCATCTCGGCACGCAGCGAGGCCTCGAGCTTCTCGAGGTCCATGCCCTTGAGCAGCTCGCGGATCGCCTCGGCGCCGATCATGGCGGTGAAGCTGTCCTGGCCGTACTCGTCCTGGGCCTTCAGATACTCGTCTTCCGACAGCAGCTGACGGTCCTTCAGCGCGGTGAGGCCCGGCTCGAGCACAACGTAATATTCGAAGTAGAGGATCCGCTCGAGATCCTTCAGCGTCATGTCGAGCAGGAGGCCGATGCGCGAGGGCAGCGACTTCAGGAACCAGATGTGGGCGACGGGGGCTGCGAGCTCGATATGGCCCATGCGCTCGCGCCGGACGCGCGACAGCGTGACCTCGACCGAGCACTTCTCGCAGATGATGCCCTTGTACTTCATGCGCTTGTACTTGCCGCACAAGCACTCGTAGTCCTTGATCGGCCCGAAGATGCGGGCGCAGAACAGGCCGTCGCGCTCGGGCTTGAAGGTGCGATAGTTGATGGTCTCCGGCTTCTTGATCTCGCCGTAGGACCAGGACAGAATCTTCTCTGGAGACGCGATCGAGATCCGGATCTGGTCGAAGACCTGAGCCGGCGTCGTCGGGTTGAAGAGATTCATAATTTCTTGGTTCATCGTCTTCTCCTCGCGTGCCGGTCGCCTCCGGCCGCAAATTCGAAAATCACTTCTGCACGGCACTCTGCCCTCAAGGCCTCGGGCGGGGCGCCGATGCCCGGCCGCGAAGGCCGGGCATGACAGGTCGAATTACTCGGCCGCTTCCGACGTCGGCGCCGGTCCCATCTTGGAGTTGTGCAGGTCGACGTTGAGGCCGAGCGAGCGCATTTCCTTGACCAGCACGTTGAACGATTCCGGAATACCGGCCTCGAACGTGTCGTCGCCGCGCACGATCGCCTCGTACACCTTGGTACGGCCGGCGACGTCGTCCGACTTCACCGTCAGCATCTCCTGGAGCGTGTACGCCGCGCCGTAAGCCTCGAGCGCCCACACCTCCATTTCGCCGAAGCGCTGGCCGCCGAACTGCGCCTTGCCGCCCAGCGGCTGCTGGGTGACGAGCGAGTACGGACCGATCGAACGCGCATGGATCTTGTCGTCGACCAGATGGTGCAGCTTGAGCATGTAGATGTAGCCCACCGTCACCTTGCGATCGAACGGATCGCCGGTGCGGCCGTCATAGACGGTCGACTGACCCGAAGCGTCGAGACCGGCAAGCTTCAGCATCTCTTCGATGTCGGCTTCCTTGGCGCCGTCGAACACCGGGGTTGCGATCGGCACGCCGCGGCTGAGGTTATGGCCGAGTTCAAGCAGCTCGTTGTCGTTGAGCGACTTGATCGTCTCGTCCTCGCCGTAGACCTTCTTCAAGGTTTCCTTCAGCGGCTTGATGTCCTGCTTCGACAGGTACGCATCGACGGTCTGGCCGATACGCTTGCCGAGGCCGGCGCAGGCCCAGCCGAGATGGGTCTCGAGGATCTGTCCGACGTTCATGCGCGAAGGCACGCCGAGCGGATTGAGCACGATGTCGGCATGCGTGCCGTCTTCGAGGAACGGCATGTCCTCGATCGGCACGATCTTCGACACCACGCCCTTGTTGCCGTGGCGGCCGGCCATCTTGTCGCCGGGCTGGATCTTGCGCTTCACCGCGACGAAGACCTTGACCATCTTCATCACGCCGGGCGGCAATTCGTCACCGCGCTGAAGCTTCTCGACCTTGTCGAGGAAGCGCTGTTCCAGCCCCTTCTTCGACTCGTCGTACTGCTTCCGCATGGCCTCGATCTCGGCCATCAGCTTGTCGTTCGGCGAAGCGAACAGCCACCATTGCGACTTCGGGTACTCCTCGAGCACCGCACGGGTGATCTTGGTGTCCTTCTTGAAGCCCTTGGGACCTGCAATGCCCTGCCGCCCCTCGAGCAGCTCGGCAAGACGGTTGTAGACGTTGCGGTCCAGGATCGCCTGCTCGTCGTCGCGGTCCTTGGCAAGGCGCTCGATCTCCTCCCGCTCGATCGCCAGCGCACGCTCGTCCTTGTCGACGCCATGGCGGTTGAACACGCGCACTTCGACGATCGTGCCCTGCACGCCCGGGGGAACGCGCAGCGAGGTGTCGCGGACGTCGGAGGCCTTCTCGCCGAAGATGGCGCGCAGCAGCTTCTCTTCCGGCGTCATCGGGCTTTCGCCCTTCGGCGTGATCTTGCCGACCAGGATGTCGCCGGCGCGCACTTCCGCGCCGATGTAGACGATACCGGCTTCGTCGAGGTTCTTCAGCGCTTCTTCCGAGACGTTCGGAATGTCGCGGGTGATTTCCTCGGGTCCGAGCTTGGTGTCGCGGGCCATCACCTCGAACTCCTCGATGTGGATCGAGGTGAAGACGTCTTCCTTCACGATCCGCTCGGAGAGCAGGATCGAGTCTTCGAAGTTGTAGCCGTTCCATGGCATGAACGCGACCAGCACGTTGCGCCCCAGAGCGAGCTCGCCGAGATCGGTCGAGGGACCGTCGGCGATGATGTCGCCCTTCTTGACGATGTCGCCGACCTTCACCAGCGGACGCTGGTTGATGCAGGTCGACTGGTTGGAGCGCTGGTACTTCATGAGGCGGTAGATATCGACGCCCGACTTGGTCGGATCGAGATCTTCCGTGGCGCGGATGACGACGCGGGTCGCGTCGATCTGGTCGATCACGCCCGAACGGCGCGCCGCGATCGCAGCGCCCGAGTCGCGGGCAACCACGCCCTCCATGCCGGTGCCGACGAACGGCGCCTCGGCGCGAACCAGCGGCACCGCCTGGCGCTGCATGTTCGAGCCCATCAGCGCGCGGTTGGCGTCGTCGTTCTCGAGGAACGGGATCAGCGCCGCGGCGACCGAAACGAGCTGCTTCGGCGACACGTCCATGTAGTCGACCTTGTCGGGCGTCATCGGCACGACGTCGCGGGTGCCGCTCGAACGGCAGACCACGAGGTCTTCGGTGAAGCGGCCCTTGGCGTCGACCGGCACGTTGGCCTGGGCCACGGAATAGCGCCCTTCCTCCATCGCCGACAGGTACACGACCTCGTCGGTGACACGACCATCCTTGACCTTGCGATACGGCGTCTCGACGAAGCCGTACTTGTTCACGCGCGCGAAGGTCGCGAGCGAGTTGATCAGGCCGATGTTCGGACCTTCCGGCGTCTCGATCGGGCAGATGCGGCCGTAATGCGTCGGATGCACGTCGCGCACCTCGAAGCCGGCGCGCTCGCGGGTCAGACCGCCCGGTCCGAGCGCCGAGAGGCGGCGCTTGTGGGTGATCTCGCTGAGCGGGTTGGTCTGGTCCATGAACTGCGAGAGCTGCGAGGAGCCGAAGAACTCGCGCACCGCGGCGGCCGCCGGCTTGGCGTTGATCAGGTCCTGCGGCATGACCGTGTCGATGTCGACCGAGGACATGCGCTCCTTGATCGCGCGCTCCATGCGCAACAGGCCGATGCGGTACTGGTTCTCCATGAGCTCGCCGACCGAACGCACCCGGCGGTTGCCGAGATGGTCGATGTCGTCGATCTCGCCCTTGCCGTCGCGCAGATCCACCAGCGTCTTGATGACGGAGAGGATGTCCTCCTTGCGCAGCGTGCGCTGGGTATCGGGCGCATCGAGGTCGAGGCGCATGTTCATCTTGACGCGGCCGACCGCGGAGAGGTCGTAGCGCTCGGCGTCGAAGAACAGCGACTGGAACATGGCCTGCGCCGATTCCAGCGTCGGCGGCTCGCCCGGACGCATCACGCGGTAGATGTCGAACAGCGCGTCCTCGCGCGTCATGTTCTTGTCGGCCGAGAGCGTGTTGCGGATGTAGGGGCCGACATTGACGTGGTCGATGTCGAGCAGCGGCAGCTCCTTGTAGCCCTGCTCGTTGAGCGCCTTCATCAGCTTGTCGGTGATCTCCTCACCGGCCTCGGCGTGGATCTCGCCGGTCTTGGGGTTGACGAGATCCTCGGCGACGTAGTTGCCGACCAGCTCCTCGTCGGCCATGCGCAGAGCCTTCAGCCCCTTCTCCTGGAGCTGGCGGGCGGCGCGGACGGTGAGCTTCTTGCCGGCCTCGAGCACGACCTTGCCGGTGTCGGCATCGATCAGGTCGTTGACCGTGGAGTAGCCGCGGAAGCGGTTGGCGTCGAACGGAACGCGCCAGCCTTCCTTGGTCCGCTTGTAGAGAATCTTCTTGTAGAACGTGGACAGGATCGCCTCGCCGTCGAGACCGAGGGCGAACATCAGCGACGTCACCGGAATCTTGCGGCGACGGTCGATACGCGCATAGACGATGTCCTTGGCGTCGAACTCGATGTCGAGCCAGGAGCCGCGATACGGGATGACGCGGGCGGCGAACAGCAGCTTGCCCGAGGAATGGGTCTTGCCCTTGTCGTGGTCGAAGAACACGCCGGGCGAACGGTGCATCTGCGAGACGATGACGCGCTCGGTGCCGTTGACGATGAAGGTGCCGTTCATCGTCATGAGCGGGATGTCGCCCATGTAGACGTCCTGCTCCTTGATGTCCTTCACCGACTTCGCGCCGGTTTCCTCGTCGATATCGAACACGATGAGGCGCAGCGTCACCTTGAGGGGCGCCGCGAAGGTCATGCCGCGCTGACGGCACTCGTCGACGTCGTATTTCGGCTGCTCGAACTCGTAGCGGACGAATTCCAGCATCGAGGTGCCCGAGAAGTCGGAGATCGGAAACACCGAGCGGAACACCGCCTGCAGACCCTCGTCGAGACGTCCGCCCTGGGGTTCGTCCACCATCAGGAACTGGTCATAGGACGCCTTCTGAACCTCGATGAGGTTCGGCATCTCGGCGACTTCCTTGATGTGTCCGAAGAACTTGCGAACGCGTTTGCGACCGGTGAATGTCTGCTGCGCCATCGTGGCCTCTCATTTTCGTCGCCCGCCCTGGGCGCACCGTCCGGAACGCGGCTGCCACCGCTTTCCGGGTTGAATTTTCGAACCCGTCTTGGGGGCCGGAGACGCAGTTTCAGGCGCCGATGTCCTGAATCTGTTCTTCAGACCTTCAAAACGCAAAACGACGCGCGGGGCGCAGATGCGCGCCCGCCCGTCACAACGATCATCTTCACGGACTGCAAAAGCCCGAAATAGCCTGCTCTCCCAACGGCTTACAGGGAAATCCGGCATCCCTGCCCACCGCGCTTTCGTGCTGCCGACCCGATATGGGGCGACAATAGTGCAGATTCGAGGGTCAAACCCTCAAATCCCCACACTTTTTCGTGTTCGGCCCGCGTCGGATCGTTCCGTCGCACGCCTTTTGCATCCGGTCCACCCTCGCGAAGGGGGACCAGGATCCCGGGCAGAGCCGTTGCCCGCCCGGGATCCCACCAGTAAGCAGTGCTTACTTGAGCTCGACCTTGGCGCCAGCCTTCTCGAGCTGGGCCTTGATCTTGTCGGCTTCTTCCTTGTTCACGCCTTCCTTCAGCGGCTTCGGAGCACCCTCGACGAGGTCCTTTGCTTCCTTCAGGCCGAGACCGGTGATGGCGCGGACTTCCTTGATGACCTCGATCTTCTTGTCGCCGGCGGAGGCCAGAACGACCGTGAACTCGGTCTTCTCTTCCGCCGGAGCGGCGGCAGCGCCACCAGCAGCCGGGCCGGCCACGGCGACAGCCGCGGCAGCCGAAACGCCCCACTTCTCTTCGAGGAGCTTCGCGAGTTCGGCAGCTTCGAGCACGGTCAGGCTCGAGAGGTCGTCAACGATCTTCTGCAGGTCAGCCATTGTTCAGTTTCCTTGAGTGTAAGTCTGGTTCGGGTTTGAGTTTTGCGAAGGGCGTCAGGCCGCTTCGCCCTTTGAGGCATGAGCCTGGATGACGCGCGCGAGCTTGCCCGCGGGCGCGTTGGCGAGCTGGGCCAGCTTGGTCGCCGGGGCCACGATGAGGCCGACGATCTTGCCGCGCAGTTCGTCAAGCGACGGCAGCGAGGCAAGCGCCTTCACGCCGTCGACATTCAGGACGGTCTTGCCCATCGATCCGCCGACGATGACGAACTTCTCGTTCGCCTTGGCGAATTCAATGGCGACCTTCGGCGCCGCTACCGGATCGTTGGAAGTCGCGATCACGGTCGGCCCCTTCAGCATGGGGCCGATGGCAACGACGTCAGTGCCTTCAAGAGCAATTTTGGCGAGACGGTTCTTCGAGACCTTCACCGCAGCGCCCGCCTGCTTCATCTGCTGGCGCAGCTTCTGCATCTGGGCGACGGTGAGGCCGGAATATTGAGCAACGACCGCGACGCTCGTGGTCTTGAAGACCTCATTGAGCTGTTCGACCGCTTCTTTTTTTGCCGCTCGTTCCACAGCAAGCTCTCTCCGGTTGGCGGTCATCGCGAGAAGCGGGACCGCCGGGTTGCACCCATCGTCCCGCCCAAACCTGAACCTCCGGGTCAAAAACCCATCGGACACGCCGGGCAAGACGACAATTCAAAGCCTGCCCTCCGGGAGCCCAAGGGCCCACGGCGTGTCGAGGTCCGAACCAGACCCGTTTCGCAAAGTCAGCCCTTAAAGCTGGATGCGAAGTGAAATCCGGTCTTCACCCGTCTATGCAGGCCATGCGATTAAGCCGTTGAGGAATCGAAATTCTTCGCGGGCGCCTGCAGTCTTGGACAGGACGAGGCCAGCCGGCGAACCGCCCGACCTCTGCCCGCATCCCTGCCAACCGACGGGTTTGCCTTCCTTTTCGGGCAAATCCTTGCGGACGTCCTGAAAAGGAATGATCTCCTGTCGTGTCGGGTTTTCGGAATGCGTGCACGAACGCGCCTGCCGAGGCCGGCACGTCCGGAGGCGGTTCTTTAACCGCTCGGAGCCTGCTTGCCAAGAGCAAAATTCACACCAGTTCCAATCGATTGCCGGTTGGGTTTGAGATGGCCCAACAAGGACCGGTTCAGGCCGATTTGACCCTATAAGGCAGCGGCTTGCCCTCGAAGAACGCCGTCAGGTTGGCCAGCACGCAGTTCTGCATGGCGACGTGCGAATCCAGGGTGTGGCCGCCGATATGCGGGGCGAGCACGACGTTGGGAAGGGCCGTCACCGCGTCCGGCGCGTGCGGTTCCTTCTCGAAGACGTCGAGGCCGGCCCCCGCGATGGTCTTGTCGGTGAGCGCCGCGACCAGGGCCTTCTCGTCGATGACCGAGCCGCGGGAGATGTTGACGACATAGCCGTCCGCGCCGAGGCGCTTGAGGATATCGGCGTTGACGACATGTTGGGTCTCGGCCCCTGCCCGCACCGCGATCATCAGGACGCTGCACCAGTCGGCCAACGCCTCCAGCGATGGGAAATATTGATAAGGCAGATCGTATTTGGTGCGGCTGAAATAGCCGACCCCGCTCTCGAAGGCGGCGCAGCGCGCCGCGATCTTGCGGCCGATCTCGCCCATGCCGTAGACGCCGATGCGGCGCCCGGGCATGCCGGCCTGGGGCCGCATCATCGGCGATTGTTTCGAGGCCGCCCAATCGCCGCTGCGGACATATTGGTCGGCCACCAAAATCCGCCGCGTCGTCGCCAGCATCAAGGTCATCGCGATGTCGGCGACGGAAGCCGCATTGGCGCCCGGGCTGTGGCCGACTGCGATGTTGCGGCTGGCCGCTGCCTTCAGGTCGACGCCGTCATAACCGGTGCCGTAGCAGACGATGGCGCCGAGCTTCGGAAACAGGTCCATCGCCTCCGCACCGAACGGCGAGCCGCCCGCGGTGAGCAGCGCGCGGATGCCGTTGAGCTCCTCGACCGGAAACACCTCGCGCGCCGGCTTGCCGCCGGTGTCGAGCAGCTCGAACCGCTCGGCGAAACGCGCCATCATCGACTTGGGAAAGCGCGAGTAGATCAGGACCTTGTCAGTCATTGTTGTTGTTTCCGGTCAGCGGCGCCACAAACGACGAGGGGCGGAATCGGTCACCCGATTCCGCCCCTCGCCTCATGCAATTTCCAAACCTCAGCCGAGAATGGTGCCCGGCTCGACCTTCACGCCGGGGCCCATCGTCGAGGACACCGCAACGCGCTGGATGTAGGTGCCCTTGGAACCGGCCGGCTTCGCCTTCGAAACAGCATCGGCCAGAGCCTTGATGTTCTCGACCAGCTTCTCCTCGGAGAACGAGGCCTTGCCGACGCCGGCCTGCAGGATGCCGGCCTTCTCGACGCGGAACTCGACCGAGCCGCCCTTGGCGCCCTTCACCGCACCGGTGACATCCATGGTCACGGTGCCGATCTTCGGGTTCGGCATCAGGCCGCGCGGGCCCAGCACCTTACCGAGGCGGCCGACCAGCGGCATCATGTCGGGAGTGGCGATGCAGCGGTCGAAATCGATCGTGCCGTTCTGCACCTTTTCGACCAGGTCCTCGGCGCCGACGACGTCGGCACCGGCGGCCTTGGCTTCGTCGGCCTTGGCGCCGCGGGCGAACACGCCGACGCGCAGCGTACGGCCGGTGCCGTTCGGCAGGGTCACGACACCGCGGACCATCTGGTCGGCGTGACGCGGATCGACGCCGAGATTGATCGCGACCTCGATGGTCTCGTCGAACTTCGCTTTCGCGCGCTCCTTGACCATCTTGATGGCGTCCGCGAGCGGGTAAAGCTTTTCGCGGTCAATGCCTTCGCGGGCTTTGTTCAAACGCTTTCCGATTGCCATAGCCGCTTACCCCGCAACTTCCAGACCCATCGAACGGGCCGAGCCCTCGACCATCTTCATGGCCGATTCGATGGTGTCGCAATTCAAGTCCTTCATCTTCTTCTCGGCGATCTCGCGCACCTGCGCCTTGGTCACCTTGCCGGCCTTGTCACGGCCCGGCGCCTTCGAGCCGGACTGGATCTTGGCAGCCTGCTTGAGGAAGTAGGACATCGGCGGCGTCTTCATCTCGAAGGTGAAGGAACGGTCCGCATAGATGGTGATGATCACCGGGATCGGGGTGTTCTTCTCTTCCTTCTGGGTCTGGGCGTTGAACGCCTTGCAGAACTCCATGATGTTGAGACCGCGCTGACCGAGCGCGGGACCGATCGGGGGCGAGGGATTCGCCGCACCGGCCGGGACCTGAAGCTTCAGGTATCCGGTCACTTTCTTTGCCATGTATCACTCCTGTTGTGCCGGCAGAGCCGGCGGTTTCAGGTTCGTGGTCGGGATCAACGGGCGGCTGGCAACCGCCCTCGTCCTCCCACGGCCTCTTGTTGCGCGAGACCGAAGCCTCGCGCGTTACCCGATCAGACCTTCTCGACCTGACCGAATTCCAGCTCGACCGGAGTGGCGCGGCCGAAGATCGACACCGCGACCTTCACGCGCGAACGCGCCTCGTCGATTTCCTCGACCACACCCGAGAACGAGGCGAACGGGCCGTCGGCCACGCGCACGTTCTCGCCGATCTCAAACGACACCGACGCCTTCGGCCGCTCCACGCCCTCCTGCACCTGGTGCAGGATGCGCATGGCCTCGGCTTCCGAGATCGGCATCGGCTTGTTCTCGGCGCCGAGGAAGCCCGTGACCTTCGGCGTGTTCTTGATCAGATGGAATGCCTCGTCGGTCAGCTTCATCTTCACCAGCACGTAGCCGGGGAAGAACTTGCGCTCGGCGTCGATCTTGCGGCCGCGGCGCACTTCCGTGACCTTCTCGGTCGGAACCAGCACCAGTTCGAACAGCTCCTCGAGCCCGCGCTGCTTGGCCTGCTCGCGGATCGATTCGGCGACCTTCTTCTCGAAGTTCGAATAGGCGTGGACGATGTACCAGCGCTTGTCGGACACTTGAGCGGTTGCTGTTGCCATCAGTGAATGCCCAGAAGGTAGGTGATGAGAACACGGATGATCTGGTCGGCGGCGAAGAAGAAGATCGAGGCCACGGCGACCATCACGAACACCATGATGGTGGTGATCGTGGTCTCACGGCGGGTCGGCCAGGTGACCTTGGCGGTCTCCGAGCGCACTTCCTGCAAGAACTTGAACGGGCTGACTGCCATCGCTTGAGACGCCAATAAGGATTTCAGGGATCCGAACAGCCGCCGTTGGCCCAGCCCTCTGTCTCGAAGGATGAGCCGGAAACCGGGCTCGATTGTTCGGGGATTTCAAGGCCGCGCCGGAAATCCGCGTCTAACGGGCCGGCTGCGAGTGCGGGGTATCTACTGCGGATGGGGCCAAAGGTCAAGGTAGAGAGAGTTCGCCCGGGCAGGCCGCCTTCCCCGAATGGCCGTGCAGAAGCCATCTGGATCAAGGACTTGTCGTCCGCCCGCAAGGCGCCCCCAGGAGGCTATCCGAAGCCCGGCCCGTCAGTCGGCCCGGTCGACCATGGAAATCCCCGGCAGCGGCACCACGAACTTCCCGCCATCGGCGAAATAGCGGGCGTGCTTGGCCCGGATCGGGTCGACATAGCGCCAGGCGAAGACCACCACGAACGCCGGCTTCCGCTCGTAAAGGGCGGCAGGCGGCAGGATCGGGATGTCGTAGCCGGGTCCGGCCATCACCTTCCCCTTGTTGGGGTCGTCGTCCACCAGGAAGTCGATCTTGTTCTCCAGGCCGAACTGCGGCAGCAGCGTCGTGGTTCCCACCGACACGCCATAGCCGGCGACCAACTGACCGCGCGCATGGGCGGCATCGGCCATCGCGACCAGTTCGTCGCGGATGGCGGCGATCCTCTTCACATACGGCGCATAATAGGCCGGCTGATCGACACCGAGCCGTTCTTCCTCCGCAACGAAACGCGCGACCTCGGCCGACGGCTTCTTGGCGCCGCCGGCGCGCTGCACGGTGACGCGGATCGAGCCGCCCTTGGTCCAGATGTGCTGGACGTCGATCAGCTCCATGCCCAGCCGGGCGAAGAAACGGATCAGCGGCTTAATGTTAAAATAGGACAGATGCTCGTGATAGACGGTATCGAGCAGGTTCTTCTCGGTGACGTCGACGCCGTATTGCGTTTCGAAGACGAACAATCCGTCCGGCGCGAGCACGTCACGAACCCCGATCACCAGCGGATCCAGATTGTCGACATTGGCGATCATGTTGTTGGCGATCACGACGCTCGCCGCGCCATGGCTCTGCAGGATGCGGCGACCGATGGCATCGGTGAAGAAATCGCCGATGGTCTCAATGCCCGCCTCCGTGGCGCGCCGCGCGATGTCGACGGCGGGATCGACGCCCAGCACCCGCATGCCGCGCTCCTTGAAGAATCCGAGCAGCGATCCGTCATTGCTGCCGAGCTCGACCACCAGCGAACCCGGCGCGATGCCGAAACGGCTGACGACGTCGTTGGCATAGCCTGCGAAATGCTCGCGCAGGCCGAGCGAGAGCGAGGTGGTATAGACGTAGTTTCGGTACTGGATCTCCGGATTGCCGACATGGAGAATCTGGAGGTGGCCGCAATCCCGGCACAGATGCAGCGACATCGGCACCGCAGCCCGGAAGACGGGATCGTCGACGCTGGCATTCGGCACCTGGAAGTTCGGCGTGCCGATGGGCATGCCTGCCATCGGGACGACCAGCTCTTGGTTGTCCGAATGACAGAGGCGGCAGGTATTGCGGACGTAGAACAGGTTTTTCATCGTGCAACCGAAAAATGAGATACGCGCGCGAGTGAGATCATCCCACCCTGTGAAGACCAGTTCGGCAACGGGCTGAAGCGGGTCATGGGTGGCTCGAGGCCTCATTGCCCAGCCCGTAACTGGGTGCGTCCTCTGCCGCCTTGGCCGCCTTGTCGGCCGCATACGAGCCGCGCTCCCGACTTGCCAACCAGATTGCGCCACCGGCCAGCCCGATGATCACGCTGATGGCGCCCAGCAGGAGCGATATCGACAGCGCCTCCTCGGACGGCACACCCGCCAGACCAAGGCAGGCGACCATCGCTCCCTCGCGAACGCCCCAGCCGCTGATCGAGATGGGGACGGCCGTGAGCAGCACCACCGGCGGAATCAGGATGCCGGCGTCGAGGACAGAGAGCTGCGCTCCGACACCGCGCGCCAGGGCGTAACAGGCCGCGGCGGTGACGAGGTGGATGAGGAGCGCCGATCCGAACAGCAGCGCGCGATGATCGGACTGCAGGAGCAAGAACCTGACCAGCGTTCCGAACCGCACGAAGCTCGCGATCGCGGGCAGCGCGATGAAACGCTTCGGCAGACGGTCGAGCGTCAACAGGACCACCGTGCCGGCGACGCCCGCCACCGTCAGTCCGCCGATGGCCAGGATCGCGGCCTGATTCGACACGCGTGACAGCAGAAACGGCAATCCGGCCACCATCAGCACGATCAGCCCGATCAACGCCGTGAAGCGGTCAGCTGCAACGCCCTTGACCGCCTCGGGCCACTGCACGTCGCGTTGGCGCAGCAGCCACATCCGCACCGCATCCCCGCCGACCGACGACGGCAACACCTGATTGAACCAGAGGCTGATCATGAGAATCCGCCAGCCCGCGAGCCAATCCAGCGACACGCCGAGCGCGCGCATGATCAGCTCCCACCGGCCGTTGAGCAGGAAGGTCTGAAAGAAGATCAGCGCAAGCGCGACGACGAACAGGACCGGATCGACCGAGACGAGATGATTGCGCAACTGGCGCAGGTCGAGACCACGCGCGATGTAGACCAGCACGGCGATCGACAGCAGCAGCTTCACCGAAAACAGGGCCGCATGCTTGAATCGCGTCCGCATCAAGATGCCCGCCTCAGGACGCCGGATATTCCGCACGACCGATGACGAGGTCGATTGCGGCCATCATCCAGAACTGGTGCGTGGTCTCGACAATGTTGTAGCTGCGGCTGTCGACCCAGAAATTGACGTCGCCGAGATTGCGCAGCGGATTGTCCGTGTGCATGCCCGACAACGTGATCACGTCGAGCTTCATCTTGCGCGCCTGCGCAACCGCGTTGAGGATGTTCTTCGAACGTCCCGACGAACTGATCGCGACGAGGCAATCGCCGGCGCGCGCATTCAGCCGCACGGCGTGGGCGATCCAGTCCTCGAACCCGTAATCGTTGGCAAGGCACGACATCATGCTCGCATCGCTGAAGCACAGTGCAGGCACCGACGCATTCTTCGCCAGATCGATCGCCAGATGCGAGGCGATCCCGGCCGATCCGCCGTTGCCGACGAAGATGACGCGGCCGCCCTGCTCGCGCGTGCGCAACCAGGACGCGCGTGTCGCGGAGATCCTTGCAAAAATACCGTCGTCGACCGCCGTCGCGCGATGCAGGCGCCCCACGTAATCGTCGAGGAAGGCTTTATGCTCGGGATCGACGGATTCGGCAGGCATGGGCTGGCGGCTCGATTGCAACATCACGGGGTGATACCGGCTATTACCAAGGATTGCAAAGGTATAATACTTGCAAAGTTTGCGAGCGGCTGATAGTCGGCTTTCGGGTTTCACTCAACATTGGCGGGCCTGTTTCGCTGGGCATTCGCGTCACGGATGTTCCCCATGAAATGCATCGTTACTGGCGGCGCCGGTTTCATTGGAAGTCACCTCGTCGATCGCCTGCTCGATGACGGCCACGAGGTCACCGCGCTCGATAATTTCGTGATCGGACGCGCCGAAAACCTCGCCGCGCGCGCCGGTTCGAGCCAGTTGAAGGTCGTGCGGGCAGACGTCACCGATCTCGACGCGATCAAGCCGTATTTCCACGGGGTGGATTGGGTCTTCCATCTCGCCGCGCTGGCGGACATCGTTCCCTCGATCGAGTCGCCGATCCCCTATCACCGCGCCAATGTCGATGGCACGGTCAACGTTCTCGAGGCGGCGCGGCACGCCGGCGCCCGCCGCTTCATCTATGCGGCTTCCTCCTCCTGCTACGGCATTCCGGATGTTTATCCCACGCCGGAGAGTGCCGAGATCCGGCCGATGTATCCCTATGCGCTCACCAAGAATCTCGGCGAGCAGTGCGTCATGCACTGGTGCCAGGTCTACAAGCTGCCCGCCGTGGCGCTGCGCCTGTTCAACGTGTTCGGACCGCGCCATCGCACCACCGGCACCTACGGTGCCGTGTTCGGCGTGTTCATGGCACAGAAGCTCGCTGGCAAGCCCTTCACGGTGGTCGGCGACGGCGAGCAGACGCGCGACTTCACCTTCGTCAGCGACGTCGCCGATGCCTTCGTGACCGCCGCCCGATCCGACGTCTCGCACGAGATCTTCAATGTCGGCTCGGACAACACCTACAGCGTGAACCGCCTGGTCGAGCTCCTCGGCGGCGACAAGGTCCACATTCCCAAGCGTCCCGGCGAGCCCGACTGCACCTACGCCGACATCACCAAGATCAAGCGCGTCCTGAAATGGGCGCCGAAGGTGAAGTTCGAGGACGGCGTCGCGACGATGTTGAAATCGATGGACCAGTACAAGGACGCTCCGCTCTGGACGGTGGACAAGATCGCCGACGCCACCAAGGACTGGTTCAAATATCTCGGTGACGAGGTCCCCCCGCAGAAGGCAGGCCGTTGAGCAGATTCGTTCACCCGCATATTTTGCCGCCAGCCAATCATTTCCGGGTCGGCCAACTGAGACCGACCGGCGCCTTGGGTCATTCACATGGGTAATGCTGCGACAGACAGGCCGGCCGGCCATCCGGCACCGCACGAGAAGATCAAGACGATCGAGGAGCTCGGCGAGATTGCGCGCACCGCACAGGCAAAGGGCCTGACCGTCGCGCTCTGTCACGGCGTGTTCGATCTGGTGCATCTCGGCCACGTCCGGCACATCCTGGCAGCCCGCAACGAGGCCGACGTGGTCGTGGTGACCATCACCGCCGACCGTTACGTCAACAAGGGCCCGGGACGGCCGATCTTCCCGGAGAACATGCGCGCCGAGATGCTGGCCGCGCTCGGTACGGTCGACTGGGTCGGCATCAATCAGACCTCCAGCGCCGAGCCGGTCCTCGATACCGTGCGCCCCGACATCTACGTGAAGGGCTCGGACTACGAGAATCCCGAGGATGACGTGACCGGCAAGATCGCGGTGGAGCGCGAGGCCGTCGAGCGTCATGGCGGACGAATCGTTTTCACGCGCGACGTGACGTTCAGCTCCTCGTCGCTGCTGAACCGCTATTTCGACATCTACGATCCCCCCTTGCGCGACTACCTCCAGAAGGTGCGCGATGGCGGCGGCGCCGAACGCCTGCTGAAGCTGATCGACAAGATCCAGGACATGCACGTCGTGTTGGTCGGCGACACCATCATCGACGAATACCAGTACGTCACGGCGCTCGGGAAGGCCTCCAAGGAGAACATCGTCGCGACCCTGCTCAAGAATGGCGAGCAGTTTGCCGGTGGCGTCATTGCCGCCGCCAATCACGTCGCGAGCTTCTGCAAGTCGGTCGAGATCGTCACGACGCTGGGCGGCAACGACTACCCCGAAGAGTTCATTCGGGCGCATGTCCGCCCGAACGTAAAGCTCACGCCGATCCGCGTTCAGGGCCGTCCGACCACCCGCAAGCTGCGGTACGTCGAGATGGGCTATCTGCACAAGCTGTTCGAAGTCTACACGATGGACGACACGCCGCTCGACGAAGCCGCGCGCACGGAGATCGACCGCGTCACCGCCGAGCGCGTCCGCGGGGCGGACGTCGTCATCGTCACCGATTTCGGTCACGGCATGATCGCATCCAGCACGATCGACACCCTGATCGCGAATTCCAAGTTCCTGGCGGTCAACGCCCAGAGCAACAGCGGCAATCACGGCTACAACCTGATCACGAAGTATCCGCGGGCCGACTACGTCTGCATCGACGCACCGGAAGCGCGCCTCGCCGCCACAGACAAGTTCAACGACATCGCATCGGTGATCGAGGGCGGCCTGCATCGCAAGATCGATTGCGACAACATGATCATCACGCACGGCTCCTTCGGCTGCTACCCCTTCTCGTCGAAGACCGGCGTTGCGCGCGTCCCCGCCTTTACCAAGACCGTCGTCGACACCGTCGGCGCGGGCGACGCCTTCCTGACGATCACGGCGCCGCTGGTCGCGGCCGGCGGCAATATCGAGGACGTCGCCTTCATCGGCAACGCGGCGGGCGCGATCAAGGTCGGCATCGTCGGTCACCGCAACTCGGTCGAAAAGGCGCCGCTGGTCAAGTTCGTCACCGCGTTGTTGAAATAGCGCAAAAAGAAAAATCCCGGAGAGCGACAGTGATTGGTCAAAAATGGAATGTGATGGTCACCGGTGGCGCCGGCTATGTCGGCAGCGTGCTGGTCCCCCAGCTGCTTGCAGCGGGTCACAAGGTCACCGTGCTCGACTTGTTCATGTATGGCGAGGACGTCTTCAACGCCGTTCGCGACAATCCGAACCTGCGCCTCATCAAGGGCGACATCCGCGATGAGGCCGCGATCAACGAGGCGCTGCGCGGCAACAACGCGGTGATTCACCTCGCCTGCATCTCCAACGATCCCTCGTTCGAGCTGGACCCGGGGCTCGGCAAGTCCATCAACTACGACTGCTTCCGTCCGATGGTGCGCGCCGCGAAGAAGGCAGGCATCAAGCGCTTCATCTATGCCTCCTCATCGAGCGTCTACGGCATCAAGGACGAGGCCGAGGTGACAGAGGAGCTGTCCTGCGAGCCGCTCACCGACTACTCCAAGTTCAAGGCGATGTGCGAGACCGATCTTGCCGACGAGGCCGCGTCGGGCTTCGTCACCTGCACGGTTCGTCCGGCCACCGTCTGCGGCTACGCTCCGCGGCAGCGGCTCGACGTCGTCGTCAACATCCTGACCAATCTCGCCGTCAACACCGGCCGCATCCGCGTGTTCGGCGGAACGCAGAAGCGGCCCAATTTGCACATCCAGGACATGTCGGCGGCCTATCTGTTCCTGCTGCAGCAGGACGATGCGAAGATCGACGGCAAGACCTACAACATCGGCTACGAAAACCACTCACTGATGAAGATCGCCGACATCGTCAAATCGGTGGTCGGAAACAATGTCGACGTGGCCGTCGAGCCGACCGACGATCTGCGCTCCTACCACGTGTCGTCGGAGAAGATCCGCCGCGAGCTCGGGTTTGCGCCGACGCATACGATCGAGCAGGCCGTGTCCGGCCTCGTCGACGCCTTCAAGGCGGGCCGCCTGCCGAACTCGCTCAACGATCCCAGGTATTTCAACATCAAGATGATGCAGAACATCAGCCTGAAGTGAGCGGCGTGCGGATCGGCATCGATTTCGACAATACGATCATCTGCTACGACAAGGTCTTTGCCGCGGCCGCGCGCCAGCGCGGGCTGGTGCCGGAGGGCTGGGACGGGCTGAAGACCGACGTGCGGGACTATCTGCGCTCCGGCGCCGGCGGCGAGCTTGCCTGGCAGGGGCTGCAAGGCTTCGTCTACGGCAAGGGCATCGGCGGCGCCGAGATCTACCCTGGAGTGCGCGAGTTCCTTGTCGCGTGCCGCAAGGCCGGCGCGAGCGTCTATATCGTCAGCCACAAGACGCAGTTCGGCCATCAGGATCCCGATCGGGTCGACTTGCGCGAGGCTGCGCGCGGCTGGCTGAAGAGCGCGGGCCTCATCGACATCGCCGACGCGGCGATCTCGGCGGGCAATGTCTATTTCGAGGACACGCTCGCGGCCAAGGTCGAGCGGCTCGCAAGCCTGCAGCTCGACATCTTCATTGACGATCTCGTCGACGTTTTCGCGCAGCCGCATTTTCCGAAGACGACGCGATCGATCCTGTTCACGCAGGCGCGGCCGCCGCATCCCGCGCATTGCGAGCCGCTCGCGACCTGGGCCGATATCCACCGCGGAGTGTTCACGGCATGAGCGAGCCGGACATCAGCGTACAGGATGCGGTCTCGATCGGCAGTCGTCTCGCCGGGGCGCAGGTCGCGGCCGCGCAACCGGCGCGGTCCGGCGGCAACAACCGGGTGTTCCGGCTGGAGATGGCGAAAGGTCCGCCCCTCGCCCTCAAGCACTACCCGTCCGACGGACGTGATCGCCTGGGACAGGAATATGACGCGCTCACGTTTCTCTCGCGCCACGGCATCACGTCGACACCGCGGCCGGTCGCGAAGGATCCGGCGGCGTTCTGCGCGCTGTATCAATGGTTCGACGGTGACGCCGCGGTCCTGCATCCCCGGCACGACGACGCCGACCAGCTGGCCGATTTCCTGATCGCGCTGCAAAGACTGCGCGATGCTGAAGGCGCGCAGACTTTGCGGAACGCATCGGCCAGCATCTTTTCGCCCGAGGCGGCCATCGCCCAGTACGAGCAACGCCTCGACGGCCTGCGGCGGGCCTCGGATGATGATCCGGACCTGCGTGCGTTCATGGACGGCAGCCTCGTTCCCACCACTGCCGTCGCAATCCGGCAACTCCGTAGGCGCTATGCGGAACTGAGCCTCGATCCCGCCGCGGACCTTGCGCCCGCTCATCGCGCATTAAGCCCGTCGGATTTCGGACTGCACAACGCGCTGCGCGCCGACGACGGCAAATTGCGCTTCATCGACTTCGAGTATTTCGGCTGGGACGACCCGGTCAAGCTCGTGTCCGACACCGCGATTCACCCCGGCAGCGGTCTGCCCGACGCCGACGCGAACCGATTGATCGAGCGGCTCTCCCAGGCCTTCGCGGTTGGGGATGACGCGTTTGCGATCCGTCTTGACGTACTGTATCCTGTGTTCGGGGCGATTTGGTGCCTGATTGTCCTGAATGCCTATTTGCCGGAAAGCCGCTCCCGGCGCGCCCTGGCTGCGCAAGGTGGCGATCTGACGGTCCGCCTTGCCGGCCAGCTCGACAAAGCCCGCCGGCTCCATCAAACGATTTGCCAACGTGATCCAGATCTCACCCCACGCTGAAGCTGCTCTCACCTGCACGCTGGACGAGCGCAGCCTGTATTTGCGCCGCCTGGTCCTCGGTTCGGTCCGTTCCGCGGGACGCGGCCATGTCGGGCCTGCCCTGTCGCTGATCGAGATGGTCCGCGTGCTTTACGACGATGTGCTGCGGATCGACCCGCAGAACCCGGGCGATCCCGATCGCGACCGCGCCATCCTCAGCAAGGGACATGGTTGTCTGGCGCTCTACGCGCTATTGGCCGACCGCGGCTTCTTCCCGCTGGCGGAGCTGGAGGGCTTTTGCGGCTCCGACAGCATTTTGGGCGGGCATCCCGAATACGGCATGGTGCCCGGCGTCGAGGCCTCGACCGGCGCACTCGGACACGGTCTGTCGATCGGCGTCGGCCTTGCGCTTGCCGCCCGCATGCGCGAGCGCAGCTACCGGACCTTCGTGCTGCTCGGCGACGGCGAGATCAACGAGGGATCGGTGTGGGAAGCTGCGATGGGCGCGGCCAAGCACGGCCTGGACAATCTGGTCGCGCTGATCGACTACAACAAGCTGCAGAGCTACGGCCCCACCGACTACGTGCTGCCGCTGGAGCCGCTCGCGGACAAATGGCGCAGCTTCGGCTTCGCAGTGCAGGAGGTCAACGGCCACGACGTCGGCGCGCTGCGCACGGTGCTGAAGCAGGTCCCGGCCGTGGCCGGCAAGCCTAGCGCCATCATCTGCCATACCGTCAAGGGCAAGGGTCTTCCGGCTGCGGAATCCAATGCCGATTGGCATCACAAGAACAAGCTGACCGACAGCGAGCTCGACGCCATTCGCGTCGCCGTCGGCGATTTTTGATCGGCTCCCCATGCGCAACACCGCGATGAACATGGTCCACAAGCTCGCCGCGCGCGACGAGCGTGTGCTCTACATCGGCTCCGATCCCGGTGCCGGCACGCTGCGCGCGATGAGCAAGGAGTTTCCCAAGCGCCATCTGATCGAGGGCATTTCGGAAGCGCATATCATCGGCATGTCGGCAGGTCTCGCGATGGAGGGCTTCGTGCCCTACGTCAACACCATCGCGACCTTCCTCACCCGCCGCTGCTACGAGCAGGTGGCTGTCGATCTCTGCCTGCACAATCTGCCGGTGCGGCTGATCGCCAATGGCGGCGGCCTCGTCTACGCGCCGCTCGGTCCCACCCACCAGGCGATCGAGGACATCGCCATCATGCGGGCGCTGCCGAACATGACGGTGATCTGCCCGTGCGATGCCGATGAAGCCGCGCGCATGATGGAGCAGACGCTGGATTGGAAGGGTCCGATCTACATCCGGCTCGGCAAGGGCGGCGATGCCATCGTCTCCAAGGCCGAGCACGGTTTTGAGATCGGCAAGGCCATCCTGATGCGCCCGCAGGGCGACGTGCTCATGGTGACCACCGGCATCATGCTCCAGCGCGCCCTCGCTGCGGCCGACCTGCTGGCCGCGCAAGGCATTCGCGCCGGCATCCTGCACATGCATACCGTGAAACCGCTCGACACCGCAGCGCTGCTGCAGGCGATCCGCGGCACCAGGCTCTTGGTCACGGTGGAGGAGCACGTTCCCTCCGGCGGCCTCGGCAGCGCGGTCGCGGAGGCGCTGATCGACAAGCTCGGCTCCGGTTTCCCTGCGATGCTGCGGCTGTCGCTGCCGGACCGCTTCATGCACAATTACGGTTCGCAGGACTCGCTGCTGAAGAAGCACGGGCTCTCCGCCAGCGCCATCGCGACCTCGATCGAGCATGCGCTCGCGGCGTCGCACACTTCCGCTCCTCAACTTCATTCCACCTGACGGGTCACATGTACGACGTTCGATATTCCTATCTGCTCGAGCAATTCGCCGATCCCGCACCGATCCTCGCCGAGATCGGCCGGCTGGTTGCGACCGGTGACTTCACCCTTGGCAAGCCCGTCGCCGAATTCGAGAAGCGCTTCGCTGAGCTGATCGGCGTCCGTCACGCCATCGGCGTCGGATCGGGCACCGACGCGCTCAAGCTGCCGCTCAAGGCGCTCGGCATCGGTCATGGCGACGAGGTCATCACCGCCGCCAACACCTTCATCGCCACCGTTGGCGCGATCGCGGAAACCGGCGCGACGCCCGTCCTGGTCGATTGCGACGATTCCTTCTGCATGAACGTGGACCAGGTCGAGGCTGCGATCACTGGCAAGACCAAGGCGATCATGCCGGTCCAGTTGACCGGCGAGGTCACCGACATGGGCAAGCTGATGCCGATCGCGCAGCGTCACAACCTGCCGGTGGTCGAGGACGCCTGCCAGGGCATCCTGTCGGAGTTTGCGGGGAAACGCTCCGGCACCCACGGCATCGCGGCCGGCTTCTCGCTGCATCCGCTCAAGAACCTCAACGTCTGGGGCGATGCCGGCGTCGTCGTCACCAATGACGACGGCATGAACGAGAAGCTGCGCCTGATCCGCAACCACGGCATGAAGAACCGCGACGAGATCGCGATCCTCGGCTGCAACTCGCGGCTCGATTCCTTGCAGGCCGTGGTCGGCAACTGGCTGATCGGCCAGACCAGCGAGATCACGCGCCGGAGAATCGAGAATGCGGCCTATTACGATGCGGGTCTCGCCGGCCTGCCCGGCCTGCGCATCCCGCCGCGCCGTCCCAACGTGAAGCACGTCTACCATCTCTACATGGTGTTCGCCGAACGCCGCGACGAGCTCTACAAGTACTGTCTGGATAACGGCATCGAGGCCAAGATCCACTATCCGATCCCGCTGTATCAGCAGGAAGGCCTGAAGCATCTCGGCTGCGCGCCGGGCACGTTCCCGGTCACCGACCGCCACGCCAAGGAAGTCATCAGCTTCCCGGTCGACCAGCACCTGACGCGTGCCCAGCAGGACCGCGTCATCGAGACCGTCAGGAAGTTCTGCCATGGACGCTGACACCGGCCGCCGGCGCATCGGTTACGTCAATCTTCCCGCGCAGTTCGAGGAAGAGCGCGCCGAGATCATGCAGGCGGTCGAGGGCGTGTTTTCCCGCGGCGACTTCATCGGCGGCGCCGCGGTTGGAAAGCTCGAGGAAGAATTGTCGGCCTATCTCGGCTCACCACATGTCGTAACGCTGAATTCCGGCACCGACGCGCTGATCCTCGCCATGCGGGCGCTCGACATCGGCCCCGGCGACGAAGTCATCACGCCGCCGAACTCGTTCGTGGCATCGACCGCCGCGATCATCGCGGTCGGCGCCACGCCGGTGTTTGCCGACGTGCTGCCGGACCAGAACATCGATCCGGCCGCGGTCGAGGCCGCCGTCACGCCGCGCACCAAGGCGATCATGCCGGTGCATCTGACCGGACGCATGGCCGACATGGCTCCGCTGATGGCAATCGCGGCCAAGCACGCGCTCGCCGTGATCGAGGACAGCGCCCAAGCGGTCGGCTCGACCTATGACGGGCGCATGAGCGGCACCCTCGGCACGTTCGGCTGCTTCTCCGCCCACCCCCTGAAGAATCTCAATGCCGCCGGCGATGCCGGCTTCCTCGTCACCGCCGATGCGGAGCTTGCCGCAAGAATCCGCCGGCTGCGCAATCACGGCCTGATCAACCGCAGCGACGTCCAGGAATGGGGGATCGTGTCGCGGCTCGACACGCTGCAGGCCGAGGTGCTGCGCATTCGCCTGCGTCATCTGCCCTCGGTGATCGAACGCCGGCGGCGCAACGCCGCGCAATACCGCGCCGAGCTCGCGGGGCTGCCCCTGTTCATTCCGCCCTGCCGGAACATCGAGTTCAACACCTTCCATACCTTCGTGGTGCAGACCGAGCGGCGCAACGACTTCCAGAAATATCTTGCCGACAAGGGCATCGAGACTGCGATTCACTATCCGGTCCCGATCCACCTGCAGCCGGCAGCGGCGCATCTGGGCCATGGCCGCGGCGCGTTCCCGGTGACGGAACGGCAGGCGGACCAAATCCTCACGCTTCCCATCAACCAGTTCCTGTCGGCCGCCGACATCAGCTATATTTGCGCGACCGCCCGGGAGTATTTTGCATGACGGACACGGACTTCCTGCACGCCGACGAGCAGGCGCTGGCGCAACGCTTCATCGACGATGGCTTCGTCACCACCCCGGCCGACGATCGCGCCGGGCTCGACCGGATCCAGCGCCGCGCCGCCGAGCTCGCGGCCGACTACCTGAAGCTGCCGCACAGCAACGATCCCTACGCGATGCTGGACACGATCCACACGCGGGTGAGCGTGGATGATCTCAACGGATTGCGGCTGCACGTCTTCAACGGCCTCAACGCCGAGCCCTGGTTCCGCCCGACCTATTTCCGCCTGGCGCGCTCGACGATCGAGACCATCGTCGGCAACGAGCTCTGCATGCAGCGCCGCGTCAATCTCAGCATCCAGCTTCCCGGCGACAGCTCCTCGCTGCTCGCCACCCATTCCGACGTCTGGTCGGGCGACTCGCCGTTCGAGGTCGTGGTGTGGGTGCCGCTGGTCGACGTCCATCGCACCAAGTCGATGTACCTGCTGCCGCCGTCCCTGAACGGCGAGATGCAGGACCGCATGGCGGCCTTGCGCAGCGCCGAAGAGCTGTACAAGACCATCAAGCCGCACGCGACCTTCATCGAGATCCCCTACGGTCACGTGATGCTGTTCAACCAGACCCTGATGCACGGCAATCGCGTCAACGAGGAAGCCGGCACGCGCTGGAGCATGAACTGCCGCTTCAAGAGCATCATGTCGCCCTATGCGGACAAGCGCTTCGGCGAGTTCTTCGAGCCGATCCTGCTGCGCCCGGCAACCCGGGTCGGCATGCAGTACAAGTTGCCAGGAGGCTTCCATGGCTGAGCGAGCCGGCCACCGCGGCTACATCGGCGCCAGGCCGCTGAACGGCAGCCGCACCCCCCAGCACGTCCAGAACATCGTGATCCGCGACTATGCGCGGCGGAAGAACCTGCAATATCTCCTCAGCGCCGCCGAGCACACCATGCCCGGCAGCTACATGGTGCTGGAAGATATCCTGGACGAGCTGCCGCAGCTACGTGGGCTAATCCTCTACAGCATCTTCATGCTGCCGCCCGACGAGGCTCGGCGGCGGCAGATCTACGACCGCGTGCTGCGCGAGGGCTGCGACCTTCACGCGGCGGTCGAGGAGATCACGCTGGCGTCGCAGAAAGACATCCAGGCCGTCGAGGACATCCTGCTCGTCAACAAGTTCGCAACCATCCTGTGACGATGCCGCGGACTGGTTGGCCCCCATGACCGAGATCAACCTGCTCCAGCCGATGCACGCATCGACGAGGCGGGACTACGTCCAGCGCGTGGTCGAGCACGACAAGGCGGAATCCGCCACCGTCGCCCGGCAATGGGGACGCGACTATTGGGACGGCGACCGGCGCTACGGCTACGGCGGCTATCGCTATGATGGACGGTGGCGCCCGCTGGCCCAGACCCTGATCGATCGCTACGGCATCAAGCCGGGCATGAGCGTGCTCGATGTCGGCTGCGGCAAGGGCTACCTGCTCTACGAGTTCGCCCAGCTCGTCCCCGACCTCAGGATTGCCGGCATCGACATCTCCGAGTACGGCATCGCCAACGCCAAGGAGGAGGTGCGGCCGCATTTGAACGTCGGCAGCGCCGTCGCCCTCCCCTACCCCGACCACAGCTTCGATCTCGTCGTCTCGCTCGGCGTGTTGCACAATCTTCCGCTCGAGGACGTGTTCCGCGCCGTACCTGAGATCGAGCGCGTCGGACGCGGCACCTCGAAATATCTGATGGTCGAATCCTTCCGCAACGAGCGGGAGAAGGCCAATCTGCTTTACTGGCAGCTCACCTGCCTGAGCTTCCACGGCCCGCAAACATGGGCCTGGATCTACGACAAATGCGGATACCGGGGCGACCATGGGTTCATCTTCTTCGAATGAAACAGGCCGGCGCCGGCCGACCTCATTGCGCGCACAGAATCCGGAAGTGTACTATTCCAACGACGCCATCGTCACCGCGGACGATGCCACGATCGCGGAGCTGAAGCGCATCGCCGCCGGCAACCCGCGCCTGCGCAGCCGGCTGTGCACGCATCCCGATCCCGCCTCGGGCCTGCACGAGATGCTGATCGTGCACCATCGCGAGGCGTATGTGCGGCCGCACAAGCACCTTGGCAAGCCTGAATCGTTCCACGTCATCGAGGGCACCGCGCAGGTCGTGATCTTCGAGGATGACGGCCGCATTCGCGAAGTGCTCGAGATGGCGCCCTACGGTCAGGGCAAACGCTGCTACTACCGCATGCCCGAAAAGGTCTTCCACTCGATCCTGATCACCTCGGAATGGCTGGTGTTTCACGAGACCACCGCCGGCCCTTTCGATCCTTCACGCACGGCATTTCCCGACTGGGCCCCGGATGGCGGCGACGCCGCCGAGGTCCAGGACTACGTCACACGGACTGGCGCGCTCGCTGCGGAGCATCTGGCGAGACCATAGATTTCGACCGCTTTCGACGATCGCACCGTGAATGATCGAGGACGACACCAGACGATGAAGCTGCCTGCAAAAGCACTGGTTACCCTGGTCAAGTTCGCGGTGTCGATCGGGATCCTGGTGTTGCTGTTGCGCGGTCAGGATCCGTCGACCCTGAAAGCCGATCTTCTCGCCGTCGATCTCAACGTGCTGGCGCTTGCGGTGCTGCTGCTGTTCGCCCAGACCTTCGTCCTCTGCCACCGCTGGATGCTGATCCTCCGTGCCATGAACGTACCGCTCGATTGGCTGCCCGGCTGGCGCATTCTCATCGTCAGCACCTTTTTCAATCAAGTATTACCCGCGGGCGGTGACGCCGTTCGGATCTGGATGCTGCGGCGGCAGGGCGTGCAATGGTCGCAAACGATCGGCAGCATCGTGGCTGACCGCTTTCTCGGCCTGTTGGGTCTTGGTTTCATCCTCCTGGCGGGATTGCCGTTCCTGCTGGCGCGCGTCCCCGACAATTCGCTCCTGTTCGCGATCGCGATCATTCTGGCGGTCGCATGCCTCGGCGCAATCGCCCTGGTCACGCTGGACCGGTGGCCGCCGCATGTGATCGCGCCCGTGCCGGCCAGGGTCGTGCAGTTCGCGATGCTGATCAGAGCTCCGTTGCTGGCGACCGCGGGGCGAGCGATGCTGATCGGATCTGCCATCGCCGTCCATCTCATCACCGTCGCGACCTGCTATGTCCTCGCGATCGGACTGCAGGCGCCGCTCTCCGCACTCGACGCCTTCGTCCTGGTCCCGCTCGTCATCCTGTCCTCTGCGATTCCCATCTCGATCGGGGGATGGGGCGTGCGCGAAGGCGCTATGGTCGCGGCGCTCAGTCTTGCCGGAATCGCATCCGACAAGGCACTCGCGATATCGGTCTTGCTGGGACTTGGCGCCCTGATCGTCGGGTTGTTCGGCGGGCTGGTATGGCTGATCGCGCCGGAGCGCGCCAGCTTCAGCCCCGACCAGGCGCGGACCGTCACCGAACGAGCCGATGCAGCGCCGGTCTAGCATGGGCGACCCCAGACAAGATCAAGCGGTGGTAGCCGCCGAGCTGCGCCTGCGCACCATCGTCGAGACGTGGTCGTTGCGTATCCTCATTCTCGTGCCTGCTGCACTGTCCATCTGGTTCGTCAACCGAACGGGCACCTACCGCACCCTGCTCTTCGATGGCGGCTGGACGACGCGATTTTACGTCCTCGCCTGGATTGTGCTGACGCCGTATCTCGGCTGGCTCGTCATGGCGACCGGACGCCTGACGTTCTCGCTCATCAAGCACGAGCCCACTCAGCGTGTCGACGAGTTCTTCGTCGGCGCGGCCGCGCTCGTCTTGACGGGATTTGGCTTCGGCGCTCTCTCCGTCCTGTACCCCCAAATCGTCCTCGGATTTGCGACCCTCGTGCTGCTGTGGGATAGCCGCAGCTGCAGGAAGCCGCAAAAATTCGCGCTGACCTTGCCGCTGATGGCAACTTCGCTACTGGGTCTTTGGCTCCTCGTAACGGTGTTCATCGACAGAGCCGTCATACCCGACGTCATTTCGACCGACGTTCAGCAGCTCTATGCGCCCTATCTTGCAGAGGTCGCGAGAAATCACAGCATCTGGCTTGCAGCTGACAATCCCATCTTCTCCGACTTCGAGATCGGCCACGGCAACGGCCTGCATTTGATGTTTGCGACGTTCTTGCCTCCCCACGTCGCGCAGATTGTTTCCTTCCTCTATTTCGTCGCGATCGGTGCAGTCATTTTTGAGCTCGCCCGCATCGTTCTGCCGTGGCAGGCGCTCGGACGCCGTTGGGAGGATGCGGCGATCCCGATTGCACTTGCGCTGGCGATCCTCGGACTTGCGTGGCCGCGAACGATGCCGCGCGTCTCGCCCGGCCTCTACATCATGGAATTCGGCAAGTACCACCTTCAGACGGCGGCGTTCTTTGTCTATTTCCTGCTTGTCGTTGCGCGAACGTCCCAAAAACGCGACAAGTTCGCCGCAGGGATTTGCGCCATCGCCGTCGCGGCATCCTATCCACCGTACGCAGCGCTGGTCTTCGTGATTTCGTCGTTGGGCGCGTTTGCCAAGGCGGTTCAGCGCGACCGATCCGGCTTCATCACCAGCGTCCTGCTGGGCGCGGGGGCGATCGCGGGCTGCATCCTTAGTCTCTCGATCAATTACCTCTACCTCGGAATCCCCGCGACGAATCCATACTCTCTGTTCCGGCACGTCGTTTCACTCGAACGCTTTTCGAAGTTCGGCAGCCTCGATCTTCTGGATTATTTCGTGGTGTCACAGTCGCTGGAGGTCACTGACTTTCTGAGCAAATCGGGCTTCGTCGCCTTCCTCAGGGAGGCCAGGTCCGTTCTCGCGGTCGCGCTGCTCCTCGCGCTGACGACCTATGCCGTCGCTTTCGTGGACTCAAAGCTTCGTTCCGATCGCCCGGAATCCCAAAAGCTCACGCCGCTGCCCAATCCCGCGGGACTTTTTGTCGTGGTCGCCTATGTCGCCAGCGTCCGGCTGCTGGACATGGCGCTGAATATTCCGAGCCTCATGAGATTGTCGGTCCACGTGAACGCGCTTTTCCCGCTTGCGACCGTCGGCATGGCCTACTGGGGATTGGCTGTCGCGCGACGCTTCAAGCCGGCTTGGTTCAGCGACCGCCTCGCTCCCCATGCCGCTCTCGCTGCCATCTTGCTCGCCGGCACCTGGATGACGGCAGCGCATCCCTGGAAGAGCTTCAAAGTTGATGAGGCCATCACCTTCGTGGGAGGAACTCCTCTCACTCAAATGCCTCGGGTCACCCAGGACTGGAAGCGGTGTGACGAGCTGGAGCAATCGACGGGCTCGGATCGCATCCTCGCGCTCAACGGTTATCGCGCCATGGTGCCCTGCTATTTCTCGTCGCTGCTCACGCGCGGCAAGATCATTCATACCTACGAGAGCGACGTCGCACGCGATTTCGCGAAGATCGCACTCGGAAGCGCCGAAACGGCGGAAGCCGCGCTTCGATCACTGGGCGTAAAACTATTCTACGTCCAGAAGAACAATTGCGACTTTTGGGTCAACGGTTTCTCCGACCTGTTTCAAAAGGACGAACTCGTGCGACGTTTTGCTGTTCGTCGCGAGACCCCGGAGTATTGGTTATTGACGTGGACGCAAGGTGATCAATCATTAAGTCCGGAAGACGCGACCGCGATCTCAGCGCTCAGGACAAGATCGAAAGAGATCTACCGGGAGGCATACGGCGTCGAACCATTCGAGGTGGTCAAGCACCGTCTACCACCGAATAGCAGACGTGGAGATCTCGATGTCCTCGGCCAGCTATCCCAATGCTTCTGAGCCTCGCCACGGCCGCCGGCCCTCTCCCCAGAAGCGCCATGTGCGAGGACCACGAATCGGCGCCAGCATCGGCAACTTAAGAATTGTAGCACGGCCCGTTGCACTATATAGGCTTCAACTGCGCCGCGTACCGTTTCAAGGCGCCGATGTTCCCTTGCTTTGCTGCAAAGAGCTAGAGCCGTGACCGACCATTGCCGCCTCTGCCATTCGACCGACCTGCGACCGGTCATCGACCTCGGTTTGATGCCGATTGCGCATCGGCTTCGGCATAGCCGAAACGAGCAGGAGGAACGCTATCCGTTCGAGGTGCTGGCGTGCGGCGAATGCGGCCTGCCGCAGATCGTCAAGCCGATCGATCCAGACATCCTGTATCGCCAGTTCAACTACAATTTCAGCAGCTGGAAGCCGGAGCCGCACCAGGTCGACGAGCTCGACACCATCGCGAAGTTCTCGAAGCATCAATCCGTGTTCGAGATCGGCTGCAACGACGGCCTGTTCATGGACAAGCTTCGCGAGCGCGGCACCAAGGTCATGGTCGGTGTCGAACCGAATCCGGTCTCAGGCAAGATCGCCCGCGAGCGCGGCATCAAGGTCTATGCCGACATGCTCAGTCCGGAGATGGCCCACGACGCGGTCGCTCAGTCCGGCAAGTTCGACCTCGTCGTCTCGCGCCAGGTGCTCGAGCACATCGTCGATTTCGAGAACTTCTTCGCTTGCGTGAAGATCGCGCTCAGCGACGAAGGGCTGCTGTTCATCGACGTGCCCGACTTTGATCCCGGTTCGACGGCGGGCGACCTCTCGGTCCTGTGGGAGGAGCACGTCAGCTACTTCACCGAGCCGACCCTGCTGGCGCTACTGGCTCGCCACGGCTTCGAGGCGGTCTCCGTGAAGAAGTACAATTTCAGCGGCGGCAGCCTCGCGATCGCCGCCCGTCGTGCAACCCGTGACGTGACGCCGCCGCCTGCGCCCGCTGGCGTCGGCGAGAAATTCGGTCGGCGCGCAAGGGAGTACGGCGCGCGCCTGCGGCCGATCCTCGCCAAGGCCCGCGCGAGCGGCGCCGAGATCGCCATCTACGGCGCGGGCTGCCGCGCCTGCACCTTCACCAACGCGCATGAACTGGCGGATCTCGTCGATCTGTCGGTCGACGACCAGAAGGAGCGCCAGGGGCTGTTCCTGCCCGGCACGGGCATACCGATCCGTTCACCGGACGAGCTCGCCGGCAAGTCGGATCCGCTCGTCTGCCTCCTCGCCGTGAACCAGGAGAACGAAGCCAAGGTCAGCAGCCGGCTGCGCGAGAACGCGAAGCGGCCGCTACACATCGTCTCGATCTTCGCGCCCTCCGACATCTGGAGCGAGCTCGACCGGCTCGAGGCGGCGTTGGGTTAGGGACGCCGCGGCATGGCTGACGAGAAGCTCTTCAATTACTACGAACGTCAGGACGTCCTACCGACGTTCGGGAATTTCAAATCGGCCGCCGAACTCGACGCATATGCCAGCCAGCGGCGCGAGCTGTTTTCAGACAAGCTGGTGCTGCCGCCGCGGCTGTTCCGCGATGCGGAGGTGCTCGAATTCGGTCCTGATTCCGGTGAGAACGCGCTGGTGTTCGCCGGCTGGGGCGCGAACATGACGCTCGCCGAACCGAATCGGCATGCGCATCAGAAAATCGAGGCCTATTTCGCGCATTTTGGCCTGACCGAGCGTCTGCGCGAGCTCGCATTGGCCGACGTCGAAGGATTTCGCAGCGAGCGCCGCTACGACATCATCGATGCCGAAGGTTTCATTTACACCGTGCAGCCGACTGAAAATTGGCTCGGCGTCTTCCACCGGCTGCTCAATCCGGACGGTTTCGCCATCGTGTCGTATTACGAGCGCTATGGCGGCTTCTTCGAGCTCGCGCTCAAGGCAATCCATGCGGCCGGCAAGGCATTGTCAGGCCGTCCTGCACTGGAAACGGCGAAGTCGCTGTTCGAGGCGAAGTGGAACAGCATTCCGCACACCCGCAGCTTCGAATCCTGGCTGATGGACGTGCTCGAAAATCCGTTCGTCCGGCATCGGTACTTCCTCGACGCAACGGCTTTGTGCACGGCGGCGCATGCACAGGGATTCGACATCCATTCGGCCTGGCCAGCCTATCGCGACAGCCTGGACGTCTACTGGCACAAGAAGGTTCTCTCCCCGGACGAGAAGCTGCGGCGCGCGGCGCGCCATCTCGACCGCAGCCGTCTCAGCTTCCTCGGCGGACGCAAGCTCTACCTGGTCGGCAAGGCCGATGCGGCGGCGGCGATTTCGGCATCGATCGAAACGCTGGTTCTCGACGTCGATGCGATGATCGACGACCCCTTCGGCGAGAGCCTGCCGCGCGCGGTCGCGAACCTTGCATCCTTACGCGAGGCGATCCGGACGACGGACATTCTCGCCGACGATGCTTCGGACATCGAAACGATCGTTGCCACGCTCGACAGCTTCCATCGCATCTTCGGCGCGATCGGGCGGCGGGATGCGTCGGCGGTCGCTGCCCTCACCCAGACTGATCCGGCGTTCATCAACACCTGGGGACAGCCGGCGCACTTCCTCGTCATGCGGAAGCGCTTCGGGGGATCATAGCCAGTGAGGCCAGGCATTGGCATCATCGGAATGGGGATGGTCGGCCAGATGTGCCACCTCGCCAATTTCGTCGCCAATCCCGCCTGCCGCGTCGTCGCCATCGCCGATCTCCGGCCCGATCTGGCGGCCGCCGCCGCGCAGAAATTCGGTATCTCGCGGGTCTACGGCACGCACCGCGAGTTGCTCGCGGACGCTGCGGTGTCCGCCGTCGTGGTCGTGACGAAGCGGCGAGCCACCGGCCCGATCGTGCTGGACGCGTTGAAAAGTGGCCGGCACGTGCTGTCGGAGAAGCCGATGGCCTACACGACGGTTCAGGCCGCGTCGCTGATCGAAGCGGCGCGGCGACAGCACCTCGTCTACAGCATCGGCTACATGAAGCGTCACGATGCCGGTGTGACACGCGCGCTGGCCGAGCTGGCGCGCTTGCGCACGGACGGCTCGCTCGGACGCGTCGTCGGAGCAAGAGGCTGGTGCTTCGGCGGCGACACCGGCCGATCGCAGGACAACTTCGTCATGACCGGCGAGACCCGGCCGGACGGACTCGAGCTCTGGCAGGATGGGCCCGACTGGATGCCGGGCGCGTTGCGGCCTGGCTACGACAACTTTCTGAACGTGTTCAGCCATATCATCAACCTCGCGCGCTACCTGCTCGGATCGTCGCCGACTGTCGCCGAAAGCACCGTCGAGACTTCTGGCACTGCGACGGTGACGCTCGACTTCGAGGGCGTTGCCTGTGTGCTGCAGCTTGCGAACGGGCCCGAAGGTGCGTGGCGCGAGGGGCTGTCGATCGATTTCGAGCACGGCGCGGTGACCATCGAACTGCCCCCGCCCTTTGCCGAGCGGGAGGCGGAGGTCATCCTCGACCAGGGCGGACAAATCACGCGCTTGACGGGTGAAGGCAGCTGGGCGTTTCGGCGTCAGGCTGATGCTTTCGTCGCCGACATCGTCGAACGAAGGACGCCGCTTGCGTCCGGCGCAGATTCGGTGACCGACATCGCGCTGGCCGAGGCGATCTGGAAGCGGCAAGTCAGCGGCCAGGCGTGACACTCTTGCTCGCGCCGTCGAGCGGCAGGATGCCGCCGATCGGGCCAAGCTTGATCGTGACCTCTGCAAGTTGGGAGAGCAATTCCGCAACATCGCAGCGCGCCAGCAACCGACACACGTAGTACTTCCGCGCCAGAATGTGGTTCGGCGCGGCTCCCGGCCCCGGCTGCAGCGAGATGGTTGCCTGCGGCCCCGTCGGATCGAAATGACGGAACGCACTTCCCGGAGCCTTCCGCGCCTCGTCCATCTCTCGGAGGATGTCGGGCCGCTCGGCACGCAGGGCAAATCCGAAGACCGGCTGATTGCCCCAGGCAAGGCGGAGCATGCCCGTGACTTCGGCGACACCGAAAGGCACGTGCCGCGACGGGTAGTCGAAGAAACCATCATCGAGCGCATAAACCGTCGCCGCCGGCTGCACCCGGCTGGCAAGGTCGCGCGCCAAGGCCTGCTGTTTCAGGGTTCTCGCCTGCATGAAGACGTAGTCGCTCCATAGCATGCCGATCGACACGATCAGGCTTGCCCCGAATATCGCAGCAAGGGCGGCGCCGGGGCCCGTCCATCGTTCGGCCTGTCGCTTGAACGCCAGCAGTGTCAGCGCGAGCGGCACGCCGAACATCAGCAGGTGACGGCTCTCATAGAAATGCACGGAAGACGGCCGCAGGCCGGCGATCAGATACGGCGACGACAATGCGAGGAACAAGACCACGGCGAGTGCGAGCGGCACGGTGATCGCGCTTCTGGACGCGGTCGTCTTCGCGTCCCGACGCAGCAATAACAACACGATTCCAACGAGGACTGCAGCCGCGATGAAGAGCGCTGGGACCTGAATCGCGGCGCGGATCGCGTGGGTGAGGACATCCCTGTAGCTGGCGGCGAAGAACGCCGACCACCCTCGCGCCAACTCGCCGAGCGTCGGAAAATGGGCGCCATAGTGCTGTGCGTAGACGCCGATCCGCTTGAACCAGATATTGAGCGTGCCCCAATAGACCAGCGGAAGCACCACCAATTCCGGATAGCGCAGGACACAGCGCCAGGCTGCGAGCCATGTCCGGCGAACGAAGCCATGCGCCGCGTCTCCGCTCCGCCATATCGCAACGAACAGGCCGAACATCACGACGGCATACAGCACGATCGTCGAGTTGAGCGCGAAGCTCAGCAGGAACACCAGCGAAGCGAGCACACGAAGCAGCACGCGCCGCAGGCCGACGGCGCTGAAGGCGAGCGTCAACAGCCATGCACCGATGAACAATAGCCCGAAGCTGAACACGTAGACCGCGTTCGCCTTGCCCGCCCAGAGTTGATAGCCGGGATAGGTCCAGACGATCAGCGCGAAGCCGACCGCTTCGGCGCGATCGAGCAGACCGAGCCGTGTCGCCGTCAGCATCAGACACACCGCGCCGAAGACGATTCCGGCGAGCGCCAGCGATACCATCACGACGACCGGGGCGCCGGTCCAGTTCGCGAACCTGTCGTAGCTGTAGAAAATCGGATGGCCGGCGCCATTCAGCAGGAAATCGATGTCGATGAAATAGTCCGGACGCGGCTTGAGCACCAGCCAGTCGTCCATGAAGAGGCCGTCATTGAGGAGCATCGGCGCATGCGCAACCAGCAACACGACGATCAGGATGGCTATCGCTCGCAGCAACGGGGGCAAGCTCGGAGGGGAAAGGGAGGACATCGTCGGCGAGGATTCGCACGCCCACGGGACGACCGCAAGGCCGGGGCGCCGGGGCTCCCTTGACCGCAAAAATGCGACCTCCTATAGACTTTTGCTTGGCTGGGCCTGAGAGGCGTCCGGGACGATTTTCCACGATGAACATGCTCCCGGGCCCTGCGCAAGCCGCTGCGATTGGTCTCAGCATCGCCTTTCCATTGCTGTTGCTGTGCTACGCGCGCATCGCCGCCACCGGCGGATCGGGCCGCCGCTTCCGGCTGGGCTGCGTCACCATCGTCGTGCTCTACGCGATCGCCTGTCTCGCGCTTCCGGGGCAACGCCAGCTCGCGGACGTGCTTGGCGGTCTCCTGCTGTTGGGGACAGCGATGATGTTTTGCTACATCCTGTTTAGCCTGCTGGCCTGGGGCTTTACGCTGACGCTGCTCACGGCCCTCGTCCAGGCCGAACGTCCCCTCACCCTGGAGCAATGGGCCGAGGCGTACATGCAGGGCGGAGATCTCGGCACTTTCACGCACAACCGCCTGAAGCTCCTGGTCGGCGCGGGGATGGTGATCACGGCAGACGGCAGGCTGGTCCCGACAGCCAAGGGGGTAGCGATCGCGCATCTCGCCAAGCTCGTTCGTTTGTCGACGGGCCTTGGGTGAGCGGCACGATGTCCTTCGCCGTCGGGCTCATCGCCGTTGCCGTTTTCGCCCTGCTCGCGCCTGCCTTGCAGATCATGGCCCGCGCTCGCGCATGGCCGCTCGGACCCGTCACCCTGCTTGCGATCGCCGCACTCGTTTCGCATGGTCTTGGCGTGGCGCTCGGCATCGTCGCGATTCCGCAATTTCAGTATTGGGACGCCGCATCGATATTCGCATTTTGCGTCATGGCCTACGTTTTCGCCTTTGGCGCAGTGTACAAGTCGGTGTCCCTGGAGATCCTGCTCGGCCTCGTCGACCGCCCCGGTCGGACCGCGCCGCTTTCGGAGATCATCGAAAGGCAGGTTCCAGATTTGTTCCAGGGACGAATTGGGATCCTGGTCGATCGCGGCCTGGTCGAACGGGTCAATTCAGGCTTGTCGGCGACCACGGCCGGGCGGAAAATGGCAGCTCACGTCGGCCGGCTGCGCCGCGCCTTCGGCATCGGTGATACCAGCCTCTATGATTTTTCCGACTAGTTGCGCGGAACACACACATCGTCGGTTTCGTGCCGGTTGTGTGGATCATACCGGCGAGTCGCATTGTTCGCCCGGCGCAGATGACCTAGAGTTGCGCTGAGGGTTCACCAGTAAAGAGTGGCCGGCAACGGCGGTATCAAATGACACCTTCCAGGGCGGCAAAAAGGCTTACGATCGTCATTCCTGCTCTGAACGAGCAGGACAAGATCGCCGATACGATCGGCGGCGTGCTGCCGCTTGCCCGCGAGCTGCTCGACGATTTCGAGATCTTCCTGATCGACGACGGCAGCACCGACGCCACCGGCGCGATCATGGACGAATTCGCGGCCGGCGAGCCGCGCATCATCGTGCATCACAATGCCGTACGGCGCGGTGTCGGTGCCGGCTTCGAATATGCGCTGTCGCGCGCGAAATTCGATGCCATCACGCTCATCCCCGGCGATCACGCCTTCCAGAACGAAGGTATTGCCCGGATGTTCAAGGCGGCGGGCGCCGCCGACCTCGTCATTACCTATCGCGACAACCAGTCGGACCGCTCGGTCAACCGCTCATTGCAGTCGCATTCGCTGCGGTTCATCCTGAACTGCCTGTTCGGCTTCTGGCTGTCCGATTACCACAGCATGATCGTCTACCCCGTGAAATGGCTGCGCCAGATCGCGGTCAAGGCCGACGGCTACGGCTATCAGATCTGTGCCCTGATCTCGCTGCTCCAGCTCGGCCTCACCTACGTCCAGGTTCCGGTGAGCCTGAACGCGGAGCTGAAGGGGTCGTCCCGCGCGCTGCGGCTGCGCACCTATTTCGAGCTCGGCGGGACCATCCTTTCACTGCTGCGCCGCGTTCCCATCCGGAACGTCAATCTCAGTCAGATCCCCGCCGACGCGGAACGGACCCCGGCGCGCTAGCCTCGCCGGGCCCTGACGCGGGACGTCCAGCACAGGGGCTGCAGCATGCCAGCGCGCACGCGGGACGACTTCCCGCCAAGACCCTACCAAGTCCTAATCTAAGTGATTGATTTGACTGGCAGGAGTGGCAGGGCTCGAACCTGCGACCCCCGGTTTTGGAGACCGGTGCTCTACCAATTGAGCTACACTCCTACGAACCCGCGTCGCCGCGGATCAGGGGCGCTTTCAAGCACAGAGAGCGGCCGGTTTGCAAGGGTGAACCGCGCCGGCTTCGCTTGTTTGTGCCGGGGGTTCTGGGCCACAGTCCATCGGCCATAATGAAAAATAATCGGGAGTGCCCATGACCGTTACAGCGACCGCCACAGCCGCCCCACAGGCCCCGACCGCGCTCCATACCCCGGCTTTGCCGGAAGCCCGCCCGGAGACGCTCGGGCTGTCGCGGCCGCGTCTGCAGGCCATGTCGGACGCCTTCAAGCGCGAGATCGACAAGGGAACCGTTCCGGGGGTCACCGTGCTGGTGGCGCGGCGTGGCCAAATCGGCTGGTTCGAGGCGCTCGGCAAGCAGAGCCCGGCAGGCGCGGCGCCGATGGCGCGCGATTCGATCTTTCGCATCTTCTCGATGACCAAGCCGATCGTCTCGGTCGGCATCATGGCGCTGGTCGAGGACGGCCAGCTCCTGCTCAGCGATGCCGTCGCAAAGTTCATCCCGGAGTTCGCGAGCCAGCAGGTCGGCATCGTCAAGGACGGCAAGCTGGAGCTGGTGCCGCCGGCGCGGCCCATGACCGTTCAGGACCTGCTCCGCCACACCTCCGGCCTCACCTACGAGCACCAGGGCGACGGCCCCGTGCACAAGCTCTACCAGGAGTCCCGCGTCCGCAGCCGCAAGATCACCAATGCCGAGCACGCCGCGCTGGTGGCGAGCTTCCCGCTGGTCTGCCAGCCCGGCGCGGAATTCAACTACAGCCGCTCCACGGACATTTTGGGCCGCATCATCGAAGTCGTCAGCGGCAAATCGCTCGGCACCTTCCTCACCGAGCGCGTGCTCGCGCCGCTGCAGATGGCCGAAACCGGCTTCTCGACAAGCCAGGCCAATGCCGGCCGCCTTGCTGAGCCGTTCGCGGCCGATCCCTGGACCGGCGACAAGGTCGCGCTATTCAACATGCTCGAGCAGCCGCTGATGGAATCCGGCGGCGGCGGCCTGGTCTCGACCACGATGGATTATGCCCGTTTCTGCCTGATGCTGCGCAATGGCGGTACGCTCGACGGCAACAGGATCATCGGCCGCAAGACGCTGGAGCTGATGGCCTCCGATCACCTCGGGCCAGGCGTTGCGACCAATGGCACGCTGCTGTCGCCGGGCCATGGCTTCGGTCTCGGCTTTGCCGTGCGCCGCGAGGCCGGTATCGCCCCCTTCCCCGGCAGCGTCGGCCAGTATTTCTGGAGCGGCATTGCCGGTACGTTCTTCTGGATCGATCCGAAGGAGGATCTGTTTGCGGTGTTCATGAGCCAGGGGCCGGGCCAGCGCGACTACACGCGGACCCTGGTGCGGGATCTGGTTTACGCGGCGGTGGAGTGAGGCTCTGCGCTTACGCACCAACCTTTATTTACATTTTCGCTGTCATGCCCCGGCTTGACCGGGGCATCCAGTACGCCGCGGCAGCAGTTCGTTTACGCAACTTCCGCCGCGGAGTACTGGATCGCCCGCCTTCCCGGGCGATGACACTGGTTGTTGGGTGGGCAGGTGCCGCTTCCCTTCTAAGCTCTATCGCGTCAGCTGATCGTCGCGCCGCCGTCGATCACCATGGTCTGGCCGGTCATGAAGTCACCGGCCTTCGAGCCCAGGAACACGGCCGCGCCCGCGATCTCGTCGGGGATGCCGATGCGCAAGAGCGGCGAGCGCGAGGTCGAGGCCTTCAGGTTCTCCGGATTGTCCCACAGCGCCTTGGCGAAATCGGTCTTGATCAGGCCGGGCGCGATGCAGTTCACGCGAATGTTGTGCTTGCCGTATTCGCAGGCGAGGTTGCGCGCGAGCTGCATGTCGGCGGCTTTCGAAATGGCGTAGGCGCCGAGGATGGTCGAGCCCTTCAGGCCGCCGATCGAGGAGACGATGATGATCGAGCCGTCCTTGCGCTCGATCATCTGCGGCACCACCATCGAGATCAGCCAATTGTTGGCGACGATGTTGTTGTCCAGGATCTTCCTGAACTGATCGTCGGAAATGCCGGCGAGCGGGCCGTAATACGGATTCGACGCCGCGTTGCAGACCAGCACGTCGATCTTGCCGAAGGCACGGTTGCTCTCGTCGACGAGGTTTTGCAGGTTCTCTTTCGACGAGATGTTGGCGGCGACCGCGACCGCGGTGCCCTTGCCGAACTTATCGTTGATGCCCTTCGCCACCTGCTCGCACACGTCGGCCTTGCGCGAGGAGATCACCACCTTGGCGCCGTGCTCGGCCATGCGCTCGGCGATCGCGAGCCCGATGCCACGCGTCGATCCCGTGATGACGGCGACTTTCCCCTTCATGTCGAACAAGGTCATGCTTCTCTCCCAGATTGATTTTCGTATTCAGTGTCAGGCCAGCTTCTTGACTTCCGGTCCCGCCGGCTGATGCATTGCCGCGTGCGCGGGATCCGCGATCCACGGCTGCTGATTGACCATCGGCAGCCGCCAAAGGGTGCGCTCGGGGCTCGCGAAATGATCGAGCCGCGTCACCGACACATTGTCGATATCGAATCCGAGCCCCTGCTCCGGCCGGTCACCGAGCGCAAGACCGACCGCCGCCTTGATGGTGCCGCCATGCGCCACCGCGATAATGTCCTGCCCGGCCGCCTCGGCGTTGATCCGCTCGATGGTGCGGCGCGTGCGGTTGTAGAGGTCCATGAAGCTTTCGCCGCCGGGCGCGGGCTCGTTGATGTCGGCGAACCAGCTCGCGCCGACGGGGCGGCTGGCAATGAACTGGGCGCGGTTCATGCCCTGCCAGCGGCCGAGGTTCTGCTCGGCGAGATCCGCCTCCCGCTTCATCGATGCCGGCCTTGGAAAACCTGCGGCCCAGATCGCCTCGGCGGTCTGATGGGTGCGCATCAGATTGCTCGAATACCAGACGGCCTGATGTGGCAGCACCTTGGCGACAGCATTGAACACATAGGTATCGCTGGTGTCACAGGCGATGTCGCTCTGCCCGTAGATGTTGCCGCCGTCATTGCGCACCGGCGCGTGACGGACCCACCACCACCGCGTGATGACCACATTCGGCTTGTCTGCACCTGCCATCGAAACCCTTCCATCCCGTCTGATGTCGCTGTACGTGAGTAGCGAACGTGTCTCAAGACACTTTGCCGTTTGAAATCTTGTTTGAAATTCCGTCGCACGGCAAGCGTCGTGCGCGAGCAAAAGGGAGAAACGCATGGGCCGCCTGCAAGGCAAATCCGTCATCATCACCGGCGCCGGCAGCGGCATCGGCCGAGCGGCTGCGCTGCTGTTCACCAGGGAAGGCGGCAAGCTGATCGCGGTCGATCGCACCGAAGCTGTGAAGGAGACGGTCGAGGAGATCAAAAAGGCCGGCGGCGTCGCGGAAGCGATGGTTGCAGATGCCGGCTCCGAAAAGGACGTCATCGCAATGATCGACAAGGCGGTGAAGTCGCACGGCCGGCTCGACGTCATCTGGGCCAATGCCGGCGTCTCCGGCGGGCTCGTTCCGCTCGCCGAGCAGACCGTCGAGCATTGGCAGGAGATCCTGCGCGTCAACCTCATCGGGCCGTTCCTCGCGGTGAAATACGCCATGCCGCATATGGTCAAGCAGCAGTCCGGCGCGATCGTGCTGACCGCCTCTGTTGCCGGTCTCAAGGCTGGCGCGAGCGGGCATCCCTATGCCGCGAGCAAGGCCGGCGTGATCAGCCTGGTGCAAACGACGGCCTATTCGCTCACCGGCACCGGCGTGCGCATCAATGCGGTCTGCCCCGGCTTGATCGAGACCGGCATGACCAAGCCGATCTTCGACCGCGCCAAGGAGCGCGGCACCCAGGACAAGATCGGCCAGCTCAATCCGCTCAAGCGCCCCGGCCAGCCGCACGAGCTCGCGGCGATGGGACTCTTCCTGGCGAGCGACGAGGCGTCGTATGTCAACGGGCAAGCGTTCCCGGTGGACGGCGGCTTGACGGCATCGATGCCGTATACGGGCAAGCCGGTTTAGTTCGCACTCGTGTCCCGGACGCGACGCAGCGCGCAAGCGATGCGGCGCAGAGCCGGGACCCAGCAGGCGACGTCGCTCGCTGCTGCATGGGCCCCGGCTCTGCAGCGCATCACTTCGTGCTGCGCAGCGGCCGGGGCACGAGAGCGGAGGTTGGCGCACACCTGCCTCCGCATCGTCATTGCGAGCGCAGCGAAGCAATCCAGGAATGCATCCGCGGAGAGACCCTGGATTGCTTCGCTGCGCTCGCAATGACGGGGTGTGGCAGGAAAATCGCTTTCCAAATGCTACTGTCATTCCCCGCGAAGGCGGGGAATCCAGTACGCCGCGGCCTATCGATTGAACCACAACTGTCTCGGAGTACTGGATCGCCCGGTTAAACCGGGCGATGACAGCGAGTGTGTCGTTGCAGACGCGCTTCCGCGTCCTCGCGGCGCATTTCGCCCGAGTTATACCTTGTCGCCTCACCCTCAATTGAAAGAGGGCGCAGGGAAGACCGGGTGCCGGCCGGGCACCCACGGTCCACTGTGCGAAAGGTGGCAACAAGAATTTGCACAGCGGCATACAGGTGAAGCCAAACATCCGGCCTTCCCTGCGCAGTGGTTTTACGGCTTATGCCGCGCTCTCCCCGGGGAGCGATGCACTATTGCCCCCGTCACCTTGCGGATGGCTGATGCGCATCGCCCAGTCGGGCAACCACATCACCACAAGATTTGACGCACAGACCCCGGGCGTCAGGACCACACGATTTTGCCGTACGCGAACCGCACCCGTCGTTGGCACGAGCTCTTCGCTCACGGCTCTCCGCCCTGCGAAGCTTTTCGCGCCGATGTGGCTCGCGTCCACCACCCCCCTGCCCGCGTTCGTGACGATCGCGATACGCCCCTCTTCCTTGGGCCGGGTTGAGCCGACTCATACGTCATTTCCGAATTTCGGTAAAGCGGAATATTTCATCGGCCTCGTCTTGACCGATGCCTTGGTGTTTTGCCCGACGGACAACGCAAGGTTTGGTAGACCTCCCCGTCATTCCGGGGCGCGACGAAGTCGCGAGCCCGGAATCCATTTCACAGCGCGTCGTGCGGTCCGATGGATTCTCAGGTGCGCAATTGCGCACCATGGCTCGATGCTGCGCATCGCCCCGGAATGACGGCTGCGGTGTTGATTTGCCCATCCCACCGCCACGTTGGTATGGTTCCTGCAGGCACCTGAGCCTTCCTGCTCTCCAACAGAATATGACAATGCCAAGCTCAAGACCCGACCGCATCCGAAAGCTCCTCGCCGACCTCGTCTCGTTCGACACCGTCAGCGACCGCACCAACCTGCCCCTGATCGCCCATATCGAGGGCTATCTCGCCTCCTTCGGGATCAAGGGCGAGCGCATCGTCGACGACACCGGCGAGAAGGCTTCGCTCTGGGTCACGATCGGGCCGGAGGATCGGCCGGGATTCGTGCTGTCGGGCCATACCGATGTGGTGCCTGTCGGGGGCCAGGACTGGAGCCATGATCCATTCAAGCTGGTGGAGCGCGACGGCAAGCTCTACGGCCGCGGCACCACCGACATGAAGGGCTATGTGGCGGTGTGCCTCGCCATGGTGCCGGAGATGGTGGAGGCGAGACTCAAGACGCCGATTCATCTGGCGATCTCCTATGACGAGGAGATCGGCTGCGTCGGCGTGCGGCCGATGCTGCACGAGGTCGCGAAGAAGACGATCAGGCCGCTCGGCGCCTTCATCGGCGAGCCGACCCAGATGCAGGTCATCATCGGCCACAAGGGCAAGCACGGCGTGCGCGCCACGTTCCGCGGGCTCGCGCGTCATTCCTCGATCGCCCCCGACGGCGTCAATGCGATCGAATATGCCGCCGAGCTGATCGTCGAGATCCGCCGCCGCGCCGTGGCGCTCGAGGCTGCGCGATCGGCGGACAGCCTCTACGACGTCCCGCATTCGACGCTGCTCACCAGCATCGTGCATGGCGGCGCAGCGCTGAACATCGTGCCTGATACCTGCACCGTGGATTTCGAATGCCGCGGCATCGGCATCACCGAGTCCAAGGAGGTGACCGATGCGATCGTCGCCTGGGCCAAGGCCGAGATCGAGCCGGCGATGAAGGCGAGACATGCCGACTGCGGCATCGATTTCGAGGAGATCCTCGACTATCCCGCGCTCGACACCGCCGCCGACGCCGCCATCGTCACGCTGGCCAAGAGCCTCGCAGGGCGCAACGACCACGCCAAGGTCGCCTTCGGCACCGAGGCGAGCCTGTTCGCCAGCATCGCCGACATCCCCTCGGTGGTGATCGGCCCCGGCGCGATAGCGCAGGCGCATACGCCGGACGAGTTCGTGGAGATGGCGGAGCTGGAGAAATGCGCGGGCTTCGTGGAAAGGCTGATCGCGCATTGTGCGAAGACGGCGTCTTAGGCGGCATTGCCGTAGGGTGGGCAAAGTGAAGCGTGCCCACCACTATTACCTGATCGCGCAAAGATGGTGGGCACAAGCTACGCGCTTTTGCCCACCCTACGAGAGCCAGCCTGGCCGCCTCACCGCTCCTGCAGGGCGAGCCGAACGCCGACTGCGCAGTAAATGGTCCCGACCACCTTGCCCTGCCATCTGACGACAGCCGGGTGGCGGCGAAGAAGTTGGCCGAGACGCCCCGCCCCCACGGCGAACACGACCGTGCTGACGAGGCCGAGCAGCACGAAGACCATGCCGAGGATCGCAAGCTGAAGAGCGGTTGATCCTGGCTCCGGCTGGACGAATTGCGGCAGGAACGCCAGGAAGAACAGCGCGGTCTTGGGATTGAGCACTTCGGCCAGCACGGCCTCTCGGAATGCGCGACCTGCGCTGATCATAGGGGCGCTGCCGTTCAGCTCGATTGGCGCCTTGTCCAGCATCGCGCGAATGCCGAGATAGATCAGGAACGCGGCACCCGCATATTTGACGATGCCGAACAGCAACGCCGATGTGGCGATGATCGCCGAGAGTCCGACAATCGCCATCCCCGTGTGTACCAGGTCTCCAGCGGCGATTCCCGCACCCGTGGCGATGCCGACCTTCGTTCCCGAGCTTGCCGCCCGCGCCATGGTGAGCAGCGTTGCCGGTCCCGGAATGAAGACGAAACCGAGCACGATGAGGACGTAAGTGATGAGGGTAGTGTGGTCGATCATGCGCGGGTCTCCCGGAGCGGATTGGGCACACAAGGAATACAAGGACTCGGTCGCTGCGAAAGGCGCTTGCGCGGTGTGAATTGCGAGTCTCGCATTCCGCCTCCTCGTCATTGCGAGCGCAGCGAAGCAATCCAGGCTGCCGCCGCGGAAAGAACCTGGATTGCTTCGCTGCGCTCGCAATGACGGAGACTACGAAGCGTAGGTGCCGTAGGGTGGGCAAAGCGAAGCGTGCCCACCGTTTTCGTGTGATCGCGGAGAGATGGTGGGCACGGCGCTACGCGCCTTTGCCCACCCTACGAAACCAGCCGCGAAGAAAAAAGGCGCGGCCATCAGCCGCGCCTTCGTTGTTTCTACACCGCGCCCGCCTTCTGCGCGTATTCCCATGAGGCCTTTGACAGCGGCACGGTGCGCTTGGCTGACTCCAGCGCCTTGGCGTTGGCGGCGGTGCCGTCGCGGACGCGGCCGGCGATGCCCTGGGTGATGCCGGCAAGACGGAACAAATTGTAGGCGAAATACCAGTTGAGATCAGGCACCGTCATCTTTGTGACGTCGCAATAGATCTGCGCGGCCTCTTCCAGGCTCGGGATGTTGAGCGCCTTGAGGTCGGCACCCTCGAGGCCCGGCATGATCCATTGCATCAAGAGATAGGTGAAGTCGGCCATGGGATCGCCGAGCGTCGACAGCTCCCAGTCCAGCACGGCCTGCACGCGCGGTTCCGTCGCGTGGAAAATCATGTTGTCGAGGCGGTAATCGCCATGGACGATCGAGACGCGCGCCTGCTCCGGCACGGTCCTGGGCAGCCATTCGGCGACCTTCTCGAACTCGGGAATGTGCTGGGTCTCGGACGCCCGGTACTGCTTGGTCCAGCGGTCGATCTGCCGCGCAAAATAGTTGCCGGGCTTGCCGAAGTCGCCAAGGCCGATGGCGACGGGGTCGAACATGTGGAGCTTCGCCAGCGTCTCGATCTTGCTGGTGAAGATCTTTCGGCGCGCATCGTTGTCCTGGCTCGGCAACGTCGGATCCCAGAACACGCGCCCCTCCTCCATCGACATGATGTAGAAGGCCGCGCCGATGACGCCGTCGTCCTGGCACAGCGCATAGGCGCGCGCGACCGGAAAGCCCTGCTTTCCAAGGGCCGCGATGACGCGATATTCGCGGTCGACCGCATGCGCCGAGGGCAGCAGCTTGCCGAACGGCTTGCGGCGCATCACGTAGGAGCGGTTCGGCGTGTTAAGGCGATAGGTCGGGTTGGACTGGCCGCCCTTGAACTGGAGCACGACCAGCGGGCCTTCATAACCTTCGACGTGCTCGCGCATCCACGCCTCGAGGCGCAGCTCGTCGAAACGATGCCGCTCCTCCACCGGCTTGGTGCCCGAGAACTCTTCGTCTTTCCTGACGCCGTCAGCCACGGTGACGCTCCCTCTTCAGTCCTGACCATTTCAGATCGAGCATGATCCTAATCGGTAACCGCTGACGCACTTGCGTCAAGCGGTCACCGGATCAAGCCCTGTCGTTGCTTCAGGTCGGGAGCGCCGTCGGGCCCTCCCTCTCAGTGACTTGGAGAGTTTGCATACTTCCGAAGCTCGAGCCTGGCAATGGCGCGGTTGTGCACCTCGTCCGGGCCGTCGGCGAGCCGCAGCGTGCGGATGTGGGCGTAGTCCTTGGCAAGGCCCGCTTCATCCGAGACGCCGCCGCCGCCGAAGGCCTGGATCGCCTCGTCGATGATCTTCAACGCCATGTTGGGCGCGGCGACCTTGATCATGGCGATCTCGGCCTGCGCGGTCTTGTTGCCGACCTTGTCCATCATGTCGGCCGCCTTGAGGCACAGAAGCCGCGTCATCTCGATGTTGGTCCGGGCTTCGCCGATGCGCTGTTCCCACACAGAGTGCTCGACGATCTTCTTGCCGAACGCGGTGCGCGATGCGAGCCGCTTCACCATCTTCTCCAGCGCCTCCTCGGCCTTGCCGATGGTGCGCATGCAGTGATGGATACGGCCCGGACCGAGACGGCCCTGCGCGATCTCGAAGCCGCGGCCTTCGCCGAGCAGGATGTTCTCCTTCGGCACGCGCACGTTCTCGAGCAGCACCTGGGCATGGCCGTGGGGCGCGTCGTCGAAGCCGAACACGGGCAGCATCTTCTCCACCTTGATGCCTGGCGTGTCGAGCGGAACCAGGATCTGCGACTGCTGCTGGTGCTTGGCCGCCTTGAAGTCGGTCTTGCCCATCAGGATCGCGATCTTGCAGCGGGGATCGCCGACGCCGGACGACCACCATTTGCGGCCGTTGATGACGTAATGGTCGCCGTCGCGCTCGATGCGGGTCTCGATGTTGGTGGCGTCGGACGAGGCGACCGCCGGTTCCGTCATCAGGAAGGCGGAGCGGATCTCACCGTCCATCAGCGGGCGCAGCCATTTCCGCTTCTGCTCCTTGGTGCCGTAGCGGATGAACACTTCCATGTTGCCGGTGTCGGGCGCGGAACAATTGAACACTTCCGAGGCCCAGGTGATGCGGCCCATCTCTTCCGACAAAAGCGCGTATTCGAGATTGGTCAGTCCCGCGCCGCGGAATTCGTCGTCCTCATGCTCGCTCGGCGGCATGAACATGTTCCAGAGGCCTTCGGCCTTCGCCTTCTTCTTGAGGTCCTCGAGGACCGGGATCACCTTCCAGCGGTCGCCGCTCTTGTCCTGCTGATCGTAGATCGGCACAGCCGGGCGCACGTGCTTGGCCATGAAGGACCGCACGCGGTCGAGCCATTCCTTCTGCTTGGGCGACATATCGAAGTCCATGGGACGCTCCTCTCCTTCGCTAGTCCTTTTGCCCGGACTGTCCTCCCGCATCGCGTGACCCGCAAGCGCGAATGCGCCGGCGCTGCGGACCCGCCGAAACCCAGCCGCTTTTGCGAACGAGTCCCGATTGCGGATTGACTTTTCCCGGCCTTCAAACGATAGTTTCATACAACTGTTTGAATTGCAACTCCCTCCCCGAGGGCATCCATGGCCAGCGATCATACGAGGTCTGCCATTCTCGCCGCCGCCGAACGGCTCTATGCCGACCGCGGCTTCGGCGACGTGACGCTGCGCGACATCGTCGCGGAGGCCGGCGTCAACCTCGCCGCGGTGAACTATCATTTCGGCTCCAAGGACGAGCTGATCGCGGAACTGTTCGTCACGCGGTCGATCGCCACCAACCGCGAGCGCCTGCGCGAATTGAAGGCGGCGGAGGAGCAAGGCGGCGGCCGCGCACCGATCGAGGTGATCCTGCGCGCGCTGGTCGGGCCGACCTTGCGCGGCTGCCTGGGGCCGGAGAACCAGCGCTCGACCGCCGCGCGCTTCATGATCCGCGCCTCGATCGAATCCGTGCCGCCGATCCGGCGCATCAAGAACCGCGAGATCGACCATTTGCGCAAATTCGTCGGCGCGATGCGACGGTCCCTGCCCGACCGCAGCGACGTCGACATCTATTGGGGCCTCAACTTCGCGCTCGCGATGGCGCATCACACCATCCGCGAGAGCGAGCGGCTGATCAAGCTGTCGGAAGGCAAATGCGATCTCGACGACGTCGAGGACGTGGTCGCGCGCGTCGTCAGCGTGGCGACGATGGCGCTGACGGCGGGGCGGATGGAGAGCAAGGCGCCGGCGCGTACATTGGTGCGGGATGCGCGTTGAAGATCGTGCCGCCGCCGCAGCGACGGTGTGCTCCCTCGCCCCGTTCTTACGGGGAGAGGGTTGGGGTGAGGGGCCTCTCTCCGCGCGTGAGACTTTCGAGGCACCTGTACCCCCTCACCCGGATTGCATCTTCGATGCAATCCGACCTCTCCCCGCAAGCGGGGAGAGGTGAAGCCACCACCTCACATCATCGCGATGCAGTCGATCTCGACGTCGAAGGGGCCAAACCATTTCGGCGTGCAGACGAAGATTCGCGCCGGCGGGTCATGCGGGAAGTAACGCGCATAGACCGCGTTGAAGGCCGCGAAGTGTTTTGTGGAGGTGCAGTAGACGTTGCACTTCATGACGTTGTCGAGGGAGGCGCCGGCCGTCTGGAGGCACAGCTTCATCTGCTCCATGATGATCTCGCTCTGGCGCTCGATCGGGGCAACGGCGATCTCGCCGGTGCCGGGGTCGAACGGTGGCAGGCCGGAGACGAAGATCATGTTGCCGGCGCGCGTCACCGGCGAGGCCGGCGCCTTCCAGCGATCGAGGAACGACGAGATCGGTTCGACGCGGAGCGCTTCGCGTTTCATGGCGGCCACCTTCGGTTCGAGCGAATCTATCCGCTGACTACACTAATCGTAGCCGGCATGGTTCGCTTAAGCTCGAAGTGTGGATGCGGGGAACTACGCCCGCTGCGGCATCTCCTCAGCCTCTTCCTTGGCGAGCAGCAACAGCATCTCGATTCCCATCTCACCTTCCTGCGGTGAGCGGATGAACTTGATCTCGTCAGCGCTCTGCCGCAGCGCGGCAATGATGGCGACGGCCTGATTGGCGGTGGCCGCCTCGGTCGCCAGAACGGCCTTCTGGTCCTTGGCCTGGAACCCGATCGTGTAGGACATTCACTTCCCTCCCCGAACTCAAGTGGAGAGATCGAAACAGAGTCTGAGGCAAAGCGGAAGCCTGTGCGACTACGGACCGGGATTAGCTGGGGATTGTGGGCAAGCTTCACGCAAGCCCAACATGGCGCGCGCGTCCATGGCTGTCGCAACAGTCGCGCTGCGCCTGAATTCCGGCTTCTCGGCGGCGGGAACAGAGAGCGTCAGATGATGCCCTGCTGCTTCAGCGCCTCGATCTTGCCGGCATCATAGCCGAGCTTGCCGCCCAGCACCTCCTGTGTGTGCTCGCCCAGAAGCGGCGGGGCACGGTAGTCCTTGATCGGGGTCTCCGAGAGCGTCAGCGCGTTGCGGACCAGCGACAGATCGGGCTCGAAGGGGTGGTTGACCTTCACGCGCATCCCGCGCGACTGGACGTGCGGGTCGGAGAACACCTGCTCGAAATTGTTGATCGGCCCCGAGGGCACACCGGCCTCCTCCAGCTTGTCCAGCCAGTAGGCTACCTTTTGCTTCAGGAACAGGCCGGCGAAGATCGCCATGATCTCCTTGCCGTGCACGACGCGGTCGTTGTTCTTGACGAAGCGCGGATCGCTCGCGAGCCCGGGCTCGCCGAGCACGGCGCAGGTGCGCTGGAACTGGCCGTCATTGCCGACCACCAGCATCAGCTCGCCGTCGGCGCAGCGGAACACGCCGGCCGGCATGCCGCCATTGCCCCAGGTGCCGCGGCGCGGCGGCGTCTTGCCATTGACGAGATAGATCTGCAGCCAGTGCGACAAGGATGCGATCACGGTATCGAACAGGCAGACGTCGATGTGCTGTCCCTGCCCGCCCCTGGCGTCGCGATGGTAGAGCGCCGACAGAATTCCGATCGAGGCGTTCATGCCGGTCATGTAATCGACGATCGACGGGCCGACCTTCATCGGGCCCTCGCCAGGCTCGCCGTCGATATGGCCGGTGACGCTCATCAGCCCGCCCATCGCCTGCAGGATGGCGTCGTAGCCGGCGCGCGGCGCATAGGGTCCGGTCTGGCCGAAGCCGGTCACCGAGCAATAGATGATGCCGGGATTGATCGCCTTGATGGTCTCGTAGTCGAGGCCGTAGCGCTTGAGATCGCCGACCTTGTAGTTCTCCATGAAGACGTCGGCGTTCTTGGCGAGCTCGCGGACGATCGCCTGCCCTTCGGGCTTGGCGATGTTGACGGTGACCGACTTCTTGTTGCGGTTGGCGCAGAGATAGAACGAATTGTTGTTGTTGGCCTTGCCCTCGGGGTCGGCCAGGTAAGGCGGGCCGAAGGCGCGCGCATCGTCGCCGGTACCCGGCCGCTCGATCTTGATCACCTCCGCACCGAGATCGCCCAGCATCTGGGCCGACAGCGGCCCGGCCAGCACGCGGGTGAGGTCAAGGATCTTGATGCCTGAGAGCGGCAGGGCCGACATGTCGATTTCCTCCGGGGAACTAGATCTTGGCGGCTCAAAGCGGCCGGATCCCTTGCGGATACACCATTTTTCTCGCGCTGAGTCCTGCGCTCCGGGCATACGGCTATCCTCGGACGCTGCTCCGCAGGGCGTTCCGCACGGCGGTATTCCGCCCGGTCCCGCGTGTTCTTCGGCACACCCTTGGCCTACGGTGCGAAGGAAGCTGTGCTCGTCCTCACACGTTCGAGCAGAGCTCTGTCCTGCGAACTCAGCTTGTTCATTTCCGGACAGGGCTTGCCGTCCAGCAAGTCGCCCGCGAATTCCTTCAGCACGTCCCTGTCCTCGAGCAGAATGTCATCGAACCGGCGCTTCAGCAACGCGCGCAGGACATAAATGCCGCCATCGCGGCAACACGCTCGATGCAGATGCTTCGCGCGCGTCTTCAGGAAATTGGGCTCGCTCGGCGCTTTGTGCTCCAGATCTTCCCAGACTGAGGGCCGGCGAGACTCAGGCTGGTCGGACACAGCCGGATCAAGGACACTAATGCGCTTGATCGCATCGTTTCGGCGCCTGACATCGGAAATGCCGTCCTGAAGCGATTGCTTGAGCGCTTCGAACGTCTCATTCGTCCAGGGGCAAGCGTTCCCGACCATCCCCTTGCATGGCACAAATCTGTTGCCCCGATAGGTTTGATCGAAAACCGGAATGCGAACCCAGGGTTGGACGGCGGCGTCGGTCAGCGGATTTGGAGGCCTGCTTCTCCAGAAGAATGATGCCTGAAGTCTGGCCCCCTCTAATCTGGCCGCGGCGAACTCGGTGCCCTGGAGATCGGCAAAATTCAGTTTGGCCGCCGACAGATCGGAGAGCAGGAACGTTACACCGTACATTTTCGTCGTTTGCAGATCCGCACCGATCAGGGACGCGCCGCTGAGCGAGGCGCCCGGCAATTCAGCGCGAAACAGTGAGGCTCCATCCAGATTGGCCAGCTGCATCGACGCCCCATGCAGATGAGCCCGGGTCAGATCGGCCCCCTGCATTTGCGCCCCATCCAACAGGGCTCCCTGCAGCGAAGCGTTTCTCATGGAGGCTGCGCGAAGCCAGGTGCAATCATGTTTGTCGTGCGGATTGGCGAGTCTCGAAGTCAGATCGTCAACCCAGTCATGCTCCCACGGCTTTTCATTGCCGTTCGAGTCAGTCCTGACAAACTGCGTCTCGCCGCATCCGAATTGCGCACCTCGCAGGTCCGCACCGTCGAAATTGACCTCCTGAAGATAGGCCCCGGTGAAATCGACACCCGTGAACCGAGCCGCGGTCAGCACGGCCCCTTCCAGTCGCCGGCCTCGCAAGGACATCGGCTCGCTAGAGGACGACGCTGCACTGAACTCCGGCAGCACAAGGCGGTTGGACCAGACGCTTACGGGCCTGCGCGTCACCGCATCGACGTCTCCTGCAACCAGCAGCGTATGCAGGGACAGGAATTTGGCCTCGCGCGAGTGTTGCTCGGCCTTTGCCGGAAGTGCCGGCGACACCCATGAGGCCGGGATAAACCGCAGGGCCGGCAGCGCCGAATGCAGCCATTCCCCCGGGAATGTCGCAAGCGCGCCGATCATCAGTATCACCAGCGCGCTTGACCGCCCCCTCAACAGGCCACCGCAGGCTATTGCGTAACCTGAGACGCGCGATCCGTCCCCGGTTGATCGAGGGCCATATCGCCCAGATGAGAGCGAGGTCGATCACCACGGCCACCCGCTGCCACCAGGTGACTTGCTCGCTGTGATAGGCCAGGAACTGGAGCTGAAACAGCATCAACAACCCGATCGGCAGCACGATCAAGCTGATCTGCGCAATGAGGCGAAACATTAAACCTACTCCGCCCGATCGGACGCCGGGAGGCCCGGCGACGAATTGAACGAAGACGTTGCTCGGCAATTGCCGGCGCAAGCTCGCGCGGATGTCATCATCGTCGATTTGCAGCCGGAGCTGCTGGTGGAAGGCGCCCGCCTTGTCGGCGAGCAGCATGAAATGCAGCAGCACATAGGCATGGACGACGAGGAAAAGGGCCGGCCCCATGATGAAGAAGGCGACTAGGGGCAGTTCGACATTCAGGAACGGAAGCTTGACCGATTTCTCGAACAGGAGATCGCGATGGGTCACGCTGCCGGCTGCGATGGCGAGATACAGCAGCACGAAGAGATAGCTGAGCCAGAGGCCGGCGCTGACATTTGCTGCATCGACGACCGCGCCGCGCAATGCGTCGAGATCGTTCGCCTTGGAAGCAAATGCCGGCAGGCCCGGCTTCGGCTGGGGAGACGCATGCCCGGCAGGCGCGTCCGCAGGCGCCGGATTGGTGCCTGCGGACGGCTCGGGACCTCCTGCAGGCACCACCGGATCCGTCATCGCTGAAACCGCTTTCGGACGAAGCGACCGAAATAAAGAGCAAACGGCAATATCGCCGCACAAGGCGGCCCTGCCGACTTTATCCGAAAGGGGGTAGGCAATCTATGGGTGTATTCCTGACACCGCACCGGCCGCCCCCGCTCGCGGCCGGCGTCGAGCGAGCAGAACCAGGATCAGCACCGTCGCGCAGGAGAACGCCAGCGTCAGGCCGAGCGCGCCGCGGCTGCCGAATTGGGTGAGCAGACCGACCAGGAGCGGCGGCGAGATCGCGGAGGCCAGATTGAGCGGCAGCGCGATCATCGACATCGCCTTGGCGAACTCGGCCTGGTCGTAGAACACGAGCGGGATGGTCGCCCGCGCCACCGCCATTGCGCCGCTGCCGGCGCCATAGAGCAGGATGAAGACCGCCACCGCCCAGGTGGCGCCCTCGCTCGTCATCAGCAGCAGCATGGCGACCGGCAAGGCGCTGCCCGCGACGAGCCCGGTGGTGATGCCGTCCCATCGCCCGCCGCCGAGGAAATCCAGTCCGCGGGCGCTGACCTGGATCACGCCCAGCATCGAGCCGAACAAAAGCGCCTGAGCCGGCGCCAGCCCCTCCGCCCGGAGCAGCTCGATCAGGATCGCGCCGATGCCGAAATTGACGAAGGCGTTCAGCGTGATTGCGGCGACGACGAGGCCGAACGTGCTCCGTGCAATCGCGGGTGGCGGCAGCCGCTTCGCCGGCGCGGCGCCATCGTCCTTTGCGATCTTCCGGCGCGGCGCGGCGAACGCATAGAGCGGGAGGCTGACGAGGAGCATCATCGCCGCGTAGACCAGGCATGTCCCCCGCCAGCCGAGGTGACCGCTCAGGAACGAGGTCGTTGGCCAGAAGATGCTGCTGGACAGGCCCGTCACCAGCATCAGCGCGCCGATCGCGTTCTTGGCCTGCCTCCCCGCGATCTCGTTCAACATGATGTAGGCGCCGGTCGACAGCGTCGCGCTGCCGGCGATGCCGAGGATGATCCATGCGGCGAAATACAGCATCGGCTCGCGCGCGAGCGACAGCAGCACGAAGCCCGGCGCAGTGACGATCGTGCCGACCATCATGACCGTCCGCGCCCCGTGCCGCGCAAACGATTTGGCGAGCAACGGGCCGCACAGCCCCATCGAGACGTAGAGGACGGACGTCCCGGCGAACACTGCCGGCAGGCTCATGCCGAGATCGGCGGCGAGATCGCGCCCGACGATGGCGGGAAGCCCGATCGTGCCCCATCCGACCAGCTGCGTGATCGCAAGCACCAGCAGGACCCCGATGAGCCTGCCGTCAGATTTCAAGAACTGCATTCCAAACGTCGCCTGCCCGGCAGGCGCCGAGTACGCCTGTAGCACCTGTCTACTCGGAGACTCGGCGCACCGGAACGCCGGCCGCCGAATGGCAGGCGGCAGCCGGAAGCATGTCAGGCGAGGAAGTCGCCCTACCCTGCGATGGCGAGCAGCGATCGCGCTTCGGTCGCGGTCGCAACGCGCCGGCCATGGCGCGCGACCGCCTCGCAGGCCAAGGTCACGAGCTCGGCGTTGCTGGCAGCAAGGCGGGTCTTGTCGATGCGGATATTGTCCTCGAGCCCGGTGCGGACCGCGTCCGCGCCGCGGGCGAGCGCCCAGCCCATGACCTCCGCCTGGTGGCGGCCGATTCCGGCCGCGGTCCAGGTCGCCTTCGGGATCAGCCGCCTGAGCTCGCCCAGGAGAATGTCGAGCACATGCTCGTCCGCCGGCATCGCGTTCTTGACGCCCATGACGAACTGCACGTGCGGACGCGCGTCGATGAGGCCCGCCTCGATCAGGCGGCGGGCGCCATGCAGATGCGACAGATCGAAAATCTCGATTTCCGGCCGGATGCCGTTCGCCTTCATGCCGGTGGCGAGCGTCTCGACCAGCGCGGCGCTGTTCTCGTAGACGATGGTCGGAAAGTTCACCGATCCCGTCGACAGCGAGGCCATGTCGGGCTTGAGGTAGAGCGCCGATCCGCGCGCCGAGGGATCGCGGCCCCGCCCGCCGGTCGAGAACTGGACGATCATTCCGGGACAATGCTTCTTGATCCCCTCCTGCACCTGAGCAAAACGCTCGGGGTCGGAGGACGGCGTCTCGTCATCGTTGCGGACGTGGATATGGGCGAGCGTGGCGCCCGCCTCGAAGGCCTGATGCGTCGATTCGATCTGCTCGGAGGGCAGGATCGGCACGGCCGGATTGTCCTTCTTGCGCGGAACGGAGCCGGTGATGGCGACGGCAATGACAGCGGGGTTCATCCAGCGACCTCATGATCTTCGCGCTCGCGCGCACAACGTTCGGCTCGTCTTGCTACGCGTGAAACCCTGCCGCCGCAACATTGGTCAATCGCGGCGACAGGGCCTTTGTTCGTCCGTCAGGTCGGAAGTGCGGTCGCCCGGCTTGCTGCCGCCGCACGCTGCCGCTCATAATCGGCCCGGGCCATCGGAACGGCCTCGGGATTGCCGAGATCGTCGATCTTGACCCGATAGGTTTCGCGGGCCGTGACAGCCGCCAGCGCCGCGATGACCGTGATGCCAAAGGCGATCGCCCCGACAGTCAATGGGATGTTGGCCGAGCCGGGAGGCGCCACTGTCGCGAACAACGCAGGGAGCAATGCGGTGATCGTGGTGCCGATGTTCTGCGAGATCGCCATCGCCGACACCCTTGTGCGGGTCGGAAACAGCTCCGGATAGAAGCTCGGGAAGATCGCGTTGTAGCCCTGATAGACCACGCCCCACATCAGCAGCGACAGCAGGATGGCGAGCGGCACGTTGCGGATGCTGATGGCATAGAGATAGCCGAAGGCGAGCAGGCCGGAGAGCAGCGCGCCCACGATGATCGGAGGCTTGCGGCCGACCTTATCGGAGAGATGGCCGACGAAGGGGATGACGAACACGGCCAGCATGTTGCCGAGCACCGGGATCCAGAGATAGACGTCCTTCGCAAAGCCGATGCCATAGGCCGGCTGCACCGCATAGGCCGCGCCGAAGATGGTCGCGACGACCGGAATCACGTTCATCAGCGCCATGCAGATAACCCGGAGCATGTCGGGCCAGCTCAAGCGGATGGCCTGGACGATCGGGGCCCGCGGCGTTTCTCCGCGCTTCTCCTCTCGGGCAAAGGCCGGCGTTTCGTCGACTTCGCGGCGGATAATGTAGCCGGCGACGATGACGAAGAAGCTGAGCAGGAACGGGATCCGCCAGCCCCAGCTGTTGAAGGCCTCGGTCGGCATGTAGGCCGCCAGCGGCAGGAAGACGGCTGCCGCGAGAATTTGTCCGGCCTGCACGCCCTGAAGGGCGAAGCTCGCATAGAAGCCGCGCCGGCCGAACGGCGCATGCTCCAGGATCATCGAGCTCGCGCCGGAGATTTCGCCGGCCACGGCAAATCCCTGCACGAGGCGCAACATCACGAGCAGGATCGGCGCCAGGATGCCGGCTTGCTGATAGGTCGGCAGCAACCCGACGGCCATGGTCGAAACGCCCATCAGGAACATGCAGACGATAAGCACGGTCTTGCGGCCATGCGTGTCGCCCCAATGACCGAGCACGAACGCCCCGATCGGCCGCGCGACGTAGCCGACGCCATAGGTCGCCAGCGATGCGACGATCGCGACGGTGGGATTGTCGGATGGGAAGAAGATCTGCGGGAAGATCAGCGACGCCGCCGTCGCGTAGATGAAGAAGTCGTAATATTCGAGAGCCGAGCCGATCCAGCCGCTTGCAGCAGCCTTTCTGGACTGACTCATGACATGGATCGCACGCGTGGTAGCCATCAGAGAATGTCCTCCCGATCTGTTTTGTTTGTTGACGTCCCGTTGGCGGGCTTCGTTGGAAAATTCGGCAGCAATCCCCACGCGCTCTGCGGAGCTCCGCGAGCGCTTGGCACTGCCGATCGGTGTCTTGAGTGAGGAGGAGCATAGGCTTTTGCCTGAATAACACAATTACCCAGTTATGCGATAAACCTAACATGATGTTATGGCGGGCGAACGCCCGGGCAGCGGCTATGCCCGGAAGCCGGCGGCAGTACGCGCGATGACCGCGAAGCCGACCGCCTCGATTTCAAATGCCTATACGGAAATGATGGAGGATTGCCGCGCGGCGCGTGCGATTGATCGTTTGATCAGTTAGCTGCGCAGAGCCGCGTCAAGCCGTGTGGCCGGGATCGACGTGCTTCGGCATCTTCTTCTCGCGCTGCGGCGTCATCTTGGCCGGATCGGGCGCGCCCGGCACGCCGCGCGGGCCGAGCTGTTCGCGCTGGATGTCGTCTTCGGAGCGGGATGGCTCGACGCCGTTGGGCTCACGGGGCTTGGTCATCGCGTCGTCCTTCTCAAGCGTTGTCCCGGACGCCGAGCGCGTTGCCTCCCGCCTCGCGGCCGGGCACGCTGACATGCACTTCGTGGCCCTCACGGAGGGCCAGGGAGGCCGCGGCGACCGCGGACTCGAAGGCGGCTTCCTTGGTGGCGTACCGGCTCTTGACGTCGCCGTCATGCAGCACGCCCCATTCGTCCTGCACCGGCACGATGGCGTATTGAGCGAGACCCATTGTCCAACTCCTGGCTTTGCGTTCAAAACATCGTCTGACCTTCAACGCAGGACCGGGCTTAACGTTGCGTCAGCTGCGGATGGGTCGCGCTTACCCGCCAGACCGTGTTGCCGCCGTCGTCCGCGACCAAAAGCGCGCCTGATTTGTCGATGGCGACACCGACCGGGCGGCCGCGCGCCTGGTTGTCGCTGTTGAGGAACCCCGTGACGACGTCCTGCGCCGGTCCGCTCGGCTTGCCGTCCGTGAACGGCACGAACACGACCTTGTAGCCGTTGAGCACCTGCCTGTTCCAACTGCCGTGCTCGCCGACGAAGGCGCCGCCGCGATAGGCGGCCGACAGGCTGGTGCCGGTGTTGAAGGCGAGCCCGAGCGGGGCGACATGCGAGCTCAGCGCGTCGTCCGGCACGATCGCCTTGGCGACGAGATCCGGCCGCTCCGGCTTGACGCGGGGATCGACGTGCTGGCCGAAATAGCTGTAGGGCCAACCGTAGAAGCCGCCATCCTTCACCGAGGTCATGTAATCGGGCACGAGATCGGGACCGAGCTCGTCGCGCTCGTTCACGACCGTCCACAATGCGCCGGTCTGCGGCTCGAAGCTGAGGCCGTTGGGATTGCGCAGGCCGCTTGCGAAGACGCGCCAGCGGCCGCTGGCGCGATCGATTTCGAGGATGGCGGCGCGGTTGTGCTCGGCCTCCAGGCCGTTCTCGGTGATGTTGCTGTTGGAGCCGACACCCGCATAGAGCTTCGAGCCGTCGGGGCTGGCAACCAGGCTCTTGGTCCAGTGATGGTTGATCCGACCGCCCGGCAGCGGCGTCAGCACCGTGCCGGGCGCGGTGATCTTCGTATCCCCTTCCGTGTAGGGATATCTGACGATGGCGTCGGTGTTGGCAACGTACAGATCGTTGCCGACCAGCGCGACGCCGAAGGGCGAGTTGAGATGGTCGAGGAAGACGCTTTGCGTCTCCGGCACGCCGTCGCCATTGCTGTCGCGCAGCAGCGTGATGCGGTTGCTCTCGCCGCTGTCGCCGCCGGACGTCGCCCAGGACTCGACGAAGCCCATCACGATCTCCTTGGGCCGCTTGATCGGGGCGCCCTTCAGCGCCTTGGATTCCACCACCAGCACGTCGCCGTTCGGAAGAACGTAGAGCGAGCGCGGATGCTGCAGGCTCGTGGCGAAGGCCTTGGCCTGCAAGCCCTGCGCGACCGTCGGCGTCTCGTCCTTCTTCCAGCCGACGATGCGGGCAATGTGGATCGGCGGCAGCAGATATTGCTGGATCTCGGGAAGTGCCGGGTTGGCGCCGACTTGCGCGTTGGGATCGCCGCTGCCGTCGTTGCAGCCGGCGAGACCCAGCAGCGACGCGCACAACAGCGCGCAGGGAATCGCAGACTTCATCGCGCAACTCCCACGCCATGGCGATAGACCATGGCCCAGCCGAGCCATCCCGCGATCGGCAGGATCAGCACGGTGAGCGCGGACAGAACCAGCCCGCTCGGCCACACCGAGGTCCAGGCATCGCGCATGTGGATCATGGTGTTGACGATCGCGACGATCAGCGCCACCGCATTGCCGATCAGATGCGGCCAGGCCGGCGCCTGCGTCCGCACCAGCCGGTTGCCGAGGAAATCGGTCAGACCCGCGATCGCCGCCATCACGCCGAAGATGACGCCGGCGAGCAGCAGCCAGGCCGAAAAATCCGCCCACATGATCTCGGCGCTTGCGACATAGGCGATGTCGGTCAGCAGCGCTCCGACGAAACACGCGATCGGGATCGGCACCAGCATGGGATGAATCGGATGACCCGCGATCTGCGCGGTAGAACGCACGCGCTCGTCGTGTTGCACGATTGGCCTCGTGACCTTCACCCTGCCCGACCGGCCAACTCGTGCTGGACGCGATGGTTCCTGCTCTTGCGCGCCCGACGATTTAGCCACGACGCGCGCGCATCGCCGACATGCCCGCCGGGGGTCGTCAAACTCTCGCTCGAAGGCGGAGTCTCGGCCGGCAGGTGCGCGTCAGGTTCCTGTGCATAAGTTGTGGCTTGCGGCCTCCGAACCTCGATGGCGAGTCGAGTTGCGCGTACCATCTTAGGTAGTTTTCGATTTTGTCTTTGCGGCTTTACGTCTTTTTTTCATGGAGGGACATTGTTCGATTTCCCGCAATCGGCCATTGTGCCAGTTGATAGCCGTCACCGGGCTTCTGCCTGCGTCACTACGGTCCTCGCCGCCCTGCTCGCCGCTTCCGTGTTGGCGGCCCCTTGCTTTGCTCAACAGGGAGGCGATGCCGTCTCCCCCGCCGCCGAAACGAAGGGTGTCCAAGCGGCGACCAAGGAAAACACGACCAACACGAAGAAAGCGAACGGGAAGAACGCGACGGGCGCCCGGACGGACATTTCCGATTGCGCAGGCGGCGAGGTTTTCCAAACACTCGCCAATACGGCCAACAGCGCGGCAATCATCTACAACAGCAATCTCGTACCCGCCGGAAGCGTCGTCGAATTCGGACTTGCGAGCTCGCTCGATCCCGAAGCCCATTATTTTGCGGTCTTCCTCCAGGATAAGGAAATTCCGCAGGACGAGGTCAGGCACGGCGCCCGCGCGCGAAGAGCGGGCGAAACCGACGATCTCGTCGTGAAGCGCCTACTGAAGGCCGGCGACACCATCGTTTCCATCGATGTCCCTAACGAGGCGGCGGGGTGGTGGACCCGCCGCAATCTCTACATCTACCAGTGCGACAGCACACGAAGGCCGCTCAATGTCTCCTATCTGCCGGTCTATTTGAGTCCCTACCAACTGAGCATCTGGTTGTCGGTCGCGATCGTGGTCGCGGCGTATTTTCTCTCCGCGAAGGCCTTTGCTCGCTTGAACGACGCGACGCTGAAGGGCCTCAAGGCCTGGAATCCCATCCGGATCACGGCCGGTTCCGACAATCGCGGGAGCCTCTCGGCCTTCCAGGTGTTCTTCTTCACGATTCTGGTTTTCGCGATGCTTGCTTATGTCCTGCTTCGCACCGGCGTGCTTTCGGACCTTTCAACCACGGTCCTGGAACTGCTCGGGATCGCGGGCATCGGGGCGGCTGCGGCGAAGGGAGCAGAATCATCAAAGACCGCGCTCGACCCCGCCAATCAGGCATGGCTCATGAACAAGGGCTGGTTCGACAAGAGCTCGACCCAAGCTGCGACCGATCCAAGCTTCTACGACTTGATCTCGAGTGACGGCAGCTTTGATGTCTACCGCTTTCAAAGCCTGATCTTCACCGGTGCAGTCGGCCTCGCCCTGTTCGCCGGCGGCGTGTTTCAGCTTGCGTCCTTCACGGTCCCGCAGAACATCCTCGGCATCTTGGGCCTCAGCCAAGTGGTTTACATCGCAGGAAAGCTCGTGACCTCGAACAACGCGACGCAGTTGAATGCCGTCATAACCGACCTGCGCAACGCAGAATCCGCTTATCGCGAAGCGTCCCACAATGCCACCGAGACCCAGGAGGCAAAGGACAAGGCCGCCCGAGCAAAAGCGGCCTACCTCGACAAAGCGGGAGGAGCGGCCAAGCTTTTCACCGACGTCACCGGGCGTCCGGTCGACGCTGACAAGCTCCAGGCACCAACCTGATGGCCGCGTCGCGGGACAAATCTCGCCGGCGATGACCAATTAAATCGCGGATTGGAGCGGGTGAAGGGAATCGAACCCTCGTATTCAGCTTGGAAGGCTGCTGCTCTACCATTGAGCTACACCCGCGTCGGGCGATCCCCTAACACGGCTCGGCGGCGGTCTCAACTGCCGGGACGGCGGCTTTCGGCGGCTTTCCGGGGCTTTGCGCAGACGGCTGGTTCCGACTTGGCCGCCCCGCCCCTTAACAGCGGCGGGATCGCCGCCTATATTGGAGACTTCCGCAACCAACGAAAGGAGGTGATCCAGTGTCTTATCTCGAGCGCTGTCACCTCGCTGGGATCGCCCGCTAGGCTTCGATTTGGGCTTGGCATCGGGGCGCTCTCAGCCCTGGACCAGCGAGCAAGAAATCGGGCGCGACGGGGCCTCCCCGCCGCGCCTTTTTCGTCTGTCGGCGCGGCTCAGGCGGGCGGCTCGCCGGCAAGCACCTCGCGAATCTTCTGCGACAGCTCCGCCTTCCGGTATGGCTTGAACAGCAGCGCCACGCCGGGATCGAGATGTCCTTCGTGGACGATGGTGTTGTCGGTGTAGCCGGAGGTGTAGAGCACCCTCACGCCCGGCCGGCGGAGCCTGACGGCTTCGGCCAATTCATGCCCGTTCATGCCGCCGGGCATGATGATGTCCGTGAACAGGAGATCGAATCTGGCGCCCTGGTCGACCAGCGCCAGCGCGGACGCGCCGTCGCTCGCGGCAAGCGTGCGATAGCCGAGGCCGCCGAGTTGCGCGATGACATAGCCCTGGACCAGCGGATCGTCCTCCACCACGAGTATCGTCTCCTGCCCGCGCGGCGTGGCGGGCGCCTGAACCGGGGCCGTCCTGGCCACCGCCTCGCCCTTTGCCCGCGGCAGGAACAACCGCATCACGGTGCCGCGCCCCTCCTCGCTTTCGATCGCGACGGCGCCGCCGCTCTGGCGGGCAAAGCCGTAGACCATGCTCAGTCCCAGCCCGGTGCCGCGGCCGACCCCCTTGGTGGTGAAGAACGGCTCGAACACGCGCTCGCGAATGTCGGCCGGAATGCCGTGACCGGTGTCGCCGACCGCAACCATCACGAAGGCGCCGCGCACGCCCTCGCCGGCGGTCTCCGTGCCGTCGAGCTCGCGGTTCGCGGTCTCGAGGGTGAGCTTGCCGCCGCCCGGCATCGCGTCGCGCGCATTGACGGCGAGGTTGACGATCGCGGAGGACAGTTGCGACGGATCCACCATCGCGGACCAGGCCTCGTCGGCGAGCCGCGTCTCGATCTCGATTTGCTCGCCGAGCATCGGCTTCAGCAGCTTCGCGGTCTCGGCCACGAGGGCGTTGACGTCGATCTCGCGCGGCTCCAGCGGCTGGCGGCGTGCGAAGGTCAGGAGCTGCGAGGTGATCTCCGCCCCGCGCGCGGCTGCATCGTCGATCAATTGCGCGATCGCGGCGAGATCGGGCTTGTCCGCAAGCCCCTCCTGGATGATCTCGATCGTGCCGGTGATGACCGTGAGCACGTTGTTGAAATCGTGCGCCACGCCGCCGGTGAGCTGGCCGATCGCGTCCATTTTCTGGGATTGACGCAGCCGCTCCTCGATCTCGTGCTGCGCGGTAAGGTCGGTCGCGGAGCCGCGGTAGCCCAGGAAGCGTCCATCGGCGTCGAAAACCGGCTTGCCGTTGACGCTGAAATGATGCATCCGCCCGCGCGTGTCGCGTCCGCGATATTCGAATTTGCGGAACGGCTCGTGACGGTCCAGCGTCGCCAGATGCGCGCGCCATTTCTCGGGCTCGGTATCGCGATCGAGCGCCGTATCGGTGCGACGCGTGCCGAGCCGCACTTTGGGATCCATGCCGAAGGCAATCACCCGGTCAGAGAGGTAGGTGAAGCGGTGGTCCGGCCCGGTCTCCCAGAACCAGTCGGACGCGGTCTCGGCGTAGTCGCGGAAACGCTCTTCGCTCGCCCGCGCCTCCGCTTCGGCGCGCCGGCGGATGGTGAGGTCGCGCTCGAGATTGGCATTGGCCTCGCGCAGCTCGCCATAGGCCTGCTGGAGGTTCGCGCACATCGCATTGAAGGCCTCGATCACCTTGTCGAGCTCGTCGGCATCGGAGGGCGCCCGGCGCACCAGCCGTAACGGCGGCGGCGGTCGCGCCAGGTTGTACTTGCCGACGAACTCGGCGATGGCCACCAGATGCCGCGTCACCAGCAGATGGACCATGTAGATGATGAACAGCGAGACCAGGAACGTCTTCGCGGCCTGGCTCGCCAGAATGACCAGGGCCCGGTTCAGCAATTGCTGATAGACCTCGCTCAGCGTGGCCTCGACGTGAAGCACGCCGATCGGGCGAGCGGTCCCCTGCACGATGGTGTTCAAGGGATAGTCGCGCGTGACGATCGAACGCGTGCCCGGTTCGCCGACCGCGATGCGGATCGGATTGGGACGATCGGCAATCTCGCGCACCTCGGCGGCACGGAGATCGGGCAGCCGCAGGATACCTTCGAGCTGGAGCTTGAGTTGGTTCTGGTCGAGATTCCACAGGCTGTCGCCGAGACTGCCGGTCGTGCTGCGGCCGATCTCGTCGAGCCGCGTCTCGATGAGACCGACTTCTCGATTGTAGTCGAGATAGAGCTGCAGCGCGGTCAGCGTCAGCGTCACGGCCGAAGAGAACAGCAGCACGGCCGCGAGCAGCCGCGGCCCGACGCCGCTGCGCGACCAGTTGATGAAGCGTGCCGGCAGCGATGAGAGCGTCGACGGCGCAAGCGCGCCGATGTCGGTCAGACCCGGCTTCGCCGCCATCGGCGAGATGGCGTGGCTGCGCTTGGCGTCCTCGTCACCTGCGTTGGCCATGCACCATGTCCCCGAAATGGCGCTCGCTGCTGCGGTCGAGCGGTTGCAGTCTCGAGCAATCCATGGGTTGAGACGCCCGTCTCGTCACCCGATGCAAGCGACATCCCGTCGGCCCGCGAGCCCGAGGTCGGCAAGTCACGTCTTCCGCCCCGCAGCGGGACCGTGGGCAAGCTACCACTGCCCGTGCTAGAATGACATCGGTGAAAGTCCGGTAGGCTCGCGGCACGAGCGGGCAGCGATCGTTGCGGCCGGCGTGCAGGCGCCAACTCCCGGTAGATCGCGCCAGCATCCGGATGCCTGGGGTAGCGATGCACGGCCGAAGGAGACGCCTGATGTGGCGGCTAGCCGTCGCCTGCCTGTCGCTGCTCGCCGCTGATCCTGCGTTGGCGCAGGACACGATCCGGCTGGCGCGCATCGCCGACATCCCCGATCAATATGTCGGCGGCGAGATGCTGCGGGCCGTCTACGCCAAGCTGAACATCAGGCTGGAGTTCGAGGACGTGCCTGGCAAGCGCGCGCTCGCATTGTCGAGCGCCGGCGAGGTCGACGGCGAGATCCAGCGGATCGGAACGCTCTCGCGCGAGTACCCGACGCTGGTCCAGGTCACGCCGGCGATCAACTACATCGAGCCGGCGGTGTTCGCGACCAAGCTCCGGTTCGAGGTCGCAGGTTGGGATTCGATCAAGGATTACAGCATCGGCATCGTCCGCGGCGTCGGCTCCTCGGAAGCCGGCACACGCGGCATGGCCCGCGTCACGGCGACTAGCAGCCTCGAGAACATGGTCAGGATGCTCGATGCCGACCGTTTCGACGTGATGGTCACCGACCTCTTCAGCGGGCTCGCCACGGTGAGGAAACTCAATCTGCAGGCCAGGATCTACCCGCTCTCCCCGCCGCTCGAGCGCATCCACATCTACCACTACCTGCATGAACGCCATCGCGATCTGGTGCCTGAGGTTGGCAAGGTGATCGCTCGGATGCAGGCGAGCGGCGAGCTGGCCTCACTGCGCGAGGCCCTGGTCAGGCAGGTCTTGAGCGGGCAATGACGAATGCTGCGTCAGCCGGTGCGAAGCCGCTCGCGCAGCGCGACCGCGGCGATCAGCATGCCGACGCACCAGGCCACGACCGCGCGGTGCGGCTCCTCCCCGAGCAGCACCGTGAGCAGGCTCGTCAGAAGGCAGGGGACGATGGCCTTGCAGGTCCGGCTCGTCAGCGCGAGCAGGAACGGCATCGCCGTGATCGATATCTGCAGCACATCCATTTCGAATGCCGGTCCTGCCGGGAGGCTTCAGAAACCGAAGATGCTGAGCACGCGCCGCCGTTTGCCGCGCCGACTCTCGACGATCCGCTCGCCGCCGTTCTCGGCGGAGCTCCCGTAATAGCGGTGATGGCCGGCCTGATCGTGCAGATCGGCCGGCTCCGACTGTCCCGCCCGCCGCGCGTCGCAGATGATCTTGATGGTTTGACCCGACATTGCCGCCTCCAGCAAAAGCTTGTTGTTCGTGGTTCATCAGTCGCGGCCTGTTCCGGCGGCGTTCACATGGCAAGGCCGCAATTGGGTTTCAGGATGGTTTCGCCGCTTGCCGGCCACGCAATATTCTGCTTCGGGAGTGTCGGCAGGGGCTGCCGTGCTGCGTCCTTGGGACTTGGATAAAAACCACGCGCAAAAGAAAAAAGAGAGGTGACGATGCTCTACGCGATCCTGGCCTACCACGTGGAAGACGAAGTCCTGTCCTGGACACCGGAGCAGGACGCCGCGGTCGTCGCCAAAGTCATCGAGGTTCAGGCGCCCCTGCGCGCCAGCGGCCAGTTTGGACCGGCGGCCCGGCTCGATGAGACCCGGAAGGCCCGCACCTTGCGTGGCCCCGGCGCGGGAATGGTGCTGGACGGGCCGTTTGCCGAGACCAAGGAGCAGCTTCTGGGCTTCCATTTGATGCAATGCGCCACCGAGGAGGAGGCGATCGCAGCGGCGCGGAAGCTGCGTGCGGTCAATCCGACGGCGGTGTACGAGATCCGCCCGGTCAAGCTTTACGTGCCGGCCGATGGGTTCGGCGCGACATCCGGCTAAAGTCCTACGCGCCCGGCTCGGTCCGGTTGGGAAGGAAGCGCTGGATCACGATGCCGCCGAAAGCGACGAACCACAGGAAGGGTGCGGCCTGCGGCGCGAACGCCGCAACGATCGTGCCCGGAATGAACACCAGCAGCGGAAACAGCGAGGCCATGATTTCGTTGCGCCAGCCGCCGAGGATCGTCCACCACAGCCAGGCGTTGAGGCCGGCGATCGCGGTCAGATGCAAGCCGTAGAGCACGGCGACGGCGTTGCTCATGCCGTAATTGGTGTAGAGGCCGTTTGTGACAGGCAGCAGCACGATCGAGAGCAGGAAGAACAGGTTGAGGATCACGTCGCCGCGGCTGCCGATCGGCTGGCGCGCCAGCCGGCGATGATGGCTGATCCAGAACACGCCTGCGATGATGAAGCTCAGCGCAAGCCCGGCCAGCTTGCCGGAATAGATATGGGCGAGCTCGCTCCAGCCGGGGGCGCTGGTGAACACCGCCGCCTTCGGCAGGTCGTAGGCCAGCAGCGTCATGGCGACACCGAAAATGGTGTTGCTGAGCGATTCCAGCCGCCGCATCTCGAACTGGTCGGGCTTGAGCTCGGTCATCTCGCCATGGGGTGCTGGAACCTAAGGGCCTCTTCCCCCTAAATCCTAATTCCAGTCCCGTCCAGCCGCATTGCGCTTCGCGCCGGGATCGCCGAGTCTCTTCCTTTCACCGGGGCGATTCGTGGCGACATATCTGGACACGCTCAATGCGGAGCAGCGCCGCGCCGTCGAGCATGGCGTGGCCGAGGTCTCGACCGTGGGCGGCCCCCTGCTCGTCATCGCCGGTGCCGGCTCCGGCAAGACCAACACGCTGGCCCACCGCGTCGCGCATCTGATCGTCGCGGGCGCCGATCCCCGCCGCATCCTGCTGATGACGTTCTCCCGCCGAGCCGCCGCGGAGATGGCCGGCCGGGTCGAGCGCATCGCCCGCAAGGTGCTGGGCGAGAACAACGCCGCGATCATGCGCGATGCGCTGACCTGGGCCGGCACCTTCCACGGCATCGGCGCGCGGCTGCTGCGGGAATATGCCGAGCGGATCGGCGTCGATCCCGCCTTCACCATCCATGACCGCGAGGATTCCGCCGACCTGATGAACCTGGTGCGGCACGAGCGCGGATTGTCGAAGACCGAGAGCCGCTTTCCCGCCAAGGGCACCTGCTTGTCGATCTATTCCCGCTGCGTCAATGCCGAGATGGAGATCGAGAAGGTGCTCGCCCAGCATTATCCCTGGTGCGCGGGCTGGGCCGCCGAGCTGAAGGGCCTGTTCACCGCCTATGTCGAGGCCAAGCAGGCCCAGCACGTGCTCGATTACGACGATTTGCTGCTGTACTGGTCGCAGATGATGAGCGATGCGCTGATCGCTGAGGAGATCGGCGGCCGCTTCGACCACGTGCTGGTCGACGAATATCAGGACACCAACCGCCTGCAATCCTCGATCCTGCTGGCGCTCAAGCCCAATGGGCGCGGCCTCACCGTGGTCGGCGACGACGCGCAGTCGATCTACTCGTTCCGCGCCGCCACCGTGCGCAACATCCTGGACTTTCCGCAGAGCTTCTCGCCGCGCGCGGAGATGATCACGCTCGACCGCAATTACCGCTCGACGCAAGCAGTGCTGTCGGCGGCGAACGGCGTCATCGGCCTCGCCCGCGAGCGCTTCACAAAGAATCTCTGGACCGACCGCACGTCGGGCAGCAAGCCGCAGCTCGTCACCGTGCACGACGAGGCCGACCAGGCGCGCTACATCGTCGAGGCGGTGCTGGCCAACCGCGAGCAAGGCGCGCTGCTCAAGCACCAGGCGGTGCTGTTTCGCACCTCCTCGCATTCGGGTCCGCTGGAGATCGAGCTGACCCGCCGCAACATCCCGTTCGTGAAATTTGGCGGGCTGAAATTTCTCGATGCCGCGCATGTCAAGGACGTGCTGGCCCTGTTGCGCTTCGCCGAAAATCCGCGCGACCGCGTCGCCGGCTTTCGCATCCTGCACCTGCTTCCGGGCGTCGGCCCGGCGACCGCACAACGCGTGCTCGACCAGATGGCGGAGAGCACCGACCCGCTTGCGGCGCTCGGCCGGCTGCCGGGGCCGGCGCGCACCGGCGAGGACTGGACCAGCTTCGTCCGGACGGTCGAAAACCTTCGCTACTCGGAATGGCCCGTCGACCTCGAACGGGTGCGGCTCTGGTACGAGCCGCATCTCGATCGCATCCATGAGGATGCCGAGACGCGCCGCGCCGATCTGATGCAGCTCGAGCAGATCGCGAGCGGCTATGCCTCCCGCGAGAAATTTTTGACCGAGCTCACGCTCGATCCGCCGGATGCGACCAGCGACAAATCAGGTCCACCCTTGCGCGACGAGGATTATTTGATCCTCTCCACCATCCACTCCGCCAAGGGCCAGGAGTGGAAATCGGTGTTCGTGCTCAACGTCGTCGACGGCTGCATGCCGTCCGATCTCGGCGCCGGCACCAGCGCCGAGCTCGAGGAGGAGCGCCGCCTGCTCTATGTCGCGATGACCCGCGCCAAGGACGATCTTCACCTCGTCGTTCCGCAGCGCTTCTTCGTCCACGGCCAGGCCGCCAAGGGCGACCGCCACGTCTACGCCTCGCGCACCCGGTTCATCCCGGAGCAGCTGGTCTATTTGTTCGAGCGCACCGCCTGGCCGAAGGCAGCGGCGGGCGCCGCGCGCACCGCGGCGCAGGGGCCGAAGATCGACATCGGGGCAAGGATGCGCGGGATGTGGCGGTAGACACAAGAGGCTAGTGTCGGGACCTGTCAGGATATCTGGAACAACCGAGGTCCGACATGAAAGCCGTCGTCGTCGAGCAATACGCCCCCATCGATCAGATCGAGCTGAAGGACATCCCGCCCCCGTCCATGGAGCCCGGACAGTTGCGCATTCGGGTGGAGGCAGCGGGAATCGGATTTGTCGATGGCTTAAAGATTCAAGGCCTCTATCAAACCAAGGACCCCCTTCCCTTCATCCCCGGAACGGAGTTCGCAGGGATCGTGGACGAAGCCCCGGGCAGGCCGGGAGGTTATCAACCCGGCATGCGCGTGATGGGGATGACGCGCTCGGGCGCGCTTGCCGAAGAGATCGTCGTCACCCCCGCGGCGCTCTATCCCCTGCCGGACGGCGTCGCGGCCGAGGTCGCCGCCTCGTTTCGCGCCAATTACCTGACCGCGCTCTATGCGCTCAGTGCACGCGCCTCGCTCTGCGCAGGCGAACAGCTTCTGGTGCTGGGCGCCGCCGGCGGTACGGGAGTCGCGGCAGTCCAGATCGGCAAGTTGCTCGGCGCCCGCGTAATCGCAGCGGCATCGACACCGGACAAGCGCGAGTTCGCGCAACAACACGGCGCCGACGCTGTGATCGACTACACGCAGACCGGCTGGCGCGACAAGCTGAAGGAATCGACTGGAGGACACGGCGCCGACGTGATCTTCGACCCCGTCGGTGGCGACGTCTCGGTGCAAGCCTTTCGCTCCATCGCCTGGCGCGGACGCCATCTGGCGGTTGGCTTCGCCGCCGGTGCCATCCCCGCGCTGCCGTTCAATCTGCCGCTGCTGAAAGGTGGCGCCCTGCTCGGCGTCGACCTCGCGCAGCTTCCAACGCGCGAGCCCGAGTTGCAGAAGCGCCTGATGTCGGAGCTGACGGGCTGGCTGGCCGAGGGCAAGCTGAAGCCTGTGGTCGGTCGTGTCTTTGCGCTGGACGATTTCCGGGAAGCGTTCAGGACCATGCAGACGCGTGGGGCGCTCGGTAAGATGGTCGTGCGCATCTCGAAATAGGAGCCGAAGATCGACATCGGTGCGAAGATGCCCGTGATGCGGCGGCAACTACGCGCCCAGCCGGTCGAACTGGACCTTGCCTGCCTTCATCACCAGCGGGATGTGCTCGCCCTGACCGAGCAGGCAGGCGACGTCGCGCAGCGGATTGCCGTCGACCACCAGCAGGTCCGCGATGGCTTCGGGTGCGATCCGGCCGAGCTTGCCCTCCATGCCGAGCACTTCGGCGCCGATCAATGTCGCGCTGGCGATGACGGCGCGCGGGCCGAGGATCTCGGCGCGAATGCGGAATTCGTCGCTCTGCAGGCGCTGCGACGGCCCGAGCAGGTCGCTGCCGAACCCCATCTTCACACCGGCGTCGCGATAGATTGCGAGCGAGCGCAGCCCGGCGTCGCGGACATCGGCGATCTTGGCGACGCTCTCCGGCGGCAGGCCATATTGGGCGCCCTCGTTGGCCAGCGCCTCATAGGTGACGAGCGTCGGCACGACATAGGCGCCCTTCTCGGCCATGAAACGCGCGGTCGGCGCATCGACCAGATTGCCGTGCTCGATGGTGCGCACGCCGCAGCGGACCGCGCGTTCGATGGCCGCAGCGGTATAGGCGTGGGCGAGCACATAGGTCTGGCGCCCGCGCGCCTCCTCGACGATGGCGCGGATCTCGTCCTCGGAGTAGCCGAAGGCGCCGACCGGATCGGTCGGCGAGGCGACGCCGCCGGAGGCCATGATCTTGATCTGGTCGGCTCCCATCTGCAGCTCCTCGCGCGCAGCCTTGCGCACGCCGTCGACACCGTCGGCGACGCGCGCCAGCGCGCCGACCCGCACGCAGCAGGGACATGGCGCATCGCTGGCGAGGTAATCCGAGCGTGCCCGCATGTCGCCGTGGCCGCCGGTCTGGCTGAGCGCGCGGCCGGAGACGAACAGCCGAGGACCGTCGGTCAGGCCGGTGTCGATCGCCTGCTTCAGCGCGTGGCCGGCGCCGCCCGCGTCGCGCACAGTGGTGAAGCCCCGCCGCAGCATGCCGCGCAAGAGCAGCGTCGAGCGCAGCGTCACCAGCACGTTCGGCATATGCACCTGCTGCGCCAGATTGAGCTCGACGGCGATGGCGTGAACATGCAAATCGATCAGCCCGGGCATCAGCGTCTTGCCTTTGAGGTCGATGATGCGATCTGCGCTGGCCTGGAGCGGCCGGTGCGAGACCTCCTTGATCACATCGTCCTCGACCAGCACGTGCTGTCCCTCCAGCAAATCCGGCTGGAGCGGGTCGAGCAGAGCGGCGTTCTTGAAGAGGATGCTGGTCATGGTCGTTTCCTGTCAGGTCAGGACGAAGTCGCTGTCAGCAGCGCGGGCAGCGCGAGCTGTGCAAAGGGAAGGCACGCGGCGACATCATCTTCGCCGTACCAGCCCGCCTCGTGAAGCAGATTGAGCGAGCCGAGCGTGCGCCCACGCCAGCGCACGGGGATGTTCAGCACGCTCTCGCAGCCGAGCGAGGCGATCAGCTCGTGATCGGAGAACACGGTGCGCAGATCATCCCGCGTATAGCCGATATAGGCCTCGCCGCGGTCCAGCACGGCCTCGGTCCACGGGCCCGGTGCAAGGCACTTGCGTCCGCCAGCCGGGTACGCACCAGGCAGATTGGAGTAGAGCCGCGCCAGTTCGCTGGCCGCCTTGTCATAGGTCAGGACCGTGAACAGCTTGTGCCCGATCGCCAAGTTCAAGCCTTGGTCGAGCGCAGCGAATAGAGCATCCGGCTGGTCCACCCTGCCCTGCGCCGCCGCGACGGCGCAGAGCAGCGGATCGGCCTTAAATTTCGTCCGCGTCATGCCACCTCGCCCGCCGCGATCTCCTCCAGCGAACGGCCGCGCGTCGGCACGCCCATCAGCACGACGGTGACAGCCCCGAGCAGCAGCACGGTGGTTGTGACTCCGAACACGCCGGCAAAGCCGAAGTTCGGATAGAGATAGCCGACCAGGATCGGCGAGACGATCGCGCCGATGCGACCGATTGCGGAAGCGAGCCCGGCGCCCGTGGTCCTGACCGGCGTCGGGAACACCTCGGCGGTATAGGCATAGACGCCCGCATAGGTGCCGTTCATGAAGAAGGACAGGAAGATTCCTGCCGCCATGATTTGTTGATCGCTTTGCGCGAAAGCGAGCCCGAGCGCGCTGATACCGCCGAGCACCATGTAGGTCGCGATCGTCGCCTGCCGGCCGATGCGCTCGTTGAAATACGCGGCGCTGAAATAGCCGGGGATCTGCGCGCAATAGATCGCGATCGAATAGGCGAAGCTCTTGGTGATGCTCATGCCGTTCTGGACCAGCAGGCCCGGGATCCAGACGAAGAAAGAGTAATAGCTGAAGGTGATCGCCAGCCACATGATCCAGGTCATGATGGTGATGCGCGCCTGGCGGGGCGCAACAAGCGCCGCGAAATTGGCCAGCAGCGTGCCAGCGGTCCCGGTGGGTGCCGCGACTTCGACGACCGGCGGCGGCAGGACACGGCCTTCGCGCGCAAAGCTCGCCTCGATCCGGTCGAGCACGGCTTCGGCTTCCTTCTCCCGTCCCCTGCTCTCCAGCCAGCGCGGCGATTCCGGCAGCGCCCGGCGCCACCACAACAGCATGACGACGGGCACCGCGGTGATCACCAGCACGATGCGCCAGCCGTTGTCGGAGGTGGGAACGATGAAGTAACCGAGCAAGGCCGCGGCAACGAAGCCGAAGGAGAAGAAGCCCGCGAGCGCCCCGGTGAAGCTGCCGCGATAACGCCGCGCCACGAACTCCGCGAGATAAGGCGCGATGATCGCGCTCTCCGCGCCGGTGCCCATGCCGGCCACGACGCGCGCGGCGAAGAAGGATGGCCATGTGTCGACCATCGCGCTCACGATCGATGCGGCGCAATACAGCGCCAGCGCCGACATCATCACCGCGCGGCGGCCGATCAGGTCGCCCAGCGTGCCCGCCAGCAACGCCCCGAACAGAAAGCCGATATAGGTGCTGCTGCCGAGCACGCCGATCTGCACGCTCGTCAGATTCCACGCCGTGCGCAACACCGGCAGGATGAAGGCCAGCACCGCCGCGTCCATCGCGTCGAACATGTAGCCGAGCCCGCCCATCAGCAGCAGATGCGTGTGGAAGCGTGCGAAAGGAAGGCGCTCGATGCGCGCCGATATCATCGACATGAAAGTCCCCCTCTGATGTCACGGGCCCCGGCGCGCCGCTCGGGAGGGAACCATAGACAAAGTGACATTATCGTCATAATTTATAATCATGATCTGATATATCACGATGGTGAATGTCCGTGTCGTTCCGCGCGCTCGACCTCAACCTCCTGAAAGTGTTCGAGGCGCTGATGACCGAGGGCAGCGTCACGCGCGCCGCGAATGCGTTGCGGATGACCCAGCCCGCGGTCAGCAACGCGCTCGCGCGGCTGCGCGATGCGCTCGGCGATCCCCTGTTCGTGCGGGCCGGCACCGGCATCCGCCCGACCCAGCGTGCCGTGGTGCTGTGGGAGCCGATCGGCGAGGCACTGGAAAGCGTGCGCGGTGCACTCGACGAGCAGGTATTCGATCCTGCACGTGCGCAGACCGAATTCAGCCTGTCGATGTCGGACTACGTCTCCTCGCTGGTGATGCCGAACCTGCTCGACCATCTCGGCAAGGTTGCGCCGAAGTCGCGCGTTCACACCGTGCCCAATACCGTCGTCGAGATCGCCGACCAGCTCGAGGACAACAGGGTGGACTGCGTGCTCAGCGTCTATGTCAACGAGGCGCAGCAGCCGGCCGCCATCCGCTCGCGCTCGCTGTGGACGGTCGACTATGCCTGCTTCATGCGGCGCGGCCATCCGCTCGCCGCCCAGAAACGGCTGAGCACGCGCACCTTCCTCAACGCTGGACATGTCGACGTGAGCCTCGCCGGCAAGACCATGCCGTCCTACGACCTCTTCCTGGCCTCGCGCGGGCTGTCGCGCAATCTCGTCGCGACCGTCAATCATTACAGCGCCGCCTACGAGGTCGTGCGGCAATCTGACCTGATCGCGGTGCTGCCGAGCGATCTGCGCTCGCAATCGAGGCATGCACCGCTTCTGCACGCCATGCCGCTTCCGCTCAAAGCGCCGCCACGCATCGTCAGCCTGTTCTGGCACCAGCGCAACGACACCGTGCCGGCGCAGCGCTGGCTGCGCGAGACCCTGGTCGAGATGTTCGCCAGATCCGATTGAGCCCACCGGTTCGATGTAGAATCGGAAACGTTGCCTTTCCCGGATCAGCATTGTCGAAGCCGCCTCCCCGCCCTAGCTGCACCGCAACTATTTCCCTCCCATAAGGGCCTGTCGCGCCCCGCAGAGACCTCATCGATGACCACACCGCTCGAATTCGGACTGGATACCTTTGGCGACGTCACCAAGAACACCTCAGGCGCCCTGATCTCGCATGCGCAGGTGATCCGCAACGTCGTCGATGAAGCGGTGCTGGCCGACGAGCTCGGCCTCGACTTCATCGGCCTCGGCGAGCATCATCGCGCCGATTTCGCGATCTCCTCGCCTGAAACCGTGCTCGCGGCGATCGCATCGCGCACCAAACGCATCCACCTCGGCTCGGCGGTGACGGTGCTGTCCTCGGACGATCCCATTCGCGTGTTCCAGCGCTTTGCCACGCTGGATGCGGTCTCGAACGGACGCGCCGAGGTGATCCTCGGCCGCGGCTCATTCACCGAATCCTTCCCGCTGTTCGGCTTCGACCTCCGCAAATATGAAGAGCTGTTCGAGGAGAAGCTCGATCTGTTGGCCGCGCTCTTGTCGCAGCAGCCGGTCACCTGGCAAGGCAAGCTGCGTCCGCCGCTGCGGGATCAGCTGGTCTATCCGCCGGTCGAGAACGGCACGCTGAAAACCTGGATCGGCGTCGGCGGCAGTCCGCAATCGGTGGTGCGCGCCGCGCATTACGATCTGCCCCTGATGCTCGCGATCATCGGCGGCGATCCCGCCCGCTTTGCGCCCTATGTCGAGCTCTATCACCGCGCTTTCAAGGAGTTTGGCCGGCCCGCACAGCCGATCGGCGTGCATTCGCCGGGCTATGTCGCCGAAACGGATGCGCAGGCGCGCGAAGAACTCTGGCCCGACTACAAGGCGATGCGCGACCGCATCGGCAAGGAGCGCGGCTGGCCGCCGATGGGACGCGACGAGTTCGTCCATGAGGCCGAGCATGGCTCGCTCTATGTCGGCGCGCCGGAAACGGTGGCGCGCAAGATCGCGAAGACCGCCAAGGCGCTCGGCATTTCGCGGTTTCAGTTGAAGTATTCGGCGGGACCATTGCCGCACGAGAAGCTGATGCGGAGCATCGAGCTCTACGGGCGGAAGGTGGTGCCGATGGTGCGGGAGATGATGGGGTAGTGGAATGTTCGTCTTCGCTTTCGCTCACCAGAGTCTCTTCTTCGCGAACGCGTGGCCCGAACCCGACTTCAAATAACGCTCGAAGGCTCTCGCCTTGTGCAAATCCGAGAAGGCCACATAGGCCACCAACTTCCAAGGCATGAATCTGGAGGTATGCGATGATTTGCCTGCGTTATGATCCGCTAGCCGCTTTTTGAGGTCCGTAGTCAGGCCAATGTAGCGCTGGCCTCCGAAAGCTTCGCTCTCCAGAAGATAGACATAGTGCATGGACGCCGCCCTCCTTCGCCAAGGCTTCGGAGGGCATCCTGCTTCGCGCAGTGGAAGGCTGCAAATCCTGCGAAGCGCGTTAGCGCGAAGCAGGATGGTGGGGGAGGCAGGACTCGAACCTGCGAAGCCATGAGGCGGCTGATTTACAGTCAGCTCCCTTTGCCACTCGGGACACTCCCCCGCTCGACGGCAGCACAATCGGGCCGGACCTTGCCGGCGGACCGAAGACGGCCATGGAACGTGAAGGCCGCGACAACCCGGATCGGGGCGCGACCGGGCGCGTTTATGGGCGAAGCGGTGGGGCAAAGTCAACCGAGGCAAGCAGCTAAAATCGCCCTCACAAGCACCGAAATTGCCATATTCCGGAACCCGTGACAGAAGCGAGCCCATGAAGGATCGAAAATTCGGCCCCAAGGGGGCTCGCGGCGGGGCTAAGCCCTTCAACAGACCCGGAAAATCGGCTGGCCGACCGGCTTGGCGCGACCGTGATTCGCACGGCGACGGCCCGGTCATTCTCTACGGCTGGCACACCGTCACCATGGCGCTCGCCAACCCGCGGCGGCGGATCCGCAAGCTGACGCTGACCGAGAACGCCGCAAGGCGCCTTGCGGAAGAGCACATCGAGACGCGGGTGGCGCCCGAGATCGTGCGGCCCCAGGAGATCGACCGGCTGCTGTCGCCCGACGCCGTGCACCAGGGCCTCCTCGCTGAGGCCGATCCCCTGCCCTCGCCCGAGATCGAGACGTTGACGCAGGACGGCATGGTGCTGGTGCTCGACCAGATCACCGATCCCCACAATGTCGGTGCCATCCTGCGCTCGGCCGCCGCGTTCGCGGTGAAGGCGATCGTCACGACCGCGCGCCACAGTCCGGAAGCGACCGGCGTGCTGGCGAAGGCAGCCTCCGGCGCGCTCGAGCTTGTGCCTGTTGTCACCGTGCAAAATCTCGCCCGTGCGCTGACGGCGCTGAACGAGCGCGGGTTCCAGACTGTCGGCCTCGACAGTGAAGGCAGTGAGGATATCAGCGACGTCGCGCTGCGCGAGCCGCTTGCGCTCGTGCTGGGCGCCGAAGGCAAAGGCCTCAGGCAATTGACCCGCGAAACCTGCAGCGTCGTGGCGCGGCTCGACATGCCCGGCGAGATCAAGAGCCTCAACGTTTCGAATGCTGCAGTGCTCGCGCTCTATGTCGGCGCGAGCCGGCTCGGGCTGATGAAGCGCTCCTAAAACAAAACGCCCGTCCGCGTCACGCGAACGGGCGCCTCGCTAGTATCAACCGATCAGAGATCAGTAATAGCGGCGCAGCACGCGGTGACCGCCATAATAGTACGGCGCGGCGCGGCGGGCATAGCCGTAGCGGGGGCCGTAGTGCACGCGCGGCAGGTAGCCGTAGCGGGGGCCGTAGCCGTAGCGATACGGACGGAAGTACGGGCGGCGATAGGGATAAGCGGCCGGCGGCGCGACCGCAGCGGCACGATAGCCATAGCCGTAGCCGTAATTGGCGGGCGCGACGACCGCGTCCTCGCGGTAGGTCGGATACGGCGCGAAGGCGCCCGGACCCGTATAGGTCGGGCCCTGGTTGACGTAGTAATACTGCGTGGTCGGCTCGGCGAGACGCTCATAGGCGGCGTAGCCGTAGCCATATCCGCCGCACCCGGTGTTGCAGCCGGTATAGACCGGCGCCACCGGCGCGCACGTGGTGAAGCCGCAGGCCGCGGCCGGCGCGGTGGCGGCGAACATCACGGCAGCTGCCGCGACCAGTCCCGAAATCATCTGACGCATTATACTCTCCTGTTGATTTCCGTTTTTGGTTGTCACGTTTCTCAACCCGGCGGCCTGCCGGGTATCTCTGTGCGCGGCCGCGGAGGCCGAGGACGGTCGTTGATCTCGGGCGCGTAGATCACCGGCGGCGGATCGACGGGCGGGTCCATCTGCGCCGGCAGCGGCGCGGACGAGGCACCCCAGCTCTGGTGATAGCTCTCGGCGGGCTTGGGCAATTTGCGGTTCGCCGGCGGCTCGACCTCGAGCCGGCCGTAGCCCGGCCGCAGGCCGAGCGTCGGATAGTAATGGCCGACGTCGTCGGGCTGCCGCTCGGCGATATAGCGTCCGCCATAGATCGTGGGCTGCACCTGCTGGCCCTTGCCGAGACCCCAGGTGCCCTCGACGACGGCATAGGACGCGTCGATGTTGTTCATGATGACAGGCACGCCGGGACGGCCGGGCACGACAATCTCGAAGCCGCCGGCAAACGCCGTCGCAGGCAGTCCGATCAGAAAGGCGGCGAGCGCCACGGCACGCATGAGGAGACCCCGGTTATCCGGGCGCAACCTAACCGATCGCGACGCAGAGAGGGTTAAGGCCTGCTCACCAAATTCCGGTAAGCCTAACGTGCAAGGATTGCACGCCGCTCAAATGCTGCACGGCGAGCTAGCGAAGCGTTAACGGCGCGGAACCGCGCGGCTGGAACAGCGCACGCTGCTCACATCGGTTTGACGCTGCGCAGTCGAAAAATCCCAGGGTTGCATCGGAACGTCCTGCGCCGTCGGCGTTTAGCTCCTGTCAACAAAATGGGAGCGAACAACCATGACCATCAAGCTTCTCGGGGCCACGGCGATCGCAGCGACCATGCTGGCAGGCTCTGCCATGGCGCAGACCGCCGTCAATAATCCACGCTGTTCGGCGCAATTCCCCAACGCCAACTGCCAGACCCTCGGCCCCGCAAAGGCATCAACCGATAGCGGCTACCGCCACCGTCGCATGTCCTATCGCCAGACCAACCGCGATTGGAATAACGACTGGAACAGGAGCCCCACCGGGTTCTGGCCGACCGACGTCGCGGCCGGCGTCGCCGGCGCCGCCATCGGCACTGCTGGTGCGATTGCCACCGCCCCATTCCGCGCTTGGGACAATTCCTACGCCTATGACAATTCGTGGGACCGCGGCTGGAACAATCGTAGCTGGGACACCCGCACCTATGCCCAGCGCAACGGCTTCGTCTGTACGCCCGGCACCTGGTTCAAGGGCGCAGACGGCCGCCGGCACATTTGCCAGTAAGGCAGCTTGAGCCGAACACGACATCGGGCGGCCCACGAGGCCGCCCGTTTCACGTCTTGCGCTGGTGACCTCCCGGTTCTGGCACTTTCCGATCAAGTCTGGTATTGCGGCGCGCACGGGTGGACGGCCCCGGCGCAAGCCGAGCTCCGCCCCTGCCTCCCAGGCGTCGCCGGCTTAGCTCAGCGGTAGAGCAGCGGTTTTGTAAACCGAAGGTCGGGGGTTCAATCCCCTCAGCCGGCACCATTGGTTGAGCCGACACCCGTCGTGGCCTGACGCAAGAACCAAATCGTCAGTTCGGCGTTTCCTCGTTCACCATAGAGCCGTCTCGCGGAGGTCTAGTGATGGACCCGAATGATCGGACAGCCTTAGTCTTAGCCGCTGTCGGCTTGGCCATCGCCATTGTGGTTGCATCGACAGTCACGCTAGAGCACGTCAATACCCGTACGGCCAGCAGCGACGCACCTCCCGGAACGGTAGGACTCGCCAGGCCTCATCCGCCGCTGGACCGTGCTCCTGGTGAGGCGATACAGACATCAGGAGCGCCGTCCAACGCAAATCATCGGCAGCGGCCTTGACCGAACGCCGGCCGCGCCGGCATCAGCGCTCGAACCCTGTGCCTCAGCCTGAACTCTTGCGCGCGCTGCTCTGTTCGAAATGCTCGACAGCCGAGCCGCCGATCTCGACCCAGCCATGTTTCGACTGCTCGAACACCGATCTGACCGGGGCCGGAAAATCCGGATCTGCGATCGCGCCAACGGCAACGCCGATCATGTCAGGCAGATTGTCGGCTTGCCAGTAGACCGTCGAGCCGCAGTCGGGACAGAAATATCTGCAGACCTTGCCGCCGCTCATCGCGGTTCGGACATACGACTTGGATACTCCAGAGATCGTGACGGTCTCTGCGGCATAGAAGGCACCGACGCCGAACGGCGCGCCGGTTCGTCGCTGACAGTCGAGGCAGTGACAGGCAACGACGAGGCGCGAGGGTCCCGGAAGCGACAGCGAAAGCGCGCCGCAGCTGCATCTGGCATCGATCATCGAATCTGATCTCCCTCATTGGCTGGCTGCGAATTGAAAAGGTTACGTTCGCGCTCAACCTCCGTCATTGCGAGCGCAGCGAGGCAATCCAGACTGCCTCCGCCGAAAGACTCTGGATTGCTTCGCTGCGCTCGCAATGACGCGTTCGCGGCGGTAACCTCAATCCGTCTGCAAACGCGCTGCAGCGCGTCCGGGACACCGCGGCGAGATTGTCACTCCGTCCCGGCCTCGAATGCCAGCAGCACGTTGCCGGCGACGCCGCTCCACTGGCCGTAGCCGGAATTGGTGTAGAGCATGCCGCCGGCGATGACGGGACCGGGGCCGTCGATCGCGCCGCCGTGGGCAGGGACCCCGTTCACCGCCTTGAAATCCCGCGCGGTGTCGAACTCCCAGAGCAGCTTGCCGTCGGTGGCGTAGGCGCGCAGGAAGCCGCTGACGCTGCCTGAGAACACGACACCCGGGATCAGGCTCACCGCCGCCGAGAGCGCGGGGCTGCATTGCGGGCGATCGCCGCAGGCGACCGGCGGCACCTCCATCACGACTCTGCCGCTGGCAAGGTCGAGCCCGAACAGGCCACCGCCTTGCGTGGCATCGAGCTGCCGCGTGCCGTCGCGCTTGAAGCGCACGTCGGAGTTGGCGACATAGATGCGCTCGCCGTCCGCAGCCGAACCCCATTCGCTGCCGCCGAGCGCACCGCCCTTCCCGATCCGGGTCTGCCACAGGATCTTGCCGCCATCGTCGGGATCGAGCGCGTGCACGACGCCGGATTTCTGCGCGATGGCGAGAATGCGCCTGCCGTCGCGCAAGGCGACGAGGATCGGCGACTGGCCGAAATCGTGATCGGGCCCGGGCTGGTCGGGACAATTGGTCTTGTCCATGCTGAAGCAGGCGACGACGAAGGCGTCCTTTGGCGTCGCCTGCTGCGTCCAGAGCAGCTTCCCGGTTGCAAGATCGAACGCAAGGATCGCATCGGCGGTCGCGGCCGGCGGATTCGAATAGGAATTGCTGGTCGCCACATAGACCGCGCCGCGCTGGACATCGATCGTCGGCGCCGACCAGATGGCGGCGCCGGATGGTCCGAACAGCTGCGTGCCCTTGGCATTCTTGCTGGTCGGATGCGGCATCTCGGGGATCGTGTACGCCTGCCAGATCATCTTGCCGGTCGCGGCCTGCAACGCCACCACGCTGCCGCGGAAGGTGCAGCATTCGTAGGAGGCTTGCGAGCCGGCGGCTTCCTCGAGCGAGGACACCGGCACGTAGAGCACGCCGGAATGCAGCGTCGGCGCGCCGGTGATGCGTGCGGCGGCATGCTCCTCCACCTTGGCCTTCCAGATCAGCGCGCCCGTCAGCGCGTTCACCGCATAGACATTGGCGCGCAAATCGCCGAAGAAGATCGCGAACTGATCGGAGCCCGGAAGCGGCGCAAAGCTGATCGCGGCGCGCACCGCCGCATCAAGCGCCAAGGTCCACAGCGTGCAGCCGCTTCGCGCATCGAGCGCGTGGACCTTGCGATCAGTGCCGCCGATGAACAGCATCCCGCCCACGATGGTGGGCGGCGCAAACGACACCGAGGCGCCGGGAAAGGCATAGGCCCATTTCAGCCGCAAATGCGGCACCTGCACCGCGGTCAACCCGGCCATGTCGGCCGGCTGGAAGCGGCTGTTGCTGGCGTCAACGCCCCAACCGTTCCAGCGCGGACCGTCGAGGGCTTGCGGAAAGCCGCCCGCCTGCTGCACGCAGCGGCCCTCCGCGTCGGCGGCGGCGCTGCCCGTCGGCATCTTGCCGGTCACGAACGAGGCGATCGCGCGGCGTTCGGCATCGCTGCGGTCCTTTGCCATCGCCGCCATGCTGCCTGTCGTCAACGTCCCCAGCACGTGGTCGAACGACATCGCCTGCAGGGCGGCGCGACCCGGCATGCGGGACTGCGCATCGCCGTCGTGGCACTGCGCGCAATGCGCGGCATAGAGCGCGGCGCCTTCCTGCTGCGCCAGCGCCGGCGCGCCGCACCAGATCAACAACGCGGCCAAGACGGCACGTATGCTCATGGTGGGCTCCGGCTATGCGAGGGGAGATCGCTTCACGCAACCAGAAGTCTATCCCCGGCGCGATCGCGGATGCAATGGACGTTGTGCCCGCCGCTGTCAGATATCCGCGGCCATGCGGACTGAATCCGGCAATTCCTGCAGCCGCCACAGCCCGAGGCTCTTGTCGCGCCAGCCGCCGCCGCCCTCCTCGCAACGCTCATCGATCAGCGCGTGCGGCGCCGGCCAGCCGAACGGCGCCTTCTCCAGGTTCAGCGCCCGCCAGTCGCCGTCCTCGCAATCGTGGTTGTCGTCCCATTCCGGAAAGGTCGTGACGAGCAGATATTGCGCGCCGCTCTCGCGAAAGCGGGCGGCGGCCCGGGCGATGTTCTGAAAGCTCAGATGCACCAGGCAGTCGCGGCACAGGATCAAATCAGCGCGCGGCAGCGCATCACGCGTGATGTCCGCAACCAGGAATCGGCCGGCGAATTCGCCGTCCGCCACACGCCGGTTGTTGGTGGCGATCAGCGAGGGCACGATGTCGATGCCGATATAGTCGAGGTCGAGCTTGACGCGGCCGATCCAACCCGCATCGCCGCAAGGTGCATCGAGCAGCGAGCGCACGCCGAGCCGCTGCAGCAATGGCGGAAGCGCGTCCTGGATGGCCGCGGTGGCAAGGTCCTCCGAGCCGAGGCCCGATACCGAGCCGACAGCGCCCCAAAGGTTCGTACGCTCGATCCGCTCGAACCGCGCGGCGAGATCCAGCCCTGAGAAATTGTCACGGTCGGCGACGAAGCGCTCGTGGGCGAGCACGGGAGGACGATCGGGGATCATGGGGCGAGCCTCTTCCGGTGCGGGCACAGTATACAACCCAGGCGAACTGTTCAAAATTGCCTGGCAGCAAACCTACGAAGCGTATTCGTCCCGTCCAGATCCCATGCGCTCCACCACTCCCAAAGAGAAGGCCAAGATCGTCGCCGGCGCGGTGACGGCCGTCGTCATGACGACCATGCTGTTCGTGTTCGCGCTCGGCCTTGTGCTGCCGCATTAAGCGCGGTCAGCGCCGGCGGACGAAAGCCGCGGTACGACGGCTTACGCCGAGCGCACCGTGCGCAGGAACTTTCCGACCTCGTCCTTCAGCCGGGTACTGTCGCTCGCCAGCATCTTGGCGGTCGAGAGCACCTGCGAGGAAGCCGAGCCAGTCTCGGCGGCGCCGCGCTGCACATCGGTGATGTTCGAGGAGACCTGCTGAGTGCCGTGCGCGGCCTGCTGAACGTTGCGCGAGATTTCCTGGGTCGCCGCGCCCTGCTCCTCGACGGCCGCAGCGATGGTCGAGGACACCTCCGAGAGCCGCTCGATCGTGGCGGAAATGTCGCGGATGGCGTTCACCGATTCCTGGGTCGCGGACTGGATGCCGGAAATCTGCTGGCTGATCTCGCCGGTCGCCTTGGCGGTCTGCTCGGCCAGCGTCTTCACCTCGGAGGCGACGACCGCGAAGCCGCGGCCGGCCTCGCCGGCACGCGCCGCTTCGATCGTGGCGTTCAGCGCCAGCAGGTTGGTCTGGCCGGCAATGGTGTTGATCAACTCGACGACATCGCCGATGCGCGTGGCCGCGACCGAGAGCTCGCTGACGCGCTCGGTCGTGGTGCGGGCCTGGGCGACGGCTTCGCCCGCCATCCGCGCCGATTCCTGCACCTGGCGGCTGATCTCGTTCACCGAGGAGGACAGCTCTTCCGTCGCGGTCGCCACCGACTGGACGTTGCCGGTGGCTTCACCCGAGGCAGCGACGACGACCGAGGTCAGCTCCTGGGCGCGCTGCGCGGTGGTCGCCAGCGTCGAGGAAGACGCCTCGAGCTCGGTGGAGGCCGAACCGACCGTGTCGATGATCTCACCGACCGCGCGCTCGAAACCGTCGGCAAGATTGATCATGTCGCGGCGGCGCTGCTCGGCCGCCTGCTTCTCTGCTTCGGTCTGCGCGGCCTTGAGACGTTCGACCTCGAGCCCGTTGGTCTTGAACACCTCGACCGTCCTCGCCATGTCGCCGATCTCGTCGCGGCGATCCTTCTCGGGCACCTCGGTCGTGAGATCGTTGCGGGCGAGGCCCTCCATCGCGAGCTTGAGCTGGGCGATCGGCTGCGACATCGCCTTGAGGCCGATGAAGAGCGCGATCGCGATGCCCAGGATCAGGCCGCCGGCGCTGACGCCGATCACGGTCCAGGTCGCGGCATGAGCGTCGCGGTTGATGGCATCCTTGCGCTTGGCAACGGCCTGGCCGGTCTCGGTCGTGAACTGCGCGATGCGTGCCAGAGCCCCATCGAGCAACGGATCGCACTCCTTGTGCGCACGCTCGGCGGCCTTGGCGTTCTCTTCCGTGGTGCTGGCCTGCGATCCGGCCTTCAGCACCGGGTCGCAGCCTGCGAACGCCGCCTTCAGCTGGTCACCGATGTTCTTGATCTGGCTGGCGCGCGCCGGATCATCCTGCTCCGCCGCATCCAGGTATTGACGGATCTCGTCCCGGTTCTGGTTCGCGATCTTCAGGCGGGCGGCATTGCCAGCCTCGGTCGCCTCAGTGAAGACGGCATAGAGCGCGGCGTGATAAGTCTCCGCGCGGCGCTGGGCGCGCGCGAGGCTGAGAGCGGAGGATTGCGCAGCGGCGAGCTCGCCGAAGCCGTCGACCGTCGCGGATAGCTCGCGCAGGCCGAAGCCCGCAACTGCGATCATCGCGCAGCCCATCACCGCCACGATCAGCGCCACCTTCCACACGATCTTCAGATTGTTCAAAAAGCTCATTTCAGCCGCCCAATGATGTCCGACTCGCAGCACCGCGAGCAATTCCCAGCGGTGGGATTGGAACCAGCGGACGTTAAGAATTGATACCAAGTGACAGGAGTAGTCTTACGGAAAAATAACGCTTTGGCACCCCGTCGTAAGCTTGGCGTAAGCTTCAGCCTGTTTTCGCGTCGGAGAGCGCAGGCCCGGAACCGGCTCCGGCGTCAACCGTTGTCGGCGCATGCGGATCCAGGAAGAAAACCGAAACATGATTCTGCTGGCGACGGTGACGCTGTGCTGCAGCGCCGTGGCCGGGACGTTGGCGCTGTTCGAGCCGATGCGGGGACAAGCGCCCGATAAGCTGGTCGCCGATCGAGCCGTGATCGACCTCACCACGCGCATGCGTGCTCAGATCCCGGTTCGGGTGGTCGGCGCGCCGTTCGAGCCCAACGTCAATCCGCGCGAGCGGTAGCGCTCACCTCGGCGAAGCCTTCGCGCCCTCCTCGGGTCGGCCGTGAACACGTGCCAATTCCTCGACAAACGCGATCACCTCCGCCCGCTTGTCGGGCGGGAGCGTCAGGAACGCGCGGATGAGCCTCAGGCCCTCCGCCGCGTTCGGGCGTTCTTTCGATGCATCCATCTGCCCAGTGTCGGACCACCGGGAAAATTATGCAATCCCCTGCAAACTGCCTTGATTCGAAGCAGCCGCTTTGCTGGAATGCGCGCGGCTGAGGTGGATCATGAAATGGATCAGGGAGCGCGACGCACTGATCGCGCAGACACTGGCGTTCGTCCAATCGGTGACCAGCAGGAAGGATGACGTCCTTCAGCCGGAGACGCCTGCATCTGGCCCCGCCGTTGCAGTGGAGATCGTCACCGTGGAGGCGGTCGAGGTCGAGCCGCCGCAAGCCTCCCTTCCGCCGCGGCCCGCGCCTCTGCTGCCGCGGACCAGCGGCGATTTCCGCAGCGAGATGCAGGCCCGCATCGCCAATTTCCGCAAGCACCAGGAACGTTTCGAGCGCGAACGTGAGGAATATTGTGCGGCGACCCTGACCAAGTTGCGTGCCGCCATCCGCGACGCCTCCGGCCCACCGGCCGAAAAATAAGGCCCGCCCAGGGACCTACAGCCAGGACCAGACCAGCCAGAGATTGGCCGCGCAGGCGCCGAACAGCGCCAGCGTGAGCGGCAAGAGCATGTGCCCGCAGGATGTCTTCAGGTCGCTCGTCATGGCGGAAAACATCCGCTGATTCCGGCCGACGAGTCCCAGGGATTCTTTTTTCCGAGATTCAGGACTCGTTAAGGACTCACGGACCGCCCGCCACGATCACGCCCCCGTGATCGGCCCGATGGCCGGAACCCCTCACCCCGTGAGCTCGTTAACGGGCTTTCCTGGAGTCGGGATGGATGCCCTACGCCCTGTTCTGCAACGACGCCCAGATCAGCAAGGCCTATCCGAGCGAGGCCGACGTCTGGAAGCTCGCCGAGCGAAGTGGTCTCGTCGTGGACGTGACGGCGGACGAGGAGCGGCCGGGACCGCGCCGGGTGCTCGACAACGACTACAAGATCGAGCCCTGCCAGGCGGCCCAGGGCGAGGACCCCGCAAAGAACAAGGCGGAGGCCGATCGGCAGTCGAGGATGGAGCTCGAGCTGAATTCCTGAGCTCCGGCACGGAGCCGGAGCGAAAGCTCAGGGGGTGGCGGCCGCAAGCGAGGCCTGCTCGCCCGGCATCGGCACGCACGCCTTTCGGCGGTGCAGCCCGCGGATGGCGCCGGTGACCTTCAGCACCTTGCCGGACGGACAGGAGGCGTCCTTGACGAAGGCCACCTCATACGGTGCCAACATCAGAGGCTCGGATTTGAGGATTGTCTGTGCAGAGCACGGCAGGCAGGAGAAGCACGAGAGCGCCACTGCCGACACCAAGATACGCATGTCCGTCGTCCCACCAGCCCGGCAATTGTCATATAACGCGTTCCGGAGCGCGAGTTCCGTAAATCGCAAAAATTATTTTTGCTTTACACCGGCCCCATGACGCGCGTGAGAATGCGCGCCAGCATCGTTTGCAAGCAAATGACGCGCCAAATGGTTCACGGAATGCAAATGAAGGCGCTGCCGGGGTGCAGATCGGCAAACGAAAGGCCGGCGCAGCCGGCCTTTGTCAGGTCTTGGATGTTCAGGTCTTGGATCAGCGCTGTCCGTCAGTACCGCGAGGCGGCCGGGCCGCCCCAGCCAAAGCGGTAATTCACACCGGCCTTGACGGTATGCTCATCCTCCCGACCACGAACGCCGACAATGTCGACCGGGCCGGAGGTGAAGGTGGTGCTGCCGAAATTGTAATACTGGTACTCGGCCTTGGCCGACCAGTTCGGCGCGAACATGTATTCGAGGCCTGCGCCGACGGTATAGCCGTCCTTGTTGTTGCCGGTGGTGGTGAAGGCCTGCGGCACCCCGGCGATGTTCACGCCAAGGCCGTTATTCCGCCAGGCATAACCGCCCTTGGCGTAAAGCAGCGTCGGTCCCCAGGTGTAGCCGACGCGACCGGTCACCGACCCGATCTGGTCGGTGTTGGAGGTCACCTGGGTGCCCAGCGGGAAGGTGACGCCGTTGTTGTTGGTCGGCAGCCAGGAATACTGGGCCTCGATACCCACCACCCAGTTGGGCGCGAACTGGTAGTCGAAGCCGCCCTGCACGCCGCCCACGAAGCGGGCGTCGCTCGAGCGGAAGCTGTTGTCGCCGGCAAACGCGCCGCCGACATGGCCGCCGATGTAGAAACCGGTCCAGTTGTAGATCACCTGGGGCGGCGTATAGGCCGGCGCCTTGGTGTAGGTGCGCGGCTGCACGTCTGCGGCTGCGGCCGGCGCGGCCAGCGCAAGCAGAGCTGCTGCACCCAGCAAGATCGATTTCATGATCATCCCCGTTCTTTCATTAACGACACTCGGGAAACAACGTGGCGTGAATTGGGTTGCTTCGCGGCAATGCCGGAACGTTGATCGTTCGTGACTGTGACGGGTCGGCAACAACGCGATTTTGTTCCGTCACGTCGCGCTGCACCGGCTGTTTTTGTCGCCCGCGCAAGGCTCGCCGTTACGATTTGTCGCAAGTCGAAACCACCCGTTCAAAGCTCGCCGAAATGTGATCCAGCGGCTCCGGCTGCTTCTGTCTAACACCGGGCGATGAAGGCGGGCTTTGCGCTACCGCGTCATCTTTTCCAGTTCCGGAAAGGGTGCGTAAACCGCACCGGCGCAGAGATCGCCGGTCTGGTCCACCACGCGATCCGCACGGCCGTTAACGAAGATCACGGCCCGCTCGCGCACGCCCTTGTAGCTGCCATCGGTCTCGCGCGGGGTGAAGTGCAGGCAGCTCACATAGAACTGCCGGCCGCCGACCTCGCGCTGTACCGGCTCGGCCATGCCGGCGTTGCGCACGCCGACCGGATTGTTGAGGTAGGCCCGCATCAACGCCACGGTGTCGCTTCGGAAATTGTCGGGAAACGGCTGCGGCCCGCCGGCCTGGGTCCCGCCCATGAAAGTCGGACGGTCACCGTCGCTGCCGAAACATGCCGCAAGCGCCAGCGGCAACGCCAGGATCACCGCACATCTCACCAATCGCCCCACAGGCCGCGCTCTCCGCTCGAACAGATCAGGAGACGTTCTAGCCCCTGGCCTGCATGAAGGGAATTCGCTTGCAGAGGCTTAAAACAGCGCACCGGCCGGCCGCCGACGCCTCGGGCTTGCGCACGAGGCGTGGCAACGGGCCAGGCCTGACGTCCGCGCGCGGCGGCGGGGCAATGCCAGGGATGCCGCCGCGCGGGATCAGTCGTCAGTTGCGCTTGTCTGACGTCGCGGGCTTGGTGATATCCGGCTGCGCCTTCTGCGCGTCCTTGGCCGTGACCTGCTTGTGGTGATGGCGATGCTTGCGCACGGTCTTGTGCTCGTCGGTGGTGACCGCGGCGTTCGCGTTCAGCGCCTTCGACTTGCCATCCACCTTGGCGTCCGCCTTGACGTCGGGAGCCTTCACGCCCGTCGTCTTCACGTCCGTCTTGGCGTCGGTCGTTTTGGCGTCGGCCTTGACGCCGGCTTCCGGTTTCGTGGCGGTGGTCGCCGCCTTGGTCTGGTTCTGGTCGGCCTTGATCACCGGAGCGGGCGTGGTGGTCTTGCCGGCCTCGGCAGCGAAGGCCGGGGCTGCGATCACGGAGGTTGCGAGCAAGACTGCAGAAATGGTCTTCAACATGGTGGTCTCCTCTTGGAAGGATCTTCAGGCGGCGCCCTCTCGCCTACCCATCGATCATGGGTGGGAGCCTAGGCGGGGGGCACTGAACCCAGTCTGAAGCCCTCAGCAGGCTTCCGTTCATCTCGATGACAAGTTTGTCATCCGCGGCCGGGCGAATAGATCGTGCGAAGCGGGAATGTTTTTGCCCGAGAGGTGTTCCGGTCTTCGGGCAATCGTGTAGGATCGCCACGTTCCATACCGGAGAACTTGAATGCGCAAACTCTCAACGCTCGTTGTGCCTGGACTCGTCGCCGTGACGCTCGCGGCCGCGCCTGTGCTGTCCAATGCGTATGCCGCGGCCGGCGACTCCCCTTCGTCGCCGCCGAGCTCGGACTCCTCGACCAAGAAGGGCAAGAAGAAGAGCTCTTCCGTTAGCGACCCCAAGTTCCTCGCGGCCTATCGCACCGCCTACGCGGCGATCTACGACAAGCACGATTACACGGGCGCGATCGACCAGCTGAAGTCGCTGGGGCGCGACGACGTCGCCGATGTCGCCAACCTGATCGGCTACTCCTATCGCAAGCTCGGCGATTACCAGTCGTCGAAGGTCTATTATGAGCTGGCGCTGAAGGACGATCCGAACCACGTCCGCACCTGGCAGTATTACGGCCTCTGGCAGCTCGAGCAGGGCAACCGCGAGCAGGCGCAATATCACCTTGGCAAGATCGCCTCGCTCGCCGGCACCGGCAGCTCGGAATATCGCTCGCTGGCCGAAGCGCTCGACAAGCCGACCGGCGCGACGCTCGTCTACTGATCATTGCATCTTTGAACGAAGCGGACGGGCACAACCTCAGGGTTGTGCCCGTTCTGCGTTTTCGGCTAGCCTCGCGCACCAACCTTCCTCGCAAACCGGTAGCGCAATGGACACGTGGCTGCGATCCGCGATCGACTACATCGGCTCCTGGATCGACTACCAGCTGACGACGATCCAGCAGCCGGGCGTCATCGTGGCCTTCGCCCATCGCGGCGAGATCGTCGCCGAGCATGCGTTCGGCCTCGCCAATCTCGACACCGGCGAGAAGCTCACCCCGCGTCACCACTTCCGCATCGCCTCGCACTCCAAGAGCTTCACCTCGGCCGGCATCATGAAGCTGCGCGAGCAGCGCCAGCTCCGGCTCGATGACAATGTCGGCCAATATATCGGCGGCCTCCATCCGCGCGTCGCCGAGACCACGATCGCGCAAGTGCTGTCGCACAGCGCGGGCCTGACGCGCGACGGCGCCGATTCCGGCCAGTTCATCGACAGCCGCCCCTATCTCGACGCGAGGGAGTTGCTTACGGAATTGAAGCTGCCGACCGCGATCGAGCCCGGCACGCGCTTCAAATATTCCAATCACGGCTTTGGCCTGCTCGGCCTCGTGATCGAGACGATTGCGAAGGAGCCCTACTCCGTCTGGATCAAGCGCGAGATCATTGCGCCGGCCGGCCTGCGCGAGACGGAGCCGGACGCACCGCTTCCCAAGGGCGCAGCGTTCGCGCGCGGCCACACGCGAAAGGTGCCATTTGGAGAGCGCTGCGTGATCCCGGGCGACAATCCCGCACATGCGATGGCATCTGCCGCAGGCTTCGTCGCCACCGCCGCCGACACCGCCCGCTTCTTCGCGCAATTGGCACCCAATGCGAAGAAGAGCGTGCTGTCGGCTGCGAGCCGCCGCGAGATGACGCGAAACCATTGGCGCATCCCGCAGAGCTTCGAGGCCTATTATGGCTTGGGCGTCAATGCCGGCAAGACCGAGGGTTGGGACTGGTTCGGCCATGGCGGCGGTTTTCAGGGCTATATCTCGCGCACCTGCTCCATTCCCGCTTGCGAGCTTTCGATCAGCATCCTCAGCAACTCGATCGACGGCGCGGCGCCATTCTGGATGGACGGCGCGATGCAGATCTTGCGCATCTTCCAGACCCGCGGCGCGGCTGATCGTCGCGTGCGCGACTGGACCGGGCGCTGGTGGACGATATGGGGCGCGACCGATCTCGTCCCGGCGGGCAACCGCGTGCTCGTCGCCAACCCGCAGTTCAACAACCCGTTCATGGATGCCGCCGAGATCGAGGTGACCGGCCGCGACACGGGCAAGCTCGCCTGGGCTGCCGGGTATTCCAGCCATGGCGAGCCGGTGCGCCGGATCCGCGACAAGCGCGGCAAGATCAGCGACATCTGGATCGCCGGCGCGAACGTGAAGCCGGAAAAAGTCGTCGCACGCGAGATCGCGCGCCGGTATCCGCCCCGCAAGCGCCGGCCTACTCCCTGATGAGCGCCTCGACCTCGCTGCGAAGCGCCTGCCGTGAGCCGTCGCGCGAATAGAACATGTGGCCGCCGGGATAGACCACGAACTTCACCCGCTGCGTCGCGAAGGCCGGCAGCTGGTCGAGCACCCGCTTCGTTCCGAAATAGGGCGTGGCAAGGTCGAACAGGCCATGCGCGACCAGCACGTTCAGCTTGGCATCGGTGGCGAGGATCTGGCGCAGCTCGGACACCGATTGCGGCGGGTTGATGCCACGGCCGAAATCCCAATGACCTTCGACGGCGCCGTTCAGGACTTCATAGGAGCCGTCGGGCCGCCAGTTGAGCTTGCGCGAGAGCACGTCGACCGCGGCGCTCGTCAGCGGCGCCTGGAGCGCATCGCCGGAGGGATCGCCGAAGCGCGAGCTGCTGGAATCCGGATAGGGATCGAAGCCGCGCACCGAGGCGTCGTAGCGTCCGGTCACCTTGCCGTTCTTGCGGTCGAATTCGCGGCGGAATTCGCCGACGTCGAAGCGGCCGGCGAGGCGGCGGCTCACCGCCTGGTCGATGCCCGTGAGCTCGGCGACCTTGTCGGCCAGACGATTGGTGGCCTCCTTGTCCGCCTCGCCCTTGACGAGGTCGGCAAGAAACTCACCGCGCGCGTAAGCCTCGACGTCGGCGAGGTCGGCGCGCTTGACCGGGCCTTTGGCTTCGCGCGCCACCGCCACATAGCTCGGCAGTGTCGCGACATATTGCAGGAGGCTCGTTCCGGTGAACTCGCGGAAGTCCAAGAGCGGCGAGACCAGGATCAAGCCCCTGACGCCGACGCCGTGCTGGAGCTGCAACTGGCGCACGACCTTCGGCCCGCGAATGCCGCCATAGCTTTCGCCGGCGACGTATTTCGGCGAGGTCAGCCGCTCGTGCCTTTCGAGCCAGCGGCGGATCACGAGCGCGATCGAATTGACGTCGCCGTCGACGGAGTAGAACGACTTCCGCGCGTCCTCGCCGCTTGCCACGAAGCGGCTGTAGCCGGTGCTGACGGGGTCGACGAAGACGAGATCGGTGAAGTCGAGCCAGGTCTCCGCGTTCGGCTTCACCTCGGGCGACGCTGACGGCGACAGCGCCTCGCCGTCGAGCGGCAAGCGCCACGGCCCGGCCGCGCCGAACTGAAGCCAGGCCGAGGAGGCTCCAGGTCCGCCGTTGAACAGGAACGTCACCGGACGCGTGGCGCGATCGGCACCGTCGAGCTCATAGGATGTGACGGCGATGTCGGCCAGCGGCTCGCCCTTGCCGTCGAATACGCGGATCGAGCCGGCGGTGGCCGTGAAATTCAGCGTCCGGCCGGGCAGATCGAGCGTCTGCTTCGTGGTCGAATCCGGCGGCAGACGGTGCGGCTCGGCCGCGGACGACGACGTCTGCGCCGCGTTTTGCGCGCCGCCGCCGCGCCCACCCTTCTGTCCGGCCGGCGCGGCCGCTTCGGAGCGCGGTTGCGGTTCATCCGCATGCGCAAAGCCTGCGAGCACGAACAAAGCGAGTGCCAGACCTACGCGACGCAGCGCCGATCGACGCATCACCATGACAGCTCTCCCTGTTCGGCGGCGCTCACCGCAGCCTCGATCGCACGCGAGACCCTAGCCGGCAATTGCGACGCTTTGGGGGATCGGAGCCCTAAAAGCCGATGCCGAGTATCAACACGAAATCGCGACATCCGCGGCAGGAGGAATCCATGGGCATCGAAGCAACACGGGTCGGTGGGCGGACGCGCACGATCGCCGGCCGACCGGCATGCAAGGCCCGATGCCCCGATGTGATGGGCCTGGCGATGCGTCCTTCGCCTTGATCAGCAGCAGCAGGCGCTGCCGCTGACATCGTGACCGCCGCCGAGGCGGCCGCAGCAAGCGTCAGCGAATGAAACCGATTCATGTCCCGCTCCGTCCCTCACCCCAACACCAGCCAGCTAACGCCGCCGGCCGCCGATCGTTTCAGAACCCGACGCCGATCATGGTGCTATGACCGCCGCCGCCACTCACGATGCTCGGACGTGCGACAGCCTGCTGCCGGGCACGCGGCGCATCATTCTCGGGCCTCGCACGCCTGACCGGCTCGCGGTCGGCTTCGCGGCTCGTCTGCTTGCGGCGCGGCTTGTCCTCGTCCTCGTTCTTGCGCGAGGCGGTCGCCGCCGGCGCCGGTTTCTCATTGGCAACGCAGAGGTCGCCCTTCAGCGTTTCGTCGCCCTTGCACTGGATCGGGCAGACGCGCGTGGCGCGCTTGGCGAGCTCCCCGACGAGATCATGAGTCACGCTGACCTTGTCGGCCTCGGTCGGCTGCCCACCGATGCTGAAATAGCGGACGAGCGCGGCCTTGGTCGGCTCGCTCAGCTTGCCGTCGGGCTTGCCGGTCAGGCAACCCAGCCGGACCAGCTCGGTCTGCGCCGAGGTGACGAGCTGCGGCGAGTTCGGCAGGGTCGCCGCCCGCTTGGCGGCCTCCGCATTGAAACGATCGATCGCGGCGACGACGAGCGGCCCGAGCCGGTCGCAGGCGACCGTTCTGGAGAATGCCTTGAGGTCGTCGATGCCCGTGCCTTCGCTGCCCTTGGCGATGATCGCATCGAGCTTGCCCTGCTGTTCTTTACAGGCGACTTCCCTGGACGCGGCGAGTTCGGCCGCCTTGCGCGCCTCCTCGGCCTCCCTCGCCTGCTTCTCGGCCGCCGCCTTCGCGGCAGCAGCCGCGGCTGCCGCACGATCGCGCTCGGCCTGCTCCGCCTTCTGCCTGGCCTCCTGCGCCTTGCGCTCGGCCTCGGCCGCCTTGGCGAGGCGCTCGGCTTCGGCAGCTGCGGCGCGGCGTTCGTCCTCGAGACGCTTCTTCTCGGCTGCGCTGGCCTCCTTGGCGGCGGCGATCTCGGCCTTCTTGCGCGCATCCTCCGCATCGCGTGCCTGCTTCTCCGCGGCGGCCTTTGCTGCAGCAGCCTCCGCCGCAAGCCGGTCGCGCTCGGCCTGCTCGGCTTTCTGCCTGGCTTCCTGCGCCTTGCGTTCGGCTTCGGCCGCTTTGGCAAGGCGCTCGGCTTCGGCCGCAGCGGCGCGGCGTTCATCGTCCTGGCGCTTCTTCTCTGCGGCAGCGGCGGCCGCAGCCGCCCTCGCCTTCTCGGCCGCCTCGGCCTCGCGGGCGCGGCGCTCGTCGTCCTCGCGCTTCTTCTGTGCGGCGAGTTCGGCCTTCTCCGCGTCCGCCTTGCGCTTGGCCTCCTCGGCTGCCTGGCGCGCCGCCTCGCGTTCGGCGCGCGCCTTGTCCTCGCGTTCCTGGATCGCCTGTTTCAACAGATCGACGCGCTGCTGCGCGGTGATCGCGAGCGGCGCGTCGGGAAAACGCCTGATGAAACGCTGCAGCACGGGGATGTCGACGCTGTCCTTGATCTTGTCCCACTCGATCTGTTCGCGGGTGGGCGGCGCATCGCGGCTTGGCGGCGCCGACTGTGGATAGGCGGCAACCTGGATATTGGACGGCGGCGCTTGCGGCTGGCTCGCCAATGCCTCGATCTGCGCCCGCGCCAGCTCGGCATAGAAGCCGGTCGGATGGGTCGCGAGGAAGACCTCCCATGCCCGCCGCGTGCCGATCTTCTGCACCAGGTCGTAATCCGCCTTGACGTCACTGACCGGCGCCTCGCGCGGCACGGCCGGCGCCGGTACCAGCGAGATCGTGCCGCCGCCGAGCGCGCCGTAAACATACGGCTCCTGGCGATTGGCCGTCGCCTTCAAGACTTCATCCCTGACGCGGCCGAAGGCAAGGCGAATGTCGAGACCAGGGACGGGAAGATTCTTGAGGATCGACGTGGTGAACGGACTGTGATCGCCATCGCCATCATCCGCCGTCGAGCCGGCCTTCGCCGCGTAGGCGATCAACGTGTCGGTCATTGTGGGCTCGACCTTGCCGAGACCGCCGCTGACCGCGCGGGTCGGAAGGTTGCGCCGCTCGCGCTTCATCGTGCCGACGAACGGATTGTCGCGGCAAGCATCGAGAATGATCAGACGAAGCCGCCTTGCGCCATCCGCCGAGGAGACAAGCCGCTCCAGCGGGATGGCCTCGTCGTCGGCGTCGCGGTCGGAAGCCAGCCTCGCATCAACCGGGATGAGATAATTGGTGCCGCCGATCTCGAGCCCATGTCCGGCATAATAGACGACCGCGATGTCGGCCTGGTCCGCCGTCGTCTCGAACTTGCGGATCCCGCGCTTGAACTCGAGGTTGCCGACATTGTTCAGCGTCTCGACGGTGTCGAAGCCGGCATCGCGAAACATCTGCGCGACCGAGACGGCATCGCGCGATGGATTGGGCAGTTGCGGCACGGATTGATAGAGGGAGTTGCCGACCACCAGCGCCACGCGCCGCTCGGCGAACGCGCAATCGCTCGCCAGGACCACGGCCAGGAGGGTCCCGCCGATCATCGCCATCGCTGCGATCAGACGCCGGAGCATCATAAAATCCATGCCGAGCGTGCGCTAATGCGCCGATCCTGATCCCCTGCAAGGGACTCGGCATTCACGCGCTGGCCCGAAAATCGCTAAATCTATTCATGTTTTATCGCCGCAGACCGCCGCGATCAATGCGCCGGAGCGGCTGCTCACAAAAGGTATTCGGAGCCATCTTGGTCCCTGCGTGATGCCCATCACAGCCTGCGTGGCCAGACCTGCGACATCCCGCCACATGTGGCGGCTCCGGTACAGCCGATTGGAAATCGCCGCCGATCACGTCGAATGCGCGCCGCTACGCTTCCGGTGCAAGCGTGGCTCCTTTAGCTTTGTTTCCGAGTGTTGCTGCGTCTGTTGATTCCTTGATTTTTGAATTGTTGGGGGCTGGGAATGAGGCAGTTTGTGCTCGCGCTGACCGGGCGGATCAGCAGCACGAAGCTCTTGTCCGGTGCCGTGGTCGCGCTTTCGCTGAGCTCGTCGGCAGCCTTCGCGCAATGCACCGGTGCGGTCACAGGCGCTGGTGCGGGATTCTTCGGGGCACAACTCGCGGCGATCTCGGCGGCGACAGGCGCGGCCTCCGGGTCAGTCGCCGGTGCGCTCGGCACCACCAACACCGCATTCCTCACGCAGCAAGGCAGCGCATTCGTCTCGGCGCCCGCCGATCCGAAGCCCGAGCAGCCCGGTGGGGGGATCTGGATCCGCGGAGTCGGCGGCGAGGTCACCAACAAGTTCACCTCGACCTCGACCGGCACGGTCAACGCCGGCATCTTCAATCCGGTGCTCGGTGCTGCATCGAACTTCAACTGCGCCGGCTCGGTTCATCAGAGCTTCGGGGGTGTTCAGGTCGGCCAGGACATCTCTCGCCTGAACTGGCGCGGCTGGAACGTTCACGTCGGCACAACCGCCGGCTATCTGTCGTCCAAGGCCACCGACAACGCGGGTGGCAGCACGAATTTCGAGGTTCCCTTCCTCGGCGCCTATGTCGTCGCAACTTACGGCCGCTTCTTCGCGGACGTCATGGTGCGCGAAGAGTTTTACCGCGCCGACCTGACCAATGTCGGCGTCGGGCTGTTCAACCAGCAGATCGGCGCGCGCGGCACCTCCGTGTCGGCCTCGGTCGGCTACAACTTCGCCTTGGCCAACAATTGGTTCATCGAGCCGTCCGCGGGCTTCACCTGGTCGCGGACCAATGTCGACGACTACACCTTGAGCGGCGGCGCCGTCTCGCAAGGCATCGTCTCGACCGTGACCACTTCGCCAATCGAGAGCAAGATCGGGCGCCTCACCCTGCGTGGCGGCACGACGATCACCTCAGGCAACCTGATCCTGCAGCCCTTCGCCTCGGTCAGCGTCTTCCACGAGTTCGCCGGCGACGTGACCTCGTCGGTCAACAGCCTGAACGCCAGCGTGTTCGGCGTCATCCCGATCGCGATTTCGCAGAACACCAGCACGAGCCGGGTCGGCACCTACGGTCAGTACTCGCTCGGTGTTGCCGGCCAGCTCGCCAACACCGGCTGGCTCGGCTTCGTCCGCGGTGACTATCGCAACGGCGAAAACATCGACGGCTGGACCGCCAATGCCGGCCTTCGCTACCAGTTCACGCCGGAACAGATCGCCTCGATCATGCCGCTGAAGGCCCCGGCCAAGGCGGCAGGCACCGTCATTGCGCCGACCAACTGGACCGGCGTCTATGTCGGCGGCTCGCTCGGTGTCGAATACGGCAAGACGGACATCCGCTTTGCCGGCGATCCGATCGACGGCAACAATCCGCGCGTGTTCGGCGGCCTCGGCGGCCTCCAGGTCGGCTATAATTACCAGATGCCGAGCAACTGGGTGCTCGGCATCGAGGGAGACATCGCGGCGACGAATTTGCGCGGATCGCGCACCTGCACCACGGTCCAGAACCTCGCGTTGCTGCTCAATTGCCAGAACTCGTCGGACTGGATCGCGACCCTGTCCGGCCGCGTCGGCTATTCCTGGAACCGCACCCTGATCTACGCAAAGGCCGGCGGCGCCTGGGCTCAGGACCGCACCAACGTCAATTGCGTGTTCGGCCCGCTCAATGGCGCCGTCGTCGGCGTCTTCCAGCTCGGTCCCTGCGTCAACCAGTTCGGCGGGGCCACCGACGGCTTCAGCAGCAGCGGCTATCGCAGCGGCTGGCTGATCGGCTACGGCACCGAGTTCGACCTTGGCAAGAACTGGTCGGCAAAGGCCGAGTACGACTATATCGATCTCGGCAGCCGGACGTCGCTGATGAGCGACGGCGTCACCACGATGCGCGACAGTGGCAGCCTGTCCCAGGTCAAGATCGGCGTGAACTATCGCTTCACCCCGGGCGCCGTCATCGCAAAATATTGATCCGCGGCAATCGACCCTGTCTTTACCCTGAATTGAACCGGGCGGCCGCTCAACGGGCCGCCCGGTTGCTTTGCAACGGGTCATCCTCGACAATGCAGACCCACCTCGTATAGACGAGCCCGGCGGAACCTTCCTCGAGCCAGCGGCCCTGCCGAGACGCCATGACCAAGCCTGCGCGATACGACCGGATCGCCTTCGTCGCCAGCCCGAGCAACGAGGCGCAGGCCGCCTTTGGCCAGCTGACCAGGGACTATGGCAATTGCGATCCCGACGAGGCCGACGTGGTCGTCGCGCTCGGCGGCGACGGCCTGATGCTGCAGACGCTGCACCACCACATGCGGACGGGAAAGCCGATCTACGGCATGCACCGCGGCACGGTCGGCTTCCTGATGAACGAGTACTCGACGCATGATCTGCGCCAACGGCTCGAGACTGCGCATGAGTCCGAGATCAATCCGCTCTTGATGCGCGCGACCGACGTGAACGACCGCGTCCACCTGCACCACGCCATCAACGAGGTCTACCTGTTTCGCCAGACCTCGCAGGCGGCGCGCTTGCGGATCCTGATCGACGAGCGCGAGCGCATGCCGGAGCTGATCGCCGATGGCATCATTGTGGCGACGCCGGCAGGCTCGACTGCCTACAATCTGTCGGCGCAGGGCCCCATTCTCCCAATCAACGCCGCCCTGCTGGCACTGACGCCAATCAGCGCCTTCCGGCCGCGGCGCTGGCGCGGCGCCCTCCTGCCCAATACGGCCTATGTCGTGATCGAGGTGCTGGAAGACGACAAGCGCCCCGTTGCCGCGGTCGCCGACCACGAGGAGGTGCGCAGGGTCCGGCGCGTCGAGGTGCTTTCGGACAAGAGCATCTCCATGCGGATGCTGTTCGACCCTGGACACAGCCTGGAAGAGCGCATCCTGCGGGAGCAGTTCGGCTACTGAGCCTCCTGCCTCCTGCCGCCCGCCTGCCGGCAACCCTTCGTTAACCCACGCCACGATATGGTTAACGAAGGTTGACCCGCTTTTGGCCCGGGCGTCATGTTCCGTATCGACTTCAACAAGCTGCGCTTCCTCGTCTGCGACGACAATCCGCATATGCGCCGCATCCTGCGGACGCTGCTGCATTCGTTCGGCGCGCGCGAGGTCTACGAGGCCGAGGACGGTGCCACGGCGCTCGAAATGTACAGCCATTACGTGCCCGACATCGTCATCACGGACTGGGCCATGCCGATCTTCGACGGGCTCGAGCTCGCGCAGATGATCCGCCAGCCGGAATCCAAGGGCAATCCTTACGCACCGATCATCATGCTGACCGGCCATTCGGAGAAGCGCCGCGTCACGGTCGCCCGCGATGCCGGCGTCACCGAATTTCTGGCCAAGCCGATCTCGGCCAAGGGGCTCTATCAGCGCATCCTCAACGTCGTCGCCAATCCCCGCCCCTTCATCAAGACCAAGACCTATTTCGGCCCCGACCGGCGCCGCAACACCAACTCCGCCTATATGGGCCCGGAGCGCCGCGTCGGCGAAAAGCACGAGGTGCTGCAGCAGCCCTCGCTGCTCGACAAGGCCCGCTCCTCCATCTAGCGCAACCTCTTCAGACGAGGCAGGCATCATGGCGAAGAACAGCGCAAAGGACATCGAGGTCAAGGCCTTCGCCACGCACCAGGTCATCACGCAGCCGAATCCGCTGCGCAAGGTCCTGCGCCGTGTCGAAGACAAGGACATGGACGACCCGATCGCCCGCGCCGAGCAGGCGCTCGCGAGCCTCTCCGGTGAGTTCAAGGACTGGATGGCGATCGAGGTCCAGAGACTGTCCGCCGCCTGGACGGCCGTGCAGAAGGACGGCTTCACGAAGAAACTGCGCGACGAGCTGTTTCACGCCGCACACGACATCAAGGGCGATGCGGCGACGTTCGGCTTTCCTTCGGCAGCGGGCATCGCCGAAAGCCTGTGCCGCGTCATCGAGCACGCGCCTGATCTGGACAAGGTGCCGGCCGAGCTGTTCACGCACCACATCAACGCCATTCTCGCCATCGTGCACGAGAACACGAGGCTCGACAGGATCAGCGTCTCAGCCGAGCTCAGCCGCCGCCTGCGCAAGGTTGCGGACGATTATCTTGCCCACGTCAACCGCGACCGCCCCGAGCATCTCGAAGTGATCCTGGCGCCGAGCATCGCGCCCGTGGAGTAAGGCTTCACTCACTCCTCGTCATTGCGAGCGCAGCGAAGCAATCCAGAATCCCTCTGCGGAAACAGTCTGGATTGCTTCGCTGCGCTCGCAATGACGGAATTTGCGGATCCACCTACGCCGCGATCAGATCGTCGTCGACCGGATCGATCACATCATCCGCGACAATCTCCTCGCAGAACAGCCGCGCCTCTTCGCGCGCGGACTCGGTGGCGAAGCGGCGCAGCAGGACCATCAGGGGCTCGGTGGCGCCGCGATCGGACTCGCAATGGGTCAGCACGCGTTCGACCATGCGCCGGCGCAGCCGCACCGCGCCATCGTCGCTGTCGACGAAGCCCTGCTCGTGGCAGGCATCGAGCGCGACCTGGAACGCCGCAAACGTCGCCTCCGGAAGCCCGGCGCGACGGAGCAGCGCGTGCACGCTGTTGCCGCCGCGGTCGTGCAGCAGCGCCGAGACGCGCGCCAGCGGCAGGTCGGCGAGTTCGGCGAGTGCGGCGTCGAACAAGCCCAGATTGCCCGACAGCAGTGCGCGCAGGATCAGGCCCGCGGTCAGCTGGCCGGTGATGCGCAAGTGCCGGACCAGGCCCTGCATGTCATCGCCGCGCGAGCGCGCCGCAATGTTCATGGTGGAGCGGTCGCGCGCTTCGACGGTGATGCGGTCGGCGCGGTCGGCGCTCAGCCAGTTCCGCGCCACGACGAATTGGGCCAGCGTCTCGGAGAGCTTTGCCACCAGCGCCGCACGCGTTGCGGCCGGCAGATCCTCCAGCACCAGCATCGCCTCGCGGATGGCTGCGAGATGGCCGTGGCGCTCGACGATCCGGTCCCACGAGAACGGGGCGAGCTCGGCGTGGGGATTTTCAATCAGCTCCAGCGCGGCAGCCGCGCAGCCGACTTCGGCGATCGCGGCGCACACCGAGACCGGCAATGCGATGCGCCGGGCGACCGCGCATTGCACCTCCTCGCTGCCGGTCGCGACGATGTCGACGAGATCGGCGTCGATCAAGAGCGGGGAATGTTCGAGCACCGGCAGCGCGACCGTCGGCTGATCGGCCGACAGTGCCCGCACGATTGCGGCCGGCGCGTCGAGGCTGCGGGCAAAGGCTTCGGCCATCGCCTGCCGTACCAGCGGCGAGGGATCGTCCAGCAGCATCAGAAGCGCGCCTTCGGCGGCGGTGCGGTCGTCTGCAGAAAGGTCCGAGATCAGCCAGGCCCGGGCCAGCGCCCGTGTTGCCTCGGCCCGCTCGCCTGCGGGCGCCGTCCTGATCCAATTGATGAACTGCCGAACAATCATGCTGCTTCCGGCTTACACAACAAACGAAAACGGTGACGGCTCGTCACCTGCAACACAAAATAAACCACGACGCTTAACAAAGCGTTCACCATAACTGGCTGGTTTTGTTGATGATTTGTTAAGGGAACAAAGCCGCCTCAGCTGTGTGCCCCGGACGCAGCGCAGCGCCTCGTCAGGCGAGGCGCTGCAGAGCCGGGCCCAGGCCTCGAACACGCGAACTCGGCTAGCTCGAGAACGTCCCGCTGCGATCGCTGAAGAGATCGAGCGGCTGCGGCGGCCGCACGTCCGGCGTCACTGAGGCGACCGAGGTCAGCGAGGCATTGTTGCCCCAGAGTTTCTGCACCGTGGTCGAGACCGGCTGCGTGGCATCGCCGGGCTGATAGATCGAACGAAACACCGGCGTACTCGCCGCATTGTCCGCGACCTGTGTCGACGACGTCGCGCTGACGGGCGTCACTGTGCGGGTATTCGGGAAGGTCTGGAGATAGGCGGCGTTGTCCATGACAGGTGCAGTGGGCACGACTGCATTGGCACTCGCGACCTGCGTGGTCGACGGCGTGCCGCCATACATCGCCATCGCACTGCGCGTGACTTTCGAATTCGCGGCGCCGGCATAGCGGGCGTCCAGGACCGAATAGACTTCGGAAACGCTGCGGGCGCGGCCGTCCTTGGCGTAGAAGATCGGGCGGTTGGCGGCCGCCGCGTTGGGAAACAGCCGCGCCCCGACCGCTTGCGGATTGTCCTCGGCGTTGGCGATCAGCTTTGCGGCGCCGCCGACGCCCATGAAATGCGCCATGTAGAGCTCGCTGTCGCTCGGCCTGCGGCCGAGCAGACCGGTGAGCTTGAAGCTGTTCGACTGCGTCAGCGCCGCCGCCATGGCGGAAGCGGCTTCGGGGTCGTCGCGCAGCTTCATGATCGACCGCTTCTTGACGGGATCATCGACGCTGTAGGTGCCCGACGACGTCCTGGTGATGGCGTCGGCATAGCTGCCATAGCCGAGCTGGGCGCCCGCCTCCTTCACCGTGCCGAGCCAGGTCTGGTCGATGAACTGGTAGAGCCCGTGCGCGGACGAGGTGGTGGCACCGGCCGTCGGATCGAAATCCGATTCCATCTTGGCCGTGGTCAGCATGTATTGGAAGCTGACGCCACTGATGTTCGAGGCCTGCTTGATCGCACCGGCGACACGCGCCCGCGACGGATCAAGGCCGGTCGTCTGCGGGGCACTGAAATTGTCGATCGACATGATGAAGTGCCCGCCCCGCGCGGCGTTGAGCGACGCCGGCAATTCGGCGCCCGTCGTATCACCGTGGGACAGGTATGGTTAATGGGGGGTTAAGGCGCCTCTCGTCGGCTGAATGGATTCCGGGCTCGCACCTTCGGTGCGTCCCGGAATGACAGCGAGCTATTTCTTATAGACCGCGTCTGGATCGAACAGCCGCTCGGCGTCGGTGAAGACCAGCTTCGCTCCTCCGCCCTCGGCCTCGACCTTGCGGTAGAAGCACGACCGCCGGCCGGTGTGGCAGGCCGCGCCGATCTGCTCGACGCGGATCCAGACCGCGTCCTGATCGCAATCGGTGCGCATCTCGACCACGCGCTGGGTCTGACCCGACGTCTCACCTTTTCGCCACAAGGCATTGCGCGAGCGGCTGAAGTACCAGGCGTCGCCGGTCGCAATCGTCTTGCGCAGCGCCTCCTCGTTCATGTGCGCGACCATGAGCACGTCGCCGGTAGCGACGTCGGTGGCGACGACCGTCACCAGGCCAGCGGCATCGAACCTGGGCAGGAAGGCGAGGCCTTCCTCGATCTCGTGGGAGTGAGCGGACACAGCAACTCTCGCCGGTTTTCGCGAGGTCAGCGCGTCGTGCCTCGCACCAGGGACAGGAAACGGGCCTGCTCCGCCGGATTGTCGCGGAACATGCCGGTGAAGCGGCTGGTGAAGGTAGAGGCGCCATGCTTGGCGACGCCGCGTACCGACATGCAGGTATGCTCGGCCTCGATCAGCACCGCAACGCCGCGCGGCTTGAGCACCTCGTCGATCGCGGCGGCGATCTGTGCCGTCAGGTGCTCCTGGGTCTGGAGCCGGCGGGCGAAGATGTCGGTCAGGCGGGCGAGCTTGGACAGGCCGACGACGCGCTCCACCGGCGTATAGGCGATGTGCGCCTTGCCGTAGAACGGCATCATGTGATGCTCGCATTGCGAGGTGAACTCGATGTCGCGCACCAGGACGAAATCGTCATAGCCTGCGGTCTCGCCGAAGGTGCGGTCGAGCACCTCGGCCGGGCACTGGTGGTAGCCCTGATACAGCTCGTCGAAAGCCTCGACGACGCGACGCGGCGTGTCGAGCAGGCCCTCGCGCTCGGTGTTCTCGCCGATATAGGCGAGCAGCGTCTTCACCGCCGCTTCCGCCTCGGCGCGCGCAGGGCGCGGCTGGTCGGCGCGGACGGCGGCCGCGAGGAATTCGGCAGGATCAAGCTCGGCCGGGCGGCTCTCGGGCTGCTTGTTGGGGCGGATCGGCTTGATTGTGGCGTCCATGTCTACTCCGTTCGACGGCCTTGTGGCCGGAGTGTCACCGGCAGACGGGGCGGCAAGCCGCCAGACGCCTGAAGAGAACAGTTTTGGCGAAAAGGCCCTTTGGTCACAACGTCGATAGTGCAGATCTGGATCGCAGGCGACGCACCGCTGGACTGTTTTTCCACCAGTTCCGCCCCTATATAGGACCGTGGGCGGCGCCCGCCAAGGCCGATCAGGCCCGGACGCGGGTGTGGACGTGTTGGACTCCATCACATGCTGAACGACATTTATAACAAGCGGATCATCGAGCTGGCCGGGAATATTCCGCGCCTCGGACGGCTGTCGGCCCCCGATGCCAGCGCGACCGCCCACTCCAAGCTGTGCGGCTCGACGGTGAAGGTCGATCTCAAGATGGACGGGGACACCGTCACCGACTTCGCCCATGACGTGAAGGCCTGCGCCTTGGGCCAGGCCTCTTCATCCATCATGGCAAGTCACGTGGTCGGCTCGACTGCGAGCGAACTCCGTGAGTTACGCGAAACCGTTCGCAAGATGCTGAAGGAGAACGGCGCGCCTCCTCAAGGCAAATGGGAGGAGATCAAGTTCCTCGAGCCGGTCCGCGACTACAAGGCGCGCCATGCCTCGACGCTTCTCACCTTCGATGCCGTGGTTGATGCCATCGGCCAGATCGAGGCCAGAACCAAGCAGCCGGCCGCAGCGCAGGGCTGAAGCCCCTCTCCGTCATTCCGGGGCGATGCGCAGCATCGAACCCGGAATCCCGAGATTGCAGCGCGAAATCCTCAGGTGCATACTTGCGCACCATGGTTCGCGCTGAGGCGCGCCCCGGAATGACTGCCAGGATTTAAGAGCTTACTTCTGCGTCGCCGCAGCCGGCGTGGCAACGCTACCGGTCGGCACCACGGCCTCCGCCGTCTTGGTCGACTTGGAAGCCTGCTCCGGTTCCGCGCCGAACCTGGCCTGCGTCTTCGCTGCGAGCTCCGCCATTGCCGGCGCCGAGATGTCCACGTGCGGGAGCACGTCAGCCACGAGATCGGTCGTGACCAGATTGGTGAGCTTGAGTTCGCCGGCGTCAAGCTCGTGCAGGTCCTCCCAGGGCGGGACGCTGAGCGCAAGCGACAGCAGGTCGCCGGCCCCGCCCATGTCGAAGGTGTACTTGGCGAGGCGGCCGATGTCGCGCTCTACGATCATCAGGTCCTGCGCGCTGTAGCTCGCCGCCTTGGCATCGTCGGCGCGGTCGCCCATCCAGATCTGGTGAACCCGGACATGGGCGGCTTCCGGCACGTAGCGCTTCTTGCCGGCCAGCAGCAGGAACACGCACATGGATTCGCAATAGGCTTCCGGCGCGACCGCCGGGCGCGTCGATGGGCCCCCACGGAGGCTGACGCCGACCGTGGTCAAAAGCCCGAGGTTACGGAAGCGCCGGCCGAGCGTGATCGCGTCATTGACGGAACCGCCGCTGGAATCGAGCACCACCGTGGCGCCGCCGAGCTGCCGGCCGCGCGAAAACTCTTCGAATTCTTTGGGCGTATCGGCCGTGATGATGCCGACTGCGCTGACCCAGCCGCGGCAGTTCGGCTCACAGGCGACCCAGCTGAACTTCATCGGCAGCTTGCGCTCTTCGAGGGCAACGCCGGCGCGGGCCGACGATCCGAATGTTGCGACGGCGCCAGCCAGCGCGACTCCACATACGGCTGTTCCCACCAGCAACCAGCCGCGAAGATTAAGGGAGTTCAGAAGTCTCAATCTGGTTCCTTCCCCAAGCCCCAATGCCACAAGGTCCCCAAACAATCCCCGGTAGCGCTATCTGAGTCCATCATACAGGCGTATGTTTCTACACACGGCCGTCATAAAAATGGTATCCGGGCGAATACAGATCGTCCACAGATACTTGCTGCACTGCTCCCAAAAAGCATGCAAAATATGGCGTGGAAACAACAGCTTACAGTTCCCTGCGCCGGAACCGGGCAACACCTCGCTCAACATTGCAGCATAACGCACATGAAGCATTCAGCCTGCGAGCATTATTCCAGTTCCGGCGATCGTGCGCTCCGGCTGCCGCGCAGATTCGGCCGCGCGCTGATCTGGCTGTATCGCCATACGCTGTCGCCTCTGGTCGGGTACAATTGCCGGCACCTACCGACCTGCTCCGTCTATGGCGATGAGGCGATCGACCGGTTCGGGCTCTGGGCCGGCGGCTGGATGACGCTCGCGCGCCTGCTCCGCTGCAATCCCTTCGGCACATCCGGCATCGACAACGTGCCTCTCACCGCGCCGCGGGGCGCACGCTGGTATCTGCCCTGGCGCTACGGCCGCTGGCGCGGGGTCAATGCATCCTGACGTTGCCGCGCACTTGTGCGGCGCTGCCCCGACCGGAACCTTGAAGTTTCCACTTGCGTTGTTTTGGTGCTCCCACGGGAGGAAACAACAATGCGCTGGAAAATCAGCCCGCACTTTCACGTCAAGCCTGGTCCGAATCTCGATCACAGGGGCCACGATCCGAGAACCATCGACCTGCTCGCCATCATCGCTTTGCTTGCGCTCGTCCTCGGCTCCGGCTGGTATCTGACGAGGAGCCTTGCGACACAACCGAGCACGACGACCTTCATCGTACCGAGCCAGAGCGTGCATTGGTGATCACCGGAACCAGAAAAAACGTCCCTGTGACGGCGGGACCGATTCCGGCGGCCGTAGCCGCTTCGGGCGTGGCGGCTTCGGCGCCGGCTCGGCCGCCGAAGTGGTCTCCATAGCCGGTGCGGCGTCGCTGCCCGGCACCTTCACCGACAGCAGCAAATTCGATTCATGCATGCGCCAGCGATAGCCGACGCCGAAATCGATCGGCTGGGCCCGCGTGAACAGCTCGGCGTAGCGCTGCTGGTGGCGGCCGGGGAATTCGTCAATCGGACCGAGATAGCGGCCGAACGGAAAGAACCGCCATTGCCGCGCATTGTAGTTCGCGAGCGGGATGCCGGAATCGTCCTGGACGATGGTGGCGCTGTTGGCGAGCAACCAGTCCCGAACGACGGTGAAATTGCTGGAATGCAACAGGTAGGACGCACTCTTGAGCAGGCTGTTGCCGGGTCCGAGCGTCTCGCAGAACTTCAGGAAGCCTGCGGCACGTGCGCCGGAATTGGAGAGGTCGGTCGAGAAATAATACAGCGTGCGCGTTTCCCCGTCGCTGCCGGCGAAGGTGATGCGGACGCCGCGCGTGGCGTTTCGTCCGGGATTGTCGTCGCCGACATGTACTCCGCCCTTGTCGTCGAGCGCGACCATCTCGACATTGCGGATGGTCTTGCCGGAGCGGGCGAGGAAGACGTAGAGGATCGGCAAGGTGCCGTTGACCTGGTTGGCGTGCAGGTCGACCTTCATCTGCTTGGTGATGAAGAAGGAGAAGCTCAGGATCGAGCCGAGCGAGCGTTCGACGTTGTAGAGCGCAGCGCTGACCGAGCCGCGCGGCAGCCGCGTCAAATCGGGCACCGCGCCGACCGGCTCCAGCGCGCCGAGCACGTAGGTGCTGGCCTTGGAATAGAAGGCATTGGCGTAGAGGAAATCGGGGCCGCTGAACATGTAGAACATGGTCGGCCGCGGCGCGGCGAGATTGAGGTCGGTCCAGCTGCGGATCTTGGAGAGCTGTCGCTGCTCGAGCTGAGCGAAGGCGCCGTCAAAGAATTTCGCGTGACGCTGCCAGGCCGGGTCCCTGGTGAGCGGCACCAGCGGCGAGTCCGCCGAAGGCTGCATGCCCGCAAGGAAGCGCGCCGTGTCGTCGAAGGTGACGTCAGCGGCACGCGCGAACGAGACGGCCGCAACCAGGAGGGCGAAGGCAACGGCCGCGATTCTCAGGGGGCGGAGCATGTCTATTTGCGATGCGGTGAGGCGGCAGCAGCAGCGGGCCGCCCGCGGAAAACAGCGTAAATCAAAAGGCCGGAGAGCATGACCAGCATTCCCGACAGCGACTGAACCGGCCGCTCCGTCAAAAGGTAGTACATCATGAACGCGGTCACGAGCAGGAAAACGAGCGGCGTGAACGGGTATCCCCAGGCGCGATAGGGCCGCGGCAGATCGGGATCGGTGATACGCAGCTTGATGACGCCGGCGACCGTGAAGAACGAGCAGAACAACAGCGCGAACTGGATGAAGTCGAGCACCGCCTCGAAGCTGCGCGTGAACAGCAGGAGATTGGCGACGGCCAGTTGGAACAGGATGGCATACGCCGGCGCGCCGCTTACCGACCGCTTCGAGAAGACGCGCAAGGCAGGAATGTCCTCTCCCATCGTCATCATCACGCGCGGGCCGATCCACATCATCGCGCTGATCGACGAGATCAGACCGAAGCAAATCATCGCGCCGACGATCCGACCGCCGAGACTGCCGAAGATGGCGGTGCCGGCGACACTGGCGACGTCGAGCTGGCCGGCGAGCGCGCTGACCGGCGTGGAATGCAGAAAGACCGCGTTCAGCGCGACGTACAGCACGAGCACGATCAGCGTGCCCGCGAGCAGCGCGCGCGGCAGGCTGCGCTGCGGCGTCTTCATCTCGCCGATGATGTAGGTCGCGGCGTTCCAGCCCGAGAACGAATACATCACGAAGACGAGTCCGATCGCGAACGGCGCGCTGACGATGTGGGCGATATCGCCCGGTTGCGGCGTGAAGGTGATCGGCTGCGGCACGGCGATGACGAAGCCGGCGACCAGGAAGGCGACGATCAGCACGACCTTGAGGACCGTCGAGATCAGCTGGAATGTGGATGAGTGCCTGACGCCGGTCAGTTGCACGAGGGAAACCAGCCACACGACGCCGATGGCGAGCGGAATCGCCGGCAGATCGGGTACGACCGACTTGGCATATTCGCCGAACGCCATCGCGGCGAGCGCAACCGGCGCCGCGAAGCCGACCGTGGCCGACACCCAGCCGGCGAGGAAGCCGAAGGCCGGATGAAAGGCGCGGCCGAGGAAATTGTACTCGCCGCTCGAGCGCGGAAACATCGCACCCAGCTCGCTGTACGCGAACACCCCGCACAGCGCGACGATGCCGCCGACCGTCCAGAGCAGGAGGATGGAGAAGCCGGACGGGATGTCCTTGACCTGAAAGCCGAGGCTGGTGAAGACGCCGACCCCGATCATGTCGGCCACGACGATGGCGGTTGCGACCGGAACGGAGACCCCGGCCCGGCTCCCGGTCAGCCGGTCCGTCCAGGGCGGGGTACCCGCATCTGATGCCGTCATCGGGGTCCTTAACCTCAGGCGCGTCGCCTCGTGGGCCCATCGTGCACTTTGGCCCAGTCAATTCAAGCAGGGTTAACAAGGGTTAAATGAGGCAAGGGAAGCAGGTACCGAAACACCGTAAACGCGCGTTTTTGATCTAGGGCACTGGATTTAACCGGGATTAGCCCGTTCCCCTTCCCCACAATCAGGACACGATTGCATGGTCCTTTTGAGCGTTCCGGATGTGGGGAGTTTCTCCGGACGCTTAACGTCGCCTAAACGCCAGTCGGCTCAATTGTCTCAAGATTGCCGATGGGCGTGTGACTTGGGTCGTGACTTGGGGTCATGGGTGGATGGTCGGGGCCGCTCCGAAACTGAGAGCTGATGATCGTGCCGATCGGACACCGTCCGGTCGGCATGGTCGTGCGCTCCGGGCCGGTCTGATCTCAACCCTGGTGCCGCTGTCGCTGACGCTGGTTCAATGCGGCAAGGCGCCAGATCCGGCGGCGCTGGCGGCGAACTCCCAGGCGAATGTCCAGGTGGTCGCCAAGACCAATTCACAGACGGCGAACGCGCGCGTGGCAGGCGGCGACACGTTCGAGGATCGCTTCCCTGCCCCGCAGTTCAAGGAGCGCTTTCCCTCGGCGAGTGAAGGCTTTCTGCAACGCCAAATGTCGGACTTCTCGCCCAAGCGCGCGGTCCAGCGACAAGGGCCGGAGCAGGCGCCCTACAAGGTGGCCTCGCTCGAGCCGCAAGTCCCCTATAAACGCCCCGCGCGCGAGGACCTGACGACACTCGTCAGCATGAAGTCGTCGGCCTTTCCCTATTTCGGCAACAACCCTGCCTCCGACGCGCCCTTCCTCAACATTTCCAAAGGCGACCGCCGCGGCCACCGCAGCTATTCCGGCCGCGTCTACTGGCAGGACGAGACCTACAGCGACAGCCGCGTGCTGGTGCACGTGCCCGAGCATTTCGACCTGCGCAAGCCGGGCGTGATCGTGGTGTTCTTCCACGGCAATGGCGCAACGCTCGAGCGCGACGTCCGCGACCGGCAGATGGTGCCGAAACAGATCACCGATTCCGGCGCCAATGCCATATTGCTTGCGCCGCAGATGGCGGTCGACGCCGCCGATTCCAGCGCCGGCAAGTTCTGGCAGCCGGGCGGCTTCAAGCGCTTCATGGCGGAATCGGCTGACCACCTCGCCCGCCTCACCGGCGATCCCAGCAGCGCGCGCGCCTTCGCCAACATGCCGATCGTGATCGTCGGCTATAGCGGCGGATTCCTGCCGACGGCCTGGAGCCTCGAGGTCGGCGGCATCAGCGACCGCGTGCGCGGCGTGGTGCTGCTCGATGCCGTCTATGGCGAGATGGACAAGTTCGCGTCCTGGATCGAGAGCCACCGCTCCGGCTTCTTCGTCAGCGCCTACACCCGCTACACCGCGCGGCGCGACCGCGAGCTGATGAGCATGCTGAGGCAGAAGGGCATCAGCGTCGCCGAGGACATGGACGGGCCGCTACGGCCCGGCAGCGTGGTGTTCGTGGAGACCGGCGAGGGCATCACCCATCGCGACTATGTCACCCGCGCCTGGACGCGCGACCCGCTCAAGGACGTGCTGGTGAAGATGGCGGCGACGCCGTCGCTCGCGCTCACGCGCGTCGCCTCCACAAATCCCTAGCCGGGCGAGTATCAGTTCCAAATATTAGTTCTTGGGCAGCTTCGGAATGCTCTCGGCAAAGCCGTTGAAGCAGGACAGTCGCTCGTCCTCTTCCTTGAAGAAGCGGCAATCGGCGTAGCCCTTGGCCTTGGCCGGCTTCGGCTTCGGCGCCGGCGGGATGACGGCGTCGTAGCAGTTGAGGCGATCCTTGGTACCGTCGTCGATCTCGAGGCAGGCCTGGAGACGGACGGCGACCGATTGCGGCTTGCCCTTCGCCGCCGCGGCGGGCTTGGCCGCTGCCTCCTTGGTCCCTTTGGGCTTGACCTGCACGAGCGGCTTGTCCCCCACCATCGGTGGCTTCTCGGTCTGCGCAAACGCAGAGGCTGAATAGAGCACCGCGGCAACCGCCAGAATCATCCTCATCTCAGTCAACTCTCTTTGATCCCCACGCCGGCCTTCTACCGCTCCGGCGCGAGGTTTGCCAAGCGCCTTGCGCATACGACCTGCAGCGTTCAGGCGGTGGCGGCAGCCGCCCGCCGGGGCCGGGTCACGACCACCAGGATCAGCGCCAGCACGACGAAACCCACCGCGACGAAGCCGAGCGTGTGCAGCAACTCGCGGGCGAACAGCAGCCCGCCGACGGCGGAGCCGACCGCCTGACCTATATAGAGGACGGACGTGTTGAGCGCGACGGTGGCCGAGGCCAGCGGCGGCGCAGCCGCGACCAGCCGGACCTGCTGCATCGAGTTGGTCGAGGCGAAGCCAAGGCCCCAGACCGCGACCGCGCCCGCCATCATGACGAGCGAGCCGGCACCGAGCGCCCAGCCGCTCATCCCGGCAAGCAGCAGGCACGTGAACAGCAACGAGGTGCGGTAGGGCCCCGAAGTGTCGACGATGCGGGTCGCGACGACGACGCCGAGGAAGCCGCAGATCCCGTACAGCGCGAACACGGAGCCGATCGCATCGGGGCCGGCGCCGGTGAGCTTGTTGAGCAGCGGCCCCATATAGGTGAACACGACGAACTGCCCCGACATTTGCAGCATCGTGATCGCAAGCAGCAGCAGGATCGTCCTGCTTCGGCCGACGGCGGCCCATGTCTTCAGATCGACCGGTGCGCCCTTCAGGCCGCCCGGCAGACGCAGCAGCAACAACAGCAGGCTGGTGCAGCCGAGCGCGCCAATCCCGCCATAGGCCGCGCGCCAGCCATAACGGCTGGCGATGAAGGTGATCAGCGGCAGGCCGATGGCGGCTGCGAGCGACCAGCCGAGGAAGACGTACGCAATGGTGCTGCCGCGCCGTTCCGCCGGCACGATCAGTGCAGCCGTGCCGGCGGCCTGGGGCGTATAGAGCGCGCCGATTGCGAGCATCACGAGGCGAATGATGAGCAGGCTGGAGTAATCAGGCGCAAACGCGGAGGCGAGATTGCCGAGTGCAAGCACCGCCAGCGTCGTGGCGAGCAGGGTCCGTCTTTCGATGCGGCTGGTTAGCCACGCCGTCAGCGGCGAGCCGACGCACAGCGTCACCGCGCCGAAGGTGATCAGGAGTCCCGCCGCGTGGATGCTGATCCCGAGCCCCGCCGACAATTCGGGCAGCATGCCCGCCGGTGCCAAGACCGAGCAGCCGGTGACGAGATTGCCGAGCATCAGGGCGGTCGGCGCGAAACGACCGGCGGCGGGGGCATTTTCCATGCAAACGCATGTAGCGGCGGCCTGCGGCGGGTTAAAGGGTACAACGTCAAATAGTTGCGGGCTCCGCCCCGGGTTTTGCGCGCCACTTTCTTGGAAATGCCGGATTGCACGGGCCGAATCGCCTGATATATCGCTCGTTCCCGCTTACCTGCGCTCGTTCGCAGGAGTGAGCCTCAGGAGAAAAGCAATGTCCGACCAGCCCAAATCCGAGTCCGGGTTCCAGTACAGCCTCTCCAATTTGAAGCCCGTGACCCCCGCTCCCAAAGTCACCCTCACCTTCCCCGACGGCGCCCAGCGTCAGTTCGACAAGGGCATCACCGGCCTCGATATCGCCAAGGGCATCTCGCCCTCGCTCGCCAAGCGTACGGTTGCGATGGCGCTCGACGGCGCTCTCGCCGATCTCAACGATCCCATCGAGGCAGACGCCAGGATCGAGCTGGTCAATCGCGACGATCCACGCGCGCTCGAATTGATCCGCCACGACTGCGCGCACGTGCTGGCCGAAGCGGTGCAGACGCTGTGGCCGGGCACCCAGGTCACGATCGGCCCGGTGATCGAGAACGGCTTCTATTACGACTTCTTCCGCAACGAGCCGTTCACGCCGGAAGATTTTGCCGCGATCGAGAAAAAGATGCGCGAGATCATCGCGCGCGACAAGCCCTTCACCAAGGAAGTCTGGGACCGCGAAAAGACCAAGCAGGTGTTCCGCGACAAGGGCGAGGCCTTCAAGGTCGAGCTGGTCGACGCCATTCCCGGCAACGAGCCGATCAAGATCTACTACCAGGGCGACTGGTTCGATCTGTGCCGCGGCCCGCACATGACATCGACCGGCAAGGTCGGAGGCGCCTTCAAGCTGATGAAGGTGGCCGGCGCCTATTGGCGCGGCGATTCCAACAACCCGATGCTGACCCGCATCTACGGCACGGCCTTCGCCAAGCAGGAGGACCTCGACGCTTACCTCAAGCAGATCGAGGAAGCGGAGAAGCGCGACCATCGCAAGCTCGGGCGCGAGCTCGACCTCTTCCACTTCCAGGAGGAAGGTCCGGGCGTCGTGTTCTGGCACCCGAAGGGCTGGACCATCTTCCAGCAGCTGATCGCCTATATGCGCCGGCGCCTGACCGGCGACTACAGTGAGGTCAACGCGCCGCAGATCCTCGACAAGGTGCTGTGGGAGACCTCGGGCCATTGGGGCTGGTACCGCGAGAACATGTTCGCGGCGCAATCGGCCGGCGACGAGGCCGAGGACAAGCGCTGGTTCGCGCTGAAGCCGATGAACTGCCCGGGTCACGTGCAGATCTTCAAGCACGGCCTGAAGAGCTACCGCGACCTGCCGCTGCGCCTCGCCGAGTTCGGCGTGGTGCATCGCTACGAGCCCTCGGGCGCCATGCACGGGTTGATGCGCGTCCGCGGCTTCACCCAGGACGACGCGCACATCTTCTGCACCGAGGATCAGCTCGCCGAGGAGTGCCTGAAGATCAACGATCTCATTCTGTCGACCTATGCCGACTTCGGCTTCACCGGCGACCTCACGGTGAAGCTGTCGACCCGGCCGGAGAAACGCGTCGGCACCGATGCGATGTGGGATCACGCCGAGCGCGTGATGGCGACGGTGCTGCGCGAGATCCAGTCGCAGAACAATCATATCAAGACCGAGATCAACCCCGGCGAAGGCGCGTTCTACGGGCCGAAGTTCGAGTACGTCCTGCGCGATGCCATCGGCCGCGACTGGCAGTGCGGCACCACGCAGGTCGACTTCAACCTGCCGGAGCGGTTCGGCGCGTTCTACATCGACCATGACGGCGGCAAGAAGCCGCCGGTGATGGTGCACCGCGCGATCTGCGGCTCGATGGAGCGCTATATCGGCATCCTGATCGAGCACTATGCCGGCAACTTCCCGCTCTGGCTCTCGCCGGTGCAGGCGGTGGTCACCACCATCACCTCGGAAGGCGACGAATACGCCAAGGTGGTGCTGGAGCAGGCGCGGCGCGCGGGGCTTCGGGTCGAGATCGACCTGCGCAACGAAAAGATCAACTACAAGGTCCGCGAGCACTCGCTGGCCAAGATCCCGGCCCTGCTCGTGGTCGGCAAAAAAGAGGCCGAGACGCATTCGGTCTCGGTTCGCCGGCTCGGCAGCGACGGCCAGAAGGTGATGACCACCGCCGAGGCGATCGCCGCCCTGGTCGACGAGGCGACGCCGCCGGATGTGAAGCGGGCGCGCGGCGCCGTCTGAGCCCTGAAATCGATCTAAATTCGCTTCCGGTTGCGGGCGTGCATGCTTATCTCGGCATGGCACGCCCGCCGACCATTCGAAGAGGATATCGCAGTGCCCGATGCCATCGAACTCCTGAAGACCCGCCGCTCGGTCAAGCCGCGCGAGATGACGGGGCCCGGCCCCTCGCCGGCCGAGCTCGAGACGATCCTCACCATCGGGGCGCGCGTGCCCGATCACGGCAAACTCGCGCCGTGGCGCTTCATCATCTTCGAGGGCGACGCCCGTGCACGTGCCGGCGAGGTGATCGCGAGGGTCTTCGCCGGGAAGAATCCCGGCGCGCCTGCGGCCGACGTCGAGACCGAGCGCAAGCGCCTCATGGACGCGCCGCTGGTGATCGGCATCGTCAGCTTCACCAAGCCGCATCCGAAGGTGCCGGCGTTCGAGCAGGAATTGTCGGCGGGCGCCAGCGCCATGAACATCGTCACGGCCGCCACCGCGCTCGGCTACGGCGCCTGCTGGCTGACCGGCTGGTTCTCGTTCGACCGCGACGTGCTCGAAGGCCTCGGCCTCAAGCCGGATGAGAAGCTCGCCGGCTTCATTCATGTCGGCACCCCGACCAAGCCGAGCGAGGACCGTCCGCGTCCGTCGCTTTCGGACATCGTGACGCGATTTTAATCGATGTCGTGTTGACGCACCGAGCGTCTTGCGGCTTGATCCCGCCGAGGGAGGAAGGTGCGGATGAGACGCCGTGAATTTCTGGTCGGGGCCGCGATGCTCGCCGGTACGATGGCGCGAAGCCGGGCCGCGGACGTCCCCGCCCCTTCGCCCGACGGGCTCGACCGCATCACCGCGTTCTTCGACAACGAGGTGACAAGCGGCCGCCTGCCGGGCGCGGTGATCATGGTGCAGCAGCACGGCAAGCCGGTCTACCTCAAGACCTTTGGCGTGCGCGACACCAGGACCGGCCTCGCGATGACGCCGGATACGATCTTCGCCATCCACTCCATGACCAAGCCGATCACGTGCCTCGGCGCGATGATGCTGATCGACGAGGGCAAGCTTGCGCTGACCGACCCCGTGTCGAAATACGTTCCGCTGTTTGCCGAGACCAAGGTCGGCCTCGAGGTGACCCGGCCCGGTGGCAAGCTGGAGCTCGACTTCGTCCCACCTGACCGCCCCGTCAACATCGAGGATCTGCTGCGGCATACTTCGGGCATCAGCTACGATTATATCGGCAGCGAATGGGTCGAGCACGCCTACAAGGCCGCCAACATTTTCGAGGGGAACTTCAACAACAGGGAATTCGCCGATCGCATCGCCAAACTGCCGCTGGCGCGGCAGCCCGGAACGCTGTGGCGCTACGGGCATTCCACCGACGTGCTCGGCAGCGTCATCGAGATCATCTCGGGACAGACGCTGTACGCCTTCCTGAAGGCCCGCATCTTCGATCCGCTCGGCATGAACAGCACCAAATTCGCGCTCGCGACCGAGGACGAGCTGGCGCGGATGGCGCGGCCGCTGCCGAACGACTTCATCCTGCTCGCCGGCGAGCGCGACCGCCTGGACCATCCAGAATGGCAGTCGGGCGGCGGCGGCCTGCTCTCGACCATCACCGACTATCAGCGCTTCGCGCAGATGCTGCTCAACGGCGGCGAGCTCGAAGGCAGGCGCTATCTCAGCCCCGCCGCGTTCAAGGCCATGACGAGCGATCAGATCGGGCCGGGCTCCGGCGTCGGACGCGACTATTTCTATTTCCCGGGCGACGGCTTCGGCTATGGCTACGGCCTTGCGGTACGCACCGATCCCGGCAATGCAAAGCCGCCGCCGCCGGGCTCGCTCGGCGAGCTGAAATGGGACTCGGGGAGCGGCACCTATTTCGGCGTCGATCCCAAGCTCGACATGGTCTACGTCATGATGCAGCAGACCCAGAACGAGCGCGGCCGCATCACGCCCGCGTTCAAGGCGCTGGTCTACGATTGCTATCCGCCCGCATTACGCCGCCCGTGAGGTGCGCTGGCCGAAATCGGCGAGGAGCTTTCCGATTTCGGCCGCGGGCCGCGCGGCGCTGAACAGAAATCCCTGCACCTCGTTGCAGCCTTCGGCACGCAGCCAGTCGAGCTGATCCTCGGTCTCCACGCCCTCGGCCGTCGTGGTGATGTTGAGGCTGCGGCCGAGCCCGGAGATCGCGCGTACGATCGCACCGCAATCGGGCCGCTGCGCCAGATCCTTGACGAAGGAGCGGTCGATCTTGATCTTGTCGAACGGAAAGCTGCGGAGATAGCTCAGGCTGGAATAGCCGGTGCCGAAATCGTCCATGGAAATGCCGACGCCGAGCTCGCGCAATTGGTGCAAGGTGGCGACATTGGCATCGGTCTCGGCCAGGAAGATCGACTCGGTGATCTCGAGCTCGAGCCGCTTCGGCGACAGGCCGGACTGCGCCAGGGCCGAGATCACGATCTGGACCAGGTTGCGGCTGCGGAATTGCGCCGGCGACAGGTTGACGGCGACCTTGACGTCGACGGGCCATTTCACCGCCTCGGTGCAGGCTTCGCGCAGCACCCATTCGCCGAGCTGGGTGATCAGGCCGATGTCCTCGGCGACCGGGATGAACTCGGCGGGCGAGATCATGCCCTTGTCCGGATGACGCCAGCGCAGCAGCGACTCGAAGCCGGAGATGCGGTCGGAGGCGATCGACACCAGCGGCTGGTAGTGCAGCTCGAACTCGCCATTGGCGAACGCCCGGCGCAGATCCAGCTCCATGTCGCGGCGCCTCTGCGCCTGGAGGTCCATCTCGCGCTCGAAGAAGTGGTGCACGCCGCCGCCGTCGGCCTTGGCCCGGTACAGCGCCATGTCGGCATTGCGCATCAACTCTTCCGGCGTCGTGCCGTCGCCCGGCGACAGCGCGATGCCGATGCTGGCGCCGATCACCATCTCCTGTCCATCGACGTCGTAAGGCGCCTTCAGCATGTCGATCAGCAGGGACGCGCAGGCGCTTGCCTCGTTCGGCGAGACGTCGGTTGCCAGGATGACGGCGAACTCGTCGCCGCCGAGCCGCGCGGCGAGATTGCTGCCGCGGACCGCAATGGTCAGGCGCTCGGCGACCTGCTTCAACAGGCGATCGCCCACCGGATGACCGAAGGAATCGTTGATGTTCTTGAACAGGTCGAGATCGATGTAGAGCACGCCGACCCGTTTTCCCGCGGCCTGGTCCAGCGCCTGCTTCAACCGCTCCTGGAAGTGTTCGCGGTTCGGCAAATCGGTGAGCCCGTCGTGGTGCGCCATATAGGCGATGCGCGCTTCTGCCTTGCGCCGCTCGGTGATGTCGACCACGGCAACCAGATAGCCGTCGCGTTCGTCGAAGGCGACGCGACGGCCGAAGGTGAGCACCTCGATCTCGCTGCCGTCGGCGCGCAAGTGTCGCCAGTTGCGCGACGAGTGGTAGGCGTCGCCGAGACGCTCCAGCGCCGCGGCGTGGCTGTCCCATTCGTCCTCCGGCCATATCTCGTGCAGCTTCATGCGCAGGAAGGTCGCGCGGCTGTAGCCGTAATGCTGGACCGCGGCGTCGTTGACGCTGAGGAACGCCTTGGTCTCTGCGTCGAACACCCACATCGGCATCGGGTTGTTGTCGAACAGCAGCCGGAACGAAGCATCGCGCCGCTTCAAGACGGTGACATCGGAGATGGTCAGCGAGACCACGTCGGCGAAGGCGGTGGCGCTGAGCCTGAGGTAGCGCCCCGCGCTCTCGATCTCGAGCTGCTCGCCGCGGCCGCCCGACACGGCCTTGAGCAGGAATTCCATCACCTCGGGCAAGGCCAGCAGCGTGCTGCCCTCGCCGATCCGCCGCCACAGCAGGCTTCCACCCACAACCTTCAGCAGCTCGCCCGCGCTCCTGTTGTGGTGCACGACCTGAAGGTCGAACGCCTTGCCGGCGGCATCGCGCAGCGTCGCCAGCGAGACCACTGCGTCGTCGGTCGCGGAAAAGATGGCGTCGAGGAGATTGTATTGCGCGCCGCGCTCGTTGACATAGGCGCCGATCAGCGTCGCGCCCCAGCGCGAGGACGTCGGCAGCGCCAGCACGTCATAGGTCCTGACCATGCCGTCGCGCACGCAATGCGCGCTGGCGCGGTGCGGCCGCCCGGCCGCCAGCGCGCTCGCCGCCGCTCCCGACAGCGCGGTGGCGCAATCGGGCGACAGCTCGGCAAGGGGAATGTCCCAGCGCTCCTCGCCGAGCCATTTCTGCACGTAACGTCCGCTGCGCGACAGCTCGAGCACACCATCGTTCTTGAGCAGCGCGATGTGGTCGGCGAGGCGTCCGAGGCTGCCGAGCATGACGTCCTCGTAGCGCGGCAGCCGCTCGCCCGGCTTCAACGCCGCACGCCATTTGCGCTGAAGCACCGGGATGTCGTCGAACATTTCGGCGGCCGGTTTTCCCGGCATCTTCTTCGCGGCAGTCATTGCAGTCCCCAACGCACTTTCCCGCCGCATCCAATGCAGGCGCGCTTAACGACGTGTAAAAAGCGCGAAGGCGTGGGTTCCATTCGGCGATTATGACAGTTTTAAGTCAGGTGTTGGTTAGTGGGCGTTAGAGACTGTGACGGTTGCGCGAATGTGCTCTCTCGACGCAGCGCGCGAGTGGTAGCCGCGCAGAGCCGGGACCCAGCAGGCGACGTCGCTCGCTGCCGCATGGGCCCCGGCTCTGCAGCGCACCGCCGCACCGGACGATGCTTCGCATCGCCGGGGAGGCGCTGCGCTGCGTCCGGGGCACGAGACGGGAGATTCCAGCACATAGCTGCCTCAACACCGTCATTGCGACCGCAGCGAAGCAATCCAGGAATGCATCCACGGAAAGCCTCTGGATTGCTTCGCTGCGGTCGCAATGACGGGGTGTGGCAGGAAAATCGCTTTCCAAATGCTACTGTCATTCCCCGCGAAGGCGGGGAATCCAGTACGCCGCGGCCTATCGATGAACCACAACCGTCTCGGAGTACTGGATCGCCCGGTTAAACCGGGCGATGACAGCGAGTGTGTCGTTGCAGACGTGCATATTCGTCCTCGCGGCGCATCTCGCCCGAGCTTTGCCTGGTGGCTTCGCCCTCTGTGAAAAGGGCGCAGGGAAGACCGGGTGCCGGCCGGGCACCCACGGTCCACTGTGCGAAAGGTGGCAACAAGAATTTGCACAGCGGCATACAGGTGAAGCCAAACATCCGGCCTTCCCTGCGCAGTGGTCTTACGGCTTATGTCGCGCTCTCCCCGGGGAGCGATGCACTATTGCCCCCGTCGCCTTGCGGATGGCTGATGCGCATCGCCCGGTCGGGCAACCACATCACCACAAGACTTGACGCACAGACCCCGGGCGTCAGGACCACACGATTTTGCCGTACGCTGATGACACCGGTCGTATGCGCGACGACCTCGCTCACGGCTCTCCGCCCTGCAAAGCCGTTCGCGCCGACGCCATCCGCGTCCACCGCCCCCCGGCCCGCGTTCGTGACGATCGCGATACGCCCCTCTTCCTTGGGCCGGGTTGAGCCGAAACATACGTCATTTCCGAATTTCGGCAAAGCGGAATATTTTCGACCGAGCCCATTGACCCATAAATCGGGTGTTTTGCCCGTCGGGCAGCGCAAGGGATCGTAGCCCGCCCGACTAATCCTCGCTGGAGGCCGCCGAGCGGTTGCGCAAATGGGCCTGGGAAAGCAGGAAGAACAACGCGCGCTCGCCTTGATATTTGGCGGACGGACGCGTGCGCTCGAAGCCGTCGGCAAATACCTTGCCGGACTGGTCGCACACCTGCCACCGCCAGCCGAACCGCTTGCGCCTGGTGAGGATCACTTCGAACATGCCGACGAGCCTGGTCCCCTGCTCCGAGCCGGTCCTGCAAGGCAAGCGCCTGCTCCGGCTTCCCCCGTTGGACGGACGCCAGACATATAGCGCAGCAGGATGGAAAGAGAATAAAATTGATGATCGGAAATACGTATCGTCCACGGTCGTGAGCGAGACGCGCCGCTGCTGGAATAAGCCGATGCCGCCGGTGTTTGTTGGCCGCTGCAGGGGACTGGTGGCGCTACCAGTGTTCAAGACAGAACACAGAAGAGTGGGGGACGGTTACTTGGCAGAAACCCGCTGAAGCCGACGGTAATGGAGGATGCACATCCGTGCGCGCGATGAGAATTGTCGTGCCGGAGCTTCTCGCCGCGGGCCGCCCCCGCCTTAGCGCGCGATGACTTCGACTTCGCCGTCGACGCCGTTGACGACGTTGAATCCGCGCTCGTAGACCTTGCCCTCGTTCTTGGCGATGGCGCGGTACTCGCCTTCGGACAGCACGACGCGCGGGAACGCGCCGATCGATTCCTTGATGACGTCGCCGCCCGGCGTCAGCACCGACCAGGCGGTGTTGGCGAGCGCCTCGCCGCCACGGTCGCTGACCAGCTTGAGGGTGATGACGGCGGCGCGGTGGGTGATGGTGACGTCTGTGAGCTTGCCGGCCTGAACGCGGATGTCCGAGCGCACCACCGAATTGGCATCGCCGTAGTTGGAGACAATGTAGTAGGTGCCCTCCGGGATCAGCACGACGTCGCCGGCGGCGACGTTCGGCACCAGGGAAGCGCGCTCGCCGGATTCGAACTGGCTGCCCTTGTAGATCGCGAACGAGATCTGGTTCTGCGGAATGCGGCTGGTGCCGACGCGGCCCTCGATGCGCAGGCCGCCGGCCGGCAGCACGAAGGATTCGCGGTTGGTCTCGGATTTCAGGCTGACGGTGCGCACCGCGCTGACGAGGCCGAAGGCAACGTGGACGACATAATTGCCGGGCGGCAGCACGATGTTCGGCGTCCCGCTGCGGTCCTCGCGGATCAGCTTGAAGGTGCCGTTCTCGTCGGGCCGGTCGGCAAACACGCGCCAGACCAGGCCACTGGTGATCGGAGCCGAGTCCTTGCCGTATTTCGCGGTCAGCGACAGCACGCCCTGTCCGGGCACGGCGGCATTCAGCGGGGCGGCCGGCGGCACGGTCGAGACCGCGGGCGGCGGCATGCTCGGGGTCGCCGGCTGCATCAGGGTCGGCGGCAGGCTGGGGGGTCCCGCGCCCGGCCCGGAGGGCGGCGCCAGGCTGACGGCGTTGCCGGGGTCGGGCACAGAGGCCGGCGGCACCGGCGGCGGTCGATCGGAGAAGAGCTGCGCTTGGGCAGCATTCCGGCCGGAGATAATGACGCACGCGGCAAGGATCAGCGCCGGCAGCAGCCTGCCGCTGCGCCGCCATCCGATGATGCCGTCACCCCCGCGTGTCATGCTCCTTGCTTTTCACCGAAAACGCGGCAAATTCAAGCCTCTGAAACCCCAGGAAATACGGCCCCGGAGGGTTCTGTGGAACCGGGTTGACGGCTGCGTGATTAGTTCGCAAGCAACCGCCCCTCGCCATACTCCTGCCCCGTGCCCTTTCCAAAGCGGCATAAACCATGCCTCGCGCCTGATATGGCGGAGGGCACGTGCGATGCCTAGTCTGACGATGCGGGCTGGCCCGGCGTAGGAGAGTTGCGGTGCTGGACAGATTGAAAGGCCGGGGCGCGAACGGCTCGAACGGCGAGAAGGTGGGCGAAAAAGTCGGCTTGGGCAGCATCCGCCGGCCGGTCATCGGCCTTGCCCTCGGCGGCGGCGCGGCGCGCGGCTTTGCCCATATCGGAATCCTGAGGACACTGATTGCCAATGGGATCGTGCCCGATGTCGTGGTCGGCACGTCCATCGGCGCCGTGGTCGGCGGCCTCCATGCGGCCGGCCGGCTCGATACGTTCGAAGACTGGGGACGCAGCCTGCAAGGGATGCGCAACATCCTCGGCTATCTCGATATCCGTCTCAACGGCTCCGGCCTGCTTGGCGGCGAGAAGCTCGCGACCCGGCTCGAGGAGGCGATCGGGCACGTGCTGATCGAGGACCTGCCCATCAAATTCGCGAGCGTCGCGACCGAGGTTCGCACCGGCCACGAGATTTGGCTGACGCGCGGCCGCGTCGTCGACGCCATGCGCGCGTCCTACGCCCTGCCCGGCATCTTCGCGCCGGTGCTGATCGGCGACCGCTGGCTGGTCGACGGCGCGCTGGTGAACCCGGTGCCGGTCTCGGCCGCCCGCGCGCTCGGCGCCGAAATCGTCATCGCCGCAAATCTTTCCAGCGACATCTTCACCCATTCCACCACGATCTATTCACACGGCGCAGCGCCCGCCCCGGTCGTGCCGGCGGCAGAGGAGCCGGCGACCAAGCGGCGCTTCCCGCGCCTGTTCTCGCCCGAGAAGACGATGAAGCGCGAGTTCTTCGGCGGCAACGGCCGGCCCGGCATCTCGTCGGTGATGGTGGACGCCTTCAACATCATGCAGGACCGCATCACCCGCGCCCGTCTGGCCGGCGATCCGCCCGACATGCTGATCACGCCGCGGGTCGGCCAGTTCGGCTGGTTCGACTTCCACCGCTCCGAAGACCTGATCGCACATGGCACGCGCGCCGCCGAGCGCGCATTGGAGTCCATCCAGGAGGCGATCCACGTGCTGGCGCCGGCGCCCGCGGGCACCGCGCCGAAAGTCGACGACCAGGCCTGATCAGGCCGTCTTGATGTAGTCGCGCAGGGCTTCCTGCTCGGTCTCGTATTCGCGGACACGCCATTTGACGATGTCGCCGATCGAGATCAGGCCGACCACCTTGCCGTTGTCGATCACGGGCAGATGGCGGAACTTGCCCGTCGTCATCGTCTCCATGAGCTCGGCGACGGTGTCGGTCTCCTTGCAGGTCACGACCTTGCGGGTCATCACCTCCGAGACCGGCGCCTCCAGCACGCCGGCGCCGCGATCGCCGAGCACGCGCACAATGTCGCGCTCGGACAGGATGCCCTCGAGCCGGCTCTGGTTCATCACCAGCACCGCGCCGATCTTCTTCTCGCCGAGCAGCTTGATCGCGTCCGCCAGCTTGGCGTCGGGCTCGACGCTCATGATCTGGTGGCCCTTGGTGTTCAGAATGGAACGTACCGTCATTGCCGCCTCCCTGAATCCGAGCCCGTCCGCCTTCGGCGGTCCGGACTTGTTCGCGAGTCTTCAACTAACAGTTTCAGCGCCGGTTTCACGCTCGTGCGCTTTGCGAAGCATCGTCGCTAAAGACGTGTCGCTTCGGAACATTCTCGCCCGGAATGATGGATGAATTCGGGCTGCGTCGCAAGCGCCGCATCAGATACGGTCTGAAACGTCTCGTGATGACGCATCCGCAGCATCGCTTCGCACGCGCGGCACGGGATCGAACAGCGCGAACAACAGCAGGCCGGCGAAGAAGCCGCCGATATGCGCCTGCCAGGCCACGCTCGTGGTTTCGGCATCGATGCCGATCGCGCCCACGCCGAAGATGATGTTGACGCCGAACCAGACGGCGAGGAAGCCGACCACCCGCCCGTCGCGGAGCGCGCGCGACAGCGGCAGCGCCGGAACTTTCGCGGCGGTATCGGCATCCGATCGGCTGAACGACAGGAAGCTGCCGCGCACGAAGGCGAAGCGGATTGCGGCGGCCATCGCGCCCGATACCGAGGCCGAGGCGCCGATCATCGGCGCCACCGCATGCTCGTGGGTGACGAGATGGGCGAGCGCGCCGGCCGCCGCCGTCACTGCCAGGAAGACGAAGAACCTGACCGTGCCGAAGCGCCGCGCCAGCGCGCTGCCGAACGGCAGCAGCCACAGCACGTTGAAGCCGAGATGGGTGAGATTGGCGTGCAGCAGCGAATAGGTGACGAAAGTCCAGACCTTCGCCCCCGCCCCGCCCGGGATCTGCAGATTGAGCAGCGAGGAATCGTAGCGCTTCGGGATGAAGCCGAAGACGTCGATGGTCCAGTTCTCGAGTTCCGGCGGCAACAGCACCCGCAGATGGATCGCCGCCAAGAGCAGGACATAGGCGGTCAGCGCCGGAGGCAGCGTCAGGATCGGCTCGCGCGGAGCCTCCTCGTTGACGGCCGGCGCATCCGGCGACGAATCTTGCGGGGAATCCAAGGCAGCTTCGCTTTCAGGCGACATCGGAGCGACAGGCTTGGAGATAGTCGCCTTTGCCGTCCCTGCGCAAGTGCACAAAAGGAAAAGGCAGGGCCCTGGGAAAGCCCTGCCTGTCCGTGTCGGTCTTCCGATGGCCGGAGAGATAAGGCGTATCCCCACCCCTCCCCGCGGCCCGTGACCAAACTGTTTGACGCCCTCAAGTACAGGCCCCGCCGAGAACCTGGAGAAAAGCGGCGAGGCTTGCGACCGCGATCACCATAGCAGGCGCGCGGCCGACACGAAGCGCATAGTTAATTTAACGTTAACGACGCAAAGACCACCTCAACGGGCGCGAAAACGCGCCCGCGGCATGGACGCTGCAAATCCCCTCCTGCACAACAACAGAAGGGATCGCGGGTGCACTGAAGCGGGACAGGTCTGTCTCTTCGAGGTCGCACCCCGGGCGAGCGTTCAGTCATGAAACATCCGTCGAGCCGCGCGTTCTTCGCGTATTGGGACAAGAAGCGCGGCACTGCACGGGCCCCTGACCGGGCCGACATCGATCCGGCCGCGGTCCGCGGCCTGCTCGGTGACATCTTCGTGCTGTCCTGCGAGCCAAAACTCGGCTTCCCGTTCCGCGTCGCCGGCACGCGCGTCTGCGCGCTGGCCGGAACAGACCTCAAGGACCAGAGCTTTGCGGCGCTGTTCACGCCGGCCAGCCGCAGCGAGATCGAGGAGATCACCACGATCGTCGCCGACGAGACGCTGGGCGCGATCGCCGGCGTCACCGCTGCGCGCGAGGACGGCAGCAAGGCGCATCTCGAGCTCCTGCTGCTGCCCTTCAACGCCCGCCCACATACGCCGGTGAGCGTCACCGGCGTGCTCGCGCCGTTCGACGACGAATGCGGCACGCTTTCCGCCTTCAGCCTCACCTCCTGGCGCTACCTGCATCAGCCGGAGAAACTGCTGCCGCGCGCCATCCGGAAATTGCAGATCGCACGTGGGCTGATGGTGTATGAGGGGCTGCGATAGAAGTCGCGCGTCCCGGCTCGGCTGCGCAAGGATACGCACCGACATGAGCAAGCCGCATTGGCGTCCCGCGCGCGCCTCGGACCTCGCTGCAATCGGCGCGATTGCAGCACGCATCCATCCGGCGTTGCCCGAACGCGCCGAGGTGCTGGCGGAGAAGATGCGGCTATGTCCGGACGGCTGCGGCGTGCTCGATACGGACCAAGGCATCGTCGGCTACGGACTGGCGCATCCCTGGATGCAGTACCGGATTCCGCCGCTCGACGGCTTTCTGCAGGAATTGCCTGACGGCGCGGACTGTCTCTACGTCCACGACATCGCCGTATTGGCCGAGTTCCGCGGCGGCGTTGTGCGCGCTTATGTTGCCGATATCGAGAAGCTGGCGCGTACGTCGGGCATCGCAACACTCGCGCTGGTCTCGGTCTACGGCACGCGGCCGCTATGGGAGCGCATGGGCTTTCTGGCCGTGACTGCGGATGCTGAGTTGCGCGCAAAGCTCGCATCCTATGGCGACGGCGCGACCTATATGCTGCGCGACCTCGCCGCGACGTAAGCCAACCCCCAGGGGGCGGCTCACGCCAGCAGAAGCTCAACCGCTGCAAGGTGATGAGGCCGAGGATCGATCGGAATGTTTCGCAGGACGCCGTCAGGCCGCTTCACGCCGCCCCCGCGTCGAACGACTGCCCGCCCCCGGACTTGCCGTTTCGTAGACCCAGGCCTCCTTGGCAAACCACTCGTGCGTTGCCGCACACATCCCGCAATAGGTGCGAGAAAAGAATACTGCACTGCACCGAAATCTTTCGCGGTCCATCTCGATGCCGGTCGAAATGGCCCGGCCCGTTTCCGGGCACTTGATCATCACCATACCCATCTGATTTCCTCCAGCTCGGCATCCCTTCACGAAAAGGCGTCGCCGCCATCGGCCGGACGGCGTCTCTTCTGGCGAAGACGCTCGTCCAGCCGATTCACGCGGCCGATAGCCTCGATTCAGGCAGCCCTATGCAGAACCCGGTTGAAGCTCTTCTTGATCGGCTCGGCCGTCTCGGTTGCAACCTTCTGGGCAAGATCCCAAAGCTCCCGGTTTTGGCCTGACGCCATTTCAAAGGTCCTGCGGCTGTGGGCGGTGGAAAGGTTCACGACATCCGCAAACGACCTTGCATCCGCGAGCTGGGACAGGAATTCCAGCGTGGAGCTGGTATTGATTTTCGATATTTCGATGACCTTGGTGCCGTAGTGGGCGGCATGCGTGGCATTGGTCGCACAGGCTTCGCGGAGAGCGTCGGTGATCTCCTCGGAAGCCGCCTTCATCTGCTCGAGATTTGCCTTGGCCCGCGCGGCGCCCTGCTCGGCAAGATCGCCGAAGATCCCCTGGATATTGAAAAACGGCACGTCGAACTTGAGCCTTGCGTCACCATTCCCACCCGCGGGAGTGGCATTCGTTTCGGCTTTCACATTGGCATCATTCATCGTCATTCCATCCTTTCACGCGAAACCAGATTGTTGGATTGAAGACTTTCAGAAGCTCCCGGGTGCGGGCCGCACCGGGAAACCAGTGCCCCTACTCTCAAAATGGAGGGATGCTGCTGATGAGCTGCTCTCGCCCCCTGCCGCCGACTATGACCAACCAGGATCGGACCTTCAGTTCGCTTTCAGACTCTCGACTTGATTAAATTCGATTCAAGCGACGACTCGCCGCAGGCGCTGCTATTGTTTCTTTGAAGTTGCCGAAAAGGCTTTCTGCCAACTCGAGAAGGCGCGGGCTCGCAACGCGTCCGGATGGCGCCATGTTACCGATTGATTGCGAGTGGATGCAGCGCTCCATAGCGCAACGCGCGAGCCTTCGGCGGCACTAGTCAAGCCGGGGACGGAAAGCGGCAGATCAGCCCCGACGCTTCTTCTTCGCATTCTTTCCGGGCGCGCCCTTCACAGGCCATGGCGTAACCGACGGCTCTGCGTGGCCCGGCTTGTTCTTGTGCTTCTTTTTCTTTGCAAAAGAACGCGCATCGTCGAATTTCGGCGCGCGCTCGGCGTGAGGCCTGATGCGTGGCTTGAATCCACTTGCCTCGCGCGGGCGATCCTCGCGCCGTTCATGATGCGCGCCGGCCTCGCGCTGCGGCGCGCGAGAGCGCTCCCGGGGAGCTTCTTGGCGCTGCGGTGCATCCGCCATCGGCTCGATCCGGATGCTGTCTTCCTTATCCGGACGCTTGATCTTCGCCGCAAAGGATTCGGCGACCCGCTCGGAGATCTCGAACTCGGTGGTGGTGTCCATGATCTTGATGGCGCCGATGTCGCGCTTGTCGATGCCGCCGCGGCGGCAGATCATCGGCAGCAGCCAGCGTGCCTCCGCGTTCTTGCGGCGCCCGATGGCGGCGCGAAACCAGACGCTGCCCTCAGCCATGCCGTGCTTCGACGCCTTCCCGGCCTTCGATCGCGGCTTGCCGCGGTCGTCGCCCTCTTCCGATCTATCCGATCCATGACGTCCGCGTTCCGGCTTGCCGCTTCGCTCGCCGGGATCGATGATGTCCTCGGGCGACGGCAGCCGCGCGCGATAAAGCCGCGCGAGCGCGGCGGCGATATCCTCGGGCGAGCGCTCGGCCAAGAGCGCCTGCGCCAGGGCCAGATCGTCGGGCGTCGTCTCCTCCGTGAACAGCACGTCCTTCATGCGGGCGTGATCGAGCTTGCGGATGTCATCCGCCTGCGGTGCCGTGCCCCAGGTCGCGTCGATCCCGGAGAGGTTGAGCAACAGCTCGGCCCGCCGCCGCCGCGCCGGCGGCACCAGGAGAACGCTCGTCCCCTTCCGGCCCGCGCGCCCGGTGCGGCCCGAGCGATGCTGCATGACTTCGGCGTCGTTGGGCAAATCGGCATGAATGACGAGGTCGAGGCTCGGCAGGTCGATGCCGCGGGCGGCAACGTCGGTCGCAACGCAGACGCGGGCGCGGCCGTCGCGCAGCGACTGCAGCGCCAGGGTGCGTTCGTTCTGCGTCAACTCGCCCGACAGCGCGACCACCGAAAAGCCGCGCTCCAGGAGCGCTGCCTGCAAATGCCTGACGGCATCGCGCGTGCTGCAAAACACCAGCGCGCTCGGCGCCTCGTAGAAGCGCAGCACGTTGACGACGGCATGCTCGACGTCGGCGGGCGCGATGCGGATCGCGCGGTATTCGATGTCGGCGTGGCCGCCCTCGTCACCGGCGACCTCGATCCGGAATGCGTCGCGCTGATATTGCCGCGCCAGCGCGACGATGCCGCGCGGAAACGTCGCCGAGAACAAGAGGGTGCGACGCGCCTGTGGCGTGGTCTCGAGGATGAATTCCATGTCCTCGCGAAAGCCGAGATTGAGCATCTCGTCGGCTTCGTCGAGCACGACCGCGGCGAGCTCGGAGATATCGAGGCGGCCGCGCCGCAGATGATCGCAGAGACGCCCGGGCGTGCCGACGACGATGTGCGCGCCGGCGGCGAGCTCCCGCTGCTCGCGCCGCGGATCCATGCCGCCGACACAGGACACGACGCGCCCGCCGGCATGCCCATATAGCCAGGCCAGCTCGCGCTGAACCTGGAGCGCGAGCTCGCGGGTCGGCGCCACGATCAAGGCGAGCGGCGCGGCCGCTCGTGCGAACTGCTCGGCGTCATCGAGGATGTTCTTCGCGATGGCCAGACCGTAAGCGACGGTCTTGCCGGAACCGGTCTGGGCCGAGACCAAGAGGTCGCGGCTGGTGGCTTCATGAGCGAGCACCGCGAGCTGGACGGGCGTCAGTGAATCATAGTTCCGCTCGGCCAAAGCGCGGGCGAGCGGCGGGGTCAGGGCCGGAAGAGACACGAGATGGAGACCTTGGTTGAATTCAGGCGCGCAAACGGTGAACCGGCGCCTAAAGCTGCGTGCGCGGCAAACGGCCCGGCCGCACGCTGGATTTGATCTGGCGCTCTTTACGCCATGCGCCGGGAAATCACCATGGCTTTGATGCATGGCTTGACGGGGAGCCGCGCCTGAAGGTGGACAGGCGATTTCTGACGGCCTCCTGGATATCGATCCGGAGCCTCCTCAGATCTCCCCGTACACCTCCAGCAAATTCCCGTCGGGATCGCGGAAGAACAGCGTGCGATGACCGAAGGACTGGTCCGTCGGCGGCGACACCAGCGCCACGCCCCGGCGCACGAGTTCATCGGCGCACGCGTCGACCTCGGCGGCCGAGACCTTGAACGCCAGCTGCAGCGAGGCGCTGCCCGGCGGCACTGGTGCATCACCTGAGGTGCGGCTCGGCCGTGCCAGCGCCAGCGTGTTGCTGCCGATGCCATACTCGATCCAGTTCGGCGACAGTTCGCGCGAGAGTGGAAAGGCGAGGACGTCCTCGTAGAAGCGGCGCATCGCCGCCACGTCGCGCACGAAGATGACGGTGTAGTCGATCGCGCGGATGGCGTTGAAGGGGGAGCGAGCGTGCTGGCCAGGTGTCTGCCGGTCCGTCATTTCGTCATTGATCCAAACTCCGACTCGTAGCCCGTATGGAGCGCAGCGGAATACGGGGAGTCGCGGGCGAGAATCCCGGATTGCGCTTCGCCCCATCCGGGAAGACTCGCGAAATACCTTGAGGCGCGGACGGCACTGTCTACTCCACCAGCTCCGGCCACGGCACGATGGTCGACTTCACCGTCTTCATCGCCATCGCGTCCTTCACCGCCTGCGCAACGCCGGCTTCCGTGAACGGGTAGATCGTCTGCATCTTCAGCCACGGATATTTGTCACGCGTGCGGTAGAGCATGTCGACGCCGAGCGGGAGATCATTGCCGGTGAAGCCCCAGGACCCCAGCACGTTGAGGTCCTTGGTGCAGATGCGGTGCCAGGAGGTGTCGATCGAGCCGGCATCGGTGAACTGGCCCATCTCGACATAGGTGCCGCCATCGCGCAGCATCTCGATGCCTTCGGGGCCGGCGGTGGGATGTCCCGAGCAATCCATCACGAGATCGGCGCCGAAGCCGCCGACGATCTTCCGCACGCGATCGATGCGTTCCTGCGGTGACTTCAGCTCCTCGATGTTCACGGTCGCCTCCGCGCCGAACTCGCGCGCCAGCTTGAGCCGCGGCTCCTCCGGCGCGCCGACGCAGATGACGCGCCCTGCCCCCATCTCCCTGGCGGCCGCGACCGCCAAAATGCCGATCGGGCCGGAGCCCTGGATCACGACGGTGTCGCCCCAGCTGAATCCGCCGGCGCGCGTGGCGCGATTGAAGGCGCGGATGCAGGATGTCAACGGCTCCGATAGCGCACCCAGGCGCAACGACATGTCGTCCGGCAGCTTGTAGATCTTGGTGCCCGGCAGCATCTCGAGATCGACATAGACATATTCGGCCCAGCCGCCCCACAAATGCGGCGGCTTGTCGAAGCCGAGATAGCGGCCGTAATAGACCGGCGTCAGGCACTTGTTCGCGGTTTGCGGATAATGGATGCAGTAATAGCAGCGGCCGCACGGCATCAAGGGCGGGATCATCACCTTGGAGCCGACTTGAAGCGGCTTGCTCATAAAATCCTCGGAAAATTCATCGCCGCATTCGACGATGATTCCGCCGAGCTCGTGTCCCAGCGTGAACGGCCAAGGCAGCGGCTTCGGCCAGTGTCCTTTGAGGATGTGCAGGTCGGTGCCGCAGACCCCGCAGGCGCCGACCTTGATCAGTGCGGCCTTGCGGCCGACCTTCGGCCACGGCACGGTGCGGATGACGGGCTCCGAGCCGGGACCAGCGTGGGTGCAGACGCGGATTTGCTGCATGGCTGTTTCCTCGCTGCCCGCTTTGTTATGGTTGGTGATGCGGGCCGATGCAAAGCGTATGTGAGATGCGCGCTCGTGCCAAGCGGGCAGACTCGTAGCGCGCAGGAAGCGACGTGCGCGAATAGCGACCCGGGATCTCGCTCCGCTCATCCGCTAAACGCGCCACAAGCTCGACCGTCATCCTGAGGCGCGAGTGGCGCGATGCGAAACATCGCGCCGGGAGCTTCGCTCGCACCTCAGGATGACGGTCGAGTGTGTGGCTGCAGTGCATGGCTGCTGTTCAAGCACGTCCAATTGTCTTGAGCGCCGTCCGGCGAACGTGTAAGGCGCCAAAAGTCTCACCTCAGGTCATCCCGTGAACCCCCTTCCCCAAAATCCCATGGCCGCGTCCGGCTCGTTCGCGGCGATGAGGTCCGTGCCCTACCGTCTGCAATTCGCCTCTTACGTGCTGGCGATGATGGCGGACAATATCGAGCATGTGATCAGCTATTGGGTGGTGTTTCAGAAATTCCATTCGCCGACGCTGGGCGGGTTTGCCGTGCTGTCGCACTGGCTGCCGTTCCTGCTGTTCTCCGTCGCGGTCGGTGGCCTCGCCGACCGGTTCGATCCGCGCCGCATCATCCAGTGCGGCATGCTGCTGTTCATCGCCGCCTCCGCCGGTTGGGGCTACTTCTTCCTGACCGATACGATCCAGATGTGGCACGCGATGCTGCTCCTGGTGATCCATGGCTGCGCCGGCGTGCTCTGGCAGACCCCGAACCAGCTGTTGCTCTACGACCTCGTCGGCCCGGCCGATCTGCCGAGCGCGGTGCGGCTGAACGCGATGGCGCGCTATCTCGGCATCCTGGTCGGGCCTGCGGTCGGCGGGATCATCATGCTGACGCTCGGTCCCTCGCACGGCATCATCTTCAACACGCTGTTCTATCTGCCGATGCTGCTGTGGCTGTTCTGGGCCCCGGTGCGTGACAAGAGTATCGCTGCAAGGCGTTTTGCCGTGCGCGGCCTTGCCGACATCGTGCTGACCATCCGCGCCATCGGCACCCAACCGGTGCTGTCGGCGATGACATGGCTTGCCGGCCTCACCTCCTTCATGATCGGCAACGCCTATCACGCCCAGATGCCGGGCTATGCCGGCGATCTCGGCCATGGCGATCCCGGCGTCTCCTACAGCGTGCTGCTCGCCGCGGACGCGGCCGGGGCACTGCTGGCCGGCATCGCGCTGGAATCGTGGGGACGGCTGAAGGGCACCCCGCGCACCGCGATCACGCTGGCGATGCTGTGGAGCGTGGCGCTGCTCGGCTTCGCACTGGTGCCGGTCTATCCGGTCGCGATCGCGCTATTGTTCTTCGCAGGCTTCTTCGAGCTCTCGTTCAACACCATGGCGCAGGCGCTGGTGCAGCTGAACGCGCCGCACGACATCCGCGGCCGCGTCGTCGGCCTCTACAACATGGCCGGGCTCGGCATGCGGGCCTTCAGCGGCATCACGGTCGGAGTAGCAGGCGCGGCGATCGGCATCCACTGGTCGCTCGGCCTGTCGGCCGCCGTGCTGCTGGCGCTGCTGTGCCTGCTGTATGGGCACAGGGCACGGACGGCGTGACGATCACTCCCTTCGGGATGTGGCTTTTCGAGCGCATCGTGTCTGTCCGCAACCGGCGCGCCCGATCATAACGCGGCATTAACCCTATGCACCTTAGGGTCGTCCCGGACTCCGCCCGGGCGGGGGGTCGGGTGTTGGAAATGGCGTTAGCGAACAAAAAATTTCTTCCGGCCGCCGAGGAGCGCAGGCGCTTCCAGCGGGTGAAGGTGCACCTGCTCGGCCGCTACATGCTGCCGGACCGCCGGGAATTCCCCTGCCAGGTGATCAACATGTCGCCGGGCGGCCTCGCCTTGCTCGCCCCCGGCATCGGCAATGTCGGCGACCGCGTGGTGGCTTATCTCGACCATATCGGCCGCGTCGAGGGCAAAATCACCCGGATCATCGACAACGGCTTCGCCATGACGATCGGGGCGACGCCCAGAAAGCGGGACAAGCTCGCCGCCCAGCTCACCTGGCTCGCCAACCGCGACATCCTCAATCTGCCGGAGGACCGCCGCCACGACCGTATCGTGCCGCGCAACCCGATCGCGGTGCTGACACTCGAGGACGGCACCAAGATGACCTGCCGCATCATCGACCTCTCGCTGTCGGGCGCGGCCATCGCCGCGGAGAACCGGCCGCCGCTGAAGTCGACCGTTCTGCTCGGCCGGGTCCAGGGCCGCGTGGTCCGAAACCTCGAAGACGGCTTCGCGCTCGAGTTCATGCACGAGCAGCCGGTGGAGACACTCGAAGAGAGCGTTACCGCGCGGTAAAGCCCCGGGACGCGAAAACCCTGATATTTCCAGGCTCGAAGGCGGCTTCCGCGATGCGGACGCCGCCTTTTTCACGTCCCGCGGCGAGCGGACAGCGGTTAACGGAGGGGCTGCAGATGAGCGCAAACAGCGCTTCGCCCAGCGCTTCCGCGTTAACAGATAAAATTTGAATCAATTTCAGTCATATCGAATTTTACGCAAGTTCTATTCAAGTATAGATCGAATTCGCCGCTCGTTTTACTTGTATTCGTCTCGACTTGACTTGGTCGACTTAGCGGCAACTCAAAAGCTCCGTGCGAAATGTGGTCCCAACAAGAAACGGGGGCCGCAATGTTTGACTTCAGGGGACAGGGGAAGGGACTGGCGCTGGTCGCCATGCTCTTCGGGATCAGCGCGGCAGCGCAGGCCGGCGAAGGCCGTCTGCTCTACGCGAGCCTCGGCGACACCACGCGTGCGCCGATCGGCTGGGTCGAGTTCTGCGCGGACAATGCTGCTCAGTGCCAGGGCGCGCCGCTGCAGCCGCGCGACATCGTGATGTCGCAGGCGGCATGGCGCGACCTCATCAAGGTCAATCGCTGGGTCAACGAGACCGTCAAGCCTCTGACCGACCAGGAGCACTGGGGCGTGATCGAGAAGTGGTCGCTGCCATCAGACGGTTACGGCGACTGTGAAGACTACGTGCTGTTGAAGCGCAAGATGCTGATGGATGCCGGCTGGCCGCGCCAGGCCCTGCTCATCACCGTGGTGCGCGACAAGAAGGGCGAAGGCCACGCGGTGCTGACGGTGAAGACCGACAAGGGCGAGTTCATTCTCGACAATCAGAACGAGAATGTCCTCGCCTGGACGGAGACCGGCTACCGCTTCGTCAAGCGCCAGTCGCAGGGCGATCCCAACGTCTGGGTGTCGCTGGGCGATACCAAGCCGGCGGTCTCCACCGCCAGCGCCAAAGATCAGTAGGAACGACAACAGGTTACGCGACCCGGTCACATCGTCCCAGACCGGTTCGCGCGCGGCCAGCCATCCCCCAATGGCTGGCCGCAACTTTTTGAGGCGACGCGATCAGCTCTGCTGGCCCTGGCGCGACCAGGGCACGCGCGCGGCGGTGAAATCCCGCCAACTATCCTGCAAGCCCTGCTGCACGCCGATCGATGCCCGCGCCTGCCAGCCGGCGATCGCGGCCGCCGCAATGGCGCTGTCGCGATCTTCGGAACCGAGCCCGTCGAGCAACGAGGCCGTCACCGCCATGTCGTTGAAGACGCCGAGCTCCTCCTGCAAGCCGGCGAGCCGGCGCGCGAATTTTCGGGCGGACTTGCGATCCTCGTACAGCGGCAGCAGGAACTCGCTGAGATAGCGCAGCCGCTTGGTGGCGAGCCGCAGGCGGTGCAGCTCGTCGATCGTCAGCGACTTGAAGCGGCGGCCGCGCTTGAGCACCTTGGCATACTGCTCAGACAGGACGCGCTGCGCGAAATTGACGGCGGGCTCGGCAAGCCGGCCGAGATCTTCCGGCGCGACGCCGTTGCGCCAGCCGCGCGTCTCGATCCAGCCGCCGAGGCCGATCAGGAAGACGGCACAGCGGCGATCATCGAGCGCATTGCGAGCCCTGCGATAGGCTTGCGCCTGACGCTGAGCCGCGACCTGCCCAAGCGCATCGAAGCCCGCGACCGAAGGACAGGCTTTTGCGATCGCCGGCAAGGTGGCGAGCTGGAACACGTCCCAGTCTCGCGCCGCGGACAAGCCTTGCGCCAGCCATGTGGCTTCCGAGCGCAGCGCATCGACGTGGCTGAGCGCGCCGACCGATCGCATCAGGTCGAGCGCAGACCGCAGCCGGCGCAACGAGACACGCAGCTGATGCACGCCTTCCGGATTGCGGCCGTCCTCGGCCGCCGGCAGCGATTGCAGCAGGTGCAGGAAGCAGGCGCGCAGGATGGTCGCGAAGGCCTCGTCGAGCGTCACGGAAGGATCGAGGCGAAGCTTGCGCGGCCGGCGCGCCGACGGCGGCAGGTCCCCGGCAAGGTCGAAGCCGCGTGCGGACTTGCTGCGGATGGACGGCTTCACCGTTCCGTGCTCCGCAAGGCGCAGCGCGATCTCGTAGATCGCGCTCGGGCTGCCGCTCTTCAGCTCCAGCTCGATCTCGCTCACCGGCATTGACCTGCCGCCTGCGCTCAGCTCGCCCTGGTCGAAGGCGACCTCGACCGTGCCGGACGGCAGGTCGACGATGCGCGTGTGCCGATGCACATCGGCCGAGAACACCGCTTCGAGCGGTTGCGCGTCGAGATGGCCGCGGAGCTTGTCCGGAATGAACGGCATCGCCAAAGCGAAATCGGGCGCAAGCGACGGCACACTTGCTTCCCATTCGCCGCGGCGCAACGGATCGTCCGCAACCTCGGTCTTCACGGTCTGCACGAAACGCGTGCCGCTCTGGCGGACGCGCAAGCTCAGGCCGGCGCGTCGTAGCGCCCGCTCGGGCGTGTCGTAGTAGACGGATTTGAGGCGTTTGCGCGCGCCCTTGTTGCGCGCGTTCGCCGCGATGACGGGCGCTGCGCGGAAATCCGCCATGCGATCGGCATCGACGAGAAGCTTGAGCTCGATTTCACCGGCGGGATGAGCGGGCTGCGTTGGGTTCGGCGCGGGCGTCACATCCTGCGATGGCGTCTGCTCAATGGGAGTGCGCTCCTCGGCCGTCGCGGGTTCCACGCTGACTTCCTCTCGTTGCCCCAGGAAGCCGGTGCGGAGCTGCGTTCTCTTGGTGTTCCCAAGAGCAGGACTGGTTTCCGGCGCGCTCGGAGTCTTGCGAGCCGGCGCAGCGTCTGACTTTAGCATTTGCGGTAACATGACAGTTCAATGACAGGCGACAGGATATAGCCTGTACAGCCTGCGAGGACTAGTCACATCAGATCGGCGCGCATCATGATTCACATGCAGCTCGCCAGGTAAAAGCTGCAGCCGTCGGCGCAAGCCCCCTTAATCCTGACCACAACACGCCGAGGGATGCCGGTCATTCTGCCGCTTCAAGATTGGCCGGCTTTTCAGCCTCGCCGAGTGGGGAAACTGCCGGGCCGTTGAGCGCGGTGCCATCGGGTGCAAACTGCGATCCGTGACATGGGCAATCCCAGCACTGTTCGAGTGAGTTCCAGTGCACGACGCAGCCCAAATGGGTGCAGCTCGCCGAATGCAAATGCAAATGTCCGCTTCGGTCCCGGCACGCCGCGATCTTCTTCAGGCCACTTCGGAAGAGACGCCCCTCGCCGGGCCGCAGATGTTCAGCGCTCGCGATTTCACTTGCGGTGAGATACTCCGCGAAGTTCTTGATAGGAGTGATGTTCTCGCTGATGAACTCGCCGATATTCCTCTGAATCTTTCGTGACGGAGCGTAGACGTCCTCCCAGGGACTGGCGCCGCTGGTGACGAGATCCGCGATCAGCATGCCCGCCACGAGTCCGTTCGTGATCCCCTGCCCGGAATCGCCGCTGACAATGAATACATGCTCCTCGTCGGGGCTGCGGCCGATGAAGCCGGCGAAATCGACCGGTTCCAGCACCTGACCCGACCACCGATGAGTGACCTCGCGCAAATCCGGCAATCGCTCGCGCGCCCAGCGCTCAAGCGCGTCAAGGCGCTGAGCGCCATCATTTGCCTCACCCGACTTGTGATCTTCGCCGCCGATGATCACGATGTCCTCGTCGGCAGACAATGGTTGGAGGCGGACATAATGATAAGGATCGAGCGTATCCCAATAGAGCGCATCCTCCACGGCGCCGGCCGCAATCTTCGCGGCGAGCGCATAAGTGCGGTAAGGCGCCTGCTTGGTGTGGATCGCCACCTGCACGTTGACGGGCGAGTTGGTCGCCACCACCACGTCGGCGGCATGAACCTCGTAGCCTGAGGCGGTGCTCACGACCATGCTGCCCTGGCGTTGCTGGATGCTCTCGACGCAGGTGTCGGCGTAGAGCTGGGCGCCCCGGCGCTGCAGTGCGCTCGCCAGACCGGCGAGATATTTAGTCGGATGCAGGCGCGCCTGGCGCGGAAAGCGCAGAGAACGCGTCTGACCCCTGTCATGGAATGGTGTCGGCTCAAGGCGATTCTCGACTGGAATCTGCAGCTTGCGACAGCGGTCCAATTCACTATCCAGTTCGGATGCGGACGTTTCGGGTGCCTGTACCCAATAGCCATCGACGCGTTTGAAACCGCAATCGATGTGCTCGGCGCCCTGGATGGCCTCGACGCGGTCGATCGCGGCAGCAACGCTCTGATAGTAACGCCGCGCACAGTCAGGGCCGCGGACTCGCACGAACGCATCGTAACCGTCATCGAGCGCGGTCGCCAGATGCGCCGTGGTGCGCGCCGTCATCCCGCTGCCGATGCGGCCACGATCGATGACTGCGACCGAACGTCCATGGCGGGCAAGTTCATATGCGACCGAAAGTCCGGCTATTCCGGAGCCGACCACGGCAACGTCCACGCCGACCGTACGCGACAGCACCGGAGCCTCGGCGACAGATACGTCCATCCAGAGGGACTGCGTGTGCTCATCCCGTACGTTCATGGCGCTGCTCCTCGAAACAACAAACGATGCAGCGGAATGACGGTTCCTACGTGCGCGGCCGAACGACACGCCAATGAGATAGCCGCATTCATTAGGAACCTTCACCGTGCTCAGGCTTGAACCGGCATGAAAGATCCATCACCCGGAATGCGAAGGGCATTGCGTCAGGCCCAGTTGTACGGCCACTTGCTCGTCCGAAACGACAGGCTGTATTACCCAGGAGGCAATCATCCGATCTGCTCAGTGCAGCTCGCACGAGAGATGGTCAGGTCGGGATGGATGACAAAACAGGACGGCGAATACGAGATCACGCCAGAGGGGCAGCTTGCCGCCGAGAGCGAACTCGGCCGCTGAGGAGCCAATGCGGTGCCCGCGCGCGGCTTGTCGCGCTTGGGGTCGGAGCGCGACTTGCTCGGCGGGCAGCCGGGATATGTTTGACTGATCCGGCGATTGCTTCATGGACGAGCAGCACGGTCCCCACAAAGAGCTGCCATGCCATTATTCCGTCCCAAGGAAGATCTCCGGCGCCGTCTCGCACTGGCCAGGCGCTCGCCGCCAACCTTGCTGCGGCAGGCCCGTCATCGTCGTCTGGAGACCGCCATTTCACACAGTAAAATGTTGTTTCTATTTGCCTCCGCTCGTGTGACATCTCTGCCCGGCGACCGCAGGGCGCCCAAGACGCAGAGCGAAACGGGAGGGGCAAGTGAGGACATTCGTCGGAATATTGGGGGCTGCAATTACATGCCTTGTGATAGCGACCGCTGAAGGGTCTGCAGCCGAAGCCTGGCCCACCAGAGCCATCAAGATCGTCGTTTCGACGCCCGCCGGCGGCATCACCGATGCATTCGCCCGCGCCTATGGCGATTACATCTCCCAGAAGCTCGGGCAGCCCGTCATCGTCGAAAACAAGACGGGAGCGAGTGGCGCGCTGGCAGCGCAATCGGTCAAGGAGTCGCCGGCGGACGGCCACACGCTGATGTACACGATCTCATCCACGTTGCTTGGAAACCGGCTGCTGCTGAAATCGCTGGCCTATGATCCGGACAAGGATTTCACGATCGTCTCGGTGACGCCATCGGGTCATCTTCCGCTGGTCGTCCATTCCGCCACCGGTGCAAAGTCCATCGAAGATTTCGTCGCCTATGCACGCCGCAACAAGGTCACGGCAGGCTCGTATGGGATCGGTTCGTTCGCACACATCGCGATCGCCGAGCTCAACCGCCAATATGGCCTCGACATCTCCATCGTGCACTACCGCGGCGAAGCGCCAATGTGGCAGGACCTGGCGGCCGGCGTCATCCAGGCGGCGACCGGCAGCTATCAGGCTGCGCTTCCAGTCCTCGATACCGGCGTCGGCCGCGCGATCGCCGTTCCGTCACTGGTTCGCATGAAGAAACTGCCGGACACCAAGACGTTCACCGAGCAGGGGGTCACCGGCAAGGTGTTCCAGCTCACGAGCTTCACGACCCTGGTGGCGCCCGCTGCAACACCGCCTGACCGGATCGAACTGCTCGCCAAGCTCATGGTCGAAGGCGGCAAGACAGAGCGTGTCCAGAAGCTGCTCGACGCCTTCGGCGTCGACTCGCCGGCAATGGATCGCGCATCCTCGATCGCCCTCTACGAAAAAGAAGGGCCGGTCTGGCTGGAGTCGATCAAGAACCTCGGCTTGGAGCCACAATAGCTCCCGGCTCGCCGGTCCCATACCGACGCAAGCAGCCCTCAGGCCCCCAGCACGTCTGCCAGCCGCAGTTCGTCGGCGGCGGGATCCTTCAGGAACAGCTCTGCCTCGATCTCGTTCAGGTGCGACAGCATCAAGGCGCCCGCGCGCGCCTTGTCGCGCTTGCGGATCGCGGCGACGATCTCAGCGTGATGATCGGTGCCGCACGCCGGCGTGTCGTGGCGGCGGTAGAGCAGGATGATGAGCGAGGAGCGCGCGATCAGCTCCTTCAGGAAGCCGACATAGATGCTGTGGCCGCTCATCTCGGCGACGAGGCGATGAAACTCGCCGGAGAGACGGACGGAGGCGCGCGCATCGCCGCGCAATTCCGCTTCACGCTCCTCGTCAAGATGCTGGCCAAGGCGATCGAGCCAGGCCGGCGAGACCGCCTCGATGGCGTGATCGACGATGCTGGGCTCGATCAGCCGGCGCGCCTCGAACACCTCGCGGGCGTCGGCCGGGGTCGGGCGCGCGACGAAGGCGCCGCGATTCTTCTCGATGCTGACGATGCCCTCATGCGCGAGCTGCTGCAGCGCGGTGCGCACCAGCGTCCGGCTCGCGCCGTAGATGTCGCCGATCTCGTCCTCGCCGAGCTTCGTGCCGGGCAGCAGGCGATGCTCGAGGATCGCGGCGGTCACACCCTCCCGGATGCGGCTGACGCGATCGCTCGCATCGGGCGCATCGGGTTTCTGGCGGGTCTTGGCGGCCATGATTGTGAGGGCTCGATCGACGAACGTTCGGCCTGCAATGTTAGTCGACGAGCTGTATCCAATCACAGGCGAAACTTTATACAATCTTCGCCCGTTTTGTGTGCAGGTGACTGCACAGGCGGCGGGCGGACAAATTGGCCCGGAATCGATCTAACGATCTGACTCCGTTGCACAGTTTTGGAAATTCGCACTGTCGTTGGCTGTTGGCACGGACCTTGCGGAGAGAGGCGGGACGCATCGCCCCTCCTCGGATACGCCATGGCCATTCCCGCCGCTCTCGAACTGGTCGCCGTCACCAAGCGCTACGACGCCACGCTGGCGGTCGATAACGTCAACCTGAAGATCCCGGCCGGCACCTATTGCTGCCTGCTCGGCCCCTCCGGCTGCGGCAAGACCTCGACGCTGCGCATGATCGCAGGCCACGAGGCTGTGAGCGAAGGCGACATCCTCCTCGGCCCGCAGAACGTCACCGACCTGCCGCCGGCCGAGCGCGGCACCGCGATGATGTTCCAGTCCTATGCGCTGTTTCCGCACCTCTCCGTGATCGACAACGTCGCGTTCGCCTTAAAGATGCGCGGCATCGACAAGCCGACGCGGCACAAGCGCGCCGGCGAATTGCTCGAGCTGGTGGCGATGAGCCAATATGCAGGCCGTCTTCCCGCGCAGCTCTCCGGCGGCCAGCAGCAGCGCGTCGCGCTCGCCCGCGCGCTGATCACCGAGCCGCAGATCCTCTTGCTCGACGAGCCGCTCTCGGCGCTCGACCCGTTCCTGCGCGTCAAGATGCGCGGCGAATTGAAGCGGCTGCAGCGCGAGCTCGGCATCAGCTTCATCCAGGTCACCCACGGCCAGGAAGAGGCGATGGCGCTCGCCGACCACATCGTGGTGATGAACCACGGCAAGATCGAGCAGCAGGGCACGGCGCGCGACATCTTCCATCATCCCCGCACCGAATTCGTGGCCCGCTTCATCGGCGGCCACAACGTGCTCAGCGACGCCGGCAATCTCATCGCCGTCCGCGCCGATCAGCTCGGCATCGCGCCGTTCGCCGACGGCGCCTTCGGCGCGCCGGCGCTGCTGACCCAGACCGAGTACCAGGGCTCCTACATCGCCGTCTCGCTCACGCTCGACGACGGCACCGCCCTGTTCTCTCACGTTCCCGAGGCCACCTTCGACGTGCATCCGTTCCGTCCGGGCGATCGCGTCCTGGCGACCTGGGATCCCGCCAAGGCGCAACGCCTGCAATAGCACCCTTCACCACGGAAATGCGCAACACAGAGGAGTGAGCGAAATGACCGAGACGACCAGGAAGACCGGCGTCAGCCGCCGCACGCTATTGAAGGGCACCGCCGGTCTCGCCGGCCTCGCCGCCGGCTCCGGCGCGATCACCGGCTTTCCCTACGTGAAGTCGGCCGATGCGAAGGTGCTGCGTTATCTCGGCACGGCGGTGAACGAGGGCGACGACATCTCCAAGCAGTGCCTGAAGGACACCGGCATCAAGATCGAATACATCACCGCGACCACCGACGACGTCACCAAGCGCGTGATGACCCAGCCGAACTCCTTCGACGTGCTGGACACCGAATATTTCTCGCTGAAGAAGCTGGTGCCGTCGGGCAACATCCTCGCGCTCGACGCCAAGAAGATCAAGGAGTTCGACAACATCACGCCCGTCTTCACCAAGGGCGAGACGCCCGGCGGCAAGAAGATCGGCGGCCAGGGCACCGCGCCCTGGAAGGTGCTCTATCTCGAAGGCAAGGATTCCAAGAAGTTCGCGACGTCGGCGACCGAATTCGTCACGCTGATCCCGACCGTCTACAACGCCGACACGCTCGGCATCCGCCCCGACCTGATCAAGCGTCCGATCAGCACCTGGGCCGAGCTGCTCAACCCCGAGTTCAAGGGCAAGGCCTCGATCCTCAACATTCCCTCGATCGGCATCATGGATGCCGCGATGGTCGTGGAAGCCTCCGGCAAGTACAAATATGCCGACAAGGGCAACATGACCAAGGAAGAGATCGATCTCACCATGAAGGTGATGACCGAGGCCAAGAAGGCCGGCCAGTTCCGCGCCTTCTGGAAGGATTTCAACGAGAGCGTCAACCTGATGGCCTCGGGCGAGACCGTGATCCAGTCGATGTGGTCGCCGGCGGTGACGAAGGTCCGTTCGATGGGCATCCCCTGCACCTTCCAGCCGCTCAAGGAAGGCTACCGTTCCTGGGCGTCCGGCTTCTGCGTCTCCAAGGGCGTCTCGGGTCAAAAGCTCGAATGGGCCTATGAATTCGTGAACTGGTTCCTGTCCGGCTTTGCCGGCGCCTATCTCAACCGCCAGGGCTATTACTCCGCCGTGCTCTCCACCGCGAAGGCGCACATGGAACCCTACGAATGGGCGTACTGGATGGAGGGCAAGCCGGCCGAGAAGGACATCAAGGCGCCCGACGGCTCGCTGCTGGAAAAGGCCGGCGCGGTGCGTGACGGCGGCTCCTACGAGGACCGCATGGGCGGCGTCGCGTGCTGGAACGCCGTGATGGACGAGAACGACTACATGGTCCGCAAGTGGAACGAGTTCATCGCGGCGTAACGGACATGTCGGAAGAAGTCCTGCAACAGGCTACCCCGGGCTTGATCCCGGGGTCGGGCACAGCGCGCGCCGCAAAGCCGACGCGCCTGTCGCCGTCCTTCATCTCCTGGCTCCAGGCCGGGCCGATGATGCTGGTGTTTCTCGCCTTCTTCCTCATTCCGCTCGTCTTCGTCGTCATCGTCTCGTTCTGGGACTACAACGAATACCAGCTGCTGCCGGCTTTCTCCGGCCGCGGCTACACCGACACGTTCGAGGGCTGCATCGCGCAGCTTCCGGACCTCTGCACCATCGGCAAGACCTATCTGATGACGCTGAAGCTCTGCTTCATGGTCTGGGCCATCACTCTCTTCGTCGGCTTCTGCGTCGCCTACTTCCTCGCCTTCCACGTCAAGTCCAAGACCTGGCAGATGGGCTTGTCGCTGCTCTGCACGATCCCGTTCTGGACCTCCAACGTGATCCGCATGATCGCCTGGATCCCCCTGCTCGGCCGCAACGGCCTCGTCAATTCCGGTCTGGTCAAGACCGGCTTGATCAATCATCCGCTGGAATGGCTGCTGTTCTCCGAATTCTCGGTGGTGCTGGCGCTGGTGCACCTCTTCACCTTCTTCATGGTGGTGCCGATCTTCAACTCGATGGTGCGCATCGACAAGTCGCTGATCGAGGCCGCCTATGACGCCGGCGCGACCGGCTTCCAGACCCTCGTCAACGTCGTCATTCCGCTCGCCAAGCCCGGCATCGTGATCGGCTCGATCTTCGTCATCACCATCGTGATGGGCGACTTCATCACCATCGGCGTGATGGGCGGCCAGCAGATCGCCGCCGCCGGCAAGATCATCGAGACCCGGGTCAACGCGCTGCAGTTCCCCGCCGCCGCGGCCAACGCCGTGATCCTGCTCGCGATCACCTTCCTGATCATCACCATGATGTCGCGCATCGTCGACATCAAGAAGGAGCTCTAGAGCATGAAGGAAGGACGTCCGCGCTCGTTCTACGTGCTCGCGATCTTCTTCGCGGCCTATGTGCTGTTTCTCTACGGGCCGATGATCGCGATCTACGTGCTGTCGTTCCAGGGGCCGCAGGGCGGCCTCACCTTCCCGATGAACGGCGTGTCGACGTTCTGGATCGCAAAGCTGTTCCAGGGCACCGGCATCGTCGATCTCGGCGCCGCCTTCCGCCGCTCGCTGCTGCTCGGCATCATCGTGATGATCGTCACCGTCGTGCTGTCGGTCGCCGCCGGCATGGCGTTCCGCCGCAAGTTCAAGGCACAGAGCATCCTGTTCTACTCGGCGATCGCCAGCCTCATCGTGCCCTCGATCATCACCTCGCTCGGCATCTCGCTCGAGTTCCGCATCATCGACGACCTGATCAAGGCGCATTGGAACGAGAATTTCGAGACCTCGATGGGCCTGCTCACATCCGGGCTCGGCGCGCACCTGACCTGGACGCTGCCGTTCGGGCTGCTCATCATGTTCGCGATCTTCAACCGCTTCGATCCGCGGCTGGAAGAAGCCGCGCGCGATCTCGGCGCGACACCGTGGCAGACGTTTCGGCATGTCGTGCTGCCGATCATCCTGCCCTCGGTGATCGGCATCGGCCTGTTCGGCTTCACGCTGTCCTGGGACGAGCTCGCGCGCTCCAGCCAGGCGATCGGCGCGGTGAACACGTTGCCGCTCGATCTGCAGGGCCTCACCACCACCGTGACCAACCCCGACATCTACGCGCTCGGCACCGTGATCTCGGCGGTCTCGTTCACGGTCATCACGCTTGCGCTCGGCACCATCCACATGCTCAACAAGCGGCAGGCGGCCAAGGGCTCGGACGCCGGCAAGGGACTCGTCTGAGAAGGGACTCGTCTGTTCTGATGCGGCTTCACGTCGTGAATCCCAACACAACGGCGTCGATGACGGCGAAGATCGCCGCTGCCGCGCGCAGCGTTGCCCTCGCCGACACCGTGATCGATGCGCGTCAGCCGGCGATGGGCCCGGTCTCGATCGAGGGGTTTTACGACGAAGCTTTTGCGGTACCGGGCATGCTCGGCTGCATCCGCGAGGCCGATCGCGACGGCGCGGACGCGCACATCATCGCCTGCTTCGACGACACCGGCTTGGATGCCGCGCGTGCCGCCGCCAAGGCACCGGTGATCGGTATCGGCGAGGCCGGCTTCCACCTCGCGAGCCTGATCGCCGCGCGCTTTGCCGTGGTGACCACGCTCGGCGTCTCCATCGTGCCGATCGAGCACAATCTGCGGAAGTACGGCCTGGCCGAACGCTGCGCCCGCGTCCGTGCCGCCGAGGTCCCGGTGCTGGCGCTCGAGGCGCGCAACGCTGAGGCGCTCGGCAAGATCTCGGCGGAGATCACCGCCGCGATCCGTGACGACCGGGCAGAGGCCATCGTGCTCGGCTGCGCCGGCATGGCCGATCTCGCGGGCGAGCTCGCCGCCGCGCACGGCCTGCCCGTGGTTGACGGCGTCGCCGCCGCGGTGACGCTGGCGGAATCACTGGTGCGGCTGGGACTGACGACGTCCCGCCTCGGCCCCTATGCGGCCCCGCGCACGAAGAGCTATTCCGGGCCGTTTTCTCAATTTCAGCCTTGATCCTTACCATTCGGGGCCGGCAAGGCTCGCTGAACACTGGTTTTTTTGCGCTCAGCCTCCTTTTGGTCCCATTCCTTGCCGAAACGTAAGGCTTTCGGGACGCCCCGGTGACCCCTCTGGGTTGCCGGTCTTCGCCACTCACCAAGTTTCAATTTGGGTTTTGTCAGCGATGATCGATCTCGCCCAGGACACGCCGTCCAACCCCCTCCTTCGCCTCGGCGCCCAGCCGATCGCGCTGACCGCCGCCGCCCTTCTCCTGCTGATCGCCGGCGTGACCTCGATCGCGATCTGGCGAGCCTATTCCGGCGCCGCCCCCGAGTCCGACCGGGTGGTGGCCTCGCGGCAACTTCAGGCCCGCACCGCCCAGGCCTCCGAGCAGCTGGTCGAGAAGACCAAGGGGCTGGAAGCGACCCAGCAGGAATCGATCGACCAGCTTCAAGTGGTGCAGGACCAGCTCCAGACGATGAAGCGGCTGATGGCGGCGCAACAGGCCGACACCAAGCGTCTGTCCGAGCAGGTCACAGCCTTGAACGAGTCCATCGACGGCCTGCGGCAGTCCTTTGCCAGTGCACGGGCGACCGAGGTCGAGACACCATCGGTCACCCGCAGGAAACCGGCACGGCACCGCGTCCAGGCCAGCGCGCGCAAGCGCTCGCGCGGCTGAGCCGATCACAAGGCGGGAACTTTATTTTAGCCAGTTGTGAACTGGATCACATTCGCCGGTGTGATTCCGCGCGATGCTCGCAATACCGGATGGCGTGAGCCGATTTCAATATCCGGGGCTGGCAAGGTCGTTGACGGTATACTGCGTCAACGGCCTTGTTTTTTAACAGCTATTCCGCCTCACTCGCAGACGTCGACCCGGCGGTAGCGCCATCCCGATGGCGTCATGACACGCTTCCGCGCGACATAGCAGCCGCCATAGCCATCGTTGTAGGCGGGGCCATAGTCGTCGGGGACGGCGTAATAGGGATAGCCGTAGCCATATCCGTAATAGCCGCTGTACAGGCCGGCACCGGCGACGCCTGCTCCGATCGCCACGCCAGGCCAGAAGCCGCCGCCATGCCAGTGGCCGCGATGGCCCCAACCGCCACCATGACCCCAGCCACCGTGTCCGAATCCTCGCGCCTCGGCCGCCTGCGGCGCTGACAAGCCGATCACTGCAACGGCCAGCGCCGCTTTCATCATCCTGCGTAACATCACTCGATTCCTGTGCGTGGACACGCTCCACGCTTCAACGCAGGACCAAGCTAACGTCAGCCGATCATTCGTGACAGCCACACTGTCTCACTTCCGCGCGAGCGTCAGCAGCCGCGGCAGATGCTCTTCAATTTCCTGTCGAGCTGGCGGTTCTCGGCGTTGACGGCGGCATCAACCCCGCCACCACCTGCGCCGCTGCCGGTCGTGACTCCAGAGCCCGGCCCGGAAGATTGCGCCGTCCCCAGGCTGTTGGTGCCAGGCGGCGGTGCCGGCGAATTGGCGATACCTCCGGTCGATCCCACCGAGCCTCCCGTCGACCCCATCGAGGCTCCGCTCGATCCGGCAGACCCGCCCGCCGTTTGCGCGAATGACGCGGCCGGCATCGCCGCGAGTGCGAGGATCAGAAGCGCGGTCTTGATCGAAGCGCACGACCTGGCCATCGGAAATCTCCTTTGCCAGTCAACGGTCGCCGCGAAGACCTGTTCCGGAACAAACGCCGTCACATCAGCTTGACGACGCAGGAGCAGTCACGATGACCGATCGCGATCCATTTGCAGAGGGCGAACGCGCCGCGCGCGAAGACATTCCGGCTGAGGCCAATCCCTATCGCGACGGCAGCGACGAGCACGCGCTCTGGGCCGCCGGCCACAAAAAGGTGGCAGGCGCGATCGAAGCGCGCCAATCCGAAGGCAGCTGATCAGCCGATCCGCTTCAGGCCCTGCTTGAAGCGCGGACCGTTGGCCACATAGAACCTCGCCGCACTCCCCATCTTCTGCACCTGCGCGTCGTCGAGGGTGCGGATCACGCGCGCGGGCGAGCCGATGATCAGCGAGCGCTCGGGGAACTCCTTGCCCTCGGTGATGACGGAGCCGGCACCGACGATGCTGTTGCGGCCGATCTTCGCGCCGTTCATCACGATCGAGCCCATGCCGATCAGCGCGCCCTCCTCGATGGTGCAGCCGTGCAGGATGACGTTGTGGCCGACGGTGCAGTTCCTGCCGATGACGAGCGGAAAGCCGAGATCGGTGTGGCAGGTCGAGCCGTCCTGCACGTTGGCGCCCTCGCCGATCTCGATCCACTCATTGTCGCCGCGCAGCACCGCGCCGTACCAGACGCTCGCGCCCGGCTTCAGGCGCACCCGGCCGATCACGGTCGCGGTCTCGGCGATGAAATAATTGCCGTCGGCGGGAAGGTCGGGCGCCTGCCCGTCGAGCTCGTAGATGGCCATGGGGGTCTCCTGTCGCGTTGACGACTGGCATAGCCAAACGGCCGCCCCGACGCAAAGGGCCGGCCGCGCTCGAGCGCGCGGGCATCAGGCCAGAAGGCCGGCGGCGCGCAGCGTCATCAGGAAGAAGGTGCCGCTCATCATGCTCCAGAACCCGGCGATGAGGGTTGCCATCATCACGAATTCGACGCGGCGGCTTTCCACCCGCATGCCGCGCAGCGTGTTGCGCATGATGATGAAGGGCGCGGCGAACACCAGGAACGGAACCGCCGCGAAGGTTTTCGGCGCCACGCCGTCTTGCAGCAGGCCGAAACCGGCGGGCCGCTGCGCGAGCGCCTGGTATCCGTTCACGAGCGCGCCCGCGAGCGCGAAACCGATGCAGATCGAGAAGAAGGTGTTGAAAGCTTCAGGTGTCATCGGAACTGCTCCGCCCTTACGCAACGCGCGTGCCTTCCTGTGACAAAGAGTGCGCCTTAACGCTACATTATCCTTAAGGAAAGGTTAACGCGGCCGGCCGGCCCGCGCAGGGGCCGTCCCCGCTTCCCGCAGCCGGGAACGCTCCGCGAAACCGCCGTCGCATGGCATATTCGCCGCTGATTCGTCGGCCATCGGCCGACCTCTGGTCGACCTTGCGCAATTCATGACCTTGTTCTCGGCAGCTTCCCTCAGGTCCCCTCGCACGCGCACCCGGGCGCACGTCGTCCCGATCGTGCTCGGCGGTGCTGCCGCGGCGTGCGCGGTCGCGCTCGTCGCCTATCTGTTGTGGCCGACCTGGGGCAGCGGCGGCGCGAACGCCCCGGACAAGCTGCCGGTGAGCGTCGGCGGCACGTTGTTCAACCTGCCGGTCACCGCGATCCGGATGAAGATCCAGCGGCACTCGGGGCCGCAGGAACGCATCGATCTCGACTTCCTCTATCCTTCGCTGGAGCCGCCCGGCGCGCCCAAGCACGTCACCTCCGACACGGCGGAAGCGGCGCTGCAATCGATCGACCGCGTCTTCCTGTCGATCGCGGCCCATCACGATGCGCTCTCGCCCGAGCAGCGAACCGCCACGATCTATCCGCGCTATCTCGACCAGGCAGCAGTGATGCCGGCGGACGGCCTGACCATGCGGATGTTCCGCACCGACACGCCCTACGGCAGCGAGGACCTCTATTCCGCTGCGAGCCCCGCGCTGACCGCGCGCTGCACGCGCGATGCGGCTACCCCGGGCATGTGCCTCGCCGAGCGCCGCGTCGGCGGCGCCGACCTCACCTTCCGCTTTCCACGAAGCTGGCTGTCGCAATGGCGCGACGTGGCGGAGGCGATGGACAGGCTGACGGCGCAGCTGCGCGGGCCGCGGGGCTGAGCGGGGCCGGCTGGAGCCTCCGAAATAAAAAATCGAAAACAACCCCATGCACAGTAGCCAAGCGTGGGCAGCATCGAGCTTTTTCGTATTTTTCGAATAATGATTGACCTGTCGGGGCAAAACAGGGCATGATGCCACGATGCGGTGGCCCACTGGGGGGCCGGCGTCTTTCACGGCACCGGGGTTTGCCCGGATGGCCGCATGGATATGTGACTGATATCACTGAGCACAGATTGCGTTTGGCTATCCTGCGAATAATCTGACGCTATTGCATTCGGGGGCTGGAATGCGGCTTCGGCTGTTTGTTTTGTTGATTGTTGCGATCTGGGTCGGAGCCGGACCGGCGCTGGCCGAGAAGCGCGTCGCGCTCGTCATGGGCAACTCGGCCTACACGAACGTGGCGAGGCTGGCGAACCCCGCGAACGATGCCGCCCTGGTCGGTGGCATGTTCAGGAAGGCCGGGTTCGATACCGTCGACATCAAGCTTGATCTGAACGTCGTCGACATGCGCAAGGCATTGCGCGAGTTCGGCAGCAAGGTCCGAGATGCGGACGTTGCAGTCGTCTACTACGCCGGCCATGGCATCGAGCTTGACGGCACCAATTATCTGATCCCGACCGATGCCGCGCTGGAGACCGACACCGACGTTCTCGACGAAGCGTTCCCGCTCGACCGGGTGCTGTTTGCGGTCGAGCCGGCCAAGCAGCTGCGCCTCATCATCCTGGACGCCTGCCGCGACAATCCCTTCGCCAAGACGATGAAGCGTACCATCGCCTCGCGTGCCGTCGGCCGCGGGCTCGCCAAGGTCGAGCCGACCAGCCCGAACACGATGGTCGCCTTCGCGGCCAAGGCCGGCTCGACGGCTTCGGACGGTGATGCGAAGAACAGCCCGTTTGCCACGGCTCTGGTCGACCGCCTGCCGACGCCGGGGCTCGACCTCGGCAAGGCCTTTCGATTCGTTCGCGATGATGTGCTCAAGACCACCGGCAACAAGCAGGAGCCGTTTGTCTACGGCTCGCTCGGCGGCGACGACGTGACACTGGTTCCGGCCAAGCCAATCGTCACCGGCCCTCAAGCCAATCCACAGGACACCGTACGTCGTGATTATGAGCTGGCGCTTCAGCTTGGTACGCGTGACGGCTGGACCGCCTTCCTCGCTAGCTTTCCCAGCGGCTTCTATGCCGATCTCGCCAAGGGTCAGTTGAACAAGATTGCCGCCGAAGAAACCCGCGCCGCCGCTGCGGAGAAGGCCAGACAGGCCGAGGACGAGAAGGCAAAGCTGGCGTCCGACCGCGCCAAGAAGGCCGAGCAGGAGAAAGCAGCAGCCGCCGCGAAGGCCGCTGAGGACGCCAAGGCAGCGGCGGAGAAAGCCAAGCAGGTCGAGGAAGCCAAGGCAGCTGCTGCCGAGCAGCGCAGGAAGGACGCAGAAGCGGCTGTCGCCAAAGCCTTGGCCGACAAGCAGGCCGCCGAAAAGGCGCTCGCCGACAAGACTGCGAACGACAAGGCGGCTGCCGAGCTCGCTGCAAGGCAGGCAAGTGACAAGGCACAGGCCGAGCAGAAGGTCGCGGCGGTTACCCCAACTCAATCGTCGCCCAGTCTTTCGCCGCAAGAGACCGCAAAGCTTGTGCAGTCGGAGCTGCGCCGCGTCGGTTGTCTGGCCGCCGCTGCCGATGGCGACTGGAATGCGTCATCACAGCGCTCGCTGACGCTGTTCAACAAATATGCGGGAACGAAATTCGACGCCAAGCTCGCGAGCTTCGAGGCGCTCGATGCGATCAAGGCCAAGCCGGGCCGGGTCTGCCCGCTGGTCTGCGATCGCGGCTTCAAGGCGGACGGCGATGCTTGCGTGAAGATCACCTGCCGCGCCGGCTATCGCGTCAATGACGACAATGAATGCGAGAAGATGCAGGACAAGAAGCCGGTCGCGGCCCGCGAGGACGCCAAGAAGCGAGATGCGGAGCGGAAGCAAACCGAAGCTGCACCCGCGAAGCCGTCTGCATCTGGACAAATGGTCTGTAACAACGCGGGCTGTCGTCCGGTGAAATCCGGATGTCGGATAGTCCGAGACATTAAGGCCAATTCGGCATCACAACTAGTAGAAGTGTGCGACTGAGAGGCCTTCGCGAGACCCAAGCGGGGCGCGACGCCGCACCTACTCCTGATCCACCAGATCGTCCTCGAGGATCGCCATCTGGAACTGGAACGAGCGATCGTCGTCCTCGTCGTCGACGAAGAGCACGCCGATGAATTCCTCGCCGATATAGACTTCGGCGGAATCGTCCTTCTTCGGCCGCGGCACGACGCGGATCTTGGGATTGCCGAATACGCGCTTCAGATACGCATCCAACTTTCTGACTTCTTTGACGTCCACGGCAAGTCTCCGATCGAAAATGGTCGGCGGGTTTTAGGACGAGATGCGGCGAACCGCCAGCACGAATTGCCAAAGAAATTTGGGACGAAAAGGGCCGGAAAATCCGGCCCTTCGCAGCGTCAAAAGCCCGCTCAGAGCCCCATCGCGTTGATCATCTGGTCCATGGTGCGCGACGGCTCGGCGCAGCCGGCCTCGCCGACGATCTTGGCCGGCACGCCCGCGACCGTGACATTGTGCGGCACCGGCTTGACCACGACCGAACCGGCGGCGATCCGCGCGCAATGGCCGATCTCGATATTGCCGAGGATTTTTGCGCCGGCCCCGATCAGGACGCCGTGGCGAATCTTGGGGTGACGGTCCTCGTTCTCCTTGCCGGTGCCGCCGAGCGTGACGCCGTGCAGGATCGAGACGTCGTCTTCGATCACAGCCGTCTCGCCGCAGACGAAGCCGGTGGCGTGGTCGAGGAAGATGCCGCGGCCGATGCGCGCGGCGGGATTGATGTCGGTCTGGAACACCGCCGAGGACCGGCTCTGAAGGTAATAGGCGAAATCCTTGCGGCCCTTCAGATAGAGCCAGTGCGCGAGGCGATGGGTCTGGATGGCGTGAAAGCCCTTGAAGTAGAGCAAGGGATCGATGAAGCGCGAGGTCGCGGGATCGCGGTCGTAGACGGCAACGAGATCGGCGCGGAAGGCGTTGCCGAGATCAGGATCGTCGCGCAGCGCCTCGGAATAGGCCTGGCGCACGAGATCTCCCGACAGTGCGGAATGATCGAGCCGGTCGGCGACGCGGTGGACCACCGAATCTTCGAGGCGGCCGTGATGCAGCACCGCCGAATAGATGAAGGTCGCAAGCTCGGGCTCGCGTCGGACGATGTCCTCCGCTTCGCCGCGGATCCGATCCCAGATCGGATCGAGCGATGCGAGCTTTCCTCCCGGATTGACCTGATGCACTGCCATGGATTTTCTCTTTGGAATTTTGCTCTTCGAATGGGCGTCTTTTGCTCTCTGTATAGCACAGTCTAGACGAGAAAGTCCTGACGGGCTTGCCTGAGAGTGAACAGCACCTTGCCCCATTGGGCATGCCAAGGCCTTGAAACACAACAGTTTCTTGTGACGCCCCAAGCGGCAAGGTCGGCTCAAAGTGGTCAGAGTTTCGCCAAATTCAAGCCGGGCGGCTTCAAACTATTGGTGAATTCTCTTTGAGCCGTTATTGGGGTCATTGGTCCGAAGCGAGGCTGGGAGCGGATTTGAGCATCACCACCGATCAATTGCGCGCGCGCGCAGCTGATACGTTTTGGCTGCGGCTGGCGGCGGTGGCCTTGCCACTTCTCTTGCCCCTCCTGATGATCGCGCCGGCGGTCTGGAACGGCTATCCGCTGTTGCAATGGGATACCGGCGGCTATCTGGCGCGCTGGTACGAGGGCTACCTCGTCCCCAGCCGCTCCACGGTGTTCGGCCTCTACCTGCACTATGGCGAGGGTTTTGGCTTCTGGATCAACCTCGCGGTCCAGTCGCTGGCGACCCTGTGGCTGCTGCAGCTCACGCTTCGCGTGATGGGTTTGATGCAGACCTTCCGCTTCGTCGCGATCAGCTTCTGCCTGATGCTGTCGACCGCGCTGCCCTGGCTTGCGAGCATGCTGCTCACCGACATCTTTGCCGGGCTCGCGGTGCTGTCGCTGTTTCTGCTGGTGGTCGGCGCAAGCCGCACCTCGGCGCGCGAGAAGATTTCGCTGTTCGTCTTCACCGCCTTTGCCGTGGCGACCCACAGCGCCACGCTCGGCGTGTTGCTGGGGCTGTGCGCCGCCGGCTGGATGATGCGGCCGTTCGCGGGCGGGCGGCTGCCGCTCGCCGGATTGACGCAGGCGAGCCTCACCATCGTCGCGGGCGGCCTGATGCTGGTGTCGGCAAATTACGCGCTGTCCGGCAAGCTGGCCTGGACGCCCGGCGGCTACGGCGTCGCCTTCGGCCGCATGATGCAGGACGGCATCGTCGCACAATATCTCAACGACCGTTGCCCGCGCGAACGTTACAAGCTCTGCCCCTATCGCAACGAGCTGCCGGCCAGCGCCGACGAGTTCCTGTGGGGCCAGAGCATGTTCAACACGCTCGGCCGCTTCGATGGGCTCAACGATGAGATGGGCACCATCGTCGTGCAGTCGCTGAAGGATTATCCGGCCTGGCAGGCCGGCGCGGCGCTGCGCGCGATGGGGCAGCAATTGCTGCATGTGGCGACCGGCGAAGGCACCAACGGCTGGATCCCGCACACCCGCGGCATCATCGAGCGCTACATCCCCGCACAGGCCGCGCCGATGCGCGCGGCGCGGCAGCAGAACTGGGGTATCAATTTCGATTACGTGAACTGGCTGCATGTCCCGGTCGCGCTGGCCTCGATGCTGGCGCTGGTCGCGCTGCTTGCGCAAGCGCTGGCGAACCGCCGGCTGGACGATCTGACGCTGCTGGCCGGAACGGTGACGCTGGCGCTGCTCGGCAACGCCTTCATCTGCGGCGTGATCTCAGGGCCCCACGACCGCTACGGCGCGCGCATGGTGTGGGTTGCGACGTTCGTGGCGCTGATGGCAGCGGCGCGGCGTTGGGGACCTGGCGATGCGGGCCAGGACGTTCGCCAACCAGGCGGCCGCCATCGGCATTAGCAGCTTCCGCTTCGTCGAGGTCGTATTTCCATGGAGAAACGCCGCGCGGTTACGTCGCTCGGATCGACTGGACTGCCGCCTGCCCTGTACGGCGATAACAACCGCGCTGTTTGGATTCAAAAGGGGGAAAATCTATGCATCGTGTCGCCTGCACCATTGCGGCCGCGTTGACGGTCCTGTTGTCGACCCGGCTCGAGGCTGAAACGCTCTCGTTCGAGAGCGTTGTCTCTCCTTCCGAGCGGACCGCAATTCTGACTGGCACCTTGTCGCTTCCTCCAGGACCCGGGCCTTTTCCCGTGGTCGTCTTGATGCATCCCTGTGGCGGGCTCGACCGGTTTGGCGTGGCGACCCTTCAGGCGCACGCGAAGAACCTGCAAGCGGCCGGCTTTGGCGCATTCATTCTTGATAGTTTCGGGCCGCGGAATCTCGGCGGAGGAAAGGGTTGTGGAATGGAGGCGTCCCGCTTTCGAAAGGACGATGCCTTTAACGCGAAGGCTTTTCTGGAGAGGAACCCGAAAGTCAGCAAGGACAATCTATTTGCGCTCGGCTTGAGCAGCGGAGGTAGCGCAGCGATCGAGATCGCCAGGGGGACAGCCGAAGCCCGATTTAGAGCCGCGGCGGCCTATTACCCGGAGTGCCACGCATTCAGCCCGAACTTCGCGATACAATCGCCGCTGTTGATCTTCGTTGCCGGGAATGACGACTGGACGTTGCCAGACGGCTGCCTGCGAGCCAAGAACATCAAGTGGGTGGCCGGCGCCGAATTTGACGTGGTCGAGTATCCGAACGCACATCATGGCTTCGATCAACAGCGCGACCGTCCCTTCAAATACAGAGGACACACGCTCGCCTACAGCCCCGACGCCACGGCCGACAGCCGAAAACGAGTGATTGATTTTTTCGTTCGCCACCTGACGGATGATCTCAAGACAAAAATGCGGAAGGATCGCAACTGATCCCTTTGGGCCCAGGTCGGCACGTTCGAGCAGCTAGCGTCTACAACGTAAAAGATACTGGGCGAGGACGTCAAAGCGCGTGGCAACTCAGGCAACATGGCCTCACCCGCGCCGTGACAAGAACTTCAGCGCGCCGGTCTTGTAGACCTTGTCGCCGACCGCACGCATGTGATCTCTGCACCGTCACCGTAATTCACCCACAATTTTTCACATCTCCTTGGCGAGCGCGAACAGCCGGAAATCCTCGAGCGCCGCGTGCCGATGCGGGGCGGCTTCGCGCCGGTAAGTCTCGGTGTCGACGATCGAGCGGAAGGTGGCGAAATCGCCGTATTCATTGATCGCCGCTTCGTCCCAGCGTTCGCCTGACGCGCCGACGAGGCTCGTGAGGACCGGCCCGGAAAACATCCGCGCGAGCGGCTTGCCGGCCGCAAGACGCCGGAATGCCGGCCTGTAGCGTTCATGAAAAGCCTCGCGGCCCGAGCAGGGCGCGGCGTCGAATCCGTCCTCGTAGCGCGCATGCGCGCGGTAGCGCAGCAGATTGAGCATATAGACCGGCTGGCCGGGTGGAATCGCGCGCTCGGCGGCGTCAAGGGCTTGCAGGGTGATTTCGATGGGGTTCATGGGACTTCCCGCGTTTTAAAGCGCCGCAGAATGCGCGCTGACGCTCCCTGAATTAGCCGTTCGGGAATGTCTCTTGTAGTGATCGCCTGGCCATGGCTATGTGGACTACATGTCCACAACGACTTTACCTCCCGACCTCTCGCGTCTCCTCGCCTTCGTCCGCGTCGTCGAGGCGGGCTCGTTCGCCGAAGCCGCGCGCCGGGCGGGGACGACCACCTCGGCGATGTCCAAGGCGGTCGCCCGCTTCGAAAAGGCCCACGGGTTGCGGCTTTTGCATCGCTCCACCCATTCGTTGGCGCTGACCGAAGAGGGCGACCGGCTGATGGCGGCGGGACGCGCCTTGGTTGAAAGTCTCGCCCATGTCCAATCCGCGCTCGGCGAAGTCGCGCGCGACGATGGCGGACGGGTGCGCGTGACCGCCCCCGCTTCGTTCGCGCGCGCCTGCATCCTGCCGCGGCTGCCCACGTTCCTGCGGGAACGACCGGAGCTCGAGATCGAGGTCAAATTCCGCAACGAGATTCTCGATCTCGCGGCGGAAGGCGTCGACGTCGCGATCCGCTCAGGGCCCCTCGACCGCGCGCCCGGCCATCAGGCCCGGCGGCTTTGCACGTTCTCCTGGATCGCATGCGCTTCGCCCGCCTATCTGAACGCGCGCGGCGCGCCGGCCACTCCCTTTGAGCTTTCCGCGCACGACCACGTCGGCTTCCGCAATCCCGCGAGCGGTCAGATCCTGACCTGGCGCTTCGCCGATCCGCGCGGGAAGGGACCCATGCGCGTCACGCCCAAGCCCAAGCACATTTGCGACGACGCGCATGCTTCGCTCGCTTTGATCGCGAATGGGTTTGGGATCGGCTGGGGGCCATCGTGGCTCGTTGGCGAAGACATTCGCACCGGCCGGCTGGTCGAAGTGCTGGCGCCCTGGCGCGCACCTGAGGAACCGCTATGGATGGTGCGTACCTCCGACCGCCGCCCGCCGCTGCGCACGCAGCGCGTCATCTCGTTCCTCAAGACGCTTCCCGCCTTGTTCAGCGACAAGGCGGTGTGAAGCAGCTTTGCCGCCTCACCCCCGCCGCGCCAAAAACTCCAGCACGCCGGTCTTGTAGACCTTGTCGCCGACCGCACGCATGTGGTCGCGGTTCGGAATGTCCAGCACTTCCGCGCCGGGGATGATGGCGCCGAGCGCGCTGGCGCTTCCTGCGACGTCGTCGGCGCTGCCGACTGCGATCAGCACCGGCACGTCGATGCGCGCGGCTTCCTCGCGGGTCATGAGATCGCGCGTGCCGCGCAGGCACGCGGCGAGCGCACGGCGGTCGGAACGGGTCTGGTCGGCGAACGCGCGAAACGTGCGGCCGACGGGATCGGTGACGTCATCCAGCGCGGGCGCCTCCAGCGCCTTCGCCACGTTCTCGCCGGGGCCGCTGCCCTCGATCAGGCCGCCGATGCCGATGCCGCCGAGGATCGCCGAGCGCAGGCGCTGCGGCTCGTTGAGGGAGAGCCAGGCCGTCATCCGCCCGCCCATCGAATAGCCCATGATGTCGGCCTGCGGGATGGCGAGATGATCCATCAGCGCGAGCACGTCGCCGGCCATCACGGGAATCGAATATTGCGCGGGCTCGTAGAGCTTTGCGCTCTCGCCGTGGCCGCGATTGTCGAGCGCAATCACGCGCCGGCCGTTCTTGCGCAGTTCCGAAACCCAGGTCGGGTAGACCCAGTTCACGTTCTTGCTGGAGGCAAAGCCGTGCACCAGGATGATCGGATCGCCCTCGCCTTCGTCGAGATAGGCAATTTCAACGGCGCCGTTGTGAAAGCTCGGCATCATCAGTTCCGTGAGGTCTGGAGGGGAATGGCTGATCTTAGAGCACGATCCGGACAGATGTGCAGCGGTTTTTCCGCGCGACAAACGCGGAGCGCGCTTGCGCGGAGATCATGCTCAAACAATGACCCGGAGCGCGCCGACGATTGACCGCAATTTCGTCTGCTTTAGGCCTTGAGAGCCGCAGCTTCCAGCGCAGCTTCGGCGGCGATCTGCGCGCGGCGAAGCCGCCGCGCTCGCCTGCGATCGCACCAGGCCTGGGTCAGGCGCTCGGTCGTCGCCTTGATGGAGGAGAGCAGGCCGAACAGGGTCACGACCGCGCCAAACAGCCAGAGCGCCAGATCGAACGCGCCGCCGACGAGCAGCAGCGCGCCACGGCCGAGCAGCTTAATGATCGCACGCGTCTTGCCGCCTTGCGCTTCCGCAAGCCGCGCCGCGCGGGCGACGTCCTTCGGGCCTTCGGCGATGCGCAGCGTATCCATGGCGCCCCGCGTGCCGGTCTTTCCGGCGACGCGCGTGACGTCCTTGCCGAGCCGGACCAGCGCACCGGCCTTCTCTGCGCGGAACGCGGCCTTGATCGCGCTCACGGTCTGGCCAGGGCGCAGCACCGAGCCTGATGCCACTGCGTTCCGGAGCATCGGCGTGTCGACGACCTCGCGCGCGGACCGGCCGGCCCATGCGGCGAGCCCCTCGCCGAGCCGTCCGAGCTTGCGCGCATCCTTCACCAGCGTCAGCCCGGCGCGCACCGGCGCGGCACCGCCGACGGAGACGTAGGTTGCCGCCGTCACCGCAAGGCCGGCCGCCGCAAGAGAGAGCACGAGGCGGTCGGTGTCCTCGCCCATGGCGAGGTGCTTGCCCTCGCGCACCACGTCCCTGATGTCGCCGAACACGAAGAGATCGCCGGCCACGGTCCCGGACAGGCTCGCGACATCGTCCGCGTTGCCGGTGACGAGACCGGTGGCGAAGCGCTTGGCGAAATGCGAGGTCGAATTCTCGGCTTTCACGGCGTCGCCGACGCGGCTCAGGAGATCGTCGGGAAGCGCGATGTTGCGGTCACGCGCCAGCGCCACGAAACTGTCGGCGAGATCGGCATCGCCGGCGGCGAGCGCGGCCTCGATATTGTCCTGAACCAGGCGGTCGTTGTGCCGCAGGACTGCATCGAGCTTCAGCTCGGAGAGTGAGGCCGGATCGTCCTGGGCGGCCAGGATCGCGCCGGCCTCGCGGGCATGCGGCGCCACCTGCGCAAGCATGAAGCCGCACGCGGCCACTCCCGCCAACGCCGTACTGATTCGAAACCACTTCATGTGGAAAAGCTCGGATGCCCTTGGATGCCCGCGCGGAACGATACGCCTTTCGTCCCGATTTCACGCAACCACAGAGATAGTATGCCAAAATTGCGACACAACGTCCCCGACGAAAGAAGGGCTTCTCTCAGGCCGCAAGATTGTGTCGAATTTGCATGAGCCAATGAGCATGGGGCGCTTGCGGAGCTTTTCGGTTCCATTGGACTAGCAATCATCTGCACCCGCCAGTATGGTCCGCGGCGCCTCAAAGATGCCGCGTCAGTCGTTGATTGTGTCTGCCGCCTCTGCCACTCCAGGATGAACTACGATGTCCGACCATGTCGTCCCGCACTTTCATAACGATGCCGGTGTCCCCGTCATCGAGATCGGCTCGCAAGAGTTCATGTGCGTGGGCGCCAACCCTCCGTTCGACCATCCGCACGTCTTCCTCGACCTTGGCAACGACAACGAGATCATCTGCCCCTATTGCTCGACGCTGTACCGCTTCGCGGCCGACCTGAAGGCGGGCGAAGCCCGCCCGCCGGAATGCGTGCTGAAGGACAAGGTGGCCTGACCGCGTCCACCGGTTAAGGGGTGGCGCTCTCCCGAACGATTGTCATCGCCGGTGCCGGCATCGGTGGCCTGACGGCCGCACTCGCGCTCGCGGCGCGCGGCTTCCGCATCGTCGTGCTGGAAAAGGCCGAACGCCTGGAGGAAGTCGGCGCCGGCCTGCAGCTCTCCCCCAATGCCAGCCGCGTGCTGGTCGAGCTCGGCCTGACCGAACGCCTCAAGCTTCGCGCCGTCACCCCGGAGGCGGTTTCGATCATGAGCGCGCGCGCCGGCGGCGAGCTGCTGCGCATGCCGCTCGGCGAAGCCTCATCCGCGCGCGCCGGCGCGCCCTATTGGGTGGTGCACCGTGCCGACCTGCAATCGGCCCTCGCCGGCGCCGTTGCCGACCATCCCGACATCGATCTGAAGCTGGGCGCGACGTTCGAGGATGTGGCGCCCCATGCCAAGGGCCTGACGGTGGTCCATCGCAGCGGCACGATCCGCCGCAGCGATCTCGCCAGCGCGCTGATCGGCGCCGATGGCATCTGGTCGACGGTGCGCCAGCATCTGTTTCCCGAGGTGCAGCCGCGCTTCTCCGGCCTGATCGCCTGGCGCGGCACGCTCGATGCCACCCAACTGCCGAAGGACTATACCGCGCGCCGGGTGCAGCTCTGGATGGGACCGAACGCCCATCTGGTCGCCTATCCGATCGCGGGCGGACGCCAGATCAATGTGGTCGCGGTGCTGCCGGGCACCTGGAACCGGCCGGGCTGGAGCACGCCCGGCGATGTCAGCGAGGCGATGGACGCCTTTGCCGGCCCACGCTGGCCGCCGGCGGCGCGGATGATGCTCGCCGCGGTCGACAGCTGGCGCAAATGGGCGCTGTTCGGCGTCCCCGACGGCTGCCCCTGGAGCAAGGGTTCGGTGGCGCTGCTCGGCGATGCCGTGCATGCGATGCTGCCGTTCGCAGCGCAAGGCGCCGGCATGGCGATCGAGGATGCCGCCGTGCTCGCCCGGCACTTGAGCCTCGAGGCCGCCGAGAGCAGCAAAGAGGTTGCCGCCGCGCTGACGCAATACGGCCGTGCGCGCCAGGCGCGGGTGCGGCGGGTGCAGCGGACCGCGCGGCAGCAGGGCCGCATCTATCATCTCAGTGGACCACTGGCGCTCGCACGCGATCTCGCGATCCGCGCGCTCGGCCCGGAGCGCATGCTGGCGCGGCAGGACTGGATCTACGGCTGGCGACCCTGATGCGAACCGCGCGCGGCAGGACGCCTCAGCGGGCGGCCTTGCCGGATTTTGATGCGGGCTTGGCGGCGGCCGCCGGCGATGCCGGAGGCGGCGGCTCCTCAGGCGGCGACTCCCGGCATCTGTTGCGGCGCCAGGCGTCCTCGGCCATTTGGGCCTGCCCGCGCACGGCGACATAATCGTTGCGATAAGCGAGCTCGGACACGACCGCGCCACCGGTCCCGGTCTCGGCCTTCTGCATCAGCGCCCGCAGATCGTCAGTGCGCTTGGCGAGCCCCTTGCGCTCGGTCTCCAGCTGCTTGCAATCGTACAATTCGTATTTGGCGGGATCGGCGAAGGCCGGCGCGATCGTTTCGCTCACGCTGGCGCAGCCGGACAGCGCGAGGCCAGCCGCAAGCAGCGCGAACAGCGCGCCATCGCCGCGCAGCGAAGAGGAAAACGAAGCAGCCATGCCGGATGAATAGCCCCCGTGGATTGAGAATGCCTAAAGCAGCAACAGATGTCCGGATTGAGGCTTTGCCTTGTGCGCCCGGCTCGCTTAAGGAAGAACCGTCCTTTCGGCGACGAACGCGCCAATTCCAGACCGCCGGAACGGACTTAAGTGTTTGATCTCGTTGGATCAAGCGGGCATGGCGGAATTGGTAGACGCAAGGGACTTAAAATCCCTCGGTGCGCAAGCGCTGTGCCGGTTCGACCCCGGCTGCCCGCACCACTCGATTGAATCATCCCTGCTCGAGGCGCTTCGGCTCCGCGCGGAAATCGAGCAGCAGGATCCAGAAGCAGATCAGCGCGGAGGCGAGGAGGATGAAGGTGCCCTCGATCGGCGCTCCCAGAAGCGAGACCAGTGCCGGCAAGGCGAGGCCGACGCCGAGGATGGCGGCGAGCGCCAGGGGCGGAAGATCGACGATGAGGATCGCGGCATAGAGCGCGAGCTCGAAGAAGGCATATTCCTTCAGACGCGGCGAGCAGAGATAGAGCGCGAACATGGCGAGCACCGTAATGCGCATGGCCGTGCGGGGGTGATCCATCAGCCAGCGATCGAGCTCGGTCGGGAGCGATGTCCATCCCCGCGCCGATCCGCTCGCGGCCGCGCGCAGGACGGACTGCGCGAACGGCACGAGCACCAGCGCGAGTGCCGCGAGCGCATAGGCCGCCAACATCGCCGGCTTGCTGTCGCCGAAGCCGGCCTGGGCCATGAGGTCGCGCGCCAGCAGCAAGAGCGACGGATTGGTCTCGACGAGACCGACGGCATGCTGGCCGGGAATCTGTCCTGCGATCGCGAGCAGCCAGCTCGCGAACAGATCGGGATACAGCAGCCGCGACACCGCGACCGGCAACGCGAAGGCGAACGCGCCCACCGCGATCAAGGCCAGCTTGCGGCCGCGCGGCAGCGGCAGGAAATAGAGCGCCGCCAGCACCGGGAAGAACACCAGCTTGAACGAGGTCACGAGGCCGAGCAGCGCAGCGCCGCCGAGGCGCAAGGAAAAGCTCAGATCTCGTCCGGACGCGAGCGGACGCAGCAGGAGCTTCAGCGCGATCGCGGTCAGCACACCGCTCAGCAGCGCAAAATTCCCCGACGCCAGCACAAATTCGAAACCGACGAACGCGCCGAGCGCGCAGAGCACCTTCAGGCCAGCATCGCGCGCGCCGGGACGCGTCCGGCCGAGGCCGGGCAGAAGCAACCCGCAGAGCACGGCGAGGACGAGATAGATGCTTCTGTAATGATCGACCAGAACACCGCCCGCGCAGAGGGGACGGAAAACGTCCAGCGTCACCGGCAGATAGGGGTAAGAATAATTGGTGCCCTTCAGGTTCTTGACGAAGTAGGGATCGAGCCCTTCGGCATGCGCATCGACGGCTGCGCAATTGACCCGGACGTCCCAGCCATATGGCAGGTCGAGCGAGGCATCGTTGGCGAGATTGCCGAGCGCCAGCAGCGCCGTCAGCGCGATCAGGCAGGCAAGCCAGACGTTGCGCCTGCCGGCACTCGCCGCAGGCGCCAACCATCGTGCTGCACCGGACATGTCGGACACGGGCGATACCCTGCTTGGCCTGGCTTCTCCCGGCGCCGTTGCGGCAGCCGGTCCGGCCACAATGGACAGGACGGGTTGCCGATTCATCTCCCCGGCGGGCCATGCGCGATCTTATGGTTAATCCCTGGTTGCCGGGCCCTACCCTCGTTGACGCGGTTTCGGAAAGCGCTTCCATGCGCGCCGCGATCGGTCGAGCATGACCATGGCCGGCAGCGGGGGCCTCGCCAGGTCTTGACCGCCCCTGCTCCGCCTGCCAGCCATCCCGAAACATGGGTTGTGCAACGCAGCATCAGGGCTAGATAAGTCCTTCGATTGCAGGGGTAAGCTTCTTGTCTGACGTCAATGCCGACGATTGGGTGTCCGCGGGACACCGCCCGATGGGTTTTCCGGAATTCGTCATCGTGATCGCGTCCATCATGGCGCTGAATCCGCTCGCCATGGACATGATGTTGCCAGCGCTGCCGAACATCGGCGCCGCCTTCAAGATTCCCGTCGAGAACCATCTGCAACTCGTGCTGTCGACCTTCCTGATCGGCTTTGGCGCCGGCCAGTTCGTCATGGGCCCGCTGTCGGACCGTTTCGGACGCCGGCCGGTGCTGCTCGGCGGCATGGCGGTCTATGCGGTGGCGAGCGTGCTGGCGGTCGCCGCGCCCTCGTTCGAGACGCTGTTGCTGGCGCGTGCGCTCCAGGGGCTCGGCACCTCGGCGACGCGCGTGATCGCGACCTCGATCGTACGCGACTGCTATGTCGGCCGCCGCATGGCGAGCGTGATGTCGCTCGCCATGATGGTGTTCATCGCGGTGCCCGTGGTCGCCCCCTCGTTCGGACAGGCGGTGCTGCTGGTGACGGCGTGGCGCGGCATCTTCGTGGTGCTGATGCTCTACGGCTTGCTCGCACTCGCATGGTGCGTGCTGCGGCTGCCCGAAACCCTCCCCCAGTCCGAGCGCCGATCGCTGGCGCCCGCGGACGTGCTCTCGGCGTTCCGGCAGACCGTGACCCATCGCCAGACCATCGGCTATGCCACGGCGGCCGGCAGCGTCATCGGCGCGCTGTTCGCCTATGTCTTTTGCGCCCAGCAGGTCTTCACCGGCATCTATCATCTCGGCCGATATTTCCCGCTCGCTTTCGCCGCGATCGCCGCCGGCACCGCCATCGCCGGCTTCCTCAACGCGAGGCTGGTCGGCCGGCTCGGCATGCGCGTCATCTCGCACGGCGCGCTGATGCTCTACACATTCGTGGCCGGCGTGATGCTGCTGACGGAATGCCTCGGCGTGCTGCCACTCGCCCTGTTCATGGTGCTCTCCGCCCTGATGATGTTCTCGTTCGGCATGATGGTCGCCAACTTCACCGCGCTCGCGATGGAGCCACAGGGCCACATCGCCGGCACCGCCTCCTCGCTCTACGGCTCGATCACCACGCTGATCGGAATCGTGGTCGGCATGGCGATCGGGCAGAGCTTCGACGGCACGCTGCTGCCCTTCTCGATCGGCTTCTTCCTGTCCACCCTCGCCGCGGTCGCGATCGTGCTGGTGGTCGAGAAGGGACGGCTGTTCAGGCCGCAGCATCGTCCCGTCTGAGGAACCAGGAGGCGGCCTCGATGTTGTCCTGCAGCAATTCTAGAGGATGCTGTAATGGAACTGGAACATCGCGAAGACCACGCCGAGGCAAAGCTTCAAAATGTGGAGCCGTCTGAACCGCGGGCCGAGCAGGTCACGTTCACCGCGCCTCTTGCGAGCGAGGGGCTCGAGCAGGTGCGCGACAGCCATTGCTAGGTCAAATCGATGGCCGCGCCGGGCGAGGGCTTTCTCCTCTTGGAGATTGTCCCGTCGTGGAAGCACCCTCTCCCCAACCCTCTCCCGCAAGCGGGAGAGGGAGCGCACCTCGGTCGCTGCAGCGAATTGATTTCATTTCATCGCATTTCAGAACGACCTCTAGTGGGTTCCTCGCCGGCTGGCGCTGAAATCATCCGCAGCGCTCGGTGCCGGGCTTGCTTGCGGCAGCGCCATCAGCACGATCACCTCGCGAGACACGCCAAGCCGGCCCCATAGCGAGGCCTGCACGGTGAACTCGCGCCTGACGAAACGTCCGCCACGGGCGGACACCCATTCCAGCCAGCGATTGCAGTGCTCCTGCCCCTGGAAACAGAGTGCGGCCCAGCCGCGGTCCAGCGTCGTCCTGCGCGGCAGGCCCCAGGTGTATTGATGCGCGAACGGCCGCGCGTAATAGGGATGGTCCGGGCTGTAGAACGCCGTCGCGAAGGCGAGTGCATCGTCGCCGCTGACGGCGCTCAGCGGCTCGCCGGTCACCTCGCGCCACTGGCGCGTTAATTCGTTGGCCGCCTGCACGTAAAAATTCCGGCCCTCTTCATAGCCGTGATCGTTGCGATGGACGGCATGGATCGGCGCCGCGACCAGGACGGCGGCGAGCGCAGCGCCGGCAACGATCATCGTGACGTTGACCGTGTGGAAGCGCTCGATCGGATAGCTCGTGCCGCAGACCACGAGAATGGCGAACAGGAACAGGCCCTGCAACGCCCAGAGTGACGGCAAATCGGTGCCCATCACAAGCGACGTCAGCAGCGGAAGCACGATCGTGCCGATCGCGACGTAGAACAGAAGCCGCAGGCCCGGGCTCATGGCCGCGAAGTCGGCCGGAAACCGCCTCAGGCGCGGTCCTGCGATGAGCAGCCAGATCACGGCCGATATGCTCATCGCCGCGGCCAGCCCGAGCAGAAAGTTTCTCACCTCGTGGAGTGAGGTTGCGAGGTTGCCGTTGGCATGCGCCAGCGCGTAGGTGAAGGTCGAGGCGCCCGTGGTCGCGAGCCAATGGATGTGGGGCGACAGCGCCGCGAGCCCCACGACCACCGATATCCATGGCGAAGCCGAGCTGAAATAAGCGCGCCGCGCCGGGTGCGCCAGCGCGGCCAAGGCGAAGCTCGCGACGAGGAAGATCGAGTAATATTTGCCGACCATCGCCAGCGCGGTGGTGCATCCCGCCGCGATTGCCCAGGACCAGGCGCGCGTCTCGAATGCGCGCAGGAAGCACCAGGTCGCAAGCGGCCAGATTGCCAGCAGCACCGAATTGGCATTGAAGCGCTGGGCGTGAAATTGATAGACCGGCGTCAGCATCAGGAGCAGCAGCACCAGGACGCGCCTGTGCCCGGTCACGAATTGCCGCGCGATGCGGTCGACGAAGACCAATGCAAGCCCGGCATTGGCCATCGCCATCAACTGCAACGACCAGTCGCTGAGTGGGAAGACGGAGGTCCAGGCGGCGGCAATCCAGCCGCTCAAGGGCGGGTGCTTGTGATAGCCCCAGGCGAAATGCCGGCCCAAGGTCCAGGCCTCGAGCGTATCGGGGTGCAGACCGCCGCCGGCATAGGCGATCGCCAGATAGAGCGTCCAGATCACAACGAAGCAGGCGATGAGAAGCGGCACGGCCCAGCCGGCCTCGACACCGTCGAGCCAGCGCAGGAACGGCCGCCGCCAACGCGCCGGTGCGCGATCTGACCGTTCGGCCATCGCCTGAAGTGCAAAATCGATCGGCACGAGAATCAGATTTGAAGACGGAAAAAAGATGCGCGCGGACGACGCATCTATTTCAGGATTGAAGCAAATAGCAAGAATTGCAGATTGGAAGGGTTAAAAGCACGCGCCTTCGTAGAGATCCCGCTCTCTCACCCGTCATTGCGAGGAGCGAAGCGACGAAGCAATCCAGACTGCCTCTGCGGAAAGATTCTGGATTGCTTCGCTTCGCTCGCAATGACAGAGCGTGTGGCGGCTACCTGAGCTTTGCCGATCGCGATGACTTCTCTGCCCATGTCGACCAGAGCATCGGCCCGAAAAGACGAGCGGCGCCGCTGATCAGCGGCGCCGCCTTTTTGTCCGAGGTCACGAAGGAGGTCCCCGCCTTACTCCGACTTGTCGACGTTCCAGAACACCGGCGTCGCGGGACCGTCGAGCACGCCGGCCAGCGATTTGCGCCAGCCGCTCGGGATGAGATACTGCCCGAGCGGAATGTAGATCACCTGCTCATAGGCTTGCTTCTGGATGTCGGCGGCGATCTTCTTCTGCTCGTCGATCGAGGACGCGCGGACGAAAGCGTCCTTGAGCTGCTCGATCTTGGCGTCCTCCGCCCAGCCGAACCAGCCTTTCTTGCCCTGCCCGCCGATCGAGAGATTGGCGATCGGGTTGGACACGTCGGCCGCGACCCAGTTGGTGAAGAACATGTTCCAGCCGCCTTCCTTCGGCGGCTTCTGGCTCGCACGGCGGCTCACCACCGTCTGCCAGTCGGTTGCCTGCAGGTCGACCTTGAAGCCGGCTTCGCGCAGCAGCTGGGCCGCGACGATCGGCTGCGCCTTCAGCGTCGTGACGTCGCCGGGGGCCATGATCACGATCGGCGTGCCGTCATAGCCGGACTCGGCGAGCGCCTTCTTGGCTTCCGCCATGCCGTTCCCCTTTACCAGGGTCTCGGAGCCTGCATCGGTCGCGAGCGGCGTGTCGCAAATGAAGAAGGCGCCGCAGATCTTCTGATATTTGGCATTGCCGACCAGCGCGTCGAGCACGTCCTTCTGATTGATCGCCAGCAACGCTGCACGCCGCACCTTCACGTTGTCGAACGGCGGATGAAGGAAGTTCATCCGGCCGAGAGTCTGAAAGCCGAACTTGTTCAGGACCTGGATCGTGAGCTCCTTGTTCGCTTCCAGCACCGGCAGCATGTCGAACGGCAGGTTCTCCATGAAGTCGATGTCGCCCGACTGCAGCGCATTCACCGCGGTCTGCGAGTCCGGCATGGTGAGCCACTCGACGCGATCGACCTTCACCACCTTGCCGCCGGAGGTCCAGCTCGCCGGCTCCTTGCGCGGCACGTAATCGGTGTTCTTGACGTAGACCGCCTTCACACCGGGCTGGAATTCTCCCTGCACGAACTTGAAGGGGCCCGAGCCGATCTGCTCGGGAATCTGCTTATCCGCCGGCGTCTCGGCAAGGCGCTTCGGCATCATGAAGGCGACGCGCGAGGACGGCTTGCCGATGGAATCGAGGACGAGGCCGTAGGGCTCCTTCAGCTTCAGCGTGATGGTCTTGGCGTCGGTCGCCTCGATGCTGGCGGTGAAGTCCAAGAGCTTCTGGCCCATGCCGTCGACCGCGGCCCAGCGCTTCAGCGAAGCGACGCAATCTTCCGCCGTAACCGGCGCACCGTCATGCCACTTCAGACCGTCGCGCAGCGTGAAGGTGTAGGTGAGCTTGTCGTCGGAGATCTTCCAGTCCGCCATCTGCGGCTGGACCTTGAAGTTGGAATCGGTGGCCACCAGCGTGTCGTAAACCATGTAGCCATGGTCACGCGTGATGTAGGCCGTGGTGAAGATCGGGTCGATGATGCGCAAATCCGAGTGCATCACTGCGGTGAGGGTCTTGCCGGCCGCAAGCACTGGCGAGGCCAGCGCGGTCGAAAGCGCGACGACCGACAGCGCAAGTGTGGAGGCGAACGCACGAGGCCCCCGGCGCATGAAGTGGAACATAGAAAGTTCTCCTGACGTGAAACTGTTCAAAGGCGGATTATTGGTTGAGCATCCGGTTCGTTCTTTGGGCGAACTAACCATATGCAATGCCTTTATCTTTTCGAGACTTGCAGACAGTGCCGAGCGCGTCAATCCGGTTTCGTTGCAAGCCCTTGCGGCGCATGCACGGGCTCCACCGGGATCGATTTGGCTCTACAACACCTCCACTTGTCCTGACCGCGCCGATGCAATGCGCGTTCCATCTTTCCAGCTCGAGAGACATTGAGATGAATCCTGCCAATCTCCCCTTTGATTCCGAGGCCATGCTCGAGGGCTTGCGCGGCTGGGTCGAATGCGAAAGTCCGACCTGGAACGCAGGCGCCGTGGACCGCATGCTCGATATCGCGGCGCGGGATATGGCGATCATGGGTGCGACGATCGAGCGCATCGCCGGCCGCCAGGGTTTTGCCGGCGTCATCCGCGCGCGCTTTCCCCACCCGAAGCAGGGCGAGCCGGGCATCCTGATCGCCGGCCACATGGACACCGTCCACCCGGTCGGCACCATCGAGAAGCTGACATGGCGGCGCGAGGGCAACAGATGCTACGGCCCCGGCATCTACGACATGAAGGGCGGCAATTATCTCTCGCTGGAAGCGATCCGGCAGCTGGCGCGCGCATCCTTCACCACGCCGCTGCCGATCACGGTGCTGTTCACGCCGGACGAGGAAGTCGGCACGCCCTCGACGCGCGACATCATCGAGGCTGAGGCCGCGCGCAACAAATACGTGCTGGTGCCGGAGCCCGGTCGCGCCGACAACGGCGTCACCACCGGACGTTACGCCATCGCACGCTTCAACCTCGAGGCGACGGGCCGGCCGAGCCACGCCGGCGCCACGCTGTCGGCGGGACGCTCGGCGATCCGCGAGATGGCGCGGCAGATTCTCAGCATCGACGCGATGACGACGGAGGATTGCACCTTCTCGGTCGGCGTCGTGCACGGCGGGCAGTGGGTCAATTGCGTTGCCACCACCGCGACGGGCGAAGCGCTGTCGATGGCCAAGCGCCAGGCCGATCTCGATCGCGGTGTCGAGCGGATGCTGGCGCTGTCGGGCACCAGCAACGATGTCACCTTCAAGGTCACGCGTGGCGTGACGCGGCCGGTCTGGGAGCCGGATGCCGGCACCATGGCGCTGTATGAGAAGGCGCGCGGCATCGCCAAATCCCTTGGCATGGAACTGCCGCATGCAAGCTCCGGCGGCGGCTCCGACGGCAACTTCACCGGCGCGATGGGAATCCCGACGCTCGACGGCCTCGGCGTGCGCGGCGGCAATGGCCACACGCTGGAGGAGTATATCGAAGTCGAAAGTCTCGTTGAGCGTGGTCGGCTGATGGCGGGGCTGCTGGCGACGCTGGAGTGATCGCGAAGCTATTCCGCAGGGTGGGCAAAGGCGCAAAGCGCCGGGCCCACCTTCCTGAGTGAAAGGAGGTGGGCACGCTCCGCTTTGACCGCCCCATCAGGACTGGCTGCACCGCAAAAACTGTGGCCCTCATGGCACGGGAATTGCTGAAATGTTAGGCTGGTGGCAGAACTGACCTCTCGCCGCTGCCACCGATTTGACTCTAAACTGACGGATCCACCTTGCTCGGATATCTCCTTCGCCGAATTCTCGCCGCCGTGCCCGTGATGGGCGTGGTCGCGCTGTTCGTGTTCCTCCTGCTCCGCCTCACCCCCGGCGATCCCGCCGCGATCCTCGCCGGCGACAACGCGACGCCGGAACGGCTCGAGCGCATCCGCGAATCGCTCGGTCTCAATGAGCCGTTGATCGTGCAGTTCATCACCTGGGTGAACAAGCTGCTGCATGGCGATCTCGGAACCTCGCTGATCTCCAACCTGCCTGTCATGAAGATGATCGGCCAGCGCGTCGAGCCGTCGATCTCGATCGCGCTGTGCACCATCATCCTCGCCGTCATCGTCGCAGTTCCCTTGGGGGTGATCGCGGCGTGGAAGCACGGCACCTGGATCGACCGTTTCGTGATGGGTCTGTCCGTGCTCGGCTTCTCGGTGCCGGTGTTCGTGGTCGGCTATGTCCTCATCCAGGTCTTCGCGATCGAGCTGCGCTTGGTGCCGGTGCAGGGCTTCCGTAGCATCTTCAACGGCTTCGGTCCGTTCTTCGAGCGCATGATCCTGCCGACCTGCGCGCTGTCCTTCATCTACATCGCACTGATCGCGCGCATGACGCGTGCGGCGATGCTCGACGTGCTCGGCGAGGACTACGTGCGAACGGCGCGCGCGAAGGGCATCAACGAGGTCGCGGTGATGATGCGCCATGCGCTGCGCAACGCCGCCGTGCCCGTGATCACCGTGATCGGCACCGGCTTTGCGCTCTTGATCTCCGGCGTCGTCGTGACCGAGAGCGTGTTCAACATCCCCGGCATCGGCCGCCTGACCGTGGATGCGGTGCTGGCGCGCGATTATCCGGTGATCCAGGCGATGATCCTGCTGACCTCGCTGATCTACGTCGTGGTCAATCTTCTCATCGACGTCGCCTACACCCTGCTCGATCCCCGGATCCGGTACTGAGGCAAGGACAAGAACAAAATGTCGGTCGATACCTTTCCCCAGTCCTCCATTCCGATCACGTCGCCGCTGCGGCCGCGCTTCGGATTCCTCACCTCGACGCCGATCATCGCCGCGGCGACGGTCCTGCTCGCCTTGATCGTGCTGATCTCGATCCTGGCGCCGCTGATCGCGCCGCACGATCCGATCCAGCTCGCCCCGTCGCAGCGGCTCAAGCCGTCCTCCGCGCAATTCCTGCTCGGCACCGACGCCTACGGCCGCGACCTGTTGTCGCGCGTGATCTATGGCGGCCGCGTCTCGCTCCTGATCGGCATCGGCGCGGCGATCCTGTCGATCGCCATCGGCCTTGCGATCGGCCTCGTCTCCGGCTTCTTCAAGCTGGTCGATTCCGTGATGATGCGCGTCATGGACGGCCTGATGGCGATGCCGAGCATCCTGCTCGCGATCGCCGTGGTGTCGCTCTCCGGCGCCAGCCTCTGGACCGTGCTGATCGCGATCACGATCCCCGAGATTCCGCGCGTGGCCCGCTTGGTCCGCTCCGTCGTGCTGTCGGCGCGCGAGGAGCCTTACGTCGAGGCCGCGATCTCGGTCGGCTCGAGCCTGCCGAAGATCATGTGGCGCCATTTGATGCCCAACACGATCGCGCCGCTGATCGTCCAGGGCACCTATATCTGCGCCAGCGCCATCCTGACCGAGGCCATCCTCTCCTTCCTCGGCGCCGGCATTTCGCCGGAGACGCCGACCTGGGGCAACATCATGGCCGAGGGCCGCCAGTACTTCCAGATCAAGCCGTCGCTGATCTTCTGGCCGGGCCTGTTGCTCTCCATCGCCATCCTCAGCATCAACCTGATCGGCGACGCCGCCCGCGACGCCCTCGATCCGCGCATGAAGCAGCGGGAGGGGAAGTGAGGATCCTTCGTTTCGTCATTCCGGGGCGCGACGAAGTCGCGAGCCCGGAATCCATCTCACCACTTGCATCGCGGCTCAATGGATTCCGGGTTCGCGCTACGCGCGCCCCGGAATGACGGCGGAGAGAATTGACGTGACCAACACCATCCTCGATATCAACAACCTCGTCGTGTCCATCGGCAAGAAGCCGAAAGGCGCTAACATCATCGACGGTATTTCGATCCAGGTGCGCGAGCGCGAGACGCTGTGCCTCGTCGGCGAAAGCGGCTCGGGCAAGTCGGTGACCTCGCTCACCACGATGGGCCTGTTGCCGAAGGGCACGCTGGTGCCGACCGCCGGCAGCGTGAAGCTGGTCGGCGAGGAGCTGCTCACCGCCACCGACCGCCGCCTGCGCCAGCTGCGCGCGACCAAGATGGCGATGATCTTCCAGGAGCCGATGACCGCGCTCAATCCGGTGGTGCCAGTCGGCCGCCAGATCGACGAGGTGCTGCGCGCGCACACCAAGCTCGATGCCAGGGCGCGCAAGAAGCGCATCCTCGACATGATGGAGCAGGTCCGCCTGCCCCAGGTCGAGCGCATCTTCGCCTCCTACCCTCACCGCCTCTCCGGCGGCCAGCGCCAGCGCATCATGATCGCGATGGCGCTGGTGCTGGAGCCGAAGCTGCTCATTGCCGACGAGCCGACCACCGCGCTCGACGTCACCACGCAGAAGCAGATCCTGACCCTGATCCGCGACCTCCAGCGCGATCACGGCACCGCCGTGCTGTTCATCACCCACGACATGGGCGTGGTCGCCGAGATCGCCGACCGCGTCGCGGTGATGCGGCAGGGCCGCCTGGTCGAGACCGGCGCGCTCGAGACCGTGCTGCGCAACCCGACCATGGAATACACGCGCAACCTGCTCGCCTCGGTGCCGAGCCTGGTGCCGCGGGCGCCGCGCGAGGAAACCCGCGAGCCCGTGGTGCTCGAGGCCAACGAGCTCAGCAAGGTTTACAAGGAGCGCGCCTTCTTCGGCAAAGGCCGCGAGGTCGTCGCGGCCGACAAGGTCACGCTCACCCTGCGCAAGGGCCGCACGCTCGGCATCGTCGGCGAAAGCGGCTCGGGCAAGTCGACGGTGGCGCGCTGCATCGTGCGCCTGATCGACCCGACCTCCGGCGGCGTGCGCCTCGCCGGCCGCGAGATCGCCGACATTTCGCGCCGCCTGCTGCAGCCGCACCGGCAGAAGATCCAGATCGTGTTCCAGGATCCCTACCGCTCGCTCAACCCACGCGTCACCGTCGGCGAGAGCATCGCGGAAGGCCCGATCAATTACGGCACTTCGCATGCCGACGCGATGAAGCGCGCGCGCGAGCTGCTCGAGCTGGTCGGCCTGCCGCCCGACGCCGTGTCGCGCTATCCGCACCAATTCTCCGGCGGCCAGCGTCAGCGCATCGCCATCGCCCGGGCGCTCGCGCTCGATCCCGACGTGCTGGTCGCGGACGAAGCGGTTTCCGCGCTCGACGTCTCCGTGCAGGCGCAGGTGCTGGAACTGCTCGACGAGATCCAGAAGCGGCTCGGCATCGCCATCCTGTTCATCACTCATGACTTACGCGTCGCAGCCCAGATCTGCGACGAGGTCGTGGTGATGCAGCACGGCCGCGTCGTCGAACAAGGACCGGCCGCCGAAGTGCTCACGCATCCGAAGGAGGCCTACACCAAGGCCCTGCTGGATGCAGCGCCGGGGCGTAATTGGGATTTTGCGAACTTCCGGCCGGTGGCGGAGGCCGTGGGGGCGAGCGCGTAATCCCGCTGTCATTCCGGGGCATCGCGAAGCGATGAGCCCGGAATCCATCAGGCCGCGGACTCTGTTGCACGATGGATTCCGGGTTCGCGCTACGCGCGCCCCGGAATGACGGCGGAGCAGCATTCCCAAAACAGCTTGAGGCCATGCACGGCGCGATGGCCTCTCACCTTGCTCTCTCCGCAGGGCCAAGGCTAACGTCGCGCACTTTCAAAACGCTGGACCTGAACTGAATGACACGCATCGCCGTCGGCGGCTTCCTGCACGAGACCAACACCTTCGCTCCGACCAAGGCGACCTTCGCCGACTTCCAGCATGGCGGCGGCTGGCCGGCGATGACGCAAGGCCAGGACGTGCTGAAGGTGATGCGGCGCATCAATGTCGGGCTCGCCGGCTTCGTCGACAGCGCTGAAGCGAACGGTTGGGAACTTGTTCCGACGATCGCCTGCGGTGCGAGCCCCTCCGCTCACGTCACCAAGGACGCATTCGAACGCATCGTGAAGGTCATGGTCGACGGCATCGCCGCCGCCGGGCCGATTGACGCCGTCTATCTCGACCTGCACGGCGCCATGGTGACCGAGCATCTCGACGACGGCGAAGGCGAGATTCTCGCGCGTGTGCGCCGCGTCATCGGCAAGGATGTTCCGCTGGTCACCAGCCTCGATCTCCATGCCAACGTCACGCCCGAGATGATGGAGCACGCGGACGCGCTGATCGCCTACCGCACCTATCCCCATGTCGACATGGCCGAGACCGGCCGCGCCTGCGCGCGGCACCTCGCGCTGCTGCTGCAGACGAAGCAGCGCTTCGCAAAGGCGTTCCGGCAATTGCCGTTCCTGATCCCGATCAGCTGGCAATGCACCAACGACCAGCCCACCAAGGGCATCTATGAAAAGCTCGCCGCCCTGGAGAGCGATGCCGTCCCGACCCTCTCTGTCGCGCCCGGCTTCCCCGCCGCCGATTTCCGCGACTGCGGCCCGAGCGTGTTCGCCTATGGCAAGACGCAAGCAGACGCCGATCGCGCGGCGGACGCGCTTCTGAAGCTGATCGAAAGCCATGAGGACGATTTCGACGGCACGATCTGGTTGCCCGACGACGGCGTGCGCCACGCCATGGAACTTGCCAAGAGCGCCAGCAAGCCGATCATCATCGCCGACACCCAGGACAATCCCGGCGCCGGCGGCGATTCCGACACGACGGGCATGCTGCGCGCGCTGGTGCGCAACAGAGCGAGTGCGGCAACCGGCGCGATCTACGATCCGGAATCGGCCAAGGCCGCGCATGCGGCCGGCGTCGGCGCCACCGTGACGCTGTCGCTCGGCGGCAAGTCCGGCATTCCCGGCGACGCGCCCTATCGCGAGACTTTCGTGGTCGAGCAGCTTTCCGACGGCCGCTTCATCGCGCCCGGACCGTATTACGGCGGCCGCGAGATGGAGATGGGCCCGTCCGCAGCCTTGCGCATCGGCGATGTCCGCGTCGTCGTCTCCTCGCACAAGGCGCAGCTCGCCGACCAGGCGATGTACCGCTATGTCGGCATCGAGCCGACCGAACAGAAGATTTTGGTCAACAAGAGTTCGGTGCATTTCCGCGCCGACTTCGAGCCGATCGCCGAGAAGCTGATGATCTGTGCCGCGCCCGGCGCGATGCCGGCCGACACTGCTTCGCTGCCCTGGACGCGCCTGCGACCCGGCATCCGCATCAAGCCGAACGGCCCCGTTTTCAATCCACCTTCACGCTAACCGGACAGGACACATGCCCACGATCGATCGCATCGACGGCTACGCCGACGAACTCACTGCCATCAGGCGCGACCTTCACGCCCATCCCGAGATCGGCTTCGAGGAAGTGCGCACCTCCGGCATCGTTGCCGACAAGCTGAAGAGCTGGGGCATCGAGGTGCATCGCGGCCTCGGCGGCACCGGCGTGATCGGAGTCATCAAGGGCAAGGGCTCCGGCAGCAAGCGCATTGGGCTGCGCGCCGACATGGACGCGCTGCCGATGGAAGAGAACACCAATCTGAAATGGAGCTCGAAGATCCCCGGCCGCTTCCACGGTTGCGGCCATGACGGCCACACCACCATGCTGCTCGGCACCGCGCGCTACCTCGCCGAGACCCGGAATTTCGACGGCACCGTGCACCTGATCTTCCAGCCGGCCGAGGAAGGCCTCGGCGGCGCCCGCGCCATGATCAAGGACGGCCTGTTCGAGAAGTTCCCGTGCGACGAGCTCTATGGCCTGCACAACGCGCCCGACCTCAACCACGGCGAGATCGCGATCCTGCCCGGCCCGGCGATGGCCAGCGCCGACTTCTTCGACCTGCGCATCACCGGCTACGGCGCGCATGGCGCGATGCCCGAGCGCTCCAAGGACGCTGTGATCATCGCGACCACGCTGGCGCAGGCGATCCAGACCATCGTCAGCCGCAACGTCGACCCGCTGCAGGCTGCGGTGGTGTCGATCACCCAGATCCATGCCGGCTCCGCCTACAACGTCATTCCCGGCGACGCGCATCTGTGCGGCACCATCCGCACCTTCTCGAAGGAAGTGCGCACCCTGGTCAGCGAGCGCATCCGCACCATCTGCGCCGGCATCGCGAGCGCCTATAATTGCGCGATCGACGTCGACATCCGCGACACCTTCAACGTGCTGGTCAACCAGGTCGAGCAGTCCAAGGTGGTCGAGGAGGTCGCGCGCACGATCGTCGACCCCGCCAACGTGATCACCCGCACCCAACCGAAGATGGGCAGCGAGGATTTCGCCGACATGTTGGAGACCATCCCCGGCGCTTACTTCTGGGTCGGCCATGACGGCTCGGTGCCCGTGCACAACCCCGGCTTCGTGCTCGACGACAAGATCCTGCCGATTGGCGCCAGCATGTTCGCCCGCATCGTCGAGACGCGCATGCCGGTGGGTGGCAATGCATAAAAAGAGCGTCGAGGAAGCGGTCACCTCGCTGCACGATCTGTCCGCGGTCGACCTGATCGCGGGCTATCGCGCCAAGCAGTTCTCGCCGAGCGAGGTGCTGGAGGACGTGCTCGCGCATGTCGCGGCGTGGGAACCGCATCTGAAGGCGCTCTATGCGTTCGACCCCGACGGCGCGCGCGAGGCCGCCAAGGCCTCGACCGCGCGCTGGAGCGGCGGCGAGCCGTCCGGCGCGCTCGACGGCGTGCCTGTCACGGTGAAGGACAACATCGCGACCAAGGGCGTGCCGGTGCCGCTGGGCGCGGCCAGCGTGAAACTCGTGCCGGCGGAGAAGGATGCGCCGCCCGCCGCGCGGCTGCGCGAGGCAGGCAGCATCATCTTCACCAAGACCACCATGCCCGATTACGGCATGCTGTCCTCCGGGCTCTCCTCGTTCCATGCGCTCGCGCGCAATCCGTGGGACCTCAGCAAGAATCCCGGCGGCTCCAGCGCCGGCGCAGGCGCCGCTGCTGCGGCCGGCTATGGCCCCTTGCATCTCGGCACCGATATCGGCGGCTCGGTCCGTCTGCCCGCCGGCTGGTGCGGCCTCGTCGGCCTGAAGCCCAGCTTCGGCCGCGTGCCGATCGATCCCACCTATGTCGGCCGCGTCGCAGGCCCCATGACCCGCACGGTCGATGATTGCGCACTGATGATGAGCGCGATCGCCAAGCCCGACCGGCGCGACGGCATGAGCCTGCCGGCCGAGCCGCTGAACTGGAAGGGACTGGAGAAGTCGCCCCGCAAGCTGCGCATCGGCTTGATGCTAGATCCTGGGTGCGGCCTGGCGCTGGAGAAGCCCGTGCGCGAGGTCGCGGTGAAGGCCGCGAAGGCGTTCGAGTCCGCTGGCAGCGTCGTCACCGAGGTCGACGGCATCCTCACGCGCGAGATGCTCGACGGCCTCGACAATTTCTGGCGCGCGCGGATGTGGGACGATCTGACCAGGCTAACGGCGACCGAGCAGGCCAAGGTGCTGCCCTATATCTTCAGATGGGGCGAGTCCGGCGCGAAGCTCTCGGGCGTCGATGTCATCCGCGGCTTCAACCAGACCATGGCGATCCGGGCCGCGGCCTCGAAGCTGTTTTGCGAGCTCGACTATGTGATCTCGCCGACCGCGCCGAACGTGAACTTTCCGGCGGAATGGGCTTCGCCGACCAACGATCCCATGAAGCCGTTCGAGCACATCGCCTATACCGTGCCGTGGAATATGTCGGAGAACCCGGCGATCTCCCTCAACGGCGGCTTCGACGCCAAGGGCTTTCCCATCGGCGTGCAGATCGTCGGCCGCCGCTTCGACGACATCGGCGTGCTCGGCATGGCCAAGGCGTTTGAAGGTCTCCGCGGCCCGCAGCGGCCCTGGCCGAAGCCGCCGGCGAAGTAGATCTTCCGTCATTCCGGGGCGCCGCGAAGCGACGAGCTAGGTGCGCAATTGCGCACCTGAGAATCCATAACCACGATAATGAGTATGGATTCCGGGCTCGCGCCAAGAGGCGCGCCCCGGAATGACGTGCTAAAGAGAGAATAAGAAACAAAGGAAGGAAACCACCATGGCGTATGAGACGATCAAATACGAGGTCGCCGAGCAGATCCTCACCATCACGCTGAACCGGCCCGACAAGCTCAACGCCTTCAACGCGCAGATGCAAAGGGAGCTGATCGACGCGTTCGACGCCGCCGACAAAGATGACAATGTCCGCGCCATCATCGTCACCGGCGCCGGCCGTGGCTTTTGCGCGGGCGCCGATCTGTCGTCCGGCGCCGACACGTTCGACCGCGACGCGCGGCGCGGGCCGGTCAAGCGCTTCGCCGACGGCAAGGTCGACTATAGCGACCCGCAGGTGCGCGACGGCGGCGGCCAGGTGACCTTGCGCATCTTCAAGTGCCTCAAGCCCGTGATCGCCGCGGTGAACGGCCCGGCTGTCGGCATCGGCGTCACCATGCAGCTTGCGATGGACATCCGCATCGCCTCGGAGGCGGCGCGGTTCGGCTTCGTGTTCTCCCAGCGCGGCATCGTCCCGGAGGCGGCCTCGAGCTGGTTCCTGCCGCGCATCGTCGGCATCTCGCAGGCGCTGGAGTGGTGCTATTCGGGCCGCGTCTTCCCGGCCCAGGAAGCCCTTGCCGGCCGCCTCGTCAGCAAGGTGGTCGCGCCGGACGATCTGCTGCCGACCGCACGTGCGCTGGCCAAGGAGTTTTGCGCCAAGACCGCGCCGGTGTCGGTCGCGCTGATCCGCCAGATGATGTGGCGCATGATGGGCGCCGACGATCCGATGGAGGCCCACAAGGTCGACAGCCGCGGCATCTACGCCCGCGGTCGCTCCGACGACGTCAAGGAAGGCGTGGTGTCGTTCCTGGAGAAGCGGCCGGCGCAGTTCAAGAACAGGGTCTCGACGGACATGCCGGATTATTTCCCGTGGTGGACGGAGCGGGAGTATAAGTGACGCTCTCGTAGGGTGGGCAAAGCGAAGCGTGCCCACGATTCAGGTTGCGACGGAAAGATGGTGGGCACGGCGCAAGAGCGCCTTTGCCCACCCTACGAGACCGTCACTGCATCAGCAGCGCGACCCGTCCGATCGCCTTGCGGTCGATCAACAGCCGCATCGCCTTCGCATAATCCTCCAGCGGCAGGCGATGCGAGACGTTGGGGCGCAGCTTGCCCTCCTCCGCCCATTGCAAGAGCGCCTTCAGGCGGACCTCTCCGAGCGCAGGATTCTTGCGCACCGCTTCGCCGGCGCGCACGCCGAGCACACTGGCGCCCTTGATCAGCAACAGATTGGTCTTGGCCGAGCCGATGCCGCCGGTGAAGCCGATCACCAGCAGCCGCGCGCCCCAGGCGATGCAACGCATCGAATCTTCGAAGACCTGGCCACCGACGGGGTCGAACACGACGTCCGCGCCGCGGCCGTCGGTGATGCGCTTGACGGCATCGCGAAACGGCTCGCGGTCGTAGCGGATAAGATGATCGGCGCCGCGCGATCTCGCGATCTCAAGCTTCTCGTCGCTGGAGGCGGTCGCGATCACGTTCGCACCCAGCATCTTGCCGATCTCCACGGCGGCAAGGCCGACGCCGCCGCCGGCGCCGTGGACCAGCAGCACCTCGCCCGGCGCGACCCGGCCGCGATCGATCAACGCATGATAGGCCGTGCCGTGGCCGGCGAGATAGGTCGCAGCCTCGGCATAGTCGAAGGTGGACGGCATGGGGGTGAGCTGCGACGGCGTCACCACGGCTTCATCGGCAAAGGCGCCATGGCGCATCTTGACGATGACCTTGTCGCCGACGGCAACGCCGCTCGCCTCCGCCCCCACCTCTGTCACGTCACCGGCCGCTTCCATGCCGGGCGTGAACGGCAGCTCGGGCTTGAGCTGATACTCGCCCGCCGCCATCAGCACGTCGGGAAAGTTCAGCCCGGCGGCGCGGATGGCAACGCGCACCTCGCCCGGCTTCAGCGCGCGCGACGGAAATTCTTCCAGCCGCAAAGTCTCGGGCGCGCCGAGTTCGCGGCAGATGACGGCGCGCACCATCAGGCCGCGCTCGCCTTGCTGCGCTGAAGCGCTTCGCGGATCAGCGGCAGGCGGTCATTGCCGAAATACATGTCGGTCTTGTTCACGAAGATGGTCGGCGAGCCGAAGCCGCCGCGCGCCATCACCTCCTCAGTATTGGCCTTGAGCTGGTCCTTGATGTCCTGCTCGGCAATGCCGGCGAAGAACTTCTGCTCGTCGATGCCGACTTTCCTGCAGATCTCCGCGAGCACCGCGTCTTGCGAGATGTCCTTGTCCTCGCCCCAATAGGTCTCGAACACAGATGTCGCGAACGGCACCATGTCCTGACCGAGCCAGAGGCAGCCGCGCATCGCCTTGACGCTGTTCACGGGAAACACCGTCGGCGGCATCTTGATGGCAAGGCCCGCCGAACGCGCCCAGTCGGCGAGGTCCTTCTTCATGTAGCGCGCCTTCAGCGGCACCGGCTTCTCGCGCTGCGCGTAGACGCTCGGATTGACCGTGTTGAAGATGCCGCCGACCAGGATCGGACGCCAGGTGATGGCGGCGCCGAGCTCTTTGGCGAGCGGCTGGATGTTGTGGAAGGCGAGATAGGTCCAGGGGCTGGAGCAGTCGAAGAAGAATTCGATCATGGGGGTTCCTTGTGTCTTGTTTCTCTCGATCTCTCCCCCGTCATTGCGAGCGAAGCGAAGCAATCCAGAGTCTTTCCGCGGAACCAGTCTGGATTGCTTCGCTTCGCTCGCAATGACGAGGAGGGAGCGGAGGCCTACTTCCTTCCCAACACTTCCTTAGCCCGCTGGCCGAACATGATCTTGCGTGATTCCTCGTCGAACGGCTCCTTCACGAATTTTCCAATCGCGAGCCCCGCCTGCACCTGCGGTCTGGCGCGGACCTCGGCATACCAGCGTTTGACATTGGGAAAGTCGTCGAGCGTAAAACCCTGCGCCTTGTGCGTCATGGTCCAGGGGAAGCAGGCGATGTCGGCGATGGAATAGTCGCCGGCGACATAGGCGCCGGTCTTGGCCAATTGCCGGTCGAGCACGCCGTAGAGCCGCGCCGCCTCGTCGCGATAGCGTTCGATCGCGTAAGGGATCTTCTCGGCCGCATAGAGCGCGAAATGGCCGTGCTGGCCGAGCATCGGCCCAAGGCCCGCCATCTGCCACATCACCCGCTGGATCGTGGTGGAGCGGCCGCGCAAATCGGACGACAGCAAGCGACCGGTCTTCTCCGCGAGATAAACCAGGATCGCGCCGGTCTCGAACGCCGAGAACGGCGCGCCGCCATCAGCGGGATCGTGATCGACGATGGCGGGAATGCGGTTGTTCGGAGAGATCGCCAGAAACTCAGGATTGAACTGCTCGCCGGCGCGGATATTCACCGGGATCACCTTATAAGGCAACCCGAGTTCCTCCAGCATGATCGAGACTTTCCAGCCGTTCGGCGTCGGCGCGTAATAGAGGTCGATCATGACCTTTCCATTGGCCTTTCCTCTGGCCCTTGCTTGGGCCTTTCCCTGTCGCCGCTGCTGGAATGGAGAGCGACTTTCGTTGTTCTGTACCTCAACGTTAGGACATGGCAGGAAGGGGCGCAACTCAACCTGCCGGGAGGGCCGCCATGCTGTTTCCAACCACGATCGCCGGCTCCCTGCCGAAGCCGGAATGGCTCGCCGAGCCCAACATGCTCTGGGCGCCCTGGAAGTCCGAAGGCGACGAGCTCGCCCGCGCCAAGCGCGATGCGACGCTGATCTGGCTGAAGATCCAGGAGGACGCCGGCATCGACATCGTCACCGAAGGCGAGCAGGCGCGGCAGCACTTCGTGCACGGCTTCCTGGAGAAGATCGAGGGCATCGATTTCGCTCACAAGGTCGAGATGGGAATCCGGAAAGATCGCTACAAGGCGATGGTGCCGCAGGTGGTCGCGCCGCTCCGGCTGAAGGGCCGCGTCCATGATCTCGAGGCGCGCGTCGCGCGCACGCACACGAAGAAGCAGGTGAAATTCACCCTGCCTGGCCCGATGACCATCATCGACACCATTGCCGATCGCTACTACGGCGATCGGGTCAAGATGGCCTTTGCCTTCGCAGAGCTCTTGAACGAGGAAGCCAAGGCCTTGCAGGCCGACGGCGTCGATCTCGTGCAGTTCGACGAGCCCGCCTTCAACGTCTACATGGACGAGGTCAACGATTGGGGCATCAAGGCGCTGGAGCGCGCCGCGCAGGGCCTCAGCTGCGCCACCGCCGTGCACATCTGCTACGGCTACGGCATCAAGGCCAACACCGACTGGAAGGAGACGCTCGGCAGCCAGTGGCGGCAATACGAGCAGATCTTCCCCGCGATCGATGCCAGCCCGATCCAGCAGGTCGCGATCGAGTGCCGCAATTCCAAGGTGCCGCTCGACCTGCTCGCGCTGCTCAAGAACAAAATCGTGCAGGCCGGCGTGATTGACGTCGCCAGCGACACGGTGGAGACGGCCGAGGACGTCGTGAAGGTGATCGAGGCGGTGTCGCAATTCGTGCCGAAGAGCAACATCATCGCCACCACCAATTGCGGCATGGCGCCGATGCGGCGCGAGATCGCCGAAGCCAAGCTGATGGCGCTCGGCGCGGGCGCGGCGGTGGCGCGCGAGAGGCTGGGGTGATCGCCGTAATTCGGCCAGCGATTGTCATCGCGGCGCTCATCGCAACCGCGGCATTTGGCACAAGCGGAAGGACGCCAAGCCATGGTCGAGCGGGCGTCCAGCGGCTTGCCCTACTCATCTACGGCCGTCCGCGTCGACCATGGCGTAGCAGCCGATCAAGGGGCGCGTTTCCCCTACGCACACTATGGTCTCAGTTGTTCGACTAGCTCGCGACCTTCCAGAGTCAACTTAAAGCGCTCTCCGGCCTCGTCAATTGCGCGAACTAGATTGGAGTCTATCAGTTCCTTAAGGGCGCGCTCCCACTGTGATCGCGATCGCGGATACTTCGGATGGATAAAATCCTTACGATTTGTGTTGATAACTACCGTACCGCCCTTCGTTCCGTAGATGATAAGACCTTCTGAATCGACCGACGCCTCGGTCAAGAGCGTTTTGGCATCGGCACTCAGTGAGAGTTTCGTCACTTGGCCATCGGCTTGAACAACCATTTTGGCTGCGAATGCTTGCGATTGGGACCGAATAAAATCAGCAGCTTGGTAGCCCTCTCTCGTAAGCTGAAACACTTGGCCTTTGCTGCCTCTATCCTTAATCATCCTATACTGGCGCAGCTCTTCGAGTGCCCCTTCCCAATTCGCAGCGGAACGCGGGTCATTATCCTCGATGAAGTTCTTACCATTAGTCTGCAATGCAGGCCCAGACATCATCCTGATGTACATGATTGTACCGTTCGCGTCCGTTGCGGCTTCGAGCAGAAGAGTCTTCGCTTCGGGACTGAGGTCGGGTACTACCTGGATGTAGTCGAGGCTCTCTCCCCGCTTCAAGCGTTCCGCAATTTCAATAAAGGTTGGATCAGGCACAGGTGAAGTAGCGGGCAGGTCGTCAGGAACAAAATACGGATCGTCGTTGAGTTTCGTGGTCAAATGCTGACGGAATTTTTCCTTAAACTCGTCGTGCGATTTGTAGCTGTTTAAGAGGCCGCGCGGCTTGCACCAATCATCCCGGAATTTTACCAGAGCCTGATACTCAGGCGAGGCGCCGCGATCAAGCGGTGCATGGACATCGGAAAAATAGACCATCGTTGGCTTGCCCTCAGCCATGTGCCGCTGAAGCTCTTCGACGGATCCGCCAGGAGCCACGCCCGTCGGAGTGCCCAAACGGGTCCAAAAGATCGCAACCACAAGGTCGGCATCCTTGAGAATCTGTTCGTTCAAAATTCCTTGCGCTCGATCGCCCATCATTGGATGCGAGTGAGTCTCCCAGCGGACTGGCTGAAGTATGATCTTGCGTGATCTAGAATTTGCAGCATTCCAGTGTTGTACAACCTCTTGAGCAAGATCACGCTCAATGGCGACATCTCCGGGGGAGGCAATAAGCACATTGAAAACGATTGCGGCGTATGACATTTGGACGTTCCATAGCAGGCTGCAACTATCTAGACGGAAGATCCGCTGCTCACAACTGCCATCGTCAGCACCGACTGCTACTTCCCACGCCGCAAGGACTTCACGATAGGCATAGGCACACGACGCCATCGTCAGATATCGCGACGCGAGCATTGCAAGGCGGCTGCCCCCTATGTGGCATTAGTCCTTCGCAGCGGGCAAGGACGATTTGCCAACCGCTGCTACCTGTATCGATATTGCTCTACCTTGGCCGTGAGGACTTCCCTAATCCTCACCCCGTACCAGGTACGGGAACGGCGTCCGCGCTGGGATGCAATATAGCTTCGTAGCCCGCGCTCAGAGCACGTAGGATTGAAGGCGGCGTCAGCAACATCGGACGATCGAGCGCGCGTGCATACGAGGCGTAGCCCGCGAACGACCACAACAGCGCTCTGCCCTGAGTTATCAAAAAGCTCTCGTCATCCTGTTGAACCATCGTGCCATCGGGTAATTCGGCCAGCGGCACCGGCAGCGGATGCAACCGCTTGCGGCCGCGGTCCAGACGCTCCCGATGCAACTTTGCATCCATCGCCTTTGCACTCACCTTGCTGGCGCCATTGCCGCTCTCCCATGCCGCGCGGAAGCGGTTGGCATCGTCCCGGCGGCAGAAGAAGCAGGGGCGATGACCGGCGGCAAGAGCTGTAGCTTCGTCGAAAAAAAAGAGCTCGGTCCAGCTCCGCCGCGCCATCACCGGGCGACGCCAGCCCCGAAACTCACACAGACATGTAATCCAGGCCGGCGAGGACCAGCGCTTCTTCAGCAGCGTCCGTGTCGCGGGATCGTGGATGATGCCGCGATTGCCGGTGAACATGCCGCGATGAGGGGTGGCGATGATGTCACCGGTGGGCAGGACGCGGTTTTGGAGAGGCATGGCCGCATCAACATCATGCTTGGTCAATCCGACCCAACAACTGCTTGCGCCGCAAACGCCGATAGGTCAGCAATCAGGATTTTCATCCCCTCGGGAATTTCGTCCGACGTCATAGCATCAACAATGGCCGTGGCGGTAATATTAATCCCGTACTTGCCCTGAAGATAGGCGTTCACAGCGCTCAATGCGTCCTTCCCGGGAATGATAGTCAGCCGTGACCCTGGCGAATTCCAGATTGCCTCAAACTCATCGAGAATAGCTTGACTTAACGTGGCCTCATGGAGGCCTGATGATTTTTGACGCTCGAAGGCGCGGCGGGATGCCAGATACTGGGCTAGTACATAGCTCCTCTTCTGTTGAGAAAAATCTTCCAAGAACTTCACGGCGAACGATTCAAATGCAGGAGCCTCTCTCCCGGACCTTCTGGCTTGGTCTGTCAATCTTCGTTCAGCAGCTCGATCAATCGCCTTGGGCACCAAGACAAAGTTCTCGATCTCTTTGCAACGATGAATAGCCACAAGTGAACAGAATCGCTGGCATTCGTCCGCGATTGCTTGGCGCTCGACTTCACTTCTGTAATCTCGATCTAGGACGGCAGCTCCGAGAATGGAGCCACCCAACGTGGTTTCCATTCCAGCCTTGAGGTTTCGTATTCTTTCAGGGTTGAAACCCTCGACTGGGACCACAGCAAAGCAGCTTCGATTGCCTACGGTTGAAGCATTCAGTTTAAACGCAAACTTCGATAATAGTTGAAAATCTTGACCTTCGACAAACACCACCCGACGCGACTTTGCAAGTTGGGTTAGTATGGGATTCAAATTGGACCCCAATATCGAAAACACTTCCTCCAGTTGCGCTGCCTGCTTGATTCTTCTCCCGCTGTTGCGGCGCTTGTTTATGAGCACAATGTCGTCAGTCTCCGCCTCGGTAATGATTTCGGTAGAGTGCGTAGCAATCAACACGTCAGGTCCCATATCGCGCAAAAGGCCGATCAACTGACGCTGCAACTCGGAATGAAGATAGATGTCCGGCTCGTCGATCAGAAAGAGAGCTGTATCGCTGGATTGAATGATGTGGGTAAGCATCTGGCACCAGACTTGGAACCCGAATCCGGCCCAAAAAATCTCCCGCGGAATGCGTTCTTCGGGGCAAAACATATGGAGCTTGGGTTTTCCAAAGGACCCATCAACAACGGGTGGCTGAATGTCCATTCCAGGCCACGTCCGGACAAGGGCCGATCGAAACTCATCGAATTTTTGCGGGAAATGGTACCAAATATTTCGAAAATTTCTGGCCGCGCGATAGTTGAAGAGCGCTAGACGAGCTGCCTCCTGCTCATAAAGTGTCTCATTGTGTTCGAGCGGACCAAGTATCGGCACGAAACCAATCTTGCAATTGAAGTTTGATTTGAAGGTTGCTGGGGTGTGGCTTGATTTGCCCTTCGCCTGAGCCATTAGGTAACACGAGCCCTGCTCGGGAAAGTAGAGGACGAGTTCATTCGCGTTCGACAGCACGAATCGAATTAGCGCTGGCTCTGAGTCATCGTAATTATAGAAGAGATTTTCCTCCGCAACCGAAATGCCGCTTAAATCTATTCGGTACCCATGAGTCGGACCCGTCCCCTTCGGCCCATTTATTACCTCGGCTTTCCGGCTGTGAGCACGTCGCATGCCGGCTGCCAAGATGCGGAAGGCAGCCAAGATTGTCGACTTCCCTGCATTGTTAGGTCCAACAAGAATATTGAAGTGGCGCAATGAAAGGCTAAACTTCTTGAAGGCTTTGAAACGGGTAAATTCGACACGCACAAAGCGAGTCGCATCATCGTTCTTCATATTCCTCCGATGCAGGCTATAGCCGCCTTCCCTTTTCTAGAATCTGCGCCATCAACCGATCGGCCGTTGAGAACCATGAACGATGTGACCAATCTCACGCCGCCCCGTCGCGCAGTGGCGGGTGGTAGGACAGCGCGGTGTCCCAGGGGAAGAAGATCCAGGTGTCCTGCGATACCTCGGTAATGAAAGTGTCGACCAGCGGGCGTCCCATCGGCTTGGCGTAGACGGTGGCGAAATGCGCATCGGGGAGCATCTCGCGCACCAGCTTGCCGGTCTTGCCGGTGTCGACGAGGTCGTCGACGATCAACAGGCCCTTGCCGGTGCCGCCGCCGAGCTTCATGGCCGCCTCGGAAATGCCTTTGAGCACCTGGAGGTCGCCCTGCTTGTTGTGGTCGTAGCTGGCGATGCAGACCGTATCGATCACGCGCACCCCCAGCTCGCGCGCCACGATCGCGGCCGGCACCAGGCCGCCGCGGGTGATCGCGATCACCGCATGGAACGGACCGACCTCGTTGAGCCGCCAGGTCAGCGCCCGACAATCCCGGTGGAACTGATCCCACGAGACGGGGAAGGCCTTGCCTGCCCGCTCCTGCGCACTCAGTTCCGGTGCTTCACCAGCCATCGCCTTTCTCCTGCAATCTCGTCCGGCAATTCTCTGCTAGCGGTTGACGTTCAATCCCGCCAGCATTTCCTTCACCGCGGCCATTGCCGCCCCGAGCTTCTCCGGATCGCGCGAGCGCACCACTAGGTTGGTGTTGGGCTTCTGCTCCTCGTCCATGAAGGGATAGCTGCCAATGATGGTGTCGGGATGGGCGGCGGCGATCGCCCGCAGCGGGCCGCCGATGTCGCCCTCGCGTGCGTTGGCGCGGACCGACTCGGACAGCATGCGCACGCCCGACTTCAGCTTGGGCGCGACGATGTCCATCATCGCCTGCATGATCGAGGGCACGCCGGCCATGACGATGACATTGCCGATCTTGAAGCCGGGCGCGAGGATGGTCGCGCTCTGGATCAGCTCGGCGCCGTCGGGGATGCGGGCCATGCGCAGGCGGGCCTCGTTGAGGTCCTGCTCGCTCCAGCGCTCGCGGAAGCGGGCGACCACCTCCGGGTGATGGTCGATGCCGACGCCGAACGCCTTGGCGACGCTATCTGCGGTGATGTCGTCATGGGTCGGCCCGATGCCGCCGGTGGTGAAGACGTAGGTGTAGCGATGCCGCAGTGCATCCAATGCGGCGATGATGTCGGGCTCGTCGTCGGAGACGACACGGACCTCCTTCAGGTCGATGCCGATATTGGTCAGGTATTCGGCGATGAAGCCGATATTCTTGTCCTTGGTCCGGCCGGACAGGATTTCGTCTCCAATGACCAGAATACCCGCCGTGACGATCTCGCTCATGCCTTAAGTCCCTCACCTGTGACGCCGACTTTGCCGAGGTAACGCGTTGAAGTCACGCGGTTTTGCTTCCGAAATAAGCAGTCTTCAGCCATTTTTTCAGGCACGCCACCGGCCATCGGCGGCAAATGCCCCTTCTCCATGCTTATCGCGCTGGCCCGGCCCTTGCTACCACATGAAAGTCATGCACTGTTGACGCGTGGCCAGGACGTTGCGGTCTTCACCAAGGCCTGACGATCTGTCGAATGGCGCAACGCCTTGCGGAGACAAGTCGGGATCTATGGCAGTCGCGTTTGATGAAATGAACATTCCCGGCGGGGACCTTCGCCCCGCCTATCAGGAGCTGGCACGCTGGCTCAAGGAGACGCCTCCCGAGGCGCTTGAATATCGCCGCCAGGAAGCCGAGCTCCTGTTCCGCCGGATCGGCATCACCTTCGCAGTCTACGGCGATTCCGAATCCACCGAGCGCCTGATCCCCTTCGATGTGATTCCACGGATCATGTCCGCCAAGGAATGGGGCGTCCTGGAGAAGGGCCTGAAGCAGCGCGTGCGCGCGCTCAACATGTTCTTGCGCGACATCTATCACGGCCGCGACATCCTTCGCGCCGAAATCGTGCCCGACGATCTGATCTTCCAGAATCCGGTGTTCCGGCCCGAGATGAACGGCCAGCAGGTGCCGCATGACGTCTACGTGCACATCGCCGGCATCGACATTGTCCGGGTCGACGCCGAGGACTTCATCGTGCTGGAGGACAACGCCCGCACGCCGTCGGGCGTCTCCTACATGCTGGAAAACCGCGAGATCATGATGCGGCTGTTTCCGGATCTGTTCGCCCGCCACAGGGTGGCGCCGGTCGAGCGCTATCCGGACGAGCTGCTCGCCGCGCTCCGCTCGGTCGCGCCGCAGAGCGCTTCGGGCGAGCCGACGGTGGCCCTGCTCACCCCGGGCGTCTACAATTCGGCCTATTACGAGCACTCCTTCCTCGCCGACAAGCTCGGCATCGAGCTGGTGGAAGGCCGCGACCTCGTTGTCAAGAACAACGAAGTGTTCATGCGCACGACGGAAGGGCTGAAGCGAGTCGACGTGATCTATCGCCGCGTCGACGACGACTTCCTCGATCCCCTCACCTTCCGTCCCGATTCCGTGCTCGGCGTGCCCGGCCTGATGTCGGCCTATGCGGCCGGCAACATCACGCTCGCCAACGCCGTCGGCACCGGCATCGCCGATGACAAGGCGATCTACTCCTACATGCCCGACATCGTGAAATTCTATTTGGGCGAGGAGCCGATCCTGAAGAACGTGCCGACCTGGCGCTGCCGCGAGCCGAAAGACCTTGCCTATGTGCTGGACAATCTGAGCGAGCTCGTCGTCAAGGAAGTGCACGGCTCCGGCGGCTACGGCATGCTGATCGGTCCTGCCGCGACCAAGGCGACGATCGAAGCGTTCCGCGACAAGCTCAAGCGCGAGCCGGAAGGTTTTATCGCCCAGCCGACGCTGGCGCTTTCGACCTGCCCGACCTGCACCGCCTCGGGCCTCGCCCCGCGCCACGTCGATCTTCGCCCCTTCGTGCTTACGGGCAGCAAGAGCACAACGATCGTGCCGGGTGGCCTCACCCGCGTCGCGCTCAAGGAAGGCTCCCTGGTGGTGAACTCGAGCCAGGGCGGCGGCACCAAGGACACCTGGATTTTGGACGAGTAGAGAGATGCTGTCGCGTACTGCCGAAAACCTCTACTGGCTCGCCCGCTACGTCGAACGGGCCGAATATCTCGCGCGCACCATCGATGCGACGCTGCGCGTCACCGCGCTTCCCGCCGCCTATATCGGCAAGACCAATGAATGGGATTCGGCGCTGCTCACCGCCGGCGTCGCTGCGAGCTTCTATCAGGCCTATGAGGAAGCCAACGAGCACAATGTCGTCGAGTTTCTCTCGTTCTCCCAGAACAACCCGTCCTCGATCCGAAACTGCATAGAAGCGGCGCGGCTGAACTCGCGCTCCGTGCGCACGGCGCTCACCAGCGAAATGTGGGACACCATCAACTCGGCGTGGATCGAGCTGCAGGCGGTGTGGAGCAAGGGCACCTCGACGCGCGAGGACCTCGCAAAATTCCTGCGCTTCGTGCAGGAGACCTCGCTGCGCTTCGACGGCTCGGCCTACCGGACCATGCTGCGCAACGACGCCTATTGGTTCTCGCGCATGGGTGTTCACCTGGAACGCGCCGACAACACCGCGCGCATTCTCGACGTGAAGTACCACGTGCTGCTGCCCGAGGAAGAGCATGTCGGCGGCCCGCTCGACTTCTACCAGTGGAGCTCGATCCTGCGCTCGGTCTCGGCGCTGACGGCCTATCACTGGGTCTATCGCGAGACGCTGAAGCCCTGGCTGATCGCGGACCTCCTGATCCTCAACGACACGCTGCCGCGTTCGCTCGCCAGCTGCTACGGCAACCTCGTGCGCAACCTCGACCAGATCGGCGTCGCCTATGGCCGCCAGGGCCCGGCCCAGCGCCACGCCCGCGGCATCCGCAACCGACTGGAACACAGCAACATGAACGACATTTTCCAGCATGGCGTGCATGAATTCATTCAGGAATTCATCGCGGACAATTCCAGGCTGGGCGAAATCATCACGAAGCAGTATTTGATTTGATCCACGCTGTCGTTCCGGGATGGTCCGAAGGACCAGACCCGGAATCTCGAGATTCCGGGTTCGATGCTGGCGCATCGCCCCGGAATGACGCCAGAACAACGGTCCACCATGCGCCTGCGAATCCAGCACACCACGACTTATCGCTACGAGCCGCCGGCCACCAGCGTGATCCAGATTCTGCGCATGACGCCGGGTAGCCATGACGGGCAGTACGTCGCGGAATGGCAGATCGACGTCTCCACCGACACCAAGCTCGAGATGCATGAGGACGCGTTCGGCAACGTCACCCACGTGCTGTCCTGCGGGCCCGTCGGCGACATCCAGATCATTGCCGAAGGGCTGATCGAGACCCACGACACCGGCGGCGTGCTGCGCGGCGCCGATGAGCGGTTTCCCGCCGGCATGTTCCTGCGCGCCACCGATCTCACCTCCGTCAATCCGGCGATGGCGGCGGTCGCGCGCCAGTTGCGCAGCGAGGCCGAGAGCGACACGCTGGGCTTCCTGCACACGCTGATGACGCAGGTTGCCGATCACATGACGTTCGACGAGGACCCCACCAACAGCGGCACGTCCGCGGCGGAGGCGTTCACGCTCAAGCGCGGGGTCTGCCAGGATTACGCGCACATCTTCATCGCCTGCGCCCGCGCCGGCGGCGTGCCGGCGCGCTTCGTCTCCGGGCATTTCCTGCGGGCGGACGACACGGTGCACCAGGACGCCGGCCATGCCTGGGCGGAGGCCTACGTGGCCGATCTCGGCTGGGTCGGCTTCGATCCCGCCAACAGCATCTGCGCCACCGACGCCCATGTCCGCGTCGCAATCGGGCTCGACTATCTCGGCGCCGCCCCGGTGCGCGGCACGCGCTACGGCGGCGGCACGGAAACGCTGACGGTGGCGGTGAAGGTCGAGCAGGCCGGCCGCGGCGGGCAGTCGCAATCGCAGTCCCAGCGGCAGGGCTAGGAGCTGCCAGCCGAACGCATTCGGCGTGCTACACTTGCGGGATCGGATCAGACCGGCGAGGTACCCATGGCCACCGTAAAACTGCTTTCGGACGATGAGCTCTCCAGCGAGGCGCGCGCCGTCTTCGACGATATCCGCAAGGTGCGGAAATCGGACTTCGTCAACAATTTCTGGCGCGCGCTGGCGCATGATCCGAAGACGCTGCGGCGAACCTGGGAGAGCATCAAGGAGGTGATGGCTCCGGGCGCGCTCGATCCCAAGGTCAAGGAAATGCTCTACGTCGCGGTGTCGATCGCGCATGGCTGCAGCTATTGCATCCACTCCCACACCGCCGCCGCGCGGGCCAAGGGCATGACCGAGGCCGAATATGGCGAGCTGCTCGCCATCGTCGGCATGGCCGCGGAGACCAACCGGCTGGTCACGGCGCTCGGCGTGCCCGTCGACGAGGCGTTTCTGGTCGATGCGGCGGACTGAGGCCTGAGTGGAGCGCTAAGCCGATTCCTCGTCATTCCGGGGCGCGCGTAGCGCGAGCCCGGAATCCATTCATCCACCACTCTGCGGCCCGATGGATTCCGGGCTCGCGACTTCGTCGCGCCCCGGAATGACGGCCGGAATCGGGGGTTGGAGTGGCCCCTGAAATTGGCTAGTAATTCCGCGCAAACGCGTTCGGGGACTGGAAATGACCTATTGCTGCGGAATCCTGGTTCGGGACGGTCTGGTGATGATCGCCGACACCCGCACCAATGCCGGCCTCGACAACGTCTCGACCTTCCGCAAGCTGCACATCTTCTCCAAGCCCGGCGAGCGCATCATGGCGATTGCCAGTGCCGGCAACCTCGCCATCAGCCAGTCGGTGCTGTCGACGCTGACCGAGGGCCTCGAAGACCCCAACACGGGCGAGATCGAGACGCTGATGAACGCGCCGACCATGTTCCAGGCGGCCCAGCGCATCGGCCGGGCGATCCGGGCGGTGCATGCCACCGAAGGGCCGGCGCTGAAATCCGAGGATGTGTCCTTCGACGTCTCCTTCCTGTTCGGCGGCCAGATCAAGGGCGCGCGCATGCGCCTGTTCATGGTCTACACCGCCGGCAATTTCATCGAGTGCACCACCGACACGCCCTACCTGCAGATCGGCGAGCACAAATACGGCAAGCCGGTGCTCGACCGTGCCATGCACTACGACGTCGAGCTCTACGAGGCGCTGAAGACGGGCCTGATCTCGATGGACTCGACGATGCGCTCGAACCTCGGCGTCGGCCTGCCGATCGACGTGCTGGTGGTGCGCACCGACGCCTGCGAAGCCGATCTCAACCACCGCATCGAGGCGGGCGAGCCTTACTTCCACGACCTGCGCTCACGCTGGTCGGCGGCCTTGCGCGCGGCTCACCAGAATATTCCGCGCCCGCCCTACAAGAACGACAAAGAACCCAAAACCTGACAGCAGAAGAGAAAAGGCAGGAAACGATGAGTGACGCGAAAAAGATCGCATTGGTGACGGGCGCCGGCACCGGCGTCGGGCGAGCGGCGTCGCTGGCGCTGATGAACACCGGCTTCACCGTGGTGCTCGCAGGGCGCCGGCTCGACATGCTCGAGGAGACGGCGAAGCTCGGTCCCGCCGGGAAAAGCCTCTGCGTCACCGCCGACATGACCAAGCCGGACTCCATTGCCGCGCTGTTCGACAAGGTGAAGGCGACCTATGGCCGGCTCGACGTGCTCTTCAACAATGCCGGCATGGGCGCGCCGGCCGTGAACTTCGAGGACCTCAGCCTCGAGCAATGGCAGGCGGTGGTGAACACCAACCTCACCGGCCCGTTCCTGTGCACCCAGCACGCCTTCCGCATCATGAAGGACCAGACCCCGCGCGGCGGCCGCATCATCAACAACGGCTCGATCTCGGCCCACGCGCCGCGGCCGTTCTCGGCGGCCTACACCTCGACCAAGCACGCCATTACCGGCCTGACCAAGGCCAGCAATCTCGACGGCCGCATGTACGACATCGCCGTCGGCCAGGTCGACATCGGCAATGCCGCAACCCCGATGACCGACCGCATGGTCAACGGCCCCGGCGTGCTGCAGCCCGACGGCACCACCAAGCACGAGCCGCGCATGGATGCGAAAGCGGTCGGCGATGCCGTCGCCTACATGGCCAGCCTGCCGCTCGATGCCAACGTGCTGACCATGACGGTGATGGCGACCAAGATGCCGTTCGTGGGGCGAGGCTGAAACCAAACTGCGAAAACAACCCCATGCACAGTAGGCGGCGTGGGGTTGCAACGGGCTTCGGCGCGCGAGGGTGACGTCAGCTAAATCCCGGCGCTGCCTCCACAATCGTCATTGCGAGCGCAGCGAAGCAATCCAGGCTGCCTCCGCGGCACGATTCTAGATTGCTTCGTCGCAAGGGCTCCTCGCAATGACGTGGAGAGAGCGGTGCCCTACTCCAGGCTCTCCACCTTGCGCAGGGTCGGAAACAGCTTCATCCACAGCAGCGCCACGGCCACCGTACAGACGCCGCCGAGCACGGCGGCGGGCATGACGCCGAACAGGGCGGCGGTGAGGCCGCTCTCGAACTGGCCGAGCTGGTTCGAGGCGTTGATGAACAGGAAATTCACCGCGCCGACGCGGCCGCGCATCTCGTCGGGCGTCGACAGCTGCACCAGCGAGAAGCGGATCACGACGCTGATCGTGTCGGCCGCGCCGAGAATCGCGAGCGACAGCACCGACAGCCACATCCAGGACGACAGCGCGAACACGATGGTGGCGAGGCCGAACACGATCACCGCCTGGAACATGCGCAGGCCCACATGCCTGGAGATCGCGTGTCGCGCCAGCACCATGGTCATCAGCAAGGCACCGACCGCGGGCGCGGCGCGCAGCACGCCGAGCCCGACCGGGCCGGTCTGGAGGATGTCGCGGGCATAGATCGGCAGCAGCGCCGTGACGCCGCCGAACAGCACGGCGAACAAATCGAGCGAGATGGTCCCGAGGATTGCCGGGTTGCTGCGAATGAAGCGGACACCGGCGAAGATGTTGTCGGAGTCCATCCCCTCCCTTGCGATCGCCTGCGGGCGCGGACGGATGAAGCCGGTCAAAATCATCCCCAACACCCAGAACAGGACCATCACGGCATAGGCCAGGTGCGGGGCGATTGCGTAGGCGATGCCGCCGAGCGCAGGTCCCGTGATGGTCGCGACCTGCGCCGCCCCACTGGAGACGGCAGTGGCGCGCTGGAGCGAGCCCTGCGGCGCGATCAACGGCAGCAGCGCCGCCGTGGTCGGGCTCTCGAACGCGCCGGCGATCCCGAGCAGGAAGGTCGCGATGAAGATCTGCACCTCGCTGACCGCGCCGAGATAGGTGATGGTCGCGAGATAGAGCGCGGTCGCGGCCTCCACCAGCTGGCAGAGCTGGACCACGCGCTTGCGCTCGTAGCGGTCGGCGGCGTGGCCTGCGACGAACACCAGAAGCGCCGTGGGCAGGAACTGGACGAGGCCGACCATGCCGAGGTCGAAGGCCGAGCCGGTGAGATCGTAGATCTGCCAGCCGATCGCAACCGCCGCGATCTGGCTGGAGAAGCGCGACAGGCTGCGCGAGAGCAGGAAGAACAGGAAGGCGCGGTGGGCGAGAAGCGCGCCGGCGCTGACCGGTCGATGTCCGGATATTGGCTGCTCTGGCATCGCCTGTCGGGTCACCCTCGGACCGCTCTTTCCCTCGATGTCGAAGGCCTCCCGCGTGGCCGAGGTGGCCCCGCTTGTCAACACTGGGGCGTTTCCGGCCGGTCCCGGCATTGCCTTTGCAGCGCATGGGCGGCCATAATCATTGAGGGTTTGGGGACACCATGCTGCGCTTGCAATCGGCACTCGGCATTTTCGCATTGCTGTTGATCGCCTTCGCGCTGGCGGAGAATCGGCGCGCCGTGTCGCTGCGCCAGGCTGCGATCGGCCTCGCCGCGACCTTCGTCACCGCCCTCGTGCTGCTGAAGCTGCCAGTCGTCGCCCATGCCTTCGGTGCCATCAACGACGCGGTCGGCGCGATCTCGGCGGCTTCGCGGGCCGGCTCCGCCTTCGTGTTCGGCTATGTCGGCGGCGGAGCCCTGCCCTTCGACCTGAAGGCGCCCGGCGCGGACTTCATCCTGGCGTTCCAGGCGCTGCCGATCGTGCTGGTCATGAGCGTGCTGACGACGCTGTTGTTCTATTGGCGCGTGCTGCCACCGATCGTCCGCGGCATGGCCTGGCTGCTGGAGCGTACGCTCGGCGTCGGCGGCGCGGTCGGTCTCTCGACCGCCGCCAACATCTTCCTCGGCATGGTCGAGGCGCCGCTGTTCGTGCGGCCGTATCTGGCACAGATGACGCGCAGCGAGTTGTTCCTGGTCATGACCGGCGGCATGGCCGGCATCGCCGGCACCGTGCTGGTGCTCTATGCGACGCTGCTGGCCCCGCTCATCCCCGACGCCGCCGCGCATTTCGTCATCGCCTCCGTGCTCGGCGCGCCAGCGGCGATCCTGGTCAGCCTGATCATGGTGCCCGAAACATCCGACAAGCGCACCGGCGGCGCGCTGGAGGATCCGGAGATGGAGGTCGCCAGCACGATGGATGCGATCGTCAAAGGCACCAGCGCGGGGATCGAGCTGCTGATCAACATCGTCGCGATGCTGCTGGTGCTGGTGGCCCTGGTCTATCTCGTCAACGCCATCCTCGGCCTGCTTCCGCACATCGGCGGCGCCGCGATCTCGCTGCAGCGGCTGCTCGGCCTCGTCATGGCGCCGGTGTGCTGGCTGATGGGGCTGCCGTGGGATCAGGCGATCACCGCCGGCGGCCTGATGGGCACCAAGACCGTGCTCAACGAATTGATCGCCTATGTCGACTTCTCGAAGTTGCCGCCCGATACGATCGATCCGCGCTCGCGCCTGATCATGCTCTATGCGATGTGCGGCTTCGCCAATTTCGCCAGCCTCGGCATCATGATCGGCGGCTTAGGGGTGATGGCGCCGGAGCGGCGCGAGGAGATCAACGCGCTGGGGCTGAAGTCGATTGTATCAGGGACGCTGACGACGTGTCTGATGGGGGCGGTGGTGGGGGTGTTGACGTAGGCTCTCTCTACCGTCATTGCGAGCGAAGCGAAGCAATCCAGGCTGTTTCCGTAGATACATTTCTGGATTGCTTCGCTTCGCTCGCAATGACGGCGGAAGGAACGTACGGCTCAACCGCATAGTTTCGACTTCTGCAGGATGCGGCGCACCTCGGGCATCTTGGCACGGCACGGCTCGGCCGCCATGGCCTTCGCTTCGCTGGTTCGCCCCTGCGCCCACAGCAACACCGCCATCAAGCCCTGCGCCCCGGCACGCACCGGCCCGCCCGCCACGTCCGAAGCTGCGAGCGCCATGGCGGTTCGCGCTTCCGTCTCGGCGGCACTAAGGTTCGCTTTTTCCAGGAAGAAGACCGCACGGTACACGTGAGCCCGCGCGTCTTTCGGGTAGCGGGTGACGAGATCAAGCGACCGTGAGACCATCTCGTCAGCCTTCACCGGCACTTCCGAGGCGCGGATATAGTGCGCGGCGTCGGCCATGTAAGCCGAAAAATGCGCGGCGGCGAAGCCGGCGCAGATGAGAGATCCGATGGATCCTGCAAGCAAGGTCATGCTCGCACTTCGCGGCAGGCTGTCATAGGACCAGAAGGCCAGCCACGGCGTGACGGCGAGCGCGGCGCCGGCCACGGCACCGCCTGCATGCGCATAATAGTTGACGTTGCCGGACGCGCCGAAGGCAAGCGGCAGCAGTGCGGGAACACCGAAGAACAGCGAGGTCTTCAGCCGCGATATGGTTTGATCGGCATCGGCTTCGGGCTCGAAGCTCGCGACGAACAGCGCGGCGATCAGCCCGGTGATGGCGCCGGATGCCCCGACGCCGACCGTGCCGGGACCGTTGCCCAGTAGCGAGCCGGCCTCGCCTGCCAATGCACTGGCCACGAAGATCAGCGCAAACCAGCCGCGGCCGATCAGCGACTCCAGCCTGACACCGACGATGAACAGCGCGACGCAGTTGCTCACGAGGTGCCATCCGCTGCCATGCAGAAGCGGCGCAAGACCGATCCGCCACCACTCCCCCCTTCCGATGACGAGATCGTAGCCGGAGGCGCCCTGAGCGATCAGCGAGCGGACATCGAGGTCGCCGTCCCGCGCAATGTCGACGGCCAGACTGCGTTGCAGAGCGAAGATCAGGAGCAGAGCGAAGATCAGGCCAAGGGTGAGGAAGGGGATATCGGCCAGAAGCTTGTTGTCGGCAAAGAGCGTCTCCTCGCTTGACGAGGGCTTCTCAACAGCGATCGGCGCGGCTGCGGGTTGGAACGATGCTCTTGGAGCGGGCGCTACGGTGCCGCGTCGGCCAAAAGTGTTGGTCGCCATGAAAGCATTTCCCGCGTTGTCACAGCCTTGAGTTGACGCGAGAGGTGTTTTCGACTGGTTAGCACCGAGGTTGCGGGGCGGCCGAAATCATCCCGATTGCTGACCGCCCGGTTTCGCGGATCGACCGGATTTTAGCGATCAAGGGTCGCGCTTACGCCTTCAACTCCACCGTCTTGAACTCAGCGGGGAGGATCACCTCCAGCAGCTCCACGTCGTCCGAATAGTCCAGGATCATGTGCCTGATCTTCGGCGGCTGGGTCCAGGCGCTGCCTTGCTTCATCAAGGTCTCGCCCTGTCCGTCCATATAGGTCTTCACCCACCCCTTGAGCACGTAGACCATCTGGAATTCGACGTCGTGATAGTGGAGCTTGGAGACCTCGGCCGGATTGCAGGGGCCTTGCAAGCGGATCACATGCGCCTGCGCCAGGCCATGGGTCGCCTCGGCGATGCCGAGATCGCGGTACTTCGCGTAGGTGCGCAGGCCGTCGGCTCTGAAGTCTTCCTCGCGGTGATGGCTGACGGCGATGCGCTGCTTCGGACGTGCGGCCTTCTTCGGCGCGGCGGTGCGCGCCTTCGCCTTCACGGCCTTGCGTGCAGAGGATCGCGCCGCCGCCTTGGCGCCGTTCCGCTTCTTCGCCGCGGTCTTCAATGCGGGCCTCGATGCCCTTTGCTTGGCCATTGTCTGCCTCCCTGTTATGAGCCGCGCCCATCGCACGGATGTGGCTCGAACGCCAGACTACCCAGTCCCGGGCGAGGCAGCAATTGCGGGCTGATTGTGCTGAGTAGCGCCGCATCTGCGCTTACCCTGCCCTGGAGGGGGAGGGTCGATCGCGCGAAGCGCGAGCGGGGTGGGGTGATCTCTCCACTCGGACACTGTTCGACGTCGAGAGACCGTCACCCCACCCCGTCTCACATTTCGCTGCGCTCCATGTGAGCCGACCCTCCCCCTCCAGGGGAGGGTAAGAGGCTGTTGGCCAATCACGCGATCTCCGCATCGATCGTAGCTTGCCCCAGGCTGGCGTGGCGAGCGACCGTCGTCTCGTCTTCGTTCTCGCGCTGAACTAGTTTCGCCGGGGAAATCCGGGGGAATGATTCATGGGCAGCAATGTCGGTCAGCGTGCATTTCAAAATGCCCGGCTTCAGAAACGGCAAAAGGCCGAATCGCTACCCTTGCTCGGGCAAGCGCTCGAATTGCACAAGAAGGGACGCCTGCCCGAGGCCAAGGCTGCCTATCGCCAGCTCCTGCAGATCGCACCCAATCAATTCATCGCCCTGCATATGCTCGGCGCCCTGGAGTCCGATGCGAAGAACTATCAGCAGGCCGAGATCTTGCTGAGCCGGGCGGTTGCCGCGGATCCGCGATCGGCCGAAGCCCATATGAGCCTGGGCGTCGCGCTGAACGGGCTGAAACGTCACGCTGAGGCCCGCGAGATTTATCGCAAGGCCCTCGCCTTGCGGCCCAACTACGCCCTGGCCCTGTCCAACCTCGGCAACGCGAACGCAGCCCTTGATCGGCACCTGGAAGCCCTCGACAGCTACGATCGGGCGCTCGCCATCGACGGAAACCTGGCTGAAGCCCACAACGGCCGGGGCTCTGCGCTCTGCCGTCTGCGCAACTACGACGAGGCGCTCGCAAGCCTGAACCGCGCGCTCGCGATCAAGCCCGACTATGCGGCGGCGCTGGCGAACCGCGCCGTTGCGCTCCGGGAGCTGCAGCGATTTGACGAGGCCATGGCGGATTGCAATCGGGCAATCGCCCTCGCCCCTGACGACGTGAACGGATGGCTCTGGCGCGCCAATGTCCTGCTCCAGACCCAGCAGATGGCCCAGGCATTGGCCGATTGCGAAAAGGCGCTCGCGATCGCGCCCGATTCCGATCAGGCTCACCTGGTGCTGGGCCTCTGCCTTGCCGGGCTCGGCCGGGTCGACGAAGCCCTCGCCAGTTTCGACAGAGCCCTCGACATCCGGCCCGACCTCGAGAGCGCGATCTCCAGCAAGATCTTCGCGCTCGACTTCGTGCCGGACGCGAGCGTCGCGCAGCATCAGCAGGCGCGACGGGTATGGTGGGAGCGGATCGGCGCGAAACTCGCGTCAGAAGCGGCGGCACCGCATGACAACAGCCGCGATCCGGATCGCCGCCTGGTGCTGGGCTACGTCTCGTCGGACTTCAACGCGCATTCGGCCGCGTTCATTTTCAAGCCCGTGCTGCAACACCATGATCGGACCCGGTTCGAGATCGTGTGCTACTCGTGCTCGTCGAAAGTGGACGCGACGACACGCGAATTTCAAGCCATCGCCGATCGCTGGCGTGATGCCTCGCAATGGAGCGACGATCGCCTTGCCGCCCAGATTCGCGACGATCGCATCGATATCCTGATCGATCTGTCCGGCCATACCAGAGGAAACCGCCTCGGTGTATTTGCGCGCAAGCCGGCACCGATCCAGGCGCACGGCTGGGGCCACGGCACCGGCACCGGACTGCCGACGATCGACTATCTGTTCTCGGATCCGGTCGGGATTCCTTCGGCGGTTCGGCCTCTGTTTGCAGAGACGGTCGTCGATCTGCCGTGCTTCGTGACCCTGGCGCCGCTGCCGGCCGGAATTGCGCAGGGCAAGACGCCGGCGCTCTCGAACGGCTTCGTCACATTCGGTGTCTTCAACCGCATCAGCAAGATCTCGGACGAGGCAGCGGCAGTCTGGTCCAGGATTCTCGCGCGGGTGCCGGGCTCGCGACTGCTGATCAAGGACGTTGCGCTCGACGATCGGCTGGTCCGCGACAAGCTGCTGGCGCGATTTGCGGCGTGCCGATTGCCGGCCGAACGCGTCGATCTGCTTGGAGCCACCTTGCGGGACGAGCATCTGGCATCGTTCAACCGCATCGACATTGCCCTAGACCCGTTCCCGCAGAACGGCGGCGTCAGCACATGGGAAGCCCTGCAGATGGGCGTGCCCGTGGTGGCGAAGCTCGGCAACAGCCTGCCCGGCCGCGCTGCCGGCGCCATCCTCACCGCGCTTGGCCTGCCGGACTGGGTCGCCGACAGCGAGGAGGCCTATGTCGAGATCGCCGCCAGCCGTGCGGCCGAGATCGGCGAGCTCGACCAATTGCGCCGCGAATTGCCCGCAACGATCAACGCCGCGGCCGCGGGCAACCCCGTCGCATATGCGCAAGCGGTGGACGAGGCCTATCGCGCGATGTGGACGCGCTATTGCAGCGGCATCTGATTGGGAGATCTCGTAGGGTGGGCTAAGCGTAGCGTGCCCACCATTGCCAGATATTGCGCAGAGATGGTGGGCACGGCGCGCGAAGTGCGCGCCTTTGCCCACCCTACGAGACCGCTGCGCTGTTCAATGCAGCCGGAACACGCCGTCGACGGCGCGGAGCTCGGCCGGCTTGATCAGCTTGCAATGTGCCACCGTGACTGAGTGGAGGGGACCGTCGAGCTTCTCCTGCCAGAACGCCAGGAAGTCGGTCAGCGCGGGGAATTTCGGAAACATGTCGTAGTTCTGCCAGACATAGGTCTGCAGCAGCGAGGGATGATCCGGCATCCGATAGAGAATTTGTGCCGTCGTCAGCCCGTAGCCCAGCATCTGTTTCCGAAATTCCTCGGAAACGCCCCCAACGCGCAGTCCCATGCCAAACCTCCTTTGCAGGAGCGCATTTGCGGGGGTGGCCTGTCCGTGCCCCGGGAGCCACCCGGAAACGATGCGCTCACATGAGAGAAATGTGACGCAAACTGACAACTCATCTCAAGCCCAAAAGTTTAACAAGCTGTTGAAATTCAATGCTTTAGCAGCAGAGACGACTCCGTGCTAATACGGCCTCCCAAGCGGCCTCGAAGAGGCCGCCGAGGCTGGTTAACGATGGCAAAGGGTTTCTGGCAGTCCGCGCTTTCGGCTGCTATTTTTTCTGCTACAAACCCTTGCCCCCGCAAAATTCCTGTCCTATTTCAGCGTCGCCCGTGCTAGCACTCACGGGCAACGATTGCTAACAACCTCAAAACCTCAACCCGAGCAATTGCTTAGGAGGACTGCATGAAATTCCGTCCGCTTCACGACCGCGTCGTGGTCAAGCGCATCGACGCCGAAGAGAAGACCGCTGGCGGCATCATCATTCCCGACACTGCCAAGGAAAAGCCCTCCCAGGGCGAAGTCGTCGCCGTCGGCCCCGGTGGCCGCGACGAAGCTGGCAAGCTGATCCCGATCGACCTGAAGGTCGGCGACCGCGTGCTGTTCGGCAAGTGGTCCGGCACCGAGGTCAAGATCGACGGCCAGGACCTGCTGATCATGAAGGAGAGCGACGTGATGGGCGTTCTCGAAGTCAGCGAGTCCAAGAAGAAGGCGGCTTAAGAGCCCCTCTCCTCCCTCCAGTCAAACCCTCAAGGAAAAATTCAGATGGCAGCCAAAGAAGTCAAATTCTCGGTTGAAGCGCGCGACAAGATGCTGCGCGGCGTCGACATCCTCGCCAACGCGGTGAAGGTCACGCTCGGTCCGAAGGGCCGCAACGTCGTGCTCGACAAGTCGTTCGGCGCTCCCCGCATCACCAAGGACGGCGTCACCGTCGCCAAGGAGATCGAGCTCGACGACAAGTTCGAGAACATGGGCGCGCAGATGGTGCGCGAAGTCGCCTCCAAGTCCGCTGACGCGGCCGGCGACGGCACCACCACCGCGACCGTGCTCGCGGCCGCGATCGTGAAGGAAGGCGCCAAGTCGGTCGCCGCCGGCATGAACCCGATGGACCTCAAGCGCGGTATCGACCTCGCGGTCGAAGCCGTCGTGGCAGACCTCGAGAAGAACTCGAAGAAGGTCACCTCGAACGACGAGATCGCCCAGGTCGGCACCATCTCGGCCAACGGCGATGCCGAGATCGGCAAGTTCCTCTCCGACGCCATGAAGAAGGTCGGCAACGAGGGTGTCATCACCGTCGAGGAAGCCAAGTCGCTCGAGACCGAGCTCGACGTGGTCGAGGGCATGCAGTTCGACCGCGGCTACATCTCGCCCTACTTCGTCACCAACGCCGACAAGATGCGCGTCGAGATGGACGACGCCTACATCCTCATCAACGAGAAGAAGCTCTCCTCGCTGAACGAGCTGCTGCCGCTGCTCGAGGCCGTGGTGCAGACCGGCAAGCCGCTGGTCATCGTCGCCGAGGACGTCGAAGGCGAAGCGCTTGCGACCCTGGTCGTAAACCGCCTGCGCGGCGGCCTGAAGGTCGCGGCCGTCAAGGCTCCGGGCTTCGGCGATCGCCGCAAGGCCATGCTGCAGGACATCGCGATCCTGACCGGCGGCCAGGCGATCTCGGAAGATCTCGGCATCAAGCTCGAGAACGTCACGCTCAACATGCTCGGTCGCGCCAAGAAGGTGATGATCGACAAGGAGAACACCACGATCGTCAACGGCGCCGGCAAGAAGGCCGACATCGAAGCGCGCGTGGCCCAGATCAAGGCGCAGATCGAGGAGACCACCTCGGACTACGACCGTGAGAAGCTCCAGGAGCGTCTCGCCAAGCTCGCGGGCGGCGTCGCGGTGATCCGCGTCGGCGGCGCGACCGAGGTCGAGGTGAAGGAGCGCAAGGATCGCGTTGATGACGCGATGCATGCGACCCGTGCGGCCGTGGAAGAAGGCATCGTTCCGGGCGGCGGCGTCGCCCTGCTCCGTGCCTCCGAGCAGCTCAAGGGCCTGCGCACCAAGAACGACGACCAGAAGACCGGCGTCGAGATCGTGCGCAAGGCGCTGTCGGCGCCCGCTCGCCAGATCGCGATCAACGCCGGTGAAGACGGCTCGGTGATCGTCGGCAAGATCCTGGAGAACAAGGCCTACAATTACGGCTTCGACTCCCAGACCGGCGAATATGCCGACCTCGTCAGGAAGGGCATCATCGACCCGACCAAGGTGGTCCGCACCGCGATCCAGAACGCAGCCTCGGTGGCAGCGCTCCTGATCACCACGGAAGCCATGGTCGCCGAGCTGCCCAAGAAGGGCGGCGCCGGCCCCGCGATGCCCCCGGGCGGCGGCATGGGCGGCATGGACTTCTGATCCAGCCTCTCAGGCAAAGTCGAGACACGCGAAACCCCGGCAGCGATGCCGGGGTTTTTGTTTGGGCGATGCACGTCAAAGTGGTAAAATGGTCATTCCGGGGCGCGACGAAGTCGCGAACCCGGAATCCATTTCACCACTTGCTCATGGCCTACTACGTCTATCTCCTCGCCAGCAAGAAATACGGCACGCTCTACATCGGCGTGACGAACGACATCGTTCGCCGTATCCATGAACATAAGAGCAAAGCCGTCGCCGGTTTCAGCAAGAGATACTCTGTCGACAGGCTCGTTTGGTTCGAAATCTACGACGATCCCCTAACTGCCATCGCGCGCGAGAAGGAATTGAAGAAGTGGCGACGGGAATGGAAGGTCCGGCTTATTGAGGAGAAGAATCCCCAGTGGATCGACCTATATCCACAAATCGCGAGCTGAGCTTGCAGATTGATGGATTCCGGGCTCAGCGCTTCGCGCTGCCCCGGAATGACAGCCCGGATAGAGCGCGCGCAACCAGGCGCTGCGCGCTGCCCCGGAATGACGGGGCGCCTCACTCCACCTTCCCGATCCGCTCGAAGCGCGGCTCGCCGTCCTCGTCGAGCGACCAGAAAATCCGCGTCACCTTGCCGATGAGATTGTCCATCGGCACGAAGCCGAATGTCGACTGCATGCGGCTGTCGGTGGAATTGTCGCGGTTGTCGCCGAGCACGAAGAAGTGGCCCGGCGGCACCGTGAAGACGTTGGTGTTGTCGAGGGTGCCGTCGTCGGCGCAGTCGTAGGTCACATAGGACGCGCCGCTCGGCAGCGTCTCGCGCCAGCGCTTGACGGCCGCGCGGTCGTCGACACCGCAGGCCTCGCCGGCGGGTGTCGCCTCCAGGGCGACGCGCGTCACCGGGCGGCCGTTGAGGATGAGCTGGCCCTGCCGCATCTGGATGCGGTCTCCGGGCAGGCCGACGACGCGCTTGACGTAGTCGACAGAACTGTCCTTCGCCGTCCGGAACACGACGATGTCGCCATATTCGGGATCGGCGGCGAGGATGCGGCCCGAGATCCAGGACGGCGCGAACGTGAGCGAATGGCGGCCATACCCGTAGGCATATTTCGCCGCGAAGACGTAGTCGCCGACCATCAGCGTCGGTGCCATCGAACCGGACGGAATGTTGAACGGCTGATACAGGACGAAGCGAAACAGGATCACCGGCGACCACAGCACCGGGATCATCAGGATCAGGACAACGATCGCCTTCCAGTCGCTGGATCGCGCCGCGGGGCGGATCGATTCCTGAAGAACGGTCATGTGCCTTCCCTGATCAAGACGTTGCGGCCCCAAGATGACGCAACCTGCGAGCGTACTCAATCCCGCCGAACTCAAATTGGTCGCGCCGCGCGCTGATCGCGTTCATCGCAGACGGCGGCAACGCAGATGTGAAGGGCCGCCCGTGGGCGGCCCTTCGGTTCATGCGCTCTCGGGCGCCTTCAGGCGCACGAGCCGGGTCAGCAGCGCATCGAGGCCCTGGCCGTCACCGGCATGGAGGTCGATGCGGCCGACCTTCTCGACCAGCCGCTCCAGCGACTCCAGCTCCTTGAGCCGCAGCAGCAGGGGGTTCTCCTCCATCAGGCGGGCAGTGTTCAGGAGCGAACGCGTCGCCGCGGTCTCCTCCTGCCGGCGGATCAGGTTCGCCTTCGCGACCCGCTCCGCCTCCACCACCTTGTTCACCAGCTCCCGGATCTCGCCGGGCAGGATCACGTCCTTGACGCCGAGCTCGGTGACCTCGACGCCGGACTCCGCGACGCGTGCCCGCACATAGTCGCGCAGCTCCGCATCCAGCGCCGCCTTCGCCGACAGCACCTCGTCCAGCGTCCGGCCAGCTACCGCCTCGCGGATCGCGAACTGCACCAGGCGGTACAGCCACGCATCCACGTCGGGCACGGTCGCAACCGTGCGCTCGGGATCGACCACCTTACGGAACGCCGTCAGCGTCACCCGCAGCGCGATGCGATCCTTGGTCAGCATCTCCTGCGCGGTGATCTCGACCGCCTGGGGCCGCAGGTCGAGGCGCTTCACCTCGATCTTGCGGCCGACGGTCCAGAAGGCGTGCCGGCCGGGCGCGAGCCGCTCGGTGAGCCGGCCCTCGACATAGAGCAGGCCCGCCTCGTGGTTCTCGACCACCGTCTCCGACGTCACGGCCGAACGGTTGCGCTCGATCATGGCCAGATGTCGCGCGCTGACCTTGGGATCAGCGGACACATCGATGCGCTCGACATCGATGCGGGTTGCGACCTTCCAGTAGACGCGCACCTGCCAGGGCGTCATCAGATGCACGGGCCGGCCGTCGAGGCTGACGATGGCGATCTCGTCCGCCTTGGTCTCGACCGCCTCGAACAGTTCGGCGGCCAGATCAGGCCGCGCGGCCTTCAGCACTGCATAGCGCTCCGCAGAAAATTCGCTGCGGACCACGTCGAGCACCTCGGCCTTCAGCTCGTGCAGGGGATCGAACAGGCGATGCTTGCCGGGCGCGAGCACGCGCACGAGCTGCCCGTTGCGCGTCAGCAACGCACGCTCGCCATCCTTCACCGTCACGTTCAGCATCAGCAAGTGCCAGCCCTTGTTCAAAGTCATGACACGCCTCCATCATGTTGCCTCCGGCCGAACGCGGCCGGATAGCGGGTTGCGTTTGCAAAGGACGTGAGGACGCGGACGACGCTTCCGATGAAATCGGCGGGCCGGGGCTTGAGCTTGCACGATGACGGGCGCACGCGCGATCGCGCGAGACGTGTCGCGCGGTCATGCGGAGCCACCCGGCATCGGCGCAAGCGGTATCGACCCGCGGCGCAAAGCCGGTCTCACAGTGTCGTTGTTCGGACGAAAGCCTTTTGGGCAATGCGGCCGGACGGCGACTGAAGCGCGCGTCCGGTCCCCTTCAGAGGTATCAGCTTATGAGGCTGAAACGGAGCGCTGGAGCGGGATTCGAACCCGCGACAGGATGAGTCACAATCATCTGCTCTACCAAACTGAGCTATCCTTTGTGCAAGAGATCGGAATCGAACCGATGCCTTCGGGCTTTCAACCCGACGCTCTCCATGAGCTACGTCCTGCGTTTCTCCTTCATTCGGCGGAACACGAAACCGGAAGACCGGCCCGCGCCAGTCGGGATCTCAACGAGCCCGAACCCACGGCCTAGCGAAGGACGGCGCTAATAGACCAGGCACGTTCGGGTTGCAAGGGGCTGGCTCAAGATTTTTCGTCGCAGCTTGCGCGGTGTGACGCGAGGATCACAGCGAGACATCACCTCAACCGCGCGACATCGCCTGGAAACACGCCCTCACCCAGTCGATGGTCACGCGCGCTGCAGCGTCGCGCTTGAGATGGTTCTGCACCAAGAGCCAGACGTCGCGGCGCTTCGGTAGCAGCGTGGCGCGCAGGCGGCGATCGCCGAGCAAGTCCGCGCAAACATACTCCGGCAACACGCCTGCGGCCTGATGCGCGCGGATCAGGTTACGGATGACACGAACGTTGTCGGTGACGCAGCGCGCGCGGGCTTTCTTGGTGCGCAGGAATTGCATCTCGGGAATGGCACCGAGCTCGTCCGGATAGACGCAGAGCATCGGCTCGCCTTCGATCCTCGCAGGCTCGAAGTAATAGAGCTTGATGTCGCCGACCCTGGAGATCGCGAAATCGCCCTTGTCGGGCTTGCGGAGGCGGATGGCAAGATCGGCTTCCCAGCGCGAGAATTTGACGTTCTCGCTCGAGGTGAGGAATTGCAACGTCAGGCCGGGATGAGCGCGCAGGAAGTCGCTCGTGCGCGGCGACAGCACCGCCTCGGCGACCGTATTGGTGGAGGCGATGCGCAGACGTCCGACCGGACCTTCCAGGCTCTCGCTGAGGCGACCGATCTCGGCGGCATGTGCGGCCATCGCCTCGACATGCGCCAGCACCGCCTCGCAACTCCGCGTCGGCCGGCGGACGCCGTCGGCGGCCTCGAACAGACGCAAGCCGAGCGCACGCTCGATGCGCGACAGCCTGCGTCCGACCGTGGTCTCGTCGATGCGCAGCCGCGCGCTGGCGCCGGCGTAGGTGCCCTCGTCCCTGACGGCAGCGATGATGCGCAGATCGTCCCAGTTCATAGCGCGAGGCTATACCGGCCCCGAGCGGCCTGCAATATCGCAGCCACCCGCTGCAATATCCCTGCATATCGGCAGGCCTCCGCGGCGCTATGTTTCGTTCAGCCTTTGCCCCCGGAGATTTCCAAGACCATGACGACCGCGAAGACCCTGCTGCAGCTCGCCGGCGCCGATCTCACCCCGCCGCGCCTTGCCGACGCCGCGCTGGTGCTGATCGATATCCAGAACGAGTATCTCGAAGGTCCTCTCGCTTTGCCCGAGGCGAGACCTGCGATCGCGCGGGCGGCTGCGCTCCTGGCACGGGCTCGCGAGAGCGGCGCCGCGATCTTCCATATCGCCCATCGCGGCAAGGCCGGCAGCCTGTTCGATCGCGGCGCGGACCGCGGCGCCATCGTCGCCGAACTGAGCCCCCGTGCCGGCGAGCTGGTGATCGAGAAGGAGTTGCCGAATGCGTTCGCCGGCACTGATTTGCAGGCGCGCCTTGCCGCAACCGACAGGAAGAACATCGTGCTGGCCGGCTTCATGACGCATATGTGCGTCAGCTCCACAGCGCGAGCCGCGCTCGACCTCGGTTTTCGCACGACGATCGATGCCGATTCCTGCGCCACGCGCGACCTGCCGGACGGCGGCGGCGGCACGCTGGACGCTCGAACCATCCATGAGGTTGCACTCGCCGAGCTATCCGACCGCTTCGCCATCATCGCGCGCGGCGATGCACTGAAATAACGGAGCAACGCGATGCTGCAACTCTATTTCTCGCCGATGGCCTGCTCGCTTGCGAGCCGCATCGCGCTGATGGAAGCAGGCCTCGAGGCGCACTATCATCTGGTGCATCTCAGGACCAAGCAGGTCGTGGACGACGACAGCGACTTTCGCGACGTAGCGCCGAAGGGAGCGGTGCCGGTCCTCGTGCTGGAGAACGGCGATCGGCTGACGGAGAGCGCGGCGGTGCTGCAATACATCGCCGATCTGAAACCGGAGACGGGTCTTGCGCCGCGGTTCGGCGATCCCGATCGCTATCGTCTGCAGGAATGGCTGAGTTTCGTCGGGACCGAGATCCACAAGGCGTTCCTGTTTCCGACCTTCTGGTACAAGGACGACGGCTCGCTCGCCAAGCCGCGCGCAAGGATCGGACAGACCTTGTCGGTGCCGGCAGCGCATCTGGCGGACCGCGAATTCCTCGTCGGCAACGGCTTCACCGTGGCAGATGCCCATCTCACCTGGGCCCTGCTGCTGCTCCGTCCGGCAGGAGTAGACATCACGCAATGGCCGCCGCTGGCGGCCTATCTCGAACGCATGCAGGCGCGGCCCGTGGTGCGAGAGGCGATCGCCACCGAGATGGCGCTGCGCAAGACCATGCCCGCCAATGCCGCGTAGCAGGTCACCGGTGCGGGCAATGGCGCTGGCAAAGCGAAAAAACAAAAGGGCCGCAGTGAGCGGCCCTTTTGCGTTACCGGGAATTGACTGAGATCACTCCACCCGCGCCAGCACGGCGAGCTTGCGGATGCCCTTGTTGCGGTAAGCGTCGAGGAACGCGTAGTAGTCCTTGAACGACACGCAGCCGTTGGAATCGCCGTTCGGCCCGAGCATGAAGGTGTGCGCGAGCAGGCCGTCGCGGCCGTAGATCGCACTCTCGCCGCCGAGCGGGGTCAGGCGCAGCGCCGGCACGCCGTGGAACAGCGCCTCGCGCGGCTTCAGGGTGTAGATGTGCGGCGGCGTCACGCCGCGCATGCGGATTTTCGAAGAGCGCGGATCGTCGAGATTGGAGCCGAGGCCGGAATGCGCCTCGAGCCTGGTGCCGTCGGGCAGATACACCGTTTTGGCGGTGATGTCGTAGACCGCGGTGTCGCGCTCATAGGGCGGCGCGCCGCCGAGCATGGGGTTCTGCTCCTTCGGCGCGATGGATGCCGTCACGCTGGCATCGGCCGAGGCGTAGGCGAGCAGTCCACCCGACGGCTCGCGCTTACCCCAGAGCTTTTCGACCATCGACTGGCGCGGAGCGGTGATCGACATCACCGCGGCCTTGGCGCGATCGGCGAAGGATTTCGGTTTCGCTTCGGGCGCCGGCACGATCTCGGCCGGGTCGGCCGAAGCCAGCTGCATCTGGCCCTCGCGCTTGGCCTTGTCAGCAGGCTTGTCGATGGTCTTGTCAGTGGATTTGGCCGCCGGCTTCAGCGCGTCCGCGACCTTGGCGATCACGCTCTGCTTCGGGGCGTCCTTCGAAGTTTCCTTGGTTGCCGCAACCTGGGCTGCGGGTGCGCTTGCGGCATTCGACGGCACGCCTTGCGTCGCCGCCGCGGCAAAGCGCTCGTTGAACATCTCGCGCGAGATCGGAGCTGCGACCTGCAGGCGGTCGGGCAGCAGCGCGAAAGTTTCCTTGATGGCTTCGCCCGCCTCACGCAGTGCCACCCTGGGCGCGCGCTTGATCACCGGCTCGTCGTAGCCGATGCTGCCCACCGTCGGATAGACGCTCGCGCCGAAGATGTTGCTGTGGATGGTCCAGCCGGCGCCCATCACGACGCAGCCGATCGCCGCGGCGCCAAGCCAATTGGTCGTTGTCATTTTCCGGGAAGATTTCCGCGAATTGTTCTTGGAGAAATTCTTGGACTTCCGTGCCGCGTTACTCTGCGCAGCGATACTCGTACTCATTCGCCTTGCGTCCAGGACGGTGTCACTCAGTCCCCCTTCGAAGCGCCGCTGGTCACGATCCGGGAACAGCATCTCGCAGAGGGTCGGAGCGTCATTAAGGCGACTTTTAGTTAAATGCGGATTAAGTTCGGGCGGATCTGGGGCAACTCGTTAACGTTGTCCCGTTTTGAGAAAAAAGCCCGCAGAACTACGGACTTAGTCGGGTCTGTTAACCATAATTCTCGGCCGATTCAGCACGCTCTGCGGACGTCCTCGGCCACATCCATGACGCACTCAACAACGTCATTTTCGTGATCCTCGACTGCCCCCAAAACGTAATGCGCAAGCGTTGCGCGAGGCTGGTGGAGCACGCGTCCGATAGGCCTCTTCCGCCGGCCATGCGGCACCGGCCCAGGCGCATGACGCGTCGCGCGACCTCACGCGGCACGGCGCCGTGACTGAAAGTTGATCGCGTCGGTTCTGGACATCGCCACCGCGAGAAAATAGCTGCCACGTCGGCACTTCTCAGCAGCCTCTGCGTGTGATACGGTACCGTATCGTCCCGCCCTGACCTGTGCCGAGCACGCAAACGGAGGCTGGCATGAGAGGGATCGCGCGCGCAGGGCTTTTCGCCCTGGCGGGGTCGCTTCTGTTGATCGGATCTGCGATGGCGCAGCCTGCGGCCGATGCGGGCTGCACAGCATCGCCGTCGGCTGCCGGGACGCAGACCTGGCGCTGCGACAACGGCATCACCATCGTTGCGGAAAACGGCGCCAGGTTTGAACTGAAGGACGCCAACCGCGACGGACATATAGACTCGGTCGAATTGAGCAGCAAAGCCTTGCTGCTCGAGATGCCCAAGAAGCCGCGGGGCAATCCCTTCAAGGTGCTGACGCCGCAAGCGATTGCCGCGGTGCGCGGCACCAAATGGGCGGTCGATGTCGCTGACGCCAAGACCGCCGTGTTCGTCGCAGACGGCCGGGTCGGCGTGAGCCGCAGGGCTCGTGGACGCGGCGTCGTGCTTGGGCCCGGCGAAGGCGTCGATGTCGAGGCAACCGGCCCCCTGATCGTCAAGACCTGGGGCCAGCCGCGCGTCGATGCGCTGATGGCAAGACTCGGGCAATGAGCCCCTGGTCGACCAGGCCCGGCCCATGAAATTTGGACAATAGGGATTGCAAGACGACCGCATGCGCAGCCGACGCGTTCAGATCCTGGTGGCACTCGTCCTCACCGCGCTGTGGGGCGCGGGCATCTATGCCACGCATGCCGACGGCCATCTGCGCTTTCTCGACCGCCTCGAAGCGACGCTGACAGACTGGCGGACGCAGGCCCGCGGCGTGCAGCGTCCGCCGGATCTCGTCACCATCGTCGCGATCGACGACACCGTGGTGAAGCGGGGCGGCAGCTATCCGCTGCCGCGCGCCGATCTCGCCCGCGTCGTCGACACCATCGTGCAGTTCAAGCCGAAGGTGGTGGCGATCGACCTGCTGCTGGTCGATCGCAGCGCAGCGATCGGCGATGCGACGCTCGCCAACACGCTCGCCACCGGCCCGATGGTGCTCGCCGCCGCGGCGATCTTCCCCTCCGCCAGCGAAACTGTGGCCCCCAGCAGCGAAGGTCCCCTGGCCGTGCTGCCCGAGGCCGAGCGCTTCCTGCAGCCATTGCCCGCATTCGCCGTTCACGCCGAGGTCGGCGTCGTCAACGTCGCGACAGGGCAATCGGGCTCGCCGCTCGCTGTGCCGATGCTGTTCCGGACCCGCGACAAGGTCGAGCTGTCGTTTCCGTTGCGCGTCGCGGCCCGCGCGCTCGACAAGCCGCTGACCGTCGCGCCGGGCCATCTCATGCTCGGCGATCGCCTGGTGCCGACCGACAGCAACCTGGCATTGCCGATCACCTATTACGGCCCGCGCCGCACCATCCGTACCGTCAGCGCACAGAGCATCTTCGACGGCACGCTCGATCGCGCGGCCATCGAGAACCGGATCGTCGTGATCGGCGCCTCCGTCGCTGGCGGCGGCGATTTCTATCCGACGCCGTTCGATTCGCTAATGCCCGGCGTCGAGGTGGTCTCGACCGCGATCACGCATCTCGTTGCCGGCGACGCCATCTTGCGCGACCACAGGGTGCGCATTGCCGACGCGCTCACGGCGATCCTGCTGCCGATGCTGCTGGTCGGCCTGCTCGCCTGGCAGCGCGTCGCGCTCGGCACCATGGCCGCGGCCGCGGCGATGATCGCCTGGGCCGGGCTCAACCTGTTCGCGTTCATGCATGGCGTCTGGCTGAACGCCGCGACCACGCTCGCCGCGGCGGTGCCGCCGGTTGCGGTCTTTGCCGGCGTGCAGCTGTGGGCCGGGGGCCGCCGCACGCAATATTTCGCCGCCCGGAGCAGGTCGCTCGCGCAATTCCAGGCTCCGGCGCTGCAGGATTGGCTGGCGCGAGATCCGAACTTCCTGTCGAAGCCGGTGCGGCAGGACGCAGCCGTGGTGTTCGTCGATCTCTCCGGTTTCACCGGTCTGAGCGAGCGGATCGATCCGGACCAGCTCACGAATATCCTGAAGGCGTTTCATGCGCTGATCGACCGGACCGCGATCGATTGCGGCGGCATGATCACGGGCTTCCTCGGCGACGGCGCCATGATCCTGTTCGGGCTGCCGCGCGCGATGCCCGACGATTCGGCACGCGCGCTGAAATGCGCGATCGATCTGCATCGCGGCCTCGCAGGCTGGATCGCCTCGCTGCCGCCGGCGATCGCAGGTCAGCTCGGCTTCAAGATCGGCGCGCATTGCGGCCCGATCGTCGCCTCGCGGCTCGGCGAAAGCCATCAGCACATCACGGCGACAGGCGATACCGTCAACGTCGCAAGCCGGCTGATGGAGATTGCCGCCCAGAACGATGCGCGCCTCGCGTTGAGCGACACGCTGCTGGATGCGGCCGACTTCCAGGGCGCGCCCGACGGCGTTTTGTCCGGCCCCCTGCTCGCTCAGGTCCGCGGCCGCTCCGGCGTCGTGACCGTCTGGTTCTGGCGCGACCGGGATGGACCAGGCCAGGATGCGGCCAAGGCCGAGATGATGGGCTAAAGCGCGATGAAGTGAGGCTCGATCGCTGCAAAGACGGAGGTGCGCTCCCTCTCCCGCTTGCGGGAGAGGGTTGGGGAGAGGGTGTTTCCGCAATGGGACAATCCCCTAGAGGAGAAAACCCTCACCCGCGCCTTCGGCGCGACCTCTCCCGCAAGCGGGAGAGGTTGCACCGAGCCCGCGGCAATCGATTCGACCTAGAGCCATTCCGCTCTAAGGCGCTACCGCGCCTCCGGCGGCGGCGAGCGGTCCAGCACCTCGCCCTTGGCGCCCTCGAGCAGGTCGATGCCGTAGGTCTCGACCACGAGAGGCCCGCGCTTGCGCTGCAATTGCGCCACCTGCGTCACCTGCGCAAAGAGAGCATTGAGGGCGGGATTGGCGTCGGCGCGCAATTCGTCGACATAGAGCAGCTTGCCGGCGAGCAGCTTGGGATCGGGCTCTTTCATGTTGATCCAGCGGATGCGCTGGCTTTGCTGCGCGAAGCAGGTGCCGCGCGGCAGATAGAATGCGAGCCAGCTCGTGGTGCCGTAATCCTGCGCGAGCACACAGGTCGCACCACTGCGCGCGCGCACCGCTTCGATTCCGGCCGCGAGCTCGCGCCAACCGACACCGACGCTGCGCACGGTGGCATCGCGGCGATATCCGGACAACCAGCCGGTATTGGCCTGCACGATCAAGGCTGCGAACATCACGATGCCCACAGCCGCGGCCCAGCGCAGGCAAAAGTCGACGAGGCGCCGCTGACGCGGCTTCCACTGCGCGAGATTGGCGGCGGCGGCCGCGGCTATGACAAACGGCGGATACACCGGTGCGAACCAGTTGGCCTCGACGCGGGCATGCAGCGAATGCCAGACGAAATAGGCGACGATGGTCCAGAACATCGTCTCGATCAGCACGCGCGAGGCCAGCGCCCCGGCGCGCTGCCAGGTCAGCGCGTGCAGGCCCATTGCGCCGAGGATGAAGACCAGCGGCGTTGCGAACGCGATCTGGGTCGGGATCAGCTCGGCGATGAAGGCGGGGCGGAAGTCCTCGACCCTGGCGCGGCCGAGCTGCTTTGTGAACGAGACCCATTGATGGTCTGCATTCCAGAGGATCACCGGCGAGAACAGCGCCAGGGCCACGAGGCCGCCGAGATAGGGCCAGGGCGAGAGAAACCAGCGCCGGAGTTTTGGCACGGATGCGAGCCAGATCAGGATCGCCGGCCCGAAGAACATCGCGGTGTATTTCGACAGCAGCGCCGCGCCGACCGCCACGCCGACCGCGAGCCACCAGGCGCCCCGTCCCGTCTCCAGCACCTTGGCGAGGAAGAACAGCACGAAGCTGGAGGCGACCAGCAGCGGCGCATCGGGCGTGACGATCAGTGTGCCGACGGAAGCAAGCAGTGTCACGTTGAGGAGAATGGCGCTGGTCGCGGCCACGCGTGCGCCGCCGAACAGGATCGCGGCGGAGCGATAGACCGCGTAGCTCATCGGCAGCGCCAGCAGGATCGAGACGAGGCGGACGCCGAGCTCGGTATCGCCCGCGATCATGGTTCCGGCGCGGATGACATAGGCGACCATCGGCGGGTGGTCGTAATAGCCTCCGGCGAGGCTCTTCGACCACATCCAGTAATAGGCTTCGTCGAACGTGATCGGGGTGAACGCGGCTGCAACGAGCCGCAATCCCACCAGCGCGAGAATCAGCAGCGCGGTATTGCGGACGATCCGCGCGTCAGCTCCGCCCATGTCGCGCTATTTCTTGCGCCAGACGAACAGTCCGGACATCGCGTAGTTCCACACCACGCCCATCAGCGCGCCGGCCATGCCGGCCAGCCACCAGATCGGCTCCTGGTCGTAGACCGAGAAGGCGACGCCGACATTGGCGAGCAGGCCGACGCTGCACACGATGTAGAAGGCGATCAGGCCGCGCAGCAGCGCAAAGCCCTTCAGCCGCTGGTCGCGATAGGTGAGGAAGTTGTTGAGGATGAAATTGCTGGTCATGGCGACGATGGCGCCGGCGGCCTGCGCCTCCGCGAATGGCGCGTTGAACAGGCGAAGCGCGATGAACAGCGTGGTCAGGTGCACCACCAAGCCGAAGCCGCCGACCATCGCGAACAGGATGAAGCGCAGCGAGACGACGTCGTTGGTCAGCTTGGCGAAGACGAGACCGAGGAAGTCGAGCGCGACCATGGAATCGAGCTTGCTCTCGCCGTGCTGGCGGGCGCCGAAGGTGTAGGGAATCTCGACCGCCCGCAAGCTGCCATGCGCGGTCGCGACGATGTCGAGCAGGATCTTGAAGCCGTGCACGGAGAGCTTCGGTGCGAGCTGCTCGAAGCGGTCGCGGCGGATCATGAAGAAGCCGCTCATGGGATCGGCAATCTCGACCCGCAGCATCTTCTTGGCGACCTCGGTCGCGAGCGCGCTGGCGCCGGCGCGCTGCTTGTTGAAGCCTTCGCTCTTGTAGCCCTCGATGTAGCGGCTGCCGACGACGAGGTCGGCCTGATCGCTTGCGAGCAGCAACAGCATCTTGGGCAGCTGCGTCTCGTCGTGCTGGAGGTCGGCATCGATCACGGCCACATAGGGCGCGCTGGAGGCGAGGATGCCCTCGATGCAGGCGCCCGACAGGCCGCGGCGGCCGATGCGGCGGACGCAGCGCACGCGGCTGTCGCGCTGCGCCAGTTCGCGCACGACGTCCCAGGTGCCGTCCGGCGAGTTGTCGTCGACGAACACGACCTCCCAGGCAACGTTGGCGAGCGTCGCCTCCAGGCGCCGGTACAGCACCGTGACGTTGTCGCGCTCGTTGAAAGTCGGGACGATGACCGACAGTTCCGGCCCCTCTTGAGCCTGGTTGTCGATGCCCGGTCTGATCGCTTCGTTCATGACGGCAGCGTATATCCGCCGCATCCTGCGCTGCCAAGCCGGGGTTCTGGGGAATGGCCGAAAAGGGCCCTAAAATGCCAACGACCCCGGAACGGCGGGCCGCGCGTACATCCGGCGCAGGCCTTAAGCTATTCCAAGGTCGTCCCAGCGACGGAGGTCTTACGCTCAACGTCGCCGTTAGAAGCTAGATGGGGACGGCAAAGGCGTTCCGCAAGGGGCGGAAACCCGGTTTTCATGCCCTATTGGTTGGGCACTTCCCGGATGATCGGCCCGCGCGGCACGGGCGCGGCGGGGGCTGCCGGTGCCGCCGGGGCGGGCTCGACCTTCGCCGGCTTGGGCGGCTTGCCGTACTGACCGATCGGCCCGAACACGACGGCAACCGCAAGCACGACAGCCGCGACGATCGCCCCCAGAATGCCACCCACCGACTCAGACGACATGCAAGTCCATCCCCGCTCCAGACCGGCCCACTGATACCACGGATGCGCGCGCGGCCGGAAGAGCTCGCAGACAGCACTAGCGACGGGCTACTTCTGGGGCGGCCGGTGCTTGACGAAGGCCATCACGATGTCCTTCTGCGCCGCCTCCACCGCCCTGTTCGCGGTGGCGAGATGGGCGCCGGCATCGATGCTGGGATATTGCGTGGTGAGATAGTCGAGCAGCGCCACCCGGTAATATTGCCGCTCAGAAGGACAGGCGCCCGCAACCGAGCGGCCGAAATCCTGCTCCGACAGGCCCTGATTGGAGTCGCGCGAATATTCCCGCGCCAGGCAATGCCAGTAATCGTCGCGGCCCTGCTGGGCGAGCTTCTGCGCGCCCTTCGCGTCGTCGTCATCCGCCACGGCATAATTTGTCATGGCAGCAGATGTCATCATGACGAGCGCTATTCCCACCAGCAGCATCCGCATCTTGTTCTCCTTCTTCGCGGGTCCGGTCGCGAGCTTAGACGGGGCCGGCCAACTGGCCAATCACATCTGGTTTGATTAGGATGAGATCCCTCCCCGTCGATGCGAGATCCTCCCGTGGCCAAAGCAAAAACTGCGTCCAAAAAATCCGGCAACATCTTCATCGGCATCGGCGGCTGGACCTTCGAGCCCTGGCGCGGCGTGTTCTATCCGGAGAAGCTGGCGCAGGCGAAGGAGCTGTCCTATGCCGCCTCCAAGCTGACCTCGATCGAAATCAACGGCACTTACTACGGCTCGCAGAAGCCGGAGAGCTTTCGCAAATGGGCGAGCGAGGTGCCTGAGGGCTTCGTGTTCTCGGTGAAGGGACCGCGCTTCGCGACCAACCGCCGCGTGCTCGCGGAGGCCGGCGATTCCATCAAGCGGTTCTACGATTCCGGCGTGCTGGAACTCGGCGATCATCTTGGGCCGGTGCTGTGGCAGTTCGCGCCGACGAAAAAGTTCGACGGCGCCGATTTCGGCAAGTTCCTGGAGCTGTTGCCGCGCAAGCTTGAGGGGCGCGCGCTGCGCCATGTCGTCGAGGTCCGCCACGACAGCTTCTGCACGCCGGACTTCGTGACGCTGATCCGCGAGTTCGAGACGCCCGTGGTGTTCGCCGAGCACGGCAAATATCCTGCCATCGCTGACGTCGCCGGCGATTTCGTCTATGCGCGGCTGCAGAAGGGCAATGACGAGATCAAGACCTGCTATCCGCCGAAGCAGCTCGATGCCTGGGCCGAGCGCTTCCAGGCCTGGGCTTCGGGCGGTGAACCCGACGACCTGCCGAAGGTTGATAAGGCCAGGCCGAAGAAGGAGCCGCGCGACGTGTTCGCCTATGTCATCCACGAGGGCAAGGTGCGCGCGCCCCACGGCGCCATGGAATTGATCGCGCGGGTGAGCTGAGGTTCACATGGCAAAGGCGAAGAAGCTGTTCACCATCGGCTATGAGCAGACGCCGCCCAAGGCCGTGCTGGACGAGCTGGAACAGGCCGGCGTCAAGCTCGTGGTCGACGTGCGCGCGGTGACGTCGTCGCGCCGGCCGGGCTTTTCCAAGAAGCAGCTTTCGGCGGGCCTCGACGAGCGCGGCATCGGCTATGTCCATCTCGCCGCGCTCGGCACGCCAAAGGAAGGCCGCCTCGCCGCGCGCGGCGGTCAATACGACGTGCTCGAGAAGATCTATTCAAAACACCTGAAGACGCCGCAGGCGAAAGAAGAGATGGACGAGCTCTCGGCGCTGGTGAAGAAGGCCGGCCCGGTGTGCCTGCTCTGCTACGAGCGCGACCACACCCACTGCCACCGCCAGATGATCGCGGAGATCATCGAGGAGCGCGACGGGGTTGCGGTGGAGAATTTGGCGGGGCGGCAGGTGTAGGGGTCGCAGTCATTCCGGGGCGCGCCTCTTGGCGCGAACCCGGAATCCATCGAGCGCCAGAGGTGGTGGATGAATGGATTCCGGGCTCGCGACTTCGTCGCGCCCCGGAATGACACGTGGGGAGGCTCAGCCCTCCCCCGCCAACCTAAACGTCCCCTCCATCATCGGCACGCAAGCGCCGCCGACGTGAGCGGACACGCCCTTGCCATCCTGCTTGCGCACGCGCGTCGAGAGGATGCTCGGGCGGCCCATGTCAAAACCCTGGCCTACAGTGAGCTTCAGCTCACCGTCGCGCGCGGGATCGAGGTCGGCGAACAGCGCGGCGGCGGCAACCGTGGCGCTGCCGGTGGCGGGATCCTCGACGAGACCGCTGGCACCACGCATGAACATGCGCGCCTGCCGCTCGCAAGGCGCCTCCGCCGGGGGCACGTCGCGGGTATAGAACCACACCGAGCGAGCACCTTCGCGCGGCAAGACCTTGCTGAAGGCTGCCGCATCGGGCCGGGCCCGCTTCAGCGCCTCGCGCGAATGCAGCTCCATCACCAGAAACGCGTTTCCGACGGTGACGATCTCAGGCTCGTGATTGTCGGTCTTGATGTCGTCGGCAACGAGTGAGACGCAGCTCGCAGCTTCGGCAGCCGACAGCCGCGACAGCCGCTGCAGCGGCTGCGGCGCGGTGAGCTCGGTTCTGATCACCCTGCCCCGCTCTCGCACGATCTCGACCGGGACGAGCCCGGCCTTCTCCTCGAACAGCAGGCGCGGCTTCGGCTCTTTCGCCATCGAGGCGAGCACGAAGGCGGTGCCGACATTGGGATGGCCCGCAAAGGCAATCTCCTGGACCGGCGTGAAGATGCGCACCTCCGCATCATTGGCCTTGTCGCGCGGAGGTAACACGAAGGTGGTCTCGGAATAGTTGAACTCGGTCGCAATCGCCTGCATCTGCGCGGTCGTGAGCCCGCCGGCATCGAGGACCACGGCAAGCTGGTTGCCGCCGAAGGCGCGGTCGGTGAACACGTCGACGGTGATGTAGCGGCGCTGCATCGTCACTTCCCCATGCAAGTCGCGGCCACGACCGGCCGCATCGCGCGGCACTCTACAAGCCGACAACATCGCTCGTCATGCCCCAAAATTGAGTGCAATCGGAGCAATCGCTTGGATGAAAGAGAACTGCGCACACCGATTTGTGAGCGCGCTACCCCAGCTGATACACGGGTACTTTCTCGTCATAGCCGCGCACTTCAACCTCGCCGAGCGCGACGGCATCGTTGCCGTCATCGCCCAGCGCCTCGCGCACGGATGCGGAGATCAGAAGCTGCGAGCCGAACTCCTTGTTCAGCGCCTCGAGCCGCGAGGCGAAGTTCACGGTGTCGCCGATGACGGTGTATTCCTTGCGCCGGGGCGAGCCGATATTGCCGGCGACGACCTCGCCGAAATGGATGCCGATCCCGATCCGCAGCGGCCAGCTGCTCTCCGCGTTGATGCGATCCATCGCCCGCAGCATCTCGCGGCCGGCGGCGACCGCGCGGTGCGCGGCGTCGGATGCTTCCAGCGGCGCGCCGAACAGCGCGAGAAAGCCGTCACCCAGGAACTTGTTCACGATGCCGCCCTCGCGGTCGAGAATGTCGACCAGCACGGCGAAGGCGCCGTCGAGCCGGTCGACCACCTCCTGTGGCGTACGCGACTGCGCACCGGTCGTGAAGCCGCGGAAATCGACGAACATCACCGCGACGCGGCGGACATCGCCGCCGGTGCGCGGCCCCGCCGTCATCAGCCGCTCCACCACCTGCGGCGACACGTGCTGGCCGAACAGATTGGTGACGCGGTCGCGCGCGGTGGCGGCCGCGATGCTCGCGGCGAACTGCCGCCGCAATTGCGCGCCGACGGCGCCCGCGAGCACGCCGCAGATCAGGATGATGGTGCTGCGGACGGCGTGAAAATAGAGCTGGGGCTCGCCGACGCTGCTCGAGGGATCGTAGACCAGTGCGACCGCGAACAGCTCGGCAGCAGCGACGAAGCCGGTGAAGGTCGAGAGCCAGAAATCGAGCCGCAGCGTCGAGAGGATGACGAAAATGAAATACATCAGCGGCACGGCGAAGCCGAGGGCCTGGGTCGCGCCCATGGTCCGGATCTGCAGGATCAGGATCACGGTCGGCAGCGATGTCTCGATCAGCGTGCCGATATAGCGCCTGGCCACCGGCACGTCGCGATCGAGGCGGAGGTTCTTCCTGATCTGGGTATGGACCCAGACCTCGAACAAAATGAAGCCGACGAGCAGGCCGTAGACTTCGGCGAGCCCTTCGGTGCCGCGCCAGACCCGGTTCACCACGGCGGGATCGACCAAATAGACCGCGGTGAGGAACAGCGTCATGACGCAGCCGGTCGCGATCAATGCCCGCACCCGCAACAGCTCGGTGCGCAGCACCTCCCGCGTCAGCTCGCGCTCGAAGTCCTCCGACAAGGCGGCATGCTGCCGCGCCTTCCTGCTCGCAAACTTGGCCATTCCGCCCCTCGATTCCGGGGTATTGTGCCTCAATCCAGCGTACGGCGGAAGCGCGTCACGGCGACGGTCATGGCGAGCAGCATCAGGGCCGCCAGCGCCAGCGCGTCGAAATGCAAATTCTGCATGGTCGCGCCCTTCAGCATGATGGCGCGGACGATTCGCAAATAATGGGTCAACGGCAAGGCCTCGCCCAGATATTGCGCCCAGGCCGGCATACCTGCGAACGGGAACATGAAGCCGGAGAGCAGAATGCTCGGCAGGAAGAACATCATCGACATCTGCATGGCCTGGAGCTGGTTCTGCACCAATGTCGAGATGGTGTAGCCGATCGACAGATTGGTGGTGATGAACAGCGTCGAGAGCAGCGCCAGCAGAACGAGATTGCCGAGCACGGGTACGCCGAACAGGCCGACGCCGATGCCGATGATCAGGAAGGCCTGGACGAAGCCGACCAGCACGTAAGGGATGATCTTGCCGAACATCACCTCGACCGGCTTGATCGGCATCGACAACAGGCTCTCCATGGTGCCGCGCTCGACCTCGCGCGTCACCGACAGCGCGGTGAAGATCAGCATGGTCATGGTCAGGATGGTGCCGACGAGGCCCGGCACGATGTTGAGGCTGGAGCTAGCTGCCGGGTTGTAGCGGGCATGGGCGCGGATCTCGAACGGCATCTCCGGGGGATCGCCGATATAGAGGTCGTGCTTGAGCGCGGTCTGCACGACCATGCCGAGCGAGCCGATCGCCGAGCTCGCCGCGATCGGATCGGTGGCGTCGGCCGCAACCAGCAGCGCCGGCCTGTCGCCGCGCCGCACCGCCCGCTCGAAGCCGCGCGGGATCTCGACGCCGAACAGCACCTTGCCGGATTTCAGGAGATTGTCGAAATCATCGACGTCGTGCACCTCATAGAGGAAGCGGAAATAGGCGGTGTTCTCCAGCGCCTTCAGGATCGAGCGGGCGAGATCGGAATCCTCCTGGAGCAGCACCGCGCTCGGCAGATGGTGCGGCGTGGTGTTGATGGCATAGCCGAACAGCAAGAGCTGCATCACCGGCAGCATCACGATCATCGCGAACGAGACGCGGTCGCGCCTCAGCTGGATGAACTCCTTGATCAGCATCGCGTAGGAGCGCCGCAAAAAGCCGAAGCGCTCGCGGATTTCGCGCCGTGGTGCAGGATGGTCGACTGCGCTCATTGGAAATTATCCTTGGAGCGCCCCATCAGCTCAATGAACACGTCTTCGAGTGAGGGCTGCGACTTCTGCCAGTGCAGTCCGCTTTTCTCGCGCCAGGGCGCGATACTGGCTTCGAGCGCCGGGACGTCGCGACCGGACACATGCAGCGAGGTGCCGAACGGCGCCACCATGTCGATGCCGGGCTTCCCCGTGAGTGCGCTGCCGAGCTCGTTCAGGTCTTCGCCCGTGACGGTGTAGGTCGTCAGCGCCGATTTCGCGATCACCTCCTCCACCGTGCCGTGCGCCAGCAGATAGCCATAGGCGATGTAAGCGATCTCGTGGCAGCGCTCGGCCTCGTCCATGTAATGGGTCGAGACCAGCACGGTGAGGCCCTCGGCGGCGAGGGCGTGGATCTCGTTCCAGAAATCGCGCCGCGCCTTGGGGTCGACGCCGGCCGTCGGTTCGTCCAGCAGCAACAATTGTGGATTGGGCAGCGTGCAGGCCCCCAGCGCCAGCCGCTGCTTCCAGCCGCCGGAGAGCTCGCCGGCGAGCTGCTCCTCGCGCCCCGAGAGCCCGAGCCGCTTGATCATGTCGCGCGCGGCGCCGCGCGCGTCGGTGAGGCCATAGAGCCGCGCGACGAATTCGAGGTTCTCGCGCACCGAGAGGTCCTGGTACAGGCTGAAGCGTTGCGTCATGTAGCCGACCTGGCGCTTGATCTTCTCGGCATCGCGGCGGATGTCGTAGCCGAGGCAGGTGCCCTCGCCGCTATCCGGCGTGAGCAGGCCGCAGAGAATGCGGATGGTCGTGGTCTTGCCCGAGCCGTTGGGACCGAGGAAGCCGTAGATCGAGCCGCGCTTCACCTGCATCGACAGATCGTGCACGACCTCGCGGCCGCCGAATGATTTCGTCAGGCCTTTGACGTCGATGGCGATGCCGTTGCCGTTGCTCATCGCTTGTCCGCCACCGGGGTCTTCGGATTAAGGTAGATGTCGATCGGCTGTCCGACGCGCAAGGCATCGGGCCGCGAGGGTCGCGCCTGGATCAGATAGACCAGCTTGTTGCGCTCCTCGAGGCTGTAGATGACGGGCGGCGTGTATTCGGCCGAGGTCGCGATGAAGTAGATCTTCGCGGTGAGATCGGCGGCGCAATTGTCGCAGGACACGCGCACCGTGTCGCCGATCGCGAGCTTCGGCAACTCGGTCTCCGGCACGAAGAAGCGCAGCTTCATGTTGCCGGGCGGCATGATCGAGAGCACCGGCCGCTGCGCCGCCACCATCTCGCCTTCGCGGAAATAGATCTGCTGGATGGTGCCGGCGACGGGCGCGAAGCCCTTGCGCCTCGCCATCCGCGTCTCCGAGGTCGCCACCCGCGCCTCCGCGACGCGCAGGGCGGACACGGCGGAATCGAGATTGGCCTGCGTGCCGGAGCCGGTCTTGTTCAGCGAAGCCGCACGGTCATAGGTCTGCTGCGCGTTCGCGAGCGTCGCCTTCTGCTGGTTGAGGTCGGCAAGCTGAAGATCGTCATCGACGGAATAGAGATGATCGCCGACCTTGACCTCGTCGCCCTCGCGGACGTTGAGCTTGGTGACCCGCCCGGCTTCGTCCGGGCTGACGAAGATCATGTCGGCCTCGACCCAGCCCTGGAAGCCGGGATCGCGCTTCTCCTTGCACCCGGCAAGCCCGGTTGCGAGCACAGCGAGCAATGCCAGAACAGAAATTGTTTGCGACGACTTCATGTCGTCCTCCGTTCGCCAAAAATCAAATCGAGATGAACTCGCAGCATCTCCTGCGCGTCGAGCGGCGCATGCCGCGCAAACAGGCTCTGCCAGATCACGGCGATCATCGCGGGCGCGACCAGAATCTGCGGATAGCGCGCGAGGTCCTTCTGCCGGATCTCGCCGCGGGCGATGCCGAGCTCGATCAGCGCGCGCATCGCGGCGACCCCGCGCGAGACCACCTCGCGGTAGTAGAAGTCGGCGACCGACGGAAAGCGCGGCCCCTCCGCCACGATCAGGCGCACCAGATCGCCGCGCCTGGTGCCGATCACCTCCTTCAGGAAGTTGCCGGCGAACGTCTCGACGAGGTCGCGCACCGAGCCCGCCGGCGGCGGCAGCGTGGTCAGCCGTGCGACCACGGGAACGATGACGATGCGCACCAGCTCCTCGAACATCGATTCCTTGTCCTTGAAGTGCAGGTAGATCGTGCCCTTGGCGACGCCGGCGCGCTTGGCGATGTCGTCGAGCCTGGTCGCGGCAAAGCCGCGCGCAATGAACTCCTCCATCGCCGCCTCGACGATCGCCGCACGCCGCTCCGCCGCCCGCGTGGTGCGGTTCGAGGCAGGTGCTGCATCGGGGCCTGCAGACGCAGGGCCGTTCGCGTGGGGGGCCGGAGAGCGCACAGCGGCTTTGGTCGGCTTCTTCGTCATTTGAAATTTATGACTGACTAGTCAGTCATAGTCAAGATCACAAAGAACAAGCCATTCCAGCAAACAAATTAGTGTTGACTAATGCATTAGCATTCGCTAATTCGATTTCATGATCGAAGCCGCCCCAAACCCCGTCACCACCGTGATGCGCGCCCTTGCCGATCCGACCCGCCGCGCCGTGTTCGAGCGCGTGTTCGACAGCAAGGAGATCAGCGTCGCCGAGCTGACGCGCGGCAGCGGCGTGACCCAGGGCGCGATCTCGCAGCACCTGAAGTCGCTGAAGCAGGCCGGCCTCGTCGCCGAGCGCGCCGAGGGCCGCAACGTCTATTACCGCGCTGCGCCGCAAGGACTCGAGCCGCTGGTCACCTGGATGGACCATTACGGCGTCTTCTGGCGCGAGCGTTTCCAGAACCTGCGTGACCTCTTGAAGGAGATCGACCCGTGAGTGCTGCCGCGTTGAAAGCCGACACAAGAGACATCGTCATCGACGAGGTCTTCCCTCACACAGCCGAGACGATCTGGAAGGCGCTGACCAGCGCGCAGCTGATCGGGCGCTGGCTGATGCAGCCGACCGGCTTTGAAGCCGTCGAAGGCAAGGCCTTCACCTTCCAGACCACCCCGGGCGGCAATTGGGACGGCGTGATCCATTGCCGGGTTCTGGAGGTCGTGGCTTTCAGGCGCCTCGTCTACGCCTGGAAGGGCGGCGACGAGCGCAACACCGGCTATGGCGCACCGCTCGACACCGTCGTGACCTGGTCCCTCACCCCGGTCGAAGCCGGCACGCGGATCCGCCTCGTCCATGCGGGCTTCGTCCTGCCCAGGAACGAGTCGGCCTACACGGTGATGAGCGGCGGCTGGAAGAAGGTCGTTCGCAAGCTCGATGAGATCAGCGGCGAAGGCTGAGTGGGAGATATCGCGATGGAAAAGCCCTATACCGGCGGCTGCGCCTGCGGCGCGATCCGCTATTCGATCGAAGGGGAGCCCCTCTTCAGCAATCACTGCCAGTGCCGGGACTGCCAGCGGGAAAGCGGCAGCGGCCATGGCTCCTACGCGACCTTCGCGCGCGCCGGTGTCACGCTGACGGGCGATGCCAGGCACTGGGACATGGTCGCCGACAGCGGCAAGGTGAAGACGCGCGGCTTCTGCACACAATGCGGCGTAGCCGTCTACATGACCTTCGCCGCGCAGCCCGATGTCTTCACCATCCGCGCGGCAAGCCTCGACGAGCCCGCCCGCTACAAGCCGCAGGCGGTGACCTTCGCCGCGCGCGGCCATGAGTGGGACCCTCTCGACGCCGGCCTGATGAAATTCGAGGGCATGCCGCCGGGGTGAGCACGCACTCCGTCATTGCGAGGAGCGAAGCGACGAAGCAATCCAGAAAACCTGCGCCAAACGATTCTGGATTGCTTCGCTGCGCTCGCAATGACGATGGAACTTTTGAGCGGTGCGACTAACTATGGAACTTCAGGCCATCGACGATCTTGTCGATCACCTTGCGCTCGGCGCGCATGGCGATGCCGACGAGATTGAGATCCGTGCGTGCAACCGCCCTCACCGCCTCGCGGTTGGCGGCGTCGTGCGTGGTCTTGAACATGTCCTCGGTGTAGACCGCCACCTTGACGTTGCGGGTGAGCGCGCGGTCCAGCGCGCGCGACAATGCAGGACCATCGGCGCCGTAGATCAGAATCGGCTGGCCGATCAGCGCATGATACTTGGTGCCCGAGGCGTCCTCATAGGCTTCGCCGATGCATTCCGGAAAGGCTGCGGCGATGCCGCTGGTGAGGAAGGACGCGACGTTGAGCTTCTGCCAGGCTTGAAGATCGGTGCGGATCACGACGGCGATCTTGGTGTCGAACTGCATATGGGCCTTCCACTGTCATTCGCGAGGCGATGCTACGCAACGCCCCATCACGACAGCAAGAGGAATCAGCCTTTCGCGTCGCAGGCCCAGGCGCGGATCACGCATTCCTTGCCGCCGTATTTGTAACATTCACGCGTAGCGGCATTGAGCGAGGCCGAGATCTGCGGCTTGACGGCGTAGCCATAGGCGCCGCAGGGGTTGGTCATATCGACCGACATCGCGGCACAGGCGCGCTTCATCGTCACGGTGGTGCAATCGCCCTTGCACTGCTTCTGCGCGGCGGCGCGGGCCTCGTGCTCGTGGCCATAGTCAAAGGCCTGGCCGTAGGCGCCGCACTTGCCGACTGCAAACGCGCCGGCCGCGTGCGCATCCGTGATGTGGCGAGCGCCGGCGACGCAAACGGACAGCGCAAAGAAAAACATCGCGCAACGGCGCGCGACGACGTTCGAAGCCATGGAAAAACCCCTCCCCCCAAGGCAGGTCGAGGCAACTCTAAGCGGCGGTCGTTTCCAGATGGTGAACGGGTGGTTGAAATCGGGAGGCTTGGGAGGCGCCGTAGGGTGGGCAAAGCGCAGCGTGCCCACGAATTGTCGATCGCAATGACGAGACGGTGGGCACGGCGCTGCGCGCCTTTGCCTACCCTACGGCACCCTCATCCGCGTCTTGCCGCTTCCAATGCCTGCGGCGTGTCGATGTCGAGGAAGGCGCTCTCGCCGTCCACCGGCACCTCGGCGACGGCCTCGGTGTGCTTGGCGATCAAATGCCGCGCGCCGATGTCGCCGTCGAGCGTCATCAGCTCCTTGAAGAAGCGGCGCGACCACAGCACGGGGTTGCCGCGGCGGCCTTCGCTGACGGGCACGACGATGAGGTTGCCGCGGTCCGGTGCGAAACTGTCGATGAGCCGGTCGATCAGGCCGGCGTCGATCAGCGGCATGTCGCCGAGACACACCACGGCGCCGTCGCAGGTCTCGGGCACGGCCGCGATTCCCGCCTTGACCGAGCTGGCGATGCCGCCGGCGAAGTCAGGGTTGCGGACGAATTTCACCTTCAGGCCTTGCAGCGCCTGCTCGACCAGTTCGGCCTGATGACCGGTGACGACGATCACCTCGGATGCCTTGGAGGCCAGCGCCTGCTCAGTCGCGAGGCGCACCAGCTTCTTGCCGTCGAGCTCGGCGAGCAGCTTGTTCGGTCCGCCCATCCGCGTCGAGCGGCCCGCCGCGAGCACGATGGCCGCGACCTGGCTGTTGCCCTCGGTCTCGGGCTTGGCGCGCGGCTGCGGCCGCGTCACGATCTCCATCAAGAGGCCACCGACGCCCATGCCCATCAGCTCGGACCGCGTCACCTCGATGCCGGCGAGAAGCCGCATCACGACCCAGTCAAAACCGTTCTCGACCGGCGAGCGCGCGCAGCCCGGCGCGCCCAGCACCGGCACGTCGCCGGCGCGGGCGATCAGCAAGAGATTGCCGGGGTCGACCGGCATGCCGAAATGCTCGATCTCGCCGCCGATTCCGGTCACCGCCGCCGGGATCACGTCGCGGCGGTCGGCGATCGCTGACGCGCCGAACACGATCACGAGCTCGGCGCCGAGCCCAAGCAATTCCTTGATCGCGGCCGACAGCGCCTGCTCCTCGTGCGGGACCCGGCGCTCGGCAATGATGCTGGCGCCGGCCGGGGCCAGCCGTTCGGCGGTGACGCGCAAGGTCTTGTCGATCACCTTCGAAGACAGGCCCGGCAGCAGCGTCGAGACCACGCCGACCTGCTTGATCACGTAAGGCGCGACCTTCAATACGTCCTTGCCCGCCGCCTTCACCGCGGCATCGCGCAAACTCGCTTCGACGCCGAACGGGATGATCTTGACGGTGCCGACCATCTCGCCCTCGACCACCGGCTTGTAGGCGGCGAGCGTCGCAAAGGTGATGGCTTCGTCGATGTTGTTGATGCGGTCGACCGCGGCGCGATCGATCACCAGCACGCCCGCTCGCGCGGCGAACAGATTGGCTCGGCCGGTGAACGCGCGCTCGACATGGATGCCCTCGCCGCCGATGGCGAGCGCGATGCTGGCGGCCGCAACGTCCTCGGAGACGTCGCCCGCCTCCATGCGCACCACGACGATGTCCTTGATGCCGGCGCGCTCCAGCGCCTCGACCTCGGCAGGCCCGATCGTCGTGCCCTTCTTCAGCACCAGCGATCCCTGGCGCAGGGTGTGGACGGTCACCCCGCCAATCGCATCCCTCGGGCTCGCCGGGCCGAACTTCATGCCGCTTCTTCTTTTTCTTTGGGAGGCAGCCGAAGCACGGCCGTGATCTCGGCCATGATCGCCACCGCGATCTCGGATGGCGAGACCGCGCCGATCGCAAGGCCAATGGGCGCGTGGATGCGCGCGATGTCGCTTTCCTTGGCGCCCTGCGCCCGCAGCCGGTCGCCACGCTTGGCATGCGTCTTCCGCGAGCCGAGGGCGCCGATGTAGAAGCAGTTGCGCTCGAAGGCGTGCAGCAGCGCGGGGTCGTCGATCTTGGGATCGTGCGTCACCGCGACGAACGCCGTGTAGGCGTCGACGTTGAGCGGCGGCAGCGCCGTATCAGGCCATTCGGCGATCAGCGGAATGTCCGGAAAGCGCTCCGGGCTCGCGAAGGCCGTGCGCGGATCGACCACGGCGACGTCATAACCGAGCGAGCGCGCCAGCGGCGCCAGCGCCTGGCTGATATGGACCGCGCCGACGATGACGAGCTTTGCCGTCGGGGCGTAGACGTTGAGGAACAGCTTCTTGCCGCCGGCCTCGACACTGGCGCTCTTGCCCGTGCGAAGCTGCTTGTCCAGCTCGGCGCGCAGCGGATCCCTGGCGAAATCCTTCGCCTTCACCAGGCGCTGCTCGCCGCTCTCAGTGTCGGTCACCAGGATCACCGGTCGGCGCGCGGCGCGCTCGGCATTGAGTTCGTGCAGAATATCGAGCTTCACGGCTAACCGACCTTCTCGACGAAGACGCGGATGGTGCCGCCGCAGGACAGCCCGACATTCCAGGCGGTCTCGTCGGCGACGCCGAACTCCAGCATCTTGGGCTTGCCGCTCTCGATCACGTCCATGGCCTCGGTGACTACGGCGCCCTCGACGCAGCCGCCGGACACGGAGCCCAGGAAGGTGCCTTCGTCGTTGATGACGAGGCTGGAGCCCGCCGGGCGCGGCGCCGAGCCCCAGGTCTCGACGACCGTCGCCAGCGCAACGCCTCGGCCGGCCTTCTGCCAGTCCTCCGCCGCCTTCAGGATGTCCTCGTCGCGATCGAGCATGGCTGGCCTCTCAAGCTGCGGAGCGGATCAGGCTGCGGTGATGCGGGGGCAGCGGCTGGGAGAGCGTCGTGATCAGCTCCTGGATCGAACTCAAATTATGTACCGGGCGGAATTCGTCAACGTGGGGGAGCATCATTTTGATGCCCTGCGCCTTGGCCTCGAAGCCGCCAAACCGGAGCAGCGGATTGAGCCAGATCAGCCGCCGGCAAGACCGGTGCAGCCGGTCCATCTCGAAGGCGAGCCTGGAATCGGCCTCCCGTTCCAGCCCATCGGAGATCAGGAGCACGATTGCGCCCTGGCTCAGCACCCGCCGCGCCCACAATTTGTTGAAGTTATGCAGCGAGGCCGAGATGCGGGTACCGCCAGCCCAGTCCTCGACCGACGCCGAACAGCTCGCCAGCGCCTCGTCCGGATCGCGTTGGCGCAGCGCGCGGCTGACATTGGTGAGGCGCGTGCCGAACAGGAACACCGAGACGCGCTTGCGGGCATCCGTGATCGCATGCAGGAAATGCAGGAACAGTCGGGTGTATTCGCTCATCGAGCCCGAGATGTCGAGCAGCGCCACGATCGGCGCCGGCTTCTCGATCCGCCCGAGGCGATGGATGTCGATGATGTCGCCGCCGGTGCGTAAAGATGCGCGCAGCGTGCGGCGCAGGTCGAGGCGCAGGCCGCGGGCATCGGGCCGTTGCCGGCGCGTCAAGAGCTCGGCCTGCGGCAGATGCATCCGCTCGACGGCACGGAGCGCCTCGGCGATCTCCGCCGCGCTCATCTGCGCAAAATCCTTCTTCTGCAGGATCTCCTTGTCGGAAACCGACAGGCGCAAATCCTGCTCCTGGTGCTGCGGCGTCTCGGTCATGCGCGGCTGCGACATCGCCTCCTGGACGCGGCGGGCGCCGGCCTGGGGTTTCTTCTTGGCCTCGTCCGGCAGCGGCACCGAGTCCAGCATGTGCTTCCACTCTTCCGAGGCACGGAAGAACAGATTGAAGGCCTGCTTGAAGATCAGCGCATGCTCGTGACGCTTGACGAAGATCGCCTCCAGCGTGGTGAAGACGTCGGATCGGTTGCCGATGTCGATCACCTGCAGCGCGCTCATGGCATCGATGACGGCGCCCGGCCCGACCGGCATGCCGGCGGCACGCAGCGCGCGGGCGAAGCCGACGATGTTGTCGGCGAATTGCTCGGTCTTTTCGGGGGCAAGGTGGTTGATGGCCATGGTCTATCCTCGCTCCGTCATTCCGGGGCGCGCCACTTGGCGCGAGCCCGGAATCCATTCATCCACCGTCGCCGCTGCCCAATGGATTCCGGGTTCGCGCTGACGCGCGCCCCGGAATGACGAACTCAATTTGACGCGAGATCAATTCTCGCTCGTCGCGTCCTTCAGCACCTTCTGCAGCGTGTCGCCCTGCATGCGGGTGATGTCGTCCTGGTACTTGAGCAGCGCGCCCAGCGTGTCGCCGACCACTTGCGGGGTCAGCGAGCGGGCATCGAGCTCGGACAGGGCGGTGGCCCAATCGATGGTCTCGGCGACGCCCGGCGACTTGTAGAAGTCCTGGTTGCGCAGCGCCTGCACGAAGCGCACGACCTGCTGCGACAGCTTGGCTGAGATGCCGGGCACGCGCGTCTTGACGATCGCAAGCTCGCGCTCGGCGGCGGGATAATCGACCCAGTGATAGAGGCAGCGCCGCTTCAGCGCGTCGTGGATCTCGCGGGTGCGGTTGGAGGTGATGATGACGATCGGGGGGTGCGGTGCCTTCACCGTGCCGAATTCGGGGATGGTCACCTGGAAGTCACTGAGGATCTCGAGCAGGTACGCCTCGAACGCCTCGTCGGCGCGGTCGAGCTCGTCGATCAGCAGCACCGGCGGTCCCGCGACATCGGGCTCAAGCGCCTGGAGCAGCGGCCGCTTGATCATGTAGCGATCCGCGAAGATGTCGCTGGACAGCTGATCGCGATCGGTGTCGCCGGCGGCTTCCGCCATCCGGATCGCGATCATCTGCGCGGCGCTGTTCCACTCGTAGACCGCGGAAGAGACGTCGAGGCCTTCATAGCACTGCAGGCGGATCAGCTTCCGCCCCAGCGCCGCAGAGAGCACTTTTGCGATCTCGGTCTTGCCGACGCCGGCCTCGCCTTCCAGGAACAGCGGCCGGCCCATGCGCAGCGACAGATACGTCACCGTCGCCAGCGATCGCTCGGCGAGATAGCCGCGCGACGTCAGGAGTTCGAGCATCGCATCGACCGATGCCGGCAAAGCACCGGAAGAAGTGGCCGCTGAAGTCATGAAAAAGCCAGTCTCGCTACGCCCTCACTGGGACAGGTCTGGACCGAGGAATGAGGTCAGCTCATTCCTTGGCATTGGCGGCGTCGACGGCGCGGCGCGTCAGCACGCCGATGAGATGCGCGCGGTATTCGGCGCTGCCGTGGATGTCGCTGTTGAGGCCTTCCGCCGGTACCGCGATGCCCTCCAGCGCCTTCGAGGCGAAGCGCTTCTTTAGGGCCTCCTCGAATGCGGTGACGCGGAACACGCCTTCGGAGCCCGCACCGGTGACGGCAACGCGCACATCCGACGGACGCCGCGCCACGAACACGCCGACCAGCGCATAGCGCGAGGCCTGGTTGCGGAACTTGACGTAGGCGGCCTTCTTCGGCAGCGGAAACATCACCTTGGTGATGATTTCGTCCGCTTCGAGCGCGGTCGTGAACAGGCCCTGGAAGAACTCTTCCGCCTTGAGCCGGCGCTTGTTGGTGACGATGGTGGCGCCGAGCGCGAGCACCGCGGCGGGATAGTCGGCCGTCGGATCGTTGTTGGCGAGCGAGCCGCCGATCGTGCCCCTGTGGCGCACGGCGGGATCGCCGATTCCGCCGGCGAGATTCGCCAGCGCCGGGATCGCCTCGCCGACGATGGCCGAGGTCGCGACCTCGGCGTGCTTGGCGGTGGCGCCGATCACCAGCGAGCGGCCCTTCATCTCGATCGTGTTGAGCCCCTCGATGTGGGAGAGGTCGACCAGATGCGGTGGGCTCGCGAGGCGCTGCTTCATGACGGGAAGCAGCGTGTGACCGCCGGCGATCACCTTGGCGTCCTCGTTCTTCACCAGGAGGTTGGCCGCCTGGCGCACGGTGCCGGGGCGATGATATTTGAATTCGTACATTTGAATGTCCTGATCGCGGGGTGCGCGTTACGCGAGATCGGATTTCGCCATCGCCTTGGCGCCGGCGGAGATCGACGCCACGATGTTCTGGTAGCCCGTGCAGCGGCAGAGATTGCCTTCGAGCTCCTCGCGAATGGTGTGGTCGTCGAGCTCGTGGCCCTTGCGGTGCACGATGTCGATCGCGGTCATGATCATGCCCGGCGTGCAGAAGCCGCACTGCAGGCCGTGGTGCTCGCGGAAGGCCTCCTGCATCGGATGCAGCGGCGCGCCGTCGGCAGCGAGCCCCTCGATCGTCTTGACCTCGTGACCGTCGGCCATCACCGCAAGCGTGGTGCAGGACTTCACGGCCTTGCCGTCGAGATGCACGACACAGGCGCCGCACTGCGAGGTGTCGCAGCCGACATGGGTGCCCGTCAGGCGCAGATTCTCGCGCAGGAATTGCACCAGAAGCGTGCGGGGATCGACGTTGGCCGTCACAGGATTGCCGTTCACGATGAGGGAGATTTTTGCCATAAGCACTCTCTATCAGCGCCCCAACGGGTCCCGTCGAAGCGGTTCTTATAATTATTCCAACCCATCATATGGGCCATTATGCCCCGGGGCAACATCGCCCAGGGCGCAAGGCGCCATGCCGAAGGCGCTATGCTAAAGGTATTGGACCTTCAGCCCTGCACCGCCTTGGCGAAGTTCGCGAAAAATTCGTCGGCCAGCTTCTTGGCGGCGCCATTGATAAGGCGTTGGCCGAGCTGCGCCAACTTGCCGCCGATCTGCGCCTCGACGTCGTAGGAGAGCAGCGTGCCGCCGTCCTTCTCGGCGAGCTTGACGGCCGCGCCGCCTTTGGCGAATCCGGCCACCCCGCCCTCGCCCTCGCCGGAAATCTTGTAGCCGTTCGGCGGGTCGAGATCGGACAGCGTGACCTTGCCCTTGAAGCGCGCCGACACCGGCCCGACCTTCATTTTCGCCGTCGCGCGGAAGCCGCCGTCGTCGGTCTTCTCCAGCTCCTCGCAGCCGGGGATGCAGGCCTTCAGCACCTCGGGATCGTTGAGCTTGGCCCACACGGCCTCGCGCGGCGCCGCAAGCTGGACTTCGCCGTTCATCGTCATGGCCATGAGGGTGCCTCCCGGATCGCGCAACTATACTGCTGATCAAGTAACGCAGCGACGCGGCAAAGAAAAGGCCGGCGCCCGGTCACGTGCAATGCATATTCGCAACTGCAAAATGACGTGTGCGGGCGGTGGGGGATTGGCAGGGCCGGGCCATGATGATTAGGTCGCGCGCAACATGAGCACATCCATCTCCCCCCTGCTCGCACCGATGCTGTCGAGCGCCGCCATGCGCGCGATCTGCGACGATCGGTCGACCCTGCAGAACATGCTCGATTTCGAGGCAGCCCTGGCACGCGCCGAGGCCGCCAGCGCGGTGATTCCGGCATCCGCCGTCGGATCGATCGAGGCGGCATGCAAGGCCGATGGCTTCGACCTCGCCGCACTGGCGGAGGCCGCGACGCGATCGGGCAATCTCGCGATTCCCCTGGTCAAGATGCTGACCGCCAATGTCGCCAAGAATGACGCGGAGGCCGCGCGCTACGTGCATTGGGGCGCGACCAGCCAGGACGTCATCGACACCGCGACCATGCTGACGCTGCGCGCCGGCATCGCCGCATTGGACGCCGACCTCAGCCGCGCCATCAAGGGCTTTGCCGCGCTGGCGCGCAGCCATCGCAATACCGCGATGGTGGCGCGGACCTGGCTCCAGCACGCGCTGCCGATGCCGTTCGGGCTGAAGGCCGCCGAATACGCCTCGAGCCTTGCCCGCGCCCGCTGCCGCCTGCGGCGGCTCTCCCGCGAGGGCCTCGCCCTGCAATTCGGCGGCGCCGCCGGCACGCTCGCTGCGCTCGGCGACAAGGGGCTCGCGGTGGCCGAACGGCTGGCGCAGGAGCTGAACCTGCCGCTGCCGGAGGCGCCCTGGCATACCCATCGCGACCGCATCGCCGAGGCTGCATCCTGCTTCGCCATTCTCGCCGGCAGCTGCGGCAAGATCGCGCGCGACGTCTCGCTGCTGATGCAGACCGACGTCGCCGAAGCGTTCGAGCCGGCCGGCGAAGGCCGCGGCGGCTCCTCGACCATGCCGCACAAGCGCAACCCGGTCGCCGCCGCGAGCGCGCTGGGCGCCGCGACCATGGCCCCGCAGCTCGCCGCGACGATTTTCGCCGCCCAGGTGCAGGACCATGAACGCAGTGCCGGCCCCTGGCACGCCGAATGGCCGACGCTGCCGCAATTGATGCTGGTCACCTCCGGCGCGTTGGCTGCCGTCGTCGACATCGCCGAGGGTCTCGAGGTCGATGCGGCGCGCATGCGCAGCAATCTCGATGCGACGCACGGGTTGATCATGGCGGAGGCCGTCACCTTCGCGCTCGCCGAAGCCATCGGCAAGAGCGATGCGCATCATCTGGTCGAGGCCGCGAGCAAGCGCGCCGTCGCCGAGAAGAAGCATCTGCGCGAGGTGCTGTCGGCCGATTCGCAAGTCACCGCGCACCTTACGCCGGAAAAAATTGCGGCACTGTTCGAGCCGATGGCCTATCAAGGGGCGTCACAGGCGCTGATCGACCGCCTGCTCGACAACCTCGATCAAGATTAGGAGTGGAGACGCCGCATGCCCATGATCGATGCCGACGGATGCCTCCTCAACGTCTCCGTCGAAGGCCGCGACGGCGGGCCGACCTTGATGCTGTCGAACTCGCTCGGCTGCACGCTGCAGATGTGGGAGCCACAGATGAAGGCGCTGACGCAGGTGTTCCGCGTCATCCGCTACGACCGCCGCGGCCACGGCAAGTCGAACGTTCCGCCCGGCCCCTACACGATGGAGCGCTTCGGCCGCGACGTGCTCGCGATCCTCGACGATCTCAACATCGAGAAGGTGCATTGGTGCGGCCTGTCGATGGGCGGCATGGTCGGGCAATGGCTCGGCGCCAATGCGCCCGAAAGGTTCGGCAAGCTCATCCTCGCCAACACCTCCTGCTATTATGCCGAGCCGACCCGATGGCTGGAACGAATCGAGGCGGTGAAAAAAGGCGGCATCGCCGCGGTCGCCGACGCTGTGATCGCGGGCTGGCTCACCCAGGATTTCCGCGAGCGCGAGCCTGCGATCACCGCAAAGATGAAATCGATGCTGCTGGCGTCACCCGTTGAAGGCTATCTCGCCTGCTGCGAGGCGCTGTCGACGCTCGACCAGCGCGCGCTGCTGCCGAAGATCAAGAGCCCGACGCTGGTGATCGCCGGCCGCCACGACGTGGCGACGCCGATCTCGGCGGCCGAATTGATCCGCTCCAACATTCCCGGCGCCAGCATGACCATCATCGACGCCGCGCACATCTCCAACGTCGAGCAGCCGCATGCGTTCACGGATGCGGTGGTGGGGTTCCTGACGCAGCGCTGATCTCACAACTCGTCATTGCGAGCGCAGCGAAGCAATCCAGACTGCCGCCGCGGAAAGATCCTGGATTGCCTCGCTGCGCTCGCAATGACGAAGGAGGAAACGATGGACGACCAGAAGCGCCGCGATGCCGGCATGAACGTGCGCCGCAAGGTGCTGGGTAATGCCTGGGTCGACAAGTCGATCGCGAACCGCAATGCGTTCAACACCGACTTCCAGGACTTGATCACCCGCTACGCCTGGGGCGAGATCTGGACGCGGCCGCATTTCGACGAGCGCACGCGGCGCGTGCTCGTGATCGGCACCATGGTCGCGCTCGGGCAATGGGACGAATTCCGCCTGCACGTGCGTGCGGCGCTCGCCGAGGGCGGCTTCACGCCCGACGACATCAAGGAGATCCTGCTGCAGCAGGCGATCTATTGCGGTGTGCCGGCGGCGAACCACGCCGTCAAGGAAGCCTCAGCGATTGTGCAGGAGCTCGGCCTGCTCAAGACCTAAAGGCTGAAGATTCGGCGGCGCGGCGGCCTCGGCCGTCTTCGGCGCAGCCGCCGGCTTCTCGATCACGACCACGATGGCCGCACCGAGCAAGAGCAGAAGCTCGGTGGCGTGCAGCCGAAGCGCGGCCAGCTCGCCGACCTTCGAGGCCATCACCATGCTGGCAAAGGAGATCAGGCTGCCGATCGCCAGCGCAATCCCGAGCGCCTCGTCACTGCCGCCGCCCTTGCGGGTTCGGGGAATGCAGAGCAGCACGAGATAGATCGCGAAGAACGCCACCACGGTCAGCCGTCCGAGCGCCAGCAGCCAGGCGGCACGCACCGTGTCCATGCCCGCCATCTGCAGGTGGTCGCTCAGATACAGCGCCACCGCGACGCTCGGCCGCTCGTAAAGGCCGTGCACGGGCGCAACAATGATGTTGAAGGCGACGAGGCTCCATACGGGAATGAAATAGGCCGCCAGCAGCGCGCCGTTGACCGAGCCGATCCGCCAGTTCCTGAACATGCCGCTTCCCGCCTGGTTTGCCGCGCCTTCGATGGAAGGCGGCGGCCATGCCGGAGCTAACTCGCATCAGACTGTGGCGGCAATTTAAACCCTTTGTTTACCTTAACTGCCTGCTCCCGTGGCGCCATTCGGGTGCGCAGCCCCAGACCCGGAATCTCGAGATTGTCGGGTTCGGCTCTTCGAGTCGCCCCGGAACGACTCTTCAATAAGAAAAAGGCCCCGCCTCTCGGCAGGGCCTCACCCTCTTACTTCTGGGCTCCCAAACTACTTGTCCTGCTGACCCTGCTGGCCCGGGCGATCGCCCTGGCGCATCGGATCGTTCTGCTGCTGCTGTCCGGGTTTCTGACCGCCGCCCTGCTGCTGCCCGGGACGCTGCTGGCCGGGGTTCTGGTTCTGCTGACCCGGATTCTGGTTCTGCTGCTTCGTCATTCGGGGAAACTCCCTTGTTGGACGTCAGAGGGAAGACAACGGCCCGCATCCACTTTGGTTGCCTGCGGAACCCGGTTCCTCGCAGGTGCGGGAACCCGGCGGCAAAATGATCTCTGTACAAGCCTTAAGGCGGAGACCGGGCCAGTTGCAGCCGCCAGTTCCCTCCTGTTACAAAACCATGTGAACGCTCAAGGGCTGCCGGGGCCCAAGAACTCTCTGCAAGAGCTCCCTTTGAGCCGCGTCAAGTTTGGGTACGGCAGCTTATGGATTATTTCGCCCAGCAGCTCATCAACGGCCTCGTGCTCGGCTCCATCTACGGCCTGATCGCGATCGGCTACACGATGGTCTACGGCATCGTCGGCATGATCAACTTCGCCCATGGCGACGTCTTCATGATCGGCGGCTTCATCGCCCTCATCACCTTCCTGATCCTGATCTCGCTCGGCCTCACGGCCGTTCCCGTGATCCTGCTCGTGGTGCTGCTGGTGTCGATGGCAATCACCGCGCTCTATGGCTGGACCATCGAGCGCATCGCCTACCGGCCGCTGCGCCATTCCTTCCGCCTCGCCCCGATGCTGTCGGCCATCGGCATGTCGTTCGTGCTGACGAATTATTCGCAAGTGGCGCAAGGCGCCCGCGTCAAGCCGATCCCGCCCTTCATCACCGGCGGCTATACGCTGCACGAGAGCCAGGACGGCTTCGTGATCCAGCTCTCCAACATCCAGATCATGGTGGTCCTCACCACCATCGTGCTGCTGGCGATCTTCACCTGGCTGGTGTCGCGCACCCGGCTCGGGCGCGACATGCGCGCCTGCGAGCAGGATCAGACCATGGCGGCGCTGCTCGGCGTCGACGTCGACCGCACCATCTCCATGACCTTCGTGATCGGCGCCGCGCTCGCCGCCGTCGCGGGCCTGATGTACCTGCTGTATTACGGCCTGGTCGACTTCTTCATGGGCTTCGTCGCCGGCATCAAGGCCTTCACTGCCGCCGTGCTCGGCGGCATCGGCTCGCTGCCCGGCGCCATGCTCGGCGGGCTCGCGATCGGCCTGATCGAGACGTTCTGGTCGGCCTATTTCTCGGTCGAGTACAAGGACGTCGCGGCGTTCTCGATCCTGATCGTCGTGCTGATCTTCATGCCGACCGGCCTGCTCGGCCGTCCCGAAGTCGAAAAAGTCTGACGCGCGTGACAGCTCCCTCGACCCACACGACCAAACCTGCAACGGGCATCCCCGCCCTCCTCAAGACCGCCTTCATCAACGCAGTGATCGCGCTGGTGCTATTCTCGCTGATGGTCGGCATCCGCACCGAGGCGGGCTCCGAGGGCCAGCTCACTTACTGGACGCGATTCGGCGAGCTCGCCTCCCTCGTCGCCGCCGTGTTCGGCGGCTCGATCGTGATCGAGCTGCTCAGGCAATGGATCGGCCCGGCCGGCACCGAGAAGCTGGTGCCACCAGCGGTGCAGAAGGGCATGTCGCTGGTCGGCCGCTACCTTGCACCCGCGCTGCTGATCTTCACGCTGCTGGTGCCCGTCATCTTCTATAACCAGCGCTACATCCTCGACCTCGCCATTCTCGTACTGACCTATGTGATGCTGGGCTGGGGCCTCAACGTCGTGGTCGGGCTCGCCGGCCTGCTCGATCTCGGCTACGTCGCCTTCTATGCGGTCGGCGCCTATTCCTACGCGCTGCTCGCCACCAATTTCGGCTGGTCGTTCTGGATCTGCCTGCCGCTCGCCGGCATCCTCGCCGCATTCTGGGGCGTGCTGCTCGGCTTTCCCGTGCTGCGCCTGCGCGGCGACTATCTCGCCATCGTGACGCTCGCCTTCGGCGAGATCATCCGCCTCGTCCTGATCAATTGGCAGAGTCTGACCGGCGGACCGAACGGCGTATCCGGTATTCCGCGTCCGACCCTGTTCGGCATTCCGCTGAGCAACACCGACGATGGGCTGGCCGCCATGCTCCGCATCGAGTATTCGCCGACCCACCGTATCGTCTTCCTGTTCTATCTGATCCTGGCGCTGGCGCTGCTCACCAACTGGGTGACGATCCGCCTGCGCCGGCTGCCGATCGGGCGCGCCTGGGAGGCCTTGCGCGAGGACGAGGTCGCCTGCCGCGCGCTTGGCATCAACACCACGACGACCAAGCTCACGGCGTTCGCGACCGGCGCGATGTTCGGCGGCTTCGCCGGCGCCTTCTTCGCCACCCGCCAGGGCTTCATCAGCCCGGAATCCTTCACCTTCCAGGAATCGGCGCTGGTGCTCGCCATCGTCGTGCTCGGCGGCATGGGCTCGCAGCTCGGCGTCGCGCTCGCGGCGCTGACCATGATCGGCGGGTTCGAGCTGTTCCGCGGCCTCGAGACCTATCGCATGCTGGTGTTCGGCTGGGCCATGGTGCTGATCATGATCTGGCGGCCACGGGGCCTCGTCGGCCATCGCGCGCCGACCGTCTATCTGAAGAAGGCGCAGGCCATCTCCTCCGACCTCGTCAAGGAGGGCCACGGATGAGCGGCGAGCGTATCCTCCACGTCGATCAGCTCACCATGCGCTTCGGCGGCATCGTTGCCGTGCAGAACCTGTCGTTCGCGGCGGAGCGGCGCAAGATTACGGCGCTGATCGGACCGAACGGTGCGGGCAAGACCACCGTGTTCAACTGCATCACCGGCTTCTACAAGCCGACCGGCGGCGCCATCCGCCTCACCCACGATGACGGCAGGGAAATCGCGCTCGAGCGGCTCAACGACTTCCGTATCGCCAAGCAGGCCAAGGTCGCGCGCACCTTCCAGAATATCCGCCTGTTTCCCGGGATGACCGTGCTCGAAAACCTGATGGTGGCGCAACACAACATGCTGATGCGCGCCTCGGGCTTCACCTTGCTCGGCCTTGTCGGCGCGCCGGCCTATCGCGACGCCGAAAAGCGCGCGATCGATCTCGCCACCGACTGGCTGAAGCGGGTCAGCCTGCTCGACCGCGCCGACGATGCGGCCGGCAATCTCGCCTATGGCGATCAGCGCCGCCTCGAGATCGCGCGCGCGATGTGCACCGAGCCTGCACTCCTGTGCCTTGACGAGCCGGCTGCAGGCCTCAACGCGCGAGAGAGCGCCGCGTTGAACGAACTCCTGCTTTCGATCCGCAACGACCTTGGAACGTCGATCCTCCTGATCGAGCATGACATGTCGGTCGTGATGGAGATCTCCGACCACATCGTGGTGATGGATCACGGCGTGAAGATCGCACAAGGCACGCCGCGCGAGGTGCGCGACGATCCCAAGGTGATCGCCGCCTATCTCGGCGCCGACGAGGAAGAGGCCATGGCCGTCATGGAGAGCGGATCGTGACGGCGGCATCCCCCCTGCTCGCGATCCGGGGCCTGCGCGCGGCGTACGGCAAGATCGAGGCCTTGAAGGGCGTCGACGTCGACATCAATTCCGGCGAGATCGTCGCGCTGATCGGCGCCAACGGCGCCGGCAAGTCGACGCTGATGATGACGATCTTCGGCAAGCCGCGCGCCCGCGCCGGGCAGATCCTGTACGAGGGCAGGGACATCACGGCCGTCCCGACCCACGAGATCGCCCATTTGCGCATCGCGCAGTCGCCCGAAGGCCGCCGCATCTTCCCGCGCATGAGCGTCGCCGAAAACCTCCAGATGGGGGCCGACGTCACCGAGAGCACGCCGGCGGAACGGGAGAGCACGCTCGAGCGCGTGTTCGCCCTGTTTCCCCGCCTGAAGGAGCGTTTCGCCCAGCGCGGCGGAACCCTGTCCGGCGGCGAGCAGCAGATGCTGGCGATCGGCCGCGCCTTGATGAGCCGCCCTCGCCTGCTCATGCTCGATGAACCCTCGCTGGGGCTCGCCCCGCTCATCGCGCGGCAGATTTTCGACGCCATCCGCACACTGAACCGGCAGGACGGCCTGACCGTGCTGATCGTCGAGCAGAACGCCAACCATGCCCTCAAGCTCGCCCACCGCGGCTATGTCATGGTCAATGGCCTGATCACGCTGGCCGGCAGCGGCGCCGAATTGCTGCAGCGCCCCGAGATCCGCGCCGCTTATCTGGAAGGCGGCCGGCACTGACCGGCCCCGCCCTGCGCGAGAATGCGGCTAGATATCTTGACCTATGCCCGTATTTTGCCGGTGACTTCTCCTCGAATTCATTCAAGAATGGCGCCGGTTTGAACCGGGCATGCCCGGCAACTTCCACAGGCGACCACCCGCGAGGTATCTCATGAAATCACTGAAGCTCATCGGTCTAGCATTCGGCGCATCGCTCGCGCTGTCGAGCGCGGCATTCGCGCAGGATGTCACCGTCGCAGTCGCAGGCCCGATGACCGGCGGCGAGTCCGCCTTCGGCCGCCAGATGAAGAACGGCGCCGAGATGGCCATCGCCGACATCAACGCCGCCGGTGGCGTCAACGGCAAGAAGCTCGCGCTCAACGCCGAGGACGACGCCTGCGATCCGAAACAGGCCCGCTCGGTGGCGGAAAAGATCGCCGGCGCCAAGATCCCGTTCGTCGCCGGCCATTTCTGCTCGTCGTCTTCGATCCCGGCCTCTGAAGCCTATGCGGACGGCAACGTCCTGCAAATCACTCCGGCTTCGACCAACCCGCTCTTCACCGAGCGCAAGCTGTGGAACGTGGCGCGGGTGTGCGGCCGCGACGACCAGCAGGGCCTGATCGCCGCGCAATACATCGCCAAGAACTACAAGGGCAAGAACATCGCCATCCTCAACGACAAGACCACCTACGGCAAGGGACTTGCGGACGAGACCAAGAAGGCGCTCAACAAGGCCGGCATCACCGAGAAGCTCTACGAGAGCTACAACAAGGGCGACAAGGACTTCAACGCGATCGTCTCGCGCCTGAAGAAGGAGAATGTCGAGCTCGTCTATGTCGGCGGTTACCATCAGGAAGCCGGCCTCATCCTGCGCCAGATGCGCGATCAGGGCCTGAAGACGGTGCTGATGTCGGGCGACGCGCTCGCCGACAAGGAGTACGCCTCCATCACCGGTCCCGCCGGCGAAGGCACGCTGTTCACCTTCGGTCCCGATCCGCGCAACAAGCCGACCGCGAAGAAGATCGTCGAGGCGTTCAAGGCCAAGGGCATCGATCCGGAAGGCTATACGCTCTATACCTACGCTGCGCTGCAGGTCTGGACGCAGGCGGTCAAGAAGGCCGGCACCACCGACGCCAAGAAGGTCATGGAGACCATCAAGGCCGGCAAGTGGGACACGGTGCTCGGCCCGATCGAAATTGACGCCAAGGGCGACCTCAAGCAGATCGACTATGTCGTCTACAAGTGGGACGCCAAGGGCAATTACGCCGAGCTCGGCGCCAAGGGTTCTTGATCAAGGGTTCCTGATCAAGGATGCTCGTCGGGGATCCCGATCAGCGATCCCGAAGGCTCTGCCATCGCGACCGCGCCCCGGCTTGCCGGGGCGTTCTTTTGCCCGGTCAGACCGCGGCCGAGATCTCGCCGCCCGCCGCGGCCTGGGCCTTGCGGAGCGCTTGCAGCAGATCGTTCGGCCGAAACGGCTTTTGCAGGCAGGCGAGGTTGGCGAGGTGGGGCGATTGGTCCATGAAATCGAGCGCCGTCATCCCGGATACCGCAATCACGGGCAGCGCTGGCGCGCGCTCGCGCAGGGCCGTGATGACATCGACGCCATTGGTATCGCCGAGGAAGATGTCGACGATCGCCGCGTCAAAGGGGCTTTCCGCAAACGCCTTCAGCCCCGCCGCGCCGCTTTCGGCCTCCATGACCTCGAAACGATTGACCCGAAGCACGATCGCGATCATCGCACGGACGTCCTTCTGGTCGTCGATGATGAGCACGCGTGGCATCGGAGCAACTCCCGATCTCGAAACCAAAATCGCCTGTTTCAAACCTGGAACCCGCCGCAGCGGATGGGCATTATGACCCCGCCCCGTAAAGCGCACCTTACTGATCCCTGTTCCGTGCATCCACCGAAATTAGGTAAGCTGTAACCCTCGGTTGAGTCGCAAACCGGTTCCGTCACGACCCGCGCCCAAAACCCGCTAGGATGAACGGATTGCCGGCGAATGAGACTAGCGGAGATGCTCAAACCCGACCTACTCAACACCGAGGCGCGCGAACTGGACGTGCCTGCGACGATCGACCGAACCACCTTTCTGTCGACCCTGCCGGCCACCTCGACCGACCGCACTGCAGCATTGACGATTGTCGGTGTGTCCTCCCTGCTGTTCGCCGCGGCCGTGCCCTTCGCCGGTACCCCGCTCCTGCCGGTCCCCGCCTTCGTCGCCAGCTATCAATCCGCGCTGGCCGTGAGCGACATCGTCACGGCCGTGTTGCTGCTATCGCAATTTGCGATTCTGCGGACCCGCGCGCTGCTGTGGCTCGCGAGCGGCTATCTCTTCACCGCCGCGGCGGCGCTGGTTCATGCCCTCACCTTCCCCGGCCTGTTCGCACCGACCGGACTCCTGGGCGCGGGCCGGCAGACCACGGTCTGGCTCTACATGGTCTGGCACGCCGGCTTTCCGCTCTGTGTGATGGCGTATGCCTGGCTGAAGGAAAAGGACGGTGGCCCCCGGATCCGCGGCGCGGCAAGCAACGCGATTTATGGCAGCGTGCTCTGCGTCATCGCCGCGATGGCCGTCTTCGCCTGGATCGTCACCGCACAGCACGATCGGTTGCCGGTCCTGCTGAGCGAGGGCCGCTACACGGCGACCATGATCGGAGTCGTGTCCTTCGTGTGGTCGCTGAGCTTTGCCGCGCTGGTCTCGCTCTGGTTCCGCAGGCCGCATACGGTGATCGATATCTGGCTCATGGTGGTCATGTGCGCCTGGCTGTTCGACATCGCACTGTCGGCGATCGTCAACGTCGCGCGCTTCGATCTCGGCTTCTATGCCGGCCGGCTCTACGGCCTCGCCGCGGCGACCTTCGTGCTCGCGGTGCTTCTGATCGAGAATGTCCGCCTGCAGGCGCGTACGGTGGGCCTCGTCGGAAGGCTGCGCCAGCAATCGGCCTCGGAACGCGACTATTTCGGCAAGCGCCTCGCGCTGTACGGCGCAGTGGTCGAATCGTCCAATGACGCGATCATCACCAAGTCGCTCGACGGCATCATCACCGGCTGGAACAAGGCCGCCGAACATCTGTTCGGCTACTCGGCCGCCGAGGCCGTCGGCAGGTCGATCGACATCATCGTGCCGCCGGATCGCAAGGGCGAAGTCAGGAGCATCCTCAACCGGATCGCCAGCAACGAGTCGATCGCCCAGCACGAGACGGTCCGAACCCGTAAAGACGGCCGCCCGCTGGACGTCGTCCTGAACATCTCACCGCTGCGGACCGACGATGGAGAGATCATCGGCGCTTCCAAGATCGCCCATGACATCACCGAAGAGAAGCAGGCCAGAGAGAAGCTGCGCCGCGAGACCGAGGAACGCCAGCGCATCTTCGAGACATCGCAGGACCTGATCCTGGTCACCGACGGCTACGGCAATTTCGTCCAGGTCAGCCCGAGCGTGCAGAACATTCTCGGCTACAGCCCCGAGGACATGGTCGGGCACAGCGCGATCGAGTTCATCCATCCCGACGATCTCGAGAAGACGCGGAGCGAGATGCGCGCAGCCCGTCGCGGCGCGGTCAAGCGCAGCTTCGAGGCGCGCTATTACCATTACGACGGTCACGAGGTCTCGCTGAACTGGATGGGCACGTGGTCCGAGCCGGTAAAGCGCCACTTCTTCATCGGCCGCGACCTCACCGACAAGCAGGCCGCCGAAGCCCAGCTCCGGCAGGTCCAGAAAATGGACTCGATCGGCCAGTTGACCGGCGGCGTCGCCCACGACTTCAACAACGTGCTGACCGTCATCACGGGCACGATCGGCATTCTCAGCGACGCGGTCGCCGACCGACCCGAGCTTGCCGCCATCACCAAGCTGATCGACGACGCCGCCGAGCGCGGCGCGCAGCTGACCAAGCATCTGCTCGCCTTCGCCCGCAAGCAGCCGCTCCAGCCGCGCGAGATCGACGTCAACGCACTGGTGCTTGAAGCCGCCAAGCTGCTGCATCCGACGCTCGGCGAGCAGATCAGCATCATGCCGCAGCTCACCGAGGATGCCTGGCCGACGCTGGTCGACCCGGGCCAGTTGTCCACCGCGATCCTCAATCTCGCGCTGAACGCGCGCGACGCCATGCCCGAGGGCGGCACCCTGGTGCTGGAGACCCGCAACATCTTCCTCGACGACGGCTATGCCAGCATGAATCCCGACGTCGTCGCCGGCAATTACGTGATGATCGCCGTCAGCGACACCGGCAGCGGAATTCCTGCCGAGCTGATCGACCGGGTGTTCGATCCCTTCTTCACCACCAAGGAGGTCGGCAAGGGCACCGGCCTCGGCCTCAGCATGGTGTTCGGCTTCGTCAAGCAATCGGGCGGCCACATCAAGATCTACAGCGAGGAAGGCCACGGCACGAGCGTGAAGATCTACCTGCCGCGCTCGACCGGGGTGCAGGAGACCGAGTTCGAGGCGCTCCAGAATGCGCCCATCACCGGCGGCAACGAGAAGATCCTGATCGTCGAGGACGATGCGCTGGTGCGGCAGTATGTCGTGACGCAGGTCAAAAGTCTCGGCTATACCGCGCTCGAGGCCGCCAACGGCGCCGAGGCGCTCAATATCATCGACAGCGACGAAACCATCGACCTGCTGTTCACCGACATCATCATGCCCGGCAACATGAACGGCCGCCAGCTGGCCGACGAAGCGCACAAGCGCCGCCCAGATTTGAAGACGCTGTTCACCTCGGGCTACACCGAGAACGCCATCGTCCATCACGGCCGGCTCGATTCCGGCGTGCTGCTGCTGGCCAAGCCCTACCGCAAGTCCGAGCTCGCCAAGATGCTGAGGACCGCGCTCGCCTGTTGAGCCCGCGGCATTGCTGCGCTATCGCAGATCGTGAATTGCTCTCGACGACGAGGCCGCCGTGAAGAACCTTCTCACCGACATCGCCGGCGTCCGGGTCGGCCATGCCGAGGACCCGAAAGTCGGCTCCGGCGCGACCGCGATCATCTTCGATTCTCCCGCGATCGCCGCGATCGACGTTCGCGGCGGCGGCCCCGGCACGCGCGAGGATGCACTGCTCGATCTTGCCAACACGGTCGAGCGCGTCGACGCCATCGCGCTGTCGGGCGGCTCGGCCTTCGGCCTCGACACCGGCGGCGGCGTGCAGGCCTGGCTCGCCGAGCAGGGCCGCGGCCACCGGGTTCGCGAAGCGCTGATCCCGATCGTCCCTGGGGCGATCCTGTTCGACCTGCTCAATGGCGGCGACAAGGCCTGGGGACGCTTCTCGCCCTATCGCGACCTCGGCTATGCCGCGGCGACCGCCGCCGCCAGCGCGGATTTCGCCCTTGGGAGCGTCGGCGCAGGCTTCGGCGCCACCACCGCGACGTTCAAGGGCGGGCTCGGCTCGGCATCGGCCGTGACGCCGAGCGGAATCAAGGTCGCGGCGGTCGTCGCCGTCAACGCGGTGGGCAGCGTCACCGTCGGCAATGGCCCGTGGTTCTGGGCGGCACCGTTCGAGGTGGACGGCGAATTCGGCGGACGCGGCCTGCCGGACAAGTTCACCGAGGACATGCTCCGCATGCGCATCAAGGGCGGACCTGCCGCGAGCGCGCGCGAAAACACCACCATCGGCGCCGTCGTGACCAACGCGGTGCTGACCAAGCCCCAGGCCAAGCGGCTGGCGATGATCGCGCATACCGGCTTCGCCCGCGCGATCTATCCGGTGCACGCGCCGACCGACGGCGACGTGCTGTTTGCCGCCGCCACGTGCGAAAAGCCGATCGAGCCGCTGGTTGGCCTCACCGAGCTCGGCACGATCGCCGCCAACGTGGTCGCCCGCGCGATCGCCCGCGGCGTCTACAGCGCGACGGCCTTGCCCTTTCCGGGCGCGCAGGCGGCCTGGAAGGACCGGTTCGGCTAGGCCAGAAACGAAACGGCCCCCAAAGCGTTACACGGCGGACAAGGTGTGCGGCCATGCCCTCTTCCGTGATCCGCTTCTTTCGCTATGCGCCCGATACACGCGAGCTGAAGGTGACGTTCGTCAGCGGACGCCTCTATGTCTATGAGGATGTTTCGCCCGAGGTCGCTGCCGCGTTCGGGGATGCGCGCGCAAAAGGAACGTTCTTCAATCGCGAGATCCGCGACCGCTATGCCTATCGTGACATCACGCACGAATATGCCGGCTAAAGCGCGATGCGATGAGGATGAATCGTCATCGCGCTTCAGGTTATTGTTTGAGCATGATCTTTTCGGAAAACCGCTACGCACTTTTCCGGATCATGCTCTAGCTTCAGGATGCACTCACACGCTGATCGACATCGATGAAGCCGCTGCTCCCGCAGTGGCCTGCGCCTGGCGCTGCATCATCTGCCCGAACCAGTCATAAGGCGAGTTGCCGCCACCTTTCGCATTCGACGCGCTGGCGGCGCCCGGCACCGTCGTCGACATCTTGAAGCCGTCGGCATAGGTGACGGTGGTGGTGGTCGAGCCGTCGGCATTGGTCGTCGTGGTCGACGTCGAGCCGCGGCTGGATTGCGACGAGGAATTCGAGCCATCGCCCGCGCCCTGCGCGTGATGACGGCCGTGACCGCCCCTCAGCGCCTTCGTCATCTCGCCGAGATTGATGCTGCCATCCGCATTCGCATCCATCTTCGAGAACACGTCGTCGGCCTGGGCCAGGTTGGTGCCGCCCGCGCCGAGCGCGTCCTCGAACTCGGACTGGGTGATCTTGCCGTCGCCGTCCGCGTCGATCTGCGAGAACAGATCCTTCAGCGCAGCCTCCCGGCTCTTCGACGTCGAGGAGGTCGAGTTCGACGAGGCCGCGCCGTCGGCCGACTGGCTCTGCGCCGCGAACAGCGCGTTCATCGTCTCCGACGAGATCTGCGGATATTTGCCTGCATTGACCGACGAGGTCGCGCCGGCCGTGCTGCTGCTGCCACTGTCGATTGCGAACGGATTGACCGGCGCGCTCTGCGAGGCGCCCGTCTTGTGCGCCGCCGAGGACGATTTCGAGTTCGTCAGCGACTGGATCGCGTCGAGCGCGCTCGATACCGCACCTAGGGCTAACAACATTGCACAACTCCAACGGGATGCGACATGCCGCGATCAATGTTCTCCGGCTGAAGTCAGCAAGCACCGTGCCATCGCGAAAAGCTCAATGAAATCCGCACCCATCAGGTCGTGCAGGGCGCGGGAACATCGGCAATTCATGCCGCCAGCGGCAGAAATTTCCGCCCACAGGAAGCGCGTCCCTCCTGCATTGCCCGCCACAAGGGCCCATGTTAGGCGAGGCCATTCGTCGTCCGTCCGCCACGGGAAAACGCGCCATGACACAAGCTTTCGCCCCCCGCCCACTGGCCATCGCGCCCTCGATCCTGGCCTCGGACTTCTCCAAGCTCGGTGAGGAGGTGCGCAGTGTAGACGCCGCCGGCGCCGACTGGATCCATCTCGACGTGATGGACGGGCACTTCGTTCCGAACATCTCCTATGGCCCTGATGTCATCAAGGCGATGCGCCCGCACACCAAGAAGATCTTCGACGCGCATCTGATGATCTCGCCCTGCGATCCCTATCTCGAGGCCTTCGCCAAAGCCGGCTGCGACCACATCACCGTGCACGCGGAGGCGGGTCCCCACCTGCACCGCTCGCTCCAGGCGATCCGCGCGCTCGGCAAGAAGGCCGGCGTCTCGCTCAATCCGGCGACGCCGATCAGCGCGCTCGAATACGTCCTCGACCTCGTCGACCTCGTGCTGGTGATGTCGGTCAATCCGGGCTTCGGCGGCCAGGCCTTCATTCCCTCCGCGATCAACAAGATCCGCGACATCCGGGCAATGGTAGCGGGCCGTCCGATCGACATCGAGGTCGACGGCGGCGTCGGCCCCGATGTTGCGGGCGCGCTCGCCGCGGCCGGCGCCAACGCCTTCGTCGCCGGCACCTCGGTGTTCAAGGGTGGCACGCAGGACGCCTACAAGGCCAACATCGCCGCGATCCGCAACGCGGCACTTGGGGCACGCGGCGAGGCAATCTGAGACCATCGCTATCCGAACCGGTGCTGCGGCCGCTGCGACCAACGGGGATGGATGAACTCCGCACCACTCTGTTTTGCGCAGGCCTGCGGCGCCTGCTCGCCGAGACCCTTCAGGAGGGGGAGCAGGTGGTCTGGCAGGGTCAGCCCGACGGCGTTGCCCGCATGATGATGTGGCGGTTTCTCTGGTGGATCGGATTCCCCTGGCTGTTGCTGACAGTCATCGCCGTCAGGAATGATTGGATCGACCAAGCGACCCAACCTCTCGCGATGCTTGGAGTTGGGATGGTTGCAGCTCCGTTCGTGATGCTGCTGCAAGACCTGCAGACGCTTTATGTGATCACCGACCGCCGCGCGCTGATCTTGCGCACGGCCTGGAGCAGACGCAGCGTGACTGCTACTTCGTTCGACGCCATGGATGCAGTGTTCGAAATCCTCGACGTCGGCGGCGGCGGCGGCCACCTCAACTTTGCGTCAGGGTGCTCGACCCGTTCGCCCGATACCGACTACACCGGGCGCTATGGGTTTCGCTGTGTTCGAGACGCACGGCGCATCCGGGATATCCTCGATCATGCGCGCACCGGCAAAGTACGTCGGTCGCACCCGGAAAGAACTGCGGCTTCTACGGGTTCTGCAACGCGCAAAGCTTAAAATTGTAACCGTGGTCCGTACTCATCCGGACTTCACTGATTCGCGCAAATCACTGCAAGTGATTCCTGCCTGTTTTCGCGGGAGCACATCATGACGACGACCCTGGTTTGGACTGGCGTGGCGTTGTGGATTGGTTTCAGTGCGTTTGTCGTGTTTGGTCCATCGGCCGGCCCGGTCGAGGCCCCGGCCCGTTCGGCCCGCAACATCGGCCGCGCCCGCGACAGGGGCTGACGTCCATGCAGATCGCACTCGTGAAGCGTCAGCCGAAGCGCAGGTGCCGGATTCCACGGCGCCCGCATCCGAGCCTCGATGATTTCTTCGGCCGCCTCGAGCGCACCGATGGCACGCTGGACGATAATGCCGGGCCCGACAATTCGGACCTCGAGCGTTCGCTTGGCTCGCCGCGCCGCCACTGAGACTTCTTTCCGGACCGCCCCATGAAACCGCATTGCCCGAATTGCCTGAAGGAAATGACCAAGGCGTCCGCGTCGCGTAACCTGTTCAATTGCGAGCCCTGCCGCGAGATCATCCAGTATTTTGGCGGCAGCGCGGATCACGGCGAACCGGGGCCGCAATTCTCCTGGCCGATCCGCCGCAAGCGCGCCATGGCCGTCCACGCAGCCTGATCCAGCCCCGCAAATCGCCCCGGCCGGCCTAAAGCGCGATGCGATTAGGATGAATCGCCATCGCGCTTTAGGTTATGGTTTGAGCATGATCTCTTCGGAAAACCGCTGCACACTTTTCCGGATCATGCTCTAACCTTCGCCGGCCTCCGCTCCTCCGGCGTCCCCAGCCATCCGCGGCGGCCGCACCACGGTGACGGTGCAGCTCGCCTCCGAGGCCACCTTGGCCGACACGCTGCCGAGCAGCGTGCGCCGGAACGAGCTCTGCCGGGCGCCGATGATGACGTGGTCGACCTGGTTGGCCTCGGCAAACTCCAGGATCGCGGCGGCGGGGTCGACAGCCTCCAGCACGTGAGCCGATAGCCGGCTCTCGTCCAGCTTGAGCGGCGTTGCCCAATGCCTGAGCGCGACCAGGCGATCGATATGCTTGTTGGAGCCCTGCTCGTCCAATGTCCGATCGATCGCGATGCGGTTCAGCTTGAGCACGTTGACGCAGGCAAGCCGCGCCGAGGGCAAGGTGGCGAGGATGCGCTCGGTGGTCACGCGCAGCGCCTCGTTCAGCTCCGGAGCGCCCTCCGCGGTGTCGAGCGCAACGGCGAGGATTGGGCTCGATGCGATCTGGGCTGCGACGTCCGATTTCGCGCGCGGTGCCATGGCGCCCTGGTTGAAGCGCCGCCGCCAGGCGACGCCGAGGGAATCGCGTTTCACCCGCTCCGAGCGCGCGGTGAGCTTGACCTTGTCGGGATGGGCGAGATCGAAGGCGAGCTGGGACGCCGTCGGATAGCGCCACACCGGCTCGATCTCCAGACACCGCAACACCACCTCCTGAAGCCAGGGCGGATAATCCGCGCGAAGCTTCCGCGGCGGATGCGGATCGCGCCACAGCCGGCGCCGCATCGCCCGTAGCGTCTCGCCCTCGCCGAACGGCCGCTCGCCGGTGGTGAAGAAATAGAGCAGCACGCCGAGCGAAAACAGATCGCTGCGCGGATCGTCGCGCACCCCGAGCAGCCGCTCGGGTGCCATATAGGGCGCGGTGCCGTAAGGCAGGCGGAATTCCTCCTGGAGGAGGTCCGGCAGGTGGTTGTGATGCGACAGGCCGTAGTCGATCAGCACCGCCTCGCCGCTCTCGCGAAACATGATGCTGCTCGGCTTGATGTCGTGATGGATCACGTTCTGCCGATGCAGATCGGCAAGCGCTGTCGCGATCCTGGCGACGAGCTGCCGCGCCTCGTCATAAGGCAGCGGCAGGTCGGGGAGCCGCTTGTACAGCGTGGCACCTGGAATGCGCTCGATCACGACATAGGCTTGGCGGGCAAAATCGCCGGTGCCGAAGCAGGCCGGCACGTGCGGCCCCGCAAGCCGCGGCAGGATCATCATCTCCATCTCGAAGGAGACGATCGCGGCGGGGTCCTCGCCCTCCGACACCCGCGGGATCTTCATCAGCATGGGCACGTCGATGCCGGGATGGGTGACGGTCCACAGCGTCGCCATGCCGCCGGCATGCACGCATTCGCCGATGGTGTAACCGTCGATCTCCGCACCTGATTTGACCAGGGGTTTCGGCATCGGCCTCTAGCGCCCCTGCGACAGCCGGTCGGCGAGCCAATGCGGCAGGCCGTTGTCGCGGATCCGGCTCGCGGCCGTCTCGATATCGTAGGGCGCACGGCAATAGGTGATCTGGCTCGACACGGTGTCGAACAGCGCGAAGGCCGCGGACGGATCGCCGTCTCGGGGCTGGCCGACCGAGCCGAGCACCGCGAGCCATTGCCGTCCACGCAGCAGCGGCACCGAGACATCGGTCTTGGGCACGAGGCTCGACATCTTCGCCGTCACGGACATCGAATAGAGCGCCGGCCTGTGGATGTGGCCGCAAAAGGTGACGTGGGCCTGCGTCGCAATCAGGCTCTTGGCGGCGTCCACGGTCGAGCGGACATAGTGCCAGCGCTGCGGATGCGAGGCTTCCGCGTGCACGAACAGGCGGCCATCGTCCTCCACCTGCATCGGCAATTCGGCCAGGAACCGCCGCTGCGCGGTGTCGAGGCGGCCGCGGGTCCATTCGATCGCGATCTGCGCCTCGGTGTTCATGGTCTCGGCCGTGGAATTGATCGCCTGGTCGTGATTGCCGCGCACCGCGACGGCGCCCTGCGCGACCAGCTCCATCGCGGTGTCCACCGCCCATTCCGGATCGGCGCCATAGCCGACGAAATCGCCGAGCAGGACGAACTGCTCCGCGCCCCTGGCGCGGGCAACCTTCAGGCAGGCCTCGAACGCCTGCCGGTTGCCATGGATATCCGAGAAGACAGCGAGAAGCACGCACCCTCCACCCTCAAGTTCCTATTCGAGGCCGATGAAGCCAAATTGAGGGACGTCAACAAGATGCGCCAGCGCCGGGCCGTTTGCCAGCACTGCCCTGCCGTGATGGTGAAGGGCCTATTGCTCGTCCTTCGGCGGCATCCGAGGCGGCGGAATCGGGGTGAACACGGCGCCTTGGGCACCGGCCGGCGGGGCATTGAACTCGCCGGTCGAGGAATCGCCGCCGCTGGTCTCCAGGATGGTCTTGGGCGTCACATACTCCCGGACCATGTCGATCAGGCTGCCGTCGCCGCCGCCGAAATCCGCGGCGCGCCCGCCTTGCGGATGACCGGCCGCGATCTCGTTCTCCGCGGCGTGGGTCTTGTCGGCCAGCCGGTCATTGTAGGGCACACGAAAGGCGCGCGGGATGCCGCTCGGGCGATTGTCCTCGTCCAGCGCCTCGACCCAGAGATAGATCGAGCCGGGATCGCCCTGAAGCGAATGCGGCTCGACGATACGGGCCTTCAGCAGCTTGAAGGTCGCCGGCAGCCGGTCGGAGCTGGCCCAGCCGAGCAGCCCGCGCATTTCGGTGAAGCTGAAGATGTAGAAGGTGCTGGTCACGACCACGGCGACCGCCTTCAGCGACCAGTGCAGCCGCGCATAGACCAGAACGACCAGCAGCAGCGCGCCGATGACGGCATAAGCGACCGACAGCGTCAGGATGACCGCCTGCGGATTACTCACGGCGCACCCTCACAGCGTTCCTGCTCACACCGGTCTTGGGGTCGACGTCGGCGCCGTTGCGCCAGCTGCTGCGGAACGTCTCCAGCAGCGATTTCGGCCGCTGATCGACATTGACGACCTTGCCTTCCGCATCGATCCGGAAACGGACCGCGGTCTTCTCGTCGCCGGTATGGTCGAGCGTGAACTTGTTGTCGAAGATCACCTGCGCGGTTGGATTGAGCTTCTGCACCTTCACATTGGCCGTCACAGGCTCGCCGGTGGTGGCAACGAAATGCGAGACGTTGACGGTGTATTCGCCGGCGAGGATGCCGCGCACGGTGACGATCTCCTCGCGGATGGGCGAGGCGATCTTCTTGCCGTTGACGATGATGAAATCGTTGGCCCCGCCGCGATCGTCGCGGTCGAGCGTCAGGAAGCCGGCTTCGCGATGGCGATACCAGGCGATGTTGCCGGCGGGATCCTGCACGAACAGGTCGAGATCGTCGGGGTGGCTGTCCGGCCAGTCCAGCGTGATCATGAACTCCGCCTTGGAGTCGATCTTGCCGTCCTTGGCATCCGGAGAGACCGCGAGCAACGCCAGGAAGAACAGGAACGCGATCACCTGCAGCGCCTTGAACAGCATCACGCCGAGGGGATCGAACGGCTCCTCGCGCGGATAGAGACCGAAATCATCCATCATGACGGCGTTCCAGCGCCTTTTCGCTCGAGCACCGGCGTCACATAAGTCTCGGTCAGCACCACCGCATCCGAGAACACCCGCTGGGTCGCGGCATCCAGCATGTAGTACTGGATGCGGACCAGGATCGAGCCGACGAGGCCGGCGAGTGTCGTGTACATCGCGACTGCCATGCCGTCGCTCATCAAGCCCATCGAGGAGCGCATCGCGACCTTGTCTGCGGCATCGAGCCCCGCGATCGGCGCCAGCATGATGATGAAGCCGATGATGGTGCCGAGCAGGCCGAGCTTCATCAGCGTATCCGAGACGAAGGCCCCGAACCCGTTGGAGCCGCGCAGGCGGTCGGCGAGCGTCCGCAGCAGCAGCGTCTGATCGACCGGGCGATAGCCCTGCGCGGCGGCCTTGGTCACCAGGCTTTCGATGTGGTCGCGCACCAGTCCGCGCGGCAGCGCCACAGCGCTTGCATCGAGCGCCTTGCTGCCGCCGGCCGCCGACAGCACTGCGCGGCAGCGCCGCGCCGCCGCCCCTTCCCGCGCGATCGCCCGCGTCCGCAGGAAGCAATGGCCGCAGGTGACAATGTAAAGCGCCGCGATGACGCTGGAAATGTAAGTGCGGTCCGAGGTCAGCATCAGATGGATCAGGCCGAAGCGCCACAACAGCACGACGGCAAAGATCGAGAGCCCGGTGAAGATCATCCAGAACAGCAACGCGCTGCGCTCGGATGGATCGGCAGCCTGGCTCGCAATTGGTCCAATCGTCATCGAACTCATGCTGCACCGCTCCTGGCTTGCAAGCACCGGCCTGCAACGTGTCCTCGCCGATTAGATCAAAGCCGCCGTTTCAGGTCCAAAGACCCATGCCCAATCCGGCTTGGGAAATTTGCCCGAGCTGCAATCCCGGCGTTCGCTGCGATTGGCAAGGCACGGCGGCGTTGTTAGGCTGACCTTACCAAACGTCGGGGATGATCGCATGCGCCTCGTGCTTCAGCTTGTCGCCCGCCTGCTTCTGATCGTAGCACTGTGCCTGGGAGCCGCGACAATATGGGCCACGTTCGACGCCTATCGCAGCGTCGATCGGGCGACGGCGGCCTCGGCGCAGCGGGTCGCGCAGGCGCTTCAGGCGCTGTATTGGCGCGAGCTGTTGTTGCGCAGCAGCAGGGCGCGCGAGCACCTTCTGCCGGTTCCGGACTGGCGCACGCTCGAGACGATGAAGCTGATCTCGCCCGGCGTCTGCGTCGAGTTCCAGCCCGCCGCGGCCTTCGAGAAGCCGCTCTGCGGCCAGAGCGAGGGGCTGGGCAAGACGCCGCCACGCTGGTTCGCGGCCATCGTGCCGACCTTCCTCGGCAGCCACACCGAGGTGGTGCGGCCCGTCAGCCCGCGCGCCGCGGCCGCCGGCACCGTCGTTGCGACGCCCGATGCAGCGGCCGCGATCTCGATCGCCTGGGACTACATCCTCAACGTCATCGACGTCGCGCTGCTGATGGCCGCGGCGATCGCCCTGCTCGCCTCGCTCGCCATCGCGCACGCACTTGCGCCGGCGCGCGCGATCGTCACCGCGCTTCAGCGCATGGCGCGCGGTCAGTATCACACCAGGCTGCCGCGCTTCCGCTCCATGGAGCTGGCGATGATCGGCAGCGCCGTCGGCGAGCTCGGCGGCCGGCTGGAGGAAGCAACCGAGCAGCGCGCCGCACTGACGCGCCGCCTGATCGAGATCCGCGACGACGAGCGCCGCGCGCTCGCCCGCGAGCTGCACGACGAGTTCGGGCAGAACCTGTCCGCCATCCTCGCCTTCGCCAACACGATCGAGACGGCGAGCACGAAGCAGAACGGAAACGATGGGATCGCGCAAGACGCGCGCATGATCTCGCAGGCGACGCACCATCTGATGGCCTCGCTGCGCGATGCGCTGAGGCGGCTGCGCAATCCGCTGCCGGAGGAGCTCGGGCTCGAGGCGAGCCTCGTCAATCTCGTCGACAGCTGGCGCTCGCACAGCGCGGCGCGACCGGCGATCCAGCTCGATCTCAGGGGCGATCTCACCGACATCAGCGGTCCGGCCGCCACAACGGCCTATCGCGTGGCACAGGAATGCCTGACCAACGCGCTGCGCCACAGTGCAGCGCGCGAGATCTCGCTCCGCGTCGAGCGGCGCGCGGGCGAGGAGGATGCGCTGCTGATCCGCGTCGAGGACGACGGCGGCGGCGATGCGGAGCGCGTCGCGCAATCGGCCGGCTTCGGCCTGACCGGTATCCGCGAGCGCGTCACGGCGGCCGGCGGATCGCTGTCGATCCTGCCCGCCCGCGGCGGCCTCAGCGTGGCCGCAACCATTCCGCTCGCTGCGTGAGGCGGAAATGAGCGAGGTGGCGGCAACAGGCATCTCCGTGCTGCTGGTCGACGACCATCCGATCGTGCGGCAAGGCTACCGGCGCGTGCTGGAAAGCCAGGGCGATCTGCATGTCGTGGCCGAAGCCGACAACGCCGCGGACGCCTACAGCGCGTTCAAGGCGCATGACCCCGATGTCGTCGTATTGGATATCTCTATGCCCGGCGCGAGCGGGTTGGAGGCCATTCGCAACATCCGCGCGCGCAGCCCGCGTGCACGCATTCTCGTCTTCACCATGCACAACGAGGCCGTGCTGGTGAAATCAGCCTTCGGCGCCGGCGCATCCGGCTTCGTCACCAAGAGCAGCGAGCCGTCCGCAGTCGTCAACGCCATCCGCAGCGTCGCCCGCGGCGAGCGCGCCATGAGCGATGACATCGCACATGTGCTGGCAGAGGACAGCCTGTCGCCGACCGGCTCGGTGCTGGACCCGCTGGGTGAGCGCGAGATCGAGATCCTGCGCCAGTTCGCCGGCGGCGCCACCACCGAGGAGATCGCGGCGCATCTCAATCTCAGCGTCAAGACCGTGCAGAACTATCACTACCTGATCAAGTCGAAGACCGGCGCGCGCACCGATGCGCAGCTGGTGCGGCTCGCCGCGACCTGCGGGCTGACGAGGATTTAGCTGCAAAGCTGCCGCACAGCCCTCGAGGGCGCTTCAATCTGCTGAACGAAATTGGAACGGTTCCGATCCAGCCCCGGTTAGTACGGCAGAGAAGGAGTAAAGGGTCATGAGTAAGGGTCACCCCAAGGCAATCGACCATCCCCCGATCATCACCGTAGGCGAGCTCATCGACGAACTTTGCCGCCTGCCGGACACGGCCATCGTCCACTTTCGCTGCCCGATGTTCGATCAGGAACTGACATTCTACCGGCTTCGAAGGCGGTCAAAGGACGCCGTCGAAATCGCAGTCAATGCCTATCCGGATAGTCCTCCGGTCGTGCCGTCGTCCGATCCTGCCTTCCACACGCGAAGACATTCGGCACCCTCGCTCCGCGACGGCGCCGCTCTCCAGAAGACGCGAGGTTGATTGAAAGACCAGGGTGTGAAAGGCGGCCTTAGGCCGCCTTCAACCCACGCAGCAGCAGCGCCAGTGTCGCATCGACGCGCGCGGAGAGATCGGCGTCCTTCCATTCCTCGGCATGAGCCGGATGGTGGAAGCGGACGGTCGCATCGAAGATCGCGCGCGCGGTCGCCTTGACGTCGTCCACGGCGAATTCGCCGTTCTTCACGCCGTCGCTCAGGATCCCCGCGATCTGGTCGATCATGGTGTCCTTGTGGCATTTGACGGCCGCGCAGGCCTCGCGGGCCAGGGTTAGATAAGTTTCGAACATCTCGGGATCGTCGAGCACGCGCGAACGCTTGGCCGCGAACAGGGTGCGCAGCCAGCGGTCGAGCCTGTCAGGCGCGGGCCCCTGCTCCTGGGCGATCGCCAGCAGCGGGGCATCGATGCGGTCCAGCCAGCGCTTGGCAACGGCCTCGCGCAGCGAGGCCTTACTGGGGAAATGGCGGTAGACGCTGCCGTGGCTCACATCGAGCGCACGGGCAACGTCGACCACGGTGGCCTTGGCAAGTCCGTAGCGCCTGAGCACGTCCTCGGTGACTTCGAGGATCCGCTCCGGCGTCAAGACAACGGCTTCATTCATGCCAGCACCATGTTCCCGTTAGGGGCTCAGTTACCCGGCAGTAGGGCTGCTTCCGAAGCGACGCCCGTGCCGGTCGTTCGGAAAGCCTATGCCTTAATGAGGCAGTTTTGCAGCCTGCGCCGCGATCTGGCGCGCCACCAGCAAATTGAGCCAATGCCCAATCGCGCCGGTGAAATTGAGGATTTCGGTCGTCATTGTCCAAGTCTCCATTCGTCCGCGGTCCCGTTCTTCAATCCGCCCTCCGATCCGCTGTGGATGTCGGGCTCCCCGGGGCTGTCGCGGGACGCCCAATCGGAGCGTCCGGGAACGGATATACACATCTCGCTGACAGATTTCAATATCTGTCAGTCAATGATCCGTGATTGACAGTTAATATCTGCGCCCAGGCGCCGCCATCCCGTCCGGCCGGTCCGGTGGAAAGGTCGGCGATCCCCCTCTCCTGAAGGCCCAGATCGTTTGTTTCGCCCTGCCCGCTCTGTTAAATCACGGCGTAAAAAGCATTTTGGCCGGCGCCGCCCTTTTCGGGACCGCCCGCCCACCTTCCTGGAGCCGCCCAATGATCCCCCGCTACACCCGCCCGGAAATGGCCTCGATCTGGGAGCCGCAGACCCGGTTCAAGATCTGGTTTGAGATCGAGGCGCATGCGGCGGACGCTCTCGCCGAGCTCGGGACCATCCCCAAGGAGGCCGCCAGGACGGTCTGGGCCAAGGCCAAGGACGCCGTCTTCGACGTCGCCCGCATCGACGAGATCGAGCGCGAGACCAAGCACGACGTCATCGCCTTCCTCACCCACCTCGCCGAGATCGTCGGCCCCGAGGCGCGCTTCGTCCACCAGGGCATGACCTCCTCGGACGTGCTCGACACCTGCCTCAACGTCCAGCTCACCCGCGCCGCCGACCTCTTGCTTGCCGACCTCGACAAGGTGCTGGCCGCACTGAAGAAGCGCGCCTTCGAGCACAAGATGACGCCGACCATCGGCCGCAGCCATGGCATCCATGCCGAGCCCGTGACCTTCGGCCTCAAGCTCGCTTATGCCTATGCCGAGTTCACGCGCGCCAAGGAGCGCCTGATCGCGGCACGCAAGGAAGTCGCGACCTGCGCCATCTCCGGCGCCGTCGGCACCTTCGCGCAGATCGACCCGCGCGTCGAAGAGCACGTCGCGAAAGCCATGGGCCTGGTGCCGGAGCCGATCTCGACGCAAGTGATCCCGCGCGACCGTCACGCCATGTATTTCTCGACCCTCGGCGTGATCGCCTCCTCGATCGAGCGCATCGCGGTGGAAATCCGCCACATGCAGCGCACCGAGGTGCTGGAGGCCGAAGAGTTCTTCTCGGAGGGACAAAAGGGCTCCTCCGCGATGCCGCACAAGCGCAACCCGGTGCTGTCGGAGAACCTCACCGGCCTGTCCCGCATGGTGCGCGCCTATGTGACGCCGGCGCTGGAGAACGTCGTGCTCTGGCACGAGCGCGACATTTCGCACTCCTCGGCCGAGCGCATGATGGGCCCCGACGCGACCGTGACGCTCGACTTCGCGCTGGTGCGCCTCGCCGGCCTGATCGACAAGCTGCTGGTCTATCCCGCCAACATGCAGAAGAACCTCGACCGCCTCGGCGGCCTCGTGCATTCGCAGCGCGTGCTGCTGGCGCTGACCCAGAAGGGCGCCAGCCGCGAGGACGCCTACAAGCTCGTGCAGCGCAACGCCATGCCGGTCTGGCGCGGCGAAGGCGACTTCCTCCAGCTGTTGAAGAAGGACAGTGAGGTGAAGAAATATCTCACCGACGCCGAGATCGAGGAGCAGTTCGACCTCGGCTATCATCTCAAGCACGTCGACACGATCTTCAAGCGCGTGTTCGGCGAGAGCTGAACTTCCCGTCATTCCGGGGCACGCGAAGCGTGAACCCGGAATCTCGCGCTACAATCTCGAGATTCCGGGTCCGATGCTGCGCATCGTCCCGGAATGACAAGAGACCACACAAGAAACGGATTCCCTCATGCCCATCGTCAACCGCGTCGCCGCCCTCTCCGACGAAATGGCCGCCTGGCGCCACGACTTCCACGAGAACCCCGAGCTGCTTTACGAAGTCCACCGCACCGCCGGCATCGTCGCCGATCGCTTGCGCGAATTCGGCTGCGACGAGGTGGTGACGGGCATCGGCCGTACCGGCGTGGTCGGCGTGATCCGTGGCCGCAGGTCGGCATCCGGCAAGACCATCGGCCTGCGCGCCGACATGGACGCGCTGCCGATCATGGAGACGTCGGGCGTGCCTTATGCCTCAAAGGTCCCCGGCAAGATGCACGCCTGCGGCCATGACGGCCACACCGCGATGCTGCTGGGCGCGGCCAAATATCTCGCCGAGACTCGCAATTTCGACGGCACGGCCGTGATGATCTTCCAACCCGCCGAGGAAGGCGGCGGCGGCGGCAAGGCCATGGTCGAGGACGGGCTGATGACGCGCTGGAACATCCAGGAGGTCTACGGCATGCACAACATGCCGAACCTGCCCGAGGGCCATTTCGCCACCACGCCCGGGCCGATGCTCGCCTCCTCGGACAACATCCAGATCACAGTTCGCGGCAAGGGTGGCCACGCCGGCGCCGGTCCGCACAAATCGGTCGACAGTGTGCTGATCGGCTCGCAGATCGTCAACGCATTGCAATCGATCGTGGCGCGCAACGTCGATCCGCTCAAGTCCGCGGTCATCTCGATCACGCAATTCCACTCCGGCACCGCCTTCAACATCATCCCGGAGGTCGCCGAGCTCGCCGGCACCGTGCGCACGCTCGACCCCGACGTGCGCGATCTCGTCGAGCGCCGCATCGGCGAAGTCGCCGACAGCATCGCCCGCGCCTATGGCGGCTCGGCCGAAACGAAATACACGCGGATGTATCCGGTGACGATGAACCATGCCCGCGAGGCCGGCCTTGCCGCCGACGTCGCCCGCGACATCGTCGGCGCCGACCGCGTCAACGACAAGTTCGTTCCGATGATGGGCGCCGAGGACTTCTCCTTCATGCTGGAAGCACGCCCCGGCGCGATGGTGCTGGTCGGCATGGGCGACGGCAACGAGTGCCACCACCCGGCCTACGTCTTCAACGACAACATTCTGGGCCACGGCGCCTCGTTCTGGGCGCGCCTGGTCGAAACGCGGATGCCGGTGGGGTAGGCTCACATTCTTGTAGTTACGGGGATGAACGCAGCGACATCTTAGGGTGACGTGAGATTATCGGCGCAGATGTCCCGCACTCGCCGCGATCATCCTGCTCGCTGCATACCACTCGTTCTGCACGCTAGTTGCATATCTCCGTAGTATACGTGGTCCCTCTGCTCGACTCTGTTCCAAGACGGCATCCCTTGCCGACCGGTCTACAGACACGGTTATTGCAGATAATCTGACCGGACGCTTGCGATTTTGGTGCTGCAGATTCCGCCTCTTTCCTGTCCTGATCGCGCTTCCTCGGTTCCTCGCGGGTCGCGACCGGCTTCTTCTCTTGCACCTTCTCGCATTCGTTGTCGTCGCCGACGCGATAGCCGGCGCGGCAGGTGATCTTCACGCATTGGTCGCCGTCGGCCTTGAAGCCGAAATTGCACACCAGCGGACAGACCCGTCCCGGCTTCGCCTTCAGCGCGTCCAGCGCGTCGATGCTGGCGAGCTTCACGTCGAACTGGGTGCCGGCGTATTTGTTGAAGAGCGTCAGCGAACGCTGCGCGGCCGAGCTCCACTCGCCCTCCGCCGCTGAGGTCAGGCAGCCGACGCGGCGCAGTTCGCTCTGCACGGATTTCGTGAGTTCGGCCGCGGATAAGGTCGTCTTCGGCCCCGGCGAGAGCGCAGCCACTTTCTGGTTCTCGACTTCGGGCATCTGCCGATCGGCGGCCGGCTTTGCGCCCTGCTCCGCTTTCTCGGCGGCCTGCTTCGCGGCCAGCTCGGCCTTGGCCTTCTCCGCCGCCTGTTTCTCTGCGAGCGCTTGCGCCGCCGCCGCCTCGGCGGTCTTGCGCTGCTTCTCGGCCGCTTCCGCCTTGGCCTGTTCGATCTGCTTTTGCTTCTCCGCAGCGATTCGCGCCTCCTCGGCGGCCTTGGCCGCAGCAGCAGCCTTCTCCTGCTCGGCCTTCTGGGCGCGCTCGGCGATCAGCCTCGCCTTTTCCTGCTCGGCCGCCTTGGCCTTTTGCTCGGCAGCCACGCGGGTCTCTTCGGCACCGATCTTGTTCAACTGTCCCTTGGCGAGGTTGGCATAGAAGCCGTCGGGATACGCCGCCAAAAAGGCTTCCCAGGCATCGCGCGTCGCAAGCTGGAGCGCGAGCTCGTAGTCCCTGCGAACGGCGTCCTGCGGGTTTGCCTGCGGACCGGTTGCGGCCGGCTTCACCACGAGCGGCACGTCGTCGCCGCCAAGCGAACCGTAGACGTAAGGCTCCTGCTTGTAGCCGGTGGTCTTGAGCACGTCGTCGCGTACGAAGCCGAACGCCTTGCGCAGATCGAGGCCCGGCTTCGGCAGGTGCTCGACCAGCGCGGTAGCAAACGGACTGTTGCGAGAATCGCCGTCGGATGCGGTCGAGCCGGCCTTCGCAGCGAAGGCAATCATCGTATTCGGGCTGGTTGGCTCCACCTTGGCGAGGCCCCGTCCGATCGCCCGCGAGGCCAGCGTGCGCTTCATCGTCTTCGCAAACGGGTTATCGCGGCAGGCATCAAGGATGATCAAACGCAGCTGCTTGGCGGGCTCGACTGCGAACAATGCGCGCTCGACAGGGATGGTCTCGTCGAGAACGTCGCCATCCGTCTCCAGCGTGGCGTCGGTCGGAATGAGATAATTGTTGCCGTCGAGCTCGATGCCGTGGCCGGCATAATAGATCACCGCCATTTCCGCGTCGCGCGACCTGCCGGCGAACTCGCGCAACATGCGCCGCATCTCGCTCGCACTCAGATCTAACCGGACGTCGACGGAATCGAAGCCCGCCTTCTTGAGCATGCCACCGACCAGGGTGGCATCGTTCACGGGATTGGTGAGCTTGGGCGCGCTCTTGTAGGCGGAATTGCCGATGACGAGCGCGACCCGCCGATCGGCATGTGCCGATCCGCAGGCCAGCAAGGTCGCAAAAATCAATAAACCAAACAGCCGAAACGGAATCACTTGCGTCCCCCCGGATGCAATTCCCTGAGACTATCCGGAGCATCGATGAAAGCCAAATTTTCCTATGTGAGGTCGATCACATAAACTCCTCGATTGCGGCTTATGGCTAATGCAGTCGGGCCTCGCCCCACAGGCGCGGCGCGAGCTTGGTCGATCCGACGTGCCATCATACCTATGCCTGCACCACCTCGTGGCGCATCACGAAGGGTGCGAGCAGCGCGTGGACCTCTGTCTCCACCGCTTCGCGCTGGCTCGCCGGCAGGCCCGTCAGCGTCACGGTCGCGATCGAGCCGTGGCTGCCGTGCGGACCGACCTTGACCTTGCAATCGATGCCGCGCTCGACCAGCGGCGCCAGCACCTTGGTGAACACGCGCGCGGCCGCATCCCAGCGCAGCTGCGGCTTGAACACCTTGCCGACGCCCGTCACCGGCATCGGGTCGATCGGGATGACCTGCACCGGAACGGCGGCGCGTTCCGGCGTGCGCTCGCGCACCCAGGCTTCCAGCTCGCCCGGCTCGACCTTTGCGCCGGGCTTCAGCTGCACGTAGCCCACCGGCAGTTCGCCCGCGTAAGCATCGGGCTGGCCGACCACGGCGGCGAAACCGACGGCGGGATGGCGGAATATGATCTCCTCGATCGGCGCCGGATCGATGTTGTGGCCACCGCGGATCACGAGATCCTTGGCGCGGCCGGTGATCCAGAGATAGCCGTCGGCATCGAGCCGGCCGAGATCGCCGGAATTGACCCAGACCCCGTCGATGAAGGCACCTTTGTTGTGCTCGTCATTGAGATAGCCGCTGAACACGCCGGGGCCGGCCATGATGACGACCCCGATCTCGTCCGGCTTGCAGTCGCGGATCAAGCGGCCGTCAGCGTCGAGCTGCACGATGCGCACCCGCGCGTAAGGCATGGGAAGGCCGACCGAGCCGAGCCGGATCGGCCGGTCCGGATAAGCGAGCGTGTGCACGCTGGAGGTCTCGGTCATGCCGTAGACCTCGACAACCGGCAGCTTCAGCTTCTCCTGAATCGCCGAGCCGACCGCGACCGGAATCGCCGAGCCGCCGCCGGCCGCATATTTCAGGCTCGAGATATCCGCATTCCCCGGCGGCACCGCGAGCGTCGCGGCGAGCACCGTCGGCACGCTCGACAGCGCTTCGGGCTTGAAGCGCGCGACGAGCTGCCAGATGTTCTTCACCGCATTCGGGTTGCGCCAGCCGCTCGGCGACAGCACGACCAGCGAGCCGCCGCTCGACAGCATCGTCAGCACCTGCGTCAGCGATCCACCGACGTGAAACAGTGGCATGCCGAACAGCAGATTGGCGCCGGGCTTCCCCTTCAACAGCAGATTGAGTGCCCAGGCCTGATAAACCTGGTTGGCATGGGTATGCCGCACCAGCTTGGGCGTACCCGTGGTGCCGCCAGTGTGGAAATAGGCGGCGATGTCGCTGCCGCGAATCTTGCGTCCGCTGACGAGCCGATCCGACGGCTGCTGCTTGATCAGGTCGCTGAAGGCGAAGATGCCATTGGCCGGATCGCCGCCGCCGAACACCTGCACGATGGCCTTCAGATGCTTCAGCTGCGGGCGGATCTGCTCGACCTTCTGCCAGATGTCGGTGCCCGGCATCGGCCCGAGCGCCACCAGGATCTTGGTGTTCGCAGCTTCCAGGATTTCGGCGATCTGGTGCGGCTCGAGCAGCGGATTGACGGGATTGGCGATGCCGGCGGCCTCGGCGCCGAACAGAGTGACGAACGCATCCGGCACCAACGGCAGCATGAAGCTGATGACGTCGCCCTTCCCAGCGCCGAGCGCGTGAAACATGTTGGCGGCCTGGGTGACGCGCGCGATGAAATCGCGGTGCGTGACGACCAAAGGCGTGTCGGCGGGATCGGCATTTTGCAGGAACTGGATCGCCGCCCCGTCGGGATTGCGCTCCGCACCAAGCCTGATGGCGTCATAGGTGCTCTCGGCCGCGACGCGGTCGGCGTAGGGAACCTGCTCGAACGCCCGGACCTCCTCGTCCGTGAGCAGAGCCGGATAGTCGTTGCCGATCAACCGATCGAGCGCGTGGATGCCCGCCATGAAATTCCGTCCTCCCTCAGATGCTTGTCCCCGCCACGTATCTTTTGACGTTTTGGTTCGGCGAAGGGCTCGGCCTAATGCCCGGCCGACCCGGACCAGAATGATGGATGATTTCCATTTCGTCCATTGCCCAGCCGCAGTGACGCTTGAACCTGTGCGGCTGATCCGGGGACCAAGAACTGGCACTGAATTCGCCCGCCAGCGCCCTGCCGCAAGACACGAGGTCACCATGACGATGCCCCTGCGGAACCGGATCACACGGCTGATCGCTGCGTTTGCGACGGTATCGGCGATCGCCCTGCCCGGCGTCGCGCTTGCCGACAGCCAGCTCGACAAGGTGCGCGTCAAGGTCGCGGCCTTCATCGCCGACAAGATGGAGAAGCTGGGCGGATCGCGCATCGTCTACAGGGTGGACGCCGACGCCTTGCGCGAGGCGGTCGTCACGGATTTGCGCGACGACGTCTACAAGATCCTGCGCGAGGGCCGCATCGCGTTCTCCGGACTTGCGATCCGCGACGGCGGCGTCGACGTGAGGATCGCGGACGCCAAAGGCCGCGAACAGCTCACGCGCAAGCTCGTCGCGGCGGCGGAGGGATTGCCCACGCACGCGCTCACCGTCACCGACGCCGGCGACGGGCTGCTCAGGCTCGCGCCGACCGATGCCGCATCCGCTGCGCGGCTGCGCGATCTCGTCGAAGATTCCATCGCCATGATCGAGCAGCGCCTCAAGGACGCCGACGTCAAGTTCGCCAGCGTCCAACCTGAGGGGACGGACCGCATCCGTATCTTCCTGCCGGGGATGATGGAGCCCGAGCAAATCACCGCAATCTTCGCCAGGAAGGTCAAGGTCGGCTTCCGCCTGATCGACCTCTCGATGTCCGCAGAGCAGGCGCAATCGGGCACGCCGCCGGCGGGCACGGAAGTCCTGCTCGGCTTCAAGGACCAGCGTCCTTATCTCGTCGCCAAGGACAGCGCGCTCGAGGGCGGCGATATCAGCTATGCCGGCCCGGGACTGACCGGCGAGAGCAAGGAGCCGATCGCCTCGTTCCGCTTCAACGGCCGCGGCACGCGGCGCTTTGCCCATATCACGGCAGAGAACGTCGGAAAGCCCTTTGCCATCGTGCTCGACGACAAGGTGATCTCCGCTCCCGTGATCCGCGAGCCCATCACCGGCGGCTCCGGCCAGATTTCCGGCAATTTCACCCTGGAGGAGGCCAACAGCGTCGCCATGCTGCTGCGCGCCGGCTCGCTGCCGGGGCGCCTTGGTCTCGTCGAGCAGCAGGTCGTGCAACCCGCCGCCAAGCCGTAAGCGAAGGTCCCCTTCGCTGTCGCCCAGCCCCGTCCGCGACGCCCGATCCTCCGCGGCTGGCCCGAATCACGGCCTCCGCGGCCAGACGCGCAACCAACGGGCAATTGCCGAAACGCCCGATCAGGCTAAAATTTGCCTCTTGCGGCACGATGGCCGGAAGCGTCATTCAAGCGGTCGTCATTCGATTTCGGCTATACGGGTGCCGACCAGGACTGAATGCCTTACGTGGGGTTAGTACCATGCCGTCCGGCAGCGCAGACATTTCGTCGATCCTCGACCGCATCCTCGAGGCGGCCACGGACAACCTCAGGATCGCGAAAATCCTGGTCCAGATGGGCCTCGATCCCGACAACGTCACCTACGACGCGATCTTCAATCGGCTGCTGGAGATCTTTGTCCACAACATCACGTTCGCCAATTTGTTCGCAGCGGTCGGCGCTGGCTTCTTCGTCGCCACCCTCCTGATGCGGACGATGGTGCCCCTGCGGGTGGCCAACATGATCGGCTGCGCGTTCTTCGCCGCTTTCGGCGCACTCACCGCCAACGTCGCCACGTTCCTGCTCTATCTGCTGCTGCTGCCGATCAACGCCCTGCGCCTGCGGCAGATGCTCAAGCTGGTCAAGAAGGCGCGGCATGCGGCCGAAGGCGACATGTCGATCGAATGGCTCAAGCCGTTCATGACCGAACGCAGATATCGCCGCGGCGACATCCTCTTCAAGCTGCGAGATCCCGCGCAGGAGATGTTCCTCACCGTCACCGGCAAGTTCCTGGTCAAGGAGATCAACGTCGAGATCCTGCCTGGAGCGCTGATGGGCGAGCTCGGCTTCCTCACACCGGACAACCGGCGCACCGGAACGGTCGAATGCATCGAGGACGGCCAGGTGCTGACGATCACCTATGACCGGCTGCTGGAGATCTATTTCCAGGATCCGCAGTTCGGCTATTACTTCCTGGTGTTGACCAGCCAACGCCTGTTGCAGAACATCGACCGCCTGCAGAAGCAGCTGGCATCCGAGCGCGGGACCACCACGAACAGGATCGCGTGAGCGCTGCCGCTCAGCTCAAGAGCAGCGCCATGCCGGGATCGCCCTTCTCCATCGCGCGACGGTATGCCGGGCGGGCGCCGATGCGGCCGAGATATTTGACCACGTTCTGACAGCGCGCGAGATCATAGGGCTGGAAATAACGCATCGTGGTGAGCGAGAACACCGTCATGATGTCGGCAGTGGTGAAGGCGCTGCCCGCCAGATATTCGGACTCGCGAAGCCGTGCGTCGAGAAGATCGTAGGCGCGGTCGAGGCGCCCCTTCACGGCGAGCAGGGTCGGGTTGTCCCTGGCGAGATCGAGCCGGCTTAGGATCATCATCCGCCCCATGCCGGGCTGCAGGGTGCCGTTGGCGAAATGAAGCCAATACAGAAATTGGGCGAAGGCGGGATCATTGGGACCGAGCACGAGCCGGCCGTTGCCGTATTTAGCAACGATGTAGTCGACGACGGCGCCGGATTCCGCAAGCACCAGCTCGCCGTCGGTGATGACCGGCGCCGTGCCGGCCGGATGCAGCGCCTTGTACTCGGCCGGCGCCAGCATGGTCGCGGCATCGCGCGTGTAACGCTTCATCTCATAAGGAATTTCGAGCTCCTCGCAGAGCCAGACAATGCGTTCGGATTGCGATTTACCGAGATGGTGGACCGTGAGCATGTTGCTTTCTCTGCGAGATCGCCGACCGGCGAAACGCCGTCTTGTTCCGCGGCTAGTGTGAGCTGTCAACCTGCGAGCGGACGCCCCCTTGCCGCTTCGGCCGACCCGATGGCGAATATCGCATAAGCGGGAAATTCGGCGTCCCGACCTGCGGTCCCGGCCCCACGCCGCAAAATCGCCCCAAAAACCGAATGGTAACCATGCCGGGCTAGGGTAGCGACGTGACCAATTCTCCGACGATCCTGGTGTTCGATTCCGGCCTTGGCGGGCTCACTGTGCTGCGTGAGGTCGTAGCCGCCCGCCCGGACGCGCATTACGTCTATGTCGCCGACGACGCCTTCTTCCCCTATGGCCACCACAGCGAGGACGAGATCATCGCCCGCGTCGTGCCGCTGATGGGGGAGCTGATCGGCCGGCATGATCCGGACCTTGTCGTCATTGCCTGCAACACGGCGTCCACCCTGGTCCTGTCTCACCTGCGCGCCGCCTATTCCGTGCCCTTCGTCGGCACCGTGCCGGCGATCAAGCCGGCCTGCGCGCAGTCCAAGACCCGCCGCGTCTCGGTGCTCGGCACCAAGGGCACGGTGAAGCGCGAGTACACCAAGGCGTTGATCCGCGATTTCGCGCAAGGATGCGAGGTGACGCTGGTCGGCTCGCCCGCGCTCGCTTCGCTGGCCGAAGCCGAGCTCAGCGGGACTCCGATCAGCGACGAAGCCATCCTCGCCGAGCTCGCTCCCTGCTTCGTCGGCGACCCCTCGGATGCAACATCGCGCACCGACACCGTGGTGCTCGCCTGCACGCATTACCCGCTGCTGCTCGACCGGATGAAGATGCTCGCGCCCTGGCCGGTCGACTGGATCGATCCGGCGCCCGCGATCGCCCGCCGCGTCTCCGACCTGCTCGGCCAGCGGATCGGCGGCATCGTGCAGTCCAGCGCCGAGATGATTTTTACATCGAACCGCGTGCATGGTCTCAGCGCCACGCTGACGGCGTTCTTCGGCGGACGCGCGCTGGCCTGAGCTTGCGCCCTAGCGGCGCGCTGCTAGGCTTTGCCGTCGCCATCGTCCCGCAGGTTTTTCCATGTCGGTCCCCGCAAAGCCGCTGAACCGCCTCCGTCAATTGTGGCGCGAGGGCCGCCCCGCCTTCGGCGCGATCGCGACCATCCCGAGCGTGCAGATGGTGCAGATCATGGCGCGCTCGCTGGACTGGATCATCGTCGATCTCGAGCACGGCCCGATTGGATTGACCGAAGCACATGCGATGATCGCCGCGACCACGGGCACACCGTGCACGCCCCTGGTGCGGATCGCCGCGAACGAGCCGTGGCTGGCGAAAGCGCCGATGGACATCGGTGCCTTCGGCATCAACTTCCCGATGATCACGAGCCGGGCGGATGCCGAGAAGGCAGTGCGCAGCGTGCGCTACCCGCCGCGCGGCGACCGGCTCTGGGGCCCCTTCCACGCGCCGTTCCGCTGGGGCCAGTCGATGACTGATTACATGGCCTCTGCCGACGAGGAGATGATCTGCATGATCACGATCGAGCACGTCGATGCGGTCGATCGCATCGACGAGATCATGGCAACGCCCGGTATCGACGTCGCGGTGATCGGTCCCGGTGATCTCGCCACCTCCATCAACAAGCGCGGCCAGATGGACGATCCGCAATTGCTGGACCTGATCGCGCGCGCCGAGGCCGGCATCCTCAGGAGCGGCGTGCCGATCGGCGGGGTGGCGCGCAGCGCCGACCAGGCCAATGCGCTGATCGACCGCGGCTACCGCGCGATCGCGCTGGGCTTCGACTGGTCGCTGTTCCAGCGCGGCATCATGGCGGCATACGAGGGGGTCAGGCGCTGAACGAGCCGATTGAATCATTACCGCGGCGTCGCCAGGACCGCGCGCTCAAGGTATAAACAATTGAAAATAGATGATTTTTTGGTCTAAGTGAGGTTCGTCTTTGGCGATGCCTAGTGCGGCGAACCGACCGGCCCCAAGCGGATTGGTTCATGCTAGAGCGAGCAGGCGGGCTCCGCTCGCTGCACATATTTTGATCTTTGATTTTGGAACCGGAGGCCTATGCGCGGGACGCCCAAAACCATTTCGCTGCGGCGCCGTCTGATCTGCGACCTCATGCACGCCTCGATGGGCGTACCTTTCGTTTCACTGGCCCGTTCGCTCAATATCCGCCCCCTGCTGGAGGCCCGCGCGGGCGCAACCGCGCCCGCCGGTTGGGCCGCGATGTTCGTCAAGGCTTTCGCCCTGGTTGCAAAGGACGAGCCGATCCTGCGCACGGTTTACACAAAATGGCCCTGGCCGGCCCTCTATGAGCTGCCGAAGAGCGTGGCGACGGTCGCGATCGCGCGTGTCGATGATGGCGAGGAATGTGTGCTGCCGCAGCGAATCGCCGCTCCTGAGGCTCTTTCGCTGGCAACCATCGATGCGGAAATCCGCCGCGGCAAGACGGCCCCGATCGAGGACGTCCCGATGTTCCGCAAGATCATGCGGGCGACGCGCCTGCCGCTGCCATTGCGGCGCCTGTCCTGGGCCGTCGGTCTGAATTTGGGCCGTCAGCGCGGCAACTGGTTCGGCAGCTTCGGGGTGAGCTCGGTGGCTGCCTATGGCGGCGGCGAGCTTCACCCGATCACGCCGGGCCCCTTTGTCGTGAGCTATGGGCTGGTCCAGCCGGACCAGACCATCCACGTCGTGATCCGCTGGGACCACCGCGTCACCGACGCCGCCCCGATCGCGCGGGTCCTGACCCGGCTGGAACAGGCCCTGAACACTGAAATTGCTGCCGAATTGCGGGCGGCGGGGTCAAAGCCGGTCCGGGCGGTCAGGACATAAGAATACCGTTGTCGCACGCCCAGGACTGACCGGCTAAAGAATTGACAGCCAACCCCAAACTCCCCTAAAAGCCGCCTGCTCGCGGGCCGTTTCGGCCCGCGAAGCGTTTCGCGACCCGTGGTCCTCTCCCTTATGCTTTGGGGATCGGACCTGTCGGTGCCGGGACCATCCCGTCACACAGGAGGGCGCGTTTCCTCAAACCATGACCTGAAGAGGACGCGATGACTAAGCGCAGTGAGGCGAAGTACAAGATCGATCGCCGTATGGGCCAGAACATCTGGGGCCGCCCGAAGAGCCCCGTGAACCGCCGTGAATACGGCCCCGGACAGCATGGCCAGCGCCGCAAGGGCAAGCTCTCCGACTTCGGCGTGCAGCTGCGCGCCAAGCAGAAGCTGAAGGGCTACTACGCCAACATCAGCGAGCGCCAGTTCCACGGCATCTATGTCGAGGCCAGCCGCCTCAAGGGTGACACCGGCGAGAACCTGATCGGCCTGCTGGAGCGTCGTCTCGACGCGGTCGTGTACCGCGCCAAGTTCGTCTCCACGATCTTCGCCGCACGCCAGTTCATCAACCACGGCCACGTCAAGGTGAACGGCCGCAAGGTCAACATCTCGAGCTATCAGCTCAAGGTCGGCGACGTGGTCGAGGTCAAGGAAAGCTCCAAGCAGCTCGCCCACGTGCTCGAAGCCAGCCAGCTTCCCGAGCGCGAGGTCCCGGACTATCTCGAAGTCGACCACGGCAAGATGACCGCGAAGTACGCGCGCATCCCCGGCCTCTCCGACGTGCCGTTCCCGGTGCAGATGGAGCCGCATCTGGTCGTCGAATTCTATTCGCGCTGATAGCTTCGGCAGAACGACATTCAAAGGCCCCGGTTTCCGGGGCCTTTTTGTTGTGGTATCGTGCTGTCGATGTCCCAGACGACCGACCAGCTCGCCAACATCAGCCCGTCGGCAACGCCTTCCGAGGCGGAGCTTGAAGCATGGGCTAAGCTGCCCCGCGACGAGCAGGTCCGCCGTTATCAAGCGCTGTTCGCTCAGGCAGATTGCAACAAGTTCACCTTGGACACCCCTGACGACATCCTCGCCGCCGCGCGCGAACGCGTTGCTCAACGCCGCCATGGCTGAGTACCGGTTATCGGAGCGCACCCGGGCCGATTTGATCGACATCTACGACTTCACCGAGAGCCGTTTCGGCAAATATCAGGCAGAGGCCTACTACGCGGGCCTGATCCGTTCCTTCGGACTTCTGGCCGACTTCCCCCTGATCGGCCAACAAGTGGACGAGCTTGCGGCAGGCTATCGACGTTTCCGCTTCCAATCCCATCTGATTTTCTACACGGTGCAATCCGACCACGTCGAAATCCGTGCCATTCTTCACGGCGCGCAAGACATCAGACCGCAGCTGTTCGACTAGATAAAATGACGAGACAAGCCATGCTCTACACCCCTCCCGCCGTCGATCCCAAGGCGCCGCCGGTGCGCATCAATCTGCTGTCGGACACGCAGACCAAGCCGACGGCGGGGATGCGCGAGGCGATGGCGCGCGCGGAGGTCGGTGACGAGCAGGTCGGCGATGATCCGACCGTGAACGCGCTGTGCGAACGCGTGGCCGATCTGCTCGGCAAGGAGGCGGCGGTCTACATGCCCTCGGGCACGATGTGCAACGTCACCGCGACGCTGGTGCATTGCCGCCCCGGCGACGAGATCCTCGCCCATGAGACCGCGCATATCATCGCGCGCGAAGGCGGCGCGCATGCGGCGATCGGCGGCTTCCAGGTCACCCAGCTCGAGGGCCCCGATGGCCAGTTCACGCCGGAGACTCTTCGCAAGGCGCTGCATCCGCGCACGCGCTACCAGCCGCCGCAGACCGTCGTCAGCGTCGAGCAGACCGCCAATATCGGTGGCGGCACGATCTGGAAGAAGGCGGTGCTCGACGAGATCGTCGGGGTCGCCAGGCAGCACGGCCTCGTCACCCATATGGACGGTGCACGCCTGCTCAACGCCACCGTTGCGAGCGGCATCTCGCCGCGCGACATGACCGCGGGCTGGGACTCGGCCTGGATCGACTTCTCCAAGGGCCTGGGCGCGCCGATCGGCGGCGTGCTTGCGGGCTCGCGCGCCTTCATCGACGCGGTCTGGCAGTGGAAGCAGCGCCTCGGCGGCTCGATGCGGCAGGCCGGCATCTGCGCCGCGGCCTGCATCTACGCCCTCGACCACCACGTCGACCGCCTCGCCGACGACCACGCCAATGCGCGGGCGCTCGCGCGCGGATTGTCGCAGATCTCGGGCATCGAGGTGCAGGAGCCCGAGACCAATCTCGTGTTCTTCAAGCCCGACGGCGCCGGCATCCCCGGCGACAAGATGGTCGCAGCGCTGCGCCAGCGCGGCGTCACGCTCGCGATGATGGACGGCCGCATCCGGGCCTGCACGCATCTGGACGTCGATGCGAGCCAGATCGAGGAGACGATCGGCTACGTGCGCGAGATCGTGCGCGGGGCGTAATCGGAGCGTTTTCGAGCGAAATGGATACCGGTTCGCGTAAAGAAAACGCGTCAAAACGAGAGTCTACCGCCCCATCGCCTGATAGATCAGCGTCTTCAGCGCGAGCTGGATCCGGCCGCGCTGCGAGGGGGTCTGCACCATGAAGATTCCGAACAGGTCGTCCTCAGGATCGATGAAGAAGAAGGTGCCGCCGACGCCGTCCCAGCGATATTCGCCCAGCGGCCACTTCGTGCCCGGCGGCACCGCGATACGCACGGCGAAGCCGAGGCCGTAGCCGCTGGTCTCACCCGGATAGTAGTTCTTGTCGCGCTCGACGCGGGTTTCGGGACCGATGTGATCCGACGTCATCAAGGCGATGGTTTCCGGCTTCAGGTAGCGTCGACCTTCAAACGTGCCGCCGTTGAGCAGCATTTGTGAGAAGCGCGCATAGTCGCCGACCGTGCCGACGAGGCCGCCGCCGCCCGACTCCCATCGCAGCGGCTTCCTGATATCGCGAACCTGCGTGATCGGGCTGATCGCCCGATCCTGCGGCATCGGCTCGGCGATACGCGGCCATTTGGCGGGATCGGCGACGTAAAACGCCGTGTCCTTCATCCCGAGTGGGTCGAGCAGCCGCTTCTTCGCGAACTCGAACAGCGATTCCCCCGAGATCACCTCGATGATGCGCCCGAGCACGTCGGTGGAGTGGCCGTAGTCCCAGATCGTGCCGGGCTGTTCGGCAAGCGGCATTGCAGTGATCTTCGCGACGAATTCGGCATTGGTCGAATTCCTGTCGAACAGTCCGGCGTCGGCATAGAGCTTGTTCACCAGGTCCCCGCCATAATAGCCGTAAGGGATCCCGGCGGTATGCCGCATCAAATCCTCGATCGTCACCGCCCGCTTGAGCGGCTCCAGCTCCAGCGAGACCTTGTCGTCCTCGGCCTTCTTCTCGACGCCGACCTTCATGCCGGCAAAGGCCGGAATGTATTTCGAGACGGGATCGCTGATCGCAAGCTTACCCTCCTCGACCAGCATCATCGCCAGGACTGAGGTGATCGGCTTGGACATCGAATAGAGGCGGAAGATCGTATCCGCGCTCATCGAAAGTTCGGTCGCAACGTCGCGGACGCCGAAATTCTCGTAATAGACCGGCTTGCCGTGTTGCTGGAGCAGCAGAATCGCGCCCGGAAATTTGCCGGTCGCGATCTCGTTCCTGATGTAGTCGGAGACTCTTGCCAGGCCTTCGGGCGTGAAGCTGTGTGCGCGGCCCTCTGAGCCCGCCCGTGCACCTACGGCGCCGAACAAAAAGACGAGCGCCGCGAACAGCGCGCGGCGCCCGTTCATGTCAGTTCTCCATGGCTTCATAGACCAGCTGCTTCAATGTTCGCTGCACGCGCTGGCGCTCGCTCGGGGTCTGCTCCAGCAGCACGAAGAACATGTCCTGCTTGGGGTCGATCACGAAATAGCAGCCGGAGGCCCCGTCCCACTTCAGTTCGCCGAGGTTGCCGGGCGGCGGCGGCTTGGCGTTGCCGGGATCGGTACGGACGGCAAGCCCGAGGCCGAAGCCGAAACCGTCGCCGGGAAAGTAGAAATAGTCGCGCTCGACGCCGGAGCCCGGGCCGACCTGATCGGTCACCATCAGCTTGAACGTCTCAGGCTTGAGAATGGTCTTGCCATCGAGACTGCCGCCGTTGAGCAGCATCTGCGAAAAGCGCTTGTAATCCGCCATGGTCGTGACCATGCCACCGCTGGCAAACGTGATCTTCTTGACGACCGTGGGATCATTGATGCGGCCGACGCGGAAATCGGAATCGTTCGGCACTGGCTGGGCCAGAATCTTCTGCTTCTCGGGGTCCGTGACCAAAAAGCCGGTATCGACCATGCCGAGAGGATCGAGCAGCTTCTCGCGCATGATGTCGATCAGCGGCTTGCCGGCAGCGACCTCCATCACACGCGCCAGCACGTCGGTGGAGTGGCCGTATTGCCAGAGCGCGCCCGGCTGGTTGTGCAACGGCAGCTTGGCGATGCGTTCGGCGAACTCGGCCAGATCGAAATCGCCGGCATAGATGTTGGCCTCGCGATAGGCCTTGCGGACCAGGCTGTCGCCGTAGAAGCCGTAGGTGATGCCGGAGGTGTGCGTCATCAGATCGTGCACGGTCATCGCCCGCTTCGGCGGCACCAGCTCGAGCGACTTGGTGCCGTCCTCCGCCTTCTTCTCGACGCCGACCTTCACGTTGGCAAAGGACGGAATGTATTTCGAGACGGGATCATCCAGCTTGATCTTGCCGTCCTCGACCAATTGCATCGCGACCACCGCCGTGATTGCCTTGGTCATCGAGAACAGGCGGAAGATGGTCTTGTCCGTGATCGGAGCCTTGCTGACCACGTCCTGCACGCCGAAGATTTCGTGATAGACCGGCTTGCCATGCTGCTGGATCAGCACGTTTGCACCGGCGATCTTGCCGGTCGCGACCTCGTTCTTGAAGAACTCGGTGATCCTGCCGAGCTTTTCCTGATTGAAGTGGGCGCCGGCTGGAATCTCGTAGGTGCCCTCGGCGCGCGCCAGCGACATCGCGGCAAGCGACAGCAGCGCGCCGCAGGCGAGCACACGCAACCCAGATCGTGAAATCATATCCCCTCCCCGGAACATGGCGCTCGGAGTGTACTGACCAGCTCAATCGGCACAAGGGCCGCCGTGTTGCGCAAGCGTCTCGGCATGGAGCTTGGCGCTCGGCTCGGAGAAGCAGCAGAACACGACGCGAGCGACGGTCGGCGCCAAAGCCAGCCCTTCGATCGTCGTGCGCACGGCGATATCGGCCGCCCGTTCGGCAGGAAAGCGATAAATGCCGGTCGAAATCGCGGGAAATGCCACCGAGGTCAGCTCGTGCTTCGCGCAAAGCGCCATGGACCGCCGATAGCAGGCGGCGAGCAGATCGTCCTCGCCGAGCGTGCCGCCATTCCACACCGGACCGACGGTATGGATCACATGCGCGGCCTTGAGCCGATAGCCCCTGGTGATCTTCGCGTCGCCCGTCTTGCAACCGTTGAGCATGCGGCATTCGGCGACGAGCTCGGGCCCGGCTGCCCGGTGGATCGCGCCATCCACGCCGCCCCCACCAAGGAGCGACGTGTTCGCGGCGTTGACGATGGCGTCAACACTCAATGTGGTGATATCGGCGACGATGACTTCGAGCTCCGCGCCGCCAATCCGGCGCGTCAGCACGGTCACGTGTCAGGCCGCGACCACGACGCCCTTCTCGGAGAAGAGCTGCTGCAATTCGCCGGCCTGGAACATCTCGCGGACGATGTCGCAGCCGCCGATGAACTCGCCCTTCACGTAGAGCTGCGGAATGGTCGGCCAGTTCGAATATTCCTTGATGCCGTTGCGGAGCTCGGCGGATTCGAGAACGTTGAGGCCCTTATAGCCGACACCGATATGGTCGAGGATCTGGACGACCTGGCCGGAGAAACCGCACTGCGGAAATTGCGGCGTCCCCTTCATGAACAGAACCACGTCGTTGGATTTCACTTCATTGTCGATGAATTCCGCGATGCTCATATCCGTGTCCTTCTGGGGCAGAGCCCTCACCAATTGCTTCGGGCCGGCTCCGCCGATTTAACCCGATACCTGCCTATATATGTAGCCCAAACCGTTGAGCATCCAAAGTAAAATGGCGGCGACGGGTCCCTGGGCGGCCGGGTTGAGCCCGCCGGGTCCATAGGCTGATGACATTAATATCATCGCCGCATAGGACTTTCATACCGTAACGGAGCCCCTATCTAGGACGAACCTCGGTTTTGGAACCGGGCAACGCCAACAACGTTCTCTTGTCCTGTCTGGAGAAAAACGTGACGAAACAAGCCTCAGCCACGGTTGCGCCCCAGCTTTCGTCACCGTCCTCCCACCAGGACGACCTTGCCCAGCGGCTGGAAGCGGCGTTCCTCGGCGTCCGCAATGAGACCGAACGGCGGGCCGCGCCGCTGTCGCCCGAGGACCAGCAGATCCAGTCCATGCCCGATGCCAGCCCGACCAAATGGCACCGGGCCCATACCACCTGGTTCTGGGAGCAATTCCTGCTCGGCGAGCATGCTGCCGGCTACCGGCCCTTCCATCCCGATTTCGCGTTCCTGTTCAATTCCTATTACGTCAGCGCCGGGCCGCGGCATGCCCGCAATCATCGCGGCGACATCACCCGCCCCAGCGCCGACGAGGTCGGCGCCTATCGCAAATACGTCGATGCGGCCGTCAGCAAATTCTTCCGCGAGGCCGGAGCGGACAAGCTGCGCACAATCGCGCCGCTGGTGGAGGTCGGGCTCAACCACGAGCAGCAGCATCAGGAATTGATGTTCACCGACATCCTGCATGCCTTTGCGCAAAACCCGATCTACCCGGCCTATGATCCGGACTGGCGCTTCCCGGCCACCACGCGCGGCGGCGATGACTGGCTGACGCTGAACGAAGGCATCCACACCGTCGGCCACGTCGACGACGGCTTTCATTTCGACAACGAGAAGCCGGCGCACCGCGCCCTGGTCGGTCCGGTCAGGATCGCCCGCAATCTGGTCACCAATGCCGAGTGGCTCGCCTTCATGCAGGATGGCGGCTACCGGACCGCAACCCTGTGGCTGATGGACGGCTTTGCAGCGGCCGGCAAGGAAGATTGGCAGGCCCCCGGCTACTGGCGCGAGGTCGACGGCGCATGGCAGGTGATGACGCTGGCCGGCCTCAAGCCGGTCGATCCGGACGCGCCGGTCTGCCACGTCAGCTATTACGAGGCGGATGCGTTCGCGCGCTGGTCCGGCAAGCACCTGCCGACCGAGATGGAATGGGAAGTCGCGGCCCGCGCCGGCCAGCTCAACGACGCCTTCGGCCTTGTCTGGCAATGGACCCGCAGCTCGTACGCGCCCTACCCCGGCTATCGCGCCGTCGAGGGCGCGCTCGGCGAGTACAACGGCAAGTTCATGGTCAACCAGTTGGTGCTGCGCGGCTCCTCGCTTGCAACTCCGGCGGACCACAGCCGTATCACCTATCGTAACTTCTTCTATCCGCACCACCGCTGGCAGTTCACCGGACTGCGGCTTGCCGATTACGACTGAAAAATTCCGACGACAGATGCGCGCCGGACAGCGCGTTCAGGAGAGTATCATGAATGTGCACGCCAGCGCTTTGGCCGAAGCCCATCTTCCCGACGAGCAGACCACCGCTTTCGCCCGTGAGGCCATCGAGGACCTCTCGCAGCAGCCGAAAAGGCTGTCGCCGAAATACTTCTATGACGCGACCGGATCGGAGCTGTTCGAGGCGATCACCAAGCTGCCGGAATATTATCCGACGCGCACTGAGCTATCGATCCTGAAGGAGCGCGGCAGCGAGATCGCAAGAATCATCCCGGAGCACGCCGCGCTGGTCGAGTTCGGCGCCGGCGCGACCACGAAGGTGCGCCTGCTGCTCAATCATTGCAGATTCGCGGCCTATGTCCCCGTCGACATCTCCGGCGACTTCCTGAAGGCACAGGCGAGCGGCCTGAAGCGGGATTTCCCGGCGCTCGGCATCTATCCGGTCGCAGCCGACTTCACCACGCCGTTCGAGCTGCCGACGGCCGTCGCCTCCCTACCGAAGGTCGGCTTCTTCCCCGGCTCGACCATCGGCAATTTCGAGCCTCAGGAAGCGCAGGCCTTCCTGAGAAGCGCGCGCAAGATCCTCGGCAAAGGCGCGCAGATGATCATCGGCGCCGATCTCGAGAAGGACGAGCGGATCCTCTTCGACGCCTATAACGATGCGTCCGGCGTCACCGCGCGCTTTAATCTCAATGTGCTGGTGCGCATCAACCGCGAGCTCGGCGGCAATTTCGACCTGTCCGCCTTCACCCATCGCGCGATCTACAATCGCGAGCGGCACCGCATCGAGATGCACCTGATCAGCAAGAAGAGCCAGACCGTGCGCCTGCTCGGCACCAGCTTCTCGTTCCGCCCGGGCGAGAGCATCCACACCGAGAACAGCTACAAATACAGCATCGAGCGCTTTGCCGCGCTGGCCCAGGGCGCGGGCTGGCGCGTCCGCGAGAGCTGGACGGATGCGGCGAAGATGTTCTCGGTGCACGCGCTGGAGGTCGCGGGGTAAGAGCTCCGACGCCGCTGTTTGAGATCTTCTTCCCTCCGCAGCACATCCTTCGAGACGCCCGCCTTAAGGCCGGCCCTCAGGATGAGGACCGAGTGTGCGGCGACAGTTTCAACGTGCACCGATGCTGATGAGCCTCATCCTGAGGAGACCGCGGAGCGGTCGTCTCGAAGGACGAGGCGCTTGCGCAGGTCCGCGTTCAACGCTCCTCGGCCTCCTCCACCTTCGACCCCAGCGACACCGACTCCCACACCGCCACCACGATCATGATCGCGCTCGTCGCGATCGAGAGCCATAGCGGCGACAGTTCCGACGCGAACCACCACAGCACCAGCAGCAGGATGATGCCGATGCCGTGCGAAAGCTGGAGGAAGCCGCGGACCGAGTGCTTGAACAGGATGGTGCCGACCAGAAACACCAGCGGGCCGCCGATCGTGCTCAAAACCGTCCGAATGTCGGAATGGCCGGTCGGATGCTTCAGCACCAGCTCGTCCGACACCGCCGTCAGGATGATGCCGGCAACGATCGGCAGGTGCAGATAGGTGTAGGCGAGCCGCGCCAGACGGCCGGATTCGGTGGATTTCGAGATCCACTCGGACCCGGCTTCCGCGCCCTTGTGGAAATAGACCCACCACATCGCGATGGCACCGACCAATGCCGAGACGAAGGCCAGGATGTTGGCCGCGGTCCATTCCAGCTCGGCGAAGGTCGCGCCGTTGACGACGACCGCCTCGCCGAGCGCAATGATGACGAACAGGGAGCAGCGCTCGGCCATGTGGCCGCCCTCGACGGCCCAGGCCTCGACCGACGAGAAGCCGAGCCTGGGGACCCAGAAGCGGGCCGCGGGCGAGATGTATTCGATCGTCAGGGCGGCGATCCAGAACCACAGCCGCGCCTCGTCATGGGCGAGGCCGCCGAGGATCCAGAAGCTCGCGGAGACGGAGAGCCAGACCAGGATGCGGATCGCGTTGTGCCGCACCAGGGTCCTGTGCGCCGGCGTTGCGAACAGCCAGAACGCGGTACGTCCGACCTGCATGGCCGCGTAGGCGATCGCAAACCAAAGCCCACGCCCCTCGAAGGCGGTCGGGATCGTGGTCGACAGCACGAGGCCGCCCAGCATCATCGCAAACAGCAACAGCCGGACCGGCGTCAGCTCGGGATTGAGCCAGTTGGTGACCCAGGCGGTGAAGACCCAGACCCACCACACCGCGAGAAACAGCACCGCGACGTGCACCGCGCCGAGCGGCGTGAAATGGTGCAGCAGCGCGTGCGAGATCTGCGTGACGGCGAAGACGAAGACGAGGTCGAAGAACAGCTCGGCATTGGTGACGCGGCTGTGCTGGTTCGGCGTGATGACGCGGAACATCGCGCCGTGCGGATTGTCCGCAGCCATCATCGTCCCCCCGTGGCGCTGGTCAGGTCAGGTGCAGCTTCGTCAGGTACCTGGTACGCCGGTTTGCAGCGCCAGCGCGTGCAGCACGCCGCCCATCTGGCCACGCAGGGACTGGTAGACGATCTGGTGCTGCTGGACGCGCGACTTGCCGCGGAAGGATTCCGAGATCACGGTCGCGGCATAGTGGTCGCCGTCGCCGGCGAGGTCACGAATGGTCACCTCGGCATCGGGGATCGCTGCCTTGATCATCGCCTCGATATCGTGGGCGTCCATGGGCATTCGGGTCTTGCTCCTTATTTGGCTGCACAGCAGCCTCATCATCGATTCGCTGCCGGGGTCCCCTTTGCCGGCAAGGCCAAACTTAGCGTGAACGGCCTTCTACGTCACGCTTTCCGGCACTATATCCCTGATCCCATCAGGACAAAGGCACGACAAAGTGCCGCGCGCGGCAGATTGATCGAAAAGGCGTGAAATCATGAAGCTTCCAGGGCCCGACCACCCGATCACCATCACCCCAAACCCGAGGCGCGTCCGCGTCACCGCGGGCGACATCGTGATCGCCGAGACCAGCAAGGCGCTGACCTTGAAGGAGGCCAGATATCCGGCGGTGCAATATGTGCCGCGGGAGGACACCAACATGGCCGTGTTGGAGCGTACCGACCGTGTGACCCATTGCCCCTACAAGGGGGACGCGAACTATTACAGCGTCAAGGCCGACGGCAAGACGCTGGACAACGCAATCTGGACCTACGAGACGCCCTTCCCCGCGATGACGGAGATTTCAGGCCATCTGGCGTTTTATCCGGACAAGGTGAAGATCGAGGAAGTGGGGTAGCTCTCGATGTTGTCATTCCGGGATGGTCCGAGGGACCAGACCTCAGGTGCGCAATTGCGCGCCGGGGAATCTCGAGCTTCCGGGTTCGGTCCTTCGGACCGCCCTGGAATGACGAATGAAATCAGCTACGCCCTGAAGATCGTGAGTCCCAATATCAGCAGCACCAGGAAGATCACGACGAAGACGTAGAACAGGAAGCGGGCGACGTCGGCCGAGGCGGCCGAGATGCCGGTAAAGCCGAGCACGCCGGCCACGATCGAGACAAGTAGGAAGATCAGCGCCCATTTGAGGATCGTCATCGCCAGCTCCGAACTGCCGCTTCTCACGGCCTTCGCCGTTTTCGGCGGACGCTAACTTCGCTGCGCGGAACTGGTTCCTAAAGGGAGTCCAGGCTCTTGCTGAATCAAGTTCCCGGCGGCAGAGTCCAGCCGGAATCAGGATCGGGGCGGCCACGATGACGATGTCACATTCAGCGACGATCGGCGCAGAGGTGCATGCCGCGCCGCAGAGCAAGGTGCGCAATTTGGCGATCGATCGCGCCCGCACCTTCCTCACTCTGGTCGTGCTGCTGCATCACGCGGTGATCCCCTATACCTATTTCGGTCATACCGATCCGACATATTTCTTCGGTTTCGACATGATCGTGCTCGCCACCGACAGTTTCTTCATGGCGATGTTCTTCTTCCTGTCGGGGCTGTTCGCCTGGTCTGGCATCGCCCGGAAGGGAGTGCGGGGCTATTTGGCAGATCGCCTGCTTCGGCTTGGCTTACCTTTCGCGATCTGCGCCTTCACGATCATTCCGGTCGCCTATTACGCGATCTCCCTGCGGCAGCATCCCGAGATCGGCTTTTCGGAGTTCTGGTGGAATATGGTCACGAAGGGCCCGTGGCCGAGCGGGCCGATCTGGTTCCTTTGGGTCTTGTTCGCCTTCGACCTGGTTGCCTGCCTGCTGCACCGGCTGTCGCCCAATCTGCTCGATCCGATCAATCGCCTCTCGCTACATGGTCGCCGCCGGCCCGCGGTGTTCTTCGCGGTCATGCTGGCCGTCACCGCGGCGTTCTACATTCCCGGGCTGGTTCGCTACGGGCATAGCAGTTGGTTCGAGTTCGGGCCGTTCTCGGTCCAGCACGGGCGCGTGATGCTCTATGCGACCTACTTCTTTTTCGGTGCCGGCATCGGCGTTGCGCAAATGGATCGCGGGCTGCTCGCTGTCGACGGCCGCATGGCGAAGGTCAGCTGGGACTGGATGGTCCTGGCGATCGTTCCGTACTGCCTCTTGTGGGGGCTGATCTTCATCAAGCGCGAAATACTGGGCAACCCGTCACCGTTGCCGGACTGGTATGAAGCGCTCTATGCCATCTGCTTCACTGTCTTCAGCGTGGCCATCATGTTTCTGATCCTGGCCTTTTTCCAGAGGTTCAAGCAATCAGGCTCAGCCAGGCTGCTCGATCCAATGCAGGGCGACGCGTTCGGCATGTTCCTGGTGCACTATCCGATCGCACTGTGGCTGCAATACTGGCTGTTCGACTATGACCTGCCGGCGATCGTCAAGGCCACGATCGGGTTTGTACTGACTGTCGCGGCGAGCTGGGCGCTGACGCGAGCGTTGCGGCAGATCCCGGGCGCGTCGAAGGTGTTGTGAGGCATAGCCTCTCCACCCGTCATTGCGAGGAGCCCTTGCGACGAAGCAATCCAGACTGCCTCAGCAGTGAGATTCTGGATTGCTTCGCTGCGCTCGCAATGACGGAGTGTGTGGCGGCAGTTCAGGCCGCCTTGCCGCCCATGTACTCCGGCAGCCAGCGCTCGAACGATTTGCGCAAGCTGTCGATCGTCACCGGCGCCTCGCCGGCGATCGCGATGGCATCGCCTCCGGTGGTGCCGATCCGCACGCAGGGCACCTCGCAGCCGCGCATCTTGGCGAGCACGCGGCCGGCTTCGGTTTCCGGCACGGTGACGAGATAGCGCGCCTGGTCCTCGCCGAACCAATAGGCCTGCGGCACCAACGCGGTCGGCGCCGCCAGCAGCTTGGCGCCGATGCCGCCCGCCATCGCCATCTCGGCCAGCGCGATCAGGAGACCGCCGTCGGAGAGATCGTGCACCGCAGTCGCAGTGCCCGCATGGATCATGCCGCGCACGACGTCGCCGTTGCGCTTCTCGGCGGCGAGATCGACCGGCGGCGGTGCGCCTTCCTCGCGGCCGCAGATGTCGCGCAAATAGACGGACTGGCCGAGCCAGCCGTGGGTCTCGCCGATCAGGAGGATCGCTTCGCCCTCGGCCTTGAAGGCGAGCGAGGCAGACTTGGTGAAATCGTCGAGCAGGCCGACGCCGCCGATCGAGGGTGTCGGGAGGATCGCGCGGCCATTGGTCTCGTTGTAGAGCGAGACGTTGCCGGACACGACCGGGAAGTCCAGCGTGCGGCAGGCTTCCGAGATGCCCTTCAGGCAGCCGACGAACTGGCCCATGATCTCGGGCCGCTCAGGGTTGCCGAAGTTGAGATTGTCGGTGATCGCGAGCGGCTTGCCGCCGACCGCCGTGATGTTACGCCAGGCTTCCGCGACCGCCTGCTTGCCGCCCTGATAAGGATCGGCCTCGCAATAGCGCGGCGTGACGTCGACGGTGAGCGCGAGGCCCTTCGGCCCGTCCTGCACGCGCACCACGGCGGCATCGCCGCCCGGACGCTGCATGGTGTTGCCGAGAATGACGTGGTCGTACTGCTCCCAGACCCAGCGCTTAGAGCACATATCGGGCGTGCCGATCAGCTTCTCCAGCGCGCTACCTAAGGCCATCGGCGCCGGCACGTCGCGGGCATGCACGACCGGCAACGCGGCCGAGGGGACATGCGGCCGGTCATAGACCGGTGCCTCGTCGCCGAGCTCCTTGATCGGCAAATCGGCCATGACGTCGCCACCATGCTTGACCACGAAACGCTTGCTCGGCGTGGTGTAGCCGACGACGGCGAAGTCGAGACCCCACTTCTTGAAGATCGCCTCGGCTTCCTTCTCCTTCTCGGGCTTGAGCACCATGAGCATGCGCTCCTGGCTCTCCGAGAGCATCATCTCGTAGGCGCTCATGCCGGTCTCGCGGGTCGGCACCACATCGAGGTCGAGGTCGACGCCGAGGTCGCCCTTGGCGCCCATCTCCACCGCCGAGCAGGTCAGGCCCGCCGCGCCCATGTCCTGGATCGCGATGACGCAGCCCTTTTCCATGATCTCGAGGCAGGCTTCGAGCAGCAGCTTCTCGGCGAAGGGATCGCCGACCTGCACAGTCGGGCGCTTCTCCTCGGACTTGTCGTCGAACTCGGCCGAGGCCATCGAGGCGCCGTGAATGCCGTCGCGGCCGGTCTTGGAGCCCAAATAGACGATCGGCATGTTCACGCCGGAGGCCGCCGCATAGAAGATCTTGTCGGCATCGGCGAGACCCACCGCCATGGCATTGACGAGGATGTTGCCGTCGTAGCGAGTGTGGAAGCGCACCTGCCCGCCGACCGTCGGCACGCCGAAGGAATTGCCGTAGCCGCCGACGCCCGCCACCACGCCGGAGACGAGATGCCGCGTCTTCGGATGCTCGGGCGCGCCGAAGCTGAGCGCATTGAGGCAGGCGATGGGACGCGCGCCCATGGTGAAGACGTCGCGCAAAATGCCGCCGACGCCGGTGGTCGCGCCCTGATAGGGCTCGATATAGCTCGGGTGGTTGTGGCTCTCCATCTTGAAGACCACGGCCTGGCCATCGCCGATGTCGATCACGCCGGCATTCTCGCCGGGGCCCTGGATCACCCAGGGCGCCTTGGTCGGCAGGCCACGCAGATGGATGCGCGAGGATTTGTACGAGCAGTGCTCGTTCCACATCGCCGAGAAGATGCCGAGCTCGGTGAAGGTCGGCTCCCGCCCGATCAGCTTCAGGATGCGCTCGTACTCGTCGGGCTTGAGCCCGTGGGCGGCAACCAGCTCGGGGGTGATCTTGGGTTCATTCTTCATGGATTCGAGGCTTTCGGCGGCGGTTTGGCCGTTCTTAGGAACATCGGACGGCTTCGAAAAGCCCTTTATGGCGCATTTTCCCGCTGTCCCACGTTTTGCGCCGGGGAGCCCGCGGGAACGGGAATTGCACGGCGCGGTCGGATCGGATTTAAGGTCTAAAGACCCGCAATTGAAGGCCTATTTCCTTGCACGAATTGACCAAAGCGCCCCCGCCGCGCCGCCCCGAGCTCCATGTCGCCACCGATGGCGAATTTGTGGGCTGGCGGACCTGGATTCGCGACAGTTTTGAGTCCCATGTCGGCCCCTTCTGGCACCGGATCGAGGCAGACGGCAGCGTCCGCAGCGCCTTCCGGGTCGAGAAGAAGCATCTCAACGGCTCCGGGAACGTCCATGGCGGCTGTTACATGGCCTTCGCCGACTATTCGCTGTTTGCGATCGCCACCCATGTCCTGGACAGCCGGGCGGTGACGACCAATTTCGCCTGCGAATTCCTCGACGCGGCACGCGAGGGCGAGCTGATCGAATGCACCGGCGAGGTCACCCGCGCCGGCGGTTCGCTGATCTTCCTGCGCGGCAAGATGATGTCCGGCGAGCGGCTGCTGCTCACCTTTTCCGGCACGATCAAGCGGATGAAGCGGAAGGCACTCCCGCAGCCAGACGCATAGCTCGACGCTTCCCTTTTCGCGCACCCTCGCCCAGACTTCCGGCAAGCGCTTTTGGCGCCGGGGAGCAGAACAAGGTGCCGCAGAGCACATCCGAGGCGGGCCGCGCGAGGCCGGCCGCATCAGCGCCGTTGCCATCCATGGCCGCCAAAGGTGCGCACAGCTGGCGCGACTATGCGCTGCTGCTTGCGCTCGCCTGCTGCTGGAGCTCGACCTATCCGCTGGCCAAGCTGGCGCTCCCCACCATCCCGCCCATCACCTTCATCTCGGCGCGCTCGCTGATCGCCGCCGCCTTCCTGTTCGCGATCCTGTGGATGCGCGGCACCAGGATCCCCACCGAGGCGAAAGCCTGGAAGCTGTTCGCAACCCAGCAATTGATCAACTCGACCTTCCCGTTCCTGATCATCACGTGGTCGCAGCAATATGTGCCGGCCTCGAACACGGTGGTGCTGGCCTCGACCACGCCGATCTTCGCCTTCCTGATCACCTCGCTGATCACGCGGCACGAGCCGGCGACGCTGCTCAAGCTCGCCGGCGCGATTTTGGGACTCGCCGGCACCGTCGCTATCGTCGGGCTCGATGCGCTACGCGGCTTCGGTAGCGAGATCATTGCCGAGATCGCGATCCTGCTTGCCACCATTTCCTTTGCCTGCGCGACGATCTTCGGCCTCCGCCTGTCCGAATACGACCCGATGGTTGTGGCGGCAGGTTCGCTCTTGTTCGGCGGCCTCGTGCTGCTGCCGCCCGCGCTGATCATCGACCAGCCATGGACCTTGCATCCGACGCCGACGGCGATCGTCGCCACCATCGTCATGGGCATCGTCTCCAGCGCACTGGGCCTGATGCTGTTCTACGTCTGCCTCGGCCGGCTCGGCACGCTGACCACGAACGCACAGGGCTATCTGCGCATCCCGATCGGCGTCGGCCTCTCGGTGCTGCTGCTCGGCGAGAGCGTGCCGTCGAACCTCGCGCTGGGGCTGGTGCTGGTGATGGCGGGCGTTGCGGCCATGACGGTGCCGGCGGAGCGGCTGAAGTGGCGCTAGCGAGCGGCTAGGTCGACAGCTGCTTCTCCGCGATCGACAGCCATTCCGCCTGCGCCTTGCGCAGATATTTCGGCGCGCGGCGCATCTGGATCAGCAGCTCGTTGAAGACCATGCGCGCTTCAGTGGTGCGGCCGACCGTTTGCAGCAGCATGCCATAGCGCACCCGCGCTTCGGCGCCGGGGAAGTAGCCGGCGAGCGCGTGGTATTCCTCCAGCGCCTCGTCGAGACGTCCGACCTCGGCGAGCGCGCGGGCATAGAGCAGATGCGCATCGGCGGAATCGAAGTCGGGCCATTGCTTCTGCAGACCGTCCAGCGTGGCGAGCGCATCGGCCGGGCGGCTGGCGCCAAATTGCGCCTGAGCCTTGCGCAGCGCATAGGCGGGATCGTGGCCCAAGGGCAGCTTCAGGATGTGATCATAATGCGCTTCCGCTTCGGCAAATCGGCCGATATTTGCGCACTCGTCCGCCAGCGCCGCGCGGTTGACGATGGTGTCGGTGCCGGCCAGCCGGTCGGACAGCTCGCGATAGCGCTTCTCGGGATCGAGGCGATTGGCGACACGCTGGCGCGCCTGCCGTGCACCGGGGCTGGAAAACCATTCGGGAATGAGCTCGACCGCGATATAGGCAATCGCGCCCATCATCGGCACCAGCAGGATGATGAAGGCCCAGGGCCGCAACCGTCCGGTTCGCGAGGCATGATAGATCAGCGTGATATCGAGCAGCAGAACGACCAAAGCGACGGGCATGTGACATCCGGAAAGCACAACGACAGCGCCGCTTCCTGATATCGCAATCGATGCGATGAAACAACTTTGAGTTGCCTCAACCCGCAAAAGTCAGCGAAGCTGGATGCGCGCCGTGATGGCGACGAGGAGTCAGTCGTCTCAAACGCGATGCAGGTTCACGACCCTCACGCTCAAACCGCCTCGCGCAGCAATCCACTCGCCAGCTCTCGAAACGCATCAACGGCCTTGCTCAACACACTCTTGGGATCGTCGGCGGCCGCGACCCACAAGGCGGCGCTGAGCGCAGCGCCGTTCAGCAACCGCCCCGCCGCTTCGACGTCGACCGGCTTCACGACCCCCTGCTCGATCAGCGCGCGGATCGTTCGCATGGTGATGTCGAGACAGGCGTTCTCGCCGGGCCATTTGGAGGGATCGCCGAGCACGGCAGGTCCATCCAGAAGCATGATGCGCTGGATCTCGGGGTCGAGCGCCATTTCGATATAGGCGCTTCCCTCCGCGAGCAGGCCCAGCCACAGGCTGGGCGCTTGCTCCCGGGCGATGCGGAGCCGCTCCGCCATCTCCCCATCGATCTGCTCGACGACGGCCCAGAGCAGCCCCTTCTTGTCTTCGAAGTTGTGATACAGCGCCCCCCGCGTCAGACCGACGGCGGCAGTGAGGTCGTCCATCGACGCGGCTGCATAGCCCTGCATGGCGAATGCCTCGCGGGCGGCGCGGATGAGCTTGGCCCGATTTTCCGCCATGGCTGCGGCGCGCTTCCCCTTTGCCACTCGACCCCCTTGACATACGCCTCGTATGTGAGCGATATCTGACATACGAAACGTATCTGAAAATGCCGCGAAACGCTACCCATGGAGCGCCCACGTTCCATCCGCCCCCATCCATCGATTGAAAGGCTCCTGCCATGCCCCAGCGAGAGGCAATCTTCCCCGAAAACCGCCACGCGCTCTATCAAGTGCATCGCTATTCCGCGGCGATCCGCTCCGGTGACTTGCTCTACGTGTCGGGGCAGGTCGGCAGCCGCGAGGACGGCTCGCCCGAGCCGGTGTTCGAGGACCAGGTCCGGCGCGCGTTCGCCAATTTGCGTGCCGTGCTCGCAGCTGGTGGATGCACGTTGGACGATGTCGTCGACGTCACCACGTTTCACAGCGATCCGGCGAGCCAGATCGAGACGGTGATGGCCGTTCGCACCGAGGAGATCGGCGATCCGCCCTATCCGAACTGGACGGCCGTCGGCGTGAATTGGCTTGCTGGCTTCGACTTCGAGATCAAGGTCATCGCCCGCATTCCTGTGCTCCAGTAAACCTCCTGGGCGGCTCTACGCCGGCCGCCGCCAGGCTCCTTGGGCCGGCTACTTGTTGGCGTCGTCTGCCAGCATCTTGCGGTACTTGTCGACGTCGCGCGTCACGAGCTTTTGCAGCACTTCCGGCGTATGCTCGTCGGCATCGGGCGCAACGGTCGAGAGGTCGGCGAAGCGCTTCTTCACCGCCTCGGTCTCGACGGCCGTGCGCGCGGCTGCGTTCAGCTTGGCGAGGACGGCCGGCGGCGTGCCCTTGGGCGCGAACAGGCCGTTCCAGCCCTGCGCCTCGAACTCGGGCAGGCCTGCTTCCGCCGAGGTCGGCAGATCCGGCAGCGTCGCGAGCCGAACGGTCGAGCCGACCACGAGGCCCTTCACCAGCTTGTCGTTGATCGCTTGGGACACCGAGGCGGCCGCGTCGCAGACGCCGTCGATCTGGCCGCCGATCGCGTCAGTCAGTGCCGGCGCGGCGCCGCGATAGCCGACCAGGGTCGCATCGATCCCGGCCGATGTGACGAAGCTCTTGCAGATCAGATAGTTGGAGGAGCCGACGCCGGCATGGCCGAGATTGATCTTGCCCGGATTGGCCTTGGCATAGGCGATGAACTCTTTCAGATCCTTCGCCGGAAAGTCCTTGCGCAGCGCGATGATGCCGAACGTCTTCGCCACCATCGCGATCGGCACGAAGGAATCAGGCGTGAACGGCAGCTTTGGATAGATCGTGTAGGTCGCGGCATTGGTGCCGGCATTGCCGATCGCAATCGTATAACCATCGGGCTCGGCGCGGGAGGCCCGCGCCAGCGCGGTCGAGCCGCCGGCGCCGGCAACGTTCTCGATCACAATCGTCTGGCCGAGCGCAATCCCCATCTGCTCGGCCACCGCCCGCGCGATCACGTCCGAGGTGCCGCCGGCCGCGAACGGCACGATCATGGTGATCGGACGCTTGGGATAATCCTGCGCGGATGCGCAAGTCGCTACTGAAAATGTCGCGAACGTTAGCGCCGCGACTGCGGCGAGAGCACGCTTCATCAGGAATGAGATCACGCGGCTTTTTCCAGATGCTGGGCGAGACCGGCGAACAGGCCGCGGCCGTCGGTGCAGCCCATGATGTCTTCGACGTGGTTTTCCGGATGCGGCATCATGCCGAGCACGTTGCCCCTGTCGTTGACGATGCCGGCGATGGAATGTGCCGCGCCGTTGATGTTGGCGGCCTCGTCGACCACGCCATCGGCGGAGCAGTAGCGATAGAGCACCCGCCCCTCGCCTTCGAGCCGCTTGATGGTCTCTTCGTCCGCCTCGTAATTGCCCTCGCCGTGCGCGACCGGCACGCGGATCACCTGTCCAGCATTGTAGCCGCGGGTGAACGGCGTGTCGGAGCGCTCGACGCGCAGATGCACGTCGCGGCAGATGAATTTCAGCCGCGCATTGCGCATCAAGACGCCCGGCAGGAGGCCGGACTCGCAGAGGATCTGAAAACCGTTGCAGACGCCGAGCACGAGGCCGCCCTTGGCCGCATAGTCGCGCACCGCGTCCATCACCGGCGCGCGTGCCGCAATCGCGCCGCAGCGCAGATAATCGCCGTAGGAGAAGCCGCCGGGCACGACCACGAGATCGGTGCCCGCAGGCAGCGAGGTCTCGGCGTGCCAGACCATCGCGGGCTCGCTGCCGGAGATCAGCCTCAGGGCGCGCGCCATGTCGCGCTCGCGGTTGATTCCGGGAAAGACGAGAATGGCGGCTTTCATGGCAGAGGTTCCGACGCGGCTGGGAATGAGGCTGGCCGACCGGCCAATTCGTGAACAGACATAACCATTTGACGGAGATTTTACCAGTGCTAGCGTGGTGGAGCGCCGTTGTACACAGGCCATAGCCACTCGCTGTGGTCACTCCATTTGCCCGGGATTGAAGCCATGAACGTCCCGTCGCTGCCCGCATTCCCCTCCGAACCGGTGTCCACCGATGGCGTCGTCGCCGCCGGCGCTTATGTCGACGGCCGCCGCGTCGCCAATATCGCCATCAGCGAGGCCTCGAGTTGGCGAGCCAAGCCCGGCCACGTCGTGTGGATCGGGCTGCACGAGCCCGACATGGCGCTGCTCGGCGCGGTGCAGAAGCAGTTCGACCTGCACGACCTCGCCATCGAGGACGCCAACCACGCCCATCAGCGGCCGAAGATCGAGCAATATGGCGAGGCCCTGTTCATCGTCGCGCGCACCGCGCAATTGGTCGAGGGACGCATTGCCTTCGGCGAGACCCACATCTTCGTCGGCGAAGGCTATCTGGTCTCGGTGCGCCACGGCGCTTCGACATCCTACACGCCGGTGCGCGAACGCTGCGAGAGCTGCCCGCGGGCGCTCGCACGCGGCGAGGATTACATCCTCTACGCCATCCTCGATTTCATCGTCGACAATTACTCGCCCGTGCTGGAAAGCATTCACGAAGAGATCGAGAAGATCGAGGACGACGTGCTCGCGCACGCGATCACCAAGACGCAGATCGAGCGGCTCTACATGCTGCGGCGTGACCTGTTGCGGCTCCGTAACGCAATCGGGCCGCTGGTGGAGGTCTGCCGCCGTCTCGAGCACGATGAGCTGTCGATGGTGCGCGCGACGATGCAGCCTCTGTTCCGCGACGTCACCGACCATGTCCGCAACATCCAGGAGCGCATCGATTCCATGCGCGAGGTGCTGGCCTTCGCCTTCGAGGCGAGCCTGCTGGTCGGCCAGGCCCACGAGACCGCGGTGTCGAAGAAGCTCGCGTCCTGGCTCGCCATCATCGCCATCCCGACCGCGCTCGCCGGCATCTACGGCATGAACTTCAAGCACATGCCGGAGCTGGAATGGGAGTACGGCTATTTCATGCTGCTCGGCGTCATGCTGACCGCCTGCGGGTCGCTGTACTGGCGCTTTCGGCGGGTGGGATGGCTGTGATCGAGGGGCACGGCACTCAGCGCTTGGCTGGCGCCAGCACCAGCATCACCCCGATGGCAAATTGCGCATAATTGTCGGAGCTGGCCTTCTCGGTGGCCGCCGAACTGATCAGGCTGGCCGCACCTCGATCACCAAACAGATAGCCGCTGACCTGATATTCCTTCGTGCCATCAGGCTTCACCATCAGTCGCCGCGCTTTGAACAGGCGCGGCACCTTGGTGCCACCGTCGCCGTCAACTCCGAGAATCGAGATCTTCTGTCCCGGCGTCCGCTGCTCCAGCATCTTGACGATTTGCGTCTGCTCTTCGCGAAATTGCTCCAGCGTCATCGTGTTGCCCGGAGGATAGGACCCTGGCGCGTAGAGCCGATAGCTCACCCTCGACTGCGCACCGCAGGCGGGCTGCTCGCACAGGAACATGTGGACGTCGTTGGGGCGCAGCTCGTAGCGCCAGCCCTTCACTGAGACCGGCGGGCGCGGCGCGGTGGATTGCGGCGCCCGCGATTGGGCAAAGGCGCTCCCTCCCGCGAGCAGCAGCGCTGCCAGCAGCACCAGCGACCGGACTCTAAACCGCATGCCGGCCCTCATCTCACTGGCGCGCCGGAGGTGCGAAGTCCTCGATCTCCATCACACCGACGAAATCGCTGCTGTTGCGTCGAGCAACCTCGACGCCGAGCGATGTGGAGATGACGTCGATCATCGTGTTGCCTGCGAAAACCATGTCGCGGACGACATAGACCGGCTTATCGTTCGGACCGGTCGCCTTGTACTCCCAATGCACGGCCGGAAATTCCTTCATCTTCGCGACGCGCGAAGACACCAGCGTCAGGTCTCTCAGGCGCCCGACCGCCTCGGTCGATGCCTGCTCGGTCTGAGCCATCTGACGCTGCGCATCTGCCTCGGCGAATTTCTGCAGGGCCACGGGATCGGGGCTACGGGTCGGACTGGCTGCGGTGCGGATGGAGGCGATCGAGTACTCGGGACACGCAAGCGGCCTGCAGCGGAAGATCGAGCGTCTTTCGCCGAATACCCTCGTACCGGTCCATTTTTCCGGATCCGGCGATTTGAAAGTCACCCTGGTTCCTGGATGCTCCGGGCCCACGGCCGCCGTCCTACAGCCGGCGAGCGACAACGCGGCTGCGGCCATAGCCGCATGCCGGAAAACGTCTGAAAAAGTCCCCATCACCCCGCCCCGAACGCACCCTGCCCGGAGTGCAAACAACCTGTAGTTTTCGAGAAAGGCGACGTCAACAGCTGCGATGCAGCATGCCGGAGCTGGAATGGGAGTACGGCTATTTCATGCTGCTCGGCGTGATGCTGACCGCCTGCGGGTCGCTGTACTGGCGCTTTCGGCGGGTGGGATGGCTGTGACGCTCTGAACCGAGGCTATCGAACAGGCGCCTCGTTCAGTTCTAGCCTGCGCTCGATCCGGTCAAGCCTGCCCTCATGCCTCACCAGCGTGGCATGAACCGCCGCGATCTCCTGAAAGACACTCGTGACATCCTGGCGAGCGGCATTTTGGGACGTTCGCAACGCCAGAATTTCCTGCTTCGTCTCATCGATCTTGCCATCGACCTGCGCCAGTCGCGCCTGGATCGGCTTCAACACCTCGAACATGAGCTCGGCCGTCACGTCGGGCATTTGGCCTGTTCCTTACGCTTTCATCTCGATCGCATAATTCTCGATCACGGTGTTCGCCAAGAGCTTGTCGGCGGCTTCCTTCAGTGCCGCCTCCGCCTTGGCCTTGTCGGCGCCGGCGAGCTCGATGTCGAACACCTTGCCCTGGCGGACGCTGGCGACGCCGTCGACGCCGAGCGACTTCAGCGCGCCTTCGATGGCCTTGCCTTGCGGATCGAGGATGCCCGTCTTCAGGGTAACGGTGACACGTGCCTTCACGTCAAAAGTCCTCTTCAGCTCTTCACCAGCACCGGGCCGGTGCCCTGGGGACGCTCGTTCTCCATGAGGATGCCGAGACGCTTTGCAACTTCCGTATAGGCTTCCAGCAGACCACCGAGGTCGCGGCGGAAACGATCCTTGTCGAGCTTCTCGTTCGACTTGATGTCCCACAGACGGCAGCTGTCCGGCGAGATCTCGTCGGCGACGATGATCCGCATCATCTCGTTCTCGAACAGGCGGCCGCACTCCATCTTGAAGTCGACGAGGCGGATGCCGATGCCGAGGAAGAGGCCGGTGAGGAAGTCGTTGACGCGGATGGCGAGCGCCATGATGTCGTCGATCTCCTGCGGCGTCGCCCAGCCGAAGGCGGTGATGTGCTCTTCCGACACCATGGGGTCGTTGAGCTGGTCGTTCTTGTAATAGAATTCGATGATCGAGCGGGGCAGCTGCGTGCCCTCCTCGATGCCGAGGCGCTGCGACAGCGAGCCGGCGGCGACGTTCCGCACCACCACTTCCAGGGGCACGATCTCGACCTCGCGAATCAACTGCTCGCGCATGTTGAGGCGGCGGATGAAATGGGTCGGCACCCCGATGTCGTTGAGGTGCTGAAACAGGTACTCCGAGATCCGGTTGTTGAGGACACCCTTGCCCTCGATCACCTGATGCTTTTTCGCATTGAACGCGGTGGCGTCGTCCTTGAAGTGCTGGATCAGGGTACCGGGCTCCGGGCCTTCGTAAAGAACCTTTGCCTTGCCTTCATAAATGCGACGCCGACGGCTCATGGGGATGTACCGTGTTTTGTTGAAATCCATGAATTTGGTGTGCTCCGGTTGACTTGGATTACGACCCACAGCGGAGCTGCCGTGAACGGCCAGGAACCCATCCATAACCCTTTGGAAACAGAACGGGAACCAAGCCTTAGGCAACCTATCCGATTGGCTGTCCGAGCACAATCGATCCGGCCGTCCGGCGCCAACTTATACCGTCTTGCCTGCGGCTTAACGGCCCGTTGTTTTGCCGATTCGTGCTATCTATGTAGGCATGCAGCCGGGTCGCCGCAACGGAAGGCTCCGCTCCATTCAGCGAGGATTTGGAACAAGGTATGAGCGAGTTCGATAAGCGCCAGGAAGGCTTCGAGAAGAAGTACGCCCTCGACGAGGAGCAGAAGTTCAAGGCGGAGGCCCGCCGCAACCGGCTGCTCGGCCTATGGGCGGCCGAGAAGCTCGGCATCACCGGCGATGCCGCCACCGCCTATGCCAAGGAGGTGGTCGCGGCCGATTTCGAGGAGGCCGGCGATGCCGACGTCCTGCGCAAGCTGACGGCCGATTTCGCCGCCAAGAACGTCGCCGTCACCGAGCAGGCGATTCGCGCCAAGATGAGCGAGCTGCTCGCGGTTGCCGCCGCCGAGGTGAAGGCGGGGAAATAAGACAGACGAATAGGGAGTGGCGAATGGCGAATTGGGCGTCGCAATTCGCCACTCGCCTCTATCACTCCTCCTTGAAGCCGTATTCCGGCACGTTGCCGCTGGCGCCGTAATATTTGTAGGGCAGGAACTTGCCGCTCATGGTGATCTTGACGCGGTCGCCCTTGGGGTTGGCGACGCGCTCGATGCCCATGTCGAAGTCGATCGCCGACATGATGCCGTCGCCGAATTCCTCCTCGATCAGCGCCTTCCAGGCCGGGCCGTTCACCATCACCATCTCGTAGAAGCGGTAGATCAGCGGGTCGGTCGGCGGCATCGGCGTGCCGGTGCCGCGCATCGGCACCTCGTTGAGCATGGCAACTTCCGCCTTCGACAGGCCGAACAGCTCGCCGGCATTGGCCGCCTGCGGCTTTGTCAGTTTCATCTGGCCCATGATCGCACCGACGATCAGAACCTCGGAATAGCCGCCGATCTTTTCGCAGATGTGCTTCCAGCTCCAGCCCTTCTCGCGCTTGATGTCGAGCAGCTTCTCGGTGAGGTCTTCGCGCTTCATTGTCGGGGTCTCCTTGCTAGGCGCTCAATCCGGGATTTGTCCCCGGCATCCAGGTCTGTCGCGGCTCTTCGCCGGTCGATGCGATCGAAAGGCCGGGTTTGCCGATCTGCACCGTCGGCACGTTGCGCGGATCGTGATCCGGCTTTTCAGCGGTGAAGGTCTTGCTGCGCATCACCAGGAAATCGATAATGTGGTTGCGCAGCGCGTAGTAGAGCGGATGGCGGTGCAGATCGGTGCGGCCGCGATCCCGCGGCAGCGGGTTCTCGACCACCTCCGCCAGCACCGCGCCGGGACCGTTGGTCATCAGAAAGATCTTGTCGGCGAGATAGATCGCCTCGTCGACGTCATGGGTGATCATGAACGCGGTCTGCCCGGTCTCCAGGCAAATGCGCCGCACCTCGTCCTGCAGCGTGCCGCGCGTCAGCGCGTCCAGCGCCGAGAACGGCTCGTCCATCAGCATCATCTTCGGCGTGATCGACAGCGCCCGCGCGATGCCGACGCGCTGCTTCATGCCACCCGACAGCTCCGATGGGCGCTTGTGCTCGGAGCCGGAGAGTCCGACGAGATCGATGAATTTTTGCGCATGCGCCCTCACTTTGGCCCGGTCCCAGCTCCGCCATTTCGAGCTGACGGCATAGCCGACGTTGCCAAGCACGGTGCGCCAGGGTAGCAGCGCATGGCTCTGGAAGATCACCGCGCGGTCGAGGCTGGTGCCCGAGATCGCCTGCCCGTCGACGATGACCGCGCCCTCGCTCGGCGCATCGAGGCCGGCGAGGATGTTGAGCACCGTCGTCTTGCCGCAGCCGGAATGGCCGATCACGCAGGCAAACTCGCCGCGCGCCATCGAGAGCCAAAGGTTCTCGAAGATGGTGGTCGTCGCGCCGCCCGCGCCGGGATAGCGCTTGGCAATGCCTTCGATCGAGATGAACTTGTCGGTCATCGCCTCTACTCCGGAAACGTGACCATGCGCGTGAAGCGCGCCAGGATCTGGTCGAGCAGCATGCCGACGATCCCGATCAAGAGGATCGCGATGATGACGTTGGTGATCGAGAGGTTATTCCACTCGTTCCAGACGAAATAGCCGATGCCGGTGCCGCCGACGAGCATCTCGGCGGCGACGATCACGAGCCAGGCGATGCCGATCGAGATGCGCATGCCGGTCAAGATCGTCGGCGCCGCTGCCGGCAGGATCACGGTGAAGGCGCGCCTGACCGTGCCGACCTCCAGCGTCCGCGCCACGTTGATCCATTCCTTGCGCACGGTCGCGACGCCGAACACCGTGTTGAGCAGCATCGGCCAGATCGAGCAGATGAAGATGACGAAGATCGCCGAGACCGAGGAATCCTTGATGGTGTAGAGCGCGAGCGGCATCCAGGCCAAGGGCGAGATCGGCTTCAAGACCTGGATGAACGGATCGAGCGCCTTGCTCAGCAGCGGCGACATCCCGATCAGGAAGCCGAGCGGGATCGCCACCAGCACGGCCAGCAGATAGCCGGTGCCGACGCGCGCGATGGAATAGGCGAGCTGGATGCCGAGCCCCTTGTCGTTCGGCCCGTTGTCGTAGAACGGCCGCTTCAGGTGCTCCCAGAGTTTTGCGCCGACATCGAGCGGCCCGGGCATCGCCGATTTGCCCTGCGTCGCGGTGAGCCCCATCAGCTTGGCGTATTCCGGGCTCATCGCCGTCACCGGCGCGGTGGAGCGCGTGGCGAGATGCCAGATGCCGAGAAAGGCGGCGAGCAGCACGATCGAGACGAGGCCCGCGCGAAGGCGAAGGGAGGTGGTCATGACGCAAACCCCGCCGCCCGTGTCCCGGACGCGACGCAGCACTCCCGGCGATGCGCAGCATCGTCCGGTGTGCTGCTTCGCAGAGCCGGGACCCAGTCGGGCCGCATGGGTCCCGGTTCTGCGTCGCACCGCTTCGCGCTGCACCGCGCCCGGGACACAAGAGCGGAGATCATCACGACGCCTTCCTGATCTTGAAGCTCGCGACGTAGTCCTCCGGCATGGCCGGATCGAACGACTTCCCCATCACCGCGAACGACTTGTAAGCACTCGCCGGCGGCGTGAGTCCCATCTCGGTCATCAGCTTCTTGGTATCGGTCGCCAGATACACCTGCTCGGCCACCGCCTTGTAATCGACGTCGCCCTTGATCTGGCCCCAGCGCTTCATTTGCGTCAGCATCCACACCGCAAAAGACTGCCAGGGGAACGGATCGAAATCGACGCGCTTGGGATCGGTCTTCACGCCACCGAGGCCGTCGGCATAGGTCCCGGTCAAAACCTGCTCCAGCACGGTGACCGGCGCGTTGATGTAGTTCGCCGGCGCGATCGCCTCGGCGATCTGCTTGCGGTTCTCCGCCTTCGAGGCGTAGGCGGTGGCATCGACGATGGCGCGCGTCAGCGCCGCGAAGCTGTTCGGCGCCGTCGTGATGAATTCGCGGCTTGCGGCAAAGCTGCAGCAGGGATGGCCGTCCCAGATCTCCTTGGAGAGCAGATGCATGAAGCCGACGCCGTCATAGATCGCGCGCTGGCAGATGTTGTCGGGCGCAAGGAAGCCGTCGATGTTGTCGGCACGCAAATTCGCCACCATCTCCGGCGGCGGCACCGAGCGCAGCTGCACGTCGGTATCGGGGTCGAGACCGTGCTCGGCCAGATAGTAGCGCAAGAGGTAATTGTGCATGGAATAGTCGAAGGGGATGGCGAATTTCAGCCCCTTCCAGTCCTTCGGATCGCGCTTGTCCTTGTGCTTGGTGGCGAGCACGATGCCCTGCCCGTTGATGTTCTCGATTGCAGGCACGGCGAAGGGAATGGCGTTGGCGCCAAGGCCAAGCGAGATCGCGATCGGCATCGGCGCCAGCATGTGCGCGGCGTCGTATTCCTTGTTGATGGTCTTGTCGCGGATCACGGCCCAGCCGGCGGTCTTCACCACTTCGACATTGAGGCCGTGCTTGGCATAGAAGCCCATTGGCGCCGCCATGATGATCGGCGTGGCGCAGGTAATTGGAATGAAGCCGACCTTGAGGTCCTTCTTCTCGGGCGCGCCGGCTTGCGCGAACACCTCGGTCGCCGTCTTGAGCGGGAAGAACTGCGACAGTGCCGCGAGCGCGGTCGATGCACCGACCGACTTCAGGAAAGCGCGCCGCGCCACGTCCTGCGGAAACATCGCGCGCATCACAGCGGAAGCGACCACGCCCTCGTAACGCTTCTCTTCGCTTGCGACCGGCTCGCAGTGCAGCGCCGTCGCCTGCTCGTGCTCAGCCGCGGAACGATGCTGGCCGCAAACACAGCCGGCTCGAAGGTTGCGATCGGGATCAAACGGATTGTCGAACGTGGACATCGGCCCTCCTGCGCGTCGTTGCGAGGAGCAATTACGCAAGGAGCATGCCATGCCCCTTCGGCCGGCCAGTGCCTTGATGACGCAGCACTTTCACCCGCACTTGGCCGCTACGAAAACTCGTGATAAACGAGATTTCGTAGTTCAATTACGAGATTTCGCAATGGCAACGACGCCAATGCCCGTCCACGACGATGTGGCCCCTGTCATCGACCCGCGCATCGCCGCCTTCGAATCCTCGGTCGAAGCGACCCTGCTGGTCGATCCCTACGGCGACCAGATCGTCGATGCCAATCCCGCCGCCTGCGCCCTGCTCGGCTACGATCGCGCCCTGTTGCGACAGACCAGGGCCAGCACGCTCCACGCCGGCGAGCTTGCCGCCCTCACCGTCTTCACCCAGGCCGTGCTGCACAAGGGCGCCTACTGGACCACGGCGCTCAATCCCCGCCACGCGACCGGGCAAGATCTCCGGCTCGAATATGCAGGCTGCCTGCTGCCGCATGACGGCCGCACGCTGCTGCTGCTGACGCTGACCGACCTCGAAGCGCGCCGCCGGCGCAATGTCGATGCTGCCGCCGAAGACCATATGCGTGGCGGCATCTCGACCTGGCAGCGGGTCGAGCGCGTATTCCAGGACATCGAGCGCGAGAACCAGTTGATCCTGCGCGCCGCCGGCGAAGGCATCTATGGCGTCAACGCCGAAGGCAAGACCACCTTCGTCAATCCCGCGGCCGAGCGGATGCTGGGTTGGACCGCCGAGGAGCTGGTCGGCAAGGAGATCCACCCGATCGTCCACCACACCCACCACGACGGCCGGCACTATCACAATCATGATTGCCCGATCTATGCGGCGTTCCGCGACGGCGCCGTGCACCAGGTCGACGGCGAGGTGTTTTGGCGCAAGGACGGCTCGCCCGCCTGGGTCGAGTACACCTCGACGCCGATCCGCGACCGCGGCGTCGTGGTCGGCGCCGTCGTGGTGTTTCGCGACGTCAGCCAGCGCCGCGAGGCCGACGAGAAGCTGCACGCCGCCCTTGCCGAGGTCGACCGGCTGCGCGAGCGGCTCGAGCTGGAGAACGCCTATCTCCAGGAGGAAATCCGCATCGAGACCAATCCGCGCGGCATCATCGGCGGCAGCGAGGCGATCCAGAAGACACTGCGCCAGGTCAAGCTGGTGGCGCCGACCACCGCGGCGGTGATGATCACCGGCGAATCCGGCACCGGCAAGGAGCTGATCGCGCGCGCCATCCACGAGGATTCCACCCGCAGCGACCGGCCGCTGATCCGGGTCAACTGCGCCGCGATCCCGCGCGAATTGTTCGAGAGCGAATTCTTCGGCCATGTCCGCGGTGCCTTCACCGGTGCAACGCGCGACCGCATCGGCCGCTTCGAGCTTGCCGACGGCGGCACACTGTTCCTCGACGAGGTCGGCGAGATCCCGCTCGAGCTGCAAGGCAAGCTGCTGCGCGTGCTGCAGGAAGGCCATTTCGAGCGTGTCGGCGAGGCGCGCACCCGCGCGGTCGACGTTCGCGTCATCGCCGCGACCAATCGCGATCTCAAGCAGGAGGTCCAGCGCGGCCGCTTTCGCGAAGACCTCTATTTCCGCCTCAACGTGTTCCCGATCGAGACTGTCCCTTTGCGCGAACGCCGTGAGGACATTCCCCTGCTCGCGCAACATTTCCTGACGCGCGAGAGCAAGGCGCTGAAATCCAACCTGCGTCTGTCGGAGGGCGATGCACGGCGGCTGACCCGTTACGACTGGCCCGGCAATGTCCGCGAACTGCAGAACGTGATCGAGCGCGCTGCGATCCTGTCGCAGAACGGCCGCCTGCGCATCGATCTGCCGGATAGTTCAGGCGCACAGGCGCCGAGCGGTTCCGCCCGCCAGAAAGCCGACGCGCGGCCTGCGATCATGACGTCATCCGAAATGCGCGACTACGAGCGCGCCAACATCCTGGCCGCGCTCGAGGCCTGCGCCGGAAAAGTGTTCGGCCCCGGCGGCGCAGCCGAGATGCTCGACATCAAGCCGACCACACTGGCCTCGCGGATCAAGGCGCTGGGAATTACGCCTCGTCCGTGGGCCACTAAAGCAGGATAGTCTTGGTCATATCGATGTGAGACGGAGAACACCTCTCCCGAAGGGAGAGGTCGGATCGCATCGATGCGATCCGGGTGAGGGGTTTCAGTCCCACCGAGTACGGCGCCCCCTCACCCGGATTGCTTAGGCGCGCAATTGCGCGCCATAGCAATCCGACCTCTCCCCGTCGGGGAGAGGTGGACCGAACTCTGCGGCGACTGGCGGCTCACGCCGCCTTGGTCGTCACGTCAGCTGCGGTCGGCAGGCCCTGCTCGATCGGCAGCGAGGGATCGCGCGACCATTCGTTCCAGGAGCCGAAATACATCCGCACGTCCTTCACGCCGGCGTTCTTCAGCGCCAGGAAGGTGTTCGAGGCACGAGCGCCCTTGAAGCAGTAGAGGTAGACCGGCGTCGTCGGCGAGATGCCGACGGTGGCGCATTCCGCCAGAATCTCGTCCTTGGACTTGAAGCGCGGGCCTTCGGCGGTCGGCTTCATCATCCGATACCATTCCAGCCAGACGGCGCCGGGAATGCGGCCCTTGCGCGGGCAGAAATCCTTGCCGTACGGAGACGAGCTGTCACCGATCCACTCGTCGACGTCGCGCACGTCGAGGATCGCGATACCCGGCTTGCCGACGGCGGCGAGCATGGTCTTGGCATCGATCAGGATCTCGCCCGCTTCAGGCACGATCGCGAACGAAGCCTTCGCCGGCGTCGGCACGTCCTTGGTCACCGGGAAGCCCGCGGCCGACCAGGCATCGAAGCCGCCATGCAGCACCTTCACCTTGGGATAGCCGAGCATGGTGAGCAGGTAATAGCCGCGGCAGGACTGGCCGAAGCCGGAGTTCATCGACTGCTCGTAGACCACGGCGGTCTCCTTGCCCGAAAGGCCGGCACCGCCGAACGCATCCGCGAATTTCGTCTTGAGCTCGGCCATGCCTTCCGGTGTCGAGGTCGCCAGGAACGTGAAGATCTCGTGCACGTTCACGGCGCCAGGCAGGTGCCCGGCGGCGTAGGCATCGGGATTGCGGGTGTCGATCACGACACACGGCTCGGTCTTCAAGAGATCGGCGAGTTCGACGGCAGTGATCAGAACGTCAGTCATGGCAGCCTCTCCGTTGAGGTTGGTGGGTCTTCGGGTGGACTCGTAAAACTTTAAGGCTCGGAACTCAGAAATCGGCGAGCATCTTGCGCAGCTGCTTGGTGGCGGGCGTGACGATCGCGACGAAATAGGCCTCGCGCAGACGCCGCTGCGCGCGGTGGCTCTTCAGGTAGCCGCGCGCGCCACAATGCAGCATCGCCGCGTGCGCCGCCGCGACGCTGGCTTCGCCGGCGCGAAGCCGCAGCGCGATCACCTTGCGCCAATAGGTCTCCTCCTCGTTGTAGGGATCGCGCGCCAGCGCCATGGCCTCGGCGTCGAGCTCGACGGCGAGATCGCGAAAGTGCACCGGCTGCTGCGGCAGATAGCGGTTGATATGACCGAGGGGATTGTCGACCTCGTCCATAATGTTGATGCAGTCCTTGATCACCCCGAGCGCCATGCCGGCCTGGAGCAGGATGAAGCCGGCGCGGATCTTCTTGACGAAGGGCCCGGCGGGATCGGCGAGGATCAGCTCATCAGGCACGAAAGCGTCGCGGAACTGCACGCCAAAAGTGCCGGTGCCGTCCATGGCGAGGAACGGCTTGCACGGCGTCAGCGTGATCGCCGGGTCCGAGCAATCGGCTAGGAACATCACAGTGCCGGGTTCGTCCTCACGCTCGAAGATGGTGCCGAAATAATGGTCGGGGCCGAGATTGGAGACCCAGGGCAGCGCACCGCGCACGATGTAGCCGCCCTCGACCTTGCGGCCCTTCAGCTTCAGCTTCTCGATGCCGAAAAAGCTCTTCATGGGATTGGAGAGCCCGGTGCCGCCGAGCACGCGACCGGTCGAGAAGGCATCGCCGAAGCGCTTGGCGAGCTTCACATTGGTGGAATTCGCCGCGTACCAAACCAGCGTGTTCTGGCACCAGGCCATGAAGGCCGTCGCCCCGCAGACCTCGCCGATCGCCGCCATCGCCTGGATCGCGCAGCGCAGATCGGCGGGGCCTTCGTGCGGCACGTGGCTGCCCCACGCTCCGACCGCGCCGAACTTGCGCAGCACCTCGGCCGGATAGACCGATCCGTCGTCGATGCCGGCGGCCAGCGGCGCGAGCTCTTCGCGCGCGATCCGCGCCACCTCGCCCGCAATGGACGGTGCGGGCTGATCCAGAACGTCGGCCCGCGATAAAGCCAGTGAACCCATGATCGTCTCCCGCACCCTGTCCTGATTGCCGCTCTGCTAGATGCCGACCTCGAGATTGACCGGCCGGGTGAAGGTGTTGGCGACCGGCGACCATTTCTTCACATGGGCGACCAGCGCGTTGATCTCGTCCGGCGAGATGCCCTCGCATTCCATGTCGACCTTGACGCGGACGTCGGTGAATCCGACCGGCTTGTCGGAGGTGTCGCCGGTGCCCCAGACCGCGGTGATGTTGAGATCGCCTTCGAGCTCGAGCTCGAGCTTGTTGACGATCCAGCCGCGGTGCACGGCGTTGGCATGCAGGCCGACCGCAAGGCACGAGCCGAGCGCGGCCAGCGAGGCTTCCGACGGATTGGGCGCAGTGTCGTCACCGAGCAGACCCGGCGGCTCGTCGACGATGTAGGGCGGCAGGTTGCGGATATAGTTGGCGTGGCGGAATTTGCCTTCCGCGACCGTCTTGCACTTCAAGGTCTTGATGACCTTCGGATTTGCCTTGCCGTTGGCAATCAGTTGCTCGAGCCCGTTCTTGTCGATGGGCGCGAGGCACCCCGTCAGCACTGTCTTCTGAACGACGGCAGTCATCAGTCTTCTCCCTGGCAGAAGTGGAAATCGGCAGGATACCGAACGGTCTGTTTCCTTGCATGGAGCGTGCCAGAGCCCGCGAAAAACAAAAGGCGAAGCTTTGGAGCCGCTTAAGCCTTCCTGCCTGCGGATTGGTCAGCCGGTCCTTGCTCAAAGGCGATGCAGACCGGCCAGGCTCTGCGAATCTTTTCAGCGCCAAACAGATGCGGCTTGCTGATGCGGCACGGCTGCGGGTAAGTTTGAGTCCATGGCAAAGACGTCATCGAGAAAGAATTCGCCCCATACTGCCGCCGCCGAGGACGAGTCGGCACGCGGTCGCCTCTTGAGCGCGGCGACGCATCTGTTCTGCAAGAACGGCATCAACGCCACCGGCATCGATGCGATCATCGAGGAGGCCGGCACCGCCAAGACCACGCTCTACAAATTGTTCGGCTCCAAGACCAACCTCGTCAACGCGGTGCTGGAGAGCGAAGGCAAGCAATGGCGCGAATGGTTCATCGGCGCCATGGAGCAAGGCGGCGGCGATGCGCAGGCGAAGCTGACGCGCATCTTCCCCGCACTGAAGAGCTGGTTCGCCGAAGAGCGCTTCTACGGCTGCCCCTTCATCAACGCCGTCGGCGAGCACGACAAGGACGCAAAACAGTTCCGCAACATCGCGCTGAAGCACAAGAAGATCGTGCTCGGCCACATCGAGAAGCTCGCCGGCGAGCTCGGCTCAGCCGAGCCCGCGGTGCTGGCGCATCAGCTCGGCCTCATCATCGACGGCGCCATCGTCGCCGCGATGATCTCGCGCGACCCGGGCGTCGCGGATACGGCGGCGCTCACGGCCGGCCCCCTGCTCGGCCAGGCGAAGGCGAAGAAGAAGCGCGCGGCGGATCAGCTGGAGGCGGTCTAAACGCGCTGGTCTCGTAGCCCGCATGGAGCGCAGCGGATGCGGGAACACTGTCCCGGATTGCGCTTTGCTCGTTCCAAGCTGGGAAGACTCTACGCCGCAAATCAGGGTTTCGTTTCGAGCTTGTGAAGCTCGGCGTTAGCCGCGGCCCATTCCACAAAGCGCTTCGGACACTCGTCCGCGGCTGCGCGCATCAGGCGCACGGCTTGATCAGCTCCCCGCTGTAGCGCCAGCTCGCCAGCATAGAAGTTCGCTTCGCAGACCTGCTCCCTTGTCTTCCGCGTGGAGTCATCTTGCGCGAACTTGAGCAATGCTTCGAAAGTGATCTCGCCCAGGAAGAAGCGAACGATGGGCGCGGGCCAACGTGACGGGTCGATCAGCTTTGCGGCTTCACCGAGCTCACTCCCGCTGCCGCTCTTTCGCTGCGCGAGATCGAACCACAGCTGCGTGTAGGCATCCTTCCGGTCCAGTTCGTTCGATCGACGAAGGTCGGCAAGTGCCTCCGTCAGATGGCCGGATTGGAAGTGGACGGCCCCACGCAAGCGATGGAAGCTGGGGTTATTGGGATTGATCTCGATTGCCAGGTCCAGGTCCGATAATGCCTTTCCGAGATCGCCTTGGACCTGAAAAACCCTGGCTCGGCCGACATAAGGCCGCGGGTCCTTCGGGTTAAGCTGGACCGCGCGGTCGAAGTCGGACAATGAAAGATCGGTCTGGCCCCGCGCGAGATAGATGTCGGCCCGGCAGAATTGGCCGATCCAATGGTCCGGGCCGATCACGATCGCCCGCGCACAATCGGCTAAGGCGCGATCCGACTCGCCCCTTGTCTCATAGGCAAAGCTGCGGCCGATAAGGGCATGGACATTATCTGGATGTATCCGAAGGGCCCGGTCATAGTCGATGATCGCGCGATCGACATCGTCCTTCAGGTTCAGCCGCGCACGCCCAAGATACGCATAGGTATTGTTGCGATCGAGCTCGATGACCTTGTCGTAATCCGCAAGCGCGGCTTCGTGGTCGCGCCTCTGGACGTATATGGAAGCCCTCGCGAGGCGCGCGTTCAGATTGCCCGGATTACGCTCAATGATCTCGTTGTAGTCCGCTATCGCAGGGTCGATCTCGCCCTTCTGGCGGTAGAACATGGCGCGGCGGAAGCGCGCCATGACCACACCTTGCTGCATGCCCGTCCCCGCCGCCTGAACGATGGCGGTGCAGCCTGCGATCCTGTCATCGATGCTGAAATTGCCGGCCGCGTTACACTTGGAAGCCAACGGCATTTCCGCGCGAGCGCCTGATATCTCGAGCAAGGCAGTCAGCGCCAAAACACCGAAGCCTGCTGCCGCACAAATGAGTGTGCGGCCCACCATTCCAAACATGCAGTCCCCATCTCAATTCCCGGGGACTTCATAGCAACCGATTGCGCGTCTGCACAGCCTTTGGTTGCGGCACAAGGCGCAACTCGGGCGAGGATGAAGGTCTCGTAGGGTGGGCAAAGGCGCGCAGCGCCGTGCCCACCATCTCTATCAGCGTCGTCGATAGACATGGTGGGCACGCTTCGCTTTGCCCACCCTACGAGACCTCCACCCGACGAAACCTACGCACCCTGCTCGATCATCCCCTGCAGCCGCACCAGCTCCGCCTCGAGATCGCGCTCCACATCCGCCGCGCGAATGTCGAGCACCCGGTAGTCGCGCGCTTCGAGCCACGCCCGCCGCCCCGCCCGGTCCGCCGCGATCGCCTCGCCCTCGCCCGGGTTCACCAGCTCGATCGCGATCCGGTGCGGGAAGGAGACGAAGTCGGGGATGTGGCGCCCCACCGGGGTCTGGCGCTTGAACCCACCTGCGAAGCGGCGGTCGCGGGTGAGCGCCTGCCACAACAGTCGCTCGGCGTCGGTCGGGTTGCGGCGGAGCAGGCGAGCGAGGCCGCGCACGGTCGAGCCGCTGTCGGAGACGCCACCGCCCTGCCCGTGCTCGGCCAGCAGCGCGCGCAGGCGCGTGGCCTGCTCGCCGTCGAGCACGCCGCCCTTGGCCGGACCCTTGCGCCCCTCGGCGATCGCCATGATCACGCCGTGCAGGGTGTGCATGTCCTGCTTGGTCGGCTCCATCCGGGTGAAGATGTTGCGCAGGTTCACCAGCATGGTGTCGCGCTTCTCGGCCGGGCGCAAAAACTCGACCTTGTCGAGCTCGCGCACGAGGTTGTCGAAGAAGGCCTGCATCTGGTGCTGCGAGGCGCGCTCGGAGCGCTCCGGCATGGCGTGCGGCAGTTCGCCGGATGTCGCCCGCTTGAACCATTCATAGCCGATCAGCAGCACGGCCTGGGCGAGGTTGAGCGAGGCAAAGCCCGGATTGACCGGAAAGGTGATGATGCGGTTGGAGAGCCCGACCTCCTCGTTGGTCAGGCCCCAGCGCTCGCGGCCGAACAGGATGCCGGCCCTGCCGCCGGTCGCGACGTGCCCGGCGATCTCGGCCGCTGCAGCATCCGGCCCGACCACGGGCTTGGCCTGGTCGTGGGGACGCGCGGTGGTGGCGAACAGCAGGTCGAGGTCGGCGACCGCCTCTTCGACCGTGCTGAACAATTCGACCGTTTCCAGGATGTGGTCGGCGCCGGCCGCAGCCCGCTGGGCCGCGATGTTGGGCCAGCCGTCCCGGGGGTTGACGATGCGCAGGGCGCCGAGGGCAAAATTGCCCATGGCGCGCGCGGCCATGCCGATGTTCTCGCCGAGCTGCGGCTCGACCAGGATCACGATGGGACCGTCGAGGGAAAGGCCGGCTTTGCTCTTGTCAGTCCCCGACATCTCGCTCTGCTTTCACACTGTCTCTCAAGGCCTTGGCGAGGCCATCTTCAGGAATTGATTCAAGCCGGTCGTTCGAACTGGTCTTGGGCCGGCTCGGGCGCTGTCCGCCTGTCGTTTGCCTGTCCTGACAAAATTCTCAAGGGAAATAACGGCTTGGATTCGACTTTTGAAACTCGCCTGGAACGTGAGGCCGGCCCCGGCAGCGGCCCGGCCCGCCGCTTCCCGCCTGCGCAAGCTGGATGAGCTAAAAGTGCATAATCCCTTGGCTTTCGCCCGCCGCGCGGCGGTGCTAAGAGGCGGCGGATATTCACGCTGGCGCGCCAAAAGCGCCGTTCCCAAGAGGGCTTCCCCGATCATGGCAAAAATCAAGGTATCCAATCCCGTCGTCGAACTCGATGGCGACGAGATGACCCGGATCATCTGGCAGTACATCAAGGACAAGCTGATCAACCCGTTCCTGGATGTCGAGCTGCTCTATTTCGACCTGGGCATGGAATACCGCGACCACACCAACGATCAGGTGACCATCGACGCCGCCGAGGCGATCAAGAAGGTCGGCGTCGGCGTCAAGTGCGCCACCATCACCCCCGACGAGGCCCGGGTGAAGGAGTTCAACCTCAAGCAGATGTGGAAGTCGCCGAACGGCACCATCCGCAACATCCTCGGCGGCGTGATCTTCCGCGAGCCGATCATCTGCAAGAACGTGCCGCGCCTGGTTCCCGGCTGGACCAAGCCGATCATCATCGGCCGCCACGCCTATGGCGATCAGTACCGCGCCACCGACATCAAGTTCCCCGGCAAGGGCACCCTCTCGCTGAAGTTCGTCGGCGAGGACGGCACCGTGATCGAGAAGGAAGTGTTCAAGGCGCCCGGCGCCGGCGTCGCGATGGAGATGTACAATCTCGACGATTCCATCATCGACTTCGCCCGCGCCTCCTTCAATTACGGCCTGCTCCGTAATTACCCGGTGTACCTGTCGACCAAGAACACGATCCTCAAGGTCTATGACGGGCGCTTCAAGGACATCTTCCAGGACATCTTCGACCGCGAGTTCAAGAAGGAGTTCGACGCCAAGGGCCTGACCTACGAGCACCGCCTGATCGACGACATGGTCGCCTCGGCGCTGAAATGGTCCGGTGGCTATGTCTGGGCCTGCAAGAACTACGACGGCGACGTGCAGTCCGACACGGTCGCGCAGGGCTACGGCTCGCTCGGCCTGATGACCTCGGTGCTGCTGACCCCCGACGGCAAGACCGTTGAGGCCGAAGCCGCCCACGGCACCGTGACCCGTCACTACCGCGAGCACCAGAAGGGCAAGGAGACCTCGACCAACTCGATCGCGTCGATCTTCGCCTGGACCCGTGGCCTCGCCCACCGCGCCAAGCTCGACAACAATGCCGAGCTCGCCAAGTTCGCCGCCACGCTGGAGAAGGTCTGCGTCGACACCGTCGAGGCCGGCTACATGACCAAGGACCTCGCGCTCCTGGTCGGCGCCGACCAGCGCTGGCTCTCGACCACCGGCTTCCTCGACAAGGTCGCCGAGAACCTGACCAAGGAGCTGGCGGCGTAAGCTACCTGCCCCACCCGTCATTGCGAGCGCAGCGAAGCAATCCAGGATCCCTCCGCGGGGACAGTCTGGATTGCTTCGTCGCAAGAGCTCCTCGCAATGACGAGACCGTTGATCGAGGACCGTGCATGCCATCATTCATGAGCGTTGCGTTCGCGGTCTTCGCGCTGGCGAGTGCCCCTGCGCTGGCCGCCGAGCCGCTACCCAACGCCATCGCCGCCCCCGGCGAGACCATCGTGCTCAGCGTCCACGCCGAGGGCGCGCAGGTCTATGAGTGCAAGTCAGCCGCCGACGGCAAGCTCGCCTGGGCCTTCCGCGAGCCCGTCGCGACGCTGCTGTCTGAAGGCAAGACCGTTGGCCGCCACTATGCCGGCCCGAACTGGGAGCTCGCCGACGGTAGCGCCGTGGTCGGCAAGGCCGTCGGCAACGCACCGGGCGCAACGCCTGCCGATATCCCGTGGCTCAAGCTGGAAGTCGCCGCCCGCCGCGGCAGCGGCACGCTGACGCCGGTCACCACGGTCCAGCGCATCAACACCCATGGCGGCAAGCTCGACGGCGCTTGCGACAAGGCCGGCGAATTCAAAAGCGCGCCCTACGCGGCCGATTACGTCTTCCTGAAGAAGGGCTGACCGCTTAGCGGTCGGTGCCTTCCTTCTCCGCCTGCGCGAGCTCGGCGAGCGCGAGATCGCCGGTATCGGCGAGCCGCGCCTTTGCGGTTTCGTGGACGTGGGCAGCCAGCGTCGGCATGCGCGCGATCAGGGCATGAAAATCCTGGGCATCGAGCACGAGCAGCCGCGTCTTGCGCGTTGCCGTCACCGTGCCGCTGCGCTTCGTCTTGTGCAGCAGCGCGATCTCGCCGAAGAAGGTGCCGTCGGCGAGGCGCACATGCTGGTTCGGCAGCGCGATCTCGACCTCGCCGGCGGTGATGAAATACATCGACGAGGCGACATCGCCCCGTCGCACCAGGATCTCGCCCTGCTCGATGGTGCGCGCCCTGAGCAGGCGCATGATGTCGGCGATCTCCGCGGCGGAGAGGTGCGAGAACAGCGGCACCCGCGCCAGCATGCCCCAGGTGACGACGAAATCGCGCCGCTTCACCTCTTCGGCGAAGGCGGTCGAGATGATCGCGACCGGCAGCGCGATCATGGCAAAGCCTGCGATGATCGCGAAGGTCGAGACGAACTTGCCGAGCGGCGTCACCGGCACGACATCGCCATAGCCGACGGTGCCGAGCGTCACGATCGCCCACCACATCGCCTGCGGGATGGTGCCGAGCTTGTCGGGCTGCACGTCGCGCTCGATGGCGTAGAGCAGCGAGGCGAAGGTCAACACGGCGCCGATCAGGATGACGATGCAGCCGATCAGCGCGCGCCGCTCGGCATGCACCGCGGCGAGCAGCGAGCGCATCGCCGGCGAGTACCGTATCAGCTTGAAGAACGGCAGCACGCCGAGCGCTGCCAACGTCGCGTGCCGTCCCGTCGCGAGCACGATTGCCGCCGGCAGGAACGCCATCAGGTCGATGATGCCGAGCGCCGAGAAGACGTAGCCCAGCCGGTCGGACAGCGCCGAGCCCTTGCGCGGCGTATGGCCGGCCACGGTCCACAGCCGCGCCGCATATTCCAGCGCGAACACGATCACCGACAGGATGGTGATGCCCGCGAACAGCGTGCCGAACCGCGCGTCGAGCTCCGGCACCGAGGCGAGGATCATCGCGGCGACGTTGAGCACGATGACGCCGATGATGACCTGGATGAAGCGCGACCCGACCGAATAGGCCAAGGGGTCGTGCTCCAGCAATTCGTAGAGGCGATCCCTCAAGTCCGGATCGGAAAGCCCACGTCCTCGCGGAACGAGGCGCATGGGCCTTTAAGCGCCTGCCATCGCTTTTTCGATCGCGCTCAAGGCTTCGGACGCCTTGGCGCCATCGGGGCCGCCGGCCTGGGCCATGTCGGGCCGGCCGCCGCCGCCCTTGCCGCCGAGCGCCTCGGAGGCGATGCGCACCAGATTGACGGCGTTGAAGCGCGCGGTGAGGTCCTGCGTGACGCCGACCACGATTCCGGCCTTGCCGTCCTCAGTGACGCCGACGATGGCGACGACGCCCGAGCCGATCTGCTTCTTGCCGTCGTCGGCAAGGCTCTTGAGATCCTTCATCTCGATGCCTTCCACCGCACGCGCCATCAGCTTGACGCCGCCGGCCTCGCGCACGCCCGACGCTGCGCCGTTGCCGGCGGAGGCACCGCCGCCCATCGCCAGCTTCTTGCGGGCATCGGAGAGCTCGCGCTCGAGCTTCTTGCGCTCCTCCATCAGAGCGGCGATGCGCGCCGGCACGTCGTCGAGCGAGGTGCGCAGCTCGTTCGCCGCGGTCTTTGCCAGGGCCATGGTGTCGTTGGCGTGTTTTCGCGCGTAGTTGCCCGTCAGTGCCTCGATACGGCGCACGCCGGAGGCGACCGCGCTTTCGCTCGTGACCGTGATCAGGCCGATATCGCCGGTGCGCTTCACATGGGTGCCGCCGCAGAGCTCGACCGACCAGCCGAGCGCGTTGGCGCCGCGCTCGCGCGCGGTCCTGCCCATCGAGACGACGCGGACCTCGTCGCCATATTTCTCGCCGAACAGCGCGCGCGCCCCGGCCTCGCGGGCCTCGTCGACGCCCATGACGCGCGTGGTGACCTCGTCGTTCTCCAGCACCACGTCGTTGGCGATGTCCTCGACCCGGGCGAGCTCCTCGGCCGTGATCGGCTTCGGATGCACGAAGTCGAAGCGCAGCCGATCCGGCGCGACCATCGAGCCGCGCTGGGCGATGTGATCGCCGAGCACCTGGCGCAGCGCCTCGTGGATGATGTGGGTCGCGGAGTGATGGGCGCGGATGGTCGAGCGCCTGGAATGATCGACCTCGAGCTGCAGCGCCGTGCCGAGCTTCAACTCGCCACTCTCGACCGTGCCGATATGGACGAAGAGATCGCCGAGCTTCTTCTGCGTATCGGTGACGCGGACCTTGATGCCGCCCTCGCCCGAGAGCACGCCGGTATCGCCGACCTGGCCGCCCGACTCCGCATAGAACGGCGTCTGGTTCAGCAGAAGCGCGCCGGTCTCGCCGGCCTTGAGGCTCGCAACCTCGGCGCCGTCCTTGACCAGCGCGGAGACCACGCCTTCGGCGCTCTCGGTCTCGTAGCCGAGGAATTCGGTGGCGCCGAGCTTCTCGCGCAGCGGGAACCAGATCGCTTCGGACGCGGCCTCACCCGAGCCTTTCCAGGACTCGCGCGCCTTGGCCTTCTGGCGCTCCATCGCGTCGGTGAACGCCGCCTGGTCAACGCCGATGCCGCGCGACTTCAGCGCGTCCTGCGTCAGATCGAGCGGGAAGCCGTAGGTGTCGTACAGCGTGAAGGCGACGTCGCCGTCGAACATGTCGCCTTTCTTCAAGGACGCGCTCTTCTCGTCGAGGATGGCCAAGCCGCGCGAAAGAGTCTTGCGGAAGCGGGTCTCTTCCAGCCGCAGCGTTTCCTCGATCAGCTTTTCCGCGCGCATCAATTCCGGATAGGCCTGGCCCATCTCGCGCACCAGCGCCCAGACCAGGCGATGCATCAGCGGCTCCTTGGCGCCGAGCAGCTGCGCATGGCGCATCGCGCGGCGCATGATGCGGCGCAACACATAGCCGCGGCCCTCGTTCGAGGGCAGCACGCCGTCGGAGACGAGGAAGGCCGAGGAGCGCAAATGGTCGGCGATGACGCGGAACGAGGCGGCATTCTGCGCGGTCGGGCCGCTGCCGAGCGCGGACGCGGTGGCCTCGATCAGGTTGCGGAACAGGTCGGTCTCGAACACGCTCTCGACGCCCTGGAGGATGCAGGCCATGCGCTCCAGGCCCATGCCGGTGTCGATCGAGGGACGCGGCAGACCGACGCGCTCCTCCTTCGTCACCTGCTCGTATTGCATGAACACGAGATTCCAGAATTCGAGGAAGCGATCGCCGTCCTCTTCCGGCGAGCCGGGAGGTCCGCCCCAGATGTGCTCGCCGCGGTCGATGAAGATCTCCGAGCACGGGCCGCACGGCCCGGTGTCGCCCATCGCCCAGAAATTGTCCGAGGTCGGAATGCGGATGATGCGGTCCTCGGAGAAGCCGGCGATCTTCTTCCACAGACCCGCCGCCTCGTCGTCGGTGTGATAGACGGTGACGAGCAGCTTGTCCTTCTTCAGCCCGAACTCCTTGGTGATCAGCTTCCAGGCGAGCTCGATCGCGCGCTCCTTGAAGTAATCGCCGAACGAGAAATTGCCGAGCATCTCGAAGAAGGTGAGATGGCGCGCGGTGTAGCCGACATTGTCGAGGTCGTTGTGCTTGCCGCCGGCGCGCACGCATTTCTGCGAGGTGGTGGCGCGCTGGTAGGGCCGCTTCTCGACGCCGGTGAAGACGTTCTTGAACTGCACCATGCCGGCATTGGTGAACATCAACGTCGGGTCGTTGCGCGGCACGAGTGGCGAGGACGGCACGATCTCGTGGCCGTTCTCGGCAAAGTAGTTCAGAAAGGTCGACCTGATCTCGTTGACGCCGCTCATGTTCATCCAATCGGGTATGCTTGGGCCCGCTTCTCGCCGTCCAAACCGGACCGTTCAGGCTGATATCTGCGGGCCAAAGCGCTTTTAGACAAGGCCAGCTTCGCTGTCCAGAAACTGTGCAGGGAGATCAGAGGGTTGCCGCAGGCGCTCAATCCCCTTGCAATCCCGTTGGATAGGACGTGCGGACGCGTTGACAGGCTTGGCTCCCCTGTGGTCTCTACCCATCTGTATCGTACGGCCACGTCGGGAGAGACCGGCTACTAGTTAGCCGGCGCCGAAGGAGCAACCGCCCCGGAAACTCTCAGGCAAAAGGACCGCGTGGCTTTGACAGCATCTGGAAAGAGGCGCCGACGGGTGTAGACCCGGACAGCGTCCGCCGACGGGATAATACTCTCAGGCACAGCGACAGATGGGGCTTCGACTGGTGTCCATCGGGGAATCCTCCCCGGGGAACCGCCGAGGGCCCTCAAGATGCTAGCTCACGACCAAGACTCCCTGAAACGCACCCCCCTCTACGACCTCCACGTGTCCCTGGGCGGCAAGATGGTGCCGTTCGCGGGCTACGACATGCCCGTGCAGTACCCCGCGGGCGTGCTGAAGGAGCACCTCCATACCCGCACCAAAGCGGGCCTTTTCGACGTCTCCCACATGGGCCAGCTCGCGCTTCGGCCGAAGTCCGGCAAGGTGGAAGACGCTGCCCGCGCGCTGGAGCGGCTAGTGCCGCAGGATATCGTGGCGATCGCCGCGGGGCGGCAGCGCTACGCCCAGTTCACCAACGAAGACGGCGGCATTCTCGACGATCTCATGGTCGCCAATTTCGGCGATCACCTGTTCCTGGTGGTCAACGCCGCCTGCAAGGCCGAGGACGAGGCACATCTGCGCGCCAACCTGTCCGACGACTGCGTGATCGAGCAGCTTGCCGACCGCGCGCTGATCGCGCTGCAGGGTCCGAAGGCCGAAGCGGCGCTGGCGAAACTCTGTGCAGAGGCGCCGGCCATGACATTCATGGACGCCGGGCCGCACGAGGTCGCCGGCATCAAGTGTTTCGTCTCGCGCTCCGGCTACACCGGCGAGGACGGCTTCGAGATCTCGGTTCCATCAGGCGATGCCGAACGCCTCGCAAAAATGCTGCTGGCAAATCCCGACGTGCTCGCGATTGGCCTCGGGGCCCGCGACAGCCTGCGGCTGGAAGCCGGGCTCTGCCTGTACGGCCACGACATCGACACCACGACCACGCCGGTCGAGGCCGCGCTGGAATGGTCGGTGCAAAAAAGCCGCCGCACCGGCGGAGCGCGCGCCGGCGGCTTTCCCGGCGCTGCGAAGATCCTCGCCCATTTCGATAACGGCGCATCCCGCCGCCGCGTCGGCCTGCTCGCCCTGGGCCGCGCGCCAGTGCGCGAGGGCGCGCTGCTGTTTGCCGACGCTGCGGGTGGCGAGCCGATCGGACAAGTCACGTCGGGCGGTTTCGGCCCGAGCCTGAGCGCGCCGGTCGCGATGGGCTACGTGCCTGTGAGCCTCGCTGCGCTCGGCACAAAGCTCTTCGCCGAGGTGCGCGGCCAGCGGCTGCCCTTGCAGATTGCTGCAATGCCCTTCGTCAAAAACACCTACAAACGCTGAGGACGAGACAATGACCACGACGCTGTACACTTCCGACCATGAATGGCTCGCCATCGACGGCGACACCGCCACGGTCGGCATCACCGATTACGCCCAGCAGCAGCTCGGCGACGTCGTGTTCGTCGAATTGCCCAAGGTCGGCCGCAGCTTGAAGAAAGCCGAAGCCGCCGCCGTCGTGGAGTCGGTGAAGGCCGCCTCCGACGTCTACGCCCCTGTTACGGGCGAAGTGCTCGAGACCAACGAGGCCCTCGCCGCCGAGCCGGCGCTGATCAATTCGGATGCGCAAGGCGCGGCCTGGTTCTTCAAGATCAAGATTGCCGACAAAAGCGAGCTCGGCGGCCTCATGGATGAAGCCGCCTACAAGGCGCATACGGCTTAAGGACGATGGAGCAAGCGATGACCGCGCACCGCAAGACCAACGGCGACACCGCCGCCAGTTTCGTTCGCCGCCATATCGGCCCATCCGCGCGCGACGTCACCGCAATGCTGGAGGCCGTCAGCGCCAAGAGCGTCGATGCACTGATGGCGGAGACGCTGCCGGCCTCGATCCGGCAGACCTCCCCGCTCGATCTCGGCAAGCCGCTGAGCGAGACCGAGGCGATCGCGCATATGGCCGAGCTCGCAAGCCAGAACCAGGTCTTCACCTCGCTGATCGGCCAGGGCTATTCCGGCACCATCCTGCCCGCGGTGATCCAGCGCAACATCCTGGAGAACCCGGCCTGGTACACGGCCTACACGCCCTACCAGCCCGAGATCAGCCAGGGCCGGCTGGAAGCGCTGTTCAACTTCCAAACCATGATCTGCGACCTCACCGGGCTCGACGTCGCCAACGCCTCGCTGCTCGATGAAGCCACCGCGGCGGCCGAAGCCATGGCGCTCGCCGAGCGCCACTCGCAGGTCAAGGCCAAGGCCTTCTTCGTCGACAAGGACGTGCATCCTCAGACGCTGGCGGTGATGCGCACCCGCGCCGAGCCGCTGGGGTGGTCTCTGGTCGTCGGCGACCCCCTCACCGATCTCGACAAATCAGACGTGCTCGGCGCGCTGCTGCAATATCCGGGCTCTTCGGGCGCGCTGCGCGACCTCAGGCCGGCGATCGCCGCGCTGAAGGCCAAGGGCGCGCTCGCCATCGTCGCCGCGGACCTCTTGGCGCTGACCTTGCTCGCCTCGCCCGGCGAGTTAGGTGCCGACATCGCCATCGGCTCGGCGCAGCGCTTTGGCGTGCCGATGGGCTACGGCGGACCGCACGCCGCCTATATGGCGGTGCGCGATGCGTTGAAGCGCTCGCTGCCCGGCCGCATCGTCGGCCTTTCCGTGGATTCACGCGGGGCGCCGGCCTATCGGCTCGCGCTGCAGACCCGCGAGCAGCACATCCGCCGCGAGAAGGCGACCTCCAACATCTGCACCGCGCAGGTGCTGCTCGCCGTGATCGCCTCGATGTATGCGGTCTATCACGGCCCCGAGGGCCTGGCGCAGATCGCGCGCAACGTGCATCGCCGCGCCGCCGTGCTCGCAACCGGCTTGCGCAAGCTCGGCTTTGCGCCTGACAGCGAGACCTTCTTCGACACGCTCAGCGTCGATGCCGGCGGCAAGCGCGAGGAGATCGTCGCGCGCGCGCTCGCCGAGAAGATCAATCTCGGCGTCGGTGATACCGCGCTTCGCATCGCACTCGACGAGACCACGACGCCCGCGACGGTCGAAGCGGTCTGGCGCGCCTTCGGCGGCAAGCTTGCCTATGCCGAGATCGACGCCGAGACGCGCGAGGCGCTGCCGGACGAATTGAAGCGCGCCACGGCCTTCCTGACCCATCCGGTCTTCCATGCGCATCGCTCGGAGACCGACATGCTGCGCTACATGCGCAAGCTCAGTGATCGCGACCTCGCGCTCGACCGCGCCATGATCCCGCTGGGATCGTGCACCATGAAGCTGAACGCGACCACCGAGATGATGCCGCTGACCTGGCCGGAATTTGCCACGCTGCATCCGTTCGCCCCGCGCGAGCAGGCCAAGGGCTACCACGCGCTGTTCGCGCGGCTGGAGAAATGGCTCTGCGACATCACCGGCTATGACGCGATCTCGCTGCAGCCGAACTCGGGCGCGCAGGGCGAATATGCCGGGCTGCTCGCGATACGGGGCTACCATGCCGCGCGCGGACAGAGCCATCGCAAGATCTGCCTGATCCCCTCTTCCGCCCACGGCACCAATCCGGCTTCGGCCGCGATGGTCGGCATGGACGTGGTGGTGGTGTCTTGCGAGAAGAACGGCGACGTCGACGTCAATGATCTCCGCGCCAAGGCGGAGAAGCATGCGAACGATCTCGCCGCGGTGATGATCACCTATCCCTCGACCCACGGCGTGTTCGAGGAGCACATCCGCGATATCTGCGACATCGTGCACGGCCATGGCGGCCAGGTGTATCTCGACGGCGCCAACCTCAACGCGCAGGTCGGCCTCAGCAGGCCCGGCGAATACGGCGCCGACGTCAGCCATCTCAATCTGCACAAGACCTTCTGCATCCCGCATGGCGGCGGCGGCCCCGGCATGGGCCCGATCGGCGTCAAAGCGCATCTTGCCCCGTTCCTTCCCGGACACCCGACGACGCAAGCGGATGCGCCGGTCGGTCCGGTCTCGGCCGCGCCGTTCGGCTCGGCCTCGATCCTCACCATCTCTTACATCTACATCCTGATGATGGGCGGCGAAGGCCTGAAGCGCGCCACCGAGATCGCGATCCTCAACGCCAATTACATCGCAGCGCGTCTCGATCCGCATTTCCCGGTGCTCTACAAGAACGAGAAGGGCCGCGTCGCGCATGAGTGCATCGTCGATCCGCGTCCGCTCAAGACGACCAGCGGCGTCACCGTCGACGACATCGCAAAGCGCCTGATCGATTACGGCTTCCACGCTCCGACCATGAGCTTCCCGGTGCCGGGCACGCTGATGATCGAGCCGACCGAGTCGGAGTCGAAAGCCGAGCTGGATCGTTTCTGCGATGCCATGATCGCGATCCGGAAAGAAATCGCCGAGGTCGAGGCCGGCCGTTTCAAGATCGAAGCCTCGCCCCTGCGCCACGCCCCGCACACCGTGCACGACATCGCCGACGACGATTGGAAGCGCGCCTACACCCGCTCTGAGGGTTGCTTCCCCGACGGCGTCTCGCGCACCGACAAATATTGGTGCCCGGTCGGCCGTGTCGACAACGTCTACGGCGACCGCAACCTCGTGTGCTCCTGCCCGCCGGTCAGCGATTACGCAGAAGCCGCGGAGTAGGATTTGTAGGGTGGGTTAACGGGCGGTCGCGCGAAGCGCAGGCCGCCCGCGTAACCCACCACTTCAGCTTTCGCGGAGATAAACAGCGGTGGATTACGCCTTCGGCTAATCCACCCTACAACACTGAATGTGCCTCTACGGCGCAACCAGCAACCGGCGCTCGCCATCCCACCGCCACAGCCGTTCGTTGGTCAGAAGCGTGCCGCCCCACGAGCGCTTGACCGGGTTGTGACTGCGAAAATCTTCCCGGCCCGCCAGGACCGCTTCGCCAAATTCAGTCAGCGACAGCCGGCTCCGGCGAAAGGCAGCATTGCGGCTTCTCGCGTTGTCCGGATCGAGTGTCGCCAGCTTGCCGTCCAGACCCGCGACCGCTGGCGCCGGGCCAAAAGCGAGCCCTTCGAGCAGCGCGCCCAGCTCCCACTGATCGAACACGCGTGTTCCCAGCGCGCCCGGCCGAAACAGCTCATCGGTACGATTGTGGCCGCCCGCAATCCGCTCGAGAAGCCGCGTCTCCGTCGCCCCCAGTCCCGTCGCCGGCGACGGCAGTTCTGCGAGCAGGTCCTTCATGGCCGGCTTCAGGAAAGACAGCTTGCCGAGCGGCCTGCCGAGCAGCCCGGCGCAAAGCTCGGGCGTCGGCGCGCGGTAGGCCTCCCAGGCCATGCTGGCGATCTCAAAATCGCTTTCTGCGATATCGAACTGCTGCACATCACGACGGCGAAGCTCTGAGGGATCTGCTTCGCGCAGGTCGAAATCGACGCGTCGCAATCTCAGCTTCTCTGTGATGGATGGTTCGGAACGCAGGTAATCGAGGATCCAGATCAACTGCAATTGACTGTTTGGTTCGGGATCGAACCATAGTTCGATGAGATCGACCCCATAGGTTTCGCAGACCCAGAGCAATCCACCCGCCCGGTCCGGGCGCCTGATAAGGGGCGATTGACGGATGCGGACGCAATCCGACCAGTGCATTGGGTCAAACCACGACTCGCGCGCGCCGAGATAACTGTTGAGGTGGTCAGCGGTGGGAAGTGGCCCCGAAACGAAGCGGTAGATGAACGGGATGACCATGTCGGCGCGATCGGCGAGGGCAAGGCCGACGCCCGACGAACTGGTCAGGATCACACGCTTCATCGTCGACGCGCCCTTGTTCACCGGCAGCATCAGGCCGGTACAATAATCATGCAGTGGCCTCATCCGCGCTGCCTGACCGATAACACTTCTTGCGGCGCGGCCGAATGACTCAGCAAGACTAGTCCACCCCACGAACCTGCCCTAGGGCGCCACCAGCAACCGGCATTCGCGATCCCACCGCCAGAGCTGCTCGTTGGTCAACTCGGTCCCGCCCCACCATCGTTTGATCGGGTTGTGACGCCACATGTCGTCTTCACGGGCGAGAAGTGAACCTCCGAGCTCGGTCAGCGTGAGCCTCCACTCACTCCTGCCGAAGTAGCGGTCCTCATTGTCGAACGCCGGATCGCCCAACAAGAGCGGCGGCGCCGAATACGCCCCCAGTTCGAGCAAAGCGTCACGCGCGTCGTTTTCGTCGAATACATCGCGAAGCCATCTCGCATCTTCGACGAGCCTCGGGTCGGTTTGCCCGTCGTTCACAAAATCCAGCAGATCCATTTCAGTTGCACCGAGTCCCGTCACGCTGTCCGGAAGCTCTTCAAGCACCGCAATCAGCGCCGATCGAAGTCTCGGCAAGATCATCAGATCCGTCATCAACAGATCGAAACAGGGTTGTGGCGTGTCAGCCCGATAGGCCCGCCAGGCGCGGCTTGCCGTCACCAAATGATTCTCGGTCACCTTGAAGGCCGGAAGTTTCCATTTTGCGACAGACTCCGGGGCATAGTTGGCAACAGTGTCGTCCGCATGCACAAGGCTCAGCTTCGTGGTGATCTCCTTGTAGGGACGGAGCAGGTCCAGCAGCCAGACGAGCACAAGCTGATCATTCGGCCGAGGATCAACCCATATTTCAATCGAGTCGAACTTCGCACACAGCTCGAACAAACCGATATCGCGCGTGCCGAAGCCGTCGAGCGCGCCGCTACAAACGTCATCGAGCCAATGATCGCCGGGATTGCAGTGCTTCTCCGATCGGCGCTCCAGCCCCCTCAAAAGCCGCTCGTCGGAAGGCAGTTTCCTCCAGACAAAACGCGGATAGAACCCGAGCGCGACGTTCGCAACGCCGGACCGGCGAAGTGTATCCTCCGCACGATCGTTCGTTGCCAGGATCAAATGTGACACGATTGCCTCTCGAAATAATACGCAATAAGAACACTCTGAGCGAACAGGTACGTACTAATCAGGTGCGATGAGTGAGAGGGCCTCGGGGTCCCACTGCCACAGCCGGTCGTTGGTCAGGTGGGTGCCGCCGCACCAGCGATCGGTTCGGTTGTGGCGGCAAAAGTTTTCATCGCCGCCAAGCACCGCTTGGCCGAACTCGGTGAGCGACAAACGGGATTGCTTGTAGCGCTGGAGGCGGCGTGAATCGTCGTGCATCTCCAGGGAAAATGGGCCTTCGTCCAGTCCAGCGACCGCTGGCCTCTCGCATCGCGCGAGACCATCAAGCAGCGCGCCCACCTCCCAGTAATCGAAGACGCGACGCTCGTTGGGCTTCTGATATCCCGGGAAGACGTCAAAGGGCGGTACCTCACCCGGCGCGATCAATTCCAGTATCCGCGTCTCCGTGGCCCCAAGGCCGCTGGTCACGTTTGGAAGCTCTTCGAGCAGGGCGACGACGCAACGCCCGAGCCGCGGAAGCAGGCGCAAGTCCGCTTCGCGGAGATCGAACCAGGCCTGCGGCGTCGGCGCGCGATAGGCCTGCCACGCGCGACCGGCCAGTTCGACGTGATCTTGCGTGATCTCGACGATGGGCGGATTCATCTTGGCCAATTGCTCCGGCGCGACATCGCCCACGGCAAGGTCCAGGTGACGTATCGCGAGCTTGGAAAGTGCCGCGTCCTCGATGCCGCAATGGTCGAGTAGCCAGAGCAGAAGTAATTGTGCGTTCGGCTCTGGCCCCATCCCTAGTTCGGCCGAGTCATACTCTGAAAACAGCTCGATCAGTCCGCGCCCCTTGATGCCAGACCTTTCCTGGCGCCAAACCGGCGTATCGTCGAGCCAGTGCAGGCCGTTTGGCTGAGTCATGCGCGGGGAGAAAAATGCCTCGCATTCCGTTTCGGAGGGCGGCGGTCCCCAGACCAAGCGACGCTCGATCGCAATGACGAGGTCGGCTAAGCCCGCCCCTTGTAAGGCGCCGGCGGCGGACGAATCTGTCGTCACAATGAGCCGCGTCACGCCGTCGCCCTCAGGGCTTCGTCAGGACAGCGCCGTAGCGCCACAGCCTGTCGTTGGTCAGATGCGTGCCGCCCCACCAGCGATCAATCGGATTGTAACGGCTGAAATCCTCCTGATGGGCAACGACAGCCTTACCGAATTCGGTCAGCGACAAGCGGCTGCGAAGGTAAACTTCGTGCCGGGCTCTGAGATTGCCAAGATCGATGGTGCGTAATTCGTCGCCCAGCCCGGCCACGGCTGGCTTGGGGCCGAGGGCAAGGCCTTCGAGCAAATATCCCAGTTCGACCTCACCCCACACGTAAGTGCCCCGTAGCGAGCGTAGATGGAACAACGGATTCGTGTTTGCAAACCAGTCGAGCATCTCCAGAAATCGAATCTCGGTTGCGCCTAGGCCTGTCAAAGGAGACGGAAGCTCTGCCAGAAGCTGAAGCAAGGCTGGCCGCAGCATCATCAAGGCGCTCAGATCGCGGTGGAGCAGATCGATGCAAGCCTCAGGAGTGGGCGCGCGGTAGGCCGACCAGGCCAATTTGGCAATCTCGAACTCCTCCGCACCGATATCCCCGACGGTAATATAGCGTTCGCCCTCGGCGAAATCATATTCGGGGCCGAAAAACAGGTCGGAGTCCAGCAATCGCAGCCCGACCTTCTGCGCCAATGCAGGATGGTTGCCGAGGTGATCGAGCAACCAGACCAGTTGCAATTGGTCGCGGGCAGTCGCTCCGAACCAGAGTTCGATCTCGTCGTACGGCTCGCAAAATTCAGCCAGCGACAATTTGCGGCCCTTGGCGCCGCGGGGCCAGCGGACCCAATCCGACCAATGTTCGGCATGACCAAGCTCTGCGGTGTAGGCAGCCAAATAAGCCGACAGCTTTTCCTCGCGCGGGAGCGGCCCCCACTCAAATTGAAAATGGAACGGGATGACGATCTCGGCCAACCCCGATTGAGCAAGCTCCCTCCCGCCGCCCCAGCCAGTCAAGATCAGACGCTTCATCGCACCACCTGATCAACGCAACGCAAAACGAAACGGGCACCGAAGACGTCGGCAACTCAACGTCCTCAGTGCCCGCTCCTCGCGAAAAACTTTCCGCTGGTCGAGGCTTACTCGTCCGCCGGCTCCTCGCCGTCGGCGTCGCGCTCGGGCGTGCCGGCCAAAATCTGCTCGGCAATCAGACCGGAGTTTTGGCGGATCGCGGTCTCGATCTTGGCGGTGATGTCGGGGTTGCCCTTCAGGAACGCCTTGGCGTTCTCGCGGCCCTGGCCGAGGCGCTGGCTGTCATAGGAGAACCAGGCGCCGGACTTCTCGACGATGCCGGCCTTGACGCCGAGATCGAGGATCTCGCCCATCTTGGAGACGCCCTCGCCGTACATGATGTCGAACTCGACCTGCTTGAAGGGCGGGGCCAGCTTGTTCTTGACCACCTTGACGCGCGTGGTGTTGCCGACCACCTCGTCGCGCTCCTTGATCGCACCGATGCGGCGGATGTCGAGGCGGACGGAGGCGTAGAATTTCAGCGCATTGCCGCCGGTGGTGGTTTCCGGCGAGCCGTACATCACGCCGATCTTCATGCGGATCTGGTTGATGAAGATCACCATGGTGTTGGACTTGTTGATGGATGCCGTCAGCTTGCGCAGCGCCTGGCTCATCAGGCGGGCCTGCAGGCCAGGCAGCGCGTCACCCATCTCGCCTTCGAGCTCGGCCTTCGGCACCAGCGCCGCCACCGAATCGACCACCAGAACATCGACGGCGCCCGAGCGCACCAGGGTGTCGCAGATCTCCAGCGCCTGCTCGCCGGTGTCGGGCTGCGAGATCAGGAGCTCGTCGATGTTGACGCCGAGCTTGCGGGCATAGACCGGATCGAGCGCGTGCTCGGCGTCGATGAAGGCGCAGATGCCACCCTTCTTCTGCGCTTCCGCCACCGTATGCAGCGCGAGCGTGGTCTTGCCCGAAGATTCCGGCCCGTAGATCTCGACGATGCGTCCCTTGGGCAGGCCGCCGATGCCCAGCGCGATATCGAGCCCGAGCGAGCCGGAGGACACCGCCTCGATGTCCATGGAGCGGTCGTTCTTGCCGAGCTTCATCACCGAGCCCTTGCCGAACTGCCGCTCGATCTGGGAGAGCGCGGCGGCCAGAGCTTTACTCTTGTCCATGGAAGATCCTTCGACGATACGCAGGGCAGTTGCGGACATTGGGTCGTGCTCCTTATGGCGAGGATTCGCGTGAGGGACAAACGGTTGCGAGGCAGCTCGGCGATAAAACCAATGTACCCCATTTGTTCTCAGTTCGCAATATGTTCTTTGTGGATTTTGCTGCTGTCCGTATGTGCCCCCCCCCCCCCGGTGTCCTGGGTAGAAATACCGAGTGCCCTGATTTCCCGGAACTAGGGCTCTGGCAGGTGACTTGATAGCAGCCTCACGCCTCGACAACGTGACGGTGACACGAAGGCCTCAGCTCGGTGCCAGCCCCGGAGCTGAGGCCTCCTATCGCTTGCGTGCATTTTTGTACCGAGCATCGGAACGGAGTTGGCTGTTCCAGAATCTTCCCTGCACTTGATCCATGTAGGGAATGCCGTGGTTACGAAGAACACCCGAGAAGTAGCAGCGACGCTACTTAAGCTGGCCAAGACGAGTTCCGACCCAGCAGTGGCGGCTGGCTTCATCGAGAGGGCCGCCGATCTCAAGGAGCGGATAGACGACGAAGGGCTGCCCAAGGCCGACGGGAATCTCCCTCCCAGCATCATTCAACGGCAGTAAGGCCGCCTCAGTTGGCGGCCCGGGCGCCGTCCGCATTCGATCCGGGTGATTGCAAGAATCCCGAACCTTGGTGCCGCAAAAATCAGCCGACGTGCAGCAAGCGCTGACCAAATGATGGGAGCTGGTCGAGCCGGCATGAACCATCGCGGAGCGTCCGGATTATCCGCTCATGCATCGCCTATGGTATTTCGTGGCCTTCCTCGCCGTCACCGCAACCGCATTCGGTGCCTTGGTGGCTTTTGACAAGCTCCTGGGATGACCTGGGGCCGCCTCGCGAGCCGGCCCCATTGGTTGATGGAGCCGACCTCTGCGGCCCAACAAATCAGCCATGCTGGATCGTCACCCTCCCCGCTTTGCACTGAGTGCACAACTGAACAGACGCGGATCCATTTCCGGATCCTAATGCATCATCACCGCGCGGATCTTGGCCACTATCGGTGATGAGAACGCTCACCTCGCGCTCCCGCCTCCTCGCACGGAAAGAGCGCGCCATGTTCAAGCGACGACGTTTCAAGCAGCAGCTGACCCTTCAGGACCGGCTGTCCGCATGGGTGAAGCAGATCCGCGAGCAAGCGTCCAAGCTTCCTCCCGGGCCGGAGCGGGACGCGCTGCTCAAGAAGGCTCGCCAAGCCGACGTTGCCAATCATCTGAGCGATTGGGTCAAATCGCCGGGGCTTCAGCCGCCGAAATAGCCGGGCCTCCGCCGGGTTCCGCAAAGCGAATATGATCGGCATCAACGACGCGCGGCCGGCGCGCCGTCATGTTTCCGTAATCCTGCGGCACCGAACCTTTTCGCGGTCTCCGGTTTTCTGTGGGGATGGGACCGCAACTTTTGGGGACCTCAGCTCATGACGGACAACGACACGCACCACGACACGATCAGGCGAAAGCCGCTGCTGGAGGCGGCGCACGAGGAGATGGTGAAGTTCGAGCGCAAGGAAAACGAGTTCCGCAAGAAGGACCGCGAAGAGCGCGCCGCCGAGCTCCATCTGCCGCTGAACGAGATCAAGGTCCACTAGGCACCGCCAGGACCGGCTTCCGGAGCGGGTAGAGGTCCGCCCCGCGACGGGGCGCCAGCCGCGGTTTAGGGCGGGATCCCCGACCCCGGCAGCGCCAGTCGGCTGCCGCAACCGCGGGCCTCCAAGGTATCTAAATACTACTCGTAACCCATTGGCCAAGCGAGGAAATTGCCCGGCACCCTACTGTGCATGGGGTTGTTTTCCCGCTTTTGAAAGGCGGCAGCGCCGGCGCCCATCGATGCGAGCGCCCGGCACGCCGATCCCGTCTACAGCAGCGCCAGAAGAATCAGGCCTATCACCAGCACCACGAAGCCAGCCGCCGTCGCGGCGGCAAATGACCGCTCTACGTTATCCATGATGCCACCCCGTTGTCGGCGCGCCACGTTTCCCCCATGGCTGCGCCGACCGGATGAAAATCTTGCCGACGGGTGTGTCCGCAGTGGTGCGGACGGATGTCGAAATTGGGACCGGTACGGGGCCAGTCTGCGGCCTTTCGATCACGCTCCTCCCGGTCGTTCGCCTGTCAGGCTGCCGTAAGCTCAGCCGGCTAGGGTCATTCGGCTATGGTGTTGCAGCCCAGCACCCAGCCTCCAACAACTCTCAGCCCCGCTTGGCTCTCCCCAGGCGGGGCCTTTTCATGCCTGCCGGCCGGCGCTGGGTTCCCGCTCCTCCCGGGTCAGGCGCAGCGCGAAGGCGCGGATCGCGGGCGCCGCCAATAGCACGACCGGCAGCATCGCGGCCCATGCGATCAGCCAGGACACCATCCAGTGCCGAACGAAGAGCACCGGGCTGCCTGCCGGAAAGCTCGCGATTCCCGCCGCGATCAGCGAGGTCAGCCCGGACTGGATGATGCCGAAGACGAAGTGAGAGTAGCGGCGGGGAATGCCGAGCATGAGGGGCCCATGGTTGCTTGCCCGCGATCAGGCAAGCAAGGCACATGCCGTCAAGCTGAAGCAGATCCGGCGCCCGGGTCGGAACCACGCTGTGGGCCCCCCGAGCCCAGGAACTTTGTTCATGGTCGGAGAACCACGGAGATCGAGCGCCGTTCGCGTGCGGCCGGCGACAGATTTTCCTTGCCTGCGGAATATTGCGACGACCAACATGTTTGCAGGCATGAAGGTGAATCGTGGGAGGTGACCATGAATCACAGGGGCGTCGAGTTCACCATCGCTAAGACGGCGATTCCCGGAATCTGGCAATGGCAGTTCCGCATCGGCGACCAGATCAAGACCGGCAAGACCGAGACCAGGATCGACCTGCTGGCGATCCGGCGCGTGCAGCTGCGCATCGACCGGGAGCTGAAGGCGATCGGGCGAAAGACGGCCTGAACCGTTCGCCCTCATGTGCCATAGAGCGCATCAGTCCGCGCTGGGCAGCCGCCGCATCGTGAACTCGATCTCGCCGCCCGGCAATTCGCGCCAAGTCTCGACCTCGCTCATATAGCCGGCCTTGGGATAGCGGGCGAAGAAGGCCTGCGCCCTCTCCCGCGCCGCCGCGCGCGGCAGCGTAAAAGTCTCGCGCAGATAGCCATCGCCGCGCGCGGTCGGCCCCGGCTTGCCGGCCGCCTTGCGCCGGCGCGCCATCCGCTCGGCGAGATCCCGCGGACGATCGGCCATGTCCTGCCTTCCTCAACGCACTACGCTACGGACAATGTAGGGCGCGGGCCGGATCAAGAGGAGTCCCGTCGGAAAGACTTCGTGCCTACCGGAACGGGGTCAGTTGGCGGCCGTACCGCTCTTGGACTTCTTCGGCGCACTGGTTGCGGCTGACGCCTTCGGGGCCGCCGGCTGCTTCGGCGGATCGGCGCGCATGCCGCCCCAGGGATCGCTGGACGCCTTGGAATCAGGAATCTTCTTCAGCGTTTCCTTGTAGGCCTTGTCACGCTCGGCCTCGGCGGCCTTCTCCTCCGGGGACTTGCTGGGGAGATCCTGCATCAAATTGACATTGGGCATTTGCGCGTAGGCAGGTCCCGCCAGCACGGCCAGTACCGCGGCCAAACGGAAAAGCTTCATCATTCACTCCTTAGATCTTCCATGAGGCGCGGATCGCCCGCGCCGTGTCATCCTTGTCAGCCCGGTCACGACCCGGAGGGCCGCTAGAGCCGATCCGATCTGCATGATTTCGGCGCATGCAGCCAGTCGTCCCAGATCGGACCGCATTTGGTGCACCCGCCCAGCCCAAGACCGAGCACGGCCATGCAAAAGACGAGGACACAGCGACGCAACATCATCCAACCCTACCCAAGCGAGGCATCATATCGGGCCAAGTCAGGCATTTTCAAGCCGAGGCGGCCGGCGCGAGACCGAGTGACTTTGCCTCGCCGATGCGCGCACAATGCGACGAAACATCCGGCAACACAGGAGCGCGCGACAGCAATGCAAACGCAGCCAGAAGCGGAGTTCGGCCTCGACGACGCCAGGCGCATCCTCGGCGAGGTCTTTGCGCCCTGGGTCCAGGATCTCAACCTCGCGGTCGAGCGCCTCGAGCATGCGCCGCCGGCGGACGTTGCGGACTGGCAGCCCGGCGCGCTGCTGCGCATGCCGTTTTCGGAGCGGCTGTGCCGGAACGGCGGCGTGGTCTGCGGCCAGGCTCTGATGGCGCTCGCCGATACCGCGATGGTGATCGCGATCCTCGCGGCCAATCGCGGCTACCGTCCCATGACCACGGTCGACCAGACCACGCATTTCATGCGCGCGATCTCCGCGTCCGACGTGCTGGCGGACGCGCGCGTGGTGCGGCTCGGGCGCACCATGAGCTTTGGCCGCGTCACGCTGCTCTCGGCCGCCGACGGCAAGCCCGCCGCGATGGTCTCAAGCGCGTTCGCGATGCTGCCGGGGTGAACGCACCCTGAAACAAGAGAGCCGCGCGGAGCGCAAAGCTCGACGCGGCTCTCGATGCAATCGTGTCGGGACAGGAAGCGCGATCGCGCTTCGCGTCATTGCGCCCGCGACGTCATTTGCCGAGTATCTCGTCGGCGGCGGTGACGACGCTGACGGTCGGATTCTTTCCACAATAGGCGCCGAACTTCTTGGCGTTCGCGATGAAGACGTCGGTGTCGATGATCGCGTTGTCTTCGTCGCCCTTGTACCAGCCGTCCATCCAGGTCAGCACGACCGCGATGTTGTCCTCGCCGCTCTCCAGGAACTGCTTGCAGGACATGGTCGAGAGGTCCCACTTGGCGGCGTGAGCGGGCATCGAGGCCAGCGAGAGCGCTGCGGCGAAAAGAAGCGAAAGCGAAGTCTTCATCAATATCTCCATCGGCGCGTCACGCCATAAAGGGAAGGCTCTTGGGTAGGCTCTTTGGGCAGGTTCGTTGGAGCGGCTCGCCGCTCCAACGTCGTAAACAAAGTCTGAAACGCCGCGCAAGTAGCGCCAGTATTGAGTTTAGTTCAACGTAATTTCTATGCACTACTTCATAATCATCGGCAGGACTGACGCGCGGATGATTGAGAAGCGTACATCGCAACGTCATCGTGTTTTCAAGGGCGGAAAGATCACCTTTGAAAACAGCGGCATTGCTTGCACGGTGCGAAACATGTCGGCGGGCGGCGCGGCGATCGACCTCGACACTCCCGTCATGTTGCCGCAATCGGTCACGCTCTCGATCGCGTGCGACCATTTCGTAAAGCATTGTCGCACAGTTTGGCGCAGCGACAAGCGCGTCGGCCTCGCTTTCGTGCAATAGCAGGCGCGATGTGAACGAACGTTCGCATCACATGCACAACACGATCATGATTGCTTCGATACGACGGCGGCACCAACGCGGTTCGCAATCACGCGCGTGACGACCGCGAGCGCGATCGATGATGACCCCGCAACAAATCGTCCACCGGGACGATCGTTGGTGCGCGACAGGAGCGACGGCGCTTCTCCGAAACCGAAATACAGGTCCGCGCCATCCACCTCACGTCATTTCGGCTTCTTGGCAGGTTCACCCGGACGGGCGCCGCCCCAGGGGTCGTACTTGTCCTTGGGTTCGGGAATGCGCTCGAGCGCGGCCTTGTAGGCCTTCTCGTCGACCTTGGGACTGTTGTCGATCGGCTTGGCGCCGTCATTGGGCTGGCGCCGGCCCTGCGCCTGCACTGATGCGACCGTCAGTGCCAGCACGGCGGCCGCGATGACCAAAATCCTCATTGCAGCAATCCCCCTCGCGTGGGGTACAAACTAGCCCGCAATCGCGGAATAGCAATGTTGCGGGTTCCAAGACTTCAGCAAAACTTGATCGACCGGGACTTCGTCGGATCGCGTTCGTGCCTATCTGTTGGCCCGCAGGGGACCTCCACGGATGCTGCGGATCATTGCTCATGCGGCGCTGCTCATCGGCGCGCTGGCGCTCGGTGCCTGCGGCTTTGCCGACAGCCGCGCTCCGGTGCCGGAGTTCATGCGCATGAAGGAGGCCGAGCAGCCGCCGCCGGAAGCGCCCCCCGACGTCAAGCGCGTGGTGCGCGAGCAGATCGACGTCGTCTTTCTCGCAACATCCTATCCGCGCGAGGTGCACGTCGCCCCGCCCCATCGTGAGGTGCGAGGACCGGGCTGGACCGCGTGCGTCCGCGCGCAGCTCACCTCGGCGACCGGCACGTCGCTCGGCGCCCAGACCTACATCGTGACGATCAACGGCGGCAAGGTCGTGGACCGCCGGCGCGCGGACGCCGACGACATCTGCGGGACGGAGACTTACGAGCCGATCTAGGAACCCGCCTTGACGACAAGGTTCCGGGAAAAACCAGTACCGCGACCGGGAACGATCACCGCCTCCCCTTCTTGTTACCGCCGAGGGCAGTTTCGAGGAGGACATGATGAGGACGTTGACTATTGCGCTGTTGGCTGGCGTGGGTGCTTTGGCCGCCGCCTCGGGGGCGAAGGCTTCCGATATCTATACGAGCAGCGAGTACACCAATCCGGATCTCGTGCAGCAGGTGCGACTTGTCTGCGACGAGGATGGCCGCTGCTATCGCACACGCGGCGGTTCGCGCGTGATCGTGCGCGATTCCTACAACTACATGCCGCGCGAGCGCTACTACGAGCGCCGGACCTATCATCGCGATTGGGATGACGGCCCGCGCGCCGGCGTCGGCATTCGCGCGCCCGGCGTCAGCGTCGGCGTCGGTGTCGACGACCGCTGGTGATCGATGAAGGCTTGATGGTTGGGACCGGACGAGACTATTCGCCCGGTCCCGTTCGTGCGACCGAACCAACCGCCGATGTCGGGCTGCTGGAACCGCCGAGCTTGATGAGTGCCTCTGGGGTCCATGACTGCTCTCTGGCGTGACTTCAGGTTTCGAGCGGATCGGCCGGTGTGACGAGGCGCGTCAACGACGGCAGATGAGCGATGAAGCGGGCGAGCACCATGCCGGCGCACATCGCCACGACGAAGATGACGGCAGAGAGCGAGCCAAATCCGAGCGCGGTCAGCGCCGGCCCCGGACAGAAGCCCACCAGCCCCCAGCCGACACCGAAGATCGCAGGACCTGCAACGATCCTGGGATCGATGTCGAGCCGCGTCGGCAGATAGAATCGGTCGGCGAAGAGCGGACGCGCGAGCTTCAGGACGCGGTTGAATCCGACGAAGGTCACCGCCACCGCGCCCGCCATGACGAATGCGAGGCTCGCATCCCATGTCCCTGCCGGAATGCCGCCGATGTCCAGGAAGTTCAGCACCTTTGCGGGGTTCGACATCCCGGAGACGATGAGGCCGATGCCGAAGATCAACCCGATCGCGAATTGAACGAGGATTGCCATGGCGATCAGCTCCAGTGCCGCATCACGAAGACGGTGGCCATTCCGGCGGCCATGAAGGTCATTGTGGCGACCAGCGAGCGCACCGACAGCCGCGACAGGCCACAAACGCCGTGGCCTGAGGTGCAGCCACTGCCCCACACCGAACCGAACCCCGTGAGCAATCCGCCGACGATCAGGAGAGCCGGTCCCGCCGCGATCGTCTGCTCCGGCAGACCTCCCGTGACGAGCCGCACCAGCACGGGCGCGGCGGCGAGACCGGCCACGAAGGCGAGGCGCCCGGCGAATTCGCGGTCCTCATAGGGCGGAAACAGCCGCGCCGCGATGCCGCTGACGCCGGCGATCCGGCCCGTTGCCCACATCAGCAGAACGGCCGCGAGGCCAATCATCGCACCGCCAACAAGGGACGCGATCGGCGTAAATGATGTCGAGACCATGAGCCTCTCCCGAACGAGGTAGTTTCGCAGGCAAGCGCGAGACCGGAAGTCCGCGCAGTGCTGGAGATTCTGTACCGCCTCTTCTGCGCCGGCAAGTCGGACTCTCGCCTTCGTAAGACGGCGGGCGTGCCGGGAGACTGGCCACGATTCCTCAGGGCAAGTCACATGCGACCGCCCTGAAACTTCGGGATCACCCCCGGCCGGATGCTGAATGGAATGTTAACACTACCGCTCGAATTGCAGCGGCGTCCCAACGGTATTTTCCAATCTTTGCGCTAAGCAATGCCCGGTAGCACGGGCTCAGCTCGCGCGAACGGGGACGACGGGACGTGGTCGACATCGCGCATCAGGCGGCGATCAATCCGGCATCGGCAAGGGATGTCGCGATTTCGCGCGCGCCTGTCCCGATTGCCGCCGTCGACACCGGCCAATGGCGCGCGCTGGCGCAGCGGGCGATCGAGCCGAACGGATATTATCTGCCCGCCTGGGAGCTGGCCGTCAGTGCAACGGCGCGCGGTCGCACGGATGCCTCGGCTCTGGCCGCACACGACTCTTCGGCGCGGCTGATCGGCCTGATGCCGGTGATCTCGCTCTGGCGCGCCTGGAAGATTCCCCTGCCCGCCCTGGTGAGCGCGCATCCCTATGGCACGCTGTGCAGCCCGCTGCTCGACCGCGACGCTCCGCTCGAGGCCGCCGCGCGTCTGCTGCAGCAGGCACGCGAGGCCGGCGCGCACGCGCTCGTGCTGACCGACGTCGCGCTCGACGGCGGAGCCATGGCATCGCTCAAGCAGGTGCTGAACCGCGACGGTCTGAAGCCGCGTATCCTCAGCTCCTACATCCGCGCCAGCCTCGATGCGACGCAGGATGGGGACATGCTGTTGCGCGACGCGCTCGGCGCCAAGAAGCTCAAGGAGCTGCGGCGACAGCGCCACCGTCTCGAGGAGCACGGCCCTGTCGTGTTCGAGATTGCGCGCAGCTCCGACGAGATCGGACCTGCGCTCGAAAGCTTCCTGCAGCTCGAAGCGAGCGGCTGGAAGGGCAAGCGCGGCACCGCGCTGGTTCAGCACGCGGGCGACGCAACCTTCATCGGCCGCGCCGTGCCGGCGCTGGCAGAGGCTGCACAGTGCGAGATCGTCACGCTTCGCGCCGGCGCGACCCCGATTGCCGCCGGCATCGTGCTGCGCCACCAGGATCGCGCCTTCTTCTTCAAGCTCGGCATCGACGAGCGCTTTGCAAGATATTCGCCGGGCGTGCAGCTGACGCTGGACCTCACCCGCCATCTCTGCGCCGATCCCGCCATCGCCAGCGCGGATTCGACGGCAAATGCCGATCATCCCATGATCAACCCGATCTGGCGCGGACGCCTTGCAATTGGGGACGTGCTGATCCCGCTGCGGCGGCACGACCCGGTCGTGACGCTGGTTCATGGAGCGCTCGCGACGCACAAGATCGCCTACGCGGCGGCCCGATACGCGGCTCATTTGATCAGGAAGTGAGGCTATAGATCGTCGTCCGATAGCTCAGCCATCTTGACGAGATGACGCAGGAGCCCCGTCTTTAGGGGCTTATTGCCATGGATCGGAACGGAGAGCCGGACGATGCTGCCCGGCTTGCCGTAGATGTGATGACTGCCGCTGACGCGAAGTAAACTCCAGCCGTGTCGTTCGACGATACGCGCGAACTCCCGACCAGAGACGGATTTCACGTCGTCAGTTCCAAAATCCGTTCGATGCCACCCGGCTCCGGCGGCGCTACTTCGACCGACAGACATCCTTCAATCGCGTCGCGAAGATTTGCCATGAGCTCATCCATGGTATCGCCTTCCGCGGCACAACCAGGGATGGCCGGGACTTCGGCCCAGAAGCCCCCCTCTTCCGCCTCGTGTATGACAATCTTAATCTTCATATTGTCCTCGCGCCCCGAACAATTGCCCAAGCTGACGACAGATTCAACTTTCTCAGCCTACTCCGCCGCCTGCGCGTTGATCTCCGCCGAGACCTGGCGAATGGCGCGGGCGAGCAGGTTCGGATCCTGCGCGCCGGAGACGGCGTACTTCTGTGCAAAGACATAGGTCGGCACGCCGGAGATGCCCTTGTCGGCGGCTTCCTGAGCATCTGCCGAGACGCGCGCGACATCCTCGTCGGTGGCGAGGCGCTTGCGAACGTCGTCGGCATCGAGGCCGATATCGGCAGCCGCCTGCACCAGCACGTTCACATCGGTGAGATCGCCGCCGTCGCGGAAGTACAGCTCCATCAGGCGCTGCTTCATCTCGGGCGCCTTGCCGATCGCGTCCGCCCAGAGGATCAGGCGGTGGCAGTCGGTCGTGTTGGGCTGGCGCGCCACCAGCTCCGGCTTGTAGACGAGCCCCTCCTCGCTCGCGGCCGCGACGACGCGTCCCGCAATGCCCTTATAGGCTTCGACCGAGCCGAACTTCTGGGTGAGATAGGCCTCGCGGCTGATGCCCTCGCGCGGCACCCAGGGATTGAGGAAGAAGGGGCGGAAATTCAGCTTGACCGGAACGTCGGGCACGAGCGCCAGCGCGCTCTCGATGCGGTGCTTGCCGATATAGCACCAGGGGCAGACCACGTCGGAGACGACGTCGATCTGGAGCGGTTTCAGCGTGCTCATGTCAGGCGCCTCCTTCGGGCACTTCGAGGGTCCGCCCGAACATAGGCCGAACCGGGGGCGGTGCAAGGCACCCGTCCTGCATGGCTCACGACTTCACCTCTGCGGTTATTGTGGCACGTTGCCCCCGCCCCGATAGTTGCGGCCACGATCAAGCCCAAGGGGAGACCGCGATGACCGCCATTTTCAAGCCGGAAGGCGATTTGTTCCGGCCCACCGAGCATGCCGGCGGCCCGTGGTCGCCGGACATGCTGCAGGGAAGCGCCACCACCGCGCTGATGACCCGCGAGGTCGAGCGCCTCGCCGCCAAATCCGGCTTTGCGGTGCGGCGCCTGACCTTCGATCTGTGGCGGCCGGCGGGCCTGCGCCTGTTCAGGACGGTCAGCGAGCTGCTGCGCGACGGTCGCAAGGCCAAGACCCTGCAGGTGCGGCTGATGGACGGCGAGACCGAGATCGGCCGCTGCACGGCGCTGCTGACGGCGCCGAGCGGCGAGTCGCCCATCGACCCCTTCGCGAGGCCAGTGGCCGTCGACAAGGGGCCCGAGGCCGGCACCCTGCCGCCCGCCTTCGCGCAGAAATGGAGTCGCTATTTCCAGAACGTGTCGGTGCGCCTGATCGAGGGTGCCCTGGAGAAGCCGGGCCCGGCCGCGGCCTGGATGCGGCTCGATGCGCCGCTGGTCGAGGGTGAGGCGAACACGCCGCTGCTCCAGGCGGTGCAGGCCGCGGACTTCTCCAGCGGCGTCGCCCAGATCGTCGACATGCGCCAATGGACCTTCATCAACCCGGAGATCAGCCTCTATTTCTTCCGTCCGCCCGAGGGCGAATGGATCCTGATCCGTGCCGCCACGCGCGTCGGCGCCAATGGCGCCGGCCTCACCACGGCGACACTGAGTGATCGCAACGGTCCGTTTGCGGAAGTAATGCAAGCCATGAGCTTCGAACGGCGCGAGGCGCAGGCTCAGGCGTCCTGAGCTGCAAGCGCAACCAAGGCGGCTTCGGACGCGGCATCGACAGGCATGAACATTTCGACGCGAAGCTCCTGCAGCGTCACGTCCTGCGGGGTGCCGAGCGTCAGCACCGCACCGATCAACCCAATGCCGACATCGCCCTTGCGCAGGCGCACCTCGCAGAGCGGCCCCGGCACGGAATTGTCCTCGGTCGGCGCAGGAAGCTGCGGCAGCCGCATCAATTCGCGCCAGGTCGATTGCAAGGCGTCGTCAAGCGGCGCGGCCATTGCCTCATGCCGCGCCCGCGCCAGCAGCGCGGCCGCAACAATCGGCCAGTTCTCGACGAACGGCTTGAGCTCGTCGGGCGCGAGGAACATGCGCATGTGATTGAGTGGCCGCTGCACGCGCTCGGGGCCAAGCAGCATGCTCATCAGGCGCGAGGCAGCGCGATTGGCCTGCATCACGTTCCAGCGCCGGTCGGTGACGATCGCCGGGAACGGCTCGTGACGGCTGAGCAGAAGATCGATGGCACGCCGCGCCTCGGCAAGCTCCGGCGCCGATAGATCGCGCTCGCCATATTGCCGCGCGAAGCCGCCGGCCTCGAGCAGCGCATTGCGGTCGCGCAACGACAGATCGAGCGCGGACGCGAGCTGCAGCAGGATGTCCCGGCTTGCTGCCGCTTTCCCGGTCTCGACATAGCTCAGATGCTTGATCGAGATGCCGGCCTCGAACGCAAGCTCCGCCTGGCTCAAGACGCGACGGGTGCGCCAGCCGCGCAGGAGATCACCGACGGGATTGGCCGGCCGCAACCGCCGGAACGCGCGTGTGTCCATCCGCCGATTATGCGAGCGCTGCTCCGTCCTGTAAACGGCGTCACTGCAGGCGGGCCGCCATCTGCTTCAACCGCTCGGCGGTGCGCTCGTCCGCCGGAAAGAACGTCTCCAGCGCCAGCTCCGAGAGGGTGATGTCGACGGGCGTGCCGAACACCATGGTCGTGGAGAAGAAGCTGAGGATCTCTCCGCCATGCCGCAGCTTGAACGGGATCGCGACATTGTCGCTCGACAGCGGGGCCGAACGCGCCGGAAGCGGATAGCTCTTCAGATCATTGTAGAGCTTGATCAGCTCCGGATCGGCTGTCGCCTCGCACTGCCGGTGCAGCCGTTCCAGAAGATGCCCGCACCATTCCGCGAGATTGACCGTGCGCGGTGCCAGCGCCTCGGGATGGAAGGCCAGCCGCAGCACGTTGACGGGCTGGCCGAGCAGATGCTGCGGGACGCCATCGAGCAGCGGTGCCACCATCCGATTGGCGGAGACCAGGTTCCAGTGCCGATCCACCGCGAGCGCCGGATTGGGCTCATGCGCTTTCAAGACGAGGTCGATCGCCTGACGGGCTGATTTCAAGGCGGGATCCTCCAGCGGGCGCTGCGGAAAGGCTGGCGCGAAACCGGCGGCGACCAGCAGCACGTTGCGTTCGCGCAAGGGCACGTCGAGCCGCTCGGCGAGCCTGAGCACCATGTCGCGCGAGGGCGCGGCGCGGCCGGTCTCGACGAAGCTTAGGTGCCGCGCCGAGATTTCGGCCTCGCCCGCCAGATCGAGCTGACTCATGCGGCGGCGCTGCCGCCATTCGCGCAAATGGTCGCCGATATGGATCGGCTGGCTGCGTTCGGCCTGGGCCGTGGATGCATGTGCGTTCATGACCAAAAACCTAGCATGCGGATTTCGGCCCTTCCATTACCCGCGAGGTAATCGAAACGGGGCACGGACGTGCGCATCTTCGTTCGCAACAGGAGATGACCATGATCGCACTGCTGCTCTACAGGACCGTCGCAGACCACGTCTTGCCCTGGGCCATGGCGTTCGCAACGCGGATGCTGGCGCGCAGCCTCAACATGCCGGAGCCCCTGGTGCATTCGACCGGCGACTACGTCGTGGCGCAGGTCATCGCCTTCGAGCACGGCGTCGGCAGGAGCCTCTGCCCGTTCCGTCTCGCCCGTCTGCTCCGCGCCTGGTGGCGCGGTCGGCATTGAGTTCCACCCAGCCCAACCAAGGAGACCTGAGATGATCGATGCATCCACCTTCCTGCGCCGCGCCCTCTTCGCCGACGCCATCTTCAGCGGCATCGCCGCGCTCGGCTTCACCTTCGGCGCGAGCACGTTCGCAGCGCTGTTCAACCTGCCCGAAGCGCTGCTGCGCGAGACCGGCCTGTTCCTGATTGCCTACACCGCCCTGGTCGGCTGGCTCGCCTCGCGAACCACGCTGGCAAAGCCGCTGGTCCTGCTCGTCGTGATCGGCAATGCGGCCTGGACCGTCGGCAGCATCGCGCTGCTGCTTTCGGGGGCGGTGTCGCCGAACCTCGCCGGCGAGCTCATGGTCGTCGCGCAAGCCATCGCCACCGGCGTGTTTGCAGAGTTGCAATATGTGGGCTTGCGCAAGAGCGGGAGTGTCGTGACGGCGTGATCGCTTCGTGCCAGCTCCGCGGCGCAGACCGGGGAACGCGAAGGCTTCATCATATCGGATCGTACCCGGATGCATGCATGACCTCGCGTTCTCGCGGCGGATTTCGCCCGAGCTTTGCTTCGTTGCTTGCGCCCTTCGATTGCCGGAGGGCGCAGGGAAGGCCGGGCGCCGGCGGCACCCGAGTCCGTGTACAAGGAAATGCACACGGGGTGGACTACAGGTGTTGCCGGTCGCCCGGCCTTCCCTGCGCGGATGGTTTTAACGGTGTCCTTCGTGCTCTCCTCGGGGAGCGTTGCACTATTGCCCCCGTCGCCTCGCGGCTTCTCTGATGCGCGCACCCGGTTGGGCCGCCGCATCACCGCAAGCCTTGACGCACAGACCCCCGGGCGTCAGGACCACACGACTTCTCCGTCCGCGGACGATTTGGCCTCAGCGTCCGGGGCTTAGTGTGCGCACCCCAGACCATCGACCAAACCGCTGTGACCGCGGTGAGGGGTTGACGGGTTTTGGATGTTTTGCCCGACGCCTCGTCGGTAGATCGTTATCGCGTGGGCGCCAACTGGATCGTCAGAAAGGCTAGAGGCACTCTCCCTCCGTTGGATCCACGGATCTTTCAAGCCGTTCGCGGAACGTTGCTTCTCTCTGCAAGAGTTCCTGCAACATCCCCTTCAAAACGAGGTACTCTGGCAGCTTACAAAAGCCCTTCGCGACTTCCTCTCGTGCACGCAGGCTCCGAACTCGATCATAGTCGGCGGCAATCTTTTGGTTATCCAATTTTGCGTTTTCGTTGATGAACCTTTTCAAGGTCGCGCGGAATTCCTGATAAGTATGCTCACTCTTGCGATCGAGCGTGCCTTCACAAAGAACCATGGCCTCTCGGGCGGACGTCATAATCTCATAGACACACGTCAAACTCATTTCCCCGCCAATTGCCCCGGACGGCCATAGTATGGTCATCGACAGGAACAAACATCCAATTCCTGCGCAGACCTCGCGATATAAGATGCCAAAGGTTCGCATCGTCGTCTCATGGGTACGGTCGGGTACGGCAATACATAAATCGCCGGTGCTGCGGAATTCCAACTAAAAGTGGGGGATTATCCCGGTCGTTTTCGCTTACCTATGCGCGAAATGGTGGTCATGCAGAGCAGTCGAGATGGAGGCCCGCCAACGACGAGCAGGGAAATCCCATTTGAATTTTGCAGAGGTCGTCATGCCCGGGCTTGTCCCGGGCATCCACGTTCTTTGTACTGCGTGGAAAGGCGTGGATGGCCGGGACAAGCCCGGCCATGACGTTGTGGAGACAGTCGGTGCCCATAGCCACATCTCATATGCGATAGCCCTGCGCGAGGAGCGACGCAATCCTGACTCCTTCCCGCGGCAGGATTCTGGATTGCTTCCGCCTTCGCCAAGGCTTCGGCGGACAAGTCGCTTTCGCTCGCAATGGCGGAGAGGAGACGAGAACGTCGTTCTCGGGCTGAGGGCGAGCCGAGAGGAGGGCTTTGGCCGTGCGCGAAGCCTGTCAGCTCGCGCGGCAGAAGGGCGCGCGACGGCCGATGCGAGGCTACGCCTTGGCGCGGCCGACCTTGCCGGCAAAGTGCTTGCCGTTCAGCTTCTTCTTTTTCACGGACGCGGTTTTGGCGCCCGCCTTCTGCGCCTTGCGCTCGGCCCGCGCCTTCACCTTGGCGCGCTCGACCCTCGCCTCGGCGCGCAGCTTCTTGCGCTTCTTCTCGCAGGAATCGCACTTGCAGCCGATCGGCTTCAGATAGGCTTTGAAATAGTCGGTGCCGTAATCGTAGTTGATCTCGTCGCCCGGCTCGATGTTCCTGATGGCGCGGATATAGACCTTGCGCTCGCGCGGCCGAACGTCAGACTCGGCGTTGGGGCGGCAGGAATGGTTGATGTAGCGCGCGAGGTTCTTGCGCACCGATCCGTCGATGGTCCAGCGCCCGTTGAGCTCGAACAGATATTTGTTCTCGATCTCGTCCTGCTCGGGAATCCGCGAGTCCAGGATCGGTCCGAAATAGCGGATGATCCGGCTACCCTTCTTGATCGGCTTGGTGGCGAAGAGGCCGAGCCCGGTCTTGGAGCGGCCGACGCGATAAGGTTTGTTCGAGGTGGCTGGCATGATCTGGAGAATGAGAACGCGAACGAGGCCGCACGGCTTGAGGCGAAGCAGTTCTTCTAGAACGATTCCGCGCTGCTGTCAGGTCTGTCGCGTCCCTGTTTGAACCTTGCCCACAATCAAGACGTCTGATGGTACGGAGTTCCCACTGCATCGAAGCCGCATATGAACCGCCTTACCAGCATCGGCCTGGCCGTCCTGATGACCTGCATCGGCCTGAACAGCGCTGACGCACAATCCCTGGGCAGCAGCTACACCTCGACTGCAGCAAAAGATTGCCGACAGGTTGGCAAGCCCAGCGCGCTCGACGGCAGCAGCACGCGGGTTTGTCCGGGCAAAGACGGCCTGATCGTGCTGATCGCCGAGGACGATCTTCGCGAGATCGTCTCGGTCGGGCGCAACCGCAAGGCAGCAGCTGAGGAACCGGCGGCCAAAGTCTGGTTCGCCCCGTTCAATTCGTCGGAGCCCACCATCGAATGGCGCGCTGCCGGCGCAAAGCCGTTTGCGATCATCCAGCGCTGGCACATCGCCGACAATTCCGATCCCGACAAGCAGGGACGGCCGAACACCAAGGCCATGCTGGTGGTGACCCGGCTGCCGCCGGGTCCGGTCTGCCACGTCGCCTATGTCGATGCGATCGCCAACCCGAACGCCAACGAGCTCGCGCGCAAGGCCGCCGACGATCTCGCCCGCGGCTTCGCTTGCGGCAAGGACGAGGTCAAGATCATCGGCACGCCCGGCCGCGCCGTCGAGCTCGCGACCAGGCGCTAGAGCGCCAAACAAGCCGCTACACGGGAAATTTCGTGGTGATGGGCGCGGTCAGCATCGCCTCGAACAGGCGTTCGGCCGTCGTCCCCTCGGGCAGCCGCTCGAGGATGTCCTTCAGCCGCCCGTCCAGCAGCAGCGTGGTGAAGCCATGCACCATCGACCAGGCCCGCGCGATGGCGGCGGCCTGGTTCAAGGTCAGCGCATCGCCGCTGATCTGCTCCTGCCGCATCGCGCCGATGGCATTGGCGAGCCCGGCGAAGGAGGCTTCGGCCGCCTCGTGCAGCGAGGGCCTGGAATAATCCAGCCGCTCGGTGCGGAACATGATGCCGTACATGCCGGGATGGGCCTGCGCATAGGCGACATAGGCCTTCGGCCGCGCCAGCGCGCGCTCAAGCGGCGTGGTGGCGGCATCGCAGGACGACGCCATCGCCGCGTTGAACTGGCGGAAGCCGACGGCCGCGAGCTCGCTGAGAAGACCGGTGAGATCGCCGAAATGATGGGTGGGTGCGGCATGCGAGACGCCCGCCTCGCGCGCCACCGCGCGCAAGGTCAGGCCGGCAAGCCCGTCGCGCTCCAGCACCCGTTCGGCGGCCTGGAGCAGCGCTTCGCGCAGCGCGCCGTGATGATACGGCGTTTCGGTTTTCGCGCTCGTCGCGCGGCGCGAGGTGCGCGATGCCGCGGTCGATGTCGTTTTTCTCGGGGCACGCGGGCTTCGCGCCGCTTCGCCCTTGGTGTCGGTCTTGGCCATTTGCAAGCTATATGACGCAATATTGACAGTGTAAAGATTTCACTTGACGAAAGCTGCAATCGGGCCTATTCGATCTTTACGATGTAAAGATAGGGGAGGATTCGCCGTGCAGCACGACGCCATGGCCGAGCGCCGCAACAATCTCGCGCCGATTCCGTTCGAGGCCGACGCGCCCTTCCTGAAGATCATCGGCGAATTGCCGCGCGAGCTGAACGGCACGCTCTACCGCAACGGCCCCAATCCGCAGTTCGATTCGCCCGGCGCGCACTGGTTCGTCGGCGACGGCATGCTGCACGCCTTTCATCTCGAGAACGGCCGCGCCAGCTACCGCAACCGCTGGGTCCGCACGCCGAAATGGCTCGCCGAGCACGATGCCGGCCGCGCGCTGTTCGGCGGCTTCGGCCGCAAGCTGCCGGATGCGCCGGCGAACCTGACCGACGGCGGCGTCGCCAACACCAACATCATCTTCCATGCCGGCAAGCTGCTGGCGCTGGAAGAAGCGCATCTGCCGACCGAGATCGAGCCGGGCACGCTGGCGACGCGCGGCTATCACAATTACCAGGGCCGCGTCGCCGGCAGCTTCACCGCGCATCCCAAGATCGATCCCGTCACCGGCGAACTCGTGTTCTTCGGCTACAACGCCGCGGGGCCGCTGACGCCTGCCCTCTCCTACGGATCGATCGACGCAACAGGCAAGGCGACGCGCTTCGAGCGGTTCGAGGCGCCCTATGCCAGCATGGTGCACGACTTCATCGTCACCGCGAACCATGTGCTGTTTCCGATCCTGCCGATATCAGGCAGCATGGAGCGCGCGATGAGCGGAAAGCCGCCCTATGCCTGGGAGCCGGACAAGGGCGCCTATGTCGGCGTGATGAAGCGCAGCGGCACCGCCAAGGACATCGTCTGGTTTCGCGCCGAGGCCTGCTACGTCTTCCACGTCATGAATGCGTGGGAGGACGGCGAACGCATCGTTGCCGACGTCATGCAGTTCGAGGAGGCGCCGCTGTTTCCGCATCCGGACGGACGGCCCACCGATCCCGAGAAGTCGCGCGCCCGCCATTGCCGCTGGACCTTCGATCTCGCAGGCAATACCGACCGCTTCCAGCAGACCTATTTGGACGATCTCACCGGCGAATTCCCGCGCATCGACGACCGCCGCGCCGGGCTGAAGAGCCGTCACGGTTGGTACGCCTGCGCCAATCCGAAACTGCCGATGTTCGGCGCGCTCTCAGGCATCGTCCATGTCGATGGCAATGGCAGGCGGCTCGGCCAATACCTGCTGCCGGCCGGCGACACCATCTCCGAGCCGGTGTTCGTCGAACGGTCGACGGATGCGGCCGAGGGCGACGGCTGGCTGCTCGCGGTGGTCTGGCGCGCACGGGAGAACCGCAGCGATCTCGCCGTGTTCAATGCCACCGATATCGAGGCCGGCCCCGCGGCCTTGGTGCAGCTCGGCCATCGCGTGCCAGATGGCTTCCACGGCAATTGGGTCGGCGCGGCGTAGCTCTCGTCATTCCGCGGGCGCGCCACTTGGCGCGAACCCAGGATGACGAAAATGGAGTTGTCCATGCACATGCCCTCGATCACCGCATGCTCGCTTGTCCTCCTCGCCAGCGCTGCGCTCGCGTTCCAGTTGATCCGGCTGCGGCGAAGCCGCCACACCGTCTTCAACGGCGGCATCCTGCTGTGCCTCGGTCTGCTGATCGCCGCCGCACTGCCGCTCGTGCCCTGGACCGAATTGGCCGAGGAGGCATTGGACCAAGCCGTTGCTGCCCTTCACGCCTTGGAGGTCGCTTACGTCATTTTGACACTGTAAAGATTTCGCTTGACCCGGCATCGCCGGGGCATTATTGATCTTTACATCGTCAAGATAGACCCACCGAGGCGGCCCATGGCGATTTTCCTGATCCTCGCACCCTACGGCGCCTTCGCCTTCCTGATGCTGGTGACGTCGGCAATGCTCAGCGTGTTTGCGGCGTCGGCGATCTGCCTCGCCACGGTCGCGATCGATGTCGCGCGCGGCCGCTCGGTGAAGATCCTGGCCGCAGGCTCGGCGCTCGTATTCGCCGCGATCGGCCTTTACCTCGCGCTGATCGACCCCGCGCTCGGCACGCTCGGCGTCAAGCTGTCGGTCGATGTCGGAATCTTCATCATCGCGCTGGGCTCGATGCTGCTGCGCCATCCCTTCACGCTGCAATATGCGCTTGAAGCGGTGCCGGCCGAGACCGCGGCGATGCCCGGCTTCCTCCGCGCCAATTACATCATCACCGGCGCCTGGACCGCGGCCGCGCTGTTGATGGCGGCGGCCAATCTCGTGCTGCTCTACGTCCCCGGCCTGCCGCTCTGGTCGAGCCTTGCGGTGGCCTTTGCCGCCCGCAACAGTGCGATCTACTTCACAAAGTGGTATCCCGAGTATCGCCAGATCAAGTACGGTACGCCGAACAGGATCGACGATGAAGGACGTATTCGCCCGCCTCGCCTCCGACTTCCTCTCCGCCATCATCTTCCTGGCCGTCTACCTCATCACCGACAACGTGATCCTGGCGACGTCGGTGGCGATCGCCGCTGCAATCGCGCAGGTGATCTACGCCCGCCTCAAGGGGCAGGCGCTCAACTACATGACCTATGCGAGCCTCGCGCTCGTCGTCGTGCTGGGCGCGATCACGCTTCTAACCCACGATCCGCGCTTCATGCTGGCCAAACCCTCGATCGCGCATTTCGCGATCGGCCTCATCATGCTCAAGCGCGGCTGGATGCTGCGCTACATGCCGCCGATCGTCACCGAGACCGTTCCGGAATATGTGACGGCTGCGGGCTATGCCTGGGCGGCGCTGATGTTCGTGATCGGCGCCGGGATGATCGTGGTCGCCTCCACCGGCGATCTGAAGCTTTGGGCGTTCTACATCACGGTGGTCGCCGGCGGCGCCAAGATCCTGGCCTTCGCCGTGCAGTATGTGGTGCTGCGGCTCATCGTCACCAGCCGCCGGCGCGCCGCCGCCCGGGCCTGATTGCCATATTGCAGGGTTAGTCAGGACCTGCGAGTTGCGCTATAGGCTCAGCTCGGGACGGCCGCGGATCGTCGCGGACCGCCGAGATTTGTTCGGGAGACGGGAATGGCCGTAGACGGCAACTGGAATCTGACCATGACGACGCCGATGGGCGAGCGGCAGGCGACGCTGAGCCTGAAGGCTGCGGGCGACACGCTCACGGGCACGCAGGGCGCGGAAGGCAATACCACCGAGATCTTCGACGGCACCGTCTCCGGCGACAACGTCTCCTGGAAGGTCTCGATCGACAAGCCGATGCCGCTCACGCTCGAATTCACCGGCACGGTCTCCGGCGACAGCATCAGCGGCGAGATGGGCATCGGCCCGATGGGCAGCTTCCCCTTCACGGGCGCGCGGGCGTAACGCAAGCTGCGCCGATGCGTATGCTTCGTCTCATCGCGGCGACAATCCTGTGTGTCGCGACACAGGCAGCGCGCGCGAATGACAGCGAACCTGCGTGGCGCGCAAGCGCGCTCGCTTTGGTGCCGGCAGGCTATGTTGCCGGCACCGCTTATCGAACCGAAGGCTCGACCGGGTATCTCGCGCTCTACCCCGCGACATCGAACGATCCGAAGACACCGGCAAGCGCCTTTGCGGCGCGCCAGGCTCTGGTCGTCACGCTGACGGCTGATGCGACGCGGGCAATTTCAGCCGAGCTGAGGCCGCGCACCGAGCCGGATTCTGATAACGACGACAGCGATTTCGCCAGGCTGCACGCCGAGCTGGCCGCCAAGCGCGCGACGCTCCCTGCTGGCACCGAGCCCTGCGATCTCGGCGCCTGGTCCATCGACAAGGATTCCAGCGGCCTCAACGTGCGCGCCGAGCCGTCCGTCAAGGCGCGCGTGCTCGGCACCTTGCCGCCGCCCTACCGGCTCAAGCTCGGCGGCGCCGAGAACACGCCCGAGGGCGGCTGGCTGACCGAATTCCGCATCATCGGCTTCAGGGACGGCTGGTTCCTGATCGAAGGCGCGAGGCCGCCCGGCAAGGATTACGAGGACGAGAAGCGATATCCGCGCAGCGCGCCGAAGCCCTATGCCGGCCGCGGCTGGGTCGCCTCGAACAAGGTCGGCGCAGCCTATGCCAATGGCGCCACGCGCATGGGCGGGCTGTTTCAGGCGCCCTTCATCGATGCCAAATGGATGCCGGCCCAGCGCGAGCTCGGCGGTGCGCTCGACACCGACGGCGGCCCGAAGCGCATTTTTGCCTGCAGCGGCTACTGGGGTCTGGTCGAGAGCCACGACGGCGTCCGCGGCTGGTGGCGCGCGCTGTGCTCGAACCAGGTCACCAATTGCAGTTAGCGAGATAGAGCGAGCAAGCGCCACGCTCGCGTCCCGGACGCGGCGCAGCACGACGTGATGCGACGCAGAGCCGGGACCAGGCTCCACGATGGACCCCGGATCAGCTGCGCAGCATTTCATGCTGCGCAGCATCCGGGGAACGCCGCCTCAGCCCAGATTCAACTCCTTGAAGAAGTCGTTGCCCTTGTCGTCGATGATGATGAACGCCGGGAAGTCGACGACCTCGATGCGCCAGATCGCTTCCATGCCGAGCTCGGGATATTCGAGCACCTCGACCTTCTTGATGCAGTGCTCGGCGAGGTTCGCCGCGGCGCCGCCGATCGAGCCGAGATAGAAGCCGCCATACTTCTTGCAGGCCTCGCGCACGGCCGGCGCGCGGTTGCCCTTGGCCACCATCACCATCGAGCCGCCGGCGGCCTGGAACTGGTCGACGAAAGAATCCATGCGGCCCGCGGTGGTCGGACCGAACGCGCCGGAGGCGTAGCCCTCGGGCGTCTTGGCGGGACCGGCGTAGTAGACCGGATGGTTCTTGAAGTAGTCCGGCAGCGGCTCGCCCTTCTCCAGCCGCTCGCGCAGCTTGGCATGCGCGCTGTCGCGCGCGACGATCATGGTGCCGGTCATCGAGACCCGCGTCTTGATCGGATATTTCGAGAACGTCGCCAGGATGTCCTTCATCGGCTGGTTGAGGTCGATCTTGACGACCTCGCCGCCGAGCGCCTCTTCGACCTGCGGCAAATATTGCGCCGGGTTGTGCTCGAGCTCCTCGAGATAGATGCCGTCCCTGTTGATCTTGCCGAGCACCTGGCGGTCGGCCGAGCAGGACACGCCAAGCCCGATCGGGAGCGAAGCGCCGTGACGCGGCATGCGGATCACGCGCACGTCGTGGCAGAAATACTTGCCGCCGAACTGCGCACCGACGCCGAGCGACTGCGTCATCTTGTGAATTTCCTTCTCCATCTCGACGTCGCGGAAGGCGTTGCCGTCAGGCGAGCCGTGCGTCGGCAATGCATCGAGATAGCGCGCCGAGGCGAGCTTCACCGTCTTCATGCACAGCTCGGCCGAGGTGCCGCCGATCACGATGGCGAGGTGATAGGGTGGGCACGCCGCGGTGCCGAGCGTCAGGATCTTCTCCTTCAGGAACGCGAGCAGCCGGTCTTTGGTCAGCACGGACGGCGTCGCCTGGAACAGGAAGCTCTTGTTGGCGGAGCCGCCACCCTTGGCCATGAACATGAACTTGTAGGCGTCATCACCCTCGGCGTAGATCTCGCACTGCGCCGGCATGTTGTTGGCGGTGTTCTTCTCCTCGTACATCGAGAGCGGCGCGACCTGCGAGTAGCGCAGATTGCGGCGCAGATAGGCATCGCGCGCGCCTTCGGACAGCGCGGCCTCGTCATCGCCGTCGGTGATGACGTTGCAGCCCTTCTTGCCCATGATGATCGCGGTGCCGGTGTCCTGGCACATCGGCAGCACGCCGCCGGCCGCGATATTGGCGTTCTTGAGGAAGTCCAGCGCGACGAACTTGTCGTTCGGGCTGGCCTCACTGTCTTCCAGGATCGCGCGGAGCTGCTTCAGATGGCCGGGGCGCAGATAATGGTTGATGTCGCCAAAGGCCGCCTCCGACAGCGCCCGCAGCGCCTCGCGCGACACCACCAGCATGTCCTTGCCAAGCACCTTCTCGACCCTGACGCCCTCGGACGAAATCTTCTTGTAGGGCGTCTCGTCCTTGCCCAGCGGGAACAGCGGGGTGTGCTTGTAGGGCGGAACGGGCTTGGACTGGTCGGGGAAGGCTGTCGGAGCGTTCATGGGGCAAATCTCGGGGTTTTGGGGCCCTGGCGGGCCTCTCAGCATAGAAGCGTTCTAAGCGCATTTTAGCCAGAAAAGAAAGGGAGCGGTGCGCATGGGAGGGGCAGATCCGGCACGGGAAGGCATTGGCGCAGCTCGTGGAAATGCCTCTGCCCACCCTTGCGATTCGCGTCGGCCGACGCTTGAATGCGCGCCCTAAGGGGCTTTTTATCATGACATTGAAACTGAACGTCCGCGGCGCGATCCTGGTCGCCGCCGCCATCACCGGCCTTGTGGCTCTCACCTCGCCCGCCCGCGCGGATCGCTGCGACGACAGCGCCAAGGAGCTGGCGAACCAGGTCGACCGTCTCAAGGTGAATTTCCGCGCCGCCAACGTCGTGTATCTCACGCACCCCGCGGCCAAGGAGCTGTCGGTCGGCTGCCGCGGCGACAAATATTCGATCGAGCTCTATGCCAAGGGTGATCGCAATCCGAAGCCGGAGTTCTATGCGCTGGTCGGATCGATGGCGGCGATCGTCTTCACCGTGACCAAGGACGACACCACGACGGGCGCGACGCGCTGCCTGAAGCGGATGGGCCTGCTCCGCGGCGACAAGGTCACCATGCGCTACCGCCGGCTCAACATGGAATGCACCCGCACCAAGACGGAAGCGTCCATCGCGATCACGCGCGGCAAGGACGAATAAGCGGTATACTCCTCGCTCCTACTGCGAAGACCGTGCAGGTATAGCGCGACGCAGCTCACCACGTACTCCGTCATTGCGAGCGTAGCGAAGCAATCCAGAAATCTGTCCGCGGAGACAGTCTGGATTGCTTCGTCGCAAGGGCTCCTCGCAATGACGGGGAGAGGCCTCGTCATTTTCACGCAGACCGTCACGTCCGCTAGAGCAAAAAGACCCATCCCCACCGCACCAATTCCCTCGCAATTTAACGATTGGCTTGAAGGAAATTTCGCTCCTCGCAGGGCAGGCTCGCTTGTTTCCATGTGTGAGGATTTGCGGATGAAGGTTTCCACCGTTGCGCCCCCGCCGATCGCGATCGTGGTTCCGAACTACGACACGACCAAGCCGCAGGACGATCAGACCAAGGTCAAGGACGAGGATCCGACCTTCAAGCCGCAGCCGCCGGCGCCGCTGCCGCCGGGTCAGGGCACGCGGATCGACCAGCTCGCCTGATCGGGCTTGCCAAAGCCGAAAGCGCCCGATCCGGTCGATCGGGCTTTTGGCGTGTCCGGTCGCATCTTTGCCGGATAGCCGGACCAGGATCGTGCGCCATTCACCCGGGACCTGCGCATGATCGCACGGCTGCTGTTGCAGAACACAGTGTTCGTCGTCGGCATGGGTGCGCTGCTGTTCGCGTGCGCCGGGACGCTGCATTGGCCATCGGCCTGGGCCTTCCTCGCCATCTCCGCCCTCCTCGGCCCACTCTGCGGCTGGTGGCTCTACCGGATCGATCCGGCGCTGCTCGCCGAACGTCTGCGGCCGGTCCTGCAAAAGGATCAGCCCGCCGCCGACAAGATGTTCATGGTCCTCTTCATCGTCGCCATACTGGCCTGGCTTGCCGTGATGGGGCTCGACCGCCGCGTTCGATCCTCCGACATGCCGACCGTGTTGCAGGTGCTCGGCCTCGGGCTGTTCCTCGTTTCAACACTGTTCACCATGTGGGTCTTCCGCGAGAACTCGTTCGCCGCGCCCGTGGTGAAGCTGCAAGCCGAGCGCGCGCAGCACGTGATCTCGACCGGTCCCTACGCCTATGTCCGCCACCCCATGTACAGCGGCATGGTCCTGTTCTTCACCGGCGTGCCGTTGCTGCTGGGGTCGTGGTGGGGACTTGCGATGATGCCGCTCTTCATCGCCCTGTTCGCCGTCCGCATCCCGATCGAGGAGCGCACGCTGCGCGAGGGCCTGCCGGGCTATACCGATTATGCGGCGCGGGTGCGCTATCGCCTCATCCCGGGCGTCTGGTGAACGCGCCTCACGTCCTGCAGGAAACCGGCTATCGATCCAGCTCGCGATAGCGGCGGAAGATGCCTTGCTCGTTGAAGGGAATGCGGCGCTTGCTTGCAAGATACGCCTTGATATTGGGCCGCGCCGCGATGCGGTCGTGCAGGCCGACGAGGCCCGGGACATCGGCTTCGAACGCCTTCATGCGTTTGGGGAAGGCATAACGCAGTCCCTCGACGATCTGGAACAGCGAGAGGTCGACGTAGGTCGGGCGGCGACCGGTGACATAGGTGCCGCCGTTTGCGTCGAGAAGCTGCTCGAAATAGCCAAGATATTTCGGCACCCGCTCGTCCCAGAAATCGGCCGTGCGCTTCTTCGCCGGCGCCTTCTGGTCCTCATAATAGAGCGAAGGCCCGAGCGGATGATGGGTGTCGTGGATCTCGACGACCAAGTCCGTGATCGTGAGCTGAAGCTGGTGCACCCAGAGCCGGCCGGCTTCCGTCTTCGGCGCGAGCCCATGACGGGCACCGAGATAGAGCAGGATGTTGGCGGTCTGGCCGATGACGAGCTTGCCCGCTTTCAGGAACGGCGGTGCAAAGGGCGGTGTGCCCTTCTCTGCGTCCATCATCTTCATCATCGCAGCCGTTCCGCGCGGACCGCGCGCGACGTCGACGTAAGCGGCGCCCGCCTCCTCCAGCGCCAGCCGCACATATTCGCCGCGGCCCTGGATCTCGGGCCAGTAGTAGAGCTCGTATGTCATGGGAGAGGTCCGTGAGCGTGGAGGCGATCGGACCAATGTAGCATGCGGCTCAAGGTTCCCTCAGGTTGGACAGAACGGCCGCGCCACATACGCCGTCATTGCGAGCGTAGCGAAGCAATCCAGAAATGCCTCTGCGGAGAGAGTCTGGATTGCTTCGTCGCAAGGGCTCCTCGCAATGACAGGTGGAAAGAGCTTCGCGCCCAAAACTCAATTCGCCGCGAAGCAGTACAGCAGCCCGTCGCCGCCGGTGCTCTTCAGATCGGCCTGCGAGCAGCCGCCGTCGGGACCGCGCGAGGGGTGAGAGCTGTTCCACGACTTCGAGGGCTCGTCGTCGCGCAGACCACGGCGATCGAAATGGCCGACCATTGCGGCGCCTTGCGTGCTCGATGTCCAATTCTTGCAGGTGCGATCGTCGGGCCCGGCAAACGCGGTGCCGTCCGGTTGCGATCCCGTGAGGATGTCGTGCCGGTTCGGCTGGTCGCCGGAACCATTGATGACCTCACCCTTTTCGCTGAGCGCGGTCTGCTTGGTGAGATTGTTGGTCGCGCCGTGCAGCTCGGCGACGTCCTTGGCAATCACCGTGCCCTTGGCGTTCTGCCACGGACCCTTGCCGATGCGATCCTTGGCGTTGACGGCCGGCTTGCCGTCGGCGGCCTGCGTCGAGAGATAGGCGCGCCAGGTCTTGGCGCCGGCGCCCGCGGTCTGAGCAAGCTTCTGGCATTGCGCATCGGCGCCCTCGAGACCGCCGAGATCGGCGCCCTTGCCGGGCCCGTTGGAGGTCACGAAGAAGGTCATGTCGGCCGACTGCGCCCGCGCCGATGGGGCAGCAAGCAAGACCATGGCCAGCGCAACACTGGAAATCGTCATGGATTTGTCGATACGGATCATCCTGTCCTCCCAAAGTTGTTTTTGTTCGCCGCCTGACTTCAACCCGAGGCGCCCCCGCTTATTCCGATGCCGTGCTGCGAGAGGCCCAAAAGAAAAGGGCGCCGTGCCGAAGCACGACGCCCTGGTTCCTCATCTCATCCGCGATCAGTTGGTCTGCTGGATCGCCGACAATTCCCAGCCGGTGCTCGGCCGGCGGGCGAAGGTCCAGATCTCGGTCGCCTCGCCCGGCTGCTCGCTGCCGGCGACGATTGCGCCGGTGTTGCGATCCACCGTCTTGTCGGTGAGCGCGAAGCGCAGCGCCACCGTGGCGTAGTCGGTCTCGCCTTCGCGCCAGGCTTCCGCGAGGTCGCCCTGCAACAGCTTCACGTTCGTGACCTTGTTGATCACGTTGCGGGTGCGGTTCTGGGCAAGGTCCTGCTCGAAATAGGAGACCATTTCCGGCGTCGCGAGGGTGTGCAGCTTGGCCACGTCCTCGTTCGACCAGGCGGCCTGAACCTCGCCGAGCAGCCGCTCGAACGCCTCGTAGTCATCCGGCTTGATCTCGAGCGGCGCATTGTTGGCGCCGAAGCCGAAGCCGCCGAGGCCGCCGCCAAGACCACCACCAAGGCCGCTGCGATAGTTCGTCTGCGGTCCGGGACCTGCGCCGGAATCAGCATTGGCGTAAGCCGCCCGCGGGGCGTGACGGCGCTGCCACCAGGACATTGCCAGCCGCACCACGAGGACCACCAGCGCGATCTGGATGATCAGGCCGAGGATCGAGGACAGGCCGCCGAGGCCGCCGAACAGGCCGCCACCGAACAGCATGCCGAGCAGGCCGGCGCCGAGGAAGCCGGCCGCGAGGCCGCCCATGAAGCCGCCGGCGCGGCCGAACAGGCCGCCGCGCGCGGGCGCGGAAGCAGCCGAGTTCATGCCCGCACCCGGCTGGGTGTAGGTCCGGTTGAACTGCGAGGTGGAGCCCGGCGCGGTCGTGGTCGACGGCGGAGCCGAATAGGTGCGCGAGCCGCGCGAACCCGACGACATGCCGCCGCCGACGCGCGCGTCGGCGGACGAGATCGCCAGCGCGGTCGGCAGCGCAAGCGCCAGCACGACGGCGATCGTCTTGAAGAGAGTGCGGGATCGTTGCGAGAAAGTCATGTGCGTTTCCCAAATCCCCGGCATGGGGACGTGCCCCTAAGATGGTCAGACTTCCCGAAAAGTGAAGCCGGTTTCGGAACCCATGGCTGCGGCCCTCAGTCGCGGGGATGTGGCAAAAGCCCATATTTGGCGGGGGTTTGGCCGAGGTACGCGGGGAACCGCGGTCGCCAGTTACCGGTGGGCTTGGGGCCGGGATTTCAGCTTTTTCCCGCGTCCGTTGCGAAGCGCAACTCTATCCACCGTCATTGCGAGGAGCCCTTGCGACGAAGCAATCTAGGATGGTTCCACGCACGCAGTCTGGATTGCTTCGCTTCGCTCGCAATGACGGAGAATGCGGGAACGGCGCAGCGCCGCTCGCCCCTCACCCCTGCTTCGTCATCGTCTCCTTCACCGCCGCCACCAGCTGGCTGAGCGTGAAGGGTTTCGGCAGGAAGTCGAACTGCTGCCCTTCAGGCAGGCTCTTCTCGAAGGCATCCTCGGCATAGCCGGAGACAAAGATGAACTTGATGTCGGGATTCTTCTCGCGCATGGCCTTGAGCAGCGTCGGGCCGTCCATCTCCGGCATGACGACGTCGGAGACGACGAGATCGATCGCGCCGCTCTGCTCGTCCAGCACCTCCATGGCCTCGACGCCGTTCTCGGCCTCGACCACGGTGTAGCCGCGTGAGCGCAGGCCGCGGGCATTGAGCGCGCGCAGGCCCTCCTCGTCCTCGACCAGCAGGATGGTGCCCTGCCCGGTGAGGTCGGTGCGCGGCTTCGCCTCTGCCGCCGCGGCGGGCGCGGGTTCCTTGGCGGCGCCGCCCGTCGCGCTGGCCACAGCTGGCTGCTCGACCTGCACCTCGGCCTCGGCGTGGTGGCGCGGCAGGAAGATGTGGAACGAGGTGCCCTGCCCCGGCTCGGAATCGACGTAGATGAAGCCGCCGGTCTGCTTGACGATGCCGTAGACGGTGGAGAGCCCGAGGCCAGTGCCCTTGCCGACCTCTTTCGTCGAGAAGAACGGCTCAAAAATCTTGTCGCGGATGTCGGCGGGGATGCCGGTGCCGGTGTCGGCGACCTCGATCCGAACATAATCCGCAGCGGGCATGCCCTTGTAGGCGAGCTTGCCCGCGTCCTCGGTGTTGACGTTGGCGGTGCGGATGATCAGCTTGCCGCCGTCGGGCATGGCGTCGCGCGCGTTCACCGCGAGATTGACGATCACTTGCTCGAACTGGGAGACGTCGACCTTCACCGGCCAGAGGTCGCGCCCGTGGACGAGGTCGAGCTTGACCTTCTCGCCGATCAGCCGCCGCAGCAGCATGGTGAGATCGCTCAAAGCGTCGCCGAGATCGAGCACCTGCGGCCGCAGCGTCTGCCGCCGCGAGAACGCCAGCAGCTGCCGCACCAGGGTGGCGGCGCGCGTTGCGTTCTGCTTGATCTGCATGATGTCCTGGAACGACGGGTCGGTCGGCTTGTGCGCGTTCAGCAGGAAGTCGTTCGCCATCATGATGGCGGACAGCACGTTGTTGAAGTCGTGGGCGATGCCGCCGGCGAGCTGGCCCACCGTCTCCATCTTCTGCGACTGGTTGATCTGGTTCTCCAGCGCGCGCCGCTCGGTGGTCTCGAGCATGTGCACGATGGCGGCTTCCGCCTCGGTCTCGGCCGAATCGACCGGCGTCACGAAGAATTGGCCCCAGCGCTCCTTGGCCCCTTCCAGCGCCACCTCGACCGGCGCGATGTCGGCCTTGCCTTCGGCGGCCTGGTTGATGGCCGCGATCAGGAGGTGCCGGTCGCGCGAATTGACCGCGCGGAAGATCGACTTGGAGGAGGTGTCCAGCCCCAGCGCCTGACTGAGCTTGGCGTAGCGCGCATTGGCGCGCACCACGTTGCCGGCGCGGTCGACGGTCGCGATCGCCATCGGCGTGTGGTCGAAGAAGCGCATGAACCGCACTTCGGCGGCGCGATCAGGGTCGCTGCGCTCGTCGCGGGCACGGCTGATCACGAGCGTGCGCGAGGGGCCCGGCGCGCCGTCCGCGCCGAAGGCGAGCTTGTGATAGAGCCGCACCGGCATGGTCTTGCCGGTGCGCATGCGCAGGTCGATGTCGAAGACCTCGGTCTTCACCTCGCCGGGCACCGCCACGATCGAGGTGAGCAGCGAAGCCCCGTCGCCGGAGACGATGTCGGTGAGCTTCAGCCCGCCCGAGCCGATCTCGGCGAGGTCGTAGTCGAGCCAGTTCGCCAGCGTCGCGTTGACATAGGCGAGCTCGCCGGCAGGATTGACCGAGAAGAAGCCGCACGGCGCGTGATCGAGATATTCGATCGCGTGCTGGAGCTCCTGGAACACGTCTTCCTGGCGCTCGCGGTCGCGCGTGATGTCGGCGATCGACCACACCGCGTATTTCGCCTCGCGCTTGCCGGTTCCGAGCGGGCGCACGCGCATGCGCAGCCAGCGGCCCTGGCTGCCGTCATGGCCGGAGATGCGCACCTCCTCCTGCTGCCGCTTGCCCTCGCGGGCGGCCTTGAGCAGCCGGAACACGGCTTCCGAGACGTCGGGGTTGCCGATGAAGACGCGCTCGACGGGGCGCACGTCCTGCGGGCCGCTGGCGCCGGTCAGCGTCAGATAGGCGGCATTGGAATAGACCACGTGTCCGCGCGCGTCGGTGACGGCAAGGCCGTCGAAGGCGTGATCGGAGATGCGGCCGATGATGGGATCGTCGAGATTGCGGTCGGCGAAGCGGATGATGCCGGCGGCGAAGGCGAATAGGTTGAACAGGCCGACCATCGCCAGCACGGCGAGGATGCCGAGGATATAGGGCTGCGCCTGCGCGCGCCCGAGCGTCATCAGCCCGACGGCCACGGCGACGAGGCCGGCGGCCACCAGCAGCACCAGCGCAATGCTGCCCGAGCGCGGCGACGGCTCGTGCGCCGCAACGGGCTCGCGTGTGAGGTCGTGGTCGGTCTCGGCGGTCATCTCAAGCTGGCGCGGCCTGTCGGCAGAGAATCAACGCGCCACGGGGCGCATGGGGTCCTCCCTGCCTGAATCGGACCCTGAGGTGCAAGGGCAGCAGCGGCGAAAGGTACGCTGATTCCCAGATTACGGCCATTTCCGGTACTTTTCGGGCATCTTATCCCCGTCCGGCGCCAAATCCCTGCTTCAGGCGCATGACGTAGCCGATGACCTCGGCGACCGCATGGTAATGCTCGGTCGGGATTTCCTGGTCGATGTCGACCGTGGCGTAGAGCGCGCGGGCCAGCGGCACGTTCTCCACGATCGGGATGTCGTGCTCGCGGGCGACCTCCCGGATCTTGAAGGCGAGGTTGTCGACGCCCTTGGCGACGCAGATCGGCGCGGTCATGCCGCGCTCGTAGGACAGCGCCACCGAATAGTGGGTCGGGTTGGTGATGATCACGGAGGCCTTGGGAACCGCCGCCATCATGCGCTTCTTGGCGCGCTGCTGCCGCAGCTGCCTGATCTTGCCCTTGATGTGCGGGTCGCCTTCGGACTGCTTGAACTCTTCCTTGATCTCCTGGAGCGACATCTTCTGCCGCTGGAACCAGCTGCGATACTGGAAGAAATAGTCGGCAATTGCGACGATCGCGAGTGCGGCGACCACCGCGCCAAGCAGATGAATCGTCATGCTGGTGCTGGCGCCGAGCATGGCGGCCGGATCGAGCCTGACCATCGCCTCCATGCGATGCCGCTCCGGCCACAGGATCATGGTCATGACCACGCTGAGAGCGACCAGCTTGCCGATGCCTTTGAGAAAATTGGCGGCCGCCTGCTTGCCGAAGATGCGCTTGAAGCCGGCGCCGGGCGAGATCTTGCTGAATTTTGGTGTGAGGGATTCGGCCGACCAGACCAGGCGGTGCTGCAGCATGTTGCCGGCAATCGCCGCCAGCATCAGCATCAGCAGAGGCACGCCGATCGCCGCGAGAATGGCAAATTCGATCTGCTGCATCAGCGCGAGCAGGGCCTTGCCGTCGGTCTTGATCATCCAGGAATTGGCGAGCAGGCCCCGCATCGGCGTCAGCAGCCCGCTGCCGACCGAGCCGGAGAAGGTCGAGACCACGAGCGTGCCGCCCGCCATCATGAACCAGGTGTTGATCTCCTGGCTCTTGGCGACGTCGCCGCGTTGAAGCGCATCGTCGAGGCGCTTTTGCGTCGGGTCTTCTGTTTGACTTTCGGGATCGTTGTCTTCCGCCATCGATCACCTACTTGAGCGGCATCATCTGGTGCATGACACCGATGAAGTAGTCGAGATAGGTGCCCATCATCGCGGTGAGCACCACGGCGAGCACCAGGAAGCCCGCGAAGATCGACAGCGGCACGCCGACGAAATAGACCTGCATCTGCGGCATCAGCCGCGCCAGCACGCCCAGCCCGATGTTGAAGACGAGGCCGAACACCAGGAACGGCCCGGAGAGCTGCAGGCCGAGGCGGAACGCGGCGGCGAAGGCGCGCGTTGCGAGCGAAGCGATGTCGCCGCTCGACACGGTCTCGCCCGGCGAGAAGATCGTGTAGCTGTCGTTCAGCGCCGCGATCACCAGATGGTGGCTGTCGGTGGCGAACAGCAGCGTCACGCCCAGCATGGTCAGGAAGTTGCCGACCAGCACGCCCTGCTGTCCCTGCGTCGGATCGACCGAGGTGACGAAGCCGAGCCCCATCTGCTGCGCGATCACGGATCCCGCGACCTGGAGCGCCGACAACGTCACGCGCGCGGTCGCGCCCAAGACGATGCCGATCGCGATCTCATGCAGCATCAAGACCAGCAGCGGCGCCAGCGAGCCCATGTCGACCTGGTAGGCATTGCGATGCAGCGGCAGGATGATCAGCGTGAGCAGCAACGCGATCGACAGCTTGATCCGTGTCGGAATGTTGGTCTCGCCGAGCCCCGGCAGCAGCATCACCATCGCGCCGACCCGGGCGAAGGCGAGCATGAAGGAAGCGGCGAGCGCCGGCAGCAGCGAGACGTCGATGCGCATAGTTCACGCATTGTGCCTCAGCCGCCGATGATTCGCGACGAGATCCGCAGCATGTGGGCGTGGAGCGAGTCGGCCATGAATGGCAGCGCCAACAGCATCGTAGCGAAGATAGCCAGGATCTTCGGCACGTAGATCAGCGTCTGCTCCTGGATCTGCGTCAGGGCCTGGAACAGCGACACGATGACGCCGACCACGAGGCCGACCACCATCAGCGGCGACGACACGATCACGATGGTCCAGATCGCATCACGCGCGACGTCGAGGGTCTCGGGTCCGGTCATTTCAAACTTTCCTTGTTCATTTCCACCTTCCCACCGCTGCTCCGAGCGATGCGAAGACCCTCCCCCGTCATTGCGAGCGAAGCGAAGCAATCCAGGCTGCCGCCGCGGAGAGATTCTGGATTGCTTCGCTGCGCTCGCAATGACGCCTGGGACGAGCGCCAGCGCAAAAAATCAGATCGGCATCTTCATGATGTCTTCATACGCCGCGATGACGCGGTCGCGGACCGAGACCAGCGTGGACACCGCGACGTCGGTGTCGGCGACCGCCGTGACCACGTCCATCACGTTGGCCTTGCCGGCGGCCATTGCCACCGTCTGCGCGTCGGACTTGCGGCCGGATTCCATGACGCTGCCGACGGCGTCCTTCAGCAGCGCGGCGAAGGATTGCCCGTTGGGTTCGCTGCCCTTGCCGGCGCCGCTGTTCTCCAGCACGCGGGCGAGATTGGCGTAGGCGTTGGCGGCGATTGTCGGTGATGCCATGGCTCAAATGTCCTGTTCAGCTCTTGAGGATGTCGAGCGTGCGCTGGATCATCCGGCGCGTCGCACTGATGATGTTGAGATTGGCCTCGTAGGACCGCTGCGCGTCGCGCATGTCGGTCATCTCGACCACCGAGTTCACGTTGGGATATTTGACGTTGCCGCTCGCATCCGCAGCCGGATTGTTCGGCTCGTATCTGACGCGGAAGGCGGACTGGTCGGGCTTGATCCTGCCGAGGGTGACGACCTGCGCGTCGAGCGTGCGGTCGAGCGCGGAGGAGAAGGTCGGCACCTTGCGCCGGTAGGGATCGCCGCCGGCGGTCTGCGCCGTCGAATCCGCATTCGCGATGTTCTCCGAGATCACCCGCATGCGCCCGGCCTGCGCGCGCAGGCCCGAGGTCGCGATCGCCATGGAGCGGGCGAAGTCGCTGCTGTCATTTGCCATGATCCGCCTCCTTTAGGCCTAACCCTTGCCGATCGCGGTCTTGAGCAGGCGCAGGCTCTTCGAATAGAGCGAGGTCGCCGCGGCGTAATCCATCTGGTTGCTGGCGGCTTTCATCATCTCCTCCTCCAGATTGACGGCATTGCCAGCAGGGCGGGTCTCGAAACCGGCATTCTTGTTCTGGTCGAAGGCGGAAGGCGCGCCCGACGGCGTCATGTGCGAGGCGCTGGTCCGGGTCATGGCCAAAGGCCCCATGGACCCCGTGACGGCGCCGGTCTTGTCGAGCTTGGGCTCGACCAGGTCGCGCGGCCGGAATTTCGGCGTGTCGGAATTGGAGACGTTCTCGGACAGGACGCGCTGGCGCTCCTGGTGCCACTGCATCTTGGTGCGAAGCGCCGACAGCACCGGAAGGTCGTTGATGGACATCGTCGCGGCTCCCTCCGCCCCGGACGGACCCCAGGGACCGCCGCTAGGCAGAATTTGCCGCCTGTATGGTTAACAGCTGGTTAAGGACCGCTCGCAAAGCATGTCTCCCAGCCGAAGCTGATTCTCGCGCCGGCGCGATTCGCCCCCGCGAAAAGTGGCATTAACCCAACCGTTTGGCGGCGCGTGCACAGGGCAAGAAGTCGTTTTGGATCGGGCGATTCATGGGTTATTAAGAGTTGGGGACGGCAAAACTTGCCGTGGAACGTTAAGAAATCGCAGTTTTGGGGCATCGTCCGCCGGTGGTCGGCTCAACTGACCATGGGCACGAGAAAAGCGCCATTTGTCGGGGACAAGTATGCAAGGCAGCCCTATCACCTTCATCGTCGCGTTCATCGTCGTACTGGCGTTGATCGGCGTCGCTGCGTGGCTGGTTCGCCGATTCGCCGGTAGCCGCATCGGCGCCAACACCCAGCGCGGCCGGATGCCCCGCCTCGCCGTGATCGACGCCGCCGCGGTCGACGGCCGGCGCCGGCTGGTGCTGGTCCGGCGCGACAATGTCGAGCATCTGCTGATGATCGGCGGCCCGACCGACATCGTCGTCGAGCCCAACATCGTTCGCGCCGCGCCCAGCCGCGACCAGATCCCGCAACGGCCGAATGCCGCCGAACCGCCGCGCCTTGCCCCCATGCCCGATGCCGGCGGCTGGGCCGACGACGCGCCGCGGCCCGAGCTGCTCGATCATCCCGAGCCGCAAATGCCCGAACCGCCGCCGCGGCCCGCGCGCCCCTCCTTCGCCGACGAAGTGCGCCGGCCTGCGCCTGCCCTGGCGGAACGCCGCAGCGAGCCGGCCCTGGGCGGCTTCACGCCGGAGCCGGTCGCGCCACGTCCCGAGCGCGAACCGCGGCCCGAGCCGCTGCCGCCGCGCATCGCCCGCGGCGAGCCGCCGCTGATGCCGCGTCCGCCGCGCGGCAGTGAGCCGATGAAGATGCCGCCGGTGCGGGCCGAGCGCCCCGCCGCACCACCGCCTCCTCCGCCCGTGCCGCAGGCTCCGCCCGTTCCGCCGCCGGCGCCTGCTGCCGCGCCCTCGAGCGCCGAGCAGAATCTCGCCGAAATGGCGCAGCGCCTGGAGGCTGCCCTGCGCCGCCCGGCGGGGGAAACGGTCGCGCCCCCGGTTGCGCCCGAGCCGCCGCCCGCTCCGGCGCGCGCCGCTCGCAGCGAGCCGCCGGCGCCGCCCGCCCCGCCGGCGAAGCCGGCCGCGGAAAAGACCAGCTTTGAAAATCTCGAAGACGAGATGGCCTCCCTGCTCGGCCGTCCGAAGCCGTCTTCGTGAGGTTGCCGGCCCTCCCGCGTAGAGTTCTTTTTCTTTCTGTCCTGGTCGGCGCGGCTTCGCTCGCGAGCCTCGCGCATGCCCAGGACATCAGCATCAATCTCGGCGGCGGCGCGGGCGGCGGCGGCGTCACCGAGCGCGCGATCCAGCTGATCGCACTGCTCACGGTGCTCTCGATCGCGCCGTCGATCCTGATCATGATGACGTCGTTCACGCGCATCGTGGTGGTGCTGTCGCTGCTGCGCACCGCGATGGGCACCGCGACCGCCCCGCCGAACTCGGTGATCATCGCGCTCGCGATGTTCCTCACCTTCTTCGTGATGGGACCTGTCCTGCAGAAATCCTATGACGAGGGCATCCGCCCGCTCGTCGCCAACCAGATCGGCGTCGAGGATGCGCTCCAGCGCGCCTCCGTGCCCCTCCGCGGCTTCATGCAGAAGAACGTGCGCGAGAAGGACCTGAAACTGTTCCTGGATCTCTCCGGCGAGGCACCGCCCGCCACGCCGGACGATCTCGCACTGCGCATTCTCGTCCCCGCCTTCATGATCTCCGAGCTGAAGCGCGCCTTCGAGATCGGCTTCCTGTTGTTCCTGCCCTTCCTGATCATCGACCTCGTCGTCGCCTCGGTGCTGATGTCGATGGGCATGATGATGCTGCCGCCGGCGACGATCTCGCTGCCGTTCAAGCTGATCTTCTTCGTGCTGGTCGACGGCTGGTCGCTGGTGGCGGGGAGCTTGGTGCAGAGTTACGGGGGGTGAGGCGGCCTTCGGGCGATGCCTGCATCCCCTCCGCCCTCAGCGATCGCCTCCGCTCCCTCCCCGTCATTGCGAGGAGCCCTTGCGACGAAGCAATCCAGACTGCCTCGGCGGAACGACGCTGGATTGCTTCGCTACGCTCGCAATGACGAGATCGTGGAACCGTCGCGGGCCGCGCCTCGGGCGGTAGCGAGCTCTACCGCGTCATCTTGATCTGCCGGACAACCGGGATCGTGGGCAGCGAGCCGGTGTGGTCGCTCGTGTCCTTGGCCTGCGGAGCGCCGGGTGCGCGCGCCGTGGCGTCGGGGAAGCGCTGCTTCATCTCGCGCAGGAAACCGTCGAGCGTGTCGACGCTGGCGGCGAGCTTGGCGATCTCGGCGAATTCGGCGCTGGAGGCTGCGGCCGGCTTGCTCGCAATGTCGAAGGCGAGACGGTCAGCGCTCTCGCTCATCAGCGGGGCGTATTTCTCGCGGAAGCGCGACAGGCCGATCGAGTCGTCGGCGAGTGCGTAGCCGACGGCGGCGCGGATGATGTCGCTCTTCTCGACCGCATTGAGCGGCTTGAAGTCGCGGAAGCGGTCACCGTAATAGAGCTCGATCTGTTCGGCGGACTCGCGCCAGCGCCGCGCCGCCCAGAAGATGTCGGAGCGCAGGCGGAGCACCTCCCGCCCGGCGACGTTGGAGACGATGTCGAGCGCGAGATCGTGACGGCCGACGTCGCTCTGCGCGCGCGCCTCCAGCAGCAGGCGCTGCTGCCGGAGCTCCCCGGAGAGATCGCTGATGCGGCTCGCGCGCAGCGCGGTGATCGCCATGTCGGGCTTGCGGTTGGCGAGATAGATCATGGCAAGGCGCGCGGCGACCTGGGCGCGTGCGGCGCCTTCGAGGCGATGATCGACCTGGTATTGCAGGAGCTCGGCGGCCTGGTCGAGCAGATCGATCGCGGCAAGACGGTCGGCGAGCCGGCGGATCAGCTCGTCGCCGCGGCGGCCGATCGGCGTCTGCTCGCGGAATTCGTAGAACATCCCGAGCGCCTCGACCGGCGGCAGCTCGTCGCCCTTCGGCCCGAGGAAGATCTGCGTGAACAGCTCGGAGGCAAGATCCTGCGCCTGACGCGAGGCTTCCGCGTTCGGCTGGAGCCTGGTCGCGGTGCGCGCGGCGGTGAGCGCATCGCGGTAGCGTCCGTTCTCGGCATAGAGGCGCGAGAGCATCTGCAGCGTCTTGACCTCGATCGCGTCGCCGCGCCAGGTCATCGACAGCGTCTCGAGCTCGCGCAGCGCCTCTTCCTTGCCGATCTCGTCGCGCTTCTGGCGCAGCGCGACCTCGAGCTGCTTGGCCTCAGCCGCAGCCGGACGGTCGTTCGAGGCGACCGCGAACTTGTAATCGTCGAGCGCATCCTTGTCGTGGCCGAGCGCCTCGGCGAGCCGGCCGCGCAGCACGGCGAAGCCCGGCGCGGCCTCGGGCGGGACACCGACCACCTCGAGCTCGCTGCGGCGCTTGGAGGCGCCGGCATAGTCCTTCACCTCGAGGGATGCGCGCATCGCGTCCATCGTCACGATGCGCTGGATGTCGAGCGGCAGCGAGGCGATGGCGAATTCGACGTTCTTGAACTTCTCGCGCGCATCGGCCCATTTGCCCTGGCGCGCATAGGCGAGCGCCTTCCAGAGCTGGGAATCGTGGCTGTTGCCGATCGCAGGATTGGCGAGATCCTTCAGGCCCTGCGCGGTCCGGCCGATCAGGATGCTGGCGATCGCATGCATGATCAGCGCACCGCTCTCCTCCTTGTTGAGGGGATCGCTCAGCATCACGTCGGTCACGGCCTTGGCCTCGTGATACATGGCGCGCGACATGTAGAATTGCGCAAGATCGAGCCGCGGCAGCGAACGCAGCGCCGGCTCGACCGCCGAGATCGCCGTCATCAGCTCGCTCTGGCGCGTCATGAAGTTTTCCGACTGACCCTTGCGCCAGCCTTCGGGACTGAAGATCGGGCGCACCGCGGTCGGCGCCCGCTCGGCCGAGATGTCGACCGGCGACAGCGTCAAGCCACCCTTCTTGCCGAGTATCACCTTGTCGGTGCCGACCTCGACGCCGATCTCGTCGGAGTTCGGCCGGATCGCGATGCCGTGCGCGGATTCCAGCAGCGAGAGATCGACGAGGTCCTGCCGCTTGATGAAGCCGCGCACCGGCCGCTGCCCGGTGACGACATAGAGCGTGTCGCCGGCGTCGGGATCGGTGAGCTTGTGCAGCTGGCCCGGATTGGCGAACGGGATCGCGATGTTGGCGAGCGCGGGATCGGTGATGTTGCGCGACATCATCAGCGGCAGCGGCGTCGCCTGGATCTTGTCGGCGAGCGTCAACATCCAGTTGGTCTCCTTGCCGACCTCCTCGCTCGTCAGCGAATATACCAGCGGACGGGTGAGACGGATGCGTACCGCCTGCCCCTTGTCGAGCGGGATGCGGCCGACCTCGCCGATCATCGCGCCGCCCTTGGTGCGGATCGCCTCGACATCGACGGGCTTCGGCGTGTCGAACACCAGCCACACGGTGTCGCCGCGGCGGAACGCTGCCGCCGGCGTTGCGACCTGAAGCGGGAACGTCACGCGCAGGCCGTCGCTGTCGCGGCGTGCATCGACGCCGGCAATCGCGGGCGCGACCGGCGCCGGCGCGGCCTTGGCGACATCCGTGGCGGCATCCTTGGCCGGTTCCTTCGCGATCTCCTTGGGCGCTTCGACAGGCGCAGCCGCCGGCGCAGGCGGCGCCGGCTTCGCAGCCTCCTTGGGCCCCTCAGGAGCCTGCGCCGCTTCTGCCGCGGGAGGGGCTGCCGGTTTCGGCGCTTCGGCGGGCGGCAGCGCGGCGGGCGCTTCCACCTTCACCTCCGGCTTGACGTCGATCTTCGCCTCGCGCGCGATCGTCTCGGAGGTCGGCGGCGCGATCTCGCGGTGGGCGTCCTTTTTCTCGGCGGCGGGCTTTTCGGGCGCGGGCGCAGGGCTAGCTGCCGGCCCGTGACCGGCCGGCTTCATCTGCGCGATCGTCGCCTCGGGCGTCGCAGCCGACTTGCTCTTGTCGGGCTGGAAGGAGACGTCGACGACATAGTTCTTCTCGTCGCGGAACGAATGCACGTCGGAATCGCCGATCAGCGCGATCTCGACATTGGTCTGGTCGATATCGGATTTCTGCTTGATCGAGGCGACGTTCGGCGGCGCGGCGACCACTGCGTCCGCCAGGTCGAAATTGAGATTGGCGTTAAAGACGAGCGTGAGCTTCTGCTCGTTGAGCACGGAGGAGACGCCGACCCCGTCGGGCATCTCGAACACGAAGCGCACGAAAGTCGGCTGCACCGAGGCACGGACGCGGATCTGCGGACGCTTCTTGGCCTCCGCAGCCGCGCGCTGGGCGCGCAGCGCACGCTCGGCCGCGCGTGCCCGCTCCGCGAGTTCCTTGACCACGTCCATGGGCAGGCTCGGCGGCGGCCCCTTCCAGCCCTCGGGCAGCAGGTCGACGAAGGTGCGCTCGCCGGCGTTCATGGTGTTGACGGTGACGCGCCGCGCCAGCGACAGGCGAATGGCGCCGCCGTCAGGGTCGCGGCGGGCGGAGTTGACGTAATCGGGCGCGCCTTCCGGCACGCGGTCGACGGGAACATCGACGGGCCGGTCGAAGCGGATGATGAGGATGGAGCCTGCGGTGGTCACCTCGGAGGGAACGTCCTCGCCGAGCTTGATGACGAGACGGGCAAAGCCGCCACCGGCTGAAAACGTCGCCTCGCCCCTGATCGGATCGGCCGCCCGGACCGGCGCACCGAGGCCAATCAGGACACAGGCCGCCAGCAAAGAAGCCTTGCGGACATGGCGCGCCAAGCCTCGCGCCGAAGCGCGGGCTCGCGACACAAATCCAGCGGCAGCCTTTCGCGCCATTGGCGGTATTTCTTCCGGTTCGGCGGTCATGCCGGCATGGCGCCGGCGGTGCCGTCGACTGTAGGTCTCGCCAATTAAGGACTTGTTAATGCTATCTCTTGATTTGCGCTGGGAACAGCACGCCGCCGGGTCGAGCGGGGCCCGATCCGCCAGTTTGAATTTGAGACGCAGGCGGTTAAGCAGTTGTTAACGGCTGCACGACAGTGCCGTCGCGGTCGTCAGTCGCTTGACGGCACCCCATAGCGGACAAAGTCTTCGGCGATTCCATCCTCGATTCTCCTGGCCGCCGAGATATCGCTATTGCCGCCATCCGTGTCGCCGAGCTTGAATCTGGCCAGCCCGCGACCGTACAGCGCGCTCGCCAGCTTGGGCGCGTACCGCAGCGCTGCATTGTAGTCGTCGATGGCCGCGGAGAGTTGTCCCATTTTCAGATTTATCAGGGCTCGCGAATCGTATGTCGCGGCGTTGGCCGCTCCCGATCGAAGCACCATGTCGCAGTCCTCCATCGCAGCCTGCAAGGCGCCGAGGACGGCTCGGGCCCAGCAGCGTCCGCTCCACGCCGCCTCCAGCTTCGGGTCAAGGCGAATTGCTTCGTCATAGTCCTGCGCGGCACGGTCGTACGCATTCCTCTTCAAGTACGCTGCCGCACGGTTGGCAAAAGCCGTGGCATAGTCGGGGTTGAGCTTCAGCGCCTCCTGAAAAGCGCCAAGAGCGAGGTCGTGCGAGCCCGTCCTCAGATAGGCCACGCCGAGGTTGTTGAAGGCTTTCGCATAATTCGGGTTGAGCCGGGTCGCTTCAAGGAAATCCTTGATCGCGCCGCCGTAGTCGGCTTTGGCGCTACGGGCATTGCCCCTGTTGTTGTGGGCGACGGCGAAGCCGTTTGCGCTCCCCTCGCCCGCATCGATAAACGCCGTGCAGGCATCGATCCGAGCTTCGGGCGAGAGGCGATCCGACCCGTTACACAGTTCGATATTCTTGAGTGAGCTGCCCTTCTTCGGCGTCTGCGCCAAGCCCGACGAACCGACCAGTCCAACGATGAGAAAGAGCATCACTGCCCTGATGGCACTGGGTCGAGCGGTCATTTTCACACCAGGCGTCAAATCCCCAGGCGACCGAAGCACTCATCTTGTCTCTCTGCCGAGCCGACTCTGGCCGGCATCAGGGCGGCTTCGGCCAAGCAACGTCTCAGCACCCCCGACAGATATTGGGCCAGCGATTGGCGCTTCGATCGGGCTCCGGCGCCGCGCCTGCGGGCGGCTTCTTCAGGCGCTTGCTTTTGCCCTCCTCGATCAGCGTCGAAAATTTGGCTGACCCGTCCTCCGAAAGCTCGATGTGCGGCGTCGTACCTCGGATTCCCAACGTGGCAACGGGCGTATCGACCTTCATGTCGCCGGTCTTCGCAACATTGCCCGCAACGAAAGTGAACGTTCCCTTGGCGAGACTGAACAGGGCCGCATTGGACCTGCCGGCCGGCTCATACACATACTGATCCAGCACAATACGGGCGTTGCTCGATAGATTGAACGAGCTGCCGTCGCTGAAGTTTATTCCGACTCGGCTGTCGGCCCCGGTCAGCACCACGTCACCGAGATAGACGAGATCACCCGTCTTGGCGCGACCGGGCTCACCTGAGACATTCGCCTGAACGATCACTGCGCCCACGTGTTCGATCGTGACAGTGCCTGTGGCCGCCACCACCTTGCCAATCGGTTTGGACGACGAACTGGCGACGGCGGGCCCGGCGGGATCGATTTGTGCTCGAGCCGCACTCGGCAAGAGATTTAACAGCGCCAAGACCAGGCCCGCCGCCATAGCAGTTATTTTAAGTCTACACATGATCCCCCCTTTCTCGAGAGATCCTGTCGCTTTCGGCGGCTCATTTTCGAACCGCGAAGCGCAATCACAACGAACATAATTCTTGTTTAATTTGGTTAACCGGCCTACTTTATCGCCGCGCTAGGAAAATGCCACAAATTAAATACGTCTCGTTTGTCAATTTAATCACTTTGGCGGGAGTGGTGCGCGAATGGCGGTACGCGTCACCGTCGCCGCGCAATGCATCTCTCGATAGCAGACTTGATGATTTCGGCGGGCAAGCCTTCGGCTGCCAGCGCCCAGGATATTTGTCCCTTGGCGAGGGCCGCCCCAAAAAGACCGTGGCAGCACGCCGAGCCTGAATCGATCACCCAGGCGAGGTCGAGCCATGTCAGCATCCGACATCCAGGTTGGTACCGGGCCTGCAATGGCCTTGCCCGTCCAAATCATCGGCCATATTCAGACAGTGATCGGTTGCGGTACGCTCACGCGAGCCAGTGGCATCACCACGCAGGCCGTAGCTGGCGCGCCTGTCTACCGGACTGACGTGATCGAGACCGATGCCGACGGACAGATCACGGTTCGCTTCATCGACGGGACTTCCTTCAATATCTCCCGCGGCACTCGCGTCTCGCTGAGCGAATTCGTGTTCGAAGGCGAGCTACCTGCAGCCCTGTTCGACGAGACCCGAGGGAGCTTCACTTCCGCACCAGGCCGGGTGGCAGAGACCCGGCCTCTCCAGCTGAACACGTCGGTTGCAGGCATTCGCGCCCGAGGGCACGCGGGCGGCTCGGGAATGCTGACGCTTGCAGCATTGACTTTCTCGCTCGGACGAAATGCCGAAGCCGCTGACCCGGACGTCACGCTCCTGGACGAGGACTCCATCACTTACAAGGACCTTGCGCATGGCGCATTCGAGCTCGTGACCAAGGAGCCGATCCCACGGCGTATCATCGTCGAAGATCCGGGCGAGACGATCATACTCAAGAAGGTGGGCTCCAGCATCAGTGTCAATCAGGTCACGAACACGTCCGCTCGCATGGACGAATTGCACGCCGCGCAACAGGACGTGCTCGCCAATCTCGGAGGACAGGGGCCGCATGGCTCAAGCACGCCTCCCTTCGTCAAATCCCAGTCACTGCAGCCGATCAATTTCATTCAGCCGGATGCGCCTGCGCTGCAGCTTACGCCGAGTACGCTGCCGTTCATCACCCTGGCGCCTCTTGAACCTGTACCACCGAGTCTCAGCACCGGGGCTGGGCCAATTGAGCTCGACACGGTGGTCTTCGATACTTTCGCTGCGACGACAGGAACCTTCAGTGCCAACAGCGGCACCGGCGGCGGCCAGCTGAGCTTTGGCGTCGTCGGGGCGATTTCCACCAATACGGTCCTCGGCGGAGTGACATACGATTTGTCGAAGGCGAGCCCCTATGGGGTGCTCTACGTCAACAGCACGAGCGGCGCCTACAGGTTCGAGCCTGACGATGCCGCAATCAACGCGCTGAAGGCGCCCACGACAGACGACTTCGTTATCACCGCCTCCAACGGAGTTACCTCTATCAGCCAGACCTTCACCATCGCCATCAACGGTGTCAACGACGCCGCAATCATCTCCGGCACCACGACAGGGTCTACGATCGAGGCTGGCGGCATCGCCAACGGAACGCCTGGCATGCCGGTTGCGACCGGCACCCTCACGGACACGGACGTCGACGATCCGCCCAATACCTTCACCGCAGTGAGCTCCCCAAAAGCGAGCGCCGGCGGCTACGGCACCTTCACCATGACGGCCTCCGGCGTGTGGACCTACACCTTGAACGACGCCTCCCCGGCTGTGCAGAGGCTCAATGCCGGCGAAACGCTAACCGACAGCTTCACGGTGACCACGATCGGAGGCACCCCTCAGGTGGTGACGATCACCATCCACGGAGCCAATGATGCAGCGGTCATCTCCGGCGACACGACCGGCGCCGTCATCGAGGCTGGCGGCATCGCCAATGCGAATCCCGGTACGCCTGCCGCGACCGGCACGCTCATCGACACCGACGTCGACACGACCGCAAATGCATTCACGGCAGTCGGCTCGCCAACCGCGAGCGCGGCCGGCTACGGCACGTTCACCATCACGGCAGCGGGCGTCTGGACCTACACGCTCGACAACGCCAACAGCGCGGTGCAGGCGCTCAATGCCGGCGAGACATTAACCGACAGCTTTACGGTGACCACTCTGGACGGAACCGCCCAAGTGGTGACGATTACCATCCACGGCAGCAACGATGCTGCCGTGATTTCCGGCACAGCCGCCGGATCGGTGACCGAGGCCGGAGGCGTTGCCAACTCCCAACCCGGCGCGCCGAGCGCAACGGGCACGCTCGTGGCCGCCGACGTCGACAATGCGTCCAATACCTTCACGGCAGTGAGCTCGCCCAAGGCGAGCTCGGGCGGTTATGGTGCCTATACGATCACCGCGGCCGGCGCGTGGACCTACACACTCGACAATGCGAGCGGCGCGGTGCAGGCGCTCAATGTCGGCGATACACTCACCGACAGTTTCACCGTCACCAGCCTCGACGGCACGCCGCAGACGGTGACGATCACCATTTTCGGCAGCAACGACGCAGCCCTGATTTCCGGCACCACGACCGGCTCGGTGACCGAGGCAGGAACCTTCTCGCCCGGCGCACCCATTGCGACCGGCACGCTGACCGATACAGACGTCGACAACGCGCCGAATACGTTCACCGCGGTCTCTTCGCCGACCGCGAGCGACGACGGATACGGCACCTTCACGATGACCGCGGCCGGCGTGTGGACTTACACGCTCGACAACAACAACGGCGTGGTTCAGGCTCTCGATGTCGGCGACACCTTGACCGACACATTCACGGTCACTGCGATCGACGGTACGACGCAGACGGTGACCGTCGCCATTCATGGCGCCAGCGATGCGGACCCCAACGATTTCGACAACCTGGCCACCGGCTCCATCGTGATAAGCGATCCCCCGAACGTGTACGGAACGCCGGGGAGCGAAACCATTGCCGGCGGCGGCAGCACAGGTCAGGTCATCTATGCGGGGGCCGGCAGCGATACGGTCAACGGGACCGGCAAAGCGGACGTTCTCTACAGCGGCTCCGGCAATGACACGATCAAGGGCAATGACGGCGATGACTTTATCTACGGCGGCTCGGGAAACGACACGATCAACGGCAACAACGGCGCCGATACCATAACCGGCGGATTTGGTGCGGACCAACTCACCGGCAGCAATGGGAACGACCGTTTCGCATATTTGTTCGTCGCCGATTCCAACACGCGTCAGTTCGACACCATCACCGACTTCGCGTCGGGATCGGACAAGATCGACCTGACCGCCTTTGGCGCGCTTGGGTTTGCCATCCTGGCGTTGAGCTCGACCAGCACGGCGGTGCCCGCACGTACGATCGCCTGGATCTATGACAGCGCGGCGAATGAAACCATCGTGTACGTCAATCCAACCGACCAGACCCTGCACATCGGCGATTCCAGTCTGCTCGAAATCCATTTGCAGGGGATTGCAACCGTCGACGCCTCGGACTTCATCCTGGCGCCGGGGGCCGCACCCGTGATCGCGGCGGCCAGCGAGCTCTCCGACCTCACCGCACCCCTGCAGAGTGATGCGGCCGCGGTCATGACGACCACTGCCGAGATCTCGTCGGATTCCGGAAGCGACGACGCCACGCTTCTCGCAGCCGGGGGCCCGGCAATCCAGTCAAGCGAGCCGACCTACAGCCTGAATTCAACTTCGGACCAGATCGGAGGAACTGACTATTCCAGCATCTCCAGTTCGGATCCGATGCAAACGGCCGCGACTGAAACGTCCCTCATTGATGCGGTAGCTCCTTCCGCCAGCGGACCGTCTACGACGTTGCAGTCCGTCGCCGCACCGACGGAAGCCAGCTTCGTCTTCCACTTCACGGGCTTCGACACAGCCTCGGCGGCTGGCAAGAATGGCGCGATTGGGGGTGGCCAGATGGCTGACATTGCCATCGACGCGCTGAACTTTGGTCATCTTGCCGCCGAACAGCACGCCGGCCGCGGGCTTGCGCTCGGGAGCGATGCTGGACATCACGGCGTCTCTCCCCCGGGAAGCGCCGAGCAGGCAGCTCATGCCCACGGTCGTAGCAGCAATGAAACTGCAGACATGGCGCTCAACCCAGGCCTTTCGAAGTCATCGACCGGAGGCAACGGCCACCCGCCTGCAAGCGAGACGCAGCAGCTCGGCGACTCATTCCATTTCAAGGATAACGCTTCGCAGGGCTCACAGCACAGCGTGGTGCCGGATCATCTCATAGACCTTGCCGGTCATCACGACCAGGCCGGAGGAGGCCCCGGGTCCGAACTGGCGTTCACGCCTGAACTATCTCCGCCCGATGTTGATCCGCCTCATGGGCCAGTTGCAGCTCACGGCCACGGCTTGCACGATTTGATCGTGTGACGCCGCCGGGCCAATGGCGTCTTCAGTGCTGGTTCCCGGCGCCATCGGGCGCCGAGGCGCTCTCTTCGCCGAGAGAAGATTCATCGTCGCTGCCGGCCTCGCCATCCGGCGGCGCCGCATGCTGATGGCTCAGCGCGGATGTCCATGCGGATGTCATCGCCGCTGTGAGCAGGCGGTTGACGGCCTCGATGACGCGCTCTGCTGCGGACGAGTAGTTCATCGCCTCCTCCTGCGCTGCCGACTGCGAATGGCCGAAGCGTAGGACGGCGCCTTGAGCGCCACTGTACGCCACTTCACACCTGCGCGCGTCAACTCATCGCAGTCCCAGAGGATGCCGCCTGCTCCGGCTGCATCCGGCACGGGATTCTGATTTCCACCTTGTCGAGTTGCCGAGCGTGCGCACTCACAACCTTCGGCTCGTTGCGGTTGGCGCGCGACTCTGAATCAGATGTGACTCTCGGCGATGCAAATCGCATTGGTTAGCTCTGGGGGTAATCAATGAGCGGAGAAGCCGGTTGCATTGTGTGTAGCAGGGCAAGAGCGGTCGTCGCGATCGTCCCGATCGCCAGAGGATATGCCCTGAAGACATATGAGTGCGCCTGTTGCCACAGCACCCTGCAGCTCGTGACCCGCGTCTCGAAGGGGGCGCTGATCAGGCAGCAGGTCAATATCCTCGCTCGGGTGGAGCAGCAGTTGCGCCCGCCTGTTCGCAGGGCGCAACAGGCCTTCGCGAATTAAGCGCACGAGGCGTCTCGCTGGGCTCCAGTCCAACGACCGCGCGACAACGCGCGAATCGAAAGCGCGCTTCGCCTCGAGCCCTCAGTTCGGCTTTTGCGTCGGCTTGCCGTCGATCTTGGGCAATTCGCCCGCCGAGGCGGACTGGTCGCCGCCGCCGTTGGCGCGGCGGGCCATCTCGACGGTCAGGCGCTCGGCGGCCTCGGACGACATCAGCCCCAGGATGTCCGACATCTTGCGCGGCGCGATGGCCGAGGCGATCTCGATCAGCACGCCCATTTCGAGCCGGTCGAACACCCGCGCGGCATCCTTCGGCTTCATGCCCTCATACATGGTCACGAGGCCCTTCATGCGCTGGGCTTCGGCGGCCTTCTGCTCGGCCTGCGTCGCGGAGATGCGGGTTTCCACCGCCTTCATCTCCTCGACCTTGCCCTCGATGCGCTTCTCGGCCGACTTGAGCAGGCTTTCGCGGATATCGATCTCGCGCTGGCGGGCCTCGATCTCCTGCCGCCGCGCCTGCAACCGTTCCAGGATCGCACGCTCGGAGGCCGAGACCTGCGGCTGGCCCTCCTCAACCTTGACCACGGTGCCCTCGGGCTTGGTCTCGGGCGCGGCGGGCTTCGGCGCCTCCTTCGGCGCGCCATGGGTCGAGCCGGTGATGATTTCCGGCTCCTCGCGGCCGGGGAAATTCAGGTTCTCCTGCGCCCAGGATTTCTTGGTCTGGTTCGGCTTGTAGTCGAAGACATAGCCGCCGTTGATCGCGAGGCCCACCACCTTCAGCGTGGCGAGGCCTGCGACGGCGACGAGGACGACCGGAATGACGCGGATGTTACGAAAGGACTTCATACCCAGGCTTCATGCGGCAAGGCCGTTGGATCGTCGGCGCTCGGAGAAGGCTTCGGCGGCGGCCGCCACCGCCTTCGCGGTCGACGGCTTGGCCGCGGGCGCGGCGACCGTCTCCGGATTGGTGACGGGACGCGCCGCGATCGCGATCTTGGACAGGCGCCGCACCACGTTGTCGGCCTCGCCGAGCTGCTTGTAGAGCTGGTCCGACATCTGCGTCGCGGCGGCGAGCTGGCTGCCGAGGTTCTCGTTGACGTCGCGCACGGCGAGCTTCAGCCCGCCGATCGCGCGCTCGGCGATCTCGGTCGCGGTGATCAGCTCGCCGATGACGGCCTTCAGCGAATGCTCGTCCGCCTTCAGCCGCGTCAGGCGCTTGTTGAGCATGACGCAGTAGACGATCGTCAGCATCAGCAGGATAGCCACCAGCGTCTCGATCGCCATTCCCAGGGAGTGGTTCATGGGGCCTCCATCATCTTGTTCTGCTCGTCAACCTTCTCGAACATCGCAAGTGTCGTACTTGGCTTGCGCAAGGGTTTCGTCACACGGATCGCGACACGGTCGCCGACCCGGCCCATCCGCCCCTCGGTCAGCGTGACGTCGCCGCAGCGCACGGTGACGTTGGCGTCGGCGCGCATGTCCAGCGGCAGCGTGTCGCCGACCTTGAGCCGCATGAGTTGCTTGAGCGGAATGTCGGCCTCGTAGAGCACGGCGTCGACCGCGATCTCGGCCTGCACGATCTCGGTGGCGAAATGGCCCTCCCAGACCGGGTCGCGGCCGAACTTTTCGCCCATGAACATCTGGAGCAGGACGCCCCGGATCGGCTCGATGGTCGCGTAGGGCAGCAGCAGCTCGACGTTGCCGCCGCGGTCTTCCATGTCGATGCGCAGGCGCACCAGGATCGCGGCGTTGGCGGGACGGCTGATCGCGGCGAAACGTGGATTGGTCTCGAGCCGGTCGATCGTGAAGGTCACCGGCGACAACGGCCGGAACGCCTGCTCGGCGTCGGCCAGCACCACCTCGACCAGCCGCTTGACCAGCTCGGTCTCGATCGTGGTGTAGGGCCGGCCCTCGATGCGCAGCTGGCTGGTGCCGCGTCGGCCACCGAGCAGCACGTCGATCATCGAATAGATCAGGTTGGAATCGACCGTCGCCATGCCAAAGTTCTCCCACTCCTCGGCCTTGAACACGGTGAGGACGGCGGGCAGCGGGATCGAGTTCATGTAGTCGCCGAAGCGCACCGAGGTGATGCGGTCGAGCGAGACTTCGACGTTGTCGGAGGTGAAATTGCGCAACGACGTCGTCATCAACCGCACCAGGCGGTCGAAGACGATTTCGAGCATCGGCAGGCGCTCGTAGGAGACCATCGCCGAATCGATGATCGCGCGAATGCCGGAATGGTCGTCGAGCGTGACGTCGCCGACGGTGAAGCCGAGGAGATTGTCGATCTCCTCCTGCGACAGCACACGCTCGCCGGAATTCTTGCCGCTGCCGAGATCGCGGCTGCCGTCCTCGACCATGGCCGCCCATTGCAGGGCCATGGTCTCGGACAATTCGTTCTCTGCGGCAGCCTTTGCCGCCTCGGCGGGATCCTCGCTATCGAGCGAGGCCTCCCACTGGGCGGCAATTGCATCCTGGTCGACTTGGTCGTTGCCCGCCATGATCCCTAGTCCGTCATGCTCACTGGACCACGACTTCCTTGAACAGCACCGCGCTGACCTGGACCGGGGCGACCGCCGCGTTGACGCGCTTGGTCAGCTCCTCCTTGAGGCGGAAGATGCCGGCCGAACCGTTGAGGTCGGACGGGCGCAGCTCGCGCACATAGGTCTGGAAGATGTCGGTGACACGCGGCATCGTCGGCTTGATCGCCTCGATCTGCTTCTCTTCCTTCAGCTCCAGCACGATCTTCAGCCGCAGATATTGCACGCGCTCGCCCGGCGCGCCGGCAAGGTTGACCATCATGTCGGGGACGTCGACGAAGGCCGGCGGCTTCGGCGGCGGCGCGGCCTCGGCATGATGCTCGTCGCCGCCATGACGGAAGAAGAAGAACCAGGTCGCAGCGCCGCCGCCGAGGACGGCGAGCGCGCCGACGACCATGATGATGAGCTTGAGCTTGTTCTTCGGCGGAGCGGCTTCCGCGCCATCAGCGGCTGCGCCGCCTTCGTCATTCTCTGCCATGGTCGCCGCGCCCGTTCATCTCTCAAAGGGGTCGAAAGAGCGAAGCCTCCTGGCAGACAATGACGCGATACGAATGCCCCCAGCGCAATGCGCTCCTCTGATGCGCAAACGCTACGGTAATAATGGTTAACGGAATCTTTCGATTGGGCCTTTGCTAGGAAAAATCTGCCGGGCAAACATGGCTAACAGAACCTTTCTGCCGCCCGTTAGCGCCCCTCAAAAATCGACAGGATATTGATAATACTTACCTTTTTTGGTTGGCACGGCTTTCGCTGAGGAAGGGCCGAGACCACACGGTTTGGGAGAACCGACGGTCTCGGTCACGGGATCCGCCAAGGCGCTTGGGAGAGCGAAATGGCAGATCCGCTCAGGGGAGATTTCCGATGCAGAACGCGCTTCTGATCGGCTTGTCACGGCAGATGACGTTGGAGCGGCAGATGGATGTCATCGCCAACAACGTCGCCAATGCCAACACCAACGGCTTCAAGGCCGACCATTCGCTGTTCGAGGAGTATCTGAACTCGAACGCGCGTGAGGACAATTTCATCGGTCGCGACCGCCGGGTCTCCTATGTCCAGGACCGCGGCACCTTCCGCGACATCGGCCAGGGGCCGATGGAGGCCACCAACAATCCGCTCGACGTCGCGATCAACGGCGGAGCCTATTTCGCGGTGCAGGCCAATGGCGGCGAGCTCTATACCCGCGACGGCAAGTTCTCGCTCAACAGCACCGGCCAGCTCGTCACCGCCGACGGCAATCTCGTGCTCGGCAATGCCGGCCCGATCACCTTCCAGCCGACCGACCACGACATCAACGTCGCGCCCGACGGCACCGTCACGGTGCTCGAGGGTACGGCGAAGACCGACTCGATCCGCGGCAAGATCCGCATGGTGTCGTTCGACGATCCGGCCAGGCTGACCAAGCTCGGCGCCAATCTCTATGCCGCCGGCTCGGCAAACCAGCAGGCCGACGCCAAGTCCACACTGCAGCAGGGTTACATCGAGAAGTCGAACGTGAACGCGGTCGGCGAGATGACCCGCATGGTCGAGGTGATGCGCAGCTACACCGCGATCGCCAACCTGCTGCAGCAGCAGAGCGACCTCCACAAATCGGCGATCGACAAGCTCGCCGACGTTCCGGCCTGATTGAAGGAGAACTGAGATGCAGGCGCTTCACACCGCAGCGACCGGAATGGCGGCACAGGAACTCAACGTTCAGGTGATCTCCAACAACATCGCCAACCTCCGCACCACCGGCTTCAAGAAGCAGACGGCGGCATTCCAGGACCTGATCTACGAGCACGTCCGCCGCGTCGGCGCCCAATCGTCGGACCAAGGCACCATCCTGCCGGTCGGCGTCGACATCGGCGGCGGCGTCAAGACCGTCGGCACCCCGCGCAGCATGACGCAGGGCACGCTGTCGCAGACCGGCAACGACCTCGATCTCGCCGTCTCGGGCGAGGGCTTCTTCAAGATCCTGATGCCCGACGGCACCTTCCAGTACACCCGCGACGGCACCTTCCAGATGGACAATCAGGGCCGCGTCGTCACCGCGCAGGGCAACCCGGTGCAGCCCACCATCACCATCCCGAACAATGCCTCGGGCATCAGCGTGAGCGAGCAGGGCCAGGTCTCGGTGACGCTGCCGGGCTCGTCGACCTCCTCGATCGTCGGCCAGATCGGCATCACCCGCTTCATCAACAAGGCGGGCCTGCAGCCGGTCGGCAACAACCAATTCACCGAGACGCCCTCGTCCGGCGCGCCGCAGGACGGCACCGCGAACTCCGAGGGCTACGGCAAGATCACGCAAGGCAGCCTCGAGCAGGCCAATGTCGACGTCGTCTCGGAGATGAGCGACCTGATCGCCGCCCAGCGCGCTTACGAGATGAACGCCAAGGTGATCAGCGCCGCCGACCAGATGATGCAATCGACGACGGCACTGTTCCGCTGAGGTGATGACGATGATCCGCGCCACCCTCGCCACGATCTCGACCCTTCTCGCGCTGGCCTTGCCGGCAGCGGCCGCCGACGATTTCATCGCCGCGCCGACGCTGCGCGCAAGCGTCACGGTGACCTCGGACGTGGTGCGGGTCGGCGATCTCATCGACAACGCCGGATCCGCCGCGCTGATCCCGGTCTACCGCTCGCCCGATCTCGGCACCACCGGCACGCTGACGGTCGGCCAGGTGCTGTCGGTGCTGCGCGCCAAGCAGGTGATCGGCGTCATGACCGGCGACATCAAGGAGGTCCAGGTCACCCGCCTCGCCCGCACCCTCGCGAGCAAGGATATCGAAAACGCGGTCGCCGCGGCGCTCGAGCGCCGCTTCGGCCTCGGAGACGCCGCCAACCTCACCATCACGTTCGACCGCAGCGTCGCCGAGATGCGGCTGGACGCCTCCAACAGCGGCGCGCTGCAGCCGGTCGCAACCCGTTATGATGCCCGCAGCGGCCGTTTCGACATCGCCTTCGAGATCGCCAACGACGGCAATGCCGCGCCGACCAAGCTGCGCTTCACGGGCATCGCGATCGAGACGGTGGAGGTGGCCGTGCTGACCCGCGACATCGACCGCGCCGAGCTCCTCAAATCCTCCGACCTGTCGTTGGAGCGCCGGCCGAAGGCCGAGGTCGCCGGCGAGCCCGCCTCGCGCGACCGCAGCATCGGCATGCAGCTGCGCCGAGGAATGCGCGCGGGTACGCCGATCCGCGCCGCCGACCTCGTCAGACCCGACTTCGTGGTGCGCGATCAGGCCGTCACCATCATCTACCAGGTGCCCGGCCTCTATCTCACCACGCGCGGCAAGGCGATCGAGAGCGGCGCCGAGGGCGACACCGTCAGCGTGCTCAATCTGCAGTCCAAGCGCACGCTGACCGGCGTAGTCACCGGCCGCGGCCAGGTGACCGTCCAGGGCGCCAGCCAGTCGGCGCCGGCGGTCGAGCAGACCTCGTCGGTCAAGCGCGACAACGTGCCGGCGGCCGCGGCCCTGGCGCAGAGCCTGATCCAGACGCCCACGGCCGAGATCGCCCAAGCCCAGATTCCGCAAGTTCGCCTCTCGCAGGCTCCAGCCAAGTCAGAGTAGATTCATGTCCACGTTCAGTTCGGCCTCCCGCCTTCGTCGCATCGCGATCTCCGCCCTGCTGCTGGCGACTTGCGCATTGGCGAGCGGCTGCTCCTCGATCGACCGCCTGTCGCAGATCGGCGAGCAGCCAAAGCTGTCGGCCATCGACAATCCGACCACGCAGCCCGGCTACAAGCCGGTGCAGATGCCGATGCCAAAGCCCGAGGTGGCCTCCTACAATCCGAACTCGCTGTGGCGCAACGGCAGCCGCGCCTTCTTCAAGGACCAGCGCGCCCGCCAGGTCGGCGATCTCCTCACCGTGACCGTGAACATCACCGACAAGGCCAACATCGAGAACGACACCTCGCGCAGCCGCACCAACAAGGAAGATTCGGGAATCACCAACTTCATTGGCGCCCAGACGATCACCCAGGCCAACAAGATCCTGCCGGGCCGGGTCCTGACCGCGGACTCGACCTCGTCGAGCGAGGGCAAGGGCAGCGTCGACCGCAAGGAAGCCCTGCAGACCAACGTCGCCGCCGTGGTGACCCAGGTGCTGCCGAACGGCAATTTGGTCGTCGAAGGCAAGCAGGAGATCCGCGTCAACTTCGAAATTCGCGAGCTGATCGTCGCCGGCATCGTCCGCCCCGAGGACATCCAGAGCGACAACACCATCGACTCCACCAAGATCGCCCAGGCCCGCATCGCCTATGGCGGCCGCGGCCAGATCACCGACGTGCAGCAGCCGCGCTACGGCCAGCAGGTCATGGACGTGCTGCTGCCCTTCTAAGCCTCTTCAAGAGCTCCCACATCGTGCTCGCGAACTAAAGGCGCGAACGACGATGTACTACGCGGCCCTCGCTAGCTCCCCTGGCGAGGGCCGCATGTATTTTGGTGTGGATGGCACGGTGCCCCGCACGCCGTCATTGCGAGCCAAGCGAAGCAACCCAGGAATGTGTCCGCGGAAAGACTCTGGATTGCTTCGCTTCGCTCGCAATGACGGGATGAGAGACCACTACGTAAACTCCGCCTCCACGACGCCGAGCCCGTCCAGCTCCATCCGCACCTTGTCGCCGGCCTTCAGCCACAGCGTCTTCACCAGGCTGCCGGTGAGCACGAGCTGCGCCGCGTGCAGCCCCTTGCCCTCGGCGGCGAGATGGTTGGCGAGCCAGGCCAGCGCGTTGTGGGGATGGCCGAGCACGTCGGCGCCGGTGCCGTGGCTGACCTCCTCGCCGTTGACGATGGCGCGGCCTTTGACCGCCTTCAGGTCCGGCACCGACGAGCGCGGGACCGAGGGACCCAGCACGCAGCCGGCGGCGAAGAAATCGTCGGCGATCAAGGTCGGCGCGCCCATCGTCTCCCATTTCACGTAGCGGTCGTCGACGATCTCGATCGCGGGATGGTAGGACTCGACCGCCTCGCCGACCCATTCGGCCGTGAACGGCGCTTCGCCGGCGGCAAGGTCCCGCTTCAGCCGCACCGCGATCTCGCATTCGACGCCGACGCGGACATAATTCGAGGCGGCGAGCTTGGCGCCGCTGTCATGGACGCCCTTCTGGAACACGCCGCCGCCGCAAGGGTGCGGGATGCCGATATAGTCCTGCATCACCTGGCTGGTGCAGCCGATCTTGTAGCCGACGAGCGGGCCGACATGCGGTAACAGCAGATCGTGCAGGGTGCGCTGGACCTGATAGCCCTCGGCTTCGTCCGCAGGAGGACGCTCCAGCGCGGCAAGCGGGGCATGGTTGCGGCGCGCCAGCGCGATCGCCTTTGCGGCTTCGAGAGTCTTGTTCATCGGCGCCGCCTCCCACGCTACGCAGTCCAAGGCGGCACTTCAGCATCCCAGCTCCGGCCTGACAAGCGCAGGTGGCGTCCCTCAGCTCTTGACGAGGCCGAGCCGGATCAGGCTCTCGGCGGTCGCAAGGATCGCCTCCTTGTTGGAGCGCGCCTGCCAGCCGAGCAGCGACCGGGCCTTGGCGCTGGTGGAATGCCTGACCTTTCCGAGCATCGGCACGACCGCACGCAGCAGCGGAATCCGGCTCGCGGCCAGCCGCACCAGCCAGTCCGGAGCCTGGAGCCGCGGAACCCGGCGCGCCCGCGGCCCGAGTTCCCGCCGCAGCACGCGGGCGATGTCGAGGATCGACATCGTCTCGCCGGAGACCGCGATGAAACGCTCGCCTTTCGCCTCCGGTGCGGTCATCGCCCGCAGGTGCAGCTCGGCGACGTCGCGGACGTCGACCACGCCGAAATAGACGCGCGGCACGGCCGGCATGGCACCGTCGAGCAGCGACCTGACGATCTCGATCGAGCCGGAAAAGTCCGGCCCCAGCACGGGCCCGAAAATGCCGGCGGGGTTGATCACCGACAGTTCCAGCCCATCGCCCTCGCGCGCGACGAAATCCCAGGCCGCTCGCTCGGCCAGCGTCTTGGACTTGACGTAAGGTTGGCCGTCGACAGCGGCGAGATTGGTCCATTCGGTCTCGTCGAACGGCTTGTCACGCGGCGGATGGCCGTAGCCGATCGCGCCCAGCGACGAGGTGATGACGACCCTCCTGACGCCGGCTGCGCGCGCGGCCCGGAGCACCCGGAGCGTTCCGTCGCGGGCCGGAATGATCATCTCGTTCTCGTCGGTTGGCACGGTGGTCGACAGCGGGGACGCCACGTGGAGAACGTAATCGCAACCCGCGACCGCCGCCTGCCAACCGTCGTCCCGGATCAGATCGGCGTTGAAGAAGGCCACGCTCTCGGGCGCTGCTGCCCCGCCCTCGCGCAGCATGGCGAGCACATCGGCCTGACGCTCCGCCCGGCGCACGGTCGTCCGCACGGCGTGGCCGGCGGCCAGAAGTTGCAGGACGACATGGATACCGACGAAGCCCGACCCGCCGGTGACCAGAACAGTGCTCATGACCAGCTTCTCCTCGTGGCACGGGCCGGCAAATTGGTTCGGTGGCCCTGCTCAAGCACGCATCTGGTCACTATGTCCTGGTGGACAAGTAGAATGGATGTCGAGACCGGTATGGAAAACCTGACCAGCGTTTGCGACGGCGACTCCACGCAGCTGCGCGAGCTCGAGCAGGACGGCCTCGTGTCGCGCACTGCCTTCGCGGAGAAGCCGATGAGGGTCGAGTACGAGCTGACCGAGGCAGCCTACGGCCTGTTGCCGGCGTTTAAGGAAATATTGAGCTGGTCCAGGCTTTATGGGGATACACGTCTTGAGACGTCGCTCAGGCCTGATTGCAGCGATGCTTGATGCAGCTGGATCAGCGTCTCAACTTCAGAGTCGATCTCGTTGATGCGACTCGCAAAACCTCCCGCACCTGAAGTGAAGGCCGTTTCTCATCCGAACTCACGTGAGCTCGGAGCAATCCAGTCTAGCCCGTTGATCGCGATTCACTTTTCGCGATCGCACCGTGGCCATGGTCGGCGCGACGGCAAGCCGCGGGCAATATGCCGAGCACGGCGCGAAACGGCGCCTTGCGTCCAAAAACAAAGAGCCGCATCTCTGCGGCTCGGACCTTATTCGTCGCGATAAACCTTCTCGCGTTTCTCGTGGCGCTCCTGCGCTTCCACCGAGAGCGTCGCGATTGGCCGAGCCTCGAGCCGCTTCAACGAGATCGGCTCGCCGGTTTCCTCGCAATAGCCGTAGGTGTTGTCCTCGATACGCTGGAGCGCGGCGTCGATCTTGGCGATCAATTTGCGCTGGCGGTCGCGGGCGCGGAGTTCGATGGCACGGTCGGTTTCGGACGAGGCCCGATCGGCGAGATCGGGGTGGTTGACGTTCTCCTCCTGCAGGGCTTGCAGGGTGAGCTTGGACTCTTTGAGGATCTCATCCTTCCAGGCGAGGAGCTTCACACGGAAGTACTCCTTCTGCCGGTCGTTCATGAAAGGCTCTTTGTCGGTCGGTCGGTAGTTTTTCAACTTTTCCAAGGGAGGCCTATCTTCTTAAGTAACGACTCGTGGACGGACCGAGGTCCGTTGAGCCGGGCCTTATATAGTGGCCTCCCGTGACAGACAATATTTCCCTCACCGCCCGGTCCTCGCCCCCAAGCCCTTGCACAGGAAGGTTTATCCCTGAGGGCTCGGAGGCGGACGGCGGGCCTTAATAGCCGACCGTGAAGCGCTGCTTCAGGTGGGCTGGCCGTTCGATCTCGTCGGCAAGCGCAATGGCGTAGTCGGCAAAGGTGATCCAGCTCTTGCCGTTCGCATCTGCGAGAAGCTGATCGGTCCCCAGCCGGAACTTGCCGGTGCGTTCCCCCTCCACGAACAGCGCCGAGGGCGAGATGAAGGTCCAGTTCAGGTCCTTTTCCTGCCGCAGCAGGTCGAGGAAGGCCGATCCTGCCTCCGCTTCAGCCTTGTATTGGGCTGGAAAATTGGGAGTCGTGACCAGCTTCACGCCCGGGGCAACCTCGAGGCTGCCGGCGCCGCCCACCACGAGGTAACGCCCGACCTGGGAGTCCTTCGCCGCACCGATCAGCTTGAGCGGATCACTGGCCAGGAAGTGCACGGAACTCACGGCGACGTCGTGACCGGCCCACAGCTTGGCAAGGCCCGCCTGGTCGAGCACATCTCCCTTGGTCGGCGTGACGTTCGGCAGGGCCGCGATCTTCTCGGGGTTCCGGGCGATGGCCGTGATGGCGTGGCCGCGGCGGGACAGTTCCTTGGTGATCTCCGAACCCGCCCGGCCCGAGGCGCCAGCGACTGCGATTTTCATGGAAGGCTCCTTTGCTTCTATAGTAACTAACGGAGACTAGATATCGCAAAGAATGCTGGTGTTAAGAGAGCACTTTGTGCTTACCTGATTACGCTGAGGTAACTGATCCGCATACAACCGACATGCGGACCCCAAGCAACGGTATGGATCTCCGAGGACCGACGATGAAACCCGACGTCTACGCAGCGAACTGCCCCACCCGCCAAATCCTCGATCGCGTCGGCGACAAATGGGCGGTGCTGATCCTCTTGCTCCTGCGCGAGGAGCCGATGCGTTTCAATCAGTTGCGCCGCACGATTGAAGGCATCTCGCAGAAGATGCTGAGCCAGGTTCTCAAGTCGCTCGAACGCGACGGCCTGATCAGGCGCCGTGCCATCGCAACCGTGCCGGTGACGGTGGAATATTCGATCACCCAGCTCGGCCTGACGCTGGCGGCGGCGGTGGACCCCTTACGCGATTGGGCCGAGCAGAATCTGAAAGACGTGCTCGCCGCCCAGCGCCGCTACGATGCGCAGTTGAAGGAAGAGGCGGCGTAGGCGCGCGGGAAGCGGAGCGCGGTTTCGCCCCAACTTTGCTGTCATGCCCCGGCTTGACCGGGGCATCCAGTACGCCGCGGCCTATCGGTTCAATGACAACTTTCTTTGGAATACTGGGTCGCCCGGCCAAGCCGGCCGACGACACCCTGCGCGACTACCCCTGCCCGGCCTTCGCCAGCTCGACCTCGACGCGCAGCTCGATCTCGGAGAGGACCGCATCAAGACCGGCATCGCCGGAGGACGATTTCAGGTTCGCCGCGGCATCGCGCAGCCGCATCACGGTCGAGGCGTCGAGATTGCCCGACAGCAGCCCCATCTTGAGATCGTCGAGCACGTCGAGCGCAGTCCTGCCGCGGGCGACCGAGCGTTTGCGACGCTCGACCGGATCCTCCTCGACACCCTGCAACGCCAGCAGCGCATCGATGTTGGCGGCGGCCTTCGGTGCGGCAGCGTTCCGCGTCTCCTGCGCCGATGAGGTGTCGGGCAGCACGAAGGTGCCGGAGCCCGTCCGCTTGGCCTGGCTGGCCGGCGCTCCAAGCGTGGTGCCGTTCGGTCCGTAGATGCGCATCGGAAAGAATCCGGGTGATCGATGCCTCACCTTCGCTGTCTTATGGTTAACGGTGCGTAAACGGCCCGGCAAAATCTGCCGACAGGCGGCAGTTTCGCTCCTCAGGGCGAACGAGTGCTGACACCGGTCGAAACAGATTTACTCAACCTATTCAGCCACCTACCCTCGCTATCAGGCGTTGGCACAGCGCTCGCAAGGAAAGCGCCGGACCAGCTCGTCATGGGAGTGTCGTGCAAGTCCTTTCCGATTTGAGGGGCCTTTCTTGAGGGCCTTGGGGAGCAGAGATGCCAGGCGTTCGTTGGGTGAGGATTGTTGGGTTGGCCTGCGCCGCGCTGTCGGCGCTGGCGCTGTCGGTCACCTCGGCGGCGGCGACCTCGCGCATCAAGGACCTCGCCAATATCGAGGGCGTGCGGCAGAACCAGCTCATCGGCTACGGCCTCGTCGTCGGCCTCAATGGCACCGGCGACACGCTCAACAACATCCCCTTCACCAAGCAGTCGCTGCAGGCGATGCTCGAGCGCATGGGCGTCAACATCCGCGGCGCCACCATCCGCACCGGCAACGTCGCCGCCGTGATGGTCACGGGCAACCTGCCGGCCTTCGCCACCCAGGGCACGCGCATGGACGTCACCGTCTCCGCGCTCGGCGATGCCAAGAATCTGCAGGGCGGCACCCTGCTGGTCACTCCCCTGCTCGGCGCCGACGGCAATGTCTATGCGGTGGCGCAGGGCTCGCTCGCGATCTCCGGCTTCCAGGCCGAGGGCGAGGCCGCCAAGATCGTGCGCGGCGTGCCGACCGTGGGACGCATCGCCAACGGCGCCATCATCGAGCGCGAGATCGAGTTCGCACTCAACCGGTTGCCGAACGTCCGCCTGGCGCTGCGCAACCCCGACTTCACCACCGCCAAGCGCATCGCGGCCGCAATCAACGACTATCTCGGCGTCAAGACCGCCGAGCCGATCGATCCTTCGACGGTGCAGCTGTCGATCCCGCCCGAGTTCAAGGGCAACGTCGTCGCCTTCCTCACCGAGATCGAGCAGCTCCAGGTCGACCCCGATCTCGCCGCCAAGATCGTCATCGACGAACGCAGCGGCATCATCGTGATGGGCCGCGACGTCCGCGTCGCCACCGTCGCGGTGGCGCAAGGCAACCTCACGGTCACGATCTCCGAGAGCCCGCAGGTGAGCCAGCCCAATCCGCTGTCGCGCGGCCGCACCGTGGTCGCGCCGCGCAGCAGTGTCACCGTCACCGAGGACGGCAAGAAGCTGGCGCTCGTCAAGGACGGCGTCTCGCTCCAGCAGCTCGTCGACGGCCTCAACGGCCTCGGCATCGGCCCCCGCGACATGATCAGCATCCTCCAGGCGATCAAGGCCGCGGGCGCCATCGAAGCCGATATCGAGGTGATGTGATGCAGACCAGCGCGATCAACACCCCTCGCCTCGCCACCAATTCGGCCTTCTCGGTCGAGAGCCGCAACGGCCGGCCGGACTTCGAGCTCGCCGCTGCACTCCAAAAGGTCTCGCCGCAGCAGCAGGCCAAGGCGCAGAAGACCGCCACCGACTTCGAGGCGATGTTCCTCAACAGCATGTTCGCGCAGATGACCTCGGGTCTGAAGGGCGAAGGTCCGTTCGGCGACACGCCCGGCACCGGCGTGTGGCGCTCGATGCTGACCGAGCAATATTCCAAGAACTTCGCCAAGGCCGGCGGCGTCGGCGTCGCCAGCGACGTCTACCGTACCCTCATCCTGCAGCAGGCGAAAACGATCCGGACGGCATAAGGTCAAACGAGATGAACCATTTCAACGCCTCACGTCAGCCGATGCAGACCCAGCGTCCGAACAGCGCCCCCATCAGCGGCGAGGCGCGCAAGCTCGCCGAAGAGCTGATGGATGCGATGAACGCCCTGCTCGCGCTGATCGAGCGCGAGACCGAGCTCGTCCGCGCCGGCAAGGTCCGCGAGGCGATGTCGTTCGAAGGCAAGAAGCAGGAGCTGTCGCGCAACTACGTCGCCGCCGTCAGCCAGTTGAAGGCCAACCAGCCGCAACTCGCGAAGTCCGCGCCCGAGCTGCTCTCGACGCTGCATCGCCACCACGATGCGTTCCGCGCGATGCTCCAGGTCAATCTCACCGTGCTCGCCACCGCGCACGCGGTGTCCGAGAGCGTCGTGCGCGGCGTCAACGCCGAGATCCAGAAGCGCAACGTGCCGAACACCTATACGGCCGCGGGGCGCCGCGCAGCGCCGGGTCCGCGCCATATCACCCCGCTGGCGGTCAGCCGCTCGCTCTGAGCGGGCACGAGAACAACCGACAATTTTAAGAAAAACCGCGCGGCCACGGCGTCGCGCGGTTAGGCACGTTTCCTTACCGGGTCTTCAGTCCTGGTGTTCCATGCTTGCGCGATTAGAGGGGTTGGGATTTGACTCACGTAAGGCAACCAGGAGGCTGCCATGAGTACAGATTTCAGCATCAGGCCGGTGGGGATCCCGGCCCCCATTCAGATCGTGACGACGTCCAACGCGGCGGCGAACGAGGCCGTGCAAACCGATCTTCCGGTGAGCCAGACGGTCGCCGCGGCCGATACCGGCGCGCCGGTGCGCAATGATGTGCCGAACCACGAGAACATCTCGCGCCAGGTCGTGTTCGACCAGGCGGCCGCGTCCTTCGTCTTTCAGGTCGTCAATGACAGGACCGACACGGTGGTGAACCAGTTTCCGGACGAGGCGATGCTGCGCCGGCGTGCCTATTTCCATGCACTGGACATGAAGTCCGAGCCCTCGCGTCCGCTCAGCACCGACGTCAGCGCCTGACGATCACGAGATCGATGCCGTAGTTTCTGCTCTGCGTCTGGCCGTCGCCGGTCAGCGCGGAGTTCGCATGCCGAGGCAAGACCACCAGCCGCGATCAGATCCTGCCGACATTGAGAGTTTTCGCCAATGTGCTCGTGATGGCGACCATCACGAATCCGGTCACGGCCGTCCGGACAGGCCTGCCGCGATATTGCGGTTGATCTCGATCAGCGGACGGAAGTGATCGAACTGCGGGCTCATCTGCAGCGCGGCGGTCTGGCTCAGCACGAACACGCTGATGTTGGCGATCTTCTGCCGGACGTCGATCGGCTGCGGATTGCTGTCACGCATCGCCTCGCTCAGGAAGATGGTCCAGAGCTTGCGGTTGAACATCAGGGCCTGCATGGTCTGCTCGCTGAGCGGATCGGCGTTGTTCACCGCGTCCTGGAGCTTGTTGGCGGCCTTGAGCAGAGTCTGCGCCTCGATGTCGCGAGGAGATGCGGTGGTGGTTGCAACACGCGCATAAGCCGAGGCAGCGGAATTCGACATCAATCACACCCTGGAGGTTACCTAGCGCGTTGTACGCGCTTAAGGATTTCTTTCCCAACCCTAGGCAGCACCGCTTAAGATTTGCTTACGTAGCGTGCTTGGAAGCACTCCGCAGAATTACGGGGCGCGGAGTCCTTCGTCAGCGCGACGCTAGATGCACGCATGCACGATGTAAACTTGCTCGTCGTGATGCGCGTCGATCTCAGCTAATCTTGTCTTAGCGATCTCCCTCAAAAGAACGGCGGAGCGTCAGCCCCGCCGCGAAATCTCCAATAGCGAAGTTGCGCTGCGGAATTAGCGGAGCAGCTGCAGCACGCTCTGTTGCGACTGGTTGGCCAGCGACAGCGCGGAGACCGCGATCGACTGGCGCGTCGACAGCGCCTGGCTGTTGGCCGCTTCCTCGTTGGTGTCGGCGAGCGTCAGGTTGGACGAGCCGGTCTGCAGCACGTTGATCAGGTTCTTGGAGAAGTCCTGACGCACCTGCACGATCGACAGGTTCGAACCGAGGCTGGAGCCTTCCGAGCGCAGCGTGCTCGAGGCGGCGTTCAGGCTCGCCAGCACCCTGTTGGTGGCGCCGTTGTCGATGAAGTCGACGCCGTTGACGAGGTTGCTGAGGCCGAGGCCGGCCGCGTTGAACACCACGCCGTTGATGCTGAGCGTCGAGCTGCCGGTCTCGTTGAAGACCAGCTTCAGCGTGTCGCCGTTGAGCAGGTTGACGCCGTTGAAGGAGGAGTCCTGCGAGGTCGTGTCGATCTGGGCCAGGATGTTGTTGAACTGGTTGACCAGGTTGGAGCGCGCGGTCTGCGCGACGGGATCCTGGACCGGCGGCTGCGCCGTGGTGAAGGCGAGGACGCCGGTGATGGTGCCGCCGACCGTGCCGCCGGCAGTGGTCGAACCCAGCGTCGAGGAGGCGTATTCGTTGACGGTGGTCACCGTGAGCACGCCGTTGGCGTCGATCGTCGCGGTCAGGTGGTTGGCCTGAAGCTGCGCGTTGAGCTGGTCGAGCGTCTTGACGGTGCCGTTGGTGCCGTCGCCGAAGGTGACGTTGACGGGCGTGCCGCCGTTGAAGGAGGTGAAGGTCAGCGTCTTGCCGCTGATGCCGCCGACGCCCGAGGTGCGCGCCGCGGTGAAGGCGGTCGCCGTGCCGGTGTTGCCGCTGAGGCCGAACGCGCTGAGCGCGTTGCCGGTGCCGGTGATCGAGAGGTCGGCGTTGACGCCGGTCGAGAGCGACAGCTGGCCGCTGGAGTTCACCGACGACGGGATCTGGCCCGACGTGGTCGTGATGGTCGCCGCACCGTTGAAGATGCTGGCGGTCTTGACGCCGGTGGCGAGGTCGATCGAGTTGAGCAGGTCGGTCAGCGTCGCACTCTGGAGATAGACGGTCGAATTGCCGTTGCCGTCGGTGACGACGTTGCCGCTGACGCCAAAGCCGTTGGCGACGCTCGCCGCCGATTGCGGGGTCTGCGCATTCTTGAAGGTGATGGTGTGGCCGTCGATGTTCAGCGTCGAGCCGTCCTGAACGAGAGTGCCGAGCGAGCCGGCGGTGGTCGACCGGTTCGCAGTCACGGTCGCATTGCCTGCGCCGGTCGCCGCCGTCAGACCGAGCTTATTGAGGAAGTCAGCCTTGCCCGTCAGGCTCAAATCGGCGCCGGTCGAGCTCTTCAGCGTGATCTGGCCGCCGCCCGAGATCGAGGATGCCACCTGGAGTGTGCCGACGGGACCGGCCGCGCCGCTGACGGCGATGGTCGCCGCGCTCGCGCTGATAGTTGCAGTCTTGACGCCGCTGGCGAGGTCGATCGCGGTGAGGACGTCGTTGATGGTCGCACCGGGCGCAGTCGGCGTTCCCTCGTAGACGATCGAATTGCCGTTGCCGTCGGTGGCGATGTGGCCGCTGGCGTCGAGACCCCAGCCGGTCGGCTGCGAGCTTGGCGCGACGCCGGTGCGGAAGGTGATGGTCTTGCCGTTCACCGTGATGGTGTCGCCATCGGCGGGCGGCGTGCTGAAGGTGGTCGATGCCGTGGTGCCGAGCAACGTCGCGGTGCCGGACAGCGCGGTGGTGCCGTCGGCGGCGAGCGCGGCCGTGCCGGTAAAGGTGCCGGCCGTCGAGCCCAGCGAGGCACCGAGTGCGGCGGTTCCCGTGACCGGGGTCACGCCGCCGGCCGCGCCGGTATAGAGCACGTTGCTCTTGGCGGTCGCGCTCGCATAGGAGGTCGTGCCGCGCAGGTCGGCGGGCGTCGCGCCGGGAATCGTGGTGGAGACGTTCGACTTGGTGGAATAGCCGACCGTGGTCTGCAGCGCCTGGTTGGCGATCGATTTGGCGCTGTCGATCAGCTTCTGCAGCGAGGTGATGCCGGTGTTGGCCGCCTGCAGCACCTGGACACCGTTGTTGATGCCGTCGAGCAGGTTGCTGATGTCACTCGCCCGGTTGTCCAGCCCCTGCGCCGTGAAGAAGTTGGTGGGATTGTCGAGCGCCGTGTTGACCTTCTTGCCGGTCGACAGCCGCTCCTGCGTCGTGGCCAGCAAGTCGGCCGTCGACTGCAGCGACAACAGGTTCTGGCGAACGGACGCCGAGAGAACGATGTTGGACATTGGCGAGTCTTCCTCTTGAACCGGATACGAATCGGCCGCGCGGACTGGAAAGCGGGCCTTTTGTCCAGTTTTAGGAGGTGTCCTTTAAAGTATGGTTAACGCCGGTTTAAGGGACAGGGTTAATGGCGAATGAACGCCCCTGCCCGCCCCGGACGCAAAAAAGAGCGGCGGGGCAAGAAGCCCCGCCGCCCGATTTTATTCAATAATTTCAGTTTCTTGTTAACGAAGCAACTGGAGCACGCTCTGCTGCGACGTGTTGGCCAGCGACAGCGCGGAGACCGCGATCGACTGCCGGGTCGACAGCGCCTGGCTGTTGGCCGCCTCGACGTTGGTGTCGGCCAGGGTCAGGTTGGACGAACCGGTCTGCAGCACGTTGATCAGGTTCTTGTTGAAGTCCTGCCGGATCTGCACCACCGAGAGGTTCGAGCCGAGGCTCGAGGCCTGCGAGCGCAGCGTGCTCGAGGCCGCGTTCAGGTTGGTCAGCACCCGATTTGCTGCGGCGTTGTCGATGAAGTCGACGCCGACCGTCAGCGAGGCGAGGCCGAGACCCTTGGAGTTGTAGGTCACGCCCGTGATGTTAAGGCTCGACTTGGCGGTCTCGTCGAACACCAGCTTGAGCTGATCGCCGTTGAGCAGGTTGACGCCGTTGAACGAGGAGTCCTGCGCGGTGGTATCGATCTGGTTGAGGATGTTGTTGAACTGAGACACCAGATTGGCACGCGCCGTCTGGGCAACGCCATCCTGGACGGGGGTGGAAGCCGTCGAGAAGGTCAAGGCCGAGGTGAGCGTGCCGCCGATCGCACCGCCGGCCGCCGTCGAGCCCAGCGTCGAGGACGCATAGTCGTTGGATGCCGTGATGGTCAGCAGGCCGTTGGCGTCGATCGTTGCCGACAGGTTGTTGGCCTGCAGCTTGGTGTTGAGCTGATCGAGCGTCTTGACCGTGCCGTTGGTGCCGTCGCCGAAGGTGACGTTGACCGCCGTGCCGCCGTTGAAGGAGGTGAAGGTCAAGGTCTTGCCGGCGATGCCGCCGATGCCGGAGGTGCGCGCCGCCGTGAAGGCGGTGGCGCTGCCAGTGTTGCCGGCGAGGCCGAACACGTTCAACGCGTTGCCGGTGCCGGTGATCGAGAGGTCGGCGTTGATGCCGGTCGAGATCTTGAGCTGGCCGGACGTGTTGATCGTCGAGTTCGACTGGCCGGTGGCGGTCGCGAGCGTCGCGGTGCCGTTGGCATTGACCGTCGCGGTCTGCACGCCGGTAGCGAGGTCGATCGCCTTCAGCACGTCATTGACCGTGCCGCCCTGCAGATAGACCGTCGAGTTGCCGTTGCCGTCGGTGAGGACGTTACCGCTGGCACCATAACCGGTCGGAACGCTCGGAGCACCGGTCGAGCCCGGGATCGGCGCGTTCTTGAAGGAGATGACGTGGCCGTTGACGTTCAGCGTCGAGCCGTCGGCGATCGTCGCACCGAGCGAGGTTGAGCTCGTGGTCCGGTTGACGCTCACGGTGGCGTTGCCGCCGCCCACCGAGGTGGTCAGGCCGAGCGCCTTGAGCAGGTCGGCCCTGCCGGTGACGTTCAGATCCGCACCCGTCGAGCTCTTCAGCGTGACGGCGCCCGCACCAACGCTCGAAGCGGTCTGGTTGACGCTGGTCGCGATCGTCGCCGCACCGGAGCTGATGGACACCGTCTTGACGCCGCTGGCGAGATCGACCGCGGTCAAGAGATCGCTGACGGTCGCAGCCGGGGTGCCGGCGGTGCCGAGATAGACCGTGGTGTTGCCGTTGCCGTCGGTGACGAGGTTGCCGCTGACGCCCGAGCCGGCCGCAACCGCACTCGATGCCGGAGCAGCGCCGCTGCGGAAGGTGATGGTCTTGCCGTTGACGGTCAGCGTGTCGCCGTCGGCGGGCTGGGCGTTGCTGGCGAGGCCCGTTGCAGTCGTGCCATTGGTGGCGATCAGGGTGATGGCGCCGGTCAAGGCCGTGGTGCCGTCGCCGGCCGTTCCCGCCGTACCCGTGAACGAGCCGATGGTAGCACCGAGCGTCGTGGTCCCGTTCGCCGCGGTGGTGCCGCCGGCGGTGCCGTTGTAGAGCACGTTGCTGCTCGCCGTCGCGCTGGCGAAGCTCGTCGTGCCGCGCAGGTCGGCCGCCGTCGCACCGGCGATGGTGGTGGAGACGTTGGACTTGGTGGAGTAGCCGACGGTGGTCTGCAGCGCCTGGTTGGCGATCGACTTCGCGGAGTCGATCAGCTTCTGCAGCGAGGTCAGGCCGGTGTTGGCAGCCTGCAGCACCTGCACGCCGTTGGCGATGCTGTCGAGCAGGTTGTTGATGTCGCTGGCGCGGTTGTCGAGCGACTGGGCGGTGAAGAAGTTGGTGGGATTGTCCAGGGCCGAGTTGACGCTCTTGCCGGTCGACAGACGGTTCTGTGTAGTGGCGAGAAGATCGGCGGTGGACTGGAGAGAGAGCAGGTTCTGGCGAACCGACGCAGAGAGAACAATACCGGACATGACTCTTACCCTTCTGGCTTACGCGTCTTCGTTCGATCGCTTCCGGATCGAGTGACGGGGCCAGCGTGCCGTGACATGGCTAACAAAGGGTGAAATGCATGAAGCCCGCATAAGCGCCGGTTCACCATAAGCGAGTCGAACGTGCGGGCACGGCTTGCAATCCATCTGAAATCATTGGCAATTCCTGACGCTTACGCTCCATTAACCATAACCGCTGGTTACTTTTTCGCGAGGCGCTGCCCTCTCGAAGTCTCCGAGCAGTGACCAAAAAGAAAGCGGCGGGGCCGAAGCCCCGCCGCCGGATCTTGCTTGCGATGTCGCCCGCGCGTTAGCGGAGCAGCTGGAGCACGCTCTGCTGCGACTGGTTGGCCAGCGACAGCGCGGAGACCGCGATGGACTGGCGGGTCGACAGCGCCTGGCTGTTGGCCGCCTCGACGTTGGTGTCGGCCAGGGTCAGGTTGGACGAGCCGGTCTGCAGCACGTTGATCAGGTTCTTGTTGAAGTCCTGACGAACCTGCACGATCGTCAGGTTTGAACCCAGAGCCGAAGCTTCCGAACGCAGCGTGCTCGACGCGGAGTTCAGGTTGGTCAGCACCTTGTTGGTGGCAGCGTTGTCGATGAAGTCGACACCGCTGGTCAGCGCGGCGAGGCCAAGACCCTTGGAGTTGTAGGTCACGCCCGTGATGCTCAGGCTCGACTTTGCAGTCTCGTCGAACACCAGCTTGAGCTGGTCGCCATTGAGGAGGTTGACACCGTTGAACGAGGAGTCCTGAGCAGTCGAGTCAATCTGCTGGAGGATGTTGTTGTACTGATTGACCAGGTTCGCACGCGCCGTCTGGGCAACCGTATCCTGGACGGGGGTGGAGGCCGTCGAGAAGGTCAGAGCCGTCGTCAGCGTGCCGCCGATCGCACCACCTGCGGCGCTCGAACCGATGGTCGAGGACGCGTAGTCGTTGGTGGTCGAGACCGTCAGCAGGCCGTTGGCGTCGATCGTCGCCGTCAGGTTGTTGGCCTGCAGCTTGGTGTTGAGCTGATCGAGCGTCTTGACGGTGCCGTTGGTGCCGTCGCCGAAGGTGACGTTGACCGCCGTGCCGCCGTTGAAGGAGGTGAAGGTCAAGGTCTTGCCGGCGATGCCGCCGATGCCGGAGGTGCGCGCCGCCGTGAAGGCGGTCGCCGTGCCGGTGTTGCCGGCGAGGCCGAGCGCGTTCAGGGCGTTGCCGGTGCCGGTGATCGACAGGTCGGCATTGATGCCGGTCGAGATCTTGAGCAGGCCGGAGGCGTTGACCGACGAGTTGGTCTGGCCGGAGGCGGTCGCGAGCGTCGCGGTGCCGTTGGCATTGACCGTCGCGGTCTGCACGCCGGTAGCGAGGTCGATCGCCTTCAAGACGTCGTTGAGCGTGCCGCCCTGCAGATAGACCGTCGAGTTGCCGTTGCCGTCGGTGAGGACGTTACCGCTGGCACCATAACCGGTCGGAACGCTCGGAGCACCGGTCGAGCCCGGGATCGGCGCGTTCTTGAAGGAGGCACGCCGTTGGCGATGCCGTCGAGCAGGTTGTTGATGTCGCTGGCGCGGTTGTCGAGCGACTGGGCGGTGAAGAAGTTGGTGGGATTGTCCAGGGCCGAGTTGACGCTCTTGCCGGTCGACAGACGGTTCTGCGTGGTGGCGAGGAGGTCAGCGGTGGACTGGAGGGAGAGCAGGTTCTGACGAACCGATGCGGAGAGGACGATACCGGACATGACTCTGTTACCTTTCTGGTAAACGACGCTACTGTTACACGTCTGCTTGGATCGCGATTGACCCAGCGACGGCGGACCGTGCCGCCGAGACCTCTAACGAAACATGAAATGAAACTCGCGCTTTTGCCCGGTCACGCGTGATTCGGTCCCGGAAGCGGTGCGCATGGCGGCAACGCCGCACCAATCCCGCTATTGAAAGCATTCAGCTTTTTGGCGGGAATAGCTCGAATTTACAGCTCGTTAACTAGTTGCGAGCGAGAATCACGACCTGATAGGCCGCAACGAACGCTCGGTTACGAAAGCGTTGATGGAGAACAGGAATGGCCCTCAAGGTCGAGCTCAAACCGCACGAACGCATCATCGTCGGCAATTCCGTGATCACCAACACGGACCAGCGGGCCCGCCTCCTGATCGATGGCGAGAACGTGCCGATCCTGCGCGAACGCGACATCCTCACGCCGGAGACCGCCGACACGCCCGCCAAGCTCGTCTATCTGGCGGTCCAGCTCATGTACATCTCCCCGGATCCGCAGACCCAGCACGGCACCTATTTCAACCTGGTGCGGGACATCGTCACGGCGGTGCCGAGCTCCTGGCCGATCATCGAAGGCATCAACAACAACATCCTGAACGGCGACCTTTACCGGGCGCTGAAGGAAGCCCGCAAGCTGATCGCCTATGAGGAGAAGCTGCGCAACCAGTTCGAGGCCACGCATCCCAAGGCGGCAGCGGACAAGGACGACGTCAGCACCGCCGCCGCCTGATACGGGCGTTCGCGCCAACGACAACGGCCCCGGATCGCCTCCGGGGCCGTTGTCGTTTTCAGGCGTTCGTCAAGCTATTGCGCTGCGAGCGGCGGCGCATCGACCTCGATCACTCCGCCGCTCCGCTGTCCACCGAACTGCAGCACGGCCGCAACCAGCGCATCGATGTCCGCCTCCTCGGTGCGGTGATTGACGATCGCCGCGCGGATCGCGAGCTTTCCGTCCAGCGTCGTGCTCGATGGCGCTGCGATGCCGGACTCCTGGATGTCGGCGACGATCTCGCGATTGACAGCATCGCCGCTGCGATAGCGGAAGCAGACGATGTTGAGATTGACCGGCGCCAGCAATTCCAGCCGCGGTTCGGCCAGCACACGCGTCTCCAGATACTTTGCGAGCGCACAGCTCCGCGCCACCGCCGCACCCAGCCGGTCGGTGCCGAACGTCTTCAGCGTGAACCACGTCTTCAACGCCCGGAAGCCGCGCGACAGATCGGGACCGAGATCGCAGGGCCAGACCGCGCCCGCCGCAAGCCCCCTCGCCTCGCGGCTCAGATAGGCAGCCGGCTGCGCAAAGGCCTGCCGATGCTGTTCGCCGTCGCGCACCAGCAGGAAGCCTGCGTCGTACGGCACCTGCCCCCATTTGTGGAAGTCGAGTGCGATGGAATCCGCAAGCTCGATGCCGCCGAGCAGCGGCGCAAGCTCCGGCGCCAGGATCGCGAGCGCACCGAAAGCGCCGTCGACGTGAAACCAGATTGCCTCCTCTCGGCACAGCTCCGCGATCGCCCTGAGATCGTCGATCGCACCGATATCGACCGTGCCGGCGGATGCGACCACCAGGAACGGCTTGAAGCCGACCTCGCGATCGACGGCGATCTGTGCGCGCAATGCGGCAACGTCGATGCGATGATCGGCATCGACTGCGATCTTGCGCAGTGCATCCGTGCCGAGCCCGGCGATGTCCGTCGCCCTCGCTATGCAGCCATGCGCTGCCTGCGACGTATAGGCCGTGAGCAGCGCACCGTCATTGCCGATGCCGTGCTGACGCGCCAGCGTGCCGAGCGCGGCGGTGCGCGCAACCAGCACGGCCATCAGATTGGCCATCGACGTGCCCGTGACGAAGATGCCGCTTGCGCTCTCGGGAAAGAGGAACAGGCACCGCATCCACTCGATGATCTGGCGCTCGACCTCGATCGGCATGTGGTCGCGTCCGCCGAGATTGGCATTGAGGCCGGCGGCGAGCATCTCCGCGAGCATGCCGACCGCGGTGCCGCCGCCATGCACCCAGCCCATGAAGCCGGGATGGACGTTGCCGGTCGCATAGGGCGCGACATGCTCGGAGAATTCGCGATAGACCTCGGCAAGATCGCTCGCCTCGCGCGGCACGTCCGCTCTGAATGCCGCGCGGACGTCATCGGGAATCGGCCGCCAGACGGGGCGCGCACGAACGTTGGCGATGCCGTCGATCGTCTCGTCCAGCATGCGGTGGGCCAGCGTGCGAAACTCGCTCCAGTCCTGCGGATCGAGCGAGGTATTCGCGACGGCGCTTTGCGCGTTGCGGATGATCTCGTTCATGCTGCGCTCTCCGTGCCCGTCTTTGCATGCCGCGACAGCATCGCCGCGAACGCGGCAAAGATCTTGCGCATCTGCGGCGGCTTGTAGGGAAACACGACCGGCGAATCCATGTTGTGCACGACGGCGGTGTTGTCGGCCTCGAACACCAAGAGCTCGCCGTTCGCGTTCTCGGCGCAATCGACGATGAAATAATCGAGGCCGACGCGCCGGCTCATCTCCTCGAGCGCGTTGCTGTGGCGCGCGCCGAAGGCATGGTCGAAGTCGCGCATGAAGACGGCTTCCTCGGCCCGCTTTTCTTCGCTGAAGGCCATGTAGGCGTTGAGATACCAGATGTCCCAACGATCGGCGATCGCCATGTGGCAGGCGTAGGGCTTGCCGTCGACCATGGCGAGGCGATATTTGCGGTAGAGCCCGTCGGGGCTCACATAATCGACGAAGCGTGCGACGAAGAAGTCCTGCTCCTTCCGTTCGGCGAGATAGGCCACGAGCGCCGCCGCGTCGTCGAGCTTCGCGAGCCCGACGCCGGCATGCGAGCCGCGCGGCCGCGCGATCATCGGAAAGTGCAACTCGCCTGCGATGTCGGCGCATGCGATCCGCCCCTGCGCAAGGTCCGACAATTGCGTCCGCGTTGCGTGAATCGTCGCGGGAATGTCGAGGCCGGGCACGTCCGTCAGCAGCCGATAAAGCTTGTCGCGATCGAGATTGCCGATGCGATCGGGGCGATTGAGCAACGGCCGCGGCCAGTGCGGTGCGGCCCCTTCGATCAGCGCGAGCGCCTCACGGCATTCCTCGGAATCGGACGCGACCACGATGGCCGCGTCGTGCTCCGGCAAGGTCTCGGGCAAACCGACGCCCTTGATCACATAGAGAGTCAACAGTTCGATGTCGGAGCCTTCGAGCAGGAAATCGATCGGCGTGTTGCCGCCCATGTCGATATCGGCTGCAAGCGCGAGCAGGCGCAGGCCCGGCTTCGGGGCGGCGCTAGGCGTTCGAAACAATTGATGGAAGGCCAGCACCTCGGACTGGATAGCAAGCCCGTGATCCTTGTCGCCCAGGAGCTGGGTGATCAACGACAGGTCCAGTCCCTCGCCCGCCAGCGCAGTCCCTGCTGCGATGCGCGCGACGAGCTGGTCGCGCAACGGATGCAGATCGACGCCTTCGAAGGCCCGGCGCGTCAGTTGCGCAAAGCCGATGCGGTCGGCATAGTTCGCCGCGGTCAGGCCGATCGGCGCTGAAACCGGATGCTGCATCTCACACCTCGAACGCGGACTTTACCGGCACGGAAGCGGCTGCGCCACCGGCGAGCAGCAGCTCGATCTTCACCAGGACGTCGGCGATCTGGTCGAGAAGGTGCTGCACGTTGCGTTGCGTCTCCGCCCTGTCCGGCGACCAGGCCTCGATCACGAGCCGCGCGCCGACGCAGAGGCGCAGCACCGCCTGCGGCGTCTCGTCCTGCCGCTCCAGTCGCACCGGCTGGCCGATCAGGCAGCGCTGTGCGGCGACCTGACGGTCCTCCGCGCTGCCGCTGATCTCTGCGCTGACGTCACGCGCCAGCGCGCGGTGAACGGCCGTGGTCTCGGCAATAGAAACCGGCTTGCCGTCGCGCAGCAGCGTGAACGGAAAGATGGTGGGTTGCACGAATTCCTCATCGTCGATGCCGGCCACGTCGGTCGCGGCTGGAACAGAGCGCAACGACGGCGACAATGCGATCATGCTGTCGATGCCGGCAGCGAGCTCGGCGAGCATCCCGGCGCGGAAAGCGCCGGGCACAGCGTAGTAGCTGCCGATCTCGGCCAGCGCCGCCTCCCAGCGCAGCCATTGACCGAAATTCGGGCGGCGCTCGAAGCGCGAACGCAGCGCCATCCAGGCCATCGGCCAATCGCAGCGGCCGGCGTAATCGAAGATTCCAGGCGCGATCCCCTCGATGCGGTCGAGCGACCGCGACAGGCCCTTCGGCACCAGCAACGCACCGCTGAAGGCAGGTCCGCCGAAGAATTTGGAGCCGGTGATCAGCACCATATAGCCGCGGTCGAGATAAGAGCGCAGCCGCCGGCGGCCGAGCCTGGCCTGGCAGGCGTCGACGACGATCTGGACCTTGCGCGGCCAGCGCCGCGCGATCTCGTCGAGGCAGGCCGCGCTCGGTGCACGCCATCCGAGCTTCGAGGAATCCATGATCTGGAGCAGCACGGGCGCGCCTTGCGCGATGGTGGCCTCGACCGCATGCAGCACCGCCTCATCGGCGTCCGTGCGCATCGCGATCCCGGCCCCCGGCGCGCGCAACGGCAGCGAGATGCTGGCGCCGGCCAGCCCCGCCACCGCGGCGTCCTTGCGAACCGCAAAGCCGCTCGCCGTCAGGCCGCTGAAATGATGTCCACGCGCGGTATGGGTCGTGCCGCTCCCGGTCTGGTCGGCGCCGACCACGATCGTCACCGGCCGCGCGCCGAGCATGGTGCGCGCCAGGAACAGGGCGTGAAGCTGGGAGTCCGTGCCGGACGGCGAGAACACCACATCGACGCGCGGCGAGAGCTGGAGATGGCCGCGCAGCTCGTCGCGCAGGTCCTCGCAGCGTGCATCGAAAGCGACCTCGACCTCGTCGAACAGGCACTTGTGCATCAGCTCCTCGCGCGCCAGCGCGGCGCGGTCATAGGCCGCCTGCGAGATCGTCGAGGCAGTCGAGGAGGCGAAATTCCAGACCTCCGGCTCCGGTGAAGCCGCGCAGCCATAGGCGTTGGCTCGATCGCTGGGATCGAGCGCCAGGCGCGGATCTCCGCCGGACACGAGCAGCGTGTCGAGGGGCGTGAAGAGATCGCGCAGGCGATAGCGCGAACCGCCGGCGGCGGCGCGTTGCATCTCCGACCGAGCGGATGCGCCGCCGCTCATCCCGAAGGGCTCACGCCGCGGCATCGGCCGCCGCCGCAGGCGCGGCTGTGAATTGCGAGGCGATGTCGCCGTGGAACACCGACGGCCCGACGTGGTCGAGCGGGCTCTGAATGTCGGCCCAGATCTCGCCGCCGATGTCGGTCCAGCGCTTGCAGAAGGCGAAGTCCTCGGACAGATACGTGCCGGTCGCCGGATCGATCATGCATTCGAACAGCGCGAACCGGTTCTGGCTCGCCGCCAGCGCATCATGCGAATGCTCGCGGAAGAACCGAAGGTTCGCGTAGTCCGGGTGGCGGCACATCGCTTCCAGGACATGACGCCGGATCATCAGGAAGCCGGTGCCGGCATAGCGCACGCGGGTGAATCCGTTGACAACCACGATACGGTCGGGATCCTCGATCTCGAGCACGTAATCGAGCGAGGCCGCCGGCGCGTCGGCCCGACCCGACTGGATCGCACGCGCGGCCTTGTCCCAGTTGATGCGCTTGATCGGATAGCAGCCGGCGACGACGTCCGCGCCGCATTCGATCAGCCGGAACACCTGCTCCGGCTTGAAGCCGATATCGGCATCGATGAACAGGAAATGCGTCGCCTTGGGATCGTCCAGGAACATCGCGGCGAGGTTGGCCCGCGCCCGGGTGATCAGGGCGTCGCCGTCGCGCAGGAGAACCTTGAGCTCGAGATTGGACATGCCGTGCACGGCCCGCTGCAAAGCGAAGATCGAGCTCGCATAGATGCTCGACACCTGCCCGCCGAAGCAAGGCGTCGCCACCACCAGCTGCATCTTGTCCGACATCGACCGCTCAGCCCCCGCTGCAATCCTCACCAAGAGGTAAACAGGCCTGGTTAACGGCGTGTTAACGCCTCCTTACAGGAACTTGACGAGCGAGAGCTGCGCCAGGTTCGAGGTCACCTGGTAGGACGCCTGCAGGGCGTTCTGCAGCGCCAGGATCTCGCTCGCGACCTGGTCGGGGGAAGCCGATTCCGCCTGGTCGATGATGGTCTGGAGCTGCGCCTTGGCCTGGGTCTGGCGCGTGCTCGCGTCCTTCATCGTGTTCTGGGCCATCGCGATGTCGGTCTGGATGTCCTCGATGCGCTGCTGTCCGGGCTGCTGGGTCAGCGCCTGGGTCACCCGCAGGCTCAGCGCCGACACCTGCCCGCCCGAATATTGCCCCGTCGGCGAGGTCGAGAAGGTGCCGAACACCGCGATTGCCTGCAATTGGCGGCGGATCGCATCCTCATTCGCCTGGGCGCCATATTGCACCGTCACGGCATCGTCGACCCGCGCCATCGCGGTCGAGCGCGGCGAGCCGGGCCCGTCATTGCCCAAATACCACTTCACCGTATTGGCCGAGCCGTTCACCAGCGTCGTCGCCGAGCTAGCCGGCGAGGAGCCGACGCGCAGCGGCGGCTGCGTGGCGGTCACCGGCGTCGCGGCGAACCCGAGCGCGCTCAGCGCGCCGGTGTTCGACGTCGTGATCCTGAGGCTCGCCGCATCGTCGGTATTGATCGTGATCGAGCCGCCGTGGACCGTCGAGGGCTTCGACGTTCCGGTGATCGCGTCGATCTTGCTCAGCAGGGCCTGGATGCTGTCGGTGACGTTGAGCTGGTTGCCGGTCGCGCCCGAGGCAACGAAGGTCAGCGTGGTGCCGTTGACGGTGATGGTATCGCCCGCGACGAAGCCCGGCGAAATCGAGTCCGAGGGGCTCGCGCCTGATAACGCCGTCGCGCCGGTGACCGGGGCCGCCGGCGCCGCCTGGTTGTTGACGGGGGTCCCGATCGCAGAGCTCGCAGTGTTGAAGAAGTTGTCGCCCGCGACGACCGCCGATGCCGCCACCAGCGAAGTGTTGGCGAGTTTCTGAATCGCGGTGTTCAGCGCCGTGTTGAGGTTCGCGGCGGTGTTGTTCGGGTTGACGGGCGTGCTCGCATCGATCGCGAAGCTGCCGAGCGGCGTCGGCGTCGCCGAGGACGCCGTCAGGTCGATCTGCTCGGTCGTGCCGTCCGGCAGGGTGAACTGAATGCTGAGCTTGTCGCCGTTGTTCGGATTGACGCCATTGAGATCGACCGAGAACGACACCGGCGAGCCGCTCGGGCCGGTGACGGTCGCGCCAGTCAGCGTCGAGGACACCGCCTTGATCTTGAGGCCGAACGGCGATCCGGCGACGTCTTCCGACACCTGCACCGAGCTTGCCGTCGGCTGCGTCTGCACCAGGCGGCCCATGCCGCTGGCCCCTAAGTCCGCGGCCTGGCGCTCGGCCATGACCGTCTTGAAGCCGGCCTGCGTCGTGGTGCCGTTGATGATGTCGCCGGCATTGGCCACCGACTGGGTGTTGACGGCCGTTCCGGAGAACAGATAGCGGTTGCCGGTCTGCGTGTTGAGGACGCCGACCATCGAGCCGAACTGGGCCGCCGCGGTGTTCTGCGCGATCGTCTGGCCGTTGACGTTGAGATCCTGCGCGGTGTTGGCCGAACCCGTCTGCACCGTGCTGCGGATCTTGGTCAGCGATTGCAGCGCGGTGTTGGCGAGGTTGATGCTGACGTTGACGTTGGTGATCGTGTCGGTATAGGCGGCGATGTTGGAGAGCTGCGCGCGTCCCGCGATGGCAAAGCCCTCGTTGGTGCCCATGCCGGAATAGTTCTGCGACAGCTTGCCGGTCGAAAGCTGCGTCGACAAATCGGTGAGCTGCTGATTGATGTTGCGGATCTGCGCGCCGAGAACCGACGAGGAGTAGTTGATGCTGCTGATCGACATGTTTCAGAGCCCTGTTACTGCTTACAATTGAGCCTGGATCAACGTGTTCATCATGCTCTGCACCACCGACATGACGTGGGCGTTGGCGGCGTAGGCGTTCTGCAGCTGGATCAGGTTCGACATCTCCGCGTCCAGATTGACCTTGGAGGTCGAGTCGAACTTGGCCTGAAGCGTCGAGACCACCACGCTCTGGCCCTGCTGGAGCTGGGTCGCCTGGGTCGCGGCGTTGGCCTGCACGCTCAGGAACTGCTGGAGGAAGTTCGAGACGCTGCCGGTGAAGGGCTGGGTCGCCGAGCCGAGGCCGCTCTGCGGCGAATAGGAGAACACCGTACTGGTGAGCTGCGAATAGAGATAGTCCGAACGCGTGGTGTCGCCCGCGGGCGTCACCGGCGAGGTGTTGTAGACCGACATCCTGGTCGGGTCGGCGACCAGCTGCGTGTTGACGGCGATGCGGCCGGCAAGGCCGGTCATCTGCGAGCCCGATGCCGTGATCGCGCCGGTGTAGAGCGCCTGCCCGCCGTCGGTGAACAGCGGCAGCTGCGGATTGCCCGACGTCAGCGACGAGATCGTCTTGGTGGTCGAGGCAGAGTTGACCTTGGCAAGGCCGGTGTTGTCGTCGGTCACCCGCAACGTCGTCGCGGTCGCCGGTGACGGGGCTGCGGAGAACGACAGATGAGTGCCTGACAGCGCAGTGTTCAGCGCGGACGCGATCGCATTCATGCCGCCGGCGAAGTTGACGCCGATCCGCATCGGGTTGGCGTTCGTCGCGTTCTGGAGCGGCAGCGCCGCCGGGTCGGTCACGTTGACCAGCGTGATCTGGCGCTGCGTGTTGGTGGCCGTGTCGGTGTAGGTGATGTTGACGGTGTTGCCCGGCAGCGCGCCGGCAAGCTCCAGGTCGAAACCGGCCGGCGGGCCGGAGACGGTGCTGCCGGCCGTGGTCTTGTCGGACAATGCGCTCGCCATCGTGGCGGCGAGCTGGTCGATCTGGTTCTGCGCCTGCACCAGCGTCTCGTCGCGCAGCTTCAGATCGGCCGCAATCTGCCCCGACGAAACCACGTTGTTGGCGACAACGTCCACTTGCGAGCCGTTCGGCAGCTTGATGTTGAGCGCGCCGACGCCGGACTTGGTGGGGTCGATGTTGTAGAGCGAGGTCGCCGACAGCGCGCCGGCCGAGGCAAAGGAGAACTCCGAGGCGAGCCCCGCGCCGACCAGCTGAATGCCGGTCGTGGTATAGATGTTGGTCTGGTTCGAGCCGTCGGTGGTGACGCGGACGTCGACATATTTCGACAGCGTGTTGATGGCCTGGTCACGCTGGTCCATCAGCGTGGCGGCCGAGGGATCATTGGGCGACAGGCCCTGGAGCTTGGTGTTGATGTCGGCGATCTGCTGCATCGCCGCGTTGGCAGCGCGCGCCGAGTTGCCGAGATCCTGCTCGACGTTGGAGCGCAGCGACTGGATGCCCTTGGTGGTGACGTTGAGCTGCGTCGCAAGCGCCTGCGCCGCACCGAGCGCCACGGTTTGCGCCGACGACGCCCCCGAGCTGGTCGACAGCGCCTGCAGCGCCGTGGTGAATTTGTTCAGCGCGGCTTCGAGCGTGCCGCTGTTGCCGGGCGTGCCATAGACATTCTGAAGCTGCTTCAGGATGTTGGCCATCTGGTCGGCGTAACCGCTGCCGCCGGTCTCGGTGCGCAGCTGGTTCAGCACATAGGCGTCGAGCTCCCGGCTGACGCCGGTCGTCATCGCCGTCGCGCCGAAATCGCCGGTGGTGACCTCGATCTGGTTCGGCGTCTGGACGACGTAACCCGGCGTCTGCGCATTGGCGACGTTCGAGGAGACGATCGAGAGCGCGGCCTGGTTGGCGCGCAGACCGCTCATCGCACTGGCGAGGGCTGAACTCAAACCCATATCACTGGCCCGCCTTTGGTTACGTCACGCGCCGCTCAGCGCAACACGTTGAGGAGATCCTGCACCATCGAATTCGCGGTCGTGATCACCTTGGTGTTGGCCGAATAGGCCTGCTGGGTCACGATCAGCTTGGTGAATTCGTCGGCGATGTCGGTGTTGGAGCCCTCCAGCGACGAGCCGCTGATGGTGCCCGAGGCGCCGTCGATGGCGTCTCCCGACTGTTCGGTCGCGGCATAAGCGCCGCCGTCCATCGCCTTGAGGTAGTTGGTGCCGTTGAAATGCGACAGCTGCACCTGGGCGAGGTTGAGGTTCTGGCCGTTGGAGAAGGTCCCGACCACGACGCCATTGTTGTTGACGGCGACCGAGCGCAGCTGACCGGCGGAATAGCCGTTCTGGGTGATGGTGTTGATGGTCACCGCGCCGCTGGTGCTGGCATATTGCGTCAGCCCGCCCGAGGAGATGTTGAAGGCGACCGAGCCGAGCGACTGGCCGCTGACCGTGACGTTGTTGATCGTAATGCCCGAGCCGCTCGGCGAGGTCAGCGAGCCGTCGGCGGCGAAGGTGAAGGTCTGGCCGGTGTTGACCCAGCCGACCGTGGTGCCGGTGGCGTTCGGGTCGGTCTGGTAGAACAGGTTCCAGCTATCCGAATGGCCCGCGCCCAGCGAGGCACTGTCGGTCTTGGCCCAGCGCAATTGCAGGTTCACCGGCGTGCCGGCGGCGTTGTAGGCCGTCACGGCGCCGCCGCTGATCGATTCCTTGGTGAAGGTGCCGATGTCGTTACCGATCACGCCGCCGGTGCCGGCGGTGCCGCCACCGTCGCGGTTCTTGGTGATGGTCGAGGTGAAGCCGAGCGCGGAGAAGGCAGCGCTGTTGGAGCTGGACACCGAAAGGTTGGAGACGGTGCCGGTGTTCAGCGTGATCACGCCGCCGCTGCTGACCGACGACCCCGAAGCGCCGGAGAGCGCGTCGATCTTGCCGAGCAAGGTCGTGACGTTGTCGGTGGTGAGTATCTGAGTGGCGCTGGGCACCGTCGGCGGCGATACGAAGGTCAGTGTCTGGCCATTGACGGTGATGGTGTCGCCGGCGGAGAAGCCGGATGTGAGCACCTGGGCGCCGCCGGCCGTCGCGCTGCCGCTCAGCACCGTCGCACCTGAGATCGCCGGCGAGGACAGCACGTTGCCGCCACGCGTCACGCTGCTGATGCCGAGCGCGGTGGCGGCCGTGCCGCTGCCGACTGCGACGTCGGTGCCGGTGCCGGTCGCGATCTGGATGTTGCCGCTGGCATTGAGCGAGGCGGTGACGCCGGCGCCGCCGGCGGTCTGGATCGCGTTCAGGATGTCCGCCACCGTGGCCGTCGTGCCCGCGCCGAGACCGATCGTGGTGTTGTTGCCGACCGTCGAGACGGTCGTGCCGCCGTTGAAGGTGACGGTGTTGCCATTGACGGTCAGCACCTGCCCGCTCAGCGCGGTGAGGATGCTGGAGGCAAGATGGGTGCCGACCGTGTTGTCGAGCGAGGTGGTGGTGGAAGCCACGGCGGACGAATTGTTCTGGAGCGCCACCGTGCCCGTTGCCGTCGTCGACGTGTAGGCCGAGCGGATGTTGCCGGTTGCAGCCGCGCCTGACACCGTTGCGTTGGTATAGGGCGCCGGCGGCGTGCCGACCGGCAGCGGGTTGGCTGCGAAATCGGACGGGTTCAAGCCACCGGCCGCCAGCAGCGTGCCGGTCGCGGCGGTGGTTTTCGCCACCGTGTTCGGCTGGGTCGGCAGGTTGGCCGCGTACTGGATCGAGGTGGTCGCCTGCGCCGGAATGAAGTTGTTCTGGAATTGCAGGACGTTCGCCACGCTGCCGGTCGGGTTGCCGGTCTTCGGGTCGACCGTGACGCCCATCAGGTAATAGCCGGCGCCGTTGACCAGGTTGCCATTGGCATTGAGCTGGAAGTCGCCACGCCGCGTGTAGTAGGTGACGCCGGTGAAGACAGGCACATTGTCGACCACGCCGCTCGCCTTCTGGATCGAGAAGAAGCCGTCGCCGGTGATCGCCATGTTGGTGGCGACGCTGGAGGACGAGATCGTGCCCTGCGTGGTGATGGTGGCCTTGGCGTTGGCCGTCACGCCGCCTGCGACCTGCTTGCTTGGGACCGAGGAGTCCGGAATGAGGTCGACGAAGCTGGTGCCGATGCCCTTGTAACCGGTGGTGGATGAGTTCGCGATGTTGCCGGAAATGTTCTGCAGCGCGAAGGACTGCGCCTGCAGGCCACCCACCGAGGTGTTCATTGCATCGAAGATACCCATAACTTTGTCTCCAAATCCGATCTCGGCGGCCGGTCGACCATGGCCGCAATCGGAAAGAGACGTCGCAAGGCCTATGCCAATGCTGGTATCTTCAGGAAATCAATGACTTAATGAAAAGGCCCCGGCCCGATGACCGGGGCACATTTGCCGGGACCGGCAACAATTGCCGGGACTCCCTTACGTCGCCGACGCCGCGGCCGGGTGGAAGACCAGCCCGAAACCATCGATGCAATAGCGCAATCCGGTCGGCTTCGGGCCGTCGTCGAAGACATGGCCGAGATGGCCGCCGCAGCGCCGGCAATGCACCTCGGTACGGACCATGCCGTAGGTACGGTCCTCGGTCTTGCCGACATTGCCCTCGATCGGCGCATAGAAGCTCGGCCAGCCAGTGCCGCTCTCGAACTTGGTCTCGGACGCAAACAGCGGCAGGTCGCAGCCGGCGCAGGCGAAGATGCCCTTGCGGTGCTCCTTCAAGAGCGGGCTGGAGCCGGGCCGCTCGGTGCCGTGGTTGCGCAGGATCTCATATTGCTGCGGCGTGAGCTGGGCCCGCCATTCGGCCTCCGTCTTCGTGATCTCGAACTTTTGCGCGGCCTTCTCGCCGGCCTCGGCAGGTGTTCCTCTCAGCCAGCGGAAGGCCGTAAGGCCGAACAGGCCGGCGACAGTCGTGAGCAGGATGCGGCGGTCAAGCATGTCATTCTCCGTGCGCGGGAAGTCCACGCCCTGAGATACGGGCTTCTGAGGCCGACGTTACACGTTGGGGCGGAATTTCGCTCAACTTATTGCGAGACGCGGTCGTCCTGCACGACCGGTTCCGCGGCCCCGACCGCAGCTTTCGGCGGTGGCGCCGGCCGCGGCCGCACGCCGGGCGGCGCACGGCGCGGGCCGGTGCCGGCCGCGCGGTTGGCTTCGGCGAGGCGGGCCTCGCGTTCCCTGTCCTTGACCCTGGCGCGCTCGCGATAGCGGGCGAGCGCGCCTGCGGCGGCGGAGCTCGCCCTGCCCCAGATCCCGACCAGCTGGCCCGCGACGCGCCCCGTGGCACCGCCCGCCCAGACCAGCTCGAACGGCGAGAACAACTTCCAGCGCTCATCGCCCCACAAGACGCTCCGCGCGATCATCTGTCCGGCCATGGCCGAGGTGTTCATCCCCTGGCGGCCGAACCCGCTCGCCACCCACAGGCCTTTGCGCAGCTGGCCGATCTGCGGCATGCCGTGCACGGTCTGGCCGGTGGCGCCGCCGCACATGTCGGTGATCTCGACATTGCCGAGCTCGGGAAAGATCGTCCGGATCCGCCGCCTGACGGCGCCGGCGAAGCGCTGCGGACGCGCGGCCCAGGTGGTCTCCGGGCTCTCCCACATCAGCCGGTCGCCGTCGACGATCCGGAAATGGTCGACACCGTCGGAATCCATCACCGATCCCTTGAAGGCGATGATTTCGTGCAGGCGCTCGCCGAGCGGCGCGGTGATGCCGGCATAGCGCCAGACCGGCAGCAGCGTCTCCGACAGGCGCTTCAACGGCGCGCCGAGATGAATGTTGCCGGCGAGCACGATGTGGCTCGCGCGCAGCCGTGCCGAGGGCGTGACGATGCGCTTGCGGATGCCGGAATGATCGATGCTGACGACCGGCGTGTCCTCGAAGATGCGGGCGCCTGCCCGCCGCGCCATCGCCGCAAGGCCGTGCACATATTTCCGGCCGTCGACCTGGAACGCTTTTGGATAATACACGCCGTGGAAGTAACGGTCGGTCTTGAGCGCACCGCGCACGCGATCGACCTGCCAGCCCTCGACCTCGGTGTCGAAATCCTCGTTCAGCATCTGCAACCGGCTGATCAGCCGGTCGCCGGCATCGACGTTGGAAACCTCCAGCACGCCGTCGCTGACGCCGATCCCCGGCATGTTCTCTTCGCTGGCGTTGGCCCGGACGAACTCCGCGCCCTGCTTCGACAGCGTCCACAATTCGCGGGCGTCCTCGAAGCCGATGCGCTCGATCAGGTCCGCGACCGGCAGCGCAAAGCCCGGCATCACGGTGCCGAGCTGGTTGCCGGAGGCATTCCAGCCGACATGCCGGCCCTCGAGCACCGCGACGCTGGCCCCGAGCCGGGCCGCTTCCAGCGCGATGGAAAGCCCGGCAAGCCCCGCCCCGATCACACAAATGTCGGCATCGAGATCGAACGACAGCCGCACGCGGTCGCGAAAGCCGGCTTCTTCCTGGGACACGCTTGTGAAAGTCTCGCTCATAGCGTTTCTTAGAGCATGATCCGGAAAAGTGTGCAGCGGTTTTCCGGTAAGATCATGCTCAAAATAACAATCTGAAGCGCGGTGATGATTCGTTCTAATCTCAGCGCGCTTCATACCAACCGGGCGCCTGTCACCTTGTCCTCAACCGGCGCCTGTAGATTATCCTGGACGTGGAACGATTCGAGAATGCCATGCGCCGTTTGATGCTGCTGCGTCACGCCAAGACCGAGACGGACGCACCGAGCGGCCGTGACCAGGACCGCCGGCTCGACGACCGCGGCCACAAGGATGCCGCGCAGATGGGCGACTGGATCGCCGCCCATCCGCCCTTCCCTGATACTGTATTGGTGTCCCATGCCGTGCGGGCCCGGCAGACCTGGGACATCGCCTGGGAGGCGATGAAGGACCGCGTCCGGGCGCCGCAGGTCGAGGTCCTGCCGGAACTCTACGGCGCCGATCCCGCGCAGATCCTGGAAACGATTCGCACCGCAACCGCCCCGGCCAATTCGAAGCGGTTGCTGCTGATCGGCCACAATCCCGGCATGCACGAGGTCGCCCTGATGCTGATCGGCGGCGGTGATCCTGATGGCGCCAAGGCACTCGGCCACAACCTGCCCACGGCGGGACTTGCGATCTTCGACTTTGACGTCAAGGATTGGGATGACGTGGCCTACCGCCGCGGCAAGCTGGTGCTGTTCGTCAGCCCCAAGCTGCTTCGATCGGGCTAGAGACGCGCGGGCGCCGTCTCGACCGGTTGATCCAGCCTGGTTCACAGGGAGGCGCAGATGTTCAAGTCCATCCTCGTGCCCATCGACCTCGCCGACACCGATCTCGCCAAGCCGGCGATCGCGACCGCGGCGACGTTGTCGCAGACCTGGAGCGGCACGGTGCGCCTGCTCAACGTGCTGCCGATGACGCCGGTGATGCTGGCCGAATACGTCCCGGCCGATTTCGACGAGCAGCAGCGCCAGACCTCGGAAGAGGCCCTCGCCATCGTCGCCCGCGAATCCGGCATCGAGCCTTCCCGCATCTCCAGCGTGGTGCGCCAGGGCGGCATCTATCACGAGATCCTCGAGGAAGCCGTGCACATGAAGGCCGATTTGATCGTGATGACCTCGCACCGGCCGGCGATGCGCACCTATTTCCTCGGCTCCAACGCCGGCCACGTCGTGCGTTATGCCAAGTGCTCGGTACTGGTGGTGAGGCACTAAGGGGCAGCACACTCCGTCATTGCGAGCGCAGCGAAGCAATCCAGAAACTTTCCGCGGCGACAGTCTGGATTGCTTCGCTGCGCTCGCAATGACGCCGTTGGGGCAGCTGTGTACGAAGGCACCGCTCTCGTGCCCCGGACGCAGCGCAGCGTCTCCCTGGCGATGCGAAGCATCGTCCGGTCCGACGATGCGCTGCAGAGCCGGGGCCCATGCATCAGCGAATGCGATCGCTCGGTCCCGGCTCTGCGCAGCAGCGTTTCACGCTGCAGCGCGTCCGGGACACGCGAGGAACGCGCAGTCGAAGGAGATCACAGATACCGCGTCAGCTCGGCCTTGAACTGCCCGTACACGGCATCCTCGATCTGGCTGCGCGTGATGCCGATGTCGCGCAGGGCGCGGTCGTCGAGCTCGTTCAGCGTCTTGACGGCGGAGCGGCGCTCGAGGCGGTCGAACAGCGCAGTGACGCGCAGGGCGAGGACACTGAAAAATCCGCTGGATGAGGTTGGGCGTAAAGTCCGCCCGGCAGTTTGCGAGATCGTGGTCATTCTTCTTCTCCGGCCTTTCGTCCCGCGCGGCGAAGCAGGTGCCGTTGGCGCGGGCGCTAGTGGCGCCTGCACCTCATTTGCCGTCGGATTACTCTCGCTCCCCTCGGCTCAATCGCGGAACTTGATGGAACTTAAATGCTCCAGTACACTCCTCGGAGCAAGCAAAACATTGCTCTCGGTGCAATATGTCCAAGTTCGAGTACGTGAAGCTCGCCGATGCCATTGCGGCCGATATCACTAACGGCACGTTAAGGCCCGGCGACCGGCTGCCGCCGCAGCGCAATTTTGCCTATGACCGCGGCATCGCGGTCTCGACCGCGAGCCGGGTTTATACGGAATTGCTCCGCCGCGGCCTCGTGGTCGGCGAGGTCGGGCGCGGCACGTTCATCTCCGGCGACGTCAGGCGTGAAGTCGAGACCATGAGCGAGCCGGCCGACGCGCGCATCAATCTCGAGGTCAATTATCCGCTGTTGCCGCAGCAATGGGCCATGATCGCCAAGAGCCTCGCCGGGCTCGAGCGCATCGACGCGCTGGAATCCGCGCTGCGGGTTTCGACCAGCACCGGCACCAAGAGTGCGCGCATGGCTGCTGCCGCCTATCTCGCGCGCAAGGACTTTGCGCCCCAGCCCGAGCAGATCTTCTTCACCGCCAACGGCAAGCAATCGCTCGCGGCCGCGCTTGCCGCGCTCGTGCCCACCGGCGGCCGCTGCGGCGTCGAGGCGCTGACCTATCCCTACGTCAAGAGCATCGCCGCGCGGCTCGGGGTGACGCTGGTCCCGATCCCCATGGACGAATTCGGCGCGCGGCCCGACGCCATCCAGAAGGCCCATCGCGAGGCGCATTTGTCGGCGCTGTATCTGCAGCCCATCATTCAGAATCCGCTCGGCGTCACCATGAATGCGACGCGGCGCGCCGACATCATGCGCATCGCCGAGAAGCTCGATCTCACCATCATCGAGGACATCGTCTACGGCTTCCTCGCCGACGACACGCCGCTGGCGGCGCTCGGCCCCGACCGCTGCATCGTGCTCGACAGCCTGTCCAAGAAGGTCGCGCCGGGGCTCGCGCTCGGCATCCTCGTCGCACCGCCACATCTGCGCGAGAGTGTGATGAGCGCGGTGCGCACCGGCGGCTGGATCGCCTCCGGCCATGCGCTCGCGGCCGGGCAGCGGCTGATGGCCGACGGCACCGTCGCCGAGCTGACCCGGCTGAAGCGCATCGATGCCGCGCGCCGCCAGCAGACCGCCGCAAGGCTGCTCGCCGGCTACCAGCTCGCCGCCGATCCGCGCTCCTATCATCTCTGGCTGACGCTGCCGCCGCACTGGCGCTCGCAGACATTCGTCGCCGCAGCAGCAAGGCGCGGCATCGCGCTGACGCCGTCCTCGACCTTCGCGATCGCACACGGTCATGCGCCGAATGCGGTGCGGCTCGCGCTGGCCCCGCCCTCGCCCGAGCAGCTCGATTCCGGCCTGCGCACCATCGTCTCGCTGCTCGGCACCAAGGAGGATGATTTCGATTCGACGGAGTAAAGCTCAGATCTGCGGCCAGTCCGCGATGAAGCCCCTCGCCTTGTAAGGTTCGATCTTGTCCCATTCGTGCAGCATGCGGCGGCGAAATTCGACGTCGGTATGCCAGAGTGCACGCGGTGTCGCGAAACTATCGACGGTGAGCAGCATCTTCTCGACCGCCGGCCAATGTCGATGCAGCGTCATCGGATAACGCCGCGCGGTCCAGGTGTTGCCGAGGCAGATCACACTGCGGATGTTCTGCAGTCCGATTGCCGCATCGATGATCGGAAGCGAGAAGATGACGTTCTCGCCCGTGTTCATCGCGCGATCCTCCTCCAGGATAACGTCCGCCGGAATGCCCGCCGCAACCATTGCGGCCTTGATGATGCTGCACTCCGATTGCTCCGAGCCAAGCGTCACCCCGCCGCTGACAATCGACCAGCGGAACAGGCCCTCGCGCCACAGCCTTGCGGCGGTGTCGACACGCAAGCCAACGTCCTCGCGCGTACCGAACACGAACAGCAGGTCGGCTGGCCGAAGCGGCGTGTCGATCAGATGCGTGCGGTTGATTCTGGCGATCTCTTCTGCCGTCGGCAGACGGGTACTGCGGTCCATGACTGACATGTCCACAAGATGCGACGCTCGCGGCGGGACGCGAAGTCACGTTTGATTGCGACCGATTGCACCTAAGGCAGCAGCGCCCTCGGCACGCGATCGAAGCTGTAGCTGTGCGGCCGGTTGCGCCGCACGAAGCCGCCGACCTGCCAGGCGAACAGAGCGGCGAAGCCGAGGATGAACAGCACGCCGGCGAATTCGCCGATCAGAAGCGCACGGATCAGGAGTCCTGCCATTGCCACAGCGAGCAGGGCCAGGAACGCCAGCACCGCCGCATAGGTCTTGCGGCCGAGGCCCGCGGTCAATTCGGCGCGGCTGCCCGCCTTCGCCATCCGCGCATGCAGCTCGATCAGGAAATCACGAAAGCCGTTGTCCTGCGGCGCCATCAGCGCCGCGGTCTGCCAGCTCGTCGACAGGATCGCGACGCGGCCGCCACCAGCGCGGCTGATATCGGCGCGGAAGCGATGCTGCTGCATCGACACCGGGCGGAACGACAGCCGGATCGCCGAGATCTCGTCATAGCGCCACAGGCCGGAGCGGCCGGCGATGTGCCAGGACAGCCCCTGCTCGGTCAGCTCGAAGCGATGGGCCGAGCCGATCAGCGAGGCCTTGTAGGCGTAGCTCGTGGCCGAACCAGCTTCAGCTCCCGGCATGTCGATCAATGATCCCATCGGCGATCGGCTTGCGCGATCGCCCCCCGCCATCCTACAAGCGAGGCATGGCTGAGACGACCTTTTTTCCGCGCCGCCTGATTCTCGGCGCCGCAATGATCTCCGGTGTGTTGCTCGCGCTCGCGGTGCACATGCTGGGCGCGCGCTACGGTCTCGACCTCGGCGGCCTCTGGCGCTCCGACACGCACGAGTTCATTCCGGCGGGCGCTGCGATCGCCTGGTGGCTGATCGCCACCGTCGGATTCTCCGGCGGCTACTTCACGGCGAGCCTGATGCAGAGCGCCGTTTCCGGACAGATCCCGCAGCGGATGCGGCAATTCCTGATCGCGGTTGGCGTGCTCCTGCTTGCGGGAGCGGGTCAGGCGGCGTCGGCGCCGAGCCCGATCCCGACCGTGTCGGGCGTGCTCGCCGGGCTTGCCGCCCTGTGTCTCGGCGCCGTGATGGCGTTCTGCGGCGCACATTTCGCGCTGCGCCGAAGCTGACCTCTCAAGCCGACGCGCGCAGCCGCGGCCGTTCCAGCATGATCGCGACATCCGAGGCAGGCCGCGGCTTGCTGAACAGATAACCTTGTGCCTGGGTGCAGCCCTCGCGCCGGAGCAGTTCGAGCTGCGCGTCGTTCTCGACGCCCTCCGCCGTGGTGACGATACCGAGGCTGCGGCCGAGGCCGGTCACGGCGCGAATGATCGCCATCGAATCCTCGCGCGTCGCCAGCTCCGACACGAAGGAACGGTCGATCTTGATCTTGTCGAACGGGAAGCTGCGCAGATAGCTCAGCGACGAATAGCCGGTGCCGAAATCGTCCAGCGAGATCCGCACGCCCATGGCGCGGAGTTCGTGCAGCGTGGTCAGCGTCGCTTCGCTGTTCTGGAGCAGAACGGATTCGGTGATCTCGAGCTCGAGGCGGCGCGCACCGAGTCCCGATACGGCCAACGCCTCGGTCACCGCTGCGATCAGGTTCGGGCTCCTGAACTGCACCGGCGACAAATTGACGGCGACGTCGACATCGTCGGGCCAGGTGACCGCGTCGGCGCAGGCGGAGCGCAGCACGAATTCGCCGAGCTGAACGATGAGCCCGGTCTCCTCGGCGAGCGGGATGAAGCTGATGGGCGCGATCAGCCCGCGCTGCGGATGGTTCCAGCGCAGCAGCGCCTCGAAGGCGACGACGCGGCCGCTGGCGACCTCACGGATCGGCTGATAATAGACCTGAAACTCGTCGCGTTGCAGCGCCGCGCGCAGATCCATTTCCAGAAGGCGCCGCGCCTGCGCACGCGCATCCATGCCGGTCTCGAAGAAGCGATAAGTGCCGCGGCCATCCGCCTTGGCGCGATAGAGTGCAAGGTCCGCGTTCTTCAACAGTTCGTCCGGATTGCTGCCGTCCTGCGGCGACAGCGAGATGCCGATCGAGACGCCGATCACGATCTGATGGTCGTCGATCTGGTAAGGCGCCGAGATCACCTCGACGAGACGTCCGGCAAGCGATCGCGCGGCGATCTCCTCGGAGCGTCCGATCTGGACCACCGCGAACTCGTCGCCGCCGAGCCTCGCCACGGTGTCCTGTTCGCCGACGGTGGACTTGAGCCTGCGGCCGACCTCCTTGAGCAGCGCATCGCCGATGGGATGGCCGAGCGAGTCGTTGATGTCCTTGAAGTGATCGAGATCGAGACAAAGCACCGCGAGCTGGTCGCCCGACTTGGTCTGACGCAGTCCCTGCTCGAGCTGTTCGTGGAACAGCACCCGGTTCGGCAGGCTGGTCAGCGCGTCATGGCGCGCCATGTGCGAGATCTTGGCCTGTGCCTCCAGCCATTCGGTGATGTCCTCGAAGGTCGCGACCCAGCCGCCGCCCTGCATCGGCTGGTTGACGACCCGGATGGAGCGGCCGAACCGGTTGACGACGTCGGTCGTGGTGCGGCCCTCGCGCGCGTCGGCGACGAGGCGGGCGAAGAATTCATCGGCGTCGCCCTGCCACTGGCCTTTGGCCTGCTCTTCCCTGAGCACCTCGACCAGCAAGCGGCCGGTCAGCGGCACGTCGGTACGACGGAGCATCGCGGCATAGCGCTCGTTGAACAGGATGATCTTGCCGTCGGCGTCGAACATGCACAGCCCCTGCGACATGTTCTCCAGCGCGCTGTCCAGCACGATCTGCTGGCGGCCCAGTTCGCCCTTGGCGCGGCGGTCGAGCAGCGCGGCAACGAGCGCTATCGCGATGATCGCGACGGCGGCGCTGGCAGTGAGGAACGACAGCGAGGCCGGCGGGATCGAGAGCCCGCTGATTGCGAGCGTCGGGTCCGGCGTCAGCAGCACCGCGCCCATCGCGGTGAAATGATGGGCGACGATCGCGAGCGTCAACAGAGCAGTCGCGCTCAACGCATGCCGAATGTCGTCACCTCGCGCAGCCACGAACAGCGCCAGCGCTGCGAAGACGACGCCGAACAGCACCGAGGCGGCAACCGTGCTCCCGATCCAATCCACCCGTGCCGGCATCTCCAGCGCAGCCATGCCGGTGTAGTGCATCGCCGCGACACCCAGGCCGACAATGGCGCCGCCGACGACGATCCACACCTGGCGCGAGGACGCCACCGCGATGCTCAGGCCCACGAAGGTCAGGGAGATCGCAAACATCAGCGAGAGAATTGTCACCGGGATGTTGTAGGCGCCGGCGCTCCCCGGGCCGTAGGCGAGCATCGCGATGAAATGCGTCGCCCAGATGCCGCAGCCGCTGACGGCCGCATCCAGGGCGATCCAGGCCAGACGCCCGGCTCCGTGCGTGGCGCGTGCGCGCTGAAACAGGCTGATCGCCGCGGCGCTGGCGAGCAGGCACACTGCGCCCCCAAGGGCGACCAGTCGCCAGTCATGTTCGTCGGTGAGACAGTAGAGAACTTGATACATTGCCAGCCCCTATCGACCCGCACTTGAGCCGACAGTGGTGGACGATCGGTAACCGGCTACAAACCTGCTCCGGAAGTGGTGAATGGAAGATGAGCGAGTTCGGTCACATTGTTGATCCTCGCGACGGCGCACCGAAGCAGCACCACGGCAGCGGGAGGCGAGCAGGCAAAAGCGCCGCGCGGACGGTCGCACGGCGCTCGTGGTTACCTATCCTCAGCTCGCCGCGCGCAGATTCACCTTGCTCTCGGCGAGGGTCGTCAACTTCTTGTCGGTCGCCTTCTCCTCCTCGAGCGTCTTGGCGAGCACCGTCGCACAATCATTGCGGCCGAGCTGCTTGGCCCAGGCGATCAGGCTGCCGTAGCGGACGATCTCGTAATGCTCTGCGGCCTGCGCAGCATTGATCAAGGCCGCATCCAGCACCGCCTTGTCGGCGACTTCGCCGGCGGTCTCGTCGGCTTCCTCGATGATGCCGTCGATGGCCGGGCAGTCGACCGCCTTCACAGCTACGCCGTGCATCTTGAAGACCTCCTCGAGCCGCGCGACGTGCTGCTTGGTTTCCTCGAGGTGCGTCAAAAAGCCCTGTTTCAGCTGCGGATCAGTGGCCTTGCTCGCCATCTTCGGCAGCGCCTTGGTGAGCTGCTGCTCGGCGTAATAGATGTCCTGGAGCTGATGCACGAACAGGTCGTTCATGGTCTTGATGTCTTTTGTGAACAGTCCCATCGTTCCGATCCTCTCGGGTCTTGGGAACACGGCGGCGCCGGCTTTGCACGAAAAGCCGCATATTCCGCCATGTTCGATTGCTGATGGAGCCTAACGACCACGCGGCATCGACGTTCCAAAAAGGCCGATACCGCTTGCGCTGGAACAATGCGGACCGCGCCAGGATTTGACACCGTGTCGGCACAGTGAAGGCGCGAATGGAGCCGGGTTTCACGACTCATATGCTTAACGCGCCTCCGATATGAACTGCGTATGACAAAGTTGCCGGCCGAACGCAGAACCTATTGTTGTCAAGGGCTGCACAAGCCGCTGATTTTGCCTTAAATGAGCTGGATCATGCCTAGCGATCGATGCCTGCCTTTGGCCGTGATCGCACCCGACCGGCCAATGCCTGGCCCGGTCGCTCTTGCCCCCCGCCGGGAGGATGAATGCACGGACTGCTGCCCGCGCTGAAACGCGGCTTCAAGAGATGGATCGGCTGGCGACGGCTCGGAGTTGCCGCGAGCATCTTCATCATCGCCTTCGCGATCACCACGCTGGTGCGGACCCTCAAGGGCATCGATACCGGGGTCATCCTGACCGCGTTGACCGAGATTCCCCGCGGCAATATCGGCCTGGCGGCGATCTGCGTCTTCTTCGCGTTCTGTACGCTGACCTTCTATGATTTTTTTGCACTGCGAACGATCGGCAAGAAGCACGTGCCCTATCGCATCGCGGCGCTCTCCAGCTTCACGTCCTATTCGATCGGCCACAACATCGGAGCCACGGTCTTCACCGGCGGCGCGATCCGTTTCCGGATCTATTCGGACTATGGGCTGAACGCGATCGACGTCGCGAAGATCTGCTTCCTGTCGGGCCTAACCTTCTGGCTCGGTAACATCTTCGTGCTTTCGATCGGCATGGCCGTCCATCCGGATGCGGCCTCGTCGATGGATCAGCTGCCCTCGTCGCTCAACCGGTTGATCGCCCTCGGCGGACTCGCATCGATCGGGGCTTATCTCGTCTGGCTCTGCATGGGCGAGAAGCGCCGCGAGCTCGGCCAGAAGGGCTGGAAGGTGGTGCTGCCCTCGGCGCCGCTGACCTTGGTGCAGATCCTGATCGGCGTCGTCGATCTCGGCTTCTGCGCCACGGCGATGTACCTCTTGATGCCGTCCAACCCGCCGATCGACTTCATGTCGCTCGCGGTCGTGTTCATCCTGGCGACCCTGATCGGCTTTGCCAGCCACGCCCCCGGCTCGATCGGCGTGTTCGATGCGGCCATGCTGGTGGCGCTGCCCCAGTTCGGCCGCGAGGAGCTTCTGGCGACGCTGCTGGTGTTCCGCATTCTCTATTTCGTGATCCCGTTCGGCCTCGCCATCTCCATCATGGGCACGCGCGAGCTCTGGATGAATGTGGTCGCGCCGTGGCAGGAGCGGCGGCGGCTGGCGGAAGCCTGCGCGCAGGCCAACCTGCCCAAGGAGGTGACGCCGATGGAGCGCGAACGCCTGCTGCGGCAGGCCAGCAAGCGCTGAGCCGCCAAGCGCACCCCAGGGAATCATCGGGCAAAGGTTGCAGGCCGGGGCGCAATCCTCTCTTATTTCCGCCTCAACTTTGCCGTTGAAGACGCGGGCCATGATCACCGTATTCCTTCGCACCCTCTCGGCAGGCGCCGTGCTGCTTGCCGGCATCCTGACTGCTTTGCCCGAGCGCGCCGCCGCGCAGGACGCCGGCGCCATGCAGATCAGCTGGGAGGTGCGTAACCGCTTCCGCCTGTTCCGTGAGGAGCGCGACTTCCTGCTTCATGTCGAGAACGCGCGTAACCGCAGCATTCTGGCCGCCGAGCAGTCCCTGGAGCTCCAGAGCGAGGGGCGCGGCTGGGCTCGCAACATGGTCAACCGGCTCTGCATCGACCTGCAGGGCCGGGTCAACCAGCCCTGCACCCGCGACAACGTCAAAGAGAACTACATCACGCCGATCGACCATCCGGTCACGGTGCGCCTGACCGGCGCGGTGCCGGTCGGCGCCACCTGCGCCTGGTCGTTCGATGACGGCGACGGCCCGCAGGCCTCGACCTTCGACTGCGCCGAGCCGATCAATTTGCGCGTCCGCTACGGCAAGCAGACGGTTGCGACCGTCGATGTCTCCGCCGGCTCCGATCCGACCCAGCGGGTCCAGACCGAGATCCAGGTGCGCGACATCTTCATCGCAGGTCTAGGCGACAGCATCGCCTCCGGCGAAGGCAATCCGGACCGGCCGCTGGCGCTGTCGGACGAAGGCTTTTGCTTCCGCTCCTATCTCGGCACCGCGGGTGCGCAGTACTATCGTCCGAGCCGCCACGGCTTCAAAGGCGGCCGCGCCTGCGAGGCGCCCGATACGCTCGCCAATTGGCAACGCTACAGCGCGCTCTGGTTCAATGCGCCCTGTCATCGCTCGCTCTACAGCTACCAGGCCCGCACCGCGCTGGCGCTCGCAGTGCGCTACACCCACATCGCCGTGACCTTCCTGCCGCTTGCCTGCACCGGCGCCAGCATCGGCGACGGGCTGCTCGGCTCCCAGCGCGCCCGCGAATGCCCGCCCGGCAAGACCGGCGTCTGCAACACCAGCGTGAACGCGCAAGTCGCCGAGCTGCGGGAAGCCGTCACCGCGGCGAAGAAGCGCCAGCCCGAGCGCACGCTCGACCTCGTGCTGCTCTCGGTCGGCGCCAACGACGTCTATTTCTCCGGTCTCGTCGCCGACGTCATCGTCGACACCGCGACCGAGCGCGCGCTGTTCCGCCGCTCCGGCGTGATGGCGAGCGTCGACGATTCCCGCGATGCGCTCCAGCGCGAGCTGCCGCAGAATTTCGTCAAGCTGCGCGAGGCGCTGAAGCCGCTGGTCGGCGGCGACCTCTCGCACGTGGTCTATGTCTCCTACGCCAATCCTGCGCTCGCCGAGGGCGGCGCGCCCTGCCGCGGCGGCCGAGCCGGCTTCGACATCCACCCGTCCTTCAACACCGATCCGCAGCGCCTCGCCCGCGTCTCCGCCTTCGTCGACACCGAATTCCTGCCGCAGCTGAAAGGGCTCGCCACCTGCACCCGCGGTGCGCTGTGCCGCGATCCCGAAGCTGACCGCATGACCTTCGTCGACGCGCACCAGGCCGCATTCGCCGAGCACGGCTTCTGCGCCCGTTCCACCAACGATCCCGAATTCGACCGCAGCTGCTTTGCCGAGAACGGCCAGAGCTTCAATCCCGATATCGTCAGCGCGGCGAGCCAGCCGATGCTGTGCGGCCGCGGCGCCTCGGAGTACCGCGCCTACCTGCCCCGCGCGCGCTGGGTCCGCGACGCCAACGACAGCTATTTCGCCGCGATGACCTACCCGCAGGGCCTGCCGGCGGCGAGCCAGCCGACCGACATCCACGACGCGACCTGGGGCGTGCTCTCCGCCGTCTACGGCGGAGCGGTGCATCCGAGCGCCGAGGGTCACGCCGCGATGGCCGATGCGGCGCTGCCGGCGGCGAGCGCCGCGCTCGGGCTCGATGCGGTGCCGCCGAACGTGACGCGCGGACTATTGCCGCAGCTGCTGCCGAGCGCACAGCAGTAGCGCGCCCAAGCGCCGCAGCTGCCGCTTCACCCGTCATTGCGAGCGCAGCGAAGCAATCCAGAGTCGCTCCGCGGCAGGACTCTGGATTGCTTCGTCGCAAGGGCTCCTCGCGATGACGAGCCCGTGACGCGCATTCTCGCCGCCTCACGGTCGTTCCCCTTACCTGCCGTTCCATCAATCCAAAAACGGCATCGATCGATGCCGCCTTGAACTTGGACACTTCGCCGCGCGCGCCTCTAGGACTCGTGTCGGGGAAAACGGGCCGAGACTTAAGGGAAGCGCGTGATGAGCGCAGTGGTGTCCGCAGCGGACGTGAGGCGGTCTCGCATCAGGCTGTTCCTCCTGAGGGCTCCCATGGGAGCTTGACCAGGCAACTCAACGGCGGCCCACAAAGCCGCCGTCTTTGTTTTGGGGGTGATCGATGCTAGAAGTGCCGGGGAAACGCCTTATCCATCTAAGGCATGTATCGATGTTCGACCTCAACCAGCTCCGCTGTTTCGTCACGGTGGCGGAGGAATTGCATTTCGGCCGCGCCGCCGCACGGTTGAACATGACCCAGCCGCCGCTGTCCCGGCAGATCCAGGTGCTCGAGCACATCATCGATGCGCCGCTGCTGGAGCGCACCAGCCGTTCGGTGCGCCTGACGCCCGCGGGGCGCAGCTTCCTGCCGGAGGCGCGGCGCATCCTCAAGCTTGCCGAGAGCGCCTCGCAGGTCGCCCGTCGTATCGCGCTCGGCAAGACCGGCTCGCTCAAGATCGGCTTCACCGCGGCCGCGGCCTATGGCTTCCTGCCCGAGCTCGTCGCCGCATGCCGTGCCAAGCTGCCCGAGGTGGACTTCTCGCTGAAGGAGATGGTGTCGGGCGACCAGTTCGAGGCGCTGACCTCGGGCCAGATCGACGCCGGCCTGCTGCGGCCGCCGATCGCGCGGCCCGAACTTGCCAGCCGCCGCGTCGTCGCCGAGCCGCTGCTCGCCGCGATTCCGAAAAAACATCCGCTGGCGAATGCCGACGGCATCACCATCAAGGATTTCGACGACCAGCCCTTCGTGATGTACTCGCCCTATGAGAGCCGTTACTTCCACGATCTGCTGGTGGCGCTGTTCACCCGCGCCGACGTGCTGCCGCGCTACGTCCAGCATCTCAGCCAGATCCACTCCATCCTCGCGATGGTGCGCGCCGGCCTCGGCCTTGCCATCGTACCGGCGGCGGCGGCGAACCTGAAGATCTCCGACGTGCGGCTGCGGCCGCTGAAACTGCGCACCCGTGTGCCCGTCGAGCTGTTCATGGTGTGGCGGCGCGAGGACGAGAACCCGCTGCTGTCGGCGCTGGTCAAGATCGCCGGCGAATTGTCCTCCGCGGAGCCGGCCGAGGATTGATGCTCAATCCGCATCGGTCGATATAGGCTTTGGCTTGGACGCGCATCGAACGGTCTCCTAAACCACGGCGCATGGACGCGCGGCCTCTGCTTGCGTCCTCCGCAACACGACAAGGGAGCGCCCATGAGCAAGATGACCCCGCAGGAAATGGCCCAGAAGATCGGATCGGGCCTCCTGTCCTTCCCCGTCACGCCGTTCAGGGCGGACCATTCCTTCGACGAGGCGACCTACCGCGCCAACATGGACTGGCTGTGCGGTTATGACGTAGCAGGTCTCTTCGCCGCAGGCGGCACCGGCGAGTTCTTCTCGCTGACGCCATCAGAGGTTCCGCAGGTCGTGAAGGTCGCCGTCGACGAGACCAAGGGCCGCGTGCCCGTGCTCGCCGGCACCGGTTACGGCACCGCGATCGCCCGCGAGATCGCCATCGGTGCGGAAAAGGCCGGCGCCGACGGCCTCTTGCTGCTGCCGCCCTACCTCACCCATTCCGAACAGGAAGGCCTTGCCGCCCATGTCGAGGCGGTCTGCGCCGCCGTGAAGATCGGCGTGATCGTCTACAACCGCGACAACGCGATCCTGCAGCCCGACACGCTCGCACGCCTTGCCGAGCGCTGCCCGAACCTCGTCGGCTACAAGGACGGCATCGGCGACATCGAGCTGATGACCCGCGTCTACACCAAGCTCGGCGACCGCCTCACCTATGTTGGCGGCCTGCCGACCGCCGAGACCTTCGCGCTGCCCTATCTCGACGTGGGCGTGACGACCTATTCCTCGGCCGTGTTCAACTTCGTGCCGGAATTCGCCACCAACTTCTACGCCGCGGTGCGCAAGCGCGACCACGCCACGATCCAGGCCGGCCTGAAGGATTTCATCCTGCCGCTGATCGCGATCCGCAACCGCAAGAAGGGTTACGCGGTCTCGATCATCAAGGCCGGCATGAAGGTGATCGGCCGCGATTCCGGCCCGGTCCGTCCGCCGCTGACCGATCTCACCGAGCAGGAGATGGCGGAGCTGACCGCGCTGGTGCAGAAGCTGCCCGCCGCACGATCGTCACAACAGGCTGCAGAATAGACAACGAGGAGCGTGCGATGGCCCAGACTGAGATTTCCGGCGCGTCAGTCGCCGGTGCACCTGTGGTCACGGCAATGCAGGTGATCCCGGTCGCGGGCCGCGACAGCATGCTTCTCAACCTGAGCGGCGCGCATGCACCGTTCTTCACCCGCAACATCGTCATCCTCACCGACAATGCCGGTCGCACCGGCGTCGGCGAGGTGCCGGGCGGGCAGAAGATCTGGCAGACCCTGCAGGACGCGCGCGACCTCGTGATCGGCAAGACGGTCGGCGCGATGAACAACATCCTCGCCGACGTCCGCACCGCCTTCGCCGATCGCGACGCCGGCGGCCGCGGCAAGCAGACCTTCGACCTCCGCGTCATGATCCACGCGGTCACCGCGATCGAATCCGCGCTGCTCGACCTGCTCGGCCAGCATCTCGGACTGCCCGTCGCCGCGCTGCTCGGCGAAGGCCAGCAGCGGAGCAGCGTCGAGACGCTCGGCTATCTCTTCTTCGTCGGCGATCGCCGCAGGTCGAAGCTCGACTATGTCACCGGCGAGACCGGCAAGGCGGACTGGTTCAACCTCCGCCACCAGGAGGCGATGACGCCCGAGACCGTGGTGCGGCTGGCGGAGGCCACCCACGATCATTACGGTTTCGCCGACTTCAAGCTCAAGGGCGGCGTGCTGCGCGGCGAGCAGGAGATCGAGGCCGTCACGGCCATCGCAAAACGTTTCCCGAACGCACGCGTGACGCTCGACCCCAACGGCGCCTGGTCGCTCGATGAGGCGATAAGCCTCTGCAAGAACATGCACGGCATCCTCGCCTACGCCGAAGACCCCTGCGGCGCCGAGGCCGGCTTCTCCGGCCGCGAGATCATGGCCGAGTTCCGCCGCGCAACGGGCCTTCCGACCGCCACCAACATGATCGCCACCGACTGGCGGCAGCTCTCCCATGCGCTGCGGCTCGGGGCGGTGGACATCCCGCTGGCCGATCCCCATTTCTGGACCATGCAAGGCTCGGTGCGCGTGGCCCAGACCTGCCGTGACAACGGCCTGACCTGGGGCTCGCACTCCAACAATCATTTCGACATTTCGCTCGCCATGTTCACCCATGTCGGCGCCGCCGCTCCAGGGAAGGTCACCGCGATCGACACCCACTGGATCTGGCAGGACGGCCAGGCCCTGACCAAAGAGCCGCTCCAGATCAAGGGCGGCAAGATCGCCGTCCCGGACCGCCCGGGCCTCGGCATCGAGATCGACCGCACCGCCATCGAGGCCGCGCACGAGCTCTACAAGAAGCATGGACTCGGCGGCCGGGATGACGCTATGGCCATGCAGGACCTGATCCCCGGCTGGACGTTTGACGACAAGCGTCCCTGTCTCGTCCGTTAAAAGCGTTCCCCTGGAGGAAAAAGATGACAGCAATCCTGAAGAACTTCATCGGCGGCGAATGGGTCGACGGCTCCGGCATCACCAGGAACATCAACCCCTCCAACACCAATGATCTCGTCGGCGAATACGCCAAGGCCGACAAGGCGCAGACCGAGAAGGCCATCGCCGCCGCGAAGGCCGCCTTCCCCGCCTGGTCGCAGTCGACCCCGCAGGCGCGCTTCGACGCGCTGAACAAGATTTCGCTCGAGATCCTCGCCCGTAAGGAAGAGCTCGGCCGCCTGCTCGCGCGCGAGGAAGGCAAGACCCTGCCTGAAGGCATCGGCGAGGTCGCCCGTGCCGGCCAGATCTTCGCGTTCTTCGCCGGTGAAGCGCTGCGCCTGATCGGCGAGAAGGGCGCTTCGGTGCGTCCCGGCCTCGACGTCGAGCTCACCCGTGAGCCGGTCGGCGTCATCGGCATGATCACGCCCTGGAATTTCCCGATCGCGATCCCCGCCTGGAAGATCGCGCCGGCGCTCTGCTACGGCAACACCGTCGTGTTCAAGCCGGCCGAGCTGGTGCCCGGCTCGGGGCACGCGCTGTCCGAGATCATCACCCGCTCCGGCATTCCCGCGGGCGTGTTCAATCTCGTCGTCGGCTCCGGCTCGGTGGTCGGCCAGACCCTGCTCGAGCATCCTGACGTCGCCGCGATCTCCTTCACCGGTTCGGTGCAGACGGGACGCAAGATCGCGCAGGCCTGCGTGCTCTCGAACCCCATGAAGAAGTTCCAGCTCGAGATGGGCGGCAAGAACCCGTTGGTCGTGCTCGATGACGCCGACCTCAAGACCGCCGTCGAGGTCGCCGTCAACGGCGCCTATTTCTCCACCGGCCAGCGCTGTACCGCGTCCTCGCGCCTGATCGTCACCGAAGGCATCCACGACCGCTTCGTCGCCGCCATGGCCGAGCGCCTGAACAGCCTGTCGGTGGACGATGCGCTCAAGGCCGGCGTGCATATCGGCCCCGTCGTCGACCAGAACCAGCTCGACCAGGACCTCCGCTACATCAAGATCGGCCAGGACGAAGGCGCCAAGCTCGCTTTCGGCGGCGAGCTGCTGAAGCGCGAGAATCCCGGCCACTACCTGCAGCCGGCGCTGTTCACCGAGGCCAACAACAACATGCGCATCGCGCGTGAGGAGATTTTTGGCCCGGTCGCCGCCGTCATTCGTGCCAAGAACTACGAGGAGGCGCTTGCCATCTCCAACGATACCGAGTTCGGCCTCGCCTCCGGCATCTGCACCACCAGCCTGAAATACGCCTCGCACTACAAGCGCAACAGCGAGTCCGGCATGGTGATGGTCAATCTGCCGACCGCCGGCGTCGACTATCACGTGCCGTTCGGCGGCCGGAAGGGCTCGAGCTACGGCGCCCGAGAGCAGGGCTCCTACGCACGCGAGTTCTACACCACGGTGAAGACGGCTTATACGTATCCGGGTTGAGATATCGTAGGGTGGGCAAAGCGAAGCGTGCCCACCGCTTACGTTCGGCAAAGATGGTGGGCACGGCGCGTTGCGCCTTTGCCCACCCTACGACTTCTGAGGCAAGCGCAGATGGACCAGGACGTCGCAGCGAAAGAGCAACCCCGCTACATCAAGCTCAACGAGCGCGACAATGTCGCGATCGTGGTCAATGATTTCGGGCTCCCCGCCGGCTCGCGCTTCGCCAGCGGCCTGACGCTCCGCGCCTTCGTGCCGCAGGGACACAAGACCGCGCTGGTCGACATCGCCGAAGGTGAACCCATCATCCGTTATGGCGAGATCATCGGCTACGCGCTGTCGCCGATCGTGGCCGGTGATTGGGTGGACGAGGCGCGCATCCGCATGCCGGAGGCCCCTGCCCTCGACAAGCTCGAGATCTCCACCGCCGTCCCCGCACCGCTGCCGCCGCTCGAAGGCTTCACCTTCGAGGGCTACCGCAATCCGGACGGCTCGGTCGGCACGAAAAATATTTTGGGCATCTCCTCCTCCGTGCAATGCGTCAAGGGCACGATGGAATATGCGGTGAAGCGCATCCGCGCCGAGCTGCTGCCGAAATATCCCAACGTCGATGACGTCGTGCCGCTGACGCATGCCTATGGCTGCGGCGTCGCCATCACCGCGCCCGACGCTGTCGTGCCGATCCGCACCCTGCAGAACCTCGCGCTCAACCCCAATTTCGGCGGCGAGATCTTGGTGGTCGGCCTCGGCTGCGAGAAGCTGGCGCCTGAGCGGCTGGTGCCCGAAGGCGTGAGCGATGCCATCGTCCGCATGCAGGACGAAGCCTTCGATGGCTTCGGCGCCATCGTCGATGCGATCATGACCCAGGCGGAAGCGCGGCTGAAGGTTCTCAACACCCGCAAGCGCGAGACCTGCCCCGCCTCCGACCTCGTCATCGGGCTGCAATGCGGCGGCAGCGATGCCTTCTCCGGCGTCACCGCCAACCCCGCCGTCGGCTTCGCCGCAGACCTGCTGGTCCGCGCCGGCGCCACCGTGATGTTCTCGGAAGTCACCGAGGTGCGCGACGCCATCCAGCTGCTCACGCGACGCGCCATCAACGAGGACGTCGGCCGCGCACTGGTGCGCGAGATGGCCTGGTACGATTCTTATCTTGCCCGCGGCGGCGCCGACCGCAGCGCCAACACCACGCCCGGCAACAAGAAGGGCGGCCTTGCCAACATCGTCGAGAAGTCGCTGGGCTCGATCGTCAAGTCCGGCTCGAGCGCGATCGCCGGCGTGCTCTCGCCCGGCGAGAAGGCAACGCAGAAGGGCATGCTGTTCGCGGCGACGCCCGCAAGCGACTTCATCTGCGGCACGCTGCAGCTCGCCTCCGGCATGACGCTGCAAGTCTTCACCACCGGCCGCGGCACGCCCTACGGCCTTGCGGCAGCGCCGGTGATCAAGGTCGCGACGCGCAGCGAGCTCGCACGGCGCTGGAAGGACCTGATCGATTTCGACGCCGGCAAGATCGCAACCGGCGAGAAGACCATCGAGGAGACCGGCTGGGACCTTTTCCGCCTGATCCTCGACGTCGCCTCTGGCCGCACCAAGCCGTGGTCGGATCGCTGGGGCATCCACAACGACCTTACACTGTTCAATCCCGCGCCGGTGACCTGAGACCGCAAGCGCCTTTCGCGAAACCGTCCGGAAATATTGGCGCGGAAAACTTCTTCCGCGTTTCGTCCCTTCGCATCAAGCAATCAATATCTGCGCCGAAGGCAACGGGATTGTTCGCGCACGAGCGAACCTGTCGCGGCACCGCGGCGACCAAACCTCCGATTGACATTTTCCACGGAGATTTTCCAATGCGCGTTCTCTCGATGATTGCCGTTGCCGGCGCCATGATTGCGAGCTCGGCCGCCGCGTTCGCCAGCGAGCTTCCCTCTTACGAAGTGACGTCGTTTCCGATCACGGCGACGCAGGTGCAGGTGCTCGGCGGCGCCGGCGTCGAGGAGCAGTCTGCAAGCCCTGCGATGACCGTCGCCGGCATGCCGGCCTCGCCGGTGCAGGTCTCCGTGCTGTCGCCCCGGATCAAGCAGCTCGCGAGCGCGGGTTCGAACAAACAGGCGCACTAAGCTCGCCTTTGTCATTCCGGGTTCGGCGCCGCGCGCCGACCGGAATGACGCGCGTCTACGTCATGCTGCCCGGCATGAAGCAGCGCACGCGCGGATGGCCGTCGACATAGTGCTTCCACACCATGGTGCGGCCGATCTTGTTCGGCACGGTGATCAGGGCGCCGTCGGGCACCACGACCCACTCCTCGTCGATGCGCACGCGGTAGCGGCCGCGATCGGACTCCCAATCGACATCGGCAATGACATAGCCGTCGGCATCCGAGCAGCATTGCCCGAATTCGCTATGCAGACTCTCGAACCAGGGCTTTAAGGGCGAGTTGGCGAAGCGGCCGTCGTCGCGCGCCAACGCCGAATGCGTCAGTACCGTCAGCCCCAGCAGCACGGCGGCACACTGTCTTGCAGGTCTCATGTGGTCTCCGCGATCGAAGTGATCACCGCGGGGCAAACGCTGCCGTCCGCCCTCCGCATGGTGCGCGGGCGTGGAGACGGCGACTCGCTCCCCCAGCAGCTTTGCCAACAGCTATGCAAATCCAGCGCCAGCGCGCATTCCGGGGAACTACTGGCAAGGTTCCGAGGCGCATTCGCCCTTCGGCGAAGGTGGTCGCACAGGCTGGAGATCCGGTGGCGGGGAAGGCCCCTACGCCAGGGCGAGAGCTATTGAGGCCGCGCAGTGCCGGCCTGCGCCCTTATTGCTTCGCCGGCGCCATTGTGGCACCGCCCTTCTTCGCCGCGGGCGCGGGTTGCTTCGCGGCTGCGGCCTGCGCCGGCAAGTATTTTGCGACGATGGCAGGATCGACCTGCGCGATGTAGGCATCCGGCAGGCGCGTCCAGGTCTCGTCCTTGCCGAGCAGCGCGATGCCGAGATAGCCGCGCAGCGTCAGGGTCTGGCCGTCGGGGCTGACCCGCATGTTGGCCTTCCAGATCTGGCCGTCGCGCGGATTGAGCACGTTGCCGCCCTCGTACTTCAACCCTTCGCGCTTCATGTTGCGGACGAAGGAGATGCCGAGCACCGGCGCGTTCTTGCGATCGTCGGTGCACTTGGAGCAGACCTCGTTCGGATCGTCGGTCGGCCGCGGGAAGGTCTTGGCGATCACGCCTTCGAACACGCCATTGCGATCAATGAAGAGAAACCATCCGACCGTCTTGCCGTCTTCGACCTTCTGCCAGAGGCCCGCCGCCGTGGGCTCGGCGGTCTGCGCCGCGCACGGCCTCACCATCGCGAGTGACAATGCGAGCGCGAGGAAGGAGAGCAGCCGAGAGCTGGAAACGAGAGTCCGCATTATCATCACCTTGCTGAGCCAATCACCTTGCTGAGCCAAGACTTCGTTGAGCCAAGACTTCGTTGGGCCAAGACCTTGCTAAGCCAACACTTTGCTAAGCCAAAAACCTGGCCAAGCCCACGACCGAGATGGCCGCAGACTACGGCGATTTCGCGAACGGTTCCAGCACCAGAAACATGGGGCATCGCCGCCCCGGAACGCTTCCGTCAGTTGACACCGAGCTTCTTTTGCAGGCTGGAGGACGAGGTCGTGTACTGGAACACGAGCCGCTTCTCCGGATAGACATAACGATGGGCTTTTTGCGACATCAGCGCGCCCTCGTGGAAGCCGCACAGGATCAACTTGATCTTGCCGGGATAGGTGTTGATGTCGCCGATCGCGAAGATGCCTGATACGTTGGTCTCGAACGCGGATGTCTCGACCGGCACCAGATTGTTCTCCAGCGCAATGCCCCAGTTCGCGACCGGGCCGAGCTTCATGGTCAGCCCGAAGAACGGCAGCATGGTGTCGCAGGCGATTTCGGTGATGCTGTTGTCGTTGCCCTTGACGGTCGCGCCGGCGAGCTTGCCGTCGGCGCCGGAGAGCGCGGTGACCTGGCCGAGCCGCAGATCCATCTTGCCGCCGGCAACCAGCGCGCGCATCTGCTCGACGCTGTGGGGCGCTGCGCGAAACTCGTCGCGCCGATGCAGCAGCGTGATGCGCTTCGCAATCGGATGCAGATTGAGCGTCCAGTCGAGCGCGGAATCGCCGCCGCCGACGATCAGCACGTTCTTGTCGCGGAACGTCTCCATCTTGCGCACCGCGTAGTGCACCGAAGTACCTTCATAGGCCTCGATGCCCGGCACCGGCGGACGCTTGGGCTGGAACGAGCCGCCGCCAGCCGCGATCACCACCACCTTGCATTCGAACACCTTGCCGGCATCCGTGGTACAGCGAAACAAGGGATCGCCGATCTTCTCCACGGTCTCGATCATCTCGCCGAGATGGAAGGTCGGATGAAACGGCTTGATCTGCTCCATCAGCGCGTCGGTCAGCCCCTGCCCCGACACATGCGGAATGCCGGGAATGTCGTAGATCGGCTTTTCCGGATAGAGCTCGGCACACTGGCCGCCGACCTTGTCGAGGATGTCGACGAAGTGCGCCCTCATGTCGAGAAGGCCGAGCTCGAAGGCGGCGAACAGACCGCACGGGCCGGCGCCAATAATCAGCACATCGGTTTTGATCACGTCGCTCATGTCGTCTCTTTATCGGTCGTTATCGGTTGGACGGCGCCCGTTGGGCAGAGGTGACCCTGCCTGTCTAGCCAACGGGGATGGAACAGGGAAGGCATAAAAGCGGGTTCGCCCCGCAGCCGCGCCCACTTGCCGAGCCAGAATAACTGGGCTGTAACGAGCATGGATATGACGGAGATCAACCGGTGAACGCACCAGCCCGCCTCGACACGACCCCGCACCTCGAGGACTTTCCGTTTCGCCTCAGCGACAACGTCCGGTTCGGCGACTTGGACCCGAACCAGCACGTCAACAACGCGGTCTACGCCACTTATTTCGAGACCGGCCGTGTCACGCTGATGAAGCTTCCCGAATACGGGCTGACCCCGCCGGGCCTGGCCTGGATCATGGTGCGGCTCGACATGCACTTTCGCGCCGAGCTGCACTGGCCGAGCACGATCGAGCTTGGCCTCGGCGTGGTCAAGCTCGGGCGAACGTCGGTGACATTCGAGCAGGTCGTGTTCTCGAACGGCACGTGCATTGCGTCGGCGACGTCGGTCGGCGTCCTGCTCGACGAGGCCACGCGGCGACCCGCGCCGCTGACCGCAGAGGTGATCGAGAAGCTCAGACCCTGGCACAAGCGCGGCATCGAGGTCGCGCCGCCGAGCATCTAGTCTACTTGGTTAGCCTGCTTGGAGACGATCAGGCCTGGCGCTCGGGCGTCGCCACGACGAGACCGTCGAGCTCGTCGGAGACCTTGATCTGGCAAGACAGGCGCGAATTCGGGCGCACGTCGAAACCGAAGTCGAGCATGTCCTCTTCCATCGGCGTCGGGCTGCCGACCTTCTCGCGCCAGGCTTCGTCGACATAGACATGGCAGGTCGCGCAGGCGCAGGCGCCGCCGCATTCGGCCTCGATGCCGGGAATGCTGTTGCGGATCGCAGCTTCCATCACGGTTGCGCCGTTCTCGATTTCCACCGTGCGGGTTTCGCCCTTGTGGTCGACAAAGTGAATCTTGGCCATGTGTGCTCGTGCTGCCGCGGTGCTTTGAATGAAGGAGGGTCCCGGCTGTCCTATAACGGGTCGATCAGCCCGGCGCCATAGCGTTTTGTTGCGAATTGAATCCCGCTTTGCGGGAAGAAAACGCGTCAAAACAAGCGACTAGAGCCCGGCTGCGGCCGTATCGGCTCAACGCTTCAGCATCGCCGCGATGGCGGCGCGAGCCTCGGCCACCGCCTCTTTCAGCGCGGCCAAGGCATGGGGCCGGCCATGGCCGGTCCGGATCGCAGTCTCCAGGCTGGCTGCGGCATCGGCCACTGCAAAGGCGCCGATCCCGCGCGCCGAGCCCTTGAGCTTGTGCGCGAGCGCGCCGGTCTCGGCCGGCAACGCTGTCATCGCCGCGAGCAGACGGGCCGCCTGCTCCGCGAACATGGCCAGCACTTCCTGCTCCAGCTCGGCATCGCCGAGCGTCATCCGGGAGAGGTGATCGAGGTCGAGCGGGCTGTCGATCGGCGCAAGCGGGGGCGAGGGCATCCAGTCCATCCGTTGCAGTTCAGGCGTCATGGCGCAGGCCCCGGCATCGCGCGACGGCCGCCGGTCCGGCGGTCAGGTTCCCCTCACCCAAGCATGGAAATGGTTAACGAAATGTTTGGGGAAATTGACGCAGATCCGCCGGTTTATTGACGAAAAGTTGCCGCAATCCGCCGAGTTCAGTGGAGAATTGCATTGATTGCTAAGGCGTTACGGCCCGATCCTGTTAACGATGATTAAGAATGTCTTAATCGCGGGCATTTCATTCGCGACGCTCTGCCAATAGGATGTTGCAGAAATTGGCGGACAAGCCGTTCGGGTGGGGACGGCTCGGAGATCCGCGCAAGCGGCATGATCCGGTCTGTGGGCTTGCGCCGCGCGCAGGGCTCGCGGGGGGACGCGTACAAGTAACGAGGGCTCGGACTGAACATGGCGAACACTCCGAAAAAGGTCAAAGACCCTACAGAAGTTGCGCTTTCTGCGATTCAGGAAGCCCTGAACATCAGCGACACGGCGGCCGATACCAGCCGCAACGCCGCGATGCGCAACGAAACGGCACCCCCGGTGCCGCCAGCCGCGCCACCGGTGTTCGACGATCCGAACTTCGAGCCGCGCCCCGCCGCCAACGAACGGTCGACCGTGTTCGACCCGGTCGAGGAGCCGCGCACCGCGCGCCGTCCCGCCAATGACGACCGCGAGACCATCGGTCAGTTGCTCCAGGCGCTGCAGAAGGGCCGCCCTGCCCGCAACGTCTACACCTTCGCGACCATCTTCGCCGGCATCTGGCTCGCCGCTTGCGCCGCGCTGACCGTCGGCTTCCTGCCCTCGATCCAGGCCGCCATGGGCCAGAGCGGCGGCGTGCTCGTCATCGCCGGCCTCGTTGCGATGTTCTTCGCGCCGATCATGCTGTTCTACTTCCTCGCCAGCCTCGTCTGGCGCGGCCAGGAAATGCGCATGATCGCGCAGGCGATGGCGCAGGTCGCGATCCGCTTCTCCGAGCCGGAAGGCTCGGCCGCCGATTCCATGGTCACCGTCGGCCAGGCCATCCGCCGCGAGGTCGCGGCGATGGGCGACGGCATCGAGCGCGCGATTGCGCGCGCCGGCGAGCTCGAGACGCTGGTTGCCAACGAGGTCGCCGCGCTCGAACGCGCCTATTCCGACAACGAGGTCCGCATCCGTGCCCTGCTCCAGGACATCGCGCATCAGCGCGACAATTTGGTCGGCCAGGCCGAGCAGGTTCGCAGCGCCATTTCCGGCGTGCAGATCGACCTGCGCCACGACATCGCGCTGATCTCGGACGCGATCGCCTCCCGCGTCGACGAGGTCGCTAAGTCGATCACCGGCGCGCTGGAAGAGCGCGGCGCCCACATCACCCAGGCGCTGAGCAACGCCGGCGACAACATGATCCTGGCGCTCGGCGAGCGCGGCGGCGACCTGCTCGACCGCCTCGAGGAAGCCAGCAACGAGACCACGCGCGCCGTGCTCGACGCCAGCGAGCGGCTGACCACCAGCCTCAACTTCAAGACCGGCCACGTCCACGACGAGTTCGTCGACCTCGCCGATCGCGTCCACGAGATGCTGAACGAGCGCATCGACCGCATCACCGGCGAGTTCGAGCAGCGTTCCGCCGCGATCGTCGACGGCATCTCCGAGCGCACCGAGCAGGTGCACGACAGCCTGAAGAACTCGTCGGACTCGCTGCTGCTCGAGCTCGAGCTGCGTTCCAACGACATCTCCGCCAAGATCGATGATGCCGGCAACCGCCTCGCCGGCCAGATCATGACGAGCGGCGACAAGGCCAGCGAAGCGCTCGACGCCACCGTCAACTCCCTGGTCGCCAAGGTCGTCAGCCAGACCGAGACCGCGCACGATTCACTGTCGCTGCAGATGAGCGCGTTCGACGAGCTGGTGAGGAACCAGGGCACCGAGCTGGTCGAGAAGTTCGCCCGCGACTCCGGCACGCTGGGCGCGCTGATCACCCGCCACATCTCCGAGTTCGACCGCACCGTGAAGACCTTCGGCGGCGAGATCGTCGAGCGCATGGGCCAGCGCACGCAGGACATCGCCGAGACGCTGAAGACCTATGTCGACAATTTCGACACCCGCTTCACGTCGAACGGCGGCCAGATCACGGCGGTGCTCGACCAGCGCCTCGCGCAGTTCGAGACCACGATCGGCGAACGTGTCGGCAATATCGACGCCTCGCTGAACGGCAAGATCGCCAGCCTCGACGGCACCATCGAAGGCCACATCAGGACCTTCGACGAGCAGCTCGTCGGCCGCGTCGCCGCGCTCGAGCAGTCGTTCGACGGCCGCGCGAAGTCGATGACCGAAACCATCGACGGACGCATCAACACGCTGGCGACGTCGCTGACCGACGGTGCCGCGCAGGCCATCCAGTCGATCGACTCGCGCCTCACCCACCTCACGACCTCGCTGACCGGCGGCGCATCGCAGGCCATCGAAACGATCGATGCACGCCTCAATCACCTCACGTCGTCGCTGACCGATGGTGCGTCGCAGACCATCCAGTCGATCGACTCGAGGCTGACGCACCTCACGACGACCCTCACCGGCGGCGCCACGCAGGCGCTCGAATCCATCGACGCCCGCCTCACCTACCTGACCACGTCGGTGACCAACGGCGCCTCGCAGGCCGTGCAGTCGATCGATACCCGCCTGACGCTGCTGAGCTCGACGCTCACGGACGGCACCGCGCAGGCGATCGAGGCCGTCGACCGCCGCATCACTGGCGTCGCCGAGATCATCGACGGCCGCAGCACGCATCTGACCGACACGGTCACGGCACGCTTCCAGGAGATCCAGCAGGCCATCGAGACCAAGGTCGGCACGGTCGCCAGCGACATCGACGTGCGCGTGGCGCAATTCGAGGACCTGCTCGGCTCGCGCGTCGAGGCCGTCGCCGGCCGCATCGAAAGCAGCGGACGCCAGGCCAGCGAGGACATGATGTCCCGCGCCGAGATGATCTCGACCGCGATCCGCTCGCATGTCGAGGACGCCGAGCGCTCGCTCACCAACCTCGTCGTCAACACCAGCGAGACAATCCAGACCGGCGCGCGCACCGCCCAGCAGTCGCTGCTGACGGTCTCCTCCGACGTCAACGCCCAGCTCAAGATGACCTCCGCCGAGGTCGAGCAGGCGCTGACCGCGGTCGGCACCGGTGCGGCGAACTCGATCCTGACCAGCGCGCGCGAAGCACAGTCGACGCTGGTCGCGGCCTCGGGCGAAGCCTCCACCCAGATCAAGGGGCTCGCGGCCGACGTCGAGCGCACGCTGTCGGCGGCGGGCTCCGCCACCGCGGCCTCGATCCTGGCCGGCGCGCGCGAGGTGCAGACCACCCTCGTCACCGCGTCGTCGGATGCGGCCAACCAGGTCAAGACGCTCACCGCCGACGTTCAGCGCTCGCTGTCGATGGCCGGCACCGCCACCGCGGAGTCGATCACCGCCGGCGCCCGCGATGCGCAGAGCACGCTGATCGCGGCCTCGACCGAGACCGCCAACCAGATCAAGGCGCTGTCCTCGGACGTACAGCGTTCGCTGACGATGGCGGGCACCTCGACGGCCGAGACCATCATGAGCGGCGCCCGCGAGGCCCAGAGCACGCTGGTGACGGCGTCCTCGGACGCGGCGAGCCAGGTCAAGTCGCTCGCGGCCGAAGTGCATCGCTCGCTCTCGCAGGTCGGCCAGTCCACCGCCGAGACGATCACCACCAGCGCCCGCGACGCCCAGAGCACCCTGCTCGCGGTCTCGGCCGAGCAGACCAGCCAGGTCCGTTCGCTCGCGGCCGAGATGCAGCGCGCGCTGGCGACCGCCGGCGGCGCCACCATCGAGGCGCTCACCAGCGGCGTTCGCGAGGCCCAGGGCACGCTGATCTCCGCCTCGACCGACGCGGCGAGCCAGATCAAGTCGCTGACGACGGATATCGAGCGCACGCTGACCGCGGTCGGCGCCGACACCGCCTCGACCATCCTGAACAGCGCGCGTGAGGCCCAGATCTCGCTGACCTCGACCTCGGCCGACGCCGCGAGCCAGATCCGCACGATCTCGACCGAGATCGAGCGCACGCTGAGCGCGGCCACCGCCAACGCCACCAACGACATCCAGACCAGCGCGCTCAACGCCCAGAACGCGCTGATCTCCGCCTCCAACGAGGCGAGCTCGCGCGTCAAGTCGAGCTCGGCCGACGTCGAGCGTTCGGTGCTCGCCGCCAGCTCCAGCTTCGGCCAGGCCATGACCGGCAAGACCGACGAGATCGTCACCTATGTGCAGCAGCAGGCCGACCGTCTGTCGAACATGATCGACGCCAAGCGCGGCGCGCTGGTCGACGCGATCGGCACGAAGACGAGCCAGCTCACGCTCGACATCGACCGCGTCACCTCCGACGCGCTGAAGTCGATCGAGACGCGCGGCCAGGCCTTCTCGCAGACCATGATGGGCAACGGCTCGGAAGTCGCCCGCACCATCAACGCCGCGAGCGAGGTCGCCACCAGTGCGGTCAGCAAGTCGCTCAAGGATCTCGAGCAGTCGTCGCGTTCCGCGATCGACCAGTCGCGCCAGGTCTCGATTGCGGCCGTCACCGAGATGCAGGAGACCAGCAAGATCCTGCGCACCGACACGGTCGCCCTGTTCGAGCGCCTGCGCGAAGGCAACATCCTGCTTCAGGAGGTGCTGACCGGTGCGCACGACAACCTCAACTCGCTCGAGCGGGCGCTGGTGACCCGCGTCGCCGACTTCGTCTCGGCGATGAACGACGTCACTTCGCGCAACGGCGCGGCGACGCAGAACCTGGAAGAGCAGCTCAACGTCTTCAACAGCAAGACCACGAAGGCGCTGCAGGATCTCGGCGAGCTGTCGACCCAGTTCGACAAGCACGGCCAGGCGCTGGTCGAGGCCGCCCAGGTCGTAGAGCAGAGCAACAAGAACACCACCGCCTCGCTCGCCGAGCGCAAGCAGGCGCTGGAATCGCTCGTCACCACGATCGACCTGCGCACGGCCGATCTCGACCAGCGGCTGTCGCGCTTCACCGGCCTGCTCGATGAATCGCTGGCGGCTGCCGAAGAGCGCGCCCGCGACATCGCCCGCGTCGTCGCCGAGACCGCCGGCGCCGGCTCGGCTGCGATCACCCGCCAGTTCGAGGCGGTGCGCGCGGCATCCGAAGAGGAGCACCGGCAGACCATCGAGGCCATGCACGACATCTACCGCCAGACCACCGATGAGGCGGATGCGATGTTCAAGCAGTCGACCGAGAAGTTCACCAACCTCGTCGCCAGCATGAAGCAGATGGCTTTCGAGATGCACAACGAGCTCGAAGCCACCCGCAACGAGCTGCGCCGCGGCGTGCTCGAGATGCCGCAGGAGGCCGCCGAGAGCACGGCGCAGATGCGCAAGGTGATCGTCGACCAGATCGAGGCGCTCGCCGAGCTCAACCGCATCGTGGCCCAGCACGGCCGCGGGCTCGACGTCACCACGGCGGGCCGCGCCAGCGTGCAGCGCCAGGAAGAGCCGGTGCTGGCCGCCGTCGGCAGCCGCGCGCCGGAGACCCGCATGCGCGACATCGGCAGCGCTTCGACGCTGCCGCCGCCGGACCTCGGCATGCCGGCCGCGCGCCGCACCGAAGCGCCGCCGGTCGCGCCCGGCAACAACGACCAGAACCGTGACGGCTGGCTGTCGGACCTGCTCAACCGCACGGACGCCAACCAGGGCGCTCCGAACGGCCGTGAGGCTCCCCGTGGCCGTGCTGCTGCCCCTGCACCGCAGCCGCAGGCCCCGCAGGCGAGCAGCAATCCGCTGGAATCGCTGTCGCTCGACATCGGCCGGCTGATGGACCGCAACCTCGCCGCCGAGATGTGGGACCGCTACCAGCGCGGCGAGAACAAGGCCTTCACCAAGCGCCTCTACACGCCCGCCGGCCAGAAGGCCTTCGACGAGGTCGCCCGCAAGTACCGCGCCGACCGCAACTTCAAGGGCACGGTCGACCGCTACGTAGCCGAGTTCGAGCGCCTGCTCGACGAAGTCGCCCGCGACGGCCGCGGCCCGCAGGAGCTGCGCAGCCACCTGATCTCGGAGACGGGCCTGGTGTACACGCTGCTAGCGCACGCGGCGGGCCGCCTGGGGTAAGCGGCCGATAGCAACGAACAGCGAAAGAAAACGGAGGCCTCTCGGCCTCCGTTTTTGTTTGAGTGCGTCATCCGCGCTCTCGTGCCCCGGACGCAGCGCAGCGCTTCTTTAGCGGTGCGCTGCAGAGCCGGGGCCCACGCGGCATCGTACGGTGTGGCTTTCTGGGTCCCGGCTCTGCGCAGCAACGCCAAGAGCGTTGCAGCGCGTCCGGGACACGGGTCGCAAGCTCGTCATTGCGAGGAGCGAAGCGACGAAGCAATCCAGACTGCCGCCGCAGAGACAGTCTGGATTGCTTCGCTTCGCTCGCAATGACGGCGGAGAGAGCATGCGCCCTCTCTCATCTCGTGCGAACGCTCCCGCCACCTACCGCCTGCCGCTCGCGGCGGGCGCCGGCTTGGGCGGCTCGGGCGGCGGGGCGGGTTGCGATGAATTGCTGGCGCCGAACAGGACGCGGGTCGGGTTGCGGTCGAAATTGTTCACGGCACGGCTGATGTCGCCGAGGGTGCGGCGGCCGTCGGCCATCAATGCGCCGGAGCGCTTGTCGAAATCGTCGGCCAGCTCGCGGATCGACTTCACCGCCTGGAACAGCTCGCCGCCGTCCTTGCCGCCGGCCAGCGTGTTGAGGCCGAGCATGAGGTTGTCGGCCTTGAGCATGACGCCGTCGACCTTCGCCATCACGCCGTCGATCTTCTCGGAATTGCGCGCCAGCGAGTTGGTGAAGGTCTCGAGGTTCTTCAGCGAGTTCTTCACCGAGTCCTGATTGTCGGCGACGATCTTGTTGATGTTCTGCAGCGTGCGCGGATCGCCTCGGTGACGTCCTGCAGCTTGTTGGGGTCGGCGGTCAGCGTCGGGATGCCGTCCTGGTCGAGCGGCGGCGGGGCTGCAGCCTCTTCGCCGCCCTTGAGCGAGATCGCGGCGACACCAGTGAGGCCCTGGAATTCGAGGCCGACCAGCGTGTCCTTGCGGATCGGAGCGTTGTTTTCGATCATCGCGAGTGCGACAACCCGCCGCGGGTTGTCGAGCTTGACCGAGACCACCTCGCCCACCCTGATACCGTTGAAATTGACGCTGCCGCCGTTGCGCAGGCCCGCCGCGGGCCCCTCGAACACGACGCGCAGCGGGCTGCGCTGCTTGGTGGTGTGCAGCGACTGAAACCACAGCACGAAGCCGATCGCGGCGGCGATCACCGCCAGCGTGAACGAGCCGATCAATATGTAATTCGCCCGCGTTTCCATCAGGTGCTCCGGCTACTCAACCCAGCTACTCAACCCATGACCGCGCGGGCGCGCTTGCCATGGAAATACTGCCTCAGCCAGGGATGCTGCGAGGCCTGCATGTCGGCGATCGACCCTGCCGCAATGATCTTACCGTTCCCTAAAACGGCGATGCGGTCACATGCGGTGTAAAGGCTGTCGAGGTCGTGGGTTACCATGAAAACGGTCAGCCCCAAAGTGCGCTGGAGGGTCCGGACCAGCTCGTCGAAGTCGCCGGCGCCGATCGGGTCGAGGCCGGAGGTCGGCTCGTCCAGGAAGACGAGGTCGGGATCGAGCGACAGCGCGCGCGCCAGGGCCACGCGCTTGATCATGCCGCCGGAGAGCTCCGACGGGAAACGCTCGGCGACCTCGGGCTTGAGGCCGACCATGGTGAGCTTGGCCATGGTGATCTCGTCCATCAGCCGCTGCGAGACGCGCAAATATTCGCGCATCGGAAACTGGATGTTCTGCCGCACGGTCAGCGAGGAGAACAGCGCGCCCTGCTGGAACAGGACGCCCCAGCGCCGCTCGACGTTGCGCCGCTGCGACGTGCTCGAGGAATCCAGGTCGACGCCGAACACTTCGATGGAGCCTGCGACCTTCGGCACCAGGCCGATGATGGTGCGCGTCAGCACCGACTTGCCCGCGCCGGAGGGACCGACGAAGCCCAGGATCTCGCCGCGCTTGACGTCGAGGTTGAGCCCGTCGAGCACGCGCGTCGCGCCGAACTGCACGGTGATGTCGCGGACGCGGATGATCGGATCCTGTATCTCGCCTGCCATCGTCACATCCCGATCGAGGCGAAGAAGATGGCGAAGATGCCGTCCATGACGATGACGAAGAAGATGCCCTTCACCACCGACGCGGTGGTGTGCTGACCCAGCGATTCCGCGCTGCCCTGCACGGCCAGCCCTTCGACGCAGGCGACGATGCCGATCACGGCCGCCATGACCGGCGCCTTGACGATGCCGACGATGAAATGATCGATCGAGATGGCGTCGCGCAGGCGCAACAGGAACGCCTCCGGCTGAACGCCGCCATAGAGCCAGGCCACCAGACCGCCGCCATAGAGCGCGGCCATGGCGCCGAGGAATGCCAGGATCGGCAGCGCCAGCACCAGCGCCATCATGCGCGGCAGCACCAGGACCTCGATCGGATCGAACCCCATGGTGCGCAGCGCGTCGATCTCCTCGCGCATCTTCATCGAGCCGAGCTCGGCGGTGTAGGCGCTCCCCGAACGGCCCGCGACCATGATCGCGACCAGCAGCACGCCGATCTCGCGCAGCACCAGGACGCCGAGCATGTCGACGACGAAGATGTCGGCGCCGAAACGGCGAAAATGGAAGATACCTTGCTGCGCGATGATGCAGCCGATCAGGAAGGTGATCAGCACGATGATCGGCACCGCGCGCCAGCAGACCTGCTCCATGTGATGCACGGTCGAGGTCAGGCGGAACGAGCGCGGATGAATCAGGACGCGAAACCACGCCGCGAGCACGGCGCCGAGCATGTCGACGAGGCCCGCCACCGTGCCGGCGACGCCGGCCACGGCCCGGCCGATCTGCTCCAGCATGCCGGAGATGGTGATCGGGTTGCTGTCGACCACGGCCGCCGCCCTGACCCGCCGCACCTCGTCCACGAGGCTGGAATAATTGGCGGACAGACCCGCAATCTGCGCCTCGACAGGTCCCTTGGTCAGGCTGCGGCGCAGCCGCTCGATCAGCCAGGCGCCGAACGTGTCGAGCTTGGCGATTTCGGAGACGTCGATGAAGATGCTTTGCGGAGTGCCTGCGAGCTTCTCGGCCTCAGTCACCATCCGCTCCAGGACCGGCGCAAAGCTTGCGGTCCAGGTCCCGGTGGCGCACAGCGCCAGCGCGTTGCCCCTGGCAATCCGTTCCAGCTTCGGATCGCCACTCATGTCCGCTCCCGTGCCGGGGCGGAGAAAATCAGATGGTTGCGCACGCGCCCTTACCCAGAGAAGGTATCCCCAAGTGGTTAATGTTAGTTGCTAGAGGTAACTAGCAGGTTCAGATTTCGCCAGAGTTCAAAATGACTTCCATGAAATTTGCAGCTTTGGCGACGCGAATCGAGCGCTTCCCGATCGCCGGCAGCTTTACCATCAGCCGGGGCGCCAAAACCGAGGCCGTCACCGTCGTGGCGGAGGTCAGCCGGGACGGCCTGACCGCCCGCGGCGAGTGCGTGCCCTATCCCCGCTATGGCGAGACGCCGGAGGCGACACTGGCCGCGATTGAGGCCATGCAGGAGGCCGTCGCGGGCGGGCTGACGCGAGAGGCCCTCCAGGCCGCAATGGCGCCCGGGGCGGCCCGCAACGCCCTGGATTGCGCCCTGATCGACCTCGAGGCCAAGGCGGCCGGCTTGCGCGCCTGGAACCTGCTCGACCGCCCGGCCCCGGGGGAGCGCACCACGGCCTACACGATCTCGTTAGGGACCCCCGAGGCCATGGCCGCGGCGACCGCCAAGGCGGCGCACCGGCCGCTGCTCAAGATCAAGCTCGGCGGCGACGGCGATCCGGAGCGCATCGCGGCCGTGCGCAAGGCCGCCCCCGAAGCCGAGCTGATCGTGGATGCCAACGAGGCCTGGACCGAGGCCAATCTCGAACACAATCTCGCTGCCTGCGCCGTGGCCGGCGTTACCCTGGTGGAGCAGCCGCTGCCGGCAGGCAGAGACGAGGCGCTGGCGCGGATCAGGCGCCCGCTGGCGGTCTGCGCCGACGAGAGCGTGCACGACCGCTCTTCGCTCGCGCCCTTGCGCGACCGCTACGATGCCGTGAACATCAAGCTCGACAAGACCGGCGGCCTCACCGAGGCACTGGCCATGGCCGATGCCGCCCAGGCGCTCGGCTTCGAGATCATGATCGGCTGCATGGTCGCAACCTCGCTGTCGATGGCGCCGGCGATGCTGGTGACGCCGCAGGCGCGCTTCGTCGATCTCGACGGCCCACTGCTGCTCGCGCGCGACCGCGATCACGGCCTGCGTTACGACGACAGCCTGGTCTATCCGCCGGACGCTTCGCTCTGGGGCTGAGCGGTGAGGCGATGCCGCGCCGACCAGATCAGGATCGCGCCGGCAGCGGCCATCGCGGCCATGACGTAGTAGACACCGTCGCCGATGCGGGCATAAATCGCGCCCGATGCGATCGACGTCGCCGCGCCCAGGAGCCCGTTGCAGGCGGCGTAATAGCCCTGCCCACGCGCGATCTGATGCGACGGCACGCGCTGCACCAGGAGGTTCATGGTGCCGAGGATGGTCATGCCGAAGCTGAAGCCGTGGCCGAGCTGGGCGATCGCGAGCAGCACGAGCGGCGGCTCGCTGGCGGTGATGATCCAGCGCAGCACGGCGATCAAGCCGCCGATCGCCATCAGCGTGGACGGATGTAGCGAGAAGCGCGGCGACAGCGCGAACACCACGATCTCGGCCATCACGCCCAGCGTCCACAGCACCGCGATGGTGAGCCCGCTGATGCCATGGAGCTGCCAGTTGATGGCCGAGAAGGTGTAAAACGCGATGTGGCTGCTCTGGATCAGCGCGGCCGACGCGATCACGGCCCAGAAGCCGGCATCGCGCAACAGTGCCTTGCCGGCGTGCCGCTCCGACGTCCTGCGCCTGAGATCGTCGAGCGGCTGGAGCAGCAGGCTGGCGAGAACCGCAACGACGGCCCAGGCCACGATGACCCAGATCAGGTCGCGCGGAGCAATGACGTCGACGAGATAGCCGCAGGCGAGCGAGCCGGCGGCAAACGCCGCCGAGCCCCACAGCCGCAAGGGTCCGTAGTCGAGCCCGTAGCGGGCGACACCGCGCAGCGCATAGGCATCGGTCAGCGGCATCGTCGGCGTCCACATCATGCAGGTCAGCGCGTAGATCACGAACAGCGCCAGCGGCTGCTGCTGCAGGCCGACGACCGAAAATCCGATCGCCGTCGCCAGCGCCGACACCATGATGGCGGCGCGGATGGCATGCCGCTTTTCGGCAAAGGCCGTGACCTGCGGCAGCGTGGTGAAACGTGTGATCGCCGGCAGCGCGTTGATGATGCCGATCCAGGCCGCGTCGACGCCGATCGCCTTCAGCCAGACCGGGAAGAACGGCATATGCGTGCCCAGAACCGCAAAGAAGGCCGAATAGAACACGGCGAGGCTCACGGCGAATCGCCGCTTTGTCGCTGCCGCGATGGGGATTTGTGATTCGGACTGCATCAAACCAATTGCGATTCGGTCGATATCGTGGTGATCGTTACAGTAACGCGCACTGATTTGCGCGACGAGATTGTCATGGCCAACGAAGCATTCGCCCTCTCGCCCATGTCTGCCCGCGCCGCGGAGCCGAACGAGCAGGATTACGAAGCGATCCGCGAAGCCTTCATGGAGACCGCGCGCGGCCGCTGGTTCCTCGGCGAATATGCCAAGCGCAACCGCAATGCCGACACAAGCATGGTGCTGGATGCGGTCGCTAGAATCGAGGAAACCCTTGCGGCACAGCGGCAACCGGTCGTCGAGGACCGCCTGCCCGAGGCGCTGGTCGAAATCCGCCGCGCCATCCGCGAGGCGGAGACGATCGCACTCGCCGCGTTCGATCCCGCCGCGATCGAGGCGAGCCTCGCACCGATCCCGCGCGGGGTGCGCATCATCAAGGAGATCTCCTGGCGCTGGCGCGAGATCGGCGCCGACGGGCGAATCTGCGACCTCATTGATTCGCAGCTGGCCTCGATCGCGGCCGCCTGCGGGCAGATCTCGACCCTCGATCCCCGCGTCGAGCTCAAGGCCGCGTTCGATTTGTTGAAGGATCGGGTCGAGCAGCTCGACGGCGGCGCACCGCCGCAGGCGGCTCCGGCTCCGGCGCAGGAGGTGCCGTCATCCGCTGCGGAAGCCTCGCCCGTCGAGGCGGCGCCGGCGGCGATGGCCGGCGAAGCAGTGGCTTTTACGGAGACGCGCGAAGAGATCGCCGCAGCTCCGGAAGCCGAGGCGGCGGCTGTCGAAGCAACGGCCGTCGCTGAGACCTCCGTCATCGCCGAGCAGGCCATGGACGCGGCTGCTGCACAGGAGATCGCGGCCGACAGCCAGATACCTGCTGAAAGCGCGGTGCTCGAAAACGTCGCGCCTGATGATGCCGAACTCGAAGCCGTCGCGTTTGAAGAGCCGGCCGCTGAGCCCGAGGCATTGACGGAAGCAAGCGAGGAGTTCTCGCTCGATGCCGCCGCCGAGGCCGAGGACGAAGCCATTCTCGAAGCCATCGCGCTGGAGATGGCCGCGCCCGATCCCGATTTCGACGAGATCATCGACGCGGTCGAGATGGCCGCCGCAACACCGGAGCCGGTGCCCTCGGATGTCGCAGCGCCCATTGCCGCCGCGCTTCCGGAGCCGATCGCAGCCGAGCCGGTCGTCGCAGCCGTCGCGGAAGAGCCCGCCGCGGACGCACCGATCGCGCTGGATTCGCTCGCGCGCCTCACCGATGCCATCGCGGAAGCCGCCGCCGAAGTGATGGAGCAGCAGGCGCCGGCCATGGCAGCGGCAGCATCGTTCGCCGCAGCACCGGCCGCAACGCTGCCGATGCCTTCGCCCCTGCCTGCGTCCATGCCCGAGGCCTCACTCGGCGCCACCATCCTCGCCAGCGGCATCCTGCAAAAGCCGCGTGCACCGGCCAATGACCCGCTCGCCCCCATCCGCCGCATGACCCAGGCCGAGAAGATCGCGTTCTTTTCGTAAGGGGCGCGCGCTCTCCCCACGCCGTCATTGCGAGCGCAGCGAAGCAATCCAGGCTGTCTCAGCGGAGGGATTCTGGATTGCTTCGCTGCTTCGCAATGACGACGCTCGATCTTGGACTCACGACATGTCCTCCACCGAAGACACCCTCACCCTCTGGCGCCCCGTTGGTCCGAAAGAGCTGGAGTTGATCCAGCAGTCCGGCATGCGCACGTTTCCGCCGCGCCTGCCTGACCAGCCGATCTTCTATCCGGTGCTGACCGAAGACTACGCCATTAAGATCGCGCGGGACTGGAATGTCCCGGCGAGCGGATCGGGCTTCGTGACCCGTTTCGAAGTCAAACGCAGTTTCATCGAACAATACGACGTGCAAGAAGCGGGCGGACGCTCACACCTGGAGTACTGGATTCCGGCCGAGGACCTCGGTGCGTTCAATGCCGCAATCGTCGGCTTGATCGAGGTCGTCCGTAGCTTTCCCTGACCGTCGCGCGATCACCCGCAATTCCACACCGCCCCGATCGGCGTGCGCGTCCAGCACGGGCCAAAGCTGCCGCCATTGTAGCGACCGCCGCCAAAGCCGGGGCGGCCGAAATAGTGCCACTCGCCGTCCCAGCGATAATATTGCGGAACCGGATCGATGTACCAATGGCGACGTTCAGTCCGCGCGAGGCGCCGCATGGCGTCTTTCTGCTTGTAGAGCGGGATGCTGTTGCTGAGCGGCTGCCGATAGCCCGGCAGAAACCCATAGCCCTTCCAGACCGGCTTGGGACGCTTTTGCACGGGCTCGGCGGACGCGACAGCGGGCAGCAACGACAGGATGACAGCAACGAAGAGACACAGAAGGCGAGACATGGATCGACGATAGACGCTCGCCTGGCGGAAGACCATTCAAATTCGAGTGCTGGCAGATGGTCGCGTGGGAGCATCGCACACGATGTCGCATCCGCTTCGATCACGCGGTGCGTCGATCGAACGCAGCCGCGCTAACCGATCACGCCCTTGCGGATCAGGAAGCAGCCATAGCCCCTGCTGTCACCGACCTGCACGACGCCAAAGCCTGCCGCCGCCGCGCGATAAAAATCCGGACGGGAGAGCTTGCCGGGTGCAACGGCGCGGCCAACAGCGCGCTCGATCTCGGCGAGCACGGCGCGCTGCACCTCGGGCACGCGGTCGGGATCGTCGACCGGCATCATCACACGCACCGGATCGGGATCGAAATCGTCGAGCGGATAGACCGACATGATGGCGCGGACGGCGACCTCCATCGTCATGCCCGGCAATTGGATCAAGCGTTGCGACGAGGTGCTCTGCGCGATGCGGGTGGCCGGGTGATTGGCATCGACGAAAACGAGGTCGTCGCCGTGGCCCATGGAGGCGAGCAGCCAGAGCAGGTCTGGCGTCAGGATCGGATCGATCGATTTCAGCATGTGACGGCGGTTCCTCCCAATTGATCGCTAACCATAACAGGTTCCGAGCGTGATTCAGATCACGGAGGCCGCCATGGTGACAGGGATCACGGACCGCAGGGCTCGAACGCGGCCAAGCTTGCGCGCAACCAATCTCGCATCGAGATGAGTGCCAAAGGAGCACGCCATGTTCCGCCTAAAGCCCTTTTTCATGACAGCGAGCCTGTTGGGAAGCCTGTTCGGCTTCGCCTGCGGGCCCGTTTCCGCGCAGGTCGCCCCGGTGCAGCCTGCCCCCACCGCGCTGCAAGGCCCGGAGCAGCGGGTGGCGCTGGTGATCGGCAATGCGAACTACAAGAACGCGCCGCAGCTTGCGAATCCCGACGATGACGCCCAGTCGATGGCGCAGTTCCTGAACTCCGCCGGGTTCGAAGTGGTCGCAGCGACCGACCTGACCCAGAACGACATGCTCCGCGTCGTCCAGGACTTTTCCGCCAAGGTCGCCTCGCGCGGTCCGAACACGGTGGCAATGGTCTATTACGCCGGTCACGGTGTGCAGCTCGCCGGCGAGAACTATCTCGTTCCGGTCGATGCCAAGGTCTCCAACCCCACCGAGCTCGTCAACAATTCGGTGCGCCTCGTCGACGTGATGTCGACGCTGGAGACGATCCCGAGCCGCATGCGCATCGTCATCCTCGATGCCTGCCGCAACAACCCGTTCCCTGAAGTCAACGACGCCGGCCGCGGCTTGGCAATCGTCGATGCGCCGAACGGTTCGATCGTCGGCTACTCGACCGCGCCGGGCGCTGAGGCGCTCGACGGCACCAATGGTCACAGCCCCTACACGCAGGCGTTCCTGAACGTCGCGCGCGAGCCCAACGTGCCGATCGAGCAGCTGTTCAAGCGCGTGCGCCTGCAGGTCAACCAGACCACCAGCGGCGCGCAGATCCCCTGGGAGAGCTCGTCGCTGACGAGCGACTTTACGTTCTTCGGCGACACTGCGGTTGCCGCCAACCGCGCGCCGGTGAATACGCCGGTCGTGCAGATGGCCTCCAATTTGCCGAGCCGCTCGACGCGTCAGGCCTATGACTACGTCGTGTCCGAGGGCCGTCCGGAATATTATCAGGAGTTCATCCAGATGTATCCGCACGACCCGCTGTGCGACCACATCCGCTGGCTGCTCACGAACCTGCTGATCTCGCAGGCCTGGCACAAGGCGGTGCTCGCCAACTCCCCGCTTGCCTACAAGAGCTTCTATGACAGCTACGGCAACAGCCCCTATGCGCAGGTCGCGCTGAAGCTGCAGGCGCAGCCGAAGCAGATCCCCCTGATGCAGGCGACCAAGTTCCTGGCGCCGCAGAACTTTGCCCCGACCATCAAGATCGGCAATCTCGGCCAGCCCAAATACATGCCGCTGATGCAGCAGGGCAATGGCGTGCAGGTGAACGGCAATCTGCCGGTCGTGCAGAAGCCGGTCGACGGCAACGTCGTCGGCAAGCTCGGCAATGGCGGCCAGATCGTCACCCTGCCTGCGGGCAACAACCAGCCGAACCCGCAGAACGGCACGCCGTCGCAGACCCCGAGCAAGATCGTCACGCTGCCTGCGCCGACCCACACGACCAACGGCAAGGTGGGCATCGGCAAGATCGTGACCCTGCCTGCGACCAACAATCCGCAGAACGTCGGCACGACCAACGGCTCTTCTGGCAAGACCGTGAGCGTGCCGGTGAATCCCGGCACGAAGATCGACGTGAAGCCGGTCAACGTTCAGACGCAGAACCAGCCGATCCGCGTCAACAACGGCAACACCGGCATCGTGAAGCCCAACACTATCCCCGTGAACAAGGTGCAGGTGCAGACCAACGTGCAGACCAACCGTCCGCAGCTCAACACGATGCCGAACCGCATGGTCAGCAGCAACAACAACTTCCGGCAGTCGATGAACCAGGCGCCGAGCATGAATAATGGCGGCAACCGTCGCGGCGGCTTCATGCACTGATTGCGCAGGAAGTCGGTCTGCTCCCTCCCCCGCTTGCGGGGGAGGGCTGGGGAGAGGGTCTCACCACAACGGGACAATCCCCAAGAGGAAGAAGCCCTCACCCGGCACTGCGTGCCGACCTCTCCCGCAAGCGGGAGAGGTTGCACTGAGCAAGCGGAAAGTTCGATCCTCAAGATCGACAGAAACACAGAAGGGGCAGAGCGGCGACGCTCTGCCCCTTCTTCATATTAGTTCCTCTAATTCCGGGATGCGCCGTGAGGAGGAGGCGATCAGGCCACCAGCTCGGCGAACAGGTCCGCGTCGACATTGCCGCCTGACAGCACGATGACGACGTTCCTCCCCGTCACGTCCAGGCGTCCGGCGAGCAGCGCGGCAAGACCCACCGCGCCGCCGGGCTCCACCACGAGCTTCAGCTCGCGATAGGCGAAGGCGACGGCCGCGCCGACTTCGGCATCGGAAGCCGTGACGCCGCGCGCGAGCAGCTTGCTGTTGATCGCAAACGTCATCTCGCCCGGCATCAGCGCCATCAGCGCATCGCAGATGGTGCGGCCAGCCGGCGGATGCGGCTCGCGATGGCCGGCGGTCAGGGAGATGCCGTGGTCGTCGAAGGCCTCAGGCTCGGCGACCACGATCTCGGCTTGCGGATAGCGCGCCTTCACGGCCGTGGCAACGCCCGCGATCAGGCCGCCGCCGGAGGCCGGCGCCACCACGATGTCGGGGCTGAGGCCGAGCGTTGCCATGTCCTCGGCAATCTCGCGGCCGGCGGTGCCCTGCCCTGCGATCACGAAGGGATCGTCGTAGGGTTTGACCAGCGTCGCGTCACGCTTCTCGGCGATGCCGCGCGAGATCGCCTCGCGGTCGTCCTTGTCGCGGTCGTACAGCACGACTTCGGCGCCGTAGGATTTGGTGCGCTCGCGCTTCGACAGCGGGGCATCCGCCGGCATCACGATGGTCGCCTGCATGTCGAGGATCTTTGCCGCCGCCGCCACGCCCTGCGCGTGGTTGCCGGAGGAGAACGCGACGACCCCGCCGGCGCGCTTGTCCTGCGGGATCGAGAACACCTTGTTGAAGGCACCGCGGAACTTGAACGAGCCGGTGCGCTGGAGCATCTCCGGTTTCAGAAACACCTTGGCACCGACGCGCTCGTTGAGCACGGGGAAGGACAACAGCGGGGTGCGGATGGCGTAAGGCGCGATCACGCGCGCCGCGGCGTCGATGTCGGCAGGGCCGACCGGAAGGAGCTGTTCGGTCATGGCGGAATGTTATCGCGGCCGATCAGGCCCGGGCAAGACACCTCCGCGCGATGATTTCCCCCACAGCGTTTTAGGCGAAGTGGCTACCGGTTCGCGTGAAGAAAACGCGTCAAAACAAGAATCTAGAGCCATTTCGATCCATCGGATCGAGATCGCTCTAGGCCACGAACCGCGGCTGTTCCGCGCCGGCCCTGCCGGGCAATACCGCCCCGACCGCCAAAATGCTGTCGATGAAGACCCGCGCCGAGGCTTCCCAAGTGTACTTGGCGGCAAACGCGACGCAATCCTGCCGGGAGATGTCGAGCGCGGCGAAGCAGGCGCTGCGCAGATCGTGATCAAGCGCGCCGACCGGCGCATCGCCTATCACGTCGCGGGGTCCCTTCACCGGGAAAGCCGCGACCGGCAGACCACTCGCCAGCGCCTCCAGCAGCACCAGGCCGAAGGTGTCGGTCTTGCTCGGGAACACGAACACGTCGGCGGCGGCATAGATATCGGCCAGTTCCTCGCCGTGCTTCTCGCCGAGGAAGATCGCATCGGGATAGGCCTCTTCGAGCGCGGCGCGCGCCGGGCCGTCGCCGACAATCACCTTGGTGCCGGGCAGGTCGAGGTCGAGGAAGGCCTCGAGATTCTTCTCCACCGCGACGCGGCCGACCGACAGGAACACCGGCGCCGGCAGACAGAGATCGACTGCGCGGGGGTGGAACAGGCCGGTGTCGACACCGCGCGGCCACAGCACGACATTGTCGAAGCCGCGCTCGGTCAGTTCGCGGGCGAGCGCCGGCGTCGCCGCCATCACCGCGCGGCTGGGCGCATGGAAACGGCGCAGCGCCCGCCAGATCAGCGAGCCCGGGACCGGCACGCGGGCGCGGACATATTCGGGGAAACGGGTGTGGAAGCTGGTTGTGAACGGCAGCTTGCGCTGACGGCAATAGCGCCGGACCATCAAGCCGATCGGCCCTTCGGTCGCGATGTGGATGCTGTCGGGCCGCGCCTCCTCGATCAGCCTTGCGATCCGGGCCGGGCGCGGCATGGCGAGGCGCACGTCGCGATAGCTCGGCATGGCGAAGGTGCGGAACGATTGAGGCGTCAGGAACGTGAACTCGACGCCGAGCTCTTTGGCAGCGTCAGCGAGCTTGGTCAGCGTCCGAACCACACCGTTGACTTGCGGGTGCCAGGCGTCGGTCGCGACCAGGATGCGCATCAGGCCGCCCTTGCCGCGACCTGTGGCACCTGCGCGGGCTTCTGCAACTGATCCGCCCAGGTGATGATCTCGAAATGGCCGTCGTCATGCTCGACCAGGGCGGTGCAGCTCTCCACCCAGTCGCCGCAATTCATGTAGCGGATGCCGGCCTCGTCGCGGATCACGGCGTAGTGGATGTGGCCGCAGATCACGCCGTCGGCCTCGTGACGCCGTGCCTCGGCGGCGAGCGCCTGCTCGAACGCGCCGATATAGTTGACGGCGTTCTTGACCTTCTGCTTGGCCCATTGCGACAGCGACCAATAAGGCACGCCGAACAGGCGGCGAAAGAAGTTGACGAAGCGATTCATCTGGATCGCGAAGTCGTAGGCCTTGTCGCCGAGATGGGCGAGCCAGCGCGCGTTCTGCACCACGAGATCGAAGATGTCGCCGTGAATGACGAGATAGCGCTTGCCGTCGACGCCGGTGTGAACCGTGTTCTCGACCACGTCGATGCCGCCGAAATGCGTGCCGTAATAGTTGCGCAGGAACTCGTCGTGATTGCCGGGAATGTAGATGACCTTGGCGCCCTTGCGCGCCTTGCGCAAAAGCTTCTGGACGAGGTCGTTATGCGATTGCGGCCAGTGCCAGCTCGATTTCAGCGCCCAGCCGTCGACGATGTCGCCGACGAGATAGATCGTGTCGGCATCATGGTAGCGCAGGAAGTCGAGCAGAAGATCGGCTTGAGAACCGCGGGCTCCGAGATGGACGTCGGAGATGAACAACGTGCGAAAGCGCCGCTCCGGGCTCTCGTCACTCACATCGTAACTTCCCATGCGCCAGCCTGTAACAATGTCCCGTGACAGGGGGATGACCGATTGAACCCTCGAGGCACCTTGAAATACGAATCACGCCTTGCCTCGCCCTCCCCGCGAATATCAGTCGCATGCGACAATCAGGCGACATCGCGCCGCAGGGGGCTCTGGAGATCAGATCCCGGCCGGAAGCCAGGTAGGTGCGCTCCCTCCCCACTTGCGGGGAAGGGCTGGGGAGAGGGTGCTTCCGTAATGGGACAATCCCCAAGAGGAGAAAGGCCCTCGGCGCGACCTCTCCCGCAAGCGCAAGCGGGAGAGGCGAAGCAAGCCCGCCTCAGTAGAACTTGTGGAAATGATGGATCGGCCCGTGGCCGTGGCCGACGCTGAAGCGGTCGGCGGCGGCGATCGCGGCGCTGATCCATGCCTTGGCGTTGCGCACGGCGGCCTCGAGGTCCTCGCCCTTGGCCAGCCCCGCCGCGATGGCGGAGGACAGCGAGCAGCCGGTGCCGTGGGTGTTGCGGGTGGCCACGCGCGGCGCGGCGAGCGCGATCGTGGTCGCGGCAGTGACGAGATAGTCGGTGCTCTCGGCACCCTCTCCGTGCCCGCCCTTGATCAGGACGGCGCGGCAGCCCAGCGCCAGCAGGCGGCGTCCCTGGCTTTCGATCTCGGCCTCGCTCGCCGCCACCGGCTCATCGAGCAGGGCCGCGGCCTCCGGCAGGTTCGGCGTGATCACGGCAGCCAGCCGCATCAGCCTGGTGCGCAGGGCGTCGACGGCTTCAGCGGCGAGCAGGCGATCGCCGGAGGTCGCCACCATGACGGGATCGAGCACGACGTGCCGCGGTGCCCAGCGCGACAGCGCGGCCGCGATGGCGTCGATGCTGGCGGCCTGGGCCACCATGCCGATCTTCACCGCACCGATGTCGAGGTCGGAGAACACCGCGTCGATCTGCTCGGTGACGAACCCGGCCGGCACCGCGTGAATGCCGGTCACGCCGCGCGTGTTCTGCGCCGTTAGCGCCGTGATCACGGAGGCGCCGTAGACGCCGAGCGCGGCAAAGGTCTTCAGGTCCGCCTGGATGCCGGCGCCGCCGCTCGAATCGGAACCGGCGATGGTGAGTGCGACCGGGGTCGTCATCGCGGGGGACATGTGCTTGAGGACGCCGCCATGGCCTGTCCTAGCGCGACCGCGGAACGCCAGCAAGCGCGCCGAATCGCCGCCGAGCGTGATTCGCGAATCAATTGCGCCTTGCGAATCAGTCGGACACGGCGCGGTCAAAGGCCCGCAATGATGCGGGCTTGAAAATGCAACGGCGCCGGACCCTTGGTATAGTTGTGTACCTTAACGTGCTTCGCCGGTCAGGCGAGACGTCAGGTGGTGGAACCGTCCGACGACCCGATCTTGCAGGTCGCCCGGCCCGCAAGCCATCTGAAAAGACTCTTGGGGTGGAATGATGTGGGCCTTCTTCGAACGTCTCCTCGACTCGTCCATGCTGTCGCCGCACGGCATCTGCCTGTTGTGGGAGCCTGAGCTGATCTGGCTTCACGTCGTTTCCGACGCCTGCATTGCCGCCGCCTATTTCTCGATCCCGTTCGCCCTCGCCATCCTCGTCACCAAGCGGCGCGACCTCAAGTTCGGCTGGGTCTTCTGGGCGTTCGCGATCTTCATCATGGCCTGCGGCCTGACTCACGTGCTGTCGATCTACACGCTCTGGGTTCCGGTCTACGGCATCGAGGGCATGGTCAAGGCCGCCACCGCGGTCGCCTCGGTCTTCACCGCCGCCGCACTCTGGCCGTTGCTGCCGAAGATCCTGACAATCCCCTCGCCGTTCGAGCTGCGACAGGTCCAGGCCGCGCTCGAGGAGGAGGAAATCAAGAGCCGTGACGCCGCGCTGCTGCTGCAGCAGGTCCGCGATGCCCAGCGCGCGATGCGCGAGAGCGTGGCGCGCCTCACCGCGATCGTCGAGACCGCCGTCGACGGCGTCATCCTGTTCGATGCGCAGGACCGCATCCTGCTGTTCAATCCGGCCTGCGAGCGCTTGTTCGGCTACCGCGCCGACGAGGTGATGAACCGCAACGTCGGCATGCTGATGCCCGAGGCGGATGCGGCGCGGCATTTCGCGATAGGCGGCGAGGCCATCGGCCTGCGCAAGGACGGCACGACGTTTGCGATGGACCTCTCGGTCGGCCAGGCGCGGCAGGACGGCGAATTGATCTTCGTCGGCATCGTCCACGACCTCACCGGGCGCAAGCTGACCGAGCAGCAGCTCCAGCAGGCGCAGAAGATGGAGATGGTCGGCCAGCTCTCCGGCGGCATCGCGCACGACTTCAACAATCTGCTGACCGTCATCATCGGCAATGCCGAGCACCTGAGCGAGCAGCTCAAGGCGAGGCCGGACCTCAAGCGCTTTGCCGAGGACATCTGCCAATCGGGCGAACAGGGCGCCGAGCTGACGCAGCGCCTGCTCGCCTTCAGCCGCCGCCAATTGCTGCGGCCTCAGACGATCGATTGCCGCAGCCTGCTCGATTCCATGTTCAAGCTGCTCAAGCGCACCTTGCGCGAAGACATCGAGATCAGGACGAGCTCCGGGCCCGGCACGGTCCTGGCCTTTGCCGACCGCGCCCAGCTCGAATCCGCCGTGCTGAATCTTGCGCTCAATGCGCAGGATGCCATGCCATCGGGAGGCCACCTCACGCTGGCCACTGAGCTGGTCACGATCGACGATGATCGCGCCCTTCACCCGGAGGTCGCGCCCGGCAGCTACGCCCTGATCTCGGTCACCGATGACGGCGAAGGCATGACGCCCGAGATCACCGCACGCGCTTTCGAGCCGTTCTTCACCACCAAGGAGGTCGGCAAGGGTTCGGGCCTCGGCCTCAGCATGGTCTATGGCTTTGCCAAGCAATCGGGCGGCCATGTCTCGATCTACAGCGAGGCAGGTCTTGGAACCACGGTCCGGATCTACCTGCCGCGCGCGAACACCGGCGGGTCGCAGGCCGATCTTCCCGACGGCGAGGACACGGCGCCGCGAGGCTACGAGACGATCCTGATCGTCGAGGACGATCCGTTCGTCCGCTCCTCCGTCATTCGCAGGGTGGAAGCGCTCGGATATCGCGTCGTTGCCGCGGTCAACGGCAAGGATGCCCTGCAGCAGCTGCAGGGCGATCCCGGCATCGACTTGCTGTTCACCGATATCGTGATGCCCGGCGGCATGAGCGGCTGGGACCTCGCCGATCAGGCGCGGCGGCTGCGTCCCGGCCTGCCGGTCCTGTTCACCTCGGGCTACGCGCTGGAGACCCTGGTCGCCCAGGGCCACGCGCGGCCGCAATCGATCGTGCTGACCAAGCCCTATCGCAAGGTCGAGCTCGCCCAGCGGCTCAGGGATGCATTGGCCGCAGCGGTGGTCCCATCCTAGACTTGCGAATGCGCCGCGCAGGAGCCGCAAGCTGGCTTGCTAAATCCGGCCGGTTTTGGCCTATTAGCCGCCAGATCCGCTTTCGGAGTGCCCGCGATGGTTCCTTTCTTCGTCCAAATCAAATGCAAGCTCGGCCAGTCCTATACGGTGGCCAATGCGCTTGCCGAAGCCGAGATCGCCTCCGAGATCTATTCCACGGCCGGCCAATACGACCTCCTGGTGAAGTTCTACGTCGACAAGGATACCGACATCGGCCATTTCGTGAATGAGAAGGTGCAGGTGCTGCCGGGCATCCAGGACACCCTCACCATCATCACCTTCAAGGCGTTCGGCACCGGCTAGAGCATGCGCCTAACAACGGCCGAAGCGCGCCGGCAGCGCTAGCCGCCCTCCTTGCGTTTGGGCGGTGTCGGTCCCTGCACCGGCGGCAGCGACTTCAGATACGCGGCCATCGCGGCGCGGTCTTCCGCGGTCAGTTGCGCCAGATTCTTGATCACCGGCCGCATCGCACCCGAAGCGCTGTCGCCCTCGGGCATGTCGCCGGTCTCGAGAAAATCCGCGATATCCTTCTCGCTCCAGCTGCCGATGCCCTGCTGCGTGATGTTGGGCACCCAGCCCTCACCTTCCGGATTGGGCCCACCGGCAAAGCGCTGGCCGGCGATGATGCCGCCGAGCGCATTGCGCGGGCTGTGGCATTCGGCGCAATGGCCGAAACCGTTCACGAGATAGGCCCCGCGATTCCATTGCGGCGAGCGCGCGGCGTCCGCGACGAACGGCGCGGTGTCCATGAACAGCAGTTTCCAGATGCCGACATTGCGGCGAATGTTGAACGGAAACGGCAGCGCGTGGTCGCGCACTCTGCCGGACACCGGCGGCAGCGTCTTCAGGTAGGCAAAGAGGTCGCGAACGTCGTCGATGCTTGCCAGATGATAGGACGTGTAGGGAAACGCGGGGAAATAGTGCGCGCCCGCGGGCGAGATGCCGCGCAACACGGCGTTGACGAAATCAGCCTCGCTCCAGCGGCCGATTCCGTCGGCCGGATCGGGGGAAATGTTGGGCGCGTAGAACGTCCCGAACGGCGAGCCCAGCGCCAGCCCGCCGCCGAGCCGCAGGCGATCGGGCTGATTGGGGATGGCGTGACAGGACGAGCAGCCGCCGGCGTTGAACAGCTCCTGCCCGTTGGCAAGATCCGGGCTCCGTGTCGGCGCCGGCAAGGCCAGCGCGGCCGGGGCGGTCAACCACCAATAGAGGCCGAACGCCGCGGCGGCGGCGATCAGGGCGGCAAGAAGCATTCGTCGCAGCATTCGATCATTCCATCGTGAGCGCGCGAACTTAAGGGTCATGCCGCGCCCGATCCAACCACGAATATTTTAGACGGTCCGGCTGTAATGCCGGAATAAACCGCATGACCAACTGTTTGAAGAGCAATCAGGCCTGAACAGGGAGAGACCCATGACCAAAGCCGTTTTTGCCACACTGGCACTCGGAGCTGCCGTTGCGTTCGCCGCCCCGGCCAGCGCGGAAAAACTGAAGGCGACGCTGGACGGCAAATCCGAAGTCCCTGCCAACACCAGCAGCGCCACCGGAACGGCCGATCTGGACTACGACGCTGCCAGCAAGAAGCTGTCCTGGACCGTCACCTATTCCGGCCTCTCGGGCCCCGCCACCGCCGCGCATTTCCACGGGCCTGCCGAAGCCGGCAAGAACGCCGGCGTCGCCGTCGCGATCCCGAATGCCGCCTCGAGCCCGGTCAAGGGCGAAGCGACGCTCACCGAAGCGCAGGCCGCCGATCTGCTCGGCGGCAAGTACTACATCAACATCCACACCGCGGCGAACCCGGGCGGCGAGATCCGCGGTCAGGTGACGAAGTAAAGCGAAAACGCAGGCTTCGTCGCGGAAAGGCCGGACGCAAGGAGGGAGCGTTCGGCCTTTTCGATTCGGGGCGAGAACCTGCCTCGCTCAAGCCGCGTTCAGCGCCTGCGCGAGGTCGGCGATCAGGTCCGACGGGTTCTCGATGCCGATCGAGAGCCGGATCGTGGAATCGAGCACGCCGATTTTCCGGCGGATGTCGGCGGGAACGCCGGAATGGGTCATCGTCGCCGGCAGGCTTGCGAGCGATTCCGTGCCGCCGAGACTCACCGCCAGCTTGAGAATCTGCAGCGCGTTGAGGAATTTCACCGCCGCCTCCTTGCCGCCGACGATGTCGAACGAGAAGGTCGACCCCGCGCCGAGGCATTGCCGCGCGAACACACGCCCCGATGGCGAGGCCTCTTCGTGATGACCGAGGTAATGGACCTTGGCGACCTTCGGGTGGTCGCGCAAAAAGTCCGCCACCAGCCGCGCATTCGCATCGGCTTTCTCCATCCGCAGGCTGAGCGTCTCGAGCGAGCGGTTGATCATCCAGCAGGAATGCGGATCGAGCTGGGTGCCGATGGCGCCGCGCAGCGCCTTGATGCCCTTCATGATCGCTTTCGATCCGAGCGCGGCGCCCGCGATCAGGTCGGAATGGCCACCGACATACTTGGTCAGCGAATACAGCGACAGGTCCGCGCCGTGCTCGATGGGCCGCTGAAACACCGGCCCGAGCAGCGTGTTGTCGCAGGCGATGATCGGCGTGTGTCCCTGCGCCTTGCCGATGGCATCGGCGGTGCGGCGGATCATTGCGACGTCGACGAGGCCGTTGGTCGGATTGGCGGGCGTCTCGATCAGGATCATCGAAACCCGCCCCTTGCCCATGGCCTCCTCCGAGGCCTGCTTGACCGCCGTCTCGTCGATTCCGTCGGCAAAGCCGACGGCGCCGATCGACAGGCGCGCGAGCGTGTTCGTCAGCAAGGTCTCCGTCCCGCCATAGAGCGGCTGCGAGTGCAGGATGACATCGCCGGGGCGAACGAAGGCCAGGATCGTGGTTGCGATGGCCGCCATGCCGGACGAGAACAGCGCGCAACTCTCGGTTCGCTCGTAGATCGCGAGCCTGTCCTCGACGATCTCGCTGTTGGGATGATTGAAGCGAGAATAGACCAGGCCCGCGCCCATGCCTTCCGGCGGCTCGCGCCGACCGGCGACGTAGTCGAAGAAGTCCTGCCCGTCCTCGGCGGTCTTGAACACGAAGGTGGAGGTCAGGAACACCGGCGGCTTAATGGCGCCCTCCGACAATTGCGGGTCATAGCCATAGGTCAGCATCAAGGTTTCCGGATGCAGCATATGATTGCCGATATGGGTCTTCGACGGGAACGGTTTTGCCATGGCCTGTCTCGCTGTTGACTATGGTGCTCGCCGCGCGCTGGAACTCCCTGATGTCCTGAGAGTGTCGGGAGGAGGATGCGTCGACTCGTGTGAGCGCACGGCGCGTTGCCACAAAGATAGCTGCTCTGAGAGCAATCCGTCAGGCCTTGCGGACAGAATTACTGCCTCGCTGCGGCTCGCGGCTACGCAAAAAGGCGGCTGCCTTCGCAACCGCCCCCTTCACTGCTTCCTCGTCGCCCCGTTATTTCAACTTCAACCGATAGGTTTCGTGACAATCATTGCAGCGGTCGTTGATCGCCGTGTAGGCCGCCTTCAGGCTCGCGACATTGGTGATCTTGCCTTTGACGTCGGCGATCGCCTTCTGCACCGGCGGGATCTTGGAATCGAAATCGGCCTTGTTCTGCCAGACCTTCGGCGAGGAGCCGTAGGACGCATTCACGACGTCCTGCTTGGGATTGACCTCGAAGGTCTTGGCGATCTTGGCGACGTCCGCCTCCAGGTTGGCAATCGCCTCGTCGACGGTCTTCTGGTTGTAGGGAATGTCGCCCTTGGACATCTTCTGAATGACCGAGTACAGGCTCTTTGCCTGCGAGCGCATCAGATTGTCCTGCTGGACGGCAATCTCCTGTTGCGCCATGACGGCGCCCGCGCCCAGCACGAGGACGCCCGCGACAATCATCGTCCGTTTCATTGGTTCGTTTCTCCGGCTCTCGAGACGTTCAGGGAATGAGACGTCACCGGCTTCTCGTGAACCCGGGACCCATCATGGGTAGAACCCCGCGCGGCGCGTTTATTCCCGTGCGCGCGGAGAGCGGCTTCACAAGCTGTGGCGGCGGTGGTGCTCGTTGATGGCGATCCACACCCGCTCGGGCGTTGCCGGCATGTCGATGTGGTCGATCTTGTATTCGCGCCAGAGCGCGTCGACGATGGCATTGACGACGGCCGGACAGGAGCCAATCGCGCCGGCCTCGCCGGCCCCCTTCACGCCCATGGGATTGGTCTTGCAGGGCACGTTGTGGGTTTCGAACACGAAGGCAGGCCCATCCGCCGCGCGCGGCAGCGCATAGTCCATGAAGGTCGCGGTGATGAGCTGGCCGTCGGTCGGTCCATACACCACCTGCTCCATCAAGGCCTGGCCGATGCCCTGCATGGCGCCGCCATGCACCTGGCCGGCCAGGAGCAGCGGGTTGAGCGTCTTGCCGAAATCGTCGACGATCACGTAGTTGACGATTTTGATGATGCCGGTGGCTGGATCGATCTCGACCTCCGCGACATGGGTGCCGTTGGGATAGGTGCCGTCGGCGCTGGCAAAGGTCGCGCTGCCGTTCAGCTTCGACGGATCGACCCCGGGCCGCTTGGTGAGATCGGCGAACGAGATCGCACGATCGGTGCCGGCAATGCGGATGATGCCATCGGTGATCTCTAAGTCGCCGGCGCTTGCTTCGAGCGCCTGCGCCGCGATCTCCTTCAGCTTTTGCCCGAGCTCGCGCGTGGCGCGCTCGACGCTGACGCCGCCTGACGGAATCGAAGCCGACCCGCCGGTGCCGAGGCCGGTCGCGATCTCGTCGGTATCGCCCTGGCGAACATGCACACGCTCGGGCACCAGGCCGAACTGCTCGGCGACGATCTGCGCGTAGGCAGTCTGATGGCCCTGCCCGCTCGATTGCGTGCCGATCAGCACGGTGACGTCGCCATTGGCATCGAGCCGCACATTGGCGGTCTCCTCACCCATCACGCCGCAGATCTCGACATAGCTCGCAAGCCCAATGCCGCGGATCAGGCCGCCCTTCTTGGCGAGCTTGGCGCGCTTGGGAAATTCCTTCCACTCCGCGATCTCCATCGCGCGCTTCAGATGCGCGGCGAAGTCGCCGGAATCGTAGACCTTCCCGGTCGCGGTCTTGTAGGGCAGCGCCTTCGGCGGGATGAAATTCTTGCGGCGGATGGCATCCGGCGTCATGTCGAGCTTTCGCGCGCAGGCATCGACGAGGCGCTCGATGACATAGGCGGCTTCGGGCCGGCCCGCGCCACGATAGGCATCGACAGGCACGCTGTGGGTGAAGATGGTGCGCACCCGGCAATGGAAGGCCTGGATGTCGTAAAGGCCCGGCAGCATGCCCGCGCCGCCATGCGGGATGTAGGGCCCGAAGGTCGACAGATACGCGCCCATGTCGCCCATGAGGTCGCAATCCATGGCGAGGAACTTGCCGTCTTCAGCCAGCGCCATCTTGGCGGTGGTGACGTTGTCGCGGCCCTGCGCATCGCCCATGAAATGCTCGGAGCGATCGGCTGCCCACTTCACCGCCTTCTTCAGCTTACGCGCAGCGACGGCCATCAAGGCGTATTCCCGGTACGGAAACAGCTTTGTGCCGAACCCGCCGCCGACGTCGGGACAGATCACCCGCATCTTGTCGGTGGGGATGTTGAGCACGTTCTGGCAGAGGATGTCGCGCAGGCGGTGGCTGCCCTGGCTGCCGACCGTCAGCGTCAGATGGTCGCGCTTGGAATCGTATTCGCACACCGCCGCGCGCGTCTCCAAGAAGCTTGCCACCACGCGCGGATTGACGATGGAGATCTCGGCGACGGCATGCGCCTTGGCAAAGGCCGCGTCCACCGCCGCCTTGTCGCCGATCGAGACGTCGAACAGCACGTTGCCGGGCTTGTCGGGCCAGACCTGCGGTGCGCCCTTCTTCACGGCGTTGACGACGCCGGTCACGGCGGGCAGTGGCGACCATTTGACCTCGATCGCCTCGATCGCGTCGCGGGCCTGGTCGATGGTCTCGGCAACCACGAAGGCGACGGCATCGCCGACATGTCGCACCTCGTCCTGGGCGAGGATCGGGTAAGGCGGGCCGGTGAACGGATCGGTCTCGAGATTGAACAGGCAGGGCAGATTGCCGAGATCCCCAACGTCATCAGCCGTCAGGATCAGCGCAACGCCCGGCAGGCCGCGGGCCCGGCTCGCATCGATGGTGTATTTGGCATGCGCATGCGGCGAGCGCAGCACCAGGCAGCGGAGCGCGGCCTGCGGCGCGTAATCATCGGTATAGCGGCCCTTGCCGCGGATGAGCGCGTCATCCTCCTTGCGCAGCACGCTTTGGCCAACGCCGAACTTGATGGGAGCCGCCATTTTATCTTCCCGTTCTCATGGTTGTTTTGTGGGCATATTGCCGTGGAAAAACTGGCGCGTCAAAGCCCGGCCATCCTGGCGGCGTCGTAGATCTCGATGGTCGTCGGCTCCGAGACGAGCGATTGCAGCGCACGGACAAAGTCGCGCGAGGCCGGAACCGCAAAGTGCGCGAGCAGCGCAGCGCGATCGGCCCACTGCTCGACGAACACGAATTTGAGGGGGTTCTCGCAATCGACATGCACCGCATGCGAGATGCAGCCGGGCTCGGCGCGCGAGCGTTGGACGTGTTCGAGGCTTAGTCTCCGGACCTCGTCGATCGAGTCCTGCCTTGCGATTGCGCTGCCGGTCACCAGGATCATGTCGCCTCCCCGTCCGCTCAGTGGAGTGTCCCATGGACCCGGTCGGGGAGTCCAGCCGAGCGACGGGGATCACGGCAGACGCTTTCGGGTGACCGACGCCTGGAATTGGCGATCACTCACATCCCGCCCCGGCTCATCAGATAGCTCGTACGATCTCTGAGCGTATCGATCGCCCGCCCAGCTGTGAGATGGTCGATCTCGGCGCGCGTCAGGCCGATGTCCATCAGCGCCCTGTCACTCAGGTCCCGCAAGCTGACCCGCGGATGCAGGAGCCACTCCCCAAACGCATGCCAATATCGACTGGGCAGGTCCAGGAGGCTTTGCGCCGGCGCGGCTGCGGCTGCTTCCCTCCCCGACAAGGCATGGCCCGGCGGTGCAACGGACACGTTGAGGCGAGCCGCTGCCGCCAGGACCTCGTCCATGGCCTCCTTCGCCAGCGCAATGGATCGGTCGAGGCGAAGCACCGCGGCATCGTGCTCGGCCTCGGATGAGATCTTCGACAGTTGTGGTGGCATCGGACGCTCCTGCTGTGAGCCGGCAAGGAGCGTGGCCAAACAAAAGGCCCCGTCCGATGCCGGCGGGGCCTGGTGGAAAAGATGTCGTCGAGATCCTAGCGCACGACTCCTCCCACCGCCCAGCCGAAGCGGGTGATGTGGTTGCAGGAGACTTTGCGCGACGATTTGATCATGAGCGACTCCTACCACGGCAATCGCGCAAAATCAAGAGATGCATGGAGATCGATTGCATCCTGAAGGCGAACCCCCACGCCGGCCAATTCGTCTTTCCAACTAATGCGACGAAGGAGGTTAGCCGCAACAGCGCATAAGGGACCAGCCCCGCGAAGAGCGCTTGAGGCGCGCGATCGTTCAGAGCGGCGACTGACCGAAAGGCGATAGGATGACCCGTGATATGCGATATGCACGTCCGCTCATTATGTAGGTAACTCTGTCCTATAGCTGACGTTAGGCGCCGCGCATAACGGCGGGCACGATAGCTCGTTGCCCTCAATTCGCTGCTTCCGCGACGCATGGTGAGCTAACGCGCTTCCGAGCATTTCGGCGGCTTGCCACTTTCTGGAGGGCTTGTCGCACGGCTCCCGTTCGGCCACACTCGTCGCATTTCAAGTAATTGTTTGGAAGGGTGACCTCATGCCCGAAGCATTGGAAAGCCTTTTGTGGTGTGCCGCGCTTGCGACGTGGCTGATGCTCTTCTCCAGGATCCTGGGTGAACACCTCAAGCCCGTCTCGAAACACCTCGGCCATCTGATCGCGGTTGCTTTCAGACTCAGGACGAAGTGACGCAAAACGGCCTCGGCGCGGCTTGGCAGCTGTCAAACTGGCAGAACTGCTCGTCACGTTGTTGCTGGCGTGAAGCGAACGGACCAGGCGCGCGCATCCTGCGGCCGCAATGTTTCGTGACTCAGCGGGTACGGTGACGCTGCTAGAGCATGATCCGGAAAAGTGTGCAGCGGTTTTCCGAGAAGACCATGCTCAAACAATAACCTAAAGCGCGATGACGATTCTTCCTAATCGCATCGCGCTTTAGCGTCCCACCCTCCGGTCGAGGGAGAACCGGCCTCCTCCGGTGACCAGGATCAACAGAGCGCCTCCCATGATGGAGATGTTCTTCAAGAAGTGATTGTACTGGCCAATCTGTTGCGGACCAGCGGGATACTCCCAGTAACGATGTCCAATTGCAGTGGCCGCCAATACGAACAGAAACGTCAAAATTGCGCAGTAGCGCGTGCCGATGCCGAGTATCAAGCCAACCGATATCACGATTTCCAGCACGACGTTGATCGCCGTGAGCAGCTGGGGCACCGGGAGGTTCAGCGACCGAAAATAACTCACCGAGCCACTGAAGTTGGTGAGTGCTCCATAGGCGCTTCCAACGAAGACCCATGCAAGCAGGACACGGCCGATGAGGATGAGCAGGTCGGCGTTGCTGGTGGCGAACTCGTCGATCCGCGTGGACCAGGGTGAGCGGAATGGCATGGTAGTTGCCTCGTCTCCTGAGCAGGGCACCCGAATATCGGAAAATCGTATCACGATCGGCCGACCTTATGAAGGATTCCGGTCGCCGGTCCGTGTGAGGCAGCGGTAAATGGATAAATCTGGATGCGATCCTAGCCGCGCACCAGCGAGACCAGCCAGCTGCCGCCGAACAGCACGAGGATTGCGAGCGCGTAGACGATCGTGCCGCCGACGGCCAGCACGGCCAGCGTCGCTTCGTCCCGGAAGGCGTGCACCGAGGCAAGAGCGGCCGGGCTGAAGCGCGCAATCAGCCAGAACGCCGCGGCGAGGATCAATCCGATCAGCAGGAATTTGGCGAGCGACAACAGCCAGGCGCGGTCCAGCACGAGGAAGCCGCGCCGAACAGCGAAGAAGAGCACCAGCAGGAGATTGGTCCAGACGCCGATGGCGGTGGCGAGCGCAAGGCCGATCTGCGCGAGCGATCCCATCAACGCGACCTTGAGCGCGACGTTGACGGCGATGCCGGTCAGCGACGCCCGCACCGGCGTCGCGGTGTCCTTGCGGGCATAGAAGGTCGCAACCGCACTGCGGATCAATACGAAGGGGATGAGGCCGATGGCATAGGCCGCGAGCGTGGCGCCGGCGGCGGCGGCATCGGCCTTGGAGAACGCGCCGCGGGCGAACAGCGCGCGCATGATCGCGTCGGGCACGGTGAGAAACGCTGCGACGAACGGCACCGAGAACAGCAGCGTGAAATCGAAGGCGCGGCGCTGTGCCTTCAGCGCGCCGTCGTGGTCGTTCGCCGTGATCCGTCGCGACATCTCCGGCAGCAGCACCGTGCCGATAGCGATGCCGATGACGCCGATCGGCAGCTGGTTGAGCCGGTCGGCGTAATAGAGCGCCGACAGCGCGCCGGCCGGCAGGAAGGTCGCGATGATGGTGTCGGCGAACAGCGCGACCTGCGTGCCCATCGAGCCCAGCGTCGCAGGTCCCAACGCCCTAAAGAATCCGCGAACGTCCTCGTCGAGCTTGAGCGGCGCAAAGCGCGGCAGGCCGCCATGGCGGGCGAGATCGCCGGCGAGCAGGAAATATTGCAGGAAGCCGGAGATCAGCACGCCCCAGGCGGCGGCATGGCCCGCGGTCGGAAACCAGACGGCAACCGCCAACGTCATCATCATCGCGACGTTGAGAAAGATCGAGGCGGCCGCGGCGCTGGCGAAGCGCTGCATCACGTTGAGCATGCCGCCATAGAGCGTCACCAGCGTGATCAGCAGGAGATAAGGAAAAGTGATCCGGGTCAGCTCGATCGCGAGCTTGCGCTGCTCGGCATCCTCGGAAAAGCCCGGCGCCAAAATGCTCATGGCCTGCGGCATGAACAGCCAGGCGAGGATCAGCAGCACCACCTGCGAGGCCAGGAGCAGCGTGAAGATGCGGTCGGCGAACAGCTTTGCCGCCGCTTCGCCCTTCTCGCCATGGACATGGGCATAGGCCGGCACCCAGGCGGCGTTGAAGGCGCCCTCGGCGAAGATCGCGCGGAAATGGTTGGGCAGCCGCAGCGCCACGAAAAAGGCGTCGGCCACCGGGCCGGCGCCGAGGATCGCCGCGAGCATGATGTCGCGGGCAAACCCCGTCAGCCGCGACAGCAGCGTGTAACCACCGACCGTGAAGATGCGTCCGAGCATGCGGACTCTTCTAGAGCATGTCAGGAATAGGTCTAGGTGCAAACCGCGGCGGAAGTCAGCTCCCTCCCCCGCTTGCGGGGGAGGGTTGGGGAGAGGGTGTCTCCGCAAGCGAGAGCCCCCAAGAGGAAAGAGCCCTCACCCGGCGCTACGCGCCGACCTCTCCCGCAAGCGGGAGAGGTGAAAACAAGATCAACTCGCCAGAGCGCCCTGCACGGCGGCGATGATTCGCTCCTGGTCGGCTTCGGTCAAATAGGCATGCATCGGCAGGCTGATGACGTCCTGCGACAGGCTCTCGCAACCCGGCAGGCCGCCCTCGGCGACCGGATATTGCTTGTAGGCGGTCTGCTGATGCATCGACTTGCCGTAATAGATCGCGGTCGGCACGCCCTGGGCCTTCAGCGCGGCGGCAAAGCCGTCGCGGTCGGTCCCCTTGGGCAGACGGATGGTGTACTGCGCCCAGACCGAGGTGTTGCCGGGCGCAAGGCGCGGCACGGTGACGACATTGGACAGGCCGCGCGCATAGCGCTCGGCGACCTTGTTGCGGGCGGCGATCTCGTCGTCAAAGATCTTCAGCTTCTCGATCAGGACCGCGGCCTGCATGGTGTCGAGCCGGCCGGTGAGGCCGAGACGGACATTGTCGTATTTGTCGACGCCCTGCCCGTGCACGCGGATGCTGCGCAAGGTGGCAGCGAGCTCGTCGTCATCGGTGAAGATCGCGCCACCGTCGCCGAAGCAGCCGAGCGGCTTTGCCGGGAAGAAGCTGGTCGCAGTGGCGTGCCCGAGCGTTCCGAGCTTGCGGCCCTTGTAGCTTGCGCCAAAGCCTTGCGCGGCGTCGTCGAGCACGAACAGGCCTTCGGCCCTGGCGATCTCGGCGATGGCGTCGTGATCGGCGGGCTGGCCGAACAAATCGACCGGAATCACCGCGACCGGCTTGAGACCAGCCTTGCGGGCGGTGGCGATGCCCCGCTTGAGCGATTCAGGGCTCATGTTGAAGGTGGTCTCGTCGACGTCGACATAAACCGGCGTCGCGCCGGTCCGCGCCACCGGCGAGGCCGTTGCGATGAAGGTGAAGGACGGACACAGCACGGCATCGCCGGGCCCGACATTCCTGGCCATCATCACCATCAGGATCGCATCGGTGCCGCTGGCGCAGCCGATCACATGCTTGGCGCCAGCGTAGGCCGCGAGCTGCTTCTCGAGCTCGAAGACTTCAGGGCCGTTGACGAACTGGCAATGGTCCATCACGCGCTTGACGGCGGCATCGAGCGAGGCGCCGAGCCGGCGGCGCTGCGAGGCGACGTCGATGAAGGGAATGGGTTCGGAACGCAGATGCTGGTTCATGACCTGATTTTTGGCGCCTTGTGACGTTTGAGCGGTCGACATGGAAAGGAATCAGCCGGCGACGCGGCGCGGCGCCTTGCGCGCGGGTGACGTCGCCGCAGGACGCGAGGGCGTCTCCAGACACTGCGTGGCGATCTCGAGGCTGGCGACGCCCTCGTCGCCCGTCACCGCCGGCGTCTCGCCGTTGCGCACCGCCTTGAGGAACGCGATCAGCTCGGCGCGCAGCGGCTCGTCATGGCCGACCGGCAGATGCCGCATCGAGTAGCTGCCGTCGGGTTTGAAGCCGAAGCATTCGGTGACCTGGCGCGTCAGGAGATCACCCATCACGTATTTGCCGCGCGTCGCGACCGTGACGCTGCGCGCCTTGAACGGCGTCAGCCAGTTGGTGTTGATGTGGGCGAGCACGCCGCTCTCGGTGCGGAACTGCAGCAGCGCGATGTCCTCGCGCTCGGCGACCGCGCTCGACAATTGCGGCTGCACCTCGACGATGTCGGATTCGGTGAACCAGCGGATCAGATCGATGTCGTGCACGGCAAGGTCGATGACGACGCCGACATTGGACATGCGCGGCGGGAACGGGCCGACGCGGGTGATCGCGATGGAGAGAATGTCCTCGCCCGCGATCGCCTGCTTGACCGCAGCAACCGCCGGATTGAAGCGCTCGACATGGCCGACCATCAGCGTCACGCCGGCCTTCTGTGCGGCGGCGACGATCTCGCGGCCCTCTTCCACCGTGGATGCGATCGGCTTCTCGACGAGAACGTGGATGTTCTTGGCGATGCAGGCGAGCGCGATCTCGTGATGCAGATGGGTCGGCGCCGCGATGGTAACGGCATCGACGCCTTCGGCGAACAGCTGGTCGAGCGTCTCGAAGCTTTCGCAATTGGCGAGTTCGGTTGCCCGCGCGCGATGCGCCGGCGAGGGATCGACGACGCCCACGAGGCTGACGCCGGGCAGGCCGCTGAGCACGCGCGCATGGTTGCTGCCCATCACGCCGGCACCGATGACACCGACGCGCAAGCCGGCCGTTGCCGGTGCAGACCCTTTGGAACTCATGTGAGCAAACCCCGATTCAACGCAAATCCCCGGGCCGCTTCTAGCACGGGCGCCACATTTGTGGCGAATGCCGGCCTGACGGTCCGGACACGATTTGATTCAAAAAGTTACACGTTCCCCGGGCCTTAGGCCGAAAAAGATACCGCTTCTCGGCCCGGGTCGCGTGATTCGGAGTTGCTGGTTACGACCTTTGATAGTCGTCTTCAATCCGGATGATGTCGTCTTCCCCGAGATAAGAGCCGGTCTGGACCTCGATCAGCTCCAGCTGGATCTTGCCGGGATTCTCCATCCGATGGACGGCGCCCATCGGGATGTAGATCGACTCGTTCTCATGCACCGTCTTCACGGTCTCGTTGACGGTGACCTGGGCCGTGCCGCGGACCACGATCCAGTGCTCGGCACGATGGTGGTGCTTCTGCAGCGACAGCCGCCCGCCCGGCTTCACCACGATGCGCTTGACCTGGTGGCGCTCGCCATTGTCGACCGACTGATAGCTGCCCCAGGGCCGGTGCACCTTGAGGTGCTCCTCGGTGACCTTCGGCGCGACCGCCTTCAGCTTCGTCACCAGGCGCTTCAGCCCGTTGGCATCCTTCTGCCGCGAGACCAGCACCGCATCCGCGGTGGCGACCACGACGAGATCGTCGACGCCTTCGAGCGCGACCAGCGCGGAATCGGTGGTGACGTTGCAATTGCGGGAATCCTCGAACACGGCGGTGCCGTGCGCGGCATTGCCCAGCGCGTCCTTCTCGGACAATTCCCACACCGCGTGCCAGGAGCCGACGTCGGACCAGCCGCACGACACCGGCACGACGGCCGCGCGCGAGGTCTTCTCCATCACCGCATAGTCGATCGAGATCGCTTTCGCCGCGCCGAACGCCTCGGGCTCCAGCGTGACGAAGCCGAGATCGCGGCCGGCATTGTTGACCGCATTGGTGATCGCCTCGACGCTTGCCGCATCGACCCTGCGATATTCGTCGAGCAGCACGCTCGCCGGGAACATGAAGTTGCCGCTGTTCCAGAAATAGCCCGAATTGACGTAGTCGGAGGCCTTCACCGCATCCGGCTTCTCGACGAAGCGTGTAACCGCATGCACCTCGCCCGAGATCACCTCACCCGGATTGATGTAGCCGTATTCGGTCGCCGGCCGCTCCGGCTTGACGCCGAAGGTGACGATGCGCCCGGCATTTGCCGCGGTGAGGCCTTCGCGGCAGGCGGCGACGAAGGCGGCATTATTCTGCACAACGTGATCGGCGGCGAGCGCGAGCACGATCGCCTCATTGACGCGGTTCTGCGCGAACACAGCGCCGGCGGCGATCGCAGGCCCGGAATCGCGCCGCATCGGCTCGAGGATCACGTCCGCATCGATGCCGATCTCGGCGAGCTGCTCCAGCACCATGAAGCGATAGGACGCGTTGGTGATGACGATCGGCCGGTCGAACAGCGAGGGATCGGACACGCGCAGCAGCGTGTCCTGGAACGTCGAGCGCGTGCCGAACAGCGGCAGGAACTGCTTGGGCCGCACCTCGCGCGAAGCGGGCCACAGCCGCGTGCCGGCACCGCCGCACATGATCAGGGGGATTATGCGTTTGTCCATCGTGATCTCAAACCTTGAAATAGTCCCGATACCAGGTGACGAAATGATGAACCCCATGCTCGATCGGCGTTGACGGTGCAAAGCCGGTGTCGCGCATCAGATCCTCGACATCCGCGAACGTTTCCAGCACATCTCCCGGCTGCATCGGCAGCAATTCTTTGATCGCCGTCCGGCCCAGCTCCCGCTCCAGAAGACCGACGACGTGCATCAGTTCCTCCGGATGATGATTGCCGACATTGTAGAGCTTAAACGGCGCATTTGCGGCAGCCGGATCGTCCGCGGGCACGAGATCGATCAGCTTGGACACGACGCGCGTCACATCGTCGATATAGGTGAAATCGCGGCGCATTTTGCCATGGTTGAAGATCCGGATCGGCTTGCCGGCCATGATGGCGCCCGCGAACAGAAACATGGCCATGTCGGGGCGGCCCCATGGCCCGTAGATGGTGAAGAAGCGCAGCCCGGTGACCGGCAGGCGATAGAGATGGCTGTAGGACTGCGCCATCACCTCGTTCGCCTTCTTGGTCGCGGCGTAGAAGCTGACGGGATGGTCGGTGCGGTCTGCAACCGCAAATGGCAGTTTTGTGTTGGCGCCGTAAACGGAGGATGACGAGGCGTAGACCAGATGACGGCAGCCATTGTTGCGGCAGCCCTCCAGCACGTTGAGAAAGCCGACGAGATTGGAATCGGCGTATGTCTGCGGCTGCTCGATCGAGTAGCGCACGCCGGCCTGCGCGGCGAGATGCACGACTTTGGCAAAACGATGTTGCGCAAACAGCGCCGCCATGGTCTCGCGGTCGGCGAGATCGGCCTCGACGAACGAGAAACGGGGCTCGTCCCTGAGCAGAGCAAGGCGCGCTTTCTTCAGCGCCGGATCGTAATAGCTGTTGAGATTGTCGAGTCCGACGACGGCGCGGCCTTCGCCCAGCAGTTGCCGGGCGACGTGGAAGCCGATGAAGCCGGCGGCACCCGTGACCAAAATCGCCTGATCCGTCATCCTGTTCCCTGTGGATCCCTCGCCCGCACCTGTTTAGCCGTCACCTCGGCGGGGTCGCAATAGGCTCCCCGCTCCTTCGCGAGGTCTCGTCATGGCGTCCTTAACGACGCATCCTGAACGACGCGTCCTTACGACGGCTCTTGCAAGATCGGCGCCAAAACCATACCAAAGCGGCCGAATTCGGCGCCTCGCGTCGGGTTGCCTCAATCCTCGCAAACCCTGTTCATGCGGACGAGATGCGCCGAATCCTGTTGTCGACGGCCAAAATCCTGATCTCCGTGGCGCTGCTCTATCTGGCGCTGCGCAAGGTCGACCTGTCCGAGCTGTTTTCCCGCTTCACCGTGACCAGCCTGTTCTGGATCGGTATGGCGATCGCGGTCACGTTCCTGCAGATCTTCGTCGGCGTGCTGCGCTGGCGCGAGATCAGCGCCGTCTGCGGCGCGCCGCTCGAACTCAGCCGCGCCATGCGCTACAACGTGATCGGCTCGTTCTTCAACCAGACCCTGCCGTCGGCGATCGGCGGCGATGCGGTCCGGCTGTGGCTGGTCGCACGCGCCGGCGCCGGCTGGCGCGCGGCGACCTACTCGATCTTCGTCGACCGCGCCATCGGCCTCATCGCGCTCGCGATCGTGATCGTCGCGAGCCTGCCCTGGAGCTACACCCTCATCACCGATCCGCACGGGCGCTCGGCGCTGCTGCTCATCGACCTCCTGGCGCTGGCCGCCGGCGTCGGCTTCCTGATCTTCGGCGCGCTGAAATGGCGCTGGCTGAAGACCTGGTGGGCAACGCACCACATTCACGCCTGCGCCGTGATCGCCAATCGCGTGATCTTCAGCCGCACCCGCGGCCCCCTCATCGCGATCCTGTCGGTCCTCGTTCACGTGCTCGCCGTCGTCACCGCGTGGTGCGTCGTGCAGTCGATTGCGGCTCCGGTTCGTTTCAGCGACGTCTTTCTGCTCGTGCCGCCGGTGATGCTGATCACGATGATGCCGATCTCGATCGCCGGCTGGGGCGTGCGTGAAGCCACGATGAGCCTTGCGTTCGGCTTTGCGGGGCTTTCCGCCAACGAGGGCGTCAACGTCTCGCTGCTGTTCGGCGCCGTGTTCTTCATCGTCGGGGCAGTCGGCGGTCTGGTCTGGATCCTCAGCGCGGAGAAAGCCGCGCAAGGGTCGACCCCGATCGGAGTGCGGGAGTGAGCGCGGCTGCCGATGCGCTCGCCGGCGCGGCCCTGCTGCTTGCCGTTGCCGCCGCCGCGCTGATCTCGGCGCTCGTCACCTGGACCAGCCGGCCCCTGCTGCAGCGCTACGCGCTGGCGCGACCGAATGCGCGGTCCTCGCATCGCATCCCGACCCCGCAGGGCGCGGGCATCGCGGTGATCGCCGCGACGCTGATCGTCGCCTCGCTGTGGGGGGTCTCGGCCAATGTCGCGATCCCGCCGGCGCTGGTCGCTGCGACAATCGTGATCGCCCTGGTCGGCTTCGCCGACGACATCGTGTCGCTGCCCGTGCTGGTGCGGCTGGTGCTGCAGGCCGCCTGCGTCGGCGCGGTGGTGTTCACCGCGCCCGACACCGCGCGCATCGTGCCGACGCTGCCGCTTGCGCTGGAGCGCGGCCTCGTCGTGCTTGCCGGCGTCTGGTTCGTGAACCTCGTCAACTTCATGGACGGGCTCGACCTGATGACGGTGGCGGAGGTCGTGCCGGTCACCGCCGCGCTGCTGCTGCTGGGAATGCTCGGGTATCTCTCATGGCCGGCCGTGCTGGTCGCCACCGCGCTATGCGGCGCCATGCTCGGCTTTGCGCCCTTCAACCGTCCGGTCGCAAAAGTCTTCCTGGGCGATGTCGGCAGCCTGCCGATCGGCCTGCTGCTCGGCTGGTGCCTTTTGGAGCTCGCGTTTCGGGGAGAGCCGGCCGCGGCGCTGCTGCTGCCCGCCTACTATCTTGCAGATTCCACCATCACGCTGTTTCGGCGCATCATCCGGCGCGAGCCGTTCTGGTCGGCGCACCGCACTCACTTTTATCAGCGTGCAACCGACAACGGGTTCACGGTCAAGCGGGTCGTCGGCGAGGCATTCGCGCTCAATCTCGTGCTGGCCCTGCTCGCCGTCGCGACCGTTCGCACCGGCTCGACGGCGATCACGATCCTCGCCTTGCTTGCGGGCGCGGGTGCGGTCGCCCTCCTGCTCTGGCGCTTCTCCCGCCCTCAGGCGTCCTGAGCCGCCAGCGCCTGCCGCAGCCCCTCGTCGAGCGAGACCTGCGGCTGCCAGCCGGTCGCGAGCGCCTTGGAGACGTCGAGCTCGAGCGAGCCGATCAGGCTGTCATGCGTATCCTGCCGGCCCATCACGCTGAGCAGCGTCGCGAGCAGTCTCGGCGGCATGCCGAACAGAACGGGGTTCTTGCCGGACGCAATGGCCAGGCGCCTGATGAATTCGGGCGTCGAGACCTGTTCCCGGTCGGCCACCAGGAAGATCTCGAAATTGCTCGTGGGATCAGGATGGCTGAGCCGGCGCAGGATGAACGACGACAGGTTCTGCACGGCAAGGAAGGCGCGCTGGTTGCGGATCGCCGCAAAGGGCAGCGGCAGCCCCAGGCTCACCGCACGTGTCAGCAGCGCGAAATTGCCCTTGGCCCCGGCGCCATAGACCAGTGGCGGCCGGATCACCGTGATCTTCATGTCGCTGTCGCGCGCCAGCGTCCTCAGGCCCGCCTCGGCCGCGGCCTTGGACATGCCGTAGAGGCCGCGCGGCGTCAGCACGTCGCTTTCGCTGAACGGCGCGCGGCCTTCATTGCTGCGGCCGTGCACGAGAACGGTGCTGATGAAGACGAATTGGCGCACGCCGGCCGCCGCCGCGCAGCGCGCCAAATGCAGCGTGCCGGCGATGTTGACGTTGCGGTAGAGCTGGACCGCGTGCTCCTCGTGCTTGTGGTGCACGCGCGCGGCAAGATGGATGACGGCGTCGACGCCTTCGAGCGCCGCCCTCCAGTCGGTGTCGGGACCGATCGTCTCGATCACGACCTCGCCGTCGACGCCTGCCGGGGCGCGGACCGCACGGCGGACCGACCATCCCGCGCCCTCGAGCGCCGGCACGAGATGACGGCCGACGAAGCCGCTCGCTCCCGTCACTAGCACGACCGGTCTACGTTCGCTCATCGTTGCTCCGACAGGTCCGGGTTGCGCAACAATTCGTCGATCAGCGCGGCATAGGCGTTCATCGCGTTGGTCCTGTCGAACCGCGATGCTGCCTTCACCGCCCGCGCCGCGATGGCGCCGTCGTCGGAACGGAACGCGGCGCGGATCGCTTCGGCGAGCAGGTCGGCACGGCCCGGCGGCACCACCCAGCCGAGCCTGCTCTCCACCACCGTCAACGCGGCCTCGGCCTCCGGCTCGGACACCAGCACCACGGGACGGCCGACCGCCAGCAGATTGTAGAACCGGCTCGGCACCGACACGCCCGCAACGTTCTTCCGGTACGGAATGATCCAGAGATCGGCGGAGGCCAGGAACGCTTCGAGCTCGGAATCCTCGACGCGCCCGACAAAGGAGACATTGGCGAGGTTCGCCGCCGCCTGCAACTGCTTCAGCCGCTCGAAACCGATGCCCCAGCCGGACAGCAGGAAGTGAATGTCCGCCTCGTCCTTCAGAAGCCGCGCCGCTTCGAACACGATCTCGGGATCGTGGGTGAAACCGAGATTGCCCGACAGGCCGACGATGAAGCGCGCCGGAATTGCCTTGCGGAACGGATTGTCCGGCGTGACCGGCCGCGGCGCGGGCACGAGCGTGGCCCAGTTCGGGATGAAGCGGATCTTGTTCCGCCTCATCCCCGAATAGCTGAGCAGCGGCCGCTCGGCGTCGCGGCCGATGGTGATGACGGCGTTGAGGGCACGGAACATCAGGCCGTTGGCGGCGCGCATCGTCCGCGTCACGACGGAGCGGGGCTTCAACAGGCCGGCCATCACCAACACGTCGGGAAACAGGTCGTGCATGATCAGCGCCGAGCGCGCGCCCTTCACCCGTGCCGCCGCCGCCACCGCATAGGGCAGCATGAAAGGCGCGGTGACCGTGAGCACGACGTCCCCTCGCCTCAGCTCCCGCACCAACGCGAGGAACGTGCGCGCTGCGAACAACAGCTCGGAGGCGGCGCGCCGCACCAGTGCCGCCTTGCCCGCCATCCTGTTCCTGACCACGACGACGCGCGGCTTGCCCGGGCCGGTCTGCGCCGCCGGCGATGCGCCCGGCGAGCCCGAGAGCACGACGACCTCGTGCTCGGCGGCGAGACGGCAGGCGATCTCGGCCATGATCGCCGCCGTCGTGCTCGGGTCAGGCGGGTAGTGCTGGCTCGCGACGACGATCTTGCCAGCGATCTTGTCTTGCGGCTGCATGGTCAGGCCGCGGTCGACCCGAATTCGGGGACGGCGTCCTTGAGAATGGTCCTGATGGTGGCGCGATCGTCGCGCGCGATCGCCTGCTCCAGCGCCGCAATCCATTTGCGCAGCGTCTGCATCGGCGGTTCGTTCGGCTGCGCGGCCATGATTCCGGCGACGCCGATCTCGCGGGTCGGCTCCTCCGAAGCGAACAGGATCTCGTGCAGGCGTTCGCCCGGGCGCATGCCGGTGAACACGATCTCGATGTCGTAGCCGGGCTGCAGTCCCGACAGGCGGATCATGCGCTCTGCGAGATCGACGATCTTCACCGGCTGGCCCATGTTGAGCACGTAGACGGAGACGTCGCCACGCTGCGTTCCGAGCGCATGCGTGGCCGCGGTGATCACGAGATCGCAGGCCTCGCGGATGGTCATGAAGTAGCGCACCATCTCGGGATGCGTGACGGTCACCGGGCCGCCGGCCTCGATCTGGGCCTTGAACTTCGGCACCACCGAGCCGTTCGAGGCCAGCACGTTGCCGAACCGCACCGAGATCAGCCGCATCGGCGGCCTGCCCCCGCGCGCACCGGCGGCGAGGTCGTGATCCAGCGCCTGGCAGTACATCTCCGCGAAGCGCTTGGTCAGGCCGAGCATCGACACCGGCTCGATCGCCTTGTCGGTCGAGATCATCACCATCGCCTCGGCGCCGGCCGCCACCGCGGCATCGGCAACGTTGATCGAGCCGAAGATGTTGGTCTTGACGCCTTCGCTCCAGTCGCGCTCGAGGATCGGAACGTGCTTGAGCGCCGCGGCGTGGAATACGATGTCCGGCTTGAACTCCGCCATCAAGCGCATGATGCGCTCGCGATCGCGAATGTCGGCAATCCGGGCTTCGATCGCGGCCGCCGTCCCGCGGGCGGCGAGCGCTTCGGTGATCGCGTAGAGCGCCGGCTCCGAGTTCTCCACGATCAGGAGCCGCGCGGCGCCGAAGGCCACGACGCGCTCGCAGATCTCCGAGCCGATCGAGCCGCCGCCACCGGTGACGAGCACGGCCTTGCCCCTGATCAGGGCCTCGAGGCGTGCATAGTCGATCTTCTCGCTCGGCCGCAGCAGGAGGTCCTCGACCGCGACCGCCGTGAGCCGCGGCGTGTCGCCGCTCTCCAGCGAGGGCATCCGGTTGACGATGACGCCCAGCTTGCGCGCCCGCATCAGGATCGATTCCGGACGAGCTTCCGGCTCGAACGCCGACGGCGTCATGACGAGGCGCGCGATCGGCTTGTTGCGCTTGGCGAAATCGGCGATGACGTCCTCGACGTCGTCGATACCGCCCAGCACCGGCACGGTGCGGATGAACTGGCCGCGGTCGGAGCTCGACGGCGACAGCACGCCGACCGGCCAGATCCGCTTGATCGCCCCGCTCTCGATTCCGCGCAGCAGCACCTCGGCATCCGCGGCGCGGCCGATCAGCAGGGTCGGCGCAGCATCATCGGTCCTCGCATGGCGGCGCACGCGCGTATAGCGGAAGTAGCGGTAGGCCATGCGCAGCGCGCTGAGGAAGGATATCTCCAGGAACCAGTAGAGGACGATCGTCACCTTGCCGAGGAAAAAGGCGCCGCGGACATTGGGGGCGACGAAGATGTAGTCGAGCACGAGCAGGGCGACCGTCAGCACCGTCGCGACGCGGATGATGTTCAGCGCGTCAGGCAGCGAAATGAAGCGCCATTTCGTCGTGGTCAGGTTGAAGATGAAAAACACCACCACGCTGAAGGCGAGGAAGTAGGGCAGGATCTGGAACAGCAGCGGCAGGCGGTCGAAGAAGCCGTCGCCGCCCTCGAATCGAAGATAGAACGCGGCAAAAAGCGCCGCCGCGGTCGCGAGCAGGTCGTGGAGCGCGATCAGAAAATTGCGCAAGGTGAGATGCGAAAAACGCGTCATCCGCCGACCGATGAAGACCCAGTTAGATACAACCTGACCGCGCTGATAGCCCATCTGGACAAGACTTGCCAGCCGCGCGGCCGCTCACGGACCGCCTTCGCCCATCTTCGCCTCGGCCTGTTGTGCCCGGATCACCATGCCGCCGGCCACGCCGACGCCGATGACGTACATCCAGCCCTCGTGGAAGTCGAACAAATGCGAGTTGAACAGCGAGGTGAAGACGTTCTGCACCACGACCAGGAGCCCGATCCAGGTGGCAAGCCCGTCGCCCCGGAACAACAGGAGATGCAGGATCCAGATCGCGTAGAGGACTGCGACGCCGATCACGCCCCATTGCACGGCGACGTTCAGCGTCTGGTTGTGGGGGTTGCCGATCACTTCGGCGGACGCCTGGTACTGACCGGCGGGCGTCGCGACGCGCTCGAACAATCCGCGCGTGGAGCCGGTGCCGTGCCCTATGATCGGCGCCTCCGCGAAGAAGCCGAGCGACTTCCGCCAGAATTCGAGCCGCAGCCCGAGCGAGGTCGGCTCGCCTCTCTCGATGTAGCGGGTGTAGTCGTCGGAAAACCGCTCGGCGGTATGGCGCAAATACGGCGAGGCCTGCCAGGCGAGAATTGCGGCGACCAGCAAGGCGACAGAAATGAGCGCGATACTGCGCCATTTGAGATGAAGCAGTGCAAACACCCCGAACATGATCGGAACGGTGACGAGCGCGGTGCGTGACACCACCACAAACGTCATATTGATGAAGAAGCTTAGCGCCAGCGCCGTCAGCAGCCCGGCGAGCCAATAGCGCTTCTCGCGCAACAGCATCACGATCGGATAGGCAAGCGCGACGGCGCAGAGCGCGAATTCCTGGCTCTGGTCGATGTAGTTCTTGACGAAAATACCGCGCTCCAAGGGGTCGGTCTTGAGCGTGAGGTTCGGATAGAAGGCGACCAGCCAGGACATCACCGACAACAGCGCACAGGATACCAGGAAGGCGACGAACACCCACTTGCCCCGCGGCGAACGCTCGAAATGGTAGAGCAGGACCGGCAGCACGAGCAGCTTGACGGTCGGACTGACCGCGTGGAGGCGGACGCCCCAGGCTGCGTCCGACCACAGCGTCCCCAGCAGCGCGAGAGCGAAGAGTGCGATCGGCGCGATGCAGATCGGGCGCTTCAGCGATTGCAGGAACGCGAGAACGTCGAGAAACGGCACCATGCAGAGCAGCATCAGCGCGTTGAAGATGCCGGCAAGCGACGTCGACCAGGGCAGCGAGGCCGCGGTCAGGATCGCAAACAGATCGACGGTCTCGCGCCAGGCAGCGGGGCTGCGAAGACGACGATGCAACATTTCGCTGGTCGATTCCCGTGCGAGCGCCGTCAATTGCTCCCTCCCCGGGCGCGATGCACCAGCGCCGTCGTGCTGAAGCCTTGGAGGATGTCGACCAGCACGACCACCCCGCCCGCGGCCTCGACCACCTCGTGGCCGACGACCTGCTCGCGGGTGTAGTCACCGCCCTTCACCAGCACGCCGGGCTTGATCCTGGTGATGAGGTCGATCGGCGTGTCTTCCGCGAAGATGACGACGAGATCGACGGCCTCAAGCGCTGCGAGCACCTCGGCACGCGCGCGCTCGTCCTGGACCGGACGATCGGCCCCCTTCAGCCGCCGCACCGAGGCGTCGCTGTTGAGTCCGACGATCAGGCGGTCGCAGGCGGCGCGCGCGGCGGTCAGCACCTTGACGTGACCGGGATGGAGGATGTCGAAACAGCCATTGGTGAAGCCGACGCGAAGGCCCTGCCTTTTCCATTCGGCGAGCTGCGCGTCGAGCGCGGCCGGATCGAGCACGATCTTCTCCTCGGCCGCGAGCGTCGCATGCGGCAGGATCTTGCGTCGCAGCTCGGCCGCGCTGACGCTGGCGGTGCCCTGCTTGCCGACGGCGACGGCGGCGGCGGCATTGGCCATGCGCAGCGCCGTGTCCCAGTCCGCGCCGGCCGCGAGCGAGACCGCAAGCGCTGCGGCGACGGTGTCGCCGGCGCCGGAGACGTCGCGCACCTTCACCGGGACGGCCGGCACGTGAACCGCCCCGCCATTCCGCGGCACCAGCGTCATGCCGCGCTCGCCCTGCGTCACCAGGATCGCCTCGCAATCGGCGAGCCGCATCACGTCCTCGCTGGCCTCGACGATGGTCTGCACCGTTTCGGCGCGGCTGCGGGTCGCTTCCGAAAATTCCTTGCGGTTCGGCGTGAGCAGCGTGGCGCCGCGATAGATCGCCCAGTTCAGGCTCTTGGGATCGACGATCACGGGCTTGCCGAGCTTGCGGGCGGCATCGATGGTGTGGCGGATCACGCGCGCCGTCAGCACGCCCTTGGCGTAGTCGGACAGCAGCACGATGTCGGCGCGCGCGATCTGCGGCAGGATCGCGTCGATCAATTTGGTTTCGACGTCGTCGGACGCAGCCAGCGCCTGCTCCCAATCCGCGCGCAGCATGTGCGTGGAAAAATGCTCGGAGACGAAACGGACTTTTCGCGTGGTCGGCCGCGAGGCGTCGCGCACCAGCACGCTTTCGATGCCGGCTTGATCATCGAGCGCGGCCGCGAGCCGCGCACCGGCATCGTCCTCGCCGATGAGGCCGACGAAGATGCAGCGCGCGCCGAGCGAAGCGACGTTGCGCGCGACGTTGCCGGCGCCGCCGACGTGGATCTCGCTGCGCTGGGCGGCGATGACGGGCGCCGGCGCCTCCGGCGAGATCCGCGACACCTCGCCGTAGACGAACTCGTCCAGCATGATGTCGCCGATGCACAGCACCGTGCGGCCTGAGATGGCTTGCGCGAGGGCATCGAAATCGAGAATGGGCGTCGGCATGGTCTACAGGGCCTCAGCGAAAGCGGTCGGGCCGGTCGAGATAATCCCCGACATAGGCCTTCACCGCGTCCTCGAGCGTCGTGAAGCCGCCGTTATAGCCGGCGCGGAGCAGACGATCGACCTCGCTCTGGGTGAAATACTGGTAGCTATCGCGGATCTGCTCGGGCATGTCGATGTATTCGATGTTGGGCCTGGCGCCGAGCGCGGCATAGGCAGCCAGCATGAGGTCCTTGAAGCTGCGCGCTTTGCCGGTGCCGACGTTGAACAGACCGGACACCGACGGCGTCGCCAGCAGCCACAGGACGACGCGCACGACGTCGTCAACATAGATGAAATCGCGACGCTGATCGCCGTGCTCGATGCCCTCGCGATGCGACTTGAACAGCTGCACGACCCGACCAGCCCTCACGTCGTCGAAGCGTCGCGCCAGCACGCTCATCATCGAGCCCTTGTGATATTCGTTCGGGCCGAACACGTTGAAGAATTTCAGGCCGGCCCATTGCGGCGGGAGCCGGTCGCAGCGCGCCGCTCGTTCGGCAATTGCGAGATCGAACAGGTGCTTGCTCCAGCCGTAGAGATTCATCGGCCGCAATTTCTTCAGCGCCGGCAGCGAGGAATCGTCGTCGAAGCCGTCCGTGCCGTCGCCATAGGTCGCCGCCGAGGACGCGTAGATGAACGGCACCGCATTCATCGTGCACCAGTCCAGAAGGCGCATCGACAGGCGGAAATTGGTCTCGATGACGAGGTCGCCGTCGGTCGCTGTGGTTGCGGAAATCGCCCCGAGATGGATCACGGCCTCGAGCTTGCGGCCCTTCAGCCAGTCCATCAGCTCGGCGGGGGGAACGATATCCACAATCTGCCGCTTGGCGAGGTTGCGCCATTTGCCTTCGGTTCCGAGGAAATCGCAGACCACGACGTCGCTGCGGCCGGCCTCGTTCAGCGCGGCCACGACATTCGATCCGATAAAACCGGCCCCGCCGGTCACCAGCAACATTCCACCTACCTGCCCGATTTAAGTGCCCGATCCTGCCGTAGCGCATGATCCGCCAAAGTGTAAGCGGTTTTGGGATTGCTCTTCTGCCGGCTTTACCTCCCGGCCCGGAGCGGCTAACCGAGCCGCCATATCGGCACGTCTTCGGTCCTAATAACCAATGAACACTGATTCGCAACTTGGTGGTGATGCAGACCGGAGCGACACGCGCCCGATCCTGATCGTTCCCTACATGTGGATCGGCGATTTCGTGCGGAATCACACCGTCGTGCGGGTCCTGAAGGAGCGCTGGCCGAACCGGCCGGTCGATCTGCTCACCACGTCCCTGTGCGCCCCGCTGGTCGATTACATGCCCGGGGTACGCGCCGGCGTGGTCTGGGACATGCCCCGCAGCCGGCTCGCCGTCGCGCGCCAGTTCGGCCTGGCCAAGCTGCTTCGGGAACGGAACTACGGCACCGCCCTGGTGCTGCCCCGGACCTGGAAGGCGGCGATCGCGCCGGCGCTGGCCGGTATTCCCGAACGGGTCGGTTTCGTCGGCGAGTTCCGGTTCGGCCTGCTGAACCGCTGGCGCTGGGGCGAGAAGAAGCTGCCTCGCTTCATCGACAAGAACGCCGCCCTCGCCCAGCCCGACGGCGCGCCCCTGCCGGCGGAATGGCCGGTGCCGCAACTGCGCGTTCCGGCCGAGGACATCGCCCGCTGGCGCGAAGCCAATGGCCTTGGCGCCGGCGCCGCGGTGGCGCTTGCCCCAGGCTCGGTCGGCGTTTCAAAGCGCTGGACCTATTATCCCGAAGCTGCCCGCCTGCTGGTCGAGCGCGGCCTCGAGGTCTGGGTGGTCGGCGGCCCCGCCGAAAAGGGGCTTGCCCAGGAGATCGTCGCCGCCGGCGGCCCGGGGACTGCTGGCGGCCCTGGGACCGCTCGCGGCCCGGGGGTGCGCGATCTCACCGGGACCGATCTGCGCAACGGCGTCCTCGCCATGGCCGCCGCCGGCGTTGCGATCTCCAACGATTCCGGCCTGATGCACATCGCAGCCGCCCTCGGCACGCCGACCATGGGCATCTTCGGTCCCACCAGCCCCTACCTCTGGGCCCCTCTGAACGGCCTCGCCGCGACACTGGTGCAGGACAAGGAAGCGCTGTCCTGCCAGCCCTGCCAGAGCACGGTCTGCAAGGTGAACGACCACCGCTGCATGCGGAATATTGCAGCTAGCGAGGTGGTGGGAATTGCGCAGCGGGTGCTGAAGGAGGTGGGGGCAAGGGTGACCAGCTGAGCCGATCAGGGCTCGCGGCAATGATGACATCCTGCCACTGTTTTGCCCGACGAGTCAAAATGCGATTCGAAAAATCCGCAATAGATTGAGCCCTCTCGCCAAGCCATTGATTTTGCTGACCCCGCCTACTGTGCATGGGGTTGTTTTCGCAGTTTTTGTGTCGCAGCATCAGGAGCTGTGCTCAGAGCAGCGGCCGATAGATCTCGCCGATGCGCGCCGCCTCGGCATCGAGGCTGAAGAGTTCGAGCACCCGCGCCCGCCCACGCTCGCCCATCGCGGTCGCCGCGGCCACATCGCGCATCAGCGGCTCGAGCGCCGCAGCAAGCGCGTCGGCATCACCAGTCGGGATCAGCACGCCGCTGACGCCGTCCTCTACCACAAGCTCGGCCGCGCCGGCGCGTGCGGCGACCAACGCGCTGCCCGCCGCCATCGCCTCGATCAGCGTCAGCCCAAAGCCTTCGTTGCGTGAGGTGAAGGCGTAGATCGTCAGCCGCTGGTACCAGCGCTGCACCGCTTCGATCGGCAGCTCGCCGGTGATGACGATGCGCGATTGCAGGCCGGCTGCCTCGATGCGCTTCTTCAGGTCGTTGGCGAAGGGCGTCTGCTCGGCCGTGACCTGGCCGACGATGACAGCGATGAAATCGGGATAGCGCGGCAGCAGGCGGCACATCGCATCGACGAACAAATCGGTGCCCTTCTGCGCGCGCACGCGGCCGAAGCAGCCGATGGCGTAGCGGCCCGGCAGCGCGGCTTCGGCAAAGGCGGCGGTGCGATCGGCCGGCGGCGCATAGACATCGGTGTCGACGCCGTGCGGAATCACCGTCGCCTTCACCTTCAGGAACGAGGCCGAGAGATCCGATGTTGCGATGATCGCGTCCATGCGCCGGATCAGCCAGCGCGTGATCCAGCTGTGATGCCGCTGCGCTGCCGAGGTGAACACGAGCTTGAGCGGCCAGCCGAGCGCGCGCAAGCCAACGCCGGCGATCATCTCGTTGTTGCGGCGTGCGTGCCAGATCAGCGGTGCCTTGCGGCGCCAGAGCTGGAGGAAATCTCCAATGCTCAGGCGCGCGATCCCTTCCGGCGCGTCGGAGCCGAACCAGGCGGCGCGGTACAGCTTTGCCAGCCGCGGCGCCACCATCCGGTTGGTCGCGGTGACGCCGGAATAGCGCCTGTGTAGATTTGGCACGATCACTTCGAGATCGCCCTGGGAATTCGCCACGTCATGCTCCGTTTCGCAAAGTCCCTATACGCAACATTAAGCATAGTGACCAGTTCAGGCGCGCCGATACCCCCTCTTCACCACGCAAGCGCTAGCTTGGCGCGTTGATCGAAGACGGGTGAGATCATGACTGTGCTAGTCACCGGCGGCGCCGGCTATATCGGAAGTCACACGGTCCTGGCGCTGGCGGAGGCCGGCGAGGACGTCGTCGTGATCGACGATCTCTCCACTGGCTTCTCGGCCTATCTGCCAGAAGGCGTGCCGCTGTTCATCGGCGATGCCGGCGACGAGAACCTGCTCGAAGGCGTGATCGCCCAGCACGACATCGAGAGCATCATCCATTTCGCCGGCTCCGTGGTCGTGCCGGATTCGATGCGCGATCCGCTCGGCTATTACCGCAACAACTTCACGACCGCGCGCAACCTGCTCAACGTCGCGGTCAAGCGCGGCATCGGCCGCTTCATCTTCTCCTCGACCGCTGCCGTCTACGGCAATCCGGACCAGGTGCCCGTGTCCGAGCACGCGCCGACGCGGCCGCTGTCGCCCTACGGCTCATCGAAGCTGATGACCGAGATCATGCTGCACGACGTCGCCGCCGCCTACGGCATGCAATACGTAACCCTGCGCTATTTCAACGTCGCCGGCGCCGATCCGCAGGCGCGCATTGGCCTTGCCACCGTCGGCGCCACGCATCTGCTCAAGATCGCGGTGGAAGCCGCCACCGGCCAGCGCGCCAAGATCGACGTGTTCGGCACCGACTATCCGACCCCCGACGGCAGTTGCATCCGCGACTTCATCCACGTCACGGACCTGTCGCAGGCGCATCGCTCCGCGCTGGCCTATCTGCGCAATGGCGGCGCCTCGACCACGCTGAATTGCGGCTATGGCCGCGGCTATTCGGTGCTAGAGACCATCGATGCGGTGCGCCGGGTTTCAGGCCGCAGCTTCGCCGTGCAATACGCCCCGCGCCGGCCCGGCGACATCATGACCATGGTCGCCGACACCAGCCGCATCCGCAGCCTGCTCGACTGGCGGCCGCAATACGACGACCTCGAGACCATCGCAGCCCATGCGCTGGCCTGGGAGGACAAGCTGTTCCGCGAGCGCCACGGCGAGCTCCGCCACGCCGCCTCGGCCTAGAATCATCCCAAGCGCAAGCCCTTAATTGGGCTTGAAAAACCCGGCTTGAGCGGGCACAGAGGCCCATCGATCCCTGACGCGCGGGCAGGCTTTGTCCTGCGCCGTCAATGGACACCGGATGGCGCAGTTTCCAAAGAAAATCACCGACGATCCCTATGCGGCCATGGCCCTCGTGCGCCGGCTGATCACGGAACAGGGCATCGTCTACTGGCGGCGCTACCTCGTCGCCTTCGCTCTGATGGCCCTCGCCGCCGGTGCGACCGCTGCTGCGACCTACGTCCTCGGCCAGGTCATCAACCAGGCCTATGTCGACAAGAACATCCCGGGCATCGCGATGTTCTCAGGAATCACGGTCGCCCTGCTGTTCATCAAGGGCGTGGCGACCTACGGCCACATGGTGATCCTGACCAAGATCAGCAACGCGATCCTCGCCACCAACCAGCGCCAACTGTTCGCCAAGCTGATGCGCGAAAACGTCGGCTTTTTCTCCGAGCGGCACTCGTCCGAGTTCCTGGCGCGGCTGACCGCCGGCGCCAAGTCGATCACGGACGTGCTGAACATGCTGGTCAACGCCATCGGGCGCGACCTCTTGATGCTGCTCGCCATGATCGGCGTGATGGTGTGGCAGGACCCGCTGATGTCGTTCATCGGCCTCGTCGCGGTGCCACCGGCGATGCTGGTGCTGCGCAAGCTGGTCAAGCGCATCAAGGGCCTCGCCTTCAACCAGTTCACCGGCACTGCCGACATCATGGAGACCATGCAGGAATCGCTGCAGGGCATCCGCACCGTCAAGGCGTTCACGCTCGAAGAGACCATGCAGAAGCGCATCGACGAGAACATCGCGGTCGTCGAGCGCAACGCCAACAAGATGGCCCGCGTCGCCAACCGCTCCAACCCGCTGATGGAGATGCTGGGCGGCTTCGCGGTCGCCGGCTGCCTGATGTATGGCGGCTACGCCGTGGTCGCGCTCAACGCCACGCCCGGCGCGTTCTTCTCGTTCATGACCGCGTTCCTGATGGCGACCGAGCCGGCCAAGCGGCTCGCCCGCCTCAACATCGATCTCAACAGCCAGTTGGTCGGCGCCCGCATGCTGCTCGAGGTCGTCGACAGCCCCGCGAGCGAGCAGTCCGACGATGACAAGCCGGCGCTGAAGCTGACAGATGCCCGCATCGAGCTGCGCGACGTCAGCTTCTCCTATCGCTCGGGCGAGACCGTGCTCAACCGCATGAGCTTCGTCGCCGAGCCCGGCAAGGTGACTGCGCTGGTCGGCCCTTCCGGCGGCGGCAAGTCGACCGTGCTGGGGCTGCTCCTGCGCTTCTACGAGGTGACGCAAGGCGACATCGTGATCGACGGCCAGTCGATCTCGTCGGTCTCACGCAAATCGCTGCGCGCCCAGACCGCCTATGTCGGCCAGGACGTCTATCTGTTCCGCGACACGATCCGCAACAACATCGCCTTCGGCAAGCCGGGCGCCAGCGAGAACGAGATCGTCGAGGCGGCGAAGGCGGCCTGCGCGCATGACTTCATCATGGGCTTCCCGCTCGGCTACGACACGCCGGTCGGCGAGCACGGCACCCAGCTCTCGGGCGGACAGCGCCAGCGCATTGCGGTCGCGCGCGCGCTGCTCAAGAACGCGCCGATCATCCTCTTGGACGAAGCCACCGCCGCGCTCGATTCCGAATCCGAGCGGCAGGTACAGGAGGCGATCGAGCATCTGTGCCAGAACCGCACCACCATCGTGATCGCGCACCGCCTGCACACCATCATGCACGCGGACAGCATTCTGGTCGTCGAAGGCGGCGAGATCGTCGAGCAGGGCCGGCATGATGAGCTGCTCCGCCGCGGCGGCCGTTACGCCTCGTTCTTCCGCCTGCAACATCACGACGCCGGCGCTCTGGCGCCGATCAGCGCAACCGCATAGAGTTCGTTCCACCTCAAGACCAGCGAGACCGCACCTATGAACGCCGCCTCCTACGTCATCCCGCTTCCGCCCCAGGCTTCGCTTCCCGTCGTCGGCGAAAGCGGCCGTTATCCGGTTCGCCGCATCTGGTGCGTCGGCCGCAACTATCTCGAGCACATCCGCGAGATGGGCAATGACGAGCGCGCCCCGCCGTTCTTCTTCGCCAAGCACGCCGACATGCTGGTGCCCGACGGCGCCACCATTCCCTATCCGCCGCTGACCAAGGATCTGCATCACGAGGTCGAGCTCATCGTCGCGATGAAGAGCGGTGGGCTGAACATTGCCGCCGACAAGGCGCTGGACCACGTCTACGGCTACGCCGTCGGCATCGACCTCACTCGCCGCGACCTCCAGATCGCCTCGCGCAAGAAGGAGCGCCCGTGGGAGATCGGCAAGTCGTTCGACCATTCGGCGCCCTGCTCCGCGCTGCAGCCGGCCTCGAAGATCGGCCATCCCGCCAAGGGCAAGATCTGGCTGACGGTCAACGGCAAAGAAGCGCAGAAGGGCGACCTCACCGAGCTGATCTGGAACGTGCCCGAGATCATCTGGCAGCTCTCCCAGCAGGTGAAGCTCGCCGCCGGCGACATCATCATGACCGGCACGCCCGCCGGCGTGTCGCAGCTGCAGCCCGGCGACAAGCTCGAATGCGGTGTCGACGGCGTCGGCACGCTGAAGGTGAGCATCGGCCAGCCGGAGTAGGGCCTCGATATTGTAGGGTGGATTAGCGAAAGCGTAATCCACCACTACAGACGCACGACAACAAAGAACGTCAATTGTTGCTCGCGCCTATTGGTGGATTACGCTTCGCTAATCCACCCTACGGGAGCTACCAGGCCTTCACCGGCCGATTGGCATGGCTTACCTGCGGTACACCGCGATTGAGCGACATGTGCGAATGCACGCACAGCCAGCCATCGCCATTTTTCGAAAACACCATCGTCGCGCGGCCGGGGCGCGCAAACGTGCTGCCATCGGGATGATAGCCCGTGCTCGTCCACGGCGCGATCACGGTTGCCATCATGCCGTCCGGTGATACCAGAACGGACGTCTGATCGAGGACGAAGCGGAAGTCGGTCGTCTTCGGCCAGACGTTGTCCCATTGCGTCTTGACCCATTGATCGAGGCCGGGGATGACGTCGTTATGGGTACCGAAGGCGAGCACGTCGGGATGGAAGAGCGGCCGCGCCGAGGCGTAGTCGACCTCGCGGACATAGCCCGCGAAGGTCTCCAGCCACTCGCAGAAGACCTGCGTGATCTCTGCGTTCGCGGTCGGCAAGCAACTCATCGCGACGCGCCGATCACCTGATCGCCGACATCACGATGAGGCCGAGGATCAGCGCCGTCAGCGAGTATTTCAGCGTGTAGTAGACGTTGCGGTTCCACTCCTTCACCTTGCGGCTGGCGAGGTGGATCTCGTAGAGCTTGCCGAACACCTTGTTGAGCACGCCGACATTCTCACCGTCGACGTTCTGGGTCGCCGACGCCTTGACGATGTGATGGCTGACCCAGCGGTTGATCGCGGTCATGAAGCCGTACTTCATCGGGCGCTCGACGTCGCAGAACAGGATGATGCGGTTGACGTCGGTCGCATTCTCGGCGCTGTGGATGAAGGTCTCGTCGAACATGAAGGCTTCGCCGTCGCGCCAGACGCATTCGACACCGTCGACGAGGATCCGGCACTTGTTCGAGTTCGGCGTGACCAGGCCGAGGTGATAGCGCAGCGAGCCCGCGAAGGGATCACGATGCGCCCCTAACTTGCCGCCTGGCGGCAGCATCGCGAACATGGCGCCATGCACGCTCGGGATCGATTTGAGCAGCTCCACCGTCTTCGGGCACAGCGTGTTGGCCGACGGCAGGAAGTCGTCGTACCATTTCAGGTAAAATCGCTTCCAGCCGCTCTTGAAGAACGAGTAGAAGCCCCAATCGTTGTTCTTCGCCGCCGCGCGGATGAAGCCTTCGTCGAACAGGCGCACGGCCTCGTCGCGGATGGTCTCCCAGTTATCGCTGAGGGGTTTGAGCTCCGGAAACTGATCGACCGAGATCACCGGCCTGTTCGGCACTGCCGAGCCGGCGTACATCAGCACGTTGTACGGCGCGAGATAGGTCGAGTGGTCGCCGAGCTGGCGCGCGAAGCGCAGCCGCTGCTTGCCGCGGAAGTGAACGTAAATCGTCGAGGCGGCAAGCACATACAAAATGACGAGCTGCGGCGCAAAAAGCTGTTTCAGCATTTCCCCAATCCCAAGTGATCCAGCCGGGGTGTCGTGTAGCCCGACCCCGCCTGAGCGGCAAGATATTCGCCGGTGGGTTGCAATCACGCCGGAGAGAGCAAGGGGACGGAATTAGGGTCAAACTGGCCGAAACGAGCCGAATCAGGCCCGCGACAGCGCCTGCAGGCCCTTGAAGGTCAGGCGCTTGGGGTCGGTGACGCCGGCGAGGTAGAGCCGGCGGATGAAGGCGATGACGGCGTCGCGGTCGCAATCGGTCAGCGCGACGACGGCGTCGACCGCTGTTCTCTGGGCTTCCATTGGGCTCACCTCGACCTTGCGAGTAACCCCGGCCGAGACAGGCTAGGACTCATCCGTTAAATCGGCGTTAACCGTTGTGGAAGCGTCGCCGATTCAGCCGCCCCGCCGTATACGCAAAACAACGCATTGCGCAGGCGTGAAGCGGCTCAGCGCGCCTTGATGCTCTGCTTCAGCAGCGCGAACTGCTTCTTCAGCCGGGGCACGGCGAAGTCGGTGAAGGCGCGCACCTTGGGCACCGAAAGCCGGCCCTGCGGACAGATCAGATGCGCAGGCATCTCCGGATCCTTGTCGCCGGCAAGCAGGATCTCGAGCTCGCCGCGCGCGACCTGCTCGGCCACCTGGTACGAATACATCCGCGCCACGCCGCGCCCGGCCACAGTGGAGGCCACTGCCGCATAGGTGCTGTTGACGACGAGCCGCGGGGTGAACTGCACGGTGCGCGGCGCCGACGAGCCCGCCTGCGGCGCAAAGGTCCAGGAATTCGGCAGGTGCGCCATCGCGACGATCTGGTGCTTGGCGAGATCACCCAGCTCAGTGATGCGCGGATGCTGTTTCAGGTAACGGGGAGCGGCCACCACAACGCGACTGATCCCGCCGACCCGCATCGCCACCATCGCCGAGTCCGCCAGCGGACCGATGCGAAGCGCGATATCGACGCCTTCCTCGATCAGATTGACCGCACGGTCGAACAGCAGGAGTTTTGCCGACACGGTCGGATAGGCGTCGAGAAACGCGTCGAGGATCGGCCGCAGCACCATCTCTCCCGAGACCACCGGAGCGGTGATCGTGAGCAGACCACGCGGTGCCGTGCGCGGTCCGGCCGCGATGTCCTCGGCTTCCTCCAGCTCGGTGAGCACGCGGCGGCAGACCGCGACATAGCGCTCGCCCTCCTCGCTCAGCTTGATCGAGCGTGTCGTTCGGTGCAGCAGCTCGGCGCCGACCCGCTCTTCCAGAAAGGCGATGGCACGGCTGACGGCTGCCGGCGAGCGGCCGAGCTTACGGCCCGCGGCAGCGAGGCTCCCCTCGTCCACCGCAAGGACGAACACCTTCATCGCGTCCAGACGATCCATGCGCTCGCCGCAGCCCCCTGAGATTTCGGCTGAAAGCTAGGCGTTTGCGTCGGCTGCGACAACCTCCGCAAGGATCGGTCCGGCATTCGTTCGCGCTGCGAAAGAGTGTCTGCCGGGCAGCGGATATTCGCAAGTAAGCCGCCGCAGCGTACCTCAACGCCCAAGCCAGCCCGCCGCTGGCGCAGGTTTTCAAGCCAAAAACAGGAGTCCGTCATGGGTATCGAGCAGAAGGTCGCCATCATCACCGGTGCATCGCAGGGTATCGGCGCCGCCCTGGTTCAGGGCTTTCGCGATCGCAACTACCGCGTCGTCGCAACGGCGCGCTCCGTCAAACCGTCGAGCGACGAAGACGTCCTCGCCATTGCCGGCGACATCGCCGACCGAGCCACCGCCGAGCGTGTGGTCTCGCAGGCCGTCGCCCGCTTCGGCCGCGTCGACACGCTGGTCAATAATGCCGGCATCTTCGTCGCCAAGCCGTTCACGCAGTACACGGCCGAAGACTATGCGGCCGTGATGGGCACCAACGTCGCCGGCTTCTTCCACATCACCCAGCTCGCCATCGCCGAGATGGAGAAGCAAGGGTCCGGCCATGTCGTCCAGATCACGACCACACTGGTCGATCAGGCCAATTCGAACGTGCCCTCGGTGCTGGCCTCGCTGAGCAAGGGCGGGCTGAACGCCGCGACCAAGTCGCTCGCGATCGAATACGCCAGGCGTGGCATTCGCGTGAACGCGGTGTCGCCCGGGATCATCAAGTCGCCGATGCACGCCGTCGCGACGCATGCGCAGTACGGCGCGATGCATCCCGTGGGCCACATGGGCGAGATGTCCGACATCGTCGATGCCGTGCTCTATCTCGAGGGCGCTTCCTTCGTCACCGGCGAGATCCTGCATGTCGACGGCGGCCAGAGCGCCGGCCACTGAGAGGAGGAGAACGACAATGCCCATCGTCACCATTCAAGTGACCCGCGAGGGAACGACGCCGGGAGCGGCGTCGGTTACCGTGGAGGAGAAGGCGGCGCTGATCAAGGGATCGAGCGAGCTGCTGCGCGACGTTCTCGGCAAGCCGCTCGAGGCCACCTTTGTCGTGATCGAGGAAGTTGACACCGACAATTGGGGCTGGGGCGGCCTGCCCGTTCAGGAATTCCGGCGCCGCCGCGCCAGCCAGACAGGATGATCCGGGCGCCGTCCGCGCAAGAGGATGACATGACCAGTGCAGATACGAAGCGACACGTCGAGGCCCGCGGCATCACCTGGCACTGGGCTTTGTCATGCTTTGAGCAAGCGACCTCAGCAACTCGGTTTGCCTCAGGACCAACTCACATTGCTTTCGCGCATGCGTGCCCGACAGCTCAACCAACTCCGCCAGCGTTTTTGCACGGCCTAGCTCCCGCGCATACTCCAAGGTCGCGCCCGCGTTGATCTTCATCAGTTCGAGCACGACGGTGCGACACTCGGCTGCCGTTCCAATCGCGTCGATGAGATCGCTTTCCGCGACAACGGTTCCATTGGCCTCTGAACTCACACTGGCCAGCCGTGACTTTGCGAGGTCGTTGGCGTAGTCGAGCGTAGCGCTCATGCCGTCCAAGGCGCGGGCTTGATACTCCTTGGCCATGTCCACGATGAGATCAGTGGTGGTCCTGCTCGGAGGTTCAGGTCTTGCAACGATGGCGCTGGCCGCTTCTTGTGCCGGAACAATCATCGGAGCAGGCGCTTCTTGCGCGATCCGCGGCGCTTCCTGGGGGAAGACGGCGACTGGGCCCGGCGGCATGGCCAAGCCCTCGTCGACCGCACGGCTCACTTCCGCCGCCAGTTCCAGCAGCGAGCGACGCCCGGTGCGTCCAACGTCAGCAGGCAGCTTTGAGCGCGCCTTTCCCATAATCGTCCGACTCCTCGGCCAAGTGCGCCGCGATCCAACCCCACAAACATACAATTTCGCCCGAAGCTTTGCCCGCAGGCGCGAACTCCGTCACGCCCAACCCTGCTCCGAGCGCATCCTGGTGATCGTTACGCTGCGCAATAAACGGGAGCGCAAGCATGCCGAGCGAGCTTAGCGATGTGGCAGCTTCGCTCAGCCGGCACCCCCGCGTCGGCGTCTGATTGAGGATGAAGGCAAATCGGCGGTTGAGCCTGCGAATGGCGATCAGTGTAGGGATTGCGGCTTCGATGTCGGCCGGGCTTGGGCGCGCCGGGATGAGACAGAGATCCGCGCAGGCGATGACGCGCAACGCCAGGCTGTTGGTCGTGGCAGCTGTGTCGATGATGGCAAGCCAGACGCCTTCGGCCTTCAGGCGCGTGATCAACGGATCGATCTCGGCAGGATCGGTAACGCGCTCGACGCGGGGATAGGGATGATCGCGGCGCTCTTTCCATTTCGAGATCGTACCTTGCGCGTCCGCCTCAATGAGAGCGACGCGCTCAGCGCACTGCGTTGCTGCCACCGCCAGTCCAACGGACAGCGTACTCTTGCCGCTTCCGCCTTTTTGCGTGACCAGGGCAAGGACGTGCATGTCCCGCGCTCCCCTTAAGACGGCAACGACGCGGAACTCAGACGTTGTCGGAAATTTTCTTGCAGCGCAAAAATACTACCGCAAGTCGCGATTCGTCTCAAGCGAACGCGAGGCAATCCCGGCATCCTACTTAGCAAGTTCAGGAATACTGCATCACGCCGTCGTCGATCCGGCCGAAGCGCAAGGAGACGATGTCGAGCGCGTAGTTCTGGTGGAGGCGCCACGGCCGCTTCGAGCCCTGCTTCGGCATTTTGGCGATCGAGCGCTGCACGTAGCCTGAGGTGAAATCGAGCGAAGGCTGCGCGGTGATGGTGGAATCGTCATTGTGCGGCATGCACTGGCGGAAATTGTGCCGGTCCATGTAGTTGATGAGGCGGCAGACATATTCGCAGGTGAGGTCGCATTTCAGCGTCCAGGACGCGTTGGTGTAGCCGAAGGCGGAGGCCATGTTCGGCACATCGGCATACATCATGCCCTTGTAGGTCAGCGTGTTGGCGAAATCGACGGAGCGGCCGTCGACGCTGACCTCGAGGCCGCCGACGACCTGGAGCACAAGCCCGGTCGCCGTCACGATGATGTCGGCGGCGAGTTCGCGGCCGTCCTTCAGGCGGATGCCCTCATGCGTGAAGGTGTCGATCTCGCTGGTGACGACGCTGGCGCGCTGCTCGCGGATCGCCTTGAAGAGGTCGCCGTCGGGCACCAGGCACAGCCGCTGATCCCAGGGATTGTAGCGCGGCGTGAAATGGGTCGCGACGTCGTAGTCCGGGCCGAGCGCCATCTGCACGCCTTTGAGGATGAGGTCCTTCACCTTCGCCGGCCGGCGCCGGCTGAGCTGGAAGAAGAACATCCCCCACATCACGTTGCGCCAGCGGATCAGGTGATAGGCAAGCTGCGCCGGCAGGTTGCGGCGCAGCTTGTTGGCCACGGGATCCTGCGCCGGCCGCGACACCACATAGGTCGGCGAACGCTGCAACATGGTGACCTGCGCCGCCTTCTTGGCGAGCTCCGGCACCAGCGTCACCGCTGTCGCACCCGAGCCGATCACGACGACACACTTGCCCGCGTAGTCGATGTCCTCGGTCCATTTCTGCGGATGCACGATGCGGCCGGCGAAATCAGCGGCACCCTTGAACTCCGGCGTGTAGCCCGCCTCGTATTTGTAATAGCCCGAGCACAGAAACAGGAAATTGCAGGTGAAGCACACCAGCTCGGCCGCGCCCTCGCCCGTGATGCGCTCGGCCTCGACGGTCCACCGCGCATCCGGCGTCGACCACGCCGCACGCTTGACACGGTGGTGGAAGTGGATGGGCTTGTCGATGCCGTTCTCGCTGGCAGTCTCGCGCACATAGTTCAGGATCTGGGGCCCGTCGGCGATCGCCTTCGGATCGGTCCACGGCTTGAACGAATAGCCGAGCGTGAACATGTCGCTGTCGGAGCGGATACCGGGATAGCGAAACAGGTCCCAGGTGCCGCCGATGCAGTCGCGTCCCTCGAGGATGACGTAGCTCTTGCCTGGACACTTGGTCTGCAGATGATAGCCGGCACCGATACCGGACAGGCCGGCACCGACGATCAGCACGTCGAAATGTTCTTTGGTTTCGGCCATGGCGTTTCTCCTGTCACAGGATGGCAGCGCCGCGCCAAATTGCAACCGTCAGGTCGCTGCAGCGACCACACACGCCGTATCGAAATACTCGTAGAACTCAACGGCTTTACCGTCCTTGAACCGCCAGTAATCGATCTTCGGCGTCTCGGCGGTCTTGCCCGTCTTCTTGTTGGTCCAGGCCGTCGAGCCGCGTGCGACGACTGCGTCTCCTTGCGCGATATACTCGTCGATCGTGTAGTGCTGCATGGTCCATTCGGAAAGCAGCCGGTCGAAGTATTCGCGCAATTCCTTGCTGTCGCGATACTGCTTGGCGAAATCGAGCGGCGCGACACCCCGCGGCACCGATGCAAAATTGACGTTCGGGGCGACGACGGCGTCAAACCAGTGATCGACGCTGCCCCCACGACTTTCATGCCAGAGCCGATACGCCTCTTTCAGGATGTGGACATTCGCGGCTTCATTGGACATCGCATTCCTCCATAATGCTTTCGGTATCTGACAATACGCGTACGGAAATGGCCGCCCGCTGCAAAAGTGGCAGGCTTGTTTTGGCTCTACCTGAAGGGTATCAGACAGCCGGATAATAAAAAAGGCCCCGGATTGCTCCGGGGCCTTTTATCGCAAATGCGTGCGATCTCAGTACCGGTAATGGTCCGACTTGTACGGACCTTCCTGCTTCACGCCGATATAGTCGGCCTGGTCCTTGCGCAGCTCGGTGAGCTTGACGCCGATCTTGGAGAGGTGCAGGCGGGCGACCTTCTCGTCGAGGGTCTTGGGCAGCACGTAGACCTTCTTCTCGTACTTGCCGTCCTTGTTGTTGGCGAACAGCTCGATCTGCGCCAGCGTCTGGTTGGTGAAGGACGCCGACATCACGAAGGACGGATGGCCCATCGCGTTGCCAAGGTTCACGAGGCGGCCTTCCGACAGCAGGATGATGCGGTGCTTGTCGGGGAATTCGATCTCGTCGACCTGCGGCTTGATGTTGGTCCACTTCAGATTGCGCAGAGACGCGATCTGGATCTCGTTGTCGAAGTGGCCGATGTTGCAGACGATGGCGCGATCCTTCATCGCGCGCATGTGCTCGATGGTGATGATGTCCTTGTTGCCGGTGGCGGTGACGAAGATGTCGGCGCGCGGCGCGGCGTCTTCCATGGTCACCACCTCGTAGCCTTCCATCGCGGCCTGCAGCGCGCAGATCGGATCGACTTCCGACACCATGACGCGGCAGCCGGCCTGGCGCAGCGAGGCGGCCGAGCCCTTGCCGACGTCGCCGAAGCCGGCGACCATCGCGACCTTGCCCGACAGCATCACGTCGGTGCCGCGGCGGATGCCGTCGACCAGCGATTCACGGCAGCCATAGAGGTTGTCGAACTTCGACTTGGTGACGCTGTCGTTGACGTTGATGGCCGGCCACAGCAGCGTGCCCGCCTTCTGCATGTCGTAGAGGCGATGCACGCCCGTCGTGGTCTCCTCGGACACGCCCTTGATGCTGTTGGCGATCCCGGCGAAGTAGCCCTTCGGCTTTTCCTTGAGCTGCTTCTTCAGAAGCGCGAAGAAGACTTCCTCTTCCTCGGAGCCGGGCTTGTCGAGGAAGGCGGTGTCGCCGTTCTCGGCGCGCAGACCGAGATGGACATACATGGTGGCGTCGCCGCCGTCGTCGAGGATCATGTTCGGATGACCGCCGCCGTGCCAGTCGAACAGCTTTGCGGTGTAGTCCCAGTAATCCTTCAGCGTCTCACCCTTGACGGCGAAGACGGGAATGCCGGCGGCGGCGATCGCAGCGGCAGCATGATCCTGCGTCGAATAGATGTTGCAGGAGACCCAGCGGATGTCGGCGCCGAGCGCGGCGAGCGTCTCGATCAGCACGCCGGTCTGGATCGTCATGTGCAGCGAGCCGGCGATGCGCGCGCCCTTCAGCGGCTGCTTCGGACCGTACTCCTCGCGGGTGGCCATCAGGCCGGGCATCTCGGTCTCGGCCAGCGAGAGCTCCTTGCGGCCGAACTCGGCGAGCGAAATGTCCTTGACGATGTAATCGGTGAAGCCGGGCTTCGCGTTCATGTCTGTTTCCTAATCAGTGAGGGCTGGCGTGTCAGTACCAAAGCAAGCTGAACGCTATGTGGCACCATTCTCCCTCTCCCCGTTCTTACGGGGAGAGGGCTGGGGTGAGGGGCTCTATCCAAGCACCGAGCTTGCGGAGAGTCCCCTCACCCGCCGCTTCGCGGCGACCTCTCCCCGCAAGCGGGGCGAGGTAAGGGCGCTAGAGCGCGCGCTTGAGCTGCTCGACGAGGTCGGTCTTCTCCCAGGAGAAGCCGCCCTCGTTATCGGGCGTGCGGCCGAAATGGCCGTAGGCCGAGGTGCGCGCGTAGATCGGCCGGTTGAGATCGAGATGGGTCCGGATGCCGCGCGGGGTGAGGTCCATCGCCTTGGCAGCGGCCTTCTCGAGTTGGTCTTCCGAAACCTTACCGGTGCCGTGGGTGTCGATGTAGATCGACAGCGGACGCGCCACGCCGATGGCGTAGGCAAGCTGCAGGGTGCAGCGGTCGGCAAGACCGGCGGCAACGATGTTCTTGGCGACGTAGCGCGCGGCATAGGCCGCCGAGCGGTCGACCTTGGTCGGATCCTTGCCGGAGAACGCGCCGCCGCCATGCGGGGCCGCGCCGCCATAGGTGTCGACGATGATCTTGCGGCCGGTCAGGCCGGAATCGCCGTCGGGACCGCCGATGTAGAACTTGCCGGTCGGGTTGATGTGCCAGATCGTCTTCGGGGTGATCCAGTCCTTCGGCAGCGCCTCGCGCACATAGGGCTCGACGATCTCGCGGACCTGGTTCGAGGTGAGGTCCGGGACCAGATGCTGGTGCGAGACCACGATCTCGCGCACGCCGACCGGCTTGCCGTTCTCGTACTGCACGGTGACCTGGCTCTTGGAGTCCGGACCCAGCACCTTCTCCTTGCCGGAGTGACGGGCTTCGGAGATCAGGCGCAGGATCTTGTGGGCGTAGAAGATCGGCGCCGGCATCAGATCGGGCGTCTCGTTGGTGGCGTAGCCGAACATGATGCCCTGGTCGCCCGCGCCTTCTTCCTTGACCTCGCCCGGCTGCAGCGCGTCGACGCCCTGGGCAATGTCGGCCGACTGCGGATGCAGGAGGATCTCGATGTCGCAGGTCTTCCAGTGGAAGCCTTCCTGCTCGTAGCCGATGTCCTTGATCGCGCCGCGCACGACGCTCTCGATCTGCTCGTTGGTCACCGACTTCGGGCCGCGGGTCTCACCGGCGATCACCACCTTGTTGGTGGTCGCGAGCGTCTCGCAGGCGGCGCGGATCTGCCAGGGGTCGATGCCCGCCTTCGGCCCTTCACGGTAGAACAGGTCGACGATCTCATCGGAGATCCGGTCACAGACCTTGTCCGGATGGCCCTCGGACACGGACTCGCTGGTGAAGAGATAGGACGCGCGCATCAGTAACCCCTTGTTCCGCCGCTAGGCGGGCGTTTGCGATGTTTACTTTTGGTGATGTCAATCACGCCGACGCGAGATGACGTAGGATTCGTCGAGAAACCAGAGCCCATTGTACTTTCGCAGCACGTCCCTGGCGGCATCCAGAGTGCGGCCGTTTTGAGTCATTTCTGTCAATCGGTCGTCCTCAATCTGAGCGACATACACCGCCGCATTCCACGCTGCAAAGGCCGTCGAGGTCCCGATGGTGCCGGTGACCTCGTTGGGCAGCGCTTCCATATCATACCTGAAGATCGAACGGTTATCCGCGTATGCATTAAAATTTAAGTCGCGGCCCACCGATCCAAGTTCATACTTAACTGCACGCAGTAGCTCATGACGGCTGACCGAGAAAGGATTTTCTCCAGGCCAGATCGCCTGGATCATTTCCATGCCCGGATCCTGCCCATGGGAGTGGATTCCGATCAGCCTGCCGCCCGGCCGAAGCGCCCGTGCCAGCGGTGCAATGATCCGCTTGGCCCGGAAATTGACCGATGACAGGGCCCGGTAGGGCTGGGATGCGATGACGAGGTCGAAATTCGCCTCAGTCTGGCCCGGCCGCGGAATGGTCGAATCGAGCAGGAACCTGTGGTCCTCGCGATAGAGCACGAGGACGACCGGCCGCTCGTAGAGCGGCATGGCCGTGCGTGGGCTGATTGCAGCGCGCCAGTTCTGCTCCAGAAAAGGCCTCAGCTCCGCGATCTGCTGCTCGAACTCGCCCGACGAAGCGCCGCGGAGCGGCACCTCGTGCCAGACAGTGGCCGCCGCCGCAGCAGGCGAAGCCGGCGTCAGCCAAGGCGCCTCCGCATAGAACATGTTGGTGAACACGAACACCGACGCCGGATGCTCGAAAATGCGGTCCGGCACCTTCTCCAGCGTCAGCCGCAAATCCTCCAGGCTGAGCTCCTTGCCCGCGACGTAGAACGGCATGTGCGGAAAGCGCTGGTGCGTGGCGCGCAGCACCCGCGCCAGCACCGTGCCGTCGCCGACGCCGGCGTCGAACAGGCGCAGCGCCGGCGGGCGCGGATGGATCGAGGCAAGCTCCAGCGCGACGCGGTCAGCGATCACCCGCTTTTCGCTGCAGGTGTGGACGAACAGCAGGTATTTCTGGCGGTTCTCGAAGAAGCGGAAATTGCCGCGCGGATCGCGCTTCTCGGGGGGCACCTGAAGTCCCCGCGGCGGCGGCACGCCGCCGGCCATCGATGCGGCCATATAGGCCTGGATCCGCTCCAGCGTGTCGATGGTAATGCGCTTTCCCTCGCGCAGGCGATGCACCAGCTTCCCATCGTTCACCGCGCGCCGGCCGAACGTCGATTCCGCCATGTCCGCCTTGCGGCAGAAGTCGGTGATCTGGCTCAGGATTTCGTCGTTCTTCATGAGTGGGATGTCAGTGGGCAGGAAGGTTGGGACCAGCGTCTTAGCAAATTCTGCCCACTCAGGGAATAGCGGAGGCGAGAGCCCGATGCTCACCTGGTGCGGTGAACCCCTGCACCTCGCCGGGCAACAAACAAGCGCTTCTCCTCTCGCATGAGACCACCACCATGCGCCGCCTCCTCGTCACGCTCAGCCTGCTCATCCTCGCGCACTGGTCCGTGCCGGCGGTGGCCCAGCCGCGCAACCAGCTCGGCCCGCTCTGCACCACCGAGACCACGCCGGCGGACAAGATGGTCGACGCCTGCACCAAGATCATCGCGCTGAAGGTCTTCAAGGGCGAGCAACTCGCCACCGTCCATTTCTGGCGCGCGGTGGGCTGGAACAAGAAGGGCGATTACGCCAAGGTCATCGCCGATGCGACGGAAGCGATCCGACTGAAGCCGAGCCAGGCGGCCCACAATCTGCGGGGATCGGCCTATTACGACAAAGGCGAGTACGAGATCGCGATCAGCGATTTCGACGATGCGCTGAAGCTCGGCTCGCCCAGCGGCACCATCTTCCACAATCGGGGCAACGCCTGGCGCGGCAAGCACGATTATGCCAAGGCGATCGCCGACTACGACATGGCGATCAAGGCCGATCCGAAATCGGCGTTCTCGTTCCAGAACCGCGGCATCTCCAAGGAAGCGCTCGGAGATCTCGACGGCGCGCTCGCCGACATCAACCAGGCGATCCGGCTCGATCCCTCGCTGCCGCAGCCACTGATCAACCGCACCGCGATCTGGCGCGCCAAGGGCGATCTCGATCGCGCCATCGCCGACGGCAGCGAGGCGATCCGGCTCGCCAAGGAGAAGCCTCCGGTCAACATCATGACGCCGCCCAACAGCGTGCTGATCTCCGGCTACATCCATCGCGCGCTGGCCTATGAAGCCAAGGGCGACTACGCCCGTGCCGGCGAGGACTACAAGGCGACGCTGGCGATCGTGGCATCCGACGCCGGCAGCAAGGCCAACCAGGCCACCGCAAAGGTGCGCCTGTCGCTGCTGACGGAGCCGGCCGCGCCGATCCCGCGCGATGCGCCGTCCCCGACGACGCAGCCGTCGCCATCCCCTGCTCCGCAGCAGACCGGCGCGGCACCGACACCATCGCCGGCCCCGGCCGGCCGCGGCACGCGCATGGCGCTGGTGATCGGCAACGGCGCCTATACCCATGTCAAGGCGCTGCCCAATCCACCCAACGATGCGCGGGCGGTCGCCAAGAGCCTGCGTGACATCGGCTTCAGCGTGTCGGAGGGCGTCGATCTCGATCGCGCCGCGATGCAGAAGATGACGCGCGACTTTCTTCGCGCGGCTGCCCGGGCGCAGGTGGCATTGGTCTATTATGCCGGCCATGGCGTGCAGGTCGACGGCCGCAACTATCTCATTCCGGTCGACGTCGCGCTCAAGCCGGGCGCGAGCCTGACGGAGGCGATGATCGACATGGACACGATCATGGCCGGCCTCGACGACCAAGTCCGCACCAACATCCTGATCTTCGATGCCTGCCGCAACAACCCGATGGCGCAGCAGGTCGCATCTGCCGGAAACAATCGCGGCATCGAGGGCGCCTCGGGCCTCGCCGCGCCGACGAGTCTCGGCACCGGCGCAACATTGGGGGCCGGCACGCTGATCGCATTCGCCACCGCGCCGGGCCAGGTGGCGCTCGACGGCGAAGGCGCCAACTCCCCGTTCTCCGCCGCCCTGTCGCGCCATATCGGCACGCCCGGGCTGGAGGTGCAGCAGATGCTCACGCGGGTGCGGGCCGAGGTGGTCTCGACCACGAAGAACAAGCAGGTGCCGTGGTCGAATTCGTCGCTGCTGGGTGAGGTCTATCTGGCGGAGAAGTGAGGGCGAGAATGCGACTGGTTTTGAACGCCGCGCTGTTCGCCCAACACTCAGGTGTCATCGCCCGGCTTGACCGGGCGATCCAGTACTCCGAGACAAGTGTGGGTTAGATCGATGGGCCGCGGCGTACTGGGTTCCCCGCTTTCGCGGGGAATGACAGTGAGCAAGCGGAGACTTACTGTCCCCACACTTCCTTCGCGATCTCGACCGCAAGGCTGAGCTTGGCCCACTGCTCCTCCTCGGAGAGGATGTTGCCCTCTTCCGTCGAGGCAAAGCCGCATTGCGGCGACAGCGCGAGCTGCTCCAGCGGGGCAAACTTGGCGGCTTCTTCCAGACGGCGCTTGATGTCGTCCTTCTTCTCGAGCTCGCCGAACTTCGAGGTGATGACGCCGACCACGACGACCTTGTTGCCCTTGGGCAGGAAGCGCAGCGGCTCGAAGCCGCCGGCGCGATCGCTGTCGTATTCCAGGAAGTAGCCGTCGTAATTGGTGCCGGCGAGCATGGTCTCGGCAACAGGCTCGTAGCCGCCCGAAGAAATCCAGGTCGAGCGGAAATTGCCGCGGCAAACATGCGTGGTCACAACCATGTCGGCCGGCTTCTCCGCCAGCGCATAGTTGATGATGCGGGCATAGATCTGCTGCAGGCCATCCGGGTTATCACCGCGCTCGCGCGCCTTCTGCAATTCGTCCTGCGAGCAGAGATAGGCCCAGACGGTATCGTCGAACTGGAGATAGCGGCAGCCGGCGTCGTAGAACGCCTTGACGGCCTTGCGGTAGGTCTTGCCGAGATCTTCGTAGAAAGCGTCGAGATCGGGATAGACGTCCTTGGAGATCGACTTGCGCCCGCCGCGGAAGTGGAGCACCGCCGGCGAAGGGATCGTCATCTTGGCGGTGACGTGGGCCTGGTCGGCGACCTTCTTCAGGAAGCGGAAGTGGTCCAGCATCGGGTGACTATCGGGAAAGTCGAGCTTGCCGATAACGCGGACCGCATCGTGACGGGTCTGCACACCCGTGAACTGGATGCCGGTGTCGGGATGAAACAACTCGCAGCCGGTGAGCTTGGCCAGAAAATCGAAATGCCACCAGGAGCGGCGGAATTCGCCGTCGGTCGCGAGCTTCAGCCCAATCGAGGCCTGCTTGTGCACGACCTTCTCGATCTCCATGTCCTCGACCTTGCGCAGATCGTCGGCCGAGATCTCGCCCTTCTCCAGCCGGCTACGGGCTTCCTTGATCTTGGCGGGACGCAGGAGGCTGCCGACCTCGTCGGCGCGGAAGGGGGCTTTGGTTCGCTGCATGTGTCACTCCCTGGACATCTTAGTGGGCCCTCGCCCCGGCGACGCCGAGATGGCGTTCCAAGACAGAGGGGTCGGTCTTCAGCGCGGCGCTCGGAGCGTCGTGGACGATCGTTCCGCGCTCCAATATCACAACGCGGTCGGCGAGCCCCAGAATCTTTTGGGCGTTCTGCTCGACGATGATCGAGCAAATACCTCCGGACCGGGTGATGGTCCCGATCGCCTTCAAGAGTTCCTCGACGATGATCGGCGCAAGGCCCTCGGTCGGCTCGTCCAGCAGCAGGACTTTCGGATTGAGGGTGAGTGCGCGGCCGATCGCCAACATCTGCTGCTCGCCGCCGGAGAGCTGGTTGCCGAAATTGCTCCGCCGCTCCTTCAGCCGCGGAAACATCTCGTAGACTTTCTCGACCGTCCAGGGGCCGGGCTGCGCCACCGCGGTCATGTTCTCTTCCACCGTCAGCGAGCGGAAGATGTTGCGCTCCTGCGGCACCCAGCCGATGCCGGCGCGCGCCCGCTGGTCGGGCCGCATCGCCGTGACGTCGGTGCCGGCAAGCGCAATGGAGCCGGCGAAGCGGCGCGTCACGCCGACGATGGAATTGATCAGCGTGGTCTTCCCGGTGCCGTTGCGCCCGAGCAGCGCCAGCACGTGTCCTTCGGCGAGGCGGAGCGTCATCTTCGGCAACACCACGGCCTCGCCGTAGCCGGCCCGCAGTGAATCGATCGCGAGCAGGTCAGACATTGACCGCCTCCTCGCCGAGATAGACGGCCTTCACCTGCGGATCGCGCGCGACTTGCTCGGGCGGACCTTCGGTCAGCACCGCGCCCGAGACCAGCACCGAGATGCGATCGGCAAACGAGAACACGAGGTCCATGTCGTGCTCGATCAGGAGCACAGTGACGTCCCGCGGCAGGCTGCCGACGACGGCGAGAATATCGTGGCGCTCGCTCTCGGGCACGCCGGCGGCGGGCTCGTCGAGCAGCAGCACGCGCGGCTTGGCCGCAATGGCGACCGCGATCTCGAGCAGCCGCTGCTTGCCGTAGGGCAGCGTCACGGTCTCTTCGTTCATGACGTCGAGCAGGTGGAAGCGGGAGAGCAGATCGGCGATCTCGCCATTGACGTCGCTGCGCGTGCCCATGCGCCGCCACCAGTCGCCGCCATGGCCGAGACGCTCAGACACCGCGAGCCCGATGGTCTCGAGCGGGGTCAGGTCCGGGTAGAGCTGGTTGATCTGGAAGGTGCGTGACAGACCGCGCAGCACGCGCTTGTGCACGGGCAGATCGGTGATGTCCTGGCCTTCGAGCAGGATGCGGCCCGAGTTCGGCTTCAGCACGCCGGTGAGCTGGTTGATGACCGTGGTCTTGCCGGCACCGTTGGGGCCGATCAACGCGTGGCGGGCGCCCTGCTCGACCTTCAGCGACAGATCGCGGGTGACGCGCAGGCCGCCGAACTGCTTTTCGAGATTCTGGGTTTCCAGCGCGATGGTCATGAATCGCTCTCCGGCACGGCGACGATCGCCTTGCGGCCCGCATTCTGCCTGATGATCAGGTTCGGCACATACAGCACCCAGCGATGCAGGCGCTGGCGGCCGACCAGCACGATCACGACCAGCACGAGGCCGATCCAGAACTGCCAGTATTGCGGCGTGATGGTCGAGAACAATTCCTGGAGCATGCGGAAGATCACCGCGCCGATCAACCCGCCATAGAGATAGCCGGTGCCGCCGATGACCAGCACCAGCATCAGGTCCGCCGAGCGTTCGAAGGCGAACACGTCGAGCGAGGCGATCGCGGTCGTCTGGGTGAACAGCGCCCCCGCAATGCCGGCATAGAACGCGGCGAGCGTATAGATCGCGATCAGGCGACGGTTGACGGGAACGCCAATGGCGGCGGCCCGCAGGGGATTGTTCTTGATGGCGCGCAGCGACAGGCCGAACGGGGAATGCACGACGCGGCGGGCGAACAGGAACAGCACGAACAACACGGCTAGCGAATAGAAGAAGCCGGCCTTGCCGAACATGTCGAACGGGATCTCGCCGAAGATCGGCTGCATCTCGATGCCCTGCAGGCCGTCGGTCCCGCCGGTGATGTTGGAGAAGCGTTCGGCGAGCGCTTCCAGCAGCAGCGCGATGCCGAGCGTCACCATCAGGCGCGTCAGGTCGACGCCGCGGATCACCAGAAAGCTGGTGGCGAAGCCGAGCACCATGGCGGCAAGGCCGGCGACGATCAGCGCCAGCACGGGCTCCTTGACGATGCCGTGAAGCGCCAGCAGCCCCGCGGCATAGGCGCCGACTCCGAAGAACGCCGCATGGCCCAGCGAGACGATGCCGGCATAGCCGAGGATGAGATCGAGCGACATCGCGAACAGCGCGAGGCGCAGGATGTCGGTCATGATCAGATAGCGCGACGGAAATGCGAAACCGCAGGCCAGCACGATCAGCCAGAAGGCGATCTCGCCATAGTGCCAGCGCGCCTTGCGCTGGGCATGGTAGCCGACGTCGGAAGCAGCGCTCATCGGTGAACTCAACGCGCGGCCGTGCGGCCGAACAGGCCGTTCGGTCGCCAGATCAGGATCACGATCATCATGGTGTAGATCACGAAGGGGCCCATCTTCGGCACGTAATATTTGCCGGCGACGTCCCCGATACCGAGCAGCAGCGAGGCGAGGAACGGGCCTGTTATCGAGGACGAGCCGCCGACGGTGACCACGATCAGGAAGTAGATCATGAACTTCAGCGGGAAATACGGATCGAGGCCGAGGATCTCGGCGCTGAGCGCGCCGCCGAGGCCGGCGAGCCCGCAACCGAAGGCAAAGGTGAAGGCGAACACCTGCGGCACATTGATGCCGAGACCGCTCGCGGCGCGGGGATCATCGACCGCAGCGCGCAGGCGGCTGCCGAAGCGCGTCTTCGCCAGCACCATTTGAAGCGCGATGGTCAGCAGGCCGCAGATCACGATGATCATGAGCCGGTAGCGACCGATGCCGACGCCGAACAGGTCGAACTGGCCTTGTAGTGCGGCAGGCAAATTGATGAAGACCCGCGAGGACCCCTGGATGTAATCGACGGCCGCCACCGACATGAAGGTCAGGCCGATCGTGAACAGCACCTGGTCGAGATGGCTGCGGGTGTAGAGATGACGGTACAGCGTCCGTTCGAGCGCGATGCCGATTGCAGCCGAGGAGACGAAAGCGAGCGGCAGGGCGGCAAAGAACGGCCAGCCCATCCGGTTGACCAGCACCATGCAGATATAGCCCCCCGCCATCGCGAAGGCGCCGTGGGCGAGATTGACGAAGTTCATCAGGCCGAGCGTGACCGCGAGCCCGCAGGCGAGCACGAACAGCAGCATGCCGTAGGCGACGCCATCGAACAGGTTGGTGAGGATTGCGGTCATCAGCAGTCGAGGGTCATCTCAAATTGGCCAAGGGCCGTGCTGCACTCCCTCTCCCGCTTGCGGGAGAGGGTTGGGGAGAGGGTGCTTCAACACGAAGACTCCCCCAGAGGAGAGAGCCCTCACCCGGCGCTTTGCGCCGACCTCTCCCGCAAGCGGGAGAGGTAAGGCGAGCATGCCGAGAGAGCCCCGGGATGACGCGCTTTCGCGCGTCACTTCTTGGTCTTGCCGAGATCCTTGACGGCCTCGAAGGTCGCGAACTCGACGTTGTAGAGTTCGCCATCCACCTTCTCGACCTTGCGGATGTAGATGTTCTGAACGATGTCGCGGGTCTCGGGGTCGATCGAGATCGGACCGCGCGGGCTCTCCCACTTCTGGCCCTTCATCGCCTCGATCAGCTTGTCGCCGTTGGTGTCGCCACCGGTCTTCTTCAGCGCCTCGTAGATCAGGTGGATGCCGTCGTAGCCGCTCACCGCCATGAAGCCGGGACGGTTGCCGAAGGCCTTCTTGTAGGCCGCGACGAAGTCCTTATTCATCGCGGACGGATGCGCCGCAGAGTAGAGATGCGCGGTGACCGTGCCGAGCACGGCGTCGCCCATATTGTTGAGCAAATCGTCGTCGGTGACGTCGCCGGGCCCAATCACCTTGATGCCGGCCTTGTCGAGGCCGCGCTCGGCATATTGCTTCATGAAGTTGCCGCCCTGGCCCGCCGGCACGAACACGAAGATGGCGTCGGGCTTGGCATCCTTCATGCGCTGCAGGAACGGGGCGAAGTCGGGGTTCTGCAGGGGGACCTTGACCTCTTCGACCACCTCGCCGCCGCCCGCGGTGAAGTTCTGCTTGAAGAAGTTCAGCGCGTCATTGCCCGGCGCGTAGTCCGAAGTCAGCGTCGCGACCTTCTTGATGCCGTTCTTCACCGCCCAGTCGCCGATGATGGTCGAGGACTGCGCCAGCGTGAAGCTGGTGCGCACGATATAGGGCGAACGCTCGGTGATGATGGAGGTGCCCGCCGCCATCACGACTTCCGGGATCTTGGCCTGCGTTGCGAGCGGCGCTGCGGCGAGCGCGGCCGGAGTCACGCCGAAGCCGGCGATGAAATTGACCTTGTCGTTGACGATCAGCTCCTGCGCGGCGGTCTTGGTCTTGTCCGGGATCGCAGCGTCGTCCTTCAGGATGATCTCGACCTTCTTGCCGGCGACGGTGTCGCCCTTCTGCTGCATGTAGAGCTTGATCGCGTTCTCGATCTGCTTGCCGGTCGAGGCCTGACCGCCGGTCATCGGCAGGATCAGCCCGATCTTGACCGCGTCTTCCGCCTTGGCGGGCGCGACGGCCGCAAGTCCCGCGATGGCAACGACCCCTGCGGTGCGTGAAAAAATCCTGCGTTCGAACATCAGATGTCCCTCCCCTTCATTCCTCACCTCTTGTGCGCCGGACCGAGTGCCCGGTCCTTGCCGCGCTTCACTGACGGACAAGCCATGCCGTGCGGCCACATGGCGTCCTCTGCAACCCCGTTGTCAATCGGACGTTGGGCGACCATTCGGCGCAAGCCGCACGATCTGCCTCAACGACGGCGGGATGATATTTGTACGATTGTACAAATAAACTGGTCCTGTCAACGAAAAAGCCCCTGCGCGGGCATCGAACGACAAATACGCGATGTATACCGTACCAACTGCAGCCACCCCATCAAGCGCTAAAATCGCCTACTATAATACCTTATCTGTATACAGCTTCGCCCACCCTCGAATAGGCCAATTTTACATATTGAGAGCTATGGTTCGCCGCTGACGCCTATCCAGCGCTCCTCCATCCGTGCCCGATCGGGCACGACCAGAGATGTCTATGAGTTCCCGTTCGCTTTCGATCGCCGCTGCAGTTGCCCTGCTAGCTCCCATTCTTGCAGGCTGCGGGACGGTCAATGAAAAGCTCTCCGCCGGCATGGGCGACTACGTCCCGCAATGGGCCGGCGGCCTGCCCGCCGATGCGCCGCCGCGACCCGGCACGCCGCAATACGACGCCTACATGAAAGAACGCGAACGCAAGCGGCTGATGCCGGCGGCCGATCGCGAGAAGGAAGAGCAGGCCCAGAAGGGCGCGACGGGGACGACGTCGGCTGGCGCGGTGCGCTAATCCACGAACACCACGGTCTTGCGGCCGTTGAGGATGACGCGGTCGTCGAGATGGTAGCGAATGGCCCGCGCCAACACGCGGCGCTCGATGTCGCGCCCTTTGCGGACCAGATCTTCCGGCGTGTCGCGATGGCTGATGCGCTCGACGTCCTGGTCGATGATCGGGCCCTCGTCGAGATCGCGCGTGACGTAGTGCGCGGTGGCGCCGATCAGCTTGACGCCGCGCTCATGCGCCTGGTGATAGGGTTTGGCGCCCTTGAAGCCCGGCAGGAACGAGTGGTGGATGTTGATGCAGCGCCCCGACAGCTTTGCCGAGAGATCGTCGGACAGGATCTGCATGTAGCGGGCGAGCACCACCAGATCAGTCTTCGTCTTGCCGACGAGGTCCATGATCTGCGCCTCCTGCTCGCGCTTGGTCTCCTTGGTGACGGGCAGGTGGTGGAACGGGATGCCGCCGAAATCGAGCCCGGCATAGACCTCGCGTGGATGGTTGGAGACGATCGCGGTCGGAACCATCGGCAATTCGCCGGTGCGCCAGCGATAGAGGATGTCGACCAGGCAGTGGTCGGACTTTGACACCAGCAGCATCACCTTGCGATGCGCGGCGCGGTCGCGCATCTGCCATTCCATGCCGAAACGCTCGGCGATCGCGGCAAAGCCGGTCTGGAGCGCCGACAGCTCCACGGCAAGGTCGGCTGCGGTGAACACCACCCGCATGAAGAATTTCTTGGTCTCGACGTCGTCGAACTGCTGGGCGTCGAGGATGTTCTGTCCGTTATGAGCAAGAAACGTCGACACCGCCGAGACGATGCCGGGGCGATCCGGGCAGGACAGGGTCAGAACATATTGATGGTCGGGCAAGGCTCGGCTCTTGATGAAGGTTTGTGCAGCGGAACGATCCAGCGATTTGCGCCCTGCTCTAGCACCGACCCCGCCCTTGCGCCAATCCCAAGCGCGGAGTCAGGATGAACGGACAATTGCGAATTCTCACCGGAGCATCCCCATGGCCGACCGCTTGAACGGCTACCGCATCCTGATCCTGGAAACGCGCGAGGAGGCGCAGTTCTCCAAGCTTCTGGCCGAGCAAGGCGCCGAGGTCGTGCAGTGCCCGATGTTCACCATCCGCGATGCACCGGATCCGGCGCCAGTCGAGGCCTGGATCCGCCGTGCCATCGACAAGCCGTTCGACGATCTCGTGCTGATGACTGGCGAAGGCCTGCGCCGCATCATGAAGCTCGCCCGCGCCCGTGGGCTCGACGCCGCCCTTATCGCTGTGCTCGCCCAAGCGCGAAAATTTAGCCGCGGCCCGAAGCCGGGCAAGGCATTGCGCGAGATCGGCCTCGAGGCGCAGCAGACCACTGAGAAGCCGACCTCCGAAGGCGTGATCGAGATGCTGGCCAAGCTCGACCTGAAGGGGCGGCGCCTCGGTCTCCAGCTTTATCCCGACAAGGACCACAGCGCGCTGACCGGCGCGCTGGCCGCGCAAGGTGCCACCGTCGATACCGTGCTGCCCTACGTCTACGATTCCAAGGCCGCCGATGCCAGCATCGTCGCCGCCATTGACGACATGGCAGAGGGACGCATCGACTCGATGGCCCTCACCAATCTCGGCCAGGTCCGTCGGCTGATCGAGGCTGCCAAGGCGCACGGCAGCGAGACGAAGCTGCGCGCAGGTCTCGAACGCACATTGATCGCATCGGTCGGCCCGGCGGTTTCCGGCGAGCTCGCAGCGCATGGCTTGCGCACCGACGTCTCGCCGGCTGACGAAGCCTATTTCATGCGTCCCCTGATCTCGGCCATGGCAAGTGCGTTGGCTGACAGGAAGGCGGCAAGCGCAGCGAGGTAAGAGCCGAACGCGGAGGCGGCCTGCGGCGGCCGCGATTGACACCGGCATCGCCAGCGTTAGGTTGCGCGACCGCAAGAAGAAACAACAAACGTTAAGGGAATCGCCGTGACACGCGTCATCGCGTCGTGAGCGCCACCGCACGACCTTCGGCGCTCGCGCCATTCCGCATCCGCAACTACCGCTTCCAGTGGCCGTCCGACCTGCTCACCTCCTGGGCCTTCGAGGTCGAGACGCTGGTGCTCGGCTGGTACATCATCGTCCAGACCGGCTCGGTGCTGCTGCTCACCGTGCTCGCTTCACTCCAGTTCGTCGGAACATTGGTCGCGCCCGTGTTCGGCATGATCGGCGACCGCATCGGCCATCGCGATCTCCTGGTCGCGATGCGTCTTGCCTATACGGCGCTCTCGTCGACCATCATGGTCCTGGCGCTGAGCGGTCATCTGTCGCCGCTGAGCGTCATGATCATCGTCACGGTCATGGGCTTGATTCGCCCCTCCGATCTCGGCGTGCGCGGCGCGCTGCTCGCCGATATCATGCCGGCCGAGCAGCTGGTGGGCGCCATCAGCGTTGCGCGCACGACCCAGGACAGCGCGCGCATTGCCGGAGCGTTGACGGGCGCCGGACTGTTCGCCGTGCTCGGTATCGGCCTTGTCTATGTGGCGGTCGCCTGCCTTTACTTCACCGCAGCGCTGCTCATGCTCTGCCTGACCCGGCCGAAAAGGACGGTCACCACGAGCGATCTTCCCGCAAACAGCCACGCCGTTTCGCGGCTGTTTGGCGACCTCAAAGAGGGGATCGTCTATGCCTGGAACGGCCCGGGGATGCGCGCGGCGCTGTGCGTCGCCTTCCTGGCCAACCTCACCGCATTTCCCTTCACGGGCGGATTGTTGCCCTACATCGCGCGGGAGATCTTTCATACCGACCAGACCGGCCTCGGTTATCTCTCGGCGAGCTTCGCCGTCGGCTCGTTGATCGGGTCCATCACGCTCAGCCTGGTCGGTGGCGTGCGCATTGCCCGGCTTCTGATCGGCGCAACGCTGGCCTGGTACGTCATGCTGCTGGTGTTCGTCGAGGTCAGGACGATGCCGGTGGCGATGGCCTGCCTCGTCCTCGCCGGCATCGCCCAGAGCATGTCGATGATCTCGGCAGCCGTCATCCTGATGCGCACCGCGAGCGCACATCTGCGCGGCCGCGTCATGGGCGTGCGCATGATGGTGATCTATGGCTTGCCGATCGGACTGCTCGCGGCCGGCAGCCTGATCGACGTCATCGGCTATTCCGCGACGGGCTCGCTCTATGCCGTCGCAGGATTCGTCGCGATGCTGGCGATCGCGATCCGCTGGCGTGCCGACCTCTGGCCGGTGCACGCGCCGGCCAATGCGCGATGACGGCGTCTGCGCAACGACGTCAGATCTTCGCCGGCGGCGATCTCAGCGGAAGCAAGGCCGCCACACGCGAATCGCGCAAATAGAGACCGCCCCAGGCAAAAACGGCAAGATAGACGCCGAACAGCATATGGCTGAAGAGCGGGTTGCCGACCCGCAAGTGAACCGCCACGGTGCCGCCCATATAGGCGGTCAGCAGGATCGCACCGAGCACGGCCGTTCGCGGCAAGGCGTAGAGCGCGGTGCAGGCCAGCGCCACCACGCCCAGCGCGCGCGCCAGATCGGCCGACGGGAGATAGCCGAGCTCGGCGGTCGCCTTGATCACGACGTCCAACGGGACGAGCTTCATCCCGGCATCAAACAGCATGAAGGCAATCACGAGCCCGCTCATGACGCAGCCGGCCACATGTCTCGACTTGTACATTGTCATCACCTACGACGCCTTCCCCTTGAGAAGCGCGACGATGGCCATCGCATGGCCGTGGCCAAGGCCGAACTCGTCCTTGAGCGCGGCCACGATGGCACCCGCTTTCACGCCGGCCGCCAGTCCCGTCCCGGTCGAAAAACCCCGGTCCTTGCCCCATTTGCGAAATTGGTCCGGGCTCTTGCCGGTCTTGGCCTGAATATTGTCGAGATAGGCCTTAAAACTCACCGCAGCGCTCCTCCGATGTTCGCTCCACCAGCGAGGCCGGAGCGATCCAGAGATATTGCGGTCAGGAAGTAGTCGTCTTGTACGAAAACGACAATTGCGGCCGTTCGCGCGAGAGGCGCGCAGGCGTCATGCCGATCAGTTGCCTGACCGCGCGGGTGAGATGGGCTTGATCGAAATAGCCGGCGCCCGATGTCGCGTCGAGAACGGAGCTGCCGCTCACCAGCAAGGCCGCGGCGTGACGCGCTCGCTGGATCTGTTGATGGCTGCTGAACGTCATGCCCGTAACGCGGCGAAAGTGGCGCTGAACCGAACGCCGGCTCATCCAGTCGACGTCGCCCTCGATCGCCGCATCGGTCGCGTGGCTGCGTGCGATGACACCCGCGCGGGCCATGCGAGCGACGAGACTTTCCGCATCGTCGTAGCCTGGAATGTCCCAGCTCAGACCAGAAAACAGAAAACGGCCGCTGGGCAGCACCGGCAGCTGCATGTTTTGATGGTCGATCAGTGCGCTGGTCGGTATCTGCGGCAGGTAGGTTCCCAGCCGAAACCGTATCGCGAGCCATTCGCCATTCGCGGGACATTCGACGAGTGTCCCGCGGGTGACCGGCCCTCGGAGCGTCACCGCCAGAAGCTCCGGGAGCCTGGTGACCACAAGCTCGATATTTCCCTCGGCCATCGACAGGAACGAGCCGCCACGCCGGCTCCGGCTGCGCCATACCCGCTCGACGTAAGGCGAGTCCGACGCGCGATGGTCGAACTCTATGAGCACGGAAGCACCGCAAATGCCCAGATCATCGTTCCTCGCCGTAGCTCCCGAGCCGCCCGATATCGAGGATGGTGACCCCGCCATATTCCAGCCGCAGCAGCCCCTCTTTCTCCAGCCGGTTCAGCGCGCGATTGGCGTTCTGGCGGGACATGCCGGACAGCGCGCCAATCTCCTCCTGGGTGATCTCCAGATGCGCGGTCGATTCGGGATAGAGAATCGGGTTGAACAGGGATGCGATGCTGCGGGCGAGGCGCGCGGTGGCATCGAGTGTGCGGTTAACCTCGAGCATGCCGATGAACTGGCCGAGCCGCTCGTTGAGCTGGCGCACCAGGAAGCGGTTGAAGCCGACGCTGTTCTCGAACAGCCACATGAAGGCGCTGCGTTCCATCAGGGCGACGCGGCTGTCGCGCAGCGCGACCACGTCGTAGCGGCGCGGCTCGTTCTTGAGCACGCTGCCCTCGCCGAACCAGGCCCCTGCCGTCAGCCCGGCAAGGCTGGTCTCCTTGCCGTCGCGCGAGACCCCGCCCATCCGGGCAAGGCCGCTCACCATGCCGGCCCAATAGGCAAAAATATCACCGCGCATGAACACGCTCTCGCCGGTGCCGTAGGACCGCTCGGTGATTCCGGCACGCGCGACCTCGATCTCGGCTTGTGTGAGCTCGCGCGACCAGGCGGCAACGCGCTTCAGATGATCCTCTGAAATCATGATCTCGAAGCCAGCCGCACCGTTCTGTCACTCCATGCTTCTGTTGCACTGCAACAGAGTCGCTTCGGCCACCCATCCGACGAAAGATGAAGAGCCGCTCGGCCCGACAAACTTTGTCGCAGAATTGTCAGGTCGGAGACATTTCAAAATAGCGCTTTCCCCTATTGAGGACCACCTCGGGCGATGCGGCTTTTGATCCCTCACGGGAACGAAGGTGCGCCGGTCCGGTCGAGACCAATAGCTGCATGGTCTGGCCGGCACGACCGTACTAGGATCGCCTGACAGGAACGGACAAGAGCGCCAATAAAGCGCCATCACCGGGAGGGATTCGTTTGGTGGCTACCAGTCTCGAAGTGCGCGGCGTGTCCTTGCGATTCGGCGGCGTCCGTGCGCTGACCGATGTCAGCTTCGCCATCAGGGAAGGCGAGCTGTTCTCGATCATCGGCCCCAACGGCGCCGGCAAGACCTCGATCGTGAACTGTATTTCCGGCCGCTACAAGCCGACCGAAGGCCAGCTGTTCTATCAGGACCGCGACATCACCGGCCTGACGCCGAATGCCCGCGCCTCGCTCGGCATCGGCCGCACCTTTCAGAATCTCGCGCTGTTCCACCACATGAGCGTGCTCGACAACATCATGGTCGGCCGCCATCACCTCCTGAAGAACAATTTCCTCACGGGCTCGCTGTACTGGCTCACCGGCGCGCGCAAGGAGGAGCTCGAGCACCGCCGCAAGGTGGAAGAGATCATCGACTTCCTCGATCTGCAGTCGGTGCGCAAGGCCACGGCCGGCACCCTCTCCTACGGCCTGCGTAAGCGCGTGGAGCTCGCCCGCGCCATGGCGCTGGAGCCGCGCCTGATCCTCCTCGACGAGCCGATGGCCGGCATGAATTTCGAGGAGAAGGAGGACATGGCCCGCTACATCGTCGATCTCAACGAGGAGTTCGGGATGACGGTGGTGATGATCGAGCACGACATGGGCGTGGTGATGGACATCTCCCACCGCGTCATGGTGCTGGATTTCGGCAAGAAGATCGCCGAGGGCGATCCGGCGACCGTGCTCGCCGATCCCCACGTCAGGCGCGCCTATCTCGGCGAAGAGGACGAGGTGCTGGTCGATCCCGATGATGCCTCTCCGGCGCAGGAGAGCGCGGCATGATGGATTATGCGGGCCGCGTCGCGCAGGCCGACACCTATCCGAAGTTGCTCCGGCTCAATGCCAGGGAGCACCGCAACGAGATCGCAATGCGCGAGAAGGATCTCGGGCTCTGGCGTATCTTCACCTGGAGCGACTATCAGGCCCGCGTGCGCGATTTCGCGCTCGGTCTCGTCGAGCTCGGCCTTGGTCGCGGCGATGTCATCGGCATCATCGGCGACAACCGGCCGGACTGGGTCGCGGCAGAAGTCGCAACGCATGCCATTGGCGGCCTCAGCCTGGGGCTCTATCGCGACGTGCTGGACGAGGAGGCTTCCTATCTCCTCACCTATGGCGAGGCGCAGCTGGTCTTCGCCGAGGACGAGGAGCAGGTCGACAAGCTGCTTACCCTCGCCGAACGCGTGCCGAAGCTGAAGCACATCATCTATTCCGATCCGCGCGGAATGCGGAAATACGACGACCCGCGCCTGATGTCGGCGGCGAAGTTCGCCGAGCTCGGCCGCGCCCGCGCCGCACGCGAGCCGGAGCTTTACGACAGACTGGTCGACGCCACCAAGGGCGAGGACGTCGCGATCCTCTGCACCACCTCAGGCACCACCTCGCATCCGAAGCTCGCGATGCTCGCCGCCGGCCGCGTGCTCGGCCATTGCGCGACCTATCTCGCCTTCGACCCCAAGGGCCCCGACGACGAATATGTCTCGGTGCTGCCGCTGCCCTGGATCATGGAACAGGTCTACGTGCTCGGCAAAGGTCTGCTCTGCCGGATGAAGATCAACTTCGTCGAAGAGCCCGACACGATGATGAACGATCTGCGCGAGATCGCACCGACCTTCGTGCTGTTCGCTCCCCGCGTCTGGGAATCCATCGCCGCCGATGTCCGCGCCAAGGTGATGGACGCAACGCCCTTCAAGCAGCGCCTTTTCGATGTCGGCATGAAGAGCGGCCTTGCCGCGCTCGAACAGGGCAAGCGCTCCGGCTTTGCCGACGCGATCCTGTTTCGCGCGCTGCGCGACCGGCTCGGCTTCACCCGGCTGCGCTCGGCCGCGACCGGCGGCGCGGCGCTCGGCCCCGACACCTTCAAGTTCTTCCAGGCCATGGGCGTGCCGTTGCGCACGCTCTACGGCCAGACCGAGCTGCTCGGGGCCTATACGCTGCACCCCGAGGGCAAGGTCGACCCTGATACCACCGGCGTGCCGATGGCCGACAGCGTCGAGATCCGCATCGACAATGCCGACGTCCACGGCGTCGGCGAGATCGTCGTCCGGCACCCCAACATGTTCCTCGGCTACTACAAGAATCCCGAGGCCAGCGTCGCCGACATCAAGGACGGCTGGATGTGCTCGGGCGATGCCGGCTATTTCAACGCCAACAACCAGCTCGTCGTGATCGACCGCATCAAGGATCTCGCCGAGACTTCCCGCGGCGAGCGCTTCTCGCCGCAATTCATCGAGAACAAGCTGAAATTCTCGCCCTATATCGCCGAAGCCGTGGTGCTTGGTGCCGGCCGCGAGGCGCTCGCGGCCATGATCTGCATCCGCTACTCCATCATTTCGAAATGGGCGGAGAAGAACCGCCTCTCCTTCACGACCTACAGCGATCTCGCCTCACGGCCGGAGGTCTATGCGCTGCTGCAGAAAGAGGTCGAGACCGTCAACGCCACGCTGCCGCCGGCGCAGCGCATCTCGCGCTTCCTGCTGCTCTATAAGGAGTTAGATGCCGACGACGGCGAGCTCACCCGGACGCGAAAGGTGCGACGCGGCGTCATCAACGAGAAATACGCCGGCATCATCGATGCCATCTACCGCGGCGATGCCAACATCCCCGTCGACACCGTGATCCGCTTCCAGGACGGCACCACGCAGCGCGTGCGAACGACGCTCCGCGTGGTGGACCTCGGCGGGCACGGGCACATGGCGGAGGCTGCGGAGTGACACAGGTGATCGTCACGCGGGGCGCCGCCCTTCGCCTCTCCCCGCTTGCGGCACGGCTATCCCGTATGCACTCCGTCATTGCGAGCGCAGCGAAGCAATCCAGACTGTCTCCGCGGAAAGATACTGGATTGCTTCGCTGCGCTCGCAATGACGATGCGGGTGCAGCAGGAGACCATAAATGAACACCGCCTTCCTCATCCAGCTCCTGGTCAACGGCCTCGTGGTCGGCACGCTCTATGGCGTGGTCGCGATGTCGTTCGTGCTGATCTACAAGGCGACGCAGGTCGTCAACTTCGCGCAAGGCGAGCTGCTGCTGGTCGGCGCCTGGGTGTGCTGGGCCTTGCTCGCGAAATACCAGGTGCCGTTCTGGATCGGCATGCCGATCACGCTGGTGTTCATGTTCGTGTTCGGCATCGCGGTGCAGGTCCTGATCCTGCGGCCGATGATCGGCGAGCCCATCATTTCGGTGATCATGGTGACGATCGGCCTCTCCACCGTGCTGCAGGCGACGCTGAAATGGATGTTCGGCGTCAATCCGCAGCCGTTCCCGCGCGTGTTCGAGAGCCAGTCGGTCAGCCTGCTCGGGCTGCAGATCCAGACCGTCTATGTCATGAGCCTCGTCGTGTCGGTCGCCATGATGATCGGCATGGCCTGGTTCTTCCGCGCTTCGAAGTACGGCCTTGCGATGCGCGCCACCGCGTTCAACCAGCAGGTCGCGCAGTCGCTCGGCATTTCCGTCAAGAGCGTGTTCGCGATGGCCTGGGCGATCTCGGCGACGGTGTCGGCCGTCGCCGGCGTCGTCGTCGCCGTGGTCAATGGCGTGTCCTCGGGTCTCGCCGCCTATGGCATCAAGGTGTTCCCGGCGGCGATCCTCGGCGGGCTCGATTCCGTCGGCGGCGCCGTGCTCGGCGGCATCATCATCGGGCTGCTGGAGAACGTCGCCCAATATGTCGACAGCGAGTATCTGCACTGGGGCAATCTCTATGAGATCGCGCCGTTCTACGTCCTCATCATCGTGCTGATGATCAAGCCCTACGGCCTGTTCGGCACCCACGACATCGAGCGGATCTGATCCATGGCCGGCCCTGCCCTCATCCCCGCTGGTGATTTCCGCACCACTTACGCCGCGGACACCACGATCTTCCCGACCACCACCAGCCGCAACTTCGCGATAGCAGGCGTCGCGCTGCTCTGCCTCGCGCCGCAATTCTTCAGCGGCTACTGGCTCAGCATTTTGATCCAGATCGGCATCTTCTCGATCGCGGCGCTCGGCCTCAATATCCTGGTCGGCTTCACCGGCCAGATCTCGATCGGACACGCCGCCTTCTTCCTGCTCGGCGCCTTCACCTCGGCCTACATCTCCAACAACGCGCCGATCCCGGTGTTCTTCGCGATCCCGCTCGCGGGGCTCGTGACGGCGCTGGTCGGACTGATCTTCGGCATCCCCGCCGCGCGGCTGAAGGGGCTCTACCTCGTCATCGCGACGCTGGCCGCGCAATATATCCTGCTCGACTTCTTCTCCCGCGCCGAATGGTTCTCGGGCGGCTCGGTGCCGGCGAGCGCCGAGCCGTTCTCGATCTTCGGTTATACGCTGCGGGGCGACCGGCAGTATTTCTACGTCGTGCTCGCCTATGTGCTGTTGAGCTACATCCTCGTCACCAACCTGATGCGCACGCGGGATGGCCGCGCGCTGGTGGCGATCCGCGACCATTATCTGTCCGCGGAGATCATGGGCATCAACCTCACCAAGTACCGCACGCTGTCGTTCGGCCTTGCCGCCTTCTTCGCCGGCATCGCAGGCGCGCTCTATGCGCATTACCAGCTCGTGGTCTCGCAGGAAGGTTTCGGCATCGAGCGCTCGATCCTGTTCCTCGCCATGATCATCATCGGCGGCACCGGCTCGATCATGGGCACGCTGATGGGCACCGCCTTCGTGGTGCTGCTGCCCGAGGCGATGGAGTTCGTCAGCCACTATCTCAAGGGCGGTGCGATCGACAAGGCGCTGTCGCTCAACAATAACATCACCTTCCTGCGCGAGATCGCGATCGGGGTGATCATCATCGCATTCCTGATGTTCGAGCCTGACGGGCTCGCGCATCGCTGGCGGCAGATCAAGGCGTACTGGAAACTCTACCCGTTCTCGCATTGAGCACGGGTAACTTCACTTAAACAATAAACAGGAGGAACCGACCCATGAAGATGAAGTCCCTTTTGAGCACCGCCTCGCTCGCGCTCGCGATTGCCGCATACTCGGCAGGCGCGCAGGCGCAGATCGCGATCGGGCATCTCGCCGATTATTCCGGCGGCACCTCCGACGTCGGCACGCCGTTTGGACAGGCCGTCGCCGACACCTTCGCCTGGGTCAACAAGAACGGCGGCATCGGCGGCAAGCAGGTCAACCTCGACACCAACGATTATGGCTACCAGGTGCCCCGCGCGATCGCGCTCTACAAGAAATGGTCGGCGCCGGACGGCAAGGTCGCCGCGATCATGGGCTGGGGCACCGCCGACACCGAAGCGCTGACCGGCTTCCTCGCCCAGGACAAGATCCCCGACATGTCCGGCTCCTACGCCGCGGCGCTGACCGATCCCGAGGGCGTCAGCGGCAAGGCCAAGCCCGCCCCTTACAATTTCTTCTACGGCCCGAGTTATTCGGACGCCTTGCGCGCGATGCTGATGTGGGCGGCTGAGGACTGGAAGGCCAAGGGCAAGTCCGGCAAGCCCAAATTCGTGCACATGGGTGCCAATCATCCCTATCCGAATGCGCCGAAGGCTGCCGGCGAAGCCATGGCGCAGGAGCTCGGCTTCGAGGTGCTGCCGCCGCTGATATTCGCTCTGACGCCCGGTGACTACAGCGCACAGTGCCTCAGCCTGAAATCCTCGGGCGCCAACTACGCCTATCTCGGCAACACCGCGGCCTCCAACATCTCGGTGATGAAGGCCTGCAAGACCGCCGGCGTGGAGATCCAGTTCCTCGGCAACGTCTGGGGCATGGACGAGAACGCCGCCAAGACCGCGGGCGATGCGGCCAACGGCGTGATCTTCCCGCTGCGTACAGCGGTGAGCTGGGGCGGCGATGCGCCCGGCATGAAGACGCTGATGGAGATCTCGAAGATGTCCGACGCCAGCGGCAAGGTCTATCGTCCCGTGCACTACGTCGCGGCCGTCTGCTCGGCGCTGTACATGAAGGAAGCGCTCGACTGGGCCGCCAAGAACGGCGGCGCCACCGGCGAGAACGTCGCCAAGGGCTTCCACCAGAAGAAGGACTGGGTGCCATCAGGCATGGAGGGCGTCTGCAATCCCTCGACCTGGACCGAGAAGGACCACCGCGGCACGCTGAAGGTGGATCTCTATCGCACCAAGATCTCGGGTGCGACCGATGGCGACCTCAACGATCTCATGGCCAAGGGCACGATCAAGCTCGAGAAGGTCAAGACCGTGGAGCTGCCGCGCAAGCCGGAACTGCTGGGGTGGTGAGCCACGCCGTTCGCCAAACACAACTGTCATCCCCCGCGAAGGCGGGGGATCCAGTACGCCGCGGCTTCGCGATGAATCTCCGGCGCCTCTGGAATACTGGGTCACCCGCCTTCGCGGGTGACGACGGCGGAGAATGAAGACGCATGTCCCAAATCATTGAAGGAACCCGCTCAACTCCCACCGCTGTGGCCCCCGCCGCCCTCCTCGCCGTGCGCAACATCGAGGTCGTCTACGACGACGTCATCCTGGTGCTGCGCGGCCTCAGCCTCGACGTGCCCAAGGGCGCGATCGTGGCCCTGCTCGGGGCCAACGGCGCCGGCAAGTCGACGACGCTCAAGGCGATCTCGGGGCTGCTCAAGACCGAGGACGGCGAAGTCACGCGCGGCGAGATCCTGTTCGAAGGCGAGCGGATCAACGGCATCGATCCCGACAAGATCGTCCGCCGCGGCATCTTCCAGGTGATGGAGGGCCGACGCATCGTCGCCGACATGACGTCGCTCGAGAACCTCAAGCTCGGCGCCTTCACCCGCAGAGACCGCGAGGTCGATGCCGACCTCGACATGGTCTTCAGCTACTTCCCGCGCCTGAAGGAGCGCACCGGCCTTGCCGGTTATCTCTCCGGCGGTGAGCAGCAGATGCTCGCGATCGGCCGCGCGCTGATGGCCCGCCCCAAGATGATCCTGATGGACGAGCCCTCGATGGGCTTGTCGCCGCTGCTGGTGAAAGAGGTGTTCTCGATCATTCAGAAGATCAACCGCGATCTCGGCGTCACCATCCTCCTGGTCGAGCAGAATGCGCGCGCTGCGCTTTCCGTGGCGAGCCACGGTTACATCATGGAGCAGGGCAAGGTCGTGCTCGACGGCAGCGCCGACGAACTGCGCGACAACGAGGACGTCAAGGAATTCTACCTCGGCGGCGCCGGCGACCAGCGCAAGAGCTTCAAGAACCTCAAGAGCTTCAAGCGGCGCAAGCGCTGGCTTTAACCCTCCAGCACCTGCTCCGCTTCCGTGACCGCGCAGAGAACATGGTAGAACGACGACGCAGGAATGGTGTCGATCAGCGATTTGCCGTCGCGGTCGAACTGGTCGTACCAGCCGCCCTTCACGGGATGGCTGAGATAATGCCGTTCGAGCCGCACCAGCGCCGCGCGCGCCTCGTCCGCCGCACCCGCCTCGCCGGACTCGGCCTGCGCGATCCAGGCCTTCGCGATCTCCGTCTGCGGCCACAGCCGGCGCGTGCTGCGGCGGATGTTGCCGCTCGCATCGCCCTCGTCGACGAGGCAGCCCGTCGCCTCGTCACGATAGCGCAGCGAGGTCTCCAGCAATTCCGCACGCCGCTGGCGGGTCGGGCAGCCTGTAATGCGTTCAAAACCCTTCAGCAGCCAGACCCATTCCGCCTGGTGGCCCGGCTCGACGCTGACCGGCTCGATCTTCGACCAGTCCTCCTCGAAATACTCCGACAATACGTGCTTCTGCTTGTCGTAGAGGTTGGCCAGGAACAGCGCAAAGAATTCCCCGGCACGGTTCTGGAACGACAGATCGTGGGTCGCCTCGAAGCACGCGATCATCGCCTCGAACAGATGCATATGCGGGTTCTGCCGGCGCGGCAGCGAGACCGGAAGGCCCTCGTGAACGCCACCATGCGGCGAGCGCAGATGGCTGTCGAGGAAGGCGAGCAGCGCATCGATCTCGGCGCGGACCTGCGCGTCCTGGTCGAGCGCATAGACGCTGGCGAGCGCAAACAGGATGAAGGCGTGGTCATAGGCATCGCGCCGGGCATCCAGCACCGATCCGTCCGGCGTCAGCCGGTGCACATAGCCGGGCCGGCCGTCGGGCGCCTTCGCTTTGGCCAGCAGGTGCTCCAGCCCCTTCAGCGCAATGGCGCGCCCGTCGGGATACCAACCCATCTGTGCCGCCTTGGCGTAGCACCAGATCTGGCGTGCCTGGACGAACACGCGCCGGGGCGCGGCCGCATCGGCCGCGCCGTCACGGTGCAACCGGTCGATGAAGCCGCCCGCGGCGTGATCCCAGCCGACCGTCGACCACAGCGGCAGTGCCTCGTCGATCATGCGGCGCTTCAGGCGTGCGACGACGTTCGACGCCTCGTCTGCCGCAATGAGTCCTTCGTCCGCCATCGGGTCCCTTTCAAGCCTCGCCAATGGCGGTCTGATAGCCATGCCGGTGGCGGTGCGCAACGGATGCCAACACGGAAAGAACAGCCATGACCGCCCATTACGACGCCCGCGAGACGCGTGAGCAAGCCGCGCGCGAGGCCGACCTGTTCGCCCGCCTCCCGGAGGTGCTGCGAGCCGCGATGGCCGCCCCGGCCTATGCCGCGCGGCTCAAAGGCTGCGATCCCGCCGCCGTGACCTCCAGGGCGGCTCTGGCGGACCTACCGGTGTTGCGCAAGTCGGAACTGCCCGCCTTGCACAGGGCCTCTGCGCCCTTCGGAGGCTTCGTGGCGGAGGCCCCGGGCTCGTTCGCCCGCCTCTTCACCTCCCCCGGCCCGATCTTCGAGCCGGAAGGGCGGCAGGCCGATCCCTGGCGCGGCGCAAGGGCGCTGTTCGCAGCCGGGTTCCGTCCCGACGATATCGTCCTCAATACCTTCAGCTACCATCTCACCCCCGGGGGGTTCATCTTCGATGCGTCGGCGCGCGCGCTCGGCTGCGCAGTGATCCCGGCCGGCCCGGGCAACACAGAACAGCAATTCGAACTGATCGAGGCCTACCGGCCGGTCGGCTACAGCGGCACGCCGGATTTCCTGAAGATCCTGCTCGATGCCGCGGCAAGTTCGGGGCGTGAAGTTTCCTCGATCAAGCGTGCGGTGGTCTCGGGCGCTGCGTTCCCGCCCTCGCTCCAGGCCGAGATTAGGGGGCGCGGCATCGACGCCTACCAGGCCTTCGGCACCGCCGATCTCGGTCTCATCGCCTTCGAGACCGAGGCACGCGAAGGCATGGTCGTGAACGAGGATCTGATCCTGGAGATCGTCAAGCCCGGCACCGGCGATCCCGTGACACCAGGCGACGTCGGCGAGATCGTCGTGACCTCGCTCGACCCTCACCATCCCTGGATCCGGCTCGCGCTCGGCGACCTCACCGCGGCCTTGGCCGGCACGAGCCCGTGCGGGCGTACCAATATGCGCATCAAGGGCTGGATGGGCCGTGCCGACCAGACCACCAAGATCAAGGGCATGTTCGTCCGGCCCGAGCAGATCGCCGAGATCGGCAAGCGCCACGCTGGCCTCGGAAGACTGCGCCTCGTCGTGACCCGGCAAGGCGAGACCGACGCCATGACGTTGAGAGCCGAAACCGCGGCCGCGAGCGAGGCGCTACGCGAAGAGATCGCCGGCACTTTGCGTGCGGTGACCAAGCTCGGCGGCACGGTCGAGCTGGTCGGCCCCGGCATGCTGCCGAACGACGGCAAGGTGATCGCGGACGAGCGCTGAGGCCCTACCTCCAAATCTCAGTTTCCTGCGAACAGGGATTTCTGCGGGAGAGATCACCCAGCGCGGGGAGCGGCCGATCGCATGAAAGCAAGCGTTGATTTCTGGTCACGCTTCTGGTGCGCGCATCACGCGGGGTGCAAGTGCGCCTCAGCGGGTTCATGGCGCGGCGCCCCCCACGTCAAAGGCCTGATTTGTCGACTTGATTGGGTTCGTTCTGCGCAGGCATGTGCCTTCATGGTTGCTCCCTTACCCTGTTCAGCCCCACGACCTCGGACAACGCCCGATCCCACCTCGCGTAGGTCCGCGCCTCGTAGCGGTTGAGCTTGCGCAGCTCTGGCAGCAGCCGACGCACGACCTCGGCCTGGCGCTCAGCCTCCGAGGGCACGGATACCGGCTTGAGCCGCTCTGGTTTCTGCCATTGCCGCCATAATAGCGCTTGCAGGTGGCGCGACTCGGCCAAGCGCGCACGCACGAGCTCCGGCCCCACGGCGCCGAACTCCAGCACGCGCTGGATGAGCTCGGCCTTGATCTGACGGATATGGGCGAGCTCGAGGTAGGCGCGCGCCGCGCTGTAGGCCGCTTCCAGAAGCTCTGGAGCGCTGCTGCCCGCAAGGATGGCTAGAGCCAGGGATTTCACGGCTTCATCATCCGCAGCGCTGCCGATGACAATGCTGAGGCCATGGCGGCGGGCGTTGCCTGCCGCCCGCCGCTTACCCGCCGCCGTTCGCGGCCCCGTGCTCTTCTGCGCGTTCCGCCTGTTGGCCGCGATCTGACGTTCAGTCGCCATTGTCGCCACTGATCATGACATTAGTGCCTTCGGTCGGATACGTTGGCCTCGCCAAGCCAGCCCAGTAGTCCTCAAGCTGCTGCAGGTTTTTGTCGCGGCGCGAACTCAGTTCAGCCAACCGGCGATTGATCTCACCCAGCTCAAGCAAGCAATGGCGAAAGGCCTCCGCATCAATACTGGCCTCCGACATCCCGTGTTTGCGTAAGATGTTTGCGACTTTGTTGCGCACCGCTTTGTTGGTAACTGACCGCTCGGCCAAATCATCGATGTCGGCAGCGTCGCCGGCATTTAGCGCGATGTTCAACAGGTTTTTCAGTGCCAGACCGCGGGCCGAAGTAACGATCAGATCCTTGTATCTCCGAAGTCGCTGCATTTCCCATTCGCCATGGATGATCTCGCCGGTCCACATCTGCTCAATGGCGCATCTCGGTTTGAGCTCTGCAACAATCGCATCACGCATCATCCGAAAGTCGGCCTGGGATTCAGACGGCAGCAAGCGCGGCTCATAGATGCGTGCGAGCTGGGCACCCTCATTCGATCGGCTCATCGGCTCATCCTCCGCTTGGTTGAACGCATGGCGACACTCGGTTGAGATGCACCTTTAGCCGGCCAGCACCTTTGAGCGCGCAACGCCTTGGAAACATTCCCGATGAACTGGTCAGCCCAGTCGGTTCGTCGCTGTAGTCTTATTCCCATGCTCCATAACTCCTTCGCGGGACTTGCTCGCCGGCGTGGCCTGTCGTTCCGGCCGCCGCGTAAGCGGTAGCAGGCGGGCTCGATTTTCTCTGCGCGCTGCGGCGCAAGTCCGAGGTCAAACAGGAAAAAATAGCAGGGACAGGAATCCTCACGTAGCTGAAAAAACCCGGCGCGCAAGGGATTTCGTTAAAAAAAATTGGCATCCTCGGAAATTCAACCCAACTAACAGAGGGCAGCAACAGCACGAGACGCGCTGTCGGGAGGACCTGGTGCCGAAGCGATTATTGCCGAAGCGAACATTGCCGAAACGGTCGTCAACGAAGCCGAACCCTTCCTTGCCGAAGCCGGCATTGCCGAAAGCAGCCCTGCCGAAGGCGTCCTTACCGATGCCATCGGGCCAATCATTCACCAAAGCTGTCAGCTTCCGCCCATCCATCACGCCAACGATGATGGGAAAAGACGTCGCGGCTCTCGATCCGCTCGCACGCCTGCTCGAGCTCATGAATGATGAGCGTCTCCCGCGAATGACGCGCGAAAAAATCGCCGCAAAGATCGCGCCGTATTTCCATCCTAAGCTGAAGCCCATTCCGGCCAGCGCCGCCCCGGATTATTTTGGACCAAGCGCCCCACACGATCAGGCGGACTCTTTTGAGAACTCGGTTCAATCTGCGGAATCTCTCGAGCGACATCGATTGACGTTTGGCCGCTTGCGCGCCGAACTGGCGCTCGATCCCAGCCTCGCGAGCACGGCTGGCCGGCGGCGCTCCTGACCAATTGAGCGGGTTCAGGGCTCCTCACCCAGGATCGCGGCGGCCACTGCGCAGCTTCACACCGACTCCGCGGCCATTCTCGTCGATGAAGTCGACGCCGGCCGCCTCGAGGGTTCGCCGCACCACGATCAGGGTCGCGCGCCGCGGCTGAGTGAAACCGGCCTCGAGCTGGCGGACGGTGACAATCCCGACCTGCGCCTCGTCGGCCAAGCGTTGCTGGCTCCAGTCCAGCAAGCCTCGCGCGGCCCGGCATTGCTCCGGCGTGATCATCGGCAGGTCACCATGGCGTTGTTTTCGCTGTTTCTGTCGAAAAAAGATTGATTTATCGTTACTGTCTGATAAGATCGTTTCTGTTTAAAAAAGATACTTCTGGAGGATGTTGATGGATAGCCGAGCATTTCCGCCAAGCCGCCGCGCTTTCATCGGCGGTTCGGATGCAAAGATCATCATGGGCGTCGATGAGGCCGCCTTGCTGCGGCTGTGGCAGGAGAAGCGCGGCGAACGCGAACCCCAAGACCTGGCCAATGATCTGGTGGTGCAGCTCGGCTCGGTCACCGAGCCCCTCAACCGGCACTGGTATGAGACCCACACCGGGCACAAGGTGAGCGAGGTGCAGCGGCAGTTCTTCCATCCACTTCACCGCTGGATGGCCGCCACGCTCGACGGCCGAATCGATGCCACGGGCGCGGTGTTCGAGGCTAAATTTATGCTGCCGTGGAATTTTTCGGAAGAGCTCGCGGCGGAAAAGCACATGCCGCAGCTGCAGCACAACATGTGGGTGACGGCATCGCGGACGGCGGTGTTGTCGGTCATTACCGGCGGCGGCAAGTGGGTGGAGATAACGGTCGGAGCCGATCCTCTCTACCAGCACCTGCTGCTGACCGCAGAGAAAAAATTCTGGCGCTGTGTGGCGAACGGAGAGCCGCCCCGACTGTTCGGCATCGAGCCGCCGAGAGCGCGCTTGCAAGCGGTGCGCGCGGTGGACATGAGCGCCTCCAACGCCTGGGCTGCTTTGGCGGAGGTGTTTCGCCGCACGCGCGACGCGGCGATCGACCATGAGCGGGCGAAAAGCGAACTGAAGGCCCTCGTGCCGGAAGATGCCCGAGAAGCAACCGGCCATGGGGTACGTGCCAAGCGCTCGAAATCCGGCGCGATCAGCTTTGAGCTGACTGGGCGTCCATAGCTGGCGCGTGAGGACGCCACAGCGCCACCTCGGTTGTTTGTCCGAACGGTGAGAGCTGCGGCCGAGCGCGCAAAACCGCTTCACCGCACCGCCTTGAGCTAACCGACGCAGAACCATGTATCAATCAAGCCAGAGCATCAATCAGGTCGCCGCCGCGCTCGCCCGCGCACAGGCCGAGCTGGAAAACCCGGAAAAGGCGCTCACGGCGACGCTGCCTGGACCCTTCCCCAACAGCGAATGCCACAGCTTCCGCTATGCCTCCTTGGCGCGCGGGCTTGAGATTGTGCGCAAGAGCTTGAGCAAACAGGAGATCGCCACAGTGCAGGCCACGGCGCTTGAGCCGGAGAGCGGGCTGATCCGGCTCACCACCGCCCTGCTCCACAGCTCAGGCGAATGGATTGCGTCAGACTGGCCGGTCTGCACCATCGCCGACATCGCCACGCCGCATCGGATGGGCGCTGCGCTGACCTACGCGCGGCGGTACGCGCTGTTCACGTTGATCGGGATTGCCGGCGAAGATGAGTTCGACGCACCGGATCTTGCCATCAGGCCCGGATCCAACCCACCGGCTGATGAACTAGGATCTCCTCCTGGAGTGGTCCCGCCTGGCTCGCCTCTGCCCACGGCCAACGCGCCCTGGCGCGCAGAAACGAAACGTGCCGCCGCCGGTCAGGCCGCGGCCCCCGCGACCGAACCCAAAACTTCTGAAGCGCTTGCCGCGCGTCTGCTCGCCGAGCTTCAGTCGCTTGCCAATGTGGAGGACATCGACCGCTGGGCACAGCGGGTGTGGCGGCACGCGAACACACTCACAGTACGGGGCGCCCAGCGGCTTGGCGAAGCTCTCGAGGACCGGCTCACCCGGCTGCAAGCCGCCGAACAGTCCACGCCAAGCCCGGAAGCGGCAGACACGGATGGCGCTGCCAGCTGGGCTCGCGTCGGAAAATTGCAGCGGCGCCGCGATCGCGAACACCTGCGCTTCGTCGCCAAGCAGCCCTGCCTCGCTTGTGGCCGGAGCCCGTCCGATCCGCACCACCTGCAGTTCGCGCAGCCCAGGGGCCTTGGCCTGAAGGTGAGCGACGAATTCACCGTGCCGCTCTGCCGCGCCCATCACCGGGAGCTGCATCGGGCAAGCAACGAAGTCGAGTGGTGGTTGCGGTTAGCCATCGAGCCGTTAGAAGTGGCCCGCAGGCTTTGGCTGACGACGCACCCGTTATAACCGCACCTGCACGCGCTTTAGAGCTGCCGGTTGTGCTTGTTGGCGATGGACGCCGCCGAGCTCGCGCAGAAACCTAGTCGAAGACGCCACGCCTCGGAGGCCTCGGGCATCGATACTGCGCGCAAGTCTCTGCGCCAGCAAGAGATCGCCATCATCCAGACCACGCGGCTCGAACCGTCCACCGGCACGATCCAACTCACCACGTTGCTGGTGCATTCTTTCCGGCGTGTGACTTTCCTCGGACTGGCGGCCTGTGCGCCGGATGCGGTGGCGTTCCGCCCTGAAGCAGATCGAGCTAGATCGTCAACGCCACTGAGGCCGGGGTAGAAGTAAGCAGTTCGGAAAGCGCCGCGCATCGCACGTTCGCGTTGCGACGCGGACCGCCTGCGTCTTCAACGGCTGATCGCTCGATCAGAGCCATGAATGCCATTCGCAAGCGCAGCAATCCAGCTCACACGGCAAGAGTTTCATCCTTGATGAGCGACAGCTCAAGTTGTTCTATGTGTGCTGGTAGCTCGCGTGCTGATGAGGTGAAAATGAGTAATGCGCTCATCGTTCACAAAGCTCATCTGCCAAAATCGCTCCTCAGCGGGCTGGCAGCGCAATATGTCCGCATGTCAACCGACCGGCAGCAGTACTCCATTCAAAATCAGGCGGCCGTCATCGCCGCCTACGCCCACGCGCATCATTTGACGCTGGTGCGAACCTACAAGGACGAAGGCGAGAGCGGGTTGCTCATCAAGAACAGGACTGGGCTCCTCCAATTGCTGGAGGATGTCGAGAGCAGCCAGGCCGACTTTGGTCATCTCCTGGTCTACGACGTAAGCCGATGGGGCCGTTTCCAGGACGTCGATGAAAGCGCGCATTACGAGTTCGTTTGCCGGCGCGCTGGCATCAAGGTCGCTTATTGCGCTGAGCAATTCGAGAACGATGGGAGCATGCTCGCGAGCATCGTCAAGAACATCAAGCGCGTGATGGCCGCCGAGTACAGCCGCGAGCTGTCAGCGAAGGTCTACGCCGGTCAGTGCCGCTTCGCGCGGCTCGGCTACAAACCTTGTGGACGTGCCGGCTACGCACTCGTGCGGGAGCTCGTCGACGAAAAGATGCAGACGAGACGAGTGATGAAACAGGGGGAACGGAAGTACCTTCTGACCGACCACATCCGCATTCGACCGGGTGCCCCCATGGAGATCGCGGTCGTAAAGTGGATTTTCGAAAGGTTCTTGGAGGTTAAGTCGGAGACAGTGATCGCTTGGGAGCTCAACCAAAAAGGGCTCGTCACGAGTACCGGCGTGCCATGGACCCGCGCCGCGGTTGGCACTGTTCTCAGAAACGAGAGCTACATCGGAAACCTCATCTTCAACCGGAAGTCCCAAAAGCTCCGACAGGCCGCGGTGAGGAATCCGCCTGACCAATGGATCAGATGCAAGGACTGCATCGAGCCCATCATTGATCGCGAGATCTTCTTCACCGCTAGAAACATTATAGAGAACCGGCGCGTTGATCTTTCTGAGGATGAGATGCTGGTTCGGCTGCGCAAAACTCTTCTTAAAGAGGGCCGCTTGACGCCGACCATTATCGATCGAACTCCGGGACTGCCCTGCTCCGCGACCTGCCAGACTCATTTTGGCAATTTTCGAAATCTCTATCGATTGCTCGGCTATAGCCCGAAGCGAAACTACGAATTTCTCGACGCCCGCCCTGTCTGGTCCGAGCTCAGGGCAAAGCTCGTCGAACAGGTCGCTGCTGCGATCAAGGCGGCAGGCGGACGCATCAGTTCAGGCGGCTGGAGCCATTGCCTGCGCGTGAACGGGTCGGCCTGCCTTTCCGTGAGGGCTGCCCGTTGGACACCGCCGCAAAAGCCAACCCATGCACCGCACTGGAGCATCGAGCGCGAGGCATGCCTCCCTGGCGGCTGGATTGCCGCCATCCGCCTAGCCGAGCACAACAAGACAGTGCTCGACTACGTGTTGTTGCCGACCGATGGCAAAGTGAAACGCACGATCCGCTTTTCCGAGGCGGCGCGAGCGCGGCGAGGAATTGCGCGCTTCAAGACCGCCAAGGGCCTCGTCCAAGCCATCACGAGGCGATTGACAAAAGCGGATCCTACTACCCAGACGCCCCCGACGCGGCAGCGTGGGCGGGCGAAAGCGATGCCATCCAAGTCCAGAAAGATCCACCGACGACGCTGAGGTCCGACCAACCGCATTTTGGGACCTTGTGCCCACGCCCGGCGTAAGCTTTGATGCACGCGTTTAGGATGTGCTATTATGAGCGTTAGGTCGATTGTCGCGAAAATCCTAAGAGACGAACTTACGTCCGTGGGCATCCGGTCACTGACCGTCCAGGAGTCGGAGAGGATCGCTGCGCGCATTTTCGAGCGGATCACTGAGCTTGAGCTGGAGCTTGCCGCGCGTGACTTCGCCTCCATGAGCCGTGATCGCAACTAGCTTTGTCGTGCTTTCTCGAGGTGTCGTTTCGACCAGCAACCTGGCAAGGATTGAGGCGACTTGAGCCATGCCCGACCTCCGTTGGCAAATGCGAAACAGAGATCACGCCAGTGTCGAAAAGAACGGCGTTGCAGGGGCTGGCTGCGGGTGGGTATCTCAACTATAGCCTGCTCTAACGCCAACGTCCGTCTCGAGCCGCAGACTGTGCAAAAAACGGGCAGCATTCCCGTGAACGCGGGCGAGCCGCTGCGCTATGCTGAGGGGCGACTACGAAACTAGTCACAATCTCAGTTAATTCCCCGCTGGCTCTCGAGGCCGAAGGGTTTTTCTATGAAGATCAACGCGAGGCGCCAATTTAGACTCTCGATATTAACTTGGCTTTAAGACCTGTTGTATGGTGGCGCAGGGTCATATAGACAGGGCCTGTGTCAGCGTCAGTTGCGTTTGAGATCCATGATTACGTACAAACAGTATCACATCCAGCGATTTGAGCATGGCCATAAACGCTGGGTTGCCCGCATCACGCGGACGGACGGTCAAAACATCCGCACCATCCTGCCGGCCTCTGAGCATCCCTACCTTGACACGAAGCCCGCGTCCTCCGCCGAGGAAGCCGAGGAGCTTGCCAAGGAAGGCATCGACTTTGGCGGCATGGTTTAGGCGCTCCTTGAGAGCTTAAGCCTCTGCTGTTGCAGCGAGATCTCGCAAAACCCGCGAAGAAATTGAACGCCTTGGGGGTAAGTTGCAGCGTCCACTCCGCTCCATGGCGCGAGCAGAGAGAGCCCTTCGGTTCCTCCGGGCCTAGCCTTGTTTGGGAAGCGATAGCCGGCAGCTTACAGCAGCATTCCCCGCTTTCCGAGCCACGCCAGTGCCGTCGAGCAAGCGGCCGAAAGCAAGGCGGTCCAAAACCAGGAACGCCCACGGGCGGCGCTGATTGAGCGCAGATACAGGAAAGCTCCGAGGATCTTTCCGTAATTCCTTCGGAATTCTCCGTTAAGCTTAGCTACTTCCGGCAGATCGGAGCAAACCTTGCGTTGCCCGGCCATTGGCTGGACTCCATTTACGACTGGACCAGCACCCTATGAACCACTGTTTTGCCCGACGATGCAAGTTCCATTTCGGGTTTTCGGCACGCTGCAGGTCGTCGACCGCCAGACGCCTGGTATCGAGCAAGCCGCCAACCAAAAATGCTGACCCAAGTAGCTCAGTCGCTTATCTCAAACTTGAATCGGGCCAGCGAGGAAGCTCATCGGCGGACCGGGATCGAGGCAGGTTCGGCCGCACTATCGCGTACAGCAGGAAAAGGCCGATGGTGATGGCCACCGCCAGCAGAGGAAAGATGTCGTTCATGCCGCCTCCAAGTCTTCGAACTAAATGATAGCAGCGATGCATCTACCCGTCCAAACGCGATGATGTTCTCCGGCTTGAGCCCGACTGTTGAATTCCTGCTTCAATACCAGCCCAGCTTGAGGTCTCATCCATTGTTCCGCTAGATGCGTTTGAATCCTTCCCGCTGCCGCGAGAGAGGGGCCTTCTCATAAGATCTTGAAGCGATCAGAACTCCTCCGCAACTGCATCGAAGCCGGCGAAACCAGAACCATCGGAATCGTCCCAACCAGATAAACCAAGCCGATGAGCGTTGCGGCTCGGTATTGCTTTTTCAGCACTTGTTTGCGGGCCGCTACTCTTCGCTGTGTTTGCGCGATGGGGTTTCTGTTGATTGGAAGCCAGCTTCCCTCCTCGGTTTTGCTAGCTCGCAATCGACCGAACTTCTGATCGCAAATCGACAGCATCAATCCTCCGTTCCCGCGCCACCACGATGCGACAGTGGTTGATGCGGAGAATCATGGGACCAAGCTGTTAACAGCGGAGCGATAAAAGTATGGAGGTTAGACCCATTGAAGAAATAGGCTGCGATGCCAGCTGCCTGCGCCGCAGCAAGATCAGTCTGCTTGTCCCCGACCATGAAGCTATCATCGATATCCACTGGGTAGCGCCCGAGCAGAGCTCTAATCATCCCGGGCTGCGGCTTGCGACAGTTGCAGAGGATACGGTATCGCTCAATCAGCCCATCGGGGTGGTGCGGGCAGAACTCGAACGCATCGATATGTGCACCGACGATAGCAAGTTCACGCGACATCCATTCGTGCAAATTGCGAACATGCCGCTCCTCATAATAGCCCCGCGCAATTCCTGATTGGTTCGTTACGACAAAAGCAAAATACCCGGCGTCGTTGACTGCCTTTACGGCTTGTTTGGCTCCTTCCACCCACCGGAGCTTGTCCGGATCAAAAGCATAGCGGTCGTCCTCGTTGAGGACGCCATCGCGATCAAAAAAGACTGCCGGACGCTTCAAAGCTCACTGGCCACGAGGGAAAGGATCCTCCCGATCTTCCGACAATCCCTCCTTCATTTCAACAGATCCCGCGGTTGGAAAACATCCTTGTCTGCCCCGCGCCTTCTGCATCCTATTTGCCCTCAATGCGCAAAATTGGCTTCGTTTTGTCGCTTTGTTACTGGTCAGCCTCCCTCGTCCTTGCTTTAAGCGCGTGAGAACAAGAACCATGCCCGTCGCACGAGCAACAATGTTGCTGTAGAAATCACTGGCATTCTCCTGCAATTAGACCGTTACTGAGTCGGCCGGGCGCCAACTCTGATTATCGCGCCAGTATCTCGCCTCGCGGACGCGGGTCGGACGCGGGGGGCAGTGCGGCATGTTCAGCCGCTTGTTCTTGCGTAGCAGATACCGGGGACACCGGTTCAAACGAATGGCGCAGACGCGCCGAATCATGTCGTTAGTTTACACGCGAACGACCGCCGCCATTTCATCGGCGACCCCGCATCATCGTGGGGATGACCAGGAGAGCCTCATCCGACTTTGGCGTGAAAAGCGGTGCGAAGCAGAGCCTGAGGATCCTCAGACAATTTGATCGTTCAGCTCGGGGCGGTCACTGAGGGTTTTGAACCGGAAGTGATATCAGCGCTCGAGCTCAGCTGCAGTGCAACATGTGGCTCATCGCAATGCGGTGCTCTCGATCGAAATCTCCCTCGGGGGCATCCGGCGACATTTTCGTGCCAACAGCCCCTCCCCCGTAGGTCGGCCTCGCGTTCCCAAAGGAGCCACCCCGTCGACGAAGCAAGGATCGCCTTGCCTTCAGTCCCAGCCAAGATTGCCTAGTTGCCAGAAGGGCCCCGCTAATGCGCGTCACCTCAAATTTTCTCAAACGGGGCCTTTAGGACGCAAAGTCAGCGACGAGTTCCCCGTCCGTTGCGCCGATCGCATCGTCAATCTCTGCATAGGCATGGAAACGAAAGAGGGTGGTGGACCCCCGCAAATTTCGCCGTTGCCGATCTTTGCGCCCGCTATCTGAGGCGCAAGATCAATGAATGGTGCTATCAGCCCACCTCAAATCGCAGCTGTCGAGCGCATCGCCGTCACAATTCGCGGCGCTGTGCCCTCCACCTTAACTATTGCCAGGCGAGACGTTGATCACTATCGCGCACTTCAGTCTGCAATCTTCCGCTACGCTGATCCGCAATCCGCCTCTGAATGCCTGCTGGCTATCAACATGGCCGAGCTCTCCTCGGAGACGCAGCGCTACCGGATACTGCGGCATAGGCTTCTGAACACCTACCGCACAAAGGCGGTCGAGATGACGCTTCACCGCGTTGATTGAACAGGCAACTCGTCGCCACTTCCAACTATTGTTCTACATTGTTCAGAATGCAGTGGATTAGCGAAAGTATGGAAAAACTGCAGCCCAGATTGACGCGCCTCTTCAAGCCCATGGCTTCGACCAACACGCCGTCAGCAGACCCGAGAGGTCCGCTCGCTAAAGCACTGCTCAATGGACCCAAGGCGCGGCGGTTGTCTCTAGTGAGAGAGCTCAACGCGTTTGGGGGCACAATGACCGTGACGCGGTGACGCTTCTTGAGAGAAAGATCGTGCCAGCAGCTCACCAAGGAAGGTAGAAAGCGATGAACAATGCGGCGCCAACTAGAACGGCTAACCAGAGGAGGCTCTTGAGGGATAACAATATGCTACCGGCCCTGGCGCGTAATTCCTCAGAGAACCGTCGGGAGCGCGCTTGAAGATCTGATTCCATGCCCCCCACCCCGTTCATCGCACCACTTGGACGCCTAGCGGCTGCAAGGAACGCGCTGGTCTCAACAGCCATTCTATATTGTTCCGCGATTTCCAGAAAAGCATTTCTTTCAAGCTCCGTCGAGGCGGCCTGCGCTTGCTCCAAGCAAATCATCCGCATTCGCCGGAACTCTTTAAGTTGCCTCTTCACGTGCAATGTGCGCCTAGGCCTTTGCAGATAGACTACATTCGCGTTGGTACGACCTTTAGCATTCTTAGATAAGCTAGTGAATTCAGCTCAATGGAGATCGGTGGGGTCGCGATCTTTGTTCAAACCGTCTATTCGTGGCTAAGTTCCATATGCCCAGAACTCTTGTCGAAGTCATAAGCCGGCGGAAGCCCCCAACGACTTATAGTCCTCATAAGCTAGCCCTAAGCCTTGTTCTAGCGAGACCGCGGCATGCCAGCCGAGTTCAGCCAGCCGGGTGACGTCGAGCAGCTTGCGCGGCGTACCGTCGGGACGCGAGGTGTCGAAACTGATCCCGCCGCTGTATCCGACGGTTTCGGCCACGAGGCGCGCGAAGTCGGCGATCGTGATGTCCTCTCCGGTGCCGATGTTGACCAGTTCGGCGCCGGAATACGTCTTCATCAGGTGCACGCAGGCATCGGCCATGTCGTCGACATAGAGGAACTCGCGCCGGGGCGTGCCGGTGCCCCACACCACGACGTTCGTCGCGCCCGAGAGCTTCGCGTCGTGGAAGCGCCGGATCAACGCGGCGACCACGTGACTCATTTCAGGGTGATAATTGTCGCCGGGACCGTAGAGATTGGTCGGCATCACGCTGATGAAATCACAACCGTATTGGCTGCGATAGGCCTCCACCATCTTGATGCCGGCGATCTTGGCGATCGCATAGGGTTCGTTGGTCGGCTCCAGCGGCCCCGAGAGCACGTAGTCTTCCCGGAGCGGCTGAGGCGCCAGCTTCGGATAGATGCAGGACGAGCCGAGAAACATCAGCTTCTCCGCACCATTGTGATGCGCGGCGTGAATCACGTTTGCGGCGATCGTAATGTTGTCGTAGATGAACTCGGCCCTCAGCGTATCGTTTGCGACGATGCCGCCGACCTTGGCGGCGGCGAGGAAGATCACCTGCGGCCGCATCTGCGCGAACCAGCCGAACACGGCCGTCTGGTTGCGGAGGTCGACCTCGTGCCGGTCCACCGTGACGAGCCTCACGTCCTCCCGTTGGAGCCGACGCACGAGCGCGCTACCGACCATGCCGCGATGGCCGGCGACGTAAACATTTTTGCCCTTCAGCTCAAATGGCGCGCTTGCCATGGGCTGTATCCCGTTTCGCCTCGGCAAGGTCGCTCGCCACCATCTCCTCGACGAGCTGAGCGAAGCTCCGCTTCGGCTTCCAGCCGAGCACCTGATGCGCCTTACTGGCGTCGCCGATGAGAAGATCGACCTCGGTCGGTCGGAAGTAGGTCGGATCGATCCTGACGACGGTCTTGCCGCTCGCTGCATCGACGCCTGTCTCCTCGATTCCCTCGCCCCGCCATTCGATACGGCGGCCGACCTGCGCGAACGCCAGTTCGACCATCTCCCGCACCGAGCGCGTCTCGCCGGTGGAGAGCACGAAATCGTCAGGCTTGTCGGCTTGAAGGATCATGTGCATGCCCTCGACATAGTCGCGCGCGTGCCCCCAGTCGCGCTTGGCCGAGAGATTGCCGAGATAGAGCGTATCCTCGAGACCGACCTCGATGCGGGCGACGCCGCGGGTGATCTTGCGGGTCACGAACGTCTCGCCGCGGATCGGGCTCTCGTGGTTGAACAGGATGCCGTTGGACGCGAACATGCCGTAGGCTTCGCGGTAGTTCACCGTGATCCAGTAACCATAGAGCTTGGCCACGCCATAAGGCGAGCGCGGGTAGAACGGCGTTGTCTCCTTCTGTGGAATCTCCTGCACAAGGCCATAAAGCTCGGAGGTCGAGGCTTGGTAGAACCGCGTCTCCTTCTCCATGCCGAGGATGCGAATCGCCTCCAGAAGCCGCAGCACGCCAATCGCATCCGCGTTCGCGGTATATTCAGGACTCTCGAAGCTGACCGCAACATGGCTCTGCGCGGCGAGATTGTAGATCTCGGTCGGCCTGATGTTCTGCACCAGACGGATCAGATTGGTCGAGTCCGTCATATCACCATAGTGCATCAGGAACGGCACGCTGCCGACATGAGGGTCCTGATAGAGGTGATCGACCCGCGCGGTATTGAATGAGGACGAGCGCCGTTTGATGCCGTGCACGATGTAGCCGAGCGACAGCAGGTATTCGGCCAGATAGGCGCCGTCCTGGCCGGTCACGCCGGTGATCAGAGCAACACGTTGAGTCATGGCCGACTTTGTTCCCGCAGTATTTGAAAGAAATGGATGCACACAGAACGCCGGGCGAAGCGCATGCCCTTGCCTCTTCTTGGCCATATCGCCTCGGGCGGGTCAACCCGGGACACGGGTGGAAACCGGGGTTAACGGCGGCGCGGAGACGGATTGGACCTGGAACATAATCGTGATACTGAGCACACAGAGCGATTGGGCCGGGCGGCGGTTTCGCAGCCGTCTTAAGAGACACAAACTCGAGCAGAATGCCCCCAGACAGAAAGAGCGCAGCAATCGACCAGGCGCTGCGCCCGGAGGAGACTGACATCCATCGGCTACACGATTGGATGCCACGTGAACCGGCGGCCCGGGGTGTGCATATCAATGCTTTCGAGTATTGGCCGTTTCATTTCGACGGCCCTATTAAATGTTACCGGTGCGTCAGCGAACGCCGCAAGCCGCAGCGCGGCATGATCATCGACCTTCTGAGCAGGTTGCCCGTCGAGACGAGTTGGAGCTTCCTGGTCTGTGACAGGCCGTCGGACGTCGAAGCCGCGGACGCCGCGGGGCTCCCGGGCGACACCTTTCTGGGCGGAAACCTCCGGGGCTTCTTCTTGCCGCTTTTGGCGATCGGATAACAACGTGGCGAAAGGTCCCAGCTTCATTCTCGCGACGGAATTCTATCCGCCGGACCCAAGCACGACGGCGATCTATCTCGGCGCGATCGCCGATGCGATCGCGCTCGACATGCGGACGGTCGTCCTCTCTGGGACGCCGGGCTCCACCAAGCCGAAATCCGGCAAGGACACGCCCGAGGTCATCGAGATCGCAAACTGGAGGCCGCCTAAGCAGGCGCTCGTGAGGCGCTTCATCGCAAGCTGCGTGCTGGCGATACGCTTGTTCTGGGCCGTCTACAGACGCGCAACGGCAGGTGACGTCGTTATGTCGGTCACGAGCCCCTTCACCCTGCCCTACGCGATCACACTTGCCGCAAGGTTGCGCGGGGCCAAGACCGCGCTCCTTATCTACGATCTCTATCCGGAGGCTCTGCTGGCCGCCGGCATGGCCCGTCAAACGTCCTTCATCACGCGCGCCTTGCGCATTGCTAACGGCTGGCTGTTCAGCTCCCTGAACGCGATCTTCGTGATCGGCCGCGACGTGCCGCCGCTGCTGCTGCGCTATCCGCGAGTGCGCGCAGACAACATCCATTTCGTGCCCAACTGGACATTGCTACCGATCGGCTTCCGCCATCCCGATCATGGCAGCGATTTCAGGAAACCCTATTCCGCGCCATTCATCGTCGGTCTTTGCGGTAATCTCGGCTTTACGCATGCGCCTCGCACCGTATTCGACGCCGCACGGCATCTGCAACATAAGAAGCACGTCCACTTTGTCCTCTCCGGTTGGGGCGTCGGCTGGAACGAGCTGAAGGCCCTTCAGGCCTCGGACAATCTGGCTAACGTGACCCTGCTCGATCCCGTACCCGAGGAGCAGCTTGCCGAATTTCTGGCGGCGGCCGACGCCTGGATCATTCCCTACCGGCGCAACGTCGCCGGCGTCTCAATCCCAAGCCGCCTCTACAACCTTCTCGCGGTCGGGCGAGCCGTCATCGTCGGAACGGAGCCGAATTCGGAGGCCGGACTTGCTGTGACGGAGGAGGACATTGGGTGGGTCGTGCCCCCCGAGGACCCCATCAAGTTGGCGCAGGCAATCTCCGAGGCAGCATCTGACCGCGCGGCGACGCTTGAGCGAGGCCGCAAGGCGGCTGTCGCCGCGCTGAACTACAGTGAGCAAGCCTCGACGTTGCGCTACCGGGAAATCATGAAGCGCCTGCTGGAGGATAGAGTCTAGAAGTTCTTGATCAGCCTGATGACTTCGTCCTGCTGCTCGCGCGTGATTTCCGCAAACATCGGCAGCGAGAGGATCTTGTTCTGATTGTCAAAAGCCCTCGGAAACTGTTCGGGCTTGTGTCCAAGTCGCGCATAAGCGGGAAGCAACGGCAAGGCCGTCGGATAGTTGATCCCCGTCTGCACCCCGTTCTCGTTCAGATGCGCCGCGAGCGCATCGCGCTTGCGATGCTTGATCGTGTAGAGATGGTAGACATGTGTTCGACCAGGCGCGACGCGGGGCACCTCCACGCCGTCGAGCTGATTGAGACCGGCATCATAGATTGCCGCAGCATCCTGACGCGCCTTGGTCCAGGCTTGCAGATGCTTCAGCTTGGCGGACAGGATCGCCGCCTGCATTCCGTCGAGCCGGCTGTTGATGCCTTCGATCAGGTGCCTGTGCTTCACCAGACCGCCGTGGCGAGCCAACATGGTCATGTGCTCGGCGAGCGCGGCATCACCGGTCACAACAGCGCCGGCGTCGCCGAACGCGCCCAGATTCTTGCCCGGATAGAATGAATAGGTCGCGGCCGCCCCGAACGTCCCGACCGGCTGATCCTTGCACCGCGCCAGATGGGCCTGGGCGCAGTCCTCGATGACCCAGAGGCCGTGCTTGCCCGCGATGGCCATGATCGCGTCCATGTCGGCCGGCTGGCCGAACAGGTGCACCGGGATAATGCCGACGGTCCGCGGCGTGATCGCCGCTTCGATCGCCGCGGGGTCGATCGTGAAGGTCTCACTGTCGGTGTCGCAGAACACGACCTGCGCGCCTGCATGCGTGATCATCGCGGACGTCGATATCCAGGAATGCGCGGTCGTAATGACCTCGTCGCCCGGCTTGACCTTCAGTGCCGCCATCGCAAGGTAGAGCGCGTCGGTGCCGTTTGCACAGGATACGCAATGTTTGACGCTCGCCGCAGCAGCAAACTCGCGCTCAAAGGCGTCGACATAAGGCCCGCGAATGAACGCGCTGTCGCGGATGACCGCGGCGATGGCACCATCGATCTCGTCCTTGATCGACTGATACTGGAGTCCGAGGTCCGCGTAAGGCACTGGCATGATTGCTATTCCCTAGCTCTTGCTCTTGAGGCGGCGGGCGGGATTTCCGGCATAGCTGCCGGACTCGGCGATGTCTTTCGTGACCACTGACCCGGCTCCAATCACGACGTCGTCGGCGATGGAGACCGGCATGATCGTGGCGTTCGAACCGATCGAAACCCGATTGCCGATCTTCGTCGAGCGCCACAATTCCCGACGCCCGCGCGCAGGCCCACCGGTTGCAAATGTGTCGTTGATGAACATCACCCCGTGCCCGACGAAGCAATCTTCTCCGATCGACACAAGCTCGCAGATGAACACGTGCGATTGCACGCGGGTGCGCGCCCCGACGACAACGCCAGCCTGTATCTCGGTGAAAGGCCCGATGAAACAGTCGTCCGCGATCTCGCAGCCATAGAGATTGCAGGGCTCGACCATTTTGACGCGGTCACCGAATTTGACGTCGCGCACGCCAACCTGGTGAACTTGCGGCTTGCCGCTCACGAGAGCACTCCGAGTTTGCTCCGCCGCGGCTCGAAGCGAAGCGCAACTTCCTGCCCGGTCTCGATCGATTCGTAGAGAGCGGAAATCAGCTCCAGGCTCTTGCGGCCTTGCAGGCCGTCGACCAACGCAGCGCGCTGATTCAGGAGGCAATCGACCACGTGCTGGTAGTACGCCTGGTGGCCGAAGCCGTAGACGTTGGGCGGGTTGACCGAGAATTTCTCGACGACGACCTGATCGCTTGGCAGCGCGTCGACGAAATTCCAGTGCCTGATCTGATTGACCGCAAAGCCCGCGATCTCGACCGTGCCCTTTTCGCCGAGGATCGACAGCGAGCCTTCGAGATCCTTTGGCCGGACCGCCGTGGTCGCCTCGATGATGCCGAGGGCACCGTTGCGGAATTTCAGCGTCGCCACCGCGGTATCTTCGGTCTCCACCTTCACGAGAGCCGTGGTTGCCCGCGCATGGACACTCACCACGTCGCCGAAGAACCACTCCAGCATGTCGATGTGGTGACTGGCCTGATTCGTCAGCACGCCGCCGTCATAGGCCCAGGTGCCACGCCATGCATCCTGATCGTAGTAGGCCTGGTCGCGGCACCAGCGCACGCGTACGGTACCGAGGATCAGCCGGCCAAATCTACCGGCCTCCAGCGCCTCGCGCGCCTTCACCACTGGAACGTTGAAGCGGTTCTGTTTCACGACAAAAAGCTTTACGCCGGCTTCGTCGCAGGCGCGGATCATGTCGTCGGCATCCTGGAGCCGCAGCGCCATCGGTTTCTCGACCACGACATGCTTGCCCGCGCGCGCGCAGGCAATGGCGTGTTCGGGGTGCATGCCGCTAGGCGTCAGGACCGCGACGGCGTCCATGTCGGAGCGTGCGAGAAACTCATTCAGGTCGTCATAGGAGGGAACTGCAAACTTTGTGGCGACAGTATCGGCGCGGGCCTTGACCTTGTCGCAGACCGCCACGAGGCGCGCCCCCTCAATTTGACCATTACCCAACAGCTCCGAGTGACGCTTTGAGATGCGTCCGCAACCGAGCAGGCCAAATCTGATCATTCAAATCATCCTCACGATCGGCACTGCCACACGAAACACTCAATCCCGACAGCGCTGTGCAGCCAAAGCCTATATTCGAAAATTCCGTTATCAATCAAGCCAATAATGCGCTTCGACAAGCGGAGCAGGAACTCCAGGCCAGCAACCGGCCACAGACTGGCATGGCCTCTGTGGCCACACCCCGCCTTACATGATACTGAGCGCGCGACACTCCGCGGGACCGAACCTCACAAATGAAAACAGCCGTTGTTTCAGTGCCGTCGCTGTCGGGCCTCCGATCCCCGCTGGTCATCCTCATGGTGTGTCATGTCCTGGCTTCCTGGGTATCGCTGATTTTCGTGGGTGAGTACTATCGGCGTCTTTTGCCGCTGGCTGAGAATAGTCTTCCCCACGTCCTGGCCGCAGCCGCCACCGCCGCTCCGTTTGCCTTGCTATCAGTCGTATTCGTAAGGCAGCGCTTCAGCTTCGGGTATGCACTCGGCTTCTATCTCTTCACGCTCATCCTGAACTATCTTTGGCTTGTCGAATTCTCGACGTTTCATTACGATCATCGCATATCGGCAATTTCGGCCTTTGTTTCCGGCGCCGCGTTTCTCATCCCGGCATTGTTCCTGAACGTTCCGGCCTTTCCTTCCCGACTGAAATTGACGACTGAGCGATTCCACAAGCTCCTATGGGTCATTTTGGCCATATCGATAGTCGTCCTGGCGATTGGAGCCGCCTTTAACAGGCAATTCGTCAGTCCGCTCCACATTTATGAATTTCGCGAGCAGATCGTGCTTCCAAGACCTCTCCTGTACGCCATAGGCATCGTCTGTGGAGCTCTGTTGCCGTTTGCGTATGCCAGCTTCTATCAGCTCAAAAGGTACGGCTATGCCGCGCTCAGCCTGCTGCTCCTTGGCCTGTTTTATCCGATCACGCTGACGAAGCTAGCGCTGCTTGCGCCAGGGTGGCTGCTGTTTCTCACGCTGCTGTCGATCTATTTCGAGTCTCGAAAGGCGATCATTCTCTCGTTGCTGTTGCCAGTGTCGGTCGGACTTCTGCTGGTGCTTGCTTACAATCTTGGTCTGCTGGCGGAGTATCCGTTCCTTGTCTATTTTGGCACGGTCAATTTTCGAATGATCGGAATGCCCGCGAGTGCCCTCGACTTCTACAACGATTTTTTCTCGACTCACGAGCCCACGCGCTTTTGCCAGATCGGCCTGATCAAGCTGATCGCATCGTGCCCGTATACGGAACAGCTTTCCGTCTACATGCAGGACAGCTATCACCTGGGATTTTTCAATGCGTCGCTGTTTGCGACCGAAGGCATCGCATCAGTCGGCCCACTGTTCGCGCCTGTCACGGCCCTCTTATGCGGGCTTGTGATCAGCCTAGCTAACCGCGCTTCCGCCGAACTCCCTGAACGCTTCGTGCTGGTGTCGGGCGGATTGCAGCTTCATATTTTCCTGAATGTGCCGTTCACAGTCGCGCTGGTAACCAATGGCGCCGCCATCCTGTTTCTCCTGTGGTGCGTTACTCCGCGCGCCGCACTGCAAGATGCCGAAGCCATGTCCTCCGAGAGCCGGAACGATGCAATTCTCTGATATTTTCAAGAACCCAGGATCAAGATTGATACTTGCATTTCTTGCAGCTCACACGCTCGTCTGCGGCATCTCGCTCGCTATGGTCCTGCAGCTATACGGGTATCTACGTCTTTTCACCTGGAGCGCCTCGCACATTGGCGAAGCAGTGCTCCTCGCGCTTCCCGTTGCCGCACTGGCATGCATGATGGCCTTCGCACGATTCAGTTTTGGCTATTTACTTTCATTCTATCTTTTCACCATTACACTGGGTTACGTTTTCCTCATACCTTTTTCGGAATTGCCATACGATCATACGCTCCCGGCTATTTCAGCGATAGCCTCTGCTGCGGCCTTTCTGGTTCCCACCCTTTTTCTCAAACTTCCGATCAATCCAATACAGACGATCTCGGTGAAAGGCCTTCGACGGCTGATCGTAGCGATTGCCGCTACAAGCCTCGCGATCGTCGCAATAGGCGCTTTCTTCAACTTCAAACTGGTGGGACTCGCAGACATCTATGAATTCCGCGATGAATTGAGATTTCCAATCGCGCTTCAATATGCGATAGGAATGGCGTTAGGTGCGTTGCTGCCGTTCGCCTTTGCCTGCTGCATCGAGATGCGAGCTCGCCTTGCTGCTATGGCAATACTGCTTCTCCTCGTCGCCTTCTACCCAGTCACCCTCACGAAGACGGCTCTGTTTGCGCCGGCCTGGCTGTGCTTCCTCTGGTTAATCGCTACCCGTCTTGAGCCGCGGTTTGCAGTCATCGTATCGCTGCTCGGGCCGGTCGCGCTGGGTATTGGCATGACGATGCTGTCCGAGCACGGACTGGTGCCTCGGTCGCTCTACCTGAACTACTTCGGCACGATCAACTTCCGGATGATTGCGTTTCCATCGATCGCAATCGACGTCTATAATGACTTCTTTTCCCGACATGAGCTTACGCAGTTCTGCCAGATGTCCTGGATGAAGCGTATGGTGGGTTGTCCCTACAATGAACAACTTTCGCTCGTGATCGCGAGGAATTATCCGGTCGGCAACATGAACGCATCCCTGCTCGCCACTGAAGGAATCGCCTCCGTCGGCAGCGCTCTGGCGCCGGCAAGCGTGTTCTTAGGCGGACTTATTCTGTCGATCGGAAATCGAGTCTCCGAGGGCCTTCCTCCCCGATTTGTAATCTTGTCCAGCGGGATCGTAACGCAGACCTTCCTCAATGTGCCGCTCTCCGTTCTAATGATAACGAACGGCGCCGTCGTTTTATTCTTACTTTGGTATGTCATGCCACGACCTCCATTCAAGGCAATTGATTGAGGTGTTGACACTTAGTTGTGTTCTGAGAGGAATGGACGGAACACAACCAGCCCGCGCGAAAATGGCGCGCAAGGTGATTCACCAGCCGATTAGCGCTCGTCGTACACTCGTTGAAGTACTGCCTCCAATTGCTTGCCATACCGATCGGGTGACATCGCACGAATCCGATTCTGACCTCGAACTCTCAGTGAGTCCGCAAGATGAGTGTTTGTTGCGATTGCTGAGATGCTGTTTGCTATTGCATTAATTGATAGCGGATCGAACAAGAGACCGGCATCTCCCACTTGGTCAGGCAAAGAGAGGATGTTCGCAGCAGCTACCGGCGTCCCCAACTGAAAGGCTTCAAAGATTGGGATACTAACGCTCTCATACAGCGAAGGCATGATAAGAGCGGTCGCAAGTTGATAAACCGCCTGTAAATCGTTTTGGCCAATATAGCCGAGATGTAAGATTGCCTGCTTTAGTCCCGTCGCCTCGATTTGGCGTAAAACCGAAACGTACTCTTCTCCCTTGTTGCCCGTCAGTACAAGTTTCAACTCTGGGGCGACTGAAGTCACCAGCTTGAAAGCATCAATTAGGCGAGCATGATTCTTGTGGCGCCAAAATTGGGCTGGGTAGAAGACAAAGCGATCAGGCAAATGGAGCCGGACGCGTGCCTCCTCCAACTCAGAGCGCGCCATTGCGGCCCTCAGCCGCGCAAGTGGTGGGGCTACTACCACTTCAATACGGTCACGAGGGACGTCGAAAAATCGGACAATATCGTCCCTCACGTGACTCGCTTCGCAGATTATTCGGGTTGCGCGGCTGGAGAGGGCGGCGTGGACATAGTGACGCCAAACTCGCTGCCCCCACGAGAAGTACCCTGGAAAATGGTATTCTTGCACGTCGTGCAAGGTGTAGACGAACGGTTTCCTAGTCTGTAACAGAGCCAAGGAATAGATCGGCGAAAGAATAACGTCCTCATCGGGAAAAGGATCAGCAAGTCTGACGCCGAGCATGAATGCAGATAGACGCGCCAGCTGGTCCAGGCGCTTCTCTGTGAATCGCCTTACGGGATAACCCAAACGAGCGTAGTCACCATTGGAAGGGTCACCGTAGATTGTTATCTCGAACTCGCGGAGGTATCGAAGCGCCTCGAGCGTGGAAAGTGTATATTGGTACGTCCCCCCCAATTCGGGCTTTGAAAGAGCGACTACGCCAAGCTTGATCAATGCTTCCTCTTGTTGCGTAGGGTTCGAAGTACGGACGCCAAATGCTTCTTGTTACCTACTGATAGAAAGTTGGATTTCGCCAAGCCGATGCCTGATTTGGCATAAACGCGTTCTGCTGCCGGAAACGGGCCAGAATTATTCTTCTCAATACGGTCAACATCACCTCGCAATATCCAGTCCCGCCACCCGCCGAACCTAAAGAAGGAAAGAGTGTTGATTGGCTCGAAATTCGCATGCCAATTTGGAACTCCGTTCTTGGTTAACTCGTCCATGAGTGTCTTCTTTTCGGCTCCAAATGCCGCCTCGTCGAGGCGGAGCACAACCTGGGTGAACGCACAGTGAGAAATTTCTTTTTCCGCTCCGAGGACTAGCGTTAGCCCAGGAAGATTCGCCAGCACATGCTTGAATTCCTCAACCGTTTCCCGGAGGTCCGCCAAGTGCTTTGGAAACCCTCGCAACTGTTCGCGGGCGACGCCGGCAAGAATTTCGGACATGCGGCCGTTCCAAGCCAATTGAGTGGTATCGCGAACACCGAATTCGATTGTGCGGTCGCCCCAGTGACGCAACGACCGTAGCTCCCTCGCGAGCGCTTCGTCGTTTGTCACGATCATCCCCCCCTCTCCTGTCTGAATCGGCTTAATGCAACCGAACGAAAAGACTCCAACATCTCCTTGCGAGCCAGCGGGAGCTCCATCCGCGACCGCGCCCAGCCCGAGACAGGCATCTTCTAAGAGTACAAGCCCTCGCTCGCGCGCCAGCGAGCGCAGCATTGCAATGTTCTCTGGATTTCCCCACATATGGGTAGCAATCAAAGCTTTCGTTTGCGGACCTATGCGGTTTCGGAGATCACCGCAATCGAGCATAAATGTCTCCTCAGAAATGTCCGCAAAGACCGGCGTTACACCAGCATTCATGACCGCCATCGCTGTGGCCGAGCATGTGTCGATCTGGTGGATCGCCTCGTCGCCCGGCTTGAGTCCGAGCGCGCGGAGCGACATTTGTATCGCTACCCCTCCGCTCCCGACAGCTACTGCGTGCCGAGTGCCGACGGCTTCACTAAAGTCGGCCTCGAGGCGTTCGTGAGCGAGCCCCCGTCCGTAGGCCATGTTCCATTGTGAGCTACGCAGGATTTCAGTAACGGCGGCCACCTCGTTGGCGAGGGGGCGAGGGTAGACACCGAAGGTTACGCCCATGAAACGTTTCGCGATGCGGACGAGGAAATGATAGATCGAAGGAAATCGTCCGCGAACTTTCACGAGAAGAGGAAGAAGATACCCAAGCATGACTATTCGCTATTTGGCGATCGCGACAAACGAGTACAGCCGTCCGGGGCGATTAGATCGCTTCAACTGCCAGATGCCCAGCTTCACAACGATAGATTTCGGCAGCATACAACTGAGAATCTTGCCCGGTGTTGAACCGCAGATTTTGGCCGCCAGAATTTCCGGTGTATTGGGATGCAAATTGATTGGTGAGTCGTAGGGACCCATCTCCAGCGCAACTTCAAATCCGGCTCTAACCAAGGACGCCCGGTAGTCGGCTAACGTGAATGCATTTTCGCCGCCGTACAGTTGGTGGTCAACTTGGGCGTTCAGAAAATCCCGCAAGCTGGATCCATAATCATCCACGACGTGCTCTCGACACGCCAACAGTAAGCCACCAGGACGCAGCACGCGGGCGCATTGGGCCACCATGGCATTCAGATCCTGAGCGTGATGAAGTCCCTGTCTCACATAGACGACGTCGAAGCTCTCAGCTTCAAAAGGCAATTCTTCGCCGAAAGCATCAACAATGCGGGCATTAAGTCCTGCCTTCGACAAACAAGTCTCAATGGCGCCCCGGCCGACCGACGCCGACGAATCCGGCTCGACCGCAACGACATTAAACCCCGCGCGGGTTAGGGCATATGTAGCAATCCCGTTGCCGGCTGGCATATCCAAAATATCACGTGCGCCCGATCTATACTTCTCGATCAGGCTCAAAGTCTCCGCGAACTCCGCGCTCTCGGCAAAGCGTCGACAGTTTTCCCGCAGGTCCGACGTCAAATAGGCGTCGTAGATAAGCTGATCGTACTGGGGTTCACTTCTAAGGATCTCGATAGCTTCTTCCCAAGTATAGGAGGGGGTTCTAACCTTTCCAATCATGAGTTCCTCCCCTGCTCACGGGAAGCCTCTCGAACGAAGGCACAAAAGACGACCCGATAGTCACCTTGACGCATGGCAGGCAGCTCATCCAAACCCACAAATCGACGAGCCGGATCTCTTCCGCTTTGCGATATGCTCGGCGAAGACCAGCCATCAACTACGACGCTCTCAAGCCGCCAACCTTTGAACAGCCGCTGAATCAAATGAATATCGAAACACCAGTGATTATTGAACGCAAGTTGGCTCGGACCACTAGGCACGCTGATGAGGAGTTCCCCGTCGTCTGACATCACGCGATCCAGTTCCGAAATGAGATTAGGGATCCCATTTGCGTCTATGCGATCGCCGTATCGTCCCAGCCCAACCAAGTTCAAAGTGACAGCCGAGGTAAAACAATCAAAAGATCCTGCCGAAAACGGCAGTGGCAGCGTAACGTCATGGATAAGATAATGCACCGCACTGAACTGGTCACCACAGTCCGCTAGAACGAGAGCTGAAACGTCGTGAAATGCCGATAAAATTGCATTTTGCTTCTTGGGGCTTCCAATATCGAGTACTCGGCGCCGTTTGTTGGTCCGAGCAAGTCGGGCTGCGACCCAATAACCGAAGGCGTCGTAATGGGAAAATAGTTCCGTTGGATCGCCCCACGCGTCTCCGACGACCCTAACAGGTACCCCCTTTAGCGGACTATCCGCAGACATGGACGCTAGGTATGCACTAAGTCGCCGGTACATGAACGGAATACGCAACTTCCTCACGAATCTGGCGGCACGTAGCGTCTGTACAGCCTCGTCGAGCATCATTTCACCTGCTTGAGCAAGTCGGCCACCGCCCGACCAACCCGCTCGACGTCCTTCTGAGTAAGCTCACAAAAACTAGGAAGATTCAGCCCGGTCCTCGACTTTCGCAGCGAGATCGGGAGTGGCTGTTGCCTGTACATCGGCAGTGATGAGATAGTGTAGAAATATGGACGCGAATCGATTCCCATATTTTTGAGTTCGCTCATAAATGCATTACGGCTCTGCTCGTTGAACGAGTCGACCTCCAAGCAGACCATCCAGAACGCACTCTTCGCCCAATTTCGCACTTTATTTAGTCGCACCGCTTCACCCGTCGGAATGACTGAGTGATACCAAGCCATGATCTTGGCACGCTGCTCAAGGAACTCGTCAATTCGCTCCATCTGCGCGACGCCAAGTGCAGCTTGAAGATTAGTCATGCGATAGTTGTATCCGAGTTCCTCGTGAAAGTATCTACGTTCCGAACTCATCGCGTGATCGCGAAGGCGTTTTGCCCGCTTATAGAAGGCGCGATCGTTAGTCGTCAGCATGCCGCCCTCGCCGGTAGTGACGATCTTGTTGCCATAGAAGCTGAAGACGCCACATCGGCTAAGACTTCCTACTCGTCGGCCCTTGTACTCGGCACCATGTGCTTCAGCGGCATCCTCAATCAACGAGATTCCGTTTGCGTCGGCAATTGCAGCGAGCGAATCCATGTCCGCAGGATGCCCATAGAGGTGGACCGCAATGACCGCCTTCGTGCGTTTCGTGATCAATGAATTGACGGAGGATGGATCGATGCACAACGTAACTGGATCGATGTCAGCGAGCACCGGCTTTGCGCCCGTGTAGGCAACTGCGTTGGCAGTCGCAACGAACGTCAGGTCGGGAATGATCACCTCGTCTCCCGGACCGAGGTCCAGCGTCGCAAGGGCAAGGTGAAGTCCTGTCGTCCCATTGCTGACCGCGATTGCAAATTCTGTTCCACAATAGCGAGCGAAGACCGCCTCGAACTCATCGATGTACCGGCCCATTGAAGAGACCCATCCGGAGCGAACAGCATCCATGATGAGCTCCTCTTCGCGCTGCCCGATAGATGGCCTCGAAATTGGAATGAAGTTTTCTATCATGTTGTCCTCTAAATCGCGGCAACAAGCGCCTCGAAGCGTTGCCACTGCTCGCTTTTTGAATAACGGGTCGACACCATGTGGTAGCCGGCAGCAGCGATCGTCAGCCTAGTCTGCGGCGCCCCTTCCAACGCATCTCTGATTCGTTCTACGGCTTCGCCTGGTGACTTGTAAGTGACAATTGTCTCTCCATCACGCATTCCTTCAGGATATACTCCGTCGTCCGAAAGGAGCAACGCCGAGCTCCCCAAGGCCTCAAAGCACCGCATGTTCCCACGGTCAGGCCCCGCCATATCGATGGCACCGTTTAGCACAATCTTGGCTTTAGACATCAGATCATAGAGATCGAGGCCGAATGCAGGTGGGCGAGCGATTGCCGCCACCTTAGTCGGCCTTCGGTGCTTTCCGAGGGGTAGAAGATAGCCTAGTGGGGATTCCGCCAATCGACATAGGCGAGAGCGATCGAGGTGATAAACGATATTGTATTCACCAGACAAGGCCGCAACGGCTTCGAGCATCTTGGCGCGGCGCGCATGATGGCGCGAATACCCGCCCACGAACAGCACGTCGATGGGCCGATCCTGGCGCGCGGCGAACGAGGCAAGTTTCGGATCGTGCGCTGGCGTGAAATATTCTGTCCGATATCCTTGGTTACTTAGCTGTGCGAGAATTGACGGAAAATTGCACACCACAAGATCATAGCCTAAGAACGAAATACCCTTGAATGGGGCAGCGTGCCAAGCGACACGCTTCTTTACGCATCCGGGCAGTCGCTTAGCGAAATCTGCCTCCCAACTTGTTACGTCGAGATTGTAGAATACCTCTGTACAGTGTTCTTCAATCTGCGATCTCAAAATCTCGCTTAGAGGCGTTCGTGAACTCAAGCCATGTTCAACCGCCCAGACCCGCTGAGCCTCAGCATCAGTACCGTTGGCGAAAAATGCACATTCTAGCCTTTGATCAACCGGCAAGAGAACGTGAGCTGCTGATTCCCGAAAAGAAAGAAAAGCATCCATCATTCCTTCGAAGCCTGAACGGTGAGAGGTGAAGTCACGCAAGCGCCGGCGCAACGCTGGGTAGTAGCGGTTATTTTGGAAGATTCTCACGATGATCAGTCCAGTCTCATGGTGCGCGCAAGTCCGTTCTCTCGGTGGAGCAGCAAACTTGCCACCGCAACGGCAGTCCACAGTAAGCACTTGAGTGCCACTTGATAGCGCGGTTCACCAGCACCAAGCGGAGGCAGATTCCCCATTTGGATAATACTATCATGACGGCTGCGACCATGGCTATATAGGCAACTCCTGGAATAAGCGGGGCAAACGTCCAGCAATGCGGCAGCTCGCCAGAGAAACCGAGGTCGGACGACGCGTCTCGAGCAGCAGATCGGGGGCAAATGAAGCATCGCGCTGCCCTGATGCCGCGTTGGTAGACGTCAATGCGGAATGCTCGCAATGAGCTTGTTCCGTATGCCGCTGCTTGCCAACGGAGAGCAGATTAGCGTCATGCTGGCGAGCCAGACGCTGCATTGCAGGACGAGACCGACAAAGCCAGTTATAGGCACCGCATAGCGCGCGAGCATCCCCATCCCCAACCCGGTAGTGACAACTGCTAGCATCATTCCGAACAGAAGCATCGCATGTCGAAGCGGCTGCTGCAGCGTCTGGATCAGCAGCAGCGAGAAAAGGACCCCGAGTTGCCCCACCGTATCACCGGACGTTAGGCTGATCGCGGCGCCTAGCGGACCGAGAGCCGGGATCAGGAACATCGCGAGGCCAAAGAAGATCGCAATTTGCAGCGACTTGGTCCAAAGCAGCAGCGTGCCCCTATCGCTGTAGCTTGCGTAACTCATAGCAAACGTTGCCGGCGTCACGAGACAAGTTCCGCCGATCAGCACGATTGCAAGCGTCGCGTCATATGGAATAGCTCCTGCAGTCCAGAGCTCAAAGAATTCCCGCCAGAACGACAGTAGGCCGCCCGTGATCAAGCTGACCGTAAAGGTCACGATGAACAGTCCCCTCGCATATAGGGTCCGCAGGCTGTCCCGCGCACCCACGGCGTGATCATGGCCGAGCTCCGCTGCGATCGGCAACGAGAATTGATAGCAGAGGCCGCGCAGAAAATTGGCGACGGTTCTGGTGAGCACCCATTGGGCGATCGCGGCCCGATCAGACACGAGGGCTCCGACCAGCAGAACCGAAAGATACGACATTCCGACTTCGGCGAAATTCATCACGCCGAACGGAAATGCGCCCGCGAGTTGAGCCCTGGCCCACCGCCAGGAAACGCGGCGCGGGAGGCCGCTGATAAACGGGAATTGCCGTTTCAAGTCGGAAAACAGGATGTACGCGGAGACTCCAACCTGCCCGGCAACGTACGCCAATGCCACGACCAGCAAGTTACTGGTGAGGAAAACCGCAATCACCTGTGCAAGCTGGCCAAGACCCGTCCCCCATGCTTGCACAGCGACGATGCGACCGTACAGGCCGCGTGCGCGAAAGAGGGAGCTAGCGAGGTTCACCGGCAGGGTGGTCGCAAGGCCGAGCGTCACAATCGCGAACGTCAGGTCGAACCCAGGCTCTTCGCGAAAACCGAGGACACTGGCCGGATCCACCAGCATCAGCAGGATCCCGATGATGGCGATCAGACCAGCAACGACAGCGATGAAAAGTAGGAGACTGCCGGCGAAGTACCGACGCGTACGACGATCCGAGTCTGCTCGGGACTTGAACGAGAGAAATCGGTTTAGGCTCCATGCATGGAGGCCGGGATCGGCAGCCTGCACCAGACTCCCGGCTGCGAAGATGGTGAGCCACGCCGAGAGCGTTTCATGTCCCAAATATCTCAAGAAGAACGGAATGAGAACGACCTGCTGCGTGAGCGCAAGCAGAACGATCATCGAATTCGCCGACCACCCACCAAGGATGCGGCGAACGCGGTTTAGACCTATTACCGTCACGTCGCGCACGAGTGGGATAATGCGATCCGCTGGAAGCGATAAATTTGGCCAATCATTGTCCCGCTCCGAATGTGCTGTTGTTCCATCGCCGCTTAAGCCTTAGTATTACGATTGTCCCCACACAAGCGGCGAGGTGCTGATTCCAGCTTGGACGACCAAGTGTAATTGGGTAGTGACATCCGCTCTAAACGGGTAAGAGGGCTGAACGTGTCGAAGGTCGTTGCGCGAGTGGGCCACCGGGATATCACGCCGCGCGACCGCCCCGTCCGGCTCGCTGGCTACCCATCGAGGACCGCCCCCTGCCGCAATATCCTCGATCCCATCGAAGTCGGAGCAATTTTGTTCGAGGGCCTTGGCGGTCGAGTCCTTCTTCTTTCTTTTGACCTGCTGCAGGTCGGTTCGGAACTGCAGGATCTGGTCGTCGGCAAGCTGGAGAAACGGGGCTTCCGTCGCAACGAAATCTTTTTGCAGGCCACCCACACGCACGGGGCTCCGGCGACCGACAAGGCCTGCGCACCGCTCGGCATTCCGGACGAGCGCTATGTGGCCGAGCTTGGCGATGCCGTCGACGAGCTTGTTGGACACGTCCAGGAGCAGGAACCAGCGGAAGTCGTCTTCCAGATATTCGAAGGGCAACTCCGGCACGCGATCAATCGCCGGCGCTACTGGGCGTTTCCGACGATCGGCAGGATGCACGGTTTCAACTTGACAAGCGTCGCCTTCTCGCCGAACCCGAAGGGTCCGAAGAACGAGTTGGCGACCGTTCTGCTCCTGCGCGATGTCCGCAACGATCGGCCCGTTGCGGTGCTGTGGCACTACACCTGCCACCCGACCGCCGCCATTCCGACCGATGCGATTAGCGCCGACTATCCGGGCAAGATCCGCGAACGGCTTCGCCAGCGGTTCGGTCCGATTCCGTGTGTGTTCCTGAACGGCTTCTGCGGCAACATCAGGCCGCATATCGTGCCGGCACGGCGGCCCGTCCCGCTTCGCGAGCGGTTCCAACGGCTGGTGCGAATTGTGTTCTTCGGCAATCTCTTTCCATCGCTGTCTGCGGAGGACTGGCAGCGCTGGAGCGATAGCCTCGCGAGCGAACTGGACGCGACCACACAGCGGCCCGCGGCGAAAAACTTCAGCCCGCAGGAACTGCGGATCGGTTCGGCCAGCGTCCCGCTGAGCAGTTTCTTTCACGGCACAGCGCCCCAAAAGCCCCTGTGCGTGCAGGTTCTCGGCTTCGATGATGCGCTCGAGATCGTCGCCATCTCGGCAGAACCGTCAGTCGAATGGGAAAGCGAGATCGGGCAAGCCGTGCCCAAGCCGCTGGGATGCATCCGACTTCACGCCGGATATCTAGGATCGCTTTGCGGATACCTGCCCACGAAAGCACAGGTTCCCGAAGGCGGATATGAGGTCGAGGGCTTTCAATCCCTGTTTGGATTTGCCGGCCAGTTCGATGCCGGCCAGATCGGCCCCGCGGTATTGTCCTGCGTGCAGCGCGCATTCGAAGCAGCTCGTGCAAGCCTTCAGCGCTCCAACTGACGGATGCGCCCTTAGACCGGCACAAATTCGCGCGAGGCGCCTTCGCTCTCGATCAGCTCGATGACGACGAATTCCCTGGTGAGAAAGAACTGCACCGGCGCGCCATCGAAGGCGACCGCCGACTTCGCCGCTCCCGTCGGAGTGGCGCCGCGCGCGCGGAAATATTTCGCGGCCTCTGCCAAATTCTCGACCCGATAGGCGACCTGATTAATCACGCCCTTCCCGGACACCGCGATCTTTGCAACCGGAGAATTGTCCCCGAGCGGCGCGATGAGTTCAAACATCACGCCGCCCGCATCGCGCAGAAACTGGACCGAGACGCCAAGCACCTGATCGTCATAGACCCGTGTGGCCGAAACGATCGGCAGCAGAGAGCAGACATTGGTGAGGCCGGACTTCAGGTCCCGCACGACTAGGCCGACATGGTCGAAGATCAACTCGGGGCGCGCGGGGGTCGACATCAGTTCAGTCTTGCGACGATGCAGGCGGAAATCGTGAGCTTGTGCTTCCGCGCCTGCTCCATCGTGTGGTTGGTCATGGGGAAGAACTCCGCCCGTTCGATCTCGAAGCCGGCCGCACGGACCGCCTCAACCGCCTCTTCCGGCGAGCGCAATAGATAGAGATGATCCGGCGCAGGGCTGTTGATCGGGACGTTCACGAACAGCCGGCCAGTCGGCTTGAGCAGCGAGCGCAACTTGACGAGGGCCCCCTTCGGATCTTCCAGATGCTCGAGGACCTCCGAGAAAGTGAGGCAATCGAACTTCGCGCTGTCATCCGGGACAGCGTACAGATCCTGCAGGACGAGCTCGGGCTTCTTGCCCGACATGCCCATGACCGTTAATGCGTCCCATGTTTGGCCGATGCTCGCCTTGCTGACGTCCCAGCCCTTCACGCTGCCCGATCTCTCGTCCTTGAGAGCCTGATAGATCAGCAGTCCGTGTCCCGGACCGATTTCCAGATAGTCATAACCAGCCGGCGCCTGCTTCAGGAACACGTTGCGGTAGAACTGATAGCAGGCCGTGTGGTTCGACCAGTAGATCTGGGTCAGAAGCAGGCCATCCATGTAGTGGCCCATATATTCGGGATTGCTGTAGACGAGACGATTGGCCTCCTCGAAAGTCTGGAGCCTGTATCGCCCTTTCCGTCGGAAGAAGATCTCTTCCTCGCGCACGATCTTGCAGATGAAATCGTAGCCGTCGCAAATTTCGTCGAGGCGTGGACCGGCGATCTGGCGAATCTGGCTGGCCAGCTCCTCGAGCGTTGCGAAATCTTCGGCGGATGCGTGAGAGAACCGGGTCTCGAGATAGCCACGATGTGCCGGCGTCCGTTCATACTGGGTGCGCATCAGCGCAGCGAGCTGCGGAAAACGCTGTTCATCGATCAGGCTTGATGCCGTGCTCAAAGTCTGTCTCCCTCAATGCGCGCCAACGGCATCGCGAATGCGGATGGGCGGCTTCTTGTCCTGATAGCCGTGCACGGAGAGCTCCCAGGCGGTCTCGCCGCCGGGACGCTTGCCGGTCAATTCGAACCCGAGATTACGATAGTGATCTGCGACCATCATGTTCTTCTTGGTCGGGATGTAGACGCCGCGCACGAACCCCTTGCCCAGCTCCCGCGCGCGAGCAACGAGCAAATCCAGTGTCGCCTCGGGAACGCCGCGTCCAAGGACGCGGCACGACATCAGCCACGTGTCGATCTCGAGTGCATCCGTGCCGATGTCAGCAATGACGACGCCAATCATGCCGTTGTCGCCAAAGGTGTCGGTGAGGCGCATCTGCATGGTGATGCGGCGCGGATCGGCCTCGGCCGACGCCACATCAGCTTCGGAATAGCGTCTGGTCGTCAAATTGAACTGGTTGGATTTCGAGATCAATTGCGCGATCCGCTTGCGCCCGACCGCATCGAACGGATTAACCTGCAATTCCATATCGAGCGACTGGAGATAGTCCTCCTGCCGCGCGAACGACTTCAGCTGGGCCGTCCGCCGGGCATCGGCCCGATAGTAGGACGCCCGGTCGCGATCCTCTGCCGTGAATCCGGTGGCCTCGAAGTAGCAGGCGGATTGGAAGACCGGGATCCACTCCGTCACATCCTTGGGAAGCTCGGGCACGGCAACCTGGGGCAGCGCAAAGCGGATCTGCGCGCGTTCCGCAGGGTTGTCGTCCAGAAAGACGAAGCTATCGAGACCAAGGCTGAGAATCTCAGACAGCGCCTGCAGGTTGGCCGCCTTGTCGGTCCAGTTGATCTGGAAGGCGGCGATGTCCTCCTCGACCAGAACCATCTCGGGGTGCGTGCGAAACGCGTCCAGGGCAACGCTCTCCTCATTCTTGGAGGAGACGCAGAGCACGATGCCGCGGTCGCGCAATTCCTTCGCCATGGCCTGGAGCGCGCAGTGAGCCTCCCCAACCGGACTTCCGGGGCCGAGCAGCAGATTCTCCTTGCCGTCGTCGCCGACGATCCCACCCCACATGGTGTTGTCGAGGTCGAGCACCAGAACCCGGCGCGACTTGCCGAACTTCAGCGCGACCAGTCTGACGAGGTGCTCCGCATAGAGCGGCGCATTCTCCGGCGCGAACGGATACTTGGCCAAGGCCCAGTGCCGCGCGGAGTACCAGACCTCCTGGCCGATCCTTTCGGACAGCATCGCCACGTCCAGCACCAGGTCGCCGCTGGACTTCACAAATTCGGACAGTCCCGCGTTGAACCGGCCGACGAGGTCGGCGTGCGAGCCCGGTATCAACCGGTCGACGTGCAAGCGGACGTGCGCGGGATCCGGCGTCAAGGTCTGGAAAACGACGGGCTTCTTGAGCGATGAAGCGATGCTCTCGCGGATGACACGCAGGCGATCGATCGCCCGCTCCGCGATTGCCGCCGCAACCTCGGGATTCCCGGGGGCCGGCCGCAAGCCGAAGGCATGCACGTCCATCGCGAGAACGACAATATCGGGACCGAAAGCGGCAATGCCATCGCGATCGCGCTCCAGCAAGACCTCGGGATCTTCGTATTCCGAGATCATGACGTCGACCCGCAGGCCATGCCGGAGCCCGGTACCGATCAGCGTCTCCTTCAGATGTCGCGCCGTCGAGTTCGAGAGCAGCAGCACGCGAACCGCCTGCAGGCCGGCCTGTCCCGTCGAGTCTTGAATCTCGACGAGGCCCGCCGCGAGGCGGCGCAGGCCGCCTGCATCCCATTCATACTGCGCCAGGCGAACCAGGTCCGCGACATTGCTTCCGCCGAGGCTGCGGGTTCGCTCGACGTCACTTGCCGTCGGCTGTGGCAACCACCTCATCATCGGCTTGATCACAACAGGCTCGCTCGTACCGAGAAGAACTGGCCAACGTCACGCGGCGATCATCGAGATCAAATCGCTCACTGAGCGAATGCTCTCGATCTGCGCAGCTTCGAACTCGCGATCGAACTCTCTTTCGACCGCAGCGACGATGCGGATCGTCGCGAGGCTATCCCATCCATCCACATCGTCAGGGGTTGACTGCGGCGAAATCTGCAAATTCGGGAGATCGAGTTCCTCCCGGAAAATTGCCTGCAATCGGCCAATGACGTCTGCCTGCTTATCCACTGATCGAGCCCTTCGTGGTTGAGAAACGCCTTCATATACTCCGGCCTGCATCGCTTCAACCGGAGTTTTCCCTTTTGATTTCAAGGCAATAGCATCAGGCCAGAAAGCGCCTGTGCCACGGCATCCGATACATGCTGATACCACGCCGACCGAGGGAAACACCCGTCATGATCGCGTCGCGCGCCGGAATTGACCACATCCACAGGTTCGACAGGCGAAACTCGACGTATTGGTCGCGGGGATAATGCCGGCCGAGCCAGGCCGCGTCGAAAGCGCCGTTTCGGTTGAGGTAGGTGTGCGTCCCCTCATCCCCATCGCGGGTCCGCCAGCGATATGTGGTCGAGCCGTGAAAAATGGCTGCAAAATCTGGATTCTCGTGCCGAAGGATGCTTTCCACGGCGTGCAGTGGCGTCAGGGTTGCCAGAAACCTCCCGACCCCCAGGCCGACGCAGAGAGCATCGAGCTCCATCAGCCTTTGATAAGGAGAATCGGGATCCCAGGGCGTTTCCGTGGTCTGGTGGTCCTTGACGAGAAACTCGGCCTGCGGCCCCAACGCGATCACCGAGGACGAATTGTGAATGCTGCGTTTGACGCCTCGATAGCGCCTGAATGTCTCGGCGATCAGGCCTGTAGACACCGGCTCCCGATGGATTTCCAGAATCTTCCGATCGTCGACCACGAGGGGAATCGCGGACATGACCAGCGTGCCCTCGGAACCGATCAGGTCGAGAAGCAAATCGATCACCGATGACGGCTTGCCCGGGAAATTGTAGAATTCATTCCAGGACGACTGGACCCATACGGTCCTGCCGGTCTTGATGCCCAGCCTCTCGAATGCCAAGCGCAACTCGGGAACCGAAATCGGATCCTTGAAGAAGCGCTTATCGAGCGCAAGCCGGCGCAGCCGGAGATAAGACCGCAGATCCTCGCGGCCCAGGGCGTGCCGCAGCGTGGAGATTACGAATTGGCGAACTGAGGCTGACATTTCTGGCGGTAGCAGCTTGGGGGCCTTGGTGCAGATCGTGAGCTATCAGGCAGCCCCTGCGATGTCGACAAAATCCTGACAATTCGGATTGTTCGATGGCTTCCGGACATCCCTTCAACGTGGCGGCAGTCCTCTGCCCGTTTGCTTCGGACTTCGCATTGCGGTAGCAAAACTGGCACGCGTCATACACATCCGCTAGAAGCTCCCCGTCTGCCGTCCGGCAGGCCTGGCCATCGCCCGCCATTCGTCGAGGAAGACGATTGTGAAAACAATCAGCGTTATCACGCCCTGCTACAACGAAGAGCTGAACGTGCGGGATTGCTACGAGGCAATCCGGCGGATCTTCGACAACGACCTCAAAGGCTATCAGCGCGAACACATCTTCTGCGACAACGCCTCCGATGATCGCACCGTCGAAATCCTGCGCGAGATCGCCGCGCAGGACCCGGCGGTCAAGGTCATCGTCAACGCGCGCAACTTCGGACCGCTGCGCAATACCTATAATGGGGTGATGGCGAGCACGGGCGATGCCGTGCTGCTGTTCATGCCGGCGGATCTCCAGGACCCGCCCGAGCTGCTCCCGCAATTCGTCAAGCTGTGGGAAGCCGGCAACGAGATCGTCTACGGCATCCGCGCCGTCCGGGAGGAAGGCCGCCTGATGCGCTCCCTCCGTGACGCCTATTACCGCGTGCTGACCCGATTCTCCGAGCTCAAGGTGCCACCGGGGGTCGGTGACTTCCAGCTCGTCGACAGGCGCGTCGTCGAGGCGATGCGGCACGTCCGCGACGCCTATCCGTTCATGCGCATGATGACGTTCGAGTGCGGCGGTCGCATGGTCGGCGTGCCCTACACCTGGCGCGAGCGCAAGAAGGGCTTTTCGAAGAACCGCGCCAGCGCGCTGATCGATCAGGGGCTCAACGGGCTGGTGTCCTTCACCACGGCACCGGTGCGCTTCGGCTTGTTCGCAGGCTTCCTGATCTCGGCCATGAGCATCGCTTACGCGATCGTCAACTTCATCATCGGCCTCGTGCTCTATCAGAAGCTCGCCGAGCCGGGCATCCTCACGCTGATCGTCGCCATGTTCTTCTTCGGCGGCGTGCAGCTGTTCTTCATGGGCATGATTGGCGAATACGTGCTCGCGATCTACGGTCAGGTGCGCGAAAAGCCCGTGGTGTTCGAGCGCGAGCGCGTCAATTTCGGCCCGCCGCCGTCAGGAACGTGACGCCTCAGCGCGTCGGCAGCGATTGCTCGATCCGCGCGACGATCGCCTGAACCGATAGGCCGGCGCCATCGAGCAGTGCCTCGCGCGAACCTGCACTGGAGGTCTTGCCGCCCTGCTCGGGAATGCCGATGCCGGTGACCTGTGGCCGCTTGGCATCACCGGCAAACGCGCAGGCCACCAGGCTGAACAGGCCGCCGCGCAGGATATGCTCTTCGAGCGTCACGACGAGCGATGCGCCGTGCACCGCATCACGGATCGCGGCCTCGTCAAGCGGCTTCAGGCAGGACACGCTGACCACGCCGACATCCCGGCCACGCCCGGCAAGCTCGCCGGCGGCCTCTACCGCACGCGAAGCGATCGGTCCCGACGCAAGGATGACGACATCCCGTCCCTCACGCAGGATCCGCGGCTTGCGCAGGTCAGTCACGGCTGCGCCGAGATTCGGCTCCCCTTGCCGGCTGAGCCGCAAGTAAGACGGCTTGCCGCTGCCCGCGATCAGGCGCGTCGCAGCACGGACCTCCATGGGATCGCAGGGCACGAACATCTCGATGCCAGGCAGCATCGACATAATGCCCGCGTCTTCCAACGCATGGTGCGTGTAGCCCTGGCTGCCATAGGCATAGCCGGCGCCCACTGCCACGACCTTGACGTCCGCGCCGTGATAGCAGACGTCGTTGCGGAGCTGCTCGAGACAGCGCAAGGTCGGGAAGTTGCCGATCGAATAGATGAAGACGGTCTTGCCCGACAGCGCGATGCCGGCGGCGATGCCCGCCATGTTCTGCTCGGCGACGCCGACGTTGAGATAGCGCTCGGGGAATTTCGCCGCGAACGGCTCCAGCACGGAATAGCCGAGATCGCCGCAGAGCAGCCAGATATTAGGGTTTTCGCTCGCCGCCTGCGAGAGGCTTTCGATGAACGTCATCCTCATGCGCCGACCTCCGCGAGCGCCTGCGCCAGCAGTTCATCCGAGGGCGAACGGTAGTGCCATTCGAGCTTGTTCTCCATGAAGCTCACGCCTTTGCCCTTCACGGTGTGGGCGATCACGACGGTCGGCCGGCCCGATGGCGACGGCACGCCGCCGAGCACCCGCTCGAGCGCGATGACATCATGACCGTCGATCTCCTCGACATGCCAGCCGAACGCCTTCCACTTCTCGGCGAATGGATTGAGGTTCAGCACCTCATCGACCGAGCCAAAGCTCTGGATCTTGTTGAAGTCGACGATGACGCAGAGATTGTCGAGCTTGTGATGGGGTGCAAACAGGATGCCTTCCCAATTGGAACCCTCGTCGCATTCGCCATCGCTGAGCAAACAGAACACGCGGCTGCCGTGGCTGGCTGAACGCGCGGCGAGCGCCATGCCGATCGCGATCGGCAAGCCGTGGCCGAGCGAACCGGTCGAGACCTCGACGCCGGGCACGGCATGGCTGACATGACCGGTGAAGATCGATCCGTCGCGGCAATAGGTGTCGAGCTCGGCCAGCGGGAAGAAGCCAGATTCGGCGAGCGTGGCGTACATGATCGCCGTGGCGTGGCCCTTGCTGAGCACGAAGCGATCGCGGTTTGCGAATTGCGGCTCGGCAGGATCAATGCGCAGGATCCGCGTGTAGAGCACGGCCAGGATATCCGCCATCGAGAGGCATCCGCCGATATGCGAGGCCTTGGCGGCATGCACCATCCGCAGCGCATGCGCGCGAATGCGCCGGGCAAACTCTGTCGGCTCAGGAAGATTTGGTCGCGTCATGCCAGTCAACCGTTTCGCGTAATCCCTCATCCAACGGCACTTCGGGCTTCCAGCCCAATGCGAGCATGCGCGAAACGTCCGCCGCCAGGACCATAACCTGATCGGGCCGGTAGGCCAACTCGCCGAAGCCGAGGCTTGCGCGGGGATCGACGAGATCGCGCAGCTTCGTCACCGTCTCGCGCAGTGGCGGCGCATCCGGACTACCAACGTTGAAGATTCCCCGCGCAGCGTCGTGCGTGGCCGCAATCCGGAAGGCCGCGGCCGCGTCGCGTGCGTGCAAAAAGCCCCAGCGCTGCTCGCAAACCGTCAGCGCCATGTGCTGTCCGGAGCGCAGGTTCCGGATCATGCTGGGGATCAACCAATAATCGGCATCCTTCGGACCGTAGGTCGAGAAGATCCGCAGCCACGCCGCGCGCAGCTCACGCTCCTCGCAAAGGCGTAGCACCATTGATCCCGCCCCGAGCTTGGCCATGCCGTACAGCGTCGTCGGCCGGGCGATATCGTCCTCGCGAATCGCGCGATCATAGGGGCCGTACTCGGCCTGCGATCCGGCCCCCACGAAGATTTTGGCGCCGAGGCTGGCAGCGAGCTCGGCCAACCGGACCGTATCAGCGACATTGACGGCCTGGTCAGGGCCGTTGCGGTCGCTGCCGGCGACGCCGCGCCAGGCCATATGAACTACCGCCTCGGGCGCGAACGCCTCAAGAGGCCGGCGCAGCCCGTCCAGATGCTCTAGGGCGCCCGGAATCACATTCAGGCGGCCAATGGCCTCTTGAAGGCGCCAGGGAGCCCTGTCGGGGCGCAGCAGGACCGCCACCTCGTGCCCCCGCTCCAGCAGGTCCGCAACGAGATAGGAGCCCAGGAACCCGCTCGCGCCGGTCACGAAAATACGCATGGCGCCCCGGGTAGATCAGCCGCAGAGGCCCGTCAATGTCCGTATCGGAAGTGCCGGGGGTGCCGGGTTGGGGCTGGGGACGGGCTTCCAGGGCACCATCTGAGCTTGATTATCCGGCCCATGCAGCTAAACGGGGGCCAGAATTGACTTCGACGATACAGGGTAGGTGAATGAGCGACTTCAGGCTGGCCATGGTCTCCGCGGGCTTCGAGCACGGCGGCAACGTCACCCACCGTCACTTCGACGGCCACCCCGACCTGCTCGTCTACCCCTTCGAGTCGCAGCTCGGGAACCGCAACTTCAACGACTTCCTCGCCTCGGTCGAGCGCGTTCAGTACCGCTATCCCGAATTCCCAGAAGGCCTGACCGCGATCGAGCTCTATGAGCAGATGATCGACGAGGAGCTGAAGACGTTCCTGCGCAAGCGCAACGGCTCCAAGTTCCGCGACGCCGACTGCGTGCTGGACGAGAAGAACCGCGTCGCCGAATTCGTCCGGCTGTGCGGCGAGGCCCCGATCCCCCGCCGCAAGGTCATCGAGGCCTTCTTCCGTTCGACCTTCACGGCCTGGGAGAACTATTACACCAAGCCGCGCGAGGGCATGGTCCATGTCGGCTACTCGCCGGCCATCGGCATTGACGCCGACCGCATGGTGCGCGACTTCCCGAACATCCGTATCCTACACATTGTGCGCAATCCGTTCTCGGCCTATCGCGACACCAAGCGCCGCCCGTTCCCGCAGCCGCTGACCAAGTACCTGATCACCTGGAACATCTATCACTCGACGGTCGAGATGTTCGCCAAGATGTATCCGCGGAACGTGCGGATCTTCCGCTACGAGGACCTCGTCGAGGACAAGCGCAAGTTCATGACCGAGGCGGCCGGCTTCATCGGCGTGCCCTTTGCCGACAGCATGCTCTATCCGAGCTGGAACGGCGTCGAGATCAAGGATTCGATCGCGCCCTGGGGCACCGTGCTCAAGAGCACCAAGGACTACAACAAGGCCGTCATCGACGAGCTCTCGGATGACGAGCGCAAGCAGATCGCACAGGGCAGCGCGGCGCTGGCCCGTCATTTCGGCTACGACCAGATCGACTATCTGAGCCCGCTCTATCGTGCTGGGTAAGATCGCGTACTTCGAAAGCGACGACCGCCCCGACATCATCGCCGATCGGGCGCGCATCCTGCCCGCGCTGCAGCGGCATCTGCAATCATCCAGCCGCGACATCAGCGTGACGCCGGCGCTCGGCGGCACGCTCGGCCTCTGCTTCGATGCGGAGATTTCCGGCGAGAAGCGATTTCTGAAGACCCATCTTCCGGGCACAGAAGCTCGCGCCAGCCTTGCCAGGGAAGCCGACATCCTCGCCCGGCTCTACGACGGACGGATCTTGCTTGATCGCTTCGAGGCCTTGCCGGCGGATGGAACCACGCGTCTGTGCGTCCTGATGCCCGCGCTCGTCCCGCCCGCCGGCCCGATGCAGCCCGCGCAGGCGGCTGCGATGGCTGATGCGTGCAGCCGACACCTCGGCGATTGGCGACCGGACAATCTCCCTTCGTTTGCGCAATATCTGGCGTCGGCCGCTCGCGCGCTGGACATGCTTACGGATCGTGACCTGCTCGCGCCGGCGACCGCGGCCGAGACGCGCCGGCTCGTCGCGCTGCTGGCAGATCGTCTCGGCGTCCTGCCCGAGGCGCTCTGTCACGGCGATTTCGGGCCGAAAAACATCATGCTCGATGGCACTGAGCCGCGCCTCATCGACTGGGAAGACGCCTTCCTCGGCATCGCCGGCTACGACTATCTCTACTGGCTGACCTTCATGGAGAACCGGCCGTTCCTGCAAACGGCCGCGTTCGGTCGGACCGGGCTTTCGCGCGAGATCGAGCGCGCGATCCTCGCGCTCGTCGTTCTGCTCAAATCATATCTTGCGGTCTGCTCGGGGGCATATCTGAAGCACGCGGTCGCGCCGCACGCGCGCATCGCCGAGATTTTGGAGCTACGCTGATCAGACCGGTTGCGCGGCGCCGACGACCTGTTCGAGCTGGTCGAGCGAGAATGTGCGCAGGTCCCTGCCCTCGCGCAGCGCCTTGTACCAGTCGACGGTCAGCCGCAGGCCCTGTGCCAAATCCAGCCGCGGGGTCCAGCCGAGCTCGCTGCGCGCCTTGGTGCAATCCAGCTTGAGATAGGCCGCTTCGTGCGGATGCGGACCGGCATCGGCCGTCCAGCGCGCGCCCTCACCCCATAGCGCGATCAGACGCTCGACCACCGTTCCGACCGGCACCTCGCTCGCCGCCTCGGGCCCGAAATTCCAGCCGCCGATGAAGCGTGCGTCACCGGCGAGCCGCTCGACCAGCGTGAGATAGCCGAGCACGGGATCGAGCGCATGCTGCCAGGGCCGCACCGAATTGGGATTGCGGAGGCGCAGCGCCTGCCCGTCGAGGAACGCCTGCATCGCGTCGGGCACTAGGCGGTCGCGCGCCCAGTCGCCACCGCCGAACACGTTGCCGGCGCGTGCGGTCGCGACGCGCGCCGCTCCCTCGGCATTGTAGAAGCTGTGGCGATAGGACTGCGTCACGAGCTCGGCGCAGGCCTTGCTGTTGCTGTAGGGATCATCGCCGCCGAGACGATCGCCCTCGCGGAAGGCCGTGCCGGCGCCGTTGTTCTCGTAACACTTGTCGCTAGTGACATTCAGGATCACCCGCACTGTGCGGAGTTGCCGTGCCGCCTCCAGCACGTGAACCGTGCCCATCACGTTGGTCGCAAAGGTCTCGACCGGCTCTTCATAAGAGGGCCGCACCAGGGCCTGCGCGGCCATGTGGATGACGATGTCGGGCGCAGCCTCCGCCATCGCGGCGCGCAAGGTGGCGAGATCGCGGATGTCGGCGATGCGGTGCCTGATGTCGTCAGCGACGCGGGCGGTGACGAACAGCGAGGATGCGTGCGTCGGCGCCAGCGCATAGCCGTAGACCTCGGCGCCGAGGCGGCGCAGCAGCAGCGAGGCCCATGCACCCTTGAATCCGGTGTGGCCGGTCAGAAAGACCTTCTTGCCGCGCCAGAACGCCGGATCCGTCACCAGACCCTCCATTTGGCGCGCTTGCTCGCCCACTCGTTCTCGAGGAAGTTGCGATCGCGCAGCGAATCCATCGGATGCCAGAAGCCCGGATGCACAAAGGCGCGCAGATCGTCGCCGCGGGCGAGCTGCTCCATCGGCTCGCGCTCCCAGATCGTCTTATCGCCTGCGATGAGATCGCCGACCGACGGTGACAACAGGAAAAAGCCGCCGTTGATCCAGCCGCCGTCGTCGTTCGGCTTCTCCTCGAAATTGACCACTCGGTCGCCCTCGATTGCGACCGCGCCGAAGCGCTTGGCCGGCCGCACCACCGAGACGGTTGCCCGGCGCCCATGCGCCTTGTGGAACGCGATCTCGGCAGCGAGATCGATGTCGGCGACGCCGTCGCCATAGGTCAGCGCAAAGAACGGTTCGTCGGCGACATAAGGCAGCACCCGCTTCAATCGACCGCCGGTCTGCGTCTCCTCACCGGTGTCGACCAGCGTGACCCGCCAGGGCTCGGCGGTCTCGCGATGCACTTCCATCCGGTTCTCGGCGAGATGGAAGGTCACGTCGGACATGTGCAGGAAGTAGTTCGCGAAGTACTCCTTTATCATGTAGCCCTTGTAGCCAAGGCAGATCACGAAGTCGTTGAAGCCGTAATGGCTGTAGGTCTTCATGATGTGCCAGAGGATGGGCCGTCCGCCGATCTCGACCATCGGCTTCGGCCGCGTGCTGGTCTCCTCGGCGATGCGAGTGCCGAGGCCTCCCGCGAGAATGACGACTTTCATGGAAACCCTGCCGAGATCGGGAAATTACGTCCAATTGAGCACTGGTTACTTCAGGCATTTTAGGCCGTCAATTGGGGCGCGAGCGAGCGCCAGGCCCCACCGGCTGCCTCCCAGCGAACGCACGTCCGTGGCGGCGATGTCGACATCTGGCGGCCAACACCGCTATGGTCCGACTCGACGACCAACCTTGATCGCCAGCTACAGACCCAGTTCATGCAAAAGCAGCCCACTCGCGCGCTCACCATCCTTTTTGCGACCGTCCTTGCCGGTCTGTTCATCTTGCAATTCGGAACCTTCATCGACCGCGCCAGCCCAGCGCTGATCGACGATCACGATATCCTCCGTCCGCTGGGTGAGAACCCGACCGCCACGCTGCACGAGGTCTGGACCGACCTGAAAAACACCGACGAATACCAGGAACTGGCGAACACCGGAAAGGCGACGAGATTTCGCCCTGCCTTCTACCCTCTGAAGTCGATCCAGACCTATCTGTGGGGAAGCAACATTCGGCTGTGGTACATTGCCAATTTTCTGCTGTACCTCGGCACCACGACACTGCTCTTTTCTCTCGTTCTTCGGACTTTCGGCATTCCAAGCGCACTGGTCTTCGCCGTACTCTATCTGGGCCACAAATCGTGGGCCGATATCTTTCCCCGGCTTGGTCCGGTGGAAATTGAATGCATCCTGGTCGGAACGGTTCTGATCTGGCTGCTCTGGTGGTGGATCGAAACCGGAAGGGCCTCCGCGCTTTGGCTCGCGATACCGACGGCCCTGCTGTTCGGGGCAACGAAAGAAGCCGATTCACCCTTGTTGATTGCGGTCGGTGGCTTGCTGCTGGTTTGCGGCTACCTGAGCGGCACCAGGCGAATGATATCCGCCGGCGTCGTCCTGATCGTCACAGGCGCGATCGTGTTCGCGATTATGTTGCGTATCACTGCGACGGCAGGGACCGGACTGGTGGCGCCGTGGGGTCCATTGTGGTCCTACCGGCATCATCACAGCAGGGATGAGCTCGCCTGGCTCGCCCTTCTCCCGATCCCCATTCTGGCGGCCGCTGCGATCGCTCGTCGCTATGGCTGGCTCAAGATGAGCTGGGGCGAACTTGCCGCGCTCATGCTCGCGGCGGCTTCGGTCGAAATCCTCAGATTGACGCTCTACTACATCAGCTTCTCGATGACATATGGCGGGGTGAACGACGCCATCGGCATGCGATACGGGTATCCACTGGCTTTGATGCAAGCCATGGTCGCAGCGTTGGTGTTCGGCCGGCTTGCGAAGGACGACGATCGCATCGTCGCCTCACTCTCGGGAGCCGCAGCGATCGCCTGTTTTTTTGCGGTGCTTGTTCTCAACCGAGGCTTCTTCTCGCCTTACACGTTCAAGACGCGGGACTGGTGGCTCCAGTTTAACACGGATGCGAACACGACCGTGAGCGAAGCGGCGAGGCTGATTTATGAAGCGCGCAAGGAGAACAAGGATCCGGTGCTGATTGCGACGGGTCCTGCCATTGAATGGGAGCCGAAGCTTTCTCTCATCCTGTTCTTGAAGCGAAAAATGCCGGACATGGTCGTGTACTTCGACCCGAACGAGCCATCCTCGAATGCGCCATATTACAGCAAGACGTCGATCAAGCTCGGCGGGACCCCGCTGCCGCCCGAGATGCGGACAGCGCTGGCCGCACGAGGGTGCATCCTCGTTCACGTCGACGAGCGCGAATCTACAAACCGGGATTGCAAGGTGCTGAACATCACGACCATCAACGGGCGCCCTGCGCCCTGAACCAGCCGTTCGTGACGGCAGTTGTCGGGGCCCTGCTCCTGGGAATATATGTCGTGATGGAAAAAATCCGGGAACTCGACGGGCTGAGGGCCATTGCTGCTCTGCTTGTTATCGCGTGGCACTACATAGGAGCCGCCGATGGGCCAAACTTTTGGCTCTGGAACGTCCTCTATATAGGTCATTTCGGCGTCGACCTTTTCTTTGTGCTCTCCGGATTTCTCATCACGACGATCTTGCTTGAAAACCGCGATGCGCCGTCTTTCTTTTCATCGTTCTACGGGAGACGCGCCTTTCGCATTTGGCCGATTTACTATCTGATGGTCGCTATCTGCTTCTTCGGATGGCTCAGTGGTACAAATCCTGTGCTCTTCAACGGTGATGTCCCGGGATGGACATACCTCTTCGGCATCCAGAATTTCTGGATGGCCAAACTTCAGACCACCGGCGTCTATTGGCTCGGGGGCACCTGGTCGCTCGCAATCGAAGAGCAATTCTATCTGGTATTTCCTCTCGTGGTGCGGTTGGTCCCGCCCGACATCCTTCCCCGGGTGCTCATCGCCGTCATCCTCGTCTGCCCGATCGGTCGACTGATCGACAGCTTTACACCCGACACCTATGGCTATTACGTATTGCCGCAATTCAGGGCAGACGTCATCGCGATCGGGGCACTCATCGCCTGCTATCGGCTGAGCCGAGCACGAAGCGTCGCTGTGACACGGCAGGTCAAGCGCGTTCTGCTGGGAGCGTCCTGTTTCGTCCCCGTGATCATGATCTCGGGGAGCGCGACGTTCCATGCGGCGGCCTGGCAGCATACGCTGGCCGCGATCTTCTTCGGCGCGGTCGTCTTCATGGTCCTCGAAAATCAGGGGGCATCCTACCTGGCCCCACTTCGTAGCGAGACCGGCGCGCGCTTTGCACGCTGGTCCTACACGTCGTACATGATTCATCACTGGGTCGCGTATCTGGTTTTCTCACAACTTGGCGTGACGAGAACCGTGACGACTCTGTCAGGAATCGCAGCGACCGGACTGGCGTTCGTGACAACCTTCACGCTCTGCGCAATCAGCTACAGCTTCTTGGAAAAGCCGCTGAACCAGTATGCACATCGAAAATTCACGTTCGGACGCGAGCAAAAATTCGCAGTCCAACCCGCGAGAGAAGCCTCGACGCTCAACTTATGATGAAATGGTCCAGCGTGGACGCAGCATGAACGCCTATCGTCCCGTCGCCATTCAGATCCTGATGAAAGACAGTCTCAGCCTGCTGCAACGTTGCACTGGTGCCGGCAATCGCTCCCGTGTTGCTGGCAAAGTTGCCGTTGTTGTCGGTGGTCCAGATAGTGAATTGGTCGGTGCCCGGAATCCGCCAGGCCACCTCATAGCCGGATGATACCTGCTCGGCGGCGATCGGAGCCCAGGCGCCGAACTGCCCTGCCACCGCCGGCGATCCAGCGTATTTCAACTCGGGCCCCGTTCCACCCGCAACCGGGTTCAGGTAAAAGTTGGAGCTGTTGCTCTCGACCAGGCTGGTCGAACCGACCGCCTCAATCGTTAACGACGGAATGCCCGTCGTCCCGTCGCCATTGAGATCCTGATGAAGAATGATCTCGGCCTGCTCAAGCGTCGTGCTCGAACCAGCGATGGCTCCGGTATTGCTCGTAAAGTTTCCGTTGCTATCGGTGGTCCAGACGGTGAATTGGTTCGTGCCGGGGATTTGCCAGGCAACCTCGAAGCCGGATGAAGTCTGCTCCGCGGCGATCGGCGTCCAGGCCCCGAACTGTCCCGCCACCACTGGCGATCCGGCGTATTTCAGCTCCACACCAGAGCCGCCGCCAATGGGGTTCATGTAAAAGTTGTTGCTGTTCTGAACCAGGCTGGTCGAACCGGCGACCTCAATCGTCTGGACCGGGATGCCTATCCTTTCGTCGCCGTTCAGATCCTGTTGAAGAACGGTCTCGGCTTGCTGCAGTGTCGTGCTGGAGCCGGCGACGGCTCCGGTATTACTTGTAAAGTTGCCGTTGCTGTCGGTCGTCCAGACGGTGAATTGGTCCGTGCCGGGGATCTGCCAGGCAACCTCGTAGCCGGACGCGATATGTTCGGCGCCGATAGGCGTCCAGGCTCCGAACTGCCCCACCACCACGGGCGATCCGGCGTATTTCAGCTCCACACCAGAGCCGCCGCCAACGGGGTTCATGAAAAAATTGCCACCCGTCTGGATCAGGCTCGTGCTGCTAGCCGACTCGATCGTCGTCGGCGCGACCGGGACGCCGATCGTTCCATCTCCGTTCAGATCCTGATGGAAGGTGCTCTCCGCTTGCTTGAGCGCGGTGCTGCCGCCCGAAAGCACATCGGTGCAGCTCAGATAATTACCATTGCTGTCGGTGTGCCAGATGATGAACTGACTGGTACCGGGCACTTGCCACGCAATGTCATATCCGCTTGCGCTCTGCTCCGCGCCAATCGGCGTCCAGACATTGAACTGACCGGCTGTCACCAGTGAACCGCTGAATTTCAGGTCTACGTGCGCACCGCCGCCAACCGGGGCCATGTAGAAGTTGCTGCCACTCTGAAAAAGCCTTGTGGCGCCGATCGCCTCGATCGAGACGGGTGGGTTGGCGAGAGAGCTGCTCGAGACGGCACCATCGGCAAACTGGAAATACTCGACGTTCGTGACGGTGTCGGTGGCGTCAGGTGAACCGGATCGCAGATCGGCGATGGTGAAGGTTTGCGTCGCCGAATTGTACGTAACGGCATAGTTGGCCCGGTTACCCGAATACACCGCGGTATCGGTGCCCGCCCCCCCGATGATGGTGTCGTTGTCCGCACCGCCGATGATCTTGTCGTTGCCGCCGGCGCCGTTCAACGTGTTGGCGATGGCGTTGCCGACGATTGTGTCGTTGCCGGATCCGCCGGTGGCGTTGTCGATGTAGGAGCGCGCGTCGTTGTTGTAGAGGTAGGCGTTGTAGACGTTGCCCGAGGCGTAGTGGCCGTTGCCGAGATAGGCCAGCTGCACGGAGGAGAACACCGAGGAGGCGCCGGGATTGAGATTGATGCTCAGGTTCGTCGTGTAGTTCGACAGGTCGTAGGTATCGATGCCGCCGCCGTCCCAAACCGTCTCGTAGATGCGGTTGGCCGAGCCGCCGGCGCCGCCGCCGGGTGCGAGCTGGCCGACGCCGTTGATGAACTCCTGCCCCGTGGTCGGATTCCAGGTGTAGACGGTGTTGCTGCTCTGGGTCGTGTAGTCCGCACCGTACATGGTCTGGAGCGCGAGGATATCGTTGGCCATGTAGGTCTGCGAATATCCGTACGCTTCGTTGGTGTAGCCGCCTGTCGTCGAGGCGCCGACATAGCTGCGATAGCTCATGACGGTGTATTCGCTGTCGTCGTGCGCGCTCGGCACCGCGACGTTGGCGGGGCCGCCGGCCTCCTGGCTGTGCTTGAGGCCGAAGGCGTGGCCGAGCTCGTGCAGCGCGGTGGTGAAGTAGTAATTACCGAGCTTGGCCAGCGAGAAATTGTATTGCGTGCCGAACCAGACGTCGCCGCCGGACGAATAATTGCCCGGGTAGTAGGCGTAGGCGGTCGGATTGGCGGCCGGCGACTGCGCAACCATGATGTCGGCGCCGTTCGTGCCCGCATATTGGATGTCGGCGTTGGTATAGCCGAGGATCAATCCGATCGCGTAGTTGATCGCGGTCTGGATCTGCGTGGGTGCCGAGGCAAAACCCGACGTAGTCGGCTCGCTGCCGCCGCCGTAATAGGGATTGGAATAGTCGCTCGGCGCGTCAGGAAAGCTGTAGGTGATCGTGCCCGACCATTTGACGCCCGACAACAGGCCGTCAATCTCGGCGTTGTTGGTGGCACTAACATTTACAGCGGTAGCCAATTGAATCTCCAAAGCAACGCGTCGTGTGATTCGCCGCGGGGGCACATGATTCTAGCTAGAGAGTTAAACGTTTGGTTTAAATGGGGCAGCGGCGTTTGCGCTGCTCCCATAAGGCTGTGTTAGCCATTAAATACCGTAGAGATACGGAACGCGAGCATAGAGTTTGTTCCCGGAACGCCCGTAATTTGCAGGGTTTCATGAAACGACGCACACTCCCGGCCGGCCTGTTTGGCGCCTTGATTGCGCTAGCCGGACTGTCCCATCAACGTCTCGGAGGACTGCCTGTGATGGTGGAGAAGGCCAAAGCAGAGGACAGCAGCAAGGCAAGGCGCGCGCCCTCCATGCCGATGGCGCGCGATCCTGCCGCTGCGGTGGCAGAGGAATATGAAGCTGCCCGCCGGAAGGGAACGCGGGAGGCCCTTGAGCTCTTCATTGCGCGCCACGGCGATGATCCCCTCGCCGCGCAGGCGCGCGCCGAATTGAAGCGCCTGTCGCGCTGATCTCGCAGCCCTCAGGCAAGGCATTTCGGCAGGCGGCATCGGCGCCGGCCCGGCTTGTCGCGTGATCTCTGGGCACTATGGTAGGCCCGCAACTGTCCTGGAGCCTTTCACGATGCCCTTCCCGCATGCCTCGGAAGCCTTGTCGCGCTTCACCGTGCTCGATCTGACCCGCGTCCGCTCCGGGCCGACCTGCGTACGCCAGCTCGCCGATTGGGGCGCCAACGTCGTCAAGATCGATGCACTGACCGAGGATGCCGGCGGCGAGCAGCCGGGCGGGCCGCGACGCGGTTCCGACTTCCAGAATTTGCACCGCAACAAGCGGGCGATGACGCTAAACCTGAAGGACGAGCGCGGGCTCGCCTTGTTCAAGCGCCTCGCCGCCAGGGCCGACGTCGTGGTCGAGAACTTCCGGCCCGACGTGAAGAAGAAGCTCGGCATCGACTACGACAGCCTCGCCGCGATCAACCCGCGCATCGTCTATGGCAGCATCTCCGGCTTCGGCCAGGACGGCCCCTACCACAAGCGGCCGGGTTTCGATCAGATCGCGCAAGGCATGGGCGGGCTGATGTCGATCACCGGCGCGCCGGGCGAGGGGCCGATGCGGGTCGGCATTCCCGTCGCCGACCTGACGGCCGGCCTGTTCTGCGCCATGGGCATCCTCACCGCGCTGCTCGAGCGCGAGGTTTCGGGCAAAGGACAGTGGGTGCAGACCTCGCTGCTGCAGGCTCAGATCTTCATGCTCGACTTCCAGGCCGCGCGCTGGCTGATGGAGAAGGAGGTCGCCAAGCAGGCCGGCAACAACCATCCGACCAGCATTCCGACCGGCGTGTTCAAGACCTCCGACGGCTACATCAACATCGCCACCACGGGCGGGCGGATCTGGGAGCGCTGCGCGCAGGCGATCGGTGCACCGGAGCTCTATGCCCATCCCGACTATGCGACCGCCCCTGCCCGCTCCAAGAACCGCGACGCGCTCAACGCCGAGATCGAGAAGCGCACGGTGACGAAGTCGACCGAGACCTGGGTCCGCGAGCTCAACGAGGCCGGCGTGCCCTGCGGGCCGATCTACGCCATCGACCAGATGTTCGAGGACGCGCAGGTCAAGCATCTCGGCATTGCGCAGGACGTGCCGAACGACGAAGGCCGGCCTATCCGTCTGGTCGGCCAGCCCGTGACGCTGTCGCGCACGCCGAGCAGTATGGTGGCACGGCCGCCGGAATTCGGCGAGCAGACCGACGAGGTCTTGAAAGAATTCGGTTTCGGCTCTGAGGAGATTGCGAGGCTCAGGGACGCCAAGGTGGTGTGACCCCGGTTGGAAACGACAATGCCCGGCGGGACCCCGGGCATCGAAGGCGGCTCGCGTTGGACAGCAGCACGATGGCCACTGTTGTGATCGAGCCGGCCAGGCCGCTCGACCAGAACCCTTCAAAGTGCCTCCGGAGCCGATCTCGCAGGCGGAAGGCATCCGAGGCACGGTTGCCGAGCACGGGCGGCATCGGCAGAAGAGGCATGCGCCGCCGTCTCCGGCACGAACACGCCTCGATACGGCCCTTGCCGAAGCTCTCGCAGCCCGGCGAGCCGTAGATCGTGCGCAGATTGCCCGAACGGTGTCCATGCCAATGCCGGCGAGCAGCGCCCCAGCGATGACCGTCTTACGGGTGGCCTAGACACCGACGAACGTGAACAGATTGGCCGTAAAAATCGCGACGTTAAGCTAGAAATCAGGCTTACGTGCTGGCGGCCGGCCGGGCGGCGGTTCGTTCAAATCTCGCGCCCAAGGAGCACCTGTTACGGCTCTTGACCTTGAAGACGTTTCGTCAGAGCTGACACAGGAAGAAATCAGAAAACTTGCGCTCACTGCAGCAGCGGCCCCCACCATCTTCATACTGGAGGTCAACACCGAACGGCTCGATCGAGTTGGAGCTTCCTGCATCACAAGCACCCGGCTGAATCGGTAAAGCTAAACTAGCAGAATGGTGCAGGATCAGCGAGTCAGGGGCTGTCCGGCAACCACTTGGAGCAACAGGACAATCGAACCTGCTCGAACGAAGAGTTCCCCGATAGCCCTCTAGCTGTGCCTTCCTGCACGCCGAGCAGGATGGTGGCGCGGGCGCCGGAATTGGGTGAGCAGACCGACGAGGTGCTGAAGGAATTCGGCTTCGGGGCCGACGAGATCGCAAGGCTCCGCGACGCCAAGGTGGTGTGACCTCACGCGCCCCGTCTGCAACGACAAAGCCCGGCGCGAGGCCGGGCTTTGCTTGTTGTTGACGCCTTGGTTGATCTCAGTACTTCGCTTAGTACTTGGCGACGACCGGGCCGTCGAACTGGTAGTTGATGCCGGCGCGCAGGATGTGGTCGGTGAAGCGCGACGAGACATTGGCGCTGATCGGCAAGGCGGGCGACAGCGTGAACGGGCCGGACGAGAAGCGCCCGAGATCCATGTAGAGATATTCGAGCTTGGCACTCCAGTTCCGGGTGATCTTGCCCTCGACGCCCACGCCGGCAGTCCAGCCCACGCGCGTGGTCGAGTTGGAGCCGACCGACGTAATCGGAGCGCCAAAGGGCGCAATGCCGCTGAAGCTGGTCATCGTGCCTGTGGTCTTGATTTCGCCGAAGGCCAGACCGCCGGTGCCGTAGAACAGCACCTTCGGAGTCGCCAGGATGCCAACGCGGCCCCGAACCGTGCCGAACCACTGGAGCTTCTGGTCGACCGTCAGGGTCGTGCCAGCCAGACCGCCGGGCGGCAAGAACGTCAGACCGGGAAGACAGGGTCCGGCGACCGGCGCGACGGCAGTACCGACGCAGCTGAAGCCGGCGCTGCCCTTCTCGCCCGACCACTGGAGGTCGCCCTCGATGCCATAGACCCAGTTTGCATTTTGCCAATTGTAGCCGGCTTGGCCGCCCGCGATACCGCCGTTCATGTCGAACGCCCCACTGGTGATGGAGCCGGCCGGAGGCGCGATCGGTATGCCAGTCGGCGTGTTAAAATAGGTGACGTCGGTGCGAGAACGTCCCCAGCTGTAGCCGCCGTTGACGCCGACATAGAAGCCCGTCCAGCTCCAGACCGGATCGACGATCGGCGCCTTGACATAGGGCTTTGCCGCGAGATCGGCGGCCAGCGCGCCGGTCGCAAACAGCGACATCGCGGCCGCCATTCCAATCACTATCCGCTTCATGGAGAATTCCCCCTTGCACGATCTTGTGATCGAACATACCCGCATGCTCGCCCAAGGGCTGTGTCGCAGCGGCAACATTCGGAAACAATCGAAATCGCGGTCGTATGCTGCTTTCGTCTAAGCTATTGATTTTAAGCGAATAGCTGCCGCGTCCTAGGGGCGATGTCGTCCTGGTCCCATGCGTCAACCCGACACGGGCGAAGAGATTGTCGATCACCGGCCAGAACAGCAGCAGAATCCCCAAGGTTGTGATCGAGCCGACCAGGCCGTTCGACCAGAACAACCTTCAAAGTGCCCCCGGAACCGATCCATCGAGAAGGCGGAAGGCATCCTCGGCTTGGTTGCCGAGCACGACCGGAAGGGTGAACCGCGCCAGCGGAATGCAGCAGCTTGATCTCGCGAGCGCGCGGCATCGGGAGCGGCGGCAGATGCAACGAACGCCATTCGCAGCGCCCGTCCGACTTGACGGTTCAAGCTGTCGCTGCTCTTAGAGACTCAGCGTCGAAGGACATGGTGAAGAAGATGATGCAAAATTGGCTTCTTGCCCTGTTTACTGGCTTGATGGTTGTCGCCTGCTTATTGGCTGCTGTCCTTGTTGATAGTATCTGCTGCAGACTAAGGGAGCGAGGATCCCGCTTCGCTGCTTCCGGTCGCGCACCTTCGGGACTCAAATAGCTGCCCGTGAAAACGAGGCCAGTTCTGATCCGACGGCCGATCGCCCGCCAATCCCGACATTCTCCTTTCCCAACGGTGAGCCCGAGATAATTCCCATTGCTCAGCAATCCCGGAGGACAACGATATGACTAAGGTAGTCAATGCTATGGTTCGCGATGCCAACCATCCGTGCAGTAAATAGGAAATCAGATGATTTTGAGTACGCATGCGATCGTCGGTGGCGCGATCGCCAGCCTGTTTCAATTGCACCCGGCAGCCGCGGCCATCGCGGGATTCGCAAGTCATTTTGCAATTGATGCAATTCCGCATTGGGACTATCCGCTTCGCTCAATAAGTCTGGGCAAAGGCGCCAACAATCGCCGCCTGTCCTTCAGCCGTGCGACACTGAGGGATTTTGCAATCATCGGAATTGATGCTTGCGCCGGACTTGGCCTTGCGCTCTGGATGTTTGCAGCGGAAGGATCAATTTGGATAATTGCGATCGGCGCCTCAACCGCGATGTTGCCAGACGCGTTGCAATTCGTTCACACCCTTTACCCGCGGGGCTTGCTTCACATCCTCCAACGCTTTCATTGGTGGATACACTCTAAGCGCGCGCTGACAGGACTATTTGGCGTGGGCTCGCAACTCGCATTCGCCGGAACCGTTGCCGTACTCGCAAGAAGCATCCATTGAATCCGGCAGCATAACCCGGACATGCATCGAAGGCCGACGATATCTCGCGCTCAACCTTTCGCAAACCAACTTCGACGCCAGCCCGAGACAATCGCGAATGTTATTGCCTAAGACTTGGTGGCCTTAGCGCCGTTTCCTTCATCTTGAGCGCTTGAGAAGCCCGTCGATCACCGGCCAGAACAGCAGCAGAATCGCCAGCGTCGTGATGGAGCCAACGAGGCCGTTCGACCAAAAGACCCCAAGGTTTCCACCCGAGCCGATCATCGACAGGCGGAAGGCATCCTCGGCACGGTTGCCGAGCACGAGCGCCAGGGTGAACGGCGCCAGCGGAATGCCGATCTTCTTGAAGACGTAGCCGACCACGCCGAAGCCGAGCATCAGCCAGATGTCGAACATCGCGTTCTGGATGGCATAGGCGCCGATCGCGCAGGACACCACGATCATCGGCGCCACCGCCGCGAACGGCACGCGCAGGATCGAGGCGAAGATCGGAACCGTCGTCAGCACCAGCACGAGGCCGACGACGTTGCCGAGATACATCGAGGCGATCAGCCCCCAGACGAAGTCCTTGTGCTCGACGAACAGCAGCGGCCCCGGATTGAGCCCCCACACCATCAATCCGCCGAGCAGAATCGCGGCGGTGCCCGAGCCGGGAATGCCGAGCGCCAGCATCGGCAGCAGCGCCGAGGTGCCGGAGGCATGCGCCGCCGTCTCCGGCGCGAACACGCCCTCGATGCGTCCCTTGCCAAAACCCTCGGGCTCCTTGGCGAAGCGTTTTGCCAGATTGTAGCCCATGAAGGAGGCCGCGATCGCACCGCCCGGGGTGATGCCGAGCCAGCAGCCGATGAAGGAGGAGCGCAGCAGCGTCACCCAGTATTGCGGCAGGTCCTTCCAGACGCCGAGCACCACGCGCAGCGAGATGCTAGCTGCATGTCCGCGCAGCGCAAGGCGCTCCTCCATCGTCAGCAGGATCTCGCTGATGCCAAACAGGCCGATGACGGCGACCAGGAAGTTGATGCCGCGCAAGAGTTCCGGCGAGCCGAAGGTCATGCGCAGACTGCCGGAGACCGTATCCATGCCGATGCCGGCGAGCAGCAGCCCCAGCGACATCGAGATGACGGTCTTGTGCTTGGCCTCGCGCCCGAGGCCGACGAAGGAGCAGAAGGTCAGGAGATAGACCGCGAAGAACTCGGGCGGGCCGAATTTCAGCGCAAAGGACGAGATCATCGGCGCGAGGAAGGTGATCAGCAGCACCGCGACCAGCGAGCCGACGAAGGAGGAGGTGAACGCCGCTGTCAGCGCCTCCGCCGCCCTGCCCTGCTGCGCCATCGGATAGCCGTCGAAAGTGGTCGCGACCGACCAGGCTTCGCCCGGGATGTTGAACAGGATCGAGGTGATCGCGCCGCCGAACAAGGCGCCCCAATAGATGCAGGACAGCATCACGATGGCCGAGGTCGGGTCCATCGTGAAGGTGAGCGGCAACAGGATCGCAACGCCGTTGGGGCCGCCGAGCCCGGGCAGCACGCCGACGAAGATGCCGAGCACCAGCCCGACCATCATCAGCACGAGCGTCTTCCACGTCAGCAGGACTGCAAAGCCGTGGAGCAGGAGACCGAGAGCTTCCATCGCGCGGCGCCCCTAGCGGCCGAGGGCCGCTTCGAGCGGCCCCTTCGGCATGATGACGTCGAAGGCGACGTCGAAGGTGACGAACATGAGCGCCGTGAACGCGAACGCGGTGAGCAGCGCCTTCCACAGCGCGATCTTTCCGACGAGCCGCATGAAGCCTGCGATCAGGAGAAAGCTCGCGACATAGAGGCCGAGGAACTGGGTCGCCAGGCAGAACAGCAGCGTCGGCACGAACACCGCCAGCACGCGGCGGCCTTGCGCGCGCGTGACGAAAGTCCCCGACGAGGCGCGCCGCGCCAGCAGCGCCGCGATCAGCCCGTAGAGGCTGCCGCCGGCGAGAATGACGGACAGATAGAACGGGAAATAGCCGGGCTCGGGCCCGGTCGCATCCCAGGATGCGCCGGTGCACCAATTGTCGTAGCCGAGCGTGACCGCGAGCGCGAGCAGCAAGAGGCAGACGACAATCTCGATCGTGCCGGACGAGACGACGGAAGGGGAATCGTCTTCGGGCGCGGTGGGATCCTCGACGACGATTTCGATATCGGTTTGGGACATGCTGAAACAACAACGCTGTGGCCAATCCCCTCTCCCGCTTGCGGGGCTGCGACGAGCTTCGCTCGCGCTGAGAGGGTTGGGGTGAGGGGGAGTCTCCGCGCAGACGGTGAAAGTCGGACTCGAGGAGAGTCCCCTCACCCGGATCGCATCTTCGATACGATCCGACCTTTCCCCGCAAGCGGGGCGAGGTGAAGGAAACCGGCTACTTCGCGACGAAACCGGCTTCCGTCATCAGCGACTTGTTCAGCGCATCGTCCTCCTCGAGGAACTGCACCATGTCCTTGCCGGTGAGGAAGATCGGCTTCAAGG